>NZ_CP084994.1:0-3926631 GCF_044793945.1 Glutamicibacter arilaitensis
GTGAGTAGCGACGAGACCAATAGTATTGGGAGCTCCTGGCGTCAAGTCATACGCAAGATCGAAGACGACGATCGGGTTAAGGCCCGCCACCGTCCATTTGTGTCCTTAGCAAAGCCCCAGGGTCTCATCGGAAGTACCCTTCTTGTCGCAGTGCCAAATGACCTCACCCGTGACATTCTGCAGACGCAGCTGCGCGAGCCGCTGGATCAGGCTCTGCGCGAAGTCTTCCAGGACGATATTCGCTGCGCGGTAAGCGTCGACTTGTCTTTGGCTGAAGAAGTCGAACAGCCCGTTGAGGAAAAATCAGCACCGGTTCCCATCCCGGCGCCGGTTCCGGAGACTCCAGGCCCGCGCCCGCAGCCGGCACCGCAGCCGACTCCCCCGTCCAATTCCCAGGAATTCGGACGACTGAATCCGAAGTACATATTCGATACCTTCGTGATCGGCTCTTCAAACCGCTTCGCTCATGCTGCTGCCGTCGCCGTCGCCGAAGCTCCTGCGAAGGCCTACAATCCGCTATTCATCTATGGTGATTCCGGTTTGGGCAAGACTCACCTACTTCATGCCATTGGGCATTACGCGCGCCACCTCTATAAGGGCATCCGGGTTCGCTACGTGAATTCAGAAGAATTCACCAACGATTTCATCAATTCGATCCGTGATGACGAAGGTGCCAGCTTCAAACAGACCTACCGCAATGTCGACATTCTGCTGATTGACGATATTCAGTTCTTGGCAAATAAGGACGCGACTCAGGAAGAGTTCTTCCACACCTTCAATGCCTTGCACAACCACAATAAACAGGTAGTGATTACCTCCGACTTGCCGCCCAAACAGCTGCAGGGCTTTGAAGATCGCATGCGTTCACGTTTCGAATGGGGTTTGCTCACCGATATCCAGCCGCCTGAACTGGAAACTCGAATTGCGATCTTGCGTAAAAAGGCGGACGCGGAGAATCTTTCTGCCCCGGGCGACGTGATGGAATATATCGCTTCACGTATCTCTACGAACATTCGGGAGCTCGAGGGCGCACTCATTCGCGTGACTGCTTTCGCCTCATTGAATAACCAGCAGGTAGATCTCGCCCTTGCCGAAACCGTGCTGAAAGATTTGATCAGCGCAGATGGTGCACAGGAGATCACTCCTTCGACCATCATCAAGCAGACCGCCGAGTACTTCGGGCTGAGCATTGATGAGCTAAACAGCAAGTCGCGTACTCGAACGCTGGTCACCGCACGTCAAATAGCTATGTACCTGCTCCGGGAATTGACGGACATGTCTCTGCCAAAGATTGGCGCCGAACTTGGCGGACGTGACCATACAACTGTGATCCACGCTGACCGCAAGATTCGTGAACTGATGGCCGAACGGCGTGCGATCTTCAACCAGGTGACGGAACTGACAAACCGCATTAAACAGAGCCAGCGCGAGCACTAATTCACGAAAAACACAGCTGTGGATAAGCCTGTGGAGTAGCTGGAGACAACCTGCGCATAACTGGCACCTCGAGTGTGGACTTCGAAAAGGGTGACACTGAGTTTCAACAGGGTGCTGGAACTGAGTGTCACTCCCAGTCACAGATTGTTCACATGCACAATTGGTTCAATCTATGGGCTCGAAGGGGTTATCCACAGTATCCACAGGGGTTATTAACACTACTTCCTTTAAACACTTATTCATCCAAATAACGAGACCTCTCCCCAGATGCCCGTTTTGAATGATTTTTTGTTCATAAGTTCGTCGCGCTCCACACTTCGAAATCTTCTATGCAGCTTCATGAGAAAAGTCGTGGCAAGATTATATGGAGATGTCGTGTAGCTACCTGCTCTATGCTTAAGAACTTGGCGGGAAACAAGCTTCTTGGCCTGACTTAAGACTTATGGGTTCCGAAAGGCGGATTTTTCGTGAAGTTCAGCGTTGAAAAGGATGTATTGGCAGACGCCGTTTCTTGGACCGCAAGGTCTCTAGCGCAGCGTCCACCATCTCCAGTACTTGCTGGCATTTTGATCACTACCCATGAGGGCATCGTTCGCCTCGAGGGATTTGATTACGAAATCTCATCCCATATTGAAATCCCTGCCGATATTGCCGAGCAAGGTGAAGTGCTGGTCTCTGGCAAGCTTCTTGCAGAAATTACCCGCTCCTTGCCAAATTCGACGGTGACCCTGGAAACCGATGGCACGAAGATTACGGTGTCTTGCGGCCGTTCACGTTTCCATTTGGCAACCATGCCAGTTGATGAGTACCCATCGTTGCCGGCACTTCCAGAAGTCGCAGGAACCATTAACGGGCAGGCCTTCTCCGAAGCTGTATCGCAGGTCATCGTCGCTGCATCCAAGGACGACACACTTCCGGTTCTTACCGGCATCAAAGTGGAAATCGAGAACGATCTCATTACCTTCCTGGCCACAGACCGTTACCGCTTGGCGATGCGTGAACTGAATTGGTCCCCAAATCAGCCAGAAGTTTCCACCTCGTTCTTGATCAAGGCTAAAACCTTGAGCGAAGTCGCGAAAACACTTTCGAGCGCCGGTGATTTGAAGCTGGCTATCAGCCCTACCGGCGAAATGGTTGGTTTCGAAAGCGCCAATCGTCGAACCACATCGCTGCTGATCAATGGCGACTACCCGAAGATTCGTTCGTTGTTCCCGGACAACACACCCATCCATGCGACCGTTCGCACCAGCGATCTTATTGAAGCCGTACGCCGTGTTTCGGTAGTTGCCGAACGAAATACCCCAGTTCGCATGGCTTTCACCGATGGCCAGCTAACCCTGGATGCTGGAACCGGCGAAGACGCTCAGGCCGAAGAAGCAATTGTTGCTTCCCTTCGGGGCGAGGACATCACAGTGGCGTTCAACCCTACATTCCTGAGTGAAGGCCTAGGCTCTTTCAACACTGACTACGTGCGATTCTCTTTCACCAGCGCACCTAAACCTGCCATGATCACCGGTCAGAAGCAGATCGACGAAGACGATCAGGACCAGTACCGGTACTTGGTCATGCCGGTTCGGTTGCCAAACTCGAACTAGTAATACCCTCGCGGTGGATGGCCTTGGGCATCCACCGCTTCGTAGCTTTCAGGACTCTCGGTGTATATCTCGCAGCTTTCCCTCACGAGCTTTCGCTCGTACGTGCAGGCCGACGTGCAACTTGCCCCGGGCATTAATGTACTGGTCGGTCCCAACGGTGTGGGCAAAACTAACATTGTTGAGGCCATCGGCTATCTGGCGAATCTTTCTTCGCACCGGGTTAGCAACGATGCACCACTAATTCAATTTGGGGCCGATCGCGCACTGATCCGCGGCACTTTGCATCGCGGTTCCCAGACCTCCTCGCTCGAGGTGGAAATTACCAACGGCAAGATCAACCGTGCCCGGATCAACAGGGCCAATCCAGTACGAGCGCGTGAAATTCTTGGACTGGTTCGAACGGTACTTTTTGCTCCCGAGGATCTCGCTCTGATCAAGGGCGATCCCTCGAACCGCCGCCGGTTTCTGGACGAAATGCTCATCTCCTTGCGGCCCATCGAAGCTGGAACTAAAAACGATTATGAGCGGATCGTAAAACAACGCAATGCGTTGCTGAAATCCATCCGCGGGAAATCAAAGCTGAACTCCTCGCAGGAGAGCACCCTGCAGGCTTGGGACATGCAGCTTGCAAACTGCGGGGCCCGCCTCATCCGGGGACGACTGAACATTTTGGCCTTGCTCCGTCCATATATGGAAGCCGCCTATGCGGATCTAGCCGATGGTAAAAAGCATGCCGGCGCGATCTATCGTTCCTCACTCGAGGGAGAAACCGATGAGAACTCAATGCCTGTCAACGATCTTGAAGGATTGAGCCAGGAAGCGATTCGAGAATTGCTGCTAAGTTCCATCGAGGCAAACCGATCACGCGAATTAGACCGCGGAATTTCACTCTTTGGCCCGCACCGCGACGATCTGACACTGACCTTGGGCGCGACACCGGCGAAGGGTTATGCCTCGCATGGCGAGACTTGGTCATTTGCGCTCGCTTTGCGTTTGGCAGCCTACCGAGTCTTCGGGGATGACGATCCCCGAACCGGCTCAGGCCCAATCCTGATACTCGATGATGTCTTTGCGGAGCTAGACGCGACTCGACGAGACAGGTTGGCACATATCGTGTCGGGGGCCGAACAAGTTCTTGTTACGGCTGCGGTTGCCGCCGATGTGCCCGAAGCTTTGAAAGGTCATTTTTTCCAAGTCAGTCCCGGCCAGGTCAATGATGTCTGAGGATGAGCTCGACTCGGCGAAGGCACTGCTCAATCGCATGCGCAAGCTCGCGGAGGAACGCGGAGATGCGAGAATCGATGCCGCCCGCATGGAGCGGGTGAAGAAACGGCAAGCATCTCGTCGCGGTTTTGCGGCACCGAAAGGGGCCGCGCCTGAAGGATCTGCCCGTGACCCTCATGCCATCGGCGAAATCGTCAACAGAATGTCCAAATCACGTGGCTGGAATACGCAAGTTGCCGTCGGTTCTGTTCTAGGCAGGTGGGCAGGACTTGTTGGAGAAGACGTTGCGGCTCACTGCAAACCAGAATCATTTGAGGACACGGTGGTCATCGTGCGCTGCGACTCAACTTCTTGGGCCACGCAATTACGCCTACTCAGCCATCAAATTTTGAAGAAAATCGATGCCGAATTGGGGCCCGGGATCGTGACCGTCATCAAGGTTCTGGGACCCAATGCCCCGTCTTGGCGTCACGGAATGCGCACCGTCGCCGGTCGTGGACCAAGGGACACTTACGGATAAAAATGCTGGCACGGCATATGGCGCTCTAACGGACCCGGTGGCTGGATCCCCCCACACCGGATCATCCTCAACCGCTCAGAGAGATGATTCTGTGGCTACTACAGCCGATTTGAGCCTCAGGATCCCTGTTTATTTTGCTAAACGCGGTAGAATTAGGGGTAGTGAATGCGCGTTGTGCAGGTATCCCCTGCGCTCGTTGCACCCGACCATGATTTTTTGATACGCACCTCACGCAGGAGCGGCAGGGAATCGCGCGCCAAATTCGAGGAGTTCGTAGCACAAGTGTCTACCGAAAACGCTTCACCGCAGGAGCCGGCCGAGAGCCAAGTACCCGCGGAATCGATGACTTCAAAAGTCGAACACACCTATGGCGCCCAGGACATTACCGTTCTCGAAGGACTCGAAGCGGTACGTAAGCGCCCGGGCATGTACATCGGTTCAACCGGTCCACGCGGCCTGCACCACCTGGTATACGAAGTTGTCGATAACTCCGTCGATGAGGCATTGGCAGGCTACTGCGACACCATTGACATCACCTTGCAAGACAACGGCGGTGTCCGCGTCGAGGACAACGGCCGTGGCATTCCCACCGACATGCACCCAACCGAAGGCAAGCCTGCCGTAGAGGTCGTCATGACGATCCTGCACGCCGGCGGTAAATTCGGCGGAGGCAGCTACGCCGTTTCCGGTGGTTTGCACGGTGTGGGTATTTCCGTTGTCAACGCCCTGTCGCGCCGGGTCGATACCGTGGTTCGCCAGAAGGGTCACGCCTGGCGAATTTCCTTCGCCGATGGTGGCGTCACCACGCTGCCGCTGACCAAGGGCGAAGAAACAGAGCTAACCGGCACCACCCAGACCTTCTACCCGGACCCGGAAATCTTCGAGACCGTAGAATTCGACTTCGAAACTCTGCGTGCCCGCTTCCAGCAGATGGCGTTCCTGAACAAGGGCTTGCGCATCCGGCTGACAGATGAGCGCGTCGTCGATGAAGTGGAAGCCGAAGTCGAGGAAGAGCGTGAGAACCAGGTAGTCAAGCCCCGCGTGGTCGACTACCTGTACAAGGACGGTCTGCTGGACTACGTCAAGCACCTGAACTCCGCCAAGAAGGTCGAGCTGGTCCACGACGAGGTCATCGCCTTCGAAGCCGAGGACACGGTCCGCGGCATCAGCGTCGAAATCGCCATGCAGTGGACCAGTGCCTACTCGGAATCGGTGCACACCTACGCGAACACCATCAACACCCATGAAGGTGGCACCCACGAGGAAGGCTTCCGCGCGGCGCTGACCGGCCTGCTGAACCGCTACGCCCGCGACAACAAGATCCTGCGCGAAAAGGACGACAACCTCTCCGGCGACGATGCTCGTGAAGGGCTGACCGCGGTGCTTTCCGTGAAGCTTTCCGAACCGCAGTTCGAAGGCCAGACCAAAACCAAGCTGGGCAACTCAATGGCCCGCGGGTTTGTCCACGGTGTGGTCAACGACGAATTGGGCGACTGGTTCGAGCGCAACCCGAACGTTGCCCGCGACATCATCCGCAAGGCCCAGCTCGCCTCCCAGGCGCGCATGGCAGCCCGCAAGGCGCGCGATAATGCGCGCCGAAAGTCGCCGATGGAATCCTTCGGCATGCCGGGCAAGCTCTCGGACTGCTCCTCGAAGAACCCCGCCGAGTGCGAAGTGTTCATCGTCGAGGGTGACTCCGCAGGCGGCTCGGCCAAGCGCGGACGCGACCCGCACACCCAGGCCATCCTGCCGCTGCGCGGCAAGATCCTGAACGTCGAGCGCGCCCGCCTGGACCGCGCGCTGGGCAATGCCGAGGTGCAGGCGATGATCACCGCCTTCGGCACCGGCATCGGCGAAGAATTCGACATGGCCAAGCTGCGCTATCACAAGATCGTGCTGATGGCCGACGCCGACGTCGACGGCCAGCACATCACCACGCTGCTGCTGACGCTGATCTTCCGCTTCATGCGCCCGCTGATCGAACACGGTTACGTCTACCTGGCCAGCCCGCCGCTGTACCGCATCAAGTGGACCAACGCGCCACACGAGTACGTGTACACGGACCGCGAACGCGATGAATCCCTGGTCAAGGGTGCCGCCGCGAATAAGCGGATCCCGAAGGAAAACGGCATCCAGCGCTACAAGGGTCTAGGCGAGATGGACTACTCCGAGCTATGGGACACCACCATGGATCCGGCTCATCGTGTCCTGCGCCAGGTGGCCATGGATGACGCGGCCGCCGCGGATGAGGTCTTCTCCGTGCTGATGGGCGAGGACGTAGAGTCCCGGCGTAACTTCATTCAGCAAAATGCCAAGGACGTGCGCTTCCTGGATATCTAACTCGCGCTCCGCGCAGCGAAACGATAACCAGCAACGAATTTTGACTTGTAAAGGGATGAAATGAGCGACGAGCAAACCCCGGGGACCGAACCGTTGGACGGGGAAATCGTGCCCGTACGTGAGGGCCACGACAAGATCGACCAGATCGATCTGCAGACCGAAATGCAGCGGTCCTATCTTGACTATGCGATGGCTGTCATCGTGGGCCGTGCGCTGCCAGATGTGCGCGACGGGCTGAAGCCGGTGCACCGCCGCGTGCTGTACGCAATGTACGACGGCGGCTACCGCCCGGAGCGTTCGTACAACAAGTGCGCCCGCGTAGTCGGCGAAGTCATGGGCCAGTACCACCCGCACGGCGATACCGCGATCTACGATGCGCTGGTTCGCCTCATCCAGGACTGGGTGATGCGCTATCCACTGGCTCTGGGCCAGGGCAACTTCGGCTCGCCGGGCAACGATGGCGCAGCCGCCCAGCGTTACACCGAAACCAAAATGGCCCCGCTGGCCATGGAAATGGTCCGTGACATCAACGAGGATACCGTTGATTTCACCGACAACTATGACGGCAAGAACCAGGAACCAACCGTGCTTCCGGCACGATTCCCGAACCTTCTGGTCAACGGCTCCTCGGGTATTGCGGTCGGCATGGCCACCAACATTCCGCCGCACAACCTGCGCGAAGTTGCCGAGGGCGTGCAGTGGTACCTGCAGAACCCGGAAGTTTCCCGCGAAGAGCTGCTCGCCGCACTGATGCAGCGCGTGAAGGGTCCGGACTTCCCCTCCGGTGCCATGATCCTGGGCACCAAGGGCATCTCGGACGCTTACCGCACCGGCCGTGGCTCGATCACCATGCGCGCCGTGGTCAACGTGGAGGAAATCCAGGGGCGCGCCTGCCTGGTAGTCACCGAACTGCCGTATATGGCCAACCCGGATAACCTCGCGGTGAAGATCGCCGAGCTGGTCCGCGACGGCAAGATCGCCGGCATTGCAGATATGCGCGACGAGACCTCTGGCCGTACCGGCCAGCGTCTGGTGATCGTGCTCAAGCGCGACGCCGTGGCCAAGGTGGTGCTGAACAACCTCTACAAGCACACCGAGCTGCAGTCGAACTTCTCCGCGAATATGCTCGCGATCGTTGATGGGGTGCCACGCACCCTGCCGCTGGATGGCTTCATCCGCCACTGGGTGACGCACCAGATCGAAGTGATTGTACGCCGCACCAAGTACCGGCTGAAGAAGGCCGAAGAAGAGGCCCACATCCTGCGCGGCCTGCTCAAGGCCTTGGATGCGCTGGACGAAGTGATCGCCTTGATCCGCCGCTCTTCCACCACCGAAGCCGCCCGCGACGGGCTGATGGAACTGCTGGACATCGATGAGGCTCAGTCCCGTGCCATCCTCGACATGCAGCTGCGCCGGCTCGCCGCCCTGGAACGCCAGAAGATCCAGGATCGCCACGCGGAGCTGGAGGTGATGATCGCCGAGTTCAAGGAGATCATCGGCGATCCACAGCGCCAACGCACCATCGTCTCGGAAGAACTTGCCGAGATCGTGGACAAGCACGGCGACGACCGCCGCACCAAGGTGCTCATGGGCTTCGACGGCGATATGAACGTCGAAGACCTGATTCCCGAAGAGGAAATGGTCGTCACCATCACCCGCGGCGGTTATGTGAAGCGCACCCGTATCGACAACTACCGGTCGCAGCAGCGCGGCGGCAAGGGAATCAAGGGCGCGAACCTGCGCGGGGACGACGTGGTGGAGCACTTCTTCGTCACCTCCACGCACAACTACCTGCTGTTCTTCACCAACCACGGCCGCGTGTACCGCACCAAGTGCTACGAATTGGCCGAGGCAGGACGTGACGCGAAGGGCCAGCACGTGGCCAACGTGATGGCATTCCAGCCGGACGAGCATATCGCACAGGTGCTGGATCTGCGCACTTACCAGGATGCCGAGTACCTGATGCTCGCCACCCGCAACGGCCTGGTGAAGAAGACTCGCCTGGAAGATTACGACACCAACCGCACCGCCGGGGTGATCGCCATCAACCTGCGCGAAGACGACGAATTAGTCTCCGCACAGCTCGTCAGCGAGTCAGATGATGTGATGCTCGTCTCCCGCAAGGGCCAGTCGGTGCGCTTCACTGCGACCGATACGGCACTGCGTCCGATGGGCCGCGCCACGTCCGGCGTGACCGGAATGAAGTTCCGCGAGCACGATGAATTGCTCGCCGCCGAAGTGGTCCGTGAGGACTCCTATGTATTCACCGTGACCAACGAGGGCTATGCGAAGCGCACCACCGTCGACGAATATCGTGTGCAATCACGCGGTGGTTTGGGCATTAAGGTAGCAAAACTCAATGAAGAACGCGGCGAATTGGTCGGTGCGTTGATCGTTGACGACAGCGATGAAGTGCTTGTTGTGATGGCCTCGGGCAAGGTCGTTCGCTCGGCAGTTTCGCAGGTCCCTGCCAAGGGCCGCGACACCATGGGCGTGATCTTTGCGAAGCCGGATAAGAAGGACCATATTATTGCGGTTGCCAAGAACTCTGAGACGGAGCTCGAAGAGAACTTGGAGGAAGATGCCGTAACGTTGAAATCAGAAAACATGACAGATGAGTCATCTGCTGTGCCTGAAATCGCTTCGGATGCACAGAACAATGACACCGATAACGGAGGTAACGCATGAGCACGCCCTCGACGCCTCGCCCAAGTGGCAGCGCCCCGAAGAGCGCAGCGCCGCGACCTACCCAGGTAAAGCGCCCAGCGCCAACCTCGAACGGCAACCGTCCAGTCGGCGCCCGACCGGCACCGACCGGTCAGCGCCCTACTGCCGGAGCGCCACGCCCGGCAGCTGGGTCGCAGCGTCCGGGAACTGGTCAGCAGCGTCCAACGCAGCCGCAGGAACGCCTGGTTCGCCCAGCGCCCAAGGCAAAGGTGCGCAAGGCGCGCCTGCTAGCTTCGAAGGTTGAGCCGTTCTCGGTACTCAAACTTGCCTTCTTGCTTTCGGTAGCTTTCGGTGTGATCACCGTGGTGGCATCCGTTGCTATCTGGGCACTGTTGGATTTAACTGGAACTTTCGATTCCTTCAACCAGCTAATGCGTGATGCAATCGGCGCTGAAGGAACCTTCGACCTCCGGGATATAGCCTCACTGGGTCAGGTAGCCTCGTACGCAACGATCATCTCCGTAGTCAACGTTGTGGTGATTTCCGTGCTCTCGATGCTGGGAGCGGTGTTGTACAACATCGCTTCCTCGCTCGTTGGCGGCGTCGGAGTCACCCTCACGGACGACTAAGAACGTGCTAGTCGAGCCCGGGATTCCTGCTGTGATGCATGACACCCGGGCTCGATTTGTATCTTCTTGCAAACCCCGGTAAAGTTTTATTTCGTTCCGAAGGGAATGAAAAAGGTAAGGGCGTATAGCTCAGGCGGTTAGAGCGCTTCGCTGATAACGAAGAGGTCCCTGGTTCAAGTCCAGGTACGCCCACTGAATCCTTACCGCTGAGAAAGAGGGTAGAATGAAAAAGCTCCTGATTCTCGGGACGGTTGTGGCTGCTGCAGTAGTCATAGTCAAGAAGGTTAAGGGTTCTACGGAAATCAAGGAAACCTGGCAACAGGTTACCGACAAGGTTTCCTAACGCTTTTCGGGGCCTTAGCTCAGTTGGTAGAGCGCCTGCTTTGCAAGCAGGATGTCAGGAGTTCGAATCTCCTAGGCTCCACAGAATAGATTGGCGGAAAGCAGCAGCTTTCCGCCAATTCTTTTCCAAAGACGAGTTGTAGTTTCGTCAGGAAGTGAAAGTCTTTCGATAATAGAATATGGGGCCTTAGCTCAGTTGGTAGAGCGCCTGCTTTGCAAGCAGGATGTCAGGAGTTCGAATCTCCTAGGCTCCACAGAAAGAAAAAGGGACGGAAAGCGATAAGCTTTCCGTCCCTTTTCTTACCCAAAATTTCTGGCGCTAACTGCTGGGCTACTGGCTGACGCGTGCACGCATCACATTCTTGTAGTGATCGAGCAGCTGTTCGCCGATGCTGAACCATGTCCGATCTTGCACGCTCAGATAGGCGGTTCGAGCAAATGCCAGACGCTTAGCATCATCGTAAATCAGGTCGCTCACGCGAGAACGGAGCTCATTGAGATCTCCGGGCGCATAAAGCCATCCTGTGCGCGAGGAATCCACTAGATCAAGTGGTCCTCCCCTGCCGACAGCTACGACCGGCACAGCGCAAGCCATGGCTTCCTGAATGGTCTGGCAGAAAGTCTCCGAGGCGCCCGGATGAACGAAGACATCAAAAGATGCGATGACTTCAGCTAGACGGGTACCGGACAGGAATCCGGTGAAATGGGCATCGGGCAACTCATTGCGAAGTTCATCTTCCAAAGGTCCGGAACCAACGACGACGATTCGGGTGTTCGGCAGTGAATTCAACACCCGGAGATCTGCGACCTGCTTCTCTGCGGCCAAGCGACCAACATAGCCGATGATGCGTTCACCATTGGGCGCGATAGCCTCACGGAACTTCGCGTCGCGACGTTCGGGTGTGAACTGAACAGTGTCTACTCCCCGCCGACCCAGCGCTAGCCTTGTGACGCCCAGAGATTCGAGCTGGTGCCGAGAGAAGGTGCTTGGCACCAGAGTCAGGTCCGCGGCCGTGTGAATGGCTCTGACGTGGTCCCAGAGCCGTTCGGTCAGCCAAGGCATTTTATAACGAGCGGCATAAGTCGGCACCTCGGTTTGATACATCGCCAGAGTAGGAATATTTAGTTCCTGCGCGGCGCGCAAGGCACGCCAGCCTAGGAGGAAAGGACTTGCCAGATGAATAACGTCTGGTGCTTCCCTGGCCAAGATCTTTTTCAGCCGGCCTGTGCCCCCGGCTGCCAAGCGGACTTCTGGATATTTGACCATAGCGACCGAGGGGACGGTGATGACTGGAAAACCCTTGTATGAACGTGGCACGCTGTGCCCCTTGAGCTCACCTGAAAGTGAGCCCGCCGGGGTAATAACCACTGCGCTATGGCCGGTGAGGGCCAAATGATCGAGGGTCCTTAGGACCGAGTTGGTGACCCCATTGACGTGGGGCAGGAACGATTCAGCAACGATAGCAACCTTCACATCTCCATACTGCGGTTTCGGGGTAACGCTGAGCTTAACGTGCCCCACAGCGTTCATTAACTTCTAGCTTCGACTGTTCGCCCCGTTGTCATATCCACGGAGGGCAGCCGAATCTAACCCTTGAAAGGGAACAGAAATTAACCCGGCGCTTTCGACTCGCGGTTTTGTAGCTACATGCTCTTTTTGCGTAGAGGCTTGAACGGCAGGTTTTTCCACAGTACTTCCCCGGGCAGAGTCTGTGGATCAAGCCGTTGCACACGACCTTTATCTTTGACACGGGAATGGTTGTTTGCCACTACTCAATCCCATAGTTGCGCTCTGGATTGCGGGCAGCACCTGCCAGTGGACGCTGATTTGATGGCCAATACCGTAAATGAGATCGTCCTGGTCTCTGTGGCCCGCGGCTCGATGCCTGGAATGTTCTTCACTAAGACAACTCAGAAATCGACGTTCGTTTCGCCATGGAATTCTGTTCTAGCTATTACACTTTTCGTTGCTGGAACTGGTGTCAAGGTTAGGGAAAATGGCCTATGGATCTTGATTGCGTTGCTATCGCACAACATTTTGGAGCTGGCCGTTGGCTGCGGGATCGGCAGATTGTTGAGATCCCGAAGGCAGACCGTGACGCGCTGGCCCTGGCTGTTCAAATGTAAAAACCTTGAATTGGCTGGCGGACTAAGCAGATAGTTTCTCTCAACCGAAGCCTACTTTTTTAGTGCAGTATTTCCGGTGCGGGAAATTTTTCAGGATCTCTGAAAGTCGAACACTGACGTTGCAGGATCGGAGCGTGAATCAATATTATGGATCCTGAACAGTGTATATACTTTGATGCGTATATATTAATACAACCTTTGATGCACCCTCGAAAGCTCCGAACCAAGGTCACGGCAGAGAACTTGTAAACTTAGCCAAGTGACGTTCTTATTGGCCGCGGTGGGAATACTCGGCATTTCAGCTTCTGGCCCAATCATCGCAGCATTTCCCAGCGTCCCGGTGATGTCCATGGCCTTCTGGCGCAATGCCGCAGCGGCTGTCCTTCTTGCCGGTCCGTCGATCAGGAAGAATCCTCGAGCGTACCTGAAACTAAGTCGCCGGGAATGGTTCTACATCCTGTTGGCAGGCGGGGCGCTCGCTCTGCATTTCGTGTGTTTCATGTTTGCCGTTCGAATGACCAGCGTGGCAGCTGCTACTGCTCTCGTTTGCATCCAGGGCGTCTGGATCGCTTTGTTTCAAACCTTGCGTGGAGTTCGTTATCGCTCTCCCGTAATTATTGGTATGAGCGTCGCAATTGTAGGTGTCTTGACGATCACCGGGTTCGATTTGGGACAAGGACACATGGCATTCTTTGGAGACCTCTTAGCGCTGGCCGGCGGCGTCCTTGCCGCCATTTATACCTTCGCTGGCGCAGCGGCACGGCGCACCATGACGACCTCCAGATACACTTCAATCTGCTACGCGGTGACCGCTGTGCTATTGCTGCTGATCTGCCTGTGTACAGGTCAACCGCTCTGGGGATTTGACGCCTGGGGTTGGTTGGGGATCATCTTGTTGACGGTGTGCGCACAGTTGTTTGGGCATACTGCGATGAACCACTTGTTGAGCGTTCTCGGCCCGCTGACGGTCTCGACCTTGATCCTGCTGGAGATTCCCGGAGCTGCACTACTCGCGGCTTTGCTCTTGGGCCAGGTGGTTCCTATCGGGACGTATCTGGGTTTGGGGATAATCCTGTTGGGTCTCGTCTTGGTGGTGAGAGGGCAAGCAAAACCCACGCTCGAGGTCTAATCTTCGGCGATAATTTTTCGAACTTCGCCGACGTCCGCTTCGCGAGATTCAACAGGTTGCTGCGGTTCAGCGATTTTCAGTTCATTTTCCCATGGGTCTTCGACCGGCCTGGAAGCCTTCCACATGGCTACGCCTAAGGCCACGAGACCGACAAACACGCCGAATGCCAAAAGTTTTCCTACAGCACTTTTCTTGCTCATGCTCACTCCCTAATGAATCAATTTTCTTTACCAGCTACGTCCAGACTAGGCAGTTAGCTGATGCGAGGCCAGTGTTCACCAACGGGGCATGGCTAATCGACAAAATGTTTCACTCAACGCGTACCCCAGCTTTGGCGGCCTTGGCCCTACTCATGGGAGAATGAAGCCATGACCGCAAACGCAACGCATAAAGCCACGATTCACACTACTTTGGGCGACATCGTCGTCGATCTTTTCGGCAACCACGCCCCGAAGACCGTAAAGAACTTCGTTGGCTTGTCGACCGGTGAGCAGGAATGGGTACACCCAGAGTCCGGTGACAAGAAGGCCAACACCCCGCTATACAGCGGCACAATCTTCCACCGCATCATCTCGGACTTCATGATTCAGGGTGGCGACCCACTGGGGCAGGGCTTCGGCGGACCAGGCTACCAGTTCGATGACGAGATCCACCCAGAACTGAACTTCAACGAGCCATACAAGCTAGCCATGGCAAATGCCGGCATCCGCATGGGCCGTGGCACCAACGGTTCCCAGTTCTTCATCACCACCGTCCCAACCGCATGGTTGCAGGGCAAGCACACCATCTTTGGTGAAGTCACCGAAGCTGAATCACGCAAGATCGTCGACGCGCTGAACGCAGTCGCCACCGATGGCCGTGACAAGCCAACGGAAGATGTTGTAATCAACTCGGTAGATATCGAAACCCTGTAACACCCGCTTTTAGCGACTTCGGCTCCGGTGATTCCCTAGTGGAGTCGCCGGAGCCGACGTATTTAACAAACAAACATGCAGATGAGATCAAGGTTGAAATAGATGTCTTACGGTCAAGTGACTCCCGCGGGCCAAACCGCCCCCACCTGTTTTAAACACCCCGAAACGATCTCATATGTGTCATGCACCCGCTGTGGTCGCCCCGTGTGCCCACGCTGCCAGGTGCCTGCGCCGGTCGGAGTCCAGTGCGTTGAATGCGTCAGCGAGGCCAACAAGAACATTCCTACGCAGCGCACAGAATTCGGCGCAACAGTGCGTCAGGGCGCCCCGATTATCACCTATTCGTTGATCGCACTTAACGTATTGGCATACATTGCACAGTGGATTATCCCCGGAACCACCGAAAATATGGTCCTGGTGCCCGCCTTGGCCGGGTGGGAGCCATGGCGTCTGATCACCAGCGCTTTTGCTCACTCGACTGGTTCCATATTCCACATAGCGATGAACATGTACGGAGTTTACCTCTGTGGTGTATTCCTTGAACCCCGTCTAGGTCGAGCGCGTTTTGGCTGGCTATACCTGCTCAGCGCTCTAGGTGGTTCGCTGGGGATCCTGCTGCTAAGCCCTGCGCTGAGTGCCACCTTGGGCGCTTCGGGCGCGCTAGCGGGACTATTCCTTTCCCTCTTCGTTGTCTTCCGCACCAACAAGCAAGTCCTGCGGCAAATGGGTATCGTGCTGGTACTAAATGTTGTGCTCGGGTTCGTAGTATCGGGGATTTCGTGGCAAGGCCACTTAGGTGGTGCCGTGATTGGCGCGCTTGCTGCTGCGTGCATCGTATTAGTGCCGCGTAATCCACAACGCACGAAGATTCAGTTCTCGTTGCTTGGGACCTTGACGATACTTGTTGCAGTGGCGATATATCTTTCCGCGGTAGCGGTTAAATGGCCGCTGGGCTAATTCGAAATCTTGAGCCGCTAGTTATCCACACAATTTATCCACACTGTTAATAACTTACACCCGTGTAACTCACCAATAGTGGAGGGCACCCTTCTGCTGCAAACAGCGAAATTCCGCGGATATGCCATCTGAGGTATTGAATACTCACAGCTTTACCCACATTTGTGGATAACTTTTAAACAGGGCCTGTAGATAGCAGTAATACGAGGTGCGCTTGAGGAGCATTTGCGTGTTCGAATTTTTAAACGAATCTGCAGATTTCGGGATTTTCCCACTGCGGGGGAGATGTCCACACGGGTAATCCACAGTGTTAATAACTTACAACCATGTAATTCCACAGTCGTTATCGCGTCCTGATTAGGGTCTAATGCTGGTTTATACACTAAGAGAGCATGTTATCCCCAGCTGTGGATAAAGTTGTGAACAAGTAAACTTGGATGTTCTCCACAAGGCTTGTGGATAAACTGTTAATACTGTGGATATCTGCCTCGTCTACCTAAAAAGCGGCAAGATGAGCAAGACAGCAAATGTGGCCATAAAAATGCAGATAATCCCGTCCAGTACGCGCCAGGAATTAGCGCTGGCGAATACCCGAGACAAGAACCTTGAGGCGTACCCAAGGGCGGCAAACCAGAATATGCTGGCGGTTATCGCGCCGGCGGCGAAGTGCCATTTCCCCTCACCCTGCGCGACCGCTACGGAGCCTAGCAACAACACGGTGTCCACATATACATGTGGATTAAGCCAAGTTAGCGCGAGTGTGGCAAGTACAACGGAAAGCTTGGCGGTCGGTGCAGGCGACTTTGATGCACTTAGAATCCCCGGTGATAGCACTCGACGTAGAGCGAAAATCGCATAGCATGCAAGGAAAATGAACCCGCCTATCCTCGCATAAGTGAGTATCCATGGCGCACGTTCAACGATTGCCCCGATTCCCGACACACCTACGAGGATCAGCACTATGTCTGACAGGGTGAAGGTGCACACCGTCAGAAGTACGTGTTCACGTCTGATTCCCTGGCGAAGCAGAAAAGCATTTTGAGCTCCGATGGCAATTATGAGCGAAAGCCCTGTGGAGAAACCGAGGAGTGCTGCCGTGTGGATCATAAACTAACCGTAGGAGAGACACTTCTTCGCTGTCGAACTTAAAACACTGAAGCTGCATTAGTGTTTCTAATGTGAATCTTGATCTCGAGCACCTAGATACCCTTCTTGCGGTGGTTGACGCGGGCAGCTTCGACGACGCCTCTATCGACCTTGGCGTGACACCGTCCGCGATCAGCCAACGTATAAAAGCCTTGGAGAGTCGTCTGGGTTCGATATTGCTTGTACGAAGCAGGCCAGTGAAGCCAACAGAGCAAGGTTCCAGAGTTCTACGCTATGCAAGACAGATTTCGTTGCTGGGTACAGAGTTCAACCACGAACTGATGCGCGACGAAGTTCAACAGGGCAAGATCTCGCTTTCAATCGGTGTAAATTCCGATTCGCTCGCGACGTGGTTTTCACCCGTATTTTCGGAACTGGCAAAGTGGCCGCAGCTTAGTTGCGAGATTCTACGCACCGACGAGAATCGCACCATGGATCTGTTGCGAACCGGAAGAGTCAGCGGTGTGGTGACCAATAGTCACGAAGTCGCTCAAGGGTGTTCGGTGCAGCGCCTCGGGTCTATGCGATACCGCGCGGTTGCCGCGCCCAGCGTGCTGAGCGCTTGGACAACCCAAGATCTGTCCAATATGCCGATAGTACTTTTTGATCGCGAAGACCCGCTTCAGCACCAGATGCTTACACGTATAGACAGTTCAAGGAAAAGACCTACCGGAACGATTTATTACGTTCCGGATTCTTCGCAGTTTGTCCAAGCAATACGCGCCGGCATGGGATGGGGAATGGTGCCTGAGCAACAGTTGAGCTTAAATCCGGAACTCAGAATACTCGACGATAGTTGGTTCATCGATGTCCCTCTATATTGGCAGCGATGGTCCGTGGATTCGCCCGCACTTGACCGGCTCGGGTCGATACTGCTCAAGGCCGCAGAGCGCAACGGGCTCGATTTGATCCTCTAAAGGGGAGTGGTCAGCAACCCTAGTCGGATGATGGAGTCGCAGCACGGATCCACAGCTAAGAAGGTCACTAGGTAACTGGCAGGTGTGGGCTAGTTCTCGTGATCTCGGGGCCGTTTGCAGCGCTCGCGGCTAGAACCTTGGGGAGGACTCCGGGATTTCATAACTAGTCACCAGAGTTGTTTTCCTCGCGCTAGCGATTTCATAGGTTGGCTTACCGCAGTAAAAGAAATCCCCACCGGAACCGCATCTGCAGTCTGGGTGGGGATTGGCGCCTCACTGATGGTCATATGCTCAACAGGGACAGGTCAGGGAGCGTTCTCAGCACTTAGAGTGTTGTTTATGTGGGTCTAGCTAGCTGCTTAATCGGGCTTAGGACCCTCAGTAACTAAACGCTATTTCCAGCCGGTCGTCATGAAGAATCCGACCATGGCGATGCCAAAGCCGATGACTATGTTCCAACCACCAATATTTGGGATTGGGAACAGCGTCTGCGAAATGTAATAAACAATGATCCAGACCAATCCGAGTAGCATCAAGCCGAACATGACTGGCTTGTACCAGCTAGGCATGGGCTTATCCACCGCATGTGCGCCTTGTGCTGTCTGCTGGGACTGTGGTTTGTTCTTGCGTCGTGGCTTAGACTCTGGCACTAGAATGCTCCCTCGGCTTCATCCGCATAGTGTAGTAAATGGGAGACTCTCAGGTCTTCCCGGTAGGCTTGAGGCAGGTAATGAACGAAAGATCGTATCGATTTCCTGCGTAGATTCCATACTAGCCGTAATGCGCCTAGTCCTTCGATTTACGGTTCGCGAAAGTTCGTCCGTCTTTTTATGCCCGATCGCCCAAAGGAGCATCACTGTAGTGAATCGTGTAGCGTCCGCGCCTGGGCGAAGAATGGCCCGTGAGAAGCAAACAGTCGGAGGCAGGATCACTGGATTCTTCGGTGAACTGCTCATTACCTTGGGTATTGTCTTGATGCTTTATGTCGTCTGGGAACTGTGGTGGACGAATATCGATTCCGCGAATGCCCAAAAAGAAGTCACGCAAAACCTAGTGCAAGACCTGGGTGATGTGGTGATTCCTGAGGAAGATGTTGAGGAAGAAGAGATCGACTATGGTCCTGCGCCGGTGGCCGAGGCCGGACCGGGGGACACCTTCGGAATCATGTATTTCCCAACCTTCGGCAAAAACGGGACTCACCATCCGGTTAGCTTCGGTGTGCAGAGCGCTGTGATCGACAATCTTGGGATCGGATATTACCCGAATACCCAATTGCCGGGCGAGAAAGGCAACTTTGCAGTCGCCGCTCACCGGCAGACCCATGGACAGGTTTTCTGGGATATCGATAAATTAGACAACGGGGACAACGTCTACTTGCAAACCAAGGAGGGGTATTACACCTATACCTGGTTTGACACCGAGATCGTTGCTCCATCCAATGGCGACGTACTGCTTCCAACGCCTCACCAGTGGGGCGTTGAGCCGACGAAATCGATACTCACGATGACAAGCTGCCACCCACCATTTAGTACCCGTGAACGCATAATTGCCTATTCCGAGCTAACCGATTGGCGCCCGCTAGACGCAGGCCCGCCCAAGGAAATTCGGGAACTCGTTGCGGACGCTACAAGCTAGGGAGAAATAATGTACGCATGGATTTTTCGAAATCTGCCCGGGCCGGTGTGGTTACGCATTATTGAGGCATTGATCCTGATCGCCGCGGTCGTGTTATTGCTGATGGTGTATGTTTTCCCTTGGCTGTCGCAGTACAGCCCCTTTACCGACTCTACGATTGGCCAGCTAACCCCGTGAGCACCACCAAGATCCTCGTAATCGACAATTACGATAGCTTCGTTTATACCCTCGTCGGTTACCTTCAAGAGCTCGGCGCGGAAACCACGGTGTACCGCAATGACATGATTAGCCTAGAACAGGCGATTAAACTTGCTTCCGGATACGACGGAGTATTGATCTCTCCCGGGCCAGGGGATCCTGCGGGAGCGGGAGTGAGCATCGACTTGATCAAATGGTGCGGCGCAAACTCCAAGCCGATGCTCGGCGTCTGCCTTGGCCACCAAGCGTTGGCCGAAGCTTATGGAGGCACCGTCACACATGCCGAAGAACTGATGCATGGAAAGACCTCATTGGTCAGCCATGAAAATCATCCGGTGTTCAAGGACGTTGCCAACCCATTTACCGCAACGCGCTACCATTCTCTGGCTGCTGTGCGGGAGAGCATTCCGGAGGCATTGGAAATTATCGCGCAGACCGCCGGGGGAGTCATCATGGGCTTGGCGCACCGCAGCGCTCCACTATGGGGACTGCAGTACCACCCAGAATCTGTGCTCACCGAACAGGGTTACCAGATGCTCGGCAATTGGTTGGAGTTCGTCGGCCTGCAGGGCGCGTCCAGGAAAGCTGCGACCCTCAGCCCGCTATTTAGCGGCGAGTAGCTACCCGTTCTGGTTCCCTCTGCCTTTCCCATTTCCATTTGTGGACTGGGGAGGCTTTGAAGGTTCTGGCTTCGAAGAATTAACTTCTTCTGGTTCGTCCGTTCCCTCGGATTCCTCAGATTCATTGGAGGAGTCCGAGGGGGTAGGCGTTTCGCTGGGAGTGGGTACTACTCGTTCGATCGCTTCAGATACCTTCACCAGGGATCCCTGAGCGACCTCCGTGCCGGAGACGGGTTCCTGCAGGAAAAGAGTGCCTGGCTCCGAATCGCTTTCGATCTCAACGAACTGTGCGCGCAATCCCACATCATCTGCGGTTAACGCTTCCTCCGCCTCCTCACGGCTCATCCCGGAGACATCTGGAACCTTGACCATACCCGTTGAAAGAATCAGGTCAACGGTCGAACCAGCCTTGACCTTCGAGCCTAGCTCTGGGCTAGTTCCAATCACCCAGTCGGTAGGGATGCTCGGGTGGTTTTTGCGGCTGACCTCGCCTACCACTAGACCGGCCTCGCGGATTGCATCGCGGGCGGCTACCTCGGATTGGTTCTCCAAAGATTCCGGAATGCTCCGATCTTCGGATCCGTCGGAGATGAAAAGCTTCACCGTGGAATCCTTGGGAAGATTGGTTCCGTTGTCCGGGTCGGTGCGCGTCACCTTATTCTCATCGATGTCGTCGCTGAATTCATGCTCGACGTCCACCTTGAAGGTCGCATCGTTTAGTAAACGTGTGGCATCGTTCTCCGAGAGGTTCTTAACCTCGGGGACTGCTACGGGCGCGCGCTGTTCGGCCTCCGCTTGCAACGACCGGATGACAAGGAAGCTGGCGATGCCCACCGCGACCAAGGCAATGATGGTCAACAACCAAATCAAGCCACGATTAGACCGATGCTCGGTCTCGCGCGCATCTGAACGGGCGGAGAAGACCGGGTGCTCATTGGTGACCGGGTGTTGGGGTGAAGAACTTTCCTCTGTCTGTTCATAAAACGGCACGGACGCGGCGAGGATCGTCGCCGACTCATCCCGGTATTCAATGCCGTTTAGCGCGTCCTCTAGGGCCGATGCAAAGGCTCCTGCAGACTGGAAGCGTTGGTCTCGTTCCTTGGCCAAGGATTTGAGCACCACCGGGTCATAGATTTCCGGCAGTGCGCTGTTGACTTCACTCGGCGGAACGGGGTTTTCACCAACATGCTGGTAGGCCACGGAGACCGGGGAGTCTCCGGTGAAAGGCGGCTGGCGGGTGATCAGCTCATAGAAGAGGCAACCGGAGGAGTAAATATCCGAACGGTAATCCACCAGCTCACCGCGTGCTTGTTCGGGGGAGAAGTATTGCGCGGTGCCAACCACGGCGGCGGTCTGCGTCATCGTGGCTGAAGTGTCCATGGCTCGGGCGATCCCGAAGTCCATGAGTTTCACGTGGCCCTCATCGGTCAACATGATGTTTGCCGGTTTGATATCGCGGTGCACCACATTCTTCATATGCGAATGATCCAGTGCATCGCAGACCCCGCGGATCAGTTCGACCGCATACTGCTCGTCGACCTGCTCTTCGCTGAGTACCTGCTTGAGGGTTCGCCCGGAGACGTATTCCATGACGATATATGGTGAGGTGGAGTTACTGTGTTCAGCGGCCGGCAGTTCACCGGTGTCATAGACCGCTACGATATTCGGGTGGCTCAGTCCGGCCACGGATTTCGCCTCGCGACGGAACCTATTGACCACCATCGGATTATCTGCGGTGTCTTGCCGCAGAACCTTCACCGCAACTTTACGCGCGAGCGTACGATCGGTGGCCAAATAAACGTCGGCCATGCCTCCGCGGCCGATCAACGAGTGAATTTCGTAGCGGTCGGCGATCAGCCGGGGCAAGCCTGGCGGCAATGCATCAAATTCACTCATGGTGCTTCGCTTGTGCCTGTTTCTTCTGGTGCTGCTGACTCGGTCGCGGTAGGCGTAGGGGTTGGGGTAGGCGTTGGCGTGGGGGATTCCTCAGGTTCTGGGCCCAAGGAAATCACCAAGGAGATACGCGATCCCGGGGTGACCTGGGTGCCTTCGACAGGAGACTGGCTCAGTACCGTGTTCGCTACAGAAGAGTCGTATTCTTCCCCGCCCTTAGCCACCGCAAGGCCGGAGTCCTGCAACAGCTTCTGCGCAGCCTCATAGCTCATGCCGGTTACCGCGGGAACCTCGGTCATCTCAGGCGCCTTGGCATAGCTGACCTTGATGGTGGATCCTGGTTCAACGCTGCCGGTTGGGGAAACCGAAAGAACCTCGCCCGGATCGTCATCGGTGGATTCAACGGCCGTGGCATCAACTTCTAAGCCAAGTGAAGTCAGCCTGCTGGTCACCGTGTCGATATCTTGGCCGACCAAATTAGATGGGACGGTCACGAACTGCGCAGTCTCCGAAGCTTCGGTCGTCTCGACGCTGGGTTCCGTGGTCTCGTCACTCGGCTCGGTAGTTTCCTCGCTCGGCTCGGAGCTCTCCACCGAGGCGGTGGTGCTGGCCGGCGGAACGGTTGGCTCCTCGTTCGACGAGTTGATCTTAGGAATCAGCCATGCGCCGAGGGCGATGAGTGCGGCCAACACGATGACAACGACCAATGGAATGATCCACGGGTTTCGCTTTTCATCGGGGTAATCTTCTTGGCGGTCCACCTGACGCTCATCGAAGTCTTCGTCGTCGTAACCTGCAGCGGCTAGTCCGGCTTCTGCCGGCGCAACTACCGTCGGCATGGCATCTGTCAATGGCGGTGCGGTTTCCACCGGAGTCACCACGCGTGTCGCGTCATCTGCGATGTTCAGCGCCTGCGTAGCATCATCCTGCACACCGGTGATCAGCATTCCGGGTACTGCGATGGTCGCGGTGTCCGTATCGCCCTTGCGCAGTGCCTCGGCGGCGTCGGCCAACGAATTGGCATTGGCTGGCCGGTCTGCCGGATTTTTGGCGAGCATCGACATGATCAGCTGTCGCACCGGTGCCGGAAGCGAGTCCGGCAGGGCTGGAGGTGCGTCGTTGACTTGAGCCAACGCGATGGCGATCTGCGATTCTCCGGTGAATGGACGACGACCTGCAAGGCATTCGTAGCCGATGACGCCCAACGCGTAGATATCCGAGCTGCCGGTGGCGATCTGCCCGGTGGCTTGCTCCGGGGCCAAATACTGAGCGGTGCCCATTACCTGTCCGGTGGCGGTCAGCGGGACCTGATCGGCCAGACGGGCGATGCCGAAATCGGTAATCTTCACGACACCGGTAGGCATGACCAGGATATTTCCCGGCTTCACGTCGCGGTGAACCAGACCGTGCTCGTGGGCCGCGGCCAACGCACGTGCGGTTTGAGCGATCAGCGACAAGGTGCGGTCAACGTCGAGCTTGCGTTCGCGTTCAATAATCGTCGAAAGCGGCGGGCCGGGAACGAGTTCCATGACCAGGTAGGCGGAACCCTGTTCCTCACCGTAATCAAAAACTCCGGCAATGCCCGAGTGGTTCAGCAGCGCCGTATGGCGCGCCTCGACGCGGAAACGAGTCAAAAAGCTCTCGTTGTCCGTGTATTCCTCTTTTAGAATTTTGATCGCTACAAGGCGTCCGAGAACCTGGTCTCGTGCCTTCCAGACCTCGCCCATGCCACCGATCGCGATGCGGTCGGTCAGCTTGTATCGACCGCCCAAGGTGGTGCCCGTTACTGGCCTCACTTGTTGAACACCGCCTCTGTCATCTTCTTCATCAGTGACCCGGCCGTGTTGTGGCCGGTGTTGTAATCTACTTGCTCAATATTGACCGTGATAGCCACTTGAGGATCATCGCCCGGTGCGAAACCGGTAATCCAGGAATTCACGATCGGGGTTCCGTCGTCTTCGGTCCGGACCTGAGCGGTACCAGTCTTGACTCGCAGGTCTACGCCCGGTACCGCGGCGTTCATCGCGGTGCCGGAAGTGACCGGTCCCTTCATCAAATCTGCCACCGTGTTGGCGACTTCTTTGGTCGTAGCCGTGGAGAACGCTTTCGGTTTAGGATCTTCGATAACTCGCAAATCCGGAGCTATAACCTTATCGACCATATTTGGCTGCATAATCACCCCGTCATTGGCGATAGCCATGGCAACCATATTCATCTCCAAAGGGGTGGTCTTGGTATCAAACTGGCCGATGGTGGACATCGCCAACTCCGAAGCAGTGATCCCCGTGGGGAATACGCTGGCAGTGACGGACTGCGGAATGTTCAGCTGCTGCCCAAAACCGAAGCGTTCGGTAACATCCTCGTAGGCTTCCGCGCCGAGCTTCTCGCTGATGCCAACGAATGGGGTATTACAGCTCTGGGTGAAAATGAAATCCAATTTCGCCTGCGGGCGGCGAGCACAGATGCCCTCTTCAAAGTTGCCAAGCGGAGTGTTGGTTCCCGGCAAGGTGACCTTGGTTGGGTTATCCAACACGGTATCCAGATCATATTCACCGGATTCAAGCGCTGCTACGGTACTCAAGATCTTGAATGAGGAGCCCGGTGCGACCAGATGGCCGATGGCCGGATTGGTATAAGGGCTCAAGCCCTTAACGTTTGTCAGCTTCTTCATGTTCTCGGCCGCGACCGAGGTTGAATGAACCGCCAAATCGTTCGGATCGTAGCTCGGCTTCGAAGCCATAGCCAAAATGTCCCCGGTTTTCGGATCCGTCACCACAATGGTGGCGCGTAGCCCATCGGGAATCATCTCGTAGGCCTTCTTTTGCAGCTCACCATCGATGGTCAACTCGACTGAGGCACCTTCGGCGGTCTGTCCGGTGAACATCGCGGTGAGCCGGTCGAAGACAAGGTCGGAACTGCTTCCGGTCAACCAGTCATTGAGCTCGGACTCTAGGTGTGTGCTGCCATTGGCCAACGAGTAGTAGCCGGTTAGGTGAGCGTATTGCTCAGGGTCGTTGTACTGGCGCTGATAGGTGAATTGACCGTCGTCGGTGGGCACCGATTCGGCAATGGGCTTGCCATCCACCAAAATGGCACCTCGCGGCAGGTCGAACTCACGGAAGAGCTGGCGCTTATTTAATGCGTTGTCGGCAAGCTTCTCGGAGCTGAAGAACTGGATGTAGCTCAACCCGGCCAGGCAAATAACAAACATCATGGTCAGTGCGATCCAAACACGCTTAATGGCTTGATTCATACGTTCTTCACCGCCTTAGGGGTTGTAGCTCCCGGGGTCGCAATCTCGTCTGTAGGTCCCACGCCACCGGTCATCGGGCGGCGCGAGTTATGCGAAATCATCAGCAACAACGAGATGATGATCCAGTTAGCGAGCAAGGAGGAGCCGCCGGCAGCCATAAATGGAGTGGCCAGACCGGTCAGTGGAATCAAGCGGGATACTCCGCCGATGATGACAATGCACTGCAGTCCCAGGGTGAAAGATAAACCTGCGGCAAGCAGCTTGCCGAAGGTATCTCGCGAACCCAAAGCAGCGCGCAATCCGCGGCTGATCAGCAGCATATACAGCAAGATAATTGCAGTCAGGCCAATCAGGCCGAGCTCTTCACCGAAGGAAGCAATGATCATGTCCGAGTTTGCTAGCGGCACACGGTATGGGGATCCTTCCCCTAGACCAGTACCGAAGAGGCCGCCATCGGCCATGCCGAAGAGGCCTTCGACAATCTGCATGCTGCCGCCTCTGGCCTGGTAAATCTCCGGGTCGAATGCATTGAGCCAGACGTCGATGCGCCGAGTCACGTGACTCATCGTCGTAGCTGCGAAGACACCGCCAGCCGCAACCATGAGCAAACCGATCAGCACCCAGGAGATGCGCGCGGTAGCCACATAGATCATCACGATGAAAAGGCCAAAGAAGAGAATCGAGGAACCTAGATCGCGCTGGACCACCAGTACGCCGATAGACAAGACCCAGGCCACAACCATCGGAGCCATGTCTCGCAGGCGTGGCAGCTGAAGTGGGCCGATTTTACGACCGGCCATCAAAATTAGATCTCGGTTGGAGGAGAGGTATCCTGCAAAGAAGATCGACAAGGTGATCTTTGCCAGCTCGCCTGGCTGCATCGAGAATGCGCCGAGCCGAACCCAAATTCGGGCACCGTTTATAGTCACGCCGAAACCGGGAATCATTGGCAAAAGCAGCAAGATGATCGATGCCAACAAGGCAATATAGGTGAAGCGGCGAAGCATTCGATGGTCGCGGATTGCCCATAAAACGATGGCAGCAATGATCACCGCAATGGCCGTCCAGAGCAGCTGGCGCATCGATTGACTCGTGGTTTTAGCCAAATCAATGCGGTGAATCATGGCGAGGCCAAGTGAGTTCAAAGCCACCGTAATTGGAAGTATTACTGGATCGGCATATTTTGCGAAGATGCGTAGCATAATGTGCATCAGCAGCGCGAGTCCAGCCAAAATTCCGGTTTGTACAAAGAAGTCTTTGCTGTCGTCGCTGTCCGATGAACTTCCAACGAGGAAGAAGGCCGCGGCGCCGACGCTCAGTGCCAGCAGTAGCAGGACCAGCTCAAGGTTGCGCCGTGGAACCGGTGCGGTGTGCAGTTCGCTCATCGCATGATCTCCTGACAGTAGGCTGGCGGTAAGGGAATGTCATTGCTGGCTCCGTTTGTGCTTGGGGCCATGACCGGACAATTCTGTTTCGCTGTTACCAGCAACTCCTGAATCATCATGCTTGCATGTTCGAGGCTGTCTGCCGGGATCGCTGATTCGACTCGTTGACGCGCATACTCTGGCAACGCTTCGAGTGGGATGCTGCTGACCGTATCAACCTCGGAGAGCGAGATCGGGCCGAGCTCTTGTGGAACGCCCTTGTAGATGGCGACCTTATCTCCGACAGCGCCAACAAAGAATTGAGTTTGCGTCCACATGTAGCCCCAGACCCCGAGCCCGATCACCAAAATAGTGATCATGGTCAGCAGCAGCGGCATGATCCAGCGGCGGTGCGGCGCCCTGGACTCGAGTGGATCAAGGATTTCGCCGGCAGCTGGTGAGCGGTGCGTCAACAGCGCAGCGGCGCGTCGCTCGCCGGTGTGTTGGGTGACTACCGGTATCTGCCCGGTCTGCGTGGCAAGCTGAGCTGCCCCGACCAAGAGATGGGGCCGCTGAGAAATTTCATGTCGCAAGACCGAAGCGCTCGCCTCGATATCGCCTTCAGCGGCAATTGTCAGCTGGCCGGTATCCGGCGCCGGCTCGAGAACGGAGGGTTCGGAGTCTTCAGACTCGTCCACCTCGACTAGCTCAAATATGACCACGGTGACGTTATCCGGGGCGCCATTGCGCAGGGTCGTAGCCACTAGTTCATTGACTGCAGCATTCATGTCTGCGGTGCCGCGTATGATTTGTTCGATAACGGGCACAGCTACCGCGTCGGTCAGACCGTCGGAGCACAACAGCCAGCGTTCTCCGGCGGTTGCCTCTAGCTGTTGCACATCAAGTTCGGGGGAGGCATCCGAATCGCCAAGCACGCGCAACAAAACGTTCTTATGCGGGTGCGTCTCCGCCTCGTGGGGTTGAATTCGCCCCTCTTCGACAAGCCGCTGAACGAAAGTGTGGTCGCGGCTGATCTGTTCAAATTCGTTGTTTTTCAGCCGATATGCCCGGGAGTCCCCAATGTGAGCCATATGCAGCGTTTCGTCCGAAAGCAACAGCGAGGTGACAGTGGTACCCATCCCCGAAAGCTTCGGGTTCGCGCCTACCAGTTCATTGAGAACCAGATTGGCCGCCTGAATTTCATCGGGAAGCGCGTTTTGCGGGTCGGCGGTGAATCGTTGGTCTAGATGCACCAGATCTAGCACGGTGGACGCTGAAGCCACATCGCCGCCGACGTGCCCGCCCATTCCATCGGCAAGCACCGCAAGGTACTCGCCGGCATATGCGGAGTCATCGTTCTTTTTGCGTACGCGTCCGACGTCGGACATCGCAGCGAATTTAAACTTTAACGCCATTGGCTAAGCCTTCAATTCCAGAACAGTCTTCCCGATGCGGATTCGCTGTCCCGGTTCCACCGGCTGCGCGCGGGTGAGCTGGGCGTCTCCTACGAAGGTGCCATTGGTGGAGCCAAGGTCCTCAATGAACCACCGGGAACCTTGCGGGAAAAGTCGTGCATGGCGACCCGAAGCGTAATCGTCTTCGAGCACCACAGTGGCATCCTGCGCGCGGCCAAACATGATCGGCTGGCCCTGCAATGGAATGCTGCGCCCTGCCAACGGGCCTTCCACGATCTGCAAGGTATGGGCTGACTTGCGCGTGCTCATCTCTGGTTCGGCGAGTTCTGGATTCTTTTTCAGTGCTCGGGCGCTGGGTGCTCCGGTTCGAGCTCGTGCGCCGATTGCCAAGTCGCGGCGCATCGCACCGACGATGCTCAGTACGAGCAACCAAATCAAGACAAGAAAGCCAAGTCGGAACAGGTTGAGAACCAGATCATTCATGCACGGCCTCCGTTGCTAGGCGTAATTAGGCGAAAGACTATCTTGGTCTGCCCGATAGTGATGATCGAACCGTCCAATATACGCGTCTCGCCCGTAATCTTTTTACCGTCCACGTAGGTGCCGTTGGTTGAACCCAGATCGGTGACGGCGTAAGTGCCCCTATCTTTCTCTTCAACACGGATGTGCTGTCGCGAAACTCCGGTGTCATCCACCGGAATGTCTGTGCTCGCTGAACGCCCAAGCACGATCGAATGGTGATGAAGCGCGAAACGTTGTCCATTGACCTCGACAACCGCCTGTTTGGGAAGTGGTGAGGCGACCGGTGCCGCCGGCGGGGGAGTAGGGCGTGGCTGTGCAGTGGTTTTTGGGGACGGAGTCGAGGCGGCCCGTTCCTGCTGCGGTGCGGGGGTTTTTGCCTTCACCGGGGCCGAAGCAACCGGGTTAGCGCTGGAGTCCTTGATGGAACCGGAAACTTCCATTTCGCCGGACTTCAGCTCTTGGGAATTCACGAAATGAATCATGATGTTTCCTTGAACCGAATAGCCTTGGCTCACCGCATGCTCCGCGGTGACCTTGGCCATCTCGTTGACTACAGGTGAGCCCCATGCCTTGGCTGTTGCGAAGTCTTTGTCGCTCAACGAGACGATGAAATCGTTCGGAGCAAGACTGCGGCCCTCGCTGATCGTAAGAATTCCGCGATCCATTTCATTGCGTAGGGCGCTGGAGAGTTCAACCGGCTTAATATCTGCGGTGCTGGTGCCACGAAAGAAGCTGGTGACGACCTTCTCTAAGCCTCGTTCGACGTTGTCGAGAAAGCTCATTACGTGTGCTCCTTTCCTGTAAACCACGCCGTTTCTAGGCCTGGCGGTATTGGTCTAATGCCCTCGCGACACAGAACTTCATTTTCGATCTTACTGTTTACAGCTGTGCAATTCCCGGAAATATCCTTGAAGGAACGACCAGCATCATATTCAACGCACCAGCGGCCCAAAAGGTTTCATGTGGCGCTAAGCACATGTGGGTCCTCTGATTAGGTGAACAATAAAAGATGCGTGTAAGCTATTTCTTGTTGCCGCGAGAGCGGGAATCATGCGCGAGTGGCGGAATTGGTAGACGCGCTGGCTTCAGGTGCCAGTGCTCGCAAGGGCGTGGGGGTTCAAGTCCCCCCTCGCGCACATGAGAAAAGAACCTCTCACTAGTCTGTAAAGACCAAGTGAGAGGTTCTTTTTGTTAATCTGCGTGTAGTCTCGATTTCGATTTTTGGACTTCGCCGCAAGTTCTCGCGGCACGGGGACCAAAGGTTATCTAGAGAACCCAGTAAATCCTCGCAATAATTCGCTGCCCGCTATCTATGCAATCGGCTTCACCCGAGAAAATTATCGGCCGGGTGTGGGAGGCTTCACTTTTCCGGCTTTCTATCCAGCCGTGTTCTCTTCATTGCCCATCACATAGAATCGGCCTGGAAAGACTTCGTAAACTGATGGGGCATCATGGTCGACACCAACAAAATCTTTGAGCTGGCAGGAGCTGTCCGCCAAATCAAGAGCCGACTGGTATTGCACTTCGATCAGGAATCGAGTCAAAAACTACCCAGTCGTGGGCAGGTGGCTGTGCGCCTGGTGGATTCAGACCAAAGTGTCGTCTTGGAACCAGATGGGCGGCGTGGTCATTGGCTGCCAGCCGAGCAGCTTGATCTTGAACTAGGGCAGAACACCATATTGAAGGTGGCAATCGCAGATCGGTGGCCAGAGGTAACCCTCCCGGAAGATCTGGCCGGGGCCCTTGCCGAGGCGAGCGATCTGCAAGACACCTGGGACGGGCTGACTCCCATGGCCAGATGGGAGTGGGCGCGTTGGGTCGAATCGACGAAAAACACTTCGACCCGTGAGCGGCGGGTGGAGGTCAGTATTTCCAAGCTGCGCGATGGCAAGAGGCGTCCGTGCTGCTTTGACTTGTCTTCCTGCACCGACCCAGAAGTTGCCAAGAGCGGAAAGCTCATCGACTAGCTACTGGGCTCCGCCGCTGGAAGCGCGAACCATCAGCTCGCTGGACAACAGCAATTGGGACTGCTCAAGGTTCTTCCCGTCGATCAGGGTCCGTAAAGCCTGCGCGGCTTGAATGCCAACGGTTTGGGCATCGAGGCGAACGCTGGTCAGCGAAGGGTTGGACGTGGCAGAGAATGGCAGGTCATCGAAGCCGGTGACCGCTAGCTCCTGCGGGATCCGCACTCCCGCTACGCTTGCGCCGTGCAATACGCCGTAGGCATGCGTGTCGGTGGCGCAGGCCAACGCGGTGATGCCAGCGTTTTTCCATTGTTTCCAGTTCGCTGAGAAGGTCTCTGCCGCATCCCCCATTTCAATGGTTGACGATCTGATCGCGGCTGCCGGAACTTCCATGCCGTGTTCGGCTGCTGCGCTTAGGAAGGCTTCGCGCCGCATGCGCAGTGTGGCTGTTCCGGTGGTTGCGTCTAGGTAGCCAACCTTGCGATGCCCCTGTGAGGCCAGATGAGCGGCCACCTCTCGAGCGCCTTGGAGTACGTCAAAATTTACCGACGGAACGTTGTCCGGCGCATCCGGTGCATCGAGTGCAATCAGTGGCAGTGGGCTGGATAGCTCAGCGAGGAATTCCGGTGTGGGCGCATGGACGAGCAGTCCGGCTGGGCGCAGGCCCAGCAGGCGCCGGATTTCGGCGGCGCTGGGGGATAGGCCGGCGTCGGTGACCGAAAGCAGCAGCTGGTAATCTTCGCCAAGAACCCCGCGCACCCCGGCGATGAGCTTAGCGAAGAATGGGTTGGAAATATCCGGAGCCACCAAGATGACCAGCGAGCTGACCCCCCGAGCCAGTGAACTGCCGATGCTATCCACGTAGTATCCGAGCTCGCGGATCGACTCGCGGACGCGTGCTTCGTTTCGGTTGGAGACTCGGCCGCTGGACTTGCCATTGGCCACCAGCGAGACAGTTGCCGTGGAAACTCCAGCATGAGCCGCGACCATGGCAGCAGTGACCTTACGCGCTGGCTGGGTTCCGTTCGACGAATCACCATTATTCATGGCTCCATCCTAGTGTGCCGTGCAGGGCATGCAATGCATACAGTTAAGCGCTTGACGCTTTGTGCTATCCGGGGAAGAATCAAGGATAACTACACATCGAGCTCCCGGTAGTCGGCTATCGGGCGGATCAAGGGCGCAAATGAGTACACCACGCAAGATCATCCTCGACTGCGATCCGGGGCACGACGACGCGGTCGCCATTCTGTTGGCACACGGAAATCCGCAGATCGAGCTGCTTGCGGTAACTACCGTCGTTGGAAATCAGACGTTAGAAAAAGTTACCGACAATGCACTGGCAGTGGGTACCATCGCCGGGATCACCGGAGTGCCATTCGCTGCCGGTTGCCCCCGCCCGCTGGTCCGCAATATCGAAACCGCTCCCCAAGTGCATGGCGACTCCGGGATGGACGGCCCGGCTCAGCCTAAACCGCGAATCGAATTAGACGAGCGCCATGCCGTGGATCTGATCATCGAAATAATCATGTCGCACGAACCGGGCGAAATTACGCTGGTGCCCACCGGGGCATTGACGAATATCGCGCTGGCCGTGCGCCGCGAACCGCGCATTGTCGAACGTGTGCGCGAGGTTGTGCTGATGGGCGGCGGCTACCATACCGGCAACTGGAGCGCCGTTGCCGAATTTAACATCAAGATCGACCCGGAAGCGGCGCATATCGTCTTCAATGAGAAGTGGCCGGTCGTCATGGTGGGCTTGGATCTCACCCATCAGGCACTGGCCACCAAGGAGGTCGTGGAACGCATCGAGCGAATTGGCACCGGTCCGGCAAAGTTCGTGCGAGAGCTCATGGACTTCTTCGCGCAGGCCTACCGTGATCACCAGGGTTTTGACGCCCCACCGGTACATGATCCCTGCGCCGTGGCCTATGTCATCGACCCGACAGTGGTGCGAACCCTGCGCGCTCCGGTCAGTGTTGAGCTGCGCGGCGAGTTGACCCTTGGAATGACGGTGGCTGACTTCCGCGCCCCAGCCTCGGCCGACTGCCACACCTCGGTGGCCGTGGACCTGGATCACGAGCGCTTCTGGGATCTGGTGGTCGACTCCTTGGAACGCATCGGTGAGGTCGAGCTAACAGAGTAATTTCGGCAAAATCCGTCGAATTGTGATGACAGTCAATGCCAAAGCGCACCGTCGTGCATAGACTGGAGATAAATACAGCTCAGGAGGCGAAGTGGCAGTCAAAACCCCGCACCAGAACGTAACATTCGAATCGTCCGGAACTCAGGCGCACGGTTATCTTGCGCTTCCAGAGTCCGGTAAAGGTCCCGGCGTCATCGTGATCCAAGAATGGTGGGGGCTGACTGACCACATTCGCGATATCGCTGATCGTTTGGCTGCCCAAGGTTTTGTCGCGTTGGCTCCGGATCTCTACGGCGGCTGGATCACCCATGATGGCGACGAGGCCGGCAAGATGATGTCCGAACTGCCAGAAGACAAGGGCGCACAGCTCTTGTCCGGTGCGGTCGACTACCTGCTCGCCAGCGACAATGTCACCGGCAGCAAGCTGGGAACCATTGGCTTTTGCATGGGCGGCGGTTTCGTCTTGCAGCTGGCAGCTCAGCAGGGCGAAAAGATCAACGCTGCGGTTCCGTTCTACGGTGTAGGCCAGGGCGTACCCAATGAATTCAGCGCAGTGCGCGCGGCAATCCAAGGCCATTACGCGAACTTTGACGACTCCTACCCGGCCGCTGTGGCCAAGGCCCAGGAGGAGCAAATCCGCCGAGAATCCGGTGCTGAGGTTCAGTACTTCTACTACGACGCCAAACACGCATTCCATAACGACGAGAACCCTGCGGGCAACTACGACGCACAGCTCGCGGCCTTAGCCTGGCAGCGCGCCGTCGACTTTTTGCGACAAAAAGCCAACTAAGCACATAAAGTGGTAGGCATCACAGTTGGTGTATGCCTCGAATACTTCCGAAGCAATCCAAATTCAAGGAGAAATTAATGTCTGAAACTATTCTCGTGGGTGTTGACGGTTCCGAAACCGCGCAGCGTGCAGCTCGCCGTGCGGCCGAACTTGCAGTGAAGCTCGACGCCGAACTGGTGGTGCTCACCGCACACGCCTCGGACAACACCGAGGTCGTTTCCATCGGCAGTGACACCTGGATCCTCGACGACGCCGAGCAGGCCCGCAAGCTGGCCCAGCGTGTGGCAAATGACGTGCGCAATGCGGTACCAGGCGTGAAGATCAGCGCCGCTGCCGGCCACGGCAAGCCAGGCGACGTCTTGATCGCCGATGCAACCGACCGCGGTGCCTCGATGATCGTCGTTGGCAACGTTGGCATGAAGGGTCTGGGCCGCGTGCTCGGCTCGGTCGCCTCCTCGGTAGCCCACTCGGCTCCATGCGACGTGCTTGTGGTCAAGACCGACAAGTAAGCGAAATTTGAACTGCGGCGGGCATGGATCATTCCTAGCCCGCCGCAGTGCTTTAACCGAACCCCATCCGAGCAAAAGACCAGTAGGCTTTAATCGTGCAAAAACTTCGAGTTTCCTACGTAGCAGGCGTCACCCCGGGCAAGTGGATAGATCGCTTCACCGAACGCTACCCGCAGGTCGAGTTCGTGCCCTCGCGTTATGACGGCGACGATATCCTCCAGCTACTGGCAGCAGATCAGGCCGATGCGGTATTCGTGCGCTACGCCGGAGATTCGCCGAAGGACGCCAGCCGCCACGTCATTCCGCTCTACGAAGAGCTCGAGGTGGTCTGCGCGGCCAAGGACCACGATGTGGAGTACTACGAGGAAACCATCGATGAGCAGGAAGTCGCGAAATTCCCGCAGCTTGATCTGTCCGAGTACCCAGAAGAGGTCGGCGGGACCCCGATAGCGATGGAAGTTGTAGCCTCCGGCGCCCAGGTCCTGCGCGTTCCGCAGAGCATCGCCCGGCTGTACCAGCGCAAAGACGTGGTTTACCGCATCATCGAAGGCGGAGCGAGAACACAGATCGGCATCGCCTGGCCTACGGCCCTGGAGGATACCGAAATGGTCGATGAATTCATCGGCATCGTCCGCGGACGCGGCGCAAACTCCTCGCGCCAGGCCTCGGTGCGCAGCACCCAGCAAGAAGCCAAGGCAGTTAATGACAAGCTGCGTGCGGCAGCCAAGGAAAAAGCGAAGCTGCGCGCAAAGCAAGAAAAACAAGCTAAGGCCAAGGCGCGTTCAGGTGGGGCCAAATCCCGCAAGCGCCGATAATAACCTAGTCAGCCATGCTAGAGACATGAGAGAGTATGCAATATGGAGCAATTCGATACCCTCAGTCTAAGCACGCAGGGCAGCGCCCTGATTATCACCATCAACCAGCCTGCCTCGATGAACGCGCTCGCACTTGAGGTCGTCGCAGACCTCGAGCGGGCCCTTGACTACCTTGAATCCAGTGGGTTCAAGCACCGTGGAGTCGTCATCACCGGTGCGGGAGAGAAGGCTTTCGTAGCCGGGGCAAATATCGTGCAGATGAACACGATGGACGCCGCTGCCGCCGAGGCCTACGGCCGACGCATGCACCAGGTCACCGAGCGGCTCGAATCGCTGCAGTTACCGGTGATCGCGGCCGTGAATGGTTTCGCGCTGGGCGGCGGGTGCGAACTCGCCTTGGCGTGCGACTTCATCTACGCCTCGCAGAAGGCGAGTTTCGGACAGCCCGAGGTTACGCTCGGCCTGGTGCCCGGATTCGGTGGATCGGTACGTCTGCCACGCCGCGTGGGAAATGCGATGGCACGGGAACTGATCTTCACCGGCCGCCGGATTAAAGCCGAGGAGGCACTGCGCATTGGCCTAGCGAACCGCTTGGCGGCCCCGGAAGAACTGCTGCATCAAGCCGTCGCGAGCATCGAGGAAATGGCGAAGGTTTCCCCGACCGCCGTGGCGAACGCTAAGCGTGCCATGGTCAAAATGGACTCGGTCAACGTCCATGAAGCTCTCGACCTGGAGGCTCAGAGCTTCCGTGAGGCCTTTAACACCGCTGATTCCGTGGAGGGCCGGGCGGCTTTCGTTGAGAAACGTGCCGCGAACTTCCCCGGAAACTAGCCATGCACTACGGGGCGCATCAGGATCAGTGGCTACGCTTCTATGCCCCTGAAGAGGTTACCGCGCAGGGTGCGGTGATGATCATCCATGGCGGATATTGGCGCGAAAAGTACACCGCGCAGCTCGGTGTGCCACTAGCCGTGGACTTGGCCTCAAGAGGCATCCCCACTTATAACCTTGAATACCGGCGAGGGCCGGGCAGCGCAGCAAAAATGCTGTCGGATGCCCGGCTTGCACTGGCTTTGATCAAGGAAGAGGGTCCGATCACCCTGATCGGGCATTCCGCAGGTGGACATCTCGCATGCCTGCTCGCAGCCCACGAGGAGCGGGTCAGCCAGGTAATTTCCCAGGCCGGCCTGCTCGATCTGCAGCTTGCCCGGACGCTGCGGCTGAGCAACAACGCGGTCAACGAAATGCTCGGCGACTGTGATTTGTCCACGCTGAACCCCGTGGAATTATGGCCGATGGGGGCGCGTGTCGTAATCTTTCATGGACGGGCCGATGCGGATGTCCCGGTGAAAATTGCCCGGCGCGCGGCCGATCATGCCGCGGCACTAGGCCAGCAGCACTCCTTACGGATTTTTGATGGCGATCATTTCACTTGGATCGATCCGTCCAGCCATCAGTGGGAGGCGTGCGTTAAGGCGCTGTATCCGCTGCACTACAAAGGAGCATGATGAACCCGACGGTCATAGGTGAGGCGCTGGTCGACGTATTGGCCTCTGGAATTGCCCCGGCGAAAGAATTTGTGGGCGGAAGCCCGCTGAACGTCGCCGTCTCACTGGCCCGTTTAGGTTACCCGGGCACCCTGATTACCCGCTGGGGTCAGGATGAAAAGGGTGCAAAAATCGAACGCTTCCTGGCCGAGAACGACGTTAAGTACCTCGGCGGCGCCGATGATGAGCCGACGGTTATCGCCCACGGAATCCTGGATCCCGCAGGTGGCGCGACCTTCGCATTCAACGCTTTCTGGCAAATGCCCACCATCGGTCCCGAACTGGCGCAGGACACCGAACTGGTGCACACCGGATCCATTGCCACGCTCTTCAGCCCCGATGAGCTGCTTCCATTGCTGGCGGCCGCACGTCGTCACGCCACCATCAGCTATGACCCGAACCTGCGCCCCTCGCTAGTGACCAATCACGCCCAAACAGTTGCCGAGGTCGAGCAATACGTGGGCCAAGCCGATGTTGTCCGAGTCTCAGGGATCGACCTGAAATGGCTCTACCCGATGCGTTCGGTGCACGAGTCGGCGCGCGCTTGGCTGGCGATGGGTCCGGCAATCGTCGTAGCAACCGCCGGATCGCGTGGCTCTTGGGGAGTGGTGCGCGCGGGCGAGTCCGAGCACACCGCGCAGGCCGTTGAGGTCACGGACACCGTTGGCGCCGGAGATACCTTCACCGCGGCCCTATTGTGCTGGCTGGCCGAACATGGGCTGATCGGTGCGGCGAACCGTGAAAAGCTGGCCCACCTTGCCGTGGACCAGCTCGAGCAAGCCCTGGATTTTGCCGCGCGCGCCGCGTCGGTCACCGTGGGACGCGCCGGCGCGAACCCGCCGAACCGCGAGGAACTTTCATGATCAAGCTGATCGCCTCAGATCTCGACGGAACCATCGTGGCGCGCGACGGGAGCATCAGTGAACGAACTCGCCGCGCCTTCCTGGACGCCCGCGAAGCCGGAATTCACATCGTCTTCGTCACCGGCCGCCCGTTTCGCTGGCTCACCCCCATCATCGAAGCCTTCGGCGGGATGGGGACGGTGATCTGCTCAAATGGCGCGGTGCTCTACGATCTGGAGAAAGACTGCGTCATCTGGTCCCGCACGCTCACCTCTGCTACCGCCAGAGCGGCAGCAGAGATTATCTTGAAGCATGAGCCGAACGCCGCTTTTGCGGCCGAGACCACTCGCGGATTGCACCTGGGCGAGAACTTTGCCGAGCGCCATCGGACCCTTGGCAGCCAGTCGGTATTGGATCTAAACTCGGAAGTCATCGACCAGGAGGGCATCGTGAAGTTTTTGGCTCGCTCCAAAACTCTGCCCATCGATGAGTTCTATGCCGCTGTCGCCCCGGAACTGGAAAAACTTCTTTCGGTGACTCACTCCGCTTTCGATGTTTCGCTGCTGGAAATGGCTCATGTCGACATCCACAAGGCCACCACTCTCGACGTGTACTGCCGCGAACTGGGCATTACCGCCGATGAAGTCATGGCCTTCGGAGATATGCCCAACGACCTCGAGATGCTCGAATACGCAGGCCACGGTTATGCAATGGCCTCCGGCCACCCGCTGGCCTTAGCCACCGCGCAGCACACAGCTGACACCCTCGAGGCAGACGGAGTCGCGCAGGTCATCGAGGGTCTGTTGAAATGACCTACGCGTTCACGCACCGTGGCGTACGACGAGCTGGCGAAGAGAACACGCTGATCGCGTTTCAACGTGCGTGGGACTTGGGCATTACCCACTTGGAAACGGATGTGCGATCTTCAAAGGACGGCACGGTATACGCATTCCACGATGAGACCCTGGACCGGGTTACCGATGCCACAGGACCGCTGGGGGACCGCACGGACGAAGAACTTGCTTCGGTGCGCGTTGCAGGGCAGCCGTTGTGCACTCTCGCCGAATTATTGCGCAGTTTCCCCGAAGCGCTGGTGAACATCGATGTCAAGGACGAGCAGGTAATAGCGCCGCTTGCCCGTTTGATCGAAGAGCTGGGCTGCCACCGGCAGATCGCCTTGGCGTCATTTGATACCTCACGCAGTGCCGCGGTGCAGCATCTCATTTCCAGCCCGATGAAACGTTCCCCCGGCATTCGTGAGATGGCGTTGATCTGGTTGTGCGCCATGGTTTTTGGCCGCGTGCCTAAGCGGCTCATTAGGGATTTTTGGGCGGTGCAGGTGCCCCTCAAGCAGGGATTCCTGCCGGTGGTTACCTCGCGTTTTATCCGTGCCGCACATGACGCGCGGGTGCAGGTGCATGTGTGGGTCATCAATGATGAGCCGACCATGCGAATGCTGATCGATAAAAACGTGGATGCGATTGTCAGCGACGAAGCCGAACTGCTGGTCAAGGTGCTTGGTTAATTCAATAACACGCGTTTGACTAGATACTTCTCCAATATCTTCGCATCTGGATCGAACCCAAGGCCGGGGGCCTGCGGCAGTTCGATCCTACCGTTCTGATCCATGGCAGATTGATGTGGTGCGTGCAGGGGATGCAAAGTTTGCTCCCATTTCACAAACGGAATCTCCAACTCCGGAAGCGGCGTCCCGTTGATGAGGAACTGGGGTGGGTCGAGCGCGAGTATTTGAGCGCTCGCAAGCAACGCAGGCCCGTAGTAGAAGTTGTGCGGCACCACTGGAATACCAAGTCGTTTGCCTGCCTGGCGGACCCTGAGCATTGCCGAGATCCCACCGATTTTGCCTACGCTCGGTTGCGCAAAGCTGAGCGTTTTGGATTCCATGGCCGAGATGAGCCCGGCAACTCCCGAGTGGTTTTCCCCGGCTGAGATGTTTGCGAAGCGAGCGTTGAGTTCACGTAGACCCGTCGTGGAATCGGGTGGAAAGATTGGTTCTTCAACCCAGAGCAGATCCAATGCTTCAAAGCTTGCGATTGCCTGCGCTGCACTGTCCGGATCCCAAGCGCAATTGACGTCCACCATCAGTGGTGCGCTACCTATGCTCCGGCGGGCGGCGGCAATAGCCTCACGGGTGGATTCATGCAGTTTGAAGGCCCTAAATCCCATGCTTTGCGCCTGTTTCACGTGGGATGAAACTTCGTGCGGATCTTCGGCGTAGTGGACCAACGACGCGTAGGCGTGGATCTGGTCTCGCGATCCAGGCTCGATGTATTCGCGTAGCGTCACCTCCGCTTGCTGCGCCTCGAGGTCCCACAGCGCGATATCTATTGCTGAGAGCGCGTAGTGAACCGGACCGGTCCGCCCGAAAGCATGAAATGAATACTCGGCCGCGGGCATGGAAGTGGCGATCCCGGTTTCTTGGCCGATAAAAAATGGGCCGACGATCTCTTCCAGTGCCGCCCAAGTGGCAGGGTTTGATTTGTGGCCAAAGGCTTCACCCCATCCGGTAAGCCCGTTTGTGGTACGGATCTTGACCATGAGTGATTCCATATGGGTGAAATTTCGCGACGATGCATTGAATGTATCGATTGATTCCACATCGGAATCTTCGAGTTCTTGGCGTCCGGCGTCGAATGGCATGGAAATCAAAAGCAACTCAATAGACTGAATGTAATCCTTTATTCTAAGTTTGACTTGAGTCAATGCATCAATCCTTCGTTTTTTCAGAGAAATTTTCTGGCGCAGCAGAGTGCGGCCCATGAGTCTGAGGCGAATTGCGGAACCGCTCTACGTATAACTGAGCTCGATGTGGTTGACCTCACGTTGGTTTTTAGTTTAGCGTGGTGGAATACGCTTTGGAAAGCGCATTCCTAACTATTAGTTATTCAGCTTCTCTAGGAAGCATCGAACCGAGGAGTCAGCCATGTTGGTCCACACTCGCCAAGGGTTCCACCGCACCCTTTCGAACGAGGGCGTTGGTCAATGAGTGCCATTGCTGAATTATCAAGACTAAGCAAGTCCGAGGGTCGCAAGGCTCCTGCCAAAGATAACAAGGCCGGCCACCTCTTCTTGCTGCCGTGGACTATCGGGCTATTCCTGATCACGCTGGGCCCTATGGCAATGTCCCTGTACTTGTCATTCACGGATTACAACCTATTGCAGGCCCCGGAATTCGTCGGCATGGAGAACATCGAACGGATGTTCAGCGACGACCGCCTGCATAATTCGCTTCGCGTGACGTTCACCTATGTACTAGTGGGTGTTCCGCTTCAGCTCGGAGTCGCGCTCGGGGTCGCCATGCTGCTGGATCGTGGAATGCGTGGGCTGTCCTTCTACCGTTCGATTTTCTACCTGCCCTCAATGCTGGGCTCATCGGTAGCTATCGCAGTGCTATGGAAGCAGATCTTTGGTACTACCGGGCTGGTCAACCAGCTCCTGGGACTCGTGGGTATTGAAGGTATGGGGTGGATCTCCGATCCCAGCACTTCGCTGAGCAGCCTCATCTTGCTAAATGTGTGGACCTTCGGCTCGCCGATGGTGATCTTCCTAGCGGGTCTGCGTCAGATCCCCGTCATGTACTACGAAGCAGCCTCGATCGACGGGGCAACTAAATGGCGCCAATTTGTAAGCATCACTCTTCCGATGTTGAGCCCGATTATTTTCTTCAACCTCGTGCTTCAGGTGATTGGCGCCTTCCAGAACTTCACTCAGGCATTCATCGTCTCCAACGGTTCTGGCGGCCCGGCGGATTCAACAATGTTCTTTACCTTGTACCTCTACCAGCAGGGCTTCAAGCAGTTCGACATGGGCTACGCCTCAGCAATGGCATGGCTATTGGTCCTGATCGTCGGTGGTTTCACAGCACTGAACTTCTTCGTTTCTAAGTATTGGGTGTTCTACGATGACTAATCAGACTTCAACTTCGCGCGAGGAACTAGACGCGAATAAATTGACGGCACTTGATGAAGAAGCGCTGTTTGGAGGCCAACCTCCACTGGGCGGAACCGATGACAAGGGTAAAAAGGTCAAAGGCTATCGTCCCAGCGCACGAACCCGCGCACGTTCCATCATCAAGCACACCATCTTGATTCTGGCCGCGCTGGTCATGATCTACCCGTTGCTGTGGATGATCGCTAGTTCCTTTAGACCCAACGATCTGATCTTCCGCGAAGCCGGACTGGTGATCTCGAGCGTCGAGTGGGAAAACTACCCCAACGGTTGGAGCGCACTCTCGGAACCATTCAGCAAATATCTGATGAACTCGGCCATCGTAGTGCTCGGTTGCATCCTAGGGAACCTGGTTTCTTGTTCGATGGCGGCCTACGCCTTTGCCCGTCTGGAATTTAAGTTCAAGAAGATCATGTTCGTGCTCATGTTGATGACCATTATGCTTCCCATTCACGTCATCATCGTTCCGCAGTACATCATGTTCTCGCAGATCGGTTGGGTCAACACCTTCTGGCCCATCATCGTTCCGAAGTTACTAGCCACAGACGCGTTTTTCATCTTCTTGATGATCCAGTTCATCCGCGGCATTCCCAAGGACATGGATGAGGCAGCGCGCATCGATGGCGCAGGCCACCCACGAATTTTCTTGCAGGTGATCTTGCCACTGATGGTTCCGGCGCTGGCCACCACGGCGATATTCACCTTCATCTGGACTTGGAGCGACTTCTTCACCTCGCTGATCTACCTGACGAATCCAAGTAATTACACGGTTCAGGTGGCGCTTAATGCTTTCATCGACTCGACCGGTGAATCGAACTGGGGCGCACTGTTCGCAATGTCGATCATTACTCTCGTTCCTGTTTTCTTGGCCTTCCTCTTTGGCCAGAAGTTCCTGATCAAGGGCATCGCCACTACCGGCATCAAATAACCGCCAGCTATGAGCTCGAGCGAAAGGTCCGAGCCCATTGCCTTGTCAACGATTTCTTAAGGACGCACCCAGATGACTACACCTGCCCGCACCCGGTACGTACTAATCGGCACCGGAAACCGTTGCGAAATGTATCTCACGGCGATCATGGGCGAGCACAGCGACGTCGCCGAGCTCGTGGCATTATCCGATCCGAACCCCGGGCGGATCGAGTACTATCAGGACGTCGTGGAACAGACTTTCGGGCAGAGCCTGGATGCCTTTGATCCCTCGCAGCTAGCCGACTACGTTACCGAGCATGATATTAACCGGGTGATCATCACCAGTCCGGACTACACCCACGCCGACCTCGTTTGCGCGGCGCTGCATGCCGGTGCGGATGTGATTGTTGAGAAGCCGCTGACCGTCGATTCCGCAAGCACCACCCGTATCGCCGCGGCGGTTGCAGAAACCGGCCGAGAAATCATCGTCACCTTTAACTACCGCTACTCCCCGCGAAATACCGCATTGAAGAAGGCCATTGATGACGGCCTAATTGGCGAGGTAACCTCCATCGACTTCAGCTGGGTGCTAGACACCGTGCATGGAGCGGACTACTTCCGCCGCTGGCACCGGATCAAGGAAAATTCCGGCGGATTGCTGGTGCATAAATCTAGTCACCACTTCGACCTTGTTAACTGGTGGCTATCCGACACCCCGCAACGGGTCTTTGCCGCCGGTGGCTTGAAGTTCTATGGCCAGGATAATGCCGCGGAGCGCGGACAGCAGGCCAACGAACGTGGCACTCATGAGTACAGCGAGGCTGAACCTTTCGATCTGGATCTACGCAGCGATCGACGCCTAGAGCAGTTGTACTTGGCCAGTGAACATCATGACGGATATCGACGGGACCAGGGAGTGTTCGCCGGCGAGATCACCATTGAAGACAACTTGGCGTTGACGGTGGAGTACGAGGGTGGCCCGGTGCTGTCATACTCCCTGAATGCACACAGTCCCTGGGAAGGCTACCGGGTCGCAGTCAACGGCACCGCAGGACGTCTGGAATTGGATGTGGTCGAGCGAGCTGCGGTGCTCCCTGCCAAGGGGGGAAGCGCCGTGGATCCCTCCTTCTCGGATGATGGACAGAACACCGCGGTGCGCGCCAAGGGGGAGAAGCTTGTCCTCCAACGGCACTGGGGGCCGGCCGCGGAACTGGAAATCATCAACGGGCAAGGATCTCACGGTGGTGGGGACACGCTCCTGCTGGAGGAACTGTTCCGCGGCACCCGCACGGACAGGTATTCACGGCAGGCTGGATTCTTGGACGGAGCGCGAGCCATCGCCGTGGGAATCTGCGGTAATCAGTCTCTAGAATCAGGACTAGCAGTTGAAGTGATTCATGCTGGCCTTGGAGTTAATTTGTCCCGGGTGGAACAGGTTCAGGTGTAGTTAGAAACATGGGCGAGAAAGTTATTATCACTGGCGGATCAGGACGCTTAGGCCGCGCCGTCGTAGCAGGTTTTGTCCAAGCGGGGCACCATGTTGTTTCCCTAGACCGCACCCTTCCCGATGACCCTATTGAAGGTATCGACTACCGAAGCATTGACCTCATGGATGCTGCAGCCACGCATGTGTTGTTCAAGGAAATCACCCCGCAGGCGGTAGTCTCCCTAGCTGCCATGGCGGTGCCCTTTATGGCGCCGGAGGAAGTACTGCTGCACACTAATGCAACGATCGCACACAACGTCACCTCGGCCGCCGTGGAGTCCGGGGCAACCCGAGTGGTATTAGCTTCCAGTCCGTCGATCATGGGCTATGGATCCCCCGGCGGCTGGAAGCCTGAAAAGCTGCCGTTGGACGAGGCCGAAACACCGCGTCCCTGGCACGCATACGGCTTATCCAAATACGTGGCCGAACAGGTCGGGGCAATGTTTGCCGCAAAGATGGGACCCGAAAGCACAGTTAAGTTCGCCTCCTTCCGACCTTGTTATGTGATTGCCGAAGAGGAATGGGCTGGTGCAATGACTCAGCAGGGTCACACCGTGGCCGAACGCTTGGCTGATCCTAGACTTTCGGCGCCGGCATTGTTCAACTACGTGGACGCCCGGGATGTTGCAGATTTTCTGCTCTTGCTGCTTGAACGCTTTGACCGTGTGGAGAATGGCTCGGTCTTCTTCGTAGGGGCCAAGGATGCCATGGCCACCAAGCCATTGTCGGAGATCATTCCTGCGATCTATCCAGAGCTGACGGAACTGGCTGCCAACCTCACCGGAGATTCACCGGCTTTTAGCATCGAGAAGGCTCGTAGCGTCATCGGCTGGGAGCCAAAACGCAGCTGGAGAACCGAATTGAAGCAACTGGTTTAACGGAGCTGAGGATGCTCGACAGATTAGTCGAGCATCCTCAGATGCTTAATTCTCGTTCTGCGGTTCAGCGGACCAACACCGCGGGACGATCCAAGTTGCCTACTCGAACCACCGGCCACATGGGATCGACGCTGAGTACTTCCACGGTTGGCCTACCGTCGCGCTCGGTGAGCAGAACGGTATCCTCAACTTTAAAGGTCATTCCGTTTTGTACCGCACTGGGATTCCACGCATAAGCCTGATTCGTGCGGATGATGTCGGTAGCATCCGGGGTCAGTCGAGGGTCTCTGCCGTTAAAACCGGCAATTCCTCCTTGATGATGGTTCTGCCACTCTTCGGGATCAAAGCCATGCAGCGGATACGCGGCCTGAACGACGGGAAACACCGACTTTAATTCATTGCCCGGTTGCAAGGATTCCCAGATTTCGTGTTCCACTTGAAGAATCGCCTTCTCGGCTTTCAGCTCTCCGGGCAGTGGGCCTCCAAAACGGACCCATCGGGTCACATTGGCGATCAATCCACCACGACGTACGCAGAGTACGGCCATGGCTTTGCGCCCAAGCGGGGCCTCGGTGGGCAGCGGGTGTCGGAATGCCGATCGCGAAGCCCCGCAGACCAACGCCACTAGCACTTCGCCGCCAAACCCTATCGCCGCGGCGCTGAGCTTGGCCGCAATTTCCCGTTCGGAGTTTTCGGTTCTGGCCTCACCGAGCACTTGCGTGAAGATTCCGGCGGTATCCACGCAGAGACTTCGGTACCTGCTTATTTCAGCGTCGCATAAAACGGTACGTACACCTCGTAGCTGTTCTTCAATCCGTCCCTCGGGCAAAACGTTCTGTCCGCGCGCCTCTGGAAACCAGGCAGCGTAGTCGTCGAGCGGTGCGTACCAGTCCAGAATGTGCAACCGGGCATCGGGGACTTCGCTCAGCTCTTCGGCAAGCAACCGGTCTGATTCACTCAGTGGCGTGGCGATTTCACAACCGTCACGGTGCACCAGCACACGCAGTATCGGAGCGCCCGCGAGTGAAACATGGATACGAGCGCCGGCTAAGTACCAGGACAGCGTCGCGGAGGTGGATAAAAAGATAGCGTCCGCACCCAGCTCGTCGAGCAGAGCTACCAGCTGGGCGTGCTTGAGCTTATATTCGTCGTGGGACATGATTCTCCTTGCCGCGTAGAAAGTTATGCCTAACGAAACGATTCTGCAAGCTGGGCACTTTGCTGTTTAGTGAGTGATCCATCAACGACTAAAATCCGCACCTTACGGCTGACTGAGGCCGTCGGATTAAGAACCACTGGGCTATCCCACGCCAGCGATGCACCGATGCCGGGATAACTTGAGTACCGAACAAACCATGGGTCATTCGCTGTGGAACAGAAGATGAGCGTTGCGGCTCCATGACCCAGGGCGCGGGAATGCAATCCCACGGAATCGGCGGAAAAGACCGCGCTGAATGCTAGCCAGTCACTGGTGGAGCCGTGCACGGCTGATTCACCGCAAACATCTGCCGTATATATTTCGCCCCCTTGCACGTCGGGCAGACGCCAGAAGAATCCCCCATAGCCGCCTTGGTCCCGACCATTTGAGCCAGGAGATCCCAGTGATACCTGCTGGTCGCGCGCCTGTAGCGTGAACTCAAAGTCCAAGGACCAGCCGTGGATTCCTAAACGATCAAAAACCTCAGCTTGTCCGGTGCGGCGTTCATCAAGAAGCACCTGTCCATGGTGGTCAACCCATTCCAGCTGCGAAGTAACGCCGGATTTAGAGTCGTTGAACTCTTCGGAGATGGCTCTAATGTGGCCATGATCCGATTTCCAGATATAGCGCCCAGCCGAGCGTGTGTAGGTACGTCCGCCCCAGAAGTTGGACCCGTTCACATCCTGCAGCGCGACTCCGAGCCCTAGGTGCCACGTGTGGTCGAGTGGTTGCTGGTCGCTGACGGTGACTCCGTCGAGGGTGCGCAGCTGGTCGAAGAAAGGCCGTGGTGAGTTTGTCGGGGCAATGTCCGTTCCGGTGCGCAGGCGCGCAACCTCCACGAGGTCACCACTATGCGGATTGCGGATTTGGAGAGCTCCACTAGTGGGTGCCGACTTAGCCCAGGGGGCTCCTAAAGAAGAGAAAGACGTTTGCGCGGCCACCGCGCGGTCAATGTATTTTTCGATGTCCGGAACTACTGGATGAAATTCGGCATCTGCGCCCATTCCGTAGACATCACAGGGGTGGATATTGTGTGGTTCGGGTGAGGTCCGCACCTGCTCGAGTACTCTCATGAACGCTCCGGCATGTTCCAATGGGCACAGCAGTTTGGGTGCTGCTCCGCTTCGCACATCCACAAGATTTTCGAGCAGGTTGACTCGACCGAAGCTGCGGATATATTCTTCACCGCCAAGATCCGGGTTAGGACGAACCACAAGCTCGTCTCGCGTGTAGAACAAGGTTGCTTGACCTTCGGTCCCGTAGACGGTGACCCACGGGTCGCGTTGCTCTGCCGCACACACGGTTAATGCGGCAGTCACGGGGATCCCGTTGACTGTCCGCAGGGAGAGCACCGAGGTGTCATCGGCTTCGATTTTGTGAGCGTGGTAGAGCTCGGTGGAAAGTTCTGCAACATCCTCGGCTCGTCGTGCGCCAGCAACGTGCAGAGCACTCATGACCGCGTGGGCCAGTGGGTTGGTAATGACCCCGTCAGCAATATGGATGCCATCCAGGACGCGGTGTCCGGCCCAGGGTGCTCGATCGTAATACCCCTGGGTGCGCAGCCAGCTCCCGGAGGCGCCGACGGCGCGTAACTTGCCGATGGGTGAATCACGCGCATCGTCAACAAAAAACTCTTCAAGAGCCTCTAAAGCCAAGGAACCAACTGCCTGAAAACCGACTTGTACCCGGGCCCCGGACTCCCGGGCAGCCGAAAGCAGATCCTCGTACTGAGCGAAGGTCGCCGTTGGAGGTTTCTCCAGGTACAGATCGGCGCCGGTCGTGAGCGCTTTGAGCGACAATTCAAAGTGGGTATTGATCGGCGTCGAGACAATGATGATATCTGGACTAATTTCCGAATCAATTAGCGAGTCAAGCGAGGCGAACACCGGGGTATTTGCACCGCGGATGTCCGGCCCCGGGTCATCGGGACCGGCTCCGGCTACAAATCTGGCTTTACCCAGCGCAACAAGGCGGCGGATGTTCAGCAGATGCTGACGCCCGAACCCGTTCAGCCCCACTAACGCAATCCCCGGTACGTTGAGATCCGGCGCATTTGTTTTCATGGCCGCTTGCTGCGATGAGTCGGTCATACCCGTCCTTGGTTAATATCGTTGACTACGTGAAATAAGGATACGAACTAGTTGGCTGCGCTCGCCGGAAGCACCCCCGCAGCTTGATTGAGGTGAGGGAGCACTAGCTGCTCGTAACGCTCTTTCATGGTGCTTATAGTCAGTGACGCGGCTTGATTATTAACTTGTTCGTTGAAGATTTCTACCTCAACGCAGCCGCGGTATCCGGCTTTGGCGACCCAGCGGGAGATGGAGGCGAAATCAATGTATCCATCGCCCATCATGCCGCGCGACTGCAGGGCATTGTGGGCGATCGGTAGGTTGAAGTCGCAGATCTGGTAGCTTGCTAGTCGTCCTTCGTGACCGGCCCGCTGAATTTGAGCTTGAAGCTGGGGATCCCAGAATACGTGGAAGGTATCCACCACGACACCCACGGTCGACGTCGGATAGGGGGTAGCTAAGTCCAGAGCTTGGCCGAGAGTCGACAGCACCGCACGGTCGGCCACATACATTGGGTGCAGGGCTTCGAGAACCAACCGGACGCCGAGTTCGGCGGCGTATGGGACCAAATCTCCGAGGGCCTTGGCGACGCGGTCGCGGGCCGCAACAATGTCTTTATCAGCCCCTTCCCCTTGGCCGCCGAGGACATGAGCTGCGGCCGGCAGTCCGCCCACAACCATAATTAACTCGTTGGCTCCGATGGTGGCCGCTTCACGGATTGCTTCGCGATTCGATTCCAAGGCCTCGGTTCGACCCGCGGTCGAATTGGTGGTCAGGAAGCCACCACGGCACAGCGTGCTTGCCTTCAGCCCGGCGCCGCTGATGATCTTCTCTGCTTGTTCTGCTCCGCCGACGCCGCTAATGAGATGACGCCATGGACCTATATGGCTCAGTCCTGCCTCGGCGGCTGCTTGCACTGCTTCGTGCAGATTCAGATTAGGGGTAGTTCCGGTATTGAGTGACAGTTCGAAGCTCATGCGACTCCAGTCAGAGTTGGTACGGGGGCGGATGCACCGTTCATTACTAGTAGCTGTTTCATTCGTTCAGCAGCTAGCTCGGGATTCAGCAGCAGACCGGCCTGATCCGCTAGGACAAAGGTGCGCACCAGATGCAGGGTCGAACGGCCTGCATGCAGCCCGCCGACCATTTGGAAACCGGTTTGGTGCCCGTTGAGCCAGGAAAGGAACGCAATTCCCGTCTTGTAGTAGAACGTCGGCGCGGAGAAAATATGCAACCCCAGGTCTCGCGTGGAATCCAGGATGATGCGTGCCCGCTGCGTATCTCCTGCATCCAATGCTTGTAGCGCGGTCGAGGCTGCCGGATAAATCGCGGCGAAGATGCCAAGCAAGGCATCTGAGTGCCTAGTTCCGTCGCCCTGGATGAGTTCTGGATAGTTGAAGTCGTCACCGGTGTAGAGCCGGACACCCTGTGGCAGGCGTGCGCGCAGATACTTTTCATGTTCGGCATCCAATAGCGAAACTTTGACGCCATCGATTTTGGCTGCATGCTTCTCCAATAGGTGGGTGAAGGTGGCGGTTGCCTTGTCGATGTCGGTGTCGCCCCAGTAGCCAGCCAGCGACGGATCAAACATTTGACCAAGCCAGTGCAAGATCACCGGTTCGGTGGCAGCTTCCAGCAGGGTGCCGTAGACGTTCAAGTAGTCTTCGGCCGATTCGGCGGCGCGCACCAACGCCCGCGAACACATCAAGATGGCCTTCGCCCCGGAATTTTCAACGAGCCGCAGCATCTCTAAATATGCATCGGTGACCCGGGCTATCTCGCTCGCCTGCACCGTGAGGGGATCTAACTGGTCGGTTCCGACTCCGCAGGCCAAGATGTCCCGGACGGTTTGTCCGGTCAGCGCAGGATAGCTATTGCTTGCAACTACCTTCGACGCTTCGGCGGCAGAACGTTCGATGAGTTCCCTGGTCGCCGCATAGTCCAAGCCCATGCCCCGCTGAGCAGTGTCCATGGCGTCGGCGACGCCTAGACCGTAGGACCATAGCTCGTGGCGGTAGGCCAAGGTTGCGTCCCAGTCCAAGCTGGCCGGTGCGCCTGGTGTGTTATCGGCGGTCATCTGGGGAATTACGTGTGCCGCGGCGTAGACCTTGCGTGAGCTGATGGGTACAGAAGGACGGCGAAAATCTCCAGGTCCAGACAGCGTATAGCTATAGGGTTCACCGTGCTCGTTGGGCAGAATGATTTTCGGCTGTGCTGGTTGCAGGTTCACAGGGTGATCTCCGGGATGTCAATGGTGCGGCGCTCGGCGGTGGACTGCAGGCCAAGCTCGGCTAACTGCACGCCTCGAGCGGCGGACAGCAGGCCGTATCGGTGTTCGCGGCCGGCCACGACATCGGCCAGGAATTCTTCCCACTGCAATTTGAACCCGTTATCCAGATCGGCGTTGGCTGGTACTTCCAGCCACTGATCGCGGAAGGATTCGGTGACCGGAAGATCCGGATTCCAGACTGGCTTTGGCGTGTTGGCTCGTTGCTGGGCTACGCATTTATTGAGGCCCGCAACTGCCGATCCATGAGTGCCGTCGATTTGGAATTCAACGAGTTCGTCGCGATAGACGCGCACCGCCCAAGAGGAGTTGATCTGGGCTACGACTTGATCACCGCCAGGAGTTTCAAGCTCAAAGATTCCGTAGGCGGCGTCGTCTGCAGTTGCCTCGTAAGGCACTCCCTTTTCATCCCACCGCGTGGGAATGTGTGTTGCGGTTTTGGAGGTGACTGACTTGACCTTGCCGATAATGCCTTCGAGGACGTAGTTCCAGTGGCAGTACATGTCGGTGGTCATCGACCCGCCATCTGCTAGTCGATAGTTCCAGGAGGGACGTTGTGCTTCTTGGATTTCGCCTTCGAAGACCCAGTAACCGAATTCTCCGCGCAGAGAGAGAATTCGGCCAAAGAATCCCTCGTCGACGAGCCGGCGAAGTTTGACTAGGCCTGGCAGGTATAGCTTGTCGTGCACTACGCCAGCGGTAATTCCCTTGTCTTTGGCTTGGCGTGCTAGGTCTACCGCTTCGGTGAGGGTTTCGGCGGTCGGCTTTTCGGTGAAGATGTGCTTACCGGCTGAAATGGCCTTGGATAATGTGTCGTAGCGCAGTGAAGTCATCGAGGCATCAAAGACGATGTCGACGGAGCCGTCGTTGATTAGCGAGTCAAGGTCGGTGGTGTAATGCTCGACGTTGTGCAGCTGCGCCAACTCCTTGAGTTTCCCCTCATTGCGACCGACAAGGATCGGCTCGACGGTCACCTTGGAACCGTCGGCCAAGGTGATTCCTCCCTGATCGCGGATCGGAAGGATCGAGCGCACCAGATGCTGCCGATAGCCCATACGGCCGGTGATGCCGCTCATGGCGATGCGAAGGACTTTTGTTTCTGTCATGGGGTGCTCCTCGTGGACCGGGTGTCTAAGAAAGAATTTGGGAATGCGCTTTCCACGATAGTGTTGCCCAAATAATGTGTCAACCACTTCACTCCATGGAGATAAGCTTGTTCAAAATTGCAATGGGTGATAAGGATTTCATGTGGCTATTCGACTGACTGATGTGGCTGATGAAGCTGGAGTTTCATTGGCAACGGCATCGCGTGTACTGAACGGATCGGCGCGAAAGCCTGCCGAGGAAATTTCCCTCCGCGTACGTGCGGCGGCCGAGAAATTGGGTTACTTTCCCAATGCGCAAGCGCAAGCGCTTGCCCGGTCCTCAACGAAGCTAGTGGGCCTGGTAGTTCATGACATTGCCGACCCGTACTTCTCGTCCATTGCGCGCGGGGTGCAGCGCGGTCTAGACGCCAGCGGCATTCAACTATTGCTTACCAGTACTGGCGCGGAATATGACCGGGAACTGGCCGCTGTTCGCGCCTTCATGTCGCACCGGACCGACGCTATTATTATTTCGGGAACCAGACGCTTGAGTGGTGACAAGGAGCTCATGGAATTGCTGGAGAGCTATCAGAGCAATGGTGGCCAAGTGGCGATGATTGGGCAAACTTTTCCCGCAACGGGCGGAATTCAGGTAGATAACGCTGGAACCGCCAGCGAACTGGCCGGAGCACTACTCAAGGCCGGGCATCGCCGTTTTGTTGTTTTAGCAGGTGATCCGAACTTGGTGACGGCGAAACATCGTTCCGACGGGTTTGTCGCCAAGCTTGAGCGCTCCGGAGTTCCGGTGGAGGAAGTGCTTCACGGGGCCTTCTCTCGCGAGGGGGGTTATTTGGTCATGAGTGACTACCTGCGTCGGTACAGATCCCCTCAAGAGACCGCTCCGGTTTGTGTTTTCTGCGTATCTGACGTTATGGCGTTGGGTGCGATTCGCGCAATTCGCGAGTTCGGCTTGCGGATACCTGAAGACATCGCGATTGCCGGTTTCGACGATATTCCAACGCTTGTCGATGTCACCCCGTCCGTGTCGACTGCACGTCTTCCGCTCGAAGAAATGGGTCGTATGGCAGGAGAGATGGTTCTTGCGCACAGCGACTCTAAGCTCTTGGTTGTTTCGGGAACCCCTGTTTTACGGGAAAGCACCGGCAATTACTAATCCATTGATACCTTTTTAGAATCATGCGATTCCAAGGTGTCATCGATATATTTCCATTTCGATCTTGACTCGTGAGCTGACTCACATCTAGATTACTTGGGAAGCGCTTTCCAATCGTGTCGGCGCTCTGATGGCTCGCCACTGAGTAAACCCCCGCGAGTTCTCGCCCATCCAAGGAGGAGTCCATGAACAATCAACAACGGTCAGTAGGCGTGCGTCGCATCGCCAGTCGACGACTTACTAAATCCATTGCAGTCGTTGCCGTCTCAGCGCTGGCGTTAACTGGATGTGGCGGGGGTGGGAATGCAGCTGATAGCGCCGATGGCAAGGTCAGTTTGCGATTCGCCTGGTGGGGTTCGGACTCCAGAGCGCAGGCTACCAATGAGATCATCGAGGCCTTCGAAGCAGAGAATCCAAATATCGATGTTCAGGGCGAATATTCTGATTGGAGTGGGTACTGGGACAAGCTAGCTACCCAAGTCGCTTCGAATGATGCCCCGGATATTGTTCAGATGGACGACAAGTACCTTCGTGAATACGCCGACCGCGGGGCGCTTCTCGACCTGACTGGTGTTGATGTCTCTAACTTTGAAGAGGTTTCCGTCTCCAATGGAACTACCGAAGATGGATTGGTTGGCATTACGACGGGAATTAACTCATTCACTTTGACCGCAAATCCTAAGGTTTTGAAAGAAGCTGGACTGGATGTTCCGGACGACAAAACTTGGACATGGGACGATTATCGTGAAATCACTAAAACGGTAAGTGAAAAAGTCGACGGAAAGTACGGTTCGGAGGCGCCGAATGAACCAGCCGGGTTGCAGTCCTGGCTGAGGCAGTCTGGCAAGCACTTGACCACCGAATCCGGAGAACTGGGACTGTCCGTTGAAGATCTTGCGGGTTATTTCCAGCACCACCTAGATTTGTTGGATAACGGATCTTATCCAGTGGACTCGGTGCTAGCCGAGAACCAGAACGCCGGCCCCGACCGCTCCATGACCGGTACCGGTACTTCGGCCTTCGGGATGTGGTGGAGCAACCAGCTTGGTTCCCTCTCCGCAGCTGCCGGTGTTGATCTGGTGCCACTGCGTCTACCGAGCTCTACGGGTAAAGCCGAAGACAATGGGCTCTGGTACAAGTCATCGATGATGATGTCCGGCTACAGCAAATCCAAGCACCCTGAAGAGGTCAAGAAGTTCATTGACTTCATGGTGAATTCCGAAGAAGCTGGCGAACTGAACAAGATGGACCGTGGGCTTCCGGCGAACACCAAAATTCGCGAGTTGGTCGTCGCTGACCTTGAGCCAATCGAAACAGCTTCTGCAAAGTTCGTTACCGGAATTGAAACGGAGTTGGCGGGATCTGAACCAATTCCGCCAATGGGGTTTAGTAAGATCCAGGATATTTTGTACCGCTATGAGATGGAAATCTTCTTCAAGCGGCAGTCACCGCAGGATGCGGCAAATAACGCATTAAACGAAATGCGGTCGGCGGTTGAGTAGAAAATAAAGCTTTTGATCTGAACATAAGTCTGGCGGGGAATATCTAATTCCCCGCCAGACTTTTAGTTTATTGTCAGTGTGTCCAAGACCGATGAAGCATTTTCTTTCAAGTGCTCATCGCTGGCATCAAGCAGTAGGCGCAACCAAGTCTCATGCTGTGACAGCGGAGCAACTAGGCATGCGGGGGCGACTAAGTTGTATAGCTCGTCGGCGCTGCCATATGCGGCGAACTCACCTAGGTAGGCACCGAGGGCACGCATAACGCGCTCGTCATCGGTCCGGCATTTCCACGATTGCGTCATGGCTGCCAGCGGGGCTGCCAGTGAAGAAAACGGATGGGCCCAGTGTGCCGTCGCGAAGTTCGTGATCCGCGCATGCTGGCCCTTTTCCGAAGGCACCACTGCCTGCGACAAATCGAAGGCACCATGTTCCAGGCTCAACGGGACCGGACCAAGGTGCAGGGCTTTGCAGGCCTCGGAAAGCGTCCCTATTTGGCCATGTAAATCGTCGGCCTGTTGAGGGTCTAAATGCAGAGGATGATTTGCATCGAGGGAAACATGCATGGTCAACGCTTGCTCGAACTGCTCTGCGAGGAATTGCGGATCCACCACCGGCATGCCGACGTCGAAGAAGGCCTCTTCGTTGCCCATTAAGGCCACCTGGAATGACCCCAGCGAGGCAAGGGCCAGCTGCCAGTTTTCTGCGCTGTCACCCAGGTCGGCCAGGGTATGGCCAAAGTCAGGGGAAAGCATATAGCCGGCCATACGGTCGATTGCCAACGGCATCACCACGCGTTCGGGCTGCAGCCCGCCGGCGGTAATCGTCACCGCGGCCTCCGATGCCAACCCTGGCGCATTGACCTTAAACACGAGATCTGCCGCGTCGGTCCCTACCAGCGCCGAAACCTGGTCCAGGGAAGCCGGCCAAAAATCCGGTCCCGCGACACGTTCGATGCCGTAGGCAGCGCAGGCCTCATCGATCCAACTGGCGGCAGACTCACGCCATTGTTCGCTATTCCATACATCTATCCACTGAGCCACATTCCTTATCGTAGTATGTCGATGCAAGTGAGATCACTTGCTAACGTGGGGTCTACGGCCAATAACTGCTCCTCGACGAAGGATTTCGATCGTGAACGCTGCACGTCCGACCTACCGCCACCGTGATTTCAAGGCCGTCCTTTTTGATTTGGATGGTGTTCTCACACCGACCGCGCTATTGCACCGTGCGGCCTGGAAAGAATTATTTACCGGCTTTTTCGCTCAGGAACACCCGGGCGTGCCGCCCTACACCGATCCGGACTATTTCGAGCTGCTTGACGGCAGGCCACGCTATGAAGGCGTCGGCGCAGTGCTCGAATCTCGGGGGATAACGCTGCCCTGGGGAGACCAGAATGACCCGGCGGGACACACCTCGGTATGCGCCCTGGGAAATCTGAAGAACTCGGTTTTCACCACGGTGTTGGAACGAGATGGGATTACGCCATATTCCGGGTCTGGGAACTACCTGCAGCAGGTCTTGGAAGCAGGGCTGGATGTTGCAGTGGTTTCCTCATCGCGCAACGCCCGCTCGGTGCTGGAAGCCGCGGGTCTGGCTAGTTACTTCACCACCGTCATGGGCGGCCACGAGGCGGCTGCTCGCGAGCTGCCGGGCAAGCCTTCACCCGCTACGTTCCTGGCAACTGCCGAGGACCTGGGCTGGCGACCCGAAGAGTGCGTAGTCATCGAGGATGCGACCAGTGGTGTGCAAGCCGCCCGTGAGGGGGGCTTCATGGTGGTCGGCGTGGCACGCGAAGACAATGAACAGCAACTAATGGATGCCGGCGCGCACTTTGTGGTCAAGGACCTCAGCGAGCTAGTTTCAGCTTCGGCGGTACAGGCATGGAACTTTGATCCCTGGTCGATCACTCGTGAAATCGAACGTGACGAGACCGGCGCCCAAGATACCGTCTTCTCCTTGGGCAACGGCTTCCTCGGCGCTCGCTCAGCCCAGGTGGGCCTCGGTGAGCAAGTGGGTGGAACCTTCATCAACGGGTTGCATGAAACCTGGCAGATCCGCCACGCTGAAAGTGCCTTCGGACTGGCCGAAACCGGCCAGACAATGATTAGCGCTCCAGATTTTCGAACCCTGCGTGTCTTCATCAACGACGAGGCCCTAGAAGTGGGGCGAACCGAGATGGTCCGCGATGACTTGCGCTTGGACTTCCGCGAGGGCACGTTGATATCCCAGACCCTGTGGCGCACCGCAGAAGGCAATCGTGTAGCGGTCACTGCACGCACCATGATTTCCTTCAGCGATCGGCATCTGGCGCTCCAGGACTTGCATGTGAGGCTGCTTGACGCCCCGGCTCACGTGCTGGTTCAGTCCTCGGTGATCGGCTATCGTTCCGAACCCGAGGTGTCATCTCCAGCGGCCCTCGACTCGGGCAAGGATCCACGCAAGTCCGATGAATCTTCGGATAATCCATTGCACCCGGCCGGCCACGTCGAGGAAGGGCCCCGCCTCGGGCTTTCCTACACCGTAGCTGGTTCCAATATGTCTGTATCGGCAGTCGTGGAGCACCGGGTGAATACCACCGGCGGTGCCAGTGCCCAGATCCAAACCGAGCGCTCAGCGAAACCTGACCGCGCCGACGAGGTCTCAAGCGCGAACCTCGAAGCAGGCCAGGGGCTGCGCGTGGCCAAGTTCGCGGCCTATCACTCCTCGCGCCGCCACCCGGCCAAAGAAATGCTGCAGCGTTCAAGCCGCGCGCTGAATCATCTGGTACCCCGAGGCATCGATGAGCACTTCCGTGCACAACGTGCATTCATGAAGTCCTACTGGCAGCGCAGCGACGTAGTAGTGGACAGCGACGATCCGAGTCTGCAGCGTAAAATCCGCTGGAACCTCTTCCAGCTTGCCCAGGCCTCGGCACGAGCCGACGGCATGGGAATCAGCGCTAAGGGGGTCAGCGGCAACGGATATTCCGGGCACTACTTCTGGGATACCGAAATATACGTACTGCCGTTTTTGACCTACACGAACCAACAATGGGCCAGAAACACTCTTCGCGCGCGCATCTCGATGATCCCGGCGGCGATACGCCGGGCGCGCATCATGAACGAGGAGGGGCTGCTCTTCCCTTGGCGTACCATCAACGGCGAGGAAGCGAGCGCCTACTACCCGGCGGGTACCGCGCAGTATCACATCAATGCAGACGTGGTGTATTCGCTCAACCGCTATCTCGATGCCGCCTGCGATGACGAGTTCCTCGAGGCGGGCGCTGCAGAGATCTTGGTCGGCACCGCGCGCATGTGGGCCTCGTTGGGGTTCTGGCGCAGCTCAGAGGAACAGCGCAGCTTCCACATTCACGGGGTGACTGGCCCGGATGAGTACACCGCGGTGGTCAACGACAACACGTACACCAATGTGATGGCGCGCTTTAACCTGCGCCGTTCTGCGCAGCTGATCCGCGAGCTAGCCGCCCGGCGCCCACAGTTCTACGCAGAATTGGCCCAACGGCTGGAACTTGAATCATCGGAGATATCGAAGTGGCAGTTGGCTGCCGACCGAATCCATATCCCGTATTCCGAGGCCGTGGGAATTCACCCGCAGGATGAGCAATTCCTCAATCGTGAGGTCTGGGATCTTGAAGCCAGCGGAGCAGACAAACGCCCGCTGCTGTTGCACTACCACCCGCTGGTGATTTACCGCTTCCAGGTCATCAAGCAGGCCGATACGGTACTGGCGCTGTGGCTGCGTTCCAGCGATTTTACTCCCGAGCAGAAACTCGCCGATTTCAATTACTACGACCCATTGACCACTGGGGACTCGACGCTCTCTGCGACCGTGCAGTCAATCCTCGCGGCCGAGGTTGGATATCAGGATCTAGCCTTTGACTACTTCGATCATGCGTTGAATGTGGACCTGGAAAACCTCCACGGAAATACCGCCGACGGCGTGCACGTGGCCTCCGCCGGTGGTGTGTGGGCCGCGCTGGTCAACGGCTTCGCCGGCCTGCGTGATGATGATCGACGGTTGCAATTTGACCCGCGGTTGCCCGAAAGCTTCAGATCCATGCGATTCCAGCTGGCCTACAACGGCTCGGTGATCAAGGTGCGGCTCGATGCCTCCGGAATCGAATTCTCCCTCACCGGCCAGGGGCCGCAAAGCGTCTGGGTGCGCGGTGAAGAAATCGTGCTGCAGGCGGGCCAGCGCAACCGTGTGGCGTTGCGCGATCAGGGACAGCATCTTTCCGGGCGTCCGAGCTTGGAGCACGTACTTTCGCTGCAACGTGAAGCCGGTGTAGAGGTACCAGATAAACCCTGGTAGCCAAAGTGGATCGTACGCGCAGGGCTGCCGCGCAGCGCAATGAAAAAGACGTCCGGTGGGTACCTCATGGTATCCACCGGACGTCTTTCCTCCCGGAGGAGTTTCTTTGTCTTACAAGGTCATTTCTTCGAGCTGGCGGCCCTTGGTTTCGCGCACCATGAAGATCACGAAGATCAATGAAAGCAGGGCGAAGAAGGCGTAGATGCCATAAGCCAAAGCCAGGCCAGCTTCCGCCAGCGAGGGGAAAGTGGTGGAGACGGCGAAGTTTGCGATCCACTGGGCGGAGGCCGCAACGCCGAGCGCCAGCGCGCGGATGGAGTTGGGGAAGATTTCGCCAAGCAGCACCCAAACGGCCGGACCCCAGGTCGCGCCGAAGCCAACCACGAACAGGTTCGCGGAAACCAGCGCCACGATGCCCCAGCTGCCAGGCAGTGAAACTGCGCCGTCGATGGTGACCGACTGGGCGAAGGCGATGGCCATCATGCCCAATGACACGGTCATGATGGACGAACCGATGATCAGCAGCAGCTTGCGGCCGAGCACGTCGATCAGCAGCACTGCAATGATCGTGGCTACCACGTTGGTGATCGAGGTGATCAGCGAGATGGTGAAGGAATCGGATTCGGCAAAGCCGACAGACTTCCACAGCGTCGTGGAGTAGTAGAAGATCACGTTAATGCCGACAAACTGCTGGAAGACCGAGAGCAGGATGCCCACCCATACCAGCGGGTGGAAGCCGAAGCGTCCGAGCAGGTCCTTGAACACCTGGCGGCGCTCGACGTGGACGGTGTTGCGGATTTCCTCGATCTTGGCCTCCGTATCCACGCCTGGAACCATGCCCATATCGCGGGTCAGCACGGTAGCCGCCTCAACGTAGCGGCCGCGTTCGACCAGGTAGCGAGGAGATTCCGGCAGGCGCATTGCCAGCACGCCGTAGAGGATCGCCGGGATAGCCAGGGAGAGGTACATCCAGCGCCAGGCCGAGAGGCCGAACCAGCCGATTGCGTCGGCCGAACCCATCACGAAGACCAGCAGTGCGCTGACCAGGAAGGCAACGAAGATACCCAGCACGATCGCCATCTGCTGCATCGAGCCCAGCCGTCCGCGGTGCTTGGCGGGAGATATCTCGGCGATATAGGCCGGGGCGATTACCGAAGCGAAGCCAACGCCGATACCGCCGACGATGCGCCAAATGATCAGATCCACCGCGCTGAAGCACAATCCGCAACCCAATGCGGAGAGCAGCAGCATCGCGGAGGCGATCACCATGGTGCGCACGCGGCCTATGCGTTCGGAAACCATGCCGGCGATCCACGCGCCGATAGCCGCGCCGAGCAGGGCGCAGGAAACGGTGAAACCGATGGTTAGCGCGTTGAGCCCGAACTCGTGCTCGACAGCGTCCACGGTGCCGTTAACGATTGATGAGTCATATCCGAAAACGAACCCACCCAAGGCAGCCCCGAGGGCTATCAGGATGAGTCGAGCGGATATCTTTCCGTCAGATGTAGTCGCAGTCACAAGGAGCCATGCTATCGGATTGAGCTGGGGCGCAAAACATTTCCAGCGGGTTTTATGCCCAGCGGGGCTCAGGACTCAAGCGACCTTCGGCATAATTAGGAAAGAATCCTTACAATAGCCATTTGTGCGGTCCGGGGATCGGCGCAAACCAACCCCGAAATCTCGCGAAAACCAAGGGTAGCCCAGATGCCGCATCGGCAAAAGAAAACCGGCATCATGAGCTTCGTCACAATGCCGGTTCGCGCTCCCGCCGTGGCCTAGCGCGCAACCTGCTTCAGGTTGCTGCCGCGCATCTTGGCCACGGTATTCATCAGGTGGTAAACCACCAATGCAGCGATGGTGCCTAGCGCGATGCCGCCTACTTGGAACTGGCCGAAGGTCAGGTCGGTGGTGATCGCAATCGCGATGATCAGCCCGGTTCCAGCGGTCATCAGGTTCACCGGGTTCTGGAAATCCACTTTCGCCTCGATCCACAACCGGGCACCGATAATGCCGATCATGCCGTAAAGCACGATCCCCAGTCCGCCGATCACTCCGGCCGGAATGGTGTTGATCAACGCACCGAACTTCGGCAGGAAAGCCAGCGCTATTGCGGAGATCGCCGCGACCCAATAGGCCGCGGTGGAATAAACGCGCGAGGCGGCCATCACGCCGATATTCTCCGCATAGGTGGTTGTCGCCGAACCGCCGCCCATGCCGGCCACCAGGGTTCCGACGCCATCGGCCATCAGCGCGCGTCCGTTGAATTCGGAGAGGTCCTTGCCGGTCATGAGGCCCACGGTGCGCACGTGGCCGATATTCTCCGCGATCAGCACGAATACCGCCGGCAGGAACATCAGTGCCACGCTGAAATCAAAGCTGGGGGCATGGAACTGCGGCAGTCCAATCCAGCCCGCCTCGCCCAGGGCGGAGAAGTCCACCTGGCCCTGGAGAAGCGCAATCGCATAGCCGATCACCAAGCCAACCAGGATCGACAGGCGTCCGAGCAGCCCCTTGAATGCGACGGTCGCCAGCACCACGGCGAGCACCGTGAGGAAGGTCGTTGCAGGGAAGTCGCGCATCGGAGCCAGAGTGGCGCTGGCGAGGTTCAAGCCGATCAGCGCCACGATGGTGCCCATAACCACCGGCGGCATCAACGCGTGAATCCACCGGGTGCCGGTCTTCGCCACGATCGCGCCGACGATGAACAGCGCCGCACCGGTCATCACGATGCCGCCCAGCGCCGCGGAGAAGTCGTCGCCGACCTTCGCGGCCATCACCGGCGCGATCAGCGCGAAGGAGGAACCCAGATAGCTGGGCACCTTGTTCTTCGTGATCAGCAAGAAGATGATCGTCGCGACGCCGGTGAACAGCAGCGTGGTGGTCACCGGGAAGCCGGTCAGCGTCGGCACCAGGATGCTGGCGCCGAACATCGCCAGAATATGCTGGGCGCCGATGGAAATGGTCTGCGGCCAATGCAGCCGCTCATCCGGGGCAACGACCTCACCCTCGGTGATGGTCTTCCCGTTGCCGTGAATGCTCCACTTCATGCGTTCCTCCAGAATTCCTGGCCCCGCGTTTAGGCCGTAGAGAAGTCTACTCCCTTGGCATGCGCTTGGGCGAAGAAAGAGAGCTCATGCTCGGCCGAACGCCGAAACGCATCCCACATCCGCTCGCGCAACCCCGGGTCCGCAAGCTGCCAGGCGGCCGCCACCATATCGATTGCCTGCGCGGTGGCCTCGTCGAATTCCGCCGAGCCGTAGGTGGCCAGCCAGCTCTCAAATGGGTGCCCGGCATAATTCGCTTCGCTCAGCCGATTGCCGATGTCCTGGTAGATCCAGTAGCACGGCAGGATCGCGGCGATCAGCTCCGGATAGCTTCCCGCGCAGGAGCTGAGGTGATTGACGTAGTTCAGCGTGGTCGCGCTCGGCTCGGGTGCCAGGTCCAGCAGCTCGCTGCGGTGCAGCTTCAGCTCGCCTTCCAGGATCCCTTCAGCGCCCTTGGCCCAGAAGCGTTGCGCCTCGATTTGCGGGGCCAGGCTGCTGGCCTGCGCGAGCACCTGAGCATAGCGCTGCAGATACAGAGCATCCTGGGCCAGGTAGTACTCGAAGCGTTCGCGGTTCAGCGTGCCGTCGGAGAGCTCGAGGATGAACTGAAGTCCATCAATCCCACCGCGCAATCCGGCAATCCGCTCCCACCAATCAGCCATCGGATCCATGGTTTGTGCCTCGAAGAGCCCGGCAAAGTGGTTCACCGGTCCGTGCCCGCTGCCCACCTGCAGCTCATCGGCCGCAAGAATCGCCGCATACAGGTATTCCTTCGCCGCGCCCAAGGCCTTGGCCCAATCCCCGCTGCGGGCATAGTGCGTTGCCAGCGCGCTGGATAGGGTGCAGCCGGTGCCGTGGGTATTGCCTGTGGCGTGGCGCGGACCGTCATAGCAAGCGATCAGCCCGGCCGAGCCGACTAGCGCGTCGGGGCAGCGATCTCCGGGCAGGTGGCCACCCTTGGCAATCACCAACACGTCGTACTTCGCCGCCAAGCGTTGGGCCTGCTCCAGCAGCTCCTCCCATGCGCGCACCGGTTGCTCCCCGAGCAGGGCGCCAAGTTCTCCGATATTCGGGGTGAGCACATCCGCCCGGGAAAGCAGCGCATCCAACGCCGAGCCATCGGCCAGCAGCCGGTCCCCGCTGGTCGCGATCATCACCGGGTCCAGCACCACCGGGGCGTTCACGGTTTCCAGCCATCGGGCGACCGCGTCGATGATCTGTGAATTAGCCAGCATGCCGATCTTGATCGCGTCGATGCGCACGTCCGCGGACACCGATTCCAGCTGCTTGGCCACGAACTGCGCGTCGACGGCCTGCACCGCATCCACCCTTAGGGTGTTCTGCGCGGTGAGCGCGGTGATCACGGCCATGCCGTAGCCGCCGTTGGCGCCGATGGTCTTCAGATCCGCCTGGATGCCCGCGCCTCCCGAGGGGTCGGAGCCGGCAATGGAAAGAATGTTGAGGCTCATTTGGCACCTTCCCAGCGGTCCAGCAGTTCGGCGCTCGCCGCCCGTGGATCCTCGGCGGCGCAGATCGCGCGCACCACTGCCATTCCGGCGGCCCCGCCGGCGCGCAATTGGGCGGCATCTGCCGCGCTCAGCGAGCCGATGGCCACGCAGGGCAATTCGGTGAGCCCATTGGCCCGCAGGAATCCGTCAATGCCCAGCGGCGTCGGATGATCCTTTTTCGTGGGGGTAGCGCGGATTGCGCCGACCCCCAGATAATCGATGTATTGCGCGTCGGCGTTGGCCTGGGCCAGCTGTTCATCGGTGGAAGCGCTGAGCCCGATAATCCCCTCGCCGATGACCTCCCGGGCGTAGCGCACCGCTATATCCTTCTGTCCGATGTGGATGCCGGTGACCGCAGCGCCCGCCGCACGGGCGGCGAGGAACACGTCGATGCGGTCATTGACCAGCAGTTCGGCCTTTCCGGCGGTGAGCTGTGCCGCCGCAATGCTCAGTTCAAAGAATTCGCGGGCGGTCTCATTCTTGGCCCGCAGCTGCACCCACTGCACTCCCGCGGCCACAGCGCCTTCGATGGCTTCCAAGGTGCTGCGCGGTTGGCAGCTTTCCGTGTTCGCTACCAGGTAGATTCCGAGATCACGCATTGTTTGCCTCCTCAAGGCGCAGGTTCTGCAATTCTTCGGGGTCCATCGCCGAGAGCTCGTCGAGGAAGGCCATGGCGAAACTTCCCGGACCCCGGCTGATGGCCAATGCCTTCTCGGCGGCCAAGCCATACATGCCATGGGCGGCGATCGCCGCTTCGAAGGGGTCTTCGCTCACCGCGAGCATTCCGGCGCAGATTGCTCCGAGGGAGCAGCCCCCGCCGGTAATCCCGGTCAATCCGATGCCGTTGCTGTGCACCAAGACGCTGCGCGTAGCATCGATGATTGCATCGGCCGCGCCGGAGATCGCGACCACCGAACCGTAGTCGGTGGCCAATTCGCGTCCCGCCTCGATGGCAGCTTGCACGGTGTCCTTCGCGTCCACTCCGCGCCCGGTCGAGCTCCGTCCGGAAAGCGCCAAAATCTCTGAGGCATTACCGCGGATCAGGGTGGGACGCTGGGCCAGGATCTTTCGTGCAAAGTCCGTACGCACCGGCAATGCGCCCACGGCCACCGGGTCCAGCACCCAGGGGGTGCCTGCCTCGTTCGCGCCGTGGATCGCTTCGTCCATGGCACGCAGCTGTTCGGTGCTCGGGGTGCCCAGGTTCACCAGGACGGCCGAGGCAACCGAGGCAAATGGCCCGGCTTCACCGGGCAGATTGGTCATGGCTGGCGCCGCCCCGGAGGCAAGCAGGACATTTGCGGTGAAATTGGTGACCACGGTATTGGTCAGACAAAACACCAAAGGGGATTGTTGCCGGTATTTCTGGGCAACGGAAGTCAGGGTCATGCGACATCCCTCCGCTAGTTTGAACTAGTTCAGGTTCGACGGGTCTCATCTCAGTCGGTGAATCCGACACCCCGTGTCACTGGCTAGAGCGTACTCACCAAAGCCGCGGAAGGACAAATTATTTCCGTGCCCGGCGCTGGACCAGCGCCCGCACGGTGGCCTCGTCGATACCCTGCGCCCGGGCCAGCTCCCACACCCGATCCACCGCTTCCACCAAATCACCGGAGGATTTCTCCCTATCGGCCCCGGCGTTCACCACCGTTCCGGCACGCCGGCGCGAGGAAACCAGTCCGGCTGCCTCGAGTTCCTTGTAGGCGCGGGCTACCGTCCCGGAAGCCACCCCCAAATCGGTGGCCAGTGCGCGTACCGTAGGCAGTTTGCTTCCCGCAGGCAGCTCGCCCAGGGAAATCAGCAAAGAGATCTGCGTGCGGATCTGCTCATAAGGCGGAACCGCCGCATCCAGGTCCACAAAAATATGGTGGCTCATACGCTTTGCGGCACTTTAGCTTCGGGGCGGGCCAAAATGATCACTGCAGGGCAGCAGAAGACGAGGATCGCCACGGCTGACGCGTAGAGACCGGCCCCGTAGCCCCATGCCAGCATGGCCACCGCCGCCGCAGTGGCTACTCGGAGGGCGCGCAATTCGTGGACCTGGCGATACCAAATTTCTTGCTCAGCGGTGACATCCCAAGGCAAGGCCGCTCGGCGAACCCACCAGATGTGGCAGGACGTAGCCAGGAGCAGCGCGGTGATCGCACCGAGCGCAAAGGCCGGCTTGAGCGCAATGAGACCCCAGAAATACTCCAATGGGGGATTGATCAGCAGATATGTACTGCCGCCTACCAGCAGTCCGGCGAGCACATAGACATAGCGCGGCAGGTATGCGCTGTGCCGAGCCAGACCGTGGGTCGCCCTGGATTTCAGGTGCAGGTAACCCAGGAACCCCGCATTCAGTGCCAAGAACAAAATGGCTAGCACTAGGAGCAAAGCCATAACCTGCGGGGCATTCTCTCCGGGACGTGCATCGTACGCGACCTCGGTCTGCGCAAGATACGGAGAGCAGGCCAGCGCTATGAGCGTCAGTGCAGTGGTGAGGAAACCAATGGCAAATAGATTTTCGCGCATCCGCGAGAATGCGGAGGATGGCTTAGCTCCAGGAAGCTTGGCAAAATGTTCCGGTGGTTTCCACAGTGCCATGGCAATGAAGATGATGAGCATTCCAAGATTGGAGGTGTTTTGCCACGGCTGATACATGGCGTGATCCAGGGACGAAAGCCATGAGGCCTTGTACTGCATCGCCGAGGCTCCGACGGCCGCAAACGCCAGAACGGAGGTGCGCAGGAGACGGTTGAGCCAGACTTCGCGCAATACCTGATTATCGTGCGGGCTGAGCGAACTAAGCGGCTTGCGCAGCAAGATGAAGAGCATGGCGATCAGCCCGGCTAGCGCTAGGGATGACAGATTGATGGCGAACAAGGAAATCATCTGGTCCGCCGCGCGCAGACCGCCGGTCGCGGACTGCGAAACCCAAGTGCTTCCGTCGGCATCCATGGAGTCAACCTCATATTGCGGTGCGATCCCGGTGACGTCCTGGATCAGCCACAGGGTAGCGGCGGCGCAAAGGAGCACCAGCAGAGCTACGGCACTCAAGGCCTTGGGCAGTGGGGTCATCACGGAGCGAGGTTTCAAGGACGCCGCCCGGACATTATTCACCGAGGCTGGCCATGAATAGAGGCCGATCAGGTAAATCGCCAGCAGCCAGACGGCCGGGCTGGTGGCGGCGAGCAGATCGCTGGCCCACAAGGATTCGCTGGCGTCCGTGTTGGCCGCTAGCTGGTTGCTCGCCCCGCCGGAGTTGCTCACGAAGAAGGCGATCAACGCGCACCAGAAAGAATGCGACCGCGCTCGGACAAGCGCGGGCCTTTCGTCTTGCCGGGCAACTGCGCGCAGCCACACGTAGATCAGCGCCGCGCCGATCGCCATGCTAAACGCGGCGGAGGAGAGTTGATCCATAATTACCTCCGTAAGTTGAATAACTAATGTATCAAACACCTGATACAAATGGAATATCCCGGGGAATCAATGAAGTAGCATCGATTCATGGGTCTCTTTACCTCAAATCCGCTACCTGATCCCGTCGGCGATGCCGCGCCACCAGTAGACGAGCATCCCTCGCGCATCACCGAGGTTCTCGGACATCTCCGCAGCTCCGCCGATTCGCGCATCACGCACCCGCGGCGTTTTCGTGCCCAGCAGCTGCGGGCCCTGGAAAAAATGCTGGCAGAACGCATGGGTGAATTTCTCGCTGCGCTCGCCGAGGACCTGGGCAAAAGCGCGACGGAGGCCAAATTCAGCGAAATCGACGTGGTGCGTTCGGAAATCGACCATGCCCAACGGCATCTGTCGGAGTGGATGGATTCAACCACCGTCAAAGTCCCTTTCGCGCTGCAGCCGGCCATAGCAAAGGTCGAACCGCGGCCATTGGGAGTGGTGCTGATCATTGGACCGTGGAACTATCCGTTGCAGTTGATGCTCGCTCCATTGGTCGCCGCGATCGCCGCCGGCAATGCGGCGGTGCTCAAACCATCGGAGCTCGCACCGGCCACCTCGGGGGCGCTGGCAAAACTGCTCCCGATGTATCTGGACGCCCGGGTCTACGCGGTCATCGAGGGCGGCGTTGACACCGCCACTGAGCTGCTCCACGCACGCTGGGACCACATATTTTTCACCGGCGGACAGCAGGTCGCGCGGGTCGTAGCCGAAGCGGCCGCCAAACACCTGACACCCACCACCCTGGAACTGGGCGGCAAGAGCCCAGCGGTGGTGGACAACCACCTGTTGCCGACAGCTAAACGCCTGGCCTATGCGAAGTTCATGAATACCGGACAAACCTGCGTGGCCCCGGATTATGTGCTCTCCTTCGGGGACACCGACGCGTTGATCTCGCGGCTTGGCCAAGCAATCACCAGCTTCTACGGCAAAGACCCGATCAACCACCCGGACTTTGGCAGAATCGTCAACCGGAAGCATTTCGACCGGCTCGTGGGCATGCTTGATTCGGGCGAGGTAGTCCACGGCGGTGACTACGACGCCGATACCTTGCGCATCGCACCGACCATCATGCGCCACATCGACCTCGATTCGGCGTTGATGCAGGAAGAGATCTTCGGCCCGATCCTGCCGGTCATCGAGGTGGCCACCTTTGACGAGGCGCTTGAATTCATTGCTTCTCGCCCCTCCCCGCTCGCTGCCTATCTGATGAGTGAGTCCCCGCGACTGCAGTCGATCTTCTCCGATCGAGTGCGCGCCGGAGCAATTGTGCACAATGCGCCACTGGCCCAAATGGTCATCCCGTCCCTGCCTTTTGGCGGGGTGGGGGCCAGCGGAATGGGCTCGTACCACGGCAAGTATGGCTTCGACCGGCTTTCGCAAATCCGCTCAGAACTCAGCAAAACGACGGTCATTGACACTTTGAGCGCAATATATCCTCCATATACGTGGGCTAAGCGAAAGATTATTGATCGCTTACTGTAGCGCGGTTCATAGCTGCTGGAGATTCCCAAGTGGAATGATTGTTAAGGCCCAAAAACCTTAATCCAGGAGCATTTGCATGACTGAGACCGCACCGTCCACCGATGGTTTGAAGCGAGGTCTCAAAGCCCGCCATATGCAGATGATCGCCATTGGCGGGTCGATCGGCACCGGGCTCTTTGTCGCCTCCGGCGGCACGATCGCCCAGGCCGGCCCTGGCGGATCGCTGCTCGCCTACGGGCTGATCGGCCTGATGGTCCTGCTCCTGATGCAGTCCTTGGGCGAAATGAGCGCACGGTTGCCGGTGGCAGGATCCTTCCAGACCTATGCCTCGGTATTCGTCAATCGCCACTTCGGCTTCGCCATCGGCTGGAACTACTGGTTCAACTGGGCTATTACCGTCGCCGCGGAACTGGTTGCCGCGGGCATCGTGATGTCCTACTGGCTGCCGGATGTCCCCGGTTGGATCTGGGCAGGGATCTTCCTGCTGGTGCTCACCGCGCTGAATGCGCTGTCCACCAAGGCCTTCGGCGAAAGCGAATACTGGTTGGCGATGATCAAGGTCATCACGGTGATCGTGTTCCTCGTCTGCGGTGTAGCCATGGTGCTTGGCATTATGGGTGGCAGTTCCCCGGGCTTCAGCAACTGGTCAAGCGGAGACGCGCCGTTCGTTGGCGGCTGGCTCTCGGTGATCTCGGTATTCATGATCGCCGGCTTCTCCTTCCAGGGCACCGAGCTGGTGGGCGTGGCCGCCGGCGAAGCGGAAAATCCGCGGCGCGATATCCCCAAGGCGATCAAGGCGGTCTTCTGGCGCATCATGCTCTTCTACGTGGGCGCAATCTTCATCATCGGCACCCTGCTTCCATACACCGACCCGACCTTGCTCGCCAGCGGTGAGTCTGACATCGCCAGCTCCCCATTCACCATGGTCTTCGAGCGTGCCGGCATTGCCTTCGCCGCGGCCCTGATGAACGCGGTGATCCTCTCCGCGATCCTCTCGGCGGGCAACTCCGGGCTTTATGCTTCTGCGCGCATGCTTTATTCCATGGCCCGCGACGGCAAGGCGCCAAAGATCTTCGGGCGCCTCAACCGCCGCGGAGTGCCGGTACCGGCCATGCTGTTGACCGCTTCGGTAGGCCTTTTCGGCTTCCTCACCGCCCTCATCGGCCAAGGCTCGGCGTACACCTGGCTGCTGAACGTCTCCGGGCTCTCCGGGTTTATCGCCTGGGTGGGCATCGCGGTCAGCCACTACAAGTTCCGCAAGGCATATATCGCCAGCGGACAGGACCTGGCACAGCTTCCCTACCGGGCACCGCTATTCCCGCTGGGGCCGATCCTCGCTTTCGTGATCCTGATCGTGGTGATCGCCGGGCAGAACTATGAGGCGGTACTCCAGGGCCGGGTGCTGGAGGTGCTCTCCAGCTATATCGGCCTGCCGATCTTCCTGCTGCTCTGGGCGGGCCACTGGTGGAAGACGCGCAAGCAGCCTGAGGTCAAGGTCGACCCCTGGAGCCTTCGCTAAGCGGCCAGTGCGGCGTTGACGATGACCTGGGCTTCGCGCAATACCTGCGCGAGGTGCTCGGCGGAGCGGGTGGATTCGGCGTAGATCTTGTAGATGTCCTCGGTCCCCGAAGGGCGGGCGGCAAACCACGCGTATTGGCTGGAGACCTTCAGCCCGCCAATGGCGAACCCCGACGCCTCGGTGAGCTTCGCGGTGATCGAGTCCCCGGCAAGTTCGGTCGCGGTGACCGCCTGCGGGTTCAGCTTGCCCAGCACGGCCTTTTGCGCCCGGGTTGCCGGGGCATCGAAACGGTCGTAGAAACTTTGCCCGTATTGGGCGACCAGCTCAGCGTGGCGCTGGCTCGGACTCTTGCCGGTCACCGCGCGGATTTCGCTGGCGAGCAGCGCAAGCATCAGCCCGTCCTTGTCGGTGCTGAAGGCCTGCCCGTTGAAGTCCAGGAAGCTTGCTCCAGCCGATTCCTCGCCGCAGAAGGCCACCTTGCCGGAGGCCAGTGGTTCGACGAAGTACTTGAAGCCCACCGGCACCTCGCGCAGTTCGCGCCCATGCGCCGCAACCACCTTGTCGATCAGTACCGAAGAAACCAGCGTCTTGCCGATCTGCGCGTCAGCAGGCCACTGCGGGCGATGCGTGAGCAGGTAGTCGATGGCTACGGCCAGGAAATGGTTCGGGTTCATCAATCCGCCATCTGGGGTGACGATTCCGTGCCGGTCGGCGTCCGCATCATTGCCCGTGGAGATATCGTATTTGTCGCGGTTCGCGACCAACGAGGCCATCGCATGCGCCGAGGAGCAGTCCATGCGGATCTTTCCATCTTTATCCAGCGTCATGAAGCCAAAGCGCGGGTCCACTTTTTCGTTGACCACGCTCAGGTTCAGCCCGTAGCGCCGTCCGATCTCACCCCAGTAGTGCACCGAGGCGCCCCCGAGTGGATCCGCGCCGATCGAGATCCCCGAGGCGGCGATCGCTTCGAAGTCGATCACCTGCGCCAAATCGGTGATGTACAGCTCGCGGAAATCGAAATCCGCCGCGTTCGCCATCCCGCGCAGGATTTCCCCGCTGGCCATCAGCTCATTGGCTCGAGCGGCGATCGGACCGGTGATTTCGGATTCCGCCGGTCCGCCATGGGGCGGGTTGTATTTGATGCCGCCGTCAGCCGGCGGGTTATGCGAGGGCGTGATGACCAGGCCGTCCGCAAGCTCGGCCGCGCCTGCGTTGTGGACCAGGATAGCGTGGCTAACCGCCGGGGTAGGGGTCAGGCCGGCATCGGCGAGAACCTGCACGCCATTGCCCGCCAATACCTCAAGGGCGGTCCGGTAGGCGGGTTCGGAGAGCGCGTGGCTGTCCTTGCCGACATACATCGGCCCGGTGATTCCCGCATCCTTGCGGTAATCGACCACCGCCTGGGTGATGGCCGCAATGTGAAGCTCATTGAAGGTTCCGTTCAGCGAGCTGCCGCGGTGCCCGGAGGTGCCGAAGATGACTGCCTGGTCTGGATTATCCGCCGACGGGAGGATTGCGTCGTAAGCGTCAAGTACCGCGTCCAGGTCGATGAGATCTGCTTCGCGGGCAAGCGCTCCGGCTCGTTCGTGTGCCATGTGGTCCCTCTTGTCTTCGTGCATTTTGGCCGGGTTCATAGAATAATCGAAATCGATGACTTACTATCCGAACAATCCGTATCAGCAGCCACGTGAGTCCGCAGGGCTTTCGACGGCATCGCTCGTGCTGGGCATCCTCTCGATGCTCGGCTTCTGCATAATCATCTTAGTTCCATTAGCCGGGGTAATCACCGGTCATCTGGCCCAGCGCCGTGAACCGGCGAGCCGCGGGCTGAGTTTGGCCGGTTTGATCACCTCATGGGTCGGTCTGCTGGTCGCCGTTGTGCTTTACGCGTTCATCATCTGGTTGATTGTCTTCTCCGTTGGGGTGATCGAGAACTACGAAGTCGACTATTCGGGACTGAGCGAGTTCGCTTAGATCGAGGTATTTCAGCATCTTGCCGGTTCTGGCTTAAAGCAAAGGCAGGCCCCCGCATGAATGCGGAGGCCTGCCAAAAAATCCGGAGCTTAGAGCACCGAGCCCATGAGCTTCTTCAGCGCCGGGGTGGCTGCGATCATCGCCACGCCTAGCACGATGGCGGTGCCGCCCATCGCGAGGAAGTACGGGATTTCGTTGCCTTCAACGTAGTAGCCGGCGAGCACACCAGAAAGCGTGGTGCCCAGGGATACCGAGAGGAAGAAGAGCGCGATCATCTGCGTGCCGAAGGCGGCCGGGGCCAGCTTGGTGGCAACGGCCTGGCCGATCGGGGAGAGCAGCAGCTCGGCGATGGTGCACAGCAGCAGGATGCCGACCATTGCAAGCAATGGAGTCATCTCCAGGGATTCGAGCGGGATGAAGCACAGGAAGGCTGCGCCTACGACGACCAGTGCCAGGCCGAATTTCACCGAGGTGCGCGGCTGGCGCTTGCCCAGCTTGGTCCACATGGCAGCGAACACGCTGGCAAGCAAGATGATGAACACCGGGTTGATCGATTGAACCCAGCTCGCAGGCATCTCCCAACCGCCCAGGGAGCGATCCAAGCGGCTATCCGAGTAGGCCGCGATGAAGGTGAACTGCTGCTGGAACAGCGCCCAGAAGGCCGCCGAGCCGATGTAGAACGGGATGAACGCCCAGACGTGCTTGCGTTCGACGGCGCTGACCTTCTTGCTGCGCAGGATCAACACGAAGTACACCACGCTGGCTGCGATCACCACGTAAGCGATGGTGCTTGCCAGGTTCGCCGGGGTTACGATCTTCAGTGCGAAAACGAGCACGATCACGGCCAGGATGCCAGCGAAGATGCCCGCGTAGCGCTTGCGCTCGTTGGCCGGCAGCGGGTTGGCCACCTGCCCTGCGGTTTCCGGCAGGTTCTTGCGGCCCTTGGTGTAGATCACCAGTCCGAGGGCCATGCCGACGGCCGCGGCGCCAAATCCGTAGTGGAAGCCGAGCTTCTGGTGCAGCAGGCCGGTCAGCAGCGGGCCGAGCAGACCGCCGATGTTCACGCCCATGTAGAACAGCGAGAAGCCCGCGTCGATGCGCGAGTCTTCCTTGGAGTACAGCGAACCGACCAAGGCCACGGCATTGGCCTTCAGGCCACCGGAGCCGATGGCCACCAGGATCAGCCCCAAGGTGAGGCCAATGTAGCCCGGCAGCAGCGCCAGGGCGACGTGGCCGGCCATGATGCCGATCGCGGAGAAGAACAGCACCCGTTCGGAGCCGAAGAGGCGGTCCGAGAGCCAAGCGCCAAGAATTGTGGACAGATAGACGGCGCCACCGTAGGCGCCGACGAGCGACAGCGCCAAGCCTTGATCCATGCCAAGGCCGCCGTCGGTGACCGAGTAGTACATGTAGTAGGCCAGCAGGGCCTGCATGCCGTAGAAGGAGAAGCGCTCCCACATTTCGACACTAAAGAGGTTTGCGAGCGCACGAGGATGACCAAAGAAAGTTTTATTGGTTCCCGGGGTGCTCGAAGTAACAGTAGACATGCGTAACATTTTTCGCGTTTCCTTGGGCAAGTGCCCACTTTTGCGATCTATTTCACATGTTTCCCATACCGTCAGTATCGGTAAATTCGCCCGCTCACTTGCCCAATTGTTTGGCCAACGCCAAAAGCATCCCTTCATCGGCGCGCGGCGAGATCAGCTGCACGCTCATCGGCATTCCGGAGCTCGAATTCGTGATCGGAACCGTGATTGCAGCGACCGAGGAGACGTTCACCATCGAGGTATACGGGGTGTACTGGCACTGCAGCATGTAGTCGGTGTCCGCATCCTGCCGGGTGAAATAACCGACTTCCGGCGGCGTCGAAGCCATCGCCGGGGTGAGAATCACGTCATGTGCGGACCATTGTCGCACAAAATTCGCGGCGATCTGCTTCAACCGAGATGCCGCCTGCAGGCTCACCTCCAGGCTGCGCGCGGTGGAACGCCGGCGGAAATCCCGGGCCAACTCGCCGAGCAGGCTCTCATCATCAACCGGAATGTTGCGCAGCCCATTGGTCCACACGGTGGCGAAGGTTTGTGCATAATCGCTTGCGTAGTTCAGCTCCGCGGGTTCCACCCGGTGCCTGGCCTCCAGCAGCCGCTTGGCGCGTTCGAAGGCCTGAAGGGCGGGCGCCTGCAAAGTAATTGGATAGGCGCCCTCGAAAGGGGAAAGGGTGCTGTAGCCGATGCGCAACCCCTTGAGCCTTTCGGGGTAGCTGCCACGCAGCATGGGCAGGTAGTGGTCGCTGCCGCGCATCGCATCGAGCAGCATTGCCGCGTCCAAGGCATCGTGGGCCAGCGGACCGGATACCGTCATCTTCGGTGCGCCGAACCCGTCCAGATAGCCGTCCGCCACGTCGGCGGGCACTCGGCCCAGTGAAGGCTTGAGCCCCACCAGGCCGCAGGCCGCGGCAGGAATCCGCACCGAACCGCCGCCATCGGAACCCGGGCCCACTGGAATCATCCCGGCGGCGATCGCAGCGGCCTGTCCGCCAGAGGACCCCCCAGAGGTCAGCCGCGGATCCAAGGGGTTGCGCGATGGCGCAGCGACAAGGTTCTCCGAGTAGCTGCTCAGCCCGAATTCCGGAACCTGCGTCTTGCCGGTGATCACCACGCCCTCGGAGCGCAAACGCGCGACCAGCGGGTGATCCGCCCTGGCGATCTGGTGCTCCATGGCGGCGGTTCCGTAGGTGGTGGGCATCCCGGCCACCTCGTTCAGGTCCTTGAATGCCGAAGGCAGCCCATGCAGCCGGCCGATCTGCCCGCGCACCTGCTTCTCATCGGCCGCCGCCGCTGCATCCATCGCGTCGGGAGACACATACACAAATGCGCCAAGGGATTCGAGCTCCTCGATGCGACGCAGATAGTGTTCGGTGACCTCGCGGCTGGAACGTTCTCCACTTGCCAGCTCATCACGCAATTTCAGGGCGGATCTCGTCTTCATATCTGCTTTCGAGGCGGGGAATGACTAGTCTTATAAGCAAACACCCAACTTGAGAGGAATGCCAACCATGAGCGACTTTGAGACTGTTCAGGTCACCGACGTACCGAAGGGCGCGTTGATTCTCGACGTGCGCGAAGACTTCGAGTGGGAGGCCGGCCGCGCCGTCGGAGCCAAGCACATCGTGCTCGGCGAACTGCCTGCCCGAGTCGAAGAGCTGGACCCGGATGTTGACACCTACGTCATCTGCCGCACCGGCGGCCGCTCGGCGCAGGCCGCGGCTTGGTTGACCGGCCTGGGCTACACGGCGTTCAACATCGCCGGCGGTTCGGACGCATGGCTGGAGGCCAAGCTGCCGATGGACGCGGATAATGGCCAGGAACCCACCGTTCGATGAAATACGCCTATCTAGGCCCGGCCGGAACTTTCACCGAGGCGGCGCTACTGCAGGTGCCGGGGGCGCACGATTCCGAACGCATCCCGGCCAGCAGCGTTAATAGCGCACTGGCGATGGTCCGCGAAGGCAGCGCCGACGCCGCGATGGTACCGATCGAGAACTCGGTGGAGGGCGGCGTTTCGGCCACCCTGGACGCCATCGCCGCCGGGGAATCCCTGCAGATCATCGCCGAGGTGCTGGTGCCGATCAGCTTCGTGCTGGCGGTCCGCGATAATATCGGCGCGCTGGAGCAGATCCGCGAAATTTCCACGCATGGGCACGCCTGGGCGCAATGCAGATTGTGGGCCGAAGCGAATATTCCGGCCGCGGCATTCACCCCGGCTGCCTCCACGGCCGCCGGAGCGCTGGGACTGCTGGATCCCGAGCAGCACCATGACGCGGCGATCTGTTCACCACTGGTTGCCCAAGCGCGCGGCCTGAAGGTTTTGGTGCGCGGCGTGGAAGATAATGCCGGGGCGGTCACTCGATTCATCCTGGTCACCTCGCCGGGGGCGATCCCGGCGTCGACGGGTGTGGATAAGTCAACGCTGATTCTGCCGCTGGCAGAGGACCGGCCGGGCGCCTTGATGGGCATTTTGGAGCAATTCACCGCGCGCGGCGTCAACCTCTCGCGCATTGAATCCCGTCCCACCGGCGCGGGCCTGGGGCGCTATTTCTTCTCCGTCGACGTCGAGGGGCACATCGCCGAAGAGCGCGTCTCCGCGGCCCTTGCCGGGCTGCACCGGCTCTGCCCGGAGCTGCGCTTCTTGGGGTCCTACCCGGCGGCGCAGGGCACCCGCCCGTTCATCGACACGCACAATTCAGACGGCGCGTTCAGCGATGCCCGGGACTGGGTGCTCAAGCTGAAGTCCCGCCTCTAAGGGGTGCGAATGCGCAGCGAGGACGGGTTGACCGAGACCTGGAGCTCGTTGACCTGCCCGGTCGGATCCCCGTCGATCTGCGTGTTCATCGGTTCCGCGCAGCGCAACGAGATGTCGGTGCTCTGGTAGAAACTCATCACCGGGATCTTATTGCGCGAGCGGAATGCCGTCTTCAGCAGGATCCAGCCCCATCCGGCGGCCGAACGCGGCGAGAGCACAACCGCGTCGAGCAGACCGTCGTCGATCTTCGCATCCGGGACAAAGTCCACGCCCTGCAGCTTGCCGCAGTTGGCGAAGAGCACCGAGCGGACCTTGCGGGACTGCCAAGCGTCATCGCTGGAGAGCTTGATCGAGACCTTCTTGCGTCGCCCGGGCAGCTGACGCAGCCCGGCTTCGGAATAGGCAAGCCAGCCGACCTTCGATTTCAGCTCTTCGTTGGTGTCATCGAACAGGTCCGCGTCGGTACCCACCCCGGCAATCACCAAGAATGCGTGATCTGCGCTGGTGCCATCGAGCAGCTTCAGCTTCATATGGCCAACATCGATGCGCCGCACCATGCCACGCACGGAGATCAGTGCAGCGGTGTGCAGGTCATCGATCGGCACCTCAACGTTCCTGGCCAATAGGTTGCCGGTACCCAATGGCAGCAACCCCAGAGTCGCATCGGTGCCTTCAAGTACTTCTGCGACGGCGCGAATCGTGCCGTCGCCACCGGCGGCAATAATTGTGTCGCATCCGGCATCGAGCGCTTTTTGGGCAGCTTCCTGGCCGGCGTTCTCCGGTGTGGTCTCAAAAACCAGAGGCTCCTCGAGCCCAGCCTCGGCACATACCCGAGCTACCGCGTCACGAGCCTCATCCGCACCTGACTTGGACGGATTGATGACAAGCGCAACCTTCCTCGACTCGGATTGCTCCTTGGCCGAGGGCTGTTGACTCATTGGTTTTCCGTCCTGCGAAAGCTTGCGCACGGAATAGGCGGTCGCGGCCGCGAGCGCTGCTGCGGCACCGGCTACAGAAATAAAGATCACGCGGTTTGTCTGCATAGTGCTCTCATCGTACTCATGATTGCTACGCTTTAGATGTGATCGACCTGAAAATGCTCACCGATAATCCGGATATGTACCGCGCCTCGCAACGCGCGCGCGGTGCCGACGAAGCGCTGATCGACCAGCTGATTGAGGCTGACTCGGCGCGTCGCGAAACCATAGCCACCTACGAACGCCTGCGCGCAGAGCAGAATGCGTTCTCCAAGAAGGTTGGTGCCGCCAAGGGCGAGGAACGAACGGCCCTGCTTGCGGAGGTCAAGGAGCTTGCGGTGGCCGTCAAGGCTGCCCAGGCTTCTTCCGACGAAGCGGCCGCTACGTGCACCTCCTTGCAGCGCTCCATCCCAAACCTGATCATCGACGGCATCCCAGCCGGTGGTGAAGACGACTTCGCTTTGGTGAAGACCGTAGGCACCCCGCGTGACTTCGCCGCCGAAGGCTTCGAGCCGTTGGACCACCTGCAGATCGCCGAGAAGCTCGGCGCGATCGATATGGAACGCGGTGCGAAGGTCTCCGGGTCACGCTTCTATTTCCTGAAGGGCATCGGCGCGCGGCTGGAAATCGCGATGATGAACATGGCACTGGAGCTCGCGGTCGAACGCGGATTCATTCCAATGATCACCCCGACCTTGGTCCGTCCGGAAACCATGCAAGGAACCGGATTCGACGTCGAACACGACGATGAGATCTACAAGCTGGAACGTGACGACCTGTACCTGGTCGGCACCTCAGAGGTCGCGCTGGCCGGATACCATGCAAACGAGATCATGGACCTGTCCGACGGCCCGATCCGCTACGCCGGCTGGTCCACCTGCTACCGCCGCGAGGCTGGTTCCGCGGGCAAGGACACTCGTGGCATCATCCGCGTGCACCAGTTCAACAAGCTCGAAATGTTCATTTACGCCACGGTTGACCAAGCCGAGGCGGAACACGAAGGTCTGTTGGCGATGGAAGAAGAGATGCTCAAGCGCATGGAGCTTCCATACCGCGTCATCGACACCGCCGCCGGGGATCTAGGGATGAGTGCGGCGCGCAAGTTCGACTGCGAGGCCTGGGTGCCATCGCAAGAGACTTTCCGCGAGCTGACCTCGACCTCGAACTGCACGACCTTCCAGTCCCGTCGGCTGAATATCCGCGAACGCGAGATCGTCGACGGCAAGCCTGGCAAGACCCGCGCGGTAGCCACCCTGAACGGCACGCTCGCCACCACCCGTTGGATCGTCGCGATTCTGGAAAACCACCAGAACGCCGATGGCTCGGTCAACGTGCCGAAGGCGCTGCAACCCTACTTGGGTGGGCTTGAAGTCCTGAAGTAACCTGATCGACCGGCCCCGCAAAGGCCGGTCGATTTTCTTTTAATCCGCAGTTCACCAGCCGTTGTGCCGTGGATCATCGCAATATCCACACAGCGGTGGTTAACTAGAATTATGACTATTTTGACTAAGACCGGCATCGACGACCGGCTGGAGAACGAAAAATTGATGATCTGCCTTGACGTCGACGGGACGATCGTCAATCACCAAGGCTCGATGAGCTCCCGGGTCCGCGATGTGGCTCGTGCGGTGGTGACCGCCGGTCATGAGGTAGTGATCTCTACCGGACGTTCGCTCGGTGCGGCATTGCCAATTATGAGCGAACTAGGCATCGACCATGGCTTTGTCGTGGCCAGCAACGGTGGCGTGCTCGCCCGAGTTCAGGGGGAGAAAATAGAAGTTCTGCACCGCGAGGTATTTGACCCGTCGCTTGCGCTGGCGGCACTGATGCGCCAGTTGCCGAACGCGAAATATGCGGTGGAGAACGAATATGGTGAATTCTTGTCCAGCGACGTTTTCACCGACGCAAGTTTTGGCGCCGAATCCAAGGTTGTCGATTTCGAAGAACTGCTGCGCAGCAAGGCTGTCCGCGTGGTGGTCTTCTCCACCGATGCGACGGCCGAAGACTTTGGCCAGGCCGTACACGGTCTGGGTCTTTCCGGTGTCACCTATTCGGTGGGTTGGACCGCATGGTTGGATATCGCCGCCGAGGGCGTCACCAAGGCCAGCGGTCTGGAGCGCTTGCGCACCGAACTGAAGCTCGAATTGGCTCAGTCAATCGCTGTAGGCGATGGCCGCAACGACATTGAGATGCTCCAGTGGGCCGGGCTCGGGGTCGCGATGGGCCAAGCCCCCGACGAGGTCAAGGTCGTTGCTGACGAGGTAACCGCTTCGGTGGACGAGGACGGTTTGGCGATCGTTCTTGAAAGGCTTTTGAAGCGCTAGCTTGCGAGGCAGGGAAAGCCACGTGCCTAACTTTTGGCTGAGCGCGTGAAGAGAGCGGCGGCTATGGATCGGAGTTGCTGGATTCCTGATTTATCAGCCGGAGCTTGACGCCGCGCACCCATCTTGAATCGCATAGTAATTGCGGGAATGGTTTGTGCAGGTATCCGGTCGCCGGTGGAGCCGTCGATAGATACATCATCGACGAGCCGGGGTTCACTCGCATGGTGTGCGGACCTTTGATCGCTACGACTTCATGCCAACCGGGTTTTTCTTTGGCCTTATTGCAGGTCGAGCATCGCCCTGCCGCGTTGTCCCTATCCGTAGGGCCACCTAGATGATGCTGCAGTACGTGGTCCGTTTCTTCAACCGGCCCATCGCAGAATGGGGTGCGGCAGTGCCGGTCTCGAATCCTCACGAAGCGGCGAAGCTTTTCTGGGAAGGCACGGGCCTTTGAATCCATTGCGATCAATTCCCCGTTCCCTGGGGCGGTGTAGAGCCTCATTACGTCGGCAAGCGTTTCTAGGCGATCCAGATGCTCCTGCGCTTTGCCTGATTCCATTTCAGCGAAATTCTGCTCGTTGCCAATGGAGTTGCCGGCGATGAGTTCCCGCGCGTATTGAGGCGGAACGTATCCGTAGCCTTCCATATAAGCCGGTTCGCGTTCGCCGAGGAACAGGGTTCTATCGGTCATGATCAGTCCGACGTGCAGCTGCAATGGCAGTTTCTCCGGCCGGCCGGCCAGCAAGTAGGTGCAGAGCAGATCGGCTTTGATCTGATCCCTGGTACGTGGATCGCCTAGTTTCTTCAAGCGGAATGACTCCTGGCGCAGATGCATCTGCAATGCAGTGCCCGAGACGACTGGCAGGCTGCCGCTGATGCGCACGCAGTTCTTTCCTTTGGAGAAGCGGACATGGCGCTTTGCGTCCATTTGCTTCATTTTCCGGCACTGATCACCGGAGACATAGGCCAAGGTGAAGCGTTGCACGGTGTCGGTGATTTGTTTGGGGCCTTGGGACTCGAGCATGTCTGGGTTGTCACGGAAGGAGGCATCGAACTCGCTCCGGCGTTCGGCTTTGACTTCTTGCAGGGGCGTAAGAACCGCCAGAACTTGGGCTTCGGTGAGTTCTCCGCGGGAGAAGCGCTCTGCGAGGTAGGGCGTATCTTCGGCCAATATTCGGCAGTTGACCAGGTATCCGCGGTAGCCGTTGGGGGACTGTTTCCGGGCTAAGGCGATGGTGCTGGCGGCCCCCCGGGTAAGATCGGCGGAGCAGGTTCCCTGGAACTCATGCTGGCGCACGATTTCTTTTTCGAGTTGGTGCGAGAGGGCCGCTTGGTGATAGCGGTAGCTGGAGATCAGCTCTTCGAGTTCCTCAATGGCGTGGGCGCATTCTGCTTCGCTGCCGTGTTCTTCAATCCACGCCAGTTTGCTCTGCAGCTGACTCATCAGCGACTTGAAATCCTGATGCAGCGCCGGTGTTGGTGGGCGATGTCGTCGCGCCATTGCTTCGGGCATATATTAATTCTACAGCATTAGTTCGAAAATGTCTTCGAATCTAGTGGTGATAATGCTGATCTGAGAGCTCTAGCAGCCTTGCGATACCGCCGCGGGCGTCGATCTCATCGTGGTATCCGGAGCGCACGATGGCGGCGGAAACCGCCTGCGGGGTGATGTCCAGGACCTCGGCAATGGCCTTCTGCTGGCCGCGCACACCAGGGGTGAGCAGATCGACCACCGCCCATTCGGCCTCGGTGCGGGTGCGCACCGAGTGGCCGAGCAAGCGCAGCAGGCCCTCGAGTTCGAGATCGAGGTCTGGATCGCCGCAGGAAACGCTGATCGGCACGCGTTCCCCCCGGTGAGTGGCAGCCTCCAGGGCTCCCAGGGCGCGACGCTGGGCAATGCCTTCGACGAGGTCAGCCTGATCCGGGACCGGCTCGTAGAGCGTGCCGACCCCTAGCCCGATGTGGCAGAAATTCAACCGGGCGCAACGCATGATCGCGTCGATAGCCGAATGGGCGTCGTGCGGCACGCCCAGCAGCAGCTTCCCGCTGAGCGCCATGAACGGAGCATGGGTGTGCACCTGCTCCAGTTGGTCCCAGAGGAGTTCGGCGGCCGCCTGCACGTCGGTGACGGAGCGCGGCTTCGGGCTGAGCGCAAGGACAAACATGATTCAAGTATTGCCTGAGCCGGGGATTTTGTCGTGCAACCGGTGAATGTGACACATATCTTCCGGCCGAAGCCACGTGGGCATATATTGGGTCTTATCTGCTGAAAGGGAGCCCCATGGACATCGCACGCAAGGTATTGGCCGATCTCGACAAGGAACTTCAGTGGGTCCATGAGACCTATCGCGACCTGCATCGGCATCCGGAATTGAGCCTGGAGGAAACTCGCACCTCGGCGCTGGTGGCGGGCAAGCTGGAAGAGTTCGGCTACCAGGTCCAGCACTTGGGCGGAACCGGGGTGGTCGGAGTGCTGGACAACGGCCCCGGGCGCACGGTGGTGGCCCGCGCGGATATGGACGCGCTTCCGGTGCAGGAGGCCACGGGGCTGGACTACGCCTCGGAAAATGACGGAGTGATGCACGCCTGCGGGCACGATGTGCACGTAGCGGCCCTGCTGGGCGCTGCCAAGCTGCTGGCCGATCATCGCACCGAATGGTCCGGCACGTACATCGCGCTCTTCCAGCCGGCCGAGGAGACCGCGCAGGGCTCCGCGGCGATGGTTGCCGACGGGCTGGCGGACAAGATCCCGGCACCCGATGTGGCCTTCGCCCAGCATGTGATGGGGCTGCCCGCCGGGGAGCTGCAGACCATCGCCGGCCCGGTGCTTTCGGCCGGGGATTCGATCCGCATCACCGTGCACGGTACCGGTGCCCACGGTTCGATGCCGCAGCTGTCGGTTGACCCGGTGGTGCTGGCCGCCTCGATCGTGATGCGCCTGCAGTCGGTGGTCTCCCGCGAGGTGCAGCCCGGCGAATTCGCGGTGCTGACCATCGGCTCGGTGCAGGTGGGCGCGAAGTCCAATATCATCGCGGACAAGGCGACGCTGCTGCTGAACCTGCGCAGCTATGACAACGCGGTGCGCGAAACGCTGATCAAAGCGGTGGAGCGGATCGTGCGCGGGGAATGCGCCGCGGCAGGATCGCCTAAAGAACCTGAGTTCGAATACTACGACCAGTTCCCGCTGACCACGAACGACGCCGCGGTCACCGCGCGGGTGAGCGCCGCCTTCGAAGCGTACTTCGGGGCGGTGGGCAGTGCCGGCAGGCAGAGCGCTTCGGAGGATTTCAGCCGGATCCCCGACGCGTTCGGCGTGCCGTACACCTTCTGGCTGCTGGGCGGAATGGACCCGCAGGCCTGCAAGGAAGGCAAGACGGCGCCGAACCACTCGCCGCACTTCGCGCCGGTGATCGAGCCGACCCTGGCTCGCGGCGTGGAAGCCATGGCCGTCGCTGCGCTGAGCGAACTGGCATGAGCACGACCACCTGGAAGCCGAACGACAAGTGGCTGATCGGCATCGTGCTGGCGGTGATCAACTTCTGGCTCTTCGCCCAGACGCTGCTCAACGTCATTCCCGGCATCCAGGGGGAGCTGGGCATCGAGCGCACCATCGGCAATCTGGCGGTGTCGATCACCTCGCTGTTCTCCGGCATCTTCATTGTCGTCGCAGGCGGGCTGGCCGACCGGCTGGGCCGGGTGAAACTGATGTATGTGGGCATCTACCTGTCGATCCTCGGCTCGGTGCTGATTGCGTTGACTCCGGAGAACCTCGGTGGGCTGACCAGCGGGCTGCTGCTGGGCGGGCGCATCGTGCAGGGGCTGTCCGCCGCGTGCATCATGCCCTCGACGATGGCGCTGGTGAAAACCTACTACGCGGGCAAGGAGCGGCAGCGGGCGCTGTCCTACTGGTCCATCGGCTCCTGGGGCGGCTCGGGCTTCACCGCGCTGTTCGGCGGGCTGATGGCCACCTCAATCTTCGGCTGGCGTTCGATCTTCTGGATCTCCATCGTGCTCTCGATCCTCGCGCTCTTCCTGCTGCGTGGCACTCCGGAATCCAAGGCTGAAACCCAGGGCCCGGCCGCGCGGTTCGACTTCGGCGGGCTGATCGCGTTCATCATCGCGCTGGTCGCGGTGAACGTGTACATCTCCCAGGGCCCGGCGCTGGGCTGGTTGTCGCTGGCCGGCATCGGGCTGGTGGTCATCTCCGTGATCGCCGCCCTGGTGTTCTTCTCGATCGAGTCGCGCAAGGAGCACGCGTTCCTGGACCTGAAGCTCTTTGGCAACATGACCTTCACCGGCGCGACGCTGTCAAACTTCCTGCTCAACGGCGCGGCCGGCACGCTGATCGTGGCCTTGGGCCTGGTGCAGGTGGCCGCCGGACTCAGCTCCCTGCAATCCGGGCTGCTGACCCTGGGCTACCTGATCTCGGTCATCGCCACAATCCGCGTCGGCGAGAAACTGCTGCAGCGCTTCGGCCCGCGCCGCCCGATGATCTGGGGCAGCGCCATCGCGGGCCTGGGCATCTTGCTGACCTCGATGACCTTCGTGCTGGTCGAACAGTACATCGTGCTCGCGGTGATCGGCTTTACGCTCTTCGGCGTCGGGCTGGGCTTCTACGCTACCCCGTCCACCGACGCGGCGCTGTCCAGCGTGCCGGACAATCAGGCAGGAGCCGCGGCCGGCATCTACAAGATGGCCTCCTCGCTGGGCAATGCCATCGGCGTGGCGATCTCCGCCGCGCTGTATGTCGCCGCGCAGGCGGCAAACCCGGACATGATTCGTTCGTGGGGGCTGTTCATCGGCAACCAAGAGAATGTGGGTCTGCGCTTCGGCGGGACGGTGGGCGTGCTGTTCAACCTGCTGATGGTGGTGATCGCGATCATCTCGATCATGGTCACCGTGCCACGCGAAAAGCAAAAAACCGGCAACGAGGTTCCGTCGACCCCGTCGATCGGCGCCTAGGGGGCCAGCTTGATGATGGTGAAGCGGAAGAAGAACTGCGTGGACGGGCCGATGAGCAGCGCATAGGCCACCGTGCCAAGGCCCACCGGGCCGCCGAGCAGCCAGCCGACGCCCAGCACCAGCAGCTCGATGCTGGTGCGCACCAGCCGGATGCTCAACCCGGTGCGCAAATGCAATCCGGTCATCAGCCCGTCGCGCGGCCCGGCGCCGAAGTGGCTGCCGATGTACATCGCGCCACCCAGGCCGTTGATCGCGATCGCGCCGAGCAGCGTGAGGATCTGCCAGCCCACCCCGGAGACCTGCGGAAGGATGAGCAGAAAGAGGTCCAGCGCCACACCGATGACAAACACGTTTGCCACCGTGCCGAGCCCCGGCCACTGCTTCATCGGGATCCAGGTCAGCAGCATGAGAACGCCCACGATGATCACCACGGTGCCCAAGGACAGCGGGACGTGGTGGGTGATGCCCAGGTGGAAAACGTTCCACGGATCCACGCCCAGATCGGCGCGCACCATCAGCGCCATCGCCAACGCGAAAAGCAGCAGCCCGCCGAACAGGTTCGCCAGGCGCAGTGGGACGCGGCCGGCGGCAAACTGCTGGCGCGGGGAAAGGTTTGTCAAGCTCATAGGCTCAACGGTAGCCAGTGCCGGGCCTAGCGGCGAAAGCAGATGTCTAACAAGTACTTGCTGAGCGAGTCGACCAGATCCGTGATGCCCAACGCGCTGCGCTGCCCGGCCCTGCCATCGGTTTCCGCGCCTACTAGCGCCCTGGCGTTGCCGGGGCGCAGCGCGGGAACGTGGATAAACTGCGCCGGGATGCCCAAACCGTAGGCGTGGTAGGCGATATGGTTGCAGACAAATCTGCCGGCATCCTCACTGATCGACAGTTGACTAGGTACTTCCAATGTTGCTTCGCGGCGGAGTGCGCCATTGGAGGCGATGCGCTCGCCGGCCGGTTGGCAGCCGTCGTTATCGGCGATGCGCGCATTGTTCTCGTTGACCGCCCAGCGCTCCAGGTTGATCCCGGTGCGCCCGCCCGCCTCGCCGAGCAGCACCACTGCCTCCGGCCGGTGTGCGCTAAGTAACACGCTCAGGGCCGGGAATGCGCGGGAAAATGACACCGGCAGGATTCCCGTCACGATCTGGTGTTCGCCCAGCGTGGCGGGCAGCCGGCGCACGATTTCGGCGCTGGCGTTGTGGGTGTCGGTTCCAAAGGGCTCGAAGCCGGTGACCAGGATGCGCATGGGTCCATTATGTCCGACGGTGCTGATACCTCTTGGTGTATGAATGTTGTGCTGTTGGTGCTTGTACTAATCAATACCCTGCTTGCCGTCGGCGCGCTCTTGCTCATCGTGCGCCGTACCGGTTCCAGTGATCAGGAGCAGATTGCCGCGACGGTGCGCGCAACCCATGGCGAGCTGCGCCAGGACCTGGGCGCGCAGCGCGCGGAGCTGCGAGAGTCGCTGCATGAGGTACGCCGGGACAGCGAGCAGCGCCTGGAATCCATCCGCACCACCGTGGATGCGAAAATTACCGCGCTGAACGAATCGAACCAGCTCATGCACCGCCAGCTTCAAGGTGCGCTGCGCGAAGAACTCGAGCTATTGCGCGTGGGCAACGAGTCGAAGCTCGAGAAGATGCGCGAGACGGTCGACGAAAAACTGCAGGGCACCTTGGAGAAACGGCTCGGAGAATCCTTTGAACTTGTCAGCCAGCGGCTGGAGCAGGTGCAAAAGGGCTTGGGCGAGATGCAGAATCTGGCGGCAGACGTCGGCGGGCTCAAGCGCGTGCTGACAAATGTGAAAAGCCGCGGCACCTGGGGTGAGGTGCAGCTCTCGCGACAACTGGAAGATCTGCTCACCACGGAGCAGTATGCGCAGAACGTGGTGATCCGGCCCGAGAGCCGCGACAGCGTCGAGTTCGCGGTGATCATGCCTGGTCGAGACGAGAATCCGGTATATCTGCCGATTGACTCGAAGCTGCCGCAGGAAGACTACGAGCGGCTCTTGGACGCCCAGGAATCGGGCGACAAGGTGCAGATCGATGCGGCGAGCAAGGCCTTGGATAAGGCCATCATCATCCAGGCGAAGAAGATCGCCCAGAAGTACATCGAACCGCCGCACAGCACGGACTTCGCGATCATGTACCTGCCCACCGAGGGGCTCTTCGCCGAGGTGGTGCGTCGCCCGGGACTTGCCAGCCGTCTGCAAACCGAACACCGGGTGCTGGTCACCGGTCCGACGACGCTGATGAGCCTGCTCAATTCCCTGCAGATGGGCTTCCGGACCCTGGCCATCGAAAAGCGCAGCAGCGAGGTCTGGCAGGTGCTATCAGCGGCGAAGGCCGAGTTTGGCAAGTATGGGGACGTGTGGGACAAGCTGGAGAAGCAGTTGACCACCGCGCAGAACACCGTCAAGGAGGCCGGAACCCGAACTCGGGCGGTGGAACGCAGGTTGAAGGATGTGCAGAGCCTGCCCGAAGAGCCTGTTTTGGAGAAGGTTCTCGGGCTCTAGCGGTTCAGCCGGAGCTTGAATCCGACATGCGAGGCGCTGAAGCCCAGCCGCTGGTAGAACTGGTGGGCTTCGAGCCGAGAGGCGTCCGAGGTGAGCTGGATCAGCCCGGCAGCGCAGGCCGGCGCCGCCGCGTCGATTACCCAGCGCAGCATCGCCGAACCCAGGCCAGTCGAGCGGGAATCGGACCGTACGCGGACCGCCTCCACGTTCAATCTGATGGAACCGCCGCGGGAAATCCCGGGGATGGAAGTCAACTGCAGCATCGCGATGACCTCCCCGGCGCGTTCACCGAGCACCAGGTCGTTGCCGGGATCGGCCAGCAACCGTTCCAAGGCCTGCGCATAGCCCTCGGACTCGGCCGTTGCTTCGCGGGCGGCGCCAAGCACATCATCGGCCAAGAGCCGGCGCAATGCCGGAAGGTCCGCCGCTTCGGCGCGACGCAGCATTACCTCGGCATTCAGCGGCGTGGGCAGGTCGAGCGCAGCGAGCATGGGTTGCCTTTCGAAAAAACTAGGGGCGAGGACCAATCGGTCCCCGCCCCTAGAGCGTGGTTAAGCCTTGAAACGCTCGATGGAGCGAGCCAGCTCGGCCTCGGCAGCCTCGCGGCCTTCCCAGCCCTCGGCCTTAACCCACTTGCCCGGTTCCAGGTCCTTGTAGCGGGTGAAGAAGTGCTCGATCTCCTTGATCAGCCACTCATCCATGTCTTCGAGTTCCTTGATGTGGTCGAAGCGCTTGTCGGTTGGGACGCAAAGCAGCTTTGCATCTCCACCGCCATCATCGGTCATGTTGAAGACGCCGATGGGGCGCGATTCGACGATGACGCCAGGAATCAAATCGACACCCGGGATGAAAACCATGGCGTCCAATGGATCGCCATCTTCGCCCAGGGTCTCGTCGAAGTAGCCGTAGTGGGTTGGGTACTGCATGGAGGTGAAGAGCACGCGATCCAGGCGCAAGCGGTGGGTCTCGTGGTCGATTTCGTACTTGACGCGTGATCCGGTTGGGATCTCGATGGTCACGTCGTGGCTCATAAAAAGCACACTCCTAAACTAGTCTTAGGGATATCCGCTAATAAGCGTATCGCCCCTCGGGGCATAAGTAGCTAAACCCGCGAGAGGAACATGCTCACATGAACACTGCCGTAAGACGCGTACTGACGCTGGCGGTGGCTCTGTTGGCAGTGGTGGGCATGGCTGCGGCGATGTTTAATTCGCCGCGCAGCTTCACCGGAGAACCGCAGGCGCATTACATTCGCGCCAGCGAAACCGTTGCGGAAGCCGATCCGGTCACCGTTAGGGATCTGAATCCCGAAGCTCCCATGCCGGATAATTCGGTGCTTGCCGCGCAAATGGATGCGATCCTGAGCACCAAGGGGGATAAGACCTCCTTCAACGCCCAGGTGGTCGACGTGGCCAGCGGCAAGGTGCTCTACGACAAGAATGCGCAGACTCCTGGAACCCCTGCATCGAGTTTGAAGGTGGCCACCGCAGTGGCCGCGCTGGATACCTTCGGCGGGGAGCACCAGCTGTCCACCAGCGTGTGGCTGGACGGCGACACCCTGGTACTGCGCGGCGGCGGAGATGTGCTGCTGGGCGACGGCGAGTCCGACCCCGTGCACCCAAAGGGCTATGCAGGCCTGGCAACTCTCGCGGCACAGACCGCGAAGGCGCTGGAGGATCGCGGCGTCGGCGAGGTGAAGCTCTGGCTCGACGATTCGCTCTTCGGCGATGCGCAGGTGAACCCGGCCTGGGACAAGTCGTTGTTCACCTCGAACAACATCGGCGAGCTATATCCGATCGCGCACTACGCCGGCCGCGCCTCCGAAAGCACCCGCTCGGCCTATCAGCCAGATGCCGCCCAGCAGGTGCGCAAGGTCTTCGCCGCCGAGCTGGGCAAACAGGTGCAGGTCAGCGAGGGCGGCCGGGGTGCCTACGCCGGCGGGGAGCAGCTCACGCAGGTGCTCTCGGCCCCGTTGCGCGTGCAGGTCAAACACATGCTGCTGGTCTCGGATAACTATCTGACCGAAACCTTGGGCCGCCTGGTTGCGGTGAACAAGGGCCTTGACCCGAAGCAGGCGGGGCTGGCCGTGCAGCAGGTTGCCGAAGCATATGGCGCAACCGGCATATCTTTGGTGGATACCAGCGGGCTGGCGGCAACCAATCAAGTTTCGCCGGCGGCGTTGACCACGTTGCTCCGTGCCGCGGCCACCAGCGGAAAACCCGAATTGCGCGAGCTGGTCTACTCGCTGCCCGTCGCCGGCTACAACGGGACCCTGATGAACCGGCTCAATGCGGCCGCTACGCTGGGGCTGGTGCGGGCGAAAACCGGCTCCCTGAGCGGGGTGGCCACGCTGACCGGAATGACGCTGACCGCTGATGGCCGGCTGATCGCCTTCAGCATCTTCGCAGCACAGCCCGACGGGGCGCTGGCACCACATAAACCAACCATCGACCAGGCAGTCACCGCCCTGCGCGGCTGTGGGTGCCGGTAGGAGAATTACATGAGCCAGTTCATCGATTGGGATCTTGCCGTAGGCACCGCAAAAACGCTGATGCCCGCGGGGCCTGCGCTGAGCAGCAAACAGGCGGCGCGGATCGTCGAAGAACTGCGCATCGCCGCCGGGCAGGGGCTCACCGAGGCGGAACGGATCTCGAAGCTGAGCGCCACCGCGCAATCCGAAACTCTCGTGGTGGACCGTGCCGGATGGGCCAAAGCGGTCAGCCAGAACTTCGCCGCAATGCTTCCCGAGATGCCGAAAACGCCCACCGCTCTGCCGCTGATTGCCGGTGCGGAACTCGGTGCGGTGCTTTCGGTGCTCGGCACCCGGGTGCTGGGCCAGTTCGACCCGTTCGCAGGTCCCCGGCTGCTGCTCAACGCCCCGACGATCACGCAGATCCGGGGGGAGCTGAACTTGAATGCGCGGGACTTCTACCTGTGGATCGCCACCCATGAGCAGACCCACCGGCTGCAGTTCGAACATGCGCCGTGGATCCCGGGAGTGATGAAGCAGACGCTGGCCGAAATCTTCGAGCCGCTGAACGAGAAGACCAACTCGATGAACGACATCGGGGCGCGGTTCAAATCCATGCGCAGCGAGGTTGGCAAGCTGACCAGCATCATGTCGGTGCTCGAAGGCCATGCAATGGTTGTGATGAACGACGTCAGCTCGATTCGCACGATCAAGACCATTCGCAATCGCTTCACCGCCCGCGGTAAGAACCGTTCGCCCTGGGCGACTTGGATCGGCAAGCTGCTGGGCATGGATGCCAAGGCGCGCCAGTATGAGCGCGGAGCAAAGTTCGTGCGCCACATCGTGGACGAGATCGGCTATGCGCAGTTCAATGTGATTTTCACCGAGCGGGAGCTTTTCCCCAGCTCTGCGGAGCTTGATAACCCGGCACTCTGGCTGGCCCGCACGCGATGAGCCGACCGATCGACCTGGCCCGCAACGCGGTGGCGGCGCAAGCCGGTGCGTTCGCGCTGCTCGGCGTTTCGGGCGGGGCCGATTCCATGGCCTTGGCCGCAGCCGCCAGCCAGTTGCGTGAGCGCATCCGCTTTGGCGTGGTGATCGTGGACCACGGCTTGCAAGCCGGCAGCGCCCAGGTGGCGCAGCGCGCAGCCGCGCAATGCCAGGCGCTGGGCTTGGAGATGGTGCTGATCAAGACGGTGCGCACCGCTGGTGATGAGGCCTCCGCCCGGGCCGCGCGGTATGCGGCCTTCGAGCAGGCATTGGAAGAAACCGGGGCGCAGCGGCTGCTGCTCGCGCACACCAAAGACGATCAGGCCGAACAGGTGCTGTTGGGGATCCTGCGCGGTTCGGGCACCAGGTCATTAGCCGGAATGCCGGTCTCGCGCGGGCCCTACGCCCGCCCGCTGCTGGAATTGACCCGCGAAGGAACCGAGGCGATCTGCGCGTCGGCCGGAATCGATTACTGGGATGACCCGAGTAATACTGACACCGCCTATCGACGCAATCACATCCGTCACGCGGTGCTCCCATTTTTGCGTGAACAGCTCGGCGGGCACCTGACCGAGGCGCTGGCCCGCACCGCGGCGCTGGCCGCGGCGGACGCCGACGCACTGGACTCCTGGGCCGAACGAGCCTGGGAGCAGGCGCGTTGCTCCGCCGGGGTGGAACTGCGAATTCTTGCCACTTTTCCCGAGGCCATCGCCTCCAGGGTGCTGCGTTTGGCCGCCGCCGAAGCAGGAGCGCTGAACCTTGGAAGCGAGCGCACGGCGGCTCTCTGCGCGCTGGCCGGAGTGGGAATGGCCAAGTCCCGTTCGGCCGGTCCGGTGCAGCTCGAAGGCAAGGTCAGCGCGCTGCGGCGCTCCTCGGTGATAGTTTTCACGACCACAAGATCAACAACATTAAACTAAATGTGGCACTCTAGTTGAGTACCCCACCTCTGAGAATCAGGAGAACCCTCGTGGATTCGAACGCAGTCAAGGCCGATCTCGCGCACGTACTTTACACCAAGGAAGAAATCCAGGCTCGTATCGACGAACTGGCCGCACAGATCGACAAGGATTATGAGGGACGCGACATCCTCGTTGTCGGCGTGCTCAAGGGTGCGGTGATGGTCATGGCGGATCTGGTCCGCGCGCTGAACTCCCACCTGTCCATGGACTGGATGGCGGTCTCCTCCTACGGTTCCGGAACCCAGTCTTCCGGCGTGGTGCGCATCCTCAAGGACCTGGACACCGATTTGATGGGCAAGCATGTGCTCATCGTCGAAGACATCATCGATTCGGGCCTGACCTTGTCCTGGTTGAAGGCCAACTTGGAATCCCGCGGCCCGGCCTCGGTGGAAATCTGCACCCTGCTGCGCAAGCCGGAAGCGGCAAAAGTGGAAATCGACGTGAAATACGTCGGCATGGATATTCCAAATGAATTTGTTGTCGGCTACGGCCTGGACTACGCAGAAAAGTACCGCAACCTGGACTGCGTGGGCACTTTGGCTCCGCACATCTACGAGTAGGGAACTTTTAGCGCCACCTAGGCGTTGAACTGAATCGAAGGTGGCGTTGCCCGGACGCCGGCAGAACGCGTGAGGGGGATGCGAAAGGTACGGGACCTTTCGGATCGATGAAAACTAAGAAGATTTTTAACAGCTGGATCATTTGGGTCCTGGTCGGTGTGACCGCGATGGTGTTGTTCCTGCCAATGGTATTTGGCAACGGTTCGGCACAAGTGGATACCTCCGTGGGCCTGAATCAACTCACCAGCGGTAACGCCACCGAAGCTAAGATCTTCGACGGAGATCAACGAGTAGACCTGACCCTGCGCGACGCGCTAAACGTCGACGGAGTGGATAAGGGAAAGAAAGTTTCCTTCTACTACTCCGTACCCCGCGCCGATCAGGTAGTCGATGCGATGAACGACGCCCAGTTGAGCAAGTTCACCGATCAGCCGGTGGAAAACAACTGGTTGCTCTCGATGCTCGGCATTATCATCCCCTTCATCCTGATTGCAGGTATCTTCTGGTTCATCCTGGCGCGTAGCCAGGGCGGCGGCTCGAAGGTCATGCAGTTCGGCAAGTCCAAGGCGAAACTGATCACCAAGGATATGCCGCAGGTGACCTTCGTCGACGTGGCCGGCGCCGACGAGGCGGTGGAGGAACTGCACGAAATCAAGGAGTTCCTGCGCGAACCGGCGAAGTTCCAGGCGGTCGGCGCGAAAATTCCCAAGGGCGTGCTGCTCTACGGCCCTCCGGGCACCGGCAAAACGCTGCTGGCCAAGGCCGTGGCCGGCGAGGCCGCTGTCCCGTTCTATTCGATTTCGGGTTCCGACTTCGTCGAAATGTTCGTCGGTGTGGGTGCCTCGCGCGTCCGCGACCTATTCGAACAGGCAAAGACCAACTCTCCGGCGATCATCTTCGTCGATGAGATCGATGCCGTGGGCCGGCACCGCGGGGCCGGAATCGGCGGCGGCAACGACGAACGCGAGCAGACGCTGAACCAGCTGCTGGTCGAGATGGACGGCTTCGACGCCTCCACCAACGTCATCCTGATCGCCGCAACCAACCGTCCGGACGTGCTTGACCCGGCGCTGCTGCGCCCGGGACGCTTCGACCGGCAGATCCCGGTGGAGGCACCGGATCTGAAGGGCCGCGAACAGATTCTGAAGGTCCACGTGGCCGGCAAGCCGATGGACGCCACGGTGGATCTGAACGCAGTGGCGAAGAAGACCCCTGGCTACACCGGCGCGGATCTGGCAAACGTGCTTAACGAGGCGGCGCTGCTCACCGCCCGCTCGAACGCAAACCTGATCGATGACCGCGCGCTGGACGAGGCAATCGACCGCGTGATGGCCGGACCGCAGAAGCGCACCCGCTTGATGGACGAACACGAACGCAAGGTCACCGCCTATCACGAGGGTGGCCACGCGCTGGTCGCCGCGGCGATGAACCAGACCGCACCGGTCACCAAGATCACCATCCTGCCCCGCGGCCGCGCCCTGGGCTACACCATGGTGGTCCCGGAGTCCGATAAGTACTCGATCACCCGCAACGAACTGCTGGACCAGATGGCCTACGCCATGGGCGGCCGCGTCGCCGAGGAGATCGTCTTCCACGATCCGTCCACCGGCGCTTCCAACGACATCGAGAAGGCCACCGACACCGCACGGCGGATGGTCACCGAATACGGCATGAGCGAGAAGGTCGGCGCCGTGCGCCTGGCCTCTTCGGCCGCAGCGCAGGGCATGGGCACCGCAAGCCGGGACTACTCCGATGAGATGGCGCACCTGGTGGACGAAGAGGTGCGCACGCTCATCGAGCAGGCGCACGATGACGCCTACTGGGCGCTGACCGCCAACCGCCACGTGCTGGACCGCCTCGCCTTGGCTCTGCTGGAACATGAAACGCTGAACCAGAAGGAAATCGCCGAGCTCTTCGTCGATCTGGTCAAGCGCGACAAGCGCGACGTGTGGCTGAGCAACGACCAGCGTCCGGTCCACGAACAAGGCCCGGTATTAAGCCCCAAGGAGCGCGCGGTCCGGTCGACCGACTAGTATCGAAGTCGTGATTGAAGTCAATGAGATCGACCAGCCGCGCATTGCCGCGGCGGTCCGCGAAATCCTCGAAGCGATCGGCGAAGATCCGGACCGTGATGGCCTGGTGGACACCCCGAAGCGGGTAGCCAAGGCTTACGCCGAATTCTTCGCCGGTTTGCATCAGGATGCCGCCGAACACCTGTCCACCACATTCGACATCGAACATGACGAACTGGTGCTGGTCAAGGACATTCCGTTCTACTCCACCTGCGAGCACCATCTGGTCCCGTTCTACGGCACCGCGCATATCGGCTACATTCCGGGCCGCGGCGGCAAGGTCACCGGGTTGAGCAAGTTGGCGCGCCTGGTCGAGGTCTTCGCCCGCCGCCCGCAGGTGCAAGAACGCCTGACCACCCAGATCGTCGATGCGCTGGTCGAACACCTGGAACCCACCGGTGCGATCGTTGTCGTGGAATGCGAGCACATGTGCATGTCGATGCGCGGGGTGCGCAAACCCGGCGCGAAGACCGTCACCAGTGCCGTGCGCGGACAGCTGCGGGAGACCGCAACCCGTGCCGAAGCCATGAGCCTGATCCTCGGAAGGTAGAAAACATGTCACTTGGAGCCATCCCGGGCACCGGCCCGGCCACCAGCCCGCTGACCGTGATCCGCAAGTCGAAGCGGAAGACCTTCGCCGACCTGCCTACCGGGCGAACCCTGGTGATGGGGATCCTGAACGTCACCGAGGATTCCTTCTCCGACGGCGGGCAGTACCTGGGCACCGACAAGGCGCTGGACCACGGGCTGAAGCTGCTCTACGCCGGGGCCGACATCATCGACGTGGGCGGGGAATCCACCCGTCCGGGAGCCAAGGACGTGGATCCTGCCCTGGAGCAGGCGCGCATCATCCCGGTGATCGAGGCGCTGGCCAAGGCCGGCGCGGTGATCTCCGTGGATACCATGCACGTGTCCACCGCCCGCGCGGCCATCGCCGCCGGCGCCCACCTGATCAACGACGTTTCCGGGTTGACCTATGAGGACGGCATGGCGGAACTGATTGCCGAAACCGGCGTGCCCTACGTGCTGATGCACCGCCGCGGCACCGCCGCGAATATGGTGCATGAGGCAAACTACGGGGACCCGGTGGCAGAGGTGCTCGCCGAAATGCGCACCCTGCGCGACGAATTCCTGGCCAAGGGAGTTAAACCCGAACAGCTGATCATCGACCCGGGACTGGGCTTCGCCAAGGACGCCGAGCATAACTGGGCGCTGCTGGCCAACCTGGCGGCCTTCGAGTCGCTGGGCCACCCGGTGCTGATCGGCACCAGCCGCAAGCGTTTCCTCGGTGAACTGCTCGCCGACGGCAAGACCCCGCGTGAACCGCTGGGCCGCGACGGCGCGACGGCGGCGACCACAGTGCTCGCCGCCCGGGACAAGGTGTGGGCGGTGCGCGTGCACGATGTGGCGGGCAGCCGCGACGCGCTGGAAGTCGTGAAGGCCTATGGATCGCATTAGCATTGAGGGAATTTCCGCCACCGGCTATCACGGGGTTTTCGACTTCGAGAAGCGCGAAGGGCAGGAATTCCGGATCGACGTGGTGCTGCACGTGGATATCACCCGGGCAGCGCTGAGCGATGACGTCGCGGACACCGTGGACTACGGGGCCGTCAGCCAGCTGGTAGTGGCGCAGATCCAGGCCGGACCCTGGGACCTGATCGAAAAGCTCGGACACGAGATCGCCGAGGCGATTCTCGCAGCTTGGCGCTCGGTGGCCGCCGTGGACGTGGTGGTGCACAAGCCGCAGGCTCCGATTCCGGTCCCCTTCTCCGACGTGAGCATCTGCCTGACCCGCCAGCAGAGCGTGCATACCGCGATTATCGCGTTGGGCGCGAATCTCGGGGACAGCGCCGCAACGCTGCGCTCGGCCATCGCGGAACTGCGCGAACACCTCGAGGTGCTCCAGATCTCTCCGGTAGCCATCACCAAGCCGGTGGGCGGCCCGCCCGAACAGCCGGATTACACCAATCAGGTCATCAAGGTGCGCACCACCCTCGGCCCGCACGAGCTGCTTGAGCTCTGCCAAAGCGTCGAGGCGAACCATGAGCGCACCCGCGAGGTGCGTTGGGAAGCGCGCACGCTGGATCTGGATCTGATCACCTTCGACCAGCTGCGCCTGGACGAGGAATCGCTGACCTTGCCGCATCCGCGCGCCCACACCCGCGGGTTCGTGCTTGCCCCGTGGAGCTGGATGGACGCCGACGCGGTGCTCAACGGCCAGCTGGTCTCCCGGCTGGCGGAGGCCGCGGCAGACACCAAGGACATCATCAGGCTATGAACCGACTCAAGGTGAGCACGCTCAGCTGGTGCACGCTGCTTGGCGGCGTGACCGGATGGGTTGCGCTGCGCCTGCTCACGGCCACCGGCAGGTTCTCCCCGGTGCTCGACTACACCGCGCTGTTCTCCCTGGGCGCGGTGTGCGCGGTGATCCTCTTCCTCGGCATCCGGGTGAAGCGTTCGACCTTGGGCCGCGGGCATATCGACCCGATCGCCGCCGCGCGCACGCTGGTGCTTGCGCAGGCTGCGGCCTACGCCGGCGCACTGATCGCCGGCTGGCATGTGGCCCCGCTGATTACGCTGCTGTTCGCCTCCGGTTCGAGCCCCACGCTCACCCGCGCGCTGGTCCTTGCCGGTGCCGGAATCGTGATGGTCATCATCGGCTACCTTGTTCAGCACCTTTGCAAACTACCGCCCGAGGACACCGATGAAAACACCGATGGAATCGTCACCGAATAACTTCACCGCGGTGGATCCCGACTATTTTAAGGTCAAGCTGGTCACCTGGCTGATCCAGACCGGCAGCTACCTGCTGGTGGCGCTGCTGCCGTTGATCCTGCGCCTGTTCGGCATCCCCGTGCCCTGGTGGTTGGTCATCCTCCCGCCGGTGCTGGTCCTCGGCCTGGCTTTGCCGATCCTGCGCGTGCTACGCCGCCAGGTGCGGGCTTTGGGTTATCTGGAGCGCGCAGAAGACCTGCTGGTTCGCTCCGGGGTGCTTTGGCGCAAACAACTTGTCATCCCCTACGGACGCATGCAGTATGTGGAGGTCACCAGCGGGCCGGTGGAACGCCGCTATGGACTGTGCAAGCTGACGCTGAACACCGCCGCCGGGGCCGCCACCGCGGTTATTCCCGGGCTTCGCGCAGAAACAGGCGAGGAATTGCGTGAACGCTTGGTCGCGGCCGGCGAGGCGAACCTGCTGTGAACGAATGGCAGCGGGTCCACCCGGCCAGCCCCTTTGTCCACGGCTGGCTGGCGATCGTGGGTTTGGCCTGGGTGTACTGGCAGAATACCGATGACATTCCCTGGGAGGAGCGTTTCACCGGCAGCCGGCTGACCTGGACCGTGGGCATCGGCTCGGCGGCGCTGGCGCTGGTGCTCATTTTCTACGCGCTGTCCTGGTACTTCACCCGCTACCGGATCAGCGAAACCCACGTCTATGTGAACTCCGGAATGGTTTTCCGCAGCCAAAAGCAGGCACGCATCGACCGCGTGCAGGGGATCGATATCGCCCAACCCTTGGTGGCTCGGCTGCTGGGCTTGGCTGAACTCCGCTTCGATGTGGCCGATGGCTCCGCCTCGGTCATGCGCCTGTCCTTCCTGCGCAAGGCGCACGCCCACCAGCTGCGTGCCGAGATCCTGGCTCTGGCCCAGGGCGAGATCCCGGTGCAGGAAGAAGCCGCGCAGCCGGTTCCGCTGATGGCCAAGGTGCCAGCCGGACGCCTGCTGGCCTCGCTTTTCCTGCGGCTTCCCACGGTGATCGGCGTGCTCTTGGCCCTGGTCTTGGGCATTCTGAGCATCTCGGGGGTCGGCGTGCTAGTCGCCGGACTGGTGCCGATGCTGCTCGGCTTTGGCGGCTGGTTCTACAAGGAACTGAACAACTCATGGAACTTCAGCGCGAGCGCCACGGACACCGGCCTGCGCATCAGCCACGGGCTGGCCGACACCAAGCAGCAGTCGTTGCCCGCCGGCCGGGTGCAGTCGATCCAGATCAGTTCGCCGGCTTTTTGGCGGCTGCTCGGCTGGTATCGGGTGGAGGTCAACGCGCTGGGTGTCGGTGAAGAAGAAATGTCGAATCTGCTGGTGCTGCCCGTGGGGGACTTCGAATCAGTCACCCAGGTTATGGGAATTTTGCTGCCCGAGTTGGGGGTTGAGAACCAGCGCGAGGTGCTGTTCACCGCCATTACCACCGGAAACGACCACGGATTCATCAGCTCACCGATGCGTGCCAAGGCGCTGTCTCCGGGAGCCTGGAAGCATCAGGCGTTTTTGAGCACCGGCAGCTGCGTCATCACCCGCTTCGGATGGCTTTCGCGCAGCGCGGCTTTCGTACCGCATGGGCGAATCCAGGGCATGGCGTTGCAGCAGGGGCCTTGGGAGCGTCGCCGGGAGCTAGCAGGGATTCGCCTGTACAGCGCAGGCGGCTCGATCGTGGGCTATATGCACCAGCTCGATGAGCAGGTAGCGACAGAATTTTTTGCGGCGCAAGCGCAGCGACAGGTTGAAAGGTAGATCAGTGCAGGCACCACGCTTAGGCATTGGAATCATCTCTGCGGGCAAGGTCGGAGCGATCCTCGGAGCCGCGTTGGCCGCCGCCGGGCACCGGATCACCGGCGTCCACGCGGTCTCCGAAGCATCGCGGGAGCGTGCCGAGGTGTTGCTTCCCGGCGTGGAAATTCTGGATCCGGCAGAAATCCTGCGGCGCAGCGAGCTGGTGCTCTTCGCCGTGCCAGATGACGTGCTCGGCGAACTGGTCCAGGGTTTGGCGGCCGCCGGGCACTTTGTGACCGGTCAGCTGGTTGCCCACACCGCCGGACGCTACGGCACCGGGATCTTGGAACCGGCGCGAGCCGCTGGAGCATTCCCGCTGGCCATCCACCCGGCAATGACCTTTACCGGGATGAGCTTGGATCTGCAACGCCTGACCGACTGCGTCTTCGCGGTCACCGCAGATGAAATCATGCTCCCAGTGGCTCAAGCGCTGGTGGTTGAGATGCGCGGAGAGCCGGTGGTGATCGCCGAGGAGGACCGCGTGAGCTATCACGCAGCCCTTGCACACGCGGCAAATCATCTGAACACCATTACCGCCCAGTCGGCGGATATGCTGCGCCGGATCGGGGTGCAGGATCCGGCGGCCACCCTGCGTGCGTTGATGGGCGCCAGCCTGGATAACGCCTTGCGTTCGGGAGCCGGAGCCTTGACCGGGCCGGTCGCCCGAGGCGATGTGGGTACCGTCAGAGCGCATCTGGCCGCGATGGCCAAGGATCAAGCCGAGACCGTGGACAGCTACCGCAGCCTGTCACGGGCTACCGCGCAACGTGCGGCGGCACTGGGGCGGATCTCACCGGGGACACTTCAAGAACTGTTGCAGGTTCTAGAATAGAGGGCGTGAAGACCCCGATGATTGTTCATACCCGTGATGAGCTGAAGACAGCGATCGCTCAGGCCAACCCGAAAACTCTGGGCTTTGTTCCCACCATGGGGGCATTGCACCAAGGGCACGCACGGCTTTTCGACAAGGCTCGTGATGAAAACGAATTGGTGGTCAGTTCGATCTTCGTCAATGAGCTGCAATTCAATGACGCGCAGGACTACGCCAACTACCCGCGCGACCTCGATGCCGATGTGCAATTAGCTGCGCAGGCCGGAGTTGATATCGTCTTCGCTCCGAACGCCGAGGAAATTTATCACGCGGGTATGCCGCTGATCCGGTTGAACAGCGGGGCGCTGGGCGAAATGTACGAGGGGGCCTCCCGCCCGGGGCATTTCGACGGGATGCTTGCGGTGGTGGCTAAGCTGCTTCACTTGGCGGATCCGCGGCAAGGCGAATACCGTGCCTACTTCGGGCAGAAAGATGCTCAGCAGTTGGCGCTCATTCGGCGGATGGTCGCGGATCTGGACTACCCGGTTCAGCTGCGCTCGGTGCCGATCGTAAGAAGCTCCGAGGGATTGGCGCTGTCCAGCCGCAATGCGCTGCTCAATACCGAAGAACTGCGTGCGGCCTTGGTGCTGCACCGTGCGATCGAATTGATCTCCGGGCGTGCCGCCCGCCATGAACCGCTGAACATTGACGACGCGCTGGGCCTGTTCCAGATGGAACCGCTTGTCGAACTCGACTATTTCGTGGTGGTTGACCCCAATACTCTCCAAGAGCTGGCCTTCAATTGCCAGGACACCCCCTTTACCGGGGTGGGACTCGTTCTGGTAGCGGCGAAGGTCGGCAATGTGCGCTTGATCGATAACCAGCCAATCTAAGTTAGTCGAAGCGTCGTGCGGTCTGCTCGAGGATTTCGCGGAATTGTCCCAACTCGGCCATGATCTGCGCGGCGCTTTCTTCTGCTTGAACGAATTGGACCGCTTCGCCCGCATAAACCGGGGCCATCGAGACCAGTGATTGCGCACGAGCATTGCTCATCTGTTCCCGCAGCTGTTCCGTGGCAGCGGCCTGCAGCCCCGGAATGTCTTCGGCCCAGCGCTGGCTGAATTCGTTTCTCAGCGCCCGTCCGCCGAACTCTTCCGCCCAGGGAAGCTGCTGAGCGATATCAAAGGCGCGGGTGTATACGGTGTCGTCTAATCCGGAGGCCAGGACCGCGGCCTTTACCTTCTCGTTTCCGCTGGCTTCGGTACTGGCAAGGAAACGCGTCCCTACCCAAGCCGCATCTGCGCCGGCGGCCAATACGGCAGCGACGGCCCGAGCGGTCCCGATCCCGCCGGCGGCGATCACCGGTTTCACGTTCTGCATTGTCGCCAGTTGCAGCAGCGGTAGCGTTCCCGCTTCGTTGCGGCCATGTCCGCCACCTTCGCCGCCCCGGGCAATCACTACATCGATATCATCTTGCAGGGCCCGGGCAAGGTCTTCCGCGTTTCCCACCTGCATGGCAGTGAGCACTCCCGCTTCGTGGGCTAGGGCAGCACTCCTGGTTGGGTCACCGAAACTCAATACAACCAATGACGGCTCGTAGTCGAGGAAGCTTTCCAAGGCGCTCAAGTCATTTTCCAAAGACCACGCCATGAAACCGACACCCCACGGGGAATCTGTTGAGTTCAAATACGCGGCCTGCTCCGAAATCCATTCGCTGGCCGGGGCGGCCGGGCAGCCGATCATCCCTACGCCGCCAGCGGCGCTGACGGCAGCTGCGAGCTTGCCGCCGGCGGCCCCGGCCATCGAGGCGTTGAAGATTGGCTCACGGTATCCAAGGAGTGTCTGAAGGTCGCTCATAACGCCAGACTAGGACACCAAAATGAATGTGACGCAGAACCCCCTGGATCGATTTGTAAGTTAGCCAAAGTCTCTGTATAGTTTTTCTCTGTTGCCGGAACGAAAACAACGTGGAATACACGTAGAATTCATCCGGTGGCAAAGAGCTTTTCACAAGGCGTTTCGACTGGTTTTGACTGGTTCACGAAACATGCTAGAGTTGAAAAGTTGCTCCGGAGCGAAGCAGCCGCCGATTATGGTGGTTGTGGTGTCGAGAGTGTTTGTTGTTTGAGAACTCAATAGTGTGCCAAGTTTATTGATACCGAATTATTTTTAATTTGGTGGATATATAACATTTGCTTGGAATGATGCACCCCCGTGTGTTGTTCCGAGTGTTTTTATTCGCCAGGATTTTATCACTGATTCTTCCCTTATTTTCCGAGGGGTTTCGGTGGCTTTTTGTTTTTTATGGAGAGTTTGATCCTGGCTCAGGATGAACGCTGGCGGCGTGCTTAACACATGCAAGTCGAACGATGACCCCCAGCTTGCTGGGGTGATTAGTGGCGAACGGGTGAGTAACACGTGAGTAACCTGCCCCCGACTCTGGGATAAGCCCGGGAAACTGGGTCTAATACCGGATATGACCTTTGACCGCATGGTTTTTGGTGGAAAGATTTATCGGTTGGGGATGGACTCGCGGCCTATCAGCTTGTTGGTGAGGTAATGGCTCACCAAGGCGACGACGGGTAGCCGGCCTGAGAGGGTGACCGGCCACACTGGGACTGAGACACGGCCCAGACTCCTACGGGAGGCAGCAGTGGGGAATATTGCACAATGGGCGAAAGCCTGATGCAGCGACGCCGCGTGAGGGATGACGGCCTTCGGGTTGTAAACCTCTTTCAGTAGGGAAGAAGCGAAAGTGACGGTACCTGCAGAAGAAGCGCCGGCTAACTACGTGCCAGCAGCCGCGGTAATACGTAGGGCGCAAGCGTTATCCGGATTTATTGGGCGTAAAGAGCTCGTAGGCGGTTTGTCGCGTCTGCCGTGAAAGTCCGAGGCTCAACCTCGGATCTGCGGTGGGTACGGGCAGACTAGAGTGATGTAGGGGAGACTGGAATTCCTGGTGTAGCGGTGAAATGCGCAGATATCAGGAGGAACACCGATGGCGAAGGCAGGTCTCTGGGCATCTACTGACGCTGAGGAGCGAAAGCATGGGGAGCGAACAGGATTAGATACCCTGGTAGTCCATGCCGTAAACGTTGGGCACTAGGTGTGGGGGACATTCCACGTTTTCCGCGCCGTAGCTAACGCATTAAGTGCCCCGCCTGGGGAGTACGGCCGCAAGGCTAAAACTCAAAGGAATTGACGGGGGCCCGCACAAGCGGCGGAGCATGCGGATTAATTCGATGCAACGCGAAGAACCTTACCAAGGCTTGACATGTTCCAGACCGCCTCAGAGATGGGGTTTCCCTTCGGGGCTGGTTCACAGGTGGTGCATGGTTGTCGTCAGCTCGTGTCGTGAGATGTTGGGTTAAGTCCCGCAACGAGCGCAACCCTCGTTCCATGTTGCCAGCACGTAAAGGTGGGGACTCATGGGAGACTGCCGGGGTCAACTCGGAGGAAGGTGGGGATGACGTCAAATCATCATGCCCCTTATGTCTTGGGCTTCACGCATGCTACAATGGCCGGTACAATGGGTTGCGATACTGTGAGGTGGAGCTAATCCCTAAAAGCCGGTCTCAGTTCGGATTGGGGTCTGCAACTCGACCCCATGAAGTCGGAGTCGCTAGTAATCGCAGATCAGCAACGCTGCGGTGAATACGTTCCCGGGCCTTGTACACACCGCCCGTCAAGTCACGAAAGTTGGTAACACCCGAAGCCGATGGCCTAACCACCTTGTGTGGGGGGAGTCGTCGAAGGTGGGACTGGCGATTGGGACTAAGTCGTAACAAGGTAGCCGTACCGGAAGGTGCGGCTGGATCACCTCCTTTCTAAGGAGCTAACCAATTATTGGTTGCCCGTTTCTGCCACGAGTGTTGGCAGGCGGGTTGCTCATGGGTGGAATATCAATGAACTCAGTACCGGAAAACGCGTTGACCTGATGGTTGGGGCGGGGTATTGGCTATGGCTGCATGGTGTTCATGCTCTTTTAGTACGCGTCCCTTTGGGGGTGTTGGAATGAGGGTGTGGGGGTTGTGCGGTTTGTATGGTTTGGCATGCTGTTGGGTTTTGAGGCAACAAGCGTCCTGTCCCTTTGGGGGTGGGTGTTTGGTGTTTCAGTGTTTGTCCTGTGTCTTTGCGCGCTGGCTTAATGGGTTCCTTTTTGGGGGTCTTTGGTCGGTGGTGCGGGGGTGTGGGGTTGTTGTTTGGGAACTGTATAGTGAACGCGAGCATCTTATAAGATGACCATGTCGGATGCCTTTCGGGGTGTTCTTGCGTGGTTGTTTTGTGATTTTGTTGATTGTTTTATTGCTCAATCTGAGACTTTGATTTGTGTTGAAGTTTTTAAGGGCGCACGGTGGATGCCTTGGCATCAGGAGCCGATGAAGGACGTGGGAATCTGCGATAAGCCTGGTGGAGTCGATAACCGGACGTTGAGACCAGGATTTCCGAATGGGGAAACCCCGTACGGTGTCATGCCGTATGACCTGCAGCTGAATGTATAGGCTGTGTGGAGGGAACGCGGGGAAGTGAAACATCTCAGTACCCGCAGGAAGAGAAAACAATAGTGATTCCGTTAGTAGTGGCGAGCGAACGCGGATGGGGCTAAACCGGTTGGTGTGTGATAGCGGATAGGCGTTGCATCACCGGGGTTGTGGGGCCTACATGTGCTAACCCTATCTGGTTAGCGGGATGAGGTGCAGGCGTATAGGTGAATCGGTTGGAATGCCGGACCAGAGAGGGTGATAGTCCCGTAGGTGTAATGCGTGTCTGCCGTTCTAGTGTGGGTACCCGAGTAGCACGGGGCTCGAGAAATCTTGTGTGAATCTGCCAGGACCACCTGGTAAGCCTGAATACTACCTGATGACCGATAGTGAATCAGTACCGTGAGGGAATGGTGAAAAGTACCCCGGGAGGGGAGTGAAATAGTACCTGAAACCGTGCGCTTACAATCCGTTAAAGCATCCCACTTGTGGGGTGTGATGGCGTGCCTTTTGAAGAATGAGCCTGCGAGTTAGTGCTGTGTCGCGAGGTTAACCCGTGTGGGGAAGCCGTAGCGAAAGCGAGTCTGAATAGGGCGTTTGAGTGGCACGGTCTAGACCCGAAGCGAAGTGATCTACCCATGGCCAGGTTGAAGCGCGTGTAAGAGCGCGTGGAGGACCGAACCCACTTCAGTTGAAAATGGAGGGGATGAGCTGTGGGTAGGGGTGAAAGGCCAATCAAACTTCGTGATAGCTGGTTCTCCCCGAAATGCATTTAGGTGCAGCGTTACGTGTTTCTTACCGGAGGTAGAGCTACTGGATAGCTAATGGGCCCTACAAGGTTACTGACGTTAGCCAAACTCCGAATGCCGGTAAGTGAGAGCGTAGCAGTGAGACTGTGGGGGATAAGCTTCATAGTCGAGAGGGAAACAGCCCAGAACGCCAACTAAGGCCCCTAAGCGTGTGCTAAGTGGAAAAGGATGTGGAGTTGCTGTGACAACCAGGAGGTTGGCTTAGAAGCAGCCACCCTTGAAAGAGTGCGTAATAGCTCACTGGTCAAGTGATTCCGCGCCGATAATGTAGCGGGGCTCAAGCACACCGCCGAAGTTGCGTCATTCAAATATTTGCCTGGTTTCGATTGGGCGTTTGGATGGGTAGGGGAGCGTCGTGTGGACGGTGAAGTCGCGGTGTAAACCAGCGGTGGAGACCACACGAGTGAGAATGCAGGCATGAGTAGCGAATGACGGGTGAGAAACCCGTCCGCCGAATGATCAAGGGTTCCAGGGTCAAGCTAATCTGCCCTGGGTGAGTCGGGACCTAAGGCGAGGCCGACAGGCGTAGTCGATGGACAACGGGTTGATATTCCCGTACCGGCGAAGAACCGCCCATACTGAGCTTTTGATGCTAACCACCACTGAGCATGATGTTGCGGCCTTCGGGCTGCTTTTGTGTGAGGTGCTGGGAACCAATTTTGTGAGGTAAGCGTATTAACAGGTGTGACGCAGGAAGGTAGCCGAGCCAGGCAATGGAATTGACCTGGTCCAAGGGTGTAGGCCGAGAGATAGGCAAATCCGTCTCTCATTTATGGTTGAGACCTGATAGGCACCCACTTCGGTGGGTGATTTGGTGATCCTATGCTGCCTAGAAAAGCATCGGCGCGAGGTTCTAGTCGCCCGTACCCCAAACCGACACAGGTGATCAGGTAGAGAATACTAAGGCGATCGAGAGAATCATGGTTAAGGAACTCGGCAAAATGCCCCCGTAACTTCGGAAGAAGGGGGGCCTGCCCCGTGAGGAAGACTTGCTCTTCTTTTGCGGGTGTGGGCCGCAGAGACCAGGGGGAAGCGACTGTTTACTAAAAACACAGGTCCGTGCGAAGTCGCAAGACGATGTATACGGACTGACTCCTGCCCGGTGCTGGAAGGTTAAGAGGACCGGTTAGCAACTTGTTGCGAAGCTGAGAATTTAAGCCCCAGTAAACGGCGGTGGTAACTATAACCATCCTAAGGTAGCGAAATTCCTTGTCGGGTAAGTTCCGACCTGCACGAATGGAGTAACGACTTCCCCGCTGTCTCAACCATGAACTCGGCGAAATTGCAGTACGAGTAAAGATGCTCGTTACGCGCAGCAGGACGGAAAGACCCCGAGACCTTTACTATAGTTTGGTATTGGTGTTCGGTGCAGCTTGTGTAGGATAGGTGGGAGACTGTGAAGCTCGGACGCTAGTTCGGGTGGAGTCATCGTTGAAATACCACTCTGGCTGTACCGGTCACCTAACTTCGGACCATGATCTGGTTCAGGGACAGTGCCTGATGGGTAGTTTAACTGGGGCGGTTGCCTCCTAAAATGTAACGGAGGCGCCCAAAGGTTCCCTCAGCCTGGTTGGCAATCAGGTGTCGAGTGTAAGTGCACAAGGGAGCTTGACTGTGAGAGTGACAGCTCGAGCAGGGACGAAAGTCGGGACTAGTGATCCGGCGGCACCTCGTGGAAGGGCCGTCGCTCAACGGATAAAAGGTACCTCGGGGATAACAGGCTGATCTTGCCCAAGAGTCCATATCGACGGCATGGTTTGGCACCTCGATGTCGGCTCGTCGCATCCTGGGGCTGGAGTAGGTCCCAAGGGTTGGGCTGTTCGCCCATTAAAGCGGTACGCGAGCTGGGTTTAGAACGTCGTGAGACAGTTCGGTCCCTATCCGCTGCGCGCGTTGGAAATTTGAGAAGGGCTGTCCTTAGTACGAGAGGACCGGGACGGACAAACCTCTGGTGTGTCAGTTGTACTGCCAAGTGCACCGCTGATTAGCTACGTTTGGAAGGGATAACCGCTGAAAGCATCTAAGCGGGAAGCCTGCTTCGAGATGAGATTTCCATGCACCTTGAGTGTGAGAGGCCCCCAGCTAGACCACTGGGTTGATAGGCAGGATGTGGAAGCAAGGACTAAAGACTTGTGTAGCTGACCTGTACTAATAGGCCGATGACTTACAACACACACTAAAGCAATCGTTGAAGACAATGATGCTCGCGTTCACTATACGGTTACGAGACAACAACTCTTGTAGCACACTGGATCATTGGCTTGATCGTCAGTATTTCCGGCTCACCTTGGGTGGGTTGGGGGTGGTGATGGGTCGGGGTGGTGGTGTGGTTCATAAGACTTAATGGCACTGGATCATCAGGTGTTGTTTCGAGACTGTTACGGCGGTCATAGCGTGGGGGAAACGCCCGGTCCCATACCGAACCCGGAAGCTAAGGCCCACTGCGCCGATGGTACTGCACTCGTGAGGGTGTGGGAGAGTAGGTCACCGCCGGACTTAACTTGAAGTATGTAGTTTGTTTTGATGATGGTTTGAGGCCCTTGCACCTGGTGGTGCGGGGGCCTCACCTGTTTAACCCGCCGTACCGGCGGGGCGGGGTTGGGGTTGTTTGGGTTCTGCCAGGTATGTGGTGGGACCCTTTTCTTGTTTAACCCTTTCCTATGAGGCGAGTCGAAAACTCGACCGGCGTGATGCTGCCGTTACTCCGTGAGCCGGCTACATAAGGCTGAAGAAATCATGAATTCGGCAGTATATTGCCGTAAATGTTCTAATGAGGCATTATGATGAGGGTAAACGTAAAAATCGGCGATATTTTGCCGGACTGGAGCAGGTCGTGAATTCTCTGTCAGAAATTGGCTTCGCTATACAGCAGACAAGAAAAGAGAGCGGACTGACTCAAGAGCAGCTAGCAGAGCTGGCAGATATCTCTGAGCGCACTTTGCGTGCAATTGAAACTGCTAGTGGAAACCCCTCGATCATGGCCGTGCTGTCTGCAGCCGCAGTTCTTGGGCTGAAAATTGTGGTGGAGAAATGAGCCATGAAATCCAGGACCTCAAGCGAGTGCAGCGAGCGGATGTCTATCAAGGGTCGGTGCTCGCTGGGCACTTGACGCGTCTGAGTGACGGAGGCATCGAGTTTTCGTACACCGATGAATACATAGAATCTGGTGAGCGTGGAATCGCGACTGCTTTGCCCTCTTCCCCAGTTCCTTATGTAGGTCCAGGTGGTGGATTGCCGGCTTTCTTCTCTGGGCTATTGCCAGAGGGGCATCGACTTACGGTATTGAAAGATGCAGCGAAAACTAGCCTGTCAGATGAGCTGACTCTACTGATGGTTGTGGGTGGCGATACGCCAGGCAATGTTCGCGTAGCTCCGACAGGCACCGAACTGATCGCACCTCCTGCCGTGGCCGCGATTGCTGATCCAACAGAACTAGATTTCGCGATGTTGGCGAGAAGTCTTGACCGGCACTCAATTCCTGGTGTGCAGGAAAAAATCAGTGCCACAATGCTCACTACACCTTTGGCCTTGGATGGCGGGGCATATCTACTTAAACTGAATCCGCGCGATCATCCGCATCTCGTTGCCAATGAAGCGCTACATCTTCGGGCGGCTCGGGCTCTGAAGTTACCAGTGGCCAAGAACCAGCTAGTTTTCGACACTCATCAAGTCGAGGGGCTACTTGTCGAGCGCTTCGACCGACAGGTTTCTGCAAATAGTACGGTAGTGACACGGTACGCGCAGGAAGATGGATTGCAGGTTCTCGATTTACCCCCAGCCCTGAAGTATTCAGTCAGCGCCGAGCAGATTTCAGAGGCTCTTGCTTCGCATTGCCAGGCGTCGATACTGGCTAAGCGTAATTTATACCTTCAGTTTCTGTTCGCGTGGTTGACAGGCAACGGAGACTTGCATGGAAAGAACGTTTCCATGCTGGCTGATGCACATGGAAGGTTCTCAATGGCACCAATCTACGACGTTCCCTGCACACTCATTTACGGCGATGACACCATGGCTTTGACGGTCGCTGGCAAAGCCAAGAATCTCAAGAGGAAGCACTGGCAAGAATTGGCGCGGACGATGGGACTCACCGATAGAGCGGCTCAGTCGGCTAATCAGTTGGCGCTAAAAGCAGCAAATCTGATTGATCTGAGTGAGCTTCCGTTTGAAGGATCGCCCCTCCGTGGAACACTGCGTGAACTACGATTTCGTCGCATGGAAATTGGGTAATAGTCGGAGGATGCGAGGCTCTTCCATGTTGAGGAGAGCCATCGAATCACCGACGCCTTGCCGCGAGAATTGGGCTGGATCACTCCCATAGTTCAGGGTAGGGTCCAGATGACGCTCTGCTCCAGTGTGGAGATGGGAAGTTGTGCCAGTGACCGGCCATGAGCGTTTAGGAAACGGCCCCTGGAGGTAGGGGTTCCCGACACGTGCTGCCGCAGACGTCGACGCTAATTGTCTGGCGGTCTGTGCCGTGTTGCATTACGTCCAGACACCATCCACTCTTACCAGAACCTGAGTTCGTATGTTCTGGTTCACGAGGAAGTGACAACGATTGCTGTAGTGCGCTTTGCCTGGGTTGTAGCCGTACGCGCAGCTTCGCTTTATATTTTGATACTTCCCAATGAGTCGTCGACATGTTGCCATATGGAATGCTGACAATTGTCGTCGGACGAATTGATCTGCGGAAGCACAGGGCTGTTGGTGCGAGCAGTGGCAGGAACGTACCTTATCGATCCGGGTATCTTCCGGCCAGTCACGAATAGGTGTCCGAGGCGCTTATGACCTAGCGATTTCTATTTCAGGGTTCATCGACAAATATTGAGCCAAATCGTACACACCCAATTAGAGACCACAGATCCGAGCTCGGACGGCTAAGGACGACTAGCTGAGTAGTAGTCAGCCAGAGTCAGAGGGATAGGTTGTCACGCCGAGAGCCCAGATTCTCATTTCTTCGGGCTTGCCGCCCAACGTAAAGTACCGTGTCTGGTCCCTGACTGCCTCCTAGCGGGAATCGTTCCAGAGCCAAATACCGCGCTATTCGAGAAATAGTCCTTCCTGTCAACGTGATAGGACGCTAAGGTTCGTTTACTTCAACCGAGCAGAGTGCGGCATCCATACCGATCTCGCTACATGGCCGAAGAATGAGTTGTGTTGTAGAAGCTTGCACTGGGCAACGCGCTGCCCTTGGAATCGCCCGGCAAGTAATCCAGGTCGGACGAAAGGGCCCTTGCCGCGTTGGAGCTGCTCGGAGAATCGAAGCGTAGTAGTGGTGCCAGAGGCAAAGCGATTGAATCGGGCTCATGATAGGTGAGTAACTTGATGCAGTTGCAACGTGTGTTGGCTGAGGGGCGAGAATGTGGGCGGCATACCTTTGAGCATTCGTAAGGCTGGCAAGACTACCTACCAATGGGTTGATCCAATAGAGCGTAGGCAAGCGATTCAGTTCTAGTTTTGCCCTGTGCGGCTAGGCAGGTTTCGTCCGCCCTATCAATAGCGCTCTTGAGCGGACCAAAAACTGAAATTAAAGTCGAATTATTCCTGTGTGCACGGTCACCCCGGAAAAGGGCCTCCCGATTTGAAACATCCCGGAAATCTGTGTATAGTTTTTATCTGTCGCCGAAACAAGGCCGGAACAAAAACCGGTACAAAATTCGGTGATAATCCCCAGAAAATCAAGAGTTTTACACAGGTCACTGTGGATAAATCAAAATTAATGGGAACCAAGAATGCCGATTCAAATCACAAACAATTGATTTGACTTTCAGGAATTCAACGGTATAGAATATAAATATAACGCTGGACGAAATTGCCGCTTGAAAGAGTGGGCAGAGAACCGGTAAGTGTTTGTTGTTTGAGAACTCAATAGTGTGCCAAGTTTATTGATACCGAATTATTTTTAATTTGGTGGATATATAACATTTGCTTGGAATGATGCACCCCCGTGTGTTGTTCCGAGTGTTTTTATTCGCCAGGATTTTATCACTGATTCTTCCCTTATTTTCCGAGGGGTTTCGGTGGCTTTTTGTTTTTTATGGAGAGTTTGATCCTGGCTCAGGATGAACGCTGGCGGCGTGCTTAACACATGCAAGTCGAACGATGACCCCCAGCTTGCTGGGGTGATTAGTGGCGAACGGGTGAGTAACACGTGAGTAACCTGCCCCCGACTCTGGGATAAGCCCGGGAAACTGGGTCTAATACCGGATATGACCTTTGACCGCATGGTTTTTGGTGGAAAGATTTATCGGTTGGGGATGGACTCGCGGCCTATCAGCTTGTTGGTGAGGTAATGGCTCACCAAGGCGACGACGGGTAGCCGGCCTGAGAGGGTGACCGGCCACACTGGGACTGAGACACGGCCCAGACTCCTACGGGAGGCAGCAGTGGGGAATATTGCACAATGGGCGAAAGCCTGATGCAGCGACGCCGCGTGAGGGATGACGGCCTTCGGGTTGTAAACCTCTTTCAGTAGGGAAGAAGCGAAAGTGACGGTACCTGCAGAAGAAGCGCCGGCTAACTACGTGCCAGCAGCCGCGGTAATACGTAGGGCGCAAGCGTTATCCGGATTTATTGGGCGTAAAGAGCTCGTAGGCGGTTTGTCGCGTCTGCCGTGAAAGTCCGAGGCTCAACCTCGGATCTGCGGTGGGTACGGGCAGACTAGAGTGATGTAGGGGAGACTGGAATTCCTGGTGTAGCGGTGAAATGCGCAGATATCAGGAGGAACACCGATGGCGAAGGCAGGTCTCTGGGCATCTACTGACGCTGAGGAGCGAAAGCATGGGGAGCGAACAGGATTAGATACCCTGGTAGTCCATGCCGTAAACGTTGGGCACTAGGTGTGGGGGACATTCCACGTTTTCCGCGCCGTAGCTAACGCATTAAGTGCCCCGCCTGGGGAGTACGGCCGCAAGGCTAAAACTCAAAGGAATTGACGGGGGCCCGCACAAGCGGCGGAGCATGCGGATTAATTCGATGCAACGCGAAGAACCTTACCAAGGCTTGACATGTTCCAGACCGCCTCAGAGATGGGGTTTCCCTTCGGGGCTGGTTCACAGGTGGTGCATGGTTGTCGTCAGCTCGTGTCGTGAGATGTTGGGTTAAGTCCCGCAACGAGCGCAACCCTCGTTCCATGTTGCCAGCACGTAAAGGTGGGGACTCATGGGAGACTGCCGGGGTCAACTCGGAGGAAGGTGGGGATGACGTCAAATCATCATGCCCCTTATGTCTTGGGCTTCACGCATGCTACAATGGCCGGTACAATGGGTTGCGATACTGTGAGGTGGAGCTAATCCCTAAAAGCCGGTCTCAGTTCGGATTGGGGTCTGCAACTCGACCCCATGAAGTCGGAGTCGCTAGTAATCGCAGATCAGCAACGCTGCGGTGAATACGTTCCCGGGCCTTGTACACACCGCCCGTCAAGTCACGAAAGTTGGTAACACCCGAAGCCGATGGCCTAACCACCTTGTGTGGGGGGAGTCGTCGAAGGTGGGACTGGCGATTGGGACTAAGTCGTAACAAGGTAGCCGTACCGGAAGGTGCGGCTGGATCACCTCCTTTCTAAGGAGCTAACCAATTATTGGTTGCCCGTTTCTGCCACGAGTGTTGGCAGGCGGGTTGCTCATGGGTGGAATATCAATGAACTCAGTACCGGAAAACGCGTTGACCTGATGGTTGGGGCGGGGTATTGGCTATGGCTGCATGGTGTTCATGCTCTTTTAGTACGCGTCCCTTTGGGGGTGTTGGAATGAGGGTGTGGGGGTTGTGCGGTTTGTATGGTTTGGCATGCTGTTGGGTTTTGAGGCAACAAGCGTCCTGTCCCTTTGGGGGTGGGTGTTTGGTGTTTCAGTGTTTGTCCTGTGTCTTTGCGCGCTGGCTTAATGGGTTCCTTTTTGGGGGTCTTTGGTCGGTGGTGCGGGGGTGTGGGGTTGTTGTTTGGGAACTGTATAGTGAACGCGAGCATCTTATAAGATGACCATGTCGGATGCCTTTCGGGGTGTTCTTGCGTGGTTGTTTTGTGATTTTGTTGATTGTTTTATTGCTCAATCTGAGACTTTGATTTGTGTTGAAGTTTTTAAGGGCGCACGGTGGATGCCTTGGCATCAGGAGCCGATGAAGGACGTGGGAATCTGCGATAAGCCTGGTGGAGTCGATAACCGGACGTTGAGACCAGGATTTCCGAATGGGGAAACCCCGTACGGTGTCATGCCGTATGACCTGCAGCTGAATGTATAGGCTGTGTGGAGGGAACGCGGGGAAGTGAAACATCTCAGTACCCGCAGGAAGAGAAAACAATAGTGATTCCGTTAGTAGTGGCGAGCGAACGCGGATGGGGCTAAACCGGTTGGTGTGTGATAGCGGATAGGCGTTGCATCACCGGGGTTGTGGGGCCTACATGTGCTAACCCTATCTGGTTAGCGGGATGAGGTGCAGGCGTATAGGTGAATCGGTTGGAATGCCGGACCAGAGAGGGTGATAGTCCCGTAGGTGTAATGCGTGTCTGCCGTTCTAGTGTGGGTACCCGAGTAGCACGGGGCTCGAGAAATCTTGTGTGAATCTGCCAGGACCACCTGGTAAGCCTGAATACTACCTGATGACCGATAGTGAATCAGTACCGTGAGGGAATGGTGAAAAGTACCCCGGGAGGGGAGTGAAATAGTACCTGAAACCGTGCGCTTACAATCCGTTAAAGCATCCCACTTGTGGGGTGTGATGGCGTGCCTTTTGAAGAATGAGCCTGCGAGTTAGTGCTGTGTCGCGAGGTTAACCCGTGTGGGGAAGCCGTAGCGAAAGCGAGTCTGAATAGGGCGTTTGAGTGGCACGGTCTAGACCCGAAGCGAAGTGATCTACCCATGGCCAGGTTGAAGCGCGTGTAAGAGCGCGTGGAGGACCGAACCCACTTCAGTTGAAAATGGAGGGGATGAGCTGTGGGTAGGGGTGAAAGGCCAATCAAACTTCGTGATAGCTGGTTCTCCCCGAAATGCATTTAGGTGCAGCGTTACGTGTTTCTTACCGGAGGTAGAGCTACTGGATAGCTAATGGGCCCTACAAGGTTACTGACGTTAGCCAAACTCCGAATGCCGGTAAGTGAGAGCGTAGCAGTGAGACTGTGGGGGATAAGCTTCATAGTCGAGAGGGAAACAGCCCAGAACGCCAACTAAGGCCCCTAAGCGTGTGCTAAGTGGAAAAGGATGTGGAGTTGCTGTGACAACCAGGAGGTTGGCTTAGAAGCAGCCACCCTTGAAAGAGTGCGTAATAGCTCACTGGTCAAGTGATTCCGCGCCGATAATGTAGCGGGGCTCAAGCACACCGCCGAAGTTGCGTCATTCAAATATTTGCCTGGTTTCGATTGGGCGTTTGGATGGGTAGGGGAGCGTCGTGTGGACGGTGAAGTCGCGGTGTAAACCAGCGGTGGAGACCACACGAGTGAGAATGCAGGCATGAGTAGCGAATGACGGGTGAGAAACCCGTCCGCCGAATGATCAAGGGTTCCAGGGTCAAGCTAATCTGCCCTGGGTGAGTCGGGACCTAAGGCGAGGCCGACAGGCGTAGTCGATGGACAACGGGTTGATATTCCCGTACCGGCGAAGAACCGCCCATACTGAGCTTTTGATGCTAACCACCACTGAGCATGATGTTGCGGCCTTCGGGCTGCTTTTGTGTGAGGTGCTGGGAACCAATTTTGTGAGGTAAGCGTATTAACAGGTGTGACGCAGGAAGGTAGCCGAGCCAGGCAATGGAATTGACCTGGTCCAAGGGTGTAGGCCGAGAGATAGGCAAATCCGTCTCTCATTTATGGTTGAGACCTGATAGGCACCCACTTCGGTGGGTGATTTGGTGATCCTATGCTGCCTAGAAAAGCATCGGCGCGAGGTTCTAGTCGCCCGTACCCCAAACCGACACAGGTGATCAGGTAGAGAATACTAAGGCGATCGAGAGAATCATGGTTAAGGAACTCGGCAAAATGCCCCCGTAACTTCGGAAGAAGGGGGGCCTGCCCCGTGAGGAAGACTTGCTCTTCTTTTGCGGGTGTGGGCCGCAGAGACCAGGGGGAAGCGACTGTTTACTAAAAACACAGGTCCGTGCGAAGTCGCAAGACGATGTATACGGACTGACTCCTGCCCGGTGCTGGAAGGTTAAGAGGACCGGTTAGCAACTTGTTGCGAAGCTGAGAATTTAAGCCCCAGTAAACGGCGGTGGTAACTATAACCATCCTAAGGTAGCGAAATTCCTTGTCGGGTAAGTTCCGACCTGCACGAATGGAGTAACGACTTCCCCGCTGTCTCAACCATGAACTCGGCGAAATTGCAGTACGAGTAAAGATGCTCGTTACGCGCAGCAGGACGGAAAGACCCCGAGACCTTTACTATAGTTTGGTATTGGTGTTCGGTGCAGCTTGTGTAGGATAGGTGGGAGACTGTGAAGCTCGGACGCTAGTTCGGGTGGAGTCATCGTTGAAATACCACTCTGGCTGTACCGGTCACCTAACTTCGGACCATGATCTGGTTCAGGGACAGTGCCTGATGGGTAGTTTAACTGGGGCGGTTGCCTCCTAAAATGTAACGGAGGCGCCCAAAGGTTCCCTCAGCCTGGTTGGCAATCAGGTGTCGAGTGTAAGTGCACAAGGGAGCTTGACTGTGAGAGTGACAGCTCGAGCAGGGACGAAAGTCGGGACTAGTGATCCGGCGGCACCTCGTGGAAGGGCCGTCGCTCAACGGATAAAAGGTACCTCGGGGATAACAGGCTGATCTTGCCCAAGAGTCCATATCGACGGCATGGTTTGGCACCTCGATGTCGGCTCGTCGCATCCTGGGGCTGGAGTAGGTCCCAAGGGTTGGGCTGTTCGCCCATTAAAGCGGTACGCGAGCTGGGTTTAGAACGTCGTGAGACAGTTCGGTCCCTATCCGCTGCGCGCGTTGGAAATTTGAGAAGGGCTGTCCTTAGTACGAGAGGACCGGGACGGACAAACCTCTGGTGTGTCAGTTGTACTGCCAAGTGCACCGCTGATTAGCTACGTTTGGAAGGGATAACCGCTGAAAGCATCTAAGCGGGAAGCCTGCTTCGAGATGAGATTTCCATGCACCTTGAGTGTGAGAGGCCCCCAGCTAGACCACTGGGTTGATAGGCAGGATGTGGAAGCAAGGACTAAAGACTTGTGTAGCTGACCTGTACTAATAGGCCGATGACTTACAACACACACTAAAGCAATCGTTGAAGACAATTATTGCTCGCGTTCACTATACGGTTACGAGACAACAACTCTTGTAACACACACTGGATCATTGGCTTGATCGTCAGTATTTCCGGCTCACCTTCGGTGGGTTGGGGGTGGTGATGGGTCGGGTTGGTGGTGTGGTTCATAAGACTTAATGGCACTGGATCATCAGGTGTTGTTTCGAGACTGTTACGGCGGTCATAGCGTGGGGGAAACGCCCGGTCCCATACCGAACCCGGAAGCTAAGGCCCACTGCGCCGATGGTACTGCACTCGTGAGGGTGTGGGAGAGTAGGTCACCGCCGGACTTAACTTGAAGTATGTAGTTTGTTTTGATGATGGTTTGAGGCCCTTGCACCTGGTGGTGCGGGGGCCTCACCTGTTTAAGCCTTCGGCGCATATACGTGCGACTTCCTTCGGGCTAGAGATCTACTAGATACAGTGAATAGTAGGTACTGCTAGATCCGCTATACAGGGAGCCCCTCGTTGACTACAGATGCGCTGAAATATCGTGATGATTCTATCCGCCCCCAGGATGACCTTTACCGTCATTCGAACGGTAAGTGGTTCGAATCAGCGTCCATCCCGAGCGACCAAGGGCTCTACGGATCTTTCATGGAGCTTCGCGATGACGCCGAAGACGCGGTCCATTTGATCATTACTGATGCGGTGAAAGCCTATGAATCCGGATCGGAACTAGCTGGACCATCACAGCGTATTGCCAACCTATACGGCAGCTTCATGAACGAAGAAGTCATCGAACAGCGCGGCGCCGACCCGGTAGCCGAATACCTGCAGGCAATTTCGGACGTTTCGGATGTTGAATCCCTGCTTGAGCTATCTGGCTCCTTCTACCGCAAGGGAATCAGTGGTTTCCTAGCCTCGGGTGCCATGAACGACGCCGGAAACCCGGAACGAAACCTGTTGACCTTCTTGCAGGGTGGACTCGGATTGCCAGATGAGTCCTATTACCGCGAAGAACAGTTCTCACAGACCGTCGCCGACTATGAAGAGCACCTCACTCGACTGCTGACACTCGGTGGCATAGCCGAGCCTGCGCAGGCGGCAGCCTCTGTGATTGCGCTAGAGACCAAGATTGCTAGCCACCACTGGGATCGAGTGAAGGTCCGCGACGCTCAAGCACGCTACAACCTCATGACCGAGGAGGAGGTCTTCAAGCTGTTCCCTGGCCTGCGCCTGTGGCTGAAGGGTGCCGGCATCGAATCGAAGTACTCCGCCGAGGTAGTCTTCTGGCAGCCAAGCTACTTCGAAGCACTCTCAGGACTGCTAAGTGCAGAGCCCCTGGCCAGTTGGAAGAACTGGCTAACCGTGCAAGCGCTGCGTTCCTTTGCGCCTTACCTATCCAGTGCATTCGTCAATGAGAACTTCTCCTTCTACGCGGCCAAGCTCGGCGGGGTGGAAACGCTCAAGGAACGTTGGAAGCGCGGAGTCGCGTTCACCGAAGGCGGCGTAGGCGAAGATATCGGTCAACTCTATGTGGCCAAGCACTTCCCGCAGGAAGCAAAGCTTGCGATGGACGCTCTGGTTGAGCGGCTTATCGAGGCCTATCGCATTTCGATCTCGAATCTGCCGTGGATGGGCGCGGAGACCATCGAAAAAGCACTTGAGAAACTTTCGATGTTCCGGTCTAAGATTGGCTATCCCAACGAGTGGATCGACTACTCCTCAATTGAGACCGACCCCGTGGACGTCATCGCGAACCTTGCGGCGGCGAACGAATTCGAATTCAAGCGAGAGCTGAAGAAGATCGATGACGGGGTGGACCGCGAGCTATGGTTCATGTACCCGCAGACCGTCAACGCCTACTACCATCCGTTACTGAACGAGATCGCCTTCCCTGCTGCCATCTTGCGCTTGCCTTTCTTCGACAAGGACCGCGACGTCGCCTCGAATTTTGGTGCCATCGGCGCGGTCATCGGACACGAGATCGGCCATGGATTCGATGACCAGGGCTCGCAGTACGACGGGACCGGACAGCTGACCAACTGGTGGACCGAGGAAGACCGCGCGGCTTTTGAGCAGCTCACCGGCAAGCTGGTTGACCAATACAACGCGTTGCACCCCACCGAGGCACCGGATCACCAGGTGAACGGCGAGCTGACGCTCGGCGAAAACATCGGTGACCTCGGCGGGCTAGGCATCGCCTACCGAGCCTACAAGCTAGAGCTGGCCGCGCGCGGCATCGAAGCGGACGAGGTGATCGACGGGATTACCGGCGACCAGCGTTTCTTCTACTCCTGGGCCGAGTGCTGGCGCACGTTGATCCGTCCGGAGACCGCAGTGGTGCGCGTGACCACCGACCCGCACGCGCCGGGCGAGTTCCGCTGCAATCAGGTGCCCAAGAACCTGGCGGCATTCCATGAAGCCTTCGATACCAAGCCGGGCGATGGAATGTGGCTTGATCCGGCTGATCGAGTGACCATCTGGTAGGACGAGTCAAGGCGCAGGGAGCGATCTCTGCGCCTTGAATTCGTTAAGGCATAGAGATCACCGTGTAAGGCGCATCATGATCCTGCCAAATGACACTGAATGACACGTAGAATGGTCTATTGTGACTTCCCAAAATAATTCCGCAGATAGCACCGATCCAAACGACCAGCGTCAGGTCCGCATCGACAAGCGCAACGCCCTGCTGGCGAATGGCGAGGAAGCCTTCCCGGTTGGGGTGGCACGCACGCATAGCCTGCAGCAGGTCCGCGAACAGTTCCCTGAGCTGGAGCCTGATCAGGCCACTGGCGTCAAGGTCGGCATCGCCGGACGTATCGTCTTCATGCGCAATACCGGCAAGCTCTGCTTCGCCACCGTTCAGGAGGGCGGCCCGAAGGGTGCCGGCACCCGCCTGCAGGTCATGCTTTCGCTGGCAAATGTCGGCGAAGAGCGACTGGCCCAGTGGAAGTCCTTGGTTGACCTTGGCGACCATGTGTTCGTGACCGGCGAGGTAATTTCTTCGCGTCGCGGTGAACTGTCGGTGATGGCAGATGGCTTCGAAATGGCATCCAAGGCCCTGCGTCCATTGCCGGTGTTGCACGCAGAGCTGAACGAAGAAACCCGTGTGCGCCAGCGCTACGCGGATCTGATCGTTCGCAACGAAGCCCGCGAAATGGTGTACAAGCGCGCGGCCATCATCCGTGCGGTGCGCAACACCCTTGAAAGCCACGAGTACGTCGAGGTCGAGACCCCGATGCTGCAGCTGGTGCACGGTGGCGCTTCGGCCCGCCCATTTAAGACGCACCTGAACGCCTTCGACCAGGAAATGACCATGCGCATCGCGCTGGAGCTGTACCTGAAGCGTGCAGTGGTAGGCGGGGTGGACCGAGTCTTCGAAATCGGCCGCATCTTCCGCAATGAGGGCGTGGATTCCACGCACTCGCCAGAATTCACCATGCTTGAATGCTACGAAGCCTACGCAGACCAGTACGTGATGGCAGAGCGCATGCAGCAGATGATTTTGAATGCGGCGGACGCCATCGGCGCCGGTCGCACCATTGAGACCGCTAAGGGCACCATCAATCTGGACGGCGAATGGCGCTGGCTGAGCGTGTACCCGGGTCTCTCCGAAGCCGTAGGCGTGGAGATCACCCCAGAGACCGACGCCGAGGTATTGCGTGATGTCGCCGAAAAGCATCAGGTCAAGATCGATCCGGCATGGAGCGCGCAGAAGCTTGTTATCGAATTGTTCGGCGAGATTGTCGAGCCGAAGCTGATCGATCCGACCTTCGTCTGCGATTACCCGCCACTGGCGCAGCCATTGGCTCGTCCACACCGTTCAAAGCCCGGCGTAATCGAGGCCTGGGATTTGATCATTGGCGGAATGGAGCGCGGGACCGCCTTCTCCGAGTTGATTGACCCTGTCATCCAGCGTGAGCGCCTGACCGAGCAGTCGTTGTTGGCTGCCGGCGGCGATCCGGAGGCAATGCAATTGGACGAAGACTTCCTGCGTGCACTTGAATACGGCGCGCCACCAATGGGTGGTATCGGATTGGGCATCGACCGACTGGTCATGCTCTTCACCGACCTAGGTATTCGTGAAACGATCTTGTTCCCATTACTAAAGCCGGAGGCATAAAGCCCATGCCATATGTAGAGGCAATTGTTCCAACTATCGTGCTGGGGCTCATTTTTTGGTACGCGATCAAGGCTATTTCAAACGCTGATCGGAATGAGCGTAAAGCCCAGGCAGAAGCCGAAGCTAAAATCACGCAGCATGGTAATTCAGAATCCAACACCTCTGGAAATTAGGATAATCCTAGTAATTCCCTCTTAATTGTTTGATGCGTTCGAATTTATTGCAAAATTTGACTATACTTGATTTTTGCAATGGACTTTGAGTTCTTATGGACTTAGTTCAGCAAATCCACGCATGGAGGAAATGGAATAATGGCACGTCAGGTTCAGATTGCCCTGATTGACGACATTGATGGCAGCGAAGCAGTTGAGTCGATTTCGTTCAGTATTGCTGGTCAGCACTACGAGATTGACTTGAACACGGAGCATGCCGACGAATTCCGTGCGGCCCTAGAGCCATATATCGAAGCTGCGCGTTCGGCTAAGCAGAGCAGCGCAAGCGAGGCTCCTGCAATTCGCGCATGGGCCAAGGAAAACAACATTAAGGTCAACGCCCGCGGGCGTCTGAATGCTGATGTTGTCGACGCCTATAACGCAGCGATGCGCAAGGGTAGCCGGGGTCGCGCCAAGTAATTCACTAGGTGTTGATTTAGTCTCTCAAAGGGCCGGGGTATCGAAAGATACTCCGGCCCTTTGCTTGTATCACGACTAGATTACGAAGATTTTGTTTGGTGTACCAATCAATTTTATTTGCTTGAAGATAGAACAAATGAATTGCCGATAAATTTGCCACAAAGATATTGGTTTTCCGTTCAAACAGGCCGTCATCTACTCCTCCGGGTTATCCCTATGGCGAACAAGGGAGCATTGTGGCCCTGCGGTGCGTAGCATCGAATTATTGGTAAGCAAGGAGTGTGCCGAAGATGTTTGAGAGATTTACTGACCGTGCCCGTCGAGTTGTCGTGCTCGCCCAAGAAGAGGCGCGCATGCTCAACCACAACTACATCGGCACCGAGCACCTGCTGCTCGGTCTTATCCACGAAGGCGATGGGGTAGCCGCTAAGGCGCTCGAGTCGCTGAATATTTCGCTGGGTGCCGTGCGTGAGCAGGTGCAGGAGATTATCGGAAAGGGCCAGCAGGCGCCTTCCGGTCATATCCCCTTCACTCCACGCGCCAAAAAAGTTCTGGAGCTCTCGCTGCGTGAAGCGTTGCAGCTGGGGCATAACTACATTGGAACCGAGCACATCCTGCTCGGCCTGATCCGCGAGGGCGAGGGCGTCGCAGCCCAGGTGCTGGTGAAGTTGGGTGCCGACCTCGGTCGCGTGCGCCAGCAGGTCATCCAGCTGCTCTCGGGCTACCAGGGAAGCAAGGACACCGCCTCGGCTGGTGTCAGCTCCGGTGGACAGTCCGAGGGGACCCCTGCCGGGTCTGCAGTACTGGACCAGTTCGGTCGCAACCTCACCGCAGCCGCCCGCGAGGGCAAGCTGGACCCGGTGATCGGTCGCGAGCACGAGATGGAACGCGTTATGCAGGTCCTCTCGCGCCGTACCAAGAACAACCCGGTCTTGATCGGTGAACCTGGTGTCGGCAAGACCGCGGTTGTCGAGGGCTTGGCCCAGGCAATCGTGCGTGGCGACGTGCCGGAGACCATCAAGGACAAGCAGCTGTACACACTGGACCTCGGTTCGCTGGTGGCTGGCTCGCGTTACCGCGGCGACTTCGAAGAACGCCTGAAGAAGGTGCTCAAGGAGATCCGTACCCGCGGTGACATCATCTTGTTCATCGACGAGATCCACACCCTGGTGGGTGCTGGTGCCGCCGAAGGTGCAATCGATGCAGCCTCGATCCTCAAGCCAATGCTGGCCCGTGGCGAGCTGCAGACCGTCGGTGCCACCACGCTGGATGAGTACCGCAAGAATATCGAGAAGGACGCGGCGCTTGAGCGTCGTTTCCAGCCGATTCAGGTCAAGGAGCCCTCGGTCGAGTTGACCACGCAGATCCTGCGTGGCCTGCGTGACCGATACGAGGCGCACCACCGCGTGTCCATCACCGACGGTGCCCTGCAGGCTGCCGCCACGTTGGCGCACCGCTACATCTCAGACCGTTTCCTGCCGGATAAGGCCGTTGACCTGATCGACGAGGCGGGTGCACGACTGCGCATCCAGCGCATGACCGCCCCGCCGGCGCTGAAGGAAATGGACGAGGAAATCGCCACCGTGCGACTGGAGAAGGAAGCTGCGATTGATGCGCAGGACTTCGAAGGTGCCGCCTCGCTGCGCGATAAGGAATCCAAGCTCATCGAGGCCCGGAACGAGAAGGAAAAGTCCTGGCGCAACGGCGATCTGGATGAAATCTCTGAGGTGACCGAGGATCTCATCGCCGAGGTGCTAGCTAACTCGACCGGTATCCCGGTAGTGAAGCTGACCGAGGAAGAGTCCACGCGTCTGATGAACATGGAAGAAGAGCTGCACAAGCGCGTCATCGGCCAGGACTCGGCGATCAAGTCGATCAGCCAGGCGATCCGGCGTACCCGTGCAGGCCTGAAGGATCCGAACCGCCCCGGCGGCTCGTTCATCTTCGCCGGTCCAACCGGTGTCGGCAAGACCGAGCTGGCCAAGGCACTGGCCGAATTCCTCTTCGGTGAGGAAGACGCGCTGATCACCTTGGACATGTCGGAGTACTCCGAGAAGCACACCGTGTCGCGACTGTTCGGCGCCCCTCCGGGCTATGTCGGTTACGAAGAGGGTGGCCAGCTGACCGAGAAGGTGCGCCGCCGGCCGTTCGCCGTGGTGCTCTTCGACGAGGTGGAGAAGGCTCACGCCGACCTGTTCAACTCCTTGCTGCAGATTCTGGAAGACGGTCGACTGACCGACTCCCAGGGCCGCGTGGTGGACTTCAAGAACACCATCATCATCATGACCACCAACCTTGGTACCCGCGACATCTCTAAGGGTGTAATGACTGGTTTCCAGTCGGCAGCGGACACCAAGACCGGTTATGAGCGGATGCAGGCCAAGGTCCAGGAGGAGCTGCGCCAGCACTTCCGCCCGGAATTCCTGAACCGTGTTGATGACACCGTGGTCTTCCCGCAGCTGAGCCAGGATGAGATCGAAGAGATCGTTGATCTGTTCATCGGACGCCTGTCCAAGCGATTGGACGACCGCGGCATGACCATCGAGCTGACCCCAGCTGCACGTAGCCTGCTCGCCGAGCGCGGTTACGATCCTGCAATGGGCGCCCGCCCGCTGCGCCGCACGATCCAACGCGACATCGAGGACCAGCTCTCTGAGCGAATCCTGTTCGGGCAGATCGTCACCGGCCAGAAGATCACCGTGGATGTCGAAGGCGTGGCGGAGACGCGCAAGTTCACCTTCCACGCCGAGGGCGGCACCGGCCAGCTGGAAGGCGAGCCGGCACCGGCAGCGCTGGAAAGCTAAAACGAAGCATTAAGCACCGCGGGTGCGGTTTTCGGAGAAATCCGAAAACCGCACCCGCGGTGCTTTTTAACTAGTTTCCAACTGCCTTCGCAACCAAGGCGGTGAGCATCGCAGCCTGCTCGTCGTTCAAACCGGTGATCGCGAACGAGGTTGGCCACAGGGTTCCCTCGTCGAGCCGCGCCACATCATTGAATCCGAACGTCAGGTACCGGGCTTCGAACTTCTTGGCATCCTGAATAAAGCACAGCACCTTGCCATCGAGCGCATAGGCGGGCATGCCATACCAGAGCTTTGGCTCCAGCTGCGGTGCGGTGCTGGTGATGAGCTCGTTCAGGCGTGCTGCCAGCTCCTTATCCGTACCCTCGAAGGAGTCGATCTTCGCTTCAAGATCCTTGCGCGCCTGCTCCTGCTTTTCGGCCTTGGTCATGCGCTTCTTCGGTGCCTTGACCTCGGCCGCACGTTCCTTGATCGCGGCCTTCTCGGCGGCGCTGAATCCCGACTGGTCTGAATCTGACATGCTTATTCTCCTAAGAAACCTGGTTGATGCGAACCATATTGCCCGACGGATCGCGGAAGGCGCAATCGCGCGGTCCCCACGGCTGGTCGACAGGTTCCTGCAAAACCTCAGCCCCGCTGGCGCTCAGCGATTCGAAAAGCGAATCCACGTCGGGCACCGAAAGCACCAGGCCGCCCAGCGCGCCCTTGGCGATCAGCTCGCCGAGGGCAGCGGCGTCCTCTTCGGAGCGCCCGGCTCCCGGAGCGGAAAGCACCAAGTTCAGCCCGGGCTGCCCGGGAACGGCGAGCGATACCCAACGGAACCCGCCATGAGCCACATCGGAGGCTACCTCCAAACCGAGCGCGTCACGGTAGAAACCCAGCGCCTCATCGACGTCGAGAACCGTCAGAGGGACATACTGCACACTAATATTTGTCATGATTTCAGCCTAATGGCACGATTCCCGCCCGGCTTCTCCAAAACTGCTCAGAATCGCGGCGGACGCAGGAGGATCTTGGCAATGCAGGAGGGGATCTCTTCCGTCGCCGAATGCTCGCGCTCGCGATAGGCCGAAGGGGACTCGCCAACCACCTCGGTGAAACGGCTGCTGAAAGAACCCAGTGAGCTCCAGCCGACCTGCATGCAAGCATCTGTCACCGAAACTCCGGAGCGCAGCAGGTGCATGGCCCGCTCGATGCGCCGGGTCAGCAGGTAGGTATATGGGGTTTCGCCATAAGCGCGCTTGAACTCGCGGGAGAAATGCGCCGGGGACATCAGCGCACGAGATGCCATGGCTGGCACGTCCAAGGGATCGGCATACCGGCGGTCCATCAGGTCCCGGGCTCTGCGCAGGTGGGCGAGTGTCTGCAAATCCATTAGGCGCGCTTCCGGAAGACCAGGTAGAGCCCCAGGGCAACGCAGCACAGGTACACGCCGGTAACTGCGATCCAGCCGGCGGTGAATCCGCCAGGCGAGGAGATCAGCGCGCCCATCATCAACGGTCCAAAGGTGAATCCGGCGAACTGCCCGGCCGAGACGATGCCGGTGGAGCTGCCCAAGGACTGCGCGGGAACGGCGCGCAGCAATGCCGCCATCAGCACCACCGAGACGCCCAGCGCCGCCGCACCGTGAAGGACCACCGCTAGCCACAGCAACCACGCCGAGTCATGCACCTGAGCTTGCCAGAAGGTCACTGCGCCACAGGTGGCCAACAGCGCCAAGGTAAGCAGCAGCTTCGGCGCAGAGACCCCGCGAGCCATCAGCGCGCCCCAGCCGATTCGGGCGCCGACTCCGAAGGCGCCAGCCACCGCGGCGGTCAGTCCGCCCAGGAGCAGCGAAAAGTCCAACTCGCGCACCGCAAAGAGCGGAAGATAAACGTTAGTTGCCTGGACTCCCAAACCGTTGATGAAACCGAAAACTGTCAGGGTGACGACGATAAAGCGGGTAGATGGGCCGGTGGCCGTTGCCGAGTGCTGCCGCGCGCCGCTCGGGGCGGCCGGCAGCATCGCGGTGGCGTTGATCAGCTTCACCGCGAGCACGCCGAGCACCCCTGCAAGGACCGCGCCGACAAGAGAGGCGCCACGCCAACCCACCCAGGCTGCCAACAGCGGGAACCCCAGGCTGCCAACCAGCTGGCTGACCTGCACCCCGGACTGCTTTATCCCGGTCCAGGTGATGCGCTGGGCAGCGGGCACGCGTTGGACCAGCACCCGGTTGGTCACCCCGTTCGGGAATGACTGCGCAAACCCGGCGAGCATTGCCGCGATCAGGAGTACCGCATAGCCCCCAGGGAGCGCAACGAGTGCCAGCGCGGCCGCGGCCAGGCCGAAGATGAGGATGAATAAAGTGGTGTCTTTTTGGCGGTCTGCGAATGAGCTGAAGGCGGCGTTGCCGATAGCCGCGCACCCGAAGCACACGGTGGCCAGCAAGCCGAACTGCGCCTCACTGATTTGCAGGTCGCGAATGACCAGGTCGCTGGTTGCGCTCAACCCGTAGGTGAACAGCGGCGCGATGCCCACCGCGGCGAGGAGTACCAGCAGCAGGCCGGCTCCGGGTCTGGCCATGTGCCGTTGCATGTTGCTCCCTGATTTGAACTGGTCCGTCCTTAGTGTTGCATATTGCCTAGCTGATGTGTCACAAAAAAGACGTGAATGCTTGGGTGGCGTCGAGTACGCGAATAGTATTTGGCAGGTGAATACTTTTACCGTCCGTTCAGCCCGTACCAACGATGTTGCCAAAATTAGGGATCTTGTTCGGCCCTTGGCAGGAGATCGGATTCTGCTGGACAAAGAGGCGGTAACCTATTACGAATCTATTCAGGAGTTCGTGATCGCCGAAGACGCGGACGGCGAGGTGGCCGGCTGCGGAGGCCTGCACGTCATCTGGGAAGACATCGCCGAGATTCGAACGCTCGCCTCCAGCGCCCGGTACCGCGGGCAAGGGGTGGGACATATGCTCATTGAGGAATTGCTACGCCGGGCCAAGGCCGTTGGAGTTTCCCGGGTCTTCTGCCTGACCTTCGAGGTGGCATTCTTCGAACGCCATGGGTTCAGCGTCATGGAAGATCAGTCGGCGGTGGACCATGAGGTGTACCAAGAGCTACTGCACTCCCGTGATGAAGGCGTGGCCGAATTCCTGGACTTGGCGCGGGTCAAGCCGAATACGCTGGGCAACACCCGAATGATCTTGACCCTCTAATCCATCGAGTCAAAGCGCGCGCGGAAGAACAGGTAGAGCGCGTAAGCCAGCAGGCCCACGCCGATCGCCGTGAGGATTGGCGCCCCGAAGCTTTGCTCACGGATCGCTTTCAACGCCCCGTCCACACCGGTGGCCTCTTCGGGGTCCTGCTGGATCGTTGAGGTGATGAACAGCAAGCCGAGGGCAGCAAGCACCAGCCCCTTGGCCACGTAGCCGATGGTTCCGCTGATCTTGATGGCGGGGGAGAACTTGGACCCGCCCGAGGCGGAGAGGTCTGCCAAGAACTTTCGGGTCACGCCCTTGTAGAGGTAGTAGCCGGCCATGGCGAACAGGGTCAGCCCCAAGGCGATCAGCGCGATCCTTCCGACAGGATTTCCCATCAGTTCAGCGCTGAAGCTGCTTGCTGTTTTCCCGGAGTCGCTCCGGCCGCCGAGCGCGTAGCGACCGAAGGTGCCGCCGACCACGATGAAAACCCCGCCCATGGCCACATACTTGAGCCGGCCAAAGAGCCTATCCTGCTCGAAAAAAGCCTGCCCGACATGCCAGAACCCCAGCAGCAACGCTCCGGCGGCGCACACCCACAGCAGCACTTCGCCAAAGGGCTGCGCGGCGAGGGCTTGCAACGCACCGCTCTGGTCGGCTTCAGCCGATCTTCCGGTAGCCAGGAGGACCGCGAGGATGCCAAGGACCCCATGCAGCAGGCCGTTCGCAGCGTAACCAAGGCGCGCGGCACGCTCAAACCAGGGGTGATCGGCCGCTATTCGGGCGGCGTTGACTGCGTCGGCTGAACCTTTCATAGGCACAGCATAAGTTGACCGGGAGCCAAATGCGAGATGCGGCGCGCATCAGCTCAGCTTGGCAGCCGCACTCCGGCTGCTTCGTCAATTGCCAACCCGTCGCGCAGCAGCCCGGCTAGTGCACGTTCGCGCTGCTCGAGCGGTGCCTCGAGCTTGCCCAGCGCAACGTACTTGGCATGCTCCTGGCGTGCGAGGTCGGCTAGGAAAGTTTCGCGGTGCACGGGTTCTTCATGTTCGCGCAGGATCGCCATGATCGCCCCGCGAACCTGCCGGTCGGTGCCCTTCCAGGCTTGCCCCTTGGGTACGTAGTGCGGGGCCGGCTGTCCGGCTTTGATCCACGCGCAGTGCTCGAAAACCGGGCAGGTATCGCATTTAGGGGAGCGCGCTGTGCAGATCAGCGCGCCGAGTTCCATCACCGAGATGTTCCAGCGGTTCGCGGTTTCAGTATCTTCGGGCTGCACCTGCCGGGCGCGGGCGAACTCGCTGGCCCGCGGGTTCGGTTCGGGCAGGGCCATCGCGCCGAAGAGCCGGGCGTGCACCCGGCGAATGTTCGTGTCGACCACCACCGTGCGCTGCCCGTAGGCGAAGCAGGCGATCGCCGCGGCGGTGTACTCGCCCACTCCGGGCAGGGCGCGTAGCCGCTCTTCGGTCTCGGGGACGTGGCCGTCGTATTCGGTGGTAATTTCGATAGCTGCCGCGTGCAAGCGCATGGCCCGGCGCGGGTAGCCTAAGCGCCCCCATGCCTTGAGCGCCTCGGATAGCGGCTCCGCGGCAAGATCTTGGGGCCGCGGCCAGCGCCGCATCCACTCTTCCCAGACAGGTTGCACGCGCACCACAGGGGTCTGCTGCAGCATGAATTCGCTGACCATTACCTCCCACCCGGTGGCCCCGGGGCGTCGCCAAGGAAGGTCACGGGCATTGACGGAGTACCAGTCGTTGATCAGTCGGTGGATTTCTTGCACGTACTCCACTCTAAGCGAGCCGATTCACGGTGTGGAATCGGCTCGCATTACCGCGCTGCGGGCCGGACATGAACTAGCCTTAAGCCATGAGCAATGCATCGGGGGCTAAAGTGACGGCGAGCGTATATCGCCGTCGGCGCATTGCCGTGATCGCGATCGCGATAGCTATAGTCGGTTTGCTGGTGTGGGGCGCCGTCGCGCTGGCCGGAATCCTCGGTGCCAGCCCCGAGGGATCGGGAAGTCCTCAGGCCACGCCAACCAACTCGGCGGAACCAAGCGAATCCGCTGATCCGAGCCCGGACGGAAAATGCACGGTGGAAGAGATTGAGATTACCGCGCAGACGGATGCCCCCTCTTACTCCACCGACAAGCAGCCTCTGCTCATTCTCGGGATCGAGAATACCTCGAAGAGCGAGTGCGAATTGAACGTTGGCACCACGCAGCAGGAATTCTTGATCACCAGCGGCAACGATCGAATCTTCTCCACGGTCGATTGCCTTGCCGATGGCGAGGACGTCAATCTCATGATGAAGCCAGGGCAGAAAGAATCTGCTCGCTTCTCCTGGTCCCGGCAGCGGTCGGCCCCGGGCTGCAAGTCGGTCAACGTGCAACCTCGCCCGGGAACCTACAAGTTCACCGCGGCCTTGGGCGAAAACAACTCGGAGCCGGTCACCTTCCGTCTGGACTAGATGTATCGATCCAACAGCGAGGATTCGGCCATGCGGGCCAGCCCCTCACGGATCGAACGGGCGCGCTGTTCGCCAACCCCCTCAATTTCCATCAGCGAGGTAGTCGAAGCGGCCATGAGATGCTGCAGGTTATCGAAGGCTGCGACCAAACGCTCCCCGATGGCCTTGGGCACTGTGCGGATTTGCGAGAGCAGCCGGTAACCCTTCGGGGTGAGCTGATCATCTTGGCTCACCGTCGCGTGGGGGAACAAGATCTTGGTCAGTGCCTCCAATTCGATCAGCTGCGAATCGGAAATCTCATGTAGTTTTTCAAGCGCCGCGTTGATGTCCAGCTCTTCGCCCTCGGCATTGGAGTAGTCGCGCAGGATCAAGTGGTTGTCGGTCTGGATCCCGGCGAGCAGCTCGGCATGCTGAGCTGCTAGCAAACGGCCATCGACACCGAGTTCGAGCACGTGGCGGGAGATCTCTTCGCTGGTGCGCCGCAGCATCTCGGTGCGCTGCAGCACCGCGAGCACCTCGCGCACCGTGGCGACGTCCTCAATTTCGGCGGCCGAAAGGGCGCTGGTGACCTGGTCCAGGCGGTGCCGATAGCGTTCAAGGGTGGCGACGGCTTGATTGCCGCGAGCCAGTAGGCGCTCACTGGTTTCCAATACGTAGCGCTCGCCGGCGGCATAAAGGGTGATGGTGTGCATCGACTGGGAGACCGAGATCACCGGGAAACCTGTCTGCGTCGCCACCCGCTCGGCCGTGCGGTGGCGAGTTCCCGATTCCTGAGTTTCGATCGCCGCGTCAGGCATCAATTGCACGCCGGCCTGCAGCAGTTGCTTGCCGGTCGCGTCCAGAATTATCGCGCCGTCCATTTTCGCCAGTTCGCGGATCCGGGTTGGAGTGTATTCGGTGTTGATGCGGAAACCGCCGGAGCAGATGGATTCGACAATCCGATCGTGGCCCAGGACTACCAGGGCTCCGGTGCGTCCGCGCTGGATGCGTTCAAGGCCTTCGGCAAGTTCGGTCCCCGGGGCGATGCGGGCCAGGGTAGAGAGCAATGCGGGGGTGGGGTGCAGTTTCACCGTGCGTCCTTTCAGCGGGCAGCAACCCCCATTTTATCGTGTGGAGTTCTGCCTTTGGGTAAAGGCGATATCCAGCGCCTCGGTAATCGACTCAACTTGGAAGACCCGGATGCCCTCTGGAATGTTTTTCAGTGGCTCGGGGGTGGACGGAGCCATGGCGAAGGAGAACCCCAAGCGGGCAGCCTCGGTGATGCGCCTGGAGATCTCCGGAACCTGGCGGACCTCACCGGCCAGACCCACCTCGCCAAAGGCGACAAAGTCCTGCGGGAGCGGGAATTCGTTCATCGAGGAGGCGATCGCCAAGGCGCAGGAAAGATCCGCTGCAGGTTCGGTGATTTTCACTCCGCCAACGGTGGCGATATAGGAATCCATGGAGGACAGGTCCATGCGGGCGCGCGCCTGCAGAACCGCGAGCACCATCTGCGCACGGGCCGGATCCAGTCCGCTGGTGGCCCGGCGCGGCGCCGGTGCCGTGGAGCGCGAAAGCAGTGTCTGCACCTCGGCGACCAGTGGGCGCCGGCCCTCTAAGGTTACGGTGATGCAGGTGCCGGGCACCGGATTGCGGGTCCGCGTGACGAAGAGTTTCGACGGGTCGGTCAGCGATTGAATGCCATCTTCATTCAAGTCAAAGCAGCCCACCTCATCGGTAGCTCCATAACGGTTTTTCAGCGCGCGCAGGATGCGCAACCGCGAATGCTTCTCCCCGTCGAATTGGCAGACCACATCGACCAGGTGTTCAAGCAGCCGTGGGCCCGCTACCGAGCCTTCCTTGGTTACGTGGCCGACCATGATGGTGGTCATCGCCCGGGTCTTCGCCGCGTTGATAATGGAGGCGGCCACCTCACGCACCTGCGAAACGCCACCGGCGGAACCGTCGATTTCGGCTGAGGAGAAGGTCTGCACCGAGTCCAGGACCAGCAATTGCGGATCGATCTCGCGGATCTGCCCCAGAGCCAAGGACAGGTCTGTTTCGGCTGCCAGGTAGAGATTGTCAGCGACGGCGTTAATCCGTTCGGCGCGGGATTTCACCTGTGCCGCGGATTCTTCGCCGGTCAGGTAGAGGACGCGAAGCCCGGTCTGCGCGGCCTTGGCCGCGACGTCGAGGAGCAGCGTGGATTTGCCCACTCCGGGTTCGCCGGCGAGCAGGATCGCCGCGGCGGGAACCAGGCCGCCGCCAAGCACCCGGTCGAGTTCGGAGACTCCGCTGGTGCGGAAAGCAGCCGCGGAACCATCGATTTCTGCGATGGGCCGGGCAAGGTTTGCGACCTTCGCTGCAGGCGCGGTGCGAGCGGATATCGCGCCGACTTCCTCTACCGAACCCCAGGCTTGGCATTCGCCGCAACGGCCGACCCATTTAACCGTCGTCCAGCCGCATTCGGCGCACTTGTAGCTTGCTGGAGACTTGCTGCGTGTCGAGGTCTTGGCCATGTACCAATGCTATCGAGGCCGGCGGACAATTCAGCTCAGGCGGGGCAGTGGCCCAACGGCTTCCTGGTGATCGCGGCCGGCAGCCTGCAAGAGGTCGACGACAAGCGGACGCAATAGCAGCACCAGCCCTTCGCCTTGGAGTCCTTCAACCCCAAGCTCACGCGGGTCAAGCTGGGCTGCCACCGCTTCGAGCTGGTGGCGCGCGGCCTTCTCGAATTTTCGTTGCCCCGCCACAGTTGGTTCGCGCACCGAATGGGCCATGGTGTTGACCGCCTCGGAAACATCGCGCAGCAGCGGTGCCACATTCTGCGCGCCTTCTGGGGTCAGCGCGCCATTGCTGAGCACCGAAGCCAGGCGGCGGGCGAAGACGCGGCTGTTGCGCGCGGCGCGGTCGTAATGCTCGAGGCGCAAGGCGAGCCGGGCCAGTTCGTGCCGGTGCCTGCGCGCCGTGGGGGACAGGGTGGCGATTTCCTTGGCCGCGCGGAAGGCTGCCGGAAGCTTTTCGACATGGCGTTGGGTGGCGCGTGCCTTGATCAGGGCGTGGAAGGCCGCACGGTGGTCGTCGTCCCGCACCGCCCAGGAGCACTCGATCAACGCCTCGGAAAGTTCCTTGAGCAGATCCGAGAGGGCGCCGATCGGGGTGCGCCGCGGATCGCTGGGCCATAGGACGATGATCAGCAGTGCAAGCACCGAACCAGTCATGGCATCGAATGATCTGGCGAATGGCCCGTCCGCGCTGATTGGCAGCAGCACCACCAGGGCGGATTGCATGCCCAGCTGGGTGGAGAAGATCGCTCCCGAATCCAGGTAGCGGGCGATGACCAAGGACAGCGACATCACCGCCGCGGCCTGCCAGATGCCCTGCCCCCACCAGTGCATGAGACCGTCGCCCAAGGCCACGCCCAGCGTGCACCCAAGCGCCACCTCGGCGGTGCGCCGGGTGGTGGTGGCAGCCCCGAAGCCCAGGGAAATCAGCGCGCTGGTTGCCGCGAAGATTGGGTCGGTGTGCCCCCAGATCGCCGAGGCGATCCAGAACGCGCCGATCGCGCCCAATGTCATGCGCAGGATGCGCGGCAATGAATTGCGCGCGCGCACCAGTCCGGAACGGTTCCGTTGGGCCAGGAACTTCCTCACGCGTTGCGGCATTCGTGCTTGGGGCATGGGACAAGTGTTCCACGAGCCGCCGTGACGTGGCACACTGGCAACGAAGATATTGCGACCGTGAGAGAGGTCACTGTGCTTTTGCAAGGTTGTTAACCTTTTGTTCACCTTCGCCGGGGCAGCTGGTTACCTCGGGCGTTTAACGTCGTATACGAAGCGTGGCAGATGTCCGCTGTTGGTCCCACTCAGATCATCGACAAATGGGGAGTTATAACTCGTGAAGCTTAATCGTTTTGGCAGCGCTGCTGCAGTCCTTTCCGTCGCCGCGCTCGCACTGACCGCCTGCGGATCCGACAATCCAACCGCAGCCGCTGGCTCGGAATCCGCTGACAGCTCGGCAGCAGCCGGCGTCACCGGCACCCTGACCGGCATCGGCGCGTCCAGCCAGAACTCGGCTATGGAAGCCTGGATCACCGGCTTCAAGGCTGAGAATGCAGACGCCAACGTGCAGTACTCGCCAGATGGCTCCGGCGCGGGCCGCGAAGCCTTCCTCGCCGGCGGTGCGCAGTTCGCCGGCTCGGATGCTTACCTGAAGGCCGATGAGGCAACCAAGGCCAAGGAAGTTTGCGGTCCAGAGGGCGCATTCAACATCCCTGCTTACGTCTCCCCGATCGCGATTGCCTTCAACCTCGAAGGCGTTGAAGAGATCAACATGGATGCGGCAACCATCGCCAAGGTGTTCAAGAAGGAAATCACCAAGTGGAACGATGAGGCTATCGCCAGCCAGAACCCGGACGTTGAACTTCCGGACACCGCCATCACCGTGGTGCACCGCAACGATGAGTCCGGCACCACCGAGAACTTCGTCGAGTACCTCTCCGCCGCAGCCGGCGATGTTTGGGACTACGACGTTTCCGGTGACTGGCCAAGCGACATCCAGTCGGAGAACGCCAAGGGCACCTCCGGCGTGGTTTCGACCACCACCTCCACCAACGGTGCCATCACTTACGCCGACTTCTCCGCGGTAGGCAACCTGTCCACCGTAAACGTGAAGGTTGGCGAGGAATACACCAAGATCTCGGCCGAGGCCGCAGCCAAGGCGCTTGAGACCGCTACCGCCGTCGAAGGCGCAGCCGAGAACGACCTGGCTCTGGATCTGGAACGCGACACCACCGAAGCTGGCACCTACCCAATCGTGCTGCTTTCGTACCACATCTTCTGCACCACCTACGAAGATCAGGCTACTGTTGACCTCGTGAAGGCCTTCGGCAACTACGTGATCTCCGAAGACGGCCAGAAGACCGCTCAGGACTCGGCAGGCAACGCCCCAATCTCGGCAGCAATCGCCGAGAAGGCAGCCAAGTCGATCGACGCAATCACCGTCGCCAAGTAGTAACAAGCAGCAACGCAGTATCGCGTGGGCGGATCGATTTGATCCGCCCACGCACCCCCTCCACCCCACGACCTCGCAGTCGTAAACCCCCTCCCTTGTAAAGGCTCCTGCCATGACTACCAATGCTTTGAAAAGCAAGTCATCGACCTCGGGTCAAGCGGGCGATAAGATCTTCTCCGGAACGGCACTTGCCGCCGGTGTGCTGATCCTAGTCACGCTGTTCGCCGTTGCGATCTTCCTGCTCATTCAGGCCCTGCCGACGTTTGTCGCCGATCCGGCTGACATTTCCGGCGGGGAAGGCTTCTTCGCCTATATCTGGCCGATTATTATCGGCACCGTGATCGCCGCGGCGATCGCGCTCCTCATCGCCACGCCCGTAGGCATCGGCGTGGCCCTGTTCATCTCGCACTTCGCTCCGCGCAAGGTCGCCGGCCCGCTGGGCTACGTCATTGACCTGCTTGCCGCGATCCCTTCGGTGATCTACGGCGCCTGGGGTTATATGGTGCTTGCCCCGGCGCTGGTTCCAGCCTTCGAATGGTTGGCAGAGAATCTGGGCTTCATCCCGATTTTCGCCGGTCCTGCCTCGCAGACAGGTAAGACCATGCTCACCGCAGGCATTGTGCTCGCGGTGATGGTATTGCCGATTATCACTTCGCTGAGCCGCGAAATTTTCTTGCAGACTCCGAAGCTCCACGAGGAGGCGGCCCTGGCTTTGGGCGCCACCCGCTGGGAAATGATCACCACGGCGGTGATCCCCTTCGCACGTCCGGGCATCATCTCGGCGGTCATGCTGGGCTTGGGGCGCGCACTGGGTGAAACCATGGCGGTAGCCTTGGTGCTCTCCACCGGCAACCTGATCCCATCGCTGATCAAGACCGGCAACCAGACCATCGCGGCAGAAATCGCCTTGAACTTCCCAGAGGCTTTCGGATTGCGTCTGGCCGAGCTGATCGCCGCTGGCCTGGTCCTGTTCTTGATCACGCTGATCGTGAACATGATCGCCCGTGGCATCATTGCCCGGCACAAGGAATTCTCGGGAGCTAACTGATGAGTGTCATGACTACTAACACCCAAGCGGCCCAGCCGACCCCGCCGAGCCGCAAGCGCAATTCGCTCTCCAAGGGAAAGCTGCCCCGCTGGGCGGTGCCCGCCATCGCGGCCGGCGCTATCATCATCGGTGCCGCGTTCTCCACGCTGACCGGCTTCAACGTCGCAACCTTCGCGATCTACTCGGCGGTGCTCTTCGTGATCGCCGGTACCGTGATTACCACCGCGGTCGAAGGCAGGCGCCAGGGCCGCAACGCCATGTGGACCTACTTGATCTACGGGTCCTTCCTGCTGGCGCTGATCCCGCTGGCCTCGGTGCTCTACACGGTGCTGGAAAAGGGACTGCCGGGGATGAACTCGCACTTCCTGTTCAGCTCCATGAACGGGGTCACCGGTGCGGTGGACAACCAGACCGTAGCTGACGGCGCACCAGTGGTCGGCGGCGCGTACCACGCGCTGATGGGTACGCTGATGATCACCTTGTGGGCTACCGTCATCTCGGTTCCGGTGGGCATGCTCACCGCGGTCTACCTTGTTGAATACGGAAAGAACGGCCCGCTGTCCAAGGCCATCACTTTCTTCGTCGACGTGATGACCGGTATCCCATCCATCGTCGCTGGCCTATTCGCCGCCGCCTTCTTCGGATTGCTCCTCGGTCCGAACGCCCGCATGGGTATCGTAGCGGCCGTCGCGTTGAGCGTGCTGATGATCCCCACGGTGGTGCGTTCCACCGAGGAAATGCTCAAGATCGTTCCGAACGAGTTGCGCGAGGCATCCTACGCGTTGGGTGTGCGCCGCTGGCGCACCATCTTGAAGGTAGTCATCCCCACCGCGATCTCCGGTATCGCCTCCGGCGTCACCCTGGCGATCGCCCGTGTGATCGGTGAGACCGCTCCGATTCTGGTGACCGCAGGCATCGCCAGCAGCATCAACATGAACGTCTTCGCAAACTGGATGTCCACGCTGCCGACCTTCATCTACTACCAGATCCTGACTCCGACCAGCCCAACGAATATCGATCCTTCGGTGCAGCGCGCCTGGGCCGCTGCCCTGCTGCTGATCCTGATGGTGATGGCGCTGAACCTCGGCGCCCGATTGATCGCCTCGCTGTTCGCCCCGAAGAAGGGCCGTTGAGCCTCTAGGCTCCGGCGCTCACCACACTAGATTTCGAAGGAATACACCATGGCAAAACGCATCGACGTCAAAGATCTGAACGTCTACTACTCCAAGTTCCTCGCTGTTGAAGACATCTCGATCAACATCGAACCAAAGTCGGTTACCGCGTTCATCGGCCCCTCGGGCTGCGGCAAGTCGACCTTCCTGCGCACGCTGAACCGCATGCACGAGGTCATCCCCGGCGGCCGCGTCGAGGGTGAAGTGCTGCTGGACGGCGACGACCTCTACGGCCCAGGCGTTGACCCGGTGACCGTGCGCAGCCAGATCGGCATGGTATTCCAGCGTCCGAACCCGTTCCCCACCATGTCCATCAAGGACAATGTGCTGGCCGGGGTGAAGCTCAACGGCAAGAAGATTTCCCGCTCCGATGCGGATTCGCTGGTTGAGAAGTCCTTGCGTGGCGCGAACCTGTGGAATGAAGTCAAGGATCGCTTGGACAAGCCCGGCTCCGGGCTTTCCGGCGGCCAGCAGCAGCGCCTGTGCATCGCGCGCACCATCGCAGTGAAGCCCGACGTGATCTTGATGGATGAGCCTTGCTCGGCGCTTGACCCGATCTCCACGCTTGCCATCGAGGACCTGATCAACGAGCTGAAGAGCGAATTCACCGTGGTGATCGTGACTCACAATATGCAGCAGGCCGCTCGCGTTTCGGATAGGACCGCGTTCTTCAACATCGCCGGTACCGGCAAGCCAGGCAAGCTCATCGAGTACAACGACACTGCTGCCATCTTCTCCAACCCGGAGCAGAAGGCCACCGAGGATTACGTCTCCGGACGCTTCGGATAAAGATTTCGTATGCCGCCCCTATTGCGACGGGGCGGTAGACGGACCGGAAGGGGGGTCTTCCGGGGATCCTGGAGGGGATCACCGCCGGCGGCGCCATGCGAAAGCAAGGCGCCGCTGGTTTTTAACCTCCAATGTAAAGCTCCCTTGACTGTAAAGCACACTTGTCTGTAAAGTTTGGTTTACATACCAAGAGGTTGAATCAGGAGTTGAGATGAATACGAAAACTGCGACCCAATCCAAATGGGGGCGATCGCGCTTCGGCGGCGGCTCGACGACGCTGATCATCACCAGTCTGCTCGTGGGGATCGTGCTCTCCGCCGGTGCTGGCCTGCTCTTCGCCCGACTGAACTACCAGGAAAATTTCGCAATGGCGGCCCTGGTCATGATGGCCGGATTGCTGCCAGTGCTGTCGGTAGCCTGCTGGGCGCTGCTGCTTGACCGGGATACCTTGCGCGGGGCCACCAGGAATCCCGAAATATCGGTCGAAAGCCAGTGGTACGACAAGGCCGCCGTTGGGGTCTTCCAGGATCTTCTGCTCATCTGCGGTCTGGGCGGCGCGGTGTTTTCATTCCTGCAACTCCAGGCGTCGATCGGATTGATTTTAGCCGGCGTCGTTATGCTGGCCATGATCGACTTCGGTGTTCGCTACCTGCTCATAAAGCGAGTTGAAGGGTAGTGGAAAATACTTTGCCCGCACGGCGCTTGGAGCGCGGGCTCTCGCAGCAGGCGCTTGCCGATGAGCTCGGCGTCTCAAGGCAGACAGTCATTTCGCTGGAGAAGGGCCGCTATGACCCTTCCCTGCCGCTGGCATTCAAGCTTGCCGAAGTCTTCGGCTGCAAGATCGAAGACCTCTTCCAGCCGGACGAGAGGTAATAAATGAAGTCCCGGGGGTGCGCCGGAGCCAGTCTTTGGGTTACGTTGGTATGTGACTCGGGGCACTTGCAAGAAAAGAGAAACCGCAATGGGACGCAAGATCTTGCGACGGCGCATTATCCGCGCCACGCTGGGCGGTAGCAGCTTCGTCCGCGAGGAAAAGCTTGCCGGTGAAGAGCCATTGGAAATCCGCTTCGGATCCACCGCCTTCACCACCTCGATGCGCACCCCAGGGGACGACTTCGACTTGGTTGCCGGCTTCCTGCACGCCGAGGGAATTATCGCCCGTTCCGAGCAGCTGACCGCCATGCGGTACTGCATGGGCACGGATGAAGAAGGCAACCAAACCTATAACGTCATCGAGGCCCAATTGGGCTTCGGTGCTCAGCCTCCTGACCTATCCACGGCCCGCAACGTGGTGACCAGCTCGGCCTGCGGCATCTGCGGAACCAACTCCATCGACGAGGTCCGCAAAAAGTCCAGCTATGAACTCGACCCCGAAGTTGGGCAGCTGCAGCTCGCGGTGCTGCTGGCGATGCCGGACACCCTTCGCGAATCCCAGAAGCTCTTCAGCTCCACCGGAGGGGTCCACGCCGCGGGGCTTTTCAGCACCACCGGTGAACTGCTCATTCTTCGCGAAGACGTGGGCAGGCACAACGCCGTGGACAAGGTCATCGGAGCCGCGCTGCGCGATAACCGCCTGCCCCTGAGCCAGACAATCTTGCAGGTCTCCGGACGCGCTTCATTCGAGTTAGTCCAAAAAGCCGCCATGGCGGGAATCCCGGTACTCAGCGCGGTCAGCGCGCCATCCTCGCTAGCCGTAGAGCTGGCAGATGAATGTGGCCTAACGCTGGCCGGATTCTCCCGTGGGAACAGCATCAACCTATACACTCATGCCCAACGCATTTTAGGCACTCAGTAGCTCAGTGGAGGAATACCATGCATCTCCCAGCCCCCAAAGATGACATCAACGAAGATGACCTCAAGGTCGGTGACCCCAAGCGCAGCGCCGCCGGCCTCAAAGCCGTCGCCGTTTCCTTGCAACGCGGCTTCGCGGAAGCGGGGGTAAGCCGCACCCTGCTTTCCATGGCGCGCATCAACCAGCGCGGCGGCTTCGACTGCCCAGGCTGCGCCTGGCCCGAATCGATTACCGGGGCGCGCAAGCCGGCCGAGTTCTGCGAAAACGGCGCCAAGGCCATCGCCGAGGAGGCCAGCGCCCGCATCGTCACCCCGGAGTGGTGGGAGCAGCATCCGATCAGCGTATTGCGCGAAAAAACAGAATACTGGCTGGGCTCGCAGGGACGCATCAGCGCACCGATGATCATCCGCGCCGGAGACACCCACTACAAGCCGATTAGCTGGGCCGAAGCCTTCAGCACCATCGGTGAGCATGTCAACGCCAGCACCCCGGATAAGTGCGTGTTCTACACTTCGGGGCGCACGGCAAACGAGACGGCGTTCATGTATCAGTTGCTCGCGCGCTCGCTGGGCACCAATAACCTGCCGGACTGCTCGAATATGTGCCATGAGTCCTCGGGCTCGGCCATGAACCCGACCATCGGCATCGGCAAGGGAACCGTCTCGCTGGAAGACTTTGACCACGCCGAACTCATCTTCGTGGTCGGCCAGAACCCGGGAACCAATCACCCTCGCATGCTGTCGGCGCTCGCCGACGCACGTAAGCGCGGTGCGAAGATCGTTGCGGTGAATCCGTTGCCAGAGGCCGGATTCTTTGGATTCAAAGACCCGCAGACCGTGGGCGGCATGCTCGGCAAGCCGAGCGAAATCAGCACCCACTTCCTGCAGATCAAGGTTGGCGGAGACTTGGCCCTCTTCCAGGCCTTTGGGCACCTATTGCTCGCCGAGGAAGAGAAGAATCCGGGAACCGTGGTGGACCAAAAGTTCGTCGCCGAGGTGACCGACGGGTTCGAAGCCTACAAGAGCGCCCGCGCAGAACTCGATTGGGAAGCAACCGAAGAGGCCACCGGTCTTAGCCGCGCGCAGATCACCGAGATCGCCGGACTGCTCATTGCTTCCAAGGCCTCCATCTTCTGCTGGGCTCTGGGCCTGACCCAGCAGCCGCACTCGGTGCCGACGCTGAAGGAAATCATCAACCTGCTGCTGCTGCAAGGCAACTTCGGCAAGCCGGGCGCCGGAGCGTGCCCGGTGCGAGGCCACTCCAACGTGCAGGGCGACCGCACCATGGGGATCTGGGAGAAACCCACAGAAGCGCTCCTGGAGTCGCTGGACGCCGAGTTCGGCATCGACTCCCCGCGTGCCCATGGTTACGACTCCACAGAGGCACTGGACGCCTTTGAGCAGGACGAGGTGGACGTGTTCGTCTCCATGGGAGGCAACTTCGCGCTGGCGAACTCCGAAACCGAATTGCTCGAAGCGGGCATGCAGCGCGCCAAGCTCACCGTGCACATTTCCACCAAGCCGAACCGTTCTCACGTGGTGCACGGGCAGACTTCGCTGATCCTGCCGACACTGGGACGCACGGATAAGGACGATAAGCATCCAAAGGGTGCGCAGTTCCTCTCCGTGGAGGACTCGATGTCGGTGATCCACTCGACTCAGGGCCGGCTCACGCCGGTCTCCGAGCATTTGCTGTCTGAACCGGTGATCGTGGCCCGCATGGCCCAAGCCATCCTGGGGGATGACCACGTCGTCAACTGGCGGGCCATGGCCGAGGACTATGACGTGATCCGTGATCATATCGCTCGAGTGCTGCCCGGATTTGAGGACTTCAACCGGCGGGTGCGCGAACGCAATGGTTTCGTGCTGCCCAACGCGCCACGCGATACGCGTTCCTTTGCCACGGATATCGGCAAGGGACGGTTCACGGTCTCACCTTTCGAAGCGCTCAAGGCCCCCGAAGGCCACCTGATTTTGCAGACCATGCGCAGCCATGACCAGTACAACACCACGTTCTACGGGTTGGATGACCGGTACCGCGGCATCAAGGACGGGCGACGGGTGATCCTCATTCACCCGCAGGACCTGACCGAGATGGGCTTCAACGACCGCGAACTGGTGGATGTTATCTCTACCTTCGCGGGAACCGAACGCCGGGCGAACAGGTTCCGTTTGGTTTCCTATCCGACGGCAAAGGGTTGCGCCGCGGCATATTTCCCGGAGGCAAACGCATTGGTGCACCGCGGACTAGTCGCCCGTGAGTCCAACACTCCTGGGTTCAAGGCGATGAGCGTACGCTTTGTGCCGCATACCGAACAGCCCGGCCCAACCTTGGATAGCTAGCCCACCGGATCCATTGCAAGGGCCAGAATCGCCCCGGCGACAATGCATATCACCGGGGTGGCGATCCAGTGTCCGTAGACCTTCATGACGCGGTGCCAGATGACCGATTCGAAAGCCTGGTTCGCTCCGGCGCCGACAATCGAGCTGGTGACCGCTTGAGTGGTTGAAAGCGGTAGGTGCAGCAGCATTGAGCCGACGTAGAGCATGGTCGCTGCCACGCCCTGGGCGACCATGCCGCGCAGCGGATCAAAATTGACTAACCGGCGCGAGAGCGTATAGGTGATCCGCCAGCCGCCGAGGAGTACCCCGAAAGACAGCGCCGATGCAGCGATCACTTGAATGGCCAAGGCGACCGGTCCTGGATCCATGTGGCCGCCGGTGATCAGCACCAGGGTGATCATTGCTGCGGTACGCTGACCGTCCTGCAATCCGAGGCCAAGTGCGACGGCGCAGGCCGTAATAGCCTGGCCCGCCCGCGAGCGGGTGTTGACGTCCCTGGAAGTGTCGTGACGCATCAGCCAAGTTGCGGGAACCACCAGCAGAAAAGAGGCGGCGTAGGCGATGACCGGGGTGACCAGCAGCGGGAGCAGCACCGAGCCGGTGAAAAGGGCTACAGCGCCGCCCAGCGACTCATTTCCAAGCCAGGCATTGGCGACGCCTGCGCCGACCAGGGCAGAGTACAAAGCGTGCGTAGACGAGACAGGTATGCCGCGCCACCAGCACAACAGCAGCCAGGCCCCGGCGGCCAAGAGCGCGGCGATCAATAGCTTCATCCCGACGGTGTCTTCGGGCAGTTGCATGTTCAGCCGGCTGACCAGCACCGTACTGAAGGTAGTGGTCGCCATGGTGCCGATGAAGGCGAATAGGGAGGCGGCGCCGACAGCTATAACCGGGCTCAGCGCACGGGTGCGAACGGCGGCGGCTACGGCTGTAGAGGAGTCCCTGAATCCGTTGAGCACTGCATAACCCAGGGTCAGCACGATGGCGATGGTGGTGAATAAGGGGAGCAAATCCATGAGTTTTCTAGGATTCCTTGACCAGCACGCGGCCGAGGTGGTCGGAGAACTGTCGCAAGGTGTTCGCGGCGAGCAGCAAGTGGTCTGCTACACGCTGATGCTTGTGAATTGTGGAGGCCTTGGAGAAGTTGGCGATTTCGTTGATCCAAACCAGATGAGTCCGTGCTGCACGCTTTGAGTACTGCATCATCTGCAGCCAGTTATCTTCCAAATCATCAAGTTTATTCAGGCTTCGCACGGAGTTGGAGGCGAGTTCGGCAAGTTGAGAGATCAGCTCAAGTTGCTCGGCCGCCCGATCCGAGAGCGGTGTGGAGCCCAGGGTGTTGATGAGTTCGCCGATGCCGCGTAGCTGCTCCATGGTTTCGTGCAGCAGCCGCGAAAACGTGTACATGTCTTCGCGCGGGAGCGGGCTGATGTAACTGGTACGCAGGTGGGTGAGCAAAGCGTGCAGCAGATCCGATGCTTGGGCTTCCGCCGCGGCAAGATTCTTGAGCTGCTCGGGACGGCCCTCGGGATTGCCGATCATCTCGGAAACGCTGGCCACCGAATTGCGAATGGTGATTGCCAGGTCAGACAGCAATTCAATACCGCGAGATGCTGAAGGAAAGATTTTGAACTTCACGTTGCTCGGCGCACCATTCATCTTAGGTCATCGTTTTGGTACTAACGCTGAACAGTTTACGTCGTGAAGGTTAACTACGAAACGTATGTGATGCCGGACCGGGAACGCCTCTCGGCGGAAGGCCGCTCGAAGCGGCAGAATATTGGAGCCCGGGGTTACCAGCGGCCCGGCACCGTCTACTAGTTTTCTCGTACTAAGCGCTTGCTGTCAACCACAGCTCGTGTCGCGTGCGCATTGTCACGTTATTTGCGCAGTGATTTCTCGATGCCGCTGAGGCACAGCAAGCCACAGCAGAACCAAATTGCCCCGGCAGGCCCCGCACCCACCGCCACGGTACTCGCTGCCATGGGCAAGACCACCTGGCCTAGCCTGTTACCCATCAGGCGGACCGCGAGTGCTGCTCCGCGGTCCTGCGAGGGCACGGAGGTGGAAACCATGGTCATGGTCACCGGCTGCCCCATGCCGAGGAAGAATCCGCCGATAAGCAGGGCCAATCCGGCGAGCCAGAGCGTATCGATGAACACGGGCGCAATGGCGATGGTAATGCCAGCGGTGTACAAGCTGGTCAGCAGCATTGCCTTGCGACTGAAATGCCGTGAGATCCAAGGAAGGAAGAGCCGCGAGACCACCGACGCGCTACCTCGAATGGCCAGCAAGGCGCCCACCGCGGCAGGCGTCACGCCATGCTTCTCTGCCACCAGGGGGAGGAACGCGGTCAGGATGTCCAAGATTGACAGCAGCGTCAGCGAGGCGAGCATATGCGAGGGCATGCCTTTGACCTTGAGAATCGAAACCATCGAAGCTTGCGGCTTAGGCGCCGAGCTGGCAGCCACCTTCTTGATTTTCGGCTGAAGATTAGGCAAGAGCAATGGAATTGCAAGTAAAGCGCAGGCGCCGCCGATCCACAGCGAAAGATTGATATCTGCAATGCGTTCGGGGGAGTCGGCCACCGTTGAGGTGCCGAGAATGATTCCTGCGATCAGCGGCCCGAGGAACTGACCGGCCGAATACGCGGCAGTGAACCAGCCGAAACCCTTATCCAGCTGATCGTCGGGAAAGTAGCGGGCAATGGAAGATTGCCCGCCAATGGTGAACATCAAATGCCCCATGCCCAGTACGGCGCTGGCGACTGCCACCATGATGTATCCCTGCGCGGTGGCAATGCCCAATGAACCCAGGCCCATGAGGCCGGCTCCGGCGAGCATGAGAAAACGAATCTTGGGGATGCGCGAACTGAAGCGTCCCAGCCACACCGCTGTGACCATTGGCAGCAGGGCGTATGCCGCGGTGGCGAGCCCAACGGTGACCGGTCCGGCATCCAGGGATATGAGCTTGTACGTGGTGACCGGTCGAACGAGGTTTAGCGTGGTCTGGGAAAGCAGGGCGGTAGCGACTAGTACCAGCAGCCATCGGAGGGTTCCAGAAGCTGCATTATTGGCTTCCGCGCCCACTATGCCTACCTTTTTGCCGACGTCAGTATATTAATCAATCCTAATGGCTAGCACTAGGTAATCAGTCCAGCGTGCCCTGTCGCCAGAGGCGGGCACAGGCCTCTAAGTCCTCTGCGGTATTCGCCATTGATTTGGCCCTGGCAGTCAGTTTTGTGCCACGGGTTTCATGCGCGAGATCTGCCGCGTCTGCATGTTCGGTCATTCCCAACGCGAGAACCCTGCAATAGGCTGCGGTGCGTTCAAGCGCGTGGGCAAAGTCGCCGTCGAAGGCACCGGAAAGGATAGAGGTTGCCATGTTCTTAAGCTCTTCACCCGTCGGAGGTTCGGCGACACCGGCCACCAGGCGTTCCACCTCGGCACGGTGGGATCCGGCGCGGAAACGTGCAGACATGGTCTCAGCGTTATTCATGGTTGCCGCGCGGATGGCATAGAGGCGCCACAAAGCTCCCGGCAACGACCTTGCAGGGGCATCGGACCAGAGCTCCGCAAGAACTTCTAGGCCTTCGGTTTCGGCGACCTGAATTAGCCTTTGCGAAACATCTGGATCTTCATTCGCGATGCCGCGGCGAATGAAGGCCTGCGCCGAAAGATGGGCTGCTTCCGAGATGCGCGCCGGATCGGCACCGCCCTCGTACGGGTCGAAATCTAGGGGAGCGAAGGGCCGTGGCTTGTGATGTCTGAACCCTGAGACTTGGCCAACTTTGGATCCTGCGCGTGCACCTTTCATGGCTTCGAGACTACTCCTCTTTAGTGGATGGCGCCCCATTGGGCTAGGTGTGAAACGAGGCATACAAAAAACCGGTCAGGCACGCAAAGCGTAGGGATTTTCTGCGAGATGCGAAGCCGGTAGTGGCGTGACTCAACCGCAATGCCAAAGAAGAACCGTATTGCTCCCGGATGATTCGGGCCGCTGCCAGCTGGCCGAGGAACTCCTTCAACGCCACGAAAAATCACTCGATTAAGTATGAAACGCTACTTCGGGTATTATGGATTTTGGCTTAGGCCGTGCGCCTTTAGCTCAGTTGGTAGAGCACTGGACTTTTAATCCATTGGTCGCGGGTTCGAACCCCGCAGGGCGCACAAATGAGAACCGGCTCCCACTTGGTAAAATAGGTGGGAGCCGGTTCTTTTCATGAGTAGTCACACCTCGGATGGACCAGCGCCTTTACCAGCTCTCAATCTGCGAGAACTCGCGAATGAGGCGGAACGGTTTGTCGTAGAACGCGATTCCATGGGAACGCGTCCCGCCCCGCGTGGCGGGAATGATTTTGTAGTAATCGTGCTCCCAAACGAGCATCGTGGGTTGGTCGATCGAGGATTCGTCCCAATCCTTCGGAATTGTTGGAGTGCAGATCCACAGCTCACTTTCGAAGTCACTGAGATTATTAGTGGCAGTTTTCCAGTCTCGCCGGCCCGCTAGTATCTCCTGGTTCGGAATTTAGGACACTGGAGAGTATCTCTCCCTGATCCGGGGCGATCTTCTGCACCTGGCGTAGTGCGGCATGGACCTCGCGCGAATCCTCCGCATTGCATAGATCACGCACCGCTTGGTTGAGGCGGTTTTGGCGATGGACAGCGCGTTCCTTGATTTCCCAGCGTTCGCGCTCACGGCGAATCTCGATGGTAGAGCGCTGATGTCGTTTCTTGCTGACGACCACGGGAAGCTCCTGAAAGCTGAGTGGATTGTTGCCAGTCAGTTCAGTCTAGGAGCGGTTGGAGAAGTGGGGGGTTACTTCAGGAGATCTGTGGATAACTAGCCCTAGTTGTCATCAGGCCAATGTTGCCAAGAATTCTGTGACGCGTTGCATGACTAAGGCTCGCGCTGCCGGATCGCAGGATGGCAGCGAGTTGTCGGTGAAGAGGTGCTTAGCGCCGGCATAAGTGTAGAGCTGAGCAATCCCTGCCCCGGGCCCAGCAACAAATTCTGAGGCCGCTGCCAGGTCGCCTTCCAACGCGAAGAATGGATCGGTGTCCACGCCATGGATCTGGGCTTTTAGCGCCTTCGGCCAGGGGCCGAAACCCCATTCGGCATCCAGATCAACGAAGGATTCCAAAAGTACGGCGGCCAAGGCTCCGGGCCGCTGCTGGGCATACTGCTGCGCCAGCGCGGCTCCCCATGAGGTGCCGATGTAGACCAAATTGCTCGGCAGGGCATCAAGCAGGCCGGAGATCCGGCGTGCAACCTCCGCATCTCCGATCTGCTTGGCCAGTTGCAGGCCGGCCTCGATGGTTTCTGGTTGGGCACCGTCATATAGATCGGGGGTATGCACCGTGTGGCCAGCGGTCTCCAGCTCATCGGCCATGGCTAGAACGCCGGGCGTGAGACCTTGGACGTGGTGAAATAAGAGGATCTCGGCCATCGGGGCTCCCAGCAGAGGCGGGTGGTTACACCACCGAGCCTATGACCCTAAGTCGTTCGGGTCAATGAGTCCTCTAGCGTTCGTCTACTAGATTCTCTATCCGTTGAGGCAGGTGCTCGATAGCCAAATCCCAGCCTGGCATTTGACTGTTGATCTCCACGCTGTAACCCTCGGTCAGCATGAACTCGGCACAGGTGAGGGTCTCCTGTCCGGAGCCGGTTTCATAAATGAATGCTCGTCGAATGTCGTTCCAGAGCAGAGTTGCAGACTGATCGATGACCAAGCCGGTGGTGACTACTTCGACGGTGCGCTGGGGGTAGGACATTTTCAACTTGCTTTCGGGGTCCTCGGCGGTGTGCTTTGATCAAGTGTAAACCGGCAACACACCGCCAAGGGGCTACCGAACCGGCGTGGGATAGGACTTAGTCATGGTTCCTTCCGCGGACAGCTCCAGCAAGTAGTCCAAATTCAGTTTGTCCAGGAAATGCTGATCGTGGCTGACTACCAATAATGAGCCGCGATAAAGGGCTAACGCCTCACAGAGTTGTCGCACACTATCGAGATCCAGATTATTTGTCGGCTCATCGAGAATGAGTAGTTGCACGGGAGGTTCGGCCAGCAGCAGCGAAGCTAGGTAAACGCGAAAACGCTCGCCGCCGGAAAGCGCAGACAACGGACGGTCAATGCTTGCTCCGCGGAGCAATAAGCGTGCAAGCATATTCCGCACCTGGCCGGGTGTAGCCGATGGTGCCACCTCGCTAACGTTTTCGATGGCACTACGTTCTTCGTCAAGCCCGATAAGCAGCTGTGGCAGGTAGCCAACTCGATCCAGATAGAGTTTTCCAGACGGTCCGGCCTCCGCATCAGATCCGGAGAGCAGCTGGCGCAACAACGTGGTCTTGCCCGACCCATTGGGGCCAACAAGTCCCACGCGTTCGGGCCCTTGGATGATGTGATTGCCCGTAGCTGAAGTCAGTTGGGCAACCTGTTTGCTGGCAGGCAGTTTCGGATCTGGTAGTTCCAAATTGATGTGCTCAACCTGTCGGACTCGTTCCTCGGCCTGATCGAGCCTTGACCGTGCGCTGTCAACCTTGCCGTCGAGATTCGAGCGCATCTTGCCAGCGTTAGCTTCGGACTTTTGGCGTAGATGATTAGCCAGAATCTTGGGGAGGCCTCCTCCTAATTGCTCGGCTCGCCCCTTGCGCTTGGCGCGGGCGAGTTTGGTTTCGGCTTCGACGCGTTGGCGTTTTTCCACCTTTAATGAAGCATTAGCCGTTTTTGCAGCCTGCTCGGCCGCCTGTTGCTCGATCTCCAATTGCTCGCGGTATGCGCTGTAGGGGCCGCCGAAAACTCGTAGCTTTCCAGCGTACAGCTCCACTGTGTGTTCCATGAGCTCAAGCATTTCAAGGTCGTGGCTGACCACGACCAACGTGCCCTTCCAGGAACGCACGAGTCCGTACAGCAATTCACGGGTTGGCGCGTCGAGGTTGTTCGTTGGCTCGTCGAGCAGCGTGATGGGCAATTCGGCTAGCCGCAGTCCGATCACTGCGAGCAGCATCGCTTCGCCACCGGATAACGTGCCGACTCGGCGATCCAGGTCCAGCGTTCCGAATCCTAAGGGACTCAGTTCGGCTTCCAATCGGGCCTCCAAATCCCAGCTGTCTCCAACCGCATCAAAATCTGCCGGGTCGACGCTACCGGCTTCAATGGCTTTCAGCGCGCGATATGTTTCATCGATCCCTAGCAGTTCGGTCATGGTGGTGTCCTGATGCAAGGTGAGAGTTTGCGGTAGGTAGGCGAGATCTTCCGAGGATTCCACCGAACCTTCGCTGGGGGTCAGTTGCCCGGCAATGAGTTTCAGCAAAGTTGATTTGCCGCTGCCGTTCGCACCGGTGAGTCCGGTGCGCCCCGAGGGAAAGGTTCCTTCCAAGGCGGAAAGAGCGCGCTCGCCGGTGGGCCAGCTGAAACTGAGATTGTGCAGGGTGATTGGTGAAGTCAAAGACATAGGTGGCTCTCCCACGGGTGTGAAGAGGCTACCGACCTGAGGGATCGCGAAGCTGGCTCAACTTGAGGAGCCATAAAAAAGGGATACCGTAGCCGGTAGCCAAAATGAACAGATTGCACCGGATGCAGGGTGCTTGGTCATTGGCTGGCTTAGCGGGTATCCATGTATTTGAGTGTAGCAGGCGAAATCTTCACTTTGTAGAGCGTCGGGTAGTGCGTGAAACGCAGTTCGGCCCGCATCCACAAAGGGATACGGGCCGAACTGCTAGGTGCTTTTGGAGTTAATTCCAGGCGCGGTGCACGGCGACGATGCCACCGGTCAAGTTGCGGAATTCGACATTCTTCCAGCCAACATTGATGAACTTCTGGCCCAAATCCTGCTGGTTTGGCCAAGCCGCAATCGACTCTGCCAAGTAGGTGTATGCCGAAGGGTTCGAGGAGACCAGATAGCCCAGTGCAGGAATTACGCGTGGCAGGAACTGCTGGTAGGCCACCTTGATCGGGGCGACGGTTGGGGTGGAGAACTCGGCCACCACGATGCGTCCACCCGGCTTGGTGACGCGTCGCAGCTCGGACAGGGCTTTCTCGGTGTCCGAGATATTGCGCAAACCGTAGGAGATGGTCACCGCGTCAAAGATGTTATCTTCAAACGGAAGGTCGGTACCGTCGCCGTAGACGAATTCAAGCTCCGGATAGCGCTTGCGCCCCTCAGCCAGCATGCCTTGCGACATGTCGCACGCGGTAACCTTCGCGCCGGCCTTAGCCAGTGGCATCGACGAAGTGCCGGTGCCGGCGGCTAGGTCCAGGATGCGCTCTCCGGGCTTTGGCGCGATGGCTTCGGTAGTGACCTTGCGCCAGTAATTCACGATGCCGCCGGTCATCAGGGTATTGAGTAGATCGTAGCGAGGAGCTACATTATCGAACATCTCCTGGACCTGGTTGGCCTGCTTATCCAGGCCTGCGCGCACATTGTGTGAAGTCATGCTTCCAAGTGTTTCATATTTGGAGATGCCCGGGCGCCGGATGTGGGGCGAATCGCGTTCAGAGCAGAGATTCCAGCCGTGCGTAGCTTGCCTCCATCCCGTCGGTCATCCCGGTAGCCAGCACCATGTCGCGCGTCTGGGCATCGGGATAGGTGATCACCAGCGATAGGAGAGTCCCTTCGCTGCTATCGGAGAATGTCGACTCGTTTAGCGTTGGTGGATAGTCGGTGTCGATCATTTGCTCGGTGGTCCGCTCGTAGGACTTGGGGAGACTTTCGAGCAGTTCACCGCTGAATCCGAATCCTTGCCCCTCGGTACCGGTTTCCGGTTCCCAGCGGTAGCGGTAGGTCCCACCCACGGATTTGGGAAGAACGCATTCGGTCATCTTCCAGCCGTCGGGACCGAGCAGCCAACGCTTCATGAGCGCCTCGTCATGATGTGCCTGCCAAACCTGATCGCGGGTTCCTCGAATGATGCGGCTAACGCGAATCTGGGTTTCCGAAAGGATCTGGGCTTCGGTGGCGAACGTTTGGGCATAGTTGCGCAGATCTATCAGCACCTGTTCGATCTGGCTCATGGCCGAACGAGTTCCGTCGATCATGCCCATGTCTACGACCTGTTCCAGGTCTGCCGCGGAATTGAAATTCGCGGTAATGGTCAGCTTGGTGCCGGTTGGATGGGGGTCGAAGCTGAAAACCATGCGGGTCGTCGGCAACTCGGTGTTTGGTGTTCCGTCTGCGTTGGCAAAGCCGTCGGTGACTTCGAAAAACTTTTGGTCGGCTATTTCATTCCATTCCCAGTAGCCGTGGAACTCTTCTCCTTCGGGTGAGGTCATGTGGTAGTGAGTGCGACCGCCTTCTGCAGCGTCGTGGCGGGTGAATGTTGCAGGGTATTCAACAGGCCCCCAGAACTTTTCTATCTGGCGCGGATCGAGGTAGGCATCCCAGAGTCGGGATACCTTGACCGGGAATTCGGCATGGACCGTGAGGGTGAGGGATTCGGCGTCTTTGACAACTGATGTGACGGGCATGAGAAAAGCTCCTTAGGTAGCCTCGTCGGCGAGGAAATCATCGAGCCGGCCAATACGCTGGCGCCAAATATCCTCGAGGGATGAGAGTAGTTCCTGCGCATGCCGGATGGTGTCCGGCTGTCCGCGAACTATGCGTTCGCGGCCACGGGCGATCTTGCAGACCAGACCGGCGGCTTCCAAAGCGGCAACATGCTTTTGCACGGCGGCAAAAGTCATGTCGTAGCTGGCAGCCAATTCGGAGATGCTGACCTCGGCGTGCAGGGTTCGCCTCACGATGTCTCTTCGTGTTGCGTCTGCCAAGGCGCGGAAGACCTTGTTCGTCTGCTCTTCGCTCAACTCATATACAACCATTTGGTTGTACGATACTCCCGATAGGCAACCGGCGCAAGGGGCGGCGGGAAGCTATTCCATAGGGGGAAGGACTCCCATGAAGGGTGATGGGTCTAATTTCTAGTCGAAGCCTTGCGCGTTTCTTGCCATGGGCGAGGGTGCGGAACTACCAGCATCGATCCCTACTAAACCCCCGGAAACTAACCTAGGATTGGCGTACTAGCGCTAACTTTTAGGTGGTTGGGGAGTCGAATTGAGTGATCCAATGATTGACTGGCCTGCAACCGCAAACCAGGCATTGCTCGCACATGAGCTGTTGGATGCGGAACGCGCCAATCTTGATTCCCTCCCGCTGCGCAATGTCGTGCGTGAGTCGTGGAAGCGCGCTTTGTCGCAAAACGATCTCCCAGCAGAGCCTGCTGTGCTCAGTGACGAAGGTCTGCGCCTGGTCCGCGAGCGCAGCGAACTACAAAGCATCTGGCCAGTCTTTGAGAGGTTGCTGGTGCCAGCGGCAACAGATGCCAACCTGTTGGTTGCGCTCGCCGACGCGCGGGGAACCCTGCTTTGGGTGGCTGGAAGCAATGCGGTTCTCAGCAGTGCGGAACGAGTTGGTTTTGCTGCGGGAGCCGACTGGGCCGAACCCTCGATGGGTACCTCTGCTCCTGGCATGGCTCTGGCCACTGGTAGAGGGTCGCAGGTTTCCGGCGCCGAACACCTCTACGAGCAAGTGCAACACTTCAACTGCTCGGCTGTTCCCATTCGGAACCCGAAAACCGGACGTGTGATCGGAGCAATCGACTTGACCGGGGGTGCGGAAGCTATCGCCCTGCATTCGATTCCATTGCTCCAGGCCGCCGTGGCCGCCGCCGAGGGGCAGTTGATGATCTCCGGGATGTCAGCCAAATTCAGCGAAACCGATTTTCTCGACTTATGCGGCCTTGATGGGGTGGATCTTTCCGGGCAGCCGATCGCATTGCGGCACGCTGAAATTCTGACGCTGCTCGCTCAATATCCGCGCGGATTGAGCAGTGCAGAACTCGTCGACGGTCTATTTGAGCGGCCAGATTCTGCCGCGGTGGGAACTGTGCGTGCCGAAATGGTCAGGCTGCGAAAGATGCTCTCCTCGAAGTCCGAGCGACTTCTGTCTTCGCGGCCCTATCGCCTGCAGTGGAAGTTGGAAACGACGCTCACTCGCCTATGGAAGTCCTTGGAGAGTGGGGATCTGCAAGCTGCAATAGATTTGTATGCCGGTGACCTGTTGGCCCGAACCCAGGCGCCGGCAATCCTTGAACTACGCAGAAGAGCGCAATTAATGTTGCGCGAGGTCGCGCTGGATCATGGAAACGCCCAGCAGTTGCTGCATTTGGGCCGCCAGTTCTCGGATGCCGAACTCTTGCGTGCAGCGTTGCGCGATCTGCCCGCCGAGGCGCCCGCGCGCTCACTGATCGTGGCCGAAGTTGAGTCCTTGGAGTCATAAGTTGGCGTGCAACGTAGATGCAACCTTTGAGTGACTAGGCTCACATCCAAGGCAAAGCGGCGGAACCATTCCGCGGCCGCATGGATGATGACGAAGGAGTCGTGAAGCAATGAGCGTCTACGCAAACCCGAACACCGATGGGGCACTAGTCAATTTCAAATCGCGCTACGAGAACTATATTGGTGGCGAATGGGTTGCCCCGGTGAAGGGAATGTATTTTGAAAACATCACCCCCATCACCGGCAAGTCTTTCTGCGAGGTAGCCCGTTCAACCGCCGAGGACATTGAAGTTGCCTTGGACGCTGCTCATGCGGCCGCACCGGCCTGGGGCAAGACCAGCCCGGCGGCCCGCGCAGTCATTCTTAATAAAATTGCGGACCGCATCGAGGATAACCTCGAAATGCTTGCCGTCGCCGAGACCTGGGACAACGGAAAAGCGGTTCGCGAAACCCTGAACGCTGATCTCCCTCTGGCGGTAGACCACTTCCGCTATTTCGCTGGCGCAATTCGCGCTCAAGAGGGATCGCTGTCCCAGTTGGACGAGGACACTACCGCCTATCACTTCCACGAACCTCTGGGTGTGGTCGGCCAGATCATTCCATGGAACTTCCCAATTCTGATGGCGGTCTGGAAGCTCGCTCCAGCACTGGCCGCCGGCAACGCCGTAGTCCTCAAGCCGGCCGAACAAACCCCCACCTCGATTCTGGTGCTCGCTGAACTCATTGGTGACCTGCTGCCTGCAGGCGTGCTGAATATCGTCAACGGTTTCGGCGTAGAAGCGGGTAAACCGCTTGCAAGCAACAAGCGCATTCGAAAGATCGCGTTCACCGGAGAAACCACCACCGGGCGACTGATTATGCAGTACGCCTCCGAAAACCTGATACCTGTCACTTTGGAGCTCGGCGGCAAGTCCCCGAACATCTTCTTCGAAGACGTTGCGGCAAAAGATGATGCCTTCTACGATAAGGCCCAAGAAGGGTTCACGCTTTTCGCTTTGAACCAGGGCGAAGTCTGTACCTGTCCATCGCGTGCACTTGTCCAGGAAAGCATCTACGGCGAATTCATGGAGAAGGTCATCGCCCGCACCGAAGCGATTAAGCAGGGCAACCCGCTGGATACCGAGGTCATGATGGGCGCTCAGGCTTCCAACGACCAGCTGGAAAAGATCTTGTCCTACCTGGACATTGGCAAAGCAGAGGGCGCTAAGCTGCTGACCGGTGGCGCTCGTGCGGAACTCGGCGGTGACCTCGAAGGTGGCTATTATGTGCAACCGACCATCTTCGAAGGCCAAAATAAGATGCGCATTTTCCAGGAGGAGATCTTCGGCCCGGTCGTAGCAGTGACGAAGTTCAGCGACTATGACGATGCGCTGAGCATCGCGAACGATACCCTCTACGGTCTGGGCTCGGGAGTATGGAGCCGCAATGGCAACACCGCCTACCGTGCTGGCCGCGATATTCAAGCGGGACGTGTCTGGGTCAACCAGTACCACGCCTACCCGGCGCACTCGGCTTTCGGTGGCTACAAATCCTCCGGCATTGGTCGAGAGAACCACCTGATGATGCTGGATCACTACCAGCAGACCAAGAACCTGCTCGTCTCTTACTCGGAGAATAAGCTCGGTTTCTTCTAACCGTGGACTGCTACCGCCAAGAGTAGGACACTGGGCCTAACGGGTTTTCCCCAAGTACCGTTGCCCGGGTTCAACGAACATTCGTTGCACCTGGGCGGCGGTACTTAACCGCAATCGCAAAGGAGTACACCATGAGCACCGTCACCGAATCTCGGGCTGCGATCGTTGGGGAGGAGTTTTCCCGCGTCGCTTTCACCGAAGAAACCCTGGAACTTCTGCGCAAGCTCTGGAGCATTCATGGACCGTTGATGTTCCACCAATCCGGGGGTTGCTGTGATGGTTCATCGCCCATGTGCTATCCGGCGGGCGACTTCAAAACCGGGAATGCAGATATCCTTCTCGGGGTGTTGGTGCTAAAAGATGAGGTGGGAGAGGAACTAGGGCAGATCGATTTTTGGATGTCCAAAGAACAATTTGAATATTGGAAGCACACCAAGCTCACCGTTGATGTGGTCGACGGGAGAGGATCGGGCTTCTCCGTGGAGGCCCCGGAGGGTAAGCGTTTCCTCATCCGCAGCGAGATCATCGAGTTCCCTACGGCGTAAGATCAATGAATGCGTCTCTGGTCATTACATCCCGAACTGCTCGACGGTAAAGGACTGGTTGCCTGCTGGAGGGAAACCCTGCTTGCGCAAAAAGTACTTGCCGGAGAAACCTCGGGCTATGCCAATCACCCACAATTGGTCCGCTTTCGAGCAACGGGTACCCCGTTGCAGATGGTCAGTGCCTACTTGCAGGGGCTGCATGATGAATCGTTGACGCGTGGGTATAGGTTTGATCAGACAAAAATTCTGTTCCCCGAACTAGCAGGGCACAGCGGTCAAATCGCTGTAACGAGCGGCCAAATAAATTTCGAATACCGCCACCTGTTGCGCAAACTTGAGATTCGTACGCCGGAAAGCGCTCACGCACTGTTGGCTCGGAAAGACGGCGGACTGACTCCCCATCCGCTATTCCACGTGGTTTCTGGGCCGGTTGAATCATGGGAAAAAGACGCTCATGCCGCAGCAGATCATGATGTTCAAGATTCGGTGCACGGCACGGATGGATAATTGGGTGAAAACTGCATCCCAACAGCGCGATGAGTGCAGGGCTCCGTCCCATCAGCCCTCAACATGCGGCAACCGCTAGAACGTGGGCAAGTTTTGAGCCCAAACCGAGATGCGTTGCAACTGCATTGCGTCGAGTAGCAGTACGATTTCCAGACTGTCGTTTGCTGGCCGTAGCAGGACCGCGGAATCAGCGGGGAGCCCAGCCTGGGCCGATATCGCCTCATAAGCCATGGAGCTTTTGGCGACGCCTGAAACCATGCAGAGGAAAAGCTCCGTGTCGCTGCCATTCCAAGATTCAGCAATCGAATTTTTCCGTTCAAAAAACCGCTGCAGATCATCTCGATGAAACCACCCGGTGCCCATTTCGATTTTGATCTCAGCAACGATAGCCAGAGATCGCAACTTGAAACCAGCAGGCGCACTTGTAGCGCGCAGGACGAAGCCCGGCCCGTCCAGCTGCGGAACTAGCGCTAAGTCCCGCTGAATTCTCTCCGGATCAACGGTTTCTTTACGTCCAAACCAAGCCAAGCGGAATTCCTTTACCTCTCATTGCCGGCCTAGGCGGCCGACCTATTGCATCTAACACTAGTTCAGTACCTCGGCAGAGTCGCCGCCGAAAACTTCAATCTATTCGAGTTCAGGTTCACTCCATCCGATTCGACAGTCAATGGGAGAAGGAGACTGAACGGCGGATTAAAACAAGGCCGCCACAGCAGCGTTGCGCATTCCTGCGCGAGCAACCGTGGCGGCGATGTTCGAGTAATCAGAAGTTAGCCTTCAGTGGGAGTACTATTTTCGTGCGCAACTCGGCGAGTATCGAACCTAGGTTTACCCAAAGCCGAGAATCTTGAATCTCTGCGCAGTTCCATGGTGAGCGATATTCCCAGCAGCGCTACGATGATCGTAAATGGCAGCGCCGAGAGCATTGACGCCTGTTGCAAGGCAGCAAGCCCTCCAACCAGAAGCAGCAGCACTGCGCTCAAGCCAGTGAGGATACCCCAGATGCTCAGGACTGGACGGGTTGGATTCAAATGCCCGTTGCTGGACATCATGCTCAACACGAACGTGTTTGCGTCGGCGCCGGAGACGAAGAACAGCACTACCAAGATCATGGTCACCACCGAGGTGAGTTCCACCATTGGCAGTTCGGCGAGCATCGCGAAGAATGAAGAATTGAGATTCTCTGCTGTTTGCTCCGCGATTGGAGCGCCATCCATCTCGAACTTGATCGCGCTTCCACCAAAGATAGTGAACCATGCAAAGAACACCAAGCTTGGAATGCCCAAAACACCTGCGACGAACTGCCGAATGGTGCGGCCCTTGGAAATTTTGGCGAGGAATACCCCGACGAATGCGCCCCAGCTGAGCCACCAAGCCATCATGAAGTACGTCCACCACTGCATCCACTGAAGGTCATCAGGTGTTGTCGGAGTGATCAGCGAAACCTGGAAGAAGTCATTGAAGTATTGGCCCACGGAGCGGAAGAAAATATTTCCGATGAAGCTGGTTGGGCCGAAGATCAAGACGAACAGGGCCAGTAGCACCGACAAGGACATCGTGATCTGGCTGATGTACTTGATGCCGCGGTTGACTCCGGATAGTGCGGACAAGGTGAACAGAATGGTGATGACCGCGATGATGATGATCTGCACCCCGACACCTGTCGCAAGCCCGAATACTCTATTCAGACCTTCTTCGATTTGCGCAGCACCCAGACCCAGTGACGTGGTGGTGCCGAACAGCGTCGCCAGAATGGCAAACACATCAATTAGCTTGCCGAACCAGCCATCCACAAGGCGTCCCAGAACTGGTCGCAACATCGGTGACACGAGACCGGGGCGACCCATGCAGTGTGTGGAGTAACCGATAGCCAGGCCGAATACACCGAAGACTGCCCAGGCGTGCGGACCCCAGTCAAAGAAGCTGAACTGCAGTGCGCGAACTGCCGCGTTAAGGGTGCCGGGATCTTCCATCCCGTGTGGCGGAGCCATAAAGTGCGAGATTGGTTCGGCCACGCCGTAGCTGATCAGCCCGATGCCCATTACGGCGGACAGGATCATTGCAAGCCAAGCCCAAGTGGAATATTCGGGGCGTGAATTCTCATCGCCCAACCGAATGCTCCCGTAGCGACTCGCTCCAAGGAAGATCATGAGTCCGATGCAGCCCAAGGTCACCACCAGGTAGCTCCAGCCGACCGTGCGCGTGACCCAGTCCATGCTGTCGGTCATCAGTGCGCCGAGACTTTCCGGTGAAATGCTAGCCCAGAGCAGGATCCCGAGCAGCAGAATCATGGCGGTATAGAAAACGCCGCCCACGCGTGGTTTCTCGCCGAGCGCGTTGTCCAGGTTCTTGACCGAGGAAGCAGTACTGGGCTCCCCGGTCGAAGTTTTATCGACCATGATTTTCTCCGATTCGATGTTCTGACACCGCATGACGCAGTGACTAAGAGGTCGGTTAATTGACGGGTGCTAGAGGGACTCTAGAATTGCGCCGTCGTAGAAACGACCGGCCTTGTAGACCATCGGTTCGATGTTGGATACTTCTGCGTGACGAACGCGGCACACGAAAATGGTGTGAGTATTAGCCTGGAAGCCTTCGAGATTTTCTGCCTCAACCATCTTGGAAGAGGAATCGAACAACGGACCTCCGTAAGGAACTTCATCCCAAACGATATCAGCGAATTTGCCAGCCGAATTGGAAACGCAGGGCGAAACAAGTGTCTATCTGCTCACGGAAAAGGATGTTGTTACGTCAGCGAGTTGACGTAAATCGCACACAGTGGGTTCAGGAATTCTTCGGCGCAAACACCATAACCAGCTATAGCATTGTCGAGATTCAAGTGTTAAAACCAAACGCTAAGTCCTTGGGTCGCGCGTAATTGCACGGCGGGCATGGTGCCGTCGTTGCAGTGTGACTTGCCATTCTGGGTGCTACGCGCAATCCGGATTCCTATGATTGCGCCGTGACCAACGCCTGCAAGGAGATGTCCACTCCGCAGGCAACGCGTGATGAGGATGTCGATTCCCCGGAGTAGTAGTTCAACCGCACCTTCGACGGGTGGTTTGAGAATAAGCAGGATCCAGTGGAAGGCTTCGTGGAGCCAAGCCCTATTGAAAAATTCGCTGGACGAGGAGAATTCTCCCGAATCACTGCACGAATCCGCAATGATCGGCACACCTGCAGAGGTTGTCGAACGCTTACGCCGTTATGAGGAATTGGGAGTCACGGAGTTCAGGTTTTGGAACGACAACACACTCAGCCACGCGGAGAAGAAGCGCTCGCTTGAGTTGTTCATCGAACAAGCGATGCCGCACTTTGCACAAGTTGCGGTGTCGCAAAAGTAGCAAAAAAATCCGAAACAGAGCCAGAAATCGACCTCCACCGCCGAATCCTGGCTCTGCTGCGTCAAGGGTCAGTGAGTCCATTCAAAGGACTCGCGGCACGATACCCGGCCATGACTGCTCACAGCACCAAAAGCGATGGATTGGAGTTAGCGAACATGCCTTCCTCTGCTTACCGACGGCGAGATTATTTCTGCCCGCACCCGGGCCTTGGCTGACACCGAGAAATGCGCTCTGAAATGGCGTTGGTTCTTCACTTCATTTGATGCTTGACATGGAGATACGCGCCACTTGAGACAAACGGTGGTGCAATCCGGCTAGCGCGACATCTGTCCCTAATTTCTGCGCTCCGAGCGCTCCGGGTTTGCTCTGCTATCCTTGCCTTAAATGCAGGTCGCAAACCTGGCCTAGAACAAATCCGACGGCATCAAATTACCGTCAATTTGTTTAATGATTTGGAAGGGAACAAATGCATTTAACTCCCCGCGAGCAAGAGAAATTAATGATCGTCGTCGCGGCCGATCTGGGCCGCCGCCGGCAAGAACGCGGTTTGAAGCTCAACCACCCTGAAGCGGTGGCCATCATTACCTACGAACTCATTGAGGGAGCCCGCGACGGACGCACCGTTGCCGATCTAATGAGCTACGGGACAACGATCCTGACCCGCGAGGATGTCATGGACGGAATCGCGGAGATGATCAGCGACGTCCAGGTCGAGGCAACGTTCCCCGACGGGACCAAGCTGGTCACCGTCCACAATCCGATTCGTTAAGTACAGGAGTAGAGATGAAACCGGGAGAGTACATTCTTGCCGATGACCCAATCGTCTGTAATGCGAGTCAACAGACCCGAATCCTGAACCTAGTCAATCGCGGAGACCGGCCAATCCAAGTCGGCTCGCACTTTCACTTCGCAGAAGCCAACCCGCAGTTGGATTTTGACCGCGTCGCGGCCCGCGGATTCCGCCTGGATATTCCTGCGGGAACCGCCGTGCGCTTTGAACCGGGGGATGCGCGCACTGTGCACCTGGTGGAATACGCTGGCGCGCGCGAAGTCCACGGGTTCCAAGACCGGGTGAACGGACCGCTGGGACGCACCGTGCCGGTTGTCGAAACCGATGCAATTGGCGGCACTGCGGGCATTGACCCGATAGTCGAAGCCGACCTGGTCGAAGATTACGACATCGATCTTCCCAACAAGAGTGAAGCAACCATCGGTTTTCACACCACCTTCGGCGTGGACCCAGTGGACGAGAACTTGCCGCCCAAGCCGCATAAGGTCCGGCAGGCCGAGAAATCGCAGGCACCGGGACCGGACGAAGAGCAGGAGAGCTAAATATGAGCTTCGAACTCAGCCGCAAACAGTATGCGGAAATGTACGGGCCCACCACCGGCGATGCCATCCGCCTGGCAGACACCGAACTAATCCTTGAAATCGAAAAGGACTACACCACCTACGGTGAGGAAGTCGTCTTCGGTGGAGGCAAAGTCATCCGCGACGGCATGGGCCAAAATGGACGGTTGACCCGCGACCAAGATGTGCCCGATACGGTGATCACCAACGTCGTCGTGCTCGACTACACCGGCATCTACAAAGCGGATGTGGCTCTGCGCGACGGGCATATCTTCAAAATCGGCAAGGCCGGCAACCCCGACATTTCCGATGGCGTGGACATCACTATCGGTGCAGCCACCGATATCATTGCCGGCGAGCACAAAATACTCACCGCGGGGGCCATCGATACGCATATCCACTTCGTCTCCCCGGATCAGGTGCCCGTAGCCTTATCCGCGGGAACCACCACGCTCATCGGCGGCGGCGCCGGACCTTCGGACGCGTCCAAGGCCACCACGGTCACTCCGGGGCCTTGGCATATCGCCCGAATGCTGCAGGCGGTCGAGAACCTTCCCATCAACATCGGTTTGCTCGGCAAGGGCCACGCCAGCGACCGTGCGCCGCTCGCCGAACAGGTGCGCGCGGGGGCCATCGGGTTGAAGATCCACGAGGACTGGGGCGCCACTGCCTCCTCCATCGACAATTCATTGAAGGTAGCCGATGAATTCGACGTGCAGGTAGCCATTCACGCGGATACGCTCAACGAAGGCGGCTTCGTGGAAGACACCATCGCCGCGATCGCCGGACGAGTGATCCACACCTTCCACACCGAAGGTGCCGGCGGCGGCCACGCCCCTGACATCATCCGCATGGCGGGGCTGCCCAATGTGTTGCCGGCATCGACTAACCCGACGCTTCCATACACCGTTAATACGGTGGACGAGCACCTGGACATGTTGATGGTCGCTCACCACCTGAATGCCGACATCCCCGAGGATGTGGCCTTCGCCGACTCGCGTATCCGTCCAGAGACGATTGCCGCCGAAGACGTGCTGCACGATATGGGCGTTTTTTCGATTACCTCTTCGGATTCACAGGCTATGGGCCGCGTGGGCGAGGTCGTCTTGCGCACCTGGCAGGTAGCCGACGCGATGAAGCGCCAGCGCGGCAAGCTTGCGGGCGACGGCGTGGTGGGAGACAACTTCCGGCTCAAGCGCTACGTCGCTAAGTACACGATCAACCCGGCCATTGCCCACGGCATCGCCGACTCCATCGGCAGTGTCGAGGAAGGCAAATTTGCCGACCTGGTCCTTTGGGACCCGGCATTTTTCGGGGTCAAGCCGGAGATGATCATCAAGGGCGGACAGATCATCCAGTCGGTGATGGGAGATTCGAACGGGTCGATTCCGACCCCGCAGCCACGCACCATGCGAATGAACTTCGGTGCTTTGGGCACCGCGGTGCAGGCATCTTCGATCACCTTCCTGTCCAAGGCGGCAATCGACGAGGGCGTGCCCGAGCGGTTGCGCCTGCGCAAGGTGATCCGCGCCTGCCAGGGCATCCGCCAGCTGACCAAGGCGGACCTGAAATTCAACAGTGAAACCCCGGAAATCCTGGTTGATCCGCAGACCTACCAGGTCACCGTGGACGGGGAGCTGGCCACCTGCGAACCATCAGTGGTTCTGCCGATGGCTCAGCGGTACTTCCTGTTCTAGGCCTTTTGCGGCTCAGCAATTTTTAGAGGAGAACAATGATCATTGAACAACTTGTGGGCAATGTCCACGAGCTTCCGGCGGAGCGGTATGCCGGCCGGCACCAGGAAAAGGTGGTGCTGCCCAGCTCCGCGCTGGTCAAAAGAATTCAACGGGTCACCAGCGACCACGACCGGGAACTGGGGATCCGCTTGGCCCCCGGCCCGGACCTGCGCGACGGGGATATCCTGTATCTTTCGGACACCGAAATGATCACCGTGTCGGTGTTGCCGACCGATGTGCTGGTAATCGCACCACGCACCATCTTGGAAATGGGGCAGGTTGCGCATGCCCTGGGCAACCGCCACCTGCAGGCGCAATTCTTCGGCGAGGAATCCGAATACGCGGCGCAGGTCATGGTAGTCCAGTACGACCACACCGTGTCCGATTTCTTGGAGCACCAGCAGACCCCGTACAACCGGCAAGAACGCGTGATGCCGGTGCCGTTCCGCCATGCCGAACACACCCACTAGCGCCTCGCACCTGCTGACGCTGATGCAGCTTTCCGACTCGGCGTTGCCCACCGGGGCATTTAGCCACTCCTTCGGGATGGAAAGCTATCTAGCCGATGGGCAGGTGCATGACGAGACGAGCTTCGCGGCGTGGGTGGAGCTGTTCCTCACCCAGTCGCTGAGCTACACCGACGGGCTCGTGGTGCGTCTAGCCCACGAAGCGCAGAGTCTGGATCGGATCATGGAACTGGATGCGATGATCCACGCTGCGGCGTTGCCGCGGCAGCTGCGCGAGGCTGCCGTCAAAATGGGAAAGCGGATGCTTGCGGTGGCAAGCGTGGTCTCTCCGAGCGGGGAACTCGAAGGCTACGTGCAGGCGGTTGCATTCGGGCGATGCGCTGGGCATCCGGGGATCGCCTTCGCGCTTGGTGCCCGCGCGGCCGGTGCCCCGGTGGCGGACACCGTGAACAGCTACCTGTTCTCCACCGTCACGAGTCTGACGCAGAACGCCATTCGGGCGATTCCGCTGGGCCAGAATGCAGGACAACGGGTACTGCGCGCCATGCATGAACCAGTCACCCGCAGCGTGGCGAGGATCTTCAGTCTTGACGACCGAGATCTGGGCGTCGCGATCCCTGGTTTGGAGATCGCGCAGATGCGGCATGAACACCTGCGCGCACGCATGTTCATGTCTTAGTACACCGACCGCCGATTGGCGGTCCCAATGATTTGAGGAGCACAGTTATGGAACCAATTCGTATTGGCGTCGGAGGCCCGGTTGGGGCGGGCAAAACCCAGCTCATTGAGCGAATTACCCGCGCGCTGGATGGCCAGATCTCCATGGCGGCCATCACCAACGACATCTACACCATCGAGGACGCCAAGATCTTGGCGGCCAATGGGGTGCTGCCGCTGGATCGGATCGTCGGCATAGAGACCGGCGGCTGCCCGCACACCGCCATCCGCGAAGACACCTCGATGAACTCTGCGGCCATTGAGGATTTGAAGGCCAAGCACCCGGACCTGGAGATCATTTTCGTGGAATCCGGGGGAGATAACCTCTCGGCTACTTTCTCGCCGGAGCTAGTGGATTTCTCCATTTACATCATCGATGTGGCCCAGGGTGAGAAGATCCCGCGCAAGGCCGGGCAGGGCATGATTAAATCCGACCTGTTCATCATCAACAAAACCGACCTCGCACCATATGTTGGAGCCGATTTGTCGGTGATGGAGTCGGATTCCAAGCAATTCCGCGCGGACAAGCCATTTTGCTTCACGAACCTGAAAACCGATGAAGGCCTAGAACATGTTCTTAATTGGTTGCGACGAGACGTGCTGATGACGGATCTGTGCTAATGGCAGCTCGCACCGCACGCCGCGCCCCGGTGTTGGCTCCTACTCCGTTCACCGGTCGGCTGGTTGGCGAATTGCGGCTGCGCATCGGCCGGCGTTCGGGCAAGGACATCGCCACAGCGCAGTACCATCAGGGTGCCTTGCGGGTGCTGCGCCCGCATTACCTGGATGACAGCGCACAAGTTTGCTACACCATCGTGAACCCAGGCGGCGGGTATCTTGGAGCCGACCGCTACGGCATCGAGGTGGAGGTGGAAGCCGGCAGCAGCTTGCTGCTGACCACTCAGTCGGCGACCAAGATCTACCGCACTCCGCAGGGCGAAGCCAGCCAGGAGATGCTGGTGCGTTTGGGCTCCGGTGCGGTGCTTGAATACCTGCCCGACCAGCTGATCGCCTACCGGGATGCCAGCTACCGCCAGGAGCTCGTGGTGGATATGGCGGCCGATGCCTCGCTGGTGCAGTTCGAAATCCTCACCCCGGGGTGGAGCCCGGACGGCACGCTCTTCCGCTATGACCAGTTGCGGCTTCGCACCCAGGTGCGGGTGGAGGGAAAACTGGCGGTGCTGGACAACCTGTGGGTGCAGCCGGGGGACCAGTCGCTCGATTCGCAGCTTTACCTACAGCAAGCCACCCACGTGGGCATGCTGCTTGCGGTGGATGCGCGCATCGATGCCGCGCTGGTGGAGCAGCTGCGCGAGGTGGCCTACCGGATTGCCGGGCAGCAGCGCCAAGCGGTGCACGTGGGCGTCTCGCAGACGCCCACCGCCGGGGTGGCCGTGCGCACGCTTGGCACCTCGACCGAATCCGCCACCGCGGTGCTGATGGGCATCGTCAACGAGCTGCGTGAGCGATTGCGCGGCCAAGGGCCGGTGAACCTGCGCAAGTACTAGCACATTGGGTTTAGAGCATGTCGGCGCGCAGCTGAGCGGCGGAGCGTGGCGAAAGCAGCCCCGGGGCCACATCGAAGACGGTCTGCGCGCCGGTGATGCCGGCGCGGTTCATGCGGTGCACCGCACGGGCGTAAGCCACCAGCACGCTGGAGGTGAACTCCGGGTTGGAACCGAGCGCCAGCGAGTACTCGATGACCTGCTTCTGCGAATCGCTGGTATTGCCCGAGCGGATCACGAATCCGCCGTGCGGCATATCGGAGTGCTCCGTCGCCAGAGTCTGCGCGTCGACGAAATGCACGGTGGTGTCGTACTGGTCGAAATAGTGTTCCATGCTCACGATTTCCTGGCGCACGTTGTTCTCATCCGCGCCGTTTTCGAGGACCACGAAGCACTCGCGCTGGTGCTTCTCGCGGGTGCTCAGGCTCGGGCGCAATCCGGCCCGCACCTGTTCGATCGCTTCTTGGCTTGGGATGGTGTACTGCACGCCGGCGGCAACTCCGGGCACGCGGCGCACCGCGTCGGAATGGCCTTGGCTTAGCCCGCGGCCCCAGAAGGTGTAGGTTTCCCCGTCCGGCAGCAGCGCTTCGCCATAGACCCGGTTGATGGAGAACATGCCCGGATCCCACCCGGCGGAGATAAGCGCAGTCTTGCCGGCAGCCTTCGCCGGCGCGTCCACGGACTCGTAGTACTCCGGGATGCGCGCGTGGGTATCGAAGCTGTCAACGGTGTTGAACAGCGCTGCCAGTTGTGGGCCTTGCTCGGGCAAATCTGATTTAGAGCCGCCGCAGAGAATCAGCACGTCGATGTCGTCGACATGCTTGGCCAAGTCGTCGACGGAGTAGCGCGCCGCCGGTTGCGCGAGCTCGAGACTCTGCGGGTCGCGGCGGCTGTAGACGCCTACCAGTTCCATGTCTTGGTTCTTGGAAATCGCGGCCTGTACGCCGCGGCCGAGGTTTCCATAGCCGGCGATGCCGATGCGGATTTTCGAAGACATTAGATTCACAGTCCTTTGATCTGGCATAAGAGCCTCGGTCATTGGCCGGCAGGAGGTGGCTCGCTATCCGGAGAAAAAGTGGCGAAAGACGCCGGTGGACATATGCCACCACAAGGGATTATTCCAAAGAAGCCAGCGGAACCCTAAATGCCCTGCTGCATATTAAATAGTGGAGCTAAGGGTCCGGGCGGCGCAGCCTTTCACGAACTTCGGTGCGCCTTGGACGTAGTTGATTCCAGCGATTAGGGTGTTTCCCGGCCAGTAGCTGCAGGTGGCATGAATGAGTCTGGGAAATGCCGGACTCGGTCGCAAATGAGGTGCAGGCTGCCGGCGTCGTGGGAGGCCAGCAGCACCGCGGCGCCTGCCGTCGCTTGCGCCGTGAGTAGCCGCAGGATTATCCCCGTGGTCCCCTCATCGAGTTGCGCGGTCGGTTCGTCGCAGACCAGGATCCGCGGTTCCAGGCTCAGCGCTCGCGCAAGCAGCACCCGTTGGAGCTGACCGTCGGAAACTTCCGCCGCGCGGCGTTGGAGCAAAGCCGAATCGAGCTCAACGAGCGTGCATAGCCTGTGCAGTTGTTCGCGGTAGCGTTCGGGACGGATCCTGATCGCACCTTCGGCGAAGGCCAACGGGGCGGCTAATAGTGCCCCCAGATATTGTCGAGGATCGGTGGCCGCGCGTGGGGACTGGGGCACGATTCCGATTTTGGTGCGGACTTCCAACGGCACCGGACGCCGTTGGTCCACTGGCTGCCCGTCGATTAAAACCTGGCCGCTATCCGGTGACTTCAGCAAGGCCGCAATGTTGAGCAGGGTGCTTTTCCCGGCTCCGGAATCCCCGCGGATACCCACTATTTCGCCCGGTTCGAGCCGGAGATTCACGCCGCGAAGTAATTGCTGCGACGCACCTGGATATCCGTAGCTGATGCCGGCTAATTCGAGGCTCACTAGTTCTCCTCCTGCTGCCTAGCGAAAACCTGCTTCGCCCCTGCGCTGCGCACCACGCGGTCCTCTTGCAGCACGCTCACTTCATCTGCCAGTTTCGCGGCAAGATCGAGGTCGTGGGTGACCATGATGACCGTGCGGCCGGCCAGGGCCAGATCCTGCAATACCTCGGCGAGCTGCTGCCGGCTTTGCGGATCCAACGCCGAGGTCGGCTCGTCTACGAGAATCAACTGCGCATCGCCGATCAACGCCAAGCCAAGCAGTACGCGTTGAGCCTGGCCGCCGGAGAGCTCATGCGGATAGCGAACCCGTAATTCTGCGTCCAGACCCACCCGTTCCAAGGCCTGGTCCACCGATCTGGCGGAGCTGCCGCGTCGCTGGCGGCGCAATTCGCGTCGCACCATGGCGCCAACGGTGCGTACCGGATTGAGCGCCGTGGCCGAGGAACCAGGGACAAAAACCAATTGCCCGCCGGTGGCGTAGGGCGTAGTTCCTATTTGAAGCCGTTGGCCATGCAGCAGCAAGGAACCGGTGGCGTGCACCTGTGGGGGAAGTACCCCTGCCATGGCTCGCAGGAGCATGGTCTTGCCCGCACCGGAAGGGCCCAGTATGACGTTGATTTCTCCGGTTTTGGCCCGGTAGTCCACGCCGCGCAGGATCTCGGTGCGCGTCCCGGCTTTGGGCTCGGACCAGAGTTGCAGGCCCCGGACCTCAATCGCCGGCTGGCACGATTCGATGGGCGCGGATCCTTCGGACGCGATCTGCGTTAACGTTGTCCGAGCGCGGGATCGCGGCGCTGATTCGTGGGCGAGAGCGGATAGCGCCGCGCTGAGCAGCACCAGCAAGCCCGCGGGGATCACGAGCAACCACCAGGCGCCGGACAGCACTCCGCCGCGGGCGTCTTCCAAAATGAGCCCCAAGGACGCAGCCTGCGGTGGAAGCCCCACGCCCAAAAAGGATAACGCCGATTCGTGCCAGATGGCATGTGGTAGCTGCAGCACCAGGGCAATAGCCGCCTGCGGAGCTACCGCCGGGATCAGATGGTTGACCCAGATGGCCAATGGCCGTGCGCCGGCGGCCCGCGACAGCGCAACGTACTGAGATTCGCGTTCGCTGATCAAGCGCGAGCGGACAATGCGCGCAACCTGGGTCCAGTGGGTCAGCGCGATCGAGGCGACGATCGCCCACCACCGTCCGGGCCACATGGATAACACCACAACGCTCAGCAGCAGGTGGGGCACCGCGTTCAGGATGTCCACCAGGCGCATGGCTATCCGGTCAATAATTCCCCCGGCGTAGGCGGCCAGCACTCCGACTCCCACGCCGATGATCGTGGAAGCGGCCGCGGAGGCCACTGCCAGCAGCAGTGAAAGGCGCAGCGCCTGAGCCGAACGCACCCATAGGTCACGTCCTAACTGATCGGTGCCGAATAGGTGGCCAAGGCCCGGTGGCTGATACACGGCACTCAGGTCTGCGCCCTGCACCGCTTGGGGATTCAGCCACGGCACGCACACCGCATAGAGCACCAGTGCGCCAAGCAAGAGCACGGCGGAAAGCTGCCGCTTAGACATCGCGCACCCGCGGATCAGCCAGCACGTAACCGGCGTCGGCCAGCGCGTTGCCCACAAAGACCATCAAGCAGGAACAGGCGGTAACGGCCGCCAGCAGGGCAAAGTCCGCCGCCACCGCGGCGTCGATGACGGCGGAGGCGATGCCCGGCCAGGCGAACACGCTCTCCACGAGCAGAGCACCGGTGACCAACTCACCTAACCTGCTTCCGACTACGGTCAAAAAAGGTAGGGCCGCGACAGGAAGTACCTCGTGGCGCAGGATCTGCGTTTCGGAAACGCCGCGTCCACGCGCGGCGAGTACCGCATCCGATTCAAGGACCTCAAACATCGAGCTGCGCAGGTTCAGCACCAACCAGGGCAAGAGGCTCACGCCCAGGACCATAGCCGGAAGGATTAAATGAACCAGCACGGTGCCAGCTGTCGGAGGCTGCCCGGCCGAGGAGGCCCCGCCGGCGGGCAAACCCAACCCCAGCGCAAAAACTGCAATTGCCAGCAAGGCCAATACAAAGGGCGGGAGCGCCTGGGCAGACTGCGCGAAGAGCACCACCAAGCGGTCCAAGAGACCTGCTCGGTGCCGTGCGGCCAGCCAGGCCAGCAGCAGTGATGCTACGACCGCAAGCAGCAATCCGGTCAGGGTCAGCAACGCGGTATAGGGCAACCGTTCAAGCAGCACCTCGCGCACCGGTTGCGCATAGAGCCGGGAGAATCCCCAGTCGCCTTGCACCGCGTTCGCGACCCAGCGCCACCATGTGAGGAACCAAGGGTTATCCAAACCCAGCTGTTCGTTCAGCGCTTCGCGCTGCATGGCAGTGGTGCGTTCGTACCGTGAGCCGAGATAGCTGGCCAATGGGTTGAAAGGAGCAACAGAAGCCAGCCAGAACACCAGGGCGGTGATGCCTGCGGTGACCGGCAGCCCCAGGAGTACCCGGCGCACTAGGATATTCGCGGCGGTGCGCAGCCGTAGCCGGCGGCCGCTTCCCTGACCGAGCGTGCGCGTCACTGCTTGCGGGTCCATTCATGGATTTTTGCCCAAGGGCCCCACGTGGTTCCGTGGTCGTGAGGCTCTAGGAGCAAAGACGAGGTATTCCAGTGTTCGTTGACGTCGCTGCGCTGCACGTAGGTGTGATCCAGAAAGGCGAGCAGAAGCATGGAAGGCTGCTGGGCATACAGCTGCTGGACCTTCCGATAGGCCGCGGATCGCGCGTCAGGGTCCAGGTTGGTGCGTCCGATATGCAGCTGTTCATCCATAGCAGGGCTGGAATACCGGCTGGGGTTGTCATAGTAGGCGCCGGATTCCGGGTAGGAAGAATGGAGCATTTTATAGAGTTGGGTATCCACGTCGTAAGGGTCATCCCCACCACCGAGCATGATCGCATCCTGGGCGCTGCGCGGTTCGGCCTCGTCAAAAGTCGCAGCCTGAACATCCACCGTGATGCCGATCTTTGCTAGTTGCGCGGCAACCGCCAGCGACAGGTCACGGCGCAAGGTATCTCCCGGGTTGTACAGCACGGTGAATGCCGCCTCGGCACCGTCCTTGCTGCGAATCCCGTGGCCCGAATCGACCCAGCCGGCTTCATCGAGCAAGGAGGCCGCGCGTTCCAAGTCATGCGCGAAGGTCGCTTTCGGCGCATAGTTCTGAGCATATTCGGGGGAAACGAAGGTGTAGGCCGGCCGGCCGGCGCCATCGAGCACCGCGTCGATCAGCTCCTCGCGGTCGACCGCGAGGTTTAACGCCAGCCGCACCACGGGATCTGAGGTGAACGGATGCCCGGCGGGCAGGGAGATGCCGCGCCAATCGGCCGAAGCCGCGGTGAGCACTTCGAAGCCTTCGCGGCTGGCAAAGCTGTGGGCCAGTCGAGGTGGCAGCACCGTGCCGGTGAATCCGCCCGTGGCCAGTCGTTGGCTTCGGGCGTTGTCATCGGGCGCCGCCTCGTAGATTACCGGGGAAGCCTCTACAGGTCCCGCGCGGAAGCCGGGGTTGGCCGAGAGCACAAGCCGCGCAGAGGAGAAATCTTCCACGACGTACGGGCCGGTGCCAACCGGTGTTCGGCTGAGTACCGATTCGGCGACTGGCTTAGTTGGGTCGACGAGTTCTGCCGGAGCGATGCCGATCAGCAGCGAGGTTTTGAAGGATACCTGCGCTTCTTTGAGTTTAAAACGCACCGTATGTTCATTGGGTGCGGAGACCGATTCCAGATTTTCCAAGCTGCCCGCAAGCGGCGAGGCGGTTCGTGGATCGAGGATCGCCCGATAGCTGGCCACGACGTCTTGGGCGTCAAAGGAGGACCCGTCGCTGAACTTGACGTTTCTGCTTAGCGAAATATCCCAGACAAGAGAGTCGGCGGAAATCTTCGGTTCTTTGGCCGCCAACAGGGGCACCAGATTCGGAAGCTGATCTTGTTCGCCTTCGAGAGTGAATAGCGATTCGTTTATTTTCCCAAGGCCGTAGTTGTCGAAGCCGGCCAGGGGATTCAGGGTTTCCGGCAGTGCCGCGGTGAGCAGGGAGATGGGTTGCTCAGCAGAAGCCTGTCCGCTGGCTGGCTGGCAGCCGGCGGTGAATAAGATCAGGGGAAGCGTCAAGAACGCTAAGACGCGACTGCGGCTGTTCGGCGTACGCAGTGAGGATCCTTTCGCTACTCTGGGTGTGGGGGATATGTTCACAGGATACATGTGTCCGGCTGGACAGGTGTTGAACCGAGGGAACCGAATTTCGTGGGAGGAAAAGTCTTGATGGAAAGCAAGCGCAGCCAGATCGCTGCCGACGCGGTCAATGACGCTCAGCGGCGAATTTCCCAGTGGGCGGAGGTGTTTTCCCTCTGTGCTGATCCGACACGAATAAAAATACTTTTCGCCATTCATGCGGCGCCGGATTCGTCGGTGAACCAGCTCGCCCAGGCGGCGGAGCTAAGCCCGAACACCGTCACCCAAGCCTTGGCAACGCTCCAGCGGGCTCAAGTGGTTCAATCCCAGCCTGACGGGCGTTTTCGGCGCTGGCGATTGGTTCACGCAGGAGTTCACCAACTCCTGCACCAGATGGAGGCTCCACATTCCGAGCTGCACCCCGAACACCTGCCGCAGCAAGTCGACTAGGCAGTAGCCTCGATGTTCCAGCGGCACTCGCCGGAGGGGGCAGCCCGATGCCTATTCGGCGGTTTGCTGGATATGGTCCAAATGCGCCTCTAGCTTGCTGCAAGCGCGGCTAAGGTGCTCGCCCAAGGTGCTGGCAGCACCTTGGGCGTCATGGGCCTCGATCTGCTTCAGGAGCTTTCGATGTTCTGCGGCAATATCTTTGGTGCTTAGCAATGTGGCATCCTGCACGTGGGTCATGCACAACCGAATCTCGTCACTGAGCTGGGCATAGATAGCGCTGGTGCGCTGTGAATCCAAGGCGTTGACCAACGCGGCATGGAATCTGAGATCGGGTTCAATGATCTGCACCGGCGAAGCGTTGGATAACGCGGTGATTTGCGCGTTGGCGTCATATGCAGCCGGTGGAACGTGCCCGGTAGTTGCCAGCAACCGCACCGCTTCGGCTTCGATGATGGCGCGAGTCTGATAGATATCTCGGGCGTCGGCCGAATTCAGTAGGGTGACCCGGGCGCTCTGATGCGCATTGCGGGTCAAGAGCCCGCTGGCCACCAAGTTTTCAAGTGCGGCCTTCGCGGTGGGTCTTGCCACGGCGTAATGCGCGGCGACGTCCACCTCTCCCAGGGCAGTGCCTGGGGCCAGCTCTCCGTCGAAAATTCTGCTCCGCAGGTCATTGATGATCGCCTGGACTACCGAGACGACACCGAGTCTTGCGGACATGAAATTCCTTCCAAAAAACTTGCTGACCCCTCGAGTATCCCACGAAGGGTACTAACATAGCATGTGTACTTGTTAGACAATTTTCTCATTAGGTAGGCTGGGCCTACCAACCGCACAGGAGCGCATCATGGCATTGAGCACGCCGGCACTCGGTGAAACCAAGGTTTCGCGGAGCATCCTTGACTTGGTCGCCGATCCCGACCGCGTCAAGACCACCTCAATCGACCGGGTGGCCTACGCCTCCGATGCTTCGCATTACCTCTACACGCCGCAAGCGGTGATCATAGCCAAGGATGCTGTCGAAGTTTCGCAGCTCTTTTCGGCAAGCATGCGCGCCGGCCAGCCGGTAACGCTCCGCTCCGGTGGCACCTCGCTGGCTGGCCAGGCAAGTGGCGACGGGTTGATGCTCGATGTGCGTAGAAACTTCCGCGGCATCGCGGTGCTTGACCAAGGTAAGCGCGTGCGCGTGCAGCCCGGTGCGACGGTGCGCCAGGTCAACGCGCGGCTCTCGATATACGGTTTCAAGCTCGGGCCGGACCCTGCCAGCGAGGCCGCCTGCACCATCGGCGGCGTGATCGCAAACAATTCTTCGGGCATGGCTTGCGGCACGGAGTTCAACACCTACCGCACCTTGGAATCGATGACCTTCGTGCTGCCCAGCGGCACCATGATCGATACTGCGGCCCCAGATGCCGATGCAAAGCTGGCCGCGGCCGAGCCTGAACTTGTCTACATTCTTGAAAATCTTCGCCGTCGAGTGCGCGAAAACAAGAGTTCGGTCGCGCTGATCGAAAAGCACTTCGCACTTAAGAACACAATGGGCTACGGCATCAATTCGTTCCTAGACTATGACTCGCCAGCGGAATTGCTTGCGCACCTGATTATCGGTTCCGAAGGCACGTTGGCCTTCGTCGCCGAGGCGGTCTTCCGGACTGTGCCGATCCGTAAGCTTGCCATCGCCACCCTGGCGGTCTTTGATTCATTGGATCTTGCAACTCGCGCGCTTCCGGATCTGTTGGATTCGGGCGCGGCCACCTTGGAACTCATGGACTCCACCTCGCTGCGCGTCGGCCAGAGCTTGCCCGGGGTACCCGAGGCAATTATGGGCTTCGAAGTCAATGAGCAGGCAGCGCTGCTCGTGGAATACCATGCAGATTCAGATGAGGAACTTGCCCAGCTGCAAGGTGATGGTCAGCGACTGTTGGACGCGGCAGCACTCCGTGCCCCCGCAACGCTTTCAACCGACGCGGCAAATCGCCAGGCAGCGTGGAAGTTCCGCAAGGGACTCTATGCTTCGGTGGCGGGCGCCCGCGTTTCGGGAACTACCGCGTTGCTCGAGGACGTTGCGGTGCCTGTTGCCTCGTTGGCCGAAACCTGCGGAAGCCTGCAGGAGCTCTTTGACGAGTATGGGTATGAAGATTCGGTGATCTTCGGTCACGCCAAGGATGGAAATATCCACTTCATGCTCACCGACAGATTCGAGGGCGGGGCGGCGTTAAACCGCTACAACGCGTTCAACGACAAGATGGTCGATCTGGTGCTCTCCAAAGGCGGCAATCTGAAGGCCGAGCACGGCACCGGGCGCGCCATGGCGCCGTTCGTCCGACGCCAGTATGGCGACGAGCTCTACGAGGTAATGGTTCAGCTCAAGGCTGCCTGCGATCCACGACTGATGCTCAACCCGGGAGTCATCATCGATGAAGATCACGCTGCCCACATCCGTAACATCAAGCTGAACGAAACTATCGAAGTTGAAGCCGATCGATGCGTCGAATGCGGCTACTGCGAGCCCGTCTGCCCTTCCAAAGACCTCACTCTGACCCCACGTCAGCGCATCGCTGTGCGCCGTGCGATCGCGAAGGCCGAAGCCGAGGGCAACCTGGAGCTCGCCGCGGAGCTAGAGCGGGACTTCGAGTACTCCGCGGTGGAAACCTGTGCGGTAGACGGCATGTGCGTCACGGCCTGCCCGGTACAGATCAATACCGGCCTGCTGGTCAAACGACTGCGCCGCGAGGAAGTAAATCCGGTGATGGCTGCCGGGTTCAAAGCCGCGGCCAAGGGCTGGGGCGCGGCAACTCGCGTCGGCTCGGTGGCATTGAGCGTCGCAGACAAGTTCCCGGTGTCGTTAGTCCGCGGAGCTACAGACGTGGCCCGCAAGGTCGTGGGCACCGACACGATGCCACGCTATGATTCAGACCTGCCGGCCGGCGGCAAGGCACGCAAGCCATTGACGGGCAATCTTGGCGCCGTGGGCACCGAGCCAATTGCCATCTACCTGCCTGCCTGCGTGAACTCGATGTTTGGCCCTAGCGGGGATGGGCAGGGAGTGGCTCCGGCCTTCGAGCAGCTGCTGCAGCAGGCCGGCGTTTCAGTGTTGGTCCCGGAAGGCATTGAATCAATGTGCTGCGGTACACCATGGAGCTCCAAGGGCTACGAGGACGGACATGTGGTGATGGCCCAACGCGTGCTCGATCAAGTCCACACTGCCCAGCCGGCGTTCAGGCTACCGGTAATTTCCGATGCCACAAGCTGCACCGAGGGCTTCGCGCATACCTTGGAAGAGCACGGCTTCGAGGTAGTTGACCTGTTGGCCTTCACTTCGCGAAACCTTTTGGATAAGCTTCCCCGGGCCAAGCGGATCGATTCCCTGACCCTTCACCCCACATGCTCGTCAACGCAGATGGGACTGAACGGGGACCTGCAGAAGATCGCCGAAGTGGTCGCGGAAACCGTGCACATTCCGGTGAATTGGGGCTGCTGCGCTTTTGCCGGCGACCGCGGCATGCTGCATCCGGAGCTAACCGCCTCGGCCACCGCACGTGAAGCCGCAGAGGTGCGGGAGCTGGACGCCAGCGCCCACGCCTCGTGCAACCGCACTTGCGAGCTGGGCATGAGCCGTGCAACCGGCAAGGACTACCGGCATGTCATTGAACTGTTGGCGCAGGGCACCGGAACCGCTTAGTCGCGCGCGACGAGGCGGACCGCGGACAAGGTGCCGATGGCGAAGACCAGAGTTGCGGCCAGCACCAGAGCCAGCGGTGCGTCCCAGCCCCCAGTGGTGGTATTGAGCCACCCTGCCAACGGCGGAGCAATGGTAGCCGCGACATAGCCTCCGCCCTGGATTCGAGCGGAGGTGGAGGCCGCCTGCGCATTAGTGCTGGTTATCCGCGGGATAAGCGAGAAGATCGCGGTGAACCCGCCGCCCTGGGCGACTCCGCCGATCACGGAGAATGCGATGTAGGCCTCGGGTGCGGCCAGCAACCCCAAAGGCAGGGCAACCCAGCAGATGGCCACGATGAGCGCCGGAACCCAGGGGCCGGTCCGGGCGGCCAGCAGCGGAACGCCCAGGGCACCGGCCACCGCTGCGATCTGGAACAGTGAAGCGCTGGCGGCCGAGGATGCAAGGGAAAGCCCCGAGGTTTCGGCCAGCAGCAACGGGAGCCAGGTGGTGGTCGCGTAATAGGCGGCAGATTGGCCGCAGAAACCGAAGACCAGCAGTGCGGTCACCTTGCGGTTCCGGGATCTCGCGGAGACCAGCATCGCGGCGTCCGCTTCGGTCGTGGGCCGTCTGGGGGTGGGATCCGCCGCCAGCTCGGCGGAATTAACGCCCGCGCGGCGCATCCGGAGAAACACCAGCCAGAAAACCAGCCCCAATGCGGCGATAACCGTCCATGCGGCGATCGCGATACGCCAGCCGAACGCGGCCGCGAGCGGGGCGGTACCTAGCAAGGTCGCCATTGAACCGACATTCATGGCCGCGGAGTACACGCCCGTTGCCACTGGTGCCCTTCGCCACGGCACATCGCGGCGAATGATGACCGGAACTACGATGTTTCCCAGCGTTATCGCGGCACCGATCACTACCGTGCCCACTAGCATGAGCGGGGCAGATCCCAGAGAGCGGACGATCGTTCCGATGAGCACGCCGACCAAGCACATGATAATGGTGGATTCGACGCCAAAGCGACGGATTGTGCCGGTAGCCAGAGGCGTCGCGATGGCGAAAAGCAAAACCGGGAGGCCCGTGAGTAATCCGGCCCCAGCGGCGCTAAGCCCGGTGTCGGACTGGATGTCGGCCATGACCGCGGTGGGGGAGATGATCGGAGCGCGAAGGCTCAGAGCTAGGATTGCGATCCCGGCGATGACCCAGAGCATGGCGGTATTCTTTGCTGGGTTGCGGTGCGTGGCGATCTCCTTGCAGAACATGAGTCAGGGTTCATCCCAAACCCTAGTCAGAAATGCTGACGGTCTTGGAACCCCCAGATCATGCTGTAACAACTCTAAACACTTATCTGCCCAAAATCCCGTTGGAGATTCCGGAGGTCGGCAATGGAATTCAATGGTGCGGGGCCAATGGTGAAAAGGGTGAGCACCTTCGAAAATTCCGAAGGTGCTCGACTATTCGCCCCTTTTGGGAGGCCTAGAAAGTTTCCATGGCTATTCAGCATCTGCCCCCAAAATGCAAATGCTGGTTAATCGGCCACCCCTGCGAGGAGGGATTGCCAGCGGCGTTTTATCGAACTTTCGGAGCTAAAAGCACCGCAGCAATCGAACACTTCTATCTACAACAATCTTAGGCAGCTATATCTGGACTCAACAAGCAAAAGGATGCAATTCGGACACTTCCGGACAAGGTAACTTGTGGCTATTGGCTCATAAGTGCAGTTCAAATACTATATTCTTTATTTGGAATATATTTCAAGGGGTCTCGAGATGCGACGTGCTCAGGGCGAAATGTTTCCGATGAATGTCCTGAATTATCAGTAACCGCAATAGAATTAATTCACAACGCGGATTAAAAGAACGCGCGAAAGCGAAAGTAGCAAACGTGTCGGATTTCAATGGCGAACCTCAACGGGTGCTTTCGGCGTTAGACCGTATCGCCGACGATTTGCAGCAGTTGCGTCTCGATGGCGGTGGCGTCGCCTACGCAGAAATCGTTCGCCGAATCTCCCGATATCGAATTTCCCAGGGCGTCGCACCAGATGCATCTCGCCCTGCCCGATCGACTGTCTATGATGCATTTAGGCGTGGACGAACACGGCTTAATCTGACTCTTGTTTCTGAAATCGTCCGCGCATTGGATGGAACGGAAGAAGACATTGAAAATTGGCATCTTCGATGCTTGCAGGCTCTGCGAGAGCAGGCGGCTGCCGAATTACTGGTTTCAATCGACGTCACAGAAAACTCCGGATCCGCCAAGTTAGTAGTAGCGGAACAGGCAGATGACCCGATTGTTAGTTCTGAGGGCATCAGGGAAGCGACGCAGAAGGTCGCGAGCGGTGCCAGAAAGTCGCTATTGGCCATTAGCTGCGTTCTGGTCAACCTGTTGGGATTCTGGTTAGTAGCAAACCTTGGAATTCCGCTTTACCTGGATATGCTCGGCACCGCGATTGCGGCAATGATGCTGGGCCCATGGGCAGGTGTCGGAGTCGCTGTGGCAACGAATTTACTCGGTTTCGGGATCACTGACTCTTCGTCGTTTCCCTTCGCTCTGGTCAACGTCACCGGTGCATTGGTTTGGGGATACGGGGTCCTATGGGTGCGCCGAAAGGCATCATTCGGACGCTATCTCGCGCTGAATTTGTTGGTTGGCTTCATGTGCACAGTGGTAGCGACCAGTTTATTGGTGTTCATCTTTAACGGCGGTACCGGACATGCATCTGAATCAACCCGGGAACAGCTTGAGTCTTTCGGTTTGCCAATGTTCGTCGCAGTTTTCCAGTCGAATCTGTTGTATTCCTTAGCGGACAAGCTACTGGTTGGATTCATTTCCTTGGCAGTCATGGCTCAGCTCAGTCGCTGGCTTAACGGAGCTCTTTTTAAGGAGCTCGAAACCGACATCGCACGGCGGCTCGGTGGTGCTGCAGGAAAGGCATAATGAGCGAGAGCTAGCGCGCTGAGTGATTCGTACCCTATTCTTGAACTTGTCAGGAGTCATCTCATAAGACTCCGGCGCTCTCAAAAGGGGCGATACCCGTTGCCGAAAGCAACTGGTAACGGCAGACATATATGGAATTTTCTTTCGTTTTCTTCAGGAAAAGAGTCCATTATGTCCAGCGTTTCAGCTGCCATCGCCCATGCCCTAAAGCCGATTGCTCCACAGATTTTTGGTCTGATGGGCAACGGCAACGCACACTTCCTAGACGCCGCGGTTCGCGCAGGCTTTGACTACACTGCCGTGCGCCACGAATCCGCGACGGTGTCCGCCGCAGACGCCTACTTTAGGATTTCAAACCGCCTCGCTATCGCGTCGACCACTTATGGAGCAGGCTATACCAACGCCGTTACCGCGTTGGCTGAGGCCGCGGCCGCACGCACTCCGCTGTTGCTAATCACCGGTGATGCGCCATCAACCGGTATGCGGGGTTGGGATGTTGACCAGGCCGCCATAGACTCCGGTGTCCGAGCCGTTCGCTACGTCGTGGATCGACTCACCCCAGGCGCGACGGCGCTCGCCGCGGCCGCCCACGCGTTGCGCGAACAGATTCCGGTGGTTCTAGCCATTCCCTACGATGTTGCCGCGGCACCAAGTCTGGAGGTCGATCTGCCGGAGTTTGAAAGCTTCCGCAGCAGCCCTCCAGCTCCTGAACTCAACGCAACACAATTGCGCACGATTACCGACTTGCTCTTGGCCGCGAAGCGCCCGCATATCCTCTATGGGCGCGGAGCCATTGACGCTGCGGTAGGCATTGCTGAACTGGCCGCGCGGCTCGGAGCCACCACCTCCGGAACTCTTTTGGCACGTGACCTGCTGGACTACCCGTTTGATCTAGGCATAACCGGAGGTTTCGCAACCGGACGCAACGCCGAAATCATTGCCGAGGCTGATACCGTGCTGGTGCTCGGGGCGGGACTGAATCAGTTCACCATGCGCTTTGGCGATCTCATTAACACTGATTCACACGTAGTGCAGATCGATCTTGCGGCTGCCGCCACGAACCCGCGCGTAGATTACTTCGCCACCGGTGACGTTCCCGCAGTGGTGAACAGTCTGTTGGGCACTGTGGGCGTCCAAGACTCGGGATGGGCCAGCTCGCTTGACTTGAGCGCTGTCCGCGAGCGCCCTGTGGGAGGTGACCGCGCAACTGACGGTCTGCTCGATCCCCGCCGCGTGGCCAGCGAGCTGGAAACGATCTTGCCAAAGAACCGGGTCCTGGTGCAGGACGGCGGACACTTCATCGGTTGGGGGCCAATGTATTGGACATCGACCGGAGCGCGATCACTAACTTGCGTAGGCACCGCCTACCAGTCCATCGGCTTAGGCATTGCATCCATGGTCGGCGCAGGGGCTGCGGCTGAAGGACGCACCGTAGTCCTAGCCGCCGGAGACGGCGGATTCTTGATGGGGCTAGCCGATCTCGAATCGATCGTGCGCACCATCAGTAGCGGCATCATCGTGATCTACAACGATTCAGCGTACGGGGCGGAGATCCACCAATACGGCTCGATTGGCCTGCATGAGGACCCTATGCTCATCCCAACGGTTGACTTCGCAGCGCTCGCCACCGCGGTAGGGGCAACGGGAATCCGGGTCGAATCGGTGGCCGATTTTGCCAAGGTCCAGCAGTGGGTAGATCAGGGAGCGAAGGGCATTTGCCTGGTCGATGCACGGATCTCACCGAACGTTCGGGCACCATATATGGAAGAGGTGCTCGCTGCGAATGCGCGGGCCGCCGCGGCGCAGGCATCACAATCCGATTAAGATGCTGGATTATGAGTACTGATTCGGCGTAGGGTTGCAGAGTGCGCAAAGTCTTAGTAGGAACGGCAAGCTTAGGTTTGGGAGCACTATTGATGTTTCCCGCCACCGGCGCTTTTGCCGCCCCTTGGGACGCGCAAGACTCCAACCCTGCGCCGAGCCAGGGGCTTTCTGAGACTTCTTTGCGCGTGGCCACGCTAGCCACCGAAATTACTCGTGATGTTCCGGGGCAGCTCGCCGCTGACCTCATACAGGGAACCGACCGCGAAGCCTCGCAGGCGGCCGACAGCATTACCGCAGCTAATGCGGACTTCGTGGTGCTGACCGGTATGGATGCCGATGAACAAGCCGTACAGGCTTTCCAAGATCATTACCTGAATAATCCAGACGACTCTCGTCGCGACGTTGAATACGATTACGTTTACCTAGGCATGGGTTCCAAAGGTAAACCAAGCGGTGCGGATCTCAATGGGGACCGAATTGTCGGCGGCCCCGAAGATGCTTGGGGGCAAGGCAACTTCGAAGGCCAAGGCGCCGTCGTAGTCCTCTCTAAATATCAAATTAACCAAGAGTCAGTCACCGGTATTTCGAGCCTCAAATGGTCCGACATGCCGGACAGCAGGCTCGATAATTCCGAATTAAGCGGCGCGCTGGCGGCCTCCATTCCAGTGATGAGCAGCGGGCTTTGGGACATCCCAATTGAGTACCGCGGTAAAAAGGTCCACGTGCTCGCGGTGCAAACCGATGATGGCTCTGCCGGATATTCCTTCGACGAAGCACGCCAGCTCGATCAGTTGCGGGTGATCTCGGATTACCTCGAAGGCGGTAAATACCTGCGCAATGACCAGGGGGAAAAAAACCAAGGAGTAGGAAACGACCCGTACGTCGTCGCCGGATCCTTGGGTCAGCAACCATCCTCCTTAGCCGCGAGGGATGCGCTGCTCAAGGAAATGGATCGTCCCGAGGCGCTTAGCGATTCGGGAAATTACCTCGTTCCGAACTCTGCCTGGCAAGTCCTTGGACAGGGTCACATCGGTGACCGAGCACCGCTAGAGGCGCAGACAATCGACGGCCCGCTCCTGGGCAGCAATCCGGCTCGGGCCCTGATCTGGACCGACGTTCAGTTCTAAACTTCTTCCACCAGCAGATGCCGCAGGTGCTCATTGAGGAATAACCCCTGTGGGTCTACCGTGGATCGCACCGCCTGAAAATCTGCGAATCGTGGGTACAACGTGGATAGCTGCGAAGCACCCAAGGAATGCTCTTTGCCCCAGTGCGGACGTCCTCCATTTCGGCGCAGAATCCGTTCGACCTCGGGGAAGTATTCCGGCACGACATCTCGAACGTAGCGATGTACGGCGAGATAGACGCTCTCTCGCCCGCTGGCTGTTCCCAGCCAAGTATCGTCGGCTGCCGCGGTGCGAACCTCTATCGGGAACACCACCGGCACCCGGGCCTTCTCCAGATAGGCCCGCAGCTCGGTGAACGCAACATCGAAGTTTTCCAGCGGTAGCGCATATTCCATTTCGGTGAAACGCACGCGTCGCGGTGAGGTGAAAACTCGATTCCACTGGTCGGTATATTCACGGTCGGAGAGCATTGCGGTAGCCAGGCGATTAAGTCCTGGGACCAATTGCGGACGAAACGCGCCGAGGCTGCAAATCGCCTGAAGCGCACCATTGGATAACAATTCGTCATTAATCCACCTCGACACCTTGCCCGGCGCGTCCAGCGAACTCCCCGCAGGTAAGCGAGTATTTGCTTTGACCAGGGCCTTGCGAGTGCCAGAGAACCAGAAAAACTCCAGATGATCTGTGGCCTTCGACAGGTCAATGAAATTCTTCGAGATCTCGTCAATGCCTTCCACGCGCTCCGCCGTATGCAGCGTGTAGTCCGGAACGCAGCGCATTCTGACATGGGTGATCACGCCCAGTGCGCCGAGACTTACGCGGGCGGCCTGGAAGGTCTCCGCATTCTCGGTGGGAGAGGTGCGCATCTGGGTTCCGTCGGCCAGCGTGATGCGCAGCCCGGTGACGGTCCCGCTGAATCCGGTGAACGCAAGCCCCGTTCCGTGAGTGGAGGTGGCTATGGCGCCGGCAATTGATTGCTGATCAATATCGCCCATATTGGCTAGTGCCAAATTATAGGGTTTAAGCAGGCTGGGAATCTGCCACAGGCGGGTTCCCGCGCGGAATGTCACTTCGTGAGTGAGCGCATCGACCTCTTCGATTCCGTGGAAACCATCGAGATCTAACAGCACGCCCGAGGTCTGAACCAAGGGGGTGAAAGAATGCCCGGCGCCCAGGGTACGTACCGTGTGGCCCTCGTTTGCGGCCCTTGCGAAGATCCCGGAAAGCTGGGATGGGTCGGTGATGCTCTGCCACCGAACAGGTGTTGCACTGACGGTCCGCGAAAAATTGGCGAACCGCTTCACAGGAACGCCTTGCCCTCACCGCGGTAGGTTGGCCAATCTTCGACGATCTGCCCGTTTGAGTAAACTGCCAGACGGTTGAGCCGTTCGGCTGGTTCACCGGCTTTGGCGTGGCGCAGCCATACGGTATCGCCGATTTTGAGCTTACTTGCAGCGGCGCCCCGCAGCGGCGTCTGCACTTCGCCGGCTGCTTCCAATGGAAGATACTTGAGTCTTTTTGGCCAGGCAATACGTGGCAATCGACTCTTGCCCGAAGGGCCTGAAGCTATCCATCCGCCACCGAGTATGGTGACGACCTCGGGCTCGGGTCGACGGACCACGCTGAACCCGAGGAAAAGCGCAGGGATAGGTCGGAAGGATTTATAGGAATCGAACAGTGCTGGGGCAAAGAGCCCAGAACCGGCCGAAACTTCGGTTACCGCGGTCTCCTGAACGCTGGTTTCAATAGAGCCGGTGCCGCCGGCGTTGACAAACCGCATTGGGCTCAGCGCTTCGACTAGCTGAACAGTTTCGTTGCGACGTTCGGCAAGTTCTGCGGCGCTGCGTTTGCGCATTGCCCGCGTGAGCAGTGCCTTTGGTCCGATACCGCCGTCCGGAACCGAGGCAATCTGCGATTCGTAGCCCATCAGCCCATCGATTTTGAAACCCTTGCGTTTGAGTACCAAGCGTGCCAGCTCGGCCACGTCTTCCGGGTCATGCAATGGCGATCGGGCGGCACCCAACCGCAAAGATGTAGAGGGGTAGTAGGACGCGTCTAGTTCCAGCGCAACTTTCAGTTCCGGATGCCCCGGCACAACCTTGTCGATGAGATCCAATTGCGCCACGTCGTCGATCATCACCGTGATCTCGTCTCGTGCCTGCTCGCTGCTGGCCCACCGGCTGATTGCGCCCGGGTCTGACTGCGGGTAGGCAACTACTAGGTCTTTTATCCCATGGCTAGCCAGCCACAGCGCCTCGGTGAGAGTGAAGCACAGGACACCACTGAATCCCGGTTGCGCTAAGACTCGTTCAAGTGCCCAACGTACGCGCAGGGACTTGGATGCCACACGAATTGGGACGGTCCCGGCTCGTTCGCGTAGGGCGATCACATTCTTATCGAATGCTTCTAAATCGAGTAAACCGACCGGACGTTCACGTATTCCGGCCTTTTCCAGTGCCTGGTTATAGCGCTTGGCCTGTGCATTCTTCATACGCCAACTCTTGCACCGAGGTATGGGTGTTTCAAGGGAAAGTTTCATATTGGATGGTAGTTGATAATTCGCGGCAAGAATCCGGCATTTTCCCGGGAACTATCAGGCTCGAGCTACTAGTCTGGGATTATCATGAGCAAAGATCCCATTTCGATGACATTTATTGACTCGAGCGGCAAACCTCGTTCGGCCGTCCAAGACGCCATCATGCGGGGAGTCGGAGTGCAACGGCCATTGGTCCTTGCATATCTAAAGCGATTGCGCGCGAAGCATCCTCAAGCATCTGCGGCCGAGCTGGCCAAGATCGTTGAACGTGACTATTTGGTCGTGGTCACCGGATCTGGTGCCGCCGTCGGAGGAACCGCAGCAGTGCCGGCGGTAGGTACCGCCGTAGCGTTGGGGCTCTCGTTGGCAGCCACGATCGGGTTCCTCGAAGCCTCTGCGCTTTATGCGCAGTCCTTGGCCGAGCTCCACGGCATTGCAATTGACGATCCGGACCGATCGCGCTTGTTGGTTATGGGCGTGCTGATGGGCGAAGAAGGCAGCTCGATGATTTCGGCGCTGACCAGCCAGGCGGCTGGCCGTGGTTCTGGTCCGGTGCAGGGTTGGGCAAGATCGTTTGGCTCGAATAAGTCAACGAGTCTGATGGCCACGGCGCAGAAGAGCTTGCAGAAGAAGTTTATTCGTAAGATGGTTGGCACTCAGGGTGCCAGCATGCTCGGACGCTTGGTGCCTTTCGGCATCGGAGCAGTCATTGGCGGGGCCGGTAACCGGTTCTTGGCCAAGAAGGTTATTGAGAACGCAGCCGTAGCGTTCGAAGGAATTGATACCGTGGCTCCAAGCCAGCTTGAGCTGGATGATCCGGACATTATCGACACCGATATTGTGGAGAAATCGCGGAAACGCAAGTAGTTCGAAACTGAAAAACAAGCGCAGGATGTTTCACATGAAACATCCTGCGCTAGTTTTTCTTGAAGCCGTTAGTCGGCTGAACAGCTACCGGGGGGCGTCCGCTCGTTTGCCCCGCTTCGAGGTTCCAAAGATCAACGCCAAGGCAATGATCGATAAGAGGACCACAAGTCCGGCGTAGCCGTAGATGACGTACTTCAATCCGTGGACTGGAATTAGCAGTCCGCCGATCAATGTCGGCAGGCCGAAGGCTAGGTAGCTCACCAGATATACCGAGGAGAGCGTGCCGCCGCGTTGCAGTGTGGGGACGTTCTCCACGATGGTTCGAAGCCCACCTTGGAAGGCGCCGCCCAAGCCGATGCCGCCGATGATGCTGGAAATGAAATAGATCGCCGTATTTTCCGTATAAACAGCAAGCACGAGCCCGCCCGATCCAACGATCAGCGAGATGCACCCAAGGGTCATCACCTTCAAGGCGTTGAACCGGAAAGTGACGGCCCCGAGCACCGCACTGGCGCCGGTCAGCGCAAAGATGGCTAAGCCGCTCAGGGTGGGTGCTTGAATGTTCATCAACGTTCTGGTGATGCTCGCTCCCATGCCCAGATACATTCCGACCAACGCCCAGCTGGCAAGCAATGCGCCGACTGCGACGAGGAATTCGCGGCGAACTTCCATCGGGATCATTACCGAGGGTACAAGCGAACGCCAGACACCGCGGCGGCGTGGGTGGCGTTCCTTGAGCAAGCACGCCGGAATCAGCGCCAGGATCAACAACGCAGCGACCACCAGATAGGGAACCTGGAATGGATGCGGAGCGAACTCCACAAGAATCCCACTAAGCAGGGCGCCGAGACCGATTGCCGCAGGTGGCACCGCGCCGTTGAGCATTGCGACGGTCGGGTGACGTGAGGCGGGGGAGTAGTCGAGCAAGGCTGCGCCCAGCGTGCCGAATCCGAGGCCCGAGGCAATGCCTTGCAAGATCCGAGCGATCAGTAGTGCGTTAAGCGAATCGGCGAATGCCATGACGAGCATCGAAGCCGCGGCAATCAGCAACGCGCTAAAGGCGACGGGGCGGCGTCCAATGTGATCGGACAGTGCTCCGCAGGTCAGCAGCGTGACCAGCAAGCCGCAGATATAAACGGCGAATACGCTGCTGACCTCTAGGGAAGACAGCCCCCATTGCTCGGAGTACAACGGGAAGATCGGTGACGGTGTGCCGGAATGTGCTGCGATGAGGCAAAGGCCAATGAGAGCGGTAGTGAAGCCGAGTTTGTCGGCAACGTAATTATTGGCGTGTGCCACGAGATCTCTTCTGTGTTGTAGTGATGGGTTGAGTGCGTAATGCACCTAGTGCTGCTCCGCCAATAATCCGCGCACGGACCAGCGGACGGTGTCTTCAATTGATGCCAGATCAACGTCTTCGGTGTCGCGCATCAGCCGGAACACCGCGGCGCCAAAGGCCACGTCCATGGCAACATCGATTTCCAGCCCCTCGGCCAACTGCCCTGAAGCGAGTGCGCGAGCAAAGACGGGTTCGAGGCTCTTGCGCCGCGGAATCAGATAAAACTGGTCGAAATACGCGGCGCCATGCGGTTCCAGTGAACAGGCTGCCAGCAGTTGGAAGAATACCCGGCCGCTTTGTACGCTGTGGAAGGTCAGCGACTCGACCGTGCAGTCTATGAGGTTCGCCAAGGGATCGCCCTCAGTGGGGACTTTCAGCGCTTCGGTGGCAACGCGTCCGAAAGCTTCGGCAACGATTGCATTTTTGGTGGGCCAATGCTTGTATAGCGTCGCGGTGCTGACACCTGAATGCTCGGCAATACGTTCAATAGAGATCCCGCGAAAACCGACCTCGCGAAGTAGTTTATTGGTGGAGTCCAAGACCTTGTGATGGGTTGCCACGCTGCGTGGGCGGGTGCTAACCGGCAAGATTCCGTCATTCATTACGATTCCTAAACTAAAGTGTCACTTCACTTTAGCAACTTTCATCAGGTTTCTAGGATCTCAGGCACAAAAAGGCCGAGCGACCCCTTTGAAAGGACCGCTCGGCAAGCTGAGAGTGTTTCCCAGTGATACTAATGTGCGTCGCTCTGTGTCATAATTCGTTCCAAAGTGGCAATTGCCCCCTGCGAATGCAGGGATTCGAGGGCCTCCAAATATGGCTTGGTGAAACGTTCATCGTGGATAACATCGCCAAACAGGTCCCTCTGGCGCAGGAACGCTAGCGGATCTTCGGGGTGCTTCGCCGCGGCGGCGGAAACTTCCTGAGCTAGGCGGTCAACAATCTGGATCGGTTCACCCGCTTCATCCGTTCCCTCGGCATAGCGTGCCCAGCTGGCTACGATGGCCGCCGAAAGGCTCACATCCCGATCGGCGGCGAGGTTTTCGCGGACCACCGGCATGAGCCACTTAGGGATGCGATCCGAGGAGTCCGCGCAAAGCCGCGCAATCGTGTCCGCCACATGCTCATTGCTGTACCGCTCGATCAGCTTGTCCTGATATGCGGCCAAATCAACGCCGGGCAAGGCCGCTAGCGTAGGCTGCGCCTCGGCGCGCATATAACGCAAGAGGAACTGGGCAAATAGCTCATTGCGTGCCACGTCGTGCACCGCGCGATATCCAGCCAGGTGGCCGAAATAGCACAGCCCCTGATGAGTGGCGTTGAGCAGGCGCAACTTCATCAGTTCATAAGGCATCACGTCTTCAACTAACTGGACTCCGACCTGTTCGAATTCCGGGCGGCCCGAAACGAACTTGTCCTCCAGCACCCACTGCACAAAGTCTTCGCTCACTACCGGCCAGGCATCTTCAATGCCATATCGCTCGGCCACGTCTTGGCGATCAGCCTCGGTGGTGACCGGGGTGATGCGGTCAACCATCGAGTTTGGGAACGGAACATTGTTCTGTACCCACGTACCGAATTCTGCGTCCAGCGCGGTGGCGAAGGCTCCAAACATCTTTTGTGCCACCTCCCCGTTGCCCTGAATGTTGTCACAGCTCATGACGGTGAAAGGAGGGATCCCCCGCTCGCGGCGAAGCTTTAGCCCGGCACTGATCAGGCCGAAGGTCGTTTTTGGCTGGGTAGGCTCGTGCAGATCCTTGGCGACCCCCGGGTTTTCCAGATCAAATTCCCCGGTAACCGGATTGACGTTGTATCCGCCTTCTGTGACGGTCAGCGAAACGATGCGGGTCGCAGGATCTGCCAGTTTCTCGATAGCTGCGTTGGTGTCATCCGGAGCGTAGATGTAATCGATAATCGAGCCGATGACCCGAACTTCACGGCTGCCGTCCGGGTTCTTGACTACCAAGGTATAGAGTCCATCGCTGCCGCGCAGAGTATCTCGCATGCGAGTATCGGAAGGCATAATGCCCATGCCGCAGATTCCCCAGTCCAGGGCTCGGCCCTGGTTCATGAGACGGTCCACATACATGGCTTGATGGGCGCGGTGGAATCCGCCCACGCCAAAGTGGACGATTCCGGCGGTAACCTTGCTGCGGTCATAGTCGGGTGCGGCTACTTCACCCGGTATCTGTGACAATGTCTGATTCGAAAGTTTCATGAGGTCGCGGTCTCCTTAGTGAAATGAGAAAAGCTTGAGTGGCGCTCGGCTTAGCCGACACGCGCCGGAGCGGGTGTGGGGACGCCGTTGAATCCGGGCTGGGTTCCGCGCAGAGAATGAGACATCAGCGCGGCCACTAGGTACAGTGCGGCGAACAGATACACCATTCCGGCGGCACCCAAGGTGGTGTAGAGCAGGGCGACCAGCAAGGGTCCGGCGAACACTGCGGCACCGATGCCCAGGTTGTAGGAAGCCATCGCGGCGCCCGGATGCTCCGGAGCCAGCGAGATCGCGATCGCGGAAAGCGGAACAAATCCGGCTAGGCCGATACCGAAGACCGCACCGATCAGCAGGGTCAGCAGGTAAGCGTGTTCGATCCCGTTGTCTACCGCCCAAGCGGGTACCAGATAAAGGCAGGCCATGGACACCGCGCAGAGGACCGCGCCGAACCAGACCACGGTTTTCGACCAGCCCAACTTATCGCCCAAAGCGCCGAAGAAGAGGTTGAACGGAATATTCACCGCATAGATCACCGTGGTCAGAATCAAGAACTGGCCAACGCTCCAGCCGAAACGGTCCACAAACAAAGCGGGGAAGAAGACCGCCATGCCATAGGTGGGAACCGAATTGATCGTGCGGGTCAGCATCACCATCAGCGCCCTACGGTTGCTCACTAACAGGCGAAGGCCAAAGCTCATGGTCTTCCATACTTGCTCAGGGTTATCCACCAGCGCAGCGCGTCCGGTTTTCTCCTTGACGCCGAGCAATGCCACTGCTGCACCGAGGACCACCAGGGCCAATGAAATCCAAAGGGTCTGATAATAGTTCAGCCCGAAAATTTCCAACGAGGCCGTCGCTGTTAGTGCGCCAAGCGTTGGCAGGCCCGCGCTAAAGGCAACGTAGAACCAGCCGATGGCGACCGCCAAGCGTTTTGCATTGGCGGTTGCGGAGATCCACACGAGGAACCCGTAGGCAAAGAAGGGGTAGCCGAAGCCGCGCAGCCCGTAGGTGATGAAGACCAGGACTACGTTGGAAGAGTTGAGGGCTACGAGCAGGAAGAGCAGTTCGAAGGCTACCCAGATTCCGGCGCCAATAAACATCACCTTGCGCGGACCCCACAGGTCCGAGAGCGAGGCGGAAAGGAATGCCGCTACGGCGACGGCGACACCGTAAATGGTGATCAGTGTTCCGGCCATCGGAATGGAGAATCCATGCTCGCCGGTCAGGTATGGCGTGAGGATATTGGTTTCCACGCCATCGCCGATCATGAAGAGCGTCAAGCCGATGAAACCCCATAGGAGCGGGCGCGGAAGGCCCATGCGGTCGAGCAAGCCAGTGCCGCTTCGAGTGGTCGGGGGTGAACTTGGGTTCGAGGGTTCCGAGGTCATGGCGCTCCTTTGCGTGGGACATTGCTGCCGCTCGTGATTTCACTAATCTAACACCAAATAAACATATTCAACAGATTTTATGTTAAATAATGCTTAGAACGTGATGTTTTGAGAGTGCAGGCACAGCATCTATCATCGAAGATGTGAGAAATGATGAACTTGCTGAAGGAGGATCCGCGGTGTTGCGATCTAGTGGGCTGCCTCCGGAGAGTCGACGCGACGAGTTGACGGGCTACATAAATCGGGTCCACACCGCACGCGTGGAAGATATGGCCGATGCCTTCGGGGTTAGCGCTATGACCATCCACCGTGACTTGGACGTCCTAGCAAGCGAGGGAAGAATTGAACGCATCCGCGGTGGGGCACGCGCCATCACAGCGCGATTGGCCGAACGGGATGTGCGGCTGCGTCGGCATCTCAACGCGCACACTAAGCGACGGCTCGCCCGTACCGCAGCACAGCTCATTGAGCCTGGCTCGGTCATTGCCTTGGATGACTCCACTACCGTCGGCGCGCTGGGACCTCATCTGGAAAGCCGTCAGCCTTCCACGGTCATTACCCACTCGCTGGCATTGATGAACGCAGTGTCGGCCCAGCCATCCATCGCTTTGGTGGGGTTGGGTGGGCAGTACTATGCAGAAACCGATTCCTTCCTTGGCTCGGTGGTCGTTGAACAGGCCCAGCGACTTACCGCAGACGCGGTGTTCGTCTCGACCACCGCGGTGAAGAATCAGGCGCTTCTGCACCCGGATGCTGAGGCTGCGCTCACTAAGCGAGCTTTGCTGAAAACCGGCGGCCGAAAAATTCTGATCGTTGACTCAAGCAAATTCGAGGGCAACGGGCTCTATCACGTCATGGGACTGGATGAATTTGATGACGTAGTCATCGATGAACAGCTGACTCCCGACCTTTTGGCCCTGTTGGAGTCGCTGAACCTCAATATCCATCTCGCAGTTACCTCACCGAAGGACTAGCCATGCCACAGACCTATGTCTTGGGAATCGACTCGTCGACTCAATCGTGCAAAGCGCTGCTCGTCAATGCGCAGACCGGCGAAGTGAAAGCCTCGGGGCGCGCGCCACACCCCGGCGGGACCCAGGTGGATCCGACGGAATGGATCAAAGCCCTTGAAGCAAGCACCGAAGGGCTGATGGAACAGGCTTCCGCGCTCGCGGTCGCTGGCCAGCAACACGGCATGGTGGCCTTGGACGAGCAGGGTGCTCCGGTGCGAGATGCCATCTTGTGGAATGACATCTCCTCGGCTGGGCAAGCCCAGGACCTTATCGGTGAGCTTGGCGGAGAGCAGGGATGCGCGCAATTGGTAGGCAGTGTGATGGTGGCGTCGCTAACCGCATCGAAACTGCGTTGGCTGCGCGAAAATGAGCCTGAAAACGCGAACCGCACAACCCAGGTGCTGTTGCCGCACGACTATCTGACCTGGCACCTCGGTGGACGCGCGGAAGCGACCACTGACCATGGAGACGCCTCGGGCACCGGATACTACTCGACCGCGCAGCGTCGTTTTCTGCCCGTGGTCGCAGAACGGGCGCTCGGCAAGCCGGTGGCCTTGCCCCGGCTTGCCGCCGCAAATGAAATAGTCGGCGAAACTTCTGCGGGCCTCAAAATTGCGGCCGGCACCGGAGACAATATGGCCGCTTCGCTGGGGTTGGATCTGCAGCCCGGAGACGTGTGCGTCTCCATGGGCACTTCAGGAGTAGCTTCAGCAGTGGTGGACCACAGCATCCACGATGGCACCGGGATGGTTAGTGGGTTTGTGGATGCGACAAATAGGTACCTGCCGCTGGCCTGCACCCTTAATGGCGCCCCGGTACTCGATTTTGGTGCCCGGTTGCTCGGCGTGAGCCAAAAAGAGTTTTCCGACCTTGCCCTGGCCGCGGAGCCTGGTTCCGGGGGAGCTGTACTGCTTCCCTACTTTGGCGGAGAACGCACCCCGAACCGGCCTGACGCGACGGGATTGATGCATGGGCTGCGCACCACGACAACCCGTGAACAGGTAGCCCGTGCCTACGTCGAAGGATTGCTGTGCTCCATGAAGGACGCGGTGGCTGCGCTTGAAGAAGCCACCGGCGTGGAAACCCGGCGAATCCTGCTGATCGGCGGCGGTGCGCAGTCCGAAGCGGTGCGCCGAATCGCCCCGCAAATTTTTGGCGTAGCGGTGGATGTTCCGCAAACTGCCGAATACGTGGCGCTGGGTGCAGCGCGGCAGGCCGCGTGGGCGTTAAGCGGAGAAGAAGCACCACCGGCCTGGAACGTCGCAGAGTCCACCCGTTACCAGGGTGAGCCGCGCCCCGAGATCTATGCGCGGTATGTGGAAACTAGGGACGCAACCAAGGGGTGGAACTAGCCAGAGGTCACGGCCGCGCTTGAGCTCTTTCGGGCATAAGCTGGGCGCCGCTTGCGCAGCGCCAAATAGCACAGGGTGCCCCCTGCGATACCCCAGAAGGGTGAGACAATTCCCAGCGGCGCCACCCCGGAGGCGGTGATGATTAGGGTGCAGACAGCGGCTTCCACCGCTCCGGCAGACGGACTGTCGAACATATCCTGCATCGAACCCTGCATGGCCGGGAGCAATGCCACGCCCGCGACAGCGATGACCAGCTCGGCTGGAACCGCCGCAAAAAGCTTCAAAAACGTCTGGCTGAATAGGCCGAAGAAGATGAAAAACGCACCGCAGGAAATGCCTGCCACATAGCGTCGTGCTGGGTCCTTATGTGCCTGGGCGGAGGTGCAGATCCCTGCGGTGATAGCTGCAAGGTTGATCGCGTGCGCGCCGAAGGGCGCGAAGAGAATGCTCGCAAGCGAGCCCCCGCTAAGCAGTAGCCGATCATTTGGCTGGTACTTGCTGCTGCGCAGCATGGCCAGTCCCGGACCATTTTGCCCTGCCATGGTCACGATCAGCAGCGGAAGAGAAATGCCCATGATGGCGGAAAGCGAAAATTCTGGGGCCGTGAAGACCGGTGAGGTGAGCATGAACGAAAGCGGTGCATTCGAAATCTGGCCAGAACCTGCCGCGAGCGCTATGCCGGTGCATAGTGCTATCGGGACCGCGTAGCCCGGAGACCAGCGGCGGGCCAAGAAGTAGGCGGCCACCAGGCCGCCGGCGATCAGCGGCGAATCAAGAACCGCCTGGACTACCTCCATCACAAAGGGCAGTAGCACCCCGGCGAGCACCGCGGCCAAAACCGGTTTTGGCACACGGGCCAACAGCCAGCCCAGCAAGCCGCTGAGGCTCAGGATCAAACTCAGCAGCCCGGCAACGATGTACGCGCCGATGGCTTCGGAATAGCTGTAGTCGCCGAGTACCGTCAGCAGGAGCGCGGCGCCCGGCACGGACCAGGCGACGATAATTGGTTGGCGGGTGAATAGGCTGAGGAGCAAGCCGGTGATTCCGCTGCCGACCGAGACCGCCCACACCCAGGAACTGCTCTGCGCCTCACTGAGCCCGGCGCGTTGGGCCGCCTGCAAAATCACGAGCATCGGGCCGGCATAAGACACGGCCATGGCGATGAATCCGGCGCAAATTGCGGAGAAAGAAATGTCATTTCCTAGTCGGCGAAACCCGCGCGGTTGGACCGCTTTTTCTTCTGTCATTTCTTGGCTCCCGTTTCGCTGACCGCAACGTCTGCCCACGTTACGCAGGTCACAAGCGAACGACAAATACTTAAAACCCCATCATTGATATGCGGAAACTCATAGTTTCAATGCCTAGGTCAAGCCTAGGCAGATGCCTAGTGTGATGGCGCGCACAGTCTGCCAAGGTTGAGTTCGTGAATGGCCGCCTCGAGCGGTTGCGCCCTCCCGGGCCCCATATGAAGGATGGAGCAAAGCACACCATGACCGAGACTTTGAATGCCGTATCAGAGGTGCTCGACAACGCGCTTGTCGACAGCCCAGAGACCGGCGTATACCGTACCAACCGAAATATCTTCACCGACGAAGAAGTTTTCGAGCTGGAAATGAAGCACATCTGGGAAGGCAACTGGGTTTACCTGGCCCACGAATCCCAGATCCCCAACATTGGTGACTACTTCACCACCAATATCGGACGTCAGCCGATCATCATTTCGCGCAATAAGCAGAACGAACTGAACGCCATCATCAACGCGTGTAGTCACCGCGGTGCGATGCTTTGCCGCCGCAAGACCGATAACCGCACCACTTTTACCTGCCCGTTCCATGGCTGGACCTTCAACAACTCGGGCAAGCTGCTCAAGGTCAAGGACTCCCGCGGCGCCGGCTACCCGGAGCAGTTCAACAAGGACGGCTCGCACGACCTGACCAAGGTTGCCCGTTTCGAGAACTACCGCGGCTTCCTCTTCGGCTCGCTGAATGCCGACGTCCTTCCACTGGAGGAGCACCTGGGCGAAGCGGCGAAGATCATCGACATGATCGTCGACCAGTCTGAGGAAGGCCTCGAAGTACTGCGCGGTTCATCCACCTACACCTACGACGGCAACTGGAAGCTGCAGGCAGAAAACGGTGCCGACGGCTACCACGTCTCGGCTACCCACTGGAACTACGCCGCCACCCAGGCTCGCCGCAGCGCCGGAGAGTCGACCAACGACACCAAGACCATGGATGCCGGCGGCTGGGACAAGCAGGAAGGCGGGTTCTACTCATTCGACAATGGCCACCTGCTGCTGTGGACCGAATGGCTGGACGCCGCCAACCGCCCGCTGGCAGAGAAGCGCGAAGAGCTGGTCGCCAAGTACGGCGAAGCCAAGGCCGACTGGATGATCGGTGTCTCACGCAACCTGTGCCTGTACCCGAACGTGTACCTGATGGATCAGTTCTCCTCACAGATCCGCGTGTTCCGCCCAGTTGCCGTGGACAAGACCGAGGTCACCATCTACTGCATCGCACCCAAGGGCGAGTCCGACACAGCGCGCGCCAATCGCATCCGCCAGTACGAGGACTTCTTCAATGCCTCGGGCATGGCCACCCCGGATGACCTGGAAGAATTCCGCTCCTGCCAGAAGACCTACATGGCCACAGCAGCCAAGTGGAACGACATGAGCCGCGGCTCGGCGCACCAGATCACCGGTGCCGACGAGAACGCGAAGAAGATCGGCCTGGAGCCAATCGCCTCCGGCGCCCGCACCGAGGATGAGGGTCTGTACCCGATCCAGCATGGCTACTGGCTGAGCACCATGCGCAAGGCGCTGGCCGCCGAACTCGAAACCAAGAACTAAGGCCGAAGGGAAAGCCACATGAGCACCATTGCACTGACCGAGGCCAAGACCAGCAACGGGACCGTCACTACCGCTGACGTTGAGCAGTTCCTCTACCAGGAGGCACGCTTCCTGGATGACCGCGACTTCGATCGCTGGATCGACTGCTACCACCCGGAGGCCACTTTCTGGATGCCGGCGTGGGCCGATGACGACAAGCTCACCGAGGACCCGCAGCGCGAAATCTCGCTGATCTACTATGCAAACCGCGGTGGTCTGGAAGACCGCGTCTTCCGCATCAAGACCGACCGTTCCTCGGCTACCAGCCTGCCGGAGCCGCGCACCGGGCACAACATCACCAACGTGGAGATCGTGGCAGTCAACGGGGACAAAGTTGATGTCCGCTTCAACTGGTTCACGCTGTACTTCCGCTACCAGAATGTCGACACCTACTTCGGCAACTCCTTCTACACGATTGACTACTCGGGCACCGCGCCGGTGATCACCGCGAAGAAGGTCGTGCTGAAGAACGACTACATCCACCACGTCGTGGATATCTACCACATCTAATTCGGCCGCATCTCCCAGGCCGACCCGCGCGGCGCCGGGCATCAGCCCGGCGCAGCGCGGCAAAGAACTTACTGCTGCCCCACCAGCACGATTTTGAAATGAGCACACTTATGACTTACCAGGTCGCCTTAGCTTTTGAGGACGGGATTACCCGCTTCATTAAAGTAGGCCCCCGCGAAACCGTCGCCGACGCCTCCTACAAGGCACGGATCAACATCCCTCTGGACTGCCGTGACGGCGCCTGCGGCACCTGCAAGTCGTTCTGTGAATCGGGCAAGTTCGACGCGGGCGACTACATCGAGGAAGCGCTGACCGACGACGAAGCCGAGCAGGGCTACTGCCTGCCCTGCCAGATGGTCCCCGAATCCGACCTCGTGCTGCAGATCCCCACCACCTCGGATGTGGCCAAGACCGCCGCGACCGTCTACGAGTCGACGCTGACCGAGATCCGCCGCATTTCCGAGACCACCTACGCCTTCAGCCTAGAGGTCGACAAACGCGAAGACCTCTCCTTCCTGCCCGGCCAGTACGTGAACATCGAGGTTCCCGGCTCCGGTGGACAGACCCGCTCGTACTCCTTCAGCTCGGGTCCGGAGGTCGACATCGTCTCCTTCCTGATTCGCATCACCGACGGCGGATTGATGTCCACCTACATGCGCGATACGGCACAGGTTGGGGACCGGCTCACTTTCACCGGCCCGATGGGCAGCTTCTTCCTGCGCGAACCAAAACGCCAGTCGCTGCTGCTGGCCGGCGGCACCGGCCTAGCCCCGCTGCTGTCCATCTTGGAAAAGCTGGTCGGCATGGAGAACCCGCACCCGGTCCACCTGATCTACGGCGTGAACACCGATACCGACCTGGTCGAGCTCGACGTGCTCGAGTCCTACACCTCACGTATTAAGGGTTTCAGCTTCGATACCGTGGTTGGCGACCCGAACAGCGCCGCAGAAAAGAAAGGCTACGTCACCAACCACTTCGAGCCGCAGCACCTGGCCGAGGGCGACGTCGACATCTACCTGTGCGGCCCGCCCCCGATGGTTGAAGGCGTCCGCCGCCACCTGGACGGCGAAGGCATCAAGCCGCAGAACTTCTACTTCGAGAAGTTCGCCCTGGCTGTTGTTCCGGATGCCGCCCCGGCACCGGAAGCAGCAGTGCCGGTCGCCGAAGCAACCGAAACTCCAGCCGCCGCCTACGAAATCGGGGAAGAGCACGCAACCTTCGGTGCCCAGTTCGATGCCCGCATGGCTCTTGAGCTGGCGGTCGTGGAGCTGACCATGGGCAAGCTGACCGATGGCCAGTTGGGTGAATTCAAGGTCCTGGCGGAACTTGCAGGCAAGACCTTGGACGGCGAGAAGTTTGTCAACGCAGCCGAATTCACCGTCACCAACGACGCATTCCATGAATTCCTGTTCAACTGCGTGGGTAACGAACACCTATTGCAGGCCTACACCCGCCTCGAAGTTCCGGCGCTCATGGCTAAAGTGCTGCGTCAGGAGCACTGGATCGACGGTGCGGTCGACGCGGATCACTTCGCCATCGTTGCGGCCTTCGAGCAGCAGGACAGCGCCGCGGCCCGTGCGGCGATCATCTCCCACAACGAGCACGCCAAAGCCACCATGGCCGCGGCCTCGCAGGAACTAAGCTAGTGAGCGCGGAAAGCGCCCCGGCTAACGAGACCGCAGCCGCCGGATTGCCCGAGTCCTTCCACGCCGGTCGTTTTGCCGGCAAAGTAGTGATGGTCACCGGCGCAGCCCAGGGCATCGGCTGGTCCGTGGCCCGGCGCATCGCCGCCGAAGGCGGGGAACTGGTTCTGGTTGACCGTGACGCACTGATCCACGAGGTCGCCGAGGGCTTGCGCGCCCACGGCGCGAACGCGCTGAGTGTTACCGCAGACCTCGAAACCTACGAGGGTGCGTTGGCATCTGTGGCCGCGGCGATGGACGAATTCGGCCGGATCGACGTGCTCATCAACAACGTTGGCGGGACCATTTGGGCCAAGCCGTACGAGCACTACGCGCCGGAAGAAATCAGCAAGGAAATCCAGCGTTCGCTCTTCCCGACCCTGTGGATGTGCCGCGCGGTCTTCGAAGAAATGACCAGGGCACGCACAGGCACCATCGTGAACGTTTCCTCGGTGGCGACCCGCGGTATGAACCGGGTGCCCTATGCGGCGGCCAAGGGCGGGGTCAAGGCCATCACTTCGGCCCTTGCCATGGAAGGCGCAGCGCACGGAATCCGCGTGGTGGCTACCGCTCCGGGTGGCACCGAAGCGCCCGAACGGCGGGTGGCGCGGGGCCCTGCCCCGCAAGGCGAGCAGGAGAAAGCCTGGTACCAGAGCATTGTGGATCAGACGGTCGACTCCACGTTGCTCAAGCGCTACGGAACCCTGGACGAACAGTCCGCACCGATTGTGTTCCTGGCCTCTGACGAAGCCTCATACATCACCGGCAGCACCCTCGCGGTAGCTGGGGGAGACCTCGGTTAGCGCCAACGGTTACTTTGCTCCCGCTTTGATTTGCGAAGCGTTGAGCAGCATGCACGAAACGGCCCGTTACGACGGGCCGTTTTGTCCACCATCTTCATCCCGGCTCAGCTGTAAATGCCGGGCACGTATTTTCTGGGGCACAACGCGGTGCCCCAGATACCGCAAACGAACGGAAATCACGTGATGACCAGCCCCACTATGAACAGTTCAAAGCAAGTGAATACAGTCCGCTGGGTGGTAGCAATCGCCGCCATTGCTCTGATCTTTGACGGATATGATCTGGTGGTCTTCGGTACCATCGTTTCGACCCTGCTTGCCGATCCAAGTCAGCTTGGACAGCTCGACGCGGCAGCCGCAGGCCTGTTAGGCAGCTACGCCTTGCTCGGCGTCATGGTCGGAGCATTGACCACCGGCGCCGTCGGCGATTATGTGGGGCGCCGCCGGGTCATGATTACCGGCATTATCTGGTTCTCCGTCGGCATGGCGCTCACCGCCTTCGCCGCGGATTCCTTGTGGTTCGGCATTCTGCGTTTCCTCACCGGTATGGGCGTGGGCGCTCTCGTCGCCACCGCCGGTGCCGTCGTTGCAGAGTTTGCCCCGAAGAACCGCCGCAACTACTACAACGCGATCGTTTATTCGGGTGTTCCAATGGGCGGAGTGCTCGCCTCGCTGCTCGCGATGCTGCTAACCGAAACCATCGGATGGCGCGGGCTGTTCCTGATTGGTGCGCTTCCGCTGCTGTTCCTGCTGCCCATGGCATGGTTCAAACTTCCGGAGTCCCCACAGTGGCTGTTGTCCCGTGGGCGGCTCGCCGAAGCACAGGAAATGTCCGCGCGCACCGGCGTTGCCCTGGAGATTCCGGGGGATGTCCCGGCCGAAAGTTTCAAGGCCGAGAAGGTGGGTTTTGCGGCCTTGGCAACCAAGCGTTACGCGCTGCCAACGATTCTGCTGGGCATGATGAGCTTTGCAGGTCTCATGCTCACCTACGGTCTGAACACCTGGATGCCTGAGATCATGCTGCAGGCCGGCTACGGCAAGTCGCACTCACTGTTGTTCCTGTTGGTACTTAACCTTGCTGCCGTGTTCGGTGGTTTGCTCGCCTCGGTGGCAGCTGACCGCGTCGGACCAAAACAGGTAGTCGCCGTGACCTTCTTCTTGGCCGCGCTGGCCATGGTGTTGATGCCGTTGAAGCTGCCGCTGCTCATCTTGCTCGCACTGGTGGCTGTGGCCGGCGTGGGAACCATCGGTACCCAGGTGCTGATCTATGGTTTTGTGTCGAATTACTACCACAGCGCCGCCCGTGGTGCCGGTGTTGCTTGGTGCGCCGGATTCGGCCGCCTCGGTGGTATCTTCGGCCCATTGGTCGGGGGATTGCTGCTGAGCGCCGGGGTTACACCGGGAACCGCGTTCTACGTTTTTGCTTCGGTTGCTATCGTTGGAACTCTCGTAACGGTATGCGTACCGATGGCGCGTTCTGCCGCGCAGAAGCCCGCGCGAGTCGAACTTGCCGCTGCAGACGCAGATTAGTAGAAACACATCGAGAAACAACGCGGCAACGCTGAAAGGTCGGTGAATGCATTGATGAGTCTACAAGTTGCCCAGGATGCGCTCGCCGACCTTTTGCGTGAAGCGCAGCAACAGCGCAGCGCCCTGGCCGTACTTAAAGGGCCGCAGGGAAGCGGTAAAAGCACCGTGATACGGCAATTGCTAAGCCGATCCAAAATGGCATCGATCACCGTAGTTACCGCTTCACGCTGGGAATCTAGACGCTCTGGTGCAGCTCTGGGACCACTGCTGGAACGTGGAAAGCCTTGTTCAAATGAAGACCTTGGACCCGCGCTACTGGAATTCCTGCGCGCGGATCAAGAACAGGCCAAGGTGCTGGTCATCGAAAATGCGCAGTGGGCAGATGCCGCGAGCTTCGAGGCGGTGCGTTTTGCATGGCGCCGGCTACACGCCGAACGAGTGCTCATAGTTCTGGTCATGCGAGATCAAGACATCGCGATGCTCCCGCCGGAAACGCGCGAGTTCTTGGACGACACAGATTTACAGGTTCTGCACGTTGATTCCCCAACGCCTGCCCAAGCCCGTGAAATCATCTTCACCCGGGTGGGAATAGAGCTAACGCCTATAGCTGTCGAGCACCTGATGCGCTACACACAAGGCAACCTGCACACCGTTCTCGAATTGGCGCAGGAAAATCCGGAACAAAGCTGGGAACAGTGGGACCGTTGGCCCCCAGCGCCGCGGGCATTGTCCCTCCACATCAAGCAGCTGCTCGATGAATTGGATCCCCGAGCTCGTGCGCTCGTTGAGGCGGCCGCGGTCCTTGGACGCCACGCTCGAATTGACCTAATCGTCAGGCTTGCCGAAGAAGACTCCCCTCTTGCCTATATCCAACAGATTGTTGATGCTTCGCTGGCTCGAACTCGTGGCCACAGCGGCAAGATGCGGCTCGGTTTCGATAACGAGCTAACCCAGATGGCGGTTTATCATCAGATTCCGCTCAGTACCCGCATTCGCCTCCACGCCGCGGCTGCTGGCATTGCCGAGGATCGCGGCATCGTTTTGGGCCACCGTGCCGATGCCAGTCTCTTGCCGGATGTCGGGCTTTCGCGCGAACTGGAAGCTTATGCGGTAGCTCAGGGGCAGCGCGGCGAGTGGTCCTCGGCGGCTACCGCTTTCTTCCGTGCCATGCACTTAACACCTGAGCCGGCGCAACGCGAGTCATTGCTGCTCAAAGCCGTAGACGCGGTGGTTGCAGCAGGTGAAATTCCGCGGGCGCTGACTTTTTCCCACCAGCTGGCAAGTTTGGGAAGTAGCGCCGAACGCGACGTTCTCTCAGGGTATATCGCCATACTCCAGGGTCGGGCGCAGACCGCTAATCGTTGGTTGACCAGCGCCTGGCAGAGCGCGGTGCGTTTGCAGCTCAGCGATACGATGGCGGTAATTTCGCAACGCCGCGTACTGCATTCCTTATGCCAGCTAGAGGGTCAAAAAGTACTTGACTGGGCCGAACAATCGCTGCGCCTAGCTCAGGTCGGCAGCCCGCTGGCTATCGAAAGTGCAGCCATCCAAGGCCTTGGGCTGGCAATGATGGGCCGGGGTGAGGAAGGCGAAAGGGTTTTGCTCGACTTACTGGGCAAGCTCCCCACCGGGGCGCAGCGGCAACGCGCGGAGATGTCCTTAGGCTGGGTGTACTTGGCAAGCGGGCGCATTGAACTCGCGCGCCACGAACTGGCAGCGGCTAGCTCCACTGACTTCAGTGAGGGCTCGTTGCGAATCTCGTTGTGGGCTAAGGCTTGGCTGGCACGCGTCGAATTCCTCGTGGGCGATTGGGATCAAGCGCTGGAGACCGTCCGTGGGGCGCAGGCCATCCAGGAACGATTCGGGATTCAGGTGCTGCGTCCGCTGATCCAGTTCACCGCGGTACAGATCCATGCGCTTCGTGGAAACACTGAACTCGTCGAGGCTCATTTGGCCAAATCGTGGGTGAGAGTGGGTAGCTACCAGGTGATGGAGGTGCCATATCGAATGGCTCGGGCCGAAGCCGCGCGCGCCCAGTCCAACCACGAAGAGGTGTTGCTGGCCCTCGAACCCATACTTCGCCTTGATCGCAGCCAGGGGATAGACGAACCGGGATTCTGGAATTGGCAAGATATGTACGCCGAAGCACTGATTCGCTGCGAACGGCTGGAGGAGGCGGAAGAATTTATCACCCCCTTGCTTGATGCCGCACTGAAGGCTGGGCATAACGCCAGCATCGGGAGCTTCCTCGGGACGCGCGGCATGTTGCTGGCGGCCTTGGGGGACATCGACGCGGCGCGGGAGCTATTCGAGCGGGCGCTGCTTTGTTTGCAGGGGGTCGGCACCGCATATCACCGGGCGCGGATGGATTTTGCCTATGGACAGTGCCTGCGGCGTGCTGGCAAACGGGCTGAGTGCGTAGCCCCATTGACCCGCGCGCAGGCAACATTCACGCATTTGGATGCCACCGTCTACGTTGAACGCTGCACTCGGGAGCTGCAGGCAAGCGGCATAGGGATGGCGCGCCGCGAAGCGCTTGACTGGTCAACGCTGACGTCTCAGGAGCAGGCGGTCGCGAAGCTCGTCTGCGAGGGCGCAAGCAACCGTCGAGTGGCCGAAGAATTGTTTGTCAGCACCAAGACCGTGCAATACCACCTGACAAAAATTTACGCGAAGCTTGCGGTATCCACGCGTACGGAACTTGCCGCGCTGACTCGTGAGGGTTTCGAGCACTAGATATCCGCTTCCAGCAGACTGGCTGTCATGGATGCAACTAGTTTGTAAACCTCGGCCGCAGTGGGCGCTGCCGAAGCCGTGCATGGAGCGGTGGAAATCGGCGACAATAGTTTCATGCCAAAGCTCATCGACATCGTAACTTTTCACGAGCCACCGGTTCCTGAAGGACAATCGCCGTACGTTCCCGGTGCCGGTCCGGCAGCAGAGATTGAGATCGATGATTGGAACAGCGCGTGGCCGGAACAGTTCCAACTGCTCGCTGAACGCATCCAGGAAGCCATTGGCTGGCACGCGCTGGTAATCGAACATGTTGGTTCAACGTCGGTTCGCGGGCTCCCGGCCAAGCCAATCATCGATATTGATCTGGTCGTCGCTGATCCGAACAACGAGCGCTCATATATTCCGGCGCTGGAACGTGCGGGTTTCGAACTAAGAGTTCGCGAACCCTGGTGGTTTGGGCATCGGGTCCTGCGCCACGAGGACCCCGCCTGCAATCTTCATGTCTTCGGTTTTGACAGTCCAGAAACGATCAAGCATCGGATCTTCCGGGATTGGCTCCGCGCGAACCCGACCGAGCGAGAGCTCTACGCGAATGCAAAACGCGAAGCAGCTGACTTGTCTCGGGAAGCTGGCGAGCATTCTATGCAGTACAACGCGCGCAAGGAAGCGGTTATAAGAGCGATCTACCAACGAGCTTTTATCGCCATGGGGCTCATCGAGGCTTAGCTTAGGTGAAACGGGTAGCTTGCGGGCTTACCGCGAGAGCATGAGGGTAAGGCCTGCAGCCGCGTCTTTAGCCGAGCCGCTCTGTTAAGGCCAGGAGGATCCCCTCAGGGCCGCGCACGTAAGCCATACGCCAGGCTCCCTCATACTCGCCAATACCACCGACGAGCCCATAGCCTTCGGCAGCCAACCGATCGACCTGTTCCTGGAGATCTTCGACTTCAAATGACAAGCTGCGCAGCCCGAGTTCGTTAGCCATGGCGGTGGGAGAACCAGGATCATGGTCGGGGCGGACAAAGCTGGAAAGCTCCACCGCCGTGTCACCATTCGGGATTCGCAGCATGACGATCTCCGTCCGGGAATTAGGGATAGCAGTTACGGTGTCAATGAACTCGCCTTCCACAAAGGTGCGCCCTTCAATTTCGAGACCGAGCCCGATAAAGAAGGCGGTGACCTTCTCCAGATCTCGAACGGTGACGCCGACGTGGTCAAACCGAATGACTGGTGACATGAGTGCAGCCTCCATCTGAAAGTACTTACGTGGTCTAGAAGTGACTTTACGGCGAATTCTGTGTCCAAGGAAGAGCCATGCAAGCCATTCGCGGTCCGCTTTCAACAGGGGGCTCAGAGGCAATCTTCGGCTAGTTGCTGGCTGCGTTTATGCGCGAGGGAATGTGTTTTTTGATGGTGGTTAAACGCAAAGCAGCATCAACCTTTTACTATGAGGTCATGCCTACTTCACTTCCTGCTTCTGCACTCCCGTTGTCAGCAGATGAATGGTCTCTGGTCCGTCTTGCAGGAAAAACAATCAATGCAACTACGGATGCTGGCCCCCACGAAAATGGCGTGCACACGATGGGTGCTGCGGTGCGAGCCAAAGATGGCAGTACATTTACCGGGGTGAATATTTATCACTTCACCGGGGGTCCGTGCGCCGAGCTCGTTGCACTCGGCTCGGCTCGTGCCGCCGGGGCAACCGAGCTCACCCATATCGTGGCGGTGGGAAGCCACGGCCGGGGTGTGAAAAGTCCATGCGGACGCGACCGGCAGATTTTTGCTGATTACTATCCGCAGATGCGCGTCATCGTTGAAACACAGCAAGGGATGGTGAGCGTACTTGCCAGTGATCTATTGCCCTTCGGCTATGACCACCGTGCCGAGCAGGTCTGACTGGTTGGATTCGACGACCAATTCCCTGAGCGGAACAGGGCGTGTTCAATTGCAGATGAGCGCCGGGGAATAAAAGAGAGCACCGCTAAACGCTCGGCGTTTAGCGGTGCTTCGCAATTTTTGGTTACTTGGCTGGGTCAAGCACGAAGTCGTAGGTGACCTGCTTGCCGTTGCCGGACTGCGCTGGCTGCAGGTCTAGCATCAGTTCTGGCTTCACCGCGGTGGCGATATCGTCATCGTTGTGCTCGTCGCCTGGGAAGTACAGCTGAGCGGTGAGCAGCTCGTGGCCTTCGGCCGAAACCTTCAGGTGCAGGTGGGCTGGACGCCATGCGTGCCAACCTGCCGCAGCGATCAGCTGACCGCAGGCACCGTCGGTAGGGATCTGGTACGGAGCAGGCTGCATGGTGTTGATCTGGAAGTTGCCTTCCTCGTCAGCGATGAAGGTGCCGCGCAGGTTCCACTCTGGGATGCCAGGAGCGAACTGCGAGTAGAAGCCTTCTTCATCTGCGTGCCACAGCTCGATCTTGGCGTTCTTTAATGCCGAGCCGTCGGTGGAACGGACCTGTCCCTGGAAGAGCAGGTTGGTGCCCTTCTCGTCTTCGCGCATTTCGATGGTGGCAGGGGAGTTCTGCGCAGGAGCATCCGGCACGTAGTAAGGGCCCTCGATCGAGCCCTTGTTGCCTTCGCGGTGATCGGTTGCGACCTCTTCCACCGAGTGCTCCAGCCACACGTCCAAGAACAGTGGCCATTCGCCGTCTTCGCCGACCTTGATCAGCCAAGCCTTGAGGGCGTTGAACTCGTCGTAGCTCACGCGCTCTTCGAGGATGATGTCGTTTGCGGCCTTGACTAGCTTGCTCGCCAGTAGGTTCACGCGCTCTGCAGAGGACTCTACTGCTGCAAGCTTGCCGGAGTTGCGGAAGCGGTCCGTAGCGGCGTTACCTGACTTCGCTGCTGTGGCGTCTGCTGGAGTTTCGGCGGTCATGATGACTCCCTTGTCTTTGTAAGATGTGGCTGTTGAGGATTCATATTGTGACCCCCATCATCCTGTGCGATTGATATTCAATGTAGTGCAGTGGCTATAGCGAGTAAAATACTTATTTACTGCAGACTGAGACTGTTTGCCTATCAATACTTGTGGGCTAGCGCACGCGCTAATTCTAAGCTCTCAAAAAGCCACTAGCTCAGCGAATTCGGGTGCTTTGCTAGAGGGGTTACCTTGATCTTCATGTGCGCGTACATGGGGAAACCACTGAGGATCTGGTGAAGCTCGTCGTTTGATTCAACGTTGAATAGCGAGTGGTTCGCGTACTCTCCGACGATTCTCCACAGGCCCTGCATTTTGCCGCTCTGCTGCAGCTGCGCGGAGTAGGCCTTCTCGCGGACTTGGAAGTCTGTGACTTCCTCGGCCGTAAGATAGGCCGGGAATGTAACGTCCATACGTGCAAGGAACAACATGGGTTCTCCTAAAAGTTGGGTGGGGTACTGCTAGTCCTGACGGTAGTGCGCCAGTTTAGTTTCGTCGATGGCTGCACCGACTCCTGGAACTTCGCGCACCGAAATGCGGCCATCCTTGATGACCAATGGATCGGCAAGCAGATCATCGGTCATGTCCAAGAAGTTCGACAGCTCGCCAGCCTTGCGGGTGGTCGCCTCGTGGGCTGCGCCGAAAGTGACGGTGGCCAGCGAACCGACCTGGGTATCGATCTGGTTGCCCATGGTGACATCCACGCCCAGGCCGGTGCACAGGCCCAGGATCTCCGTCGCTTCGGTGAAGCCCGAGCGCGCGGTCTTGATGCAGATCGCGTTGGCGCCGCCGGAAAGCAGCTCGCGGGAGACATCGCCGGCGGTTGGCACGGATTCATCGGCAACAATTGGGATCGGGGAATGCTCAACGAGGCGGCGTCGGCTCATCGCTTCCTTGGCATCGCAAGGCTCTTCGAGCATAGTCAGGCCGAGCCCCTCGGTCTGGCGCAGGACTTCCATGGCCTCATTGGCGGTCCAGCCACGGTTGGCGTCAAGGTAGATTTCGACATCCTCGCCCAAACCCTCGCGCAGAACTCGGCAAGCTTCGATATCTAGTGCCAGTGGACGACGCCCCACCTTGAGCTTGAAGGTGGTGATTCCATATTGTTCACCGAAGCGTAGTGCTTCATCAAGCAATTCCTGCGCCGGACGGAAACCAAGCATGTGCGAGACCCGCATCGAATCGGTGAAGCCGCCCAGCAGCTTGTGCACAGGGGTATTGGTAGCCTGGCCGATGGCGTCCCAAATAGCGATATCCAGCGCGCCCTTGGCCACCTGATTATGGATGGTGCGCCCCATGACCTGGCGGATCTTTTCCCGGTCAAAGATATCCAGGCCGATCACCTGAGGACCAAAGATGTCCTGCACGATGGTGCGGATCGAAGTCTGAGTTTCACCGTAGGTGTATGGCCGAGGCGGTGCGTCCGCGGTGCCGATGATCCCCTCATCGGTGTGTACGCGAACCAGCACGTGGTCCGCAGTGTGTACCTCTCCACTGGCGAAACGCAATGGGTGCGTATAGGGGATTGCGTAGGGAATCGCTTCGATGCGGGCAATTTTCATTCGGAATTTCCTTCCACGGAGGTCAAATTTGTGCAGAGTTTCAAGAAGTTTTGAATTAGGGGAGCCTGATTGCCGGTCTTCCATGCCACCGCAAGATCTACGGCCGGTGCATTGCGCAGCGGGCGGAAGATGATCCGTTCGCTATGCGGCAGGTAATTGGAGGTTGGGACCATGGCAATTCCCAGGCCCGCCGCGACGAAGGTGAGCAGGGTTGAAGTTTCGCGGGCCACCTGAGCTGTACGCGGGATGAATCCGGCATTGCGGCAGGTCTCAACGAAGATGGTGTTGACCGCCGAAGCGGTGGGATAGCAGATGAAGTTCTCGGTGCGCAGTTCGGCTATATCGATTTCCCGGTGAGCTGCCAACCGGTGCCCAGCGGGCAGCGCGACTGCCAGCAGATCCTTCTCCAGTAGAGAATATTCGACCTCTTCGTTATGCACCGGGGGACGCAGTATCGCGATATCGAGTCGGCCTTCTGCGAGAGCTTCTTCCATTTCCGGGGTGAGCATTTCACCCTGCACGTTCAGTTGCAGACCTGGCATGTGTTCGCTGGTCGCTGCAATAATCTGCGGCATTATGCGGTAGGTGGCGCTGCCGGCGGAGCCTAAGCGCAAAACGCCGCTTGCCCCATCGCCCACGGTGCGCACGTCACGTGCAAGCTGCTGGTGTTCTTCTAGTAAGGCGCGAGAGCGGGTGAGGAGAAGCTCTCCGGCAGGGGTGAGGTCCACCTTGCGGGTGGTGCGGATGAAAAGCTTGGTCCCCAGTTGCTCCTCGAGCTGTTTGATCTGCTGGGAGAGCGGAGGCTGGGCCATATGCAGCCGTTCGGCAGCCCGGCCGAAGTGGCGTTCTTCGGCAACTGCGACGAAGTAGCGTAAAAGTCTGGTTTCCATGGTTGCTCCGATCGTCGATCCGCGCTGAAGGCTGTAGCGACGTTCATGGCAACTCTAGCCAGCCGGTTCGATAGTGAGAAATACTTATTCAATAGTTATTGAGACTGTTTGAATACTAATCTCTCATGGGCCGCCATGAAAAGAGGCGTCAAGGTGTGTGGCGAACGGAAGAAATGGCAGGTCAACTAGAAAAAGAGGAAATTAGCTCTCCGGCCGAGAAAATGACCACGCCAGCCAGAGAGCCAATGACGGTTCCATTGATTCTAATGAACTGTAAATCCCTGCCAACCTGCAACTCTAGTTTCTCGCTGGCTTCGGCCGGGTCCCAGGCCTGGACCGTGTCGCTGACCAATCCGGCTAGGGCCAGACCATGTTGTTCGACGAGCGACGCGACACCGGTGATGACCCGATCTTCCAAGTTCCCACGCAGCTGAGAATCGCTCTGCAGGCGCTGGCCAAAGGTGGTGATCGCCGAACGGAGGGCAATATTCAAGGGGGAAGCCGAACCCTGCAGGGATTCGATCAGTCCGGACTTCAACGAAGCCCAGCCGCGTATTGCTAGCTCTCGCAGCTGCTGATCACCGAGCAACGAATGTTTGAACTGCTCAACTTTGGCGATGGTTTCCGGATCGTGCTGCATTGCCACGGTGAATTCTGCCAGCCAGTCGGTGAGTGCAAGCCGCAACGGATGGCGTTCATTTCCGGCCACCGCAAAAAGCAAACCTCGTAATTCTTGATGAACCTTTTGCGCCAGCATTTCGTCGACCATGCGCGGGACCCATGAGGGTGAGCGCCCGGAAACTACCTCAACAAAAACCTCTGGATGATCCGCCACCCATGACCCGGCACGCCCCGCGATCAATTCGACCGCGGCCTCATGGTGCCCATCGTCCACGAGTTTCTGACCGAGCGTTCCTAAGGTCGTGGACCATTCGGGAGCGACCACGTAGTCATTGGCCAGCACCTGCAGCACCGTGAGTACCTGTTCATCATCCAAGGAATTCAAGGCACCGATTGCCACCGCGGAAGCCTGAGCCGTCGTTGCCTCAGCTCCCTCTTGGCTGGAGAGGTAACCGCCCACGCTTAGGCCCAGTTCCGCTTGGCGTAATTTAGCTGAGATGACTTCCGGGGTGAGGAAATTTTGCTGAACGAAGTCACCTAACGAGGCGCCTAACTCATCTTTTTTCCGCTGAATCAGATTGGTATGCGGAATCTTCAGGCCTAGGGGATGCCGGAAAAGCGCTGTCACTGCAAACCAGTCGGCGACGGCGCCAACCATGCCGCCCTCCGCGGCCGCCTTCAAATAGCTAAGCCCGGGGAGAAGATCCTGAAACAGCACACTGAAAATGAACAGGGCACACATCAGCAGGAAGAGCAGGGTGGCTACGCGTTTCATCTTGCGGAGGTCCTGGGCGCGCTGATCAAGAAGTTCTGGCATGCGCCCCACTTTACCCAGAACGCGGCACGGCAATAATCACGTACGAGGCAGGGGCAAACCAGTAGCGTAGGAATTATGGATACGCTCTTTTATGCTCATCGCGGCAGTTCGCACAGATATGCCGAAAATACCCGTGCCGCTTATCTGCAGGCCATGGATGAGCGAGCGGACGGTATCGAATGCGACGTGCATCTGAGCCGGGATGGAGTTGTGGTTTGCCACCACGATCCAACGGTGGACCGTACCTCCGATTCCACCGGCGAAGTAGCCGGGTATACGCTTCAAGAACTGAAATCCATGGACTTCGCCTCGTATATGCCGGTAGCGGTTCCCGCGGAGTACGGGGCAGAAAATGAACAGCTGCTGAGCCTTGCAGAACTCCTTGAGCTCATCGACGAACGCGGAATCAGCATAGGGCTGGCCGTAGAGCTCAAACATCCGAGCCCCTTTGGCCACCTGCTAGAGGAAGAAACCCTGAAAGTGCTTGCCGCCCACGGGTTTGACCCGCAAACTGGCAAAGCCGGTCGAGCGGGGCAGATCCAGGTGACGTTGATGAGCTTTGAGCCGGACTCTCTCCGTTTCCTTTCTCGAACGGTCCATCGTTCACAGCTTTGCCAGCTGATGACCGAGATCGATCCGCGGCGCGTAACCGAGCTGATGGCCAGCGGGCAGACCGGACGCGCGGCAGTCTATGAAGTCCTTGGCCGTTCGGTAGCTGAGGGCATCGAACTTATCGACGCCGGCGGCGCCGGTATTATTGGCCCTGGCGTCGCTTGGGTGCGAGCCAACGAGCAGTTGGTGCGCAATTGGCTGGAACTCGGATTGACCGCACGAATCTGGACGGTTGACCGCCCCGCCGACGCGCAGTACCTGATCGACTTAGGCGTCACTCAAATAACCAGCAACCGTCCGGCAGGACTCCGTCAGGAACTAGAGCAATCATGAGCACCGAGACAACTCCGACGCAACAGAACCTGTATCTTCACAATAGCTATGCGTTCACTGCCCAATCCACGGTCATCGCCACGGGCAGAGACGAGACGGGGGATTGGGTTGCGCTGAGCCCCAATATCTTCCACCCGCGTGGCGGTGGGCAACAAGAGGATCGCGGCACAGTGAATAACGTTGAGGTCAGCGTAGGTCGATCTGCCGACGGAACGGTTATTCTCTACGGTGCGGGAACCCACGCTGTAGGGGAGGCGGTAACTTCGTGCATTGACGCCGAGGCCCGACGCGCCAATGCAGCTCTGCATACCGCCGGGCACATTCTGGGTTTTGCGGGTGAAGACCGCGGTTGGGAACATCGCGGCCACTCACACTTCCAAGGACAGTCGCGCCTCGATTTTGACCCCGCCAGCGTGGATTTGCCCCTGGCTGACGATTCCGAGCGTGCCGCTGCGGAAGCTTGGCTTCAGCATCGGGTGGATGAGCTGATTGCCAAAGGTGGGGAAATTAGCACACAAATCGATGAGCAGGGGCACCGGACCGTCACTATCGCCGGAGTGAACAGCGAACCGTGCGGTGGCACCCATGTGCAACACGTGGACCAAATAGCAGAGGTAAAAATTGGCCAAGCCCGGGTCAAACGCGGCGTCTACAAGATTCGATACGATGCCCGCCATGCCGACTAGCTGGCTGACCCCGGCCACCAAGATGGGCCTGTCAATCGCGCTCGCGACAGGCCTTTACGGGATTTCCTTCGGTGCTTTGGCTATTGCCGCGGGGTTGAACCTTTGGCAGACGGTGGCGTTGAGTGCGCTGATGTTTACCGGGGGATCCCAGTTCGCCTTCATCGGGGTGATCTCCGGCGGAGGGGCGGCCTCCGCGGCATTCTCCGCTGCGACGCTGCTCGGCGTGCGCAACGCGGTATACGGGATGCAGATCAAGCAGTCGCTGCGCCCCGGCCCGCGCATTGTTCCGCTGATGGCTCAGGTCACCATCGACGAGTCCACCGCAACAAGCCTTGGACAGGCGAGCCAAAGCGAGCGGCATCGTGGTTTCTGGACCGCCGGGCTCGGCGTGTATGCGTTCTGGAACTTGTTTACTCTTGTTGGCGCCTTGCTCGGAGAACGCATGGGAGATCCTGCAGCTTGGGGGCTCGACGGCGCCGCGGTAGCGGCGTTCCTCGGACTCTTATGGCCGCGATTGAAGTCTGCTCAGCCTATTATCGTTGCACTCGCCGCAGCTGCAATCACCGCGTTTGCCGTGCCGCTGACGGTTCCCGGCGTCCCAATCCTGATCACCGCCGGCTGTGCGGTGGTATTTGCGGTGCTCACCGCGCGCCGCGCCAAACCGGCGACCGAACACGGGAACCTGCATCAAGTAGACCAGGAGAAGCCATGAGTGAACTGAGCTGGTGGTTGCTCGGAGCCTGCGCGGCGGCCTTTGCGTTGAAGATCTGCGGGTACTTCGTGCCGCGAAAAGTACTTGATTCTCCATTGATGAGCCATGTAGCGGCAACTCTCACGGTTGCCTTGCTGGCCTCGCTGGTCACCATGAATGCATTGACCAGCGGGCAGGAAATTGTCATCGACGCGCGTATCGGTGCTCTTGCCGCGGCAACGATCGCTTTAGTCTTCAAAGCTCCATACCTCGTGGTGGTGCTCGTGGGTGCCTTGGCTGCCGTAGCACTGCGTGCAAGCGGTCTAGCCGCCTAAGCGTGTCGGTTGGCGCTCGCCGGCAGCAGCGTAGTTCCAGGAAAATTAGCTAAGTTCTCTAAAGGACGGGGCCTGGGCTCGTTGTGTGCGTTGCGCCTGCGGATTCAACTCGGTGCACCAGCTGGGATAAACCCGAAAGCCGCGTTTGCCGGGCTTCGTTTCTGAGCTGGTGATACCAAGATTGTGCAGCTGTTCGGCGGTGAACCGGAAGACTCCGAAGCGCTCAGCGTCTTGTACAAAAACCAGGAGCCCTGAGATCTGCTCATTTGCGCTAAAAGGTTGGGTGAGTCCGTCAACGTCTCGTGTCCAGCAAGCGAGGAATGCTCCAGGTTTGGTAGCGGTGATGCGAGCAGTTCGAATCCTCCACCGCTGGCTACCGAACGAGACCAACCCGGATTCATAGTCGCTGTTTTGTTCTTCTGCTTGAACCAGCAGTGGGTCGTCGTCCGGCGCTATGCCAAATGCTGTGTACCGTGAGAAGGCGCTGAAATCCATAAATCTCATTTTAGGCGCGTGCTGGCATCTCATGAGCAGGTAGTCGCATTAACGTCGTGACAAGCCTGCGTGTCGGTGGGACAGTGGAGATATGATCGTAGCTTTTTCAGTTGCCCCAAGTACCGACAGTGCCGATGCTTCGGTACACGACGCCGTGGCCGAAGCGGTGCGCATAGTGCGCGCCTCTGGGCTCCCGAACCGTACAAGCTCGATGTTCACCGAACTCGAAGGCGAATGGGACGAAGTCATGGCGGTCGTCAAAGATGCCACCATGGCCGTAAGCAAATATGGTTCCCGAGTTTCGCTGGTGCTCAAGGCAGATATTCGCCCGGGATACACCGGCGAACTGGACGGAAAAGTTCAGCGCCTGGAACAGGCGATCGAATCCAGCGAGGAGTAATGTGATGATCCGCCATTCCGCAGAACGTGAAAGCGCGGAGGTCGACACGTACCTCAATGAGGTATTGGGGCTTGAAATCCCAGAACTTGAAGCCGGTCGAGAACACGCGCACGACGCAGGTTTGCCTCGAATCGAGGTCAGCACTGCGCAGGGCAAATTCTTGCAGCTAATGGCGGAGATAACCGGTGCTCGGCGCGTACTCGAGGTCGGCACGCTCGGCGGATATTCAACAAGCTGGCTTGCCCGTGGGGTGGGCGAGCGCGGGCAGGTGATCTCCTGCGAGTTTGAGCCTCTGCATGCTTCTGTTGCCCGTGAAAACTTACAACGTGCCGGTCTTTCGGAGCGAGTTGAGATCAAACTCGGGGCAGCCAAAGGATCACTTGAGAACCTGATTGCCGCGGGTGCCAAGCCATTCGAACTGATCTTCATCGACGCAGACAAACGTAATAACGTGAGCTATCTGGAGCTTGCTTTGGAACTCTCGCGTGCCGGGACGGTGCTGATTCTCGACAACGTCATTCGTGGCGGTGCGGTGCTTGACGATGCTGCCGAGCACGGTGCAAATGAGGCGGATGTGCGTGGGGTGCAAGAGGGGCTCAGGTGGCTCCGCGATTCACCACGGGTCTCGGCAACCGCTCTTCAGACTGTTGGCGCTAAGGGCTGGGACGGATTTGCCATCGCCCGGGTGCTCTAGCCAGAGGGCGAGCCGGTGAAGTGCTAGGTCGTCACCGAGGAAGCCGGAATCTTGAACGGCGGGTAACGCCGAACGAGTAAGTTTGTCGCGATACCTCCAAGCACCGCTACTATGGCTCCGAGCCACAAGGCGTAGCCTGTTTCGCGAAGTAAGCCCCCAAATGTTGGAGCCAGAATCATGGGGAGCACGTAGTACCAGTGCTTGGCAGTTGTTGGCCCCCAGATTCCTTCAAACTTGGCCAGCAGGCTGAAACTGATGATCAGCAGCAGGGATCCAAAGCAGATGATCCAGAATGTCGGCGAGAGACAGAAGACAAGCGTTAGACCTGTCACCACGCCGCCGGTGAAGTTCGCGAATTTTTCGTTCCGATCCACCAGTGACCGCCCTTTCGCTTCAACGTTTTAAATGCTATCTAGGCAGTTTTTCAAACTCCATGGCGACAAGCAATAGTCCTTAAGTAGGAGGGCAGTGGTGCCTAGCGACGCAAGAGGCCTCGCTGACGTAATGTATGAATGTGCCACTTTTGAACGAATATCGTATCCGTCTAGCCCAAGAACAAGATCTTCGGGCGGCCCTTGAAATGAAATTGCTAGCTTGGCGCCAAGCCTATTCAGGCTTCCGCGACGAAGAATTTTTCGCCTACCACGAAGCGCAGCTCGAGCAGCAACTGGCATGGTGGGAACGTGGACTAGCCAGCGGCGCTCAATTTTGGATCGCTGAATCCGGCGACGGGACGATTATTGGATTAGCCGGTGGCACCCCAACCATTGCAGAAGATCAAGACGCCGGCGTCGATATCGAGCTAGGCGTGCTCTACGTGCTGGAAGAGTATTATGGCGGCGGACTCGGCGCCCATCTGATGGACACGGTGCTGGGCAAGCGTGACGCTCTGGTTTGGGTACTGGCAGGAAACGAACGAGCAATCGGTTTCTACTCGAAGCATGGATTTGTCCCAGATGGAACCTCCGAAGAGCTAGTAGGATCCTGGGCCGGGCTGCGCGAGGTTCGGATGGTACGTCGACATGGCTAAGGACGAAAGCAACGTAATGCTTGGAAGCTACGAGATCGATACCGGATTGGCCGAGATTGAACCCGACCCTTATGGGGCAAATCGCTACATTCTCAAGGTCAATGGTGTTCCGTCTTCCCACATAGACCTCGATGACCCCGGTTATTTGGACTTCGAATACATGCGTTGGATGGAACCGGTGTTTACCTTCGGATTCCCTGCCGAACAATTCGACGGCCGTGCACGCAAGCTGCGTGTGCTGCACCTCGGCGGTGGCGGTTGCTCGATGGCACGCTGGGTTGCGGCTGCCTATGAGAACGCTCGTCAAGTCGTGGTGGAACTCGATGCCAAGCTCGCAGAATTGGTGCGCACTCGTTTCGAGGTGCCTCGCGCCCCGCTAGTGCGATTGCGAGTGGGCGATGCCGGGCAGGTGCTTCCGACGCTCAGCGACAACAGCCGCGACGTCATCATTCGCGATGTTTTCGCCGGAAGTACGACCCCGCGCGAGCTGACCACCGTCGGCTACGCCAAACAGTCCCAACGCGTGCTGGATCACGGAGGCGTTTATCTGCTGAACTGTGGGGACTCTGCAGATTTGGCAGGCGCCCGGGCCGAAGCGGCCACCTTGCTTTCGGTCTTTGCGCATGTGGCAATGATTGCCGACGCACCGATGCTCAAGGGCCGGCGGTATGGCAACATCGTTTTTCTAGCCAGCGACGAACCATTGACCCTCGGGACAAGTTTCGAAAAGAACCTGCGTACCGCGCCATTGCCGGCACAACTGGTTTCGGGATCCGCGGTGGCACGCTTCGCCGCCGGAGCCGCGCCGATTATTTAGCCGGTAGCCGGTAGTCAGTACCGTCGAGATCGCGGAGGACCAGCTCATAGTCCACTAGATAGCGGCGCAGCAGCGCCACATCCGCATGGATCACCCGCAATCGCTCGTTGAGCTGTTCCTCGCGCAGGGACTCTCCGGTGAAAAGCACATGATCGCGAATATGGACCATGACCTCATGGCGATCGGCAGGACGCGCGGGCAAGGTATTCAGCCTCGGTCCGGTGAAGTAGCGCATGACCCCAGTTCTCTGCGTGCTGGAGGATGCCGCCGAGGCGAGGGTTTCATTGAGCATTTGATCGTTCAGCTGCCAGCGGCCCTCATGCTCGGTGAGCAATCCAATCTTGACCCAGCGCTGCAGATCCTTGGTGGTTTGAGTTGAGCCGTTGAGCTGATCCTGCGCACCGGCAAGGACCAGCCCCAATGCGGTTCGCATATTCTGGTTCTTCAGACCTGCCGCAATCTCAATCCATTTATTACCTTGAGACATCCTCGTCCTCCGTCTGCGCCAAATTGCTTTAGCCCACATGCTACCCAACGGATGCGGAAGCATTGTTCTCGGGGCTGCAGAGGACTAAGATGAGTGCCCGCGGCCCACGGGTGCCGGTACAGGTGCCATGTATGGTCGACTCAGCTTAGGGGCGGTCATGATGACCTATACTTTTGATGTTTTCAGTTCGCTGGACGGTTTTGCTGCTGCGACCGAACCCTGGGAAGGATACTGGGGAAAGCAAGGACCTGAACTCTTGGAGCACCGCAGTCGTCTGTATGATCAGCCGACGCTCATGGTCTTCGGCGCCACCACCTACAAGATGATGTCGTCAATGCTTGCAGATTGGGCAGATCCGGATGAGTGGGTGGCCAAGATGTCAGCCCAACCCAAAATCGCGATCTCTTCTACTATGAACGCCGAAATCGACCTGAATTGGCAAAACAGCTCACTTGAGCCGGGAGATGCCGTCGATGTAGTGCGCAGGCTGAAGAACGAATCAACCATGCCGTTACGCTCGCATGGCAGCCTGTCAATGAATCGGGCGTTGATGGATGCGGGTTTGGTGGATTTCCTGCAAATCACGTTCTACCCGGTGATTACCGGAATTACCGGACGCGAGCGCATCTTTGAGGGGTTTGGGGATTTTGATCTTGAACTGATTTCCGCGACGCTGCTCGATGGGCGTACGCAGGAACTGATCTACGCGCCGCACCCAATTCCGCGCTGAGTGGCTTTAAACAGCGCAGGCTCGGCACCGTAAACATACGGTGCCGAGCCTGCGTCTTTTTTGTCTCGGTTACATTCCGATGAGATTCTCGATCAAGCCGATACCGAAGAACAGCACAAATGCCGCTGCGACAACCCACATCAACGGGTGGATCTCTTTCGCGCGGCCTTGCGCGGCGCGGATGAACACGTAGGAGATGAAGCCGGCCCCGATGCCATTGGCAATGGAGAAGGTGAAGGGCATCAGGGTGAAGGTCAGGAATGCGGGCAGGGCAATTCCCCAATCATTCCAGTCAATTTTCGACACTTGCGAAACCATCATGAAGCCCACAACGACCAGAGCTGGCGCTACAGCTTCGAAAGGGACAAGGTGGATCAGCGGGGTCAAGAACATCGCTACGATGAGCATCAGCCCGGTCACCACAGAAGCTAGACCGGTACGCGCTCCTTCGCCGATGCCGGCGCCGGACTCCACGAAGATCTGGGCCGACGAGCTAGAGGTGCCGCCACCTACGATTGCACCGGCAGCATCAACCAGCAGGACCTTGTCGACATCCGGGATATTTCCATCTTTGTCTAAGACACCGGCTTCGGAGGCCAGCCCAACCATGGTGCCCATGGCGTCGAAGAAAATCGACAGCAGGATCACGAAGGCAAGCAATGAGGCCGCCGTGACGCCAAGCTTTTCAAATGATCCAAGAAGATTGACCTGACCGATAAGGCTCAAGTCCGGCAGCGTCCAGCTGGGCAGTGACGGAACGACCAAAGACCAGGTGCTCGTCTCCTTGTCGCCAATGTTGAACACTGCTTCGAAAATATTTGCCAAAGCTGCAGCGGCGACAATCCCGATGAGGATTGCACCCTTGACCTTACGAACAACAAGAGCCATGGTCAGCAGCAAACCGACCACAAAGACCACGATTGGCCAGCCCAGCAGCTTGCCGTCAAAACCTAAGCCCACCGGAACGGTGGTATTTGCGGCGTCGGGGATACGCTGAACGAAGCCGGCGTTGACCAGGCCTATCAGCGCGATGAACATGCCGATGCCGACAACGATTGCGGTTTTTAGGCCCGCAGGTACGGCACGGAACACGGCAGTTCTAAAGCCCGTGAGGACTAGTAAGAACATGACGATACCTGCAACGACTACTAACCCCATGACGTCAGGCCAGGTAAGTTCCGGATTCGTTGCCACGGTAATCGCCACGAAGGCATTAACGCCCAGCCCGGTGGCCATAGCGAATGGGTGACGAGCCCAGATGCCCATCAAAATGGTCAGGATACCTGCAACGAATGCGGTGACAGCAGCTACGCGCTGGATTCCAAGTTCGCCGCCGGACGCGTCGACACCGGAAAGTACTAGCGGGTTCAGTACAACGATGTAGCTCATTGCGAAGAAGGTGGCGACACCGCCGCGAACTTCGGTTGCAAAGGTTGAGCGGCGTTCCGAAATTTTGAAATAACGGTCAACGCGCGCTGGGAAGGATGTCTCAGGCGCAGTTTTGGTGGTGGAGGGCATGGTAAAAATTCTATGACGTTTTGGGTATAGATTCATACCGATCTCGTAGCTGAGTAGGCTTAGCGTGAAATCATTAGACCCAACTCACACTGTGGCGAAGATTGGAAGTACATTGGTTGTAAGAGGGGTCACACCCAATGCCATCACAGGTCAATGAGGAGCGAGTCTGATGAGTGACGAAGCACCAGTCGAAACCGAAAAAATTGAGGGTATTGTCGTCGGCGCCGACGGTTCCCAGCAGAGTAAATGCGCCTTGCGCTGGGCTGAACGAGAAGCGGTGCGCCGTGGCAGCGTTTTGAATATCGTCTCTGCCTACACCATTCCCGTCTTCGCCGCATCGTCTATGGATGCCGGATATTCCACGCTGGATGACGATTTGATCCGTGGTGGAGCCGAAGACATCGTGCGCCAAGCTCGCGCGGACTTGGAGGGCAGCCAAGCGACAATTCGCACCTACATCGAGTCAGGAGATCCCTCGGGGGTGCTTCTGGATCTGAGCGCAGATGCCGAGCTAATCGTAGTCGGCACTCGTGGCCGCGGAGGTTTCGTGGGCAGGCTACTGGGGTCGGTGTCCTCGGCATTGCCGGCGCATGCCAAGTGCCCAACGGTGGTAGTGCCCTTGTCCATGGCCAAAGAGCAAGAACAGGCCCAGGAAGAATCCCCAGAGCGCCAGACGATTGTTGTCGGCGTGGACGGTTCCGAGCGCGCGCGCTCCGCGGTGCTCGCAGCCGCGGAAGCGGCAGTAGCTCGGGGTTTGAAGCTCCGCGTAGTGTGCGCGGTCTCTCCGGTTTCGGCAGCACTTGCGTGGATGCCCGCCACGGTCGATCAAGAAGCGGTGCTTGAAGACGTTCGTTATCAGATGAATGTCGGAGAGCGCTGGATCAGATCGCACTTCCCAGATATCGATGTCGAGACCGATGTGATCTCCGGGCCACCTGTGGAGGTGCTGATTCGCGAGTCCGAACATGCGGTCCTCACGGTCACCGGCTCACGCGGTCGTGGTGGTTTTGCCGGCATGCTGCTTGGCTCTACCAGCCAGGGCGTCTTGCATCATTCGAAGGGTCCGGTGATGGTCGTTCCGGACGGGGATGATCCACGACTGGCGAACCGCAAGGACTTCGACACCGGAGCCGAGTAATTTTGCAAATATAGCACGGAGAGAAATATTCCTTCCGGGCTATATTTTTGCGAAGCACTGGGGCCGCTAGTTATATGCGCACTGATATGCCGATATGAAAAATGCTTCCGCAACCAATTGGCTGCGGAAGCATTTTCTATCGAAGTAGTACCTGCCTAGTAGCGAGCTGCTTTCGAATGCATGTTGTTGACCCAGCTCAACGGAGTCACCGAGATGCCTGCGCTCGGGTTACGAGCGTGGACTACCTGGCCGTTACCGATGTAGATGGCCACGTGGTAGAAGGAAGCTCCACCGTTCGAGCTAGAGAACACAAGGTCACCTGGACGAAGCTCACTAAGCGAGACATACTGCGGAGCGCTGGCGAACTGCTGGCTGGAGGTACGTGGCAAGCTGATGCCGGACTTGGCGAATGCTGTCTGCGAGAAGCTAGAGCAGTCAAAAACGCTTGGTCCGTTGCCACCGAACACGTAGCGCTTGCTTGGATCGCTGGCAGTCTTCAGAGCCCAGGAGATCGCTGCAGAGTAATTGCTGTTGTTGTTCTGCTCCTGCTTAGGCTCTTCCTTCTTCACCTCTGGCTTTGGTGAAGGCTTGGGAGTTGCTTTGGGCTTTTCCGGTGCCTTTGGCTGAACCTTTTTAGGCTTCGGCTTTGGTTCCTCAATGACCTTCGGCTTTTCCGGTGCCTGGGGGAGAACCTTTGGCTTCTCTTTTTCCTTCGGAGTTGACTTAGGCTTCTCGGGAGCCTTCGGAGTTGCCTTAGGCTTTTCGGGAGCCTTAGGGGTCTCGGTCTGCTTTGGCTTTTCCGGCGCCTTAGGGGTCTCGGTCTGCTTCGGCTTCTCAGGGGCCTTTGGTGCTTCGGTTTGCTTTGGCTTTTCTGGTGCCTTCGGCTCGTCCTTCTGGACTTCGATAACCTTAGGCGTCAAAGTCTCAGGCTCGGCTTCTTCGGAATCGATAAATTCGAGTTCCTGAGGAGCTTCCACCGCGAGCGGCTGCATGGTTGCCAAGTCATCGTTCGTGACTGGCTTGTCAGCTTCTGGAGCTTCTGGAGCCTCTACGACTTCCTGGAGCGCCTTTTCCTGAGCTTGTTCTTCTGCCTCAGCGACCTGCTTGCGAACTACTTCCTCTTCCTGTTCCTTCAGGAATGCGAGGTGTCCAACGAGCTCGTCGCGCAGTTCTGACTGCGGAGCAATCGCTGACTCATAAGTGGTGAGCGTGGAGCTGGCGGTGGTGGCGGCTTCATCGTAGTTCTCCGCTGCGGCCTTAGCGGCCTTCTGAGCGGTGTCTGCGTACTCTTCCCACGCGGATACCAGGGCCTCGGCCTCGGCGGCAGTGTTGACCGTCTGGGACCGGTTCTCACTCAGGGCGCTCATGGTGGCGGCCTTGGAGAAGAGATCGTTTGACTCATCGTCCTGTAGCAGGATGCCTAAGCTGGAATTGCTCGCCCCGTTGCGGTACATGTCCGAAGCGATAGCGCCTAGGTCGTTACGGCTCTGTGCAAGATACTGCTGCGCGTATTCGACTTGCTTGACTGCCTTGTCAGCCTCAGCGGAGCGCAAGTCGCGCTCCTCGGCGGCGGTGAGCAGTGACTCCTGAGCCTCTAGGGCTGCCGTTTCTACACGCTGGAGTTCTGCGCGACTGGAATCGAGAGATGCTTCGAGACGAGAGATCATCTCGTTAGTTGCAGCCTTGTTCGACTTCGCCGACTCAACCTCTGCTGCCGAAGGCAGTGGGGAGTTCGACGGTTGTGCTGGAACGGAGATAGTTGTGGGAAACGCGGTCGACGGTGCGGCGGCGGCTGGGACGGCGCCAGCAAGGCAAGAGACTGCTAGGGCCAGAGTGCACGCGGCAACTCCGAGCGAGTGGCGGTTCGCCATATCGTTCCTCACTAGATTCAGGTGATGACAGTTAGGAAATGATCGAATCGTGACTATCCGCGAACGAAATGTTGCGATTTGATCAAGGTCCCAAATAGCACACTAGGCTAAAAATCAGGTAGTTGGCAACACTAGTCACACCAGTCACAGGAATTACATTGATGGCATTTGCCCACCCATTTCAGGGGTGATTTGGGCGAAGTGCATCCGCTTAGTTGGGTTTGGAGATTATTTCCAATACATAAATGACCCGAGGCGATGAAAGAGACTGACGTTTGAGTCGTGACCTTAATGTGCACAGAAATGCGATACAGGCGTTTATCGGTGACGATGCGTTACCTAGTTTTGCACGGTAGTAGGTCGCTGAGCGGCGACATTGCATCTAGCGGTCGACTGCCGTTGAAGACGTTCATTGAGTGCAGAAACCTGGAGCTCTCTACGTCCTCTGCGTCGGCGCGGTCACTCTATGAGGCGGGACTCTGCCATAGAGCCAGTTTGAAGCTGTCTGAGATGTTCCTAGAGAGCGGCGCTATGACTTCTGGGCACCTCGGGTCCTGTTGTCTCGATACTTTGGCCCATCGATGCGATAGCTCGTCTCCCGTTCGGGGCGCCCCATCTGGAGGAGGAGCATGCATAGCACTGGGATCATCATTCGACCCGAATGTTCAATTAGGAAATGCATCTCCGCTACAAAGGACGCGCTCAAGCAACGGAAGTATTCCACTTTTTGTTCAGGGCATGGTGAGTATTGGCAGACTGCTACGTCATTGTGAGCTTGGGGGGTGAACCCAGTGACTTGGCATCGAGCTCAGGAGTGAACGCTGGGCGCGGTTTTGGAAAAGTTGAATCCATTGATGCTCTCGCCGCTCGGACCTAACGACTAAGTTTTGGCTGCTTCCATGAAAAGCCACTTTGCGCATCACATGCCGGGGCGATGAATCGAATTTGGGTCGTTGTGTTCCGGCCGCCTAAGCAGATGCCGAATGTGCGTTCATTCCCTTCTGGGCAACTTCGAACGAAAAGAGGGATTCGAATATGAGTACTTTCGTGACGCACATCTCAATATTGGTTTTTGCCGTTTTGGCCTATCCCCAACCCAAATCGTGCAGTTTTTCATCGTCGATTCCGAAGTGATGAGCCACCTCGTGCATGACCGTAATGCGGACTTCTCGCACGACGTCGTCGCGTGTTTCGCAGGCCCTGAGGGTTGGGTTTTTGAAGATGGTGATTCGATCCGGCAACGCGCCTGAGGCCCAGTCAAAATCTCGTTCCGTCAGAGCAACACCCTCGTATAGCCCCAGAATCTCGGTGTTTTTAGCTTCTCCGGGAAGTGGCTCGTATTCGTCCTCGATGAAGAAAATGACATTGTCCATCATGTCTATTGCGGCCTGTGGAATGCCGTCGATAGCGGCCTGAACCAGCCCATCGAATTCATCGTCGCTCATCTCCAGATCCATAATTCAAGCGTACTGTTCACCGCCGATTTGTGACCTCAGAAAGTCCTCCGGATGCCGGTTTTGCAAATGACAAAAAGGCCACGTATAGTTATTGAAGTCCGCAGCGGAGACGAAAGAAACCGCAGCAGATATAGGCCCCCATCGTCTAGCGGCCTAGGACACTGCCCTTTCACGGCAGCGGCACGGGTTCGAATCCCGTTGGGGGTACAAACAGCCAATTCGTTGGTTGTCAGATGGAGAAATCCATTGGCTTGCGAAAGCAAGGCCCTGTAGCGCAGTTGGTTAGCGCGCCGCCCTGTCACGGCGGAGGTCGCGGGTTCAAGTCCCGTCAGGGTCGCTCGGTTTATTGTTTAGGCAATAAATCTGGTGTCCACCTAGTGGTACCAGGCTCTGTAGCTCAGTTGGTAGAGCGTTCGACTGAAAATCGAAAGGTCACCGGATCGACGCCGGTCGGAGCCACGCAGCCCTCGGTATACCGAGGGCTTTGCCATGTGATTTGAACGTGAATTCGAATCTCATGGCCCTGTAGCGCAGTTGGTTAGCGCGCCGCCCTGTCACGGCGGAGGTCGCGGGTTCAAGTCCCGTCAGGGTCGCCAATATGAAAAGCTCCGGTTTCAACCGGAGCTTTTTGCTTTAACTGAATATTTATTGATTCAGATATTCAGACCGGGTTCTAGTTGGCCCGGCCCAAATGACGAGGGCCCAACCAGCGGTTCGTGAGCCGGCGATAGGCAGCTGCCGCCGTGGGTATATCCCCATCTTCGATTGCCTGAATTCCGTGCATTAGGTCGTTGGCGGATTCATCTGGCCACACGATCTCGGCCAGCATCCCGTAATCCAATTCGATCACAGACCGGCTGTCGAAGGATTCAAGCCAGCTGCCGAGCGCGCCAAGCTCCTCAAACAATGGTGCCTGCGGCGCATAGGTCACGAGCGTTTGCACGGCCCAGGAGAGGCGTTCAATGGCCTGTTCGAAAGGCACGATTAGTCGCACAGTGAGCAAACGATCATCAACATGCACCTGCTCGTACTCGTCATCTTCCCGGAAGAGGGCAAACCAGCTCAGCGGTATGCCCCAGGTGGAGGTGCGAGTGTGTAGATGTGTGAGATCTGCTGCAAGTCGGTCGGGATTAACTCGCTCTGCATTCGCACTACGTGCTGCGGGAGGCACCAGCAGGTCAAGGACTTCGGTTCGGATGGCCTCTTCGGCTTGTTCCGCAGCCAATAGGCTGCGTGCTTGCAGCTGTCCGGGGCAGTAGCGGGTGTGCTCATTGCCCTCGTAATCAAGCACCTTTAGCGAGCGAAAGTACTCCGCTTCATGATGCGGGAAGGGATCGGAGATATCGCGCAGGGTGCGCTCCCAGAGCCGCTCGTTCTCGAAGCGGTCCCAGTGACTCGCACTACGTTGCCTGGTACGCAAGATAATTGACTGGGCCCAATCTTCGAAAGCATCCAACGGTTCATAGACGCGCAGATGCGCGGTAGCTGCCGTAAGCTCTGCCAGTGGCCCAGTCAATTTTTTGGTCATGGTTAGTCGTTCAACTCCACGATGACCGGCGCATGGTCGCTAGCGCCCTTGCCCTTGCGTTCTTCGCGGTCGATGCTCGCGGTGGTAACTCGTTCGGTCAGAGCGGGAGAGGTCAGCGCGAAATCGATGCGCATGCCCTCACCTTTTGGGAAACGTAACTGCGTGTAATCCCAGTAGGTGTAGGCGCCTTCGGTATGCGGGCGAACTACGTCCGTGAAGCCGGCGTCTTCAAAAGCACTGAAGGCGGCGCGTTCGGGTGCTGAGACGTGGGTGAGCTGGTTATCCAAGAAAAACTGAATGTCCCAGACGTCCTCGTCTTTCGGAGCGATATTCCAGTCGCCGAGCAGCGCAATTTGGGCTTGCGGATCTGCCGCCAGCCATTGAACCGAACTTTTTTTCAATTCGTCCAGCCAGTTGAGCTTGTAGCCCATGTGCTCATCATCTAAGGCTCGGCCGTTTGGCACGTAGAGGCTCCAGATTCGCACCCCGCCGCACGTGGCGGCGATGGCTCGTGGTTCTTGGATCGGGTCTTTTCCGCCCTTGCCGAATTCCGGCTGATTCGGGAACGTGCGCTGAACGTCGTCCAGTCCAACGCGGGAGGCTATTGCCACGCCGTTCCACTGGTTGACGCCAAAGTGCGCCACCTCGTAGTCGTTATTTTCGAAAAGTTCCCAGGGGAAATTATCGTCTTTGCATTTTGTTTCCTGAATAGCCAGGACATCAACGTCGGTACGGCGCAGCCAGTCTTCGACGCGGTCAGCCCGAGCGCGCAGGGAGTTCACATTCCAGGTCGCAATCTTCACTAGTTCAACCTATCAAGTTTGCTGTCATGCGCCACTTCAATTTACTTGGAAGTCCGAGTATATTCGAGAATGAACTGTGACAGCGATCACCGAGGGGTGGGTATTTTGACCGACATTCTGACCGAACGCCGGGGCCATTTGGGACTCATCACTCTCAATCGACCAGCAGCGCTCAATGCGCTCACCACGCAAATGTGCCGGGACATGCTCTACGCGTTGCTTGAATGGCGCGACGACCCGGCGGTGCGGCAGGTTGCTATCACCGGCGCAGGGGAGCGCGGCCTGTGCGCAGGTGGCGATATCGTGGCCATTTACCGGGATATTTTGGATCGCGATGGCTCCACCGAGGAGTTCTGGCGTATCGAATATCAACTTAATGTACTCATTGACGAGTATCCGAAACCGTTCGTGGCGCTGATGGACGGGATAGTGCTTGGCGGCGGCATTGGAGTTTCCGCGCACGGCAGTCATCGAGTTGTGACCGAGGCCAGCCGTTGCGGCATGCCGGAGGTTGGAATCGGTTTCTTCCCAGACGTGGGAGGCACCCACCTGCTGTCAAAGGGTGCGCAAGCTGCTGGGCGTCTAGCGGCATTAACCGGGATGAAATTCCAGGCGGCAGACACCATCACCTTGGGACTGGCCGACAGCTACGTGGTGCAGGCGAACTTGCCGCAACTTCTGACCGAACTGGAAACGGACGAAGCCGAGCAGGTGATTCCGCGATTTACGAATACTCCCGCACAAGGGATGCTGGACGCCGATTGGGTTCAAGCCTTCGCCGAGCCGAGCGTTCCGGCGATTCTCGCCGCGCTTGACTCTTGCGAAGCTGCTCAGGCAAGCTTGGCGGCCAAGGCGCTCCGGGCTGCCTGCCCTAGCTCGGTGCGGCTCGTCGATGAACTGTTGGCAAGTGCTGGAATGGACCTGCGCGAGGATCTCCGCCGCGAATTCAGGGTGGCAGTTAACCGACTGGATGACCCAGACTTCGCCGAAGGAATCCGAGCAGCGGTGATTGACAAGGATCGCAACCCGCAGTGGCACGAGCGCGTTGGTGACTTGACGCGTGAGCAGCGAACGGCACGGCATTTTGCACCGTTACCGGGAGCGGAATTGAACTTTGCACTGTTGGAGCAGGGGTTACGAGAAAAGAGTGGAAGATGAGCGAAAAACCAATCGTTGGATTCTTGGGCTTGGGTCATATGGGGCTTCCCATGGCCATCAACTTGCACCGTGCGGGGTATCGCCTCAAGGCTTTTGACGTAGTGCCTGCGGCTCTCGAAGCAGCCGCTGCGGCCGGCATCGAAACTGTGGCAACTGGCGCCGAAGCCGCGAGCGGCGTGGATATCGTGCTAACCATGTTTCCTACCGGACAGCATGTATTGGATGCCTACGGGGACTACCTACTTGAGGCTGCCAAGATGAACACCCTGTTCTTGGAGTGCTCGACCATCGATGTCGCGCAAGCGCGCGAGGCCGCCCAGCTCGCGGTGGCGGCTGGCCATCGAAGTGCCGACGCGCCAGTTTCCGGTGGTGTAGTCGGTGCAGAAGCCGGAACCTTGACGTTTATGCTCGGTGCTGATGAATCCGATTTAGCGCAGATCAACCCAGTGCTCGAAGTCATGGGCAAGCGAATCGTGCATTGCGGTGGGCATGGGGCAGGGCAAGCCGCCAAGGTTTGCAACAATATGCTTTTGGGCATCTCCATGCTTGGCGCCGCGGAAGCCTTTGTCCTGGGCGAGCGTCTAGGCCTAGAGCATCAAGCCTTGTTCGACGTGATTTCCTCGGCTTCGGGGCAATGCTGGGCGGTGACGACAAATTGTCCGGTCCCTGGCCCGGTCCCTTCTTCACCGGCCAATCGAGATTATCAGCCTGGGTTCGCTGCTGCGTTAATGGCCAAGGATTTGGGATTAGCCTCCAGCGCTTTGGAGCATACGCAGACCGACGCGCAGCTAGGCAGCCTTGCTGCAGCGCTGTATCGAAAGTTTAGCGATGAGGGAAATGCAGGCACCGATTTTTCCGGTGTCATCAATGCGGTTAGAGACGGTTCGCTATAGGAAGTCGCCCGAGGCGCGGCGGAAACGGGCGAGAATCTCGAAAATATCTGTCGCGTCTTTGGCTTCCAAGTCGCTCTGAGCGAAGAGCAGTTCGTTCAAATCAGTCCGGGCGGCATCAAGCACCTCCAGGCCTTGGGTCGTGAGCTCCAGGAGTCTGGTTCGCCCATCGGTAGGGTGCGCAACACGTTGCACCAGACCGGTGGCTTCTAGCCGGTCCACCGAATTGGTCAAGCTCGTTGCATGAACTTGTAGCAGCTCACTTGCGTGGCTCATGGGGAGCGAACCGCGTTTGGAGAACCCAAGCAAGGCGAGCACTTCGAAACGCGCAAAGGTGAGCCCGTGCGGTTTGAGAATCGCATCGGCTCGCTGCAGGAAAATCGACGCGGTGCGCATCACCGCGGTGATTGCGGCCATGGCGTTGGCTTCGGATGCCCAGCCATGGGCAACCCACTGTTCGCGGGCCTCAGCAATCGGATCGCGCGGCAATGGAGAATTCAACATTTACCCCCTATGGAAGTCTTAGTCCAACAATATACTTGGACTTCCAAGGGTTTGGAAGGAGAAATCGGATGGACCTATTGGGTGTGGCACACCAACTGCACGAGGCCGATCGGACACGACTAGAGCAGGTGCGTGAATTCTTGCAGACACGCATCCGCCGGCAATCGATTGAATTCTGGAATCGAGAGGAATTTCCCCCAGGGCTCGTTCAGGAGTTGGCAGATGCCGGCCTGGCGGGAATCCAATTAGATGGATCCTCGCATCTGCTGCGCGGATTGCTCCACGCGGAGATCGCGAGATCCGACGTATCCCTTTCATCTATTGTCGGCATTCATAATGAGCTCATTGTGGGTATGATCGATGCGCTCGGGTCAGATGAGCAACGTGAATCCTGGCTTCCAAAGCTCACTAAGTTCCAAGCTTTTGGCGCCTTTGCCTTGACCGAGCCCGACCATGGTTCGGATATTGCTGGAGGTATTCACACCACAGTGAACCGCGAGGGTGACGAATACGTGATCAACGGTGCCAAGCGTTGGATCGGCATGGGAACCATCGCTGATTTTGCGTTAATTTGGGCAAAGTGTCCCGAGAGTGGCGAGGTGGGTGCCTTTCTGGTCGAAAGCGACCGCCCAGGCTACAGCGCAACCAAGATCGAAAATAAGATCGGCCTGCGCATTATGCAGAATGCGGATATTTCTATGGAGAATGTCCGCATTCCCTTGAAGAATAAGCTCCCTGGAGCGGTCGACTTCGCTTCGGCGAATGCGCTGCTCATGCAGTCTCGCGCCTGGGTTGGGTGGCAAGCGGTCGGCGCGATGGTGGCAACCCTAGATATCTGTACCGCCTACGCCAAGGAGCGTCAGCAATTTGGCCAACCCATTGCGGCCTTTCAGCTGGTGCAGCAATCCTTGGCGGAGATCGCCGGCAACGCAACTGCTTGCCTGTCGATGATGATGGACATTGCGCGCAAGCAAGAACGCGGCGAACTGGAAATGGTTGATGCGGCGCTGGCCAAATCCACGGCCACGAGGCTCGCGCGCCAAGCGGTCTCATTGGGCCGTGCACTGCTTGGTGGAAATGGCGTGGTGACCGACCATGAGATGGCTAAATTCTTTTGTGATGTTGAAATCCTTCACACTTACGAGGGCACCTATGAGATTAATTCCTTGATCGTTGGACGAGCGCTGACCGGAGTGAGTGCTTTCGTCTAGAAGCCATTCCCGTGCGTAGGCGGCCGGTTGCCACTGAACTACTTTGTTGAAAGTACTTTCCAAAGCAGAAAGTACTTGTTAGGCTATGTTCATCGGCACGCCGCACCTACGCAAGGAGAAACAAGATGTTCACTTCAATGAAATTCTGGTTCGTCGCCGCACAGATCACCTTGGTGGCGTTGTGCCTGACGCTTGCGCTGGCTGGCTTCCTGAAAGACGCTCCAGCTATGGTCATCGCGGGGATCTCCGGCTTCGCCGCCATCGGGGCGTCGATTAGTTCCTATCACCAGCACCAGAAAAATTCTCGGAAGGTCGCCTCATGATCCGCGAACCAGAATTCACTCCGGGCGACCAGCTCACTGCGCTGGAAAATGCACAACGTTCAATGACTTCAGTAACTGCGCGCGGTGCTCGGCAGCTAGGCCTGACCTGCATCATGCTCGGGGTTGTGCTTGGTGCGCTGCACTCCTTGCTTCACATTTTCAGTCCAGAGCAAGGCCTACCCGCATTCTTTGTGCTCACCGGGGCGGCGGTGCTAGCAATGATTGGGCTGAGCCTGGGGTATCTCAAGGTACGCCGGGTGCTGCCCCACGGCTTTAGTAAAAAGTACCTGTTGAGCCTGTTCTTAAGCATAGGGATCTATGCGTTGACGCTGACGCTAATTACCACCCCAATGCCATTTATCGCCACCGTGCTGCTCGGTCTTGCAGTCGCCCTGCCGCTGCTGATCGGCGGATTCAGGATGTTGGCACGATGAGCAAACATCCACGAAACCAGATGAATGACGACTTCACCAACCCGGTTCGACTGTCATTGATGGCAGCGCTGCAGGGAGTTGATGAGATTGACTTCAAAACCCTGCGCGAAACCCTCGGGGTGTCTGACTCGGTTCTCTCTCGTCACATCTCGGCACTCGAGGCCAAGAACTACCTGAATGTGCGCAAAGGATTCGTTGGAAAGCGGCCACGAACCTGGGTGAAGCTCTCTGAGCATGGACGCAGCAGTCTCAATGAACATATTCAGGCGTTGCGCACGATTACAAGCGGTCTATAAACCGCTAGCTGCGCCACCAGGTATCGAGGTAGGTTGCGGGAACCGTACGCTTATGGCGTGAAGCGATGAAGCGGGATTCGATGGACTTGGCTGCGGCAGCATCGACTTCCCGGCCTTCGAGGTAGTCATCAATCTGCGAGTAGCTCAGCCCCAGCTCGTCCTCGTCTGTCCGCTGCGGCTGGCCGTCCAATAGATCCGCAGTTGGCTCCTTGGCCCAGAGGAGCTCTGGAGCGCCCAATTCTCGCAGCAAGGCCTGGTTCTGGCGTTTGTTCAACCCGGCGAGAGGCAAAAGGTCGGCGCCACCATCTCCGAACTTGGTGAAGAATCCGGTGACCGATTCGGCTGCATGATCGGTTCCGAGGACCAGCATGCGGCGATCGCCGGCCATGGCGTATTGCACGATCATGCGCATCCGGGCCTTCGCGTTACCGCGGTTGAAGTCGCTGATGCGTGGGTGGCCTGCGCTGTCCAGCGCTTCATCCAGAGCCTTGACAGGCTTTTCGATATTTACTTCGAACTCCTCGTCGGCGCCAATAAACGCCATGGCCTTCGCCGCGTCTTCGGCATCGCTCTGCACCCCATGGGGCAGGCGGACCGCGACAAAGTGCGCCTCACCGCCGGCGTTGCGGACCTCTTGGACCGCTAGTTGCGCAAGCCTGCCGGCCAAGGTGGAATCAATGCCGCCGGAAATTCCCAGCACGAAACCCTTGGCTCCGGTCGCGCCGAGGTAGTCCTTCAGGAACCCCACGCGTCGTTGGATCTCCTGTGCCGGAATGATTTGTGGCTTGACGCCAAGTTCTTCGATGATCTCTGCTTGCAGTTCGCGCATGCATCCAATACTAGGCATGAGAATGGGTGCAGTGGCTAAATACCGGTGTTCGGGGCGGAAAGTTAATCTGTTTTCAACATTCCACCTGGCAAGCTACTCGGTTTCAGCCTCGGCCCAGCCAAAGTTCTTGGCCATCTGTTCCAGGGAACTCACCGTGGTGGAATATGCCTCCGGGGTGAGCCCCTCGCCGCACTGGGCACGGATTCGTTCAACCAGTTCGCTGAGCTTCACCAGGGACGCATGTCCGCGTTCGGTGATCAGGTACTCAGCGCCTTGGCGCGAGATCCACCCGGATTCGACGAGTTCTGCCAGGTGTTCGGTGACGGACTGAGGTTCATCGGGCGAGGCAAAAAATGGTGAGAGGCCCGTGGTGAGCTCGGCTTCCGAGGCAGGATTCTGCTCGAGCAGGTTCAGCACCTGCCATTGCCGGCGCGTAACACCGTGTTCTTCCAAGGTCGCTGCAAACTGCTCGTCGATCAGCGAATCTACCAATTTCAACCAGAAACCCAAGGGGCGAGTCGCATTCATGATCCCACCCTAGCCGGGAGTTACGGCTGGGGCTAGGGGCTATTTTAAACAAGTACGGCCAGCTCAATCGCGGTTCCACCGATCCGATGCCGGGCGGTCGCGCAGCGCCCTTGGCAATCTGGCAGCGCCAGGACGCGTGGCATCATCAGGTAGCGATGCACGGCTGCAAGGGACTGTTCCCGGCGTACCGCGTCTTGGGGCTGGATTGCACCGAGAAATAGCTGTCATACAGGGCATTCCTTGCAACGGCCACTCGGTTGTGGCGACTAGAATTGTGACTATGAGCGAAACCAGCGCCCGTGAGCGGCTTAAAGAACTGATCCAAGAACTTGCCATCGTGCGTGGCAAGGTCACTCTTTCCTCCGGCAAGGAAGCCGATTACTATATCGATCTGCGCCGGGTTTCCTTGCAGCAGGAGGCTTCCGGACTTATCGGTGAGGTAATGCTCGACCTGCTGGACGAGGCAAAGCTTGAATTCACAAATGTTGGCGGTTTGACCATGGGTGCGGACCCAGTGGGCACTGCAATCATGCATACTGCGCGAACCCAGGGCCGTTCCCTTGATGCATTCGTAGTGCGCAAGGCACAGAAGTCCTATGGAATGGGCCGCCAGGTCGAAGGCCCAAGCGTCGAGGGCAGAGACGTAATCGTTCTGGAAGATACCTCAACTACCGGTGGCTCTGCTTTGACCGCGGTCGAGGGTGTGCGCAAAGCTGGCGGCAACGTCATTGCTGTCGCAGTGATTGTTGATCGCGATACCGGGGCGAAAGAACGCATCGAAGCCGAGGCCGGAGTTCCATACCTGTTCGCCTACGGCAAGACCGAGCTGGGACTCTAAGCCTTAGCCGAAGAATTCAATGTTGATGCAGCCATCAACAGCGATTGGCCCTGTTGGGTGGACTTTGCGTCCATCCAGCAGGGCCAATTTCACTTGGGCCGAAAGGCTCAGGCTGCTTAGTAAGTCAGACCGTATCCGAAGGGGTAAAGCTCCCCATCGGTAGTCTCCTCATAACCTGGCAGATCGCTGTACTGCTCTCGGATGGCCTCGGAGGTTCCGGCCAACGCGAACGGCATGCGACCCTGCGGAGCTACCTTTCCTGAAAGCACGTCCATCAGTGCGGTGTCGCTCATGCCGAACCCTGCCACGATGGCGCCCGCATCTCGCATCCCGCTGGCTTCATCCATGACGAATGGCTGGCGGAAGTACACGTGCATGACAACCTTGCTCGGGTCATCGACCTCGCTCATGACCTTTTTAATGGTGTCAAGCGAGGGACTGATTTCCCACGACTCCGATTCGGCCATGCCGCTGAAATCAAGGACACTGGATTCCCATGGCAGCGATCCGCCAAAGCGTAGTCCGTCATCGGTGCACGATGATGCGCCCTGGGTGACACACGCGTCAGCAGCGCCGAACGGGCTCTTGCCGTCCAGCCCGGCCACGCCATCCATGACGATCGGGCTGATGTGTTCCGCGTTCATCCCCAACTCTGGATCGTCTGACTTGTAGGTATCGGTGTTCTTGTTGTTCACGGTCACCGAGATCAGCGCATAGTCGCTATCTTCGGCGCTCGGACGTGCGGCCGGATCTTCGGTGTTGCCGTTGGTGACGTTGTAACCGTAGCTGGCGACTTTTTCCTCGGTGAAGTCACCCAGGATGTAGACATCCGAGCTCGGCTTCAACGGAAGGACTTTGTCTCCGTCTGAGCTTTCCTTGTTCTGCAGCAAGACGGCTGACTTGCGTTGCAAGTCCAGACCCACCTCGCGGTTCGCTTCGCTGCCAACAATCTCGCCGGCGGTTTCAACCTCAACGTACGGGTTCTCGAACAGGCCCATCTGGAACATCGGGGTAGTTAGGCGAGTGGCTGCCAGATCGATGCGTTCTTCGGTGAGCAGTCCCGAGTCGACCAGATCGGTGATGGTCTTGACGTCGTGGAAACCGGAAAGGGTGTCAGTTCCGCCATTGACGGCAGCAGCGACACGCTCCGGGACGCTCTTGTCTTCCAGGCCCCAAGCACGATCGTTGATGATGCCGGTATCCGAGTTGACGTATCCGGCGAAGCCCAACTCGTCGCGCAGCAGGTCGTTGACGATCTGGTTTGAGAAGGCCATGCCGGTGGAATCGTATTCGACTCCGTTGTAGGTGACCTCTACCGGGGCACCGTAGTAGGGCATGATCGAAGAGACGCCCGCATTGATGGCTGCCTCGAACGGCTGAAGGTGGTAGCCGAAGCCGTCACCCGGGTAGACCTGCGTCTTGCCGAAGGAATAGTGCGCATCCAAGCCTAGCTCCTGTGGCCCGCCGCCCGGGAAATGCTTCATGGTCAGCGCTACCGGGCTATCCGGGCTCAATGAGACGTCGTCCTTGTCCAGTGGCCCCTGCAGGCCTTCGACGAGCGAGGTCATGATGTTCGAGTTGAGGTCCGCGTCCTCGGTGAAGGTTTCATGGGCACGGTACCAGCGCGGCTCGGTGGACAGATCGGCCATGTAGCCGTACATCCCGCGTAGTCCGATGGAGGCCCATTCCTCACCCATGACGCCGGTGAAGTCATCGATGATGGACATGTCTCCGGTGGCCGGTGTTTCTCCGGTGCGCACTGCTTGCTCACCCAGTGCGGCGGCCGCAAGGCCTGCCTCCTTGGGGAACGCGGTGAAGGCGCCAGCCGACTCGTTAATGCCTGCACGAGCATTCGGGTCGATGTGGTTGCGCGCATTGGACTTGAAAAGCATCGGGATTCCCAGGCGAGTTCCCTCGCCGAGCTCCTGGACACTGTTCATGTATTTGGCCGCTTCCTGCGGGGTCAGCGAGGTGCTGGCCTGGAAGCCGCCTACGGCGTCGCCGCAGACTGCTTTGTCTTCGCTCGTCACCGTGTTGCGGAAGACAAAGCGGTGCATCATTTGATTGTTCACGTAGTCGGTTGCCTTTGGATCCAGCGTGCCGCGAGTTTGCGTTTCGACATCGCAGGCGGCGTTCAGTGTATCAATCAGCATCAGGCCGGACTTTTCGTCCAAAGTCATTTGCGAGACTAGATCCGCAGCACGTTCCTCGGCTGGCTTGCGCCAGTCTTCATAGGTATCGAGCTTGCCGTTATCGTTCAGGTCCTTGAATATGCGGCCCTTGTGCTTGATGGTGTCCTTCACCCGCGCTTCAAGCGTTGGCGGCTTGCCGTGGTTTCCCTCATTGGAATTCTCCGCCGTCGCACGCTCTGTGGCAGTCGCTTCATTACGGTGGCTTTGTACGGCACCGGCGGCCGGAACAGCCAACGAAAGCGCCAGGGGAATAACTATTGCCGCAGCGACACGACTACGCATCGCGTGCTGTGAATTTTTTCGGGACATCGGTGTCTCCATTGCTGAGTTGCGAATGATGTTTGGATTCCCTGGGCTACGCCGAGGTTCCAAGTTATCTTCCACTGTGACTTGGCGCATAGTGAAGTCCGAAGTGGTTGCCACAAATTGCCCCGTTGCAGGAAAGTGCCTTTAAGTGCACCAGTACCAAAAATCCCCCACAAGCCAAAGGCCTGCGGGGGATTGAGGTAAAGCCAGTGATGCTTACGGCGCGATCAAGTCCAACTGGGTTGGCAGCCAGAGGCTAAGCTCCGGAATGAAAACCACGAGGAAAAGCCCCGCGATAAGTGCGAATAGGAACGGCATCAATTTCTGGATGACCGGTTCAATTCTCAAGCCGGCAACCCGGGCGCCCACGAAGAGCACATTGCCCACCGGAGGGGTGATCGTTCCAACGCAAAGGTTGAAAACGATCATCGTGCCGAAGTGCACCGGGTGGATTCCAAACTCCATGACGATCGGCAGGAAGATCGGAGTGAAGATCAAGATTGCCGGGGTTGGATCCATGAAGGTGCCAACCAAGAGCAGGATTACCATCATCATGATCAGGATCAGCGTCGGGTTCTCGGTCAGGCTCAGTAATCCGTCCGAAATCATATCCGGGATGCGTGCGAAAGACATCAGCCAGGACATTGCCGTGGAAACGCCGACCAACAGCATTACGATTGCGGTGGTCTTGGTGGCGTTAAGCAGAATCTCGGGTAGATCGCGAACCTTGATGGCTCTGTAGACGAATCCCAGGATTAGGCAGTAGACCACGGCGATCGCTGCTGACTCGGTCGGGGTGAAGACGCCGCTGAGGATACCGCCAATGACGATCACGATCATCAGCAGCGAAGGTATGGCCTTGACCAGAGTCTGGATCGCGACGGCGAAGGTGACGCGTTCGGTGGAGCGTGTCTCCTTGTGCTTGCGCGAGTACAGGTAGATCACGAGCATGCACGCGAGGATCCAGACCAGGCCCGGACCGTAGCCTGCCACGAACAAGGCCGCAATCGACGTGCTGCTGACCAGCGAGTAGACGATGAAGGTATTGCTCGGTGGGATCAGCATGCCCGAGGGCGCCGAAGCGATGTTTACCGCGGCGGAGAAGTTGGGGTCATAGCCTTCCTTCTTCTGCCGTGGACCCATGACGGTGCCCACGGCTGCGGCCGAGGCGACGGCCGCTCCGCTGACCGAACCGAACAGCGCATTGGCCACGGTATTGGTCTGCGCCAGGGAGCCGGGCATCCGGCCGACCAGCACCTTGGCGGCGTCGATCAGCCGCCCTGCAATCCCGCCATTGTTCATCAGCACGCCGGCCAGGATGAAGAACGGTATGGCCAGCAGCGTAAATGAATTAATTCCGGCGAAAACCTGCTGCGAGGTGGTCAATACGGCCCGGTCGAAGCCTAGGACCGCGATGATTGCGGCCACCGAGCTGAGTCCGATGGCGACGGCGATGGGCACCGACAGAATAATGAGTACAACGATTCCGACGAGGAGTATGAGCCCCGCGAGTAGTGCAGTTTCCACGGGTCCTCCTAGACGACGTCGGGTTCGGTGTCTGCGATGGGCTCTTCATCGCCGCGGATAACCGCAAGCGAATGGTAGATCGCATAAAAAATGATGATGATGCCGGTGATCGGCATGACCAGATACAGCGGGCCTACCGTGGCGGGCAGGCCGGTCAGGGCCTGCCCCCACGATTTCTCGGCTACGCGGAAACCGCCCCAGACCAGTACCAATGCTGAAAACGCCACAATGGCAAGCTGGACGAAGAGCGCCGTCGCTTTTTCGAGGGTTATGGGCAACTTGCGCACCACGAAGTCCACCGCGATGTGTCCGCGTTCGGCGAAGACCAGCGCCGCGCCGAACAGGCCGAGCCAAACGAACAGGTACTGCGCGAGCTCGGAAGTCCAGGCGCTGGGGCTGTTGAGGACCTGGCGGGCGAAGACCTGCCAGACCACCGTGACCACGAGGACCGCGAACAACACGACGCAGGCCACCGCGAGGATTCTGTCGAAGCTTTTCTTTACTACTTGCATGAGATTACCTGTCCGTTAACCAATGGTGATTACTTGGCCGCGGCGCGTGCAGCGTCGTAGATCTTCTTGGCGGAGTCGGTCTTGACGTACTTCTCGATAAGTGGCTTCAGCGCCGTCTGGAAAGCCTCGGCATCCACGTCGTTGAATTCCACGCCAGCAGCTTCGAGTTCGGTGTGGGCCTTCTCGGTTTCGGTGGTCCACAGCGCGGTGTGCTCGGTGACCGCAGCATCCCACTGTTCGTCGAATGCCGTGCGGTCCTCTTCGGACATTGCCTCATAGGCGTCGGTGTTGATTACCACGTAGTCCAGGCCCACCAAATGGTTGGTGTTGGAGAAGTACTTGGCAACCTCGGAGTGCTTCTGGGTCAGGTAGGAAACCTCGTTGTTCTCGGCCGCATCGATCACACCGGACTGCAACGCGGTGTAGACCTCGCCGAACGCCATCGGAGTTGGAGCGCCCTTCATGGCCTTGATCATGTCCAGCTGCACGTCGGATTCCTGAACGCGAACCTTCATGCCCTGCATATCCTCAGGGGTGTTAATCGGTGCCTTGGCGTTGTAGATGCTGCGGGTGCCCTGGGTGAAGCCACCGAGTACGGTCAGATTCTGCTCCTCCAGCGAGGCGTAGAGCTCGCCAACGATTGCGTCGTCTCCAACCACGCTCATCTGGTGCTCAACATTGTCGAAGACGCCTGGCAGGTTGAAGACCTGGAACTCTGGGTTCAGGTTCTCCAATTGGGTGCCGGACACGACTGCCATATCCACGCTGCCATCGCTGACCAGCTGAATTGCTTCCTGCTGCGCGCCGAGGGTCTCGTTGGCGTAGACATCAACGGAAACACTTCCGCCGGTCGCGTCTTCGAGGTTCTGTCCCATATTGTCCAGTGCAATGTAGGACGGGTGGGTTTCGGTCTGGTTCAGGGCGAGGCGAAGCTCCGTTGAATCGCCACCTCCTGAAGCATCGGTACCACCACAGGCCGCGAGGGTCAGCGTCATTACTGCCGCGGCGCCGGTGAGGCCCAAGAATTTAGTGGAACGCATGTGTTACCTGATTTCCTGCCCGCGAGTGGGCATCTGTAAGGGCTCGGATCCCCGGCCGATTCACTTGCATGGGGACACGCCACCAAGTGCGGCGGGTCCTTGCCATACTCCATAGAGCCAAATCCCGTTGCCACATTGCAACAAGTTGCCACTAGTTGCATGGGTCACGCTTACACTGATCTCTGGAGGTCCAGATGACAGAATTACCAAAACAACCATCGATCTATGACGTGGCCGCGGCGGCCGGGGTTTCCGCGTCCACGGTTTCGCGTGCCTTCGCTAGACCTGGTCGGGTCAGCCACCAAACGGCACAACGCATCTTCGATGCGGCGACGGATATCGGCTATCGCTCGGCCCACATGCCCGGATTTAGTCGAGCCGCGGGGCGGCACACCTCGATGATTGCTGTGGTGATTGCCGATATCAGAAACCCGGTCTACGCGGAGATAGTGCGTGGGGCCGAGGCCGCCGCAACGGAATCTGGCTACATCACCCTACTTGCCCACACTCAGGAATCTGAGGTTCGTGAACGCCAGGCACTGGAACGTGTCCTGCCGATGGTAGACGGCATCGTGCTCTCCAGCTCGCGCATGTCCGACTCCGCGATTCGGATGCTGGCAAAGCAAAAACCTATGGTCGTGATGAATCGTGCGGTCAAGGACGTGGCCAGCGTGGTCACTGACAATGCGCGTGGGATCCGCCGCGCCGCCGAGCACCTGGCCGAACTGGGACACCGCAATATCACCTACTTGGCCGGCCCCGAGGCCTCCTGGGTGGACGGCATGCGCTGGCGTTCGCTGCGCGGAGCGGCGAACGAACTGGGACTATCGGTGCGGCGCACAACCTCGTCAAAACCCACCATTGGCGGGGGCGAGGCGTTGGTGGCCGAATGGCAGCAGCGCCGGACCAGCGCGGTCATTGCCTATAACGATCAGATGGCCATCGGTTTCATGCGCGGGCTGAGGCAGGCTCGTGTGCAAGTTCCCGGCGAGGTGAGTGTCGTGGGGTTTGATAATAGTTATGGTGCAGCTTTGGTCACTCCTGCGTTGACCACGGTGGAAACACCGTTGTACTCGCAGGGTGCCACTGCGGTGAACAATCTTTTGGCCTTCGCGGCGGGAGCTAAATCGCGGTCAAACGAACCGGTGGTGCTGCCCGCCAGGTTAGCTGTACGCAATTCGACGGGACCCGCAGCAACTTAAATAATTGCCGGCGGGCAATCGTTGTTGCCAACAAATGGCAACTTGTTGACGCAGGTCATGCATTTTGGAAACTATGTTGCCATGTCCTCATCGATTGCCGCCGCGCCAGACCGGCTTCTCCCGTCCGATCCAGGAACGCGTGCGATTGCACGGAATCTCCTGGAACTGGTCCAAGACCTGCCTATTATTTCCCCGCACGGGCATGTCGATCCGGCCATGCTGGCCAGCGATACCCCATTCCCGGATCCGGCGTCGCTGTTAGTTACCCCAGATCACTACGTGAAGCGACTAATCCACGCCAGTGGCGTCCCAATGGACCGGCTGGTGCTGGGCACCAGCCCGGACGTTGACGCACGCTCCATCTGGCGCGAATTCTGCAAGGCTTGGCCGTTGTTTGACGGCACCGCGTCGGGCTACTGGCTTCGCTCCGAGTTTGAGCATGTGTTTGAACTGCGTGAAGAAATTTCCGAGGCTACCGCAGACGCTACCTTTGAGTCCCTGCAGCGCCGATTGAACGAGCCGAGCTTCCGCCCGCGTCAGCTTTTCAAGGATTTTAATATCGAGGTGCTGGCCACCACCGATGATCCGATGGACGACCTGAGATTCCACGCGGAAATTGCGGCAGACAAGAGCTTCGAAGGCCGAGTTCTGCCGACCTTCCGCCCCGATGCCTACCTGAATATTGCCCACCCGGACTGGGTGGAAAACGTGGATAAGCTCATCGGTGAAGCCGGTGATGGTGCCTCCGGCTACGCCGGATACCTCGCGGCGCTGGAGAACCGCCGCGACTACTTCATTAAGCACGGTGCGGTTTCCGCAGACCACGGCGTGCTGACCCCGCGGACCCTGAAGCTGGACCGCGCAGAGGCCGAACGACTGTTCGTCAAGGCCCGCTGCGGCGAGGCCTCCGCCGAAGACCGCGACATCTTCGAAGCGCACATGATGTATGAGTCCGCCCGCATGTCAGTCCAGGACGGCCTGGTCATGACCCTGCACCCTGGCTCATTCCGCAACCACCACCTGCCGAGCTTCGAGAAATTCGGCGCCGACACCGGCCATGACATCCCGTTCCCGGTCAGCTACACCGAAGCAGTGCGCCCGGTGCTGCAGGACTTCGGCACCGCACCGGACTTCAACTTCATCCTATTCACCATGGACGAGACAGTTTTCTCCCGCGAGCTGGCACCACTGGCAGGGTTCTACCCCTCGGTGTACATCGGGGCACCTTGGTGGTTCCTCGACGCACCTGACGCGATGCTGCGCTTCCGCTCCGCGGTCACCGAGACCGCGGGATTCTCCCGTTCTTCCGGTTTCATCGATGACACCCGCGCCTTCTGTTCGATTCCGGCTCGCCATGATGCCTCACGGCGCATCGAGGCATCCTTCCTCGCCCGCTTGGTTGCGGAGCACCGCGTAAGCGAGGAACGCGCCGCCGAGTTGATCGTCGACGTAGTGGACGCCGCACCTCGCCGGGCGTTCAAACTGTGAGCGTCGCATTGCAGCGCAGTGCACCGCGCCCCGATGTCCGTATCGTGCATTTAGGGCTAGGTGCCTTTCACCGCGCCCATCAGGCTTGGTACACCGCCCAGGCCGCCGATGGCTGGGGGATCGCCGCCTTCACCGGTCGCTCGGCCGCCGCCGCGCAAACACTCAACGCTCAGGACGGGCTGTTCACCCTGGTCACCCGCGGTCCGGAGGGGGACCGGTTCGAAACAATCGAATCGATCGCAGCCGCCTATGCGGCCTCCGACCTCGAAGCGATGAGAGATTTGCTGGCCCGTGACTCAACAGCAATCGTTACGCTGACCATAACCGAGGCCGGTTACAAGGTCATCACGGTCGCCGGGCAGCCGGCGCTCGATACCCAAGATCCGGATGTCCAATATGACCAAGTGGCGTTGGCTAAGCACTTCGGCACGGGCGAACCGGTTAGCGAATTACGTACCGCACCAGCCCGAATCTTGCTGGGGCTCGCGGCCCGCCAAGCGGCCCACGGTAAAGCGCTGGCGATCGTCTCCTGTGACAATCTGCCTGGCAACGGGGCGGTCACACGTGCCGCTGTGCTCGGCTTCGCCACCGGCCTTGATGCTGCCTTGTCCGACTGGATCACCGCCAATGTGAGCTTCGTGGACACTTCCATTGACCGGATTACCCCACGCACCACCGAGGCAGACCGCGACACGGTGGCCGCAGAAACAGGTTTTCAAGATGCGTCCCCAGTAGTCACCGAACCGTTCACCTCATGGGTGATACAGGGAGAGTTCCCTGCCGGACGCCCCGCCTGGGAAAAAGCTGGCGCCTTATTCGTTGATGATCTCGAACCCTTCGAGCGTCGCAAGCTGTGGTTGCTGAACGGTGCTCACACGCTCATGGCTTACGCGGGACAACTTCGTGGACACGAAACCGTTGCGCAGGCGCTCGCCGACCAGCGGATCAACCAGTGGGTCCAGGAGTTTTGGGATGCTGCGGCGGCGCACCTGAAGGAGCCGGGACTGGATATCCCCGGCTACCGCCGGGCGCTGGCCGCACGTTTTGCGAATCCGCGTATCGCCCACTACCTGGCGCAGATCGGGATCGACGGGTCGCTGAAGCTGGCAGCCCGTGCGATCCCCGTCTACCGGGCAGAACGCGCCGCCGGACGCGCCGGGACCGCAGCCTTGCGTCCCATCGCCGCCTGGTGCGATCAGCTCACCGCCCAGCATGCCGCGGGCGTGGAAGTGTCAGACGCGCAGTCTTCGGCCCTGGAAACGGTCCTCGCTGATACTCCAGAGTCCCGGGAGCAGACCATGGCGTTGCTTAAGGTGCTTGATGCACAGCTCGCCGGTGAAGAGCATGCAGTAGATGGCGTGCACCAACTACGCAACGGTTTTACCAGCTAATTTTCTCCACCTCTCACGTGGGCATCGAAGCCCACGTTTCCCGAAAGGATTGCCATGAAAATCGTCAAGGCAGAAGTATTTGTGACCAGCCCGTCACGCAACTTCGTGACCCTGAAGGTCACCACCGAATCCGGCCTGGTCGGCATCGGTGACGCAACCGTAAACGGCCGTGAGCTAGCCGTCGCGTCCTACCTCAAGGACCACGTCGCGCAGCTGCTCATCGGCAAGGACGCGCACCGCATCGAGGACACCTGGCAGTTCCTCTACCGCTCCTCCTACTGGCGCCGCGGGCCGATCACCATGGCCGCGATTGCCGCCGTGGACATGGCCCTATGGGATATCAAGGGCAAGGCCGCGAACATGCCGGTCTACCAGTTGCTGGGCGGCGCCTCGCGCAACGGCCTGCGCGCCTACGGCCACGCCTCGGGCACCGACACCGAGCAGCTCTTCGACTCGATCCGCGAGCACCTGGAACTGGGCTACAAGTCCATCCGCGTGCAGACCGCGGTGCCGGGCATCAAGGCCGTCTACGGCGTTGCCGCCCAGACCCAGGCCTCAGGCGAACGCTATGACTACGAGCCCGCCGGCCGCGGCGCGTTCCCGCAGGAAGAGGACTGGGACACCCGCGCCTACCTGCGCCACCTGCCGACCGTCTTCGAGGCCGTGCGCAACGAATTCGGCCCCGAGATTCCGCTGCTGCACGACGGCCACCACCGCATGACCCCGATCCAGGCCGCCAAGCTGGGCAAGTCGCTGGAACCCTACGACCTGTTCTGGCTCGAGGATTGCACCCCGGGTGAGAACCAGGAAGCGCTGCGCCTGGTCCGTCAGCACACCACCACCCCGATCGCCATCGGCGAGGTCTTCAACACGATCTACGACTTCCAGTCTTTGATCAAGGAACAGCTCATCGACTACGTGCGCGCCGCCTCCACCCACTTCGGCGGCATCTCGCCGCTGAAGAAGGTCATGGACTACGCCGCCCAGTACCAGGTCAAGTCCGGCTTCCACGGCCCGACCGACATCTCCCCGGTGGGCTTCGCCGCCCAGCTGCACGTGGGCCTGGCGATCCACAACTACGGCATCCAGGAGTACATGCAGCACTCGGACGCCACCAACACGGTGTTCGAGCAGTCCATGACCTTCAAGGACGGCTACCTGCACCCGGGCAACAAGCCGGGCCTGGGCGTCGAATTCAACGAGGAAGCGGCCCTGTCCTACCCGTACCAGCAGGCCTACCTGCCTTACAACCGTCTCATCGACGGCACCGTCCACGACTGGTGAGCCAGAAAATCATGGAGAACGTTGTGCAAACGGAAACGTCCGAAAGTGGGGTCGCATTGAACCGAATCATAGTTATGGGCGTTTCAGGTTGCGGCAAATCCACGGTCGGCGAGTTACTCGGCGCACAGCTGAACGCTGGTTTCCTTGATGGGGATTCACTGCACCCGCAGGCAAATATCGACAAGATGGCTGCCGGGCAGCCTCTAGACGATATGGACCGAGAGCCGTGGCTCCGCGAGGTCGGCAATCGTTTGGGTGCGGTTAGCAACGAATCAATGATCATTGCTTGCTCGGCGCTGAAGCGAAAATACCGTGACCTGATTCGAGCGCAGGCGCCAGGGACCGTGTTTATCCACCTGCACGGCTCTGAGGAGCTGCTGACCGAGCGCATGGGATCGAGGCCTGGTCATTTTATGCCGGTGGGCTTGTTGCAGTCGCAGTTGGCTACGCTCGAACCATTGGAGGCTGACGAATTCGGCCTCGTTTTGGATATCGCGCTGCCACCTGGTGAGTTGGTCCAGGACGCGGTTGCTTGGCTGGAGCTACGAGACTAGAGCACTAATAAGTGGGAGCGGGGTCCGAGAATTTTCTCGGATCCCGCTCCCATTTATGTTCCTTAGGCTAAATCGCCGCCTAGGACTTTGCCGGCTTCGATTCCTTGGCAGTTTCCATGCGGTTCTCGGCCTCCAGCTCGCTGTGCAGGGTCGCCACTGATGGGTACTGCAGATCCGGGCGGAACGGGAAGGTGTCAACATCGCCGGCCGCGGTAATACCGGTGTGAACCAGCGCGGTTAACAGACCGGCTTCCATGCCAGCAATAATGTCGGTGTCCATCCGGTCGCCGATCATGGCGGTGGTTTCCGAATGCGCGTCGATCCGGTTCAGGGCCGAACGGAACATCATCGGATTTGGCTTCCCCACCACGTAGGGCTCGCGGTTGGTTGCCCGCGTGATCAGCGCCGCCACTGCGCCGGTGGCCGGTAGCAGGCCCTCGGCCGACGGCCCGGTGGCATCCGGGTTGGTCGCGATAAACCGTGCCCCGCCCTCGATCAAACGAATGGCCTTGGTGATGGCTTCAAAGGAATAAGTGCGGGTCTCACCGAGTACGACATAATCCGGATTCTGATCGGTCATGATGAACCCGGCATCGTGCAAGGCGGTGGTCAAACCTGCCTCGCCGATAACGAATGCGCGTCCGCCGGGGCGCTGCCGTGCCAGGAACTCGGCCGTGGCCAGGGCGGAGGTCCAGATGTTCTGCTCCGGGACGTCCAAGCCCGAGGCGAGCAGGCGCGCACGCAGGTCGCGTGGGGTGTAGATCGAGTTATTCGTCAACACGAGGAATCGCAAGTCGTTCTCGCGCCAGTACTGAATCAGCTCGGCAGCACCTTTAATAGCCTGATTTTCATGGACAAGCACGCCATCCATGTCGGTCAGCCAGGTTTTGATGTCGTGGATGGTGCGCGAAGCTCGAGTTAATGTCGTCACGAGGTGTTATTCCTCCTTGGGCAGTGATGGTGGGACGTTTCGTCATTGATCAACTTCCCTGATACTAAAAGCCTACACAGCAATTGCCGTGAGCGCCGTGAACGTGGACACCTCGCAGAACAACTACCCTTATAGGGTGAACGAAGAATCGGAAGAACCTACGGCAGATCCAGCAACGCAACACATCATCGGCGTTGGCCCCTGGGAAGGTGAGCTGCCGACCGAAGCGCACTTTGACCCCGAGCTGCTGGCCCAGGGCGACCGGCGCAACGTCGCTGACAAATACCGCTATTGGTTGATGGACGCGATCATTGCCGATCTCGACGAACGCCGCCACGATTTTCATATCGCCATTGAGAACTGGCAACACGATATGAACATCGGAACCGTGGTGCGTTCGGCAAATGCGTTTCTGGCCAAAGAGGTTCATATCATTGGACGCCGGCGCTGGAACCGCCGAGGCGCTATGGTGACCGATCGTTACCAACACGTTCGCCACCATGCCACAGTGGATGAATTCGTGATCTGGGCGGAAGAGGAAGGGCTGACAATCCTGGGGATTGATATTTTCCCTGATTCGGTACCCCTGGAGACATACGAACTTCCACGAAACTGCGTCCTGGTGTTCGGGCAAGAAGGTCCTGGTCTCAGTCCGGAAGTACACGCTGCAGCGAAAGATACTCTTTCAATTGAGCAGTTTGGCTCAACTCGATCGATTAATGCAGCTTCGGCCGCCGGTATAGCGATGCATGCTTGGATCCGCAGGCATGTCTTTGGGCAACGGGTGAGTTAACAAAGGAACAAACATCTGTCTTTTAGACAAAAGTTTATTCGAGCATCTGGATTAGTTGCGGAATACGGCTTAGGCTAAGCCTTGGTTATACATTCGTGATCTGGGAGCGGCAAGTAGTGAAACGGCGACATCAGGTAAACCACGACTTATTACTTATCGGCTTGCCCCGGAAAAGGAAACGTCTACTCGTATGGGCCACCTCTGTGGTGGCCGCCATTGGTCTCACCGGTGCGCTCGCGATTCCTATTGTTGCGCAAACGGCAGATGATCGTCAGGGCAATATGCCTATTGCAATCGATACGCAGGCCGCGCCAGCCAACTTCAGGAACCCGGTCTACGTCAACCAAGACGCTCCCCTGAACGCATTCGGTGGATCGGGACGGACGCTTGCCGTTGATGGCCGGCCACTGGGAATGGTTGAAGGCGCCGCCGAAACTTCCGAGGATTCCGAGTCCGAAAGCGAAACCGCACTTCTCGCAGGTGCAGTAGGAGCCATCGGTCAGCTTCCCGGTGACTTGCAACTGATGCACCCGGTACCTACCCGACGCATCTCCAGCCCGTATGGGTGGCGCAGCAATCCCACCGGTCCAGGAAACCAGATCCACATCGGTCAGGACTACCCAATCTCTTGCGGCTCTCCGGTGTACGCCAGCGAAGCTGGTCGCGTCACCGTCTCGGGATGGCACGGTCACTCGGGAATGCGCGTCACCATTGATCACGGAAGTAACGTACTGACCGGCTATAGCCATAACTCAAAACTCGTTGCCAAGATTGGCCAAGAGGTCAAGCAGGGTGAGCTGATCGCGCTCGCGGGGACCACAGGCAACTCAACGGGTTGCCACGTGCACTTCGAAGTGATCGTCAACGGTCGCTGGCACGATCCACGCAATTACCTGCCGGGAATTCCGGGCCAGCCCGATGCAATGATCGATTCGACCCGACTGACGGTGAACTCGAATAGTGCACCAAAGGGCAACGGTTCCAATGGTCCGCAAACTCAGGGACCTGACCGCAACGAGAGCTCGGATCCTGATGTAGTGGTTCCACGCGACGACACTCCAGTAGTGCCTAAGCCGAAGCCAAAACCAAAGCCAAGCCCGAGCGAAACGAACTCTCCAACGCCTACGGATACGAAATCGCCGGCGCCTACGGACTCGGAATCGCCATCTCCTACGGATTCGAAGTCGCCGTCTCCTACGGATTCTAAATCTCCATCACCAACCGATTCCAAGTCGCCTTCGCCAACCGAAGAGACGACACCGCCGGTAGACAAGGAATCGACGCCGCCACCGGTGGTCAAGGATCCGCCTCCGACATCGCCTAAGGCAACGCCGCCGAAGGCCACCGACTCTTCAACCCCGGATAAGCAGGATTCGACTTCTACGGCCCCGGAGACTGAGAGTTCTTCGGCACCGCCGGCAACAACAAGCACGGTGACTCCGGAAAATACCGCATCGCCAAGTGATCAGCAGACGTCTGGGTCTGCCAGTAAGTAACAGGTCACCGAAAACCGCGAGTGGAGCCAGCCATAAGGCTTGGCTTCACTCGCGGTTTTCTGGTTAAACCCCTTCAACGCGTGTCACGTTCGGAGATCTACGCCACGCCACGCCCCGCTGCCGATAGGATGGACAGAGAAACGCCGTCAAAGGCGACGCGTCCACCCTCGCTAATCACAAGGAGTGAAGCATGCCTATCGCAACCCCCGATAAGTACAATGCAATGATCGATGCCGCCAAGGCTGGCGGGTACGCCTTCCCGGCGGTCAACGTCACCAGCTCGCAGACGCTGAACGCCGCAATCCGCGGCTTTGCCGAAGCAGAATCTGATGGCATCATCCAGGTATCCACCGGTGGCGCAGCCTACTGGTCGGGTGCCTCCATCAAAGACATGGTGACCGGCTCGCTCGGTTTCGCAGCTTTCGCCCGCCAGGTAGCCAAGAGCTACGGCGTGAACATTGCGTTGCACACCGACCACTGCCCGGCCGACAAGCTGGACTCCTTCGTGCTGCCGCTGCTTGCAGCCTCCGAGGCAGAGGTCGCCGCAGGCCGCGACCCATTCTTCAACTCGCACATGTGGGACGGCTCGGCCGAAACCCTCGAAGATAACCTGCGCATCGCAGCCGAGCTGCTTCCACGCACCGCTGCCGCTAAGCAGATCCTCGAAGTTGAAATCGGCACCGTAGGTGGCGAGGAAGACGGCGTGGAGAACGCCATCAACGACAAGTTGTACACCACCGTTGAAGATGCCATGGCTACCATCGAAGCTTTGGGTTCCGGCGAAAAAGGCCGCTACATCACAGCGCTGACTTTCGGCAACGTGCACGGCGTTTACAAGCCAGGCGGCGTGAAGCTGCGTCCGGAGATCCTCAAGGATATCCAGGCTCAGGTCGGAACCAAATTGGGCAAGACCAACCCGTTCGACCTCGTCTTCCACGGTGGCTCGGGCTCGTCCGACCAGGAGATTGCCGACGCTGTCTCCTACGGTGTCATCAAGATGAACATCGACACCGACACCCAGTATGCGTTCACACGCCCGGTGGCTGGCCACATGTTCGCCAACTACGACGGCGTGCTAAAGGTTGACGGCGAAGTTGGCAACAAAAAGACCTATGACCCACGTGTCTGGGGTGCCAAGGCCGAAGAGTCCATGGCAGCGCGCATTGTCGAAGGTGCACGTCAGCTTGGCTCCGCCGGAAAGTCGTTGAAGTAACCGTGGTAGGCGAAAACCTACTGGGGATTCCAGAGACGCTGTTGCCCGAGGAAACCGACGTGCTTGCGCGTTTGGATGCCGGGGATGAGCCATTAGACCTTGCCGCGAAATTCCCTTCATCTTCACTGGTGTGGGGACTTTTGGCCAACGAAGCGCACGCTGAGGGGCGCACCGTGGAATCTTACGCGTTTGCCCGCGTGGGTTACCACCGTGGCTTGGACTCTTTGCGGAAGTCAGGCTGGCGTGGACAGGGACCCGTTCCATGGCGGCATGCACCGAACCGCGGCTTCCTCCGCTCGCTCTACGCGCTGGGCCGTGCGGCCGCAGCGATCGGCGAAGCCGAGGAAGTTGAGCGAATCGAGAAATTCCTCAATGATTCGGATTCCAGCGCCAAGGGCGCCATCGAAGCCGAGTAATAACGTACTAAAAGAACGGACGAAAACCTTTCGGGTTTTCGTCCGTTCTTTTTAATCCAGAACTGCGGGCCTGTATGCGTCTGCTGATTGGAAGCGATGAGAATTGGGCTTGGGTCCCACCCGCAATCCAAGCCTCACTTACTATTCGCAGTAATCTCAAGCAAGTATGGATTGGCGAATCGGACAGAAAATTCTTCGCTTGGCTTGTATGTTCTCGAAATATCGGAGCGGCAGAATCGTCACAGTGTCCAACTAGATGAAAATGAGACCGTTCTCATCTAGTTCTACTTTTAGACTCATTTTGTTAACCTAAAATTCAGTTTAGTGAACAAATCATCACCTCATCGCAGTTAAGGGAATCCACTATGCTGTCTTTCTGGTTGGCGCTTGCTTCGAACATTGTCGGCATCACCGTCCTCGTCTATTTCGTGTATTTCCGCCGTCATTTCCGGCGAGATCTGGTTCTGGCCTACATCGCCTTGAGCATGGGTATTTTCGCCGTGACGATGTTGCTCTCCGGTAGCGGCGCAGGCATGGGGCTGGGCCTTGGCCTCTTCGGTATTCTGTCGATCATTCGACTGCGCTCAGATACATTGACCCAGGAAGAAGTCGCCTACTACTTCATCTCCCTTGCCATCGGCCTGGTTAACGGCCTTCATCCTGATCCCGCCTGGTTAGCTCCGGCAACCACAGGTGCTCTGGTGCTGGTCATGTTCCTCGCAGACCACCCGAGCTTTGCACCACGCACCGACCGCCAGACGGTGACCTTGGAGAAGGCCTACCCGCAGAAGCATGAATTAGTGGCTGCGCTGGAAGAACTACTCAACGCCAAGGTGCTGCGCACCGTCGTGATTGAGCTCGACATGGTTCGCGATCTGACCATCGTAGACGTTCGTTTCCGCACGAACCAGATCAGCAAGCCAAAGGCAGAAACCAAGCCCTTCACAGGAACCTACGAACTGGCCAATACGCTGCCAGCCTCGACGAACACCGCTAAGCAGGAGTCGTGGTCCAAATGACCATGGACGTGAGAACCGCTTCAAGCGCACGTGAAGTGCTTGAAGCGGCGGTCATTGATCGCTCGCCCATCGGCCTGTCGGAAGTCATCTCGGAAGCTGCGCTGCAGACCAGAGTGGACCGCAAGTTTCTGCTCACTCCCGATGAATTTGCCGCTCTCTCGGATCGACTCGGAGAGAAGTTCAAGATCATGGAGATCGACGGACTACGCACCTTCCGCTATGAATCGGTGTACTTCGATACCGAAGACTTTGAACAGTACCGGGCCCACCGTCAGGGCCGCCGCCGACGCTATAAGGTCCGCTCGCGTACGTACGCGGACACTGGGTTATCCATGTTCGAGATCAAAACCAAGGGACTTCGCGGATCCACCGTGAAGCACCGAGTGGAACAGGATCCGCAATTGGCCGGCGAACTGACTGTTGAGAACGCCGAGTTCCTCGAACAGGTGCTGGCTACCGAGTACGGGGAAGAAGCTCCAGACTTGGCACCCGTGCTCGATAGCTCCTATGTCCGCGCGACTTTCGTTAACCCCATCGACGGTGAACGAGTCACCTGTGACGTGGAATTGAGCTACGCCAATGACGAGCAGCAGATCGCCGGACCGGACCTGATCGTCGTGGAAACCAAATCCGCAGACGGGCGTGGAGCCTCCGACCGAGCACTTGCCGAACTGGGCATCCGCGAGGTCAGCATGTCCAAGTACTGCATTGGCATCGCGTTATTGCATCCGGAACTGCCCGCTAACCGCTGGAGCCGCCTATTGGAACAGCGCTTCGGTGCACGGCGTCGCGCGGTGTCTCATCCAGCACGCCGCAGATCGGCGGTACGAAGCTAGAAACCAAATTACGCAGCCCTTGGGATTCTCCTATGCGAGAACCCCAAGGGCTTTGTGCACTAACGCGTTGTGGCCAACCGGTATCCAACTCCGCGCACGGTCTCAAAGCGTTCCCCGCCGAGTTTGTTGCGCAAGTAGCGTACGTAAACATCCACCACGTTCGAGCCCGGATCGAAGTCATAGCCCCAAACACGAGAAAGCAGCTGCTCGCGGCTGAGCACCTGGCCCGGATTGCGCAAGAACGCTTCGGCTAAGGCGAACTCACGGGCGGATAGCTCGATTTCCTTATCCGCTACGGTGACCCGGCGGCGCAAGAGATCCATTTCCATGTCATCGTGGTTCAGCACCGAAGATTCGCTGGCGCTATCTTCGGTGCGCAGTCGTAACCGAACCCGGGCCAGTAGCTCGTCAAAGTGGAAGGGCTTTGCCATGTAGTCATCGGCACCGTTCTGCAAACCGGTGACGGTGTCTTCTACGCTGCCGCGCGCGGTGAGGATGATGACAGGTGTTTCGATCTGCGCTGCACGCATCCGCCGCAGCACCGAGAAGCCATCTTCATCTGGCAATCCGAGATCAAGGATGATCAGCTCATAGTCGCCGTCCAGCGCCAAGTCGAAGCCGTCACGCCCGGTCCCGGCAACGGCTGAGGTCAACCCTGCCGCACGGAGTCCTTTGGAAACGAACGAACTGATGCGAGGTTCGTCTTCAATGATCAGGATGCGACTCATACTTCGGTACCTCGTGTAGTTAGTGGGATATCGATATAGAAGGTGGAGCCCTTATTCGGCTCGGAATCCACCCAGACGCTTCCGCCATGTGCGGTGGCGATTGCCGAGACGATATTGAGGCCCAGCCCCGAACCGTCCGAACGAACCGAATTCTTGCCGCGGCCGAAGCGCTCGAAAATTCGGTCGATATCTTCGGGCTGGATGCCGACACCGGTGTCCGAAACCCACCAGCGCAATAGGGTATCGCCGTGGCCGTCGCGAAGCACTTCATTGCCCAATCCGATTCGGGTTCCCTCCGAGGAGAACTTCACGGCGTTGGCGCAGAGCTGCAGCATGGCTTGGGTAATGCGCGATTGGTCCAGGGCGACGGTGGACTCGGAACGATAGTCGATTCTCCAGTGGCGATCGCCCAGGCCTCGGGCTTTATCCAAGATGTCGTCCAAGAGCGTGCCAACCTCAGTTGGCTGCGGCTGAATGAAGTCTGCTCGATTGGATTTGGCCAGCATGACAAGATCATTGATGAGCAGGCTCATACGCCCCATCTCGTCCAGTGCAATTTCTTTGCTCTGCTGAACATCTTCGGGGTCATGGGTGTCCATGAGCTCCAGGTGTCCGCTGACAATCGTGACGGGGGTGCGCAGCTCGTGCCCGACATCATCGAGCAGCTGCCGCTGCGACTTCAGCGCACCCTCCAAGCGGTCAAGCATTTCATTAATGGTCACCGTCAGCTCGGCGAATTCATCATTGCCGGTGACCTCGATTCGCCGTGAGAGGTCGCTTTCGGAGATCTGATGCGCCGTGGTCTGCAGCCTGCGTATCGGCTCGAGCGTTCGATTCACCACTAGCCAGGAAGCGCCGGCGGCAAGGGCCATCACCAAAACCCCAACGGCGGTGAAGATGGCGAAATTTCGGTCATCGGCGCGTGCTTCTGCCAGGTAGTCGTAGGCGAGCACAAATGCGCTGAAACTTGGATCTTCTGGAAGCTGGACCGGGACGATGACCGCCCGATATGTCGTGATCTCCGTCTCGACGGTCCCCAAATGGATGTGGCTGTCGGTTTTGCTCCGTTCGGCCCAAGCCAGAAATTCTGGGTCGTCCTCCAACCGTAGCTGGACGACATCCGGTGCGGTCCACTGAACCTCACCGCCGGCCAATCCGAGCATTCCCTGATGCCGTGAAGGCAGGGTCCGCTGCATGGCCGTATACAGCAGGTCTTCGGCCTTTTCGAAGTGCTGCAAGGTGCGCGGATCTACGCCGGTCTCGGCAAGTACGCCAAACTCTTGCACGGTACGGGAGAGTGAATCATCGAGTCGTTCGTTGAGCTCGTGACGTTGTACCGCATAACTTGCGGCGCCCGCCACCAGCAACGCCAATCCAACAACCACCAACATGCCGGTAAGCACCCGTGCGCGAATAGACCAAGAGCGTCTAGTCGTCATCGTCGTCTAGCTCGTCATCGTCATCGTCATCATAATCGTCATCATAGTCGTCGTCATTATCGTTGTTGTTCGATGAGGGCGGCAACGGGACCACGGGTTTCTTGGTTGGCTTCGGCTTCACTGTGGGCTGCTTTGTCGGCTTCGCCTTGGGTGTTTCCGGAGCGGTGCTCTTACTTGGCACGGCGCTCTTCGTCGGTTTCTCGCTTTTAGATGGCGAAGGCGAAGATGAAGGAGTCTCCGAGGAGGTAGTTATCGGGGAGTTGGGTACCTCACTGGTGGGCGAAGTGCGATCTTCCTTGATGATGAAGCCATTACCCAAATCTTTGTCCATCGGGTCTGCAATGACTTGCCGAATACCAATAAATCCCAAGAGCACTACAACGATCACGATGATCGAGAGCGCGACGCGACGCAACGTTTCCAATCCCATGTCAACAATTGTGTCTGAGTCAGATTAGACCAAGATGAGAAGTGGCCTGAATCACTAGCGGGAATGCGCTGCCCGGGTGATCCGTTTGCGGCATGGTGTCGAAGCATAATCCGAACAATAGCCTTTACTCCATGTCTGATTGGCGAACCTTGCTGATACCTGGGTCAGCGCAGGTGCTCGAAAATGATGTTTGTTTGCGTGGATGAAAAAGCGTTATTGGATCCCAAATGGCTGGCAACGAAAGTGCGCAACTCGTCGATTGAGCTCGTTGCCACCCGGACCAGCAGATCAGGGGTTCCGCCAAGGACAAAAACGTCACGAACCTGTGGGAGATCGGCTAGCGCCTTTGCTGCGGGGAGCATGCGATCGCGCGCCTGTGCGGCCACGATCACGGAGATCATGGCATGGACCGTGACACCGAGAAGTTTTTCATTGATTATTGCTTCATATCCCTCAATGATGCCGCGGGTCCGCAACGCTTTGACCCGGCCTAAGCAAGTGGAGGGGGCGAGTCTGACTCGTTGAGCCAATACATTGTTGGCTAGACGCGCATCCTTGTGAAGTTCGACGAGAATCGCAAGGTCGGTTTCATCCACCTGAACGGAATTCGACTGAGCAGGCCCAGAGATGGCCCAAGTTGAACCTGGCACGGAACTTTCTCCTAGTTCTTTGCAAAAATTCGAAAGTAAAACAAATCTCCCACTGTTGATTCTACGATGAATACAAAGGCGAGTTCTCAGGGGAAGCGAACAAGGCATGAGCGCAGTGGTCAGTCGTGAAAATTTGGATCTATTGGATCAGCAAGATGCGCTGGCATCATTCAAGGATCGGTTCCTTCTACCTGACGGGGTGCTGTACCTGGACGGGAATTCGCTGGGCCCTTTGCCTGCCGGAGCTGCTGAGCGTGCGGCAGAGGTAGTGAACGTCGAGTGGGGACAGGGACTGATCCGATCGTGGAACAGTGCCGGCTGGTTCGAGATGCCCACTCGGTTGGGTGACAAACTCGGATCCTTGCTTGGCGCCAACCCGGGAGAGACCGTGGTTACCGATACCACCAGCCTGAACCTTTTCAAGGCACTGGCTTCAGCACTGCGCATTCAACAGGTTGATGGTCCAGGCCGCCGTGTAATCATCACTGAACGCGACAATTTCCCCACCGATATCTACATTGCCGAGGGACTAGCCGAGTTGCTGAATTCCGTAGGTGCCGAAACCGGAATTCGCTACGAAGTGAAATTGATCGACAACGAAACTGAGTTGCTTGCAGCACTAGGCGAGGACACCGCGGTCGTTTCTCTCTCGCACGTCAACTACCGCACCGGCTCCATGTGGGACATGGCAGCCATTACCGACGCTGTCCACCAAGCTGGGGGACTGGCAGTATGGGACCTAGCACATGCGGCAGGCGCAGTTCCGGTAGATCTAAACGCCGCCAAGGCGGACTACGCGGTTGGATGTACTTACAAATATCTCAATGGCGGTCCGGGATCTCCCGCATTCATCTGGGTCAATGCGCGTCATCAAGATCGCTTCTGGCAACCGCTCTCAGGCTGGTGGTCTCACAAGGCACCCTTCGAAATGGCCGAGCAGTACACACCTGCAAAAGATGTCCGACGTTTCATGTGCGGCACCCAACCGGTAACGTCCATGGCGATGATCGAGGTGGGCCTGGATATTGCGGTGGAAGCCGAGATGGACTTGGTCCGGGCGAAGTCTTTGGAGCTCACGGACCTATTCATTGAACTGGTCGAGACGCGGTGTGCCGGACACGGGCTCGAGCTGATTACCCCTCGCGAACATGCTCAACGAGGAAGCCACGTGAGTTTCCACCATCCCAACGGCTACGAAATCATTGCAGCTTTGATCGAACGCGGCGTGATTGGTGACTACCGCGAGCCTGCAGTGCTGCGCTTTGGCATCACGCCTTTGTATCTGAGCCGGACAGATATCTGGGATGCAGTGGAGATCTTGCGTGAAATTCTGCACACAGGCCACTGGCAACGCGAAGAGTTTGCAGTACGAAATGCCGTGACATAGCAGGAATGCTAGCCGCTGGCCTCGGCTGACCCCCAAATCCGCTCGGCCTCGGCGATAGTACGCTTGAACGCAGCGAGGCAGTTGGTGCCTCGCTGCGTTTTCTTTGAGGGGTGCTGCGCACCGTGGGAACTGAACCTACGAATAACGTACCGGGTGGTTTGGGCCTGAAAAAGTCGCTTACCACTGCCCAGATGACCATGATCGCCCTAGGCGGGGCGATTGGCACCGGCCTATTCATGGGTAGCAAGCTTGGCATTATGCTCGCTGGGCCTTCGGTGATCATCAGCTACGTTATCGGTGGCAGTATCGCTCTGCTGGTCATGGGTGCACTCTCGGAAATGACAGTGCATCAACCTGTGGCTGGTTCGTTCGGTGTGTACGCCGAAAAATACCTTGGACACTTCGCCGGGTACCTGACCAAATATCTTTATTGGTCCGCGTTGGTCTTCGCGGTGGGAACTGAGGTCAGCGTGGTGGGCGAGTACATGCAGTACTGGTTCCCCGATATCCCCGGACTGTTCTGGGTAATTGTCTTCTCAGCGGCACTTCTCGCAGTGAACATGTCCAGCGTAAAATTCTTTGGAACCACTGAATACTGGTTCTCCGCCATCAAGGTTTTCGCAGTCGTTGCTTTCATTATTGTCGCCGCTTGGTTGGTTTTCCACGACCCAAATGACCAATTTGGTATCGCTAACTACAGTGCCGAGACAGGGTTCTTCGCCAACGGTATCTGGGGAACATGGAACGCGGTGATCGTCGCGATTTTCTCCTATATGGGCATCGAAGCAATCTCGATTGCCGCCGCGGAATCGCGCAATCCTCAGATTGCGGTGCGCAAGGCATTCAAGACAACCTTCCTGCGCCTGCTGCTGTTCTATGTTTTCACTATGGGGCTGATCCTCGCGATCGCACCAACCAGCGAACTGGTCAATGGCGGTTCGCCCTTCGTGACGGTGATGAGTCTGATAGGTGTTCCCTTCGCCGATTCAATACTGAACTTCGTGTTGATCATCGCGGCCCTTTCGGCCATGAACGCGCAGCTGTATGCGGCAACTCGCATGCTCAACTCCTTGGCGGATTCCGGACATGCTCCACTCCTCGCACGAAAGCTCAATGCGAAGGGTTCGCCCATTCACGCGGTTTGGATGTCTGCTGGCGGAATTGCAGTGGCGGCGCTGGTATACGGACTCGTTCCAGGTGGAGGATTGGGCATCATGATCTCGCTAGCGACTTTTGGTGCCATCGCCACCTGGTTCATGATTCTCTTGACTCACGTCGCCTTCCGTCGACATATCGGTAAAGAACAAATCCGCCTGGAATTCAGGCTTCCTGGCTATCCGGCTGCTTCCTTGCTCGGCGCGATACTTCTCGCGGGCTTGCTGGTCACCTCGTATTTCACCGAGCAGTTCACCTACACGCTGATCTTCGGTATTCCTTTCGTGGTCGTGATGTCGCTGCTTTATAAGCTGATTTTCGCCCGTAAACAGGCAAAGATCACTGCCTAACCACGCATACTGAAAACGCGTTGCCGGTCACTTCCCCGGCCACGCCTTGCACCGCATAAACAGCAGACATGTGCGGGCACACTAAGATCGTAAGGGGCCGGTGAAGGCCTGGCATCAACTTCTTGAAGGGGCAAATGTGGCCAAGCTGTATTTTCGATACGGGGCAATGAACTCGGGTAAATCAACGAGCTTATTGCAGGCTGCCTTCAACTATGAGGAACGAGGCCAGCGCATTCTGCTGGCGAAGCCGGGAGTCGACACCAAGGGAGAAGCCTCGATCGTTTCCCGGTTGGGCCTTGAACGTGAGGTCGACTTCGTGATTGGCCCCAAGGGCGATGTGCGTCAGCAGTTCGCCGCGATTGCTTCCGGCGAGGACCCCGAGGCCTTACTCACTCATGTTGATTCGCCTCCGGTTGCTTGCCTGCTTGTGGACGAGGCGCAGTTCCTGACTCGTGAGCAGGTTGATGACCTGTTGCGTATTGCCGTGCTGGACAACGTTCCGGTCCTTGCTTATGGGATCCGCACCGACTTCCGAACCCGGGCATTCCCCGGTTCCGCACGCCTGATGGAGCTGGCGCACTCGTTGGAAGAGCTGAAGACCATCTGCCGTTGCGGACGCAAGGCAATGTTTAACACTCGTAGAGTGGGGGACCAGGTTGTTTTTGACGGCGACCAGGTGGCTATCGACGGGGAAGACGTCTGGTACGAGTCTCTGTGTGCCTCGTGCTACCTAGAGGTTTCCGGCGGGCGACTGAGCTAGGTCCTTCTAGCGGGTTAATCGCGTGAAAAAAGACCAGAAACTGCGCGCTGAAGTCCCCAATCAAAACCGTCACTTTGTGGCGCATCAACGTCCAATTGCACAAGGTTTTGACGGTAGGCCACCGAACCCAAAATGTGGTTGAGCAGTAGCTGCTGACCAAAGCGGGCATCCTCTGTGGACAATCCAGCAGAGTGAAGCAGGTCGCGTAGCTGCAGAACCGGATTGAGCTGCTCAACTTGCAATGCGCTGGCTACTTCGATCACCTCTGGACTGTCCTGGATGGGAAGAAGAGCCAGGTACAACTTGCGGCATAGCTGCAAAACAGCGTCGGCGGGTGTTGCAAAATTTTCTGGGATAACACGTAGCTGCTCGGTGTTCAATAATTTTGCGGCAACGGCAGCTAGTAGCTCTTGTTTGTTCTTCACATGCCAGTACAGCGCGCCAACCTGAACTTCGAGTTCTTTGGCTAAACGCCGCATGGAAAGGTCAGCTAACCCGAACTGTTGCAGGATATCGACCGCGGTATCCACGACGGTCAGCTGAGTTAGTGCCATGCCTTCTAGTCTAGACGTAGTGACGCCGGCTACCCGTGTGCGCTGACCAGGCCGGGTTTTCCTAGGCTGCGACGTTGACTACGCTGGCAACGAAGATGGACAGCACGGTGGTCCAGCCGACGATTGCGACTGCCTGCCAGATGAGGATGCGTGCCTTGTTGATGCCGGCGGCAGCGAGCATGGTGGCGGTGAAGTGGGTTGGCAGCAGCAGTGGGCCGAGCAAGCTCACCCCTGGCACCCCGTAGCGTTCGAATGCGCGCTGGAATTTCATGCGGCGGTTGGCTTTGCGTTCGCTGTCTGCGGCTACCGGCGCAATGCTTTCGTGGAGCTGTGCGCCTTCGGTGCGGTTGGCACCATTTACTGCGACAGGTTCTTTGGCTCGTTTGCGGTTGACCAGTGCGGTGCGGGCACCGGAACCCAGTAGCACTAGCAACGCCACACAGATGAAGTTGCCGATGATGGCGGCGATGGCGGCGGTCACCGGGTTGATTCCGCCAAGAATGCCGATGGTTGACGCCCCTTCGCCTTCGATGAAGGGCACTGCGCCGGCGAGGGCGACGATCAGTGGCTGTGCGATTTCTGGAACTTGGGAGATGAGGTTCTGGAAGGATTCGATGAGGTTCATTATTGTTCCTGTCGTCGGTCACTGGACGTGTGTGTAATACAATTTCATCGCGTTTTCGGTGTCACCGTAAGTGTCTAAATGTCACTTGTGACAGGGAGCTTTGCATGTTTGGGGCATGACAAATGTCATCCCCGTATACTGAAGAAATGAGTGCTCCTTTACCTGCCGATCCGACTGAGAACTTCGGCCCCGGATCGATTGGTTCGCGCAGGCTGAGTACGGGAATCACCGCCACTTGGTGGTACACGGTGGCCGCCTTGTTGATGTTTCAGCTCACGATCCTGCTCTTATGGATCGGCGCGCTGGCCAACTTGGACAAGGGCACTGCTTCCATGGCCATCATGTCGATTGGGGGATTGGTGTGGTGCGCCGCGACAATTCCCTTGCTGATGCAATACCGGCGCCGAGATGAAACTGCCGGAGCCGCAGCGCAATGGCGCAGCATCCTGCTTCCACTACTCATCAGCGCGGTATTTGCGCTGGTGGCGGGTCTGAGCAGCGGGCTTTGGGTGGTGGGCGCGTTGCCCATCGTGCAATCGCTGATGTTGCTCAACTGGCCTCGCGGCGTGCGCATGCGCTTGGTCATCGCCACGCTGGTATTACTTGGCGGTCTGTGGTTTATAGACCTGCCAGCGGTGTCCTCCGCCAAGGGGGACAGCTGGTGGACACTGGGAATCGCGACCATTGTGTTGCCAGCGATGACCGTCAGCTCACTGTGGTGGTGGGATGTGCTTGCCACACTTGACCGCGCCCGGGCGGCGGAATCAAGGTTGGGGGCCACCCAAGAGCGGCTGCGGGTTGCGACCGACGTACATGACCTGCAGGGCCATCACCTGCAGGTGATCGCGTTGCAGCTCGAACTCTCCGAACGGCTGCTGACGCGTGACCCGCAGGCGGCGCTGCAACAGCTGCGGCTGGCCAGGTCAAGCGTCACCGAAGCCCAGCAGGGCACCCGAGATCTGGCCATGCGCTTCCGTGGTGTTCCGCTGCGCGACGAGATCGATAATGCGGTTGACCTGCTCAGGGCTGCCGGAACTTCGGTTCACGCCACGGTGTCTGACAAGGCGAACTCGGCACCCGCTGCCACTCTCGGGCCGATCATTCGTGAAACGACAACCAACGTGCTCCGTCACGGCGGCGGGAAGCGCGCACAGCTGTCGTTGAGGCGCGAGGAAGAGCAATGGCGCTACGAGATCAGTAATGATGTTGCAGCAGCTGCCAAGGATGGTACGGATGGGTCGGGGCTGCAGGGGATCAGCCGCCGTGTGGCTGAGGCTAATGGCTCGGTTCAGGTACACCGTGGAAAACATGAGTTCGCGGTCGTAGTGCTGGTGCCAGCTTTGAACTCTAAGGAAGAGCAGTAATGATCCGAGTTCTAATCGCAGATGACGAAGCAATGATTCGTTCGGCGGTGGCGGCCCTTTTGTCTTTAGAGGACGACATCGAAGTGGTTGCCGAATGCGCCGACGGTGCGCAGGCTGTTGTCATGGCAGAGAAACTAAAGCCAGATATCTGCCTGCTCGATTTGGAAATGCCAGAACTTGACGGCGTCCAGGTGGCCGAACGGCTGAGCGGTACGCTGGCCGCGACCCGCTGTGTTGTGGTGACCAGGCATGCCGGCCCCGGGGTGTTGCGCAGGGCCTTGGCATCCGGCGTCGCCGGATTCCTCCCGAAGTCGCGAAGCGCCAACGAGGTGGCCGAGGTCATCCGCCGCGTCGCGGCAGGCGGACGCTACGTCGACCCCGAAGTTGCTGCCGATGCGCTGAGCGAGGAGCGCAGCCCGTTGACCGAGCGGGAACTGGACGTGTTGCGCGCGGGCCGGCGTGGAGAATCCACGAGCCAGATCGCCAGGGCGCTCAGCCTTGCCCCCGGAACCGTGCGCAATTACATCTCTGCGATTCTGGCCAAGTTGAATGTTGCTACCCGCCAACAAGCGGTGTTGCTGGCCGAAGAACGTGGCTGGATCTGAGACATATACTCGAAGTGACGCTGTTCGCGCTGTCCGGGGCGGTTGCCTTATTTGGACAGTCGCTGTTCGCAGATGTTTCGGCATTGTTCTTGCAGCTAGTTATAACGTTGGCCTATCGGCTGAGCGTGGGTGTCTTTATCCAGACGCAGGCCCGGGACGTGGCGCGAATTTACCGCAGAAATACCATGATTCTTGTGGTTGCCAGCGTGCTGAGCGTTTTTGAACCACTGAAATTTGCGGTGGCTTTGCTTCTGATGCTCGGTGCGCTGTTGATCGCGCAGCGTGCCTGGCGTTACGGCCATCCGGAACTGGAAGATAATGATGTCCCGCGGCCCCTGCAATGGATCTGAGCTAGCAGCAGAAGCCAAGGGCAGAGGCCTCCGGTGAATAATTAGCGGTTCGGATCGGTGACCGGCTGTTGAAGCTCGGTCACCCAATCGGCCTGGTCTTCGGACTCTGCGCGCACATAAAGTTCGCGGCACGGGCCGGCTGGAACGAGCCCACGGGCAAGCACTTCGCCATGCACCGCTTGCCAGCTCTCATGGATTCGATCCATGGGGCCGAGGTGAATCCCGCAAATCGCCTCGGGTACTTCCTCAAGCTCAATAATCTCAAATTCATCGCTTGGCGGGGCATCGCTGAGGTACCCGGCTATCACGTCCACGCCGTTTTCGGTCCCGGTGTAGTGCGCAATCGGGGTGGTCAGCGAAGCCCCTCGAAGTGCGGCAGCGACCTGGTCAAATAACGGGCCGAGGAATCCGGCAATCTCGGGTTGCTCGCTAACGGAAAACCGGCCGGCCGCTAGACGCACCGCAGGCAGGGGTTTGTGGATTATCTCGATATGAGACATGAGTTTCTCCTTGGTGATGAGGTCAAGACGCCGGGCGACATCTCGCAGCCGCGAGGTCGCCAACCGGTGTTCGGCCTCGACTTGAGCGTGACGCACGCGCAGCAGCTCAGCGATATGTGCTGCATCCATTCCCTGAGCTAAGATCAGCGAGATGTCTTCGAGGCCAAAACCGAGCTGCCGCAAGGCAACGATCCGATGCAGCCGTTCAAGCTGTGCCGGATCATAGGAACGATAGCCACTGAACGTGTCCACGTGGGCAGGAACGAGTAACCCGGCAGTATCCCAGTGCCGCAGCATGCGGTGCGATACCTGCCCGATCTGCGCAAACGTTCCAATAGTTAACATGTTTCAGTTCTCCATCCTGACACTGTGTCAGAGTCAAGCTCTGCGTTAGCTCTGAGGCAATTGTTGCACCGCGGTGGTTTCCGGGTCCGTTAATTATCTGGAATCTACAGGTCGGTTAGCCTAAAGCATTGGATGCTGCACTCGTGGGCGATAGTCTTCGTAGGTGAAGACGCCTCGAAGAACCGTGCGCTATATCAACCTTGCACGAATCCTCTGGGCGCTGATCACCCTGGGCGCTATCGTGGCCACTTATGCGGACACTGCATCGCGGGGTCCGGTCCAACCGATGAACTTCTTTGGCTACTTCACGATCCAGTCGAATCTGATCGTGGTGGTGGTCGGGTTCGTTGCCGGGGCGATGGGCTTAGCTAAAGGTGCTGCGGTGCCAAGCTGGGTTGTGGGCCTACGTGCCTTGGCCAGCGTATGCATGGTTGTCGTCGGGCTGATTTACATCACCTTGCTGGCACCCTTGGGAGCCGCCGGCGGGGTGCCGCTGCCATGGGCGAATTGGATTATGCATATTATTGGCCCAATCTTGGTTTTGGCCGATTGGCTACTAGCCAAGAATCCGACTTCCTTGTCCTATAAGGCCGTGCCTGTTCTTCTGGTTTACCCGTTGCTTTGGACGGCAGTGGTGCTGGTCCGTGGAGCCGTCGATGGGTGGGTTCCCTACCCGTTCCTTGATCCGGATCAAGGCTACGGTGTCATCAGCTTGTACGTTGTTTCCATAGCCGTGGTCTTCGCCGGAATCACCTTTCTCGTCGTCGCATATGGCCGGCGGGGACGACACCGTGACGCTGAGCTCGAGATTCCCTAATCGTTTCGGTAAACTTTGGTCGTAAGAGCCCCTAACTCTTACATTGAGCCCATTGGGCCAAGTGAGAAGTACAGGGGCATATTTTTTGCCCGGCACCGTGCCGGGACGGCGTGAAGAGCGCCGCAACCGCTGCTTTATGCAAGGGGGAGGATCCCATGCCAGCAATCGTGATCGTCGGAGCCCAGTGGGGCGATGAAGGTAAAGGCAAGGCTACCGATTTGCTCGGTGGACACGTCGACTATGTAGTCAAGCCAAACGGCGGCAACAACGCCGGGCACACCGTGGTCGTCGGCGGTGAGAAGTACGAGCTCAAGCTCCTTCCAGCCGGAATCCTGTCGCCAAATGCCACTCCGATCATCGGCAACGGTTGCGTGGTGAACCTCGAAGCGCTCTTCGAAGAAATCGACGGACTCGAAGCCCGCGGCGCCGACACCTCGAAACTGCGCGTTTCGGCGAACGCCCATCTGGTGGCTCCGTACCACCAGACCATGGACAAAGTCACCGAGCGCTTCCTGGGCAAGCGTGCCATTGGCACCACCGGCCGCGGTATCGGTCCGGCCTACATGGACAAGGTTGGACGTCTCGGCATTCGCGTGCAGGACGTCTTCGACGAGTCAATCCTGCGCCAGAAGGTTGAAGGCGCGCTGCGCCAGAAGAACGAATTGCTGGTCAAGATCTACAACCGGCGCACCGTGATCGTCGAGGACATTGTGCAGTACTTCCTGTCCTATGCCGATCGCCTGCGTCCGTTGATGATCGATTCCACCTTCGAGCTGAACAACGCGCTGGATGAGGGCAAAGTGGTTCTCATGGAGGGCGGCCAAGCCACTTTCCTCGACGTTGACCACGGCACCTACCCGTTTGTCACCTCCTCGAATCCCACCGCTGGAGGCGCCTCGGTCGGTTCGGGCATCGGCCCAACCCGCATCAGCCGCTCGATCGGCATCATCAAGGCCTACACCACCCGCGTGGGCGCCGGTCCATTCCCTACCGAGCTGTTCGACGAGATGGGGATCTACCTGCAGAAGACCGGTGGCGAATTCGGTGTGAACACCGGTCGTCCACGCCGTTGCGGCTGGTACGACGCAGTGCTTGCCCGCCACGCCTCGCGCGTGAACGGTTTCACCGATTACTTCGTGACCAAGCTGGATGTGCTCACCAACATTGAGCAGATCCCGGTCTGCGTGGCCTATGACGTTGACGGAGTGCGCCACGACGAAATGCCAATGACGCAGACCGAGTTCCACCACGCGAAGCCGATCTTCGAGTACTTCCCGGGCTGGACCCAGGACATCTCCGAAGCCCGCAGCATGGAAGATCTGCCAGAGAACGCGCGAAACTACATCTTGGCCTTGGAAAAGATCAGCGGCACCCGGATCTCCGCCATTGGCGTGGGCCCGGACCGTGACCAGACCATCGTGCGCCACGACCTGATCAACGACTAGATTCTTCACCCCAGATAAATTCTGGGCAGAGCACACAAGCCCGACGGATTCCGTCGGGCTTGTGTGCTCTGCGGGCTAGTTCATGCCGTGACTATTTACTGCTGAGCTTGGTAGGTTCGACGCCTTCAACCGACGCGGTGCCTGCAACTCGCTGATTCCAATGCGCAATGACCTGCACCGAGGTGGGGCGGGTAAGCAGGGAAACAATAATGAAGGTCACTGCGGAGGCGATCAGGCCATAGTAGATCGGCTCGTTTGCGTATACGCCATCGAACTTTTGCTCGGCCTGAATTTCCAAGATGATCATGGTGCCCAAAGTGACAACCGTACCGGCTGCCATGGACGCGGCGGCTCCGATGCCGTTTCCACGCTTCCAAAGCAGTCCACCAATGATTGCGACCAGCAGTCCGCCGACCAGAATGTCATAGGCGATGGTGAGCGCTGCCACGACGTCGTCAACCAGAATCGCCAAGGAGACCGTGACTATGCCGAGGAGCAAAACCCAAATGCGGTTAGCGCGCACGTCATGCTCGGGATTTTCGTCGGAGTTGACCTGGACGGTCTTGCCAAACCAGCTGGCAACAAATGGTGTGACGTCGGCGCGCGCCACGGTGGCCGCGGCGATCAATGCGCCGGATGCGGTTGACATCATTGCAGCCACCGCAGCGGCCATGACCAAGCCGCCGACGGCAACCGGCAGCAACTGGGTTGCTACCTCCGCGTAGACCACGTCCTGGTTGGAGTCAGCTCCGACGATGTCCGGCAGGGCTACCCGGGCCGCCATGCCGATAATCGCCCCGGCAGCGCCATAGATGATGCAGTAAATTCCTGCGGTGGTGCCGCCCCAGCGGGCCACCTTAGGGGTTTTAGCGGTGAATACGCGCTGCCAGATGTCCTGGCCGATGAGCAAGCCAAGAGTATAGACAACAAAGTAGGTGATGATTGACTGCAACCCGATGCCGGTGAAGCTGAAGAACTCCGCATCAACACGTTCGCGGATGCCAGTCATGCCACCTGCTGCGTTCAAGGCGAAGGGCAGCATCAGGAAGAAGATGCCGACTGTCTTGATGATGAATTGCACTTGGTCTGCCAGGGTGATTGACCACATGCCCCCGATGGTCGAGTAGACCACCACGATCGCACCGCCGATGGCGATGGCGTGCCATTTTTCCCAATCGAAGAGCACCACGAAAATCGTCGCGTACGCGCTGGTGGATGTTGCGCAGAGCATCAAGGTGTAGGCGAGCATGACCATGCCAGAGGTGTTGGTGGCCGACTTGCTGCCGTAGCGCAGGGTCAGCATTTGCGACACCGTGAAGACCTTGAGCCTTTGCAATGTAGGTGCGAAGCAAAGCGAGAGCAGGATGACGCCGGCTCCGATGGCGACCACCAGCCACATTCCCGAGATGCCCCACTTGTAGCCCAACCCGACGCCACCCACCGTGGAGGCACCACCAAGAACGACTGCCGCCATGGTGCCGGTGTAGAGGAATGGACCTAGACGGCGTCCGGCTACGAGGTAGTCACTGCTGGTCTTGGTGCGCGATTTCCCCCACCAGCCGAAGAGCAGCATTGCCGCCAAATAAGTGGCAACGATTATTCCGTTGATGTATTCCATGAGGAGGCCCGTGTTCTGTAAGTCGGAAACCGAATATTACCATTAGTAAACTTTTGTTGTTCAACAGGCTATTAGTGTTTGTGGTGTGCCGTCAACCACATGAAGGTCGTTCGTGGCCACTTCTTTGAAGTGTCGGGCGCCGAGTCGTGACTCGGCGGGGCGTAAGCAGAGTCTTGTGCGAATGGCCTGATGCACTCTTGGGCGTTGTGACGGAACACACTGACTTGCCTGTGGGAATTTTGTAGACAATTTGACGAGCAATATGCATGATCGATGGGCAACGTGTCATATTTGCGTAGTAAACGATGAATCTTGTGCGATGCCGCGTGGACTCTAGTACTGTTTCACGACGACGCAATGTTGCATCTGGTGCCTTTGTGGCACCTTTTTTCATATGCGAATCCCCCGATTTTTGATAGAGAGACGCCTTAAAGATGAGTGAAAATGGTCAGCCGTCGACGATGAAGTCGGCCGGGCACGTCATTGTTGACACCCTAGTAGCCCATGGCGTGGAGCGCGCCTATGTCGTGCCAGGCGAAAGCTACCTCGATGTCCTTGACGGCCTGCACCATTCGGCCATCGACACTGTCGTTTGCCGCCATGAAGGCGGAGCCACCTATATGGCCGAGGCCGACGGCAAAATGCACCAGCGCCCGGGGATCGCGATGGTCACACGCGGTCCGGGTGCCGCGAACGCCCACGTTGGTTTGCACACCGCGTGGCAGGACTCCACCCCGCTAGTGCTCTTCGTGGGTCTGATTCCTTTCGAGCACCGGGGCAAGGAGGCCTTCCAAGAATTTGATCCAAAGGCCTGGTTCGGTACCGGCGCCAAACGAGTGATGATCCTGGACCACCCCGATAGGGCCTCGGAAATCGTCGCCGAAGCCATGTTCGCTGCCATGTCCGGCCGTCCTGGCCCGGTGGTGGTCGGACTGCCAGAAGACATCATCACCCGCGAAGTGCCTGCGGCGACGCACCCCGTAATTCCTGTCGCTACAGGCGGCATGACGGTCACCGACTGGAAAGCGTTGAATGAGGCGCTGCAAGAAGCAGATAAGCCACTGTTCATTTTTGGTGGCAACGACTGGTCCCACGAGGGGGCGGCGAACTTCACTCGCTGGCTCGAAGATCACGATCTGCCTGCGGCAGCCGAATGGCGCTGCGAAGGAACCGTGCCCTTCAACTCTCCGTCATATGTCGGGCCCATCGGCTACGGACGTCCCAAACCAACCTATGACCTACTCGAAGAAACCGACCTGCTCATCTTCGTAGGCACCGTGCCGGGCGATGTGATTACCGACGGATTCAACATCCGCCAAAACTGGGACAAGAAGAACTTCCTGGTGACCATCGACCCATCGCTGCGTGGCCGCTCGGGACCAGTTTCACATCAGATCGTGGCCAAACCCGACGTTTTCGTCCGAGACTTGATGCTCATGGACCTGAAGGTCAAGGATTCCTGGCGCGAATGGACTGGCCGCATGCGTGGCGAGCAGGAGAAGTTCGCCCAGCTGCCTTCGGCAGTTCCTGCAGAGGGGCAAGCCCAGATGGCAACTCTCATGGCGAATTTGGTCGAATCTCTCCCGGAAGATGCCATGGTTACCTTCGGTGCAGGTGAACATACAAACTGGGCGCATCGCTATTTCCCAACCAACGGCTACGCATCGATGCTTTCTGCGCGCAATGGTTCGATGGGCTATTCCATCCCGTCGGCCGTGGCAGCTTCGCTGTCTTACCCCGGGCGCCGAGTGGTCACCATTGCAGGGGATGGCGAGTTCATGATGAACGGCCAGGAATTGGCCACCGCCGCACAGTATGGCGCCACCCCGCTGGTGATCGTCATGGACAACCAGCAGTACGGCACTATCCGCACCCACCAGGAGCGTCACTATCCGGGCCGTGTTTCAGGCACGCAGCTGCAGAACCCGGACTTCGCGCTGATGGCCAAGTCCTTCGGCGGCTACGGTGTGCGCGTCGAAAAGGACGCGGATGTTCCCGCGGCAGTCGAATCGGCCCTCGCCGCAATCGATGGAGACAAAACCTTCGCGTTGATCCACTTGATCGTGGAGCAGGGTGTAAAGGCCTACTAGTCTTTACGTAAACGCAGAAGCTCAGCGAGTGCCCCGGAGGCGCTCGCTGAGTGCTTTAACCCTTGCCGGACAGGTGGATGCTAGCTGCCTGCCCGGTTCGGCGACCGTTCAGTGGACCAAGAATCCGGCCGGTGGCGCAGGGCAGATTCCTGAGCAATGATAAATCCCACGTCTGTCACCTTGGCATGCCCCGTTTGACGGTTTAAGCTGAATTTCGACGGAATATGCGAGCAGTCCAATCCCTACCCACCAAGGCGGAGAATCAGATGGCACAAATGAGCGACAAGCTCATTGAGCAGTGGGCCGACGCCACTGCCGAAATCTATAACGAGTCCCTTTCCGGCATTTCACTGACCCGAATGCCCGGCGCCGTAGCGCAGTACATTGAGCTATTTGCACAGAGCGAAGACCTGACCTTCAACCGGGATGCCACTCCACTTGACTACTTTGAGCGCCACCCGTTCATTGCGGTGACGGCTATCCTGAACAACGACGAAGCGCTTGAGGCGCTCGACGATGATCAGCAAGAGGCTCTGGACGAGATGGTTGGCTTCACCGAAGCCTGGTACAACTTCGACCAGGAGCAGGAACCCGAATTGGGAACCTCCGAAGCCGACGACGACGAGGACGACTGGTAAACCCAGAACCTCATGTGCGAAGCCGATCTGTCCATTCTCAGCCATGGATAGGTCGGTTTTCTGCTCGCAGAAATTGGCAGGCCGAAGCGGAAAAATAGATCCTGCTATTTCCTTATCGGGTGATTGGTGGGACGATGCCGTTATGAGCCAGTTCAGCGTCTTTGAAAGCACGGTGGTGATTCACCTGCCGGTGCATCGTGTGTGGGAATTGCTGACCGACTGGGCAGCAACCCCACTATGGATGCCGGGCATTGCCACGATGCATTCAGATGATGTGCAGCTGCGCGTAGGCACGCAGTTGATATATCGGGTAGGCAAGAATGAGCGCCATTATCGAATTCATGACCTGATCGAGAATCGCCTGTTAGTGGCGCACACTTCCGAAAATCCCGACGGCCTCTCCTACCGTTTTGATCTGAAAGACGACGCCGGGTACACCGAAGTGGTGCTCCAAGTTGCGGTGATCAACCCGGATCTCACCGTTGAGCAGTGCGAGGAACTCGCAGCCGCCGTGCGGGAGGCCGAGGGTGACATGCTCGATCAGCTCAGGCTCTACGCCGAGCAAGCTCCGTAGCAAAGCCTATTTGTTGTGCGACATGCTTCGCTTGTCGTACGCCTTGGAAGCCTTGAATTCGGTTCCGGCGAAGAGCTGGTCAACGGTTACCAGGGTGTAGCCCTCCTGCTGAAGTTCCGAAACTAGCTGCGGTACCGCCTTGACCGAACTTTCATGGATGTCATGCAGCAAGATGATGGAGCCGGCGCCGACCTCTTCCATGGCTATTTTAACGGTCTTTTTCGGGTCATGATGCTGCCAATCCAAGGTATCTACGTCCCATAGCACCAGCGGGTAGGGGATAAGGCGGTCATAAACCGCGCCGTGGGAGCCAAAAGGCGGCCGAAGTATATTGGGGCGCACCCCAGCGGCTTCTTCGATCGCGTCCGCGGTCCACTGCACTTCGTGCTCGATGCCCTCAGCGGTCAGCGTGGTGAGGTCTTTGTGGTCATATGTATGGCTGCCGATCTGGTGCCCTTCATCAACCATGCGTTTCAGAGTCTGCGGGTACTTCTCAACGTTTTTCCCCAGCACGAAGAATGTTGCAGGGGTTTGCTGCTCGCCCAACTCGTCCAATAGGCGATCGGTGAACTCTCCTGGGCCATCGTCAAAAGTCAGCGCGGCACATTTGGTGACCGCGCAGTCCACGGTTTCGGCGCGAGGCTCGACAGGCGTCTGCTGTGCCGCAGGCTGTGCGGCACAGCCTGCAAGCAAGGCGACGCCAATAGCCAGAGCAGATAAGCGATGTGGACGACGGGGGAACGCACTCATCTTTCAACCATCTACCTACTAGGGCCAGGCGCAAAACTGCCACGCCCGTCAAGTGGATTTCAGTGTTAACTCTTCGGGACAGGCACCGGGGCAGAATCCAGTGGATGCTCCAGCTCATCGCGCGCAAACTTCCCAGCCCACCATGCGAGCAGCCCGAAGAGTGGGGAAGTTACGCCGGCAATGATGAAGATCGTCTGCAGGCTTAGCACTTGGCTGAGCGGTCCGGCAACGGCCATGGATAGCGGCATTAATGCCAAAGAGACGAAGAAGTCCAAACTGGAGATGCGCCCCAGCAGATGCTTTGGCACGCGTCGCTGCAGCAGAGTTCCCCAAATCACCATGCCCGCGGCATCGGTGATTCCGAAGAGCAATAGGATCGCGAACAGCATCCACGCGACGTCAACATATCCCACCAAGGCCAATGGCACGGTGCCCAAGCACCAGCAAGCGGTCATCACGCTCAGATAGCGGCGCGGAAACTTCGACGACGCGACGAGCAGCGAACCGATCGCAGAACCTGCGCCGAAGAACGCCAGGGTGTACCCGAATAGCTTTGCATCCCCGCCAAGGTTGTCGCTGACAATAAATGGCAGCAGCACCTCGAAAGGCCCGATGAAGGTGAACACCGAGATGACCGAAAAGATCAAGGTCCAGCGTAGCCAGCTGGTGCGCATGGTGTAGCCAACACCCTCACGCAGTTGGCGCAGTACGCTCGGCGCCGAGCCTTGGGAATCCGCTTCGCCCGGAGCGTCGTATTCCTTGCGGTGATCAATGGTGCGCAGGACAAGTATCGCGATCAGGTGGCAGATCGCGATTCCGGCGATGGCGTGCGCCGGTGAGATCGCGGCCACGAGGAAGCCGGCAATCATGGGGCCAATCGCGGTGTGGACCACCGGGCGGATGGTTCCCTCTAGACCGTTGGCGGCCAGCAGATCCTCTGCTGGAAGCATCCTGGGCAACAGTGCCGAATAGGCCGGGTAGAAGAACGCAGAACCGGCACCTGCAAGAAAACCGGTAATGATCAAATGCCATAATTCGATTACGCCGGTGAGCGCAAGAACCGCAGTAGTGCTCATGATAAGCACCGAGAGCAGCTCCACGAGGATCACGATTTTCCGGCAGGAGTACCTGTCCGCCAGGATTCCACCGAGCAGTACCAGCGCGAGCAGTCCCACGCTGCTGGCGGTGGCGACCATGGATAGCTCCAAGGGTCCACCGCCTAGGCGGCGCACTTGATAGACCATCGCTACCGCCCACATGCCCGCGGCGAATGTGGAAATGATTAAAGCGCTGGCTAGCAGCGCATAATCCCTGTGGGCGAATGGCTTGACTAGACGCAGCACAGAGTCCTGCAGCCTACTCATGAGCGCTCCTGCTTTAGATGCTTATATGCGTGTTATTCCAATCATCAGGCTACTGATTGATTATTGTCAATCAGTAAATGGGATTGCACGCAAAAGCCTCGTGCAGCGCCCTTAACGGGTGCGGCACGAGGCTGAGCAGCGCAGTTATGATTACTCGGAGTCGTGATCAATTTCCAAGAGGGTCACCAGCTGATCCAGTGCAGCTTCGGCACCGTCGCCTTCGGCGCGCAGCACTACCTTGGTGCCGTATTCGGCGCCCAGGCCCATCAACGAGAGAATGCTCGAGGCATCCAGTGCGTCCTCAACGGGTTCGCCTTCCAAGGCGATGGTGACCTCAACCGGAAGCTCACCGGCGGCTTCGGCGAAGGTTGCAGCCGGACGGGCATGAAGGCCAACCCGGCTTCCAATGATTGCTGTACGTTCTGCCATGATGGCTCCTTATAATCGGTGGTAATTCGTAAGCTTAAAGCACGTGGGGCTACTGTTATAGCCCGAAGCGGTCTAGTTCGGGCAGTTGCGCGCGAACCAGGTTGCGAGCCTCATCTGCCGAGGCCGCTTGCAAGGCGAGCTGCGCCAAACTCTGCGCGGTGGCCAAGTCCACGGTGCGCAGCACCGCCGCTACCGGAGCGAGCGCACGCTTGTTCATCGACAGAGTGCTAACTCCCAGCCCTACCAGCACCACCGCGAGCGCAGGATCCGCCGCGGCTTCACCGCACACTCCTACCGGTTTGGCTCCGGCGCTTTGCGCCCCGGTGCAGGTGGCCGCGACCATGTGCAGCACCGCAGGCTGCCAGGGGTCGTTGAGTTCCGCTAGCGAACCCAGCTGCCGGTCCGCGGCCATGGTGTACTGCGTCAGGTCGTTGGTTCCAATGGAGACGAAAGCGCAGCGTTCCAGGATCCGCTCGGCCAATAATGCGGCCGAAGGCACCTCGATCATCACTCCGGCGGTGGGCAGCTTCGCCGCGGTGACCAGCGCCGCAAAATCCTTTGCCTCCCCGGGCGTGGAAATCATCGGAGCCATAGTCCAGACCTCTGCCCCGTGAGACTCGGCGGCCTCGGAAATTGCGGTGAGCTGGCGGGCAAGCACTCCGGGACTGCTGGTATCGGTGCGGTAGCCACGCACTCCGAGGGCCGGATTCGGCTCGCTGGTATCGGTGAGGAAAGGCAGTGGCTTGTCGGCGCCGGCATCCAGCGTGCGCACCACGACCTTCTTCTGCGCGAACGCGGCGAAGACCGCACCGTAGGCCGCAACCTGCTCCTCGTGGGAAGGTTCTTTTTCGCGCCCAAGGAAACAGAACTCAGTACGCAGCAGGCCCACGCCTTCGGCGCCGGCCGCCGCGGCAGCCTGCGCGTCGTCGCCGCTTCCGACGTTGGCTAAGAGTGGGATGCGGTGCCCGTCCGCCAGCGCTCCGATACCGTCAAATTCAGGTAGCTGCTCACGGTTGGCGTAGGTGCGCGCGATGGCTGCTTCGACCTCGGTGGGGTTGCGCACCACCAGCCCGTCGATGCCGTCCACGTATACCTGATCACCATCTCGCAGCGCGATGGTCTCGCTCGCTGCCACGATGGCAGGCAAGCCAAGGGACCGCGCGATGATCGCGGTGTGGGACTGCGGGCCACCGTCGCTGGTGACCAGCGCCAGGACCTTCGCGGGGTCCAGGGTAGCGGTATCCGCCGGTGCCAGGTCCACCGCAACGAGCACAAAAGGTTCCTGCGAGTCGGGGATTCCGGGGGCAGGGACCCCGCGCAGCTGAGCCACGATGCGGGCACGCACATCCAGTACGTCCGAAGCGCGTTCGGCCATGTAGCCGCCGAGCGCCGCAAGCTGGGTGGCTACCGCGTCGGCGGCTTCCCAGAGCGCCGATTCGGCGCAGGTGCCCGAAGCGACGAGTTTTGTCGCAGACTTCAACAGGCTGCGGTCGCTGGCCATCAGCGCGGTCGCCTTGAGTACCGCTTGCGCGTCGCCGGTGGCCTGCGCAGCGCGTTCCTTCAGCTGCGCCGCGACTGCCGCGGTGGCTTCTGCCAGGCGGGCGGTTTCGCTTTCCACGCTGGCCCCTGGCCCAAGCGGTGCGCCGTCAGCCGGTGCGCTGATCGGATCGGGCATGCGCCGCACGGTGCCGATGACCCGGCCCGCGCTGACCCCTACTCCGGAGAACTTCTCTACGCTGTGGGTGCTCATGCTGCAACCTTCGCATTCTCTACGCCCGGCATTGCTGACTTGCGGGCGAATTTCTTCAAGATAATCACCAGCGCCGCGGAAATCAACGTACCGATCAGCGTTGCCAGCAAGAACATGGGCCACGTGTTGTTCATGGCGAAGAAGACGAATGCTCCGCCGTGAGGTGCCTGGCTGACCACATCAAAGGTCATGATCAGCGAACCGGTGACCCCGGCGCCGACCATCGAGGCTGGGATGACACGCAGCGGATCGGCCGCGGCGAAGGGGATTGCCCCTTCGGAGATGAACGCGGCACCGAGCAGCCAGGCCGCCTTGCCGTTCTCGCGTTCGGCCCCGGTGAAGAGCCGCGGGGAGACCGCGGTGGCCAGCGCCATTGCCAGTGGTGGAACCATGCCGGCGGCCATAACCGCCGCCATGATCATCAGCGGTGCCGGGTTATCGGTTATCGAGCCGGCTCCCAGACCTGCCACTGCGAAGGAGTACGCGACCTTGTTCACCGGTCCGCCGAGGTCCACTGCCATCATCAGGCCGAGGATCAGTCCAAGAATTGCCGCAGCGGTGCCCGACATACCCGAAAGCCATGAGTTCAATGTTTCGGTGAGTTGTGCAATCGGACCGCCGAGGAAGAGGATCATCAGTCCTGAGGCAATGATTGAGCCAAGCAGCGGAACGATCACCACCGGCATCAGGCCGCGCAACCAGCGCGGAACCTTCCACGAGCTGATCCAGCGGGCCGCCAGTCCGGCAATCAGACCACCGACGATGCCGCCGAGGAATCCTGCTCCCATGAATCCGGCCACCGCGCCGGCGGTGAAACCAGGAGCAATACCCGGACGGTCCGCATAGGCATAGGCGATGTAGCCTGCCAGCGCCGGCACCAGGAAGCCCATGGACAATCCGCCGATCTTGAAGGCGACCGCGCCGAGGAAGGAAAGGAGTCCGGCATCCGGCAGGTTGAACAGCGTATTTTCCGCCAGATACTGATCGGCCACGTCGGTGATGTCGTAACCGCCCAGCAGGAAGCCCAAGGCGATGAGCAAACCGCCGCCGGCGACGAACGGGATCATGTAGGAGACGCCGGTGAGCAGTGCACGCTTCAGGTCGGCGCCGAAGCTTTGCTTATCGCCGCTCTGAACCGATTCCGCTGAGCCTGCTCCGGCGGGCACCTTGCGCGCATTTGGATCCGTGGCTGCGGCGATGGCGTCCTGCAAAAGCTTTGCCGGCTCGTCGATACCGCGTTTGACTGGAACCTGGATCACCGGCTTGCCAGCGAAACGGGAGCGGTCACGCACATCCACGTCTACCGCGAAGATCACCGCGTCGGCGGCTTCGATAACCGCTGGATCCAAGGCGGTTGAACCGGAGGAACCCTGGGTTTCCACTGCGAAATCGATGCCGAGCTCTTCGGCGGTCTGCGCCAGTGAGTCCGCCGCCATGTAGGTGTGCGCAATGCCCGTCGGACAGGCAGTGACCGCAACGATCTTGGAGACCTTCGCGGTATTCGTTGCAGCCTTGGCCTTCTCGGCAGGTGCGGCGGCGGTTGGTGCGGCGGGCATCGTGGGGCTCTCGGAGATCACCGCGGAAACCAGTGCGACGATTTCTTCGTTGCTCTTGGCTTCACGCAAGGCGCCGGTGAAAGTCTTCTTGACCAGTGCCCGAGCCAACTTGGAGAGCAGCTTCAAGTGTTCCTTATCGGCGCCCTCTGGGGCGGCGATGAAGAAGATGAGGTCCGCCGGGCCGTCCTTGGCTCCGAAGTCCACGGGTGTGGCCAGGCGCGCCATAGCAAGGGTCGGGGTGGTCACTGCCGCCGAACGGCAGTGCGGGATCGCGATGCCGCCGGGGACACCTGTTGCCGTTTTAGCTTCTCGGGCCAGCGCATGCTCGGCCAAAGCCGAGGCGTCGGTGGCGCGGGAGGCCTGGGCCACCAGGTTTGCCAGATGATTGATGACTTCGGTGGTCGAAGTCCCCAAGTGCGCGTCGAGGGTGACGAGCTGGGTGGTGATCAGGTCGCTCATAGCTATGATCCTTGCCTTGGGTTTAGTGCGACGACGGTGACGGCGTCCACGGTGAGATCGGATGGTGCGGGAATAGTTGAGCCGGGAAGCGAGGTCGCCGCCGCGCCGTAGGCGATGGCGGAGCCAAGGCACTTATCGGGTGCTGCTCCGGTGGTCACTGCCAGCAGGTAGCCTGCCAGTGAAGAGTCTCCGGCGCCCACGGTGCTGCGGACGCTGATCGGTTGGTGCCAGCCATGCCAGGCGCCTTGGCCTGTTGCCAGCACCGCGCCTTGTGCTCCGAGCGTTGCCAGCACCGCGCCGGCCCCGAGTTCGAGCAGCCCTTGGCAGGTGCTCGCGGTCAGCTCTGCGGAATTCTCAAGCTGTTCCTCAGTGAGTTGCGTGCCCACCAGTTCGGCTAGTTCCTCGGCGTTTGGCTTGATGAGATCCGGTACGTGGCTTGGGCCGTGCGCAAAAAGCTGACGCATTGGTTCGCCGGAGGTGTCCACGGCTATTTTCGGGCAGTTCACCCCGAGCGAATCGCGCAGTGCGGCGGTGAGCTTGGCGTAAAAATCTGCAGGTGCTCCCGGGGGCAGCGAGCCCGCCATCACCAGCCATTGGGCTCCGGCACAGGAGTCGAGCACCAGCGCGCTCAGCGCGGCCAACGAATCGGCTGTGAGAACCGGGCCCGACTCGTTGATCTTCGTGGTGGTGCCATCCGGGTCGGTGATGGTGACGTTGGTGCGCAAGGGCTCATCGATGGGCAACGCCTTGAACTCAAGTCCGTCGCCGCGCAGCGCCGCGATCAGCGGGTCATCGATCGCACCGGGGAGCAGAGCCAGGCTCTGGGCACCGGCAATCGCGATCGCGCGGGAAACGTTGACTCCCTTGCCGGCGGCTTGGGTGTGGCTGGCGGCCGCGCGTTGCACCGCGCCGCGAGCTAGCGGATCGATCAGCTCGATGGTTTTATCCAGGGCCGGGTTGCAGGTCAAGGTGATGATCATGAAATCACTACCTCTACCTCGGCTAGTTCGAGTGCGCGGGCCAGATCGGCTTCCGGTGCGCGATCGGTGACGAGCGTGTCCACCTGATCCAGCCGTGCGAAGCGGACCAGAGTTTCCTGATCGAATTTTGACGAGTCGGCGAGCAGGACCACTCGGCGGGCGCTGGCGACCAGTGCCGTTTTCACTGCCGCCTCTAGCGGGTCCGGGGTGCTCAGGCCGAAGTCGGCTTGCAAGCCGTTGGTTCCGATAAATGCGATGTCTGCGCGGTAGTTCGAGTATTCCTGCGCCGTGCGAGCTCCGCTGCTGGCTCCGGTGATTCCGCGAACTCGTCCGCCAATCAATTCCAACGCGATCTGCGGGCTTTGCACCAGCGCCGTAGCGATAGGCAGCGCGTGGGTGATGACCACGAGTCCCGAACCCGCATTGGTTTTTACCATGCGTTCGGCGAGGATCTCGGTGGTGGTGCCCGCATCGAGAATGACCGAGGCATCGGAGACCGGAAGCAGGCTCAACGCGCGCTGGGCGATCCGGGCCTTGGCGTCGGCGTGGATGGCGGTGCGTGCCACGTAGCTTTCCTCGCGGGTGCTCGCCTCGCTGGTGGAGACCGCGCCGCCGTGCACGCGGCGCAGGAGATTCTCTGATTCCATTTGGGCCAGATCGCGGCGGACAGTCTCGGCGGTGATCTCAAAGCGCTGGGCCAACTGCGCGACGGTTACTTTCCCGGCGCTCGCAAGCTGATCCGTGATTAGCCGGTGTCTTTCCTCGGCAAACATCTACGCCTCCATGAAGTCATGACCTACAACACATGAATCTGTGTTTCCATGACTTTATGCCCGTTTGCGTGGGGTAGTCAAGATGAAATCCAAAAATACTGTGGATTAATCTTTGTTTGCGTGGGGTTATCTGTTCAAAAGCCAAAAAATCGGTGGGACCCCTCAGAAGGAGGGTCCCACCGATCTAGGCATCAGTCCGAGCGCTACGCCAGTATCTGGCGTTTGGAAGAAATGACTCCGGTGTTGAAGCCGGCCAGCCGCAAACCACCGTGGAAGCGTGCGTGCTCAATCTTGACGCAACGATCCATGACCACGTTCAGGCCTGCTGCTTCGCCGCGCGCGGCGACTTCCTCATGCCACGATCCAAGCTGCAGCCAGAGGGTCTTCGCGCCTACCGCCACAGCTTCATCCAATACGCCTGGAAGATCATCATATTTACGGAAGACCTCAACCAGATCTGGAGTCTCCGGCAGATCCGCCAGCGACTTGTAGACAGGCTGACCCAGAATCTCATCGAGCACCGGGTTGATGAAGTACACCTTGTACTTCGAGGAGGACAACAGGTAAGTGGCCACGAAGTAGCTCGCGCGTGAGGGCTTATTCGAGGCACCCACAATGGCGATGACCTTCGTGTCACGCAGGATCGCCAGACGCTCGGCCGCGCCGGGCGCTTGCCAAGTACGTTCTTCGATGCTCATTAGTTCGCTCCCTTCGAAGCGGCAGGCACGGCGCAGGCAGCGCCGTCATAGGTGGAAGTTTCGAACTGTTCGGCCACGGTGCCTTCCTGCGACGCGGTCAGCGCCTGGTCCAGATCCCAGATGATGTCTTCGACATCTTCCAAGCCGACCGACAAGCGGATCAGGTCCTCCGGAACACCGGCAGCGATCATCTGCTCTGAGTTCAGCTGCTGGTGCGTGGTGGATCCCGGGTGCAGCACCAAGGTGCGCGCGTCCCCGATGTTCGCCAGGTGGCTTGCCAGCTGCAACGCCTCGATGAACTTGGTACCGGCCGCACGTCCGCCCTTCACGCCGAAGCTGAAGACCGAGCCGACGCCCATTGGCAGCAATTCGGTGGCGCGCTGGTGCTGGGGGTGGGACTCCAGGCCGGCGTAGTTCACGTAGCTGACTCGTTCGTCGGCTTCCAGCCACGCGGCGATCTGCTTCGCGTTGGCCAGGTGGTTGTCCATGCGCTGCGGCAAGGTCTCCAGGCCCTGCAGCAACTGGAAAGCCGACTGGGCCGGCAAGGCCGGGCCGAAGTCGCGCAGCTGTTCGCTGCGCAGCTTGGTCAGGAATCCGTACTCGCCGAAGTTATCCCACCAGGACACGTTGCCGTAGCTCGGTACCGCTTCGGTCATGGTGGGGAATTTGCCGTTGCCCCAGTTGAAGGTACCGGCCTCGATGACCACGCCGCCTAAGGTGGTGCCGTGCCCGCCGATGAACTTGGTGGCCGAGTGGATCACGATGTCTGCACCGTGCTCGATCGGGCGCAGCAGGTACGGAGGGGTCAGCGTGGAATCGACCACCAACGGCAGGTTGTGGCGGTGCGCCACCTCGGCCAGGCCCTTGAGGTCCGCGATGTCGCCGGAGGGGTTCGCCACGATCTCGGTGTAGACGGCCTTGGTGTTCTCCTGGATGGCAGCTTCGAAGTCGGCTGCCTCATTGGAATCAACGAAGGTGGTGTCGATGCCAAAGCGGCGCAAGGACACGTCCAGCTGGGTGATGGTGCCGCCGTAGAGCTTGGAGGAAGCCACGATGTGGTCTCCGGCCTGTGCCAACGCCGCAAAGGTGACGAACTCGGCCGCCATGCCGGAAGCGGTGGCTACCGCGCCGATGCCGCCTTCGAGGGAGGCCATGCGTTCTTCGAAAGCCGCCACGGTCGGGTTGCCGATGCGCGAATAGATGTTGCCGTATTTCTGCAGCGCGAAAAGGTTCGCCGCATCATCGGTGTCTTTGAAGACAAATGAGGTGCTCTGGTAGATCGGCACGGCACGTGCGCCATGCTCGGCGTCGGGGGTGCCACCTGCGTGTAGCGCGCGGGTGCGGAATCCAAACTTGTGGTCGGCCATGGTGGCTTACGACTCCTTGTCGACTGGGTTTTCGGCAGGAATCCCGGATCAATGTCGCTTAACCCCTGAGAATCAGTGGAAAGCAGCTCCATCGGTTCTGGCGGTAGCACCTGATCCACCGGTTGCGGCAGGTTGCTGCGGCGTCATCAAACCAGATCTCTCGGCCGCTCGGGATGGTAAGTAATAGTCTGTCAAGATGTCTTGGGATGCCCCAACTATGAGTCCTAAAGTTGCGAATGTTAAGGCGCAGGATGATTCGGGTGGAGCCGCGCGATTACCCTATGCTCGAGTTATGGATACCGCGCTAGCTTTGGTCAGACATGGGCAGACCGACTGGAACCTGGCAGGGCGCATGCAGGGACGCACCGACATTGCGCTGAACGCGACCGGTCGCGAACAAGCCCGCGAAGCAGGACGCCAGCTGCTGGATGACGGTTGGGAGCTGGTGCTGGCTTCGCCGCTGTCCCGTGCCCAGGAGACCGCTGAGCTGATCGCCGCGGAACTCGACATTGAGACCGGCGCACCGGTAGCCGATGCGATCGAGCGCAGCTTTGGCCCATTCGAAGGTCGAGTCAGGGCTGAGCTGACCGAGGAAGAAGTGGCCGCCCACGCAGCGGAGTCCGAAAGCCGCGAAGCGGTGCTCCACCGGATGCTTCGCACGCTGAGCGACATAGTTGAAGTGAATCCGGGCCGCCGCATCCTGGTGGTCAGCCACGGTGCTGCCATGCGTATCACGCGCGACGCGCTCGCCGGAAGGCGAATCGAACGCGGTATCTACAATGGCGAATTGCTCAAAATTGAGCTGAGCCGCCTAGCCCAGCTAACCCAGGAGCTGGGTCTGGCGACCGCGCGCTAGAACCGAAGGGCTCAAAGTTTTCCAAGAAATTCTGCTCACGCACCTCACATAATGGCTACGCGGTACGTTTACCTAGTGAAAGCCGCCAACGAGGAGCACCATGAAGCAACCATTCGAACGAGTCGTGAAAGCCCACGGACTGAGCGTTCTTCGGGTGTGCCGGGCATTGCTCGATGAACACCGCGCCCAGGATGCTTGGTCTGAAACTTTCCTCGCGGCGCTCAAGGCCTACCCGCAGCTGGCGGAGGATGCGAACGTGCAGGCCTGGTTGGTGCGCATTGCTCACAGAAAAGCGATAGATGAGCTGCGCAAGCATAAGCCCGAATCGATGCAGTCCGAAGTAGAACCGCGCACCATAAACGGTGCTGCCGGGCCAGCGCAAAACCTCGAGAATCTTGAACTCTGGCAAGCGGTCAAGACGCTTCCGGAAAAACAGCGCCTCGTCCTGGCCTACAGGTATCTGGGCGGCTTGAGCTACGCGCAGATCGCGGACGTGCTTTCGGGAACACCTGAGGCAGCCCGAAGGGCCGGTGCCGATGGAATTAGGAAACTGCGAAGCCAAATGGGCGAAGAACAATTGCCGGGAGCCACATCATGAACACCGTAAAGCTGAATCTCACCCCGAATGCCGAGGAAGCCGAGTTGCTGAAGCAATTGCACACCCGTCTGGCGGCCGAAGCGGACAAGGCGCAGCTGACCGATATTTCCTACCGCGTGATTGATAGCCCGATAGGAAAGCTGCTCTTGGCGCGCACCGAAGCGGGACTGGTGCGCGTTGCGTTCGAGTCCGAAGGCTATGAGCGGATCCTTCAGATGCTTTCGGAGAAGATCGGGCCCCGGATTTTGAGCGTTCCGGCGAAACTGGACGAAGCCGCGCGCCAGCTGGATGAATACTTTGCGGGGCGGCGCCGCGAATTCCAGCTGCCGCTGGATCTGCGGCTCTCCACAGATTTCCGGCGCACGGTTCAAATGGAGCTGGGCCGGATCGGCTATGGGGAAACCCTGAGCTATGCGCAGGTGGCGGAACAGATCGGCAAGCCGAAGGCGGTGCGTGCGGTAGGTTCTGCGTGCGCGACCAATCCATTGCCCATCGTATTGCCCTGCCATCGAGTGCTGCGTACCGACGGTTCCCTCGGAGGCTATCTCGGCGGGCTGCAGACCAAGGTGCAACTGCTGGAACTGGAGAACCCGCAGCTCCAGAGCGCTGAGTCCGAAACGCTGTTTTAGCCGTGGCTGATCAATAATCCCGGCTGACTAGCGGTCTGGCACAACGGAAAATTGCGACCATTGGGTGAAATTCAACTTTCGGGAGAAATGCAGCGGTGGCCGCCACCCCCTGCGGGGTAGCGGCCACCGTGGTGAGGCTGGGAACTACTTACTTGCGTAGTTCGAAGCGGTCCGCATCCATGAGCTTGGCCCAGGCTGCGGCGAAGTCCTTGGCGAACTTCTCCTTGGCATCGTCCGCGGCGTAAACCTCGGCCAATGCACGCAATTCGGAGTTCGAGCCGAAGACCAGATCAACGCGGCTGCCAATCCAGCGGCCGTCGGTGGTCGAGTAGGTCTTCTCCTCGGCGTCCGGGGTCCACTCAAGGCCCAGCTCCAACAAGTTCGCGAAGAAGTCGTTGGTCAACGCACCCGGGGTGTCGGTGAAGACGCCGGTGTTTGAGCCATCCCAGTTGTTGCCCAATACGCGCAGGCCGCCGAAGAGCACGGTCATTTCCGGGGCGGTCAGGCCCAGCAGATTCGCGCGGTCAAGCAGCAAGTACTCGGAAGGCAGCTGCAGGAAGCCCGAATCGTAGTTGCGGAAGCCATCGGCTACTGGCTCGAGCCAGGCGAACTGCTCCACGTCGGTCTGCTCCTGGGTAGCGTCAACGCGACCCGGGGTGAACGGAACGTCAAGCTGCTGGCCGGCCGCCAGGGCAGCCTGCTCAATGCCTACGTTGCCGGCCAAAACCACAACGTCGGCGAAGGAAGCCTTCACGACCGAGGTCGCGTTGAATTCGTCAACGATATTTTCCAGTGCTGCGATGACCGGCTTGAGCTGCTCAGGCTGGTTCACAGTCCAGGAAACCTGTGGTTCCAGACGGATGCGACCGCCGTTAGCGCCGCCACGCTTGTCCGAGGAGCGGAAGCTCGCTGCGGCCTTCCACGCGGTGGAAACCAGTTGCTGAACCGACAGGCCGGATCCGTTGATCAGGGACTTCAACGCGGCGATCTCGGCGTCGCCCAGGGTGACCTCCGGGGCTGCTGGCAATGGATCCTGCCAGGCGAGGTCCTCTGCCGGAACTTCTGGGCCGAAGTAGCGGGACTTCGGGCCCATATCGCGGTGGGTCAGCTTGAACCAGGCGCGGCCGAATGCGTCGGCAAACTTCTCCTGGTTGTTCTTGAAGTCCTCCGAGATTGGACCGTAAATCGGGTCGAAACGCAGGGCCAGGTCACTGGTCAGCATGCGTGGTTCGCGGCGTACGGCTGCGTTGTGGGCCATCGGCACCATGTCATCGCCGGCACCGTCCTTCGGGCGCCACTGCTGCGCGCCGGCCTCCGAGTGGAACAGCTCCCACTCGTAGGCGAAGAGGATGTGGAAGAACTCGTTGTCCCAACGGGTTGGGTGGTAGGTCCAGGTGACTTCCAAGCCCGAGCCGATGGTGTCATCGCCGTGGCCGGTGCCGTGGGTAGACTTCCAACCCAGTCCCTGCATCTCCAATGGAGCCGACTCTGGGTCTTCACCCTTGTGGGATTCGGCGCTGGCGCCGTGGGTCTTGCCGAAGGTGTGGCCGCCAGCGATCAGCGCGACGGTTTCCTCGTCGTCCATGCCCATGCGGCGGAAGGTTTCGCGGATGTCAATGGCCGAAGCCAATGGATCTGCAACGCCATCCGGGCCCTCTGGGTTCACGTAGATCAAGCCCATCTGGACTGCCGCCAATGGCGCTTCCAGATTGCGTGCACCGGTGTAGCGTTCGCTCTCCAGCCAGACCTTTTCCGGGCCCCAGTAGATGTCGTCGTCAGCTTCCCAAACATCCTTGCGGCCGCCGGCGTAGCCGAAGGTTTCGAAGCCCATGTCTTCAAGGGCCACGTTGCCGGTTAGTACGATCAGGTCGGCCCAGGACAGGGACTGGCCGTACTTCTTCTTGACTGGCCACAGCAGTCGACGTGCCTTGTCCAGGTTCACGTTATCTGGCCAGGAATTCAATGGTGCGAAACGCTGCTGACCTGCACCGGCGCCGCCGCGGCCGTCATGCGAGCGGTAAGTGCCCGCAGCGTGCCACGCCATGCGGATGAAGAATGGGCCGTAGTGGCCGAAGTCAGCTGGCCACCAGTCGTAGGACTTGGTCATCAGCTCGGCAATATCAGCCTTGACGGCGGCAAGATCCAGCGCTTCGAAAGCTTCGATGTAATCGAAGTCCGGATCCAGCGGGTTGGTAGCTTCCTGGTTCTTCGAAAGAATCTTCAGGTTCAGCTTATTTGGCCACCATTCGGTATTCGCATTACCCCGGGTAGGGTGAACGCGTCCGGCTCCTACTACTGGGCACTGACCTGTAGTCGTTTCTGACATTTAGTCTTCCTTCCGATAAGGGATTGGGTTTGGCAACTCCGTGTCCGCTCGCCGGCGGCGTGCGAAGACGAAAATTAGTACCTTGCGGTAATTCTTTTCAGACAGATTTCGTGGATGGTTACACTGTCTTGGCTTTTTGGCAGTCTGGGCAAAGTCCCCAATAGATGACCTCGGCCTCGTCGATGCTGAAACCGTGGTGATCCGAGGCATGCAAGCATGGTGCGGCTCCGACGGCGCAGTCCACGTCCGCCAGTGTTCCGCAATTGCGGCAGACCACGTGATGGTGGTTGTCGCCTACGCGGGTTTCGTACCGGGCGATATGGCCGTGGGGCTGGATTTGGCGGAGCAGTCCAAGGCTTGTGAGAAGCTTCAGGGAATCGTAGACCGCCTGATGAGATACCAGCGGGTGCTCTTGGCGAACTGCCTCGATGATGGTTTCGGTATCCGCATGGGGATGAGCTGTCACCGCGGCGAGCACCGCGACGCGCGGGCGGGTGACCCGCATCGATGCTTCGCGCAGCACCTTCTCGATTCCCTCGGATGTTGTCATAGTACTAGCTTGCCCTATTTATTTTGAATGAGTCAAGATAATTACTTGTGTCTTTTCGCTCCACTGAAAAATTCGTGGTCAGAAGCGGTTAAATGAATCTGGCCGACCTTCAGAAGAGCGGATGAAGGACGGCCAGATTCATTGGGGGCTAGTCGCGAGCGCGGCAGATCTCGTTGAGCCGGGCAATGCATGGTTCATTTTGCAAGCTGGTGGTGTCCCCTAGCTTGGTGCCCTCGAAGAGCTGGGTCAGCAGGCGGCGCATGATTTTGCCCGAGCGGGTCTTCGGCACATCGGGGACCAGGACAATATCGCGTGGTTTGGCGATCGGTCCGATCTGCGTGGTGACGGTGGCGCGCAGTTCGGCGATGAACTGCTGCTGGCGGGCGAGCGTCTGTGCATCGGGTTGCGCAGCGACCAGAGAGGCATCCAGCGGCACCACGAACGCGGTGGCCGCGTGCCCGGTCTTCTGATCGGGAGTCGGGCAGACTCCCGCCTCGACCACGCCCGGGTGGGTGACCAGTGCTGATTCGATCTCGATGGTTGACAGCCGGTGCCCGGAAATATTGATCACGTCATCGGTGCGTCCCAGAATGTAGATGTCCCCATCCTCGTCGAAACGCGCGCCATCCCCGGCCAGGAACCAGCCCTGGGCGGCGTACTGCTCCCAGTAGCTGGTGTAGTAGCGTTCCGGGTTTCCCCAGACCGTGCGGGCCATGGACGGGCCGGTCTGGGTGATGACGATATTTCCCTGCTCATTCGGTCCTACGCGGTCGCCTGCGGCATCCACGATGTCCACCGAAACACCGGGCAGCGCCCGCGAAGCGCAGCCGGGCTTGAAATGCTCGTCGGTAGGCAACGGAGAGAGGACGGTTGCGCCGGACTCGGACTGCCACCAGGTATCGACCATGGGGATGCCGCCATCGGTGTCGCGCCCCAGCTGAGCGCGCAGCCAGCGCCATGCCTCCGGGTTGACCGCTTCGCCCACGGTGCCGCCCACCCGCACGGAGGACAGGTCATACTCGGCCGGAGCGCCTGCGGGGAACCAACCCATCAGCGAGCGGACCAGCGTCGGCGCGGTGTAGTAGCTGGTGACCTTGTAGCGTTCGATAATCTCAAAGTGGCGACCTGGATGGGGTGCGTTGGGCACGCCCTCGTAGATCACCTGGGTGACGCCGTTGGCCAGCGGGCCGTAGATCTCATAGGTGTGCGCGGTGACCCAGGCGAGGTCGGCGGTGCACCAGTGCACGTCGTGGGAGCGCCGGGACTCGTCCGGGTTTCCGAACAACAGATTGTGGCTGTAGGCGGCCTGGGTCAGATAGCCTCCCGTAGTGTGCACCAAGCCCTTCGGCTGCCCGGTGGTTCCGGAGGTGTACATGATGAAGAGCGGGGTCTCTGAATCGAAAGCCTGCGCTGCGTGCGCGGTGGACTGGGTTTCCACCGTCTCATGCCACCACACGTCGCGTCCCGCGGTCCAAGGAATCTCATCCCCGGTCCGGCGGATCACCAGAACCTTTTCGATGCTGTTTTCGCCGGATACCGCAATATCGGCGTTGGCCTTGACCGGAACCGAAGTGCCGCGCCGGAACTGGCCATCGGTGGTGACCAAAAGCTTTGCTTTGGTGTCTTCCACGCGGAACTTCAGCGCTTCCGCAGAGAAGCCACCGAAGACCAGCGAGTGAATTGCCCCAATTCGTGCACAGGCCAAGGTGATGACGATCGTTTCAACGAGCACCGGCAGATAGATGACCACACGGTCCCCCTTGGCCACACCCAGTTCCAGCAGGGCGTTCGCCGCTTGGCTGACCCGGTCTTGGAGGTTCTGATAGGTCACCGCGATGCGATCACCTGGCTCGCCTTCGAAGTAGAGGGCTACCTTGTCGCCGTTGCCAGCCGCCACGTGGCGGTCCGCGCAGTTCACCGCGGCGTTGAGCTTGCCGCCCAGGTACCAGGAGATCTGCGGGCCGCGTTTGGCTTCTACATCTGCCGGGATGATCTGGCTGGTGGTGTGCCATGGGGTGTCCCAGTCAAGCAGGTTCGCCGCTTCATCCCAGAATTCCTGGCGGGCCTCGGCGTTGGAGGGCTGTTTTGTACTGGCCAATTCGGTGGTGGTCATAGCGGATCCTTGAAAGTGATTCGAGTTGTTGGCTTAGGTCCAGCGGTTGATCGCCCAGCGTTCTGCTACCGAGAGCAGGGCATCGGTGATCTTTCCGAAGACGGCGAGCAGGATAATTGTCAGGATCAACCGGTCGATGCGACCGTTGTTCTGCGAGTCGGTGAGCAGATAGCCCAGCCCCATGGAGGCGCCGAGCAGCTCGGCGGCGACCAAGAACAGCCAGGCCTGGGCCAAGGCGAGGCGAAGCCCGGAGAAGACCGAAGGAACCACGGCGGGCAGCTGCACGGTGCGCAGCAGCTTCAGGCCGTTCAGGCCGAACGCGCGCGCGGCTTCGATGAGCTGGCGGTCCACGTGGCGCAGGGCCAAGGCAACGGTGGTGAACACCGGGAAGAATGCGCCGATGATGACCAGCGTGACCTTGGAGTCCTCGCCCATCTTCATCCACAGAATGAGCAACGGAACCCAGGCCAGCGAGGGCACGGCGCGCAGCGCCCCGATGCTCAGGCCGAGCAATGCGTCCGCGAGCCGGGACAATCCGACCAGCGCGCCGAAGAGCAGCCCGAGCAGCGAACCGAAGAAGAATCCGAGCAGTACACGCTGGGTCGAAATGCCCACGTGCTTGCCCAGCTCTCCGCCTTCGAGCAGTTCGCCGGCCGCGGCCACCACGGCCGCCGGCGTCGGCAAGGACCACGGCGCGACGATGCCGGTGGTCGTGACCACCTGCCAGGTGAGCAAGACGATGATCGGCAGGATCAGCGCGAGCAGCCAGTGCGGTAGCTTCAGCAGCTTGACGCCAAGGCTTTCGCGCGCCTGCACCGGCGTGCTGGCTTGTTGTGTTTGATTCGCTGAAGACATGTTGCTTATTCTCCGGCGATCTTCGTCGCGTCGGCCTGGGAAGCGAACTGATCATCCACCAGGGATTCCAGCGCTTCATCGACCGCGTCCTGGGTGGAGACGTCCTTGTTGGCCACGAAGGTAGGTCCGATATTGCGCAGCACCGAAGTGAAATCCTCACCCGGAACGGTGTCCACGTCGAGGTTCGAGCGTTCCTCGATCACTTGGGTGGCCACCGGCGCCTCCAGGCCTGCAGCTTCGGCCAGAATGCTCGCCGTTTCAGCAGGGTTGGCGGTGGCCCATTCGCGGGCCTTCTCGTAGGAGTCCACCACCAGCTGGGCGAGTTCGGGGCTTTCCTCGATGAAATCTTCGCGGGCATTCAGAGCGCCGTAGGTGTTGAAGTCCAGGTTGCGGTAGAGCAGCTTCGCGCCGTCTTGTTCGGCGTCAGCCATGATCGGATCCAGGCCGCTCCAGGCATCGACTGAACCGTTGACCAGCGCGGTGCGCCCATCGGCGTGCTGCACGTTCTGCAAGGTGATGTCCGAATCGCTCAGACCGGCTTCGGCTAAGGACTGCAGCAGGAAGAAGTAGGGGTCGGTGCCCTTGGTGGCCGCGACCTGTTTGCCCTTCAGGTCCTTGACTGATTTGATGTCCGAATCTTCGTTCACCACGAGGGCGGACCATTCGGGCTGCGAATACAGCGAGATGGTCTTGATGGGTGAACCGTTGGAGCGGGCCAATAGCGCTGCCGAACCCGCGGTGGATCCCACATCCACGGCGTCTGCGCGCAGCGCCTCGTTGGCCTTGTTCGAACCCGCCGACTGAATCCACTCGATGGTGACCCCCTGTTCCTGGGCGGCAGCGTCCAGCCAACCCTTTTCTTTCAGAACCAGGCTCAGCGGATTGTAGGTGGCGAAGTCGATCGACAGCGTCTGGCCATCGGCTGCGGCGTTCTCGCCCGCGCATCCGGTCAGAGCTAGGGCCGAAATGCTGAACGTTGCTACGGAGAGTGCGGCGCGACGGGAAAAGCGATTCGAGAGCATGGGAAATCCTTGATTTGTGCGAATGGAAGGCCTGCGAGGCCGAATGAGTGCGGTAGGAAGTACTAGTGGTTCGCCGGATCAACGCCGAGCAGGCTGAGCAGCGCTGTGCGGTGTGCGACGAATTCGTTGCTCGTATGGCTGCGCGGATGCTCCGCGGACAGGACTCGATCTTCGATCACGGTCGCCGAGGCCTGGCCCTCGGGGCGGCCCAGCACGACGACGCGGTCGGCGAGAGTCAGCGCCTCATCGACGTCGTGGGTCACCAGCAGCACGGTTGTCGGGAAAGACTTGTGGATGGCCAGCAGCAGGTCCTGCATCTTCATTCGGGTCAGCGCGTCGAGAGCCCCAAAGGGTTCGTCGAGTAGCAGGACGCCCGGGCGCCGGGCCAACGCGCGAGCAAGCGAAACCCGCTGAGCCATGCCACCGGAAATTTCACGTGGGCGCAGATCCGCTGCGTGGCTCAAGCCGGTCAGCTCCAGCAGCTCGGCGATCAGCTGACGCCCGGATTGCTTGTCGGTTCCCGGTGCAAGGCCGATGGACACGTTGTCGCGGACGGAGCGCCAAGGTAATAGCCGTGGTTCCTGGAATGCAACGGCGCACCGCTCATCGATCCCTGTCACAGCGCGGCTTCCGATGACCACAGACCCGGTGGAGGGGCGGTCCAGGCCGGACGCCGCCCGCAAGAGGGTCGATTTGCCGCAACCGCTTGCGCCGAGAATTGCAACAATCTGTCCCGCTTCGAGGTGTAGATTCACATCGCGAAGCACCGTGTTGCTTTCCTTCTTAGTGGTGAAAGTACGCGATAGGTCCAGGAACTCCACTTCGAGTGCCGTCGCGTTTTGGACGGTCTCAGGCAAGGCAAAAGCTGTAGTCATATTCATCTCCATCGTTCCTGGCGGTAGCACCGGCCGCCGTTAGGTTTATGAACCGTGGGTGGTGGTTGCTGCGGCGTCACAGAGCCAGATCTCTCGGCCGCTCGGGATGGTTACATGACTATTACAGGCATTCGAACGATTTCAATGCAAATCTTTCGTAACATGCAAAATATTCGATAGATGCGTCACATCATCGTGATGTTTCGATTTATATTTCATCAATCGCGTATTTGGCTGAAAAATCAGTAAACGCTAGCTGTGGTGTTCGGCCGCGCCGGGTAAGTGCTGTCCTTGATGCATTTCAATGACGATCCGTGCACGAAGAAATGTGACTAACCGGGTTGATGCCGACGTAAAACTCAGGCTACAAATGATTACGAACCATCCAGAGCGACCGAGAGATCTGGCTCGAAGACGTCGCAGCAACCACCCACCAATTTATTGGCGCGGGACGGTGCTACAGCCAGGACCGATGGAAAGAATTGAGGACTTTCAATGTCATTTGGCGATCCCGCTGGCGACTTTAATGCGCTTAGCGACCCGTCTTTTGCGGGTAGCGCGGTGGAGCTTGACGACCTTCCCCAAGAGCTTCCGACCCGGCAGCTGTTAAAAATTACCCCAGGACCCGGTGCGGACGAACAGTACGAGCGGCTTGCCGATATTTTCCGTCCGGTGTTCGCGCAGATCGCCCTGGGCGCAAAAGAACGCGACCGGCAGCGAATCCTGCCATTTGAACAAGTGGGTTTGCTGAACCGTGAACGCTTCGGTGCGCTGCGTCTACCGGTTGCCGACGGAGGGCACGGGGCGCGTTTGAGCGATTGCTTCCGATTGCTCATCGAATTAGCCGAGGCAGACTCGCACGTAGCTCAGCTTTGGCGTGCACACATTGCCTTCGTGGAAAACGTGGTGCGCCTTGAGGACCCGCTGCTCCGAAGCAAATGGGTCGCCCGGATCAGCTCCGGGCAGATCGTGGGCAACGCCTACACCGAGGAAGGCGGCAATGCCCTGGGGGTGCTCAATACCAAGGTCACCGAGGAGGGCTCGCGCTGGCTGGTGAACGGACGAAAGTTCTATTGCACCGGCACCATCTTCGCCGATTGGACCACCGTAGCGGTGGCTCACCCACAACTTCCTGGACGCCAGATCGCAGTGGTTTCCACGCAGCACAGTGGCGTGAAAATCCTTGATGACTGGGACGGGTTTGGCCAACAGCTCACCGGCACCGGCACCACCGAGTTCCACGAAGTTCCGGTGGACACCTTCATGCCGGAGGACCCCACGGATCCAGAGGCCTCAATCTTCCAACTGGTGCTCATGGCAGTCCAAGCAGGCATCGGACGGGCGGCATTAAACGACCTGCGCTCATCGGTGCAGGCGCGTACCCGCAGTTTCAGCACCGGCACCGGAGTCCCGGTGCACCGTGAACCGCAGGTACTGCAGCTTGTCGGCGAGGTCTCCGCCGAAATCTTTGCCGCGGATTCCGTGGTCATGGGCGCCGTGCTGGAGGTCGAATCGGCAATGACCGATCAGAACCTGAACGCCGAGGAACGCTTTGCCGTCTGCGAACTAGCGGCAAACCGCGCACAGACGATCGTGCAGCCACTGGTCATCGGTGCAACGAGCAAACTCTTCGACGCGCTTGGTGCATCTTCCACCCGCAATAGCTGCAATATGGACCGCCACTGGCGCAACGCACGCACCATTGCGACGCACAATCCGGCGATCTATAAAGCGCGCATCGTAGGGGACTACGAGATCAACGGCGTGCAGCCCCAGCGGCTGTCCGTCACCGGCACGGTAGCCGGAGCCAACCGGTACTCCGGCACATAAATGAAACTTCTCGAACGCAAATCTTCAGAATTACCAGATTTCAACTTCCATGGATAGGGGCACACCAATGAGCGAGAACAAGCGCGAAATCCTTTTTAACGCCTTTGATATGAACTGCGTTGTACACCAGTCGCCAGGCCTCTGGCGCCACCCGGATGACAAGGCTTCGACCTACAACACCCTGGGCTACTGGACGCACCTGGCCAAGGTGCTGGAAAAGGGAAAATTCGACGGCCTGTTCCTCGCAGACGTGCTGGGCACCTACGACGTGTACAAGGGCACCAACGTTACCCCGCTGGGCTCCGGCGCCCAGGCCCCGGTCAACGACCCGATGATGCTGGTTTCCGCCATGGCCGCCGTGACCGAGAACCTCGGCTTCGGCGTCACCGCGGGTACTGCCTACGAGCACCCTTACGCCTTTGCCCGCCGTCTGGCCACCCTGGATCATCTGACCAACGGCCGCGTGGGCTGGAACGTCGTCACCGGGTACCTTCCCTCGGCCGCCCGCAATATGGGCCAGGAAGACCAGATGGAGCACGACGAGCGCTACAACCACGCCGATGAGTACCTCGAGGTGGTCTACAAGCTGCTCGAGGGCTCGTGGGAAGAGGACGCGGTGCAGAACAACAAGGAAACCGGCGTCTACACCGACCCAGCCAAGGTCCACCCGATCAACCACGAAGGCAAGTACTTCAAGGTTCCGGGCATCGCCATCACCGAGCCGTCCACCCAGCGCACCCCGGTGATCTACCAGGCCGGCGCGTCCAAGCGCGGCACCGAATTCGCCGCGTCGAATGCAGAAGCGATCTTCGTGAACTGCCCAACTCGAGATTTGCTCAAGGAAGCGGTCGCCAAAATTCGCGACGCTGCCGAAGCCGCAGGCCGTGGCCGCTACGACATCAAGGTCTTCGCCATGCAGACCATCATCACCGCCGAAACCACCGAACTTGCCCAGGCAAAGTTCGAGGACTACAGCTCCTACGTGGATATCGAGGGGTCGCTCGCACTGCTTTCGGGTTGGACCGGCATCGACATGTCCGTCTACGGACCGGATGACGTGATTGGCGACGACGTGAAGTCCAACGCCATCCAGTCCTCGGTAGAAACCTTCAAGAAGGCCAGCGGTGATACCGGAAAGCCATGGACCATCCGCCAGTTGGCCGAATGGATCGGCGTTGGCGGATTCGGCCCGGTCTCCGTCGGTTCGGGTGCTGAGGTAGCCGAGAAGCTCATCGACTGGGTGGACTACACCGACGTGGACGGCTTCAACCTCGCCTATGCTGTCACTCCAGGCACCTTCGAGGACGTCGTCGAGTACGTGGTCCCCGAGCTGCAGGCACGCGGGGTCTACAAGACCGAATACACCGAGGGCTCGCTGCGCCACAAGCTCTTCGGCGAGGGTGACCGGGTGAAGGACACCCACCGTGCAGCCCAGTATAAGATTGCGAACCGTCTGGCTCCGCAGGCCTAGGGTCTTGAAAATCAAATAGTGACGCAAAAAAACCAGCAAGTCCCCGCGAAACACTGAAATTCCCGGGGACTTGCTGGTTTTAGTGGCTATTTAGCGGGCGTGACCACCATGGCCGAACCGCCGCCACGGCGGGTTGGTTCAGCCGCCGCGGTCAGAGACCCATCAGCGGCGATTTCCACCGCCTCAACCGCACCGATTTCGGCCTGCGGAGTGAAGGAATCACCAGCGGGGGTGAGCTTGTGGCCGAAAGCCTCAAGCGCTGAGCCGTAGGCCTCGATGAATTCGGGCTCTGCCGTCACTGCCGCGGTATTGCGCTGCGAGGCGCGAGGTGCCGCGATTGCCTGGCTGATGTCCATGCCCAAATCAATGCGGTTCACCAAGGTCTGCAGCACCGTCGTGATGATGGTGGAGCCACCGGGGGAGCCGATGGCGAGCATCGGTTCGCCATCGCGCAGCACAATCGTTGGTGCCATCGACGAGCGCGGACGCTTGCCCGGTTCGATGCGGTTTGGATCCTGCGGATCGTACACCGTGGAGAAGTCGGTCAGCTCGTTATTCAGCAGGAATCCGCGCTCCGGCACCACCATTCCCGAACCGCCGGTCTGCTCGATGGTCAGCGTGTAGGAAACCACATTGCCCCAGCGGTCAACCACCGAAAGGTGGGTGGTGGAGATATTCTCGGTATCCTGCTCAATCACCGGTTCGCTGGTTGCCGCGGGGCACAATCCGTCATAGCCATCAATGTCGCCCGGCGCTACCGGTTTCACCGCGGCCTGGTCGGGATCAATCGCGCACGCCCGGTCGATGCCGAACAACTTGTCGGTCAGGGTTGCGGTGGGAACATCCACAAATGCCGGGTCGCCAACAAACTTGCCGCGATCGGCGTAGGCCAAGGCCGTCGCTTCAAAGTAGTGGTGAAGCGCCGAGGGCTGCTCCATGCCCGAGAGGACGAATTCGCCAAGAATATTCAGCGATTCTCCGATGGAGGTTCCTCCGCTGGACGATGGCGCCATGCCAAAGACATCCAAGCCACGGTAGGTCACCTTGGTTGGCTGCTGCTCCACCACCTCGTAGTCCGCCAGATCGGCGGTGCTCACATAACCGGCCGGAACCGGGAGCTCGGTGCCTTCAACCTTGGGTGGAGCTTGCACCGTCTGGGATATTTCCTCGGCCATCTCGCCCTGGTAGAACGCCGAGGGGCCCTGCTTGGCAAGTAACCGGTAGGTCTGAGCAAGATCCGGGTTCTTGAAGATGCTGCCAACCTGGGGTGCATCGCCATCGGGCAAGAACAGCTCGCTCGTCGAGCTGAAAGCTGCGAAGCGTTCCTTGTTATCAAGGGTCTGTTCGCGGAAGGTTTCATCGACCACAAAACCTCGTGAGGCCACTTGGGTGGCCGGGCGCAAAACTTTCTTCAAGCTTTGGGAACCCCAATTATCCAATGCACGCTGCCAAGTGGCCAGAGTTCCGGGCACACCTACGGCCACGCCGCTGGTCACCAGTTCGGGCGTGAAGTTATACGGATCGCCAGTCTCCGGGTCGACAAAGGCATCTTGGGGCATTGCTGCCGGTGCTGTCTCGCGGCCGTCAATTGTGCTGATTTTTCCGGTTTTCGAGTCGTAGTACATGAAGTAGCCGCCGCCACCGATACCCGCGCTATAAGGTTCGGTCACGCCCAGCGCTGCCGCGGTTGCGACAGCCGCATCCACTGCGTTGCCGCCTTTGCGTAGGATGTCAATGCCGGCGGCGGTCGCTTCCGGGTCCACGGATGAGACAGCGCCGCCGCTGCCTTTGGCCGTTGGCATTTTGTCGGTCGCCCTGGGATCGGCGCTGGCCGGCAGTGCGGTGAAAGTGCCCAGTCCCAGCGCGAGTGCCGCAGCGCTGGCGATAGCTCTCGTACATGCTCGTGACATACTTTGATCTCCTGAAAAGGTGGGGATGAAGTAAGCGCCAATTTACGGGAGAACCACCGCAGATAAGGGCTGTGACACGCATCACTGTAAGGGCTTATCCGCAATTTAGCGCAGGTCGGAACATATTTAACTTTGGTTTCACCATCACGGCCGCGCTCTCGGCGCGAATGCGTAGGTATGAAGTTAATCCGGTTCGACGGTTACTGCCGCCCAGGCGGAGGGCTGCTTCGGAGACCTTTGGAGCCGGTGAGGAATTCGCGCTTTCTGAACTGCGCTTAGGCTAAGAGCATGAGCAACGAACACGCCACCGAGATGCCGCCGCTAGATCTTGCCTCAGCCGCACAAATGTGGGATGAATACCGCAAAAGCTGTGCCAGCGATCCGGGCGAATACGTGGTGGAATACTTCGGAGACAGCCCTGCGCTGGCCGACTCGTTATTGCGAGAAGTCACCCACGGACAGAAACGCGCTACCTCAAGCCTCGAAAACGAGTACCTTGCCGAGAACGAAACTCTCCCACAGGTCGGTTCGCATTGGATCGCCTGCGACGGCATCGGGATACCGCAGATTATCCTGCGTACCAGCGAGGTAACGTTGAGATCATTCGACCAGGTGGACGCCGACTTTGCCTACGCCGAGGGCGAGGACGACCGTAGCTTGGCAAGCTGGCGCCGGGAACACGAGAAGTTCTGGAAGCGGACGCAGCAAGCAGATTTTGGCAAGCGGTGGGAACCGGCAATCACCAGCATCCCCGGTGAACGAATCGTATGCGAACGCTTCGAAGTGGTCTGGCCCCGCCACTAGATTTCAGACGCAAGATTTGCTCCACCTTGCTGTTCAGGATTCCTGCTTTGCTTCCTTGAAAGGGACAATCAAGGTATTCGAATTACGTTCCGAAGTCAAGATGTACGCTCTGCGCCGTCACTCAGCGACATGTGACGATTGAGCACCGCATTTATGGCCCATTTTCCTGCCATTTGAGCCCCGATGGTGACTTCATGACGCATATATAACGTCATGGTTGTTCACGAAGCGGCCATGGGCACAGACTGAAACTGTTCGATTCACATGTCGAATGGTAACCATCCAGAGCGACCGAGAGACCTGGCTTAATGACGTCGCAGCAACCACCCCTCACGGGGCCGGTGCTACTGCCAGGACCGATGGAGCAGTCTGACACACCGACACTGTTCCCGAGATCCAGAGACGTGCGAAAGCCGGTAACTTCCTGAATCGACGGATCACGGCTGTTTGAGACTCTGCGCGGTGCCAGCACCAAGGAGAACAAATGCGAACGATTTTATCTGGGCGATCAAATGATTGAAATCCGCCAGTTGCATAAGCATTACGACACGGCCCAGGGCCGAATCGAAGTCCTCAAGGGGATCGATCTGGACGTCCAATCAGGGTCAATCACCGCAGTGGTTGGGCCTTCGGGAGCCGGCAAATCCACCTTGTCCCATTGCATCTCACTGCTGGAAAAGCCCAGCAGCGGCCAGATCTTGGTTGAGGGAAAAGATTTGTCCGTGCTCTCCGGCAAGGAACTCCGTGCGGAGCGTCGTGCCATCGGGACGATCTTCCAGAACTCAGCCCTTTTGCGCCGCATGACGGTAGCCGAAAATGTCGCGTTGCCGCTGCGCAACCTAGGCGTAATCCACCATGAGATGGAAAACCGGGTAGCCGAGCTCTTGGACCGCGTTGGCCTCGCAGATCGCGCCAATTCTTACCCCGGAGAACTATCCGGTGGCCAACGCCAGCGCGTGGGCATCGCCCGGGCGCTCGCACTACGTCCGCGATTGCTGCTCTCGGATGAAGCAACTTCGGGACTGGACCCCGAATCCACCGCGCAGGTTCTAGGACTGCTCGACTCTTTGCGCACTGATTTGGGTTTGGCTATCATCCTGATAACCCACGAGATGGATGTGGTGCGCCATATAGCCGACCAAGTCGCCCAGCTAGACGGCGGTCGGATCGCCGAATACGGTGACCTTCGAGGCCTGGTGTCTGATCCGGATTCGGTGACCGGTTCAAAGCTTCTGCCCTTGCGCCCAGATCTGGTACCCGCAGGATTCGAATTCACCCTGACCGTGGCATATCAAGCGGCGCACGTGGACCCTTCATGGATATCCCGGCTCGGAATTGAGCACGGTGCACGGGTCGCGCTGCTCGGTGGCTCCGTGGAAGCGCATCACGAAGGAACACTGGGTCGCGTTGAAATCGGGTTGACCGGCATCACTGAAGAACGAGCCATCGCTGTACTAGGCGGATGGGGACTGCGAGCCACGCCACGAGCCCAACAGCTCCTTGCCAGCACGGCCAACCACGAGGAACGCACTGAGGTGACGGTATGAGAATCCCAACCGAAAGCGCTGCCGTTGGCACCGACACTCCATGGAGCGAACTGCCCGCCCTCATGCTTCCGGCCTATGGACAGACATGGGCAATGGTCGGCATCGTGATGGTTTTAGTGATCTTCTTTGGCGGAATTATGGGTTTGGCGCTGTTCAACACGGACCGGCAGGGCCTCTTTCCCCACGATAAGAGCCACGGGGCGCTGAGCTGGATCGTCAACATGGGACGCTCGCTACCGTTCCTAGTCTTAATGGCGGCGATTATCCCGTTCACCAAATGGGTGACCGGAACAACCATCGGCATTTGGGCAGCTGTCGTGCCGATGACCATTGCGGGCATTCCATTCTTCGCTCGACTCGTGCAAAACGCGCTCAACGATCTGCCCAAGGAGAATCTGGCCGTTGGCCTGGTAACCGGTGGAACGCCGCTGCAAATCATTGGTGCCACGCAGATCCGCGAGGCGCTACCTGCCTTAGCCTCCGCCATCACGCTCAACACCATCTCGATGGTCGAGTATTCGGCCATCGCCGGAACCATTGGGGCAGGCGGTATCGGCTACTTGGCAGTCACCTACGGCTATCAGCGCTTCGACATGAACGTCATGCTCGCCACGATCCTCGCACTCATTCTGACCGTGCAAATAGTCCAATTCCTCGGCGACCGTATCGCCCGCGCACTGGCCCGTCCCTAAGCGCCCTAAAGCAAACGAAAAGAAAATGACAAACTCACCTAACGGTCATGATCATGGCTTTACCCTGCGTAAAAACACCACGAAACTTCCCTGGACCATTGCAGTAGTAGCAGCTATTTTTGCCCTCGTATTAGGCGCTTTACTGGTGCAGCAAAAGTCTGCCCCAGCGCTCGCCCTCAATGAAACCAGCAAAACGAGCTTCAAAGTTCACTTTGAACCAGCAATGGCCGGAGAAGAGAAGATCCTTAAATTCGTAGCCGAGAGCATCGCGCCGGACTATGGAGTCGAGATCGAACCAATTGGACTGCAGGATCCAATCCAGGCAAACCGAGCAGTGGCAGAAGGGCAATTCGACGCAACCATCTTTGAACATGAGTGGTACATGCAGCAATCTGCAGAAGCCGCCGGCGTGGAACTGACGCCGACTGTTGAGCTGTATCAGTGGGGCTTCGGGTTGTATTCCACCCGCTACGGTTCGGTCGAGGATCTGCCCACGGGATCGACTCTGCTCTTGCCTAACGACGTTGCTAACCAGGGACAAGCGCTTTGGCTTCTGGAGCGTGAAGGCCTGCTCGGGCTGGACCCCGACATCGAACCACGCACCGCAAAAATGGCAGACGTGGTGGATAATCCCCGCGGTTTTGAACTGAAGGAAGCAGATCTTCTGGCCATGCCGCGCATGCTCGACGATGTGGATGCCGCCATCGGATACGTGTCTCAGTTCGATGCCGGAAAGATCGATCGCGATAAGGGAATCTTGTTCCCGGAGCCCCCGAGGACTTTCGCGTCCAAGCTCATCTTCGGCACCGAGTTCTCGAAAACTCCCGATGCCGCCAAGCTGATCGAGGTGTTTTCGGATCCACGGCTGCAGGAATACCTGAAGAACACCGATGATCCGTTGGTCAAGGGAGTGCTGACTCCGGTATCAGCCGAATAGACCGAGCCGTGACTGTTAACATTATTTGGCGGCTAAATGGCAGCTCTAAAAGGAAGTTCCTGCAGTCCCAGTAGAGGAACAGCGAATTCAGACGGTAGGCGTTCGGGACGGACATTCTGATGAATTCTGACTTTTCGAAACTACGAGTACTCAATGTTTTGCATTCCCGTATGCCTGTCCGGAAAAGTGCCCGGTGTTATTCCGAACTCGGAATAACACCGGGCACCACACCGTACGGGGCTAACGGAACAGTCGGCTCTTCTGTGAATCCATTAAACTTCTACCATCCAGGTCAAAACACGGTGTGTTCCGGTAGCCGACTCGCTATCGAGACGGTCTTGAATGTTTAATCAGACACACCACTTATGGGGTGAAGGGGTTGTTTCGGAGGTCAAAAGTGCACGTACTGGTTCAACTATCGCCCGTGCGATTGCAGTGCGCGCGACTTCGAAAAACGACAAGTCTGGCGAAATGCCAATGGGGCCTGAAAACCGGTGGACATGCTTTGTTTCTCATTCTTGGGACACACTCATCGTGAGTGTCGAAGAATTTCCCGCAGCAGATATTGGCATACTCGACGATCCCTGACATGAGCCCTAGCCGACCGCCGCGCAGTAACGCCCGCACGACAAGCGCGGACTCCGGTGCGTTGGCCTGCGACTCTGGTGGCGAGATGCCCACCCTGGCGGCTTCGCAAGCGGCGTCCTGCAGTTTTCCCTGCCGTCCCGTTTGGCTGGGGGTGGGAAGCTCAGCCCGCTTTTTCTTGTCTGCCACTAAGCGCTGTGTATGCCACGCGGAGGTGGGATTCCATGAGGGACTTGGCGGCGGGACTGTCCTGGCGTTCGATAGCGTCTAGAAGTAGCTGGTGGTCTTGGAGGCTGCGGGCAAGCTCTTCAGGGCTGTAGTACTGGAAGGAACCAGACATCAGTGGAGCCAGAGCCAGGTCCTTGGCGATGTTGTAGAGCCGCGGGGATGCGGCTGCGGCCAAGATGGCCAGGTGAAATTCGTGGTTCAGCTGGGCGATTTTTCCTCGGTAGCCCTTCGGCTGGTGGGCGTTGAGCTCGTCCATTTCGCTGCATAGCGCGGTCATGGCTGCGAGCTGCGCTTGGGTGCGGTGTTGGGCGGCGAGCTCCGCTCCGAGGGCTTCGAGCAGTGCCCGGATCGTCATGACCTCAGCCGCATAGGCACTGGTCCACTCGGCCACGAAGGCCCCGCGGTTTGGTTCGAGTACCACGAGACCTTCGTCTGCCAGTGTTCTGAGGGCAGATCGGATGGGAGTTCTGCTTACACCAAATTCGGTCGTGAGCTCACTCTCGACGAGATGTCCGCCGGGTGGGATATGCCCCGAGGTGATCCGGGAACGCAGTTCCTCGAGGAGTTCCAGACGGTGCATATGCTTTCCTCATCCTTTCGCCCAATGGCCTTAATGGCCATACTACCGTTTCACGGTCGGGGCAGGCCGAGCAGATCCAAAGTCGAGGCGCCGGCGAGGATTTCCTCACGCATGCGGTTCTCCTTCTGCGCGCGCTGGGAGGACGAAGAGACTGCATTGGCTGCGTCCTGTTCCTCCACGCGTACGAGCCCGTCGGCGTCGCCGACAAGAATATCGCCTGGCCGGATCAAGACGCCGCCGACAGTTACGGGCACATTCACCCGTCCGCGTTGTACCTTGGTGGTCTTACGGATGCAGACGCCACGGGTGAAGACAGGGAAACCGGATTCGATGATTTCCTGGCTGTCCCGCACGGCTCCGTCAATGACCAAGCCCGCAAGTCCTCGCTGCTGGGCTGCGAGCGTCAGCACGTCTCCCCAGGGGCCGGCTTGGGTGTAGCCCTTGGCGTCGACGACGAGGATGTCACCGGGCCGGGTCTCGAGCATCGCCACGTGGATGAACCAGTTGTCTCCGGGTTCTAGGTCGACGGTGACGGCACGGCCCGCGATGCGGGACGTGGGATCCAAGGGTTTGATTGCCGGATCCAGCGCGTCGCGTTGTCCGTTGGCTTCATATACAGTGGCCGCGCCTAGGGCGGCGAGTTCGGTGAGCAGGGTGTCTGTGGAGGTTGTCATTTTCTTAGCTTTCTTTGGTAGCGATGGCGGCAGATTTGGCCAGGGACTCGGCGTCGCGGACGAATCGTGCCCCGACGACAAGACCGGCGGCGATCAGAAGGACGAGGCTTACGATGACCAAGCCCCAGTTGGTGGTGCCGGTGGCGTCCTTGAGGAGGCCGAATCCGAAGGGGCCGACGAATCCCCCGAGGTTAGCCAGGGAGTTGATTGATGCCAGTCCCACGGCCGCGGACCGGCCGGTGAGGAAGAGCGAGGGAAGCGACCAAAAGGGACCGTAAGTGGCGTAGACCGCTACCGTGATGATCGTCAGCAGGACCATGGAGGGGATCAACTGGCCGGCGAACAACGGCATCAGCAGCAGGCCGCCGGCTGCGGCCAACAGTGGGATGGCCACGTGCCAACGTCGTTCGCCGGTCTTGTCGGAGTGGCGGGCCCAGTAGACCATAAAGACGGCTGCGACACCGTAAGGGATCGCGTTGATCCAACCGACCTCGGTGGTGGTGAGTCGCTCGGAGAGGCCGGCGATGATCTGCGGTGTGAAGAACGCCAGGATGTAGATCGCGACGGACTTGCTGTAGTAGATCAGAGCCAGAGCAAGGACCTTGACGCCCATCAGGCTCTTCCAGAAGGAGGTGTGGCCGTGGCGTTCGACCTTGGCCTGCCGCTCGGCCTCGAGGGTGTCATCTAGCCAGGCCTTCTCGCGGTCGGTAAGCCACTTGGCATCGCCGGGCTTGTCCACGAGCACTAACAGGGTTACGGCGGCGAGAATGATGGCGGGGAAGCCTTCGATGATGAAGACCCAGCGCCAACCGTCCATGCCGTACCAAGCGATATTGTCCATGATCCAGCCGGAGAGGGGGGAGGCGATCAGGGTCGCGATAGGCAGAGCCACCATGAACATGGCCACCACGCGGGCCCGTTCACGCTCTGGGAACCAGAAGGTCAGGTAAAGGATCACGCAGGGGAAGAAGCCTGCCTCGGCGACGCCCAGCAGGGTCCGAGCTATTGCCAGTTGGGTGAAGTCCTGCACAAACCCCGTGCCCACGGCCACGATGCCCCAGGTGACCAGGATTCGGGCGATCCATTGGCGCGCGCCAACCCTGCGCATGAGCATATTGCTGGGGACCTCGAAGAGGAAGTACCCGATGGAGAACAGGCCGGCGACGAGGCCGAACTGAGCCGCAGAGATGTTCAGTGCAGCGTTCATTTCCAGGGCGGCGAAGCCTACGTTGGCCCGATCAATGAAGGCGATGATGTAGAGGATGATGAGGAGAGGAAGGATTCGCCACTTGATCTTACGCAGCGTGCTCTCGGATTCAGCCGCGGTCAGCGGCATAGTTTTCACGGTGCTCATGACTTGACCAATCCGTTCAGTGCTCCGTCATTGGAGGCAATGCCGAACCAGTCTAGGGCGGCATCAAGGGTGGATTCCTTGGGGGCGCCGAGGGTTTCGGCCTTGAGCTTAGTGGCTGCGTAGCGGTGGGCAACCTCGTCGGTGATCTCGTGTGGTCCACCTGCGCGTTCCAGCTGTTCTCGGGCCTCGAGGACTTCGGAGTGCCGACGGTAGGCTTGGACCGGGTGGCTGGTCACCATGCTCTTGATCAGGTCGCTGAAAGGGGAACGGTCGACATCTCCTAGGCTTTGGAGCAGGGGTTCGAGGACGCCATATGCTCGGGCGGCAGGGAGAGCCTCGACGGCCAGGGCTTCGAGCCCCTTCATGATGACTGAGCGCAGAAGCTTGACCGCCACCGCATCGCCCGGCGTGCTTTCGGGCAGTATCGTCAATGGTGCCCCGACGCGTGTGAGCAGCTGCTCCACCTGAGGGGAAGCTGCACCTGCGTAGAGCAGGGGGGTGCGTACGCCGTGGATGCCCACGGCCCCGGTGATTGCGATGTCAATGTAGGTTGCGTGTGCAGCTTCTGCCAGCACGGCGGCTTGCTGTTTGGTGTCAGCTCCAGCCGTGGAAAGGTCCACGACCACGGCACCGGACACGACATGGTCCAAAACCGAGGGTACGAGGCCACCGATTACAGTGCCGGGCACGCACAACAGGACGATTTCCTGACCGGAGATCCAGTCGGAGACCTCCCGGTGAAGCAGCAGTCCACTGGATTCAATCCATTCCAGGGCCCGGGGTGATGGGTGCGAGTCGCACAGCGAAAGTTGCACGTCGGGCAATTTGGCCAGGGCCGCGGCCCATTCCAAGCCCACCTGCCCCGTGCCAACTAGGGTGATTTTCATTTTTGCTCCTCTTTGAACACGTCGATACACTAACAATACAATGTGAGTACGATCATGCAAGAGTTTCACAAAATAACTTTGAAAAAAGACGAAATTCATCTCGATCGTACTTATATTGTACTAGATGTGAATCGGGCCACTTGGTGCGGGACCTTCTTCCTTTTGACGGCTCAGCCGGCTCCCTCAACAGGCTTCCCGCAGGACCTTCTCACGCAACCGGCGTATCTGCAATCATGGAAAGTTCGTCCGTCGAACTGTTCTATACCCGACTAAGCGATCGCACCGCCGCGTCCCGCAGTGCGTATCGTCGCACGTGATTGTCACTGCGTAGGCAGCACTCGGCCACAACGCGTCGACCCTGGTCAGGGGTGACACTGACTCACTGGAACCGGAATCCGCAGGATTGACCAAGATTCACGACAAGATCTTCATCGCAGCACTTGGCAAGATCCTTGGACTTCTGGGCCAACATGCTGCTGTGGACGCTAGGCGAAGATCTTGACCCGTTCAGGCGAAGGCAAGACAGTTGTTGATATCAATTGTTGTCGGTGAAGGTTCCTCTACTGGAACTGCACGAACTGCCACCTAAAGCGGCAACTTAACAGTTATAGACCGAGCACTGGTGCAGATGTAAAAAGACCAGCTTGAACCGTTTTGGTTCCGGCTGGTCTTTTGCGGTTATTCAGAAAATTTCGTCCAGGACAACTCGGACAGACGATGCTGCTGTCAAGGAAATATTTTGAGTCGCGTCACGAAGTGCCTTGTGACGATTCGTGACTAGCTTTGTGGCCTGTTTTCGGCCCGAAGTGTGTACGGAAATGACTTCATGACGCGCGTGTAACGTCATGGTTGGTCACACCGCACCTGCGGACGCAGACTTAAATTGTTCGGCAAAGACACCGAATGATAACCATCCAGAGCGACTGAGAGACCTGGCTCGTTGACGTTGCAGCAACCATCCCTGAGGGAGCGGTGCTAAGGCCAGGACCGATGGAGATTGCTAGATTTCGCAACGGTCCGCACAGGGGAGAAGTCTGTCTTCTTCCCGCCCCGCAGTACTGCGGAAGGATCGGGATTTCGGCGTAATCCTCGGGAACTTACCGAGAGGAACACCAGAAAATGCGCAACGCACCACTGAGCCTGAAGGCCGCAGCACTACTCACAGCACTTGGTCTCGCGCTGACCGCCTGCGGCGGCAACAGCGCGTCCACTGCGAACAGCTCCGACCCGGCAACCGCCGCGGATGCAGGAACGCCCGTAGAAGGTGGAACGTTCACCTTCGCCGAAGTTGCCCCGATCAATAACTGGCAAACCCAAGCCGCCCGCTTCTATGAGAAGGCGAATGTGCTGAACTCGGTGCTGGACCGGTTGACCTATTTCGACCTTGAATCCGGCAAGCTCGTGGGCTGGATTGCCTCCGATTTCGCCGCCAATAAGGCACAGACCGAATTCACCTTCACCATTCGTGATGGAGTCACGTTCTCGGACGGTACGCCATTGGACGCCAAAGCAGTGAAGGAAAACTTGGACGCGTTGGGCCTAGGGGTTGAATCCGCGCAAATTCAGCCGAACGTCGACTTTTCCGCCTACAAAAGTTCCGAGGTCCTCGGCAAAAATAAGGTCAAGGTGACGCTCAAACGACCGGATGCAAACTTCCTGCGCTCCACCTCGTCGGTGACCGCCGGGCTGGTATCCCCGGGCACCCTGAAACTGGATAATGCAGGGCAAACCGCAATATCGCAGATCGTCGGTTCTGGTCCGTTCGTCTTCGAATCCGAAAAGCCAGATGAGGAAGTAGTCTTCACCAGCCGCGATGACTACGCCTGGGCACCGACAACAGCAGAGAATCAAGGCGATGCCTACCTTGAAAAACTAGTCATCAAATACTTGCCAGAGGTGGCACACCGTGCCGGAGCGGCGCAGTCCGGTCAGGTGGATTTGGTTCGCGGCCTGCAACCGGTTGACGAAGAAGTGCTCAGCGCTGGCGGCGGACAGATCTTCGCCGCCCCTGGTGTTGACCTGACGGCTAATCACGCCGCGATTCGCATCGGTTCGGGCAAGCTGGCCGAGACGAAGGTGCGCAAGGCGCTGCAGGTTGGCATCGACCGCCAGGCGCTGAAAGACACGGTCCTTTCGGACAGCTATGTGCTTGCAGGCTCGATCCTCAACCACCAGGCACCGGGCTTCGTGGATCTGTCTGCCGAACTCGGCTATGACCCAGAGAAGTCCAAGTCATTGCTTGAAGAAGCGGGCTGGACCGTCGGGGCGGACGGAATCCGCGAGAAGGACGGCGAGAAGCTGGAAATAACGGTGGCCAGTTCCAATAACTCCGTTGTCATCAAACCAGCCTTTGAACTTATCGAACAGCAATGGCGTGAGATCGGTGTGCAGCTGGTGAACCGTGCAGCGGACAACTCATTCTTGACCAACGCGATGGTCGATGACCAGATCGAATTCTTCGGAACGCGCCAGTTCGCCTACGGCGGTCTGGGGCCGGTGTACGCACCAGCGACTAATAACCAGACGCTGAATGCCGATAAGGAACTGAACGCGTTGTTCACCCGCGAGCAGGCGGCGACCACCGAGGAAGAGCATCTGAAACTCGTTGGTGAAGAGCAGCGTGCGTTGGTACTTGACAAGGCATTGACCCTCGTGCTGTGGGACGAAGTCCAAGTGTACGGAGCCAACAAGGACGCGCACATCGACTTCACCTCCGGCACCGCACCAATCTTCCAGGGCGCCTGGAAGAGCAACGGCTAAAGGACTCATCATGGGTGCATACATAGTTCAACGCATCGGACAGGCACTGCTGGTGATCCTGCTGGCCTATACCGCGGTCTTCCTCGCGGTGCAGGCACTGCCGAACGACCCGGTCACGATCTTCCTCTCCGCTGATGCGTCCGCCGACCCGGCAACCATCGCACAGATGAAGGCCTACTACGGCTATGACCAGTCATTGATCGTGCAGTACTTCACCCAGCTCGGTGCATTGCTTACCGGAGACCTAGGCTATTCCTTGTCTTCAGGCTCGGCGGTGACCACCCGTATAGGTGAAGTCATCGGCTCCACCCTGGTGCTCGCCGGAAGCGCCTTCGCTTTGGCCCTGGTGCTGGCGGTCGCGTTGACCGCCGCAGCCAGCCTGTCGCGCCGCGCCCGGGTACGCAACGCCTTGCTGAATCTGCCACCGCTGATGATTTCCATCCCGGTGTTCTGGCTCGGTCTGGTGCTGCTCCAGGTGTTCGCGGTTCAGCTCGGAGTGATGTCTTTGTTTCCGGACGGTTCGTTCCTCGCACTGGCGGTGCCGATTCTCGTCTTGGCCATCCACCTCAGCGCACCCATGGCGCAGGTGCTGATCAAGAGCGTGCACGAAGTGAACACTCAGCCCTTCGTCGACGTATTGCGGGCCAAGGGAGCCAGCGAGGCGTGGATCTTCTACCGCCACACCCTGAAAAACGCCGCCCCGGCGGCGCTATCCATCGCAGGTATCACCATTGGCACGCTGCTCGCCGGAACCGTTATTACCGAGACGGTATTTGCCCGCGCCGGCCTGGGCCAATTGGTGCTGCAAGCGGTCACGGTGCAGGACATCCCGCTGGTGCAGGGGCTGGTGCTGCTCACCGCCGCCGCCTTCACCGCGGTGAATCTGCTCGTCGACTTGATTCACCCGAAGCTTGATCCGCGCATCATTACCGCCCACGCCGGTTCGCCTCGCGCACTGGCAGCATAGGGAAAAGGAAACGATCATGAGTCTTTTGACCGAACGAGGCAACACCGCCGTGGATCTAGCCCCGGGCGCCGGATTGCTCCCGGCGCGTACCGCTACGCGTGGCGGCAAGCTGTTTGGCTGGTTGGGGAACTGGTGGGTACTCATCCCCTTGGCGATATTGCTCGCTTGGGCAGTAGCGCCGGGGTTGTTCACCGGGCAGGATCCGCTCACCGGGGTACCGCAGCAGAAGCTCGCGGAACCATCGCTGGCTCATCCCTTCGGAACCGATCATCTGGGCCGTGACGTTTATGCCCGGGTGATCCACGGAACCAGCCAGACGCTCATGACGGCCGGGCTTGCCTGCCTGATCGGCAGCGTGGTGGGAAGCCTGCTGGGACTGCTCGCCGCAACCGCCGGGCGATTCGCGGACTCCGTCGCGATGCGCTTCGTTGACGTGGTGCTGGCGGTGCCTGCCTTCTTGATCGCGCTGATCCTTGTCACCGCGACCGAGCCCGGCCCATTCTCGCTGGGACTCGGAGTGGGCATCGCCTCGATCGCAGCCTTTGCAAGGCTTGTCCGCACCGAGGTGCTCCGCGTACGCTCGCGTGACTTCGTGCAGGCGGCGCTGATGAGCGGCGGCGGTTACCTCACCGTGCTGCGCCGCCACATCATCCCGCATGTGATTGGCCCGGTGCTCGCCCTCTTAGCTGTCGACCTGGGAGCTGCGATCCTGGCGATCTCCGGGCTTGGCTTCCTGGGTTTCGGTTCACCACCGCCAACTCCCGAATGGGGATTGCTGATATCCGAAGGCCGCCAATACCTCACCGTCGCTTGGTGGCTGACCACCCTTCCGGGGCTGGTGATCGTCGCGGCAGTCATGCTCACCGCAGTGCTTGGCCGGGCAATTAATAAGGCATTCCGCTTCTAATCCGCAACGCGTACCCAAAAACTTGTGAAGGGAATCAGGTAATGACAACCACGAACACCAAGCGCAACCCGGTAGTACGCATCGAAGATCTTTCGGTGCGCTACGCCCAAGGTGCCCTCGCCGCGCAGGGGATCAACCTCGAAATCCCGGCCGGACAAATCGTGGCTATCGTCGGCGAATCGGGTTCAGGGAAATCGACGCTGACCAAGGCACTGATCGGGCTGCTTCCCCAGGACGCCAGCACCACTGGCAGCATCCGTTTTGGAGGCACCGAAGTCACCGCGCTGAGCTTGCGCCAATGGCGCGACATCCGCGGTGCCGGTATCGGGCTGGTCCCACAGGATCCAGGCGCCTCCCTTGACCCGGTGAAGACCATCGGCTCTCAGCTCATCGAGGTTTTTCGCCTGCACCCAAACCGTTCGGTGCCCAAGAACCAGTGGCGCGAAAAGGCTGTGGAACTACTGGCCAGTGTTGGGATCGACCGGGCGGAAGAACGTCTGAGCCAGTACCCGCACGAACTCTCCGGCGGGCTGAAGCAACGGGTGCTGATCGCCATCGCCTTCGCGCTGAATCCGCAGCTGCTGATCGCGGATGAGCCAACCAGCGCACTGGATGTCACCGTGCAGCGCACGGTGCTTGAAGTCTTCGTATCCCTCGCCCGGCAGAAGGGGACCACGGTCCTCTTCGTCACCCACGACCTCGCGGTAGCTACCGATATTGCCGACCGGGTGCTGGTGATGAACGGTGGAAAGGTGCTCGAAGACCGTTCGGTCCGCGAACTGATTGCCAACAGCACCAACGACTACACCAAGGCCCTGCTCGACCAGGCTTATGCCACCAACTCGCGCCGCGAGGCGGCCGGAAGCGGTGACGTGGCGATCCGCGTTACGGACCTTGGCAAGGAGTTCGGCCAGGGTTCCAAGGCGCATCAGGCGGTCCAGCAGGTCAGCTTTGAGGTGGCGCGCGGCACGACCTTCTCGCTTGTCGGAGAATCGGGCTCGGGTAAGTCGACGACGGCGAAAATCATCATGGGACTTCTTGGCGCGAGCCAAGGCAGCGTCGAAGTCAACGGCCAGGACATCACCTCAATCGGCGGCAAGCAGCGCTACGCGCTGTGGCGCGAGGCGCAACTGGTTTACCAGAATCCCGACTCGGCTCTGGACCCCCGTCAAACCGTCCGTTCGATCATCCAAGAGCCGATGCGCAACTACAAGCTGGGCGATTCGGCATGGCGTGAAGCACGCACGAACGAGCTGATGGCGCAGGTGAATCTCGCCCCGGAGCTTGCGGCCAAGCGCTCGCCGGAACTCTCCGGTGGCCAGCGCCAACGAGTGGCCATCGCCCGCGCCCTGGCATGCGGCGCGAAGATCCTGGTCCTCGACGAGGCGTTGAGCGCGCTCGATGTGCTCACCCAGGAACAAATCCTCAACTTGCTCGATCGGCTCCAGCTAGAACAGCAATTGACCTACTTATTCATTTCCCATGACCTGCATGTGGTCGAGCGGATCAGCCACCGGGTGGGAGTTATGCGCCGCGGCGAACTCGTTGAAACCGGAACCGTTGAGCAGGTGTTCTCCAACCCGACCCACGAATACACGCGCACACTGCTTGCGGCGAACCCCGGAGCGGTGCTGCGCGAATTCGAGCACCTGCGCAGCGCCTAAGCGGCAAATTCATCCCCAATAGATTTCCAGTGAAAAGGAATGAGAAGCACATGAGCATTGACCTCAGCCAATCCCTGAGCTCCGAAGCCACCTATCAGCGTCTGGCTGAGCGTTTCGCTCCGGTGTTCGCCCGCGTGGGTGTGGACGCTACACGGCGTGAGCAACAGCGAATCCTCCCATTCGAGCAGGTTCAGTGGCTCAAGGATGCCGGCTTCACCACGCTGCGCGTGCCGCGCAGCCACGGTGGAGATCCGGTCAGCCATGAGCATCTTTTCCGCTTGTTGATCGATTTGGCAGCCGCCGATTCAAACGTCGCCCACCTGCTGCGCAGCCACTTCTCATTCGTCGAAACCATCGCGCTGCAACCCCCAGAGTTCCAAGACCGCTGGTTCCCCCGCGTGCTTGCAGGTCAGATTTTCGGCAACGCAGCCACCGAACGTGGCGGCAACGCACTGGGGGAGACCAATACAAAACTGAGCAAGAATGCCCAAGGGTGGGTCCTGGACGGTGAAAAGTACTACACCACCGGCTCGATCTTCGCCGATTGGGTGGTCGTGATGGCCTCCACGGATGGCGTCGAGGGCCGCCAGTACGCAATCGTTGAGCGCCATGCCGAAGGTGTGGAAATCCTTGATGACTGGGACGGCTTCGGCCAGCCACTGACAGGTACCGGAACCGGTATTTTCACCGGTGTTCACGTTGAAGAGTCAAATATCCTTCAGCGCAAAGTCGCCTCCACGCTGGAGCCCGCCTTCTTCCAACTCTGCCTGCTCGCGGTGCTTGCCGGCATCGGCAAGGCCGCACGCGACGAGGCCGCGCGCATCGTTGCAACTCGTACTCGCACCTTTAATACAGGATCCGGCGAATTGTTCCGCAACGATCCACAGATTCAGGAATTGGTGGGCCGGCTTGCGGCGAATGTGAACGCGGCGGAAGCCATTGTCGTCAGCGCGGCTCGCGAACTGGATGCTGCACATGACCCGGCGCTGAACCTGGATAGCGAAGCCGCCTTCCTGCGCGCGGAGATCGCGGTGCAGCAGGCACATGTGCTCACGCCAAAGCTGGTGCTCGATGCGACGAGCGAACTATTCGACGTCACCGGCGCCTCGGCGGTGTCCACCAGCAAGTCGCTAGACCGCTACTGGCGCAACGCACGCACCGTTGCCACGCATAACCCGGTCGCCTTCAAAGCTCGTGCAGTAGGGGACTACTTCATCAACGGGACCATCCCGACCGGGCTCAACTCAATCGGCGAAGCCAAGGGAGCAAAATAAATTGGGTACTTTCGAAACGCGACCACGTTTCATCCTTTCGGCTTTTCTGATGAACACCTCCAGCCATATCCTTGGCGGAATGTGGCGTCATCCAGAAGCCCAGCAAGACCGATTCCATGAGCTGGGCCTCTGGGTTGATCTGGCCAAGAAGCTGGAGGATGCGAAGTTCGACAACCTGTTCTTCGCCGACGTGGCAGGCTTGTATGGCGACCACGAAGGAGGTTGGGCTTCCCTGGCACGCAAGGGAATGCAGATCCCGAGCCATGACCCGATGGTGCTGCTTTCGGCGTTGGCTGCCAGCACCAAGGAGATCGGACTGGCGATGACCAGTTCGGTCGTTCAGTCTCACCCCTTCCAATTCGCGCGGCAGATTTCCACGCTGGACCATCTCTCCCAGGGACGAGTGGGATGGAATATCGTGACCAGCGTGTTGGAAAATACGCATCGCAACTTTGGTGCGAAGAACCTCATGGCTCACGATGACCGCTATGGATGGGCCGAGGAATACGTTGACGCCGCGTACAAGCTCTGGGAGGGGTCCTGGGAAGATGACGCGCTGAAGGCCGATAAGGACACTGGGATATATGCGGACCCGGCACGCATCAATAAGATCAATCACCGTGGCGAGATCTATTCGATCGACGGTCCGCACCAGGCGATACCTAGCCTCCAGCGCACACCCTTCCTCTTCCAGGCGGGCTCCTCGCCTCGCGGAAGCCAATTCGCGGCCACTCATGCCGAGGCAACCTTCCTCTTCGCACCGCATCCGGCGTATGTGGCCAAAAAAGTCGCTTCGTTGACGCAGAACCTGAATGCCGCGGGCCGAAGCCGCGAGGATCTGAAGGTTTTCGCGGGGCTGTCCTTCGTGGTCGGTTCCACCGAGGCGGAAGCCAAGGCGCTGGAAGCCGAATACGACCAGTACCTTGATCCGCATGCGATCATCGCCCACATTGGTGGCGGCATCGGCGTGGATCTGGGCGGTTTGGACCTGGACACTCCGCTGGGCGAAGTGAAAACCGAGGGTGCTCAAGGCGTTTTGGAAGCAGCGCTGGCTTCCACGCCGGGCCGTAACCCTACGCTGCGCGACCTCGCGCATTACCGGGCCAAGGCCCAGCAAATTGTGGGAACCCCGGAACAGATCACCGACAAGCTGCTCGAATGGCAGGATGCGGGGATCGACGGGCTGAACGTCATCAACCACATCCTGCCGGGTTCCTATGACAACTTCATCGAGGGGCTCCTGCCCGAACTGCAACGCCGCGGACTGGCGCAGACCGAGTACGCTCCGGGCAGCCTGCGTGAGAAGGTCTTTGGGCGCGGGGATAAGCTTCCGGAGAACCACCCGGCCGCGCAGTACCGTGGTGCCTTTGGTGAATTGTCGGCAACGAATGCCGAAGCGGCGCTTCAGCATTAGAAAACAGGGCGTTTAGGCCGTCGGTGCTCGTTGTGCAGCGGCGGCCTTTTGGCATCCAAACCCTGTATGGTGACGAACATGAACGAAAACCAGGTCAATGATCCCGAGCTGATCCGGCGGTTATTAACAACGCCGGCACGGTGGGCTGTGGTGGGATTGAGCGCCAACCCGCACCGCGTGGCGCCATCGATTGCCAGGTTCCTGCGCGACGAGTTGGGTATGGGCATCGTTCCGGTGTCCCTACGCGCGGAAAGTGCCCTCGGAGAACGCGGCTATGCGAAGCTCGCGGACATCCCTGGAAAGATCGACGTGGTGAATTGTTTCGTGAATTCAAGCAAGGTTGGAGACATCGTCGACCAAGCGATCAGCGTCGGTGCATCAGCCATCTGGATGCAATTGGGCGTCAGAGACGACGCTGCCGCTCAGCGGGCGAAAGATGCTGGCCTTGAAGTTGTCATGGATACCTGCCCAAAAATAGAATACCCGTTTCTCTGAAAATTAAATCTCGTCAGAGCCCGCTGGCAGAGTTTGGTACCTTGGCAGGGAACAACCCAGTGACATAAACGAAGGGGCAGATCGATGGCCGAAACTTCGATTGAAGAACTCCACGAACGGTGGCGTACCCTCTGCCTAGAGCTGCCCGGGGCTTTCGAGGATCATCCCTTCGGTGAAGACAGCACCGTATTCAAAGTCGCCGGCCGCGACCGAGCGAAAGCCAAGATATTCGGGTTGCTCATGGTGCACAAGGGTGAACTGCTGCTGAATCTCAAATGCGAACCCGCGATTGCAGACCAGCTGCGCAGCGAATACGACCAGATCATCCCCGGATATCATATGAGCAAAAAACATTGGAACTCGGTGCGTCCGGGGCTGGAATTTCAGCACCTTCGGGAACTCGTTGAGGACTCCTATGACTTGGTGGTGGAGGGCATGCCGAAGCGTGACCGAGAGTTCATCCGAATGCAAACAAAAATTGCGAACGATTCACTAGACTGAATTACATGTACTTCATCGTCGTTAAATATCAAGTAAAGCCGGAATTCTCCGAGAGCTTCATGACCCACGTTGCGCAGTTTACTCAGGCTACCCGCGCTGAGGAAGGCAACCTGTGGTTCGACTGGTCGCGAAGTGTTGAAGACGCGAACGAATACGTTCTCGTCGAAGCCTTCCGCGATGACGAAGCCGCGTCGGCCCACGTTAACTCGGAGCACTTCGCAGCCGGGCTTGAGTCCATGCGTCCCCTGCTTGTGGAGACCCCAAAGATCATCTCGCGCAAGATCGAGGGCGAAAACTGGGACGAAATGGGCGAGCTTCAGATCGGCTAATCTGACAGACAAAGAATCGGCGCGGTCCGCAGTTGGAATAAGTTCCAGCTACGGGCCGCGCCTTTCTTATTTTCCCAAGTCCAAAGGTTGCTTTGGAACTACTCACGGAGAAGACTCGGGATGGAAGCAGGAAACCAAACGGGAGGACACAGCTGTGGCTAAAGAATTTGATGTCATCGTGATTGGCTGGGGCAAGGGCGGCAAAACACTGGCAGGAACTCTAGCTCGCGCGGGACAACGGGTGGCTGTTGTTGAACAGTCGGCAACGATGTACGGCGGCACCTGTATCAACATTGGATGTGTCCCAACGAAGACCTTGATCCATGACGCGGAACAGCACCGGGGCAACGGTGCAGACGTCCAGTATTTCGACAGAGCAGTCAAACGCCGCGATGAACTGACCGCGAAGATGCGTCAAAAGAACTTCTCGATGCTCAACGATTTGGACTCCGTCATGGTGTTCACGGGTAGTGCCAGCTTCACCGGGCCGCATAGCATCAAGGTAGTGGGCGACGAGGAAGTTTTGGAGCTCAGTGCCCCTAAGATCATCATCAACACCGGAGCGCTACCTTCCGTTCCGCCAATTAACGGCGCAGAAGTCGGCGGGCGAATCCACGACTCAACAACTCTGCAACATGCTGCGCTTCCCGCAAAGCTTCTTGTGGTCGGTGGCGGTTATGTGGGGCTGGAGTTCGCTTCCATGTTCGCGCAATTCGGTTCCGAGGTGACCGTGCTGGATCGCGGAACGCGACCTTTGAAGCGCGAAGACGAAGACGTTGCCGCCGAGGTGCTTGCGGCTCTATCTGATGCCGGAGTGGACATTTTCAGTTCCGCTAGCGTCACCTCGCTGCGCCAGAACGCCGAAAAGGTAACGGTGACCTATGAACAAGACGGAATGGAGCGCAGCGTCGAAGCAGACGCGGTGCTCCTCGCACTTGGGCGAACCCCTGCCACCGAGTCGCTGAACTTAGCAACGACCGACGTTCGTTTGGGCGATAGGGGCGAGATCAAGGTTGACAAGCATTTGGCAACCAGCGCGGAGGGGATCTACGCATTGGGCGACGTAATCGGTGGGCCGCAGTTCACTTACACTTCTTTAGATGACAACCGGATCCTCAAAGACCAGCTCTTGGGGGAAGGCGAGCGGAGCCTCGAAGACCGGGCCGCGGTGCCAACCACCATGTTCACCACCCCGCCCCTGGCTCGGGTGGGTCTAAGCGAAGGCCAGGGGCGAGCCCAGGGGCTGGATATTAAAGTGGCCGTGAAAAAAGTCGCAGACATCGCGGCCATGCCACGGCCGAAAATTGTGGGGGATCCGCGAGGCATCATCAAATTTGTGGTGGATCGAAACAATGACCAGATACTAGGTGCGGCGCTGATGCACGTAGATGCCCAAGAGGTCATCAACTTGGTGGCGCTAGCCATGCGTTCTGGGATCACAGCCAGCACGCTGCGCGATTCGATCTTTACCCATCCATCTTCCACCGAGGCCTTGAACGAGGTTCTAGCGAACTTCGACTAGGTCATAGTTCCTGGCATAGACCAACGGCACCCCGGATGGATTCCGAGGTGCCGTTGGTCCGTGCGTTCTTGCTTAGTGGGTGTTCTTCTTGCGGCTGCGAATCACCAGCAAGATGATGCCGGCGACCAGCACCACTCCTGCGGCGATGCCGATCCAGCTAGCGGCGAATCCGGTGTCCGCTAAGGAATCTTTGTCGCGAGGCTTTTCGCTAGGTGATTTCTCGGTGTCTTCGGAAGGCGTTGCGCTTGGCGACTGCGAAGGGCTCTGTGAAGGTTCCTCACTAGGATCTTCGGATGGTTCAGCACTCGGAGTCGGTTTCACAGCCGCTTCGATCACGCTGAAGTCCACCGAAATGTCTTCATGCTGTATCTGAGAGACAACCAGCGAGTTCGCCCCAACCTTTGCATCGGCAGGAATTGCAAGCTCGAAGGAGGTCTTGCCTTCTGCATCCGCGGCAGGGATTTCATCAACTACCAATTCGCCGTCGAAAGCGGAAGCAGTTAGTTCAGCACCTTCTTCGAGACCTGCGACGGAGACCTGAGCGCTGTCACCGGCGACGACCTCGGATGGCGTGAGTTCAATGGTGGCCCAGTCGGTACCCGACAGGGTGGCCCGGCCCAATGGTGCAGGGGAAACTACGTCGTGGGACTCGAAGTAGTTCACGGTGGCGTCCAGATCGATCTGACCGCTGTCCGCATGGCCGGTGCCTTCGGCGAAAGCGGCGAAATTATCTCCACCGGTTGCGAGGAATGCGTTGGCTGCGACCTTGAACGTCGCGCTCTCATCGAGTGGTTCGCCGTTGAAGGTGATGTCCTTGATATGCTCGCCGGCAGCTGCGTCTTCTACATAGGTGTACTCCAGTCCTTCGGAGATGCCCAGGTGCAGTTTGGAACGCTCCGAGCCATCCGGCTGCCACTGCTGTTCCAAGGCCTCACGGATCTGTTCGCCGGTCATATCCAAGGTGATCAGCGTGTTGGCAAAGGGCTGGACATCTGCGGCGGCCTTGTAGGTCACCGTGCCGTCTTCGCCGTAGAGCAGATCGGCGCGCAGGCCGCCTGGGTTCATGAATGCGATTTCTGCTGGTTCTCCAGCGAAGTTCTCGTTTGAGGTGGCCCATAGGTGAATGTCTGCCACGGAATTTCCAAGTGTCGACTCGACACCGCGGTCGGATCCTGGCTCTTCGCCGCCGCGCAGGATATCTGCGGAAATCTGGCCAACCTGAACGCTGCCGACTTCTTCAGACTTTTCTACGGCCTCATCGACAATCGCCTGAACCTCGGCATTTGCCTCGAAGTTCGGTGTCCAATCGCCGTTGGCGTCTTCGGTTGCCAGCGGGAGGAGTTCGGCTGCGCTGTTTACGACCTCACCGGTGGTGGCGTCGAGCTTGAGGGAGACCTTGCCCAGCGTAGTGCCGTACTGGTGCGCCTGGATGACCGATCGGCCAGCGATGTCGCAGTTGTACGCCTGATGCGTGTGGCCGGAGAAGATTGCGTCGATCTCGGGGCTAGCATCTCGGAGCAGTGTGCCGTAGTCGCTGTCCTCCGCGGCGATGACGTCGCAGCTGTCGCTGTCGGACCCGTTGTGAGTCAGCAGGACCAGTACGTCGGCTTCGCCGTTTGACTCGTCACCATCCGAAAGCTGAGCCGAGACGCGATTGGCGGCTTCCAACTCGCTGCCGAAGTCAAGGGAAGCGATGCCGTTCGGGCTGACCAGCGAAGGGACATCGGCGGTTACAGTGCCGATGATTCCGACGCTCAGTCCAGCGACCTCGCGGATTGCATATTCACGCAGGGCAGGATCCTTGGTTCCCTTGTCATAAACGTTGGCGCCCAGCGCGAAGTCGGCGCCATCCACACCGGATTTCTGTCCGAAGCGCTCGATGACTCGCCCGCTGAGGTCCGCAAATCCGCCGTCGAATTCGTGGTTGCCCACAGCTGCCGCGTCCAAGCCGCCGGTGACAAGCGAATCGATGGTCGGTACGTCGTCTTGAGAAGCGGAGGCAAAGGTTGAAGCCCCGATGTTATCGCCGGCCGAGACGAACAAGGTGTTCGGGTTCTCTGCTCGCTGGGCATCGACTGCACCAGCGAGTACCGCGGCGCCTACCGAGTCTCGGTCGGCTGCGATGCGACCGTGGAAATCGTTGATCCCGACGAGGTCGAGAGTGACGATTTCACCAGCAGCAGTCTCATCTGTGGTGGTCGCCTGTGCGGCAATTGCGCCCGAAGTGAGCAGGGACAATGCGGCTAGCGAAGCTAGTCCAGTGTTCCTTATCTGCCTGAATGCAGACATAGATCCTCCTAGTAGTGTGCGAGTGACATGCATCATGTCTATCGCATGCAGGTGAACCTGTCGATGACTTCTCGTGAAATTTGTCCATCAACTCGGAGATTAGGCGGCCGGCCATGTGCTCGATACGTCCCGGCTCGCCGCGCGGTAGCCCCGGGCTCCGCCAACGATGACGAGCGTTGATAAGATTCTGGTTATGAGTGAAACTTTGCCGCCGTGCCCCGAGTGCTCTAGCGAATACACGTATTCCATGGACTCGCTACTTGTCTGCCCCGAATGTGCGCATGAATGGAACGCACAGGCTTCTGGGGAAGAAGATGGTAATGCCGGGGGCGCAGAAATCAAGGACTCAGTTGGCAATGTCTTGCAGGATGGTGACTCGGTGACCATTGTGAAGACCATGAAGGTCAAGGGCGCGCAAGGTGCGCTTAAATCCGGCACCAAGGTGCGCAATATTCGACTGACCCCAGGCAGCGGTGACCATGATATCTTCGCCAAGGTTGATGGCTTTGGCCCGATGGAACTGAAATCTTCCATCGTCAAGAAGGTTTAGTTCGCTACAGCTTTCGGCGGTGCGGATCGCCAGCGGTTACTTCGGATCTCTCCAGCGTGCTTGTCACCAGAATCATTGCCGAAACGATGAACATCAGCGATGAGGTCACCCAGCAGGCGGTCGCGATTTCACGTTGCGGAACCTCTAGAGCGAGCATGAAGACGCAGACGCTGACGGCTAGGAGTATCGAGCCGAGCAGTCGTGCCTTCATGGCGCACCAGTTTCTGTAGATTCATGATCGTCGCGCCGGGATCTATTCCCAAAACGCTGGACTAATACAATTCTGCCACAGGCCTCCCTCTTTGAATATAAAACTTTTGGTGCAATTATGGCCTATTGCCCTCATCCTTTCGTATGAGGGTTACATGATTGCCGGAGTTTTACAGGCATGACCTGAGTGTTTTGGCGATTGCTGCGTGTTCTGCCGGGGTCATCCATGCGCCATATTTTGCTTTTACCTGAGTCTGGCGTGAAACGTAGGCGCAACGGAAACCCTTGTTCGGCGGAAGCCAAGTGGCTGCATCTTTGTCACCCTTCGAGGCATTTGCCGATCCGTCCGAGGCGAGAAGGTTCAACGGATCGTTGGCGAATTCGAGCCGAGTCTGGGCGTCCCACTTCTGCGCACCCTTTTTGCCAGGCATCGGACAATGCAACTACGTGGTCGATCTGGACTTCCGAGCTGGTTCCTTGTCCGCGCTCAAAGTTGATGGTTTCTCCTGTGTAGGGGTCATGGAAAATGCCACTTAGCACCACGCAGTCAACCCGCGCCTGCTTGAAGATGACATCCTCTAAATCGCGCGCCAATATGTCGTTGCGCGCATCGCAGCCGTTTCGGTCCGGGTCTTTCCAGCCCTTACCGAATTGATCCCGCGTATAACCTGTTTTCGGGGCTCGTCCCTTGCTGTCGATTTGCTCGAGCAGCGTGAGCGACTTCGCGAACTGTTCTTTGTCGCCCAGCGTCGTTGCAGCCTGGGTAGTTGGCTCGGGCTGGAGCTCTGAAAGATCAAACGATCCAAGTGAAGTGCACGCGCTCAGAGCAAGAGTGGCGGCAATTAATGTGATGGAAGTAGTGCGACGCAATAAGCGCATGCCCGGGGAATTCTCCTGCTTCGATTATGCTTAGGTGGATTTGTCATCCACTCGTAGAACTCTATTCGCAGGTACCGACAAGCCCGGGTGTTCAGCTGTGTGTTCAAATGTGAGATGATTCCGGCGGAATCTGAGAGGTTGGCATCAATTCATTACTCGCAGCGGCCAACAGATATTTTTATGACTGATCTGAAGAAACGTTAGTAGTTCACTTTTTGCTCTGACAAGTATTGTTTAGGATCATCCAATGAAATAATCTTTGGGAAGACGCATTGAGTTGGGCGTCGACGAAAGGAGCGCTCAAGATGAAAAAGACCTTGCCAGCACTGGCCATTTTGGCGATGTCTTTGAGCGCCTGCAACAGCACGCCAGCCTCAGTGTTGGAAAAACAAGCCATCGTCGACGACGCGATAGCAAAACACGAACAACAGCTCTCTGCCTGGGAAGAAGAACAAGCAGTCGTCGAGGACGACCTTTACAGCGCTCCAGAACCGATTCTGAGTGCGGTGATAGACGCAACCAATCGCAGCCTCATCGATCAAGATCGTTTCGACTTGGAAAATGTCCAGACTCTGTTTGGGCTCGGTGACTACCTCGACGCCGCGACCGAGTCCGGGATTATGGGAAATAGCTTGGAGGACTGGTCCGATCATGCAGCGGGAACCTATTCTGTGGTCTTCGCTTGCTTGGGTACTGGCAGCATCAAGCTGAATACATTTGCAAACGAGCAGCAAGTATCGCAATCCACTGTCGAATGTGGGATACCGTTGGCGACGTTTGAAACCAGCTTCGCGCTGAAGCAATCGGCCGAATCGATCCGTATAAACATTGAACCGGGGCAAACTGTCCGCGGCCGGTACGAGTTCTACGTGTACCGATAGCCGGCGCCCGCAAGACTTTTCGGTGGCGGATCGCCTGAGAAAATTCTCTGGAATCCAACCACGAAAACAATTGAGCACAAAAGCAGCTCGTGTAGGTGACTGGCGCTAGGCTGCCGATCAGTTCCGAACACTCCGTCAACTGACAGTTAGCGAGCGCAATTTCCAGGTTCTTGTTGCCCTGTCAGCAACGCCTTGGTCCATTGCACGAGGTCGTGATTCAACGGCGAATCCACTTCGACAAGTCCAACATGCTCTAGTCCATCATATTCGCGGTAGAGCAAGTCGCTTCCGGCCTCGCACACGCCGTCGCGCCAACCGCGCTGCATGGAAGGGAGCACTAACGAATCAGCAGTTCCCTGTGAAACAAAGACTGGTACAGAAATTGAGTGGGGCACCGAGTTCTCACGCAGAAGATCTCCGATGGGTCCGTCCAAGGCCTCCTCGCCGATGACCGCGTCGAACAGTTGAGAGCTCGTCGCTAGGGCGCTGAGTGCGTCTTTGCCGGAGAAGCACAACTGCGAGATGCGATCGACAGCGGATCGGACCGAGGAATTTTGTTGTGCGGCGATATCCAGATCGGGGTAGACCTCGTCCCAAGCAGAGACAATATAGCTGGTGACGATCTTTCCTGAAGCCTCATTCTTGATTCCTGTCGCAAGACGAGTCAGATCGGTTGCCGGGGCCATCCCTGCAGCACCGAGTACCTCCAGTTCAGGAGCGTAGCTCACGGCGTTCTCCGCACCGAAGAGAGCGGCATGACCACCTTGTGAATGCCCCCAGAGCACCGTCTGCTTACTTAGATTCACATCTGGAAGCTCACTCGCCGCACGAGTGGCATCCAGGACCGCGTAGGCCTCGGATTCACCCACCAGATAAGGATGCGGGCCCTTGGTTCCCAGTCCGACATAATCGGTTGCAACTACAGCCCAACCAGACTTCAAAATTGCATCGCGTGCGCCGCTGGGTCCGTCTTCGTAGGGAGCTGCTGACTGTGACAGCCCGCAGCGCGGAATGATTCCCTTGGTGCCGTTGGCCCAAGAAATTACTGGATGCTCCGCATCGGAATTTTGGAGCGGAACGGTGACGACCGCCGAGGATACTGCGGGGGTGTCATCTGCCAGAGTGGTTGTGTAGAGGATGCGCCAGGCTTGGGTTCCGGACAGTTTCTCTCCTTCGAGCACTTCGGAACGGATCAGCCGGCCGGGTTCATCTGGAACCGCGCTCGGTGGCAGGTAGAACTCGTCGGGAACCGCTCGTTCATTGTTGGAATGGAGCCAAGCGGTGGCAGCACCGGTGGCAAGCAGGAGCACTAGGCAACCGGCAATGGCCAGGGTGAGGCCGGTCTGTCCCATCCGGGATACCCAGCGAGGAGCCTTGGGAAGTCGATGAGCAAAAGTCTCGAATAAGCTGTGCAGTCCCAAGAGGACAAGCCACCCGCCAAAGGTGACACCGAGTACCCACAGCGACAGCCGAGGCCAGAAGATCACGAGAACCGAAGCAAATAGCCCAACCAGCACGGTCAATACGCCACGAACCGAGGGTTTTCGCTCACCTTGAACTACCGGTAGCGCTCTGAGCAGCCCACCGGTCAGAAGAGCTAGCGAGACGAGCAAAGCAAGCATCGGCAGGGTGGCGGAGCGCCAGATGAGCAGCGTGATTCCAGCGAGGACCAGTAGAACGGCCCCCGTGAGATGTGCGGCGCGCCAACTGCTAGCTTGCCAAGCGTCCGGTAATCGCAATAGGCCAGTGAGAACCAACCCTGAGCACAGCAACAAAATGATGAGAGAAACGGAAGTTGCCGAATTGGCAATCAGCGCTAATCCGATCATGATCAATAACAACCCACCGGCGGTGCTGAGCAGTCGCCGGGCGCGGGGGAGCAGCCTCATTATTTGATCCTCGGTTCGCTACAAAAAGATACTGCTCCCTACGGTATCGCGCGTTGACCTCCAGGGTTAGCGCTGGCGCCGCAGCGTCCAGTAGGAAGAAACGTGGACGTATTTCTTATTCAGACCCCACTGGGCGGTGATATTCGAGATGGCTTTCGCGGTGGATCGTTCCGCGTGCGCCATTACGCTAGTGCCGGAACTGGGCTGGCCCAGCGCATGAAGCGCCGGCGGAAGGAGATCGCTGGTCCCCGGGCGAAGACCATTGCGGTGCAACCATCTCAGTTCGATCCCGACGGGATGATCGATTTCAAACTCGCTCGCGGCATCGGCGACTTCCAGCAATGCAATTCCTTGCGCATCCGCTCGCAACATACTCAGCGCCACGGAAACCGCTGGAATTCCAGCCTCATCGGCAGCGAACAGGTAGTACTCGGCTTTCGTGCTTGGAGTGAATTTGCCACGAGGACCCGAGATTACCAGGGAGTCGCCCGGCGACACCTTTGCGGCCCAAGACCCACCGGATCCACGGTCACCATGCACCACGAAGTCAATGGCCAGCTCTTCTGCAGGCCGATCGACCCAGCGGATGGTGTAGGAGCGCGTACGTGGAACCTGATCGCGTGGAAGCTGATGACGTAATGCCTTCAAGTCGTAGGGAGCAGTGAGCCCGAGCTCGCGATCGGCGAAGTACACCTTGACGTACTGATCTGCCTTCCCGTTCGGACGGAATCCGGCGAGTTGATCCGCACCGGCGATCACCCGGATCATTTCCGAACTCAAATGTTCCACGCGTTTGACCGTCAACACATGTTGGCCCGTACCCTGGTTCCGTGCGGCAACCTCGGCGCGATCGGGGCGGATCTTCTGGTTGTGCCCGGTGTTCTCACCGGGCAACTTGCCCTGTTTCTTATGCAGGCTCTTACCCAGCATGCGTCGTGCAGCAGCCACTGCTGCCGCGGCGCCGGCGCGTTCTGCAGCTACGAGCAGTTCCTCCGATTGCTGCTCGGATAGCTCGAATCCTTCATATCGCGCGTTTTTCAGTTCCTTCTTGGCAATTTTGTAGCCAAGTTTGCCACCAGCTCTTTCGGCACGATTAATCGTCTGCAACATGAAGTGCTCCGGTGCGGAGACTACTAATTGTGGAGCGTGCTTACTGTATCTATGATGCTTCGACACGACCTGTGCTCCCGGCTCTCTCGTCCACTGGAAATGTTCTTGATCTGAGTGTGCGCTGTCTAAGTGGCTCAAACAAGTCCTTCTGGGAAGGAGGTGCAAGGTGCCGCACCCACTTTCAGTGGTCCTATCGTTCGACTAGGCGGACATCGCACCGGGAAGGAGGCTTTCAAGAGCAAGAAATCTTAACTCTCCCAGGGCATGCCCTGAGATTTAGCCGAGAGCTATCTGGAATAGGGTAGCCAGATGAATGGCACCTGCATAGGCTGGGAATCGGGTGAAAGGAGCACATCATGAAGAAAATCCTCATGGTACTAACCAGCGTTTCCGAGATTGGCGACACGGGAGAAAAAACCGGATACAACGTAGCTGAGGCCGCGCATCCATGGAAAGTGTTTAGAGACTCCGGGCATTTCGTAGACTTTGCCTCGATCAAGGGTGGACAGCCTCCCCAGGATACGGTGGACACCGAGGACCCAATTCAAGTGGCATTCACGCAGAATGAGGCTACGCGGGCGGGCCTTTACAACACGGCTCGGGTTGAAGTGGTGGATCCCGAGCAGTATGACGGCGTTTACCTGGTCGGTGGCCATGGCACCATGTGGGACTTCCCCGAGAATGAAGGGCTGCAAAAGCTTGTAGCCAGCGTCTACGACGCCGGGGGACTGGTGGGCGCCGTTTGCCACGGTTCTGCAGGATTGCTCGACGTCGAATTGAAAAATGGCTTCCGCCTGGTCGAGGGAAGAACCGTCGCGGCATTCACCAACGAAGAAGAGATCGCAGTCGGCAAGGACAAGATCGTTCCGTTCCTCCTAGTCGACAAGCTGGTCGAGCAAGGGGCAACCCATGAAGCGGCCGAGAACTTCGAAGAAAAAGTTGTCGTCGATGAACGTCTTGTCACCGGCCAGAATCCGGCCTCTGCCGCTGGTGTCGCCAAGGAGATGGAGAAGCTCTTTGCGCAAGTGATTCAGCAGGAGAAGGCCGCCGAGGAACATGATGCCCAAGACGTCCGGGCCGATCATGATGCCAAAAAGTCGGCGTCACGCAAGGATCATGGCGAACAAAAGCATCACTAAACCAGATAAGAATCAGCACGAAAACAGTGGCGGCCCGTTTCCTCGGTAAAGGAAACGGGCCGCCACTGTTTTCAGATATTAGCGCGGAGGCTTAACCGAAGTACTTCTCCATGGTGCCTTCGTGCGCGGTACGCAGGTCTTCGACGGACACGGTGAATTCACCCTGTACCTCCAAGGCCTTCGATTCCGCATCTACGATGCCCAGGCGGGCCACGGTCACACCGCGGGCGCTGGTCATGTCGTTGAAGCGAACCTCTTCGCTACGCGGAACCGCAACCAATGCGCGGGACTGCGACTCGGAGAACAGTGCGGTGAACGAATCCAGACCGTCACGCTTCTTGATGTCGTCCAGAGCCACACGGGCACCAACGCCGTAGCGCAGAACCATTTCGGACAGCGCGGCCGCAAGGCCGCCCTCGGAAAGGTCATGTGCCGCGTCGACCATGCCGTCGCGGCTGGCATTGATCAGGATCGAGCCGAGTTCCTTCTCAACCTCCAGATCAACCTTCGGAGGCAAACCGCCGAGGTGTCCGCGCAGGTTGGCGAATTCGGAACCGTCCAGCTCGTCAAAGGTCTCGCCGATCAGGTAGATCGCCTGGCCGTCGGCCTCTTCGCGCCAGCCCGATGGGGTGCGGCGTGCCACGTCGTCCAGCTTGCCCAGAGTCGCAACCACCGGGGTTGGGTGGATCGCGGTGGTACCGGTCTGGTTGTACAGCGATACGTTGCCGCCGGTCACCGGAACTCCGAGCACCTTGCAGGCGTCGGACAGCCCGCGGATACCTTCGGCCAGCTGCCACATGACATCCGGATCCTCGGGGGAGCCGTAGTTCAGGCAGTCCGAGACCGCCGCAGGGATCGCACCGGAGGTGGCGACGTTGCGGTAGGACTCGGCCAGCGCGAGCTGGGCACCCAGGTAAGGGTCCAGGTAGGTGTAGCGGCCGTTGGCATCGGTAGCGATGGCAACGCCAAGCCCGGTTTTCTCGTCGATGCGGACCACGCCTGCATCATCCGGGGAAGCCAGCGCGGTGTTGCCACCGACGTAGCGGTCGTACTGGCGGGTGATCCAGGACTTGTCGCACATATTCGGGCTGGCGATCAGCTCGAGCAGGGCAGCCTTCAGTTCCTCACCGGTGGCTGGCAGGTTCGCCCCGGCCTCCGAAGCCTTGAAGGTATCTGCCTGCAGGGCGTCCTGCCAGGTGGGGCGGGCATACGGACGGTCGTAGACCGGGCCGTCGTGGGCGACGGTCTTCGGATCCACGTCCACGATGACTTCGCCATCCCAGGTGATGATCAAGCGGTTGGTGTCGGTGACCTCGCCGAGCCAGGAGTACTCCACGGAGTACTTGGCCATGACGGCTTCGAAAGCCGCGACGTTCTCGGGGGTGACCACTGCCATCATGCGTTCCTGGGACTCCGACATCAGGATTTCGCCTGGGGTCAGGGTCGGGTCGCGCAGCAGCACATCGGTGAGCTCGACACGCATGCCGCCCTCGCCGTTGGAAGCGAGCTCGCTGGTAGCACAGGAGATGCCTGCCGCACCCAGGTCCTGGATGCCCTCGACCAGCGAGGCCTTGAACAGTTCCAGGCAGCACTCGATGAGCACCTTCTCAGCGAACGGGTCGCCGACCTGCACCGCTGGGCGCTTGGATGGCTTGGTGTCGTCGAATGACTCCGAGGCCAGCACCGAAGCGCCGCCGATGCCGTCGCCGCCGGTGCGCGCGCCGAAGAGCACGACCTTGTTGCCCACGCCCGAGGCGTTGGCCAGGCGCAGATCCTCGTGGCGCAATGCGCCCACTGCCAAGGCGTTGACCAGCGGGTTGCCCTGGTAGATCGGGTCGAATACGGTTTCGCCGCCGATATTCGGCAGACCCAGCGAGTTGCCGTAGCTGCCGATGCCGGATACCACGCCGTGCACCACGCGCTGGCTATCGGGGTGGTCGATCGCGCCGAAACGCAATGGATCCATCACGGCGATCGGGCGGGCGCCCATGGAGATGATGTCGCGCACGATGCCGCCGATGCCGGTGGCCGCACCCTGGTGCGGTTCGACGAAGGAAGGCGAGTTGTGCGATTCGATCTTGAAGGTCACGGCCCAGCCGTCGCCCAGGTCGGTGACGCCGGCGTTTTCGCCGATGCCGACCATCAGGTCCTTCTTCATCTCTTCGGTGACTTTTTCACCGAACTGGCGCAGGTGGTTCTTGGTGGACTTGTACGAGCAGTGCTCGGACCACATCACCGAGTACATGGCCAGTTCGGCCGCGGTTGGGCGGCGGCCCAGAATCTTGACGATTTCCGCGAACTCGTTGTCCTTCAGACCCAGTTCGGCCCACGGCAGTTCCACATTCGGGGTACCTGCCGCGTTATCGACGGTGTCGATATTGAATTCCTTGGTGACTTCTTGGCTCACTTCTTGCCTCCAACGAGGTGGGTCAAAACACTGGTGAAGAACGTCAAACCGTCGGTGCCGCGGTGATCAGGACCGAAACCGGCTTCGATGGCGTGCTCCGGGTGAGGCATGAGGCCCACCACGTTGCCCGCAGCGTTGGAGATGCCGGCAATTGAGCGGCGCGAGCCGTTCGGGTTCCAGCCCACGTAGCTGAACGCCACGCGGTTCTCCGCCTCAAGCATGTCCAGGGTCTTTTCGTCGGCCACATACTGGCCGTCCTGGTTCTTCAGCACAATGGTGATTTCCTGGCCCAGCTCGTAACCATTGGTCCACGCGGTCTGGTTGTTCTCCACGCGCAGCAGCTGATCGCGGCAGAGGAACTTCAGGTGGTCGTTCTTGATCATCGAACCGGGCAGCAGGTGCGACTCGGTGAGGATCTGGAAACCGTTGCAGATGCCCAGCACGGGCAGCTTCGCAGCGGAGTTCGCGGCGTCGACGATCTTGGTCATCATCGGCGCGAAACGGGAGATCGCGCCGGCGCGCAGGTAGTCGCCGTAGGAGAAGCCGCCGGGGATCACCACGGCGTCGACATCCTGCAGTTCGGTGTCGGCGTGCCACAGGGACACCGCTTCGGCACCGGCTGCGCGCACCGCACGAGCGGCGTCGCGGTCATCGAGGGTGCCCGGGAAGGTCACCACGCCGATGCGCGCTCCGGAAAGTTCGGAAGTTGGCGTTGAATAATCGCCAATCAAAGGAAGTTCGGTGCTCATTAGTCTTCTACTACCTCGACGTTGACAACGTCTTCGATGACCGGGTTCGACAGCAGGGTCTCCGCCGCTTCTCGCGCCTGGGCGAGGATTTCTTCGGTCACCTCGCCGTTGACGGTGAGTTCAAAGCGCTTGCCCTGGCGGACAGCTTCGAAGGAGGTGAAGCCTAGGCGGGGAAGTGCTCCCGCAATGGCCTTGCCCTGAGGGTCAAGGATTTCTGGCTTGAGCATGACATCTACAACGATGCGGGGCATCCGGCATATCTCCTGTTGGCGAGGTTAAGTTAAATGCCACACGGAGTTGCCGTCTCACACCAAGGGGATATGGCGCTCCGCGAGCTTGCTTAACAAGTCTACCGGGTATGTGACGCGCAAAACGCAGGGGTGTGTGCAACTAACTGTTTAGCGGCGAATAAGTCCTGTGATATTCGGCTCGTGGGCTGGGTCACCGGAGCATGCAAGTAAGCTGGATATGTGCAAAACTCCAAGGAAACCAGCTGTCCCTGCCGTGAACTAGACGCAACGCAGCGCAGTTATGCGCAATGCTGCCAGGCCTTTCATGACGGACGCGGCAACCTGATGACGCTCCCTGACACGGCCGAAGAGCTGATGCGCTCGCGCTATAGCGCCTTTGTCTTGGGTTTGCGCCGGTACCTTCTTGATACCTGGCATGAGACCTCCAGGCCCAATGATCTTGAGCTGGACTCCCAAATGCGCTGGTTGGGTCTGGAAATACATGCAACCCGCGCAGGCGGTGCCACCGCGACACGTGGTGTTGTGGAATTCGAGGCGCACTACAGCATCGGCCAAAACCGGGGCAGCCAGCGAGAAGTCAGTTCATTCGTGCGAGAAAACGGCGCCTGGTTCTACGTCGACGCCCTGTAACGGAGACCGCCGCGCTTATTTGCTTGAGCTGCGCAGCGCCGCAAGCATCTGCGGCAGGTTGCGCTTCTCGGCAAGTTCGAAGGCATTGGACCCGGACGGATCGGTCAGGTGAGGATTCGCTCCGGCGGCCAACAGCAGGCGAGCGATGGATAGTGAACTATTCGATCCCTGCCCTAAAGAGATGGTTACATGCAGGGCGCTCCAGCCAAGGTCATTGACCTTGTCCAAAGGGATATCGTGCTGCAGCAGAACACGCACCGATTCGACCTGTCCGGCTTCGCTGGCTACAAATAATGCGCTGCTACCCAGCCGGTCGACGCTGTTGACGTCGGCGCCGCGGGCAAGAGCAGAACGCAGCACTTCCTCGAGTCCAAGGGAGCTGGCTCGCAGGAACGGTGATTCCTGAGACTTGTTTTTTGAGTTCGGATTAGCGCCAGCCGTCAGCAGCATCTTGGCAACCTGTTGATCGCGATTGAGTACCGCACGCATCAGCGGGGTGTTTCCCCGAGCGTCTTTGGCTTCCAGCTCGGCGCCATCCTTCAAGGATTTACGCACCGACTTGATATTGCTTTCCGCAACGGCGGCAAATAGGGCAGCTGTGGAGGTCGAGTGTATCGGGCCGCTTTGTGTCAACGGTTTGATGCTTGCAGATCCGGAGGTGGCTGCACTGGACAACGGAGCGACGCTTTTTTGGGAAGCAGTGGGGCTCGTCTTCGGTTTGGCGCTTGCGCTTGCACTTGCGGCGGGATTGGTCGCCATTTTGGTGCTGGAACTAGCGGCAGCAGAAGGCGTGCTCGGCGCGTTGGAGGGTGCAGCTGCCGGGCTTTGCACGGGCAGATTCGCCGAGCTGCTGGAAGAGATGGCCGACGGGACCGGGTCCGCTTGGGGGGCTGAGGAAGCGCAACTGCTGCAGGCTCCAATTACGGCTGCCAAGGGGAGAGCTAGCATTGCGTAGCCACGTAGTTGCGTGGAATGCGCGTGTCGAAGTGCCATCTTTCCTTTCAAGGATCCGAAGTTTTCCGGTACCGGTGAAGTTCTTGCCGAATGTCGATCTGCTAGTGAGCATATCGGGGAAAGCTGAAAATTTGCGGTCAATAACCGCCGAAATCGCTTTGCGCCCCACGCTCAGGCTTCTTCGCTAAAATTGGAGTCACCATGGAATGCCTTTACTTCTCTGCCGGACGTTGCCGTTCATGCACCCAAATGCCGGTGCCATACGTTGACCAGCTCCAGGCCAAAGCCGACCACTGCGCCACCGCGCTCGCGCAGTTCCCAGAACTGCAATTTTTGCCGCCGCAGGCCAGCTCTGAATCGGGCTTCCGCAACAAGGCGAAAATGGTGATCTCCGGAACCACCGAGAATCCCACCATCGGAATCCTTGACGCCGACGGCCACGGTGTAGACCTGCGCAACTGCGGGGTATGCGCTCCGGAGTTGCGCGCGCTGTTCCCGGTGATCGAGCGTTTCATCAAGGAATTGAAGCTCATCCCTTATGACGTGCCTAAGGGCAAAGGACAGCTGAAGCATGTCATCCTCACTCTTTCGGACACCGGAGCGGTGATGGTGCGTTGGGTGCTGCGCACCAAGAAGCACTTCGTGGCCCTGCGTGATTCGCTGCCTCAATTCCTCGAGCTGCTGCCGCGCTATAGCGTGGTTTCGGTGAATTTCCTGCCCGAGCACAAGGCGGTTTTGGAGGGTGAAGAAGAAATCATCCTCACCCGCCGCACCACCTTGGAATTCGGCCTGAATGGGGTGCCGATGCACCTGCGCCCGCAGGGTTTCTTCCAGACGAACACCGAGATCGCCGCCGCGCTGTACCGCCAGGCACGCCAGTGGATCACCGATGCTAATCCTGCCAGCCTCTGGGATCTCTACAGCGGGGTAGGCGGCTTCGCACTGCACTGCGCCGAAGGCGGGCGTCGGGTGCAGGGTATCGAAACCAGCACGGAGGCGGTGGCCGCGGCGCAGGTCACGGTGGAGGAGATGGGCCTGGAGAACACAACGTTCACCGCCATGGATGCCACCGAATTTGCGCTCGCTGCCGAGCAAGCGCCGGAGGCTGTCATCGTCAATCCGCCGCGTCGGGGAATCACAGCAGACCTGGCACAGTGGCTCAACGATTCGACCGTGCAGCATGTGGTGTATTCCAGCTGCAACTCGGTTTCCTTGGCTCGGGATCTTGCATGGCTAGACAAGTTCACCGCGAAGCAGGCTCGTGTCATGGACATGTTCCCGCAGACTAATCACTACGAGGTGATTGTGCGTCTGGAACGCACCGCAGCCTAAACGCGCATAAAACTCAAAAGGTGGCCGGAACCATTAACAAGTTCCGGCCACCTTTTGCGTGCTAGCGGTCCAGGGTCGCGGTTCGCATATCCAGGCGCTGCATAATTTCATCAACCATATGCGGGTCAACCCCGGGCTCGCGTCTGGCTCGCAGCAACTCGTCGCGGGCCGCCGCCAGCGCCGTGGACTGAATCGCATCTGCCTTGGTGATCACCGCACGCAGCTGGGTGTACTTCTCATCGGTGATCGCGTCATGCGTATCCGGATCGGTCAACAAGATGTTGTGCAGGTCGTGCATGCGGCGGGTGACCACATGACGATAGTTCTCCGGCAGCTGCTGCAGCTCGAGATTTTTCTTCAGAGTCTGCACCGCCACTTCTTCGGCTCGGCGAGCGAGCGCGCGACGGGCTTTTTTGGTGGCCTGGTCGTTGCCGCGCAGCTTGAGCGCTCGCATCAGCATTGGCAGGGTCAGCCCCGGGACCACCAAGGTGGCGAGCAGGACGGAGCACGCGGCGACCACCACGAAGTTTCTTCCCTCGATGGGATCGCCTTCGGCCGTGAACTTCGGCAGGGCCAAGGCGAGCGCAAGGGTGGCAAGACCGCGCATGCCGCACCAGGTGAGCACCAGCGAATCCTTGGCTGCAGATACCTTTTCCATCCCGCGCCGGGCGCTTGGAAGATAGTAGGTGCCGAACATCCAGAACGTTCGAACCAGGATCACTACGGCACAGATTGCAAGGATGCCGGGAATGAAACCGAGCAGGTTGCTGCCCTCTTCCTGGATGACCGAGTTCATCTCCAGACCCATGAGGCCAAAGGCCAGGCCGGTGGCCAGCATTTCGAGCACTTCCCAGAAGGCGTGCCGGGTCAAGCGTTCTTGCGAGTCCTGCGGACGGTCGCGACGTCCCAGCTCCAAGGCCAGCACCACTACCGCGACCACGCCAGAGGCATGGACTTCCTCGGCCAGCATGTAGACGGCATAGGGTGCCACCAAGGTTGCCGCGCAACGCGCGGCCAAATTAGGCACGAAACGGTTCAGCCAACCAACAATCCACGCCATGGCGATGCCCACGACGATGGCCACGCCCGCACCGATCAAGAATTTCGGAATGAGGTCCAAGCCGACCTCGGTGCCGTTCAACGTGGCGGTGACCGCAAGCTGGAAGAGAACGATGGCCATCGCGTCATTAAACAGCCCCTCGGTCTCCAGTAGGGAGGTGAGCCGGCGCGGCATCTTCACCTTCGTCGCAATCGCATCGACCGCTACCGGGTCCGGCGGAGCGACGATGGCGCCGAGGGCAATCGCCAGAGGAACCGATAACAACGGTGCGAAGGCCAGCGAGGTCGCCGCCACTGCGCCGGCGGTCACTACGATCAGTATCACCGCAAGGCGGATCAGTGCTTTCCAGCGCAGCCGGAACACCGACCAGGAGCTGCGTTGAGCGGTCGCAAAGAGCAACGGCGGCAGGAAGATAGGGAGGATCAGCGCTGGATCGATATGCAGTTCAGGCATGAACGGCAGGAAGCCGGCCAGTGTGGCAAGGATCAGCATCAAGATTGGATAGGGGAGCTTGATTCGCTCACCCAGCCCGACAATCAAGATAGTGGCGAATAACAGCGCGATGATCAGCAGGAAGAACTCCATAGTCTTCCTATTCTAGTCGCTGGAGCTATCCGCACTGGCATCTAGAGGGGATCTAACGAGTTATTTCATGCCCTCGCCCAGTAGTGGTGCCAACGCATCCCATTCGCTAATTGCACAACCATTATGACGGTCAAAGGTCGTATCGACCTGTTGCCCACGAAATTTTCCGCTGACCGTTGCAGTTGCCGGACCACCATAAATTTCGGTGCAAACTTGTTGTGGTGAGCGCTGCGGAGTGAGCGTTTCGGGGTTTTCGGCCAATAACGCACAAGCGGCGTTCGACTCGGGTAGCGTACTTGAACCCGTCGCTTGGCTTCCGCTGCAAGAAAGATGATATTCGCTATCGACGGACTTCCCTTCGAAGCTGATGCTGATTTTGAGATCAGCGCCAGCGCCAACCGGGGAGGTGCCCGCGGTGGGAGCCGAACTGGCGCAACCAGCAAGCAGGAGTCCGGCCAGTAGCGGAGCTACGAAAGCCAGTCCCGTGTGCACCTTCTGATGCTTCAGTCGTCCCATGAATCAATTGTGCTTCTCTTCTAGCCCAACATGCTAGCGTTCCGAGGCAATTGGCAGGCTGAGTACCACCTGCAATAGTTTCAACCGCAGCGTCTCCGCACGCTGAGCGAACTCCTTTTGCAGTCGCACATATTGCGCCTTGCCTTCGGGAGTCTCGATTCGGATCGGCTCCTGGCCCCAATCCCCAAGGTCGTAGGGGGAAGCTTGCATGTCCATGGTGCGGATATCCCAGGCCAGTTCGAAGCAGTCCATGACCAGATCGCTGGGAATCGCCGGGCTCAACTTATACGCCCATTTATACAGGTCCATATTTCCATGCAGGCAGCCGGGCTGTTCAAGGTCGCGCTGTGATTCACGGGTTGGCTGCAACTCGTTGAGCGGCACCGCCTCCGGAGTGTAAAAACGAAAGGCATCAAAATGCGTGCAACGGATCTTGTGGTTTTCTACGACCTCGTCCGTGCCCGTGGCGCCGAGACGAAGCGGCAAATATTCGTGGCGTATCCCGTTGTCCTCGGACTTGTAGACCATCGCCCATTCGTGCAAGCCGAAGCAGGAGAAGTTGGCCGGCTGCTGTGCCGTATTACGCAGCAAGATGCGGGCGAATTCGATGACCCGGGCCCGTGACTCAGAAAACTTTTCAATATCGAGTTCTACGCCCGGCCCTGCCGGGGTTTCCACGCTGCGGTAGAACTTCCAATCTGCACGTTCTTGGGCCTGCTCGCCGAGCAGCACCACGCCAACACCCGGGTGCCAGCGGTAGAGCTGTCCAGGTTTCTGCGTGTAGTAGGTGAAAAGGAAATCCTCGATGGGATGTTTGGCCCCGGTCATCCTGCGCTGCACAAATGGTTCGCCAAAAGCCCGGGCGCGAACCTCATGCGCGGCGGCACGTTGCGTCCAGTGAGGGGCTTCCAAAGCTGTGGCGGTTAGGGGCATACTTCTAATTATTCAATTCATGGGCCGGTGAAACCAGTTTGGTACGCCAACTCACACATCCTGCACAGGAGTACACCATGGAAAACTTCCCTCCCTGGGAACCGCCAATGGACGGCACCGAGGAAGCGCACCTGCTCGGCATGCTCGACCGGTTGCGCACCACCTTCAGATACAAGGCTGACGGCCTGGACATCGAGCAGCTGGCGGCGAAGCTGCCCAGCAGCGAGCTAAGCATCGGTGGACTGCTGCAGCATCTGGCGGCGGTCGAAGATGAAAAATTTACCTACCTGATCGCCCGCGGACGCCCGGAGATCTTGCTCGAGCTCACCGCCGAGGGGCGCGACCAGTTCGCGGTGAATCCCGAAGAGAACCCGGAAGCGCTTTATGCGCGCTACGACAAGGCAGTGTTAAAGAGCAGGGAGGTTCAGGCTCAGGTAGTTGCCGCGGGTGGACTCGATGCGCCCTCAGCCTTGGAATACGAGGGAAAGCACGCGAGCGTACGAAGGCTAATCTGCGATGTGATCGAGGAATACGGTCGGCATGCCGGGCATGCCGACCTGCTGCGCGAGGCGATCGACGGCCGAGTGGGCGAGGACCCACCCTTTGAATACCGTCCACCTTGGTACGCGTGATTTTAGGTTTCGGCTAAGCAAGCTTGAATGGCGAGATAGTTTGAAGGAAAAGGGGACAGCGCCGAATCGGCGTTGCTCATTGGTGTGACGGTTGGGCAGTGTCATTGGCGATAATTCATCACTGCTTTACTTTCCAGTCAGCCGGATTTGTTGCTAATGCAAGGGTGAACCGAAACGGTATTTGGTTTCATTACCCAAGGCAAAACTAAAAGAGCGACCTGCCTAGGCGGGTTCTCACCCCCAAGTGGACACGAAGTGCCCGTGATACACAGAAAAGCCTTTGCAGCCCCCACTGGAGCTGCAAAGGCTTTTCATCTCTCCAAGCAATGAAAAACGAAGCGTTATCCGCTTAGGAGAGCTAGATCTGCGGGAACAGTGCAAGAGGGTTATAGCTGCTTTTTGACGTCCTTGGCGGCGTCTTTTACATGCTCCGTGAACTGCTTGGCCTTGGATGCTGCCTGATCTTTGAGCCCTTCGGCCTGTAGGTCTTTATTATTCGTGGCTTCGCCAATGTTCTCTTTGGCCTTGCCTGATACTTCCTGAGCTTTGTTCTTGATCTTGTCTCCGAGAGCCATGATGGTTCCTTTCGATTGGGCGATTGTGAGAAATTATGCGGTCAGGGTCGTCTTGTTGGTAGGCCCTGATTTCTTTGGCCGAAAATCAATGCTGACGTGCTTTTGCGCGAACTGAGTCCCGAGTGCTTGTTCCATCTGCGGGATCAGGATCTCTCGAATCAGGTTCATTCCATCCAACGGCAGGGCTTCGACGCGCAAGGTGTATCGGGCATAGAGCACCGGGTTTTGAGCGCTTCCGCTGATGCGGATCTCTGCGCTGCTAATCTCCGGGGACTTTTCGGCCGCATCTTGGGCTGCGTGGGATATGGTTCCTGAATCAATGCGACTCACACCGTTGCCAGTGTCGGACCGGTAGATGAAAGTACGCTTGCCCGGCTTTTGCGGAAGAGTCGACAAAATGACCAACACGGCCAGAACTGAGATCAGCGCAAATATCGCGGCCGCATACATGGCCAGCTCTGGCATTTGAACAGGAAGGGAATCACGCAACCGGGGCTGAAGCAGTCCGTTTGAGGTGTTTGCAGCCCAGCTCGTCCAGGCAACCGCGCCGCCGCCGGCAAGCAGCAGAAGGCCGAGTAGTGCAAGGACGGTTCGTTGCCGGAGACCATTTGGTTTCCACAAATCTACTGCCCTCCTCGAGTGTTGGTTTTGGTGCTGACGCTGATGCCCTGCACTAGCGGGATAGAGACCAAAGCATCCTGGACGTTCTTCTGTACTGACTTTGAAATAACACTTGCTTCATGCACCGGTGTGGAGACGCTGATTTGCATCTTTTTGCCACGGAGCACTGGCGAGGCACTATCCACTCCATCAGTGCGTTGCGCTTCATGCCGTGCGAGATGGGCAAGTCCGCGGTTCTCGATCACCCATTCTTCGAGCGTGTCTGTCGAATCCCAGTTCAGCAACGCTGTCCTGCGCTTACCCGGGATCAATGCGGCAATCAAGAGGAAGAGACCTAGGATTGCCACGCCAATCGCGCCACCCAGCACTGCGGTGTCAGCCCAGGCGGCGTCTTTAACTGAATTCAGAAGGCCTGCGGCCCAGCTAGGCCACGTGCCACTGGCCAATCGGATCAGGGACACCACCAGAAAAGTCGCCGAGATGCCAAGCACCACGAGAGCAGCGATCAACAAGGCTGCAGTTCGGGCACTGCGGACATGCCAAAACCTTCTCATTGTAAGAACCTCTCCTTGGACGTGAGCGATTGTGCTTGCAGCCATGCAATATCGATATCAACTTGGACTGAAGAGACCCCCAGATACTCTATGAGCTCATCAATCACTTGTTGGCGTATCGCATCACAGGTTTGCCGCAGATTCAGTGGATAGCGGATCCCTACCTTTAGATCCACTGCTACGGTGTTCCCCAGCACTTCAGTCGTAGCGTGGGGCATTCCCTCGATTCGTCGGGGCTTACCAAGGTGCAGTAGCCCTCCAGAGCTTGACCCGACCCCCGGGATCTTGGAGGCGGCTTTAGCGGCAATCTTCGCGTAGACCTGGGCGTCCACGGTTGTTGTCCCGTGAGACATTTTTTCAGCGGTCATCAGGTTCACCTCCGACGGCTAATGAACACACGCTCCCAGTCGACGCGGGTCTGCAGGAACCAGCCGACCGCACCGCCGATGATCACGAAGAATGCTACGACTATGAATTGGGTGAATGAGCCGAATGCGATGAGCAGTCCGGCCACTAGCCCTATGGCCAGTCCCCACCTGAGCTGATTCATGGGTGTTCCTTTCGTTGGTCACCGACTGTGGTTTGGACTACTTTAAGTCTTCGCGGGGTTCGACGTCGTCGTCATCGTCCTCTGGCAGGTGAACGTCGGTGACATCGATGTTCACCTCAATGACCTGCAACCCGGTAGCGCGCTCCACCTGGGAGACGATGTTCGAGCGAATATCGCTAGACACCTCGACAATGGAGTAGCCGTAGGAGACGACGATGGAAACGTCGATCGCAGTCTGCTGTTCGCCCTTTTCCACGCTCACTCCGCCGGAGGTGTTTGCCGAGGCTCCCGGGATGCGTTCTGCCAGCGAGTTGAAAGTGCGCCGGGCTGCATTGCCCATCGCGTAAACACCTGGCACTTCGCGAGCTGCGATGCTGGCAATTTTCTGAACTACGCGGTCTTCGATGGTTGTTTTGCCCAGCTCGGTGTGAAGCGGACCAGTGAGCTGATCTTCGTGGGCATTTTGGTTTTCTTGACGCTTGGCCTTGTGTGCCAGTTCCTCGCCGGTTGGCTTGATGATCTGGTCGTTCGACTGTGGCTGTGCCATGTTCTTCGCTCCTATATCGAGGAAAATTTTCGCTTACACTCATACAGACGAGGTCCGTACTTATATCCTCACACATAATTTAAGTGATCTAAGTCACACTAGGGGGGTTGTGTGGACGCATTAGAGCTATTGGTCATCGTCGGCCAATCCCGAGAAGGTGACCAGCAGGCCTTCGGCGTGCTGGTTGCCGAGCTGACTCCGGGACTCAGAAGGTACTGCCGCTCCTTTTTCGAGAATTGGCAGGACACGGACGACGCGGTTCAGGAGGTATGGATCAAAGCTTGGAAGAGCATGCACGCGCTCAAGCAAAACGGTGCATTCAAAACCTGGCTGTATAGGATGGCGAGGCATGCTTGCTTGGACATGGTCCGTTCCCCCCAAAGCCGAATCCAGGCTTTCGATACCGAGGAATTCGCCGAGAATCCAACTCCTGAGCACCTTGCGCCGGAGTATCTGGCTGTACAGCGAAGCGAGGTTGAAAGGGCCTGGGAAATTGTGTCCAAGCTCCCCTCGACCTTGAGGCAGGCCTTTGTCCTGGTTAGCCTCGAGGAGCTGACATATGAGCAGGCAGCCAATATCGCCAACACGTCAGAATCCACTATTCGCGGCCGGGTCGCCCGGGCCCGCAAAGCAATCATTGAGGCGGTGTCATGAAAATTCTCCCCTGCGGACGTACCACTGACCACTTACTCCACAAGCTCGATGATGCACCAGACCTGCATGAGATTGAATGCAGATGGTGTCATCAAGAACGCCGCCGACTCAAAGACCAGACGAGCAGTATCTTGGAGCAGATCAGGGGTGAGAATCCTCCAGCTGAGACCTCTGAAGTGGCGCGCAATGTCCTCAGCAGGATTTCCAAGCTGCGGCCTATGCAGCGAATGTGGGATGCTGCCTCGAGAGAAACGGGAGCGGTCACGCGCATCTCCACGAGTGAACTCATCGGCCGGATCAGAAAGCAATTCGCCCGTTCCCTAAATGCGCAATTGAACTACACTGAGGTCAAAACCACGGATGCGAAAATACCCCACGTTGACTGGCTGGTTCGGTGCACCGTTAGCATGCTCACCGAAGCTACCGTCCAGCAGATCGAACAGGAAATTCTGGAATATGTGCAGACCGGACTAGGGACCGAGCTGCTCGTCGAACACTTAACGGTGGAGATCACGGTTGAGGACATCCACGGACAAGTCCTCGGCTACTCCCAAATCGGCGATTAGAGCCAAGCGCCAAGCGAGTTAGTACGAGCAGGGGGACTGCGAGGGCCAGCAACCAAGTGGACGGTTACCAGAATTTATCTACACTGACGCCGAAGATCGCGGAGCTAAACCAACCGTCCAACACAGCTGCAGCGACTCCCAGCACAAGTGCCGCCAGCTATTCACCATACTATTTCCCGGGCAAGAGGGCACAAGCCTTTGCCCAAACCTCACAATGTGCGGAGAGAACGCATAAAGTCTTTTTACGGCTGGATATAATCTATGTTATTGGCCTAAAGCCAGCCAGAGTAAAAGTGGTTGCGAAAACTCCTTTCAACCGCTGATCTGAAGGTCAGTAATGGTAGCTAGCTTGCAGAATTGTCACGGTGCGGTCATCGGCGATATAGACCAGCCGATTTGCTTCGTCGATGCGGCGCGACCAGACGCCCGCTAGGGCATGCTTCAGCGGTTCGGGTTTGCCGGTGCATTCAAACGGATCATCGAGCAGCACATATTCGATGAGCGTACTGATGCGCTTAGGGGTCTCGCAGTCTTGAGTTTGCCAATAGTGGTAATCTTCCCAGCCCGCGGCAGGCCAGATAAGTAATCTGTCGCTCACAGATCAACAAGTCCGCGCTCCACTGCCTGGCCATCACGTACCGCTTCGAGAGCAGAGAGCAGGCGCGTCGCATTCCTAGGTGAGCGCAGAAGGTAGCTCGTTTCAACGAGTGAATCGTACTTATCTTTCGACATGAGCACCGCAGATCCACACTTGGACATGATCTCCACTTCGGTGTGATCAAGATTCACTCGCTCAATGAGGCCAAACAGGTCACGACGCGCTTTGCTGGTTGCGATTGCCATACCGCCTCCTAGCGGTACTAGACGTGGTACCACTGAATGGATGGTTCCGCTCGGTTGCCGATTGCCAGACGCGTTCAAACCTTCTAGTTTTTGTCCAACGTGCTTAGCGTGCCTGGGTATCCATAGCAGGAGGACTTTTCGGACCTACTATAATCTTGAATTCAAAAGCTTGGCCGCAGTTCCCTGTACTTGGTAGTTCCCACAATCCCCGTTCTTTGGTTGTTGGCACCAGGCTTGCATCCGATCTTGACCAATTGGTGGCCAGGCTCCTACTGGGAAAGCCTGGCGCACGAGTCGAAGCGTGCGCGTTAGGTGAAAATATCAGTCAATGCATGCCTACGCTTCAGCTTCGTGTGAATTTATTGATACTATTCCGTATTTTCCTTACGTTCTTTCTTTGCGTAGTATTTCTTTTTTGTGCTCTCCCTAGCCTGATTTTTAATTCGTTCTACATCCTCAGCGAAGTGCTCTTTTGACATAGTTTTAAACTCATTGAACATCTCCTGATCTTTCTCAGGAGTCGGGCCGGGAACCCAGCTCTTTGTGAGGATTATTTTTACCGCATTAAGCACTGCGACAATGGCGGTGATTAATTTTGCAGGAACCATGTCTTTGGTGATTCCGAAGGTCGCAACAAAGGTAATTAGCAAGGAAGCTGAGAATGGCAGGAGGACATATGCAAGTCCTCCTGGCTGAGTTCGGTTGCGCTGAATGACGATCGGGCGCTCAATGACAGCGCTCACGATTTCTGCGATGAGGTAGGAAAAGACGAGGGTAGCCGCCAAATGCCCAAGGCTGGCATCCGGTTTGGAGACCAAGGTGAGTAGCCAAGCGAATACGAAGGCTAGTGCGCCTTTTGCTGCCCCTGTTGTCAGGTGGCCACCAATTGACTGGCCGAGCGATGGGAACCTAATGTCTTCTGCTACCATACTTCACCCTACCTTTGCGCACCTACCTCGAACCAAGCCGCGACAACCACGTTGAGTCCAAGAGCTGCCTTCATCGGTTCAGCAGCTTCTGGCCCCACCTGTGCCAGGAACTGGCCGCTTCGAATTGCGCTCCAAATGCCGGAAACGCTCTTGGAAATGGCCTTGGCTTCGTTGAACCGCCCGATGATCTATCCAACGGGAATTCCCAGACAGATCCCAAAACAGCGAATTCTGTCATTTTCCTCGTCCAACCGGCAATGGTTTGCCAGTTGGTCTTCGTGGCCTGAGTGGCGTGCGACAACAGCTGGCCTCGCCGTTGTGCACGGCGAGGCCAGTTGGTGCTACCGCTAGGACGAGGGAGTGATCAGATGATCTCGGCGATAGTTGACGTTACGGTTATTTATCGGATGTGGAGCTGTTCAATGGGGCGGGTCGGTGGCGCTTTCCGAGAAATAAGGTGCCGAGTTGCAAGAATTTAAAGTACTGAATATTCGCGGTTTATCTAACGGGAGCGCCTGCCCCGACGAGACGTCTTTGAGCACCAAAGATCCCACCAAGCGCGTGACTAATCGTCATTAATCGGACATCAGTATTAGCAATGGGTCTAAGCGCAATGAGTGAACTCGTGCAACGCCTCTGCTCATGAATTAGAACCGTGCTTCTGGGGAAATCCACTAGGTCCAGCGCTCAGGTTTACGCTTTTTCGCCGATCCAAACCACTCTTCAGTCGATGGATACCGGATTATCTTGATCGAAACAGGACTGGTTCGATTTGTCGATTAGCAATCCTTTGGCGTTGACTCACATATCAGTCGCGACTGATTTAATTATAAATTTGAGTAATTTCTCGTCCATCCACTCTTAAGTAAGTCCTAGTAGCGCAGCTGTTTTCAATTTATTAATTCCAACTACTGATAGTGTTAACCCGTTTATCATGATCACTCGCATTCGAGAAGGGTAAGTAGCTTGGGAAATACCGCTCAAGGCCACGAAAAAATTAAACATAGCGGGCGAACCACTATCGCCACTGTTTTAGTAATATTTTTTGCTTTGCTCATACCGGTCGCTCCGGCGCAAGCTGCGACATCAAGTATGAATTATGAAGCGCGAATGAAGTATGGAATTAACTCGCGTGAAGTGCATTCCAGCACCAAGGAAACCATAAAGTTTCGGCATCGGTCTATAGCTGCGACAAACGTGTTGGCTCGAAGGCAAGCATGAAGGCTACCGTTAGGCTTGAGCGCATGAGCCTTGTTTGGCGCAACAAGGGTGAATTCACGGTGAATTGCGGGTCCTCGGGTTCAAAGAGCTTTACCGACATGGCTAAGGGGTCGTACCGCTTGCGCATTCAGAAGGTTGATGACGGCGGATATGTTACTGTCAGCGGAAAAATTGTTTACCCATAGATAAGGCAAGCAGCACGTGACAAACGCAATTCGGGCTTTTGGCTGGCTCGTTCCCTGGTTTTTCCTCTTCAGTATCATCGTATTGATTGCGATGCTCCTTGTTAACCGTTTTTCAAAGCGGCCAAACAAGCGAGATATTAGAGGAACCCTTGGTTTATGGGTCTCAGTCTGCTGGTACATCGGCGTCGTCATGATTACCATCATTCCTGACGGCGGAAGTGTCCCTATTCAAATTGAGGGGGAGGATAGAGTGAGATTCTCACTAGTTCCTCTTGATGGATGGTTTGACCAGTATGGTCTGAATCTAGTTGCTGTACGAGAGTCTGCACTCAATGCTCTTCTCTTCGTTCCAGGAATGATTCTTACCTTGTGGTTCACAGCAATGAGAACTAAAGTCGCCTTCGGCGTGCTCATCGGATTCGGTGCGCTCATTGAGATTACTCAGCTACTCACTAACTGGGGACGCGCACTGACCGCAACTGACGTGATCATGTACGCCCTGGGAACCATATTTGGCTGGGGAATCTACGCTTTGTTGCGTCGCGCCGGAGCGAAGAAAGCTGGCGTACCGACTCTAATCGACTCGGCCAATAACTAACTAAATACGCAAAAGATCCTCTGCCGTTTTGAACTGGCAGGGGATCTTTTGCAAACATGCCTTCGGGGCCTTGCATCCACTGTGTATCTGAGATTCGAGTACATTTTGGCGGACGAACTTGTTTGATACTAAGCCGGTGCAGATTCTGCTAAAACACGGATGTTTTTCAATGCATTCCGGGAATCAACGAACTTGGGGAAGCGCGGAAGGGTAGTGCTTTTCCTGGACATCTTTCGTGTATCTGCGAAGCCCGCCCCTGATCGTAGCGTCGCAGACCTGTTAGGCGGGGCGAAGTAGCATCACAGATTTATCGCGTAGCTACCGTGGCGCTGTATCGGGATGTTGGAGGCACTTCTTCCTGCATGATTTCAAAAAATTCTTACCGGGTCACCAGTTTGTTTACCTAGAAAAACTCGCAATATTTTGCGCCGATAATACTGATTATCGGCCTAAATCCAGCCAGAGTAAAAGTGGTTGCGAAAACTCCCGTCAACCGCTGATCTGAAGGTCAGTAATGGTAGCTAGCTTGCAGAATTGTCACGGTGCGGTCATCGGCGATATAGACCAGCCGATTTGCTTCGTCGATGCGGCGCGACCAGACGCCCGCTAGGGCATGCTTCAGCGGTTCGGGTTTGCCGATGCCTTCAAACGGATCGTCGCGCATCACATCTTCGATGAGCGTATTTATGCGCTTAAGAGTCTTGCGGTCTTGAGTTTGCCAATAGAGGTAATCTTCCCAGCCCTCGACAGTCCAGGTAAGTAGTCTGTCGCTCACGGATCAACAAGTCCGCGTTCTACCGCTTGGCCATCACGTGCCGCTTCAAGAGCGGAGAGCAGGCGCACCGCGTTCTTAGGTGAGCGCAGAAGGTAGCTCGTTTCAACGAGAGAATCGTACTCATCTTTTGACATGAGCACCGCAGATCCTCGCTTGGACATGATCTCCACTTCGGTGTGATCAAGATTCACTCGTTCAATGAGACCAAACAGGTCGCGACGCGCTTCGCTAGTAGTGATTGCCATACCGCCTCCTAGTGGTACTAGATATGGTACCACTGAATGGATGGTCTCACTCGGTACTGCTAGGGCGAGGGAGTGATCCGATGATCTCGGCGATAGTTGACGTTACGGTTATTTATCGGATGTGGAGCCGGTTAGTGGGGCGGGTTGGCGGCGCTTTCCGAGGAACAAGGTGCCGATCACAGCCAAGATCGCAATGACACCGGCCGTGGTGAACGCCGTTTGTCCTGCGGCGACGGTTTGCGACACGGTCAGGGCTCCGGCCTGTGCCGCGTTTGCTCCGATCGTGTACATGGCCACGAGGACCGCGCCGCCAGCGGCGCCGGCAAGTTGCTGCGCGGTGGTGAATGCAGCGCTCCCGTACGGGTAGAGCTCGGGGCGCAGGGACGATAGGGCCAAGGTGGTTATCGGGGCCCACATCATCGCCTGGGATGCAGAGAGTACAAGATAGGCGGCGAGGTACAACCAGACACTGTTGCTCTCATCGAGTGTGCTGAGGAACCAGATGCTCGCGGCCCAGATAATTCCGCCGGGGATGACCAGTGGCCTTGGGCCGAAACGGTCGTAGATCCGACCACCCGCTGCGGAGACGATCGCGATCACGGCGCCTCCCGGAACGAGGAAGAGCCCGATGGCCAATGTGCCCATTCCCAACGCCCCGGTAAGAATGAGCGGAAGGACCAAGCCGATGCCGAAGGCGTTCAGGGCGATGAACACCATGACCAGCAGTGGCACGACGAACGACTTCGACTGGAAAACGCGCATGTCCAGGAACGGGTCGCGGTTTCGCCGGCGGAGGACGGCCTGACGAAAGACGAATGCGGCGACGCCGAGGACGCCGACCGCGATGGGGATGGCGGGTGAGATGGGTGCGTGGCCGGAGGCGGACTCTCCGATTGCGGACAGGCCGAAGATCAAGGCGCCGAAGCCGAGAGCGGATAGGACGATCGAGAGAACGTCAAGAGTCGCGTGTTCCGGTGTCGTGATGTTCTTGAGTTTGACGGCTCCCAGAATGAGCGCGATCACGGCGATGGGCAGGACGAGAATGAACAGCCACCGCCACGGGAGGAACGAAAGTACGAGTCCGGAGATTCCTGGGCCGAGGGCAGGAGCAATCGCGGGCACCGCGGTGACCAGTGCCATGACGCTGCCACGGCGTGCTTCAGGAACCAGCCGCATTGCGGTGGTCATGAGCAGCGGTACGAAGACGGCGGTTCCCACCGCTTGGATGATGCGACCGGTGAACAGGATGCCGAAGCCAGGAGCAGCGGCCGCGACGGCGGTTCCGATGATGAACAGTGCCATAGCGGTGAGGAAGATCGTGCGCATGTGGAAGCGGCGCATGACGAACCCGGTCGCGGGGATCAGCACTGCCAGCGTCAGCAGGTAGCCCGTCGTTAGCCACTGCCCTGTCGAGGGGGTGATTTCCAGGTCCGCGATCAGGGTGGGCAGCGCGACGCCCAGCAGCATTTCGTTGAGGAGTACGAGGAAGGTCGACCCCATCAGCAGGCCGATCACCAAGGCGCTTCCCGGTGCGAGCCGATCTCCTTGGCGGTTGTTGGGCGGATGGGCCGTCGTGGACTGGTTCAAAGTGGACATATTTGTGCTTTCTTTAATGGTGGGTGCGTGAAGGTGCTGGAGGGGTGGATCAGGACAGGCGCGGATCCTGGCCGTACTGCTCCGGGGCACCGAGGTGATCGCGCAGGGTGGTGCCTTCGTAGTCGTCGTGGAACAGGCCTCGTTCTTGCAGCAGCGGGATGACTTCGTCGACGAACGCATCGATCCCGTCCGCGTACACATCGATGGCAAGGGAGAACCCGTCGCATGCACCGGCTTCGAACCATTCCTGCATATGATCGGCAACCTCGGCGGCCGTGCCGGGAACCACAGGGTGGTAGTCGATGACGCCGTGCGCCAGCACGTCACGCAGGGTCCATCCCTCCCGCGCCAGTTCGAGTGCATGCGGGGCCCGCGGGTCGCCCGGATTGGCGCGGGCTGAAGATTTTTGTTGTGCGGTCAGCGGCTCATCGAGCTGAGCGGGGGCAAGCGACAGACCGAGCATGGAGCCTAGATACCGGACTCGCTGATTGAGGTCGACCGATTCGTCCAGGCTTTGCCGGCGGTCAAGGGCTGCTCGTCTGGATGCTGCGATGCTGGGCATGAATCCGGCGAAAAGTTTCACCTCGTCAGGGTTCCTGCCTGCCCGTTCAGCTGCGGAACGCAGGGCGTTGCGGTGTGCGCGGCCTTCCTCGATGGTGAATGGATTCGCATACACGCCGTTTGCGTAGCGGCCGGCTATCTCCAGTCCGTTTCCGCCGCCGCCGGCTTGAAAGACCACCGGCTGCCCCTGTTCAGAGGGCGGAATCGCCAGGGGACCTGCGGAAGCGACGTGGCGGCCTTGGAGATTCACTGGCTGGATCTGGGACATGTCGGCGAACCGTTTCTGCTCTACATCCCGCAGCCAGGCGTCGCGTCCCCAGCTTCCCCAGAGCGCCTGGACGATCTGGATGACCTCGTGGGCGCGCTCGTATTTCTGCTCGCGTGAGGGCAACGTGATGCCGTAGTTGGCGGCGGCGTCCGGGTGCGAGGTAGGCACCGCGTTCCAGCCGGCCCGGCCGTGGCTGGCAACATCGAGGGCTTTGAATTGGCGGGCGATGGTAAACGGTTCGTTGAGCGTGGTCGAACTCGTCGCGACAAGTCCGATGCGTTTGGTCGCCCGCGACATTGAAGTCAAGACCACGAGCGGATCGATGGCGTGGTGGGGAGCCTCTCGCTCGAGGTCCACATCGAGAGCGGGGGTGTCGGCCAGGAAGATCAACTGGATCTTCCCGCGTTCGGCCGCCTGAGCATAACGGTCGAAGACGTCCATATCGGTATAAGCCGAGGGGTCCGTGCCGGGCTGGCGCCAGGCGCCGGGTTGCGCCCCATAGCCATTGGCTACCTGTAGTGCCAGGACCATTTGATGATTGGAAGAAGCGGGCATGAAGGAATCCTTTAACAGCATTCGAGGGTGATGGGGGTGCCGAACCAGAGCAACGTGCACATGACAAGAGAGGCAAAAGGAGATAGTCTCCTCTTAGGAAATAACTATATGGAGACAGTCTCCGTTTTGTCAATGTAAGGGTAAATTCATGTCCACATCGGCTGCAGGGAAAGGCCGGAGCCCGCGGGCTGACGCCCAGCGAAACAGGGATCACATCCTCGATACCGCGGCGCAATTTTTTTCCGAGCATGGGGTTTCAGGGTCGCTCGATGCGATTGCCAAAAAGGCTGGAGTGGGCGCGGGCACCCTGTACCGCCATTTCCCCAATCGGGAGACGCTGCTCGCAGCCCTGCTAACTGCGCGCGACGAAGAGCTCGAGGTGCGGCGCGATGCCATCCGCTCGGAAACGAGAGACGCTGGTGATCGTCTTGAGCAATGGCTTATCGCCTTGATCGACTGGGCGGGCGCCTTCGATGGGTTGCCTGAACCGCTCCGCGCTGCGACCAGCACAGAGTTTTCCCCGTTGGGCATCACCTGCCAGGGGTACATCACCACGACTGACGAGTTCCTGATTGCGGCCCAAAAAGACGGAGCTGCGCGTTCTGAAGTGCGCGGACGGGATCTCTTCCTCGCCGCGTTGGCAATCAGCTGGGTGCGTGACGCGGCCATGGCAGACGAAACCTCAGCCCAAACGCTGACTAACCTCACAAAGGCGGGATGGGCTACCTCCAGCGGCGCCGATTCCGGGCATTGAGAAGCCAAGTGGCAAGCTCTGACGAGGGACATGAGCAGCGCGCGACGGTGCTGATGTCCTCCTGAGCGAATCCGGAAAGGCTGCTGTTCTTTGGCGTCAGGCGCGAGGATTAGTGCCGTGAATATTTCGCCAATCAACTACTGGGAATGGCGGCATGCCGCCGTGTTTTACCGCACATAGCTTGCCTTGAGTCTGTGAACGCGAAGTTCGGATTCTCTTCTGCTCCTTAAACACCAAGCTCCGTGTTCCTCGGTGAAAATACCGAGGAACACGGAGCTTAGCTGACGACGGACCAATAGGTCCTTGGGGTTTAGCCCATGTGGATTGCGCCGAAGAGCACGCCCGAAGCGAGCATGACCAGGCTGACCACGGCCGCACGCCACAGCACCTTCTTGTGGTGATCGCCCAAATCCACACGAGAGAGCGAGACCAGCAAGAGAATTGCCGGGACGAGCGGAGATTGCATGTGCACTGGCTGTCCGGTGATGGAGGCGCGAGCCATATCCACCGCTGGGACACCGAAGTGCGCGCCGGCCTCGGTGAGGACCGGAAGAATGCCGAAGTAGAAGGCGTCGTTGCTCATCAAGAACGTTGCAGGGATCGAAATCAAGCCGGTGATCACCGCCATGTACTGGCCCAGGGAGTCCGGGATGATGTTGACCAGCCAGAGGCTCATCGCATCGACCATGCCGGTTCCGGAGAGCACGCCGGTGAGTACCGCGGCGCCGAGCACCATGGAGACCACTGCGATAATTTCGCTGGAGTGCGCGGCGATCATTTTCACCTGGTCGTTGACCTTCGGGAAGTTGGCCACCAGCGCGATGGCGGTGCCGACCATGAACAGGTAGGACAGCGGCAGCACGTCGACGATGAGCAGCACCATGATGGCCACGGTGAGCGCGAGGTTGAAGTAGAACATCTTCGGACGCAAGGTCTCGCGGTCCGGATCGAGTACGGTGCCATCCATGGTCGCGGCCTCCGAACCGTCACCCTTGCGGGCTACGGATTCAAGGACTGCCACGGAGGAGCCCGAAGGCGAGGTGCCGTCCTTGGACTTGCCGCCACCCAGGTTGCCGCCGCCGAAGCCGGTGCCCCACAGCTCGGGGCGATCCTTCTGCAGCCGGCGGCGCTCGGAGAGCCCAAGCTGCCAAGCGAAGATGGCGATCACGATCAGCGCGACACCCAAGGATGGGAGCATCGGAACGAAGATGTCTGCCGCGTCAACGCCCAAGGCGGCAGCGGCGCGAGCGGTCGGTCCGCCCCAAGGCACGATGTTCAGCGTGCCATTGGTCAGGCCGGCCACACAGGTCAAGACGACCGGGCTCATGCCCAGGCGCTGGTAGATCGGCAGCAGGGCGGCGGTGACCACGATGAAGGTGGTGGAGCCGTCGCCATCCAGCGAGATGATGGCGGTCAACAGGGCGGTGCCGATGACGACCTTCGCTGGGTCGTTGCCCACGAGCTTCTGGATTCCCGAAACCAGACGGTCGAACAGGCCCACGTCGATCATGATGCCGAAGTACATGATGGCGAACATGAGCAGGGCGGCGGTGCCCGACATCGATTTGATCGCGTCCATGATCATGTCGCCGAGGCCAAAGCCGGCGCCGGTGAACAGGCCGAAGATGGTGGGAACGAGGATGAGCGCCAACAGCGGCGTCATTTTTTTGGTCATGATCAGCACCATGAAGGTGAGGATCATGAGGAATCCGAGAGCAACTAGCATTGCGCGGACCTCCTGAAGTGTGTGGCAAGTGATGATGCCAGCAGGGGTGCGGGCACTCATCTAAGCTACGTGGCGGCGCTCACGTAGGCGGGGTTGTTCATTTTCTGATCCCTTTAGGTTTTTGCAATCTTTTTGCTCATTAAAATCACAGACGGTTTATGCTGGACAAATGCCGTATTCCACAGCCACCTTGCACTTTGCCTCACGGATCATGCGTCCGCAGTTCGTGGTGCTCGGTGTGCTTTTCGCGCTGGTGACTACAGCGACCCTGCTGGTGAGCTACAACAGGGTCTTCGATCAGGGCGAAGACACCTCCCTTGGGATCGCGCGTTCGGTTGCCGCCTTGCCGGAAGTGGTGCGCGAGGCATCGGTCTACGCGGAGCAGGATGAGCTGGATCTCGAAGAGCTGCGCAGCGGACGGCTGCAGGAGCTGGCTGAGGCCGTGCGCGAGGGAAGCCGGGCGACCTTTGTGGTGATCACCGAAGACCGCGGCCTGCGGCTGAGCCACCCGAACCCCGACGAGCTGGGAAAGCTGGTCTCCACCGACCCAGTGGCATTAAGTGGAGTGGAAAACGTCGCCCGCGAGCATGGAACCCTCGGTGAATCGGTGCGCGCCAAGGTCCCGATCCGGGCCGACGGCGGGCAGGTTATCGGCGAGGTGTCTGTAGGCGTGGCCACCGAGTCGCTGACCGGTGCGCTGATTGCCTCCTTCGGCTGGATCGTGCTGTTCGCGGTCCTTGCCGCGCTGCTGGCAACCTTTGCCGGACGCTTCACCGTACGCACGCTCAAACGCCAGACCCTGGGACTGGAACCGGCGGAAATAGCTCAACTGGTGCGTGATCAGCAAGCGGTGCTGTATGGCGTGAGCGAAGGGGTGATCGGGCTGGGCCCGGACGGTACGGTGACCGTGCGCAATAAGGCAGCGCGCCAATTGCTCGGGCTGCCGCACCGCACCGAACTGGCGGACATCATCGGCCGCCATTACGAGTCGGCCGATCTCGACCCGCGTTTGGTGAAGGCGATTAAAGAACACGAGCCGGCTCCTATCAGGCTGGAAGCCAACTCAAATGCGATCGTTGCCCGCGTCTCGGATGTGGTGCGTGACGGTGTGGATCTGGGGCAGGTCATCTTGCTCCGCGATGTCAGTACCGTCGAAGCGCTCGGCACCAAACTGGATGCCGTGCAGGATATGGCCGACGCGCTGCGTGCCCAGCGCCATGAGTTCGCCAATCGCATGCATGCGGTCCTCGGGTTGATTACCTTGGGCAAAACCGATCAGGCCGAAGAGTATCTGCGCGAAGTGATGGACGCCGGCCCGGTGATTGCACCTGTCGGTGGCCTGGAACTGGTCAAAGACGCCTACCTTTCAGCATTCCTTTCGGCCAAGGGAGTGCGCGCCCATGAGCTGGGCATCGAGCTGCGTGTCTCGCCGCAATCCATGCTTTACGAGCAGATCGCCTCGGCCAGCGATGCCCAGGACGTCACCGCGGTGCTGGGCAACCTGTTGGACAACGCCTTCACCGCGAGCCTGTGCGGAAGCACGGACCCGTGGGTTGAGGTGGATCTTCTCTCCGAGGGCAGCACCTTGCATCTTGCGGTTGCCGATTCGGGCTCAGGGATCAGCACCGAAGAGGATATTTTCTCCCCGGGGGTGAGCACCGGATCCTCGCTCGGCGAGGGGCACGGCTCCGGGGTGGGGTTGCCGCTGATTCGCCGGTTGGCCCGTTCGCGCAGCGGTGACGTGTGGATTGCCGATGCCGGCGGTGAGCACGGCGGGGCGGTGATCGCCGCCCGGTTGCCAGCGGTACTGAGCGAACCGAGGAACTACTCATGAACAAGGGAGCAAAAATGACACAGAGTGCCGCAGTGGGGGACTATCGGGTGCTGATCGTTGACGATGACTTTCGAGTCGGGCAGCTGCATGCCGACATGGTCAATGAGATACCTGGATTCCAAGCTCTTGAGCCGGTGCAAGATCCACGGACCGTACCCAAACTTGTCACATCGCTGCAACCGGATCTTGTGCTGTTGGATCTCTATCTGCCGCATGTAAGCGGCATAGAATTGCTGCGTGAAATCGAAGTCGACTCGATCATGATTTCGGCGGCCACCGAACCAGCCAATGTTGCCGCGGCTCTTCAGGCAGGCGCCCTGGCTTTCATCATTAAGCCCTTCGGAGCCAAGACGCTCGCGGCAAAGCTCAAGGGGTGGGCTCGGTACCGCCGGCAGCTGGCGGCCGCAACCGACCTTGACCAGCAAAGCGTGGATCGGCTGTACCGGACCTTGCAAGGGATCGATGATGCGCCAGCTGCCGCTAACGCGGCACCTACCGAGCAAGCGGTCATGGCCTGCGTCAAGGCATCCAGCGAACCGCTGAGCGTGGCCGAGGTCGCCGAAGCCGTGGGCGTCGCGCGGGCAACTGCCCAACGCTACCTCGCGTCGCTGGTCGCCAGTGAGATGCTCGACCTGAAGTTGGGCTATGGGACCAGAGGACGCCCGGAGCACCGCTACCTGGCGAGGTAATCGCAGGAAGGGGCTGCAACGGGCACTGCGTCGATACAGGCGGACCGCAGCGCCGCGTTTCGCGAGCTGTTCACGCAGCTGACATCATCCGGCTAACTCGCCGCGAAACACTGGTGATCATGACACAAATTTCACGGCGCAACCTGCTCACTGGCGCCTTGGGCGTCGGTGCTCTGAGGCTCATTTCACCGGCCGGCCCAGTACTGGCCGCGAATAGTCCTCGATTAGTCCGTTCGCGGCTTGGTCTCACCAATGGTTTCTCGATGGGAGATGTCTCCACCAACAATGCGGTGCTTTGGGCTCGCGCAACCGGCGAAGGCCGGCTGCGGGCTCAGCTTCGTGCCATCGACGAAGCCGGAGAGATTATTCGCGGACGCGGATCATTCGAACGGACCCTGCGCGGTGCTCAAGCGAACTCCAACACCGACTTCACGGCCAAAATTTCTGCATCCAACCTGCCAGCGGGCACCCGCTTCGCGGTGACAATCGGTTTTGAAGATGAGAATGGAAACCTGGGGGAAACCAGCAACGGTTCTTTCCTCACCGCCCCCTCGCTCACTGGCCGCCGGAACCACAACGCATCGATGGCGCAGAGTTTTGTCTGGTCTGGAGATACGGCCGGCCAGGGCTGGGGAATCAACGAAGAGATCGGCGGCATGCGTGCTTATGCAGCCATGCACGCTACGAAGCCTGACTTTTTCGTGCACAGCGGCGACACCATCTATGCTGACGGCCCGATCGAGGCCGAAATCGTGGAGCCGGACGGCCAAATCTGGCGCAACCTGGTCACCGAGGAAGTCTCCAAGGTCGCCGAAACTCTGGCGGAATTCCGTGGCCGGCACCGCTATAACCACATGGACGCAAATGTGCGCGCCATGTACAGCGAGGTACCGGTTATCGCCCAATGGGATGACCACGAGACCCATAACAACTGGTGGGCCGGCGAGAGGATCGAAGACGAGCGCTACACCGTGCGGGATGTCAATACCCTTGCCGCCCGCGGCCGCCGTGCCTGGCAGGAGTACCAGCCCATCGCCGACCCGCGTGCGATGAGCGGCGGCACCGGATTCGAACCTGCTCGCATTTACCGCAAGATCTCCCGCGGGCCGGCCTTGGACCTCTTCGCCCTGGACATGCGCAGCCACAAGTCGGAGAATACCGCCGGGCTGGAAGCAGAAGAGACAACGACACTCGGCGAGGAGCAGCTGAACTGGCTCGTTGAAGGGCTGCAGAAGTCGAAGGCCACCTGGAAAGTAATACTCAACGACCTGCCGTTGGGCATCATTGTTCCGGATGGCAAGGCCCAGGAATCGATTGCAAACGCCGATCACGGTGCACCGCTGGGACGTGAACTGGAGCTCGCTAGGCTGCTCAAAGCAATCAAGGACCGCGGCGTGAAAAACGTGGTCTTCTTGACCGCGGACGTGCACTACTGCGCGGCTCACCACTATTCCCCGGAACGCGCAGCCTTCGGTGACTTCAATGAATTCTGGGAATTCGTGGCTGGTCCGGTCAATGCAGGATCATTCGGTCCGAACAAGATGGACGGAACTTTCGGTCCCAAGGTGGAATTCGCGCTCGCCGGCACCACGAACCAGTCGCCACGCGACGGCAAGGGACAGTTCTTCGGCCATGTCGACCTCGACGAGTCCCAGCGATTCACCGTATCTCTGCGCAATGGCCTGGGCGAGACCGTTTACAGCAAAACCTTGGAACCGGTGCGCTAATCCGCCACCGCGAATGATCCATTAAAAGAGGGGCGGCGCAGATCACCAAGATCTGCGCCGCCCCTTCGCTGAGTTTCTAGCGTCCGGTGCCGCCGTAAACGGTGGCTTCGACATCGGTGTCCAGATTGAAGGCCGTATGGACGGCGCGGACCGCCTCATTGAGCTTATGCGCGTCAGTAACAACCGAGATGCGGATCTCCGAGGTGGAGATCATATCTACGTTGACGCCGGCCTGGTGCAATGCCTCGAAGAAGGTGAAGGAGACCCCTGGGTTCGAGCGCATGCCAGCACCGATGAGCGACAGCTTGCCGACCTCGTCGTTGTGCTCAATATCTTCAAACCCGATTTCGCCACGGGAAGTTTCCAGCGCCGCGAGAACTCGCTTGGTCTCGGTCATAGGCAGCGTGAAGGAGATGTCGGTGGCGCCGGAACCGCGGGTCGAGATGTTCTGTACGATCATGTCGATATTTGCCTGTGCGGCTGCGATAACCCCGAAAATCTGAGCTGCCTTGCCCGGAATATCGGGCACACCAATGATGGTGACCTTTGCTTCGGAGTGGTCGTGGGCAACACCGGAGATGATTGGCTGTTCCAAGGGTTCTCCCTCTTGAATCTTGATCTTGTCGTTGGGGTTCGGGAGCACCCAGGTGCCCTCGTTGGTGCTGAATGAGGAACGCACGTGCAATGGCACGCCAAAACGGCGGGCGTACTCCACGCAGCGCAGGTGCAGGATTTTGGAGCCACTGGCCGCCATCTCCAGCATTTCCTCACTGGATATCTCATCGATCTTCTTCGCGGCACCGACCACGCGTGGATCGGCGGTGTAGATGCCGTCAACGTCGGTGTAGATCTCGCAGACATCGGCGCCGAGCGCCGCCGCGAGGGCCACCGCAGTGGTGTCCGAGCCGCCGCGGCCCATAGTCGTGATGTTCTTCGATTCCTTGCTCATGCCCTGGAATCCGGCGACGATCGCAATGAAACCGCGGTCGATGGCGCGGCGGATACGCTGTGGAGAAACCTCCATGATGCGTGCCATGCCGTGGGTTGAATCGGTGATCATCCCGGCCTGCGAACCGGTGAAGGACACCGCGCTCGCACCGAGCTGGTCGATAGCCATGGCCAGCAGCGACATGGAGATGCGTTCGCCTGCCGAGAGGAGCATGTCCATTTCGCGAGCGGGTGCATCCTCGGTGAGCTGGGCCGCGAGGTCGAGCAGTTCGTCGGTGGAGTCGCCCATTGCGGAAACGACCACGACGACTTCATGACCCTGCGCCTTGGTATCAATAATTCGGCGCGCGACGCGTTTGATGCCTTCGGCATCGGATACGGACGAACCGCCAAATTTTTGAACTATTAGGCCCATGGGCGCACACTCCAACTGATGAAAGTTGTTGATGCGCATCGTGCTGCCAGCACAGATGCGACATATCTACCGTAGATAATTGTGTCAGTACCGTGGGTGCATCACCTAGTTATGACGGTAACCATTGGTCATATTGCCTAGCGTTTGATGTTTGGATGCCTGGAAATGAGGGTCAATCGCGAGCTGTGGCTAAGATTTGTCGCCAAAATGACTTCCAGCCATCCAATACCTGAGGGTTGACGAGCCGTGAATGCTCAGCGCTTACGCTTGCCTTGTCGCCCTTGGGCGAGATGTTGACGCTCACCCGACTTCCGTCGCTAAATTCGGCCTTCCAGTACCGCCACCGTTCCGAGCCGCTGACAGCCGCTTCCCCCACCAGTTGTGTGCCGTTGAAGTCGGTTTGCGCACCGATGGCATCCATCCAGCGGGCCAAGGCGCCATCCAAATCGGCGGCTATGGTTGCAGAAACGGAGCCCTTGAAGGTGCCGTCACTGGACTGGCCTGGGACCCGCCGACCGATGTGCTGTTCGTAGGCGATGGCTACTGACTGGGCCCACCAGCCGGGATTGGAAAGTTCGGCTGGCATCATCTCGTAGGCCAATGAGGCGAGCGGCTTATGTGCCAGCTCGCGGGCTCCGCCCGCGTCGAGCTGGCCGACCCATTGCTCCCACCCCGTGCCGGTGGCCTTGGTGATTGCATCGATATTGCTGCCCTTGATTGCCATAAAACGAGTGTAGCCACAGCCACCAGTGGCTAACCAGCCCAGTAAGCGACTGGCATGGGTGCGCACATGACTGTTGCCACGACCTTCGTTGAAGGTCGTGGCAACAGTCAATGATTTACAGTTCCCGTAAATCCGTGTTGAGCCGGCCGAGCAGGCCAACCAAATGATCCAAATCGTCGTCGGACCATAAGGTAATTCGTTCGCGCAGGCTGTCACGCCAGGATTGCAGCCAACCATGCCAGCGTTGTTTGGCCAGCTCGGTTGGCAGCAGGTTGAATACCCGGCGATCAGCTTCATCAACCTGCCTGCTGACCAGACCGAGCTCTTCGAGCCGGGTGACCAGACGAGAGAGGGTGGCCTTGTCCGTCATGAGATGCTCGCAAATTTCGGACTGCGTGATGCTTTGGCATTTGAGGATCATTCCCAGCACCGGCACCGCCGCGGGCGGCAGCCGTTCGTCGAGCCGAGCGGCCAGCGTGCGACGCGACTTGGCTGTCACTGAGATTAGCGTGAACAGCTCTTGTTCAGCGGTGTCGAATAATACTCCGCGCCGAGTCTCCGGCAGCGCTTCATCCACGATATCCACGATGGCTAGACGGTTGTTTCCGCGACTGAAGGGGCTTCGGATTCCTCGGCCAACCGCTCGGTGTTTGTCTTGGTGTTCAAATGCTGGTTAGGCAGCAGGATCACGGCGACGACTGTGATCAGCGCGAGCGGTGCAGCCAAGGCGAACAAGCCTGCCACACCATCGCCATAGATCGATTCGAGAATTACCCGAACTGGTTCAGGTAGCGTGGAGATCGTGGGCAGAGAACCCGAGCTTAGGGCCGCGCCGACCTCGGAGGCCTTATCGCCTAGCGAAGCGATGGCGCCGGTCAGCTCTCCCTGACGATCGGCAATCATATTCGGAATGGTGACGGCGAGCATTGCCCCAAGCCCGGCGGTGCCAGCGGTACCGCCCAAGGTGCGGAAGAATGTCACCGCGGAGGAAGCGACGCCAAGGATCTTCGGATCTACCGAGTTCTGCACGACCAAAACCATATTCTGCATGACCAAGCCGACGCCCGCGCCGAGGATGAACATGTACAGTCCCACCAGCCAGAAGGCGGTGTCGTAGTGGATGGTGCCCAGCAGGTACAGGCCGATCACTTGCAGCACGGCACCGGTGACCACGAAGGCCTTCCATTTACCGTAACGCGAGATCAGCGCGCCAGCGATGGTGGAGACGACCAGCAGGCCGGCCATCATCGGGAAGGTCATCAGACCGGCCTGAGTGGCGGTGGCGCCGCGGGCCATGATCATGTACTGGCTGAGGAATACCGAGGTGCCGAACATCGAGATGCCCACCACGAGCGAGGCGATCACGGCGAAGGTGAAGGTGCGGTTCTTGAATAGCTGCAGGGAGATCAGCGGGTCTGCAACCTTGAACTCGACGAGCACGAACACTGCCAGCAAGATGACCGAGCCGATCACCATGAGGTAGCTGGTGGCCGAGTTCCATTCGAACTGGCTGCCGCCCATGGAAAGCCAGATCAGCAGCATGGCCACGCCAGAGGCGAGCAGCATGATGCCTAGGTAGTCGATCTGCACCTTGCGCTTGGCGATGGCCGGAAGGTTCAGCGTGCGCTGGATCAGGATGATCGCCACGACGGCGAAAGGCAGCGCAACGAAGAAGTTCCAGCGCCAGTTGATGGTGTCGGTGACGAAGCCGCCGATCAGCGGTCCGCCGACGGTGCCCAGTGCCATGACGGCCCCGAACAGGCCCATGTACTTGCCGCGCTCGCGCGGCGAGAGGATATCTGCCATCACGATCTGGCTCAGTGCGCCCATGCCACCGCCGGCAAGGCCCTGGATCACGCGCATGGAGATCAGGAATTCGGTGTTCTGCGCGAATCCGGCGGCCGCGGAGGCCAGCACGAACATGGCCAGAGCGATCTGCAATAGCAGCTTGCGGTTGCCTAGGTCTGCGAGCTTTCCCCAGATCGGGGTCGAAATTGTGGTGGCCAGCAAGGTGGCGGTGACTACCCAGGTGAAAGCCGTCTGGCTGCCATTCAGGTCAGAGACGATCACCGGAAGGGAACTGGACACTACCGTGCCGGCAAGGATTGAAACGAACATGCCCATGAGCAAACCGGTCAGAGACTGCATGATCTGCCGGTGGCTCATCTTGGGATTTTCGACCGGTGCTACTGCGGTCATGGGGACTCCAAAAGACTCAAAGATAAAGTTGACTAACGTCAACTATATGCCGATAGTTGACCACTATCAACCAATGTGGTCGAGTCCACACGCAAAGCTGCCCGGCCCATCTGGTGGTGGACCGGGCAGCTTGAAGAATTTTTATGGAGCCGGCGAACTCAAGCTCGTGAACTGGTGGGCGCGATGGTGTTGCGTCTTCCTTCGAAGGCGCGAGCCAACGTGACCTCGTCGGCGTACTCCAAATCACCGCCAACTGGCAGTCCTGAAGCCAAGCGGGTGATCTTGATGCCCAGCGGGCTGAGCTGACGCACCAGATAGATTGCGGTCGCCTCGCCCTCCAAATTCGGGTCGGTGGCGAGGATCAGCTCGGTGATCGAGCTATCTCCCAGGCGGGAGACCAGCTCGCGAATATGCAACTGCTCCGGACCGATCCCGGCGATCGGATTAATCGAGCCACCGAGCACATGGTATTTGCCGTTGAAGGCGCGGGTGCGCTCAATGGCGAGCACATCCTTGGATTCCTCAACGATGCAGATCTGGCTGGCGTCGCGGCGTTCGTCGCGGCAGATCGCACAGGTATCCTGCTCTGAAATGTTGAAGCAGATCTCACAGAAGCGGACCTTCTCCTTGGCCTGCTGGATGGAGGCGGCAAGGCGCGTCATATCCTCGGCGTCGGCATCGAGTATGTGAAAAGCGATGCGCTGCGCCGACTTAGGACCGATGCCAGGCAGCCGACCGAGCTCGTCGATCAGTTCCTGAACAGCACCTTCGTACACCTAATGCCCACTTTCCTGACAACTCAAACGTTCTTTGATTTTGCGGTTCCATAACTGGCCGCCGGTGGTATCCCACCGACCTACACCCTAGTGTCTCACTTAGACAGTTTGCCGGTTAGAGCCCGCGCTTAATTTCCACGACATTTCCGTTAACGTCACGCTGCTCGATGACCAGGCCGCCGAGCAATCGCTCCACCGCGGGGACGCCGATGAGCGCCGAATCCTCGACCTCGATGTCATCCTCGCTGGGCGTGAACTCCTCCGGCTCGGGCGGTTGGGCCTGAGGTTGTACACGATCCGGTGTGCCCCAGTTGCTTGCTGAGCTTGCCACAGGAGCCACCGGAGCGCTGTCCTTGGACTGGCTCATCAGCTGCTGGTAGCGGCTGAGCCGCTGCCCTGCGACTGGCGCCGAGTTCTCGGCAACAGGTTGCTCGGCCGGTTCGCTGGGTGCGCCCCATGCGGGAGCGGACTCGGTGGCCGGCTGTACCGAAGGCTTTGGCGGAGCCACCGGAACCGGCTCGGGGACAACCGGCGCCGGGGTGGGGGCCTGCGGCTCCGGTTCGCGGATTGCCTTGGATTCAAAGGTGTCGGTGGTGCTGCCCGGATGCAACGGGGTGGAAGAAACAGGGCGAGAGATCACCGGAGTGCCCACCTCGGCCTGGCGTGCGCTCAGCCCGGCGGTCAACCGGGGACGCGGAGCCACCGGGGGGCCATCAAATGAGCGCGGCGAGGTGCTCCGCGGCGACGGAGCTACGGGTTCCACCACGGCCGCCGCGAGCGAGGTCGCCGCAGGCGCATCCTGCGGCTCTGACAGTTGCGGGCGCGCCAGTGAATTCGGTGCCTGAACAGCCGGAGCCTGAGGGGCTGGGCTGCCCGGTGCGCTGTATCCGTCAGCCGGATATGGGGGTTCGTCCATATACGGCTCGTCCAGCGGAGGCGGCACATCGTCATAGCTGCTGACATATCCCGAATCACGGGCTGGCGAGGGTTTGCTGGCTGGAGCCGGAGCCGGAGCCGGTGCCGGAGCCGGAGCCGGAGCCGGAGCGCTGGCTGGTTGCGGGCGCGACGGAGCGTTGGGCGCTACCCCAGCGTTCGGAGCCTGTGCGGTAGTGGCTACTGCTGGGGAGGACGCCGGTGTTGGCCGGCGTTCACCTTTTGGGGAACCACCACCGGCGGGTGCCGATCCGCCCTCGGTAAGTACGACTTCGATCTGTTGCCCTGCCACTTGGCATAGGATTCCCACCAGAATCTGCATCATGTCCGGGCGATTTCGCAGATTCACAATCGGTCCCGTATTGCTGAACGCGATCGTCAGCGTGCGACCGTCGAAACCGGCTATCGAACCATAGTTGGCAACCATGGAGTGGAGCACTCGGGAGCTTGACTGCAGTTGCTGCAAGATCGCCGGCCAGGCCTGCTGGAACTGCTGAACCGGTGTCCCGGAGGTATTCGGCTGCTGCGGCGGTGTGGACTGCTGGACTGGTTGCCGTGGAGCCTGCTGCTGAGCAGGTTGAGCAGACTGCGCGCGTTGCTGTGCTTCGGCTTGCTCCCGTGCCGCCTTCTCCTGGGCAGCCCTCTGTTCTGCGGCTTCACGTTCGGCTACTGCGCGTTGCTCAGCTTGCTCACGAGCCGTTTTTTCCTGCTCAGCCCGTTCGGCTGCTGCACGTTGTTCGGCTTGCTCACGAGCGGCCTGTTCCTCGGCACGACGACGTGCCTCTTGGGCAGCTTGCTCCTGCTCCTGGTTCTGCGTCTGCTGCTGAGGCTGAGCTTGTTGGGTTGGCTCAGGCTGTGCCGGCTGCGTCTGTCGAGTGTTGGCCTGCTGCTGGGCCTGCGGAGGGCGGCTTTCGGCTGCACGACGAGTGAACTCGGCCATGGCTGCATTCTGTTTTACGTCGTCGATGGACACACCAGTTCCGAAGGATAGATCTTCCCCCGCGGCCGGATCTGGGACCAGGCTAAACGGTGCGACACCTTCCGGACGTGCTTCGGGAACGCTTGGGCCCGGCTGAACCGGGGTGGTGACCGGGTTCAAGTCTTCCTTCGGGCCCCATGTGGCTCCCCAATCGGCGGCTTCGCCGGTGTTGAGTGAACGGGCTGCGTCAGGATCAAGCGGAGCGTTGAGGTCTGGCTCGTCTTGTGCCACCGGAGGCTGCTGCTCGCGAGGCTGTACAGGTTGTTGTTGAACCTGCGGCTGCGAGGGCTGTTGGGCTTGAGCCTCCGCGTGCTGCTGTTCGCGTGGCGCGTGTGCCTGCTGCGGCTGGGCACTCTGTCGCTCGTTCGACACAGCGTCCTGTTCCTCCTGCTGCGCTGGCTGGATTGGCTGTGCGCTCGGCTGATCGGAGCTGGACTGCTGAACTGGCGTCGAGTGGTTCTCGGCAGTGGGCTGTTCCGGGGATGCCGGCTCGACTCCGCCATTGCGCGCCTTCGCGGCGGCAAGGGCTTCACGTACAGCGGCCGCACCTTGGCGGGCTGCCGCAGGCGAAGGGGTGACGCCGGAGGACAGCGCAGGCATCTCGCCCTCGGGGAGTTCCGGAAGCGCACCGCCGGTCATTGCATGACGTTCCAGGCGATCGAGGCGTGCAGCAAATGAGCTCGCTGAGTTTTCCGCGCCTGGCAGCATCAAACGCGCTGCCAGCAGTTCCAGATGCAAACGAGGTGAAGTCGCGCCGGTCATCTCGGTCAGCGCTTGGTTGGTCACATCAGCCCAACGGCTCAGCTCACCGGCGCCGACTAGCGAGGCCTGCATATGCAACGATTCCAACTGATCCACTGGGGTACCGCGCAGGATCTTCTCGAGTCCTTCGGGCATCGCTTTGGCGATGATCAGATCGCGCATGCGTTCCAAGAGATCTTCAACGAAACGACGCGGATCCAAGCCTGTCTGGATGATGCGGTCGATGGCGCCGAAGAGGGAGGCGCCGTTGGCTTCATGCAGTGAAAGGATGATCTCATCGAGCAGCGTGGAGTGGGTATAGCCGAGCAAGGCAATCGCGGTCTCATAGTCCACACCGCCTTCACGGGCGCCAGCCATCAGCTGGTCGAGCACCGAGAGGGTGTCGCGCACCGAACCGCCGCCGGCGCGAATCACCAGCGGAAGCACACTGTCGGCAACCACTACGTTTTCGCGTTCGCATAGCGTCTTCAGGTAAGCCAAGAGCGCCTCGGGCGGCACCAAGCGGAACGGATAGTGATGGGTGCGCGAACGGATAGTGCCGATGACCTTGTCCGGCTCGGTCGTCGCGAAAATGAACTTGATATGTGCCGGTGGTTCTTCGACGATTTTCAGCAGGGCGTTGAAGCCCGCCGAGGTGACCATGTGGGCCTCGTCGATGATGAAAATCTTGTAGCGGTCGCGGGTTGGCGCGTAGGTTGCACGCTCACGCAGATCGCGGGCATCTTCGACACCGCCGTGGCTGGCAGCGTCGATTTCGATGACGTCCAAGGAGCCCGGGCCCCCGTTGGCCAGTTCGACACAACTAGGGCAGGTGCCGCAGGGGGTCGGAGTCGGTCCCTGCGCGCAGTTCAAACAACGAGCCAAAATACGCGCGCTGGTTGTTTTGCCGCAACCTCGCGGACCGGAGAACAGGTACGCGTGGTTGACCCGGTTCTTTTCCAATGCAGTCATCAACGGGGTGGTGACGTGTTCCTGCCCGATGACCTCGGCGAAAGTGTCTGGACGGTATCTGCGATAAAGCGCTGTACTCACACCGGTACCCTATCGGTTGTGCGATGCCGGAGGCATCAACTGGTCAACAATAAATTCTGGTTCTACAACCCAAGGCTCGCGGGGCAAGTCTGAAGGTTTAAAAGCGTCCAAGGCGGCCTGCAAAGATGTGCCGGGCAAGCCCAATGACTCTAACAAGTAGGCGCGGATCTGTGCACCATTTAGTCCTTTTTCGGAAAGGTCTTCGAGCGTAACCGCACCATCGCGTTTAGCGAGACGCTGACCTTGAACATTCAACGCCAAGGGAACGTGGGCGTAAGTAGGAATGGGCAACCCGAGCAATTGCGCTAAGTACGCCTGGCGCGGGGCGGAAGATAATAGATCGTCACCGCGAACCACTTGGTCAATGCCGTAGGCGCCATCATCGACGACCACCGCAAGGTTATAAGCAGGGGAACCGTCATTACGCAGCAACACAAAATCATCGACCACACCGGTGTACGAGCCAAAAAGCTCATCCTGAATGGTGAACTGGTCAACTGCGGAGCGAAGGCGTAAAGCCGCGGGCCGTTGTTGGGCCCTCGCCGCGCGTTCTTCGGCAGTGAGATTTCGGCATGTGCCGGGGTAGGCGCCGGGAGCCGCGTGCGGCGCACTGGCTGCCCCGGAGATGTCTTTGCGCGTGCAAAAGCATTCGAAGACCAGCCCTTTTTCGCGAAGAGATTCAATAGCTTCGAGATAACTGGAGAGGCGGTCGCTTTGGCGGACCACGGGAGCATCGAACTCTAAGCCGATGGAGGCCAACTCCGAGAGCTGTTCCTCCTCGGCACCGGAACGCACCCGGTCAAGGTCTTCGATGCGCAGCAGGCATTGGCGACCGGTGGACCGGGCAAAGAGCCAAGCGAGAATCGCCGTGCGCAGATTTCCCAAGTGGAGCTGCCCGGTCGGGCTTGGGGCGAAACGACCAACGCCCACGCGAACTCCATTCGGCTTGCTAGAAAAATAAAAGACCCCTCATGCACCTGCCAGAGCCCATCTACCCTTGCTACCTTCCGGTCCTGGGGGAGTTCAACAGGATGACACCACACGAGGGGTCACAGAAGATACTACCCGAGAGTCGTGGGTGGATGAAAATCGGCAGGCGTGCGCTTGATCTCAGATCATCCACGCGCGGAAGGCAGCTAATTCAACCAGCTTTCGAGTCTGGAGGGTCGAACCAACCGAGAACCCTGCGAACGCGGGCGGGCAATTCCGAAGCAGGGAGCATCGGCGTTTGGCTCCGTTCAAAGTCGAAGTTCTGCACGTTGGTGACGCTACCTGGAAGCTCAACCTGCAGGATTCCGTTTGGCGAACGCCAATTGACCGACCCGTCCGCCATGTATGTGGCCTGCCAGCCTAAGGCGTGCTTGTACATTTGATGCCGTTTGCACAGTAGCTGCGAGTTGTCTCGGTTCGTATGTCCGCCCTTGGCCCAGTCATCGACATGGTCGACCTCACTGGATTCCGGGAGTCTGTTGCAACCGGGGAACCTGCAGTGGTTGTCCCGTAATCGCAACAGATCCTTGAGAGCCTTGGTAGGGCGGTATTTCTTTCGGCCCACGTCGATGACGGCACCGGACCAAGGATCGGTGAGCACCGTCATCAGTGAGGGAGCATCTTTCGCCAGCCTTAAGGCTGCACCGAGAGCGATTGGCCCGTACCCTTCTAGGTCTGCCAGCGTCCGAGTCGGATCTGTGAGCATCTGTAGGACGGGGATGGTCAAGGCCACCCGTGCTTTGAGCGGGGTGCCATTTCCTGCCGGCCAGCCGTCCAGCAAAGCGTCGCGGAAAATATCGGCGCGACGTTGTTGTTCATTACGTAGATCGTCTGGGTCATCATGTTTCGTGGCGTGCCAATTGATTGTGTTGATGATTGCCAGGGCGTCTTCGGCTGGAATCCGTATCTGAAGCACGGCCATACCGTCAGCTTCCGGCCACCAGGTCACCGAACGGGTTTCACGCCCTTTTTCATGACGTGTCTCTGCTGGTTCTGGCAAGAAACGCTCACGCATCTTGCGCGCACGATCTTTCACCGAGCGGTCGGAGCCGGTGCGAGCGATTGGCAAAAGTACTTCTTGCATCTGTTTTACGTGCTCAGCCTCAAGGTCTTGGGCCTGATGAACGATCTCCGTGGCGCTCTTGATAGTGATGGTGCCCTTGCCAAGCTCGTTCAATGTCTCTGGGCAGAGATGGCGCAACCCCTCTGCGTTGAATAATTTGCCTTGGACTATGCGTTCGCCTTGTCGCAGTGCACCAGATGCCTCGGAAATAAACGACGCGCGAATCAACGGTTCAGCTGCGGGATCAACTCCGAAGTGCTCTGCAGATTGCGCTTGCGCAGGGTCTTCGACTAGGAGCTCCTGCGTGCCGGACAATGCTGCTTGCTGGCTGGTTAGCTCATAGGTATCGGCCAGCAAAGCTGCTTCTGCGGCATCAAGCATGCTGCGTATCCGACCAAGGATTTCCAGTTGTTTGAGTCCAGTGGCGGGTTCGATTGCCCTGCCCTGCTCGTGAAGGCTCTTGGTGGTGGCGGCTAGCTGTGCGAAGAACGTATCTTGCTCAACGTGGGCAGCCCACACGCCGTCGGTACCTGGAATATTTCTGGTGCCCGGCGGACTGATATGCAGTCGATGCGGATCATCGCCGCTATGAAATACCTCTCGTTTGTTCATGTTTTGAGTATGCAGTGCAGACGAAAGGCACTTGGGCGGCCGGATGCCAGATGTGGAAAACTAGATAATCCCCGAGAATTCGCCAATTTTTTGCTGACGATACGCATAGTTGGAACGATAATGCTCTCGATTCGTGATTGTGGAGATATTTAGATATGCTGGTACCTGCTCCACGGAGCAAAATGAGGAGGATTCGCCTAGCGGCCTATGGCGCACGCCTGGAACGCGTGTTGGGTTAACGCCCTCAGGGGTTCAAATCCCCTATCCTCCGCCAAAGAAAACCCCCGAGAAATCGGGGGTTTTCGCATTTAACTCGCAATACGAGAGTAGTATCCCGATGCACAAGAACATCAAGGGATAGCGAGTCGCTTTTCCTTCGTCATGCGGGAGAGTACAAATGGGTTGCAGCTTCGCGGAACTGGCTGTTGATTGCAAAAATCCGGTGTTGATTGCTCGTTTTTGGGCCGAAGTCTTCGATTATTCGGTGCTCAGTGAAGAGGCCGGCTTGGTGACAATTGGGCCGGTCGAAACTACTGACGACTACCAGGGGCCGGTCTTGACCTTTGCCCAAGTCCCGGAAGAGAAAACCATCAAGAACCGCATACATATTGACGTGCGCCCGGTCGACTGTACGCAAGACGAAGAGGTTGCGCGGATATTGGGGCTTGGTGCGAAATATGCGGAAGTTGATTCTAGCGAGTTCACATGGATCGTCTTACTCGATCCGGAAGGCAATGAATTCTGCGTATTGTCGGCGCAGGAGACTTAGTCGGGCGCGAATCGCACCGCCATCCGGTAGCATGGATTTTCACGTATTGCGTGATTTTTGTCACTAGGTGGGGGTCGTGGCTAGCTTGGCAGGGGAAGTCCGTAAAGCAGTAGTGATTGAGCACGAGTTTGAGGTTCGCGCTGTGTCATCGCGTCTGCTGAGACTGGTTGGATTCGTCGTGCAGGAAACGTCTTCCGGAGAGGTCGGAGTTGAGCTAGCCGAGCGGCTGAATCCTCAGGTGATCGTGGTGGGCTCTGGGCTTCGAGATATCGATGGACATGAGACTCTGCGCAGACTGTCTGCTCGAGTTAATGCTCATTTGCTCGCGGTGATTGATTCCAATGATGAATTCGACATGGTGCAGGCCTATGACGCAGGCGCTGATGGAGTAGTGACCAGGCCCCTGCGGGAGCGGGAATTTCGGGCACGCATTGATTCCTTCGTACGACGCCAGGACAGCACTGGTAAGTTGCTGGCCATAGGGAAGAGCCAAGCGGGTCGAATCCTCCGTCATCGAAATCTAACGCTGAACGTCGTGACGTGGCAGGTAATGATCGACGACCACGTGGTGGAGCTAACTGCAACAGAGTTTTCCTTGCTGCGCGCGTTGCTGCAGCACCCGGGACACGTGCGCAGCAAAAAGGAATTAGCGCGAATACTGGATGACGAGGACGGGGCGGGCGCAATGGTTTTGTATGTGTCACCTGCCGCGGTTCGAAGCATCGAAGTGCACGTTGCAAATCTGCGACGTAAATTGGGCGACTCGGCACGGAAGGAACTGTGGATCGAGACCGTGCGTGGGGTCGGTTACCGGATGATCAGCGAATGAACTTCGCATTTCTAGCCACAGCAAAATTCTTGAGGAAATCTTGAGCTTTTGATAATCAGCCCTTGAGGATTATCGAGCAGAATGATCACCATGGCCGCGAGTCATATGGGGTGCCCTGCTGAATGAGGTTAGATCTTGGGGGATTAACTGGCTGTTGTGAAAAACAGCCTTCTTTGCTGGTACCCAATTAAGTGCGTGAAGGCTTCGAAATGGTAGCGCAATACCAAGTCGAAGCCTTCACACATCCAGGAATGACCTGCAGCTATGCGCTGCTCTTCTTGGTGCTCAGTTCCGGGTAATGAATTGCAGCAGTTTGCGGATGAGCGCGCAGCCACCCCTTGAGCACATTCGCACCGTATGCGGCGAGCATTGGATTATGTGGATCATCCGATACGCCGCGGGCATCGGCTGCGAGTTCCGCCGGAAGCTGTACCTTATCGATCACCGCGTCCAGGCGTGGGGAGTAGAAGAACGGTACCGAGTAGCGGTCGACACCGGCTGGCGGAGCGATCACGCGGTGGATGGTGGCCATCAGGTAGCCGTCGGTGGCCACTTCGAGCATCTCGCCGAGGTTTACGACCAGCGCGCCCGGGGTAGGCGGCACCGCGATCCATTCTTCCTGGCCGTAAGGCTGGACCTGCAGTCCGCCAACCTGATCCTGCAACAGCAACGTCACGAAGCCGTAGTCCGCATGCAGCCCCACGCCCTGGTTGCCGGCGTCGGGTACGACTTCACCGGAAACATAGTGCACCAGCTTGCCCATCCATGAAGGAGTGTCGGCGAATGGCTCGTCGAAGTGATCTTCAGGCAAGCCCAGGCCCACGGCGATAGCCGAAAGCAACTCGTGGCCGGTCTGGTTCATCAGCTCGGCCCAAGCCATGGCGCGTTCCTCGAGCTGGGGGAAGTCCGCCGGGAACTGGTTGGGGCCCTGCAGGTTCAGATAAGGCTTGTCGGCGGGCACGACGCTCAGGGTCTCACGCTGCGGGCCATAGTCGATCTGCTCGCGGGCATCTGCCTTGCCGCGGGTGATTTCGGTGCCCATGCGTGTGTAGCCGCGGAACTGGGCGCTGTTGCGATTATCAAGCTTGATCTTTTCGGCGACGGGCTTTTTGAAGAACTCGGCAATCGTATCTAGCAGTTCCTGATCTTGGTTCGCATAGGATGCGTAGCCAACGATTTGGAAGAACCCTACGCGGTGCGCGGCATCGCGTAGCGCTGCGACGAAGGCTTCGTTGAAGCTTCCGTCGGCGTTGCGTGAGGTAGAGATGTCGAGGACTGGGATCTCGGTGACTACGTTGTTCATACACCTAGACTGCACCCAAAAACTCGATTGTTACTAGCGTCCGTTACGCCGAGTTCCTCCAAGTTTCACCCATCGTAACAATCCTTGCTTTTTGCTTCACAGAGGCGCAAGCTACGCGATTGCGAATTTTTCGAGGCGTTTCCGGTGAGCGCTCCAATCACTGCACGTCACTTGTGCGCGCACCGGGTGTCTGTGATGAATAATGAGCGCCAACGCCCGGCAGATGTGTTTTTGCCGGTGGGTTTCCATATGCTTGGAAGGTGATCTTCCGAGCCGTGGGCGCTTCGCGTCCTTACCCAGAGCATCAGCTAACCACCTCTCGACAGTGGAGTGAAATCCCACCGCAGCAGGTGAAGCTCGACCAGCTGGTGACCACTAAAACGGTGCTCGATTTGGAAGCGCTGCTCTCCGAAGATTCGACCTTCTACGGAGATCTTTTTCCCCATGTGGTGCGCTGGCAGGGAGTGCTGTACCTGGAGGACGGGCTGCATCGGGCACTGCGCTCTGCTTTGCACCACCGAGCGGTACTTCATGCAAGGGTGTTGGATTTAGACGCCTAACGGGTAGGCTCGGATCAAAATAGCCTCTCGGCGCAGGCCGAACGGTGCGCAGGGAAGGTGGGCCAATGACCGAGCCGAAGGATCGTCGAGATCCAAGCAGTTGGCATGGGCAGCACATCGTCAGCGAATCCGAGCTGACCTTCCAATCGGATCTGCGAGCCAAGAAGCGTCGACGCACCCGGCAGAACGTGGTGTTCTCCGTGATGGCATCGCTAGTTGTGCTCGGCTTTGTGGCCGCATTGCTGATTTTTAGCGGCAATTGGCCGTTGGCCAAGGGACCGGTAGCAGACACGGTGGACGAGGTGCCGGTGAAGATCGAAAATCCGGTGTGCCCGGACGTTGAATTTAAGGTGCAGGACCCGGCATCAGTTATGGTCCGGGTGCTGAATACGACCGGAAAATCGGGGCTGGCGGGGGATACCGCGGAGAAGCTCAAGGAACGCGGCTTCACCATCACCTCGATCAGTGAATCCGCGAGTGATTACGCCGACGAGGTTGGCGCTGTAGTCGCCGGTCCTGAAGGCTATGCCCAGGCCTTGAGCATTCAGCGCCAGCTGCCCGGCGCGGTGTTCGTCTTCGATAAGGACCGCCGCGACGCGCGAATAGATCTAGAAGTCGGTGCGAAGTTTGAGGGGCTCGAGAAGGAACGCAAACTAAATGACGCCCCCGGAAAGCTTCGCTGCGCCAATTCGAAATAGCGGCTGCGAAAATCTCCAGGGGCGGTAGTTGCGCATTGTGGGTGCGCGAAGTTAGCCGACTGCTCCTGCATGGGCCTGGGCCAGTGCATTGGCGAACGCCTCCGCAGGTTGCGCACCGGAGATCCCGTATTTTCCGTCGATGACGAAAAACGGCACACCGCTGATGCCCAGCTGGCGGGCCTGCTCGATATCCGCGTTCACTTCTTCGGTATAGGTCTGCGAGTCCAGGGTTCCTTGAACTGCCGCCTCGTCCAGTCCCACCTCGGCTGCGAGCTGGGCCAGAACCTGGCGTTCGCCGGTGTCCAAGCCACGTTCGAAGTGCGCCGAAAGCAGCGTCTCCTTCATCTCATTGGCCTTGCCCTCGGTCTTTGCGTGTTCCAGCAGACGCAGCGCGGTGAAAGAGTTCGCCGGACGCAGTGCATCGAAGTCGTAGTTCAAACCTTCGCCGGCGGCCTGTTCGGTGACATGTGCCAGCATCCCCTTGACCTGCTGTGGATCCATTCCCTTGACCTGAGAGAGGTACTGCACCTCGTCGCCGTCGTAGTGCTCTGGAAGGGTTGGATCCAGCTGATAGGCGTGCCAGAAAACGTCGACGTTTTCGGAGAATTCGAACTGCTCCACACCTTTTTCGAAGCGGCGCTTTCCAATGAAGCACCAGGGGCAGGCAATATCGGACCAAATGTCCACACGGACTCGTTTTTCACTCATGCAAGCTTCAACAAATAGCTGCTCCGCAACATTCCCACCGACGCAATGGCAAGATGAAAGCAATGGAAGCTTTGCACCGTAAGGAGGACGATGGCCAAGTCATTGAGTTATAAGGGCATTATTTTCGCCGGCGGGATCACCATGATGGCCGGCTTTGTCGACGGGGTGGGTTTTTTGCACTTCTCCGGATATTTCCTGTCCTTCATGTCCGGTAATTCCACCCGATCCTCCGCGGCCCTCGTCACCGGAGATACCAGCGGATGGTTGCTGGCCATGGGATTTGTGGCAAGTTTTGTCGTCGGGGTGGTGCTGGCAACTCTGATCTCCGCCCGGGCCACACGCTACCGGCGGCCACGGGTCATGTATTTATCGGCCACGCTGCTGCTGTGCGCCGCCGTGCTGGGAGCCGCCGGAAATGTGCTGACCGCCTGCCTGCTGGCGGCCGCCATGGGCGCGGTAAACGTCAGCTACACGCGCTCGGGAGAGGTTTCTTTGGGCCTGACCTATATGACCGGCACGCTGGTGAAACTCGGTCAGCATCTGGCGGGGGCATTGTCCGGGGCGAACCGTACGCTGTGGGTGCCGTACGCGATCCTTTGGGCAATGATCACCCTCGGCTCGGTCTGCGGGGCCTTCGCCTATCTGCACCTGGGGTTGGGCTCGCTGTGGTTGGTGGCCGGGGGAATGCTTGCTTGGGCGAGCCTCGGGCTGTGGCGCGAACGACGGCCCGATAAAGCCGCCCTTTAACTGCATGAACCCGCCGACCACAAAGGTCGGCGGGTTCATAGCAAGACGGTCCGTTTAGCCTATTTGCTTGAAACCAGCTCGGACTGCGGGCTCCGGACCAAGAACTTGTAGGCCACCGCGAGGAGCACCAGCCAGCCGGCGCCCGCGTAGAGCGCAATGCGCGTCTCGGCGCTCAAGGCTAGCAGCACGACCACGAATGCCATGAATACCAGCGCGATCCAGGCGCTGGCGGTGCCTCCCGGAACCGCGAATTCGCGGTCCACCACGACGCCGGACTTCTCCTGGCGGCGCATCGCCAGATAGGAAGTGAGGATCATGATCCACACCCAGACGGTGGCGAAGGTGGCGATGGAGGCGATGATCATGAAGAGCGATTCGGGCAGCAGGGCGTTGAGCAGCACGCCGACCAGCAGCACGATCGACATGATCAGAACCGTCATCCACGGCACCCCGTGGCGTGAGATCTTCGCGAAGGAAGCCGGAGCGTGGCCCTCGCGGGACATCGCGAACATCATCCGCCCGGCGCCGAAGGTGTCCGCGTTGATGGCCGATACCGCAGCGGTGATGACCACCGCGTTCAGCACGTGAGCGGCCGCCGGGATGCCCAGCGCGTCGAAGATCTGCACAAACGGCGAGGCCGATCCGTCGATCTGGCGCCAGTCGAAGAGCATCATCACGATCGCCAGCGAGGCCACATAGAACAGCAGGATGCGCCATGGCACGGTGTTGATCGCCGCGGGCACCGACTTGCCGGGATCCTCTGCTTCGCCAGCGGTGATGCCGATGGTTTCGATGCCGCCGAAGGCGAACATCACCACCGCGAAGGAAAGCAGCACACCCATGAAGCCGTTGGGGAACAAAGTGCCGGCGGCGAAGAGCGTGTCCAAGCCGGTGGCGGTCTGCGAACCTGGGGCATTGAAGCCAAAGAGAATCAGCGCCGCGCCGCCGATGATCATCGCGATGATCGCGGTGACCTTGATGATCGCCAACCAGAATTCGGTTTCACCGAAGACCTTGACCTTCATCAGGTTGATCGCTGCAATCAGCAGCACCACCGCCAGCACCCAGATCCAGCGCGGTACGTCCGGGAACCAGAAGCCCAGATAGATGCCGAAGGCGGTGACGTCGGCGATGGCCACGATCGCCATCTCGAAGGTGAACGTCCACCCGGTGACAAACCCGGCGAAGCGGCCCAGATAGCGCGAGGCGTAGTGGGCGAAGGAACCGGAGACCGGATGCTTGACGGCCATCTCGCCCATGGCGCGCATGACGATGAAAACCGCCGCGCCGCCAATCATGTAGGCGAAGAGCACTGCGGGGCCCGCTGCCTGAATGGCGGCGGAGGAGCCGTAGAACAATCCGGTGCCGATGGCCGAGCCGAGGGCCATGAAGCGGATGTGGCGGGCCGTGAGCCCGCGGGCGAGGGACGCCTTGATATCGGTCACGATGAAATACTCGGATCTACTTTGAGGTGCATGTGATCTGTGGAGGCACGCTGGTTTCAAGGAATGTAAGCCAGCTGGTGCCTCAAGAATTTTACGTGGTGCATGATGCTGGACGGGGTTGTTTGTGGCCAAGCTCTATCGTGAGATAGCTCATCTGCGAACAATGCAACGGCCCGCGGTGGGAGAATTGCACTATGGAACTCGGATTCATCAGACATGGTCAAACTCGCTGGAACCTCGAAGGGCGGTTGCAAGGAAGCAGCAACATCGAGCTGAACGACACCGGGCGGGCGCAGGCGCGCGATGCAGTTGAGGTCCTTGGCGCCGCACGCTGGGACGTCATTGTTTCCTCCCCACTGAGCCGGGCCCGGGAAACCGCGCAGATTATTGCCGACGGGCTCGGACTGGAGCTTGGCCCGACCTATGACCTGCTCATCGAGCGCGAATACGGTGAAGGCGAAGGGGTGCTGGAAACCGAGGCGGCCACGCGCTGGCCGGGCAAAATTGGCGGCGGCATCGAACCTTTGGAGTCGGTGGTTGACCGCGGGCGCCGGGCCATCGAGCAGATCGCAGCCGACTACCCGGGCAAAAATGTTGCGGTGGTATGCCATGGAACGATCATCCGCTACACGCTTTCGCATTTTGCCGGCTACCAGCTGGACACCATCCGCAACGGGTCGGTGGCGATCTTGGCACGCGAATCCGATGGCTGGGAATTGAAACTGGTCAACGACCAGGTGCCGCAGCCGCTGGTTAAAACTCGGTAGCTAGTCCAGTTGCAGGGTGCGCCGCACAGCCCGGGCTATGCCGGAGTCGGCTTGCTGGCTTTTGATGGTCGACAGCCAGGAACCGAGGCGCAGGTAGGCGTCGGACCGGACCGGAACCGCTGAGAGGAACACGTCATGCAGCGCATTGGGCAACCGAACCAAATGCAATTCACGACCCAGATTAATGCTGCGTTGCGCCACCACCTGCACGTTCAGTGCCACGTCGGAGCGGGTAGCAGCATCATTCCAGCGCGGTAGCAGGTAGTCTTTGGCGCTGAGCATCACCAGCACCGGTTGCTCTAAATCCAGCCCCTTCTTGACCTTGGCTTGGGCTGTGAACACCGCAGAGATGAAGCCGGCGTGCAACGGAAAACCGTTGGCCGGCCGCCAATCTAAGTTGTAATCCCATTCGCCCTCAAACCGGTTGGACACCGTGCGGGTGTAAAACCCCGGATCGATGCCCGGCAGGTTCCGGTAGGGGTTGCGATGGCTGGCCGCCTGAAGAAATCTTGCCAACGCGGTGCGCCCTAACTCCGAGGCCTGGAATTCCAGCCACGGACTGTTGAGCGCCAACGCGTCCACCTTGGCGGGGTTCGCCGCCGCATACAGCGCCGCACTGAGCCCACCGGTGGAATGGCCGAGCATCACAAATCGCGTGCCCGGGTGGGCGCTGGAAATAATCCGGTGCGCCGCGTCAAACTCCTCGAAGTAATCCTCCAGATTGGTGATGAATCCAGGGGTGCTGGTCTTGGTGAGGTTGCGTCCGTAACGGCGCAGGTCCAGAGCGTAGAAGTCGGCTCCAGCCTCGGTGAGGAATTGGGCCAATTCGGTCTGGAAAAAATAGTCGGACCAGCCATGCACATGCAAGATCGCCAATCCGCGTAGGGCAGGAGCAAGGCGTAGTCTTCGTACCGCTGGGCGGTGGTGGATCAACGTCGCGGTTGAGCCGTCCGCCAGTGGCAGCTTGCGGCTGGCATAGTCTGCCCCCAGCACATCCTTGTCCCAAAGATCCGCGCCGGGGGAACGAAATTGGAAGGCCATAAAGGTATCCTAACTGGGCACGAAAAACGGCATCCCCCGGATGGGCTGGCTACCATCCGATGAATGCCGCAATTCGTGGCCGTACAGCTTCAGTTGTTGAGTTTAGCCGCGTACCGCCGGGTTCGAGTGCCCTAGCCCGCCATCTCGTAGGCCGGAGCCGGAGTGTCCAAGTAGCGCAGGTAGGTAGCAGAGGTCAGGAACGTCGGGAAGTCATCGCGCAGGGCGCAGGCCTCGAAGATTTCCACCGCCTGCTCGAAGCGGTCCCCCTCGAAGCGCTCGATCCGCTCGATGGTCTCATCGGTCAGCTCGTGCATCCACGCCCGGGTGATGACCTCGCCGGTGTCTGTGATTGCTGACTGGTGGATCCACTGCCACAGCTGGGAGCGGGAGATCTCCGCGGTGGCCGCATCCTCCATCAGGTTGCGCAGCGCCACCGCACCGTTGCCGCGCAGCCAGGACTCGATGTAGCGGATGCCGATCTCGATGTTCTCGCGGATTCCGCGCTCGGTGATCCTTCCCTCCAGCCCCGCCACGTTCAGCAGCTCGCTCGCCGAAACTTCCACGTCCTCGCGGGTCCGGGAGATCTGGTGTGGGTTAGCGCCCAACACCTGGTCATACACCTCGCGGGCCACTGGCACCAGGTCCGGGTGGGCCACCCAGGAACCGTCAAAGCCGTCCTTTGCCTCGCGGGTCTTGTCCTCGCTGACCTTCGCGAAGGCGATCTGGTTGATCGAAGCGTCCTTGCGGCTTGGCACGAAGGCGCTCATCCCGCCGATGGCGCTGGCGCCGCGGCGGTGGCAGGCACGCACCAGCTGCTCGGTGTAGGCCCGCATGAACGGGCTGGTCATGGTCACCAGGTCCCGGTCCGGGAAGACGAAGCGCGGGCCGCGGGAACGGAAATTCTTGATGATCGAGAAGATGTAGTCCCAGCGTCCGGCGTTCAGCCCGGCAGAGTGCTCGCGCAGCTCATAGAGGATCTCTTCCATCTCGAAGGCCGCGGTGATGGTCTCGATGAGCACCGTGGCGCGGATGGTGCCGCGGTCGATGCCCAGCAGCTCCTGGGCCAGCAGGAACACGTCGTTCCACAGCCGCGCCTCCAGATGGTTCTCCAGCTTCGGCAGGTAGTAGTAGGCGCCGCGGCCGGACTCGATCAGCCGCTTGGCGTTGTGGAAGAAGTGCAGGCCGAAGTCGACAAAGGCGCCGGCGATCGGGGTTCCGTTGATCAGCAGGTGCTTCTCCGGCAGGTGCAGCCCACGGGGGCGGACCACGATGGTCGGCAGCTGCGACAACTCGTAGCTGTTCAGCTTGTAGTCCCGGCCGTCCGGTGCGGTGAAGTCGAGTTCGCCGTCCAGCACGCGCAGCAGGTTCACCTGGTTCTTGATGACGTTCTGCCAGGTCGGGGAGCAGGCGTCCTCCATGTCGGCCAGCCACACGTTCGCGCCCGAGTTCAGCGCGTTGATCGCCATCTTGCGTTCGATCGGCCCGGTGATCTCCACCCGGCGGTCCTCCAGGCCCGGGGCGATCGGGGCAACCTGCCAGGTGGCGTCCTCGCGGATATGGCGGGTTTCCTCCAAGAACTTCGGGTCCTTGCCATTGGCGATGCGCGCCCTATTCAGCTGGCGGCGCTGCATCAGCTCGGCGCGGCGGCCCTCGAACGCCTGGTGCAAGGTGGCGATGAATTCAAGTGCCTGATCGGTGAGGATCTGCTCTTGGTAGCGCACTGGGGTAGCGGTGATCTGGATCGGGTTCAAAGAGGTGGGGGTAGACATGATCTTTTCCTTAAAAGTTTGGGATCGGTGGGGCCGGCGTCATTGCCGGCCCCACCGTCCGGACCGCTCGCGGTCCGAGTTAGTGGAACTGGCCTTCTTCGGTGGAACCGACCAAGGCGAGGGTGGAAGCATTGGGGTTCAATGCCGTGGCGATCGCGTCGAAGTAGCCGGTGCCCACCTCGCGCTGGTGCTTGGTTGCGGTGTAGCCGCGGGACTCGGAAGCGAATTCGCGTTCCTGTAGTTCGACGTAGGCGCTCATGCCTTCGCGGGCGTAGCCTTCGGCCAGGTCGAACATCGAATGGTTCAGCGCGTGGAAGCCGGCCAGGGTGATGAACTGGAAGCTGAAGCCCATGGCACCGAGTTCACGCTGGAACTTGGCGATCGTCGCATCGTCCAGGTGCTTCTTCCAGTTGAAGGATGGTGAGCAGTTGTAGGAGAGCATCTGATCAGGGAAATCGGCCTTGACCGACTCGGCGAACTTGCGAGCCAACTCCAGGTCCGGGGTTCCGGTCTCCATCCAGATGAGGTCGGAGTACGGAGCGTAGGCCTTGGCGCGGGCAATGCATGGTTCGATGCCGTTGCGGACTTTGTAGAAACCTTCCGCGGTGCGCTCGCCGGTGATGAACTGCTGATCGCGTTCGTCGACATCCGAGGTGATCAGGGTTGCCGCCTCGGCGTCGGTGCGGGCGATGACTACCGATGGGGTACCTGCCACGTCGGCTGCCAGGCGGGCCGCGTTCAGCGTGCGCACGTGCTGCTGGGTAGGAATCAAGACCTTGCCACCGAGGTGGCCGCACTTCTTCTCCGAAGCCAGCTGGTCTTCCCAGTGGACACCGGAAGCGCCGGCGGTGATCATCGACTTCATCAGCTCGTATGCGTTCAGCGGGCCGCCAAAACCGGCTTCTGCGTCAGCAACGATTGGGACCATCCAGTCCTCGACGCTTTGGATGCCCTCGGAGAATTCGATCTCATCTGCACGAAGCAGCGCGTTGTTGATGCGGCGCACGACCTGCGGAACCGAGTTGGCCGGGTAGAGCGACTGGTCCGGGTAGGTCTGACCCGAAATATTTGCATCCGCGGCCACCTGCCAGCCTGAAAGGTAGATGGCCCGAAGTCCGGCCTTGACCTGCTGGACCGCCTGGTTGCCGGTCAATGCACCCAGCGCGTTGGTGTAGCCACCGGTCGGAGCTTCTTCGGTCAGCTGCTTCCACAGCTTCTCGGAGCCGCGCTTTGCGAGGGTGTGCTCTTCCTGAACCCGGCCCTGCAGCTTCACGACGTCGGCTGCGCTGTAGTCACGAGTGGTCCCGTTCCAGCGTGGGTTGTTCTCCCAGTCGTTTTCGATAGTTGCGATGCGGTTGTCGATCGAATTCTGCTCGGTCATTGTTCTGGCCCCTTCGCCCACGTGTTGGTGTTCGTCCGTATCTAAGAGATGCGGTGAACTTCTTCGTGACATTTACTTTTCCGTAGATGCAAGGGGTCGAACAGGGGTATTCGAAGGAAAGATTCTCGATATTTCGATAAAACTGAAAAAAGTCTATTTCTTCACTTGAATTCCAGAAAAATGACGGACGTGAATGATTTGAGGGCAGAAAAATTCGAAGAAGTGCTCTTTTTGAGAAAGGAGGGTGTGTTGATGCATGGTTTTTGGGCGCTCCAAAGCGAGAGCTGACGCGCGCATGCGAGTGTTGTGGCTAAGGCAGGTCTAGTGACACGACGGCCATGAATCCGCGCCCGGAGATGGTCGGTTCGGCAGTATCGCCGCCGATGACTGTATCGCGCAGGTTGAGTTTCTGCTCTTCGCCCTGAAGCTTCAGCACGCCATTGCCCTGCAGCATAACGCCGAGTTGGCCATCGAAGAGGTGCTGCTCGCGCTTCTTGGAAAGTTCAATGATCCGCACGGTGCCGCGTACTCGGTCCGGCTGGGTGATCAGATGCAGAACCAGCAGCTCCTGCGCGGGCTGGCTGGTGGAGACCGGATTGGTTGCCTCGATTTTCAGCGGGCGGAGCGGTTCCAGGCCTTGGGCCTGTCCGTCGATGTCTAGCTGGAGGAAGTCTCCTGATACGAGGGTGAGCACTTGCGAGATTCCGGCACTGGGGAAGGAGCCGGCCATTTCAATCGAGCGAAGCGATAATTGCCAACTGCTTGAATCTTTGGATGCCACGGTGAGCTGCCCGCCGTCCGTCAATTCACCGGCGCAGATCTGACGGACCTGGCCTAACTCCCACCGCTTCTTGCTGCTTTGGGCAAGTGGGGCGATGGAACCTGGCACGAATTGCTGGGGAGCTTCACTCATGATTCGAGTCTACTTCTCCACTAGAGCCAATAGCTCATTGACCACCCGAGTGGTGCTCTGTGTGGCATCAACGACGGGCCATCCGTTGGCTGCTGCTAGCCGCAGATATTCTGCTCGGCTTGCATGCAGGTAGGCGTACGTTTCTGAATCCTCGCCACGCGCGACGATACGAGAATGTGCGGTGCGCACGTCGACGTCGAGGACTACAACCTGCGCCTGCTGCACGCTTTTCCGGGCCATCCAGGGCAATATGCGACCGTGCGGCAATTGGCGGATGCCACGCAACGCGAGCTGGCAAAAGAGGTGGCGGTCCATCACAGTCACACCGGAGAACTGCGCGATTCGCGCAGTGTTCAATGCGATGTTGCCGATGCGGATCATGGTCTCAATTTTGTCTTGGATCATCAGTGGCACAGTGATTCCAAGGCCTAGCGCAGCGCGCGAGAGCCAGCGGCGCCCGGCAGGGTTCGCCAGGCCTTGGGCGGTTTGGCCGCGCAGTTCCAGGGTGCGCACCAGCTCGCGGATCGTGGTGGTTTTCCCCGCACCATCCATGCCCAGAATAATCAGTGTTTGGCTGGAAGTTTCGGCGGGCGCATCGACGGCAGGCGCGATGGGCATAGGAATCGTGGAGGCGATCTTGCGGCTCCTTACAAATATTGGCGGAAAGTTGTTGTGCTTGACAGGTATAACGAGTGGCACTGCCCTGGCGATACCAATATCTGGCTGAAAATTAGATGTGAATCTCGTGAGCCACTTGGCGAGAGCGCTTGCGCACGGGGCAGTCAAGGCCGGAAGAGCAAGCGCCGGATTCTTCGAGGATGGACGGCTTGCCCATTTGCGGGAAAAGATCCCTTGAAGACGAACGAGAAGAAGCGGAAATCTTTGGGATACAGCTGGTCTCCGAGGCGTAAATCTTGCAAATTTTAGTGAAATTCTAGAAAAATCACATGTTCTTCGCTTAGGCTGTGAGTGTGACTGCACCCACATGGAACCGAAATTCATCGCAAGAACCCGAATCCGATCAGGGCATCGACGCCGAACTGGATACACTCGCGCTCGGCCGACGGATCCGCCACCTGCGCAAAACCAAGGGCCTGACCTTGGATGATGTTTCGACCTTGGTGGATACAGCGCCAAGTCAGTTGTCGCTGATCGAGAACGGCAAACGCGAACCGAAGCTTTCATTGCTGAAGTCACTAGCCCGGGCACTGCAGGTAGGCGTTGATGACCTCTTAGGTGCAGAACCTCCCACTCGGCGTGCGGCGCTGGAAATCAATCTGGAACGAGCCCAACGCGGCCCGCTCTACGAAGCATTGGGTCTGCCCAAGGTGAGGGTCGGCACGCGACTGCCGATGGACGTACTGGAATCCTTAGTTGGTCTGCAGCATGAATTGGAACGCCGGCTCAACGAACAGGCGGCAACTCCTGAGGAGGCCCGCCGGGCCAATACCGCGTTGCGCCAAGAGATGCGCCAACGCAACAACTACTACAAGGAAATCGAGCAGGAAGCGGCCAAAGTGCTCGCGGCGGTGGGCCACGATGAAGGTCCGCTCTCGCACCATCGCGCGGCTGATATCGCCGAACATCTCGGCTTCAGCCTCCGCTTCGTGGGAAATCTCCCGCACTCGACCCGTTCGGTCACAGATCTGAAGAACAAACGGATCTACTTGACCCAGACAAGCCGTTCCGAACATGATCCGCGCTCGGTGCTATTGCAGGCATTAGGCCACTACATGCTCGGGCATCAGGCTCCTACAAGTTATGCGGACTTCCTGGATCAACGTGTGGCCACGAACTACTTCGCAGCGGCGCTGATGATGCCGGAGAAATCCACCACGGCATTCTTGCGCCGGGCCAAGGCCAGCCGGGAACTGGCCATTGAGGATCTGCGTGATGCATTTGCGGTTTCCTACGAAACTGCTGCACACCGGTTCACGAATCTTGCTACCGAACATCTGGGCATGACCTGCCACTTCCAGAAGGTTCACGAGTCGGGAATCCTGCACAAAGCCTACGAGAACGACCGGGTGAACTTCCCGGCCGACCACACCGGTGCCATCGAGGGGCAGAGCATCTGCCGCTACTGGACCAGCCGAGTCGTCTTTGACCAAATGGATAAGTTCCGCTCCTTCGAGCAATACACGGACACGGTCAACGGGACCTATTGGTGCACCGCGCGAACCGAACGGCACTCCTCGGGATTGTATTCACTATCAATCGGGGTTCCTTTTGAGCATGTGAAATGGTTCCGTGGCCGCGACACCAAAGAACGTTGCCAGTCGACCTGCCCAGATGAAAATTGCTGCAGGCGTCCACCGGCAGAACTGTCCAGCGAATGGTTCGGCAACGCGTGGCCTTCGACTCGTGCAAACACCCACTTATTGGCTGCCATGCCAACAGGTGCCTTCCCCGGGGTGGACGAGACAGAGGTCTATCGCTTTTTGCAACAGCAGCAGAGGTAGCCAATATATGGCAATGAATCGAAGCGATTTATTCTTGCCCGTGCGCCGGATTGAGGCACATGAACCGAATGCCGAATTGCGCGCACAATGGCCAATGGTGATGCCGCCGGTCCGCCAGCTTTTGCTCGAAGGGCTGGATCTGGGACAGATTACCGTGATGGTGGGGGAGAACGGGGTAGGCAAGTCAACGCTGCTCGAAGCATTAGCTATCTCCTTTGGGCTCAACGCAGAGGGTGGTTCCACCGGCGCCATGCATGCCACCCGGGCCTCGGAGTCTTCGCTGTCACAGTTGCTAAAACTTCACCGTGGCGCGGCTGCCTCACGTAAAGGATTCTTTCTGCGTGCCGAAACCATGCATTCCTTCTACACGTATTTGGAAGAATCGAGAGTGGGATCGGCGTTGCATGAGCGCAGCCATGGCGAATCCTTTTTAGATCTGGTGGGCGAGCGTGCAAACCTGAAGGGACTATGGCTTCTGGACGAACCAGAATCTGCGCTATCCCTAGCTGGCTGCGTGCAACTGGTCGAGATCCTGCGTGGGATCGTGCAGCGCGGCTCGCAGGTAGTAATCTCTACTCATTCGCCGGTGCTGGCGGCATTTCCTGGCGCGAAGATTTTGGAGGTTGGCGCTTGGGGTTTCCGCGAGAGCGAATATGATCAGCTAGAGCTAGTCAGAAATTGGCGGGAATTCTTCACCGATCCGCAAAGTTTCCTCGACACGTCAGGGTAGGGAATAGCCAAACAGAAGTGGCCACGATCAAGGTAACTGGAAGTGCACGAAGAGTATAAGCGCCCATTCGGAGTAGCTTTGCTTTTGTGTTGCTAAGTGCGGATCTCTAGCTCAGCTGTTTATTGATGAAAGTGGCGGTGGATTCGCTCAGTCGCGCACCGTCGTCGGCGACGCTGCGACCCGAACGGGCAACCTTGAATGAATGATCGCCACCCTCGAACCAGATGAGTTCGCTGTCGGCATTCAAATCCGCGACGACGCGAGAGATGATTACCGGGTTCGCGAAGGGATCACGGGTTCCTTCGAGGAAAAGCATCGGTGTGCTCAGCGGGTAGAGGTGCTCGTCGCGGAGCTTTTCTTCCTTCTTGGGTGCATGCAATGGATAACCCAGGAAAATGAGCGCCTCTGTGGGCATGCCCTCGGCAACTGCCAGAGACGCCATGCGACCACCGAAGGATTTCCCGGCGGTAAAAACCGGTAGGTCGCCTGTCAAATGGGTGCCGGCCCACTCTCGGACATGTTTCCACACCGCTAGGGCAACGGGAGCCTTATCAGGGAATTTCTTCCCGGCGTCCATATAGGGGAAGTTAAAGCGCAACACCGATACTCCACGCTTAGCCATTGCATGGGAAAACCCCGACATGAAGTCGTGGTCTTTGCCCGCTCCAGATCCATGAGCCAAAATCAGAAAAGCGCTGGGATGCTCCGCCTGATCAACTATGGCGGTGAGGGTTCCGCTTTCCCATGGGATGGTCAATTCCTGGTTCATGCCTATAAGGCTAAGTCTTGTTGTTCGGTTCCACGAACCAGATGTTCAAGTCCTCGCCACGTATCGGTCTGTGTCATTCAGCACCAGTCGCAATCCAAACACCTACTGGGACCAATCCGACTTGTGCGCGGTGCTGGTTTCCTTTGTCCCCTGCACATTTACGGTGAGAGTTTCTACCTGCTCCGGCCCATGGGCTTTTCTGTTGATTTTGAGCATCATGTTTCCCGAAACGAAGTCGACGCCGGGTATCGAATCGGTATCGTAGGTGTTCCCCTGCCAGATCCCCGGGGCGAGAGTTACGACTAGCTCGCCAACTGCCGGGGAAGAGACCGAATCGATGTAGGCGTGGGGATCGGTGGGAATGCAGTCCCGATAGGTTTCGATCTTCTTGATGCTCGCAGAGCAGAATGACTCGTAGGTATCGTTCATCCCGTCGAGCCACTGCACGTACTTTTCCTCTGCCCAGGCTTCCCGGTCCGCTGGGTCCGCTCCGGTGCGCGCACGCGAGTAGGTGCCCGAATGCTGCTTGTTCTCCGTGGCAAAGGTGACTGATTCGAGCTCTGGGGATTTTTTGCCGATGCTTTCGAACATTACCCGTCCCATGATCCGAAGTTCGTCCGTGGGGCCTCCAAGGTGATCGGAAGATCCGTCCTGATTGAAACGGTATGAGTCGTCCAGATGAATGGACAGATGCCCGGGTTTGGGTGAATCCCACGAATTTATGAGTTTGTAGGCACCGAGGAAACCCTTGACCGACTTGATTCCGGAGTTATCCAACCAGGCCTGGATCTTTTCATCAGCCCAGGCTTGCCCGCTGGAGTCGATCCCGCGAGCCGGATCATAGCTCTGCACCGTTGGTACTTCAGCCGCCGCGGGGCTCGGGCTTAGCGATGGTGCGGGATCGGCGGTTGCCGGAGGGACGCTCGGAGATTCGCTGGGTATCGTTGCTGTTTGAACCGAGCAACCGGTCAGTGCCAAGGCGGCTAGCGCCGCGGTGAAAACTAGGCGCAAGCGCATGAGAACCTCCGGAGACTCGAGTAAATATCAGTCTATCGAAGCAAAGCCGCCCAGCAAGTTGGTGCGATGCGCGTGACTTAGTGTGGGTCGGAAAGGCAGAAGATGATGCCAAAGGGATCGCGCAATACGCTCCACCCAAAGCTTGGATCTTCGGTATGCTCCTCAAGCAAAACCGCGCCGGCGGCCACAAAGCCCGCGACGGCCTGTTCGCGGTCGCCGTCGGCTTCTAGATCCAGGTGCACCCGATTCTTATCCAAGGACACCGACTCAACCTTTTGGAATCCGAGTCTGGCGCTGAAACCCGGGACGTTGAGCATGGTGAATCCCGGGTACTGTCCGGCGTATTCGGCTCCAAGACGTTCACGCCACCACCCGGCGGTAGCAGCTTCGTCTAGAGCATCGAGGGTGATCATTCCGATGTTTGGCATGGACTCAACTTACCGTTAGCCTGCAATGGTTTCTAGGCCATAACGAAAGCCAGGCCCAGCAGATCACGATGATCTGCTGGGCCTGGCTTTTCAGGGATTTTAGCTACCGAAGTAGTCCATAACCGGTGCGGCCGGTTCTGCGGCTGCGGCCGGAACCTGCTTGGCGACCGAGAGCTTGCCTCCGGCGAAGCCCACCTCGATGGTGTCTCCGGCGGCGACTTCATCGCCGATCAGTAGATCCGCTATGGCGTCTTGCACCTTGCGCTGCACCAGGCGGCGTAGCGGGCGGGCGCCGAACTCCGGATCATAGCCCTCGGCTGCCAACCATGAAATCGCGGCGTCGGTGACGTGCAGTTTAAGTTCCTGCCCCGCCAAATGCTTGCGGGTCTCGTCGAGTACCAGCTTGACGATCTGGGCGATCTCGGATTCGCTGAGCTTGCCGAAGAGCAGGACCTCGTCGAGCCGGTTCAGGAACTCGGGGCGCATGAATTCGCGCACCTTGCCCATCACCTTTGCGCGAACTTCAGCCTTCTCGCTGCTGGCGTTGACCGAGGTGAAGCCGAAGTTTCCTGCCTTGCTGGCAAGGTATTCGCCACCGAGGTTACTGGTCATCAAGATCAGCGTGTTGGAGAAGTCCACGGTGCGTCCGGCGGTATCCGTTAAACGGCCGTCATCCAACACCTGCAATAGCACGTTGAACACGTCCGGGTGGGCCTTCTCGATCTCGTCGAGCAGGATCACCGAGTAAGGGTTGCGGCGGACCTTTTCGGTGAGCTGCCCGGGTTCGTCGTGTCCGACGTAGCCCGGAGGGGCGCCGATGAGGCGCGAGACCGTATGCTTCTCGCCATACTCGCTCATGTCGATGCGCACCAGCGCGTCGGAGGAACCAAAGAGGTTGTTGGCCAGCGCCTTGGCCAGCTCGGTCTTGCCCACCCCGGTGGGGCCGAGGAACAGGAAGGAACCGATCGGACGCTGTGCCGGGGCCAACCCGGTGCGGCTACGACGTACCGCGCGGGATACCGCGGCTACGGCATCATGCTGGCCGATAACCGAAGCGTGCAGCTGCTCCTCCAGGGAAGCCAAGCGGGTCTTGTCGTCGCCGTTGATCCGTGAGGTCGGGATTCCGGTAGACCGGGCGATGACCTCGGAGATCTGGGCTTCATCGACAATGCGGGTAATTCCCGAATCCCCTGCCTGCTCCGCGGCGGCGATGCGCTCGGTGAGTGCCGCGATGTGATCGCGCCACGCGCCGGCATCTTCGAATCGCTCTTCGCCGACGGCGCGGGCCTTATCGCGATCTGCTTCCACCAGTTCGTTGCGCAGCGCTTGCACGTCTTCGGTGCCGCCTGCGGCGATTGACCTGCGGGCACCTGCAATATCGATCAGGTCGATTGCCTTGTCCGGTAGCCGGCGGTCGGTCAAATAGCGTGCGGATAGCGTGACCGCGGCCTTCAAAGCCTCCGGGGTGTACTGCACCTGGTGGTGGTCTTCGTAGGATTCGCGCAACCCGTCAAGGATTGCCAGCGCGACTTCTTGGGAAGGTTCTCCCACGGTGACCTTGCCGAAGCGGCGGGCCAAAGCGGAGTCCTTCTCAACCTTGCGGAATTCATCCAGCGTGGTGGCGCCGATGAGGTGGAGCTCTCCGCGGGCCAGGCGAGGCTTGAGGATATTTGCCGCGTCCATATTTCCGGACTCGCCGGAACCAGCGCCCACCAAGAGGTGCATTTCATCGATGAATATGATGGCTTGCCCCTCGGCATCGGCCACCTCTTCGAGCAGGCCGGTCAGGCGCTGTTCGAAGTCACCGCGATACCGGGTGCCGGCAAGCATGCCGGGCAGGTCGATGGAGATCAATCGAACTCCGCGGATCTGTTCCGGGACTTCGTCCGCGACGATGGCACGGGCGAGCCCCTCGGCGATGGCAGTCTTACCGACGCCTGCTTCACCGATGAGCACCGGATTATTCTTGGTTCGGCGGGCCAGGATCTCAATGGTCTGGGCCAATTCGTCCTCGCGGCCGATCACCGGGTCGATCTGGCCGTCGGAGGCTAGTGCCGTCAGATCGGTGCCGTAGCGTTCCAGCATAGACACGTCTTGCTCGTCGCCGGGCTCGACCTCGCCCGACTGTGCGCGCTGGGCCTGCTCCATGGCGGCCTGCTGCAAGGACTGGCCAGTGATGCCATGCTGCGCGAGCAGCACGCCCACTGGAGATTCAGGGGAGAAGACGAAGGCCAGGAAAAGATGTTCCGGGTCGATGTAAGTCGAACCGTAGTTGCGAGCGACCTGGTAGGCATCGAATAGGCTGCGCTGTGCGGCGGCCGAGAGGCGTGATGGCTTCTCTGTGGCTTCTTCCCGACGTGGCAGGCGTTCGATGGCGTCTTTGGCCAAAGCTTCCAGATCTACGCCCATGGCGCTCAAGTGCTGGCCAGCAGGTTCGGTGCGAAGCAGCGCGACCAATAGGTGCAGTGCATCGATTTCTGAATGACCGTTTTCATGTGCGAAGGAGGCCGCGATGGACACTGCTTCGTGGGTGCGCTGCGAGAGCAGGCGCGTAATGTCGATGGGTCGTGCAGCCTGGGTGCGCGAAGAGAGGAACCGTGAGAGGAATTCCTCGAACGAGCCATCTGATGAGGAGCCGAAAAATGCTGGCAAGTGAGCCTCCTAATAGAAACTTGAGTGGTCTATGCTCATGTTCAACGTAATACGAGCGAATCTATTCCCGCACAGTCGGTCAAAGCAATAATTAGAGGCCGAGTTCACAGCTTTATGCTTCGCGGGCGATCTCGACGAGGCCCAGCCGAGCTGCGGCAACGAGAGCCTGCACTCGATCGCGTACGTCGAGTTTCATGAAGATTTTCGCCATGTGGGTTTTTACCGTCGCTTCGGAGATCGCGAGCTGGCGGCTAATTTCTGTATTGTTGAATCCTTTTGCCAAAAGATCCAATATTTGCATTTCGCGATTAGTTAGTCCGAGATCTTCGATAAGTCCTGCAATGTCGCGCGATTTACTATAGGCGTTTTTTACTGCGGAGATTAGATCAGATGAAACCGACGGGGAGATGGCCGCCGAGCCTTGGTGAACGGCATGAACTGCCGCAATGATTTCGGCTGGTTCCGTGTCCTTGACGAGGTAGCCGCTGGCGCCAGCCATGAGGACCGGAACCAGGTAGTCATCGGATGAAAAGGCCGTAATCGCAAGGACTGCGGGGCTTTTTTCTGCGGACTTGATGATTTTGGTTGCTTCAATCCCGTCCATAATTGGCATTTGCAAATCCATAAGAACAACGTCTACATCATTTGTTTCACAATATTTAACCGCTTCTTGGCCATTTTGTTTAGTATTAACGGTCACAATTCGTGGATCAGTTGCTAAGATCGTGCTAAGCGCATGCCGAATTAGAGGCTCGTCATCTACGATGAGCACTTTAATCTGTTCCATTAGAGTCCTTTGAACGGTAAGTAGCGCAAGAATCAACCTGTCATGGATCGAAGTATATAAGTTCAAGAGTTTGGGGTTTGAAATGAAGGCTTTAAAGATCTTGGCGGTGGCTGCCTTAGTCGCAACTCCGTTGGCGTTTGCCGCTCCGGCTACAGCGGCACCAGTGGCAGCACCTACCTATTCTTCACCGGACGTCGCGAGTCCAGCCGGTTGGGGTACCGACTTCTCCAAGTGGGTATGCGAGCGTTATGGATACGCTTGCGGATAGAAGCATATTTGACTTTACCCTTAACCCGGTAAAGTATTCCGCATATGAGACAACGAATAAAAACCGCCCTGACTAAGCTTTTTGCTGGTCGGGGTGTTGTCGTCTTGACGGGTATTCTCGCCTTTGTCGCCATTACGGCAACAGAGGGATATACGTTGCTTCAGGACGGGATCGACAATTCCTCCTCGAGCGTTATTCGCGGCGTGGCTGTTGGGTTGTTGCTGTCTGCTGCTTTGGCGATCGGCATGCGATGGGTTGCCACTTCGCTGGGGATGTATCTCGCCACGCTCTTTTTCTTCTTCTGGGACGGTGGCCTTTTGCTATGGCTGGTGTTCTCCCTCGTTATTTTCAGTGTTCTCGCCGCGACGGTCAGGTCGTCACTGGTGCGCAATTGGTACCTGGTTATCTTGCTCGTATGGATGGGCCAATACGGGGTCAGGGCAGGTAAAGATGCGATCCTGCTGGTGATTTTTGTTCCGCTTGCCCTGCTGGCGTTTGTCCTGGCCCGCAGCATCTTCAACTTGCGCGAACGAAATCTGAGCGCAATCCGACAGATGCATGAGAATAGCGAACAGAGCAGGATTGCCGTTGAGCGTGAACGGAAGAATATTGCACGCGATTTGCACGACATCGTCGCGCATGACATCACTGTTGTGGCCATGCAGTCCAAAGCTGCAAAGTTTGCCAATAATGGGGACGCGGCGATTGAAGCTATCGATATTATTGCGAAGCTCAGTACCGAAACATTGCATGATCTGCGTTTGATGCTCAACGTCTTGCGGACTGACGGGACGATGAGCGGTTCGTCTGGTTCAGGTGTCGATAAACCGGCGGCGACAACTGTATATGCTGCCCACGGCGTTGAGATCTTCTCTCAGCGATTATCTGAGTCTGGATTTAAAGTGACATCTCACACGGGCGAAAATATTTCGGAGCTCCCGAGGTCTGCGCAGACTGCGCTGTATCGAGTCATGCAGGAAGCGACGACTAATATCATCAAGCACGGTCGTCGGGGAGGATACTGCAATATGAGCCTGGAAATCCTAGGATCGAACGCAGTCCTCGAAATGACTAATCAGATGCCGAATTCCCGTTCTAAAAAAGATGAAATTTCCGTCGGTGGAATCGGGCTGATCGGCATGGAGGATCGCATGAATGCTTTTGGCGGACGATTCAGCACTAGTGTTGTGAATGATCAGTGGATACTAAGTGCAAGCATCCCCTTCTAAGGCCTACCCTCCTACTTAAGTATGATTTCGGTTTTCTTGTAATCGCGATAAGTTAGATATGTATCGGTGAAGACCGATCACCGCAGGGAAATTGGTGATGTTTTGCGAGTGGCATCATCAAGAGTTCCGCAGTGATTAAAAGGTACGTTGCGTCATGGGCGAACTGATCTTTCTTCGGCGTTGTGCCCCCATCGCACGCCTGAGTTCGTTAGTGACGCGACGTACCTTTTATAATCACCTTCAGTATTAGAGTGTTGCAAGTCACTCTCCATTTTTGGAATGACTCCCTCTATTTTTCTTGTTGTACCTCTCGAAACCCATTGTCTTTCGAGAGCGAGCAACAAATGTCTGTTCAGACCGAAAATCAGCCTTACGAGATGCTAAGCATTGGCTCGGAAGCGGCAGATCAGCTGTTTTTCGAAGCCCGTAGCGCTAACTCCTTCAGCGATGAGCCGGTCTCGGAAGAAGTACTTGAAGCCATCTACGAGACCATGAAAATGGGACCCACGCTCATGAACAACCAGCCGATGCGTATCACCTGGGTGAAAACCACGGACGCTCGCCAGAAGATCTCCGAAACCATGGCGGGAACCAACGCACAGAAGGCACTGAGCGCACCGGCTTTAGCAATCCTGTCTTTCGACACCGAATGGCATGAAGAGTTTGAGGCTTTCTTCCCTCATGCTCCAGAACGCAAAGCGATGTTTGATGATCAGGGTGTGCGTGCCGCTGTTGGCAACAACAACGCATGGTTGCAGGCCGGGTATTTCATCATGGCAGTTCGTGCCGTTGGCTTGGCGGCCGGTCCAATGGGTGGATTCGACAGCAGCGCGGTTGACGCAATCGTGAACACCGATGGCCGCAACAAGTCTTTCCTGATTGTGAACGTTGGAAAGCCTGGCGACGATGCATGGTTCGATCGCCTTCCACGTCACACAGCTGAATTCGCTACACGCACCATCTAGGGTTCGCACAACAAAAACGCCGGAGGGGTGAGAAACGCAATGCGTTTCTCACCCCTCCGGCGTTTTTGGGCTATCTTACTCAGCCATGCCGGCGGGTTCGTTTTCAAGCACATGATCCGAAACCTTGGACAACGCACGTTCCAATGCCGCACGCAGGATCACCGGAACGGTGATTTCTTCTTCCAGTTTCAGCATGCCTTCGCGCTCAAAGGTCCGCAAGATCGCCTCAACTCGTGGCACGGATTCTTCGAGGCTAGTGATGAGGTGATGCTGTTCAATTGGCAGATCGTCCTCGGAAGGAACCTGTAAGGCGAATTCCGCGCGTGGTGGCTTCGACGACGCCGCGTGAGTTAATAATCCGGCGACCATCTCGGCAACTTGTGCTTGTCCGGGAACCTGCAAGGTGTTGATCAGTACATGCGAATAGATGATCTCTGCGATGAGTTCCTTGACCAGGCGAGCGCCAGGTCCGGTGGATGCTAGCAGGGCCTCGCGCAGTGACTCGGTTGGTACCGCATTCGGTGCGCTGTAGCGAAGCATGGCGGTGCCAATTAAAGCATCCCAGTAGGCTGCCAGCCGGGGGATTGAGGCAAGATCGGAGACGACCGTGCCATCCGCCGGTTCCCATGCGTTGGCGCTTTGAGTGGTGTTTTCATCTACGGTGACCATCAGCCCCAACGCGCTAGCGGCGTCTTGCAAGATCTGTCCGCTGATCATTCCGGTTGGATCGCTGGGTTTGCCGTCGCCAACCCACTCGATCAGCTCACGTGCCGCAAACACGAATGGCATCGCTTCCAGAACTGCGTTAGCTTCCTCGTCATCCATGAAGGGAACTACGATGGGCGAATCGCCTGCCATGCGGGAGAGGAATTCAAAGGTTTCTTTGAATTCCTCTACGCTGCCGCCGAAGTTCGCGGTGGTGCCCAAGAAGGTCAGGTAGTGCTTGAGGATTGCTGCGCTGGCTTCGGAGACCTCTTTGCCCAGTGAAGAGAGGTGGCCGAGCTGCTCGCCGAGCGTGGTGGGATCCAGCGTGTTCACGTCAACGGTATTTCGCAACTGAGCGTGAGCGATCAGCAGAGTAGTCAAACCTTCTAGGCCGGCACGGGTTTCGCTGGCAGGCTGGTCCTCTTCTTGGAAGTGGCGGAAAAGTTGCGATTTGAAGGGCTGCAGGGCCTGACGAACCTCGGATTCAAATGGAGCGCTGCTCGCTCCGGGCTGTCGAGCTGGGTGACCTGAGGAGGCCTTCTTCTTGGCGGGCTTGCGTGATGCCATGATCTACTGCTGTTCCTTCGCTTTGCGGGAAAGGTCGTTACTTCCAGTCTACTCAGGGTGTTCAGGCCGGCGAGATATCGCGGTTCAGGCAGTAACGCCCTTTGGGTGATACCGCAGCGATAGCCTAAAAGATGCGAATTTTATACGGCTATACCAATAAAATACCGCAGTAAATACGGGTCATCTGCGTGTGTGGTTGCGGTCACCGTCGAATCCTCAGTGCCCGTTGATTTTCCTTTCCGTTCGCGCGAGAGTGAGAGTGAGGGGCTCGGCGTGTGGGCCTCAAAAGTCGTTTAGGAGAGTAGACCATGGCGGTAACACCAGCACCGGATCATGTTGTTATTGTTGGCGCCGGATTCGTGGGGCTTTCGACGGCTTGGTATCTGCAGGAAGCCGGCGTCAAAGTGACCGTGGTTGATCGTGGAGGGGTAGCCTCCGGATCGTCGTGGGGTAACGCTGGCTGGCTGACCCCGGCTCTGACCTTGCCAATCGCGGAACCTTCGATCTTCTCCAGCGGCTTGAAGATGATGTTCGACCCCGCCTCTCCGCTGTACATCCCGCTGCGGGCCGACGCAAAGCTTTTGCGCTTCTTGCTCGGCTTCACCTGGCATTCGACACCCAAGAAGTGGGAGCAAGCCATGCGCGTTTTCTCCGAGATCGGCAACCATGGTCTAGATGCCTTCGATGAGATCGCCGAGGCAACTTCGGCCGGATCGGGCGTAGCCGAAAAGACCAAGCGGGCAGATCCGTTCCTCGCCGGCTTCACGTCAAATAAAGACCGAGAAGCGCTGCTGCATGAATTTGAGATGATCCAAAAAACCGGCGGCAAGGTCGAATTTGACCTGTTGAGCGGTGATGAAATGCGCGCCATCGAGCCGACGCTGTCCAACAGTGTGGCAGCTGGCGTTGCCATCAAAAACCAGCGCTATATCAATCCACCTAAGTTCATGGATTCGCTGGCCGAATCCGTGATCGCCCGTGGCGGCGACATCATTGGTTCGTTCAATGTCACCGACGTGCGCGATACAGGTGCATCGGTCACTGTCATCGGTTCGGAGGGCCGGGCGATCACCGCGGATCACGTAGTGATGGCTACCGGCGCCTGGATGACAGACCTTGCCAAGAAATTCGGCGTCAATGTAGTGGTTCAAGCGGGACGTGGATATTCGTTCACCGTAGAGCCTGAGAATATGCCAACTCACCCAATCTACTTCCCGACTCAGCGTGTGGCCTGCACCCCGTTGGGAGATCGTTTCCGCATTGCCGGAACCATGGAATTCCGGGACGTAAACCACAAATTGGAACCGAAGCGCATCGAGGCCATCGTGGCCGCCGCGGCGCCGGTGTATCAGGGAATCAACTGGGAGAATCGCAAGGAAGAGTGGGTGGGCGGACGCCCCTGCACCGCGGACGGGCTGCCTTTGGTCGGCCAGACCGCTTCTTCGCGCATCTCGGTCGGAGGCGGTCACGGCATGTGGGGCGTCGCCCTTGGCCCATTGACCGGCAAAATTCTTGCCGCGCAGATTACCGGTGAGACGGTGCCTAGCTTGGCACGTCACTTCGACCCACTGCGCAAGGGCTTCTAAACCAACGCAGTTCGGTGCAAGAAGCGACAAGGCTCGGCAAGTCAGAAAACTGACTTGCCGAGCCTTGTGCTTTGTTAGCTCGTATCCAGCGATGCTAGCCGGCGGGAGAGTGATTACTCGTGGCGTGTGGACTCGCCAGCGAGAATTGAACGGTAGCCTTCGCGGTAGCTAGGGAAGCGTGGAATGAATCCAGAGGCGAGCAGCCGGGCGTTATTCAGCCTGCGGTCCGCAGTGCGACGGGGCTCCTCGGCATCTGCTTCGCTCTCCGGAGATTCTATTGCGAGCGCTTCGCTCAAGAACCGGTAAACATCGGCGAGCTGAGCAGGTTCGCTGTCGGTGGCTAGATACAGGTCTTCTGCTTCATCTCCGAGTGTGGCAACGTGGACGATAGCCGAAGCGAGATCGTCGCGGTGGATCCTGTTGGTCCAATGAGAGGTTCGCGGAAGTCGCGCGGACCCGTTGCGCACCAGATCGATCAATCGGGTTCGGCCAGGGCCGTAAATTCCTGAAGCTCGGAGAATCGTTAGCGGCAGGCCACTTCCGGCCAGCAAGAGCTCGGTATCAGCTAAGACCTGCGAGGTGGGCCTGGCCGGAGCAAGCGGTGAGGATTCGTTGGCCCATTGACCCTCAGTGCCACCGGTAACCGCGGAGGAAGAGACATAGATGAGTCGTTGAAGACTCGGGCAAGATGCGGCCAGTGACTCTGCGAGTCGATTCGCCACCTGCAAGTAGCCCCGGTTGTAGCCGTCGACATCACGGGTCGCGGGAACCGGAGTAAAAAGTACGATGTCGGTTTCCGGATCTATCGCCGGCCAGGAGCCAGATTCCAGCAGGTCTACACTGTGTCCGGTGAAGGAGGACGGAAGCTTGCTGCTTTTTCGGCGCCATGCGGTGACCTGATGACCCGCGGCTTCAAAGCGTAATCCTGCTTCGGTGGCGACATCTCCGCAGCTGATCAACAGTATCTTCATCGGGTACCTCAGTCTGTTGGCAATGGGCGCCTAGGTATAGAGCCCTGTCACTAACCCTAAAGCGTGCAAAGGTGAGTTAGAAGCTTGATGAAGATGCGCGTGGTCCACTGTTGCCGATAAATCGATAAAATAGACTTGTTGTGTGCCTTTTGGTCGCGGTCTAGTCGGCTGCGGAGTGCGGGTCGCAGGGCCAACCCCATTGGATTGGCCCACATTGATCACCATAGAAGGGTGCAAGGAGATTCGGTCTTCAATTTTTCGTAAGGTACATCCAGGCACTGCAATCCTAGAGATTCTGATGGTCGCGGCATTGATCAGCGTTCTCGTCGCTATTGAACCTACCGGGTGGGATCTGTCCGTGTACCGCGAAGGTGCTCTGACGCTGTTGCGAGAGCCCGAAGCTCTCTACGGTCCTTTTGTCGGCCCGCCGAATGCGCCGGGTCTACCATTTACCTACCCAACGTTTGCAGCGATTTTATTCCTGCCTATGGCGTTTTTCCCATACTGGGTCTCGGTAGCGCTCACCATGGCCGCCTCCATTATCCTTACCTACTTTGTCGCGAAAGACCTCTCTGCGCGAGTAACGCAGAAATGGCCGAAATTGTCGCCTTTCATCACGCCGCTAACCTTGACGAGCCTGATGCTGATGGCTGCTCCCTTCCGTGACACCGTATGGTTCGGGCAGATAAACATCTTGATACTGGGTGCCTGCTATCTGACATTCGTGCGTTACAAGTCTTTGATGCCGTTCGTGATTGCGGTGGGGATTTGCGCCGGTATAAAACTCACCCCAATTGCGCTGTTGATTCTTCCTTTCGCCATGCGCAAATGGCGTGCGGTGCTTGTTGGAGTTGCGACAGTTATTGGTACCCAGCTTGTTGGGCTGCTTTTCCAAACTCAGAACACCTTGGACTATTGGCTCGATGTGGTGCAAGATCCATCGCGTGTGGGCAATGTGGGCTACATCGATAATGTGTCCTTGCAAGGTGTGCTTGAGCGGCTGAACGCGCCCTCTTTGGTGTGGCTCGTGCTGGCTTTGGGCGTTGGTCTTTCCTTCGTCGCCTTGCTCTGGAAGCTGCACGAGAAGGTGGACCGAGTGGTCCTACTGGGTGTAGCTTCGGCCTGTCCGTTGCTGGTCTCTCCGGTGAGCTGGTCCCATCACTGGGTCTGGTTGCCGGTGATGACGTTCGCCTGGGCGGTCTTGGCCCTGCGTTTAACTCCGGTGCTGCGTCGCACAATGCTGGTCTCCCTGGCGCTCTGCTACCTGGTGCTCTCGATTGGAGTCAAGAAGATCGTGGCGTTCTCCGGATATTTCCCAGATGGGGAACTGCCGGTTTGGTGTTACGTTCTTCCCGCCATACCCGTGCTGGTACAACTCCTGTGTCTTGCTATTTCCTTGGCAAGCGCTCGACAAGCCAGCCATGCGGAGCCCGCTAGCCAGCTTTCCTGAGTTCGATAAACCTTGATCGGCAAGCGCTGTACAATTCTTAGTATTCGAAAGTTTGTTCTAGCTAAGGGTGGTGCCTAGATGAGCGATGCTGACTCGGTGATGCCTCCGGGGGCAACCCAGGGCCCGGTGCAGGCGGTCTCGGCCATGGGGTTCCCTTCGCCTGCACGAGATTATTTCGACGGAGGGCTCGACCTGAACAGGATGCTCGTCCATGACCGGGTTGCCACCTTCATCATGCGGGTAACTGGCCACTCGATGCATTCGGCCGGAATCTATGACGGGGACGAAATTATCGTGGATCGGTCGCTGACTGTGAAGCACAGTTCGGTGATTGTGGTGAGCCTGAATGGGCAGATGCTGGTACGGCGCTGGCAGACTGATGGAACGCATTTTGGTTTGCTCAGTGACGAATCGCCGCTGCCGGTCATTCTCACCGAGGGCGATGAAGTCGAAGTCTTTGGCGTGATCACTAGGTGCCTGCATTATGTCCGCTGAGCCAGGAGCTTCCGAACAGAGTGATCACGTGGCGTTGGTGGACGTGAACAACTTCTACGTCTCCTGCGAGCGCGCCTTCGACCACTCGTTGCGAAACCGGCCGGTAGTCGTGCTATCAAATAATGACGGGTGTGTGGTTGCCCGCTCGCAAGAGGCCAAAGATCTGGGTATAGCCACCGGTGAGCCGTTCTTTAAAGTGCGCCGCTACATGCAGAGCCACAACCTTGCCGTCCGGTCGAGCAACTATGAACTTTACGGCGATATGTCTGCTCGCGTCATGGAACTGCTCGGTCGCTTCGGCACCTGGCATGAGGTGTATTCCATCGATGAGTCATTTGTCGGGTTGAACGGAACTCTCGAACAGGTCAGAGGCACCGCCGCGCAGATCCGGGCGGCGATCGACAAGTCGATCGGCGTACCGGTGTGCGTTGGCGTCTCGGCAACGAAGACGCTCGCAAAATTCGCCAACCATATTGCAAAGCACAATCCACATATGCAGGGGTTGTGCATCGAAGGGCTGATGGAACCGGAGCTGGTCGGCAAGATCATGTCGCAGGTGCCCGCTACCGATGTTTGGGGTGTGGGGAAGAAGTCCGGCGAGAAGCTGAACGGAATGGGGATCCAAAGTATTGCTCAGCTGCGCTCCGCTGATCCGCAAGTGATTCGCAAGAAGTTCTCTGTCGTGCTCCAACGCACAGTGCTGGAACTGAATGGCCAGCGCTGTATTGGGCCGATCGAGGAACGTTCGGATAAGGGGCAGGTGATGTTCACGCGTTCCTTCTCCACTCCGGTCCGCACCCGGGAGGCGATGGCGGATGTCATGTCGATCTACGCACAGAAAGCGGCCAGCCGCTTGGCACGCGAAGGGCGCTATGCCAGCTTGCTGACCGTAACCGCCGGAACCAGCAGATTTGCGAATTCGGCGGCCTCGTTTCCCACCGCTCAGGTGCGCCTGGCGCGGCCTACCCGAGACCCGATAACGCTGACGCGAATTGCGGTCGGTGCCATGAGTGAGCTGATGGCACCCGGGATTGATTATGTGCGTGGGGGAGTGATTCTTTCGGGGCTCAGCGATCACCCCGGGGCGGAAGAACTCGATTTAGGGCTACTCGGCTCGCAAGAGGAGAAAGAGGCTGAGAAGGTCAACGTGAGCGATGTGGTGCTACAGGTATCCCAACGTTTCGGGGCGAAATCCATTGGTTTGGGGCGGGCCGGCATTGCCAAAGACCCGGACTGGTCGATGAAGCGTGAACATATGTCACAGCGATACACCACCGATTGGGATGAGCTGCTAATCGTGCAAGCGTGAAGGTTTCGGTGGCAGAATGACTGTCATGAATACTGCGCTTCGTCGAACTTTGGGGCTGGGACTACTGGGCACGTTGCTGCTCAGTGGGTGCACGGCACCCACCGGCAATTCCGACCGGCCAGCGCCGGGCAACTCGGGATCCCCTAACACGCAAGAACCCGGTTCCGCTGCGCCCACAACACCTGCACCGAGTCCGACAACGCCAGATCCGCAGGAAGAACTGCGCAAAGAGGCCGAAGCGCTCGCCGATTCAATGAACCTAGTCGAGCAAGCCGGGAGCCTGGTAATGGCGGGCGTATCGGCAGATGGCGCCAGCGCGGCGCAGGTCGAGGCGCTAAAGAAGCAAGGCATTTCCAATGTTTTCCTGCGTGGCCGTTCGCAGCTCTCGCATTCGCAGATTTCCAGCCACGTCAAGGAACTGCATGACTCATTAGCCGCAAACGTTCCAGAAGACCTGCCCGTCTGGGTAGCCACGGACCAAGAAGGCGGTTTCGTCCGTGTTCTTCAGGGGCAGGGGTTCTCCGAATTGCCCACTGCAATGAAACAGGGAGCTTGGGACAAGGAAACTCTTCAAGCGGAAATTTCCGAACTGGGCGAAGAGCTGGCCGACGCCGGAATCAACGTCAACCTCGCGCCGGTTGCAGATGTGGTGCCGGCAAGTCTAGGAACAGGGAACGCGCCCATTGGAAAGTTCGGGCGGCAATATGCCAACAACGCTAAGGATGTCGCCGCTTCCATTCTGGTTGCTAATGAGGAGCTAGCCGATGCCGGCGTGCAACCGGTGGTCAAACACTTCCCGGGGCTGGGCAGGGTTTCTTTGAATACGGATACCCATGCGCAGGTGACCGACACAAAGATCGATGCTGGCAGCGCCGATCTTGAACCCTTTGCGGCGGCGATAGACCAGGACCTGGCTTGGGTGATGATTTCGAACGCCAGATACACCCAACTCGATAAGGAAAATGACGCACCGTTCTCGAAGAAGATCGTCACTGGTCTGCTGCGGGAAGACTTGGGCTACAAGCGGCTCATTATTTCCGATGACCTCTGCGACGCCAAACAGGTTTCCGCGGTACCGGTCGGGCAGCGTGCCGTGGAGTTTGTTCAGGCTGGTGGCACCATGCCACTGTGCGTGGATGAAAGCAAGGCACTCACAATGGCCAAAACGCTGGCCAAACAGGCCGGAGAAGACGAAAAGCTGGCGGAACAGGTACGTGAGGCAGCAATCTTGATTCTTTCCGAAAAACTTCGGATGCAGCAGTAGGACTCGGCTCGCGTTCTGGGCGGTAATGCCTTTTGAGATAAGGAAAGACCCGGGCGAAACCCTACTCGCTAGGGAACGCCCGGGTCTAGATTGAAGGTCTGTGCGATCAAGCCCAGACACTTAGCTCAGGTGAGGTTTAGCCCTTACCATTGCTTTTCTTGTCACCCTTGGTGATATCCAAGACCTGTGCACGGTCTCCGGTCTGGTTCTTCTTCTCGCCCAGCGTGCCGGTGCTGTTGTGCAGGTGCAGCAGCAACGCCTTGGAAGCGAGGGAAGGCTCTGCCACGGTCACCGGGATATTTGTGCCCTTCAGATCGGTGAATACCGAACCCTGTGCCCCGAAAGCAACCTGAGGTTCGGCAATGTTGAACGCGACCCAATCGGTCTGATCCACGGGGATCATCGCGCCCTGATCGTTGGTGTGGTACCAGGAGAAACTGGAAACGCTGTATGAGATTTCGGTGGAACTCTCATCCAGGCCGAGCGCCGCAAGCGATACCGGCAAGATTGCCACGTTGGTGTCGAAGCTGTTGGTATCAACATCTCCGAGCACCCCGTTGACCGGCTGCAAATCAACCTGTTCGCCGGTCTTCAAATCGAAGGTGGCAGCGAGGTCGAGATCGATTCCGTCGAGCGCGGTAGTGAAGGTCACGAAGTCGGCCTCGCCGTCACCATTAGTGTCGATGTTGACATCCAATTCGGTGCCGCCGGCCAGGTGCGCCCAATTCTCCCAGGTCGAGATGCCCACGTTGAGCAAGCCATCGGCCACACCGGTTCCCGGTGCGGTGCTCGAAGCGCCAACGTGCTGCAGATCCATCGAGCGGGCTCCTGGAACACTGTCCATGGTCTTTGGCCCACGTTCGCTGGAAGCGCCCAGTTCGAATGCACCGAGGAGCGAGACTACCTCGGTGGCGCCTTCGCCTGCGCGGACATCCTTGCCCTTGAGCTTCAGCTCGGTGGTGTTCTCACCCTTCTTCATCTTTTTGACCGAAGCCGACATGTCGGCCGACAGCTTTGGAGCTGCCTGAACCGGAACGCGCAGGGTTGGAGCCTCCGCGCTGGTGAGCTCGACGCGACCGCTCGCATCGGAAACCCACGCACGAGCCAGACCCGACTGGGCACTGTCCATGGTTGGATCCAGAGTCTTGGCCCACGACTGTGGATCCACACTCAGGGTGACTTTGATGTTCTGCGAGGTGCCCGGAGCCAGAGTTACGCTCTGGCGATCCAGCGTGAAGCTGGTGCCGGGGATCTCTGTAGCTGGCACATAGTTGACCTCGTAGGTCGCGGTTGTGTCGCTGGTGTTCTCCACGGTGATTGAACGTGAATCGGTGAACGTCTTCTTACCGTCAATTTCAAGCACGCCGAAGACGACGCTTGTCAGATCGGCCGCCGCGGAGTCGTATGCAATGGCAGGAGTGGACAAAGCTGCTTCAGCCATGACGCGTCCCGAACCTACGCGGTTTGGACCGTAGGCCTTGCCGTTGGCTGCGAGGACATCGGCTGCCGCAGTGTTCATGATGATGCTCTTGGCCTGCGCTGCGGTGAGCTCCTTATCCTGCATCACCAAGGCCGCAACACCGGCGACCATTGGGGTTGCCATGGAGGTGCCGGACATGACTGCCGGCCCGTTGCCGGTCCCTACTCCGACGGAACCGATCTGCGTGCCTGGAGCAGCGACATCGGGCTTCACCACGCCGTTCGAACCGTGCACGCCACGCGACGAGGAGGAGTTCAAGGTGTCCTTGACTCCGGACTCACCGGAAGCGGCACCAACAAATGAGGCGTCCAAGGTGACCTTCAGCTCGCCAGCTTCTGCCGCTGGTCGCAGCTTATTGGAGTAATCAAGAGTGAACTGGGCGCCGGGGATGGTGGCGTTGCCGGCGATTCCGGCATCGAAGAGATTGGTTTCAGCATCCAACAGGACGCCGGTGGCACCGGCGGCTTCGGCATTGTTGAAGCGTGCGCCGGAACCACAAGGGAACGCGCCGTTCTCGCTCCACTGCAGCCAAACCCACTTGCCTTCCAGCGAACCTGGTTCAAAAGCTGAGCAGCCGAAAGCGTTATCGGCCGGAGCCATGGCGACTTCGCCGCTCAGGTCGGCCGGATCGGCCGCCGTATAATTGAAGTTTGCCGAGTACTGGCCGGCTGCGGTTCCGGCAACGTCCTCCGGCGCATCGATCTGGATCTTATCCAGGGTGACCTGCGAGCCAACGGAGTTCGCGACGGTCAGCGAGGACCGCGAGTTGCCCGGCGAGCCGCCTACGTCCGTTACGTCTCCGGCGTTGCCCGAGGCAATGACGGAGAGGATTCCGGCTTCGGAGAGCGCATCGACGATGTCATTTTCTGGATCCTGGACGGGGGAATGATCCGACCCGAGTGACATGTTGACTACATCGGCGCGGTCTGCGAAGTCGCCGTCACCGTTGGGATCAAGCACGTAGTCAAGCGCCTGCCCGACGACGGAGGAGGACCCGCCGCAACCGAAGACGCGAATGCCGATCAGTTGTGCTTCCGGGGCGGTACCCGGGCCGACCTTCATTGTGGCCACTTCATCGGCGGTCAGCGAAGCGTAATCGCCGGTGAAGGTGGAACCTTCGGCATTGACACCATAGCCGGCCGCTGAGCCCGCTACGTGGGAACCGTGTCCTGCGGCTTCGCAGTCCAGCGGGTTAGGGTCGGGGTTTGGAATTGGCTGGTAGTCCGGGGCATCTGGATCGGCGTTGTAATCGTCTCCGACCAGATCCCAACCGCCAATGAACTTCTTCGAATCGATGAGGCCAGAATCCGCCGACGGAAGTTCCTCTGAAGCCTGTGCCTGCTTATAAGCCTCGACGGTGCCAGGGCCGCCAAAGCCGGCGTGCGTGTAATCGACGCCGGTATCCAGCACGGCGATTTTCACGCCTTCGCCGGTGGTGTCCGACGCGGTCCATGCATCGATTGCTTCGGTATCGATGACCGCACCGCGGTTGGTCGGAGATTTTGGAACGATGGCGCTAATTTTAGCGACATCGCCACGTTCAGCTAGCGCGCGGAGCTCTTTGGCGTCACCCGTCAGTGCGACACCTCGCAACGCGTTGGACGTTGTGTAGATGACTTCGGACTTGGCTTCCTTGGCTAGTTCCTTGCCCTTGGCTTTAACCTCGGACCGGACGGATTTAACCTTTGCCTTGTCGTTTTTCTTTCCCGACTTTTTGACCTCCTGATATGCGCCATCTCCTTCGAGCTGGACAAATACCGAGACCTCGCCGGAGGCCTTGGCCAGCTGGCCATTGACCTTTAGGTCGGAAAGCGTTTGGCTCTTAACGATTGGCAGCGAAGCTGCGTTCTCGCCGTCAGATGGTTGCGGGATGTTGGCAGCTGTTGCCGGACCTGTCATCGTGACAGCCAACGCTAAAGCGGTGGCTGATCCCAGGATGAGGCGCGGCAATCGTGGATTGCGCCGAGTGACCATGATTCTCCTAGCTGAACAGGAAGCGGGATGCTTCCGTATGAAGATGCGACGGTTTCACTCGCGGCAGGTCGCTGGGCGTTGAGTGATGACCGGGGCCGACGTCCGCTGAAACGTCGAGTCTCCTACTCAGGAATCCTAAGTGACCCGCGTCATATATCAAGGGGTTATTGAATAGTGATATTTGTGAACCGAAAATATTTCGCACATGCTTCATATCCAAAACCGCGTATCACTAACTAAAACTAGGTTTGCTAAGCACCTAGTGGCTCTGGATTTTTTAGAAATTTTAACCGAGTGTTACTGACGGGTACTAGTTTCATTGCGCGGTTGAGACTCGTAGTCGCCGGAGGTTCGTTTCGGGGCGACAGCCCAAAATGAGCGGATGCATCGTGCTCTCATGAGGCCCGATGCATCCGCCCTGGAAGCTGCGAAAGCGGTTAGAAGCGGTAGTCCTTAAACGCGGCTAATAAAGCTGTTGACTCGTTCTTCGAGTAACTTGATCCGTTCGGCCACAACCACCATCGGGTCCGGATAAATCGGGTTCTTTGGAGGGGGAATGCGCACGTTAGTCGAACACTCGAAGTTTGCGCAGATCATTGTGCCCAAGGTATCGCCGTCTCGGCCGGCCTGCCCTGCGCGGCGGGTACTGAACATGCTCACGTAGCAAGGGATGTTTACGTCTCGGCAAATGTCGCACATGGCGACGCTGCTGCGTTTGCGGAGTCCATCGGCTGATCGAAGCAGCAGTGCGCGAATCTGGCCGGTTGAATTGCTGTGTATGAGATAACCGCGTTGTGGCATCTTGGGGTCGCGCCATCCAAGGTACTCGAGATTTTCCCAGTCCAGTGTGGAAAAGTTCTCTGGCAATGTCAGCTTCTTCGTTTCGCTGCGACTGGCGTTGAGGAAGGAGGAGCGAATGGTTTTTTCTGTCAATGGCTGCAATGCAGGTCCTTAAAGAGATCTGCGGGCACACGGCGCGCAGAGAGTTGCGGGGAAAGGGCATGTCCCATCAGCAACGGTATTCAGGCAGGGCAACACAAATAATCACCTGCAACGCCTACTGCGTTGAGGTGGTGTTTGGAAGCTACCCGTCCGTCGAGGGGACGAACGGGGAGGGCGTCAAAGAGGCTTGCATAGCCGACCTCCCTACCGCGTGCCCTGAGCACGCAACGAATTGACAGTTGGTCTCCAGGATCAAGCTGGAGCCGTGATTTATCAATCATAACAAAGGCCACACCCGCCGGGTGTGGCCTTTGTCGCCTGCGACGCAAGATTTTTGTTAGCGTCGGCCGCCCTGCCAGAGCGCGTCAAAGGGGGTGTTTCCTGCGACACGGTTGCGGATGCCTTCAGTAACAAAGGCCTTGGCAGTACGTGCCGCTTCCAGCGGCGTTGCGCCCTTAGCCAGCTCGGCGGTCACCGCTGCCGCAAGTGAGCAACCTGCGCCGGAGACGGCAACTTCACCGATTTTTTTCTCGCGCAGTACCTCGAGGGTAGTTCCGTCGTAGAAGACATCGATTGCGTCTTCGCCGGCAATGCGCACGCCGCCCTTGGCCAGGACTGCTGCGCCGGAGACCTCGTGAATTTTCTTGGCAGCCGCAACGAGATCTTCCTCGTTGTTGATGGTGAGCCCGGAGAGCTGTTCGGCTTCGAAGTGATTTGGGGTGACGAAGCTTGCCAGTGGTAGCAGATTCGACTTCAGCGCTTCGTCGGTGTCCAGCGCGTGTCCTGGTTCCTGCCCTTTGCAGATCAGTACCGGGTCCAAGACCACGTTGTCCCATTCTTGGGACTTCAGCGCGGTGGCGACGGTATTGATCGTGGCTGGTGAGCCCATCATGCCGAGTTTGACGGTGCTCAGCTGGCCGTCGTAGCAGGTCTGGATGGCTTCGAGCTGATCGGCGATGACCTGCTGCTCGACCGGCACGAAACGGTGATTCCAGGATGCTTTTGGATCAAAAGACACAATGCAGGTCAGAGCGATAATTCCGTAGGTGCCTAGCTCTTGGAAGGTCTTCAAATCTGCCTGCGCTCCGGCGCCGCCGGTGGCTTCCGAACCGGCAATGGTCAAGGTCAGGGCTGGGCCGGAGGTGTTGATTGTAGTAGTCATAGTCCCAATTGAAGTTAGTGCGGATTGAAAAGGTGTTCAGCTTTGCTGCCAAATGCTGATTTTAGTGGCTTTGGACCAGCCTTCTATCATCGCTTCGGAATTTTCCTCGGCGGCGATGAGGAGGATCCATGGCAGCGCATGGCTGAAGGCCGCTCCGGCAAAGTTTGCCAGAACGGCGCGCCGCGCCAAATCAGGGTTAGTTGGCGCGTACAGATCCGGGTCGGACAACAGCCCGTACGTTGAGCCATAATGCATTCGTCCACGGGCTACTGGGCGATCGAATTCAGCCACCTCAACTACGTCGTAGTTGTCCATGGGTGCTTCGAAGGCGGTGGACGTCTCTGCTAGCTTAACGACTTGCTCGACGTCCTCGGGCTTAGCTGCCAAGAGGTTCATGGTGGCGGATTCATGCCAACCGGCCGAATCCAGCGCGGCGGCGACTACAGGATTTGGCGCCCCGAGCAGGATGACACGACGATAGTCGCTGGCTGGGACCCAAACGCCGTTGGGCCAATAACGCAAAAGCTCAGGATCCTCACCGTTCAGATCGACGGAGCGCAATTGATCTGGGCCGGGGTATGAAGCGATGCGGTCGCGTAGGAGTGCATAGCCTTCAGTCCACTCCGGCAGGGGAGTCACAGTTCCGCTCATCGTGAGAATAGCTCCTAAGCGCCTCGAAAGTAATAGGTCGTAAATTCGACTTTACGCCTTAACGACGGTGAATACGGAACCATGAACTAGAACTGGCGTCCGGCGATGTCATGGAACCGGTAAGTCCAATACTTCCGCACAGGAAGGGCTGCTAATGCTGCCAGATTGCACCCAGAGCAGCTGCTACGAGGCCTTGGCCTTGGCGAGGTTCGTCTGGCGGCTTGTCCCAGTGGAGGCATTGTCGCCTTCTGCGTCCTGGCCTCCGCCGGAATCCATTAGGGCGAGCACATCCTCGAAGAGTGAACGCACAACCGGCAACCGGCAGAGGATCGCAAATTTGCCGATGACGGGCGCGATGCTGCGCATCAGCGCTCGCGAACGTCGCTGATTGGGGGAACTGTCGTAGGCCCAAGCTGAGAAGACCTGCCGGGATAACAGCCAGAGGAACCTTGGCAGATCTCGGCGGATACCTAATGGGGGAAGCGGACGCGCGCCAGCAACCGCGCGTTCCCAAAGGGACATCTCAATTTGGGTCAGTTCGCTGTTTTCTAGATCGCGTGAAAGCAAGACCTTCAAGAATGCCGGTCCGAAATCGTGGTACTTCTCCATGACCTGCAGATTTGCGTTGAAGACCGTATGGATATTCGCTTCCAAAGTGTTGCCGTCGTCGAGCTGGCCATTGCACAGCGCGAATTGTTCGGCCCGCAAGGACAGGAGCAATTCGAGGACGATGTCTTCTTTGGAGTCGAAGTAATAGTAGGCGTGCGAAAGGGAAACTCCGGCCCGAGCGGCAATGGCGCGCATGCTCGCGGCCTGGTAGCCATCTTCGGCGAAAGCCGCCAAAGCTGTGCGAAGCAATTTGGCCTTGGTCTGCTGGCCCTTGCCGGTACGCGGTTCTTTGAGCTGCGTCGGCTCGCGAATTATTTCCATACGAGTCGAGTATATCCAAGTATTGAACGCGTTCAAAAATGTACCTAGATCATGCTGAAGCATGCGGACCGAGTCACTACCGTTATTCATTCCTCAAATCCATTTTTTGAAGAACGCAAGGTGAGATGGCTGATTGATTATTTTGGAGATTCTAAACCACGGTTACCGTGAAGTAGGTCACGATGAGTTTGCAATCACTCCGTGGGATACTGACAAGGCAAGTGCTAATACAGCGGGACAGCGCTCCGGCACATAACCACAGATCAGTGACAAGTTGCTGGTACTTGGGTGTCGGTCCACGTGGAGTCTTGGCGAACCACTTTTAACGAGGATCATTTTCATGGGCGAAACGAACGCCAAATCAGTAGCAGTGCGGCCTTCAAAAGCAATATTTGCCGCCGCTGGCTCACCATACTTCTCAGCAGTGCTCGCGCTGATGGGTGCAGTAGTCATTCTCTCCAATATCGGAGCATCCAAGGGCGTTAGCATCGGCCCATTTATCACCGACGGCGGATTCTTCCTGTTCCCGTTGGCCTATATCCTGGGCGATGTAATTTCAGAGGTCTATGGCCTCAAGGCTGCCCGCCGTTCGATTTACATCACCTTTGCCCTTGCGTTCTTCGCGGTGTTCGCCTTCTGGATCATGATCCAGCTTCCAGCGGCAGAATTCTACGACGGTCAAGAAGCCCTCGAACGCACCTTGGGGCCCATTTGGCAGATTGTGGTTGCCTCGGGCTTAGGCTTCCTGGTGGGACAAATGGCCAACTCGTGGGTGCTGGTCCGGATGAAGCAACGATTCGGCGAACGCGGGCTCATAGGGCGATTGATCAGTTCCAGCGGCGTCGGTGAATTCCTCGACACATTGATCTTCTGCGCCATCGCGGCTCCGGTCATCGGAATTACCGATATGCCGAACTTCATCAACTACGTGGTGGTCGGGTTCGTTTATAAGACGGCGGTGGAGATCATCTTCGTGCCGATCACCTCACTGGTAATCCGCTGGTTCAAGAAACGCGAACCTAGCTATGTAGCGCTACTCACTGCACAGTAGGAAGCAAACCCCGTCAGCAGTTCGGACGATGTCCCGGTGGCGGGCTACTGGATACTCTTGAGAGATGAGCATAGGGAACGTACTGCTGGCAGTCGATCATTTGGAAATCGGCTACGCTGGCCAAGCCCTTTGCGAACCGATCAGCCTGTCTTTGTCGCCCGGCACAGGCCTAGGGATCATCGGAGCCAACGGCAGCGGGAAATCCAGTCTGATCCGCACGGTTCTGGGACTGCAGCCTGCAATCTCCGGAACGGTCAGCTTTCGCGGGGCAGCCCTCGACGAAGGCTCGGCAGGCTTTCGCAGAGACGTCGCGGTCCAAGTCACTGATGGCGTATTTTTTGAAGAACTCACCGTGGCAGAACACCTTGAAATGGTGGCACGGGGCCACGGGCTTCAAGACTGGCACGGCGCGGTATCTCGCGAGCTTGAATTCTTTGAGCTGCAAGCGGTCGCGGAGCAGCAACCTCGAGAGCTGTCTTCCGGGCAACGGCGCAAATTGCTCCTGGCCGCGGCGCTCGTTCGCCCGGCAAAGCTGTTGATCCTCGACGAACCCGAACAGCGGCTCGACCAACGGATCAGGGTCCGGCTGTACCGCAGGCTTGCCCAACTACGCCAGGAATCCGTGAGCATACTTGCCGTCACCCACGATTCGCTGATGATCCGCGACTGCCTTGAAAGTGTTCTGATGCTGCACAGCGGCGAGGTGCGCGCGGTAGACGCGCAGTCTGGGGCGCTGTGGCTTGAACGGTAACCCACAAGCCGGCGAACTGGGCAGCTTCGACCCGAGGGAACTGCTTACTCGAATCCGCAAGCGGCGGGATCGTTCCGCGCGATTCGATGCATTCTCAGATGGCTATATTTGGGTGCTGTTGGCGGCGATTGCCCTTGCGTACCTCTTCAGCGTGCTCTCCGGAGTGATCTTTGCTCTGCAAGGCGAAGGGATGGCAGCGCTGAATCTGCCAAGTGCGGTCTGGAATTTACAGGACTTGGCGATCGTATTGATTCCGGCATTATTGCTCTGCGTGTTTCGTGGGCTGCTCTACCTCGGCCCATGCGGGCTCTCCCCGGACAAGGCCAGTTGGTGGCTGCCGCTGCCCATCAAGCTCACCTCCATCCGGCGCCGTGCGCTCGGTGGTGCTATCGTGCTTGGCGCACTGGCGAATGCCTTTATCGGTACCTTGTGGTTTTTATGCCTCTTCGCGCTGTCTGGTCGATTCACGGCAGAAGTATTGCTGCTGGGCATAGTTGCGGCCGCAGCATCGGGCGCGCTGTTGAGCGCCCTGGCCGCGCTCGCGCAAATCGATCACCGGCAGCGGGCAGCACGCCGGGTGTACCGGGGGCTCTGGTCGCTGCTATTGCTTGGCATGGGAATTTCCTGGAGCCTGCTATTGTTCGGGAACCAATGGCTTCAGGGAGTCTACGGGCGGCTCGGAGAACTAGTCTTTGAACCCACTCTCTGGGTCGTTGCCTGCACATCATTGATAGTGCTCGCAACTGGCGCAACATGGTTCGCGTTCCGCCGAGTTGAGCGCTTGGACGCGAATGCCATGCGACGTGCCGGACAGATACACAGCCAGCTGGTCGGATCGATGGTTCAGATGGATTTAAGCGGGGTTCTGCCGGTGCCGAATGCGGCGCGCAACGCACGGACTTGGTTGGCTCGCGGTTCGCTGCGCAGGCTGCCGGTGGTTCTCCGGATCTTGGTGCTGCGGTATGTGCGGGGTAGATATTGGAACGGACCGCTAAGCTTGGTCCTCGCTGTTCTGGCCTTGATGCTGGGTGTCCGCGGTATCGCGAACCCGCTTGCGCTGACCGGATTCATAGCGCTCGCGCTGTGCCTGTTGGTGGAGAACCTCTCCCAGATAAACCGGCCGCTTGCCAGCCAGCCGGGGCTTGCACAACTGCTGGGGTTGCCGAGAAGCCAATTGGTCCGCCCTGCGCTGGGATTCTCTTTGGCAATGGCGCTTGTCGTCTTGCTTATCTGTTCTTCGCTGCCGGCCGCTCTGGGGATGATCCCGAGCGCGAATCTTTGGCCTTGGTGCGCCGGAATAGTGGTGGCTTCCTGCGGCGCCACCGCAGCGATGTGGGGCCGGGCGACGCGAGGCGAACGCGACTGGGAATCGTTGATCCTCGGATCACTGAATGAACTCAATACCGGTGCGTTGGCGTTCAAAGAATTTGGGCATTTCCTGCAGGCACTGGCCTCGGGGCTGCCAATATTCTTTTTACTCCTGGTGCCGGGGTCACCAGTACCGTGGGGAGTGTGGGCGCTGAGCGCGCTATGTGCATACCCGGGCTATGCGGCCCTGCGTGGAGCCAGCGAGCCGCCATCGGAGACCCGCAGGTAAAGCACAGGGGCAGAGCAACGGCGGGCTACCAGTGCTCGGCCTGAACCGTAGGTAACCCGCCGCCGTTTCCAATGATCCGCGCTGCTAGACTGGCAGGCCCTGCGGGTCTGGCTCGCCGGCGTAGTACTCGCGCATGACCTTTTCCTTCAGCTCGAAGAAGCTGCCGTCTTCGATGGCCTCACGGGCCGAATCCACCAGGGAAACGGTGAAGTGCTCGTTGTGGATCGAAATGAGCGTGTGGCTGAGCAGTTCTTTCGCCTTGTGCAGGTGGTGAATGTAGGCGCGAGTGAAGTTCTGGCAGGTGTAGCAAGAGCAGCCGTCAACCAGCGCGGTGAAGTCGCGCTTGTAGCGGGCGCCCGATAGGTTGAAGCGTCCGTGTGGGGTGTAGAACGCGGAATTTCGAGCTACTCGGGTGGGGGAGACGCAGTCGAAGGTATCGGCGCCGTTCTCGATGGAAGTGAAGATATCGTCTGGCTCGGAGATTCCCAGCAAGTGCCGCGGCTTATTTTCGGGCAGCTCCTCGGAGCACCAGCCGACGATGGTGCCAAGGTTTTCCTTTTCCAAGGCGCCGCCAATACCGAAACCATCAAAGGCCATCGCGCCAAGATCCTGGCAGGCCTTGCGGCGTAGGTCTTCGTACTGAGCGCCCTGGATGACGCCGAACAGCGCCTGGTAATCCTTACCCGCACGTGAATCGGTTAGTGCGAAGTGCTCGGCGATGCAGCGCTGAGCCCACAAGCGGGTGCGTTCCAAGGACTCAACTTGGTAGCCGCGAGAGTTCTGCAGCGTGGTCAGCTCGTCGAAGGCGAACATGATGTCGGCGCCGATCTGGTGCTGCACATTCATCGAAATTTCCGGAGAGAAGCGGTGCTTGGTGCCGTCGAGATGGGATTTGAACCAGACCCCATCGTCGTCGACGTTCGCCAGACGTTCCTTGCCCGGGGCTACCGCGTCATCGGGACCTGACTGGTCCACCGACTTCATGTCGATGACCTTCTTGAAGCCCGAGCCGAGGCTCATGACCTGAAAGCCACCAGAGTCGGTGAAGGTAGGTCCCTCCCAGCTCATGAACTTTCCCAGACCGCCAGCCTCATCGAGGATATCGGCACCAGGCTGCAGGTAAAGGTGGTAGGCGTTGGCCAGCACCGCTTGGGCGCCAAGTTCCTCCACCTGAACCGGGGTGAGCGCCTTGACGGTGGCTTTAGTGCCCACCGCAATAAAGGCAGGAGTTTTGATTTGCCCGTGCGGGGTAGTGATGACGCCGGTGCGGCCCAACATCGGCGAGCCTTCGGGCGAGGTGAGGCGCGTGCCTACCTCAAAACCGAAATCGGCTTGGCGGGAATGCGGGTTGCTGGGGTTAAAGTTCTTCTCGGACACGTACCAAGTGTGCCGTATGTGGAGCCGGGTGAGGAAAACGACAACCCAAAAGTGAGCCAAAACCTAGCGGTCGACTTGGTTAAAGGCGAATAATGCAAGTAACTGCACTGTGGCGAATGCGACGAAAGGATCCAGTGAACCTCCAAAATCTCAAGGAATCCGCGCGTTCCTTAGTTACCCTGGGACCGGCTCGGAAAGACCACTGGATCGGACTACGCACGGCTGTGGGCGTCTTCGCGCCGCTCATCTTCTTGCTGCTGGTCGACCGGTTGGACCTGATGGTGTTCGTAGTCTTCGGCGCCTTTACCGGCGTCTACGGGCGCGTGGATGGCTACTGGAATCGGTTGCGCATGCAGACGCGCTCCGGGTTGTTGTTCTTCATAGTGATCGGTTTGGCCCTATTGGCCTCGACCTACTGGATTGACCATGATAATCCGGAGCTCAAAGCCTGGCAGATAGTTGGCGCGACGACCCTCGTCGCCGGCATTTGCTCGGTTGTAACCGGCTTTCTTCGCTTGCGGCCCGGCGGTTCGCTGTTCCATATCTTCGCCTTCGCGGCGATTGCCTCGATCGCGAAGCCAGCGCCCTTTGGCGAAGCCATGTTCGCCGCCGCTGCGACGATCCTGTTGGCGCTGTTCATCGGGGCCAGCGGCGCGCTCGGACAATGGTCAAGTTTGTGGAAACGCACCCCGGTACCGCCGCTGTCCGATAACGTACGCAAGGCCATCTGGTGGGAGGGGCTGTTCTATGTGCTGACCGCTGGCGTGGCCGGTGCACTGGCGAATATTGTCGGTAGCCAGGTCGAAGCGGGACATAACTACTGGGCCATGGTGGCTGCCGTGGTCCCGCTCGCCGGACACACCACCGCGTTACGCGTGCGCCGCGGGGTGCATCGAGTACTCGGCACCCTGGTGGGCATGCTGCTCATTGCTGTGCTGATTTTGATCAACCCAGCAATGTGGATACTTGTTGCCTTTATCGGCCTGTTCCAGTTCTTGGCCGAGATGCTGGTGATGCGCAACTATTTCCTCGCGCAGGTCTTCATCACCCCGTTGGCACTGGTGGGCACCACCTTGATCACCGGGCTGTCCACCGCGGTGATGTACGATCGCGTGGTCGAAACGATCATCGGTTCCGCGGTGGGCATCCTCGGCGTGCTGTTCGGCAGCTGGTTTGGCAACCAAATGCGGCGTCGACTAGGAATCACTGAGAAAGACGGAAAATAACTTAGTTAAATATTGATTCCGACATGTGCTAATGCCTGACGGAGAATATTTTCACGGCCACCAGCGAACTCACCCTGAATACCTTCGCTCAGCGCTTCTGCTGGGGAAAGCCAAGTCAGTTCGAGTGCGTCTTGACGAGGAGTCGATTCACCGCGAACCGGAACGATATAGCACATCGCCACGGCATGCTGGCGATCATCGGTCAGCCCGGTCTCGCTGGGAGAGGGGAAATATTCGGCCACGGTGAAGGGGACAGGAGAGGCCGGGAGCTGGGGGAGCACCATGGTGCCTAGATCCTTTTCAATGTGACGGATCAGGGCGGCACGTATCGTCTCGCGGTACATGACTCGGCCGGAGACAAAGGTGCGCAGCATGCGTCCGGTTTCGTCGCCGGTGAGCAGCAAGCCCACCTCGTTGACGTAGCCCAGCGGATCGAGGCGCACCGGAATGGCCTCGACGTAGAGCATCGGAAGGCGTTGGCGGGCTTCGTAGAGGTCCTCTTCGTTGAGCCAGCCTGGATAAGGGTCGGGCGTACGCACGTTCATAGAACCATCTTCATACATATTTGCTCGACCGTGGTGAACTTCCCGCTGTGTTGCGTAATTCACTGCCGATCCGAACTTTGCCCTATGGTGCATCAAAAAGTCGAACTGTAGGATTAGTTGAACCGTTTCACCTTATTTTGGCGGTATTTTTCTCCCCGAACTTCTCTCGGAAGCAGTGTCCAGCCTTGACGAACGCCCCAGAGCGCTTGAGCAAAAAGAACTTCACCACGATTGCGGTGCTGATCGTATCCAGCTTCGTGGTAATCCTCAATGAGACCATCATGAACGTGGCTTTGCCCGTACTCATGATCGAATTCAATGTCACCGCTGATGCAATTCAATGGCTGGCTACTATCTTTATGCTCACCATGGCCGTCGTCATTCCAATGACCGGGTTCCTCTTGCAGAAGCTGAGCACCCGCAAGGTCTTTCTGCTGGCCATGGGCATGTTTGCCCTAGGCACCACGCTGGCGGCGGTGGCACCCGGCTTTGGAGTGCTGCTGGTGGCCCGCGTCATTCAGGCTTGCGGCACCGCGGTGATGATGCCATTGCTGATGACCACGATTCTCGATCTGGTCCCACCATCGCGTCGCGGCGTGCTCATGGGCAACGTATCGATCGTGATCTCGGTGGCTCCGGCCATCGGCCCGACGCTCTCGGGATTGATTCTGCAGTACCTCTCCTGGCGCTTTATGTTCATCGTGATCATTCCGATTGCGATCCTGGCCTTAGTCATCGGCACTCCACGCCTAGGCAACGAGTCAGGCCAGGCGAAAACCCCGCTGTCCTTCGTTTCGATACTGCTGGCGGTCCCCGGCTTCGGTGGTTTGGTCTACGGACTCAGCCGTCTGTCGGCAGCCGGTGCGTCACCGCTGAATCTTGGGATTCTCTTCGTCGCGTTGCTCTGCTTGGTGGCGTTCACCGTCTTGCAAAGCCGTCTGCAACGTGAAGACAAGGCACTGCTGGACCTGCGACCTCTGACCTACCGCGATTTCACCCTTTCGCTGGTACTGATGATGTTCGCGATGGTGGCGCTGTTCGGCGTGATCATCTTGCTGCCGATGTTCTTCACCAATGTGCTCGGTATGGAGACACTGACTACCGGCCTGGTTATGCTGCCCGGCGGCCTGCTCATGGGTATCTTGGCCCCATTCGTTGGGCGGCTGTATGACAAGGTCGGCCCTCGACCATTGGTTGTTCCCGGTGCCTTGGTGCTCACTGCCGTGATGCTCTCCTACGCCATGATTCTGGATGCAACGACCCCGATCTGGCTTTTGGTCCTGTTGCACCTAGCGATGAGCCTGGGCATGGCATTGATCTTCACCCCTGCGTTCACCACCGCGTTGAACCCGTTGCCGCATCATTTGCACTCCCACGGTTCTGCCCTGCTATCCACCTTGCAGCAGCTCGGCGGCGCCCTGGGCACCGCATTGGTGGTTGGCGTAGTTGCCGCGACGACCGCCTCGAAACTTGCCGAGGGAACCGACGAACTAGTCGCAGCCGTCGAGGGCTTCGCCCCAGGCTTCCTGGTTGGCGCCGCCTGCTCCGTAGGCATCCTCATCATCGGTTTCCTGATGGGCGGCAAAAAAGAACTTGCGACAGCAGAGGCCGAGAGTACTTCCGCTATGCACTAATGCAGCACCGTGCAAAACCCTCGCAGAAAATGAACTGCTCCCCAGAAGTTGGACTGAGAAATCAGTAACCAACACCTGGGGAGCTTTTCAATGCACGCAAGAAGCACATTAACCGAGCAACAACGAGAACAACTAGTCGACCTCTTCGAGCAAGGGGCAGGCGATATGGCAGCCTCATCCGAACTAGGGGTGAAGCGAGAACCTGTTCGCACTCTTCATCGAAGCTGGCAGCTTCATGGCAGGCTATGTCTTATGGAAAAACGCACGAATGCCGTCTATTCATTTGAGATCAAGAAGGAAATCGTTGACCGACATGCGACCGGAGAAACGATGATGGATCTTGCTAAAGAGTTTAATCTCAGCTCACGCAACTTGGTTGGGAAATGGGCTAAGCAACATCGTGAGGGCGGCGATGAAGCGCTGATGCTCAAACCTAAGGGCAGACCCAAAGGCTCCGAAAAACCAGTGGCCTTGAGTGAAGAAGACAAGCTACGTCGCGAACTCAAGCGTGTTCAAGCGGAAAACGCATACCTAAAAAAATTGCGGGACTTGAGGAACCAGGGGCACGCCTGAAAACGCTGGCGATCGCAACCATCAAGTCCGACCACGATCTAGCTGACCTGCTCAAAGCAGCAGGGCTGGCCAGATCAACGTATTTCTACCATGCGCAACGACTCACCGAACCTGACAAGCACCAGAATCTCAAAGAAGACATCCAAACAATCTTCACCGAAAGCAAACATCGGTTTGGGTACCGCCGCGTGCGAGTCGAGCTGGTGAAGATGGGTTGGAAGGTGTCTAAGAAGCTGGTCTGGAAGCTGATGGATCAGATGAACCTAAAATCCAAGGTCCGGATACGACGCAAGTACTCCTCCTACAAAGGGAAACCCAGTCATATCGCGGAGAACCTACTCAAACGCCAGTTCCAAACCAATACGGCGAACACCAAGTGGGTCAGCGACGTGACCGAGTTCCGGGTGGCTGGCAGAAAACTGTATCTGTCACCGATCATGGATTTGTTTGATCACTGCATCATCAGCCATACGATCTCGACTTCGCCGACAACGGCGTTTACCAGTGCAAGCCTGGCCGAGGCCTTCGAATCGCAGAAGCCGGCATCTGGATTGCTGGTGCACACGGACCAAGGAATCCATTATCAGCATTCGTCGTGGCGCAACCTGCTCACGAAGCACGGTGCGGTTCAATCCATGTCTCGCAAGGGCAATTGCTTCGATAATTCGGTGATGGAAAATTTCTTCGGCCACCTGAAATCGGAGATGTATCACGGTGAATACTTCTCCACCGTTGCCGATCTGACCAGGGAAATCAATGAGTATATTGACTGGTATAACAACGTTCGGTGCCAAGAACGACTGCAGGGTATGGCACCGATTGAATATCGGTGCCATACCCTGGCAGCTTGACCCGTCTAGACTTTAATTACCTAGTCCAACTTTCGGGACCAGTTCAAAAATCTGTGAGGGTTTTGTCGTTTCCAAATTCGAATGCTACTAAAAACCCGCTATGGCCGCTAGGCTAAATCCCAAGTCAACAACGCACAAAGGGGATTCGATGGAATTGCAGGATACTGTCGCACTAGTCACCGGAGGATTATCCGGTTTGGGTCGAGCAACGGCACAAAAACTGGCCCAGAGCGCCACTCACGTAGTGGTGCTCGACCTTGCCCGTGAAGACGGGGACGAAATCGCTGCCCAGATTTCTGCAAATGTCCGGTACGTCCCCGGGGATGTCACCCAGACCGAAGACGTGGCGAGTGCGGTGCAACGCGCCACCGAGCTGGGACATTTACGTATCGTGGTGAATTGTGCTGGCGTGGCAACACCGGGCAAAGTGCTTGGCCGCGACGGAGTGCTCCCGCTGGAAAAGTTCGCCAAGGTTCTAGAAATTAATGTCACCGGCACCTTCAACGTGGTACGTCTCGCCGCCGAAGCGATGGCGCACAGCGAAGCCGTATTCGACGCGCAGGGTACTAGCGAACGTGGAGTGATCATCAATACCGCGTCGGTGGCCGCCTTTGACGGGCAGATAGGTCAGCCAGCATACGCGGCATCCAAGGGAGCGGTGGCCGCCATGACCTTGCCATTGGCCCGTGAGCTTGCGGCGCACCAGATTCGCGTAATGACCATTGCTCCGGGAATCTTCCACACGCCCATGATGGACGGGCTGCCGCAAGCGGCCCAGGATTCGTTGGGCGCGCAGGTACCTCACCCTTCACGGCTTGGCCGCCCGGAGGAATATGCGGATCTCGTGGCGCATATTGTTTCAAACCCAATGCTCAACGGAGAAACAATCCGACTCGACGGCGCCATCCGCATGGCTCCACGCTAATCGTCGGCGCGTAGCCCCCGCTGGACACGATGTTCGGCATGGCTGATCTGGAATCGACGACTCTCGGCACAGATGAACACGATTATTGCCATGAAAACCAATAAAGCCGCAAACCATAGTGGTGCACTTTCTTGACGCCAGGATTGGAAGGCGGCGGCGAACATGCCGAAGCCAAAACCGGTGGCCAGGGCATGGCGGCCGCGCTCGGTCTGCGCAAAACCGGCAGCCAGGAGAGTCACCAGCACGCTAGTGATACTGATAGCTAGAAGGTGCTCCGGTCCGTTCCACCCAGCTGCGGTAAACCACAACTGAAGAGTAAAGACCAGCGAAAAGCCGGTGAAAAAACTGACCGGTAAATCGGTCGCGATACGTTCGAGGTGATTGCGTGCGGTGTTTCGGTTCATTTGAAACATGCCGTACAGCCCGAATCCGGTGGCCAGGGTGGCCAGCAGGGCGCCTGGCCACAGTAGGAACCCGGCAGTGAAGGTCAGCGCGCAGGCCATGAGGGCCACGGCAGATAGCCCGTAGACGGTGATGGCTCGCTGCCTGCGTGACGATAACTGATGTGGCAGTACCGAGTAGCCTGCACTGGCAATCATGACGATCGCTATAGCTGGCCAGATGAAGGCGAGTACCGGCGAGGTATCGAGCAAGCTGCCCACGGCACTGGAACTGGTATCCAACGCGGAATTCAGCGAAGTGACCAGCAGCAGCACTCCGGCCAAGGCAAAGAGTCCGGCGCGGACCTTATCGAAGGTTTCCACCGCTGGGTTCGGACGCCGATCCGGAGCGGCGTAGGGCAACTGCAGGCTCTGCTTTTGCGATGCTGCGGCGATGGCTTCCTGGGCCGAGTCCACTAGCGAACGAAGATTCTCGGTGGGCTGCGGCTCTGCCATCTGGGTACCGTCCTTGCGTTTGCACTTCTCGGACGACGGTATTAGTAACCGTCAGGTGTGTGCAACAGCCTAGGATAATCCAACGTGTTTTAGAAGAGCCGCAGGTTAAGGCGCTTCGACTAAGCTTTGTCGCGAGCTGAAACTACGCGGTTCCCCGGTCAACGGATCGACAAACGAAATCGTGTGCGCCAGCAGCTGCAAGGGGCGAGAATAGTCGTCCGGAGCCAAATCCCACAACCGCGGGTAGAAGGCGTCGTTGATGATCCCCAACCCCAGCGAGGCAAGATGAACACGAAGCTGGTGGGTCTTACCTGAAAGCGGATCTAGTTCCATCAGCGCGACCTGCAGGCCAGCATGGTGCCCCTTGCTGGTGCCGATGGCACCGAGCGAGATCCGCGTTTGAGCATTAGGGGTCCCGTCTTCCACAGACGAACGTAATTGCCCTTTGACCTTGGCCATCCGGTTTTCAAAGACCAATGGCATGCTCTGGAGCAATCCATGTAATTCCTCGATAGTCCGTACGTTCGGGTGTTCCCCATTTGCTTCGAGTACTCGCCCGGTTTCTAATCCATCGCCCGGTTGCAGGGCGACGACAGCCTGATATTTCTTGGAGATCTTCCGATTCTCGAAAAGCATCTGATAAGCGCCACGTGTTTGGGGATTCGCCGCGAAAAGGATGACACCAGCGGTGGCGCGGTCCAAGCGGTGCATGGGAACCAGATCAGGGTTTCCGGTCTGGTTGCGAAGGCGCACCAGCGCGGATTCTTGAATGAAACGGCCACCCGGTGTGGAGGGCAAGAAGTGCGGTTTGTCCACTGCAATCAGGTGTTCGTCCTGATGCAGGATCTTTGCTTCGAAGGGAATTGGGGTCTCAACCGGCAAGGAGCGGTAGTACCAAATGAATTCGTGTTCGCCGAGGGTAGTGTTGGCGCTTAGCGGCACCCCGCCCAGGCCCACGATTTCCTGCTCTTCGAAGCGGCGCATGAGCCCTTCTGGATCCACATGCCCGAAGCGTTCGAGCAAGTAGTCGGCCACGGTTTCCCACGGTCCGTTCTTCGGCACACGCAAACGTGTTGCGTTGACGCCATTACGAACCGGGAGAGGGGAGAGCATTGCCATGAGAGCTATTCTTTCATTGCCTGGCAACTTGGGCAGTAATAGCAGTCTCGTTCCATACCGGTTTTCTGCGCCGCAAGTTTGAATACCGTGATGCTTGACCCGCAGCGAAGACAAGGCTTAGCGGCGCGGCCGTAGACCCATAACGGTTCTCTGGTGTGCGGATCCCCGGTGGTGACACGACGGCCACGGTCCTTATTGATCTGCAGGAGACGGTAGGACATCGAGATGACAGCGGATAGGTTTTTGACCTTGCCTACAGGGGTCAGTGGATGAACCCTGGTGAGGAAGAGCACCTCGCAACGGTAGATGTTGCCGATTCCGGCCAGCAGGCGTTGATCCAGCAGTACCTCTCCGATCACCCGCTCGGGTTCGGCCAGCATGTTCCGGGCAGCAAGCTCGGGATCCCAGTTATCCCCGAGCAGGTCCGGTCCGAGGTGTCCGACCAGCCCGTGCTCTTCGGCGGTGGGCACCAGCTGGATCTGGGCGATATCAAATCCGACGGCGGTCCAAGGCTCGGTGAAAAGGGCGACTCGGGCGGTATGCGCCGGGCGCTTCCAGCGATCGGCCGGCTTGTAGAGGTCCCACCGGCCATCCATCAGCAAATGGGAATGCAAGGTCGACGGCCCATGCTCGCTGCCTTCGGGCGGGGTGAAGCGCATTAACAGGTGCTTGCCGCGCGGTCGAACTTCGCGAACGGTGTAGCCGGCTAGGTCGGTGGTGGCCAGCTGCGGCACCCGAAAGTCACTGCCGGTCAGTCTCTGGCCGGCCAATGCCTGGTGCAATCGTGCGGTAGCACGATATACCGAATCGCCTTCGGGCATGGGGCTCCTTCGTTTCGTTGGCTACCGGCGGAACCGGATGCCCTGCGGAGTTGAATAGAATCCGGCCGCGAGCAGCGGTGCCGCCAGTGGGTGGGAGCTGACGGCCTGGCCATTGACCGTTGCGATGGCGATCTTATCGATCTTTGCTGCACGCAATACCGCCACCAACTCGCTGGCAAGGATCTGCCAGGCGTCGTCCGCGTGTTCCCCGAAGGTCAGCACAGTGCGCCCGCCGCGTTCGAGGTAGAGGCTCAGCGACCCGTCGAGCATTCCTACGACGGCGCCTGCCTTGCGTCCGGGGCGGTGCCCGGTGTCTCCGACCGGCCAGGGCAGCGCCCCGCCGTAGGGATTGGCTGGATCGGTCGAGGCCAGCACGGTAGCGGCGGGTTTGCGGCGAGGATCTTCGGGCAAGGTGAAGCCGCGCAGCCGGTCGATGGTGTTGGAGGTGGAGAATTGGGCGGCACCGAGTTTTTCAACGAAATATCCGCGGCGGGCGTGGCCTGCTTCCTCGAGCTTGGTCAGTACCCGGTAGAGCTGGCCGAAACCTCCGGGGACGGCTTCGGCGGCGACCGAGCCACGAGTGAGTACGCCGTAGCGTTCGAGCAATACCTCGGCAGTAGCATGTGCTGCGATGGTCGGGTCGGTGACCGGAACAGGAAGCAGCGCCCATCTGGCACCGCCGCGGATGGAACGGGCCGACTGACCGGCTTGTTCGCGGGCTAAGCGGTTCAAGCCGGATAGCCTGTTCAACCGCGCGGCGCGAGCTCGCGGGGCCGGCTTGGCGATTTTGTGCGCGGTGCTGCCACCAGCAAGATAGCCGCGCACCGGGGCAAGGGTATCAGGAGAAATGAACCCCGCCCAGAACAAATTCCAGCAGGACTCGGTGACTTCCCGGGTAGTCGGCGGAGCCTCATCCGCGCAATGGATGCGGGCGGCGAGTTCCTCGGTGAAGTATGCGCCGGTGGTCTGAAAAGAATTGAGTACCTTGAGGTCCAGTGCAGTTAAGTCACTGGCATCCCCTCCGGACAGGGTCAGCGCAGCATGTTCGGTGGTGTGCAAGGAAATCCAACCATCCTTGCCGCCAGCTGCACCTGCACCACAAATCAGCACGTCACCGGAGCTGGTCAATTCGTCGAGCCAGGCGCTTTGGTAATCGCGCAGCCGGGCAGGGAGAACGAAAGATTCAAGCGCGGAGGCGGGCAGCTCGGATCCTGCCAGTTGGCCGACCACCTCGTAGAGACCGTCGCTGCCCGAGAGCTGGGATCCGACCTGTTGCCAAGCTGGCAGGAACCGCGCATAGGTGGACTGGTCCACGGGTTCCACTTCGGCGCGCAACGCCGCCAGAGAGCGGGTGCGGATGGTGCGCAGGACCGCTACGTCGCTGTATTCGTCCCCGGAAATTCCTTCCGGAACCAGTTCCAGCGGGCGGAAAGCGCCGAGCGACAGTCGTCCGGAGGCAACCAGCTTGTCCAGCACTGGGCGCAGCAGGGCAACTCCCAGCCCCAACGAAGCCGCCAATTCGGTGGCGGTGAATGGTGCGTGCGTGCGTGCGTAGCGCGAGACAAGGTCTTCGACCGGTTGCGTTGCAGGTTCCAGGAACACTGCCGGGATTCCAGTGGGCAACGGCGTGCCTAGGGCGTCGCGAAGCTTTGACGCGTCTTCAATGGCCGCATAGCTCAGTTCCCCAGCCAACCGCAGCGTGAAGGCACGGCGGGTCGCGACTAGCGCTTCGGCGTGCGCTCGCGCGGCCGCCTCTTCGAGCTGTTCATCTTCGAGCTCCGGGTGGCGCAAGCGCCGGGCAAGTTCTGGCGCGGTGAGCGGACCGAGCAAGCGCAGCAGATCAGCGGCGCCCTCCAAGCCGGCGAACCTGCGGTTCGCTGCCAGATGCTGCAGTTGCTCACCGAGCTGCGCGATCACTTGGGAGTCGAGGACCTCGCGCACGTCGTTGCGGCCGAGCAATTCGCCGAGCAGCACCGGATCAAGGCTCAGCGCCGCAGCCCGGCGTTCGGCTAATGGAGCATCTGATTCATAGAGGAATTGCGCTACATAGCCAAAGAGCAAGGATTGCGCGAACGGGGAAGGAAGCTCTGTTTGCACCTCGACCAGGCGGATGGCCCGCGAGGAGACTTGGGAGAGGATTTCGCTCAGCGCCGGCAGGTCATAAACATCATTCAGGCACTCGCGCACGGTTTCCAAGATAATCGGGAAGTCCGGGTAATTGCGTGCGACATCCAGCAATTGGCTCGCCCGCTGCCGTTGCTGCCACAGTGGGGTGCGTTTGGTCGGGTTGATCCGCGGCAGCAACAGCGCACGGGCCGCGCACTCGCGGAAGCGGGCGGCGAAGAGCGCCGAGTTGGCTACCTGGGAGGTGACCACGTCGACGATTTCATCTGCTTCGAAGGCGAAGAGCTCGGCTCCCGGCGGTTCGTCGTCCATCGCGGGGATCCGCAACACGATCCCGTCGTCCGCGGCCATAGCGGAGGCGTCCAAACCCCAGCGTTCGCGCACACGGGCGCCGATGGCCAAAGCCCACGGAGCATGCACCGAAAGTCCGAAAGGAGAATGCAGAATAACCCGCCAGTCACCTAGTTCGTCGTGGAATCTTTCGACCACGAAGTTCTGATGGTTGGGGACCTGTCCGGTGGCACGGCGCTGTTCGCCCAGATAGTTCAGCAGGTTCTGCGCGGCATAGGAATCCAGGCCGCCATGCTCCAACCGTGCCGCGGCGCTGTTGTGGTCCTCGGCGAGCAGCCCGGTAGTGAATTTTCCCAACTCGGCACCCAACTCCACGGGGCGTCCCAGTCCGTCTCCATGCCAGAAAGGCAATTTTCCCGGCTGCCCGAAGGCGGGAGTGACCAGCACCCGGTCGTGGGTGATGTTCTCGATACGCCAGCTGGTGGCACCGAGCGCGAAGACATCCCCGACCCGGGATTCGTAGACCATTTCCTCGTCGAGCTCACCCACCCGCTTGGGCGCCTTGTCATCCTCGGAACCTGCAAGAAATACGCCAAAGAGACCGCGGTCCGGGATAGTTCCACCGGAAATCACCGCCAAGCGTTGCGCACCGGGGCGAGCGGTGAGGGTGCCGGCGTCACGGTCCCAGACGAGTCTGGGTTTCAGGGTGGCGAACTCATCGGAGGGGTACTTTCCCGAGAGCATATCCAGGGTGGCCAGGAAAACGCTGCGCGGAAGCTGCTGGTAGGGAGCCGCCCGGCGGACGGTATCGAACCAGGCCTCAACGCTCAGTTCATCCATCGCCACAGCTGCCAGAGTTTGCTGGGCGAGCACATCTAGCGGGTTGGCGGGGATGGTCATCTTCTCGATAGCTCCCTCGCGCATCCGCGTGACCACTAAGGCGGTGGAGAGCAGATCCGCGCGGTGCTTCGGGAAGAAAATGCCCTTGGAAACCGAACCGACCTGGTGTCCGGCGCGGCCTACTCGTTGCAGCCCGGAAGACACCGAATTGGGGGACTCCACCTGGATGACGAGGTCAACCAGTCCCATATCGATACCAAGCTCCAAGGAGCTGGTGGCGACTACCGCACGCAGCTTGCCGAGCTTCAAATCCTCTTCGATTTGGGCGCGGGAATCCTTGGAGACCGAACCGTGGTGCGCCCGGGCCAAAAGCGGAGCCTGCGGGTCGCTGGGTGCGCTTGATCCGGCTTGGGCCATCATCGCCGCTGGGCTGGAAGTTGCGGAATTCTCGGCAGCGAAGCCTTCGCGTTCGGCGTAGATTTCGTTCAGGCGCCCGGTGAGCCGTTCAGCCAGCCGGCGGGAATTGGCGAAGACGATCGTCGAATGGTTTGCCAGGACCAGGTCCACCAACTGGTTTTCCACATGCGGCCAGATGCTCGCACCGGCCGTCGGCGAGGAGCCGGGACCCAGATCGTGGGCGCCCGCAGCCGAGGGCAGATCGGTCATGTCCTCCACCGGGACGCGAACGGTCAATTCCCATTTCTTAGTGGAAATGGGCCGCACAATATTTGCCGGGGCCGAACCAGCTAGGAAGCGGGCAACCTCTTCGGCAGGTTCCACGGTTGCCGACAACCCAATGCGCTGGGCCGGAGTGGGCAGCAGTGCATCGAGGCGTTCAAGGGACAACGCCAGATGGGTGCCGCGTTTGGAACTGGCGATGGCGTGGACCTCATCGATGATGATGGTGTGCACAGTGGCCAGGGTTTGCCGAGCTTGGCTGGTCAACATCAGGTATAAGGATTCAGGCGTGGTGATGAGGATATCCGGTGGGTTCTTCAGCAGCTGACGTCGCACATTCTGGGGAGTGTCTCCCGAGCGCACGCCCACCGAAACCGAGGGCTGGGAGATGCCCAATTGATGGGCGGTGGCGCGGATTCCGGCAAGCGGGGAGCGCAGGTTGCGTTCGACGTCCACACCCAGCGCCTTCAGCGGGGAAATGTAGAGCACCTTGGTGCCACTGCCCAGACTTTGGGTCTTCTCCGGCTCGAGACCCGGAAGAGCCGGTTTGGGAATCTCAGCCTGATGGAGCCGGTCCAGCGCCCAGAGGAAGGCAGCGAGGGTTTTGCCCGAACCGGTGGGGGCGATCACCAACGTATGGTGTCCGCTGGAGATTGATTCCCAGGCGCCTTTCTGTGCCGCGGTTGGTTCGGTGAACACGTCAGTGAACCACTGACGGGTCGCGGCACCAAACCGGGAAAGAATCTCACTCATATCTTCGATCTTAGGGGTGTGAACCGACTAAATGTGACCTTCCGGTATCAATATGGGGAAGTCAATTTCGGAGGCGGCAGCCAACAGGTCAAAAAACGGATAACAGCTTTTGGCGCAAAGGAAAGGTAATCGGTCTGCGCTGGCACCTTGGCAATGTTCAGCCCGGGTGTGATCCATAGCGGGGCTGTGCTCGGCATGATCAGTCCGGTGCGTTCAACCTCATGACCGACCGCGACATGCGGGAGCTTACACCCGGAAAATATCAGGACAAGCGATGCCGCAGGGGTCAAGTTCGGGTCCAAAATGGCGGTGCTCATTGCGGGTAGGTCCAATTAGCGTGGCCGGGAAATTTGCCCCGTGCAACCCAGCCGTTTACACGTGGTGGTATTTGCCTCCGGCGAGGATGTCTTGGGCACGGTAGAGCTGTTCGGTGAGGATCAGCCGCACCAGCTGGTGCGGGAAGACCAGTTTGGACAGCGACCACGCGAAGTTCGCGCGCTGGTGGATCGAGGCATCGACTCCGTATGCACCGCCGATGATGATGACGACGTTGCGCGAGGAGTCAATTGGAGCGCGAAGCGTGTTCGCCAGCGTAGGAGAGTCCACGTTCTTGCCGCGTTCGTCCAGTAGCACCACAAAGTCATCCGCGGAGATCTTCGCCAGGATTCGTGCCGACTCCTCGGCGCGTGCCGCATCGTTCTCGCGCGATGAATGGTTGAGCAGCTGCCAAGATAAATCGAAGGGTTTCTTCAGACGTTTTTCGTAGCGGGAGATTCCCTCGTCCACCCAGGATTCGTGCTTCTTGCCAATGGCTAAAACCTTGATCGTCATGTGACTATTCTTCCGCATGAGTCGGCATCGCCGGTGCGCTTGGCTGACCACTACGATGGAAGTCATGAGATCTTCCTGGTACTTCCGTCAAGGTCAACGGCCCCGTGGCACGCAGATCCTTTGGATCATCTTTGGTCTTGTGGTTGCCATGTTCTATTTCACTCGCCGAGTTCTGGTCTCGTTGCATGTGGGCGGCTGGGCCAAAGACCTGGATGAGCCGACGCACCGCTGGGTGTTGGAGCATCAAGTCCCCGCGTTGCAGAATCTTGCCGACCTGCTGTACTTCTGGGGTTCCACCCCAGGGATGACGATTATCATGCTGGTGCTGACCGGGTTGCTGTGCTGGCTCACGCGCAGCGTTTGGCCGTTGGTGACGGTTGCGTTCACGGCGCTGGTGTCGGTGCTGCTGACAGTGCTGCTCAAAGCCAATCTTCAGGTGCCGCGCCCGCAAGAGATGCCCGGTGCGCCCGCGTCACCCGAATCTTTCTCGTTTCCCAGCGGGCATACGCTCAACGCGATGGCGCTGATCGGGATCGTCAGTTATCTGGCCATCGTGTACGGTCTGCGCCGCTACGCCTACCTGATCGGTACCCTGGCGGGCCTGTTTATCCTCGCCATGGGTGCCTCACGCATCTATCTCGGGCATCACTGGGTCTCGGACGTGGCGGTGGGTCTGCTCATCGGTGCCGCCTGGGCCGCGGTGGTAGCGATCCTGCATTTCTACTTCGTGCCGCGCCGGCAGGTGGCTACTCGCCCATCACACGGATCGGTGAACCCTTAGCCCAAGCACGAATGTTCTCCACGGAGTCCCGGTAGAACATTTCGAACTGTTCGGCAGTTACGTAGCCGATGTGCGGGGTGGCTATCAACCCGCGAGTGCGGGTGAGCTGATCAAGCACCGGCAACGGTTCCACGTCGAATACGTCTACGGCCGCTAGCCGCAGCAGCTGGTTTTCCAAGGCGGAAATCAGTGCCGGGGTCTGGACAATGCGGCTGCGCGAGGTGTTCACCAAGATCGCTTCGGGCTTCATCCAGGACAGCTGCTTGGCGGAGACGACCCCGGTGCTGCGTTCGGAGAGCTTCAAATGGATGGTGAGCACGTCGCTGGTGGCGAAGAGCTCAGCCTCGGAGACCAGCTCGACGCCCACCTCGGTAGCCCGTGCCTTGGTCAGATTCTGGCTGTAAGCGATCACCCGCATGCCAAAGGCCAATCCGACCTTGGCCACCCGAGATCCGAGGTTCCCCAGGCCGTACACGCCGAGGGTTTTGCCGGCTAGCCCGATGCCGAAGGATGACTGCCAAGGTTCGGATTCGGTGCGCGGCGAATCGGTGGAGAATAGTTCCAGGTCGAGCCGGCGGGCGGCGGCGAGAATGAGCGCCCAGGTGTGTTCCACGGCGTCCGTCGGAACGTATCCGGTATGGGAAACGATAACATCGTGCACCGCGGCCGCATCCAGATCGATCGAACCGTTGCGCCGACCTGTGGAGACCAAAAGTTTCAGGTTGGGCAGCCGCTCGAAGCGGGCGCGCGTGAAGGGTGTGCGCTCGCGCATTGCCACGATGGCATCAAAAGGTTCCAGCGCCGCGCAGACGGCGCTGTCCTCGTGGCCCAAGTGCTCGTTGAATACGGTCAATTCGGCATTCAGCTCGGCCGCAAGCTCGTCGAAATCCGCGAAGTCACGAGCGGCGTTCTGATAGTCATCCAAGATAGCAATACGCATGCCTTCATCATATGCGCGGGCAAGCTCTGACGCCGCAGTCCTTCGGCGAATGAGTCGACGGCGCAACACCGGCGGGGCAGGTGAGGGCAAAAAGAAGGTGGTGCCCGCATTGGCTTACGCGGACACCACCAGCAGTGCTGTGGATTACTCGGTGACCTCGAAGGTGACCTCTTCGGTGAAGGCACGACCGTGAACATCGGTAGCGGTGACCGTGGCAGTGTGTGTTCCCACCGTCATATCCGAGGGCAATTCCAGACGCCATAGGTGGTTGGTTTTCTCGGCTAGTCCGCCACCGTGGACGAACTGCTCGGCAATGGCCACCGGGTCGGAGTATTCAGCGCCCACGCGCGGACGTTCGCCAGTCATCTGCTGGGTGCGCGTGGCTAGAGTCGCCTCTGCACCGTCAAGAGCGACTTCCACGCTCGAACCGGTGCTGCCCATCCAGAAGTTCGTGGTCAGCCAGGTCTCTTCGGAGAGCTCGGCTTGGCTTACAGACAGAGGATTTTCAAGTGGAGCCACCGTGCCACGTGGCTGCTCAATGTTTTGTGCGTACCATTCGCGGTAGGCCGGGGTGTTCAGACCCAGTGCCATCTGCTTCGTCTCGTCACCTCCGGTGACGGTGAAGCGTTCGGTGGTGGCATCATTCTTGATATCGAGAGTCAGCACGCCAGGCGGGGTGCCGTCACGCTGGATGGAAGTGGGGTAGCCGTTGTCGGTGACTCGGCCCGCGTACCACTGGCCGGAGACGGCTGGAACCGTCAAGTGAGTGAAGGGCAGTCCGTCCGCGCCAACCTCGTCACGCCACCCGTCCAGCAGATCGCCGGCACGCAGGTTTTCCGACATGTGCGTGTGCCCGCCCAGGGAGACGACCTCGCGGCCTTCAAGGATCTCGTAGATTTCCTTGACCTGCTTGGTGGTGTGCGAATCGCTGTAGAAGAATTCCAGCAGCGGGCTGTGCCCGGCCAAGACGATGGCCTCATTCTTAGGAACCTTGGCGATATCCGCGCGCAACCATTCAAGCTGTCGTTCGCCTAGGTCGTAGGTGTAGTCGCTCTTCTTTGCGGGAACTTTTGTCGGGTAAGAGATGGTGCTCAACGCGACCACGTGTGTCTTGCCTGCATCATAGGAGTAGTACTCCGGCCCGAACTGGGCACGGAAGCTGTCGAATTCGTGCTCCCCGTCCAGCGAATCAAAATCCATGTCGTGGTTTCCCGGAAGGAAGCGTGCAGGCCCGTTGAGCATGGAGGTCAGCTCGCGAGTCTGCGCGAACAAGGACAGATCATCTCCAACCAAGTCGCCAATGAACAGTGCGCCGCATCCGGTGTAGTCGGTGCGCTCGGCCAGATCGCTGAACACACCGCTACGGGCGAATTCGACTTCCTTCTGGTTGTAGGTCTGCACGTCCGCGCCGATCACGCAGCTCTGTTCCGGGGACTGGGTGGCGGAGCTCTGGGTCAGCGGGAAGTTGACGGCTTCGGGGAGCGGGCCGGTGGGCTCGATCCCGCCGTACTTCAGCTCTGGGGAACCTGCCGGAAGGTGGGTGTAGTGGAACTGGGCGACATTGTTTTCATCCACTGGCACCTGGTAGCCGCGCGGTTGGGTGACGAACATTGTCATATTCTCAAAGGACGGCAGATCATAGCGTCCCTGGCCATCAGTGGTGGTCACCTCGCGCCCGTTGGAAACGGTGACTCCCGGCCTGCCAGGTTCATTGGAATCATGCTTGGAATTCTTATTGAGATCTTCGAACACCACACCATCGATGGTTTTCGGGGTTCCATCCTGGTTTTCGTCGGAAGCCGGAATTGCTTCGACAGAGCCTCGGTAGGCACTGGATTCCCAGTTGGCGCTGGAAACATTGGTTGCTTCCGGGATTGGGGACGAATTCGCCGCGGTAATGGCAACAGAGGTTGCAACGACGACGAGAGCGCCTGCGGTGAGTCGTGCTGGGGTGAAGTGATTGGTTTTACCGGGTCGAGCGAATGATTTCACGGACGTTCCTCCGGGGTGGTGACAATCTGCCGGCCCATTGACCGGCCAGAGTCAACGTTGTCAGCCGGAGGTAAATAGCAGTGAGCTCTGGGGTAATGTCTAATAATCGATCTCGTAAAAACTAACCCGGTGTCTTGGGAAGATTTATCGTTTTGATTCGCCGATTGCAGGAGCAAGCCATGGATATCGTTCAGCTGTTGCTTAGTGGCCGGCGGGGGCGGCGTGTTCTTTGGGAATTTGCCTTGGACAGCGAAGCCCGGGCGCTGTCTGAAGTCGACGATCACCCGCTGCGTTCGGCAATGTATTACGCATCGTACCAAGTAGAGGTAGTTCGTGGTGATTCGGTCATCATGTTTGGTCCGGGCGCGGACGAAGGGCGCACCATCACCGTGAGCGTAGAGGAACTTGCCAAGCTGATAAGCGCCACCAAGCTGTTATCGGTCACCGAGCAGCTCTTGCAGAAGGCGCTGGAGAGTTCCGTTGGCCATGCCAGATACTGGCAGGAACCGGACGGGGAAGACACGCTGCTGGCTTCGCCTGTTCTGACCGACGCGTTGCGTCGGGTCGCCGAACACATTGCGACCTCGGTACTAGCGCAGTGGTGGTTTGCCCCGGTAGATCTGCGCACGCAGATTCACGTGGAATTTGATCAGTCTGATCCCGCCGGCTCGATGACGAGCACCGGGCCAAGCGTCTTTGACAAGCTCCTGCGATGGAAAGAGAACCTGATCCTCACCGAAGCACGTGCGCGCGCGGAAAAGCCAACGCCGGTGACGGCCATGATAGGTGGTGAGTGGTGGTCAATGCCCAGCAGTCAACTCGTGAGCAGTACCGGGGTGTTTGCGAACCAGCAACCAATTGGTCTGAGCTGCGTTGAAGATGCTTTTAACTGGGAGCAAGCGGTCACACGGAGAGCTAGCGTTCCTCCTTCTGTCAAAATTCTAGAAATCTCAACGGCCGACGACTGGGTGCAACTATGCCGGGACTACGGCATCGAGGTCACCGCCCATAAACGCCACGAATGGTATCGGAGCACTGGACGTGATGGAGCGTGGGTGATGCCCGATTGGTTGGCGGTATCCAAGGACTATGACGGTGTGCATCTGAGCATTGCCGGTTACTTGGCGCTCGCCGGAGAATACTTGGGCGTAGAGAAAGACTTTGCCACCGTGATCGCCGGATGGGACCCGGGGAAGACCTACTGGTTCACCGATGATCTGAGGTTTTACGAGGACCCGGTCAGTTGGCGCTGTCTTGATGCTAACAACGAGGACCGCCGTTGGGTGCGCAGCACGGAAAAGTGACGCTGTCCGACTCGTCACCCAAGTAGGTCTGATGGCCAAATTTTGATGAAATGGATGTCATGAGTGAAGCAAGCCAGCAGGATTTAGCCGCAGCTACCGAAGTACTATTGCAACTTCGCTGGTCTGATCAGGATGCCCTCGGGCATGTTAATAATGCCCGCATCGTCACGCTGATGGAAGAAGCGCGAATTAGGTGGACGCGCGAAGACGGCAACACCGGACGTTTTGAATATGGGACGGTGGTCGCCTCGATTAATATCGATTACCTGCGCCCGCTCTATTACCAGCCAGAAATGCTGATCCGCATGGGAATTAGCCGCGTGGGAAACAAGTCCTTTACTGTTCGCGGGATCGGTTATCAGGATGGCCAACAGGTCTTCGATTCAACCACTGTCATGGTCCCGTTAGCTCAAGATGGCAAATCCTCACGCGCGCTCAACGACATTGAACGCGGCTGGCTGGGGAAGTCGCTGATTCCAGCACGCAGATAAGCCTTGCCCACTGAAAACCAGTAACTCCGAAAGAATCAGCTGATTCTTTCGGAGTTACTGGTTTGTGGCCGTTGGGAAACATTGTTACTTGGTTTCTTCCGCGGCGTACTCGTCCAAGACTTTTTTGCCGATCTTGAAGGCAACGTTTGCTGCAGGAACCGAACAGTAGATGGCACACTGCAAGAAGACTTCCTTGATCTCCTCTGCGGTCATGCCGTTGCGCAGTGCGGCGTGCACGTGCATTTCCAGCTCTTCCCAGTAACCGCCGGCGATCATTGCGGTCAGCGTGATGGCGCTGCGTGTGGTGCGCGGCAAGCCGTCACGGGTCCAGATGGTGCCCCATGCGTAACGGGTAATCATTTCCTGGAATTCGTCGGTGAACTCGTTCGAATTGTTGGTGGAGCGATCTACGTGTTCACTACCGAGCACCTCGCGGCGGACGACCATGCCTGCATCATAGGTGTCGCCGGGCTGACGCTGAGAATCTGACATAAGTTTTTGACCTTTCCCTAGTTACTGGTGAAGAAATCGACCAGAATGGCGGCGGTTTCCTCGGGTGCTTCGGCCGGTGCTAGGTGCGCGGCGGAGTCAATGACGGCCGCGGTTCCCTTTGGTGCATTGTCGGCAATGAATTCGGCATCTGCCGGAGGGCACACCTGATCCTGGGCACCGTTGATGGCGATAATTGGGTCGGTCGTCGTTGCCAGCTGCTCGCGTACATCAAATCCTGCCAGCGCACCGCATACATGGGCGTAGGCAAAACGATCCGCGTCCTGCAGATTGTGCAGCAGGTCGGTGGAGATGACCGGCTCCTTCTCGATGAAGCCAGGGGCAAACCAACGCTGCGCGGAACCCGTCACCATGGTGGGGGTACCGGCCTTCGCTACGAATTCTGCTCGCTCCGTCCAACCTTCGGGGGTGCCAATCTTTGCCGCGGCGCAGATGCTCGACAGACCGTTAAAAGTACCTGGGTGGTCGACCGCCAGCTGCAACGCGATCGCGCCTCCAACGGAAACTCCGGCGTAGAACAGCTTGCTGCCATCGGTGATGACCCCGTCGGTGCGCAGCGCATCGATCATGGTGATGACTCCGGTGGCCAGCTGGCTCATGGAGAACTCTTCGGTGGAGGGCTTGCTTGCACCATGTCCGGGAAGATCCCACGCAATAAGCTGGAAGTGATCCTTCAGATATGGCACTGCCGGTCCCCATAGTTGCAGGGAAGCGGTACCTAGCGAAGGGCCAACGATAAGGGTTGGGAGTTCTTTGTTGGTGTGAAGCACCGATGGGGTTAGTTGTGGGACTGCCATGATTCCTTTCGTGCCGAGTATTCGGCGAGAACGGTTGTAGTGAAACGATCCGCAGCTCCGAGGTAGCCTGCAGGATCCAGTAATTCGGAAAGTTCTGCGTCAGTTAGATCATGTGAGGAGATCTCTAATCTCAACAGCTCCCGCAGACTGACCTGATCGGTCAGCGAACGTAAGACCAGGGATTGAATAGCTGGTTTGCCGCCGGTGACTAGCGGGGCCAGGACCGTGGCAAAGCGTTCGGAAACGATCGCATCACCACCGAGCTTCAAGTTCTCTTCCATGGCCGGTGCGTGGACAGTCAGGCCGGTGGCCAGCGTGGCAGCGTGGTGAGCCGCGCCGGAAGCCAAACGCAACAGCTCACGCAACGCGCTCCATTCGGAGTGCCAGCCGCCATCGGGTCGTTCATCCACGGCGGTGCCGGCGGCGGTGAAGAGCGTGGTGATGAGCCCGGGGGCGCTGAGCGCGGCATTGCGCAACAAGACCGAGTGCACCGGATTCTGCTTTTGCGGCATGGCCGAGGAGCCTCCCTTGCCTGCTTCGCGAGGCTCGGACAGTTCACCGACTTCCGGACGTGAAGCGGTGAGCACATCCGCGCCAAAACTACCCAGGGCCGCGACGCAGGCGGCTAAAGCCGAGCCGACCTGAACGATGGGCACGCGATTGGTATGCCATGGCGCTCCCGGATCAACAAGTCCCAGGGATGAGGCCAGCTTGGTGCTCAGCGCCCCGGAGCTGGTGCTCAACTCCGGGCGGTCACTGAGGAACTGCTCCAGCGAGGCGAGGGTGCCAACGGCGCCTCCCCACTGGAGGGATAGCTGACTTTCAGCGTGGGCGAGCTGCTTCTCCGCGCTCAGCACTGCTGACAACCAGCTGGCTGCCTTCCAACCGAAAGTGGTCGGGAGCGCATGCTGCGTCAGCGAGCGCGCGATGCATAGGGTGCCGCGGTGCCCCTCGGCCAGTTCGGCCAGTCCACGAACGGTTCTGCGCAGGTCGGCGAGGGTGGAATGCAAAGTACGCGAGAGCACCAGCATCAACGCGGAATCGATGATGTCTTGGCTGGTGGCTCCCCGGTGCAGCGCGGTTCCGGCAGTCCCCGGGGCGCCGTCTTCGGCGAGCCGTGCGCGCATCATGCCGAGCAACGGGATCAGCGCATTGGCGCCGTCCGGAGTTTTGGCGGCAAGCTGCTTCAAGTCATAACGCGAAACCTGGGCGACATTGCCGATTGCATGCGCGTCGTCCGTGGTGCACAGACCTGCGTCTGCTTGCACCCTGACCCAGGCGGCTTCCACGTCAAGCATTGCCTGGACAAAAGCCATGTCGCTGGCGGTAGCCGCCGCGGGAGTTCCGGCCCAAGCGGGGGAGAGCAAGCCGTAATCCATGGTGTCCATACGGTCCCTCAATTCTTTATGCATGTGGTTCAAATGTTAGTGCCCGACAACGGGCAAAACCCCGTCGGCGCACCTGCACCGATTTCCTTCGGTCGCAGGTGCGCTCCAACGGGGTCGCGCGGCGGGGGTTAACCCTCGCGTGGGTAGGAGAGGAACACGGTTTCCCGGTCTCCCTGCAGGCGAATATCAAAACGTAACGAACCATCTTCTTCGCGGGTTGCGATCAGCGTCTGACGCTGTTCGCCAGTCAGCGAGGAGAGCAGCGGATCGTTGTCCAGCGCCGCGGTGTCCTCGGGCAGATAGATGCGGGTGAACAGGCGGTTGAGCAGGCCACGGGCGAAAACCGTGAGCATGATGAACGGTGCTTTGCCCTCTTCGGTGGCGCCCGGGTTCAGCGTAGTGAAGGTGTAGTGGCCAACATTGTCTACCGCAGTGCGTCCCCAGCCGGTGAAGGTGTAGCCGTCGCGAACCAAGGAACCGTCACGCGAGACGACGTTGCCGTGCTCGTCGGCTTGCCAGATTTCCAATAGCGCATCCGGGATCACCTCGCCCTTGCCGTCGGTGATCACCCCGTGCAGGCGCACCGAATTCGGGTTGGCCTGGTTGACCAGTTCATTGTCTTTCTCGAAGGGTAATGCGTAGCCGTAGAACGGACCAATGGTCTGTCCCGGGGTGGGGGCTAGCTTGAGTTCTGGTGCCTGAGACATTTAGTGATCTCCCTCTTCGTCTTCCATCCAGGTCCGGTTTGATCCGGTGAGCACGATGTCCCAGTTGTAGCCGGTGGCCCATTCGTGGGAAGTGATCGAGTGGTCGTAGGTGGCGACCAAGCGGTCGCGGGCGTCGGCGTCGGTGATCGCCTGGTAGATGGGATCCAGGGAGAACAGCGGGTCCCCTGGGAAGTACATCTGGGTGATCATGCGCTGGGTGAAGTCGGTGCCGAAGAGCGAGAAGTGGATATGCGCTGGGCGCCAGGCGTTGTGGTGGTTCTTCCACGGGTACGGGGCCGGCTTGATGGTGGTGAAGGAGTACTCGCCGTTCGGTCCGGTGATGGCGCGTCCCACACCGGTGAAGTTCGGGTCGATCGGGGCCGGGTGCTGGTCGCGCTTGTGGATGTAGCGTCCGGCGGCGTTGGCCTGCCAGATTTCCACCAGCTGCCCGGCCACCGGGCGGCCGTCGCCGTCGAGCACGCGGCCAGCGACGACGATGCGCTCGCCGATTGGTTCGCCGTTGTGCTGGATGGTCAGATCTGATTCCAGGGCGTGCACATCTCGCTGGCCGAAGGCCGGGGAGTAAAGCTCGATGGTCTCCGGGTCCACGTGGTGCAGATTCTTGGTGGGGTGGCGCAGCAGCGAGGATCGGTAAGGCGCGAAGTCGATGCGCGGCTGGGTCTCGGCTTTCTTCCCTTCAACCACCGACTGGCGGTATGCCGCGTGGATGTCGGTGATTTCCTGGCTGATGGATTCCTGCGAGATGGTGGTGGCGGCGGGATCCAGAACGTGCGAATTATCGAACGATTCGTCTTTGGTGGTTTCGTTGCTCACTACGTGCTCCTTTCGGTACGAATTGGTGTAGGTCAGTTGATTGCTTTAGGAGTGTGGCCAGCCGGTGTAGGACTCGGCCAGATACTGCATGCCGTATCGCGAGGAGGTCACGGTATCCAACTCGCCTAGCGCACGCCGAGCCATAAATGGATCGGCGTTGACTGGGGTGTGCAGCATCGAGGTCATCCAGTAGGAGAAGTTCTGCGCCTTCCAGACCCGCTTGAGGGCTAGCTCCGAATAGCCGTCCAGCAACTTCTCGCTTCCGGTGGAGAAATAGGAATCCAGCGCTTCGAAAAGCACCTTCACATCTGCGAAGGCGAGATTCAGGCCTTTGGCTCCGGTGGGCGGAACGGTGTGCCCGGCATCGCCGATCAAGAACATGCGCCCGTGGGAGAGCGGTTCGCGCACGAATGAGCGGAAACCTAAAACGGTCTTATCGAAGATCTCTCCGGTCTGCAGTTGGAAGTTATCCGGACCATCCACACGGCGCTGCAGTTCGGACCAGATGCGGTCATCGCTCCACGCGTTGACGTCTTCGTTCGGATCGCACTGAAAGTACATGCGCTGCACCGTTTCGCTGCGCTGGGAGATCAGCGCGAAACCGTGAGGAGAGTTCGCGTAGATCAATTCCGGTGAGGATTTTGGTGCCTTTGTCAGGATGCCGAACCATGCAAAGGGGTAGGCGACCTTGAAATCTTTGCGGATGGGTTCTGGCATTTGGCGTCGCGCGAAGGAACGTGATCCGTCGGCGCCAACGATGATGTCTGCATGGACTTCGAAGTGGGTTCCCTCAACGTCGGTGAAGCGGAACTTCGGGGTGGACGTGTCCATGTCCATGATCTCGGTGACTTCGCAGCTGTAGCGCACATCGCCGGCATCGCGCTGGCGGGCGGCGGCAAGGTCAACAAAAACCTCGTTCTGCGCGTACAAGGTGACCGTGGCATCAACGAGATCGCGGAAATCCAAGGGGTGCGATTCACCATTGAATCGCAGATCGATGCCTGCATGCTCATCGCCAACGCTGAGCACGCGTCCGTCAACGCCGGACTCGGTGAGCATCTTGACTGCCTGGGCTTCCAGGATCCCGGCGCGATGTGTGTTGCGGATCGTCTCGTGATCGCGCATTTCGACTACCAAGTTGTCGATTCCGGACTTGGACAGCAGGTGCGAGAGCATCAGGCCGGCAGGACCTCCACCGATGATGCCGACCTTGGTTTTGATGATGCGCGGTGTCTGAACCATGGAATCCTGCCTAACTATGAGGGACCAGCCGCACAGGAATTAGGCAGTATTGCCGGATTCTTGTTCCTGGTCGAAGAGGTGGAACTTCCTCAAGAATGCTGTGCTATCCGGCAAACAAGGCAGGGATTCTCATTGAATGAGAATATTTCTCCGTGGGTTACGCGTTATCGCCCAGGGCTACGCGCGCAAGCAGCTCACGTAGCTGTTGGCGTTCGGCCGGAGTGAGTGCACTAAGCGTTTCGTTTTCGCTTTGTTGCGTTGCCTTGCGAGCCTTTGCATACAGTTTTCTGCCTGCATCGCTGGCCACGATGACCTTGGAGCGGCGGTCGCTGGGATCGGCAATCCGAGCGACGAGTCCCTCGGATTCCAATCCGTCTACCAAGGGGACGATCTGGCTTGGGTCAAGGGCCAGGAATTCCGCTAGATCACGCTGGGTTGGCGTGGCATCGCCACATGCCAGTGAGAGGACTGAATAGGAGCGAACCTTGAGATTAAAGGGCTTGAGCGCTTGGTTCGCCCGACCGGAACCCAGTGAGCGCATGCGAGCTACGAGGAAGTCCAGCTCCTGAACAAGATCGCTTTCCATGAACTGTTCCGCCTTAGTCGTGTTGATCGCGTGTTTCGCGTTCATCCCATTCTCCTCGCTTTTCTTGAAAAAATAAACCATTGACTTTTTCAAGGATTAAAGATCTTATGTATATAGCTAAGGTTCCCATCAATCGCCACGGCGGAGCAATCGGAACATCGCACTAAAAAGGGAAAACTCATGTCGTTAGCAGGAAAAGTTGCAATCGTCACCGGTAGCGGACGCGGTCTCGGACTGAGCTACGCGCAGGAGCTAGCACGCCACGGTGCCTCGGTCATTATCAATGATGTCGATTCCAATGCCGTCGACGCGGCAGTCGCCGCTATTACCGATGCAGGTGGCAAAGCTGCCGGAGTAGTCGCCGCCGTCGGCTCCAGCGAAACAGCCACAGCGCTAATTGCGGGCGCTATTGAGAATTTCGGCCGCCTAGATATTTTGGTGACCAACGCTGGAGTACTGCGAGATAAGTCCTTGCTGAAGATGACCGACGAAGATTTCGACCTGGTAATCAACGTGCATCTGCGCGGCACCTTTACTTGCGTCCGCGAAGCTTACGGTTACTTCAAGGAAAACAATGTCGCCGGTCGCATTATCGCCATTGGTTCGCCCACCGGGCAACGCGGAAACTTCGGCCAAACCAACTACGCCGCCGCGAAGGCAGGAATTGTGGGCATGGTGCGCACCTGGGCCCTTGAAATGAAACGAGCCGGGGTGACCGCCAACGTGGTGATCCCGGTAGCCGCAACCGAAATGACAAAAACTGTGCCATTCTTCGCGGCCGCCGTTGATGCCGACGAACGCGGCGAAGCCATGCCTGACTTCTTCCGCAAGGAACTAGGATTCGGCACTGCCGATGACGTCGCAGGTCTGATCGCCTTCTTGGCTTCAGATGCAGCTGCCGATGTTAATGGCCAGGCAATCGGCGTTGGTGGAGACCGGATTCAGATCTGGAGCCACCCTGAAGCGGCGATTACAGAATTCCACGATGGTGGTTGGGATTATGAAACCCTGACCCAAGAATTTTCTGCACGCTTCGCTGCACACCAGCAGTCCGTCGGTGAAAAGTTCCCTGAACTGCCCGAAGAACTTCGTCCGGAACCAGCAAAGTAAGCTCCGAGGATTAGTGAAATGACAGCTCGCTACGAACTTGGCATCGATTTCGGGTCGATTGATGCCATCGATATGCACGTGCACCTTGAGGTGGATGAATGCGGTCACAAGGCGATGCCCGAGGACCTTTTCGAAGCTTCCGCCGCCTATTTCAAGTCGGCAGTACGTACTCCGTCCATAGATCGAATCGCACAGCTCTACCGCGATTTGAAGATGGCTGCAGTGGTCTTCACCGTTGATGCGCGAACCGCTTTAGGGCATGAACCGAATTCAATTGAAGACTTGGTGGCTGGCTGTAGCCGCAATAACGACGTGCTGATTCCCTTCGGTTCGGTAGATCCGCGTCGCGGTCAGGAAGCGTTGGAAGACGCTCGGTATCAAGCGGGACAGCTAGGGGTGCGTGGCTTTAAATTCCATCCATCCTTGCAGGGCTTTGACCCCAGCGATACTAGCTACTATCCGCTGTGGGAAACACTCGAAGACTTAGGATTGCCCTGTATTTTCCACACCGGGCAAAACGGTATGGGCGCAGGCCTGCCCGGAGGCCGTGGAATCAAACTGCGCTATTCCAACCCGCTACTGCTCGATGACATTGCGGCAGACTTTCCGCAATTGACCATCATCATGGCCCACCCCTCGGTGCCGTGGCAGGATGAGGCAAACTCCATTGCCACGCATAAGGCAAACGTGTACATCGACCTTTCGGGCTGGAGCCCAAAATACTTCCCAGCCTCCTTGGTGAAGATGGGAAATAACGTGCTTTCCAGCAAACTGCTATTCGGCACCGACTATCCGCTGATCACTCCAGAAAAATGGCTGACTGCTTTTGCAGCGCTGGAACTTAAAGAATCGGTGCGTCCGGGGATTCTGAAGGGCAATGCGATGCGAATCTTGGGTGTGGAGAGTTGATGGAACCCATTACCGGTAGTGATCTCTATGGTTTCAAAGATCTGCTTAGCGATTCGGAACGTGCCGCATTGGCCCGGCTGGGTGCATTGCTCGACGAGCACGTGCGTCCGGTAGTCAGCGACTATTGGGAGCGCGGTGAATTTCCGGACCAAATCATTGAACCGCTGATTAACGCTAATTTAATGGACCCGCCCGAACTGCGTGAGGCGGGACAAGAACCGTCGGGACTTTACAACGGATTCCGAAACTTCGAGTTCGGACGCGTAGATGCTTCGGTGGCGACCTACTACAACGCGCAATCGGGGTTGTTCCGTACCACGGTGAATCTTGGAGGCAGCGCGGAACAAGTTGCGCAGCTGGATCCGCTGATTACCTCCTTCCAGTACAAAGGTGTATTCGCCTTGACCGAGCCGGAGCATGGCTCCGATATCGCCGGAGGCTTGTCCACCGCAGCGATTGCCGAGCAACGCGATGGTGTGGACGGCTGGTTGATCAACGGTGCTAAACGTTGGATTGGGGGAGCAGCGCAGGCCGACGCGCTGGCGATCTTTGCTCGCGACACAGCTGACGCCCAAGTCAAATGCTTCTTGGTGCCGACCGACGCGCCTGGGGTGAGGCTGCACAAGATTTTAGGTAAGACGAGCCTGCGCATCATGCAAAATGCTGACATCGAACTGGAAAATGTTTGGGTTCCTGCCTCGGCCCGGTTGATGAAGATCAATTCCTTTGCCGATGTCGCCGCCTGCCTGCGAAATATGCGCTCGGACGTCGCGTGGATCGCCACAGGGGTCGCCGCCGGAGCTTACGAAGCAGCTCGAAGCTACGTCGCCGAACGCAATCAGTTCGGCAAACCGTTGGCTTCCTTCCAACTCATCCAAGAAAAGCTGGCGCATATGCTTTCGAATGTCACCGCCAGCCTAGCCATGGTGGTGCGACTGACCCAGCAGCAGGACGCCGGAACGTACAAGGACGAGAACTCGGCCATGGCCAAGATGTTTACCGCCCGAATGCTGCGCGAAACCGTGGCGCTGGCCAGAGAAATCTGTGGGGGCAACGGCATCCTGCTGGAGAACAATGTGGCCCGTCATCATGCCGATGCGGAATCCATTTATTCCTACGAGGGCACCCATGAGATCAACTCGCTGATTATCGGTCGTGCAATTACCGGTATCGGCGCTTTTCGCTAGATAACAAGTTTTAGAACCACCTGATGCACCACAACGTATTAAAAGGAGAAAAAACATGGGACAGACTATCTTGAGCTATGAAGAACTTGCTAGCGCCGCTGGTAAGGAATTGGGTTACAGCGAGTACCGCGTTGTCACTCAAGAGCAGGTCAACACCTTCGCCGACGCGACAGATGACCACCAGTGGATCCACACCGACCCGGAAAAGGCGAAGGAGGGGCCGTTCGGTGGCCCGATCGCCCATGGCTACCTGACGCTGAGCTTGCAGATTGCTTTCTGGTCAGAACTCTTCGACGTCACCGGAGTCAAAACCCGCGTCAACTATGGACTAGAAAAGGTGCGTTTCCCCTCTCCAGTTCCGGTGGGATCGAACATTCGAATGAAGGCCACGATTGCCGAGGTCGAAGAGGTCAAGGGCGGTTACCAGATCGCCGTAGACCAGGTGATCGAGGTTGAGGGCGCGAGCAAGCCAGCAGTGGTTTCGCGTGGCCTGTACCGCTTCTACGCCTAAATGGCCATCGAACTGTAGCGGCTGCAGCGCCACACCATAAGAATCTTGGAGATGAGTGACAGATGTTAAATAAGGGTTTTGGCAACTGGATTCACCGGCGCCGGGTGAAATCCGCACAGCATCCTGCACTGATTCATGCTGGGGTGACCCTGAGCTACGCCGAGCTGGCCGAGCGGATCGATAAGCTCAGCGATGCGCTGCGCGAACGCGGAATTTCCCGCGGCAGCCGCGTGGCATTTCTTGGTACGAATCATGCGGCATTTTTGGAAACCATGTTCGCCGTCACGCAGCTTGGCGCGCTGTTCGTTCCGCTGAACGTACGGTTGGCCCCGCGAGAGTTGAACTTCGCATTGCGTGATTCGGGGAGCGAGCTTCTGATCTATCTGACGAGTTTTGCCTCCGAGGCGCAGCTGGCCGTGCCCGATAGTCCAGTCACTGAAACCTTGGAAGTTGCCGCGGTGCCAGGCGCCGACTCCAGCTACGAGAGGGCGCTTCTAGGTGGTGGCGGTCAGCACGAAGACGTGCCGGTGGCACTGGAAGACCCAGCGATAATTCTCTACACCTCGGGCACCACGGGAACACCTAAAGGTGCGGTGCTGACTCACGAGAATATGACGTGGAATTCATATAACGTCATTGTGGACTATGACGTGACCAGCAAATCCGTAGCGTTATTGATTGCACCGCTATTCCATGTCGCGGCCATGGGGATGGGCGCGCTTCCGATACTGCTCAAAGGTGGCACTCTAGTTCTTCAGGAGCGGTTCGAGCCGGCCGCGGTGCTTGAAGCCGTTGAACGGTATCAGATCACTCAGCTTTCGGGAGTTCCTACGACGTTCCAGTTATTGGCCGAACATGAAAACTGGAATGGCACGGATTTGTCTTCACTGCAGATGCTGACCTGCGGAGGTTCTGCCGTACCTTTGCGGGTGCTTGAGGCATATGAATCTCGCGGCCTGGGGTTCAGTGGTGGTTATGGACTGACGGAAACAGCTCCGGGCACTACCTTGTTGCAGGCAAGCCATTCGCGAACCAAGATGGGCTCCGCCGGGCTCCCCCATTTCTTCACCGATGTTCGCATTGCTGATGCACAAGGCCAGCAACTGCCACCGGGCGAGGTGGGAGAAATCCTGATCAGCGGCCCCAATGTGATCCATGAGTATTGGCAACGCCCCGAAGCCACTCAGGGTGCGTTTCATGAGGGAACATGGTTCCGGTCCGGAGATATCGGTTATGTGGATGACGAAGGATTCCTCTACATCTCGGACCGGCTCAAGGACATGATTATTTCCGGAGGAGAGAATATTTATCCCGCGGAAGTCGAACAGGCAATTATGGGTTTGGCTGAAATTGAGTCCGTTGCAGTGATTGGCGTTCCTGATGACAAATGGGGTGAAGTGCCGCGAGCCGTTGTGGTGCTGAAGTCCGGCAGGGAGCTGGGAGAACATGACATTGTGGAGCATCTGAACGGGCGTTTGGCGCGTTACAAGATACCTCGAACTACGGTATTTCTGGCCGAGCTGCCAAGGACGGCAAGCGGCAAAATCCGCAAGGCAGAATTGCGAAAAAAATATAGCTGAGCCTGGTCCTTAGCTCAGAGTTCTATCAAACGCAGGGCTCGAATTACCCGTGGATGGCTGGGGGAATTCGGGTTCTGCGTTTCTGATTGAGGCGAATCTACCGGGGCGACAAGATGCGAAAACCATCAAAACAAATAGTTACAATCTCAACCATTGACTTTTTCAATAGTTGGCATAGTCTTGTAATGTGGTTCGCATCACATCCAGTTTGGCTCACCACTCGGAGCCGAAGCAATGGTTTCAAGGGGGAAACATGAATAAGCGTTGGTCCACACTGCTCGCAGGAGCTTCAGTCCTATCACTCGCACTGGTCGGCTGCGGTGCAGGCTCACCATCCGGGTCGGAATCGGCCCCAAAAGACAATGCAAATGGTTCTGCAGATAGCTCGCTGACGAAGGTCGTCGTAGGAATCTTGCCCATTGCACCATCAGTAGCGGTGCAGCAAGGAATCGATTCTGGCGTCTTCGAAAAGCACGGGCTTGAAATCGAACTGAATACATCCAATGCCGGCGCTGCCATGCTGCCGGCAGTTTCCACCGGAGAACTGGCCATTGCGGTAGGCAACCCCCTTTCGGTGATGACCGCGGTAGACAAGGGCCTGGACATGAAGATTGTCTCCGGCTACTCGGAATCGGTTTCCGAGGGAGAAGACGCCAACGGCGTGATCGTCCGCAAGGATTCAGGAATCGACAGCTGGGATGACCTGGCCGGTAAGACCACCTCGGTTAACGCGCTGCGCACCCAGGGAGATCTGACGATCATGGAATCTGCCCAGAAAGCTGGCGCCGAACCCAAAGACCTGAAATTCAGCGAAATGCCATTTCCTGATATGGAAGCACAACTCGATCGCGGCAACGTAGATGCCATGTGGACCCCTGAACCATTCTTGTCCCGTGCCCTGGCCAATGAAGACAATGTCTTGCTCGGTTACCCCAACCAAGAAGCAATCGTCGGCATGCCAACGATGGTGAGCTTCACCAGTGGAAAGTTCGCTGAGGAAAATCCCGAAGTCATCTCTAGCTGGAAGGCAGCAATGGGAGAAATTCTTCCGGCCTCACAAAGCGATCCGGACTCCGCACGCGCAATGCTTCCCGAATTCATCAATATGGATGCCGAAGTAGCCAAGGGACTGGCCATGGAAACGTGGGAAGCCGAAACGCCTGTCAAGGAGCTGACTGAGCTGGGCGACCTCGCCGCGAAGTTCGGTTTCCTGGAAAAAGCTCCGGACATCAATTCACTGATCATCAAATAATTCATCGCACCGACGCTGGACTATTGCAGGTCTTGCCCAAAGACCTGCAATAGTCTTTGCACCAAATGGGAGAAGTAGTTATGAAAACCTCGTTTAAACTCGCCGTCGCTTCCTTGGCGGTTATGACCCTTGCAGCCTGCAGCTCGGGCTCGCCCAGCGGTGGCGGAGCAGCCACTGAAGCAGATGCCGATGGATCACTTGAAAAAATTACTGTTGGTGTGATCCCCATTGTTGATACCTCGCCAATCTGGCTGGGCGACGAAAAAGGTTTCTTCGCCGATGAAGGACTCGACCTGGAAATTGAAACCGCCACCGGAGGATCTGCCATCGTGCCTGGCATCCAATCTGGAAGCTACGACTTTGCGTTTTCCAACCTGATCTCCGTCATGGTCGCCAATGACAAGGGCCTCGACATGAAATTCGTCGCTAACGGCATTTCCACCACCGGAGACTCAAAGTCTGACGTGGGCTCAGTAATGGTCAAGAGCGATTCAAAGATTTCCTCACCGAAGGACCTCGCAGGTAAAAAGGTCTCGGTTAACAACTTGTCGAATATCGGTGACACCACCATCAAATCTATCGTCGAAGAGGATGGGGGAGACCCAGCAAGCGTCGAGTTCGTTGAGGTTCCTTTCCCAGATGCACCAGCGGCTCTAGAAAATGGCATTGTTGATGCTGCGTGGATCTTAGAACCATTCCAAACCACTGCACTGGATGCTGGGGCAAAAATGATTTCTGCGAACTTCGCAGAGTTCGACCCGGAACTGGACGTGGCAGGTTACTTCACCTCCAGCGAATACGCTGAAAAGAATCCTGAAGTCACCGAGAAATTCACCCGCGCAATGAACAAGTCTCTGGAATACGCGCAGGAGAATCCTGACGAGGTCCGCGAGATCGTCGGAACCTACACGAAGATCAGTGATGAGGTTCGTGCCGAGATGGTGCTGCCTCGTTTCCGTCCTGAATTCAACCGTGAAGCAGTTCAGAAGCTTGGCGACGCGGCACAGAGCTTTGGCACCTTGTCCAAACCAGTTGACCTAGACAAGCTGCTTCCATGAGTGAGATGACCACCACCCGCGCCAACGCGAAAAAGTCTCGGGGTAAACCCGCGAGAACAAAGTTGCCCAATGGCGTTCTGGGGCTAATCGGCATCGTGGTGTTCTTAGGGATCTGGGAGTTGCTTCCAACCCTAGGCATCGTGCAGGCGGCCTACCTGCCACCGGCCTCGGAAGTGCTGCTGACCTTGGTGCAAGACTTCTTGCTCACCGCGTTTTGGGTAGCCGTGGGAGAAACCATGCTTGCCTGGTTCATTGGCTTGCTAGCCGCGGTGGTTCTTGCTCTGGTGCTAGGTCTAGTGATCGGCATGTCCAGTTTCTTGCGAAAGGCAACTAACTCCACCGTTGAGTTTCTGCGCCCCATTCCTTCGGTGGCTTTGATTCCGTTGGCGGTGCTGCTCTTCGGTACGAAGATCGAGTCTTCGCTGATGCTGATTATTTATGCTTGTTTCTGGCAGGTTTTCATTCAGGTGCTTTACGGGGTAGCGGATGTGGATAACGTGGCGATGCAAACCGCTCGCTCCTATGGCTTCTCGCGGTTCCAGCGGATCCGCGACGTCATTTTCCCTACGATGCTTCCGTACCTGATGACCGGAGTTCGGCTCGGCGCTGCGGTCGCGCTGATCTTGGCGATTACCGCTGAGCTGATCATTGGTTCCCCGGGGTTGGGCAAGGAAATTCAGCTTGCTCAGTCTGGCGGAGCGATTGCTGGGATGTATGCATTGATTGTGGCCACAGGCTTGTTGGGAGTGGTCATTAACTTGGCTATGCGTGTTGTGGAAAAGCGTGTGCTGTCTTGGCATGCCTCGGTTCGTGGGGAGATCATCGCATGAAAACCCTGAAGTCTGTTGCTTATATTTTGGTGTTGCCGCTCCTGTTGATTCTCTGGTGGGTGATGGCTACCGCCGGCGGTGCGAGCTTCTTCGTGCCTACTCCAGCCGATCTGGTGAAGACCTTCGTTGAGACCTGGATCAGTGAGCGCATGTTCACCGATGTGCTGCCGAGTATCCGGCGCTTGCTCATCGGTGTGGCCGGGGCAATCATTCTCGGAGTGCTCTTGGGCCTGTTGGTTGGGCTGAACCGCACGGCTCGCGCGGTGACCGAACCGGTCTTTGAATTCTTCCGTGCGTTGCCACCTCCGGTATTGATTCCGGTGTTGATGCTGTTGGTCGGCATTAACGATGGGATGAAAGTTGCGGTTATCATCTCCGGCGCGATCTGGCCGGTGCTGCTGAACACCATTGAAGGTGTGCGCGCCATCGACCCAGTGCAGAACGAAACCAGTCGTTCCTATGGGATTAGCGGGTTCTCCCGGATTCGCTATCAGGTGCTGCCTAGCGCCACCCCGACCATCATGGCCGGCATTCGCCAGTGCTTATCCATCGGTCTGATCCTGATGGTGATTTCTGAAATGTTTGCATCTTCTTCCGGGTTGGGTTTCGCCATCGTGCAATTCCAGCGGTCCTTCGCGGTTCCGGAAATGTGGTCTGGCATCGTTGTGCTCGGTCTGATTGGTGTCATCATGTCGTTTATTTTTCAGTGGATCGAACGCCGCGTCTTGCGCTGGTACAACGGTCTGAAAGAGGTTGAAAATGCTGTCTAATTCCAATGGCACTACCGGGGGCCGTACGTTGCCCGATGGTGAAGCGCTGCTTTCGGTGCGCGGGCTGAAGAAGGTTTATCACACCGACGGTGGAGATATCGAAGCGGTCCGCGATCTCACTTTTGATTTGGGTCGAGGCGAGCTGGTCTGTCTGGTGGGGCCTTCTGGTTCGGGTAAAACCACCTTGCTCAAGTGCATTGCTGGTTTGCTTGGCGCTACCAGCGGTGAAGTTTTGCTTGACGGGCAGAAGGTGACCGGTCCGCCGAAGAAAATGGCTGTGGTTTTCCAGGAGTATGGCCGTTCGTTGTTCCCATGGTTGCGTGTGGCCGACAATGTTGAGCTTCCGTTGAAGAACGCCGGAGTACCGAAGGCAGAGCGCAAGAAGCTAGTTGAGGATGCGCTGGAGGCGGTGGGGCTGAGCCATGTGCCGAGGTCCTATCCGTGGCAGCTCTCCGGCGGCATGCAACAGCGCGTGGCGATCGCTCGTGCGGTGGCCTACCAGCCTGAAGTCCTGCTGATGGATGAGCCATTCGCGGCGGTGGATGCGCAGACCCGCGCGGATCTTGAGGATCTGATCCGCAGCGTGTGGAAGAAGCTTGGGGTGACGGTGTTGTTCGTGACTCACGATATTGATGAGTCCATTTATTTGGGCGAGCGCGTCATCATTCTTTCCTCGTCCCCGACAGTGGTGCAAGAAGATATTTCTATAGACCTGCCGGCGGAGCGCGACCAGTTGGAAACTCGTTCGTTGCCACGCTTCACCGAGTTGCGCCACCACGTGTACGCGGAAATTCAGAAGGCCAAGCAGGGGCACCGTCCTGAGGAAGCGAAGACCACGTTCCTCACCAACCCGAAATAGCTCTCGGGCTTACGGCTTCTAGAGGCGGCCTCGTCGATTCCCGGAAAGGTAAACGGCGAGGCCGCCGTCGTTTAAACAGAAATTCAAAGTCGAAGAAATTTCGGCTTAGGAGGCACGTGTCAGATTTAGCGTGCGCGAAATTCCTCGCGCTGCCGTGCGCAGCGCCATGGCAGCGGGCTGCAAAGAAGACGAATGCCGCGGGACGACCACGGAAAGCACCGCTACCTGGTAGCCGGAACTGTCTAGAATCGGAGCCGCCGCGCCGGTAGTTTCCGGGTCGATGAATCCGTCAAAGGAGGCGTAGCCATTGCGCCGGATTTCTGCCATTTCGGCGCGAAAATTTGGGTGGGTAGAGTTCATGATCTCACCGTGGCGATCGAGAAAACCGCGGATTACTTCGGGTCGCGAAAAGGCGAGCAGAGCCATGCCCATCGAGGTGCTGTGCACAGGCATGCGTCCGGCCACATTTGCTTGGTTGACTACTGAACCGGGACGCGATAGCCGCTCGATAATGAGCACTTCGTCTTGGTGCAACATCGATAATTGAGTATTCTGCCCGATCAGCTGATTGATGTCCTCCATAAAGGGCAAGGCCGCTTTGCGTAGATCCTGGGTGGTGGCGCTGCGGTTGGTTAATTCCCAGAGACGCAGTCCGAGTCGCACCTGCCCATCTTTGTCGCGGGCCAACAATCCATGACCCACCAACTCGTCAAGCAAGCGGTACATGGTGGCTTTGGGGATATCGGCCCGGCGGGACAACGCAATGGCACTCAGTGACTGGTTATTTGAGTCAAAGGAATCGAGGATCCGCACGAGGCGGTCCAACATTGAGTCCCCGCTGGGCGAATTGGCCATGGCTCTACTGTAAACCAGCCCATTGGAGGAGTTGATCAGGCGGAAATCAAACCTGGTCCTATGCCGGGCTTGCGGTAAATGCTAGCCGTTGAGCCTTTCAATAAGTTTTAGACCACGTCGCGCCCAAGCGATTTCCGCTTCGTCATGAGACATCAGGCCTTCATATGTGAAGTGCTTGTAGGTAGGCATGGAGGTTAGCATCTAAACGGCCAGCTGCGGGTGGCGCTCGGCCTTCGTGGTTGGTGGGCTTTTGCTGGCCTTAGGCGGTAGCTTCGGATCTCTGAGCCTTGGGGCAATTCTCGCTCCGTTAGCTGCAAGTACTTTGCTCAATGCATCTTGGAGTGCCGGACAATTCTGTCTCGGAGTGGGTACTGTGGTGCTTGTCGCCGCCATCGGCATTGGTTTCATGCGGTCGCCAAAGGCAGAAAACACGGGAGAAGCCCATCAGAACGACGAGCTCCGGGTGCGGTGACCGCTGGGGTTTGAGATTTTGCCTTCGAACAATGGGCGAATGCTTGCTAATGAAAGGACACACCCATGGAATGCACACCTACTCCGCCCGCCTTTGAATTCGTGGCAACCGTCGACGTCGACGTCGACGAAACAATCAATGTTGGTGCTACGGCTCAAGGGATCCGGAAGGTAGCGCCGATCCGAGGTGGCAAAGTGCGCGGGCCGGCTCTGAATGGACGAGTGCTCAATGCCGGGGCGGACTTTCAACGCTACCCGAGTGCAGATCTTGCTTTTCTCGAAGCGAATTATGTGCTTGAACTCGATGATGGGCATCGAATTTTGGTGGAGAACCGTGCAATACGCACCGCAGAGCCAAAAGATCTGGAATTGATGATGGCAGGGGAAACCGTGGATCCCGCCCGCGTTTATTTCCGTTGTGTGCCGGCCTTATCGGCAGAAGAGCCAGGGCCCTATGCGTGGGTGAACCGCACGTCGTTTCTTGGCAGTGGACAGCGTCTAGCTCACGGGGTGCGGATCGATGTGTTTCGGGTTCGCTGATCGCCACATTGGCTACCGCCAGTACGGCGAAGAGTCGCTCGACAAGATTCACCCATCGGGACTGTCCAAAATTTTACGGTCTGCGAATCATGTAATTTTACTGGCGCCACAGTGTTCCTAAGCACGTTGCGTGCCCTTCAATAGCGGAGGAAGGCTGCGGAAATCGACTTCGCCACTCAATCTCAAAAAGCCGTATCCGGTTGGAACTTGAGCGTTCAAGTTCACCTTGCCAGCAGTATTCGTGCGCCGCACATAGGTGCTTTGCTACCGGTGCGAGGATCCTTCAAAAGTAGTCAGCACGCTTTTTGAAGTGAGCAATATTCTTATTCAAGTTGCTGGCTCCGGACCGGGGGACGGCATACGATGAAAAACGAGATACCAAGCTGTACCGTGCCAAAGAAGGAATGCCTTCCGAGGTTTGATGGCTACCTCATAAGTTGAAAACTTGGTGCATGGCGCACACCGACTAGAGGAGGACGATATGGCGGATTCGCCAGAGGCTTCGAAGCCCGGCAAGGATGGCCTCCAGCCGGCGGTGGAGCGTAGCCAGTTCGGTGTCAGCAAAAAACCGAAAAATCCTACAGCTGAAGAATTCCGCGCCCCGATAACCAGCTCAGAGCTGAGCAAAGGACCGCAAGAACTCACCGAGCAACGCGGCACCAAGGTCAACTGGCGGGTTTTCATCATCTCAGCGGTAGCCATTTTGGCATTCTCCATATGGGCAATGCTTATGCCGGAAAATGCTGCATCCACCATGAGTGCAACCGTCGCCTGGATCTCGACTAACCTTGGATGGTTTTATGTCTTGACGGTCACCCTAGTTGTGCTATTTGTGCTGTGGGTGGCGTTCTCGAAAGAGGGAAGTGTACGGCTCGGACCGGACCATTCTCGTCCGCAATACAACCTAGTCACCTGGGTGGCGATGCTTTTCGCTGCCGGGGTTGGCATCGATATGCTTTTCTATTCGGTGACCGGACCGATCACTCAATTCATTGCGCCGCCCTCGGTGGATCCTGAATCCGCAGCGGCTGCCCAAGACGCCGTGGTCTGGACAATGTTCCACTACGGCATCGCCGGTTGGTCCATGTATGCCTTGCTGGGCATGGCCATGGGCTACTTCGCGTACCGCTGGGGCATGCCGCTGTCCATCCGTGCGGCACTCTATCCTTTGCTAGGTAAACGAGTCCGCGGTGCCACCGGCGACGTGATCGACATTTTTGCGTTGGTTGGCACCGTCTTTGGGGTTGCAACCTCCATGGGTATCGGCGTCGTGCTGCTTAACGTGGGGTTTGCGTCAATCTTCGGATTATCCGAGGGTCTGGCCCTGCAAATCGCCTTGGTGGCGGTGGCCGTGGTGATGACCATCGCGGCCTGCACCTCCGGGGTGGATAAGGGGATACGCATTATCTCCGAGTTGAACCTGTGGTCTGCCGCGGCCATGATGCTCTACATTCTGGTGACTGGCAAAACCTCCTTCTTGCTCACCGCACTGGTGGAGAACATTGGCCGGTTCATCTTCACGCTTCCCGAACGCACACTTCAGACCTTTGCCTATGAATCTGACGGGTCTGAATGGATGGCAAGCTGGACCTTGTTCTTCTGGGCGTTTTGGCTGGCTTGGGGACCATTCGTAGGGATGTTCCTTGCGCGTATCTCACGAGGGCGTACCTTGCGAGAATTCGTGATTGCGGCGATTACCGCCCCGGTACTGTGCGACTTTTTCATTGTTTCAATCTTCGGCAACAGTGCATTGAAGGTAGTGATGGATGGGGATGCGGAATTCGCCGAGCAAGCCATCGATTCGCCAGAGCACGGTTGGTACACGCTCCTGGAAATGTTCCCTGGTGCCCCATTCCTCATTGGATTGGCTACGCTCTCTGGGTTGCTTTTCTACTTGACCAGCGCAAACTCTGGCGCCATGGTGATGTCCAACTTCTCAGCAACGATTCCGGATCCCTCCCAAGACGGCCCTAAATGGTTGCGAATTTTTTGGGCTCTGGTTACCGCGCTACTGACCGTAGCCATGCTGATTGCTGGCGGTGTGACGACCATGGAGCATGCAACACTCATCTTCGCGTTACCGGTGACGATCATTGCTTACCTCGTGATGGCTTCCTTTTCCAAAGTCTTGCGCATGGAGCGCGCCGAACGCGAAGGGCGCACGAATCGAAGAAAGTCCACCGCGGCACATGGTGGTGCGGCGCCGGACAAGACCTGGCGCCAGCGTCTTGCGCAACTGCGCTCCTACCCGTCCAATAAGCAGGTGTCGCGGTACGTTGACAAGGTCATCCATCCGGCACTGGGAGAGGTGACGAAGGAGTTCATGAAGTTGGGTTATCACGCAGAGCTGACCACTACTCCCAACGAGCAGACTCAGATTGATGAGCATGCACTGGTCGTTTACATCCCGGATCACCGCAATTTCCATTACCAGGTGGCGGCCGTTGAAGCTCCGGTGCCAACGTTTGGTGGTCGTACGATGTCTCGAGAAATCGATGTGTACTTCAGGCTGGAAGTGTTCACCCAGACTGGTACCGAGGGCTACGACGTGATGGGGCTGGAACGAGAGCAAGTCATAAACGACGTACTTGATCGTTATGAGGCGCACCTGTCGTTCTTGAAGTATTCAACCGAACATGACTATGCCTCGGTGCTTACTCCGCCGCGACCGGTGACCGGCATGGTGCCACGCGTTAATACGGAGGCACCCGCTGACCCTGTCGAAAATGGCGAACCCGAGGGCGACGGTAACCCGAAGGCGGAATAGGCCTTGTCGTACCCGGAAATCCGAGGAGATACCTTGCCTAGGCAGGAGTGCTCCGCGGATTTCTTAATCAAGAAAGCCTTGAAGTCGACGTCACTGAACTGCTAAAGTTCATATTACGAACAGAAGTTCACCATGTGAACAAAACGCAGCGATGGAGCAGTGGTTACATGCAGCAGGCATACCTATACGACGCAATACGTACCCCGTTCGGCAAGATCGGCGGAGCCCTTTCCTCCCACCGTCCAGACGACCTCGCGGCGCACGTAGTGCGCGAATTGGTGGCCCGTGCACCAAAGCTCGATGCCAACTCCATCGACGAGACGATCTTCGGCAACGCCAACGGCGCCGGCGAGGAGAACCGCAACGTGGCGCGCATGGCCACCCTGCTTGCAGGACTGCCAACCTCCCTGCCAGGCACCACCATGAACCGCCTGTGCGGTTCCTCCCTGGATGCCTCGATCGCCGCTTCCCGGCAGATCGCCACCGGCGATGCTGACCTCGTGCTGCTTGGCGGTGTCGAATCCATGAGCCGTGCGCCTTGGGTACTTCCCAAGACCGAACGGCCATTCCCGATGTCGAATCTCGAACTGGCGAACACCACCCTGGGCTGGCGCCTGGTCAATCCGGCCATGCCGGGCGAATGGACCGTCTCGCTGGGTGAAGCCACCGAGCAGCTGCGCGAAAAGCACAGCATCACCCGCGAAGATCAGGATGAATTCTCCGCCCTCTCGCACCAGCAAGCGGCAGCGGCTTGGGACGCGGGCAAGTACGACAATCTGGTCGTTTCGGTGCCGCCGGCGAACAAGCGCGGGACCGAGTTCACCCGTGATGAGACCATTCGCGCGGATTCCACCGCCGAAACGCTGGCCAAGCTGCGCACCGTCTTCCGCACCGGAGAAAACGCCACCGTCACCGCGGGCAATGCCTCGCCGATGAGCGATGGCGCCTCGGCTGCCTTCATCGGCTCGGAGCGCGGCGGTGAGCTGCTCGGCGCGGCGCCGCTGGCCCGCATCGTCTCCAATGGCGCGTCCGCGCTGGATCCGCAGTTCTTCGGCTTCGCTCCGGTGGAGGCCGCGAACAAGGCTTTGGCCAAGGCCGGTCTGAAGTGGTCGGATATCGCCGCAGTGGAGCTGAATGAAGCGTTCGCGGCACAGTCGCTTGCCTGCATCCGCGCCTGGGATATCGACCCGACCATCGTCAACGCCTGGGGCGGCGCCATCTCCATTGGCCACCCATTGGGCGCCTCGGGTCTGCGCATTCTGGGCACCGTTGCACGCCGCCTGCAGGAAACTGGTGAACGCTACGGCGTGGCAGCGATCTGCATCGGTGTCGGCCAGGGCCTGGCAGTAGTCATCGAGAACGAAAACGCTACCAAGTAGTCCAACTGCTTCGGTCCACGAATCTCTAGAAAGGCAGAATTATGGCACCACGTATAGCCAGCTCGGCGGCGGACGCCGTCGCCGAAATCAAGGACGGCTCCACTGTCCTGATCGGCGGCTTCGGCAACGCCGGCCAGCCGATGGAACTGATCGATGCACTCATGGAGTGCGGCGCCAAGGACCTGACCGTCGTGAACAACAACGCCGGGCAGGCTGACGCAGGTCTCGCGTTGTTGATCAAGGAACGCCGGGTGAAGAAGATTATCTGCTCCTTCCCGCGCCAGTCGGACTCATGGCACTTTGATGAGGCTTACCGCGCCGGTGAAATCGAGCTGGAACTGGTTCCGCAGGGCAACCTGGCCGAGCGTATCCGCGCCGCAGGTGCTGGCATCGGTGGTTTCTTCACTCCGACCGGTTACGGCACGCTGCTGGCCGAAGGCAAGGAAACCCGCGTCATCGACGGCAAGGGCTATGTGCTCGAAACCCCGATCAATGCGGACTTCGCACTGATCAAGGCGCTGAAGGCAGACACCATGGGCAACCTGGTGTACCGCAAGACCGCGCGTAACTTCGGTCCGATCATGGCCACCGCCGCCAGGCAGGCCATTGTGCAGGTGGACGAGGTTGTCCAAGCTGGCGACTTGGATCCGGAAAACGTCATCACCCCGGGCATCTATGTAGATACCGTTGTGGCACTTGGAGGGAACAAATAATGAGCAACTACTCCAGCACGCAAGAAAAACTCAGCCGCGACGAAATGGCTCAGAAGGTTGCCGCGGATATTCCGTCCGGCGCCTTTGTGAACCTCGGCATCGGCCAGCCGACCAACGTGTCCAACTTCCTGACCAGTGAGCAGGGCGTGACCCTGCACACCGAAAACGGGATGCTGGGTATGGGCCCGGTAGCTACCGGGGATGATATCGATGAAGATCTGATCAATGCGGGCAAGATCCCGGTGACCGAACTTCCTGGAGCTTCTTTCTTCCATCACGCAGATTCCTTCTCCATGATGCGCGGCGGACACCTGGATGTCTGCGTACTTGGAGCCTTCCAAGTTTCCGAATCCGGCGATCTGGCCAACTGGCACACCGGTGCCGAGGGCGCGATCCCTGCCGTCGGTGGCGCGATGGATCTAGCCATCGGTGCGAAGCAGACCTGGGTGATGATGAGCCTGTTCACCAAGACCGGTGAATCAAAGCTTGTCGAAGCACTGAGCTACCCGGTGACCGGTCTAGGATGCGTCTCGCGGATCTACACCGAAGTGGCAATTTTTGAATTGCGCGACGGGAAGGTCTTCGTACGTTCCTCGCACGGAATCAGCTTCGATGATCTGCAGTCCAAGGTGCCAGTAGAACTAACCAAGGCCTAGAACACAGTAGATTAGTGGGGGTGCTTCCGAGTTTCTCGGGGCACCCCCAATTTTCATAACCTGCGCGCCGCACGGTGGGGCGCGCGCAAGGAGCACGGTGAGCGAGCAGGCAGCAAGTAGTACGTCGGTCCAGTCCTTGGCGCGGGGCCTTCAGGTGATCAGCAGCTTCGACGCTGAGCATCCGTCGATGACCCTCTCCGAGGTTGCGGTGCGCACTTCGCTTTCGCGCGCCACCGCGCGTCGTTTTTTGCTGACCTTGCAAGATCTGGGCTATGTCCGTTCTGATGGCAAGTATTTCGAGCTGACCTCCAAGGTCTTGCAGCTGGGATACGCCTACCTTTCCAGTGCCACGTTGCCGCAGCTGATCGAGCCGGTACTCGAAGAGCTCTCCGCGACGGTCCATGAGTCGGCTTCGGCGTCGGTGCTGGACGGAACCGAAATTGTCTATATCGCCCGTGTGCATACCCGCTCCATCATGCGGGTCGGAATTTCGGTAGGCACCCGTTTCCCCGCAGTGAACACTTCGATGGGCCGAGTGCTCTTGGCCTACCAGCCCGAAGTGGTAGGGGAGTCTGTGCTGCACGCCGGGGCCGAGCTGTTGACCCCGAAGACTCTCACCGATCCCGGGTTGCTGCGAGCAGAATTAGCACGAGTCCGGGAACAGGGGTTCGCGGTGGTTGACCAGGAGCTTTCCATCGGACTGCGCTCGGTGGCGGTTCCGGTATTCGGTGCAAATGGTGTAGTCGTAGCGGCCATGAATGTCTCGATGAGCGTGGGACCAAATAGCCCGGCCGATGCCTTCGAAGCGGCGCAACCGATTCTTCCGCAGCTATTCCGTGCGGCGGAGCGCGTCGGACAGGCGGTTGTTGCGAGTAAATAGCGGGCAGCGCAGATTGCTGTGCAGATAGTAGTTTAACTTAAATTTACTTGTAGCTTCAATCAATTGCCGTATAGTGGATGATGAAGAAGAAACCTGCCGGGAGCAACCCCGGTATTGCCTACAAGGAGTTGATCCGCCATGAGCCACCTTTTGAGCGATGTCCGTTCACCCGAATGGAACCGCACCCCAGAAACCGGCGCGGTGCTCCTGTTCCTGCACGGTTACGGTTCCCATGAAAATGATCTGAGCTCGCTCGCCGAACCGCTGGGTCTCAATCTGCCATGGGCTTCGCTGCGCGCTCCCTTAGAGCTGGGCCAAGGCGCCGCCGCCTGGTTCCAGATCACCACTCCAGGAGTTCCCGACGCGGCACCCGTTGAAGCCGCGACGGAGGCCATTTGGCACTGGATCGACGAAAACATCGATAGCGACACGAAAATCATCCCGATCGGTTTCTCCCAGGGCGGCCTGATGGCCAGCCAGCTGCTGCGCACCCGTCCAGAGCGCGTGCTTGCCACCACCATCCTCGGCGGATTTGTGCTCGGCGGCGGGCAACCGGCGGATGCCAAGCTCGCCGAGCAACGCCCGGCAGTGTTCTGGGGCCGGGGCACCGAAGACCGGGTGATCGCCCCGGTGGCGATCGCGCGCACCAGCGAATTCCTGCCCAAGCACTCATCCCTCACCGAACGCACCTACCCGGGCCTGGCTCACGGCATCAATCTAGAGGAATTGAATGATGTGCGTGGCCACGTCACCGCGCAACTGGCAACCTTGCCTGTCGGCAACGAATGAGCCAGCCGTTGCCGTTTGAGATTGGGATCTTCACCTTCGGCGAACTTACCAAGGACGCTCAGGGGCGGCCACTGGACGCCGGAACCCGTTTATGTGACATATTGGAATGGGCATTGACTGCCGACCAGGCCGGACTGGACGTCTTCGGCGTGGGAGAGCACCACCGTGAAGACTTCGCGGTTTCCGCACCTCCCGTCGTTTTGGCGGCCGCCGCGGCACAAACCAAGAACATCCGGCTGACCAGCACCGTAACGGTGCTTTCCAGCGCCGATCCGGTACGGGTATTCGAGGAATTTTCCACGCTGGATCTGATCAGCGGGGGACGAGCCGAGATCACCGCCGGGCGCGGGGCCTATATCGAGTCCTTCCCGCTGTTCGGCCAGTCGCTTGAGCGCTATGACGAATACTTTGAAGAAAAGCTGGAGCTGCTGCTGCGGATCCGCGAGGAGAATCCGGTTACTTGGAACGGCAATACCCGTGCATCGCTGCACGAAGCGGGAGTTTGGCCCCGGCCAATCCAGAATTCGCTGCCGATTTGGGCGGCAGTAGGCGGCACCCCTGCCTCCGCTGTGCGCGCTGGATCTTTGGGTCTGCCGTTGTACCTGGCCATACTCGGAGCTCCTGGACGCTTCGCCCCGCTGGCCGAACAGTACCGGCGTTCCGCTCAAGACGCCGGATTAGAGCCTGGCCGTATTGGAGTGACCTCGCACTTCTACGTCGAGGAAACCTCCCAAGGGGCCAGGGAAACCTTCTACCCTCACTACAGTTCCTACATTGGGCAGAACATGCCCCGTGCCGGGCATCTGGATCGTGATTCCTTTGAAGCCTGGGCCGCACCGAGAGGTGCGCTCTTTGCCGGTAGCCCCGCCGAAATCGTAGAGAAAATCCTTTGGGAACACGAGATTTTGGGGCACACCCGTTTTCTGGCCCAAGTAGGGCTTGGCGGCCTGTCCCAAGGGCAAACCCTGCGCTCAATCGAACTATTGGCCACTGAAGTTCTGCCAGCGGTACGTGCAGCGCTGAAGGCGTAACCCCGGTGGGCAAAGGTAATCTTGGTTCATGGCCACGTTAGAGCGAACATTGATCGAAATCCGCAAGTCAATCGCGAAACTGCATCGCGCAGCGGCTCACGATCAAGATCCGCAGCGCGCCCACACGGCACGCTGGCTTGATGGACTCTTCGAAAATGTTGAATCCCGTGCGCAACTGCGCGAGGCGGCCAGGCAAGCTTTGGAACTCTATCGCGGAGGAATGGGCTCATTCCAAGACGTGGGTACCGCGGTCATGGCCGAGGCAGTGGACGGACTGCACCGTACGCTAAGCGCAGCCCGCTCGTGGTTGCTACGGGACTAATCGCGGCTCGTTGAGCCCGCCGGAAGAACCCAGTAAATCGACCGGCTGGCCCGCAGAATTTTTATTCGACGGTTGACCCCGGCGTAGCCATCTCCCGGAAGGAAATCAGCGTTTCACCATGCGTCGGGTGAACGGTAATCAAGCACGATGCTGCAGCAGCTAGGCGATCCGGGTGAAGCGCGGCCCACGATAGCCCTCACGCTCCACCACTTCGTCAAACATTGACAACGGACGAGCCCAATAGCTGTAGTCATCGTAGAGCTTGCGATAGAAAACCAGCGGCTCCTCGGTTTCACTGTGCCTGCCCACGGCCAGCACCTCATAGCGCTGTCCCTTGAAATGTTCGTAAATGCCAGCTTCAACGCTCAACGTATGGCCTTTCCTGCCAGAGGGTGCAAATTAGCGCGGCCCATGATCGCGAGCACCGCTGCGCTGTTCCAAAAGATGATCCAAAATCGGGTCCAGCACGGCCAACCCATCGGCCACACCGCCGGTGGAACCGGGGAGGGTCAGCACAAAACTGTTCCCGGCGAACCCAGCGACGCCGCGGGTCATGACAGCCATCGGGGTTTTCGCTTCACCGCGCCGACGGATAGCCTCAATGATCCCGGGCAACTGCACATCCAGCAGCGGGGCCACCATCTCCGGTGACTGATCATCCGGGGAAACCCCAGTTCCCCCGGTGACAACCACCACCCGGGCACCGGCAGAGAGCTGCTCATCCACGGCAAGGCGCACCGGCAGCCCATCGGAGACCACCATCGGATTGGTTGCCGCAAAGCCACGCTCGCCTAGCCACTGGGCAATGACCGGACCGGTCTTATCCGTTGCGGTTCCGGCCGCGCAACTGGTGGAGGCGACAATGACCGCAGCTCGTTCGCCGATGTCCTTACCGCTTGTCGCCACGAGTCCAGTCCCCGCTCTTTCCGCCAGATTTAGCCAAGACCTTGATGCCGGTGACCTCGGCATGTTTGTCTACCGCCTTGGTCATGTCGTACAGGGTCAAAGCCGCGACGCTGGCAGCGGTTAATGCTTCCATTTCCACCCCGGTGACCCCCTTGGTGGTAACCTGCGCGGTGATGCGCACCGTGTCGCCTTCGGCCACAAAATCCACCGAGACCTTGGAAATCGGCAATGGGTGGCATAGCGGCACCAGTTCCCATGTGCGCTTTGCTGCCATAATTCCTGCCACGCGGGCGGTGCCCAGCGCCTCGCCCTTGGGCAGATTTCCGCTCATCAGCTGCTCGATGACATCCGGGCGGGTGACGAACAGCGCCTCGGCCGTGGCCACGCGTTTAGTGATGGTTTTGTCGCTGACATCCACCATGTGCGTCGTGCCGTCGGCGCGCAGGTGGGTGAGCCGTTGGTTCTCAGACATTAAAGCTCCAGGTTTCAATTTCGGCGCCGGCGGGCAAATGGGAAAGCCCCACCGGAAGATGGACGAGCGCATCGGCGCGGGCAAGATCGTGAATCAGGTGCGATCCCGGAGCGAGCACGGTGACCAGCCCATCTGCCAGTACAGCGCGACGCACCTGATGCTTAGTTTCGGGGGAGCTCACCTCATGTGCAAGTATCCCGCGCGTTGCCTGCGGCTCTGGCAGTGCCGCGAAGCCGCGCAGGAGCGGGGCGAGGAACAATTCGGCGGAGAGCAATGCGCTGACTGGGTTGCCTGGGAAGCAGAGGACCGGGGTACGCGAACCATCAGGGTTTTCTATGCTTGCATGTCCCTGAGGCCCGCCGGGCTGCATCGCCACATGATGGAAGTCCCCGCCCAAGGGTTCAAGCACCTGGCGAACCACCTCGAAGGCCCCGGCGCTGATTCCGCCAACGGTCAGCAGTAAGTCAGCCTGCGCTGCATGCTCCAGGAGATGTTCGGAGAAAGTTTGCGGATCATCGGGCAGGCGTGCCACCGAGACCACGGCACCGTAGCCCCGCAGGAGAGCGGCGAGCATCGGGCTGTTGGCGTCCGGGATGCGAGCGGCCGTTACCTCGGATCCGGGGGCGGCCAGTTCGTCGCCGGTGGTGCACAACAGCACTTGGGGTCGAGCTTGCACCGGAACCTGATGCACGCCGCTGGCAGCCAGCGCGCCAATCAACGTTGGGGTCAGGAGCTCACCGGCTTCGGCTACGATCGCGCCGCTGGATAGCTGTTCGCCGGCTTCGCGGATGAAACGCCCCGCTGCGCTTGGTCCGGTAAAAGTGGCAGTGCCGCTAGGTATGCCCGCGCCTGCGCGAACCAGCGCAGGGAAAGCGGCAGAAACCGTCTCCTCGATGGGAACCACGGTATCCGCCCCGTAGGGGATGGGCGCACCGGTCATCACCGGGATGACGGTGCCGGGTTGAAGATCCAGACGCGGGTCTCCGGCTGCAGCGGTGAAACCGAGAGGGAAAGTCAGCGGAGACTGCGAACTGGCCTCAAGGAGCTGCTGCGAGTTGAGGGCGTAGCCGTCCATCTGCGAATTGGTAAAGGAAGGGATCGGCAGCGGGGCAGTGATTCGCACGGCAGTGACCCGACCGGCGAGCGCAAAGTGGCCAATGCTCATTAGTTCCGGTGCTTTGCCGCGAAGACGCTGCAGCATCGGAACAAGCAGATCGCGTACGTCGGTGCGGTGGGATTCGAGAGTGCAACTCATGAAGCGCGGTTACCCGCCCGCGAAGGGTGGAAGAACGTCAACGGTCAACGGCTTGGTGCCGGTGGCATCCTCGGCAGCGCGTAACGCCCCGGTATCGCGACGGACGGTGCCATTGACTAGGAAGCTTCCCGCGCTGAGCACTTTTGCCATCTCTTGGCCGTACTTTTCCTGGAGTCCGGCGCGTAATTCCGCGAGCGTCGCGACGGTGGGCCACTGCTCCTCTTCGGTGCCGGCGGCTTGGGCGGCAGCGGCGAAGTAACGGATCAAGATCGAGGTCATATGCCCATGCTATCTTGTGCACAGCGGGCAGGTAAGTCGATAAACGCGTAGGATCCCAGTATGAATCAAAGCGTATCTTCGGTTGGTGCCATGCCTCCTGCCGCGGTGCAGGTGGGCGCGGAGCTCAACGATGAACAGCGCGCTCGTGCCCAGCGGCAGCTCTCATTGCCGGGCTTCGGCATTGAATCCCAGCGCAGGCTCGCTCACGCGCGGGTATTGGTCATCGGCGCCGGTGGACTCGGGTGTGCGAGCGTCCCATATCTGGTCGGATCCGGGGTGGGGACCATCGGGCTGGTGGATGATGATGTGGTTGAACTTTCGAATCTGCATCGGCAGGTTGCGCACAGCACGGCGAACCTAGGCGTCGCTAAGACTTCCTCTTTGGCACAAGCTGCCAAGGCACTTGACCCTACGGTCACGATCATTGAACACAACCTGCGGTTGACCGCTGAGAATGCCTTGGAAATCTTTGCCGATTATGACCTGGTAGTTGATGGGAGCGATAATTTCCCCACCCGTTATCTGGTTAATGATGCGGCCCAGCTGAGCGGGATTCCGTTGATCTGGGGATCCATTCTTGCCCATCATGGGCAGGTCAGTGTGGCTTGGCATGAGTACGGACCGGGCTACCGAGATCTGTTCCCGACCCCGCCGGAACCGGGCACCGTGGTGAATTGCGCCGTCGGCGGTGTGCTGCCAGGACTCTGCGGAACGATTGGTACCTTGTTGGCCACCGAAACGTTGAAGGTCATCACCGGACTGGGTGACCTGCTCGTTGGACGGGTGCTGATTTATGACGCGCTCGCCGGTCGCACCAGGGAAATCTCTTACGGTCGTGACCCGCAAGGAAGTCCGGTGAGCGAATTGATCGATTACGAACTATTCTGCGCCGGTGCGGAGCCGCAGCCCGAGGCGATCTCGTCTCAAGAACTTGCCGGATTGCTGCGTTCCAGTGCTGTCCCGCGGTTACTCGATGTGCGGACCCTGGAAGAGCGCGAACAACTGCACATCACCGGTTCGCAGTTCTTGCCGCTGGATGAGCTTGAGTCGGCATCCCAGGCGGAGCGATCATTTGGGCTGCTCGGCAGCGGGGAGCTGATTGTCTATTGCGCCCGCGATCCCCGATCCATCCGTGCCGCACAACTGCTAGCCAAGCGCGGGGTGCCGGTGCGCTACCTTTCAGGTGGTATTCACGAGTTTGCTCCATTTGCTCCGGAATTCACCGCTACGGATGCCGTGAAAGCATCGACCAGTAACTCGAAGGAGAACTCATGACCGAGCTGAACAATTCACTTGCCCGCATCAGCGCTGAAGCCATCGATGAGTCCGCGGTACGAGCTGCCGTGGATGGCCCGGATGCCGGAGCGGTGGTGATGTTCCATGGCATCGTTCGCAACCACGACGGCGGCGAAAAGGTTATGGGACTGGACTATTCAAGCCACCCGCAGGCCGAAGAATTCCTTGCCAAGATCCTGGCCGAAGAGCAGGACCGCTCCGGGGTGCGCATGGCGGCGGTGCATCGCGTTGGAGAATTGAAAATTGGCGACGCGGCCTTGGTCGCGGCGTCTGCCGCCGCGCACCGTGGCGAGGCCTTCGCCGCCATCGAGGCATTGGTTGAACGGATCAAGCACGAGGTGCCGATCTGGAAGCGTCAACATTTCGAAGCGGGAACCAGCGAATGGGTCGGGCTCTAGAATCGGTGGAATTTACACCGTTTGAATACCTCGATGGCAAAACGTAGGTCAGGCGTGTGCAACGAACGTTGTTCCGGATTGAACCGGTCCAACCCCATCGCACCGCTAGCAGGACTCCTTCCTTTGATCTAGGAGCGATGAGGCAGCAGGCTGCGCCAACATCTTTGGGCGTACGGTTCTGGTTGGTCGGTGAAGCCAGCGCGGAAATAACTCGTGACGCGCGAGACATCGGCGGTAGCATGACAAAGTACCGTTTTTGAAGGAGCCGAGCATGCAACTACGCCCAACGCTGGCGTTAGCTGGACTTCTCATTCTGGCGCTAAGCTCTTGCGCGGCAAATGGTGGGATGGAAAACTCCGAGGAGCAGCGCACCCAAATAAACATTTCGGCCGCATCCTCATTGCACGAGCCCTTCGAACGGTTAGCCCAGGAATTCCGGGAACAATACCCGGAAATTCTGCTCTCCGACATTAGCTATGACGGCTCCTCAACGCTCGCTACCCAGATTGTCGCAGGGGCGCCCACTGATGTGTTTGCCTCGGCAGATGAACGCAACATGCAAGCGGTACAAGAAGCCGGTTTGGAAACGGCCCCGAGCATCTTCGCTACCAACACCCTGGTGATTGCCGTTCCCCAAGGGAATCCGGGCAACATCAAGGAGCTGGCGGACCTTGCAAACGCCACCACAGTGCTCTGCGCACCCGAAGTGCCCTGCGGCTCCGCGGCCAAGCAATTACTGGATCTTGCCGGAGTGCAGGTTGAAGCTGCAAGCCTAGAGCAGAACGTAGGTACCGTGCTGGTCAAAGTGGCCACAGGGGAAGCGGATGCTGGGTTGGTATACCGCACAGAGGTTGCCAATGAACCGACCGTTGAAAGCATCATCCCTTCCGATGCTCAGAAGGTGGTTAATTCATACCCCATTTCAGTTCTGGACAATGCAAACGGAGAAGAGCCAGGAGTGGCCAAACGCAAGGCAGCCGAAGCATTCGTTGACTATGTCCTGAGCGAGCATGGACAGCAGGTCATGAATGAATATGGTTTTGGAAGCCCGACGGACTCCGCTCAGATAAAGACCGAGCAGAAATGACCGCCCAGGTGGATGTCGGTACCCGGGCACCGAGCCTGGTATTGCTGCCGGCCGTATTGGCTGTGGCGCTGCTCGTGCTTCCCCTGATTGCGTTGTTGACACAGGCATCCTGGGGCACGTTGTGGGCGGATGTGACCAGCCCACAGGCCTTGCAGGCACTCGGCCTTTCGCTGCGCACCGGGTTGCTGGCTACCGTGCTGTGCACGCTGCTCGGAGTGCCGCTGGCACTTCTCATTGCTCGTAGCTCCCCGCACGTTGCGCAGGTTCTCCGTGCATTGGTGGCGGTGCCCCTAGTACTGCCACCTATGGTCGGCGGTGTCGCGCTGCTATTGCTCTTCGGCCGGACCAGCGGCATTGGACAGCTGCTGGAACAGTTCTGGGGGTTCACCCTTCCGTTTTCCACCGCAGCGGTGGTGATGGCGCAAATGTTTGTCGCGCTGCCTTTTCTGGTGCTCACCGTCGAAGGGACCCTGCGTACCAGCGGGGCGGCCTATGAGCAGACCGCGGCAACGCTTGGCGCCGGACGTTGGATGGTGCTGACCCGAATCAGCCTGCCTTTGGCCGCACCGGGGTTGCTTGCCGGGATGATCCTCTGCTTCGCCAGGGCACTGGGCGAGTTTGGCGCTACTGCGCTTTTCGCAGGCAATGCGCCTGGACGCACCCAAACCATGCCACTGGCTATCTATACGGCTTTTAATGGGGCAGGTGCCGGACGAGAATCAGCCGTTGCACTGTCATTGTTATTGCTCGCGGCCGCCGTACTGGTACTGGTTTGCCTGCGTGCTTGGCGTCCGGGGGCACTGAAATGACCACCGGACTTCGGGCAGAAATCCGTGTGGTGCGTCCAAGCTTCGAAATCGACGTGCAGTTGGAACTCGAACCTCGGAAGACCCTCGCGCTGATGGGCCCCAACGGAGCTGGCAAGTCCACGATTGTGCATGCAATCGCTGGAATTCAGCACCTGACTTCCGGGCAGATTTCCCTGAACGGTACGGTCCTCTCCGGTCCCGGAGTGCACCTTCCACCACACCGCCGGGCGATCGGCCTGCTCGGGCAGCAGCCTAGGCTCTTCCCGCATTTGGATGCTGCCGGGAATATTGCTTTCGCGGCCCGCGCAGCTGGATTGAGCAAACGCGGCGCCCAACAGGTAGCCTGCGACTGGCTTGAACGCTTAGGCCTCTCGTCATTCGCGATACAGCGCCCTGCCGCGTTGTCCGGTGGGCAGCAGCAGCGTATTGCGCTCGCTCGTGCCTTGGCTGCGGGGCCGAAATTGCTTCTAGTTGATGAGCCGTTCTCCGCACTTGATGTCCAAGCGGCGGTGGAGATGCGCGAGCTGGTCCGTGAAGAATTATCCCGCACCGGAACCACTGCGGTTGTCGTCTCGCATTCGGGGGCGGACGCGCTGGCATTGGCGGAGCGATTACTGGTGATTGAACGAGGCGTTGTAATTCAACAGGGGTACACACGCCAAGTGCTTGCGGAGCCGGCTACGGAGTTTGTGCGGGCCGTGGCCAATAGCGTCCCGGCGGGCCTCGGGAGCGAACCGGAGAAGAAATGCTCCTCCTAGAATGATGTCATCGGCTCTATGGGCAGGTACCTTTCACTTAATTCCTTGTTTCCGTGCATGAACAATTTATGAAGACAATGGAGGATGAGGACAGATGGCGATAAGCCCTGCAGAACATCTGGCGTGGATTCTTGACCGAGTCACCTCGGTGACCACCTGCACGGTGGACCTAACCGAAGCGCGCGGAACGGTGCTTGCAGAGGACGTGTTTTCTGCTCATCCGCTCCCGTTGTGGGAGAACTCGGCCATGGACGGGTACGCAGTACGCAGCTCCGATACGCTGAACGCTAACGAGCAGCAACCGATCGCGTTGAGCGTGGTGGGCGAAGTAGCCGCAGGAAGTTCGTGGGATGCGCCGTTGGAGCCCGGACAAGCGGTACGCATCATGACAGGTGCACCCATCCCCACGAGTTCCGACGCTGTGGTGCGCGTCGAATGGACCATTGGCGATCAAGGCGAGAACACCTGGGCCGACGAACTCGTCCGAGTGTTCAAACCAGTTCAGCCCGGCCAGGAAGTCCGCGTCCGGGGAGAAGACCTGACCCAAGGCGCACTGGTCGCCCGCACCGGGGACCAGCTGACCGCGGTGCGCCTGTCGGCACTGGCCGCGGCGGGAGTGGCGCAGGTGTTGGTTCGGCGAGCGCCGCGTGTGGCGGTGCTGGTCACCGGAGCCGAATTGCAACCCCTCGGTGCGGCACTGACGCGCGGGCAGATCCCGGAATCAAATTCCTTGCTTATCGGCGGATTGTTGGCCGAGGCGGGCATCGTCGAGGTCAATGTGCAGCATTGCCCCGACGAGGTAACTGAGGTAACCCAAAAACTTGCCGAATTGGGCGCGAGCTATGACGTCATCGTGAGTACCGGTGGCGTGGGCCCGGGGACACGTGACGTGATGCGGTTGGCGTTGGAGGAAGAAGCAGAAGTTCGTGCCGTGAGGCTGGATGCCCGCCCTGGCCAGCCGCAATGCACCGGACGTTTGGCCGCCGGCGCATTTGTCTTCGCGCTGCCTGGCAATCCGGTCAGCGCCGCGGTCGGCTTTGAACTCTTCGTACGCCCGGCGCTGCGTGCAATGCAGGGGCATGCGGTGTTCGAACGTCCGCGATTGACCGCTACCGCTGGGACCGGATGGCGTGGAATCACCGGGAAGCTGCAAGTGCTCCCCGTTGAATTTGAATATGGGCAGTCGTTGCGCTGCTATCCGGTGGTGCATTCCAAGCGGGTGTCGCATTCCGTCGGTGGTTTCGGTGCTGCCGAAGGATACGCCTTGGTGGAATCCGAGCGCGGGGACATCGCCGAAGGCGATACTGTGCAAGTGATTAGGACGCTTCCATGATGGCCGCCGACGCGCTGATACTTGCAGGTGGCCGGGGGTCACGGCTTGGGGGAATGGATAAGGCCGAGCTGCTCCTCGGCGGGCAGAGGCTGGTGGATCGTGTGGTGCAGGCGTGCAGGGAAGGTGTCACCGGCCAGGTGATCGTTGTCGGCCCCGAAAGCGCTGGAACCCAAGCGGACGCGGTGCTGCGCGAAGAACCTGAATTCGCCGGACCGTTAGCCGCACTTGCGGTGGGACTGCAGACCGTGACGGCTAGCTGGGTAGTGGTGCTGTCTTGCGACCTGGAATACCCGGCCGCGGTCTGCCAGGCTCTTTCCGTGGCAATGAAAACCCCGGGGGCAGATGGCGTGGTGCTGGTAGACGACAACGAGCGGACCCAATGGCTCGCGGGTTGCTACCGCACCGAACCGCTCCGGGAAACCTGCGAGGCGCTGGGCGCCGGCGTCGTCAACGCACCGGTCAGGAGGGCCTTTATGAGCCTTGAGCTGAATCGGGCCAATATTTCGGGGGATAAATCGGCGGATATTGATACCCCCGAAGCTTTGGAAGAAGCCCGTCTGCGGCAAAAATATTCAGCTCAGTCGGCGAAACCAACTAAGTCATAGCGAGAAAAGGAAGAATAATCATGGCACAGCATCTCCCACCCGAGGCACTTATTCCGTGGCTTGAGGCGGCGGCCGAAGAACTTGGCTTGGACGTCAACGAGGTATCGATCAAAACGCTACTCGACGTTGCCAAGCACGTTGCGCACGATGTCGCGCGACCGGCTGCCCCATTGAGCACCTTCCTCCTTGGCTTGGCTCTTGGCCGCGCAGAACCGGGAACCGAGTTGTCAGCGCTCGCCGATAAGCTCAATGCACGGGCCGCGCGCTGGGCGGCCGAGCAGGAGTAAGCCCGAGTTGGTGAAGAGTTCCACAATGAGCCTCAAGCCAAACTGTTGTAGCCGCTCCGTCGCAAAGCAATCACCACCAGCTTCATCGGATTAAGCATTGAAGTGAACCGCGTGCGGGCGCACAATCGGGAGATGACTAAATATCTGATCTCGTTCCCGAGCCGAGCGATGGTAGTTTCAGCCGAGGAATTGCCGCGTGTCGCCGCCGATGCCCGTGCGGTCATTTTCGAAGCCAAAGAGGCAGGTATCTACGTCTTCGGCGGCGGAATCGATGAAGGCATCGATCCGGTGCTCGTATCCGCAGATGGGTCGGTGTACGACGAAATTTATTCGGGTTCGGAGCTCAACGGCGGATATACCGTGCTGGAGGTGCCAACCCGTAGAGAAGCGCTGGCCTGGGCTCGAAGGATCGCGGTGGCCTGTCGTTGTGCGCAAGAGCTGCGCGAGTTCAGCTATGACCCGGCGAGCTAGCCCCGCATCACTGTAGACTCGTGTCTTATGGCAATCGGCGCGACAATACATACTTTCGAAGTCCAACTGGCTGATGTGGATCGCGGTGTTTACGAAGATCTCTCATTGCGTGTGGCGCAGCAAGCCTCGGAGACCGACGCCTATCTGGTGACTCGCGTTCTCGCTTACTGCCTAGAAGCAGAAGAAGGCATTGCGTTTTCTGCCGGCGGAGTATCCACGGGGGAGGAACCAGCGGTGCTGGTCAAAGATCTCACCGGAAGCATCCTGGCGTGGATTGAGGTTGGCGCCCCGGATGCCCAGCGTCTTCACCAAGGCAGCAAACGCGCAGAGCGTGCCGCCGTCTACACCCACCGTGAGCCTGCGAAGTTATTGGCCTCGTGGAAGGGCAAGACCATCTACCAAGCCGATGAGATTGTTGTCCGTTCCTTCGACCCCGGCTTCATCGATTTGGCAGCCAAGGCCCTCACCAGACGCAATACCATGTCGGTCTCGGTGACCGAGGGGCAGATCTACCTCGAACTAAACGGCAGCAATTTTGAGACGCAAATCCACCAGCATCACATCGAGTAAGGACCGCATGGGGTAAAGCGCGCTTCCAAATGCTCCACAGGGCGCGGCCTTAGCTGATTGGAAGACTCTTTACGAGTTTCTTCCCAGGTGCGGATCGATGAAGTGCAATGGCTGGTCTGTATCGTCGATGGCCGCGCTATCACGATTCTCCAGCCTAAATGTCTATATTGACCTGATGATTTAGACTGCAGAGGCACCCGGAGTTGCTATTAATCGCCGGGCCGATCCAAAGGCCGATTGCCTCCGTTTCATAAGGTATTTGTCCACGTCTTCAAGGGGAAGCGGCAATTGCCGTGCAACCTCGATCGCCCTTGCGCGAACCGCCTCATATCCCATATCTTGAGCCTGGTTTTCCTACTTACGCACGGGCCTCGGGGCGAGGTTTATCGACCATGAGTCAAGCAGCGAGCGCAGTTCCTCCGGTTGCACACCGCTGACCTTCGCCTCGCTCAACGCAAGCCCGAAGGCAGCCCAAGGCAGGTTGGCGTTCTCGGTGCGCACCATGCTGTTGTGCTCATCGAGGGGCTGTATCTCGAACCACCGGCCGATGCGCGGTGCCAGCTCCTCGGCGCTGGCATGCACCCGCGCGCTGATCTGTAGCTGTCCTGCTCCGCGCAGCCCTTCGTGGACAAACTGGGCAGCATCGCCTCCGGGAATCTCCCGCGGGACAAAACGCAGTGCCCGCGCTGCGGCATTTTCGGCTCGATCCACCCGAAAGCTGCGCCAATCCGCGCGATCCAGGTCATAGGCCACCAAATAGTAGCGGTTGCCCACATTGACCAGTTTGGCCGGTTCCACCCGCCTTGAACTGGCGGTTCCCTTAGCGTCGCGGTAGTCGAAAGCCACTCGTTCGCGGTCGCGGCATCCCTGGGCGAACACCACCAGCACTTGGGGGTCTACCGGTTCTGGAACAGAGCCCTGCGAGTCCAGCGGGACGGTGCTGGCAGTCAATGCCTGCGCCCGCTGCCGCAACCTGGCCGGCAGTACCGGAACGACCTTTGACAACGCGCGCAATGCGGCTTCGGCTAACGCGGAAGAACCGCCATGCACCGTAGATTGCAGGCCAATGACTAGCGCCACGGCTTCCTCATCGTCGAGCACCAGCGGGGGCAGGGCAGCGCCGGAAGCCAGTTGGTAGCCGCCACCCACCCCGCGGTCAGCCTGCACCGGGTAGCCGAGGTCGCGCAGCCGGTCGATATCCCGGCGAACGGTGCGCAAACTGACTTCCAGTCGCTCGGCCAGCTCGTCGCCGGACCAGTAGCGGTGGGTCTGCAGCAAGGAGATTAAACGCAAGAATCTAGTGCTGGTACTCATGTAACCAGTCTGCCTTGATTTAGGACAAAATCTGACACTTATTGCTTTTACGCTGGTAACTATCAGCTGGAAATACCGGCTGAAGCTGATGCCAGGAGGCAACAATGAGCACCATGGCCACCACCGAAACCACCCTGACAGGGGAACGCTCCGACCTGTTCCAGGCGTTAGCCAACGCTCGGCACTTCCTGCGCTTCACCGTCCGCGGACTGAGCGATTCGCAGGCAGCACAGCGCACAACGGACAGCGAACTGACCCCGGGCGGACTAATCAAACATGTGACCGCAGTGGAAAAGCAATGGCAGGAATTCATCGTCAAGGGCCGGGCCGCCATGGCCTGGGATGGGGCAGACTTCAGCAAGATGCCACCCGAAGCAGTGGAAGCTTTCCAGAATGAATTCCGCATGTTGCGCGAAGAGTGCTTGGATGAGCTGCTGGAAAACTACGCGCAGGTTGCGGCCCGCACCGATGCCTTGCTGGCCGAGGTAGACATGGACACCGTCCACGAATTGCCCAAGGCGCCATGGTTTGTCGATACCCATTGGACGGTGCGCCGCACGTTGCTGCACATCATCGCCGAAACCACCCAGCATGCCGGGCATGCCGACATCATCCGCGAATCCTTGGATGGACAAAAAACCATGGGCTAACCGTCGAAGCCGGGCATCGCGAAATTGGTGGCCAAGAAGGAAGAAGAACTCATGGGGTTGATCTGTGAACTCGAATGCTTGCCATTATTAGGCCAACAAATTAAGCTGTCTCAGACAACCCGGACGTTTTGTGGCAAAGAAAAACCCCGAGAATTCAATGATTCTCGGGGTTTTCACTGGCGGTGACGGTGGGATTTGAACCCACGGTACGGGGTTACCGTACACAACATTTCGAGTGTTGCACCTTCGGCCGCTCGGACACGTCACCAGACCTGATAACTCTATAACGAACCTTTCGAGAACACCAAAACGAACGGGGTGAAAACCCTGGTTAGTGGTTCGAAACACACGTGGACGTTCTGTCAGTTGCGTCTGGAGCGGAAGAAATCGCGCAGCAGGTCCGCGCATTCACTTTCCTTAACCCGTGGGTATACCTCGACCCAGTGGTTCAAACGGGGTTCGCGGACGATATCAAAGACCGAGCCGCAGGCTCCGGCTTTCTCATCCCATGCACCGAAGACCAGCCGAGGGATGCGTGAAAGCACGATGGCCCCGGCGCACATGGCGCAGGGCTCCAGGGTGACGACCAAGGTGCAGTCTTCTAATCGCCACCCGTCCGCGTTGCCTTGTGCCTGTAGCGCTTTGACTGCATTGCGGATGGCCACGACTTCGGCATGAGCCGTCGGGTCATAGTGCGCTTCACGCTCATTGCGACCGGTAGCCAGGAGCTTGCCTTCGGGGGAGATGATGACCGCACCGATCGGGACATCATCGGTGTCCAATGCGGCTCGGGCCTCCGCGAGGGCCAGGTCCATCCAAGTCTCGTGTTCGTGCGCCATAGTGCCTTTACCTTACGTGTTTTAGCCCCGGGGACGCACGCGCTCGGCGGCTATCGCTTCGGAACGAACCGATATGCCCTTGCTGCATGGAGCGCAATCCCGCTGATTCCTGTTTAGTTGGGCACATCAAGGAGTTTTCCCGCCGGGATTTCGCGCTTTTATCTCGTTTGCTTCCATGGCGGGCTGATAGATTTCTACTTATGCGCGTACAGGTAGTCGACCACCCATTGGTGGCACATAAAGTTTCAGTTCTCCGAGACAAAGATACTCCGTCCCCGATTTTCCGTCAGCTGACCGACGAACTGGTCACCCTGCTGGCCTACGAGGCAACCCGCGAGGTGCGGACCGAAGAGGTCGAGGTAGTCACCCCGGTAGCCACCACCATCGGTATCACCTTCGCCAAGCCAACCCCGTTAGTGGTTCCGATCTTGCGTGCGGGCCTAGGCATGCTTGAAGGCATGACCCGCCTGGTCCCCACGGCCGAGGTCGGCTTCCTGGGCATGGCACGCAACGAAGAAACCCTGGACATCATCACCTACGCCGATCGCGTGCCAAACGACCTGACTGGTCGCCAGGTCTTCGTGCTGGATCCAATGCTGGCCACCGGCGGCACCTTGGCCGAAGCGATCAAATTCATCTTCGAACGCGGCGCCGAATCGGTCACTTGCATCTGCCTGATCGCAGCCCCAGAGGGCGTGGAACGCCTGAAGGAAATTCACGGTGCCGACGAGCGCGTTCACATTGTGCTTGCCGCGATGGATGAACGACTGGACGAGAAGTCCTACATCATCCCTGGTCTGGGAGATGCCGGTGACCGCCTGTACGGCGTCACCCCACCGATCGCCTAAGCAATTCTCGCTTAGCGGACAGCTTCGGTTTCGTCGCTGGCTGGCATTTCGCCAGCCAGCGGCAACCGCACCTCAAAGAGCGTATGACCGGGCTCTGAAGTCACCGAAATGGTGCCCCGGTGTGCCTCGACAATACTCTTCGCAATTGGCAGTCCGAGGCCGGTGGTGCCATCCGTCCCCGAGCGGGCCTTGTCGGCCCGAGTGAATCTTTCGAAGACTTTGGGCAAGAATTCTTCAGAGATCCCCTCGCCGGTGTCTTGCACCTGCAGCACTGCCTCATTGCTTTCGAGATCTTGCCCCACGCTGACGGTCACTGAGTTGCCAGCCGAAGTGTGCTTGCGCGCATTGGCCAGTAAGTTGGTAATCACTCGGCGCAGGGAAGACGAATCGGCGTTGACGACGGTCCCCGGTGCTTGGCAATCAAATTTCCAGATATGGTCGTCCGCGGTGGCCTTGAAGTCTTCGGTGATATCGGAAGTTAGTACACACAAGTCCAGATGCTTCATGGTGAATGAGTTCTCCTCGTCCAGTCGGGCCAGGAGCAACAGATTTTCCACCAGCGAACCCATGCGGTTGCTCTGCTGCAGTACCCGGTCCACAGAGCGTCGTCCATCGGGAGAGAAATGCTCGGTTGCCGACAGCAATTCGGTGTAGCCGCGTATCGCCGATAATGGCGTGCGCAGCTCATGCGAAGCGTCCGCCACGAATTGACGCATCTGGTCCTGAGATTTTTCACGTGCAGTTAATGCCGTGGATACGTTATCGAGCATGGCATTCAGAGCGCGTCCGACATTGCCAACTTCTGTGCCTGGAACGGCGTCTTGGGAAGCGACTCTTTGGGTCAGCTCAACCTTGCCCGATTCAAGTTCCTCGGCAGCTACCGAGGAAGCCACCGCCGCGACTCGTTTGAGCGGAGCGAAGGAACGGCTAATAAGCCAGGTTCCCACCAAACCGGTGCCGAGGACTAAGCAGATCGCAATGAATAGCGTCAGCCAGGCCATTTCGAGCAGCGTTTGGTCCGTGGAATCCAAGGGTAGTCCAACAATCAGTACGCCTCCGGACCCAGGATCTGGAACCGCCGAGAGCAAGTAGTCGCCAACGGACAACGTGCGGCGTACGGGTTCCGCATTGATGTCGATGGTCACCAGATGGATGGCATCGTCTTGGGTGAGCATAACCCGCTCGCCATGCTGGTCGAGCACATCTCCGGAGAATACGTAGCGATCCACGAAGCGCGCGGTGAGCGTACCGGCGGCCTGCCCCGGCGCATAGAGGCGCTGGTCCGGGCGGGCTAAACCTACCGAGTAGGTACTGGCGCGCTCCACCGAGGCCTTAAGCTGTTCGTCCAGCTGGTCCATGAGCGTTTGGCGCATGCCGGCGTTGTAGAGCAACCCGAGCAGCACGCATACGGCGGTCAAAGAGCCAAGCAGGATCACTAGCAGTTTGCGCTGCAGAGCGTGCGGTGAGGTTGGTCTGATGCTGGTTGGAAATGAACTCATGCAGCGGGCTTGAGTACGTAGCCCACACCACGGACCGTGTGGATCATTGATTCGGCATCGACATCGATCTTTTTGCGCAGGTAAGAGATGTAGAGTTCCACAATGTTTGCCTGACCGTCGAAGTCGTAATGCCAGACGTTGTCGAGGATTTGCGACTTGGAGACCACTCGGCGGGCGTTATTCATCAAGTAGCTGAGCAGATCAAACTCTGTTGCGGTCAGCGAGATCGAGCGGCCTGCGCGTGAAACATCGTGTGAGTCTAGGTTCAACACCAGATCGCCAACTACGAGTTCTGCGGAATCCGCGGTGGATGCACCGGAGCGTTCAACCAGCCGGTGCAGGCGAATCAGCACCTCTTCGAGGCTGAAAGGTTTAGCAACGTAGTCATCGGCGCCGGCGCCTAGACCTTCGATCCGGTCCTCGACCGCGTCCTTCGCGGTGAGAAATAGTACTGGTACTTCAGGCAGGTAGCTGCGTACCTTGCGCAGTACCTCCGGGCCGTCGAACCCCGGGAGCATCCAGTCCAGAACCAGAACATCCGGTGAGAGTGAGCGCGCTATGGCCACTGCTTCCGGTCCGTCGTGAGCCATCGTTGCCTCCCAGCCGAGCATGCGGGTGCCCATGGACACCAGCTCCGCCAATGAAGGTTCATCGTCTACGACTAGAACCTTGATGGGCGTGCCATCAGGATGGGTTAGCCGAGGTAATTGTGCGGGAGAAAATCGTGAATCGCTCATGTTAACCAGCTTCTCCTATTGCCATGGGGCTACTTTATGTTTTAGCTGTGCAAAAGCTATGACTGTATGTCGAGTTTATGCGGGAATATTCCATTCAGGTAGCGCTTAATTTGGTCAAGTGCTGCATAGTGCGAATGTTTGAACTATGGACCTGCATAGGTGGTGAATGAATATTCATGGCTCTGAATGGCATGGTCATTCTGTACATCTTGAACGTATGTCTTGGTCAATTCGCTTAGTTAAGCGCTTAGATATCCAATAATTGACTAAAGTGTGCTCCGTCACTTTTGGACGCATTTGTCTCACATGCTGAACAGGGGTGACCTTTGTTACTTGCAAGTTTCGAATGTTACGGGGAATACTTGAGGTGTGAGTACGGCGCAGATCAACAACAGCAGTCGGGGCAGCGACCCTGAGGGTACGCTTGCGTGCTGTTGTCGAATGCTCGGCGTCGGTGAAATTGGATCGATCAGCTTGAAGAATTAAGCAATCAATCCAGGGTCGCCGGCGGGAACCCAACTGCTGTTCGTGAACGAAGGTCACGGGCGGCGCAAGCAAAACCCGAAGCATTAACGCCAAATCACTTGGCCTTCGCACGAAAAAGGAAGTCATCATGTCGGCTGGATCCGGATACGTACACGTTTCAATTCGCAACGCTCAGAACCGAGCTGCGGCGGCACAGCGCGCCGCTGCTGGTAGCGGAAGCTATGCTCCAGCCGGCTATCGCCCGCTGCGTGCGGTCAACAACGTTCATGAAACTCGTGAACCGCTGACTCAGGCACCAATCGCACCGGTGCAGTCCTCAGGTGCCCCTAGCGCGGACACCAGTGCTCGTGGTTTTGTGCTGTATGTCGGACTGGATGAAGCTGCCGCCCAAGCGCAGGGAACCTCGCTGGGGAAGCTGGCAACCCAGGTTCGAGCATTCTTGGCAACTTTGTCCCCGCAGGCGCAGACCCATGCGGCGGTAGCGCTGGCGCCAACTAGCGCACAAGGCGAACCAATTGATGTGGTTCGCCAGGCGTTGGGAGATCCAACCCTGTCGCGTCGACCGCGTGCCGAAGCTCGCCCAAGCGCACCGCGCCCATCCGGCGTGCTGATCGACTTGTCCCGCCGCGAGGTTTACCTCGATGGCGAAACCCTGAACTTGACCTTCAAGGAATTCGAACTGTTGAACTTCTTGGTAGAGAACGGCACTCGCACCGTGGGCCGTGAAGAATTGCTGGAAAACCTGTGGCGCAATGCCGAGGAGATTCCGAATGAGCGCACCATCGACGTGCATATCCGTCGCTTGCGCTCGAAGCTGGGACGTCTAGCTAACACCGTGCGTACCGTGCGCGGGCAGGGCTACCGCTTCTACGAGCACCCAGAAGTCGTCGTCTGGGCGGCACCTGAATACTCCATCTAATTAGATCGTTCTTTTGCCGAGGCGAACAAACCACCGAGGTTTGTTCGCCTCGGTCATTTAAGTCAGGCGCGTCTAAGCTTGGGCTATGAATACTATGCAGCGTCGTCGGCTGATTCTCATGCGTCATGGAAAGTCTGACTACCCGTTGGGCGTAAGCGATCATGACCGCCCTTTGGCCGCCCGCGGAAACCGTGAAGCGCCGGCCGCCGGTGCCTGGCTGGTAGAAAATGATCTGATACCGGACTACATCATCTGCTCCGATGCGCTGCGTGCCAGAGCTACCTGCGCCTGGGTGCTCTCGGAGCTCGGTGAAAAGGGCCCGACCCCGTATGTGGACTCGCGCGTCTATGGTGCAGGGGCCTCCGCTTTGTGCTCAATTATCAACGAGGTGCCTGATACCGTCTCCACCTTGCTGGTTATCGGGCATCAGCCAACGCTCCAGGATTTAGCCCTGCGTCTGGCCTCCGCGCAATCGGATGAGGAAGCAGTTTACGAACTGGCCATGAACTATCCGACATTGGGTACGACGGTGCTGGAAACTGAGCATTCGTACTCGCATTTGGACGCACGTGATGCGCGCGTCACACATTTCATTGCTCCACGTCCAGAATGAGAATATTCTCATGAGAAATTTTAAAGCCCCTTGTCAGTCTGGATAATGCGGTCTGTGTTGGCTTTATGAGGCACTCATGAGAACGCCCTCATCAAATTCTTCCCAAGGCCTCAGGATTGATTCATCTTGGGTTCATGTTCACTCGCTTGACTGATAATTGTCGAGCCAAACGGCCGATTGAAAATGACGGTTTCCACTTCTCGGGAACCGAAGTGAGAAAGGCCGAAGCCATGGGCGTCATTGCAGAGATCATCCCGAACGAGAACGTCGAAACCTACACCATCAAGGAAGCTCGGATTGCGATCGATGCGCTCCGTGCCAGCACCATCAAGGCTGCCTACACCACCCGTTTTGTCGCAGCCGAACTCTCCCGCAACCCGCAGGACTTCGAAATCGTCTCCAGTGCTGGCATGGCGCCGCGTTCCGGGGATGTGGTGATCGCCAAGATCACTGAGCTGGGCAAGCACAAGGCGCTGCAGTCGCCACATTCGCGCCGCCAGAAGCTCTTCGTTGGCCAGGAAATCATGGTGGCATACGGCCACCGCTATGCACCGGATCAGTTCCTCGCCCACGTGCCAGCCGACCTTGGACCATGTGAGCTGGTCGCCGGTGGCGGACTAGCCTCCCGTGTGGAACAACAGCACTCCTCGATCGACAAGGCCACCGAGATCGAACCAATCGGCCTGCTGGTGCGCAGCGGCAAGGTAGTTACGCTTAGCGATTTTGCACCGCTGAGCGTCCAGAACCCTTCGGTAAACGTCACTTCCCGGGTCGAGGCCAATCGCCCGCCGGTGATCGCGGTGCTCGGAACGTCGATGAACTCCGGAAAATCCACCACCCTCGGTTGCTTGGTCAATGGGTTGAGCAACGCAGGATTGCGAGTCGCTGCCGGAAAGGCAACCGGAACCGGCGCCGGCAACGACCCGAACCTCTTCACCGACGCAGGTGCGTTCAGCGTCTGCGACTTCACCGACTTCGGCTACCCCACCACCTACCGTCTGGATTATGAGACCGTCCGCGAACTGCTGATCTCGATGATCAATGAGCAGAGCGCCACCGGCGCCGATGCGGTCATTATCGAGATCGCCGACGGATTGTTCCAGGGCGAGACCTCACGCCTGCTCGGCGACCCGGTATTCAAGGAACATGTTGACCGCGTGCTGTTCAGCGCCCAAGATGCGCTCGGCGCGAAGGCGGGGGAGAAAATCCTTCTGGACGCAGGACTCGACCTCGCTGCGGTTTCCGGGGTGCTCACTGCATCCCCGCTGGCAGCCTCGGAGGCGCGAGCCCATATGGACACCAAGATCATCGACACCTTTGACCTGTGCGACCCACAGGTTGCCAGCGCACTTCTGCCGACTGCCTAGGAGGTTCAATGACCGGCTCGCAGCCTATAGACGCACCCGCCAAGGAACTTTCTCTTCCGGCGTTGATGGCGCCAGGGCGACGTGTACTGCTGGCTGCCCTGCTGATACTGGCGCTGGGCGTCGGGGCTCTGTCCATCGCCATCGCCTGGCAGGTAGGCCAGATGGCCACGGCCTTCAGCCTCGGGGCGTTGGCTTGGGTCATTGCACTTTCGCTTGCGTTTTTCGGTGGGAAGTATATCGAAAGGGTGCTGGCCGAAAAGCTTGGCCAGCACTATGTGGCTCAACTGCGCGGATCATTGATATCGCATGCACTCAAGGCCCGTCGGGGCCCCTCGGTGGGGATCACCGTGGCGCGATCAAGCAATGATCTATCCTCGATCCGCAATTGGGTGACCCAAGGAATCGTGCCGTTGATCGCGGGAATTCCGCTGATCATTTTCGCCGCGCTCGGGTTGGGAATTTTGCACCCGGCACTGGCCGTCGCGCTAATAATTCCAGTCATGCTGGAAGTGTGCTTGCTCGCGTTCTTGGCCCGAGGCGCCTTGCGCACGGCTCGCGTGCTGCGCAGGCATCGGGGCAACCTTGCGGCGCGGATCGCAGACACGGTCACCGCGGCCACAACTATTGCCGCGGCCGGAGGCGTACGCCGCGAGGTCGAAAGGGTCGATCGAAGCTCGCAAAAAGTTGTTCAGGCCGCCGTGGAACGCGCCAAATATGCCGGCGCTTTAAGAGCCGGATCGCTGACTGTGCCGTTGTTGGGCACCGCGCTGGTGGTAGCTGCCGGATCCTGGACCGGCCTCGGTGCAGGGGTCTTGGCCAGCGCTTTGACATTGATGGGGATCTGCGCCGGAACCATGGGCGAATGGGGGCGGATTGTCGAGTACCGGCAGAATTACCGGGCTGGCCGACGGATCATCGCGCCGCTGTTGGATGATGAGAAATCGTGGAGTGCCGCAGAGCAGGAAATGATTTCCACCCGTGAGGCCAGGGACCTGAACCCCAAGGAAATCACCGTGCGGATCCGTGCCACGGAACAAAGCCTTGAACACTGGCCAGTGCTTAGGGCACACGCAGGTCAGCGGATCCAGGTCCTAGGGTCCGGAGCAGAAGCCGGAGAGCTTCTCGAATCCTTGGCCACCGGCAGGATCGCAGCCCACGGAGATTCCAAAGGTGGGTTGTGGATCGCCGAGGGGCGCAGCGAAGACCTTCCGGACGCCGAACGGCGAAAGCTGATTGGCGCAGCGTTGAGCTCGATGGTTCCCGAACGAGGCACCATCATCCGTTCGCTGACCTACCGTCATCCGGGTTCTTCGGTTAAACGCGCGCTACGGGTGGCGGCAGACTGCGGACTAGATCTCGCCACGCTCCCCTCCGGGGAGCGCACCATGCTGCGTCGTGGCGGAGAACCCTTGGACACTACGCAACGCGCCTCATTGATCGTGGCACGCGCCTTATTGCGGCAACCGCCAGTTTTAATTCTCGATTCCGTGCTCAACCGCCTGCCGAGCCTCGCCCGAGAAGCGGTGATTCGCAAACTCAATGCCTATCCGGGAGTAGTGATTTTCCAGGGAGAGATTTCGGGGCTCGAAGCCACCGGAACATGGCAGGCGCCACTTTCGGTAGCAGCCACTGCCGCTCACCCTACAGAGCAGGCAGACGGGGAGTAGCTAAGCTGCTGAATCCCGTCTAGGACTGAACATGCTGGTGAGTGGCGAGCAAACCATCAACGCTGTTCAGCACCGCGTTGAGAGTGACTTCGCGATCGGCTACCGTGTCCGAAACGGTGCGCATTCGCGCGGAGAACATGGCGGCGCCGAAGATTGCTGTCGCCGCTGGTTGCTTTTCTTCGGGTGCCAGAATTACCAGGCGCTCCAAGACTTCAACGAGGGTCGAGATGACCCGTGAATACACCGGGGTAATCTGGTCACCCCAGTCGCTTTCGGGACGAAGCTGCTCGCTGATCCAGATTTGCGCGAATGAGGGGTATTTTTCGACGAAGTCAATGGCGATGGTGGCCATTTCACGTAAAGCTGTGCGAGGAGCGGGGTGCTCCGCCGCCCGTTTCAACTCGGTGACCAGCATGTCGGCGCCGAATTCCAGGACCTGCCCGATCATCTCGTCCTTGGAACCGAAATTGTAGTACACGGTCCCTTTGGAGACCCCTGCCATTTGCGCAATTTCATCGACTGAGGTGGCGTTGGGCCCGCGGGTGCCGAGCAACCGCATGGAAGCTTCGAACAAGCGCTTCTTGGAGGCAGTTGCCCGCACACGAGGTCGCGCGTTTGGTGGTGTGGTCATACCGTCAGCTCCGGCTGTAGCGTTTTCAACGTCCAGGTCTTGTGCTTATGCACCGCTAGGAAGCTCAGCAGCAGACCCAGCAACGTGTAACCGATGACCGGGAGGATGGCGGCGGAGAGCATTCCCAAGTCTGCACCATACATCAGATGTCGCAAGGCCACCACGACATTACTCATTGGCAAGATCTGGTGCAGTATCTGCAATGGCGCAGGAAGCGTTTCCCAAGGGAACGTGCCACCGGCGGTTACTAACTGCAGGACCATCAGCAATAGCACCACAAACTTGCCCGCAGCGCCCAGCAGAGCACAGATTCCCTGGATCAAAGCGCTGAAGCAGAGCGCAGCGAGAAGGAACAAGCCCCAAGTCAACCATGGGTGCGCGGGCTCCAACCCGACGGCGAACACAACCACCGCGTACAGCGCGGTGCACTGGATAAGCGAAATGAAGGCGAAGGGTAGCCATGCGCCCAACGCGATCTTCCAGCTGCTTCCGTTGGAAGCCAACGCACGGTTATTGACCGGGCGCATCACCTGGGTGAGGATGAACGTGCCAATCCAGGTAGCGAGGGTCATGAAGAATGGGGCAAGTCCCGCACCATAGGCGCTGGCCTCGGCTTGCGCGTGGGAGTTCACCCGCAGCGGGTCGCCGATTACGTTGGCGAGTTTCACGGCGGTGGGCGAATCGGGGTTTGGAACCTGATCCACACCGCTATCCAGGCCTTCGGACAGATCACCCGAGCCGTCTTTCAACTCGCCCGCGCCATCGCCCAGCTCTCCGACTCCTTGGTCCAGCGTGACCAGAGAATCGTGCAAGGTGCTGGTTCCGGCGGCCAGCTCCTCGGCCCCGGAATCGAGTTTCTTGCTGCCTTGGGATGCCTCTTTGGTGCCTGTTAGTGCAGATTTCTGGCCCTCCGAAAGGGTGGAGCTTCCTGAAGCGAGCTTGTCGGCTCCGTTCGCGAGTTCGCTGCCGCCGGCAGCGGCGGATGAGATTCCATCGGCAAGAGCAGGAACGGCATCGTTGAGTTTGTCAGTACCTTGGGCCAGGGTTTGCAGTCCAGTGGCTAGCTGCTTATTGCCATCGGCTACCTGTTCGGAGCCTTCGGCGAGTTTGTTCAGGTCGCCTTGCGCCGAGTTGAGCTTCGCGTTGACATCTTTGACCTTCGAGTTCAATTGCTGGGTGACACCGGAATTTTTCACGGTGGATTGCAGCTGAGCGCTGATTTGGTCTGCTTGCTCCTGGGTGAGAACCCCGGATTCGACTTGGCTCTGAAGGGATGAGTTGGTGTTTTGCTTCACTTGGTCGAGCCGAGATTCGGCATCAGTTTGCAGATCCTGGATAACCGTCATTGCCTCGTCTGCCGTGGCGCTGAGTTCGGCGTTTCCATTCGCTACTTGACGCGATCCGGCTGCCAGCTGATCTGCGGAGATGGCAGCCTTCTGAGCGCCGTCGTTAAGCTTGGAAACCGAACTGGGCAGGGGCGCTGTCTTCGACTCCAAGGTGTTTAGCCCGCCGCTGAGGGATTCCGCCCCGGAGTTGAGCTCGGCGCTGCCACTGGCCAACTTTTCTGTGCCGGCTACGAGCTTGCCTTGCCCATCCACGAGTTTCTTGAGGCCGTTGGATAGCTGGCCGGTACCGGCATGTAGGGTTTGCGCGCCATCTTCGAGCTTGGAGCTTCCGGTAACCAGCTGCGTGGTGCCATCTTGGAGAGTGAGGACCCCATCCGAAAGGGAAATGGTGCCGTCGTAGAGTTTCTTCGCGCCTACAGCAGCCTCATCCATCGAATCGTGGATGTCGACAAAACCCGCAATCATGCCCTCTGCGGTTTCCGTGCCGACTTCTTTAGAGACCGAATCGCGAACTTCCTTGGCCAGGGTTTCAGCGAAATTTCCAGCCATGAAATTGTTCGCGTCATTGGTCGTTAGCTCAAGAATTGCCGCATTCGCGTTTTTCAGCTCCGCTGGGGAAGTCAACGACGCGGAAAAATCCTTGGGAATGGTCATTGCGAACGCGTAGTCACCGTGCGCAACTCCGTCCAAAGCGGCTTCGTTCGAATCGACTATCTCCCAGCCGAAGGTTGAGTCTTCGAGTAGCGAATCCACAACTTCGTCGCCGACATTTGTTGTTTCGCCGTCGCGCTCGGCGCCTTCATCGAGGTTCACCAGAGCTGTTTTGACGCCATCCAAATTCGATTGCGGATCCCAATTGCCATAAAGGTAGAGGGCACCGTAGAGCAGCGGTACACAGGTGACAGCGATCAGTGCCAGCTTTGGCAAGGTTCCACGGGTCATGCGCTTGAGCTCGGAGAGAGCTAGGCCCAGAGTCGTCATGAATTAATCCTTAGTGGTGGGTGGTTCAAGTGGAATCTCAGCTTCAGGGGAAGGAGGATCCGTTTGCGCTTCTTCGGCCACAGATTCCTGGTCCTGGGCTTCGCTGGGCGGTGACTCGTTCAAAGCCTCCTGCTGCGGGGCCGCTGCCGGGGGAATCTTGTCCTCGGTACATGCTTCAGGGCGGTGCTCGCTCTGCGCGTGGCTAGGTTCGGCTACTTCAGCTTCGGCCTCCGCCGCGGTAGCCTGCTCCTCCAGGACAGGTTCCAGCTGTGGAACTTCGCCGGTAGATGGAACGGCTTCCGCAATGGTTTGGGTTTGCCCGATGAAGGCTACCGGCCCCTTCCAGCAGTCTGGAACGCGCGAAACCACTGCAATGACCGCAAGGTTTCGCCGAGTTTGAGTTAATCCTTCGAGGGCTTCTAGCCAACTGGCTTCTTCGATGCCATGGCGGTCGGGGGAGTCGAAGACCAGAGCGTCGATTCCATGGTTTTCCAATGCAAGGCGGGTGAGCAAGTTGATGCGGGTCAGTGCATCGACCGCGTCGATCCAGCTGCTGGCGATGTCTTCGAAACCGTGTTGTGCCAACCATTTCTTACTCCGGGCGCGGCGCCAAAAAGGTGCCGGGATCAATGAAAGATCTTCGCTGACAACATCGCGCACCTTCAGATGGGCCTCTGGTTCATTGATCTGTGGTGCGTCGAGTAGCGCGCTGTGTGCGCGTATTTCTTTGAGTCTCGATGAGCCCTCCCAAGTCAATGTTCCTGCGTTCGGGCTCATGCGCCCGGAAAGCATCAACGCGGTGGCGGTGCGCGCGCTCTGTGAGTCGGCGACGACGAGCAGCAGCGTTCCGCGGTCTACTGCCAGCGAGGTGGCGTCGACTAGTCGGTGATGGCGTCCCTGGAAGCTCATTGAATTAGCAATTAACACACCTCCACACTAATTGAACTGACCGGTCAGTTCAATTAGTGTTCTAGTTTATTTGCTCACCTCTGGACGTGACGTGCCTCATGGACTTGGATAGTTCATGGACCAACAACCGGTCGCTATTTATTGATTCACCGCGAGTTCATAACTAGCTGATTGAATCGTTTGCGGGTCGACCGCGCGCTACCGCGCTGCGGTACTTACAACGAACTAGGACAATCCATGAAGAAGCGCGCTACAACAGCGTTCGCGGCTACCTGTCTGGGTGCCGTACTGGTGACCGGAATGATGGCTCCAGCCTCCGCGGTCGAAGTCGAACTGACTTCCATTGAAGATATCCAAGGCACCGAAGACGCCACCGGCATGGCTGGACAGCAAGTCAATATTCGAGGCGTAGTTACCGGTGCATACTCCGAAGGCGGCATCCGCGGTTTCTACGTGCAAACCGCAGGCTCGGGAAGTGAAATTTCCTCGGCTGGAAGCTCGGCGATCTTCGTATACTCACCCGACGGCGTCGGCAAGGTTGCCGTGGGCGATCACGTTCAGGTCTCCGGCAAGGTCAGTGAATACTACGGCATGACCCAAATCAGTGCCTCGGATCAGTCCATCGAAGTGTTGGTCGAGCCAGCCGAAGCCGTCAAGCCTCTGGCCATCGACATCCCGGCAACCGATGCCGAGCGCGAGCGTTTCGAGGCGATGCTGATCGACCCGCAGGGTCAATGGACCGTAGCCGACAATTATCGGCTGAATCAATACGGTGAAATAACCCTTGCCGAGGGAACCAGCTCAATTATCGACGGTGAGCGCACCTTGCGTCAGGCCACCGACGTGTTCGCTCCCGGAAGTGACGAAGCTAAAGCGCTAGAGGCCGAGAACCAGGCCCGTGAGCTGGTTTTGGATGACGGAGCCACGCTGAATTTCCTCGGAGCTAAGGCGAACAAGCTCGTCGAGCTGCCATATATCTCGGCGGATCAGCATGTCGCCGTAGGCAAGCAAGCCAGCTTCACCGCCCCGGTCATCATGGACTACCGCTACGACTTGTGGCGCTTGCAGCCTCAGGGGCAAGTTGTCGGAGCCCAAGACCTGGACATCCCGGTGAGCTTTGAACAAGTCACGGAGGATGCCCCGGAAGCCGTTGGTGGCAATGTGAGCGTGGGAAGTTTCAATGTGCTGAACTTCTTTACTACCACTGGCGACCAACTTGATGGGTGCAGCTACTACACCGATCGTGAAGGCAACCCAATCTCGGTACGAAGCGGCTGCGATGCCCGCGGTGCAGCCAACGCCGAAAGCCTTGAGCGCCAGCAGTCAAAGATTGTCACCGCACTGAATAAATTTGATGCCGACGTCGTGGTGCTGGAAGAAATTGAAAACTCTGCACGCTTCGATCAGGATCGCGATGCTGCGCTGAAGATCCTGGTTGATGCCTTGAACGAGGCGGCGGGGCAGAAACGTTGGAGCTTCGCTCCAAGTCCTGAAGAGCTTCCGGCGGATGAAGATGTCATCCGAACTGCAATGATCTATCAACGCGACGCAGTCAAGCTGATCGACGAGTCCGTGGTCTTGGACGATGCGGCCTTTGATAACGCCCGTGATCCACTGGCCCAGGCTTTTCAGCGTGTGGGCGGCAATTCGAAGACTCGCTTCCTCGTGGTTGCCAACCACTTCAAGTCCAAGGGGTCCGATCCAAAAGACGGTTCGGCCAACGCCGACCAAGGTGACGGCGCAGGAGCTTGGAACGCTGCACGTGTGGAGCAGGCCCACGCGGTAGTGCGTTTCGCCGAAGAGTTGAAGGAGTCGCGCAACACCGACAAGGTGTTGCTGGCAGGGGACTTCAACTCCTACTCCGCCGAGGATCCCATCAAGGTGATGACTGAGGCTGGCTACGTTGATCTTGGTGCCGAAGCCAGCACTCAAAGCTACCTCTTCGGTGGTCGCACCGGTTCGCTTGACCATGTTCTGGGTTCGGCCGAAATTGCCCAGAAGGTCACCGGCGAAACGATTTGGAACATTAATGCCACCGAATCGGTCGCCTATGAGTACAGCCGCTACAACAACAATGTTGCCCAGTTGTTCTCACCCGACCAGTTCCGCTCTTCGGATCATGATCCGGTGCTCGTCGGGCTGCAGCTGAACAAGAACTAGTCCTCGATTATCCGGTGGATCCATTTGGATCCACCGGATTTTCTATGCACGGATTTATTCTTCGTTCCATCGTGCCGATTTGTTCTTCAAATCAGTTTTTGACCTGTGGGCTTTGGGCTGCCTTGCCAGTCCCGCGGAACTGCCATGGCGGAGAGTTCCCGCAGTGCAATCAATTTTTGTCCTTGACATCGGCTTGCGATCGGGCAGAATAATGGGAAGATGATTTGTGAGAGCGCTCACACGAGTTCGCTTCAGGCGCTTTTATACTTCTCGGCTGGATGAAAACTCGCAAGAGTTGGACACTTGTTTTATTTTGAGAGCGCTCTCATTTTTAAATGTGCATGAGTCTCTCGAAACCCGCACTCACACCTGGAGACACCATGAAAACCTTGCGCAACTCGAAGCTCGCGCAGTCGGCAGCCCTGTTCGGCACCATTGCACTACTGGCCACCGGATGCGGTGGCGCAGATCAAGCGGCCGATGCCGAGCCTGCATCAGCGGAGAATCCGGTCACCCTGACGGTGACCACCTTCGGCACCATGGGCTTAGAAGCCTTGTACGAGAAATACGAAAAGGAAAATCCTGGCGTCACCATCGAGGCGACGAATATCGATACCGGCGGAAATGCGCTGGTCGACTGGAAGACTAAACAAGCTTCGGGTGCAGGCCTGCCGGACATTCAGGCGGTTGAAGAAGGCTGGCTCGGTCAGGTAATGGCCGTCTCCGATTCCTTCACCGACCTGCGCGACTACGGCATAGAAGATCTCAAATCACAGTGGGTCGATTGGAAGGTCGAACAGGCCACCGACGCCGAAGGGAGGATCATCGGCTACGGTACCGACATCGGTCCGGAAGGCTTCTGCTACAACACCAAGCTGTTAGAACAGGCAGATATGCCAGCCGAACGCACCGAATTCGCTGAACTCATCGGTGGCGAGGACGCCAAGTGGGAAGACTACTTCGCGGCAGGCAAAAAATACGAGGAAAAAACCGGAAAGGCCTGGTTTGATCAGTCCGGATTCGTCTGGAACGCCATGGTCAACCAACTCGATGAGGGCTATTACAAGTCAGACGGCTCGCTGAATATCGAGGGCAACACCGAATTGAGTGAACGCTGGAAGCAGCTGGCAGGGGCCACCGAATCCGGACAGTCTTCGGGGCAGACCCAGTGGGACTGGGGAAAAGGTCAGGCATTCCTGGATGGCTCTTTTGCCACTATGCCGTGCCCAGGCTGGATGCTGGGAGTAGTCAAGGGGCAGATTGAAGGTGCCGGTGGAGATGCATCTTCTGGTTGGGACTTTGCAGATGTCTTCCCTGGCGGTCCGGCAAACTGGGGCGGAACCTTCCTGACCATTCCCGCCACCTCGAAGAATCCAGCCGAAGCGGCCAAACTCGCTACCTGGCTAACCGATGCGCAGTCGCAGGCTACCGCCTTTGAAACCGCCGGGACGTTCCCCAGCAACCTTGAAGCTCAGGGCGCCGAACAGGTCACCGGGAGCAACGAGCTGACGAAGTTCTTCAACGATGCTCCTATCGGTCAGCTTCTGGCAAACCGTGCCGAAGGTGTGAAGGCCCAGTTCAAGGGGGCTGATGATTCGGTCATCCAGGAGCAGGTCTTTGGACCGGCAACCATCGCATTGGATGGCGGCAAGGACGGCCAAGCCGCGTGGGATGAAGCCATGTCCACGCTGAAAAATTTGGACATCAAGTAATCGCCACCTGTAGGTCGGCCGGCAATGCGGCCGGCCTACGCGGAAAGAGAACCCGATAAATGAGCATCATGACCAAAAACGCTTCAGGCGCCCCTGGTGCCGCGGCGCCGGGGGAGCAACACCCAGGCGAAAGGCGCCTCAAGGCTGATCCGGCAGCCGGGAAGAAAACATGCCGGCGTCAACGCTGGGGACGGCTGGACTTCAAATATTCTCCATACCTATACGTTTCACCTTTTTTCATTCTCTTCGCCCTTGTGGGGCTCTTTCCGCTGATCTACACCTTCGTGGTGTCAATCAATGACTGGGACCTGCTCGGGGGAGCCGGTGAATGGGTTGGGCTGGAGAACTACGCAGCGGAACTTAGCGCACCCCTGTTCTGGAATTCGTTGTTCAATACGTTCAGCATCTTCCTGCTCTCGGCGATTCCCCAACTGCTTGTGGCCACCTTCATCGCAGCCATTCTGGACCAGAATATTCGCGCCAAGACGTTCTGGCGAATGAGTGTGCTGATTCCCTATGTGGTGACCCCGGTGGCCGTAACGTTGATCTTCTCCTCGGCCTTCGACGAGAAATACGGACTCATCAACAACCTGCTCCAAGTGATCAACATCGATCCGGTGGCGTGGAAGAGCGAGGTGCTTCCTTCGCACTTAGCCATCGCCACCATGGTGAACTGGCGCTGGACTGGTTACAACGCGCTGATCCTGCTGGCAGCCATGCAAGCGGTGCCGCGCGAACTGCACGAGTCCGCCGCTCTGGACGGAGCTGGCTCGATGCGTCGGTTCTTCTCGATCACCCTGCCGAGCATTCGCCCCACGATGATCTTCGTGATCATCACCGCGACCATCGGTGGCCTGCAGATCTTCACCGAACCGAAACTATTCAACGCGAGCAGCTCGGTGCCAGGCGGTCCCGAACGCGAATACCAAACCACGGTGCTCTATCTCTGGGATCTGGCATTCAACCGCGGCGACTTTGGTCGTGCATCTGCGGTCGCCTGGATGCTGTTCTTAATCATTATCGTGATCGGTCTGATCAACTTCATACTTTCGGGTTCCATTGCCTCTTCTAGCGAAGGGGGAAGCCGCAAACGACGCCGAGCGCAACGGCAGGGGCACCGAAACGCCGTCCAGCAAGCAAAGGCCAAGGCCGCCTCGAACGGCGAAAGATTGACGGACGCAGCAACGAGTACGAAGGACGGGGATTCCCATGACTAGCACCGCCTTGGACAAAGCTGTGGAACCCAGGAAACCTGCAGCCAAACGCAAAAACTTCTCCATGGATCGCCGCCCCGGATTTCTCACTTACGGGTTGCTGATCGCGTTCTTCCTCGGGAGCACCTACCCGCTGTGGTATTCGATGGTGATTGGTTCGAATACCGGGGCGGTATTCGCCTCGACGTACCCACCGTTGCTTCCTGGAGGCTCGTTCTGGAGAAATGTCGCCGAAGTTTTCAACACCATCGATTTCTGGGGCGCACTGGGAAACAGCATCCTTGTCTCCTCGATCATTACGATTTCGGTGGTGACGTTCTCGACGCTGGCCGGATACGCGTTCGCAAAGTTGCGCTTCCGCGGACGCCAGGGGCTGCTGGTCTTCGTGATTGCTACTCTGGCGGTTCCGACCCAGCTGGGGATCATCCCGTTGTTCATGGTGATGAAGGAATTTGGCTGGACCGGATCGCTCGGCGCAATCATGGTGCCCACGCTGGTCACCGCGTTCGGCGTGTTCTTCATGCGCCAGTATTTGGTGGATGTCGTGCCAGATGAATTGATCGAGGCCGCCCGAATCGACGGTGCCAGCATGATCGGTACCTTCTGGCATGTGGGAGTCCCCGCAGCCCGCCCGGCGATGGCCATCTTGGCACTCTTTACTTTTATGACCGCATGGACTGACTATCTCTGGCCAATGCTTGTCGCACCTCAAAACCCCACCTTGCAGGTGGCGCTGAGCCAACTGCAATCCGCACGCTATGTGGACTACACGATCGTGATGTCCGGTGCGCTGATGGCAACCATCCCGCTGCTGCTGCTTTTCATAGTGGCGGGTAAACAACTTGTTTCCGGAATTATGGCAGGAGCTGTAAAGGGCTAATGACAACCCACTTTTCAGAGAATTTCGCTTGGCCCAGAGAATTCCTCTGGGGGTCGGCCACCGCGGCGGCGCAAATCGAAGGCGCCAGCCACTCCTACGGTAAAGAAGACTCCGTCTGGGATGCGTTCGCTCGCAAGCAGGGAGTTATTGCCGGAGGCGACAACCTAGAAGTTGCGGTAGACCACTACCACCGGTACCGAGAGGATGTCGGTTTAATGCGTGAGATTGGCCTGGATTCTTACCGTTTCTCAACCAGCTGGGCTCGGGTGGTTCCCGGCGGGCGCAGCGCCAACCCCGAGGGCCTAGATTTTTATTCGAGGCTTGTCGACGAACTGTTAGAGCATGGGATTTTGCCCTGGCTGACCCTATACCACTGGGATTTGCCGCAGGCCCTCGAAGAGCAGGGCGGCTGGGCTAACCGAGACACAGCCTATAAATTCGCAGAGTATGCCGAGCTGGTTTACGCAAAACTTGGTGACCGAGTCGAGCATTGGACGACCTTTAACGAACCGCTGTGTTCCTCGCTCATTGGTTACGCAGCCGGGGAACATGCACCGGGACGCCAAGATCCGGCGGCGGCTTTGGCGGCCGTGCACCACCAGCACCTCGGACATGGCCTAGCCACAAAACGTTTGCGTGAACTCGGCGCTCGAGAGCTTGGTATCACGCTGAATTTGACCAACGCGGTGCCAAACGATCCAACCGACCCGGTGGATCTGGAAGCCGCCCGTCGTATCGATGCGCTGTGGAACCGGATGTTCTTAGATCCCATACTGCGCGGCTCCTATCCCAAGGATCTGCTAGCGGACGTGGACGGTTTAGGGCTGGCCGAGGTCATTGAGCCCGGGGATCTCGAAATCATTCACCAGCCCATCGATTTTTTGGGGGTGAACCACTATCACGATGACAATGTGTCGGGGCATCCGCTCGGCGAAGGCGAACCGGAGTCTGTCGTACCCACCGAGGCTCCGAAGTCCTCGCCTTTTGTGGGCAGCGAATATGTCACGTTCCCGAGCCGAGCGCTGCCGCGAACCGCGATGGGCTGGGAAGTTAACCCGCAAGGCCTGCGAGTTCTGCTGAACCGACTGCAGGACCAGTACAAGGACCTTCCAGCTTTGTACATCACAGAAAACGGAGCTTCGTATACCGACGAACTGGCAGCGGACGGAACCGTGGCCGATGTTGAACGTCGTGAATACGTTTTTAACCACTTAGATGCTGTTGCCGGTGCCATCCAAGACGGTGTGGACGTGCGTGGCTACTTCCTCTGGTCCTTGCTCGATAATTTCGAATGGGCTTGGGGTTACCAGAAGCGGTTCGGCATTATTTACGTCGACTATGAAACACAGGAACGCATTATTAAGGACAGTGGCAGGGCCTACGCTGGACTTATTGCCGCCAACCGTACAATGGCATAGCACTGGTGCGTGGTGCTAAACCGGGCACCACGCACCACGCACCACGCACTAGTCATAAGGACCCGCCCAGCTACTGCAAAGAAGTAACGATGCCCGAACCACGCAAACAACAGCCGACGCTGGAACTTGTTGCCGAACGCGCAGGAGTCTCCAGAGCCACAGTGTCGCGCGTGGTCAACGGCTCGGATAAGGTCAAAGCGGACGTGGTGCGGGCAGTCGAGAAGGCCATTGCGGAACTGAACTACGTCCCCAACAGGGCGGCCCGTTCCCTCGCGCAGGGCCGTACTAATTCCATCGCACTAGTCATCCCCGAAAGCACCGCGAAGTTCTTCGCAGACCCATATTTCGCTGCGGTGATTCAGGGGGCAGCGATGTACCTGAGCACCACCGAATTTACGTTGTCCCTGTTGATTGCCACCGAATCTGACCCGGCAAAAACGAGCCGTTACCTACGTGGCGGAAACGTTGATGGGGCGCTGATCCTTTCGCACCACGCGGAAGACAGGTCATACAGCGAACTGGCCGGATCATTACCGTTGGTCTTCGGCGGCCGCCCCATGAGTAATGAAGACGGCGACGTCTTCGTGGTGGACGTAGATAACGCGGCAGCGGCGCGGAAGGCAACCGAAGCGATGCTCACCGCGGGTCGCAAACACCCGGCGGCGATCGCAGGTCCTCAAAACATGGGTGCTGCCCTAGACCGCCAGCTGGGTTTCGAACAGGCGGTGAGTGCCGCCGGGCTCGACGTAGCTGCAATTGCGGTAGGCGACTTCACCCCGGACAGCGGCGAGAGCGCCATGCGTGAACTGCTGGCCGGCGGCATAAAAATCGACTCATTATTTGCCGCCAGCGCGCAAATGGCATTTGGCGCGATGAAGGTGATCGCGGAGGCAGGACTTTCCGTGCCTGGGGACATCGCTATCACAACCATCGATGATGATTCATTTGCTCGCAATGCCTCGCCTGCTTTAACTACCGTGGCACAGAATGCGGAAGAACAAGGAGCGAAAATGGCGGAGGTTGTGGTGCAGCGCATTAACGGTGAAGCAGTGCCCGAACGAATCATCATGCCAACGAAGCTGATTTTGCGTGGATCTCACGGGGGCTAGATCAGTACTTGTAGATAAACAAAAAAATTCCCACTCCGTAGAGTGGGAATTTCAATTTGTGCGCCCAGAGGGATTCGAACCCCCGGCCTCCTGTTCCGTAGACAGGCGCTCTATCCAGCTGAGCTATGGGCGCATATTTAGTTGTTTGTCGCCTTGACGACTCCAACGACTTTACACGAGAATCTGTGCTGATAAAACTCAAGAGCCGCTAAAGTGTGGTGTTTCACAACCAGTCATATTGGACTGAGGGTTAAGTGGAGCGCCTTGGGCGCGCGGTATCTGAGGAGATATGCCCATTGGCATTCACAGCTGCAGGCGAGAGTGAGCCGGCCTGGGTGTCCTGCCACGGACGACGTGACATACCTGTGCCGGGTTCCGGCTCCGACCGCAGCTCCACTCGGGTGGTGCGATTTAACGAACAAAGGTCCCGCCGAAGCGGAACCTTTGATCTTTTGTGCGCCCAGAGGGATTCGAACCCCCGGCCTCCTGTTCCGTAGACAGGCGCTCTATCCAGCTGAGCTATGGGCGCATATTTAGTTGTTTGATTCACTCTCGCGAACCTCGAACAACTATACAGATGAAATTCGATCGGTACAAATCGCAGGTGGACGGTATCTATCGAAAGTGAACAGAAGGTTATGTGAAGAATTCAAAAGGGTACCGGTCTACGTGACCTTGGTCACATAAATGGGTTGATGTTCATTGATAAACCCCCGAAATTTCGGGAAATTTATCTTCCAAAGTCTAACATCAACCCATTGCTGAGGATTGGGTCACACAAAGCGCCAGCTGGAGTACCCCTAGCCTTGATTTATTGACAAATTCAGCCCAATGGAGGGAATGGATAATGAGCACGAGCTCCGATCAGAACGTAATCGACGCAGCGCCAACCACGCACGCAAAGTTGGCAGCTTGGGTTGAGGAAGTTGCCGCGCTGACGAAGCCCGAACGTGTTTATTGGGTCGACGGCTCCGCTGAGGAGAATGACCGCCTGACCGCTGAACTGGTTGAGGCAGGCACCTTGGTCAAGCTGACCGACCCGAGCTTCCCGAATTCGTACGCCGGATTCTCGGATCCGAAGGACGTTGCCCGTGTTGAAGAGCGCACCTTCATCTGCTCGCAGAAGGAAGAGGACGCCGGCTTCACCAATAACTGGGAAGACCCAGCGAAGATGAAGTCGATGCTCAACGGGCTGTTCGACGGATCGATGCGCGGACGCACCATGTACGTCATTCCTTTCGTGATGGGCCCGCTGAACGCCGACGAGCCTGCTTACGGTGTGGAGCTAACCGACTCAGCCTACGTAGTCGCCTCGATGCGAGTTATGGCCAAGATCGGTAACGAAGTACTGCGCAAGATGGAAGCCGAAGAAGCCTTCTTTGTTCCTGCGTTGCACTCGGTCGGTGCGCCACTTAAGCCAGGGCAGGAAGATGTCGTCTGGCCATGTAACGAAGATAAGTGGATCGTGCACTTCCCCGAAGAGCGATCCATCATGTCCTACGGTTCGGGCTACGGCGGAAACGCCCTGCTGGGCAAAAAGTGCTACTCGCTGCGCATTGCCTCGGCAATGGCTCGCGATGAGGGCTGGCTCGCAGAGCACATGCTGATCCTGAAGCTGACCAGCCCACAGGGCAAGGCATACAATATTGCAGCTGCCTTCCCATCGGCTTGCGGCAAGACGAACCTCGCGCTGTTGGAACCGACCATTGAAGGTTGGAAAGCTGAGACCCTGGGCGATGACATCAACTGGATGCGCATCGGCAAGGACGGCGAACTGCGCGGCGTGAACCCTGAATACGGTTTGTTCGGTGTGGCTCCTGGCACTGGGTGGTCCACCAACCCGAACGCCATGCGTGCCATCACCAAGGGCAATTCCATCTTCACCAACGTAGCGTTGACCGACGAAGGCGGTGTGTGGTGGGAAGGCATGACCGACGAGGCTCCGGCGCATCTGACCGACTGGTTGGGTAACGACTGGACACCAGAGTCGGGCACCAACGCTGCACACCCGAACTCCCGTTTCTGCACGCCAATCGACCAGGTTGACATGCTCTCCGAGGATTACTACTCGCCAAACGGCGTGAAGATCGACGCGATTCTCTTTGGCGGGCGTCGCAAGACGACCATCCCACTGGTGACCGAGGCTCGTAGCTGGACCAACGGCATCTTCATGGGCTCGACCCTGTCCTCGGAGACCACCGCAGCCGCCTCCGGTGCAACCGGTGTGATCCGTCGCGATCCGATGGCCATGCTGCCATTCATTGGCTACAACGCGGGTGACTACCTGAACCACTGGGACAAGATCTCCGAGAAGCTCAACCCAGAGCAGATGCCGAAGATCTTCTTGGTCAACTGGTTCCGTCGCACCGCAGATGGCGGCTTCGCATGGCCTGGTTTCGGCGATAACTCGCGTGTGCTCAAGTGGGCCATCGAGCGTATCGAAGGCACCGCGGATGCCAAGGAAACCATCATCGGTAATGTGCCAACCGGCGAGTCCCTGGATCTGACGGGTCTGAAGAATTTCACCCCAGCCGACGTGGAGGCCGCTGTGGCGGTCAACAAGGACGAGTGGGCTACCGAGGTCGAGGGCATCGAGGAGTGGTACGCCAACTTCGGTGACGCTCTGCCAGCTTCGTTGCGTGCCGAGCTCGACGGTCTGAAGGCTCGCCTCAACGCCTAGGCTTGAGTGGCAGGAGATCCCGTGGAATCCGCAGAAATGCGGATTCCACGGGATCTTCTTCGTTTAACCACGTTTAGATCTTTGCCGCAGGCAAAGCAACGGGCGCTTCATGGCTCCGTGCTGAAGCAGGCACGTGGCGTAAAGAAATCTGTCGTGGAATGCAGTGCCCAGGCCATCGAACCGCTCGACTTCAGGTGGCGTAGGTTGCCGTGTTAATCTGGGTACCGCGTCGGCTCCGTCGTGGGTACTCGCTCCAGCGGGCCGGGCGGTTTCGCTGCAAACCAGGTCACCCCGGCACCTGCCAGCGCCACGCAAGCAATGCCGAGCAACGGCAACCAGCCAAGCTGCTCCCCGAGTGCCAGCCAGCCGATCAGCGTACCCATGGCTGGATCGATGGCGAAGAGCGTACCGACCACACGGGCCGAAGAGATGCGGGCCGCCAGAGTGTCCACAAAGTAGGGGATGGCCACCCCGATCACGCCGCTCAGCGCCAATAACCCCCATTGCGGTCCGGACACCTCGGTTACTTTCGGGAGGCCGAAGGGCAAAGAGGCCAACGCGGCGATCGCTACGGATAGCGCCAACGAGCTGACGGAGGAGTCATCAGCCTTGCCTACCTTCTCGGCCAACAGGGTATAAAAGGCAAAGCAGAGCCCGGCGCCGATGCCGAAGGCGAAGCCGAGCATATTGAAATGGCCTCCGGGTCCGGCAATGAGAATCACCCCGCCCAGCGCGAGCAGGGCCCAGGCAGCCTCGCGGATGCGGCGAGAGAAGACCAGCGCCACCACTGCCGGGCCCAGGAAATCAAGGGTGACCGCCACGCCTAGTGGCAAGTACTCGATTGCTTTATAAAGCAAGAGGTTCATCGCCGCCATGACGATTCCGTAAAAAGCAATCGCCGACCACGCGCTGCGGCTGTGCCCGCGTACGGTTGGACGCAAGAAGGCCAACAGCACGACTGCTGCAAATACCAGCCGCAATGAGCTGACGGCGGGGGAGCCGAGGGCATCGAACATGCTTGCCGAGATCGCGGAAGAGCTTTGGACTCCGATTGAACCCAGCAACACGAAAAAGGCAGCACGACCGCCCGATTGTGGAGGGGAAGCCGGTTTGCTTTGTGGCAGCGAAATCATAGCGGGACAACCTTTGCGAGTCGGGGCCTCTCCGATTGAAGTGTATGCAGGTCAGTTCGACAAGAATACGGCGTTGAATTGTCACAATCCGGGTTCAGTTTTCAGCTACTGCCGGGTAAGTGGGTGCAAAATCAACTAAATATGAAAAGATGAATCCATGGTTTTGGCACGATTGATTCTAGGGTTGCTTTGTTTGGCGCCGATGACTGGTTACGAGCTCAAAAAGCACTTTGACTCCTCTATTAACCACTTCTGGAATGCCGACAAAGCGCAGATCTACCGTACGTTGGCACAGCTGGTGGATAAAGGCTATGCCACGGTGACCACCGTGGCTCAGTCGAATTACCCCGACCGTCAAGAGCACCACATCACCGATGCGGGGCGCGAGGCTCTGGTCGGTTGGCTTTCCAGCGGTGCGGCACACGGCGCCGAACGCGACCCGTTCATGGGGCAGGTGTTTTTCGCTGCAGAGCTGCCACGAGAGGATATCGACCAGTTGCTGGTCGAGCGCCGGGTCAAGACGCAGGCAATCTTGGATGACTACCTCTCTCAGCGTGAAGGCATCGATATGCGGGCAGCGGCGGACCGTCGGAGCTTCCTCATGGCCGCCACTTTGGACCACGCAATTCGACAGCAGGCCGCCGAGCTGGAATGGCTCGACGCAGTATTGGAGCATCTGCCATGACGCTAGGCAAAGATCCGGGTTCCACGGCGAAGAACTTTACCCGCGAGGCGACAGATTACCCTGAGGTGCATCCGGCTCGCCGGCACGCGGGGCAACATAAACACGAGCAAACGCTGGTGTTCCTGCATGGTGGAAACGTAGGGAACTGGAGTTGGGATCCGCAGGTATTGGCCTTTGGTGACTTTAACGTCTTGACCCTGCACCTGCCGGCCTTCGGTGCGCGCAGCGAAGAAACCTGGCAGGGACTGGATTCCGCTGCAGATGACGTAGCGGCGCTAATCGCTGACGAGGTGTCCGAGGGCGGGGTGCATCTAGTTGGCATGTCGCTTGGCGGGGTCATTGCCTTGCACGTCGCGGCCCGGCATCCGGAACTGATTGATTCCCTGTTGCTGACCGGAACTCCGGTCGATGGAGTTCCGGCCGCAGCACGCGCGGTGAACCGGATGCAGCTCAAACTCATCGGCAGCGAATGGTACTGGCGGTTCCAAGCGGGAGCCTACGGCATGGTGGATGATGAGCGGGAGTTGTTCACCGAACACGGTGTGATGCTGAAGCCAGAGAATCTGCGCGCCATCATGGACGATTTGGATCCCGGCGGCTTGCCGGAAAAACTCTCCACGTACAACGGTCCGGTGCTCGCGCTGGCTGGAGGCAAAGAACCTAAGCTCGTGCAGAAGTCATTCGCGGCGCTACGCGAGGGGCTTCCGCAGGCGGTGACACGGGTGGTTCCGGGCATGCATCACCAATGGAATATTGAGAATCCCCTGCTGTTTAACTCCGTGGTGCGTCGTTGGATTACCGACTCGACGATCCACCAGATCCTCGTGGATCCACAAACCGTCAAGCCATCGAAGCAGACTAAGGCTTCCAAGCAGGCCAAGTCCGAGCCCGTGGCTGCAATCGAAGATCAGCCAAAGACACCCGAGCGGGTCTCAGATCCTAAACCCGCGGCCCCGGGTGAAAAACCGGATCCTAAAAAGCCAGGGAAAAAGTAAATAGCCCCGGCGTACAACTAAGCGCGGTGCAGTTACCTCATCATTGAATCTGCATCGCGCTCAGCCGGTCTATATTTAGGCAGCTAGCCAAACATCCGGTCCGAAAACTTCGTAGTGGATATGTTGGGCTGGGATGCCAGCGGCCAGTGCCTGGCCGCGTACTGCGTGCATGAACGGCAACGGCCCGCACAGGTACAAGTGGCTGTCGGCGGTAACTTGATCGCTCAAATCCATGAAGCCTGCGGTGGCCTCGATGTGCTCAGGGAGTTCGCCGCGTTCGAACCAGGTGCTCAGCTTCGCCTGCGGAAGCTTGCCCAGCGAATCGAGCATCTGCTCGCGCAGTGGCCAGGCAGTGTATTCCTGATCGGCGTGCAGCACGGTAATTTCACGGGTCGAGCCGTGCGCCGCCAGCGTGCTCAGGGCTGCGGCGCTCGGAGTGCAGCCGATGCCAGCGGTGGCGATGACCAGCGGCGCGCCAGCGTCGTCAATTGTCAGATCGCCATAGGGATTTGAAAGTTCAACCTTGTCCCCGACCAGTAGCGCGCTATGCATGACCGCACTAAATTCGCCATCCACATCAAGTTTCACGGTAAAAGTGCGTCGTGCGGTGTTCTCGATATCAGCGCTGAGCGTGTACTGGCGAACCTGGCGCAGGCCATCGGCCATTGGCATGCGTACCGAAACGAATTGTCCCGGCTTGGCTACGGTGGCCATGATGTCATCCGCCGGCTCGAAGCCGAAAGTTAGCGAGCCGTTGGCTGCTTCGGTGCGTTCGACGAGCTTCCATTGGCTGTAGACGACGTCGTTTGCCTGCGCCGAGTACAGGCCTTTTTCGATCTTGATCAGCGCATGGGCCATCAGCCAGTACACTTCGCTCCAAGCGTCCGCGATTTCCTGGGTCAGCGCGTCGCCCAGATCCTCAGCGATAGCGGCGAACAGGTGCTCGTACACGATGGGGTATTGCTCCTCGATGACGCCGAGCGAACTGTGCTTGTGGGCGATCCGGGCCAGCATGGTTTCGGGCAGGGTCTCTGGCGAATTCATCAGGTGGGTGGCGAAGACCGCAATGGATCCGGCGAGAGCCTGCTGCTGCGTTCCGTTCTTCTGATTCGACCGGGAGAAGGTTCCGTCGAGCAGCTGCGGGTGAGCGGCGAAAAGCCGCTCATAAAACTTTGGGGTGATGCTGGAGATGCGCTCGCCAATGATCGGCAGAGTGGCTTCGATGATTGGGCGGGACTGGGGTGAAAGCATCTGGTCTCCTTTGAAGGCGAAATTATCTTGCATTTGAAATGCAAGATTACACTTCTAGTTCTACGCCTCGTAGAAGTAGATTGCAAATCGACGGGGACTTCTTGGAAATGCCAGGGATTGACTAGACGTTGTGCCGAACGGTGGGGAAGGGCAGGAGATTGATTGCGGGCGAAGTTTCGCAGATCTCTTTGACCGTCAATGAGTCTAGTGAAGCGTAAAAGGCTTCTCTGGCCGCCTGCAATGCGAGGCGTAGCCGGCAACCGCCAGCCAAGGGGCAATTGCCCTTCGAGTCATGAGATGTACAGTCCACCACATCTTCACGCCAATCCAAGCGGCGCAAGAGCGCGCCCACGGAGAATGCCAAGCCTTGCTCGGTCATCTGCGCCCCACCGTGGCGCCCACGGGTGACCTCGATTAGGCCCAGGGTGCGCAACTCAAGTACGGCCTTGGCCACGTGGTTATAGGGAACCCCGACCAGCTCGGAAACCTCACGGCTGGTCAGCTGGCCGACGCCGGGTGCGCCCAGAACCATCACGGTTCGTAGGCACACGTCGGCGAAGGCACTGAGTTTCATGAACTCAAGTCTACTGCTGGGTGTTGGCCCACACCGATTCGGCAGATTCCGCGGCAGGATCCTCGAAGGTCCATTCGCCGCCGGGCTCGGATGGCATGGAATAAGGCTGGACAATCGCGAGCGCCGCGCCAACCTTGTGCTCGGCCACCACATGGATGGCGTCGCGTTCATCTGCTTCGAGCAACACATCCGAGGCGATCGCAATCGCTTCGAAGTGGGTTCCCTGTTGATTGAGCACCTCTACGAGATCGGCTGCCATCGCCTCGGTGTCGATGTCCGCATCCGGGTCCTCGGGATTATCCGTTGGCGGAACCGCGATCAGGCGAAGCTCTGGGTCGCCGCCTTCTTCCTTGGGTTCCAGCGCGATAGCGAAAGGCAGGAATACTCCCTGCTCCTCAAGCTGCTCGCGGGCAACACCCAGTGCGGTGCCCAAGACCTTGTTCAGTGCGTCCTTGACGGACTCGTCTAGTTCTTCGAGATTCATGGCTTTGACCCCTTTACTTGGTGGTGTTTACTTCGCGCACGATTGCTAGAACCGTATCGCGAATTGGCTCGATAAGCTGTGCCGTGGTGCCCTCGCCGTTGAAACGCAGGAACGGTTCGGTATTCGAAGGGCGCAGGTTGATCCACCAGCCGCCATCCTGCGCGGTGAAGGTCGTGCCATCAAGGGTGGTGATGTCCACAGGCTGTCCCGCAAAATGCTCCACCACCCGCGCAATGGCGCCGGACTTGTCCTCGACCTCGGAATTGATTTCCCCGGTGGCGACATAAGGCTCGTATTCCTGGCCCAACTCAGAGAGCGGCTGCGGCTGCTCTCCCAAGGCCGCCAACACGTGCATGGCAGCGAGCATGCCGGTATCGGCATTGTAGAAATCACGGAAGTAGTAGTGAGCGGAGTGCTCACCACCGAACACCGCCCCCTGAACGGCCATCTCGGCCTTGATGAACGAGTGGCCAACGCGGGTCATTACCGGAACGCCGCCGGCTTTCTGCACGAACTCGGGCACCGCCTTGGACGTAATCAGATTGTGAATGATTACCGGCTGCTCTTCGCCTTCGGCCTGCACTCGGGCGATCTCCCGAACGGCTACCAAGGCGGTAATCGCCGAAGGTGACAACGGCAAACCGCGCTCGTCAATCACGAAGCAGCGATCCGCGTCCCCGTCAAAAGCCAGGCCGAGGTCCGCGCCGTGCTCCAGCACTGCCGCCTGCAGGTCCTTGAGATTTTCAGGTTCCAGCGGATTCGCCGGGTGATTGGGGAAGGTTCCATCGAGCTCGAAATACAGTGGCACGATCTCCAACGGAAGGCCGGGAAGGACCTTGTCTCCGAGGACTGCGGGGGTAGTCAAGCCGCCCATGCCATTCCCGGCATCAACTACCAGCTTCAGCGGGCGGATCGCGGAAAGGTCCACTAGCTCGCGCAGGTAGCCTGCGTAGTCGGACAGCACATCGCGTTCGCTGACGGTACCCTGGGCGCCGTCGCCGGAAATTGGCAGACCTTCATCCAGGTACTGCTGAGCTAAGTCACGAATGTCGAAAAGCCCGGTGTCCGAAGAGATCGGCCGTGCCCCGGCCTTGGACATCTTGATGCCGTTGTACTGGGCCGGGTTATGGCTTGCGGTGAACACCACACCGGCGGCCTTGTGCTTGCCGGAGGCAAAATAAAGTTCATCGGTGGAGATCAGGCCGAGCATCACCACGTTGGCGCCGCGGTAGGTGGCGCCCCGGGCGAAGGCCTGGGCAAAAGTCGTGCTCGACGGACGCATGTCGCCGCCTACGAGGACGTCTTTCCCGGCCAGGGACAACACATCGACAAAAGCAGCGCCGATAGCCTCGACGGCTTCGGCATTGAGGCTTTCTCCGACTACGCCTCGAACGTCATAGGCTTTGAAACTCTGGTTCAGGTCAATTTCTTCACTCACAGCATTCAGACTACCGGTTTGGCGGTGACAGGCGGTGGCGAATGGCCAGTTAGTACATGGGAAATGGCTTACACTTCTACGCACTTGTGCCCAACGCGCGCCCTGGAGAACAAAAACGTAGGCCGATACTGAAATACTGTGGATATGGAAGCCACACAGCACAACGATCTGAAGAATCTCGCGCTGCAGAAACTGCGTGCCCTCGTGCAGCACCCCGAAGCGCAGTTCCACGACGGCCAGTTCGAAGCTATCAGCGCGCTGGTAGAAGAACGCCGCAGGGCGCTGGTGGTGCAGCGCACCGGCTGGGGTAAATCTGCGGTGTACTTCGTTTCTTCACTGTTGCTCCGTGAACAGGGTTACGGCCCCACACTGATCGTCTCTCCGCTGCTCGCCCTGATGCGAGACCAGGTGTCCGCGGCCGAACGTGCAGGCGTGCGAGCGGCCGCAATTAACTCTGCCAATGTACTGGAATGGCGTGAGATTCTTTCCAAACTGGAACGCGACGAAATCGATGTGCTGCTGGTTTCGCCCGAGCGCCTGAACAATCCGTCTTTCCGGGAACACCAGTTGCCCATGTTGATGAGCCGCCTGGGACTACTGGTAATTGACGAGGCCCACTGTATATCCGACTGGGGACACGATTTCCGTCCCGATTACCGGCGCATTCGTGACCTGATCAACCGCCTCCCGCAGGGATTGCCAGTGCTTGCCACCACCGCAACTGCGAACTCCCGCGTGGTGCAGGATGTGGCCGAACAGCTATCCGGCGGAACCCAAGAAGTGTTCACCTTGCGTGGCACGCTCGCCCGCGACTCGCTACGTTTAGGAGTGCTTCGCCTTCCTTCTCCTCGGATGCAATTAGCTTGGTTGCTGAGCCATATCAACGACTTCCACGGCTCGGGAATTATCTACACCTTGACCGTCTCTGCCGCCGAAGACATTGCCCGCCTGCTGCGCGATGCCGGGCATCCGGTTGCCGCCTATACCGGACGTACCGACTTGGAAGAACGCGAAAGGCTCGAACGCGCGTTGAAAGCCAATGAGGTCAAGGCGCTCATCGCGACCAGCGCTTTGGGCATGGGCTTCGACAAGCCAGACTTGGGATTTGTCCTCCATGTAGGGGCGCCAAGTTCGCCGGTTGCCTATTACCAGCAAGTCGGTCGTGCGGGGCGTGGCAGCATCGATGCCGATGTCTTGCTGCTTCCGGGCCCGGACGACTCAGAAATCTGGGACTACTTCGCTACCAGCTCCATGCCGGACCAGAATCGGGCGAATCAGGTCTTGGAGGCTTTGGCGCAATCCGATGGAGCGATGAGCGTGCCAGCATTGGAAAGTGCGGTGAACCTGCGCCGTTCCCCTCTGGAGCTGCTGCTCAAGGTTCTCGCCGTAGACGGAGCCGTCGAGCGAGTGGCAGGCGGATGGATGCGCACCGACATGCCCTGGGTTTACGATGCAGAGCGCTACAAGCGAGTGGCGCAAAGCCGGGTGCATGAACAGACCTTGATGATTGATTATGAAAACACTCGCGGTTGTCGCATGGAGTTTCTCACCAAGGCGCTTGACGACCCGAAATCTGCCCCTTGCGGACGGTGTGATAACTGCGCTGGCACCTGGTTCGATGACCACATCCCGGATGAGTCAAAAGACAATGCCCAAGCCGCGCTGGTGCGTGCCGGTGTCCAGATAGAACCACGCAAGCTCTATCCGTCGGGACTGCAGCGATTGGGACATTCGCTGAAGGGGAAAATCCCGGTGGATGAGCAATTGGCTACCGGTCGCTCGCTGGCGCGCCTGACCGACCTGGGCTGGGGAAACCGGTTGCGTCAGCTCTTCGCTGACCCGGTGGACAAGCCAATTGACCCAGCCATGCTCGAAGCTTGCACTAAGGTGTTGGCTGAGTGGAACTGGGAGCAGCGTCCGGTCGCGGTGCTGGCGATGCCTTCAACCAAGCGTCCGCAGCTGATCAGCTCATTGGCTCAAGGGCTGGCGCAGATCGGCCGGCTACGGTATTTGGGGCAGTTGGAGTACCGTGGGACGCCGCCACAGGGCGGGCCAGGTGGCAACTCGGCTTTCCGGCTGGCAGCCGTGGCCGACGCCTTCGAAATACCTGCGGAGATCGATCAATTGCTGGCCACCGCACCAGGACCGGTGATGCTGGTCGATGATCTCGCCGACTCCCGCTGGTCCCTGGCGATGGCTGGCCGTGCGCTGCGGATCGCCGGAGCACCGGGTGTTTTGCCTTTCACTCTGGGCATAGCAGGGTAATTGCACAGATAAACGAAGTAGTCTGGATGTATGGAGATCGTCATCTGGCTCGTTGTTGCTATTGCTGTTATCACCCTCGGTTACGTGTGGCTTCAGTCTGCCCGGAAGAAAAATACGGCACAGATTTCGCAAGCTATCAGTCGGGAAGCAGCGAAGGAAGCCAACGCGAAGCTGGATGACAGCTCACGCAATGCAATCTACCGGAACCTCGCCAAGGGCGACGTCATGGGAGCCGTGCAGAATTATCGTGCGGTCACCGGCGACACGGTAAAAAACTGCGTTATCGCAGTGCGTAGCCTCGATACCTATCCGCAGACCGCGCCGGTCAAGGAACTCCCGGTAGATGAGGCCGAGATTCAAGCTCTCCGGGACAAGCTGGAGGCTCAGATCGCCGACTCCGAGGAAGACTCAGGCGTCGCGACTTCTCCTGCAGTCGCACCGGAGGATAATGACGAGAAATCTGATGACCTGTGGGTAGTTCCCGAGGAGTGGAGCAATCAATTCGGTTCGGAGCAAGAACATAGCGCCACGCATTTTAAGATGGCCTTTGAAGTCGAGGGTGAAGCGCACGAGTTCTCCAGCGAATCTCTGCCACCCAACGAGTACGATCAGCTATTCTCGATGCTGCGAGATGAGAATTTTTCAGGTGCCGCCGCAATTCTGCACGGACACACCGGGCTGCCTGTTGACGACCTTGAGCGGATGATCTCGACTTCGCCGATGGCAGGGCAAAGCTCGCACGGGAACGTGGCAGATTTCCGTTTCGAAGGTCAAGGCCCGGATGGGCCGGTGCACTTCGATGCGGCAGACCTGCCCGAAGTGGAACGTGAGGCGTTGTTTGACGCCATCGCGCACACCGATCTTGAACGAATGTCCGAGATTATCGTGCGCCACACGAAATTGCCTGACGACATCGTGCAAAACATGCTTCGCACATTCGTGAAGCGTAAAGACTAGTTCCGCCGCTAAATTCGTTGCTTCGCGCTCAGCGGGTGGCTATCGTGGGAGGATATCAGCTTTATCCAGTTGCTCACGGAAGGAACCTGACCGTGGATCCAAAAAACCCGGATGCGGACAAGACCATACCTCCGATCGGCGATGACAAACAGCAGAACGAGCAGCTGAATAAGGAAGCTGCGGAGAAGCTGCGCGAGGCGGAAGAACGGATCAAGGAAGCCGCTCACGATGTAGAGCGCGATTTGAAGTGATCAGCGAGAGCCCCTGAACTTTCGGCCTAAACGCCGAGTTCGGGGGTATTTGCGTTAATGTTCTTAAACCCGGTGAAGATCCAGACAACGTAGTCCTGAAGATGACCTAGGAGAAAAGTAAACCCCCTAGTCACCTAGGGGGTTTTGGCGGACACGGGGAGATTCGAACTCCCGGTCGAGTTTAACCCCGACACTTCATTAGCAGTGAAGCCCATTCGGCCGCTCTGGCACGTATCCATCCGCTGTTTCCAGCAGAATCTAGCCTACCTGAACATGGTCGAGTGTTCCAAAACGAGAGTGTTAACGTACCTGTCGCCACAGGAATTCGTAGCTGGTAGCCAACATTCTGGCGGTCGATTCGTTATCAGTCGAACCGGCATGGCCGCCGTCTTCAGGTTCGTGATATCGAACGTTGGCGATGCCTTTGTCGATCATTCTCGCCGCCATCTTGCGGGCCTGGGCGGGGCCAACACGATCATCGGTGGTGGTCGTCCAAATCAGCGACGCAGGATAATCGTCATTTGGGTGCAGCTGATCATCCAAGCGATGCAAGGGGGAGAACGTGCGCAGAAACACCCAGTCCTGTGGAACGTCCGGGTCCCCGTATTCGGCGATCCACGAGTGGCCAGCAGCCAGCTGGGTATAGCGCTGCATATCCAGCAACGGCACACCGCAAGAGATCGCGCCGAACAGCTGCGGGTAGCCGGCAATCATGTTGCCCATCAAGAGTCCACCGTTGGAGCGTCCAGTCGCCGCTAGACGTGCCCTACGCGTCACCCCGCGGGCGACCAGGTCTTCGGCTATGGCCGCAAAGTCCTCGTAAGCACGGTGGCGGTTCTCGCGTAGCGCAGCACGATGCCACCGGGGGCCGTATTCGCCGCCGCCGCGAATGTTGGTCATGACGTACACGGGCATGCGTCTATTGAGGGAGCGTTTACTCAACCATCCGGCTCCCAGCGCCGGGGCATAACCAGGGGTCATACTGTGCTGGAAGCCGCCGTAACCGTCCATCAGCACAGAGTTCTCTCCGTCGAGTTTTAGCAGCGCGTCGGCAACTTGGAAATAGGGCACACGAGTCCCATCCTTGGAAAGCGCAAAATGTTGCGTCACCGTAAAACCGGCCGCGTCAAAACGCTCGGGGGATCGCTTCACAACGTTGGTTTCTTCTCCGACAGAACCACGGAACAAGGTTGTGGGCGTGGTGAAGCCAGTGACTGTCATCCAAAAATCGTCGGCGGTCGAGGCATCCTCGTCATCCACCGCACCGATCGAAACGCTGAGCATCGGGTCGGCTAGCGGCAGGGAAGTTTCGGCAAAATCCTGACGCAGATCAAACACCCGAATCTGTGCGGCCACGTCGTGCAGCACCGAGACAAGCAAGTAATTGGCGGTGAAGTCCATGCCTTGCAAAGAGGTCTTTTCATCCGGATGGAAGATGACCTTCTGGATGCGTCCGTCGTTCAGGAAATCGGTTAGTTTGCTGATTGCCAAGGAACCTGCAGGAATGAGCCCTGCGGGGTGTTCCCAGTCGGTTTGCGGGGCGAACAGCACCCACTGGCGGTGCAAGCTGACCTGCACATCGGTCGGGACCTCAATATTGTGGTGGGTCCCGTCGAGGATGACGCCGGTGCGTGAGTTGTAGAAGTCGATGGCGTCGGTCGTCACAATGCGCTCAAAGCCAGGAGTCGAATCGAAATAGCAGAAGGCAGCCACATGTTCTTGGGCAACTTCAAAAACGACTTCGGCATCTTGAAGAGCTGCGCCGCGGGTGAGCTTTCGTGCGGTGCGTGCATAAGTTGAACGAGTCGTATCGGACTCATTCGTTGCCGAAGCGACCAGCAACGTATTTTCATCGATCCAGCTTGCCGAGGTCTTTGCTACCGCTAAGTCGAAACCGTCATCGATGAAACCCAAGGTTTCCAGGTCGAATTCGCGAACTCGTACCTGGTCTCCACCGTCGGGGCTGAGCCGGATGATTGCTTTCCGGTGCGGCTCTCCTTCTGCCGGGCGCAAAAACGCGGACCCAGCGAAGTGCCATTGTTCGCCTTGCTGCCGCGCATAGTCATCCATGTCCAGGAGTATTTCCCAGCGAGGTTTCTCGCTGCGATATGAGTCCCAGGTGGTGCGCCGCCAGAGGCCCAGGCGGTGCTCGGCATCCCGCCAGAAGTTGTAGTAGTAGTCACCGCGTTTGGTGACCATGGGGATTCGATCCTGTGAATCCAATACCGTGCGAATAGCATCGACGCTTTGTGAAAAGTCGGCATCGTGAAGTTCGGCTTCGGTTCGCTGCGTTTGGGCACGAACCCAATCCAGCGCAACCTCATCGTGGGTGCCCTCAAGCCAGGCATAAGGATCGGTCGTTTCCAGGGAATCAGACGGGGTTGAATGCATAGCCACAGTCTATGCATTCAAGGAAAATGATGCGCCTGCATCGCCATTTTGAAACTGGGCAGCAGCATTTGCCGGGAGGATGGGGTACCTGATGGCACGCCAAGTTGCCGCTAGGTAATAATCTTGGAAGGTGAGCAACTTCTGGGAAGAACCCCAACCACAGTACAACGTCGCTATTATTGGCGCCGGCCCGCGCGGTACCAGTGTCATCGAACGCCTGGCTAAGCTGGCCGTAAAGGTGCCCAAACTGGCTACCTTGGTACGCGTAACGGTATTCGACCCATACCGTCCAGGGTCGGGACATGTTTGGAATCCGAAACAGTCGCCACACTTCTTAATGAACACTCCTGCCTCATTTCCCACGGTTGCCCCTGAAAGAGTCGCAGACGAGCCAGGGCTTAGCTTTCAACAGTTTGTTGAGGCCCAGGGGGATGGACGCTGGCTCGACGAGCGCCAAGCCGCCACGCTGCGCGCCACAGGCCGCGGCACCTATCCGCCACGAGCAATTTACGGTTGCTACCTGGAGCACGTTTATGACTCATGTGCTCGCGTGCTAGATGAGCACCCAAATATTGTTTTGAACTATATCCGCGCTGAGGTATTGGCAGTTCGTCCGCAGGAGGCCGGATACCAACTGGACTATCGGTTCCATGCCCAAGGGGAACTTGGCACCGAGCAATTAGAGTTCGACAGCGTGATTTTGGCGCTGGGGCACCAGAATTCTGAACTAAACCCGTGGCAAAAACAACTTCAACGTGCGGCCGAACAGGGCGGTGCTAAGTATTTGCCGCCTAATGTTCCAGCGGATGTTGACTACTCGAACTTCAAAGCAGGCGAGTCAGCTTTGCTTCGCGGAATGGGGCTAAATTTCTTTGACGGCATGGCCGAATTGACCAGCGGTCGAGGAGGAATTTTCAAGGAAGTCAGCGAAGATCCAGGACACCGATTTGAATACGTTGCCTCGGGGAAGGAACCCAAGCTGATCGCCGCTTCGCGCAGGGGTACCCCGTATTGGGGAAAACCAGTAGTGGACGAATTCATTCCGGAAGAAATCACCCTGCGTTTCTTCCACTCCGATGAGCTGATCGGTAAGGTCGCCGAAGCTCGGCATTCAAATCCGGATGCAGCCTTGAGCTTTTCCCGACATCTCTGGCCCCAGCTACACCGAGACATTCTGTGGACCTACTATTCAAAGTGTGTCACCTCCGAGGGGAGAGAACCCAGCATTGATGCCCGACAGTTCCTCACTGGATTGGATCAGATTCTCGAAGCTGAACATCATGAAGGTAACCAAGTGTGGCTCAGCGAACTCCGCGAGTACATTGATCAATTCCCGCACTTGAAATGGTTGGATATTCCGGCATTGGCGCGACCCTTTGACCAGATTGGTTTTGGCTCCCATGAGCAGTATCAACAGGCGGTGCGCGACTATCTCGTTGGCAACGCACGGCACAGTTCCGCTGGGCTGAGCGACCCACTATCCTGCGCCATTATGACCATGAATGCCGGGCGCATGGTCATAAAGGATTTGGTAACTAAGGGGATCTTGGACGAACAATCTCGAATCGAAGAAGTGCAGGCTCACTTTGAACCTCTAGTCGAAGGCCTTTCCTCGGGGCCGCCCTTGGAACGGATCGAGCAACTCCTGGCACTGTCCCGCGCGGGACTTGTGAGCTTTATCGGGCCAGAACCCGAGTTTGGTTTCGACGACGTGAGCGGGAAATTTACGGTTTCCTCACCCTGGGTAGACACCGAGATCTATGGCGCGAAAGTCTTGTGCGAAGCTATGATGCCAACCAATAGGGTATTGCAGAACAACACACCACTAATGACCCAACTGTTTGCCGACAAGGTGGCCCGAGTGCATACCTGGCGCAATGCCGAAGGCGAACAGATGGCCGGTTCCGGATTCGACGTGGTGGGCGAGCCTTACCGCCTGATCAACGCCGAAGGGCTAGCACATCGTGGAATATTCGTGCTCGGGTTGCAGCTTTCCTCGGCACAGTGGGGGACAGCAATTGCAGCCCAAGCAGGCGATCCGACGCACCCTGCCGCACAAACCTTGCATGACGCGGAGCAGGTGGTTATTGAGATTGCGCGCATGGCGGGAGTCAATCTAGAGGAACTATTGGCAGGAAGCGCAAAATAAAAAAGTCTGGGGTAGCAGATCTATTGACCTGCTACCCCAGACTGTAACGCGGATGGTAAGAGATTTGAACTCTTGGTACGGGGTTACCGCACACTGGTTTTCAAGACCAGCTCCTTAGGCCGCTCGGACAACCATCCAACCCGAAAAACTATACGCTATTAGCAAGCTAAGAAGGGAATCGACATACATGAGTGACACGATGAAGGCCTATACCTATGCCGGCGCAGGGGGACCAGAAGTACTTGAATCACAGGCACGCCAGATCCCAGAAACCGAAGATCATGAAGTACTTATCGAGGTTGCCGCCTTCGGTTTGAACCGGGCAGATGTCCAACAGCGTAAGGGCGTATACCCACCACCGCCCGGTGCCAGCGATATTCCAGGGCTGGAAGTTTCGGGCACCGTCGCGAAGGTCGGCAAGAAGGTCACCGCATGGAACGTTGGTGACCGAGTGGCAGCTTTGCTTGCAGGAGGAGGCTACGCCCAGTACGTCAACGTTGACTCCTCTCATGTGCTGGCAGTCCCTGCCCAGATGGATCTAGTTGAAGCCGCAGGGCTCCCGGAAGTGGCAGCTACCGTCGTCTCAAATATTTTCCTTGAGGGTGAGCTCAAGGAAGGAGAAACGATTCTGATCCATGGCGGATCGGGTGGAATTGGTTCTATGGCAATTCAGCTGGCGAAGGCCGCGGGCGCGACAGTGGTTGTCACGGCTTCGTCCGAAGACAAAATTGCTTACTGCAAGTCCTTAGGAGCAGACGAGGGGATCAACTATCGCGAAGAAGATGTACTGGAACGCGTTCGAGAGTTGACCGGAGCCAAGGGCGTTGACCTGATCCTTGACGTGGTAGGAGCGAAGTACCTGGCCATGAACTTGAAAGCGCTCGCCGTTGGTGGCCGCATGGTCGTAATTGGTTTACAAGGCGGCGCTAAGGCTGAACTGGATTTGCGCATTCTGATGTCCAAGCGTGCGAGGGTTATCGGCACCACCTTGCGAGCGCGTCCGGCAAACGAGAAGACCGAGATCGTCAAAGAGACCGAAAAACGTATTGCACCGTTGTTGGCCGAAGGGAAACTTGGCCTGAATGTCACTAAAATTTATGACTTTGACTCCCTGGTAGCGGCGCATGAACACTTCGATTCCGGTACGCATCTGGGAAAAATTGTAGTCAGGGCTTGATTTATCTACACCTCCTTCGCGTAAAGTGTCCCGTGGTATTACCACGTGACTAGCTCCACAGGGACTAGTCATCCACATCACTTGAAGATTCCGAGGAGGCTACTCCCAGTGAGTACCCAAGAAGCTCTGCCGCCGGCGGGCGTGGACCCAGAGATAGCCGAACGCGAAGATAAGCGGTGGACTCCGTTGCGCATCGCAGTCTGGGTTGTCATCGCATTGATCGGCGGCGTGGCCTGGTCCATGCTCGCCTTCTCCCGCGGTGAAACCATCAATGCGATCTGGTTCGTTTTCGCCGCGGTGGCGACGTACCTGATCGCTTATCGTTTCTACGCGAAGTTCATTGAGCGCAAGATCGCTAAGCCAGATGATTTCAGGGCCACCCCTGGCGAGTACATGAATAATGGCCGTGACTTTGTGCCAACCGACCGACGGGTGCTTTTTGGGCACCACTTCGCTGCGATTGCTGGAGCCGGTCCGCTCGTTGGGCCGATCCTCGCAGCGCAGATGGGCTACCTTCCGGGAACTATCTGGATCATTCTCGGCGTAGTCATGGCCGGTGCGGTGCAGGACTATCTGGTCTTGTTCTTCTCGATGCGCCGCGGAGGGCGCTCGCTGGGCCAGATGGCTCGTGAAGAGCTGGGTCTCATTGGCGGCACCGCAGCGTTGATTGCGACTCTTGCCATCATGATCATCATCGTCGCCATTTTGGCGCTGGTGGTTGTCAACGCGCTGGGCGAATCGGCTTGGGGCATCTATTCGGTGGGGCTGACAATCCCGATCGCTTTGTTTATGGGGATCTATCTGCGCTTTATCCGCCCAGGCAAGGTACTAGAAATTTCGGTTATCGGCTTCGCGCTGCTGATGTTTGCTATCGTCTCCGGCCGTTGGATCGCCGAGTCGGCGTGGGGCGCGGAATTCTTCCACATGGAACGCACCACCATTGCATGGGCGATCATCATTTACGGTGTCATCGCTGCGGTACTTCCGGTCTGGCTGTTGCTTGCTCCACGCGACTACCTTTCGACCTTCATGAAGATTGGTGTGATCGGCCTGCTTGCAGTGGCCATCATCGTAGTCCGTCCAGAGATCAGCACTCCTGCCTTCTCTGAATACGCCTCACGTTCAGACGGACCGGTAGTCTCCGGTTCGCTGTTCCCGTTCCTGTTCGTCACCATCGCTTGTGGCGCCCTCTCCGGCTTCCATGCACTGATCGCCTCGGGAACCACCCCGAAGCTCGTCGAGAAGGAGCGCCAGACCCGCTTCCTGGGCTACGGCGGCATGCTCATGGAATCCATGGTCGCCATTATGGCGTTGGTTGCGGCGATTTCCATTGATCGCGGCATCTACTTCGCGATGAACTCCTCTGCCGCCGCAACCGGCGGCACCGTGGAGACCGCGGTGGCGTTCGTAAACTCCCTGGGACTGGCCGGGGTGGACCTTGTCCCGAGCCAGCTAACGGAGCTGGCGGCCAACGTGGGCGAACCATCAGTGGTTTCGAGAACCGGTGGCGCTCCGACCCTCGCGGTCGGCATTGCAGTGATCATGAACCAGTGGTTCGGTGGCGTCGCCATGATGGGCTTCTGGTACCACTTCGCGATCATGTTCGAAGCGCTGTTCATCCTGACCGCGGTAGATGCAGGAACTCGCGTAGCTCGCTTCATGCTGCAGGACGCTATTGGCAACTTCATTCCAAAGTTCAAGGACACTTCGTGGCGACCTGGAGCCTGGATATGTACGTTACTCATGGTGGCCGGATGGGGATACATTCTCATTCTCGGGGTCACCGACCCGCTAGGCGGCATTAACACATTCTTCCCGCTGTTCGGTATCTCTAACCAGTTGCTCGCTGCTATTGCGCTGGCTGTGGTCATGACAATCGTGGCCAAGCGCGGTAACTTCAAGCACCTATGGGTTATTGTGCTTCCGCTGGCATTCGCCGTCGTGGTCACCTTCGTCGCCTCGTGGGAGAAGATTTTCTCCACGAATACCAAGGTTGGCTACTTCGCAAACCACAACGCGTTTAAGGAAGCCTTGGCAAATGGCGAGACCTCCTTCGGCTCTGCAAACGGCGTTGAAGCTATGGAAGCTGTCGTACGCAACACCGGTGTCCAGGGCTGGCTATCGGTGATCTTCCTGGTGCTATCGGTCATCGTGATCGCCTCTGCGGTAGTCGAAACCATTAAGGCAAAATCCAACGGTGGCGGTAAAGACACCGAGGACCCATACACGGAATCGCGGATCTTCGCTGCTCAAGGCTTGATCTCGTCGCCCGCAGAAAAAGCCCTCGAAGCTCAGTGGAAGAACGTTCCGGACAGTCAAAGCGTGCGCCGTGGCGGACACTAAAATGGAAAAGCTTCGCGAAAAGCTCGGCCAAGCTAGGCGCTTTATGGAAGGCGTGCTTGGTGCAGATAAGTACCGGCAATACCTGGCGCACTTAGCTAAGACCCATCCCGATGCTGAACCGATGACGGAGCGCGTGTTTTGGCGCGAATACTCCAACTGGCAAGAGCACAACCCACAAGGTCGCTGTTGTTAATCGGTAGGTAGCTTGCGCGAGGAGTCTTGGAACTCGAATTTGAGTTTCAAGGCTCCTTTTCACGTTAAGCGAAGCCACGAAGCAAGGGCGTATTGAGCGGTGCCCGGTAGTCTGGTATTAGTCATTTCCTAGCGACCTAATAAAAAAGAGTGTGATGGGGTTTTTCTCTCGTCTGCGCGAACAACGCGCAACAAACCGTGACCTTGGCCAAGGCGTATGGCGACGTGCCCACGATAGGTTCGTGCGTTCTTTGGACCGAGTTTTTCAGGTCGTAGAAGGAATCGACGACAACGACCTGTATAACGAGGTAGTTACGCGAGCAAATGAGCTGGCAGATCTACTCCCGCAGGTGCGTCAGCTGTGCATCGATGCCCAGCGGGTGACTCCAAGCGATGACGAGCATATTCCGCAGTCCACCTCCAAAGTGCACCGCGCGCTGACAAAGTCAGCCAACGACTTAGCCGCTACGGCTCAGGCAATCGCGATGATGCGTATGCAGGCTACTGAAGGAGCGGAAAACAATATTCAGCCGGTCGAACACCGAGCGCAGATTGTCAAAGACGATATTTCGCAAGCAGTCAAAATGCTGGCTGACGTGAGCTGAAACGTTGAATCGTGGTGCCGGTCACCCGGGAATGCGTTTCAATGCACTAAATTAGTTGCATGATCCAAACTATTCCACAAACTAATTTCCACGACGGCAACTGCATCGACCAGATCGGTTACGGCGTTTGGAAGGTATCAGATACCGACGCTGAAATCGCAGTTGGCAAGGCGCTGAAAGCCGGATACCGCCACATTGATACGGCCCGTATCTACGGCAACGAAGATGGCGTGGGGCGAGCAATCGCAAACAGCGGCATTCCGCGTGGCGAAATCTTTGTGACCACCAAAGTCTGGAATTCCGATCAGGGCTATGACAAGACTTTGGCGGCGGCCGAGGCATCCCTCGAACGTTTGGGGATGGGGCATGTCGATCTTTACCTGATTCACTGGTTGCAGCCTCAGCGCGGAACCTATGTGGACACGTGGAAGGCCCTGATCCAGTTGCAGAAAGAGGAAAAAGCGACCTCTATCGGTGTCTGCAACTTCACCATTGAGGCCATGGAAGAGCTCTATGAGCACACCGGTGTGCGTCCAGTGATCAATCAAGTCGAAACTCACCCGTACTTCCCACAGGCCGAGTTGCGCGCTTACGAAGCAAAGCATGGCATCGCCCACGAATCATGGTCTCCTCTTGGTCACGGCGGAAAGCTATTGACCGACCCAGTCATCCTTGCGGTCGCCCAAAAACATGAGGCCAGTGCGGCTCAAGTAGTCATCGCTTGGCATCTGGCGTTGGGGAGCGTGGTGATTCCGAAGTCTGTCACCGATTCGCGAATCATCGAGAACCTCGAGGCAATCGAGCTGAAGCTTGATGACGAAGACCTTGCAGCAATCAACGGGTTGGATCGTGGTCCCGAAGGGCGTATCTCGGCAGATCCGGCCACCTCAGACTTCGAATAATTCCGCTTCTGCGGAGCATTGTATTTTGGACCCTGGTTTCGCTAGGAACCAGGGTCCTTGCTTGATTGAATCCAAGAACGGTTGTAGAAGTCCTCACTAGGCTGAGATCGGTGCCGAATGGCCCCGCTGAGACGAAACGCCGTCATGCTTTCGACGCGAGGCAGATTTTCACTTCAACGCGTGCCGAAGCTTCAACTTCCAGAGGTGCGTTTCCCGGGTACGCATGATCGGCTCCCGATGACCTCCGTCGCCCACGGCTGAAATCGAAATCGTGTTAGTTCGCTCGGCGCTATTTTTTGAGGCATCTGACGAACGACGGCATCAGAACTCCTCGTAGCCGGCATTTGAAGCAATGCGCATCGAATCGTGCGCAGGCTTATCTCGTATTTGGTTGACCAGACACACGTGTTCACGTCGGATGTCCGCGTCGAGCGCTTTCCTGCAAGATGGCGGAGCCGTGAATTAATCACCCATGAGTGTACCCGTATCGCGGAGCCTAATGACCTCTGCCTAGCTTAGATTCAAACTATCAGCAATCAGGCTTACCGCAACTCCGTTGCCTAGTGCTTCGAGGATCGAATTTTCGAACTTTGCGATGCTCCGCTGAGCTTCTGCCGATTCGGGTTTGTCTAGTTCGGCGTTTCTTTGGGACTCACGCTGCAAGCGTGCCTGCACCGCCAGCATTGACCGTGTAGCGGATTGAATCCGCGTCCAGTCATATCCCGCTGCCGGGCGCGGCGCATCGTTGCCGAAAACGAACATCCAGTCGTTCATCGAATATTCCTAAACGGGGAAAACCTGAGTGCCCCGCATTTTGAAATGGATCCTACCTTCGTGAATAGCACGGTGTCGATGTGTGACCGTTCAGTCGAGATGAGATGAGATGAGATGAGGCGAGGTTGAATCTAGAGAGGCCAGCCTTGGCGCTTTGCTGAACCTTTACTTGTGGAGGCAGATTCATCGCCAACGATTCTTCGAACTATTTTGGGGTAAGAGATGCATGATTGATTATCATTGTAGTAATCAGAAGCGACAAAATTTAAGGATGGCTTCTTGTCTACGAAAAAACCGGGATACTACACCCTGATCTATTTTTGGTTGAGCATCGCGCTGAGTTTCTTAGGATTCTTCGTGCAATTATTCGGGGCTCAGCTGACATTTCGAGACGGGGATCCTAATCCCTTGGCGCTTTCACCATTCGAGATCGCCTCGATTGGCTGCTTCACATTGGCTTTCATATTTGGGCTTGTCGTCATTCATAAAATCATCGCCATGTTGATGTTTTTGGTGCAGAAGAAGCAGTGGTGAGCCAGGTTCGGTGTCCCGAGTCAGCAAAAATCCCGGAAGCACACGGTGATACCGGTGTCCGGGGTTCTCTTCACACGAGCCCCCTGGCGGATTTGAACCGCCGACCTGCTCTTTGTGAGTAGAGAAAGATTGTGCCAGGTCTGAAGGCCGCATTTTCACAGAGTTGGTGGCGGCGTGACGTGGTGATTCGCCCAATCCTTTTGCTTCGACTGAAGCTGGATGAATCGCGATTCGGGCGGATGCGTGGCCTAAGATGCGAATTAGATGCAAGTTAAAATCGGTTAGAAGTCTGAGTGAATCCGGTTGAAAGTACGTCCGTGAACTGGAGCGACTCTTGACCACACATATGGATATGACAGAAAAACAGAGCATTCTTCCATTTCTCGCTGAAGACGGTCGAGATTACCGTCTGGTTCCGATCCGTGAAGCCGCCGTGTTGCTCACCATGACGGTTCAAAGGCTTGGCGAGTGGCGCCACCAAGGGTATGGTCCTCCAGGTATTTTGATTGGACGAAAGCGATTCTCCGCAGTGACCAAGCCCGGTGCCATGTAGGGCTCTCGGTCGACTTCAGTGGAATCGAAATGGTGTTTCTCCGGGTTTTTCACGTACACCAGAATGGTGTCGTGTTTGGCTGGCTATCGCCGCTTGGATTTTGCCCCATAGTCGTAAGCCCACACGAGCTCGTTCAGGAAGCAATCACGCCCGAAGATCTGGTCCAGCAAGACCTTCACATAGTGCACTTCACGGTAATCCAGGTGGACGTAGAGCTTGCCATCTTCGGTTAGCAGCCGGTGTGCTTCGCGAAGCCGCGGCTCAATGAATCCCATGTAGTCGTCGAACGCGTCCTGGTAGGAGCGTTGCTCGCCATGTGCTGCGGGTAGGTCTCCGTTTGCCGGCGTGTGTTCGGAGCGTGCCTGAACCTTGCCTGTATTGAACGGTGGATCCACGTAGATCAGTGTGAATTTTTCGTCCGGCAGCGCATCCATCACCTCCAGATTGTTCCCATGAACGACGTGTCCGTTGGGCTGGGCGGGGGTGGTCTGCGGCATTTAGGCTCCTTGTGTCGCCTGGGTGGCTTGTATCGCGAGCCATGCGCTTGGCACTCGGAGAGGGGTGTTTACGCTTGGCTCGCGATACAGGCTTGGGCGCTTTACCTCACTGGTGCGATGTGCTTTTCGATCAGCTTGCGGTCGGAGTGTACGACCTCGGCCAGGTCGGCGTATTCGGTCCAGTTGTCGATTGCGTCGTTGACATCTTTGAGGATGCTCCTGTACCCGGTGATCCCGTGTTGCTCCCCGAATTGGTACATTTCGTCGGCGCTCACATGGAGGAATTTTCCGTTGATACCCATGAGGTGCTGGTCGACCCATGGGCTGTCTTCTCGGTAGCTGAAAGTCACGTCGTAGGCCGGTGCCAGTGACCAGTTGCCTTTGGCGTCCATGAGGAAAGAGTGGTTTTTGGTGTGGTCATCGCAGTTCCAGGCGGCGTAGTTGAAAGCCATGCGGCGGAAAGCTTCGGCTTTTGTTTGCTGGTCGAGGCCGAGCTCGTCGATGGTGTGTTGGAACTGCGAGTAGTCGTGGGTTCTAACCATGTTGAAGTCCATGTGCTTCATGGCGCAAAGGCTTTGCATGTGGAGCTTTTCGAGTCCGCCCGGTCGGTCGAATCGGCGGATCATGAAGTGGGCGCGGCCGTTTTCCCGGTGCAGCCTTGTCTCAGGCATGTCGATGCCAGCTGCTTCAGCCATGAGGGAATAGGCGTATTCGATGCGTCCGAAGCCCATGCCGTCGCCGAGTTTTTCGTCTTGTACGCCATCGAATTTCAGCAGCCAGCTTTTAGCGCCGAGGGCTGGCTCCTGGCCGGGGGTGAGTTCTTCGGTGAAGGGGTTCAGATTGACGACAGCTTTGGCGCGCGCTCCACCGGCGCTTGTTCCGACGGCGAGGATTTGGGCTAGGGCTGCTTCAGATTCCACGTCATTGGCCAGCGTGCCAGCCAATGCTTTTCGTGCTTTGGACACGAGGTCGCTAAGGTCCAGGGCTGTTGGCTGGGAGGCTTTGGGGCTGGTGGTCGGTTCGAATTCCAGTGCGCCCATTGCGCGTCGGCCGGTGTAAGCCAGTCGGTCCAGTACTGAGACTTGGGACGGGTCGGCGCCGCGGCGTGACATTTCGGCATCGATGATTGCGTTGCCGAACCGGTCTGGGAGGGAGTCTGCGATTCCTGGTGGTAGCTCGCTCCATGTCTCCGTGCTTAGTCCGGGAAAGGCGTAGATGTTTTTGCGCCCAGAAGGCTTCATGCTCAGTGGAAAGAAGTCCCTTCTCTTGGTGCGTCCCGGTGCGAATTCGAAGGTGTAGGCGTTACGTGTGCTGCCACGGTTGAGTGCGCCTATGGTTTCGCCCCATGCTTTAACTTCTACCACTGTGACGTGCTCGAAGGTCATCTAGTTGCTCCTCTTTGAGGCTCGCTGTGGGCGGGCGGGTCTGTTTTGGGACAATCTGAGCGCTTCCATCGGGCTGACGTCGCTGTAGCCTTCGTTGAGTGATTCGATGACGTCCAGGCGGTCGAGCGCGCGGAGGACTCGGAGGAAGGTTTCGAGTTTAACGCCGCGTCCGGCCTCCAAGTTCTGAACGGCGCTCAGTGAAAGGTCGCTATTTCGCGCAAGTTCGGCCTGCGTGATGTCGCGCCCTAGTCGCGCCTCGCGGACGAGTTCGCCAGTTCTTCGCTCTAAGCTGTCAATGGACTTCATAACACTTACCTTAGCACATATTATGCACTATTTTCATGATAATACATGCGAACGCACCTGTTATTGAGACCCTTGCTGGCGCTGATTATTGCTGGCGCATCTTGGGTTTACCCTGATCCTTTCACTGAGCGGTCAGGAAGCATGGTGGTGCTGGTGACGGTCGTGCTGGTCATGGTCCTCGTGATCATGCTCCTCGCAACTGGGAACCACTCGCTCCAGAAAATTATTGGCCACATATCTGCAGGCAAGACACCTGTCTATCAGTGGGTGCGTAACACGTGCGTTAGAACGCATTGCAACGCTTTTACCGCTTAAAACATACGAAGGCAATTGTTATCAGCACATGCAATGGCGACCCCGGCTCCTGCAACAACTGAACGCGCCCACTCGAATCCCTCAGGGCGGCCGGTGCACCAACCTGCTTTTCGCCCACACATAGGTGTGAAACGAAACCCTGGAGGAGACCATCTTGAAACTAACTGCCGACGAACTGCTTGCTTATGCCACAGAATTCAATTTCCATCCGCAAGGCGCATCAGCGGGCGACATAGATGTGGATTACTTCGCTATCACGGTGGCGCGCAGGTCACCAGGTCGCTTCGCGGTGCTCCATATGAGCCAGTGCTGGGATGGCACCGAATGGGTTCACGAGTCCCTCCCAAGTAATCGAACCGACGAGTTCAAGGAGAAGGCACGATTCCCCCTGGAAGAAGCCGTCACTCTGGCAAGCGCGCTCAGCAACTCCGTGAAACTCAATGGAAAGACCTTGGAGGAATGGAGCAGTTTCCGCGCCGAACGTGAGGCCAAAACATCAAGCTAACCGCTGCCCTCTTGAGTTTGGCCACCGGCCCCGGCCACCGCGGTCACCTTGTTAGCAGTGGCCACACCGGCCACTGCTAACACCATCTGTCTGCTGGCTAGGATATATTTTGATCATGTCAGAAGATCCAGTTGGACAACCGGGTCAAGCACCTGAGTCAACCGAAGAGCCAAAATGGCGGCATTCGAATCTGTCCCGAAACGCCCTTGTAGTGCTCGTTATCCCCATTACGACATTCGTAGTTGGGTTTGTTATCGCCCGAGTGCTTCCGCCATTCGTCCTTGATGATCTGTTCTGGCGTGACTTCCTCTCGGGCCCTCCGGTTACAGGTATTTTTGCCTTGATTGCGGCGGTGGTAGCTTTCGCAGCAGCTAAGCACAGCGCCAAGGTAGCGCGCAGGAACGCTGAAGAACAGGAATGGTGGAATAGGGCCGAGTGGGCATTGAAGATGGCCGCATCCGACAATGGTCTACAGCGGGTTGCCGGCCTGACAGCCATCTCCGTCATGATCAGCGGGCCGAAGCAGCGGGAAGACGCATTGTTATTAGAAGTGGCGGTAGCCATCGAGAAATACAGCCCTGAAAATGACGTAGACGCGACAGGAAATTCCGTAGACAATGGAAAGGAAGGCGGTGAAAGCCATGGAGTCCAGAAAACGTAGCGACTTGTACGAATTCTACGAACGCGTAGACCAAGGTAGAGCTGATCCGATCTCTAGTACAGAGCGTAAGTTGGCAGCCGAGATCAGAGAAAAGTACGAGAAGAAGTACGGGATCTCTAATAGGGCGGCTACAACCGGCAGATTCGTTGCGAAACAACCAAAGAAACGCAGCCGATCCGGTAGAACTGTGTGAACGAACCGGCAAGCCATACGTGAGCTTGCCGGTTCTTCTGCGTCCGGGTTGAGCCAGAGCACTCAGGATTCACAAGGGGTTGCAGCTTGGCTTCCTTCCAGCTCCTCAAATTGCACGTTGGAGGGTAAGCCTTCCGAGTAGATCGTGCCGTTGCTCCTGACTCCAGTGGTTACAGTGGTGAGCCGAGGCATGGTCACATGATGGAATACTCCGCGTGCTTCGTACTCGAAGTCTCGCAGGACGAACCCTTGGGCGCGCAGCTGGATGTCGTCAGCTTTGGACACCTCATTGTTGGTGATCAGCAAGCATTCACGGGTACCTCCATCTTCGGCATTCAGCCGCATGACCGCCTCGGCGGTACTGCCTGAGCCTCCGAAGAAGTCCAAGATAACCGCGTCAGTTGGTACGACCATACGAATCCACCTCATAGGACTTCGTGATCCTTCGGGTACTGGAAACGTGAATCGCCCAGGACACTGGCCAAAGGCTGGGTGCCAGCACGGACCTACTTAATACGCAGACGGGCTGGTGAAAGTTCTAGTATCGAGTGACGCTGAGGCGTTCGCGAGTTGGACGAAGAAATCCATCGCTGAGGCGGTGAAAGGCTAGAGGCAGTGCGCATTACGCGTCACCCAGAGCACGCAGAAACTGCTCGCAGACAGCGACTGGAAGCTCGCCGCAGTCCGGCTAGAAACTTCGTCGGTGAAGCTTGGGGACACTGAGATATGTGCGAACCGCTGCGATGAAATCTTCGGTGGCCTCCGCATAGATCGACTGAATTTCTCGGGCGTTTTCTGTCCCTGCAGCGGCTTCCGGGTGCGCCGCGGAGGTGATGACATTCTTTGCAAACTCCTCCAGATGAGGTGCCAAGATGCTGATCCGGAGTACATACGGTTTGGTGAGGTCTTCAGCCTCGGTAAAAGCTCTAAAGGCTCTTAAGAAATCTCTGGTCGTATTCTCTCGCTTGTCCAGCAAATCCAACGACCCATCTGGGAATTCTTCGGATGCTTTGTCTGCTGCATTGCCTTTGAATAACACGCTGCCTGCGGCATATTGCAGCTTAGTGGCAGCTCCAAGTAGCTCTGTTGCCGCCTCCAGTACCTGATCTTGATGCCGAGCCATTCGCTCTGCTTTGGTCCTGTTAGCGTCACGCAGGAGGCCGAAAAAATAGCCAATTACCGCACCTGCAAAGACGGGAAGAACGTTCAGAAGTGGCTCCCATAGGTTGGCAAGTCCGGTGTTGGAGGCTGCCGCTGCCGAAGCGATCAAAATGTAATTCACGGGGTCAGTCTATAGCTGTACCTAGTCAGAAAGAGGGGGTATGCTTCCGCTGATGTCGGAAGCATACCCCTCCATCGAGCACAGCGCGTTATATACGCATGAGGCGAAGTCTGGGTAAACGACTTTTACGCCAGTCGTGGCATTTGGCTCCCCGTTAGCACCTGCTCGCCACTTATATCTGACTAAAACCGTGTCTCTGGCAGTCAGGATTTCCCATTTTCGACCCCATGACGCACTTCCAATCGATCCTCGAAGGGAATCACCCGCCACTTCGCTGGGGTCTCCGAATTCTTAACTAGACTTCAAGCCGGCAAGAGGTCTGCTGCGTAGACCTCCTCAGCGCGAGGTCCTGTTTGCCATGAACTCGGTGGCCGTTCTGACTTATCGAAATCAGAGGACGATCTTCCCATGTCAAGGACACCCTCTCGGATATGGCACTCTTTCACACTTATTTGCTCAATAAGCAATTAATAAATGAATTGAAATCTTTTCTCTCAATAAGCTAATAAGAGAAAATTTATGGCGTTTTAATTTGGTATTGTTTTATTGATCACTCAGAAAAAAGGAGACCCAGCAATGATTGAAAATGCGTCCACCAAGGGGAAGCTGAAGAAACAAAAGATCACCGTGGAGCTTGACCGTACCGTTACCATGCACCTCGAATCGGTTGCCATGGCCGTCGATATCAGCGTCGATGAGATCCTCACCGAGCTGATCATCATTGGCCACGACAGCCACCGATACCGCACCTTTCTCAAGGATAGGCAAGCGCGAATGCTGCTGGCCAAGGCAGCCGAAAGTACTGAGTCATAGTGAACCGATGGACGTTGCTGGCCCGGAACGTTCGTTGCGAAACTATTAAGCGACTTTTAGCTCATCGAGAGACCACGCGAGGTCAGTGCCAGCGGCTACTGCACCTCTTTTTGTCCAGTCGACCCCACGGTACTTATTGACGCTCCCATGCGCTCGGCTGTCGCAGCATGGGTCTATGGTGGTGTATGTTTTTCCTGGACAACTGAAGAGCTGCCTCAATGGGAGTGCCTCACTAACTTAAAGTTTAGCCAAAAATCCTTTTGGATAAAGGCGTGGGGTCCTACGCCTCCCCCATCTCTTCTCTCCATCGTTGCTAGTAATTGTTCGGAGCACCGACAAGCTGGGAAAATTTTTGGTCAAAACTGTGGAATGCCTTCATGCAGAGTGCGGCGATTTCTCAGCAGACCTTCAACAGGGTGCTGCGCGGCTGCCGCGGAACGGCACGGAGTACCGCGCATATCAACGGTCTATACCAGGAGCTGCGCAAGCAAGGTCCACCTCAGATCACCGAGCGCGACCAGCGGCGTTTTCAGTCCGCACTGAGCATGGCCAAATTGCATAAGTGGGACGGCATGATGACGGAGGCCTGGCTCTAAGGTCAGTAGTTTTCAAAACGTACGCATAGGCGCGATCGAACAGCTCGCCCTGTACGGGGAGCTGATAGTGCTTGAGAACCTTGCGGATCGCGGCCCGTACCTGACGGTCACCGTTCCTTGTGCGAGCTGATATTGCTCCATGATCCCAAATTGCCGAGGAAAGCCCGGGAGATGACTCGATGAGATCTTAGCTGAGTCTTCCGACAGTGGTACGGAGCGGGGCGAGCCCGGAAATAGCCCTAGCGATTTATGGCACAGCATGGTAAAGGAGTTTTCGCCTTTCATCTCATTCTCGCGGATGAAACAGTGCACGTGGGTGTGGCGTGAGGTAAATAGATACGTTATTTGGATTTATCCGTTGCCTACCACGCGCCCAAGTGATATAAATTGCTTAGGCCCACGTCGGGCCGCTATGTCTAACGAGACCAGAGCCGCATTCGCTGTATGAGATGAGCTTTAGAATCGTTCCTTCCTGAAAGTGAACATGGTGAAATTGAACAGGCGGCGTCGCAACTCATTTCTTGGGTTTGCAGTAGCCATACCCGTTGTCATATCTTCAATTGGTCTCAGCGCGCCAGCCGTAGCTGAAACCACCGACGCAGCCACTGAAGCTTCAGTGAGCATTGCGGCAGAAATTGATCCTCTGAATCACGAAAAAGCAGTTTCCAACTATGAATCTGGAGACGCGGCATCCATCGCGGCTCTTATCGACGCTGTCGCACCGCAAGATGCAGCCGTTCCAAGCGCTGAAGTCGCGGAGAACCCTTGGGCAGCATTCGACCAGCACGAAGGAACTAGCAGTCTGCCCACTGGTGATGTCGGCATTGCATTCGACCAGGAAGCCGAGCCGGTAGAGGTGGTGGATGACCTTGCGATCAGCACGGACGAATCCAGAGACCTTGACTTGGTGCACCGGCCAACGGAGCAGGGCGAGCAGTTCCTTACCGTTCTGGGATCTGAAGAGGCCCCAACAGAGTTGAGCTACGAACTGGACCTTCCCAAAGGTGCAGAGCTCAAGCAACTCGACGATGGTTCCATCAAGATCAGCGCCCCAGCTGAATCGGAAATCGCACTTCCAGGCGAGGATGCGCGGATTGAATCTGCCGCGGCCGACGTTGTAGGTGCAGAAATCACCTCCTTCGATGCCATCGATAACCTCACTGATGAACAGGTTGAGCAGCTGGCCGCAATCCCAGATGTTGAAACTGAAACTGTCGTTGAGATGCAGCCACTGGCAACCATCGAAGCACCATGGGCTGTCGACGGCGCCGGCAAATCCGTTGATACGCACTACACGCTGGAAGGCAACACTCTTACGCAGACCGTTGAAATTACAGCGGACACAACCTTCCCCGTGGTGGCTGACCCCAGCTGGAAATGGTGGCTGGAGAAAGGCGCGAAGTGCCTGGGCGGTGTCGTTTCGATTGGCGCGTTCGGATACGCAAAGATATCTCTCGGCATAGCCAAACTGGTCATCAAAATGTCGAAAGCGTCTAAAACATCCAAATTAGGCAAGGCGTACTCAGCTTGGAAAAAGCTAGGCACATCTAACTCCTCCAGATTCAACCAGATGGTCACGCAGATGAAGAGTTTTGCGCAACTGGTAGTCAGGAAGGGTGCACCCTCTGCGTTCGCAACGCATAGGAAGAAGAGCACAAAGGCGGCTGCCGCCCTGACCCTTATCAAGGAAGGCACCACAGTGGTCGCGGGAGTCTTCGGACTAGGCTCCTGCTATGACATCTTGAGGGAAGTGTGGAGATAATGGGTTACCACTACGAGGGGAAGAAATCATGAATCTTCTAATTACATGGGCACTTTCCCTGATTGCATTCGTGATCGTTTTCTATTCAGCGGCGAAAGCTCGGACGGTTCCCGCTTCGGAGCAGCCAGCTGCTGAGAAGGCTCCGTTTGGAAAGCGGGTCAAGTCGCTATTTGCCGCGTTCGATGTGATCAGTTGGGGTCTGTTCATAGCTGCGATCTGCTTCCTCGTCGCTGCCGTGGCGCAAACCATCAGCGAGTTCGGCTAACCATGCTTTGACCTCGGTTTTCAATCTAAGGTTTGGCAGCTGACCGATTTATAAACGGCTGCGTCACGCATCCGACAAGCAAGCAACAACGGAGCGCCTGGTACACAACTGGGCGCTCCATTGCTTTTCCCGTGAGTAAGAAGTTTTTCTTGCATACGGCCGGTCAAGCCGTACGACCCGTTTTTACATGGGGGAGTAGCATTGCCGGCATGGCTGGGTGGGAGGTTTCGAGACATCCTGAATGGGACATGATGTACTCCGCGGGGCTCACTGTGCGGGAAATAATAGACCGCTGCCATGAAAACGTCGCCACCATCCACGCGCATCTACGCGTCCGGGAGAAGTACTCACCAGGACTGCGTGCTAAGCACGAGGCCGCGCTAGAAGCCAGAGACCCCAACCGGCCGACGATCAAGTGGCGCAAACGCCTAAAAGAAGCCTTAGCCTTCCAGGCTGCTCAGGATCGAGCTCCGCGCAGCGACGGAGACGCGACGGAGCAGTCCCTTCATCAGTGGATTGCCGACCAACGACGCGCCTATATGAAGGGGCAGCTGTCTGTCGCGAAGATCATTCTCCTGGAGGACTTGACCAGCTGGCACGTAGATACTCATCAACGAAGCCTGGACGATAAATGGCGCAGCACGTTATCTGCGCTGTCTGATTTCGTTGCGAACACCGGCGAGCTTCCTCGGTATAAAAATCATTTCGCTGAGCCCGAGCCTGTCCTCGGCGCGTGGCTACATGGCCAGCATCAAAAGAGGGCAGAGGGTACGATTCTGCCGTGGAGGCTTGAAGCACTCGATGCTGCACTGCCAGGATGACGTAGTCGCATGTAGCTTCTGATGGGCTGTTCTGCGAGTATCAGGAATTCTGCCGTAGGTAGTCATGCGAGGACTTTGGTGAGCATCCTAAAACGGTCGGCCCCTCAGGCTCTCCGAGCGGCCCTTGAACTCATCCGCCAGTAGCCCAGCAGCTTCGGCGATTTCCCGGTCGGAAAAGTCTTTGTATCCTTTGCAGCAATATCGGGATTTCATGAGTGGCTGCGGAAGCCAGCGATAGGCGGCGACCTAGACATGAGAACGAATTTATTCAATACCATGCATCGACTCATCTGTCCTCCGCAAGGCAATTGTTACTATCGGTGTATATATTATTACGCGATTTAAAAGAATTTTCTTGCGGTCACCGCCGTATAAATCTATTGTCATGATTATTCGCCGGTTTATCCAAGTGAAGCAACACTTATTTCACAATCTTGTCTGCTATTTGCATGCTCTTTCTGCTGCTCAAGATGGATTATTTGCGAGTACTTCCACCTAGTTTCCATTCACCGCGACACACCCATCTTGCACTGGAGGTGCACAAAAATGAAGAAACACTATCCACTCGTTGGCCTAGCACTATCGAGCCTTCTTCTCGTTGGCTCTGCGATACCAGCTTCCGCCGGAACGACCAGCGGCTCATTGAATGAACTCAAAGATCTCAACCCCGGCATAACCGTCACCGAGCTGAAGTCGTCACTCGATGATTATGCCCAGGTAGAGGGGATCAGCCTCGATCAAGCTGTGAAACGGGCGCTGTCCGAGAGCAAATCATCCACGGTCAAGGCGGCTGGAAACTCTCCAACACGCTCCCTGAATGTTGGAACCGCCGCTAGCAGTGGAGGCGCAGTAACCGGTGTCAAGCTGGGTTCAGCAGCACGAAAGGGTGACATCTTTGTCTCGCCTGCAGCAACCGGATTCGTCCAACACGGCCATACGGGTATCTACTACAGCACCGCCACACTTGTGGAAGCTCCTGGCGGCAGCAAAACGAGCCGATCCATTGCTGCTCGCGATTACAAGGTTGGCAAAGGCGCCGTCAAGCAGTACATCAGCACTACATCCACCAAGCGAAGTGTTGCCGCGAACCATGCATTCAACAAGCTTCGCGGAAAGGCCTACAACAACAACTTCGCCTTCAACAAGTCCACGACTGGTACGAAGATGAACTGTTCACAGCTCGTGTGGGCCGCGTACAAGGCAGCGGCAGGAATCGACCTCGATGGAAACGGTGGCCCCGGCGTTTACCCTTATAACATCAAGGATTCTTCAAAGACGATAACCTACAAAACTCTGTAGGTAATACCTCCATAGGTTTGGGCCGGTTCCTTCTCGGAGCCGGCCCAAATTGAAGCAGATCGGATAGTTCGTGAATACGACGAAGCGTTTTCTTCTCCCAGCGGTCTTACTTTCTTCATTGGCGTTATCTGCCTGCACGGGTAGCACGACAGCAGTTGCTCCTGCGCCTTCGGCACTGGGGGAGGCAACCTATGCGTTCTATCTGAGCGCCCCAAGTACAGAAATTGACCGAGAAAACCGCTTGGGCAGTGTGGTCCTGGTCGGCCCGGACGGTCAAAGCTCGTCGGTTTCCACTTGGGGTATGGACTATGGCTCTTTGGCCTGGACTGACAAGGGGCTGCACTTCAGCGATATGAAGAACGATTATCGGCTCGACGAGACCGGCCTGGCAAGTATTGAAAGCGAAAAGACCGATAGCCAGTACACCATGCTTGCCACTGACGCAGATACTGTCGTTGGGCTCTACAACCTCGGATTCACCGAGCAGGGATACGCCAGTCAGCTTGTCACCACCACCGCTGACAGGAGCACTCTGACCGAGATTGAGGGCGGTTATTACGTCACTGCGAACTGCGATGGCACCATCTACGGGGCGGGGATTGCGACTGGCGAGTACTCGCGAACAAATGATCCAGACACTGAACCGATGATGCTGAACCAGCTGACGAACACCAAGGACGGCAAAGAGAAGCACCTAGGACTCAGCGCAGATGCCAGAGACAGCGCAACTGCAGGCAATGCCCCCTGCATTGACGGGAAAATCTACTATATTTCAGATGCCCGGAAGGGAGGCCTGGAGGACGCCGTGAAACCTGTCTTGTCATCATGGGACGTGACGACCGGCGAATATAGTCAGGTGCCGATTCGTGCGGAATCAAACGACGAACCATTGTTGCGTCCAGACGGCACGGGCTACCCGCAGGTGACCCCGGGTTCGGTGAAAGATGGAAAAATCGAGTGGTTCGGCGCCGGCAACAGTGTGATGTCAACGGATATCAAGACCGGACAAACCACACGGAAGTTCATGGTGGAAGGACGCACCGATGATGCAGCTTCCTCTCAGGCTGTTTTCACCGCCGAAGAAGTTGTTGTGCTTGTTGACAACGGCGATGGCACTGATTTTCGTTTTGTTCACTATGACCGATCTACCGGTGAAGAACTAATGCGCAGGACCCTGGAGGAAGCCCCCGACGGACTAAACAACGGGATGATTCTCCGAGGCATGGCAATAAAGCCCTGACGGTTAGTCTCCAACCATTCGCCCTATGCCTATATACAAGTTTTCCTAATTTACTTCGTCAAAACGGTGTCTTGGTTGTAGTGGGGACGGAGTGAGCGCTAAGGTCTGCGAGGGCGCAAGACGCTGGCCGAAGTTCTCGATTTTCAAGCGACACACAGCCGACTTCCACACCATGACGGAGTTGAAGCAGAGCGGCTGTTACACCGGTGGGTGCTCGAACAGCGACGGGCCTACCGCAACAAGTCGCTGTCTGCCTCGAAGATCGCCTTATTAGGGGGCCTCATCGCATGGAACATCGATGCGCACCAGCATGATCTGGATGAGGTCTGGCGGGCACGTCTGACCTCGCTAATCAAATTCGCGGCTACTTATCATCGGACCCCGCGGTATCAGAACCATTCCTCCGAAGCCGAGCGAGTCCTTGGCGACTGGCTGCATGTGCAGCACCAAAAACGGGGCGGAAGGCAGCTTGAATCATCAGCAGTTTGTATAGACTCATCGAAATCCAACTGCGTCCGCTGCTCCAGCTCCCCCACCGAGACCTGATACACCCTAAATTCATCCAACGCCAGCGCTACTCGCAGTTGATCGAGATCTTGGGTCAAGAGGAAAGCACGGGCCTTCAACACGCCGTCTTCTTTGAAGACGATGAGCTTCCAATACTCCGAAGGCAACCCAACACCTCGATACACCTGATCGTCTGGCTGAAAGACCGGCCCGCCAAAGACACTCACCTTGAGATCTTCAACATCGACTTGCTCATACAGCGCATTCTCCAGCTGCCCCAGATACCTTCTTGGCTGCTTTGATTGAAGTCATCCATTTGCGGGGCAATGTTCGTGTAGAAAAAGGAATCCTCATTGGCTTGCTGCGCTTCCGCGACTTCGCCCCACACCAGATCCGTACGGCGAGCAATATGCCCACGATCCAACCGATTACCCTGATACAGCTCATTGCCCGATTGAAACTCTTCAGGCAATCTCGAATCCTTGTCGAAATCGATGCCCGAACGGCTCAAACGCTTAGTTGTAGCGCCATCGATGTTCCAGGCAACCCAACGCGCCAACCGGCGGGACTTACTCAGCGACAGGGAAAAGTGGGTATAAGGAATGTTATTCGACCCTTCCCAAAGCACAACGTCTTGTAAGGCATCGGCATTCAACAGCGGCAGTGCTACGCTTGTTCCTAGGAATTCGGGGTCGTACCCGATGCGGTCAATCGAATCGTTAGCTTGGTTTGTACCAGTCGACGAACTTAACACCACTTGCATCGGTAATCATACGATTTCGTTCAATGCGCTTGCCCATCCAGCCTAAGGCGTACTCGGAGAACACACCTAAAAGAGTCAGCAAACGTAATGATCATTCGCGGTGTCTTAAGAAGAGACACGAAGTCCTACGCTTTCGCGAGGATCATGGCGCTGACGCTAATGAGTTCCGGCATCAGACTCGGATTTATAAGAATATGTTTACTTGGCAGTTTCGATCATCCCCACCAGTGACAGTCGATGACGAGAAGATATGCTGCAAAGTTGTCTGGCTAACTATGACGAACGATACTGAATGGTAAAGTAGCTGTTCCGAATTTAGTGCACGTACTAAAGCCCAGTAGTGTCTGGGCAAAAAACTGAGAAGTTCATCTAACCTGCAAATATACTGCAAGCGGGAGCTTTGGCACTTCATATTAGGCTATTGACCTGTAGTCATGAAAAGCATATTGAGCAGCGAAAAACCCCGGAAGCACACGGTAATACCGGTGTCCGGGGTTTTCTTCACACGAGCCCCCTGGCGGATTTGAACCGCCGACCTGCTCTTTACGAGGGAGCTGCTCTACCCCTGAGCTAAGGAGGCCGATACCTGAAAACAGGCACCTCGTTACTTTATCTGAGTACTCGAGAGATCGTCAAAACGAGTTGTACTTGTGAAGCCTTAGATCAGCACACAGTGCCATCTTCGGGCGCCTTGCCGTCGATCAAGTAGGTATCAATTGCCTCGGTAATGCAGTCATTTGAACGACCATAGGCAGTGTGGCCATGTCCTTCAAAAGTCAGCAACGATGCGTTGGACAATTGTGAAGCCAAAGACCGCGACCATTCGTACGGAGTCGCAGGATCTCCGGTTGTCCCTACCACCAAGATTTCCTCCGAGCCCTCAGCCTTTAGCTCGGCAGGTGCCCCGGTGGCCTCATGCGCCCACTCGTTGCAGGTGATTGCACCGTAGGAAAGATACTTTCCCAGTGTGGGCGCGACACGCATTAATTCTTCAGCTTCGGCTTGCATCGTCGCTGGATCCGCATCCATTGGCCGGTCCAGGCAATTGATTGCCACGAATGCGTCGGATGAATTCGATGTGTAAGTACCATCGTGGCTTCGGTCGCTGGAGAGATCTGCAAAGAGCAATACCTGATCAACGTTACCCTCCATAGCTTCACGCATGGCAGTGGTCAGCATCGGCCAACTCGAATTGTCATAGAGCGGCACAATGAAGCCGTTGATGAAATCGATAATCGGTACGGTTCGTCCGTCGCTGGACACCAGCGGTTTATTTTCAATTTGGGCGAAGAACAGCTGTAGCTGCACCTTGGCTTCTTCATGAGTTCCATCAAATGGGCACTCTTCACTTTCCAAACAACTTTGGAGCCAGGCATCGATTTCTCGCTCGAATCCCACGGCCTGCGCCTGGTTTACCTCAGCTGATGAGACTGCAGGATCCATAGCACCGTCCAACACGAAGTGGCCAACCCGTTGCGGAAAGAGCTCTGCGTAGGTGGCACCGAGGAACGTGCCGTAAGAGAAGCCGAGATAGTCGAGTTTCTCGACTCCAAGAACTGCCCGGATGATGTCGAGGTCTTTTGCCGTCGAAACGGTATCGACGTGGCCTAGTAAATCGCCGGTGTTCTGGGCGCACTCCTTGGCGTATTCCTTAGATTGCTTGATGATTTCTTCTTGGTCATCCGGAACCCAAGCTCTTAAATTTTGTTGCCGGCTCTGATCAATTTGTTCATCTGTCTGGCACTCCACCGGTGAACTTTCACCTACGCCACGTGGGTCGAAACCAACCGCATTAAACTCGCGCTGCAAGTCCTCGCTGAAAATAGCGGGAACAGTATCGGTGACCATGCCAAGGCCCGAACCTCCGGGTCCGCCGGGATTCACCAAAAGGTTTCGTTTCGCGCCTTCGGAGACACGTCGATTCAGCGCAAGATCAATGCTCTCTTCTCCGGGCTCAGCGTAGTCCAACGGCACTTGGATTGTGGCGCACTCTACCGTGGTGCCACATGGTTCCCACATCACGTCCTGGTCATAGTATGCGGCGAGTTCGCCGAGGTTCTCAGGGGCCGCATCGGGCTGGGACTTGGAGGTCGAAGGTGCAGGGTTGGTATCGCTCGAATCGGAACCAGCGCAGGAAACCAAAGCGAGGGACACTGCCGCGCCAAAGGACGCGAACCGGAGCAGAGAATTACGTGCAGTCACTATGCGTCTCCTGTTGAAATTGGGGTATCGGGCGTGTCAACCGCTGGCTAGCGACGGCCAGGCTTAGGAAGTAGCCGGGTCATCAATGCCTCAAGGGCGATCAACTGGTTTACGTTGGCAGCCAAGCGTTGGCGCGTTTCATTGATCGCATCCAGCTGGGCGAGTGTCTTCTCGTTGGGTTGGGCCACGGCATAGGCTTCCAACTTCGGGCGGAGATGTTCGTTAATGAGCTCAATCCCCGCTTGCAGCTGCAAGCTAAGCACATCTCGGAAAAAGGTTGTCAGATCGATCAGCGTGCGGTCCAGCGAGTCAAAAGTGGCGCGTCTGGCGAAGCGCTTGGCGTTTTCCTCTAGGGCTTTGAACTGCCCGCGCAGTCCCGGAGGGATGTTTTCCTCTTCGCCCAGGCCATTTGCGTGGCGAAGCTCGGCAATCTGAGCGTTGAGCTGTGAACCTGTCATGGCTTCGGCATGCTCGCTAGCCAGTGCAGAGATGTCGGCGGCGGCAGACATCGCCTGAGGGAGGGTAGACAGTCTTAGCGGCAGCGTGACTACCTTTTCACGACGTTCGCGGGCCTTTTCGTCACGTGCCAGCATGCGGGCAACGCCAATATGGGACTGTGATACTCGAGCGGCAAACTCTGCCATCTCTGGGTCTAAACCATCTCGGCGCACCAAAAGTTCGGCCACGTCCGCAGCTGCAGGAACTGACAGGTTGACCGCGCGGCAGCGCGAACGGATAGTGACCAAGACATCAGCAGGTGAAGGTGCGCAGAGGATCCAGATCATCTGTGCAGGTGGTTCCTCGATGGCCTTCAACAGCACATTGGTGGTGCGCTCAGTCATACGGTCAGCGTCTTCGATAATGATGATGCGCCATTTGCCGTTACCGGCACGTTCTTGGGCCCGAGTAATCAGATGCCGGACATCTTCAATCTGATAGGCGACCTTGCTAGTCGAGATGAAAGAAACATCCGGGTGGTCGCCCGCCATCACTTTCTTGCATGCATCGCACTGTCCGCAGCCCGCTGGAGTCTGCGTACACTGCAGGGCCGCAGCAAAGGCACGGGCCGCAGTGGTTCTGCCGGAACCTGGAGGGCCCGTCACCAACCAAGCATGCGTGGGGTTTCCTTGATCAACCTCGGAAATCAGCGAGTCAACCACACGCTGCTGACCGGCGAGCTCGGCAAATACCTGCCGGCTCACAACAGACCTGCAAGGTGTGTGGTGATCTTTTGTTGGAGCTGCTCTACGCTGCCTGTCGCATCGACAACCAGATAGCGCTGTGGATCCTTGGCCGCAAGTTCGAGGAAAGCTCCACGGATGCGTTCGTGAAAGTCATCTGGTTCGGCTTCCAACCGATCTGATTCCTCCACGCCGCCGCTGGCAGCTATTCGCCGGGAGCGGCCATCAGCAGCTGAGATATCCAGAATGATCGTGGCATCTGGCTTCAAACCGGTCGTCGCAAAGTCATTGATGGCCGAGACCGCGTCAAAACCAAGAGCGCGGCCCATGCCCTGGTAAGCCAGCGACGAATCGACAAAGCGATCGCAAATTACGTGGGTGCCCTCTTCAAGATTTGGAGTGATGAACTGTTGCACGTGGGCTGCGCGAGCCGCAGCATAGATGAGGGCCTCGGTGCGTGGATCAATATCGCCGTGACCGTGTTCGAGCACCAATGAGCGTAATTTCTCGCCGATTTGGGTGCCACCGGGTTCCCGTGTGGTGATCACGTGGGCACCACGATTTTCCAACCACTGACGGGTCATGGCCACCTGTGTGGACTTGCCGGCGCCGTCGCCGCCTTCAAAGACGATAAACAGGCCGCGCTGGGATGCAGACGAATCGATACTCACACCTCTACCCTAACTAACCGGGGTCAGGAAAAAGGACAGAATCCCGGGCTTCTGCACAAGAGTGACGAACTAGCCGGGTAACAAGGGCGGACATGTATGTAAACGCTTGTGCATTACGCTGCTAGGCGGGCGTAATCTGGTGCTCATGAGCCAACTTCCAGAATCTGCCACCGCAGCGCAAACTTGGGACCCAAAGACACTTATCGTGGCCGGGGGACGCCCCGAGCACACCAACGACGGTCCGGTGAATCATCCGATCACCTTCACCTCGACCTACCACTCGCATGGGTTGGCTGGTGCCGAGGACCGTGTATACGCCCGATTCTCCAACCCCAGCTGGGACCCTTTCGAAGAAGTCTTGGGCCAGTTGGAGCGGGCGCAATATCCCGCCCTCGTGTTCTCTTCTGGGATGGCAGCGATTTCTGCGGCGCTGACCCTGGTGCCCGAGGGCGGCGTGCTGGTCTTGCCGCAGCACTCCTATAACGGTTCGCTGGGATTGAGCGCCGAACTGCAGGCGGCAGGCCGCTTCAGCGTGCGTGCGGTGGACGTGGCGAATACCGATGAGGTGCTGCGCGCAATGGACGGCGCCGACGTGCTGTGGCTGGAATCTCCGACAAACCCGATGCTTGAGGTTGCGGATCTGCCTGTGCTGTTGGCGGCAGCCAAGACCTCGGGTGTGCTCAGCATCGTTGACAACACCTTTGCCACTCCGCTATTGCAACAGCCATTGACCTTGGGCGCGGACCTGGTGGTCCACTCGGTGACAAAATATCTCTCGGGGCATTCGGATCTAATTCTCGGCGCGGTGGTCACCAGCGACAAGCAATTGCATTCCAGACTCCACGGGCATCGCACCTTGCATGGAGCCATCGCCTCGCCGATGGACGTGTTCCTAGCCCTGCGCGGGGTGCGTACCTTGTCCGTCAGGCTCGAGCGTTCTCAGGAAAACAGCCAAATCCTGGCCGAGCGGCTGGCCGCGCATGCGAAGGTAAGCACCGTTCGTTATCCGGGCCTGCCAACGGACGTCGGGCATCGACGGGCCACTGAGCAGATGAGCGGCTACGGTTCGGTCATTTCATTCACCGTAGGCTCTAGCGCAACGGACGCGGACAGGATGATCGAGGAACTGCGCCTGATCACCGGGGCTACCTCGCTGGGCGGAGTCGAGACCTTAGCCGAACGCCGGGCACGCCACGCGAATGAACCCACCACAGTGCCGGAGAATTTGATCCGGTTATCGGTAGGCATCGAAGCCGTGGAAGATTTGTGGCTGGATCTCTCCAGGGCCTTGGAACGAATCTGAAGACTCACGATCCGCAGGTCGATGGACGCTACAGGGAAAAAGGTAGAGTGTAGTTATGGACTTGGCACGAATAATCGAGATGTACCTGATGTTTGCGCTCAGCATTGTTGTCGGCGTTGTCGCCGTCTGGGCATTGATCGATTGCCTGCGCCATCAGGCGCCGCGATTTACCCAAGAAGGGAAACGCACCAAGGGCTGGTGGCTGGCATTGACCGGTGGCGCCACCATCATTTCGGTTTTGACGGTGCTCTCTGGCCCTGCCAGCAGCGGTGGCTTCCTGCAACTGATTTCGGCCTGCGTCGCCTGCGTTTACTTGGCGGATGTCAAGCCCGCAGTCAGTGGCCAGGGCGGGACCTGGTACAACTAAGGACAACAAGCTTTTCAACGCCTCGGACTTCGTCAACTGGAGACCGGGGCGTTGTTTTTCGCTGACATGTCTTAACTTTCGGCCAAGCGGTGCATCGCATTGGATAGGATGGAATTTATGACCCACACTTTGATCTTGCTTCGCCATGGGCAGAGCGAATGGAACGAAAAGAACCTGTTCACAGGTTGGTACGACGTGAACTTGACCGAAAAGGGACGGGCCGAAGCCGCTCGTGGCGGCGAACTGCTGACCGAAGCCGGCTACAAACCTGAGGTGCTGCACACTTCGTTGTTGACCCGCGCGATCACTACCGCCAACCTAGCGCTGGAAACAGCAGGCCGTTCGTGGATCCCGGTAAACCGCAGCTGGCGCCTGAATGAGCGTCACTATGGTGCGCTACAGGGCAAGGACAAGGCCCAGACTCTGGCCGAGTTCGGCGAAGAGCAGTTCATGCTGTGGCGCCGCAGCTACGATACCCCGCCACCGGTGCTGGACGATGCTTCAGAATTTAGCCAGGCAAATGACGAGCGTTACGCAGACCTTGGTGATCAGGCTCCACGTACCGAGTGCCTCAAGGATGTGCTCGAGCGCATGCTTCCGTACTGGGAGAACGAGATCAAGACGGATCTGTCTGCAGGAAAGACCGTTATGGTCACCGCTCACGGCAACTCGCTGCGTGCGCTGGTCAAGCACCTGGACGGCATCAGCGACGAGGACATCGCTTCGCTGAACATCCCGACCGGGATTCCGCTGGTGTACGAACTTGACGAGAACTTCCAGCCAATCACCGCCGGTGGAACCTATTTGGATCTGGAAGCTGCCGCAGACGCGATCCAGGCAGTAGCGAATCAGGGCCGTAAGTAGTACTTTCTGAGTTTTTCACGTGGCGCACCAGCGCGGCACCTTGGGTGTCAGCAACGGTGCGCCACGTTGTTTCTTAAGCGTAAAGTTCAAATGAATGTCAGGCTGTGAGCGAAACAACGACACAGGATTGTGTTTCTGGCATTAGTATGCTGTAATCTCCTATTTCGAATAGGCTCAATGGCTCACGTTAGGAATGCAATTCGTGGCAACTGATTACGATGAAGTCCGCCCGGACGTTGCCGAGGCGCGTAAGGCTTCTCTGGACGCGGTTAAATCCGCAAACGCACCAGACGCGAAGAGCGTCGTGCGCGAGCTCGACGAGGCCGATCACACCGACGGCATGGACCTTCCAGGCGCAGACCTGTCCAATGAGGAACTGACCGTCACGGTCATCCCACAGAAGGAAGACGAGTTCATCTGTGGCTCGTGCTTCTTGATCCGCCACCGTTCACAGCTAGTCCGTGAAGAGGGCAATGTAGGTTTCTGCGTGGAGTGCGAAGGCTAAAACCGGAGGCACTTCTGCTCCCGGTACTTTCGGGGACGCACGACTAAGGGGTGGAACACCATAATGGTGTTCCACCCCTTAGTCGTTAGTCACTTGCGGTCGTGCAGCTTAGAACCAGCCACTAGATACTTTCGTGATCTTTGGCGTTCCGTTGTCCCACTCGATGGTGCCGTGGAAAGTAGTCTCCAGGTCTTCCGGCTCGTAGTCCGAATATTCGGTGTTGTTCTTCTTGTATTTGAACTTGGTGCTCAGCGCGGTGAAACTTGTCTGGTTAATTTCTTCAATACCGCTTGCCTGCTCCATGACCTTCATCGAGGCGAGGTCGGTCTGGCCTAGCTCGTAGGGGCAACCATCCGCCATATTCGTCGGCGGAGTGACGCAGGCCGTAGCGAAGTCTTGCACGGCCTTCAACGCCAGGTCGCTAGTTGCCGAAGAAAGCTCCTGAGTAACCTCGACGTGGGTGTTGCCTTCGGCATTCGACATGATGCGAAGCGGCTCGGTCGACGCGGTGATGAAATCGGTAGATTTTCCCTTGACCTCATAAATTCCGGGGAAAGCGAAGAACTCGCCCTTGAAATTTTCCTGTTCCGCGAAGTAGTTCTCGGAGTTTGGCTGTAGCGGTGCCTGCACTCCGGAGATTTCCACACTCTCTGAAGGTGCTTGAATCGAAACCGGCACGAGCAGCGGCGTGCTCAGTTTCCAACGATCCAACAGTCCGAATTCCTTCTCGGCCCGTTCAACGCTCATCTCTGCCGTGATAATTTCACCATTGACCGAGTAGCTGGCCAAGACGCTTGCCGCATAGTCATCTACGTGCAACGTCCGCGCCGACTCGAACTTGAGACGTTGCTGGGCTCCGGCGAGGGCCTCATCGGAGAGCAAAACGCGCTGTGCGTTGTCCACGCCGGGGTTGACCATCTCGTTGGCCTGGGCGGCCTTACCCTCTTGCAATAAATGCAGGTACGCTTCGACCTGAGCTTCGGGCTTGCGCTGGGCATTGAGGTAGGAGACAACTCCGGCGCCCACGCCTATGAGTACCGCGACGGCTAGGGCAGCAATTCCGGCTCCCTTCAGGCGGCGCTTGGTTGCTGGGGCCATAGGCGTCGGATTGTCCAGGGCAGCAGGGGCTTGGGAAGGCGCTTGCGGGGCGACAGCTGCCGCCGGCGCTTCAGATCGTGCTGTAGCTGCCTGCTGCGGTGCACGATGCGACGGATCGATCCATTGTGCGGTCGCCGTAGCACCAGCACACAGGACCAGCAGGCGAGGGGCGAGCTGATAGCACCATAGGGGCAGCACTTCGGCGAGCACCGAAACTACCAAGGAACCCAGTGCGACCATGATGGAGGAGTACCAGAGCAGTCCGCCGTGGAAGGATAGTTTGCCAAGCATCGCCTCGGCCGAACCGGAGAAATCGCTCGACAGCCGGATCGAGGCCAGCGAGGCGAGAACAATCCAGATCACGAGAGTCGCTAGTGGCAACTGCCAGATCCGGCTGCTGTTGATCCGCTTAGTTGTACGCGCGCGACGTATGCCGATGCGCAACGCGGAGAAAATTACCAGGAGCACGGTGGCAAGGACAAGCCACCAGCCCTTTCCATCAAATAGTTCCCAGAGACGCATCGACGGTGGCATGTAGTCACTCGGATCGATCGGCAAGAATCCGCTGAGATCGTTGCCGGACATGCCAAGCGCACCAAAGAAGCTCAGGCCCATCAGCATCACGCTCAGATTGCCCAGCACGGGTGGGATCAAGGCTAGAGTGCCGGAGACTCCGGCATCCGAAGCGCGGAATGCTAGCACCACCAAGGACACGAAGGCGATCAGCCCGAAGAGCGCAAGGCCCGTACCGTTGAAGATGGCCGCCTCGGAGAGGACCTTACGCGCTGAAAGAGGGATGGCACGGTTTCCACGAGTTGCTGCCAGCGCGGAAGAAAGGAAAATTACCAAGAATACGCTGAGCAGGATAGCCCAGAAGCTGGCCGCGAGATGTACCTGGTACTCGCCCGGAGATCCGAAATTCAACCGTCCAGGTAGCATCAGCAACGCTGTCACTAGGCCCAATAGCAGAGCGTGGCCGGCCATTGGGGCAAAGCGTTGTCCGAGCGTCTTGGCCGCTACATGCTGAATTCCAAGCTTGCGCAATAGCAAGTAGTTCGCCAGAGCGATCAGCGCGATGGTCGAGATCGACACCACTGTCAGGGAAAGACCCACGGACATGGCTCCGGAACCAAAGAATCCGGACATTTCGGCTTTCATCCCAATACGCCCACCGAGCGAGAGGCCCATGATGCCTACGAAGCCACCGAAGCTTTGGGTAGTCAGCGAGGCCTGATCTGCCTCGCTTGAGGAGAACTCTGATTCCATCAGCGCGGCGAGGAAGCCCAACAGGCACAAGGTGATGACAAACGGGACGGCCAGGACGATGCCCAGCTGAGCGCCAATGCGTTTGAGGGCCGCTGGGGTTTTCAGTTCGGCATACCAGCCAGAGAATGCCCTGAGTGCAGCTGAGGACTCCGGCGGGGCTAAAGCGGGTGGTGGTGGGACCGAGCCGGTGGCCGGCTGGTGGGGATGGGGCATGGTGCTCCTCGAAAGCGCAGAAGGGATGATATCCGCATTGCACACAGAAACTTACTGTTCAAGGCAGCGGATACTGTCAGCTTATTCCAAGGTAGCGACAGATTAGAAAATCCATGTGCTTAATGCGTTCTAATCGGTCATGTTGCTCGTAGCGATTGTATATTTCTGAGGACCATTGAGTAGCGCTGCTGCCCATGGTCGCGGATAGCCGGTCGGCAAAGGATGCAGCAACGCAAAAATGGCCTTGGGCCGGTGAATAAATCACCGGCCCAAGGCCATCAAAGTACGTCAGCGTTGACGTTAACTTGCGGAGCTTAGAACTCCGCTGGATCCCATTCGCCGGTCACCAGGTAGGTCACCTTGCGGGCAACGGAGACACCATGGTCGCCGAAGCGTTCGAGATAGCGACTCGTGAGCGAAACATCTACAGTGGTCGGCGCCGTCGCGTCCCACGCGTCATCGGCTATCACGGTGAACACGCTGGCATGTAGAGCATCCAGCTTGTGGTTCAATTCGATAATGGCCCGGGCGATGGCCAAATCACGAGTTTCGAGCAGTTGGCCAACCTCCTTGGCGATCTGGATATCGATCTTCGCCATCTCGGCGAACGTGTCGGCTATCCGCGCGGGGATTGCCTGATTCGGGAAGCGCAGACGAGTTAGCTGGGCTAGATGGCGCGCTAGGTCGCCCATGCGCTCTAGCGAAGCACTCATGCGCAGCGAGCCAACGATCATGCGCAGGTCCGAAGCCACCGGTCCCTGGAGTGCCAAGGTGTCGATGGCGCGCTCGTCGAGCTGGTTCTGCAAGAAGTCGATCTTCGCATCGGCTGCGATAACTTCCTGAGCCATGTCAACATCGGCGTTTGCCAGCGATTCCCATGCTCGGTCCATCGCGATGGCAACCAGCTTGGACATGTCGATAAGCTCTTCGCCGATTTGCTGCAGATCTGCCTGAAATACCTTACGCATTGAAGGTCCTTTCGAGTTACGGATTCCCACACCCTAATTTTAGGCATGGCGGAGGGTCTGACTCCACCATGTCAGCGGGTTATTAACGAATATCCCACGGAAAGTGAACGTTTGGTGAATAGGATTGCGAAAAGTGCGATTTCCCGTCATTTGAGGACAGCACCCTGCGCGTTGGAAGCTAGTCTGATTATGTGAACGAAGTGATTTCGACCCTGCTCGCCGGCCTGCTCGGTTTAACCTTGGGACTTGTCGGGCTTGCCGCCTACCGTTTTTCGCAGCGGCGCGCCTCCGGCCTTCCCGATGTTGACGAACCGGTTCTGCCCGAAGGTGCCGCCTCGGTGCTTTCGGTTATTGGCCGCGCGTTCGTGATTCTGGATGATGTGGACGGGGTGGTTCGCGCCAACCCCGCCTCCTATGCCTACGGGCTGGTAAGAGGGCACACGCTGGTCCACGAGGAGCTGCAGACGCTGGTGCGCCAGGTGCGCGCCGACGGCGTAATCGCCGAGAGCCAATACGAGCTGCAGCGCGCAACCCTGGGCGCCGGACAGCTGATCGTGCACGTACGCGTCGCCCCGTTGGGCGATGAATACATCCTGCTGCTCGCTGATGACCGCACCGAGATCACCCGAACCGAGGCAATGCGCAATGACTTCGTGGCCAACGTGTCGCACGAGTTGAAAACCCCGGTGGGCGCGATGTCTTTGCTGGCCGAGGCGATCAGCGACGGCGCCGATGACCCGGTAGCGGTACGCCGCTTCTCCACTCGGATGCAGAAGGAATCTCGGCGCTTGGCCGCGCTAGTCCAAGACATCATCGAACTCTCCCGGCTGCAGTCCAGCGATTCCATCCTGTACGGGGCCGATGTGGCCATCGAATCGGTGATCAGCGAGGCGGTTGACCGCAACAAGCTGCTTGCCGATGAAAAGGGAATCAGCATCACCGTGGGCGGTCAGCTTGATGCCGCGATCTACGGCGATGCGGACTTGCTGATGACGGCCCTGCGTAACCTGATCGACAATGCGATCCGCTACTCCCCGCCGAACACTACAGTTGGAGTTGGCTTGCGCCAGCGTGACGGGTACGCGCAGATCTCGGTCACGGATCAAGGCCCGGGGATTTCCGCCGAAGAGCAGGAGCGCGTCTTCGAACGCTTCTACCGGGTGGATGGAGCACGCTCGCGGCAGACCGGTGGAACCGGTCTGGGGCTGAGCATTGTCAAGCATGTTCTGGCCAACCACGGCGGCGAAGTATCGCTTTGGTCGCAGCCAGGGCAAGGATCCACGTTCACACTCAGACTTCCCATAGTGGATGAAGAAGGGGCCGAGCCATCGGAATTGGCCACCGATACGACGAAGGATAAAGCGAACGCCACGCGTGTGGCGGATCGTGAAGGAGGACGCCGATGACCCGCATATTGATCGTTGAGGACGAAGAGTCGCTCTCGGACCCGCTTTCTTACCTTTTGGAACGTGAAGGTTTTGAGGTGCGCATCGCCGACGACGGTATTGTGGCTGTCACCGAATTCGAGCGCCACGGCGCCGATCTGGTGCTGCTAGATTTGATGCTTCCTGGGCAACCGGGTACCGAGGTGATCCGTCAGATCCGCGCCACCAGCCAGGTCCCTGTCATCATGCTCACCGCCAAGGACTCCGAGATCGATAAGGTGGTGGGCCTCGAGCTCGGTGCGGATGACTACGTCACCAAGCCGTACTCCTCCCGTGAACTGCTGGCCCGCATTCGTGCGGTGCTGCGCCGGCAGGGCGAAGTCGAGGAGCTGATCACCAATGTGGTCACCGCCGGTCCTGTGCGCATGGATGTCGAACGCCATGTGGTTTCGGTCAGCAACACCGAGGTCGCAATGCCGTTGAAGGAATTCGAGCTGCTCGAAATGCTGCTGCGCAACGCAGGTCGCGTGCTGACTCGTGGACAGCTGATCGACCGGGTCTGGGGCAGCGATTATGTCGGGGACACCAAAACCCTCGACGTGCATGTCAAGCGCCTGCGTTCGAAGATCGAGGAAGATCCTGCAGTCCCAGAGCATCTGGTGACGGTACGCGGGCTCGGATACAAATTCGTCGCCTAGGTAGTAACTAAACCAGAGCGGTAACACAAAAGGCTTCGGCCTTCGAGAATCTCCCGATGAGGAGGAATTCTCGAAGACCGAAGCCTTTGTTGTTTGGAAACCGCTTAGTGGCCCGAAGTGGATTCGTGCTCCACTGGCTTCAGGTGTTCGGTGGTGGCCTGGTCATATCCGCCTGGAACGAAGTCGCGGTATTCGGCGAGGGTGCCATCGACTACTGGAACGCTGAACTCGACGGTTTCGCCGGCTGAGGTGAAGGTGGTCTGGGCGTGTTCGCCCGCGTTGACACCCAATGAGGAGATGACGGTGTTGTTCTTCTCGTCTTCCAGCTTGACGACTTCGTTAGCTGGAACCTCGACGCTGACTGCAGTGGCCGAGCCGGCCTTGATGCTCACGCTTACTGCGCTGTCTCCGTCGTTGACCACTGAACCAATCAGTCGGGCCTGGGAAGCATCGGCGTTTGCCACGAACATCAGGTTGCGAACCTCGGCGTCGGCAACATCAACGTGAATGCCATCGGATGCGTTGTAATGGTCGGTAGTCGCCTGCTGGTTGATGGCGCCACAGCTGGTGACACCGAATGCCAGGGTGGCCACGGCTAGGGACGCAGCAATGCGACGTCCGGCGGTCATGCGTGCGGTGATCACGACACTAACTCCTCGGTGAGAATAATGAGTTGCGGGTTTCGCGGTCATTTTCGGTATTCCGCGCCCAAGGCGCGGGGCAACACGAAGACCACGACTAGCTCTAAGCCTAACCGTAATTCGCGTCAGAACGTGATTTAGCGACGTGCAACACATCGATTTCGACAAGTTGTAGATAAGTTATGCCAGCTAGTGGGGGAGGGGTGAGCTGGCAACCTACTATCTTCATACCACGTTTCTCCCGCAAGTGGAAGAGGGAATTCCGCGTCTTTTCGGGGTTATATGGGGCATAGCGAAGATTTCCCATAGCTCGTCCGTGGTAGACTGGGAGGTGGGAAAGGGGTTTATTCACATGGTTTTTGAGGTTGGCGAGACTGTTGTCTACCCGCACCACGGCGCGGCAATGATCGAAGAGATCAAAATGCGCAAGATCAAGGGCGAAGAGAAAATGTATCTCAAGCTCAAGGTGGCTCAGGGTGACCTGACCATCGAGGTTCCAGCTGAGAACGTTGATCTCGTTGGCGTGCGTGACGTGGTAGGTCAGGAAGGCTTGGACCATGTGTTCGATGTCCTTCGTGCTGAATTTACTGAAGAGCCGACCAACTGGTCGCGTCGTTACAAGGCAAACCTAGAAAAGCTTGCCTCCGGTGATGTCATCAAGGTGGCAGAGGTCGTTCGCGACCTTTGGCGTCGTGAGAATGACCGTGGCCTGTCCGCAGGCGAAAAGCGAATGCTCTCCAAAGCCCGTCAGGTATTGATCAGCGAATTGGCTTTGGCCAAGGATCTGGACGAGACCAAGGCAGAAGGTCTTCTGGACGAAGTTTTGGCCTCAGCCTAAATTTCGTTAAGTCAGCGAAGCCTGCTGCCGAACGACAAGTAACCGTGGGACGCTGGAAAGCGACCCACGGTTTAGTCATTTAACCCCACTTCTAATGCGGGATAAGCTGGGATTCGTGAGTGAGCAACTAGAAGAATCGGTAGCGGTCATCCTTGTAGCAGCCGGCTTAGGGACACGCCTGGGTGCGGGTCTGCCCAAGGCGTTGGTCGAGGTCCACGGTAGATCACTAGCCGAGCATGCCCTGGATCGCATACTCGACGTCGATGCAGTCAAAGAAGTAATCGTGGTGGTTCCGCCGGAAGATTCCCGGCTTCCCGAACGTCTTGCCTACTACCCGACGCAGGTACGCACAGTCCCCGGAGGGAACAGCCGCGCGGCCTCCGTACGCAACGGTCTAGCCGCAGTCTCCTCCCAGATCACGCAGATCCTCGTCCATGACGCGGCGCGAGCCTTCGCTCCGGTAGCCCAATACGAGTTGATCCTCTCCGAACTGCGCAAACCCGAGGTTCATGCAGCTATTCCGGCACTGGCGGTGACCGATACGATCAGCGTGGTCGGCGCAACAGCGAGCACCGGTTCGCCAATTATCATTGAAACTCCGGACCGCAGCACCCTGCGAGCGGTGCAGACCCCGCAGGGTTTCGCAGCGCAGACGCTCATTGATGCTCATGCGCAACTCGATCACTACAGCCCCGAAGACTTAGAGCGAGTCACCGATGACGCGTCGATCGTTCGCGCCCACGGGGTTGAAGTGCACGTCGTGGCCGGTGATGCCCGCTCGTTGAAAGTTACCCACCCAGAAGATTTGCACACCGTGGGGCGCCTGTTCACCACCGCCGCAACAAAGAACTCGGAGCACAACTTGGTTATCCCACGTGTAGGCAATGGCATCGATGTGCACGCGGTCAGCGCCGACTCTTCGCGACAAATGTGGCTGGCCGGCCTGTTCTTCCCCGAAGATATCGGTCTGTCGGGGCACTCGGACGGAGACGCGGTAGCCCACGCTGCCTGTGACGCATTGTTCTCCGCCAGCGGGATTGGCGATTTGGGAACACACTTCGGGGTGGACCGACCCGAATTTGCCGGAGCCAGCGGTGTGAGCCTGCTTGCAGAAGCTGCGCGCTTGGTACGGGGCGCCGGGTTCGAGATCGGCAACGTGGCGGTGCAATTCGTCGCTCGCCGTCCCCGCTTCGCTGCACGCCGCGAAGAAGCCAATCAATTGCTCTCCGAAGTCCTTGGCGCCCCAGTCAGCGTCACGGCCACCACGAGCGACGGATTGGGGTACGAAGGGGAGGGCGCCGGGGTCACTGCATACGCCACCGCACTGGTCTATCGGGCCGCCAAAGAAGGGCAGTAAGCAACTCTTCAGTGCGTTACTCGTCGCATCCCCGCACAACCATCGGTTTCTTCGGATAACCTTAAAGATGTGAGCCTGCGATTTTATGACACCAAGACTGCGTCCGTACGAGACTTCAAGCCGTTAACCGACGGTGAAGTCAAGCTGTACTACTGTGGCGCAACCGTGCAGGGCATGCCGCACGTGGGTCACGTGCGCAGCGCGATTGCCTATGACATCTTGGTGCGCTGGCTGGAATATCGGGACTTCACCGTCACCACCGTGCGCAATGTGACTGATATCGACGACAAGATCTTGGAGAAGTCGTCGAACTCTTTCGCCGAAGATTTTGCCGCGGACCAGCACTACCAGCCACGTGAGTCTTGGTATGCGTTGGCTTATCGCTTCGAACAGGAATTCGCCAACGCCTACACAGCGCTCGGGGTACGCCGACCGACTTATGAGCCACGCGCTACCGGCCACATCACCGAAATGCATGAGCTGATCGAAACATTAATCTCTCGCGGTCACGCTTACCCGGCCACCGACAACTCTGGAGACGTGTACTTCGACGTGCGCTCCTTCGAAGCCTACGGTTCGCTGACCCGACAGAAAATTGACGATATGCAGGCTGCCGCCGATGCCGATCCGCGTGGCAAAAGAGATCCGCGCGACTTCGCCCTGTGGAAGGGGCACAAGGAAAGCGATCCGCACACAGCTTCGTGGACGAGCCCCTGGGGCCGCGGACGACCGGGCTGGCATTTGGAATGCTCGGCGATGGCAGCGAAGTACCTCGGCACCCACTTCGATATTCACGGTGGTGGACTGGACTTGCGCTTCCCTCACCACGAGAACGAATTGGCGCAGTCAACCGCCGCGGGTCAAGGCTTCGCCAATTACTGGATGCACAACGGCATGGTCACCTATGCCGGAGAAAAAATGAGCAAGTCTATTGGCAACACCATTTCTCCGGAAGAAATGCTGCAGCTGGCCGATGCTCGCGTCGTACGCTATTTCCTCGGACAAGCACAGTACCGCTCGCAGTTGGATTACCGTCCCGATTCGCTCACCGAAGCTGCCGCTGCCGTAGAACGCATCGACACTTTCATTTCCAATGCCCAGTACCGGGCCGCGAACAGCGGGCTCACAGTGGAAGCCACCTCGGTGCCCGAAGCTTTCGGTGCCGCCATGGATGATGACCTGAACGTGCCGATGGCCTTGGCTGCGCTGCATGAGGCAGTCCGCCGCGGCAACGCCGCACTGGATGCGAATGAAGAGCAGAGGGCAGTAGAGTCGCTCGGCCAGGTGCTTGCCATGACACAGGTTCTTGGACTGGACGATGCACGCAGCACCGAATCCGGGCAGGGACGTGCCGAAACCGAAGCGCTAGACACACTGATCCAGGCGCAATTGGCCGAACGCACCCAGGCGCGTGCCGCCAAGGATTGGGCCCGCTCGGACGCCATCCGCGACGCGTTAGCCTCCGCGGGCATCACAGTGGTTGACTCCGCCGACGGCGCACGCTGGACCCTGACTAAATAACCGCACCCGCGGCCATACAAAGAATTCAAAACAAAGGACATATCAAATGAGTAATCCTCAAGAACGCGCGGGAGCGGTTCGCAAGGGCAAGAAGGGCCCGACCAAGGGAAGTGGCGGCAAGGGCCGTCGTTCCTTGGAGGGCAAAGGCCCGACCCCGAAAGCCGAGGATCGTCCTTACCACAAGGCCTACCGCACCAAGGAGCTGGCCGAACGTGCAGCTACCAAGCGCAGCGCAGCTAAGCGCAACGACCGGATCAAGGTCAATGCCGAGATGGTGACCGGGCGTAACTCGGTTGTTGAAGCTTTGCGCGCTGGAATTCCAGCCAAGGCGTTGCACGTTGCTATTCGTATCGAGGTCGATGACCGAGTACGTGAGTCGTTGAAGCTTGCTAACGAGCTTGGCATCCCACTGATGGAAGCCAACAAGGTAGAACTTGAGCGGATGACCGACGGCGCAATCCACCAGGGCCTCGCCCTGCAGATCCCACCGTATGAGTACAAGGACGCCGTACAGCTGGCACAGAAATCCGTCAAGGATTATGCCCGCGGCTACAAGCGCACTCAGCCACTGTTCATTGCTTTGGACGGAATCACCGATCCACGTAACCTTGGCGCCATCATTCGTTCCGCCTCGGCCTTCGGCGCTGACGGTGTGATTATCCCAGAACGTCGCAGTGTAGGGATGACCGCTTCGGCGTGGAAGACCAGTGCCGGTGCAGCGGTACGAGTACCAGTTGCTAAGTGCAGCAACCTGACCAATGCACTGAAGGAAATTAAGGCCGCAGGCATCTTCGTGATCGGGTTGGACGCCGGCGGCAATATGGATCTGCCCAATCTCGAGCTAGCCACCGGGCCGCTGTGCATCGTTGTCGGTTCGGAAGGTAAGGGCCTGTCCCGTCTGGTTCGCGAAAACTGCGACGCGATCGTCTCGATCCCGATTGATTCGGCTATGGAGTCGTTGAACGCATCGATGGCGGTCGGCATCTCGCTCTATGAGGTTTCGCGTCTGCGTAACGCCGAAAGCAAGTAGAAGTTTTCTTTCCAGTTGGGCCTGTTTCCTGTGATTCCGCGGGAAACAGGCCCAACAGCTTTAAGCGTGAGCTGCTTCATAAGAATGTTTTTGGCAGTTTTTCTCTGGAATCGGAGCTAAAAGCGCAGCTATTTCCCGGAATGGCAAGGAAGTTTGGGTGAATAACGGGCAATCTGGCCGATTTTGCGTTCACCCCAGAGACGTGTAGAGTTTCTTCTCGCGCCGCTTGAACGGAAACCCCGAGAGGGAATGAAATTCAAGTGACGTGAACAAGTGGAAAACATGGAGTTGACAATAGTCAACAAGATGGTAACCTTGTAAAGTTGCTCCGGAGCGAAGCAGCTGCCGATTGTGGTGGTTGTGGTGTCGAGAGTGTTTGTTGTTTGAGAACTCAATAGTGTGCCAAGTTTATTGATACCGAATTATTTTTAATTTGGTGGATATATAACATTTGCTTGGAATGATACACCCCCGTGTGTTGTTCCGAGTGTTTTTATTCGCCAGGATTTTATCACTGATTCTTCCCTTATTTTCCGAGGGGTTTCGGTGGCTTTTTGTTTTTTATGGAGAGTTTGATCCTGGCTCAGGATGAACGCTGGCGGCGTGCTTAACACATGCAAGTCGAACGATGACCCCCAGCTTGCTGGGGTGATTAGTGGCGAACGGGTGAGTAACACGTGAGTAACCTGCCCCCGACTCTGGGATAAGCCCGGGAAACTGGGTCTAATACCGGATATGACCTTTGACCGCATGGTTTTTGGTGGAAAGATTTATCGGTTGGGGATGGACTCGCGGCCTATCAGCTTGTTGGTGAGGTAATGGCTCACCAAGGCGACGACGGGTAGCCGGCCTGAGAGGGTGACCGGCCACACTGGGACTGAGACACGGCCCAGACTCCTACGGGAGGCAGCAGTGGGGAATATTGCACAATGGGCGAAAGCCTGATGCAGCGACGCCGCGTGAGGGATGACGGCCTTCGGGTTGTAAACCTCTTTCAGTAGGGAAGAAGCGAAAGTGACGGTACCTGCAGAAGAAGCGCCGGCTAACTACGTGCCAGCAGCCGCGGTAATACGTAGGGCGCAAGCGTTATCCGGATTTATTGGGCGTAAAGAGCTCGTAGGCGGTTTGTCGCGTCTGCCGTGAAAGTCCGAGGCTCAACCTCGGATCTGCGGTGGGTACGGGCAGACTAGAGTGATGTAGGGGAGACTGGAATTCCTGGTGTAGCGGTGAAATGCGCAGATATCAGGAGGAACACCGATGGCGAAGGCAGGTCTCTGGGCATCTACTGACGCTGAGGAGCGAAAGCATGGGGAGCGAACAGGATTAGATACCCTGGTAGTCCATGCCGTAAACGTTGGGCACTAGGTGTGGGGGACATTCCACGTTTTCCGCGCCGTAGCTAACGCATTAAGTGCCCCGCCTGGGGAGTACGGCCGCAAGGCTAAAACTCAAAGGAATTGACGGGGGCCCGCACAAGCGGCGGAGCATGCGGATTAATTCGATGCAACGCGAAGAACCTTACCAAGGCTTGACATGTTCCAGACCGCCTCAGAGATGGGGTTTCCCTTCGGGGCTGGTTCACAGGTGGTGCATGGTTGTCGTCAGCTCGTGTCGTGAGATGTTGGGTTAAGTCCCGCAACGAGCGCAACCCTCGTTCCATGTTGCCAGCACGTAAAGGTGGGGACTCATGGGAGACTGCCGGGGTCAACTCGGAGGAAGGTGGGGATGACGTCAAATCATCATGCCCCTTATGTCTTGGGCTTCACGCATGCTACAATGGCCGGTACAATGGGTTGCGATACTGTGAGGTGGAGCTAATCCCTAAAAGCCGGTCTCAGTTCGGATTGGGGTCTGCAACTCGACCCCATGAAGTCGGAGTCGCTAGTAATCGCAGATCAGCAACGCTGCGGTGAATACGTTCCCGGGCCTTGTACACACCGCCCGTCAAGTCACGAAAGTTGGTAACACCCGAAGCCGATGGCCTAACCACCTTGTGTGGGGGGAGTCGTCGAAGGTGGGACTGGCGATTGGGACTAAGTCGTAACAAGGTAGCCGTACCGGAAGGTGCGGCTGGATCACCTCCTTTCTAAGGAGCTAACCAATTATTGGTTGCCCGTTTCTGCCACGAGTGTTGGCAGGCGGGTTGCTCATGGGTGGAATATCAATGAACTCAGTACCGGAAAACGCGTTGACCTGATGGTTGGGGCGGGGTATTGGCTATGGCTGCATGGTGTTCATGCTCTTTTAGTACGCGTCCCTTTGGGGGTGTTGGAATGAGGGTGTGGGGGTTGTGCGGTTTGTATGGTTTGGCATGCTGTTGGGTTTTGAGGCAACAAGCGTCCTGTCCCTTTGGGGGTGGGTGTTTGGTGTTTCAGTGTTTGTCCTGTGTCTTTGCGCGCTGGCTTAATGGGTTCCTTTTTGGGGGTCTTTGGTCGGTGGTGCGGGGGTGTGGGGTTGTTGTTTGGGAACTGTATAGTGAACGCGAGCATCTTATAAGATGACCATGTCGGATGCCTTTCGGGGTGTTCTTGCGTGGTTGTTTTGTGATTTTGTTGATTGTTTTATTGCTCAATCTGAGACTTTGATTTGTGTTGAAGTTTTTAAGGGCGCACGGTGGATGCCTTGGCATCAGGAGCCGATGAAGGACGTGGGAATCTGCGATAAGCCTGGTGGAGTCGATAACCGGACGTTGAGACCAGGATTTCCGAATGGGGAAACCCCGTACGGTGTCATGCCGTATGACCTGCAGCTGAATGTATAGGCTGTGTGGAGGGAACGCGGGGAAGTGAAACATCTCAGTACCCGCAGGAAGAGAAAACAATAGTGATTCCGTTAGTAGTGGCGAGCGAACGCGGATGGGGCTAAACCGGTTGGTGTGTGATAGCGGATAGGCGTTGCATCACCGGGGTTGTGGGGCCTACATGTGCTAACCCTATCTGGTTAGCGGGATGAGGTGCAGGCGTATAGGTGAATCGGTTGGAATGCCGGACCAGAGAGGGTGATAGTCCCGTAGGTGTAATGCGTGTCTGCCGTTCTAGTGTGGGTACCCGAGTAGCACGGGGCTCGAGAAATCTTGTGTGAATCTGCCAGGACCACCTGGTAAGCCTGAATACTACCTGATGACCGATAGTGAATCAGTACCGTGAGGGAATGGTGAAAAGTACCCCGGGAGGGGAGTGAAATAGTACCTGAAACCGTGCGCTTACAATCCGTTAAAGCATCCCACTTGTGGGGTGTGATGGCGTGCCTTTTGAAGAATGAGCCTGCGAGTTAGTGCTGTGTCGCGAGGTTAACCCGTGTGGGGAAGCCGTAGCGAAAGCGAGTCTGAATAGGGCGTTTGAGTGGCACGGTCTAGACCCGAAGCGAAGTGATCTACCCATGGCCAGGTTGAAGCGCGTGTAAGAGCGCGTGGAGGACCGAACCCACTTCAGTTGAAAATGGAGGGGATGAGCTGTGGGTAGGGGTGAAAGGCCAATCAAACTTCGTGATAGCTGGTTCTCCCCGAAATGCATTTAGGTGCAGCGTTACGTGTTTCTTACCGGAGGTAGAGCTACTGGATAGCTAATGGGCCCTACAAGGTTACTGACGTTAGCCAAACTCCGAATGCCGGTAAGTGAGAGCGTAGCAGTGAGACTGTGGGGGATAAGCTTCATAGTCGAGAGGGAAACAGCCCAGAACGCCAACTAAGGCCCCTAAGCGTGTGCTAAGTGGAAAAGGATGTGGAGTTGCTGTGACAACCAGGAGGTTGGCTTAGAAGCAGCCACCCTTGAAAGAGTGCGTAATAGCTCACTGGTCAAGTGATTCCGCGCCGATAATGTAGCGGGGCTCAAGCACACCGCCGAAGTTGCGTCATTCAAATATTTGCCTGGTTTCGATTGGGCGTTTGGATGGGTAGGGGAGCGTCGTGTGGACGGTGAAGTCGCGGTGTAAACCAGCGGTGGAGACCACACGAGTGAGAATGCAGGCATGAGTAGCGAATGACGGGTGAGAAACCCGTCCGCCGAATGATCAAGGGTTCCAGGGTCAAGCTAATCTGCCCTGGGTGAGTCGGGACCTAAGGCGAGGCCGACAGGCGTAGTCGATGGACAACGGGTTGATATTCCCGTACCGGCGAAGAACCGCCCATACTGAGCTTTTGATGCTAACCACCACTGAGCATGATGTTGCGGCCTTCGGGCTGCTTTTGTGTGAGGTGCTGGGAACCAATTTTGTGAGGTAAGCGTATTAACAGGTGTGACGCAGGAAGGTAGCCGAGCCAGGCAATGGAATTGACCTGGTCCAAGGGTGTAGGCCGAGAGATAGGCAAATCCGTCTCTCATTTATGGTTGAGACCTGATAGGCACCCACTTCGGTGGGTGATTTGGTGATCCTATGCTGCCTAGAAAAGCATCGGCGCGAGGTTCTAGTCGCCCGTACCCCAAACCGACACAGGTGATCAGGTAGAGAATACTAAGGCGATCGAGAGAATCATGGTTAAGGAACTCGGCAAAATGCCCCCGTAACTTCGGAAGAAGGGGGGCCTGCCCCGTGAGGAAGACTTGCTCTTCTTTTGCGGGTGTGGGCCGCAGAGACCAGGGGGAAGCGACTGTTTACTAAAAACACAGGTCCGTGCGAAGTCGCAAGACGATGTATACGGACTGACTCCTGCCCGGTGCTGGAAGGTTAAGAGGACCGGTTAGCAACTTGTTGCGAAGCTGAGAATTTAAGCCCCAGTAAACGGCGGTGGTAACTATAACCATCCTAAGGTAGCGAAATTCCTTGTCGGGTAAGTTCCGACCTGCACGAATGGAGTAACGACTTCCCCGCTGTCTCAACCATGAACTCGGCGAAATTGCAGTACGAGTAAAGATGCTCGTTACGCGCAGCAGGACGGAAAGACCCCGAGACCTTTACTATAGTTTGGTATTGGTGTTCGGTGCAGCTTGTGTAGGATAGGTGGGAGACTGTGAAGCTCGGACGCTAGTTCGGGTGGAGTCATCGTTGAAATACCACTCTGGCTGTACCGGTCACCTAACTTCGGACCATGATCTGGTTCAGGGACAGTGCCTGATGGGTAGTTTAACTGGGGCGGTTGCCTCCTAAAATGTAACGGAGGCGCCCAAAGGTTCCCTCAGCCTGGTTGGCAATCAGGTGTCGAGTGTAAGTGCACAAGGGAGCTTGACTGTGAGAGTGACAGCTCGAGCAGGGACGAAAGTCGGGACTAGTGATCCGGCGGCACCTCGTGGAAGGGCCGTCGCTCAACGGATAAAAGGTACCTCGGGGATAACAGGCTGATCTTGCCCAAGAGTCCATATCGACGGCATGGTTTGGCACCTCGATGTCGGCTCGTCGCATCCTGGGGCTGGAGTAGGTCCCAAGGGTTGGGCTGTTCGCCCATTAAAGCGGTACGCGAGCTGGGTTTAGAACGTCGTGAGACAGTTCGGTCCCTATCCGCTGCGCGCGTTGGAAATTTGAGAAGGGCTGTCCTTAGTACGAGAGGACCGGGACGGACAAACCTCTGGTGTGTCAGTTGTACTGCCAAGTGCACCGCTGATTAGCTACGTTTGGAAGGGATAACCGCTGAAAGCATCTAAGCGGGAAGCCTGCTTCGAGATGAGATTTCCATGCACCTTGAGTGTGAGAGGCCCCCAGCTAGACCACTGGGTTGATAGGCAGGATGTGGAAGCAAGGACTAAAGACTTGTGTAGCTGACCTGTACTAATAGGCCGATGACTTACAACACACACTAAAGCAATCGTTGAAGACAATTATTGCTCGCGTTCACTATACGGTTACGAGACAACAACTCTTGTAGCACACTGGATCATTGGCTTGATCGTCAGTATTTCCGGCTCACCTTGGGTGGGTTGGGGGTGGTGATGGGTCGGGGTGGTGGTGTGGTTCATAAGACTTAATGGCACTGGATCATCAGGTGTTGTTTCGAGACTGTTACGGCGGTCATAGCGTGGGGGAAACGCCCGGTCCCATACCGAACCCGGAAGCTAAGGCCCACTGCGCCGATGGTACTGCACTCGTGAGGGTGTGGGAGAGTAGGTCACCGCCGGACTTAACTTGAAGTACAGAATGGTTAGTCTGTTTTGATGATGGTTTGAGGCCCTTGCACCTGGTGGTGCGGGGGCCTCACCTGTTTAACCCGCCGTACCGGCGGGGTTGGTGTGGGGTTCTGCCAGGTATGTGGTGGGACCCTTTTCTTGTTTACCCCGTTCCTTTATTAGTAGGAGTGCTGCGACCTTTCTACAGCCAAACACTTATGCGAGCTCCTGGAGGCCAGCCCCACACCAGACTCGCTGCCGATAATTTTCGTTCCGGAAAAATCCACTGGGCATCCGTCGTCAGACCTGTCATCATCGTTAGACTGACGATAACTTGGCTCCACAAAAGTAGCGCCTCGAAGACTGGCTGGCAATGATCCGCTGTCAAATTCGAAGCCGTGCGACGCCGCTGTCATAGGAGAGCGCGTAGCTCCGATAACTAATGGTTATATCCGCCGACATATCCTCGTGGCTGCCCTCCAAAGCAGAGTGCGACGTGCACGGAACATGCTCTCATCAAACACCGAGCTATGAGCATTGGCAGGATATGCTCGACTTCCGGGTTATGTGCCAAAAAGTGTGTACAGATGACGCGCTGAAGTGGATTCAGCGACGCCCTCCCCACCCTTTTTGCACTCCATTACCGTCATCCCAACTGAAATGCTTGTCGTAAAGCACCGGCCCAATAGGCTCATCCTTGATGATCTTCGGCGAGGGTTTCTCGGCCCAATGCCGCTGCTGCACGAACGACCACGGATCCTTCGGGTTTTCGACGTGTCGATACAAATACCAGCGCACGAGCGCTATCGAATGCTCCGGCGTCAAGCCTCGGTGCAGTCGTAGCTGGTCCTTGATACCCGCGTTGATACCGCCTTCGAGCGGGCTTGTGGTCCGAGGCAACACCTCGCCCTCCAATGCCAGGTCCAACCACTGAAAAAGTTGATCCTTCTTCAAAAGGTTGTGGAAGAGCTTCTCGCCTCGGCGCAGGTTGATATGGGTGTACCACCACGTTTGATTAGGGCTGACGTACGAAGGCCGAGACTCAGACTTCCCTTTGGCATAGGTTCGTTCTTTGAGCGTGACTGTGTGCATGGACTGCCACTGATAGAACTGCTCGGTCCACTGATTCGCTTGTTCCTTCGTCTCAACTTTCATCAATGCCCGGGTCAAGGTAAGTAGCTGCTGACCTGGGACTGTGCGCGGGTTCAAAGTGAGGTGCTTAACCATGGTTTGGCGGATATGGAAGAAGCAACGCTGGATCTTCGCTTCCGGCCAGAGTCCGGTGATCACAGACTCCAGCGCCCCATTCCCGTCAATGACGGCGATCTGTGGTGGTGCCATGCGTTGGAGCATGCGGGTCCACGAGGCGGTCTTTTCACGGTCGCAGAACTGCCAGTCGATGATATGAGTACCGTTGAAAGCGGTCAGGGCGCAGTAGCCGTTGAAGTAGGTGCCATCGAGCATGAGGTATCGATGTTGTTCGCCGGTTTGCTCAAGGTGTGGCTGGACTTGCCAGCACCAGGCGGTGGTGCGGTGGAAAGTCCGCCGAGGGGTTTGTAGCTCGGAAATACTGTGTTTCCCGGTGGCCCAACGGTAGAAGCCGGTGAACTGTCCTTTCGCGATGATATCGGGGCGGGAAACAGTGCTGGACGCGCCGCAGTTCTTGCACCGCCAGCGGGTGCGTCCAGCGCCTGTTTTCCCGTTCTTGACCAGCTTATTTCCGCATACATCACAACGGGGTTGGTTTGCAATTGTTGCCACGGTACATGCTTTCAAAGCATGTGTTCGTGGTGTTATTCCTAGTGATTACATGTTTTCGGGGAGTTCTGTACACACTTTTTGGCACTTAACCCCGACTTCCTAAAATATCAGCAAACGCGGAAGCCAAGCCTTCTGGATGGGCCAAAGATTCGTATCCTTGCCGACAGGGAGCAATCGAGTAGGCTTTGCAAAAGTTCCATTCACATTTTCCTGATCGTACGAAAAGGGCGCCTAATGATCAAGACACCGCGTGAATTTCTTAACCAACTGGCCACTGTACTTTCCGCAGAACAACTAGAATTGCGTGTGGAAGTACTACTGGAGAATTCGCGGGACTTCGGTCAGCTCGTTGGCGAGCCCATCATGCCGCTGGCGGTGGTCTACCCCGGGACAGTTGACGACGTTCAAAATATTATGAGACTGGCTTATGAGCATCACATGCCAGTTATTTCGCGTGGTGCCGGAACCGGCGTATCTGGCGGTGTACACGTGACCGGTGAGTGCATTGTCCTGAACCTCATGCGGATGAACCGTATCTTGGAAGTTCGTCCCGACGATGAAGTCGCGGTAGTTGAACCTGGAGTGATCAACTATGACTTGAATTTAGCTGTCGCCGACCATGGGCTCATGTACGCGCCGGATCCAGCCAGCTACAAGATGTCTACCATTGGTGGCAATATCGCCACCAACGCTGGCGGGCTACGTTGTGCCAAATATGGAGTGACACGTGAGTCCGTATTAGCAGTAGACGTTGTCTTATCAGATGGTCGTTTAATCCATGTTGGCCGAAATACCTTCAAGGGAGTAGCCGGCTACGATCTCACTGCCATGTTCACAGGCTCGGAGGGAACGTTAGGCGTCATAGTTCGCGCCGTGGTGCGCTTACGATATTTGCCGGTGGACGAGCGAGATATTTCGATGCTGTTTCCTAGTTTGGAAGCAGCGGTTCTCGGTGTGCAAAGGATAGCTCGCGTTCGTGTGCAACCGGCCATACTGGAGCTGCTTGATTCGCCGACAATTCGGATACTAGATGAGCAATACGCGACGAATTATGCGGTGCATGGTGGTGCCATGCTTTTAGTCAGACTTGATGGATATGGATCGGAAAAGGAAGAAAGCGTCCTGCGGGAGACTTTCGCTAACCAAGAAGTCATTCTCAGTGCCTCTGGAGCGGGTGACGCTACTGCACTGATCGAAATGCGACGTACGAGCCGCGGTGATACTAAAGATGACGCGTATCGAATGGGTGAGGACGTTGCAGTGCCAAAGAGCAAGATGACTGGCTACGTGCGTGAATTGCGAGAGATCGCTTACCAGCACAACGTAGATGTCAGGGTCATTGCTCACGCGGGGGATGGCAACCTGCATCCGACGTTCTCTGTTGAACCTGGTTCTGGGATCGATCCGTTGGCCCGACTTTCGAAGGCGTTGGAAGGATCAATCCGTTTAGCTATAGAGATGGGTGGAACTATCACCGGCGAGCATGGCGTCGGTCTTATCAAGCGTGAATGGTTGGGATGGGAACAGGCTCCTGATGTTTTGTCACTCCAGCGAGAAATCAAGGCACTGTTTGACCCGAAGAATATTCTCAATCCTGGGAAAGCATTCTAAGACTTTTGAATGGCGTCCCGCTTCAGGGTCAATCGTTCACAGATAAATTCAATGCTGTCCTTTTCTCGGGTGGAGTGTCTAATCGTTGTCGGGTACGGGATATGGAGCAGTTTGGCAGCGCGCGTCGTTCGGGACGACGCGGTCGGATGTTCAAATCCTTTTATCCCGACAACCATGTATAAAAGAAGATCCGGTGGGTTCTCTTTTGCTTGGAGGCACCTTCTTGCCACGGCTCCTTCTAAAGAGCTGCGGTATCCGTGACCACCGCTGCGGGTTCCTCGCATCCGAAGAAAGCGTTCATTCTCCCGTAAACCTGCACCTCAACTCAATAGAGCTGTAGATCACTCGAGGATAAGGGGCCAAAAGATGCCTAAATCCGTTTTCTTATGTATAGTTATATCTCGTGCTAAGGCATTTCAAAGAGAATGATCTTGTAGATCTTCACTGAGAGAAGCCACGTCACATTGGGATATGGTGTAATTGGCAACACAACGGTTTCTGGTTCCGTCATTCTAGGTTCGAGTCCTGGTATCCCAGCGCTTCACCAGAGCAATCTGGTGAGTTGAAGAGAAATCTTCAGCGTACGGCCCCATCGTATAGCGGCCTAGTACTCCGCCCTCTCACGGCGGCAACACGGGTTCGAATCCCGTTGGGGTCACATATAGAAACGCGGAACTTCGGTTCCGCGTTTTTGCGTTAAGCTCCCGCTCATCGAGGCTCATGTACGTTTGGCGAAGATGGGGTTCGAAGACATCTTTCGCCGCAGCCCGATGAGCGGCAGCATCAAAGCCGGAACGTATGTTGACTTAGTTGGCAGTCCAGTAGCCGGTGCAACTATAACTCTTGTGACCGCGTGGGTCGTAAGTAGATCAGGAAAACCTCTACAGCCCTGGAACAGTTTTAGCCGAAGCTGTACTTCGCACGCGGTTGGCCCATCGGGAGCTAACGGAACTTCCTATTATTCCGCCTAGGCGATTCTTGTAACTCACTAGCATGCCTCAGTTTCTCTGGGCACTAGGATGAGGAGCCAGCTAAAGGCCGGGATTGGCTAATACCTATTTGAGGTTGTTCCATGCCGTCAACCTGGTGGATCTGCGATTCTCATTTTCCGGCTGCCTTGCCCGGCTGCCTTAACTGTTGGGGCGTTCGCGTTCCGAAGTCGAACTTAGTTGAAACCAGCCGTTCGGATCGTCTAGAAGTCAGCAACGACGATTACGCGTGGGAGCGCATAACTTAGGTGGCGTCGCATATGGGCCGCAAACATGGTCTTCTCTTTGAATATCAATCGCGGTAAGACGGCGTTGTTGCGGGTGCAATAGTCCTGTGTGCACGGTCACCCCGGAAAAGGGCCTCCCGATTTGAAACATCCCGGAAATCTGTGTATAGTTTTTATCTGTCGCCGAAACAAGGCCGGAACAAAAATCGGTACAAAATTCGGTGATAATCCCCAGAAAATCAAGAGTTTTACACAGGTCACTGTGGATAAATCAAAATTAATGGGAACCAAGAATACCGATTCAAATCACAAACAATTGATTTGACTTTCAGGAATTCAACGGTATAGAATATAAATATAACGCTGGACGAAATTGCCGCTTGAAAGAGTGGGCAGAGAACCGGTAAGTGTTTGTTGTTTGAGAACTCAATAGTGTGCCAAGTTTATTGATACCGAATTATTTTTAATTTGGTGGATATATAACATTTGCTTGGAATGATGCACCCCCGTGTGTTGTTCCGAGTGTTTTTATTCGCCAGGATTTTATCACTGATTCTTCCCTTATTTTCCGAGGGGTTTCGGTGGCTTTTTGTTTTTTATGGAGAGTTTGATCCTGGCTCAGGATGAACGCTGGCGGCGTGCTTAACACATGCAAGTCGAACGATGACCCCCAGCTTGCTGGGGTGATTAGTGGCGAACGGGTGAGTAACACGTGAGTAACCTGCCCCCGACTCTGGGATAAGCCCGGGAAACTGGGTCTAATACCGGATATGACCTTTGACCGCATGGTTTTTGGTGGAAAGATTTATCGGTTGGGGATGGACTCGCGGCCTATCAGCTTGTTGGTGAGGTAATGGCTCACCAAGGCGACGACGGGTAGCCGGCCTGAGAGGGTGACCGGCCACACTGGGACTGAGACACGGCCCAGACTCCTACGGGAGGCAGCAGTGGGGAATATTGCACAATGGGCGAAAGCCTGATGCAGCGACGCCGCGTGAGGGATGACGGCCTTCGGGTTGTAAACCTCTTTCAGTAGGGAAGAAGCGAAAGTGACGGTACCTGCAGAAGAAGCGCCGGCTAACTACGTGCCAGCAGCCGCGGTAATACGTAGGGCGCAAGCGTTATCCGGATTTATTGGGCGTAAAGAGCTCGTAGGCGGTTTGTCGCGTCTGCCGTGAAAGTCCGAGGCTCAACCTCGGATCTGCGGTGGGTACGGGCAGACTAGAGTGATGTAGGGGAGACTGGAATTCCTGGTGTAGCGGTGAAATGCGCAGATATCAGGAGGAACACCGATGGCGAAGGCAGGTCTCTGGGCATCTACTGACGCTGAGGAGCGAAAGCATGGGGAGCGAACAGGATTAGATACCCTGGTAGTCCATGCCGTAAACGTTGGGCACTAGGTGTGGGGGACATTCCACGTTTTCCGCGCCGTAGCTAACGCATTAAGTGCCCCGCCTGGGGAGTACGGCCGCAAGGCTAAAACTCAAAGGAATTGACGGGGGCCCGCACAAGCGGCGGAGCATGCGGATTAATTCGATGCAACGCGAAGAACCTTACCAAGGCTTGACATGTTCCAGACCGCCTCAGAGATGGGGTTTCCCTTCGGGGCTGGTTCACAGGTGGTGCATGGTTGTCGTCAGCTCGTGTCGTGAGATGTTGGGTTAAGTCCCGCAACGAGCGCAACCCTCGTTCCATGTTGCCAGCACGTAAAGGTGGGGACTCATGGGAGACTGCCGGGGTCAACTCGGAGGAAGGTGGGGATGACGTCAAATCATCATGCCCCTTATGTCTTGGGCTTCACGCATGCTACAATGGCCGGTACAATGGGTTGCGATACTGTGAGGTGGAGCTAATCCCTAAAAGCCGGTCTCAGTTCGGATTGGGGTCTGCAACTCGACCCCATGAAGTCGGAGTCGCTAGTAATCGCAGATCAGCAACGCTGCGGTGAATACGTTCCCGGGCCTTGTACACACCGCCCGTCAAGTCACGAAAGTTGGTAACACCCGAAGCCGATGGCCTAACCACCTTGTGTGGGGGGAGTCGTCGAAGGTGGGACTGGCGATTGGGACTAAGTCGTAACAAGGTAGCCGTACCGGAAGGTGCGGCTGGATCACCTCCTTTCTAAGGAGCTAACCAATTATTGGTTGCCCGTTTCTGCCACGAGTGTTGGCAGGCGGGTTGCTCATGGGTGGAATATCAATGAACTCAGTACCGGAAAACGCGTTGACCTGATGGTTGGGGCGGGGTATTGGCTATGGCTGCATGGTGTTCATGCTCTTTTAGTACGCGTCCCTTTGGGGGTGTTGGAATGAGGGTGTGGGGGTTGTGCGGTTTGTATGGTTTGGCATGCTGTTGGGTTTTGAGGCAACAAGCGTCCTGTCCCTTTGGGGGTGGGTGTTTGGTGTTTCAGTGTTTGTCCTGTGTCTTTGCGCGCTGGCTTAATGGGTTCCTTTTTGGGGGTCTTTGGTCGGTGGTGCGGGGGTGTGGGGTTGTTGTTTGGGAACTGTATAGTGAACGCGAGCATCTTATAAGATGACCATGTCGGATGCCTTTCGGGGTGTTCTTGCGTGGTTGTTTTGTGATTTTGTTGATTGTTTTATTGCTCAATCTGAGACTTTGATTTGTGTTGAAGTTTTTAAGGGCGCACGGTGGATGCCTTGGCATCAGGAGCCGATGAAGGACGTGGGAATCTGCGATAAGCCTGGTGGAGTCGATAACCGGACGTTGAGACCAGGATTTCCGAATGGGGAAACCCCGTACGGTGTCATGCCGTATGACCTGCAGCTGAATGTATAGGCTGTGTGGAGGGAACGCGGGGAAGTGAAACATCTCAGTACCCGCAGGAAGAGAAAACAATAGTGATTCCGTTAGTAGTGGCGAGCGAACGCGGATGGGGCTAAACCGGTTGGTGTGTGATAGCGGATAGGCGTTGCATCACCGGGGTTGTGGGGCCTACATGTGCTAACCCTATCTGGTTAGCGGGATGAGGTGCAGGCGTATAGGTGAATCGGTTGGAATGCCGGACCAGAGAGGGTGATAGTCCCGTAGGTGTAATGCGTGTCTGCCGTTCTAGTGTGGGTACCCGAGTAGCACGGGGCTCGAGAAATCTTGTGTGAATCTGCCAGGACCACCTGGTAAGCCTGAATACTACCTGATGACCGATAGTGAATCAGTACCGTGAGGGAATGGTGAAAAGTACCCCGGGAGGGGAGTGAAATAGTACCTGAAACCGTGCGCTTACAATCCGTTAAAGCATCCCACTTGTGGGGTGTGATGGCGTGCCTTTTGAAGAATGAGCCTGCGAGTTAGTGCTGTGTCGCGAGGTTAACCCGTGTGGGGAAGCCGTAGCGAAAGCGAGTCTGAATAGGGCGTTTGAGTGGCACGGTCTAGACCCGAAGCGAAGTGATCTACCCATGGCCAGGTTGAAGCGCGTGTAAGAGCGCGTGGAGGACCGAACCCACTTCAGTTGAAAATGGAGGGGATGAGCTGTGGGTAGGGGTGAAAGGCCAATCAAACTTCGTGATAGCTGGTTCTCCCCGAAATGCATTTAGGTGCAGCGTTACGTGTTTCTTACCGGAGGTAGAGCTACTGGATAGCTAATGGGCCCTACAAGGTTACTGACGTTAGCCAAACTCCGAATGCCGGTAAGTGAGAGCGTAGCAGTGAGACTGTGGGGGATAAGCTTCATAGTCGAGAGGGAAACAGCCCAGAACGCCAACTAAGGCCCCTAAGCGTGTGCTAAGTGGAAAAGGATGTGGAGTTGCTGTGACAACCAGGAGGTTGGCTTAGAAGCAGCCACCCTTGAAAGAGTGCGTAATAGCTCACTGGTCAAGTGATTCCGCGCCGATAATGTAGCGGGGCTCAAGCACACCGCCGAAGTTGCGTCATTCAAATATTTGCCTGGTTTCGATTGGGCGTTTGGATGGGTAGGGGAGCGTCGTGTGGACGGTGAAGTCGCGGTGTAAACCAGCGGTGGAGACCACACGAGTGAGAATGCAGGCATGAGTAGCGAATGACGGGTGAGAAACCCGTCCGCCGAATGATCAAGGGTTCCAGGGTCAAGCTAATCTGCCCTGGGTGAGTCGGGACCTAAGGCGAGGCCGACAGGCGTAGTCGATGGACAACGGGTTGATATTCCCGTACCGGCGAAGAACCGCCCATACTGAGCTTTTGATGCTAACCACCACTGAGCATGATGTTGCGGCCTTCGGGCTGCTTTTGTGTGAGGTGCTGGGAACCAATTTTGTGAGGTAAGCGTATTAACAGGTGTGACGCAGGAAGGTAGCCGAGCCAGGCAATGGAATTGACCTGGTCCAAGGGTGTAGGCCGAGAGATAGGCAAATCCGTCTCTCATTTATGGTTGAGACCTGATAGGCACCCACTTCGGTGGGTGATTTGGTGATCCTATGCTGCCTAGAAAAGCATCGGCGCGAGGTTCTAGTCGCCCGTACCCCAAACCGACACAGGTGATCAGGTAGAGAATACTAAGGCGATCGAGAGAATCATGGTTAAGGAACTCGGCAAAATGCCCCCGTAACTTCGGAAGAAGGGGGGCCTGCCCCGTGAGGAAGACTTGCTCTTCTTTTGCGGGTGTGGGCCGCAGAGACCAGGGGGAAGCGACTGTTTACTAAAAACACAGGTCCGTGCGAAGTCGCAAGACGATGTATACGGACTGACTCCTGCCCGGTGCTGGAAGGTTAAGAGGACCGGTTAGCAACTTGTTGCGAAGCTGAGAATTTAAGCCCCAGTAAACGGCGGTGGTAACTATAACCATCCTAAGGTAGCGAAATTCCTTGTCGGGTAAGTTCCGACCTGCACGAATGGAGTAACGACTTCCCCGCTGTCTCAACCATGAACTCGGCGAAATTGCAGTACGAGTAAAGATGCTCGTTACGCGCAGCAGGACGGAAAGACCCCGAGACCTTTACTATAGTTTGGTATTGGTGTTCGGTGCAGCTTGTGTAGGATAGGTGGGAGACTGTGAAGCTCGGACGCTAGTTCGGGTGGAGTCATCGTTGAAATACCACTCTGGCTGTACCGGTCACCTAACTTCGGACCATGATCTGGTTCAGGGACAGTGCCTGATGGGTAGTTTAACTGGGGCGGTTGCCTCCTAAAATGTAACGGAGGCGCCCAAAGGTTCCCTCAGCCTGGTTGGCAATCAGGTGTCGAGTGTAAGTGCACAAGGGAGCTTGACTGTGAGAGTGACAGCTCGAGCAGGGACGAAAGTCGGGACTAGTGATCCGGCGGCACCTCGTGGAAGGGCCGTCGCTCAACGGATAAAAGGTACCTCGGGGATAACAGGCTGATCTTGCCCAAGAGTCCATATCGACGGCATGGTTTGGCACCTCGATGTCGGCTCGTCGCATCCTGGGGCTGGAGTAGGTCCCAAGGGTTGGGCTGTTCGCCCATTAAAGCGGTACGCGAGCTGGGTTTAGAACGTCGTGAGACAGTTCGGTCCCTATCCGCTGCGCGCGTTGGAAATTTGAGAAGGGCTGTCCTTAGTACGAGAGGACCGGGACGGACAAACCTCTGGTGTGTCAGTTGTACTGCCAAGTGCACCGCTGATTAGCTACGTTTGGAAGGGATAACCGCTGAAAGCATCTAAGCGGGAAGCCTGCTTCGAGATGAGATTTCCATGCACCTTGAGTGTGAGAGGCCCCCAGCTAGACCACTGGGTTGATAGGCAGGATGTGGAAGCAAGGACTAAAGACTTGTGTAGCTGACCTGTACTAATAGGCCGATGACTTACAACACACACTAAAGCAATCGTTGAAGACAATTATTGCTCGCGTTCACTATACGGTTACGAGACAACAACTCTTGTAGCACACTGGATCATTGGCTTGATCGTCAGTATTTCCGGCTCACCTTGGGTGGGTTGGGGGTGGTGATGGGTCGGGGTGGTGGTGTGGTTCATAAGACTTAATGGCACTGGATCATCAGGTGTTGTTTCGAGACTGTTACGGCGGTCATAGCGTGGGGGAAACGCCCGGTCCCATACCGAACCCGGAAGCTAAGGCCCACTGCGCCGATGGTACTGCACTCGTGAGGGTGTGGGAGAGTAGGTCACCGCCGGACTTAACTTGAAGTACAGAATGGTTAGTCTGTTTTGATGATGGTTTGAGGCCCTTGCACCTGGTGGTGCGGGGGCCTCACCTGTTTAACCCGCCGTACCGGCGGGGTTTGTGTCTGCAGCCTATAGGTTCCCATTGGTGTTGTGCGTCGTGTTGAATGCCGGCCAGCCCACAACATGCCATGCCGAAGGGCCCCGAACCACGGAAAATACTCTCGGCTATCCAATTACTTGCTTCATCGTCAGCGCCAGGCTGACCTTAACTGAATTCCTGTGCGAGCCCAAGCCAAGCCGTCTTTTAATATGGCGAAGGACACCTTCGGCAAAGGGGTTATCGATTGGCTCAAGGGAGCCTTATCCTGTTATAGTTATTGAGTTATCGCAACTGCGAATGACACTGTAATTTTCCCACGGTACAACCGTGAGGGTTAGAGTTACGGCGATCATAGCGTGGGGGAAACGCCCGGTCCCATACCGAACCCGGAAGCTAAGACCCACTGCGCCGATGGTACTGCACTCGGGAGGGTGTGGGAGAGTAGGTCATCGCCGGGCATAATTTGCCGAAGGTCCCGAGAGATATCTCGGGACCTTCGATGTTTAACTGTCTTACCAGCAGCTGTACGACATGGAAAGCAAAAGACCGGTTGCGGCGCTCTATTGAGTCCTGCAACCGGTCTTTAGCAATATCGGAGACTAATCAGCCAAGCGCAACCCGGAGGTAGTGTCGAAGAGGTGCACATGCTGTCCAATAGGCAGGATGTGCAGCTTCTGGCCACGGGCAGGCGGCGTGCGGCCGTTGACGCGAACCACGATGGTCTGGCTCTTACCGCCTAGCTGGGCCGTGCCATAGACATATGCATCTGCGCCCAACTCCTCGACCACATCAACCATCAGTTCTGCGCCCTCGCCAGGAGCGGCGAGGGTCAAGTCTTCCGGTCGAATGCCCATAGTGGTTGCACCTTGCGCGCCAGGGGCCGGTATGGAGCTGCTGCCGAAGGCAACCTGACCGTTTGACGCTTCCAGCTCAACGAGGTTCATTGCCGGTGACCCGATGAATCCAGCCACGAAGACATTGCGTGGGCGGTCATAGAGATCGCGGGGCGTGCCGACCTGTTGGATTTCGCCGTCTTTGAGTACGGCTACACGGTCGCCCATGGTCAACGCTTCCACCTGGTCGTGGGTTACGTACACGGTAGTGACACCTAGTCGACGGGTCAGCGACGCAATCTGGGTGCGGGTCTGTACGCGGAGCTTGGCGTCCAAGTTAGACAGCGGTTCATCCATCAGGAAGACCTGAGGCGAGCGGACTATTGCTCGCCCCATGGCGACGCGCTGACGCTGACCGCCGGATAGAGCCTTCGGCTTACGGCTTAGATATTTCTCCAGATCCAGTAGCTTTGCGGCTTCGAGGACCCGCTTATTGCGTTCTTCCTTATCCACGCCGGCGATCTTCAGGGCGAAGCCCATGTTTTCGGCGACCGTCATATGTGGGTAAAGCGCATAGTTTTGGAAGACCATTGCAATGTCACGGTCCTTTGGCGGAACGTTCGTTACGTCCTTATCGCCGATGAGAATTCGACCGGAGTCGACTTCCTCAAGGCCCGCAAGCATGCGCAGGGTAGTCGATTTTCCGCAGCCCGAAGGGCCGACTAAAACAAGGAATTCCCCGTCCTCAATCTGCAAATCAATTGCGTCGACTGAAGGCACAAGTGCGCCCGGGTAAATTCGGGTGGCCTTTTCAAAGGTCACAGTTGCCATGATGACAATCCTTTCACGGGCAGGTACGTGCCCGACGATCCGTTGTGAAAGTGATATGGGACACCTTAGTCTCGCATGGAAAGTAGAAATTCCAAAAGTTCTGGTAGTGCTTCCGGTGCAGAAATGCGATGAGCGGCCAGTGTAGGGCCTGGCCCTACCTTGATTCCGAGATCTTCACGGGTGAGGATCCGGAAGCCATCCTCGTCGGTGACATCATCTCCAATGAAAAGCATTGCATCAACATCGAGAACCTTGCGAAGCCATTGCAATGCTTGGCCCTTGTTGCCCGAGTGGACAGAGGCCTCGAGCACGGCCTTTCCTGCCATGAGGCGTACTTCTGGTAGGTGTGCGAGAGCGTAGTTCCCCTCGGCTAAGGCGGTCTCGGCGATGTGCGGGCTTTGGGCTTGCCGGACATGCAGGACGGTGGCCGTGGGCTTGTACTCCAGATTGACCCCCTCATGGCGCTGCGCAACTTCGCTAAGCCGTTCCGTAATTTCCTTGAGGTTGTCCTTTTGGGTTTCGGTGAGCTGGAGTTTTTCCGGCGCATCCTGTGCAACGGACGGAACGCGCCGTTCGGCTCCGTGCGAACCGATCAGGTTGTCCGGTCTGGGCTCCGGGAATACCTCGGTCAGCGATTCAAGGTTCCGGCCGGAGACCACCGCTGTATGCACGCCCGAACGTTGCGCAAGTTCCTCAAAGACCTGTGCGGCTTGTGCAGAAGGCCGGGCGTCTTGGGGGCGGTCCACGAGCGGCGAAAGTGTGCCGTCGAAGTCCAAGGCAACCAATATTCGCCGGTGCCCGGCGAAGGTGGAAAGATCGGCGCGTAATGCGGGCGCGAGATTCGGCACTGTCGTTCCGTTCAGACTAGGCGATGTAATTAATGGCTCGATACGGTGCTGATTTGATTCGCCCGCGAATTAATTTCGGAGAGTTCCTCCAAAAAGCGGGCCGACCAACGGGTCACATCATTTTCGAGCAGGTGGCGGTTCATGCGGCGCATGCGGCGGGCCTGCTCTGGTTGTTCCATATTGACTGCCTCGACGATTCTTGCCTTCATGCCGTCAATGTCATGCGGATTGACTAGTACCGCCTGGGTAAGCTGATCGGCCGCACCAGTATATTCGGAAAGCACTAAGACCCCGCGACCGTCTTGATGCGATGCCACGAACTCCTTGGCAACCAGGTTCATCCCGTCGCGCAGGGCCGTCACCAGCAACACGTCAGCGGCTAGATATAGGGCGATCATCTCGCGCAACGGGTAGGAATGGTGCAAGTAGCGAAGCGTAGTGTGGCTCAGAGTGTCGTGCTGGCCGGTGATTTGGCCAACCATCAGCTCCACTTGATCGCGTAGCTCCATGTAGGAATCCACGTTTTCACGGCTGGGGCTGGCTACCTGGATCAGGCAGACGTCGCCCGCGCGAAGAGCTTTATCGTCGAGTAGCTCAGCATAAGCTTTTAGCCGGTGCCTGATGCCCTTGGTGTAGTCCAATCGGTCTACTCCGAGCATGATCGTTTTCGGATTGCCCAATTCCAAACGAATTTGCGCCGCGCGGGCAATAATCTGCGGATCGCGCGACAGCTTGGCGATTTCTGCGGTGTCGATAGAAATCGGATGGGCCACAGCTCGGCACAGATTCTGAATCTCATGCGTCGTCGACGGGGTGGCCTCGTGTCCCTTGGTCGAATAGTCAGTGAAACGTCGCAGGCAGCGTAGAAAGTTGGAGGCATCCGTCTCACGCTGGAAACCGACCAAATCGGCTCCGGCCAGACCTTCGAGAATTTGGGTGCGCCAAGGCAACTGAGAGAAAAGACTGGCGGCGGGAAATGGGATATGCAGGAAGAAGCCGATCTTCAAATCGGGACGTGCCATGCGCAACATCTGCGGAACTAGCTGCAGCTGGTAGTCGTGAACCCACACGGTGGCATTCTGCGCGGCGGTACGTGCCACCGCATCAGCGAAACGTTGATTGACCTTCTTGTATCGGTCCCACCATGTGCGGTGGTACTCCGGTGGAATGATCACGTCGTGGTAGAGCGGCCAAAGTGTGGAATTCGAAAACCCACCATAGTAGAGGTTTAGATCTTGTTCACTGAGCGGGACCGGAACGAGGTGGATGCTGTCCTTGTCGAACTCTTCGAGCTCTTCATCGATTCCGCCGTGCCAGCCGACCCATGCGCCATCGGAGGCAGCCATGATCGGTTCGAGCGCGGTGACTAAACCGCCAGGGGAACGCTGGAATCCTTGGGTGCCATCCGGAAGCGTAATTCGATCCACCGGTAGTCGATTTGCCACCACAACAAAATCATGGGAATTGCCTTCTGATACGCCTGATAGTTCATTACCCACCGTAAACCTCCTGGCCACGTAATTACTGCGACAATGAAACTTCGCAGCTTTGTCGGTTGTAAGTGAATGACTTCTTCGTCAACTCAATTTCACTGTTATCCCGGAGTTCAGGCGCTAGCCGAAAGCGGGAAGAAACTGTGTTCTACCACTCAATGTACGTGAGAAGGGGAACATATGGGCTTTTGACGCAAAACGAAGCCCAAAGATGAACTTATCCGACGTGACTTGGTTGAAGTCTCAAATAATCCCAAAATAGGGCTTTGTGTCATGTTGGCGAATGTTATGCGCAACCTGTGAAGGTTGAGGATTCTGGCAATTACGGGGCAGTACGGCCAATCCATTGGCTAAGCTTGGATGCAGATTCCAGTATTTCCGTTGAGCCAAGGAACATTCGAACTTATGTCTACAAACAACTCGCGTCCGTCCAAAGCAGAGCGCAACGCTAGCGCTCGTGAAAAGGCCGCGCAGATGCAGGCCCTTCAGGCCAAAGCTCAGAAGCGCAAGTCGCTCTTCGTGAAGCTTGGCGTACTGGCGGCCGTCGTTTTGGTCGTGGTCCTGGTGGTCGTGCTCATTGTGCAGAACAACAACGCCAAGGTTCCGGATGCCGGAACCGCGCCTAATGGCGGCAACGCTGCTGGCGGTATTCTGCTGACGTCGCCGACCACCGTCGCAGATACCTCAGGCGTGAAAATCAACAACGCCGAGCTGAAGGCTCCCGAAGCGGCGCCAGCGACTCCGGAACCACGCGACCTAGTCGTGGGCGCCAAGGGCGAGCCGATCAACGTGACCTTGTTCGTTGATGCTAACTGCGTGCACTGTGCAGAATTTGAAAGCACTTACGGCGCACAGATGAAGCAGTGGCTGGCCGATGGCGAGATCACCTTGGAATACCGCAACGTCGGCTTCCTTGATGGAAACTCGCCAACAAACTTCTCCTCGCGTGGAGCCAGCGCTCTAGCCTGCGTCGCTGACCAGAGCCCAGCAGCCTACCTGGACTTTGCCAGTGCTCTGTGGGGACACTACGATCAGGGCGAGATGAAGAACGCCGAATTGACCGAAATGGCAATTGCCAGCGGCGCCTCCGACTCGGTCGAGAGCTGCATTGAAAAGGGAACCTACCGTCCGTTTGTGGAAACCGCAACCACGCTTGCCGGCTTTGACGGCGTGAAGGGTACCCCGAGCATCTTCATTCAGGGCAAGGGCATGGACCTTGCCAATCAGGACTTTGTCGAAGCAGTTGAGGCGGCAATCGAGGCCAATGCCTAAGCTGTCGAAAGCGGCTTAAGTACGAGCGGTACTTTACAGCCGAAGTGACACACATCCAGTGGGGAGCGCATCTTTAGCGATGCACTCCCCACTGCTGGTTAACGACTTCCAACGCTCGATTCGCAGTCGGGCGTAGTCTTCGGATATTCTTATGCAGTACGCCTCCTTAGCTCAGCTGGCCAGAGCAACGCTCTTGTAAAGCGTAGGTCATCGGTTCGAATCCGATAGGGGGCTCGGATGACCCTCGTCGACGTTCAAATTTGAACATTGGCGAGGGTCTTTTGTTTCCCAACCGCGCCTAGTAATCAACTTGGACTTGCCTCGGAAAATCTGCGTTGTTCTGGTGTCCCACAGACGCTTAGCCAGCCAGCGCGCTAAACTTCAGGTGTATTTCCTTGTCGTTTTCAGCGCCCGAACAGCCGCGCAGGGAATGACCGAACAATATTTCAAGGAGTTTTGGCATGGCCGGTGGACTCGTAGCTCTTCTGGATGACGTCGCAGCCCTCGTAAAGGTCACGGCGGCATCGCTGGACGACATAGCGTTGGGAGCTGCGAAGGCGAGCACCAAGTCGCTTGGCGTTGTCATCGACGATGCGGCAGTCACCCCGCAATATGTGGCTGGGCTATCGCCCAAGCGGGAACTTCCGATCATTTGGAAGATCGCAGTAGGGTCCATCCGGAACAAGATGTTATTCATCCTTCCCTTGGCCCTGCTCCTTTCCCAGTTCGCTCCGTGGGCGCTTACCCCGATCCTGATGCTCGGTGGTGCCTATCTCGTTTTCGAGGGAGCTGAAAAGCTGCTCGAAGCAATGGGAGTGATCAAGCACCACACCCCGGGCGGCAAGGAAGGAGTGCGCGATGAAAAGGCGATCATCGGTTCGGCGGTGCGTACTGACCTTGTGCTGTCCGCCGAGATCATGGTCATCTCGCTCAATGAAGTCTCCCACGAACCATTTTTGAACCGCGCGCTGATCCTGATTGTGATCGCAATCCTCATGACCGTGGCGGTTTATGGCGCAGTTGGACTGATCGTGAAGATGGATGACATTGGGCTGCATATGGCGCAGAGGGCATCAAAGCTGTCACAGAAGGTTGGCCGTGGTCTAGTCAAGGCCATGCCGATCGTTATGTCGATCCTCGGCAAGGTCGGCGTGGTGGCGATGCTCTGGGTCGGCGGCCACCTAATTCTCGTCGGGATGGACGAGCTGGGCTGGCACGCCCCGTACGGTTTCGTGCATCACATTGAACTGCTGGTCCATGACGCGACCGGTTCGGCCGGCGCGGTGCTGGGTTGGCTGACAAATACCGCCTTCTCCTGCGTCGCAGGATTCCTGATTGGTTGCGTGATCGCCGCGGCGGTCCTGGGCATCAACAAGCTGCGCGGCAAGCACTAACCAGCTTTTCGGCACCGCCACGTAGAATAAGCAGGTGAGAAACTTGCCCCGCCGTGAAAACCGCCCAGAGCGAAGTCTGCTGGCGATTCACCCGGCGTGTGGCGATCGTCTTGGCCCCGCCAAAACGTCTGGTGGCCATGGAAAGATCGATGTGTGTTGAAGAGCAAGAAAAATACTGTACGGAACGCCGCTCGGCATGAGCGTGGTGCCTACTTCACCCCCGAGCCGGTAGCTCGGTTCATGACCGAGTGGGCGCTGGGCGAGCAAGGTCAGCGTGTGCTTGAGCCCTCGTGTGGAGAAGCGCAATTCTTGTTGACCGCTCACCAAGTCACCAGCGCTGGGCGGGGTGCCAGCGAATTATTCGGAGTGGAGCTGCACGAGCCCTCGGTGCTGGCGGCGCGCGCAATCCTCGCGGATCAAGGTGCGCGGGCTACGATTGAGCACGCGAATTTCTTTGACATCCCAGGCACCGCGGACATGGATGCAGTCATTGGCAACCCACCCTACGTGCGATATCAACTGCACCGTGGAATCCAACGCCAGATTTCGCGCGAAGCAGCAAGGCGCTCCGGGGTCGAGCTGAACGAGCTTGCCTCCGTATGGGCAGCCTTCGTAGTGCACGCGACCAGTTTCCTGAACGTCGGCGGACGCATGGCTCTTGTGCTCCCGGCAGAGATAATGTTCGTGAACTATGCGGGACCGGTGCGTGCAATGCTGCTCGAACGGTTCGCCAAGGTGCATCTGGCGGTCTTCGAACAGCGGCTATTCGTCGACGCGCAGGAAGAAGTGGTGCTGTTGCTCGCGGAAGGGTACCGGACCGGTTCCAGCGAGTCCTTCAGCCTCCACCAATTTCGCAATGCCAAGGATCTGATAGCGCTCGGCGAGGGAACAACCCACACGCCGAAGCGTTCAAGCGACCGCTGGACCGGGTCGTTGGTGACCTTCGAAGCTCAGGGGATACTCAACCAGGCGCACGCTACCGGTGGATTTATTGATCTGCAGGGCTGGGGCGAAACCTCGCTGGGCGCGGTAACCGGGAATAATAAGTGGTTTACGCTCAGCCCGGAGAGGGCTGAGGAATTAGGTTTGAGCGAGAACGACCTCGTGCAGATCTCGCCCCCTGGCTCCAGGCATTTGCGCGGCTTGGAATTGGACACCCAGCAGTGGCAGCGGCTGGGGGAACATGGCATGGCTACGCTGATGCTCCGACCACAGGGCCAAGCCTCCGCTGCGGGGGAGCGATTGATCGCCAGCGGCGAATTGGAGTCGGTGGATCAGGCTTATAAGTGCCGGATGCGTACCCCCTGGTGGCGGGTTCCGTTGTTGTCGGTGCCAGATCTATTCATGACCTACATGAATGCCGATACTCCTCGGTTGACGACTAATCATGCCGGGGTGCACCACATCAATTCAATCCATGGCGTATACCTCGGCGCCGATGTGCGTGAGCTGGGACGTGAACTGTTGCCACTGGCATCGCTTAATACCTTGACCATGCTTGGAGCCGAAATGGTGGGACGTTCCTATGGGGGCGGCATCTTGAAACTGGAACCAAGTGAGGCGGATAAGCTTCCGGTACCTTCGGCCCATCTGGTCTCCGAACAGGCCTCAGGGCTGCGGGCTATTAAGGACGAAGTCCGCGAACATCTGTTGCACGGACGCAAGCAAGAAGCGACCGAGCTGGTTGACGAGATAGTGCTGGATAAGATGCTGGGGCTAGACGAGGTGGCAATCAGCGCGCTCCGCGGAGCGCGCCAGGACATGCTGGAACGCCGCAAGTCGCGAGCTAAGGCAGTGGAGAACTAAGCGTGGGAACTGGCCCAGTCGAGAAAACCCTAGCCTTCGCCGAATTTGATGCGACGCTGATGTCTGCAGTCAAAGAATCGCCGTGGATCTGTCAAGGTGCCGTCACCGAGGAGTTCAACCCTTCTTTCGACGTACTTGAACGGCTGTTAAGCATTCCTGTGCGTTCCAAGGCAGCGACCCGTTCCGGCCGTTTTGCTCAAGGTGTCGATGCGTGGCTAGCTCATGAACTCCGTCGGGCAGGATTCGACGCAGACCTCGTCTGGCCGCGTGCGGAAGCGCCACGAGTGCTGTCTTCGGACATCCTCGAATTGTTACGTAAGTTGCCCGAACGGCTCTCCGACGAACTGCATGATGCAATCTTGGCTGGAAAAGCCGGAAGCACCGATGCCAGGATTCTGGGCCGCGCCTACATGAAGCAGACCGATGTGGTGATGTCGCACTGGTCCACTGGACCGGAACTGCTCTTGAGCACCAAGGCGATGACCTCCTCCTTCGGGAAGAACCTGTCCAATCGGTACGAAGAAGCGTATGGGGACGCGGCCAACCTGCGTGCCCGCTACCCGCTGGCAGCTGTCGGGTTCTATTTCGTGCAGCGAGCCACCATTCTAGAAACTGAACCGGCAGCTTTCCGGCGCACCGTGGACATGATCCGCAAGCTACGCGACTTCGGAGATGGCTTCGGCTATACCGCCACCGGGCTATTACTTGTCGACTGGGATGATAGCGCTGAGCAACCAGAGGTCAAGGCGGTGCACAACCCGGTGCCCGAAGACATTGGCACTGCTCAGTTTTTGAATGCCATGGTCGACTCGGTACTGAAAGTTACCCCGATCGACTTGCATGAATCGGCGCGCGCTCGCCGAGCCGGTGAGGTCGTGCCACTGCCGGGGCACGATCTCGTTGATGAGCTACAAGAGGCGCTCTTTTAGCTCAGCCTGCTAAGTGCACATGTTGTGAATGCCTAGGGCTCTGCAATGGCAGAGCTAGATGGCTCGTCTGAGTGTTGGACGCGAAGTCACACTGGGGTAGGTGAGGTAGCCAATCCGAGGCGAGAGCGGTGGCGCGATAAATGTACTTAGTCCGCCCGTCGAGCTCGAAAGCTCGTTCGCGCTCCCATAGTTCAGAACGTTCGTAGGCCGCCCAAGAGCTGGGATTCGCAGAATCAATAACGGTAATGGGTATGCAACCTGCCCGCACCACAAATTCAAGGCGCAGATCCGTCACTTGCTGGCGTATGCCTTGGCGGCGATATTCGGGGCGGACAGCCATACAGCCTAATTCAAGCGCGCCCATGGAGCTAGTTGGGGCGAGTACCGAGTCATGTACGAGTCCGGCTGCGACCAGAACACCTGAGGCGCGGACGGTGACCACACAACGGGCGCGTTCGATCTTCTGATTCCATCGATCATCAATTTCTGGGTACAAGGTTGCCAATTCGGTGCGTGCGGCACCCGAAGGTGCTGTTGAAGACAGGGCATAGCGCAAGGTGGGGTGCACTGGGAACCGTCCTAAATGCTAAGACGAACGAAAAATCTGGCTTTTGCTTATCGATGGGATGCAGAGCAGCGGGTTTCGTCGGACTTCAAGGGACCGCTGCCGGTGGCTTCCGTCAACTTCCTTCTATTGCCCAGTTTGAGATCGAGGACCTAAAAAAATTATGCATTCAATCTCTGCGCGCTCGCAAGAGAAAATCGGGGCTATAAAGTGAAATCTAGATAAACGAAAAGTCAGTATTATTCGGGGCCTGTAGAGGGTGGTTTTCTCCTTGGTGTCCTAACCCGAGCAGGTGATTTGCGCAGTTCGCGCCGTCGCCGCTGACCGTGCACCAGTTGGGACCGATTTTGTTGCCGGGGCAAACACCGCTAAGATCGTTTAGGTGCTCGACCGGGAGGTCAGCGCAGAGATGGATCTTTAGCTCAGTTGGTTAGAGCGTTCGCCTCACACGCGAAAGGTCGCTGGTTCGAGTCCAGTAAGATCCACCAAATACAGAAAAACCACCGCAAGCGGTGGTTTTTCTGTATTAAACGTCATTGAAGGATCGAGCGTATCCAGTGGTTATTTGGCGAGTAGCTCGTGGACCAGTGGCTTGACTTCATTGCCAAGCAGCTCGATGCTGTTGAGCATGGTCTCGTGTGGCAAGGAGCCTGCCGAGTATTTGATGTCTACTCGACTTAGCCCGAGGCTTTTGACGACCTTAGCCATTTTTGTAGCTACGCTCTGTGGGCTACCGGCCATCATGGACCCTTCGGGACCCATAGCGGCTTGTAACCGCATCTTGCTGGCCGCAGGCCACCCACGTTCGGTGCCCAAGCGATTCATGGTGCGCTGATAGTGCGGCCATAACAATTCGAGCGCTTCCGCATCGGTCGGTGCGACCAGTCCATGGAAGTGAGCGCCGACTTTTTGCGGTTGCTTGCCGAACTCTTTTAGCGCGCGGTGGTAGAGCTGAACGAGCTGTTCGAAAGCTGACGGCTGGCCGCCAATGATGGCGAGGAAAAGCGGAAGCCCGTGGCGAGCGGCGCGAATTACCGACTGTGGACTACCTCCGACTCCCACCCAGGTGGTGAGCGGATCTTTTTCCAATAATGGATAGAGCTGTTGGCTGTTCAAAGCCCCGCGGTGTTCTCCGGACCAAGTCACGGGCTTTCCGGTGCGGACCTGAGACAGAAGGTCGAGTTTTTCTTCGAAGAGCGACTCGTAGTCCTCGAGGCTGAGTCCAAACAGCGGGAAGGATTCGATAAAGGATCCTCGCCCTGCGATAATTTCTGCGCGTCCCTGAGAGATGGCGTCGAGGGTAGCGAAGCGTTCGTACAGTCGAACCGGATCATCGCTGGAGAGTACTGTTACGGCGGTGCCTAGGCGGATCTTTTCGGTGACTTGTGCCAGTGCGGCGAGAATTATTTCCGGCGAGGATATTGCATAGTCGTCTCGGTGGTGCTCGCCGACTCCGAAGAAATCAAGGCCGACTTCTTCTGCCTTCTGCCCTTCGGTGATGACGTTGCGAATAACCTGAGCATGAGATAGCTGGTTGCCTTGTAGGTCTTCGGAGAGATCCCCGAAAGTTTCGACACCAATTTCGGGTCGGAGGCTGGTCTTGCCGGTGGAATTCACGGTGATCCCCTTCTCTAAGATTTTCATGCAATTGCATCTAAATGGGTAACCACCCACATGGCAAATTTATTTCCGACGGAAAAATGCCAGATGTGTTCAGGGATACTCGGCCTATTTTGATTCCATTCTCCCTCTTTGATTGCCTTGGTTGTATCGTGAGGATGACGGATAGAACAAGAGGCTAGGGGGAGTGGTTCGTGGCGCAGAACGACCATGGTGAGAAGCACATGGATTCGAAAAATGTAGGAGAAGATCCTTCGCCATTAGCCGGGTCGCTGCCTCGTATTTCGACGAGTGAAATCAACATGGGGCACTTGCCAGAAACCGCGTCGGTTGAGACGACAATGGCCTCTGAGCTTCCGTTGAATACCGCGGTAAGTGCGAGCGTTGCGGCAGCGGACGTCGCGGATATCGAGTCACGTACCGGACAGGTCTACACCTCCGACGACGGCATTACATTAATGCCTACTCGCGCCAACCCGGTGGCTCGCCGTTTGCTGGCAAAAATGTGGATCTCGGATGCACCACCGACTGAGGCGCTGAAGGTCGTTGACCGATTGCGTGGCACCCCCTACGCGAACCCTAGGGTCAACGTTGATCAAGACGCCTCGGCGCGGCGAACTATGGAGTTTGCGCTGGACCTTGGTGAAACGCTGATTCGCTATGGGGCCGGCGCTTTGGAGGTGGAAACCAGCATCATCGCGGTGACCGCAGCCCTAGGGCTAAGTCATCTAGATGTGGATATCACCAATCAGTCACTGCATTTGAACTACAGTCCGCCAGATGCTGAGAGTTACTCCATTCTGCGCGTGGTGCGTTCATACACCACGAATTACGCCGGCTTGGTCATGGTGCACGAGTTGGTTTCGGACATCATCGCAGGCGGTGTATCGCGTACTGCGTCTGCCAAGCGGCTCAAAGAGATCACGCGGAAGCCGAAACCTTTCCCTCGCTGGTTCGTGGCGGTAGGTCAATCGGTTTTCGCCGCTGCCTTCGTATTGTTCATCGGCGGCTCATGGCTCGGTGCCCTCGTCGCGATGGCTTCCTCTTGGCTGATCTCGCAGATAGGCCGATACGGATCCCGCTGGCGTGTTCCTGAGTTCTTCACCGTTGCAACCTCGACGTTTACCGTCACCGGAATCGCCTTGCTCGGCCATCAAGTCCATGCACCATTGGACCCGGCGTTGGTAGTTTCTGGTGGCATCTTGCTTTTGTTGCCTTCGGGCAGATTTGTTTCGGCGCTTCAAGACGCAATCAATGGGTTTCCCGTTACTGCGGTTGGACGACTGTTTTCCGCCGGACTGACCTACACGGCAATCCTTTCTGGGATCTCCGCTGCCTTGGTGGTTGCCTCAGTATTAGGCGGCGACGAAGTTGACGTCCATGAGATCGTCGCCGCAGATTACCCTGTGTGGATGCTAATCGCTCTAGTAGCAGTCGCCATTCTTGCCGGCTCGGTGACCGAGCAGACTGCACAGCGCTTGTTGCTTCCTACGACGTTGATCGCAGTCGGCGGCTACTTGGTCTTGCTCTTGGCGGAGCACGTCGGGATTGGGTCTCGGGCAACGCCGGCGGTGGTCGCCACGGTCATTGGTTTCGCTGCACGTTTCCTCGCTGACAAGCTACGTTCACCGCAGCTTGTGATTGCCGCTCCCGCGGTCATGTTCATGCTTCCTGGCCTGATGATCTTCAAGGCCATGTACGGCATTGTTTTTGACGTGGATGACATGTTTGCCGGTCTGGTGGAAATGTTCAACGCTTTCGCAATCATGCTGTCCATTGCCGGTGGAGTGGTATTCGGCGACACGCTATGCCGTCCGCTGACCTCAAACGAACGGCGCGAACGCCGGCGAATCCGCCGCCGTTAGCCGTTAGGCAACTTCCATTCAATAGGCACCTGACCAGTTTCGGTCAGGTGCCTATTGATTTGCGAAAAATGCTTTGATCCAAAGAAGCCACGTGAAGCGGAAAGCGGGGAGGGGTGTGCGCTTCGAAGCTGGGGCATATTGTTCATCAGATTACCCAGCTTCTGGGCGTGGGCGCCCCATAGAACCGCTATCACTGGCACCTCGCGGGCATTGAGCGTAGCGATGATTGCCTCAACTACCGGAGCCCAGCCAAGCTTCTGGTGACTGCCGGCATCTGACGCAGTTACAGAGAGAACCTGATTAAGTAGCATGACCCCCTGTTCATGCCAGGCCCTGAGGTCAGGATGTCCAGCCTCTGGCAATCCAAGATCCGTGAAGAGTTCCTTGTAAATATTGCGTAAGCTGCGCGGTAAAGGGCGAACGTTTTTTGCCGCAGCGAAGGCCAATCCATTCGCGTGCCCGGGCGTCGGATAGGGGTCTTGGCCAATGATCAGGACCTTGATCTCGGCTGCGGGTTGCGATAGTGCGCGCAACATCACCTCTGGGGCCGGGAGTATCTGCTCGCCAGCCTGTGAACGAGCCGCTAATTTATGCGCAATCTCCTGCAACACGCCATCGAGCGGTGCCAAAGTTGAAACCCAATCCTCGGCGATAAATCCGCGACTTGCCAGCGATTTTGCACCAAAGTAGAAGGGGAAGTCTTCGGCGGAATAGGATGGTGGCGCGGTAGGCTCAGGAGCGTCGAATAGGGCGGGCTGCTCGTTGTTCATAGCGACCATTCTCCCGGTTTTAAGGCGTGGTTGTGCCGCGTCACACGGCACGGCGTTCTTTGATTGGTTAGAATATCGGTGGTGTGTCCACCAAGTGTGGATAAATTTGCAAGAAGAAACCCGACTTTTCTAAGTTCAAGGATGAGGTGAAACGTATGGCTGGCAATGAGGTTTTAGTGGATTTTGTGATGAACCCCGACTCGGAACTGGACGAACGTTCGCAGCAGATCTTGAACATGGAACAGCTGTGGTGGAAGTATGCCGGAGCCAAAGAACAAGCTATAACCAAGCAGTTCTCAATCTCGCCGACAAACTACTATCAGCTACTCAATCAGCTGATCGACACGGATGCGGCGATGGCCTATGACCCAATGCTGGTAAAGCGGTTGCGTAGACTTCGATCTACTAAGCGTCGTGTGAGCGGTACCGTCGGCGGGGAACGCTAAGTTCATAGCCGGCCTCGGCCAGCCAGACCTCGAGCAAGGACAAGAATGACCAACTACCCACGTGACGAATTCGATCGCGTTCCGGAGTTTAGTACCCGCGTTGGGTCGCATCATGCCCACGGGTGGGCGCAGTCTGCCGCCGCCAAAGGCAAGGACAGCAAGCTTCGTTGGGTAGTTCTGTCTGCGATTGCGGTGTTGTTGATTGGTGGTGCCGGATTCTTCTTTGGTCCGGGCATTGCCGATCGACTAGCAGGTTCCGAACCGACACAAACTTCGACACCGGCCGAGAACGAATCGTCTCCTGAGCAAAGCGAAGAACCGTCCGAGAGCGCAACTCCGTCGAGCACCATCGATGACGCCGACGTGTTGTACGGACAGCTCATCGGCGTATACAACGGCGCAAGTATTGCAGGAGCTGCCGGGGCCGGCGAAGAATTACTTGGCGATGCCGATTTCACGAATATCGTGACGGATAATTGGACCCGAGATGCAGAGACTTCGACGGTATATTACATGTCCGAGGCCTACCGGACCACCGCAGAAAAAGCCGCCGAGGTATTGAACATTGACGAGGTCCTGCAGACGCAGAACATTCCGAACCGAGTATCGGTCGTGCTTGGCGCTGACGATACGCTGAACTTGAAGTAATAATTAGCTTCGCTCACAGCCGATCAGCTTGCACTCGCCATGCGAGAGTGCCAATATTTGTATTAGCACTCATGCGTTACGACTGCTAATGCCGATCGGTTGTTCGTTTTAAAAACGATTCCTTTCGTCGTGGCGGTTGTTCAACGCACGGAGCGTGAAGAATACCTCAGATAGCGAGAGCTAATCCGGGATGTCGGCCCGATGCCGACACCGGTGTGCTCGTCCGTCGCGGGCGCTGTCTGTCGGTTGCATTTTCGCAAAATCGTCCCCGAAAGGACCGAAAGCCACTATGGCCAAGATGATTGCATTTGACGAGGAAGCACGCCGCGGACTTGAGCGCGGCCTGAACATTCTGGCGGACGCCGTTAAGGTGACCTTGGGCCCACGCGGTCGCAACGTTGTTTTGGAGAAGAAGTGGGGCGCACCTACTATCACCAACGACGGTGTGTCCATCGCCAAGGAAATCGAGCTCGAGGATCCATACGAGAAGATCGGCGCCGAGCTCGTCAAGGAAGTTGCCAAGAAGACTGACGATGTCGCCGGTGACGGTACCACCACCGCAACCGTGCTCGCTCAGGCTCTGGTTAAGGAAGGCCTGCGCAACGTTGCTGCCGGCGCCGACCCAATCGCTCTGCGCCGCGGCATTGATAAGGCTGTAGAGGCCGTCACTGCCGAACTGTTCGCTGCTGCAAAGAAGATTGAATCCAAGGAGCAGATCGCTGCTACCGCTTCGATCTCCGCTGGCGATCCAGAAATCGGCGCACTAATCGCCGAAGCACTGGACAAGGTCGGCGAGCAGGGCGTTATCACCGTTGAAGAGTCCAACACCTTCGGCCTTGAGCTGGAGCTGGCAGAGGGCATGCGCTTCGACAAGGGCTACATCTCCGCATACTTCGTCACCGACGCTGAGCGTCAGGAGACCGTGCTGGAAGACCCTTACATCCTGATCGTCAACTCGAAGATCTCCTCGGTCAAGGACATGGTTTCCTTGCTGGAGAAGGTCATGCAGTCGAACAAGTCGCTGCTGATCATCGCCGAAGACGTTGAGGGCGAAGCACTTGCTACCCTGATCCTGAACAAGATCCGTGGTTTGTTCAAGTCTGTGGCCGTCAAGGCTCCAGGCTTCGGTGACCGTCGCAAGGCTATGCTGACCGACATCGCACTCTTGACCGGTGGCCAGGTTGTTTCCGAGGAAATCGGCCTGTCGCTGGATACTGTTGGCCTCGAAGTTCTGGGTACCGCCCGCAAGGTCGTTATCACCAAGGACGAGACCACCATCGTTGAAGGCGGCGGCGACGCCGACGCCATCGAGGGTCGCAAGGCGCAGATCGCAGCCGAGATCAAGAACACCGATTCGGACTACGACCGCGAGAAGCTGCAGGAGCGCCACGCAAAGCTTTCCGGTGGTGTCGCTGTGCTGAAGGCCGGCGCCGCAACCGAGGTGGAGCTCAAGGAGCGCAAGCACCGCATCGAAGATGCAGTGCGTAACGCTAAGGCAGCCGTTGAAGAGGGTATCGTCGCCGGTGGCGGCGTGGCTCTGATTCAGGCTGGCGCCGCAGCATTCGCCAAGCTTGAGCTGGAAGGCGACGAAGCAACCGGTGCGAACATCGTTCGTGTTGGTATCGAAGCTCCGCTGCGGCAGATTGCACTGAACGCGGGCATGGAGCCAGGCGTTGTCGCCGACAAGGTCAAGGGCCTGCCAGCTGGCCACGGCTTGAACGCTGCCACCGGTCAGTACGTTGACCTGTTGGAGGCCGGCGTCAATGACCCAGTGAAGGTGACTCGTTCAGCTCTGCAGAACGCTGCATCGATTGCCGGTCTGTTCCTCACCACCGAGGCAGTCGTTGCAGACAAGCCAGCTCCTGCTGGCGCTGCCATGCCAGGTGGCGACGACATGGGTGGCATGGGCGGAATGGGCGGCTTCTAAGCTTCCGTACTTCCCAGGCACCTGTCTCACAGGACAACCTGAACCCGAGGGCCTGCTTCGTTTTGAAGCAGGCCCTCGGGCCATTAACTGTTAGGCTTCCAGAACTGAAGAGCTCTTAAACCTGTAGAAGTAGCTGGTGAAGCTCCGCTTCGAGGTTCGCCCGTGCTTGGCTCTCCCAGCGTTCCTGGGCTGGCACGGTGCAATACAGTCGGTCCTTTAGCAGGAGCTCTTGAAGAATGCCTGCTCGGCCCCGTGCAAAGTCTGCGGCCGGTACGTGGTCGTATTCGTCCCGGACGGCCTTAGCATAGCGCTGATAGGCCTTGGCCGGGCGCGCCAAGACCTCTAGGTCTGCGTCGCTGAGCAGTTCTCCGAGCAGATCGCCTTCGGCCGGTCGATGCTCAATAGTCAGCAGAATCAATTGTTGAACCTTGGTTAGAGCTTTGTCGGAAATCAGTCCCTGCAGGCTAATCGCCGCTAAGTCCGCAGATTTTCTTTCGTCCTCGGTGGTGCCTTCATAGACCGCATCATGAAACCATGCAGCTAGTTCTAGTATTTGCCGCTCCTGCGCCTCAATCTGTGTCCCGCAGAGCCAATCCAAGGATTCAAGGACCGAGAGCAGATGAACGCGATCATGATAGTGGCGGTGCTCCTGGCTCCAGCGGAGCAGTAAATCTTCGGCCAAGGCTCGTTGCCCGGGCAAGGTCCGCTCCCACCGTTTAAGCAATGCCGGATTCAGCCGTTCGGGGCGGAAGCGGGCAGGGATCCGAAGACCAGAACGGACTAAGACACGGACGAGATCGCTTCCGGAGACTTCACGGGCTCCGGCCGCAACAAACTCGTTGTAGCGTTCCTGAGGCACATCGTAATGGTCTCTGTCGAAGGCTCTTTGCCGGATACCCAGACGGCTGGCGAACTGGTGTAGTTCCAGCACAGAGGTGTCGGAGATTAAATGGGAAAAGAGTGTCCCGTGAGCGGGCCAGCGCGGCGGGTCGATCAGTATGCTCATAATCTAAGCGTACCGAGCGCCCGCCCTAACTGGTCAGTAGCGGAACAATGAGGTGTTGACCTGTTCGACTTCTTCGTACTGCATAGACGCGTGGTTTAGCGCGGTGGCGATGCTGCTTAAAGCCTCTTCGATGCGCACATGGGTGCTTCGCCATTCGGCCACAATAGACTGGAAGGATGTGGCGGCCGAACCCTGCCAGGTGCTTTGGAGCTGATCCAGGTTCATCTGCATCGTGGAAACTTCGGAGCGTAGCCTGTCGATGGTGTTCATGACCGCCTGCGACTTGACCTGCATTTCGCCGGTGTTGGTTGAAAAGGTACTCATGGGTTGGTCCTGCCTTACGGGGAGATCCGATAGATGAGATCACCATAGGTCAGACAGAACCAGTGCAGCGGGACATTCTCACCTGCTGTGGACAACCTGAACGAGGTTTAGTCCTCTTCAAACCGGTCGAGGTCGCGAGGCTCCTGCAACGGCACATAAGGGAGGCAGATGGCCATGGTTGCACCTCCGCCAGGGGTTTCGCTCAGCGCAACCGAACCGCCGTGCTGCTGGACGATTGCGGCGACGATCGCAAGTCCTAGACCCGAGCCACCGGTTTCACGTTGACGCGAGCTGTCGCTGCGGTAGAAGCGTTCGAAGATACGATTTGCGTCATCCTCCGGAATTCCCGGGCCATGATCTCGAATCTCTAGCACCGCATCCATAGCACCTGCCACGAGGGACCGAACTCCCACGGCGATCTCGATCGCGGAGTCTTCCGGGGTGTAACGCAGTGCGTTGGTAATCAAATTGGCTATGACCTGGCGGATGCGAGCATCGTCGCCGACCGTGCTGGCTGGAGATGGGTAGTTGGAGTCCAAGCCGACCAAAGTGACCTTGCGCAGTGGCGCTCGAACTTTGGTGTCTTCGGCAGCGTCCTGCCCGAGCACCAGCAGGTCAACCGATTGCTTTTCGAGGGGGCGCTGCTCATCGAGCCGAGCCAGCATGAGCAGGTCCTCAACTAAGTGAGCCATGCGCTTGGATTCGGCTTCGATACGTCCCATAGCCGAGTCTAGGGCTTCAGGGTCGGCAAGTCCGCCGTGGCGATAGAACTCCGAATAGCCTTGGATGGTTACCAGCGGGGTGCGCAGCTCATGGGATGCATCTTGGATAAATCTGCGCATCTTGTTTTCTGAGGCCTCGCGGTCGCGGAAGGCCCGCTCGATCTGCGCGAGCATTGCGTTCAAGGAGCGGGACAGACGGCCGACTTCGGTTTCCGGCGGGTAATTGCGTACACGCTGAGACAGGTCTCCCTCGGCAATCATGGCTGCGGTGCGTTCTACTCGAATCAGCGGAAGCAATGACCTAGAGGTGAGGCCGTAGGCGATCATTGACATGAGCAATGTCGCCAACAGGCCGGTAGATAAGACTAAGATAGCGGTCTTTTGAACCGTGTCATTTACGTTTTCCAACGGAAGCGCAATGAATACATTCATCTCGCTTGTAGGTAGCGGAACGATCATGGCTCGCCAGCCGGCCGAGCCAGAGTGGATGCCCGGAATGGTCACCGGAGCCCAAGGGGTCTTAGCCAGTTCTTCCATTTGCTCTGGTGCGAGCAGGGGAGTGTCGCTTGTGTTGCCAGGGGTCACCCGGCTTCGAGGCATGATGTAGACGATCTTGCCGTTTTTATCACGGATATCCGCATACGAGCGGTTCAGCCCCAGCAACGTCGAATCGATGCCACTGTTCCTGCCAGATTGATCGTTGTCCAAGGAATACTGGTAGGCCTTATTCAGGCCGAAGCCCATGGTGGGGCCAGCAACGTTTAGCTGATCATCAATCTGGTTGGTCATCGAGATGCGAAGTGTGTGGGCGGAGCCGAACGCTGTGGCGCCGACGCCGCAGATCATCAGTGCACACATCAACGTCACCATTTTGGTGCGCAGTGAAGTGCGACGCCACAGCGTTCTAAATGCCTGCATGTTATGACTTTACAATCCCTTGGCCTGCTAAGCGGTATCGACCCTAGCGGCGATCCGGGGTGCGCATCAAATAACCGACGCCGCGCTTGGTCTGAATTAGCGCAGGCCACTCTGGGCGGTCAACCTTGCGACGCAGGTAGGAAATGTAGGATTCGACGATCGAAGCATCGCCGTTGAAATCGTACTCCCAGACATGGTCAAGGATTTGCGACTTGGAAAGTACACGGTTCGGGTTCATCATCAGGTAGCGCAGCAACTTGAACTCGGTTGGCGAAAGATCAATGACCTCGCCTGCCCGTCGCACCTCGTGGGCGTCGTCATCGAGTTCAAGGTCCGCGACCACGATAGTGGCGTTCTCTTCTTCTCCCGTGGCCGTACGGCGAAGCACGGCGCGAATGCGGGCGACAACCTCATCGAGGCTAAATGGCTTGGTGACGTAATCATCGCCGCCCACGGTCAAACCGGTGACCTTGTCGCTGGTGTCATCGCGAGCGGTCAAGAACAGTACGGGGAAATGCCTTCCGGCGGCACGTAGCTTGCGGGTGATGGTGAACCCGTCCATGTCTGGAAGCATGACGTCCAAAACCGCGAGATCTGGTTCTTCTGCTTCGACAGCGGCGAGGGCCTCGCGGCCGTTGGCTGCGGCGACCACTTGGAAGCCGGCGAATCGCAGGGAAGTTGATAGGAGTTCGCGGATATTTGGTTCGTCATCCACGACAAGCAGTTTGGCCTCTGGGGTTTTTGCACTCATAAACCCAGTGTGCACGCGATAACTGGGAGTGTGCTGAGAGGTATCTGGATGACGTGGTTAGCTATTGCGGCGTTTGCTGATATTTCCGATGACGACCACGCCGGCCAGGATGAAGGCAAGAGGCAGTCCGAAAACGCCGAAGGCCATGATGATCGGCGGGATAGAAATTTCCTGGAAATACAACACGAGGACCGTTGCCAAGGACAAAGCCGAGAGGACCGCGAGTGTGACTGCGGTGCGGGAAATGACGGTCAGGGTAATCGATGAAGCGCTCACGGCTATTAACGATACAGCGCTTCTAAAGCGGTCGCCGTGACTCAAGGTGTAGTTGCGGGCCTCAAGATGTCATAATCTAAGGTATTCGACTTAATTCGAATCCGTACGTTGAGCACCCGGTAGAAGTAAATGGACGACCCGGATGAATGCTCCATGGATCCGGAGATATGAAAAGGCGTAGCGTGAAGTAATTAGTTGCACTGAAAGCGCTACAGCACGAGAAACGAACGAGGTAAGGGATCATGCCTAGCGGCAAGGTTAAGTGGTACGAAAAGGCCAAAGGCTTCGGCTTCATTACCACCGAAGACGGTAAAGAAATATACGTGAACGCCGCGGCGCTGCCGGAAGGTGTTCATGACCTACGCCCCGGCACCCGTCTTGAGTTTGGCGTGGCCGAAGGGCGCCGCGGCCCTCAGGCGCTGAGCCTGCGTATCTTAGAGGAAGCCCCATCGGTGGCTCGCGCTAAGCGCAAGAGCCCCGAACAGCAAGCTGCAATGATTGAGGATCTGATCAAGGTTCTTGATCAGGTATCCAATACCTTGCGCAAGGGGCGATATCCTGAACAAGCCCACGGCAAAAAGGTTGCTACCGTGCTTCGCGCGGTAGCCGATGATCTGGACGTTTAAATAATGGCCCGTAAACCCAAGTTAGACACCACCCTCGCAGAAGCGGTTGATGTTGCGCGCAACGCAATCATCGAGATCGCAGCGGAAACGGAGATTGGTGAGTATCTCGGAGCTACGCCCGAAGGTGAAAGATTAGTCACCCATCGATTTGTCTCCCAGAAAAGTGGTTACTGGGGCTGGACTTGGTTCGCGACACTTGCGCGGGTGCCACGAGCAAAAGCGAAAGATCTAACTGTTTGCGAAGCCGGCATTGTTGCAGGCGACGACGCACTTCTTGCACCGGCGTGGGTCCCTTGGGCCGAGCGCCTGGTAAAAGAAGAAATTGAGGCGGCGGAAGCCGAAGCCAATGAGTCTAAGGACGAACCCGCTACTGGCGGAAGCGCAACCGAGAACTCCGACGCAGGTTCCAATGCCGCCGATACCGCTGGGTACGAATCTCAGGAGAACTCGACGGAGCCATCCGATGCTCCGGAGGAACACGAAGCAAGTGATGAAACCGATTCGACGTCCGAGCAGGGCATCAAAACCCCTGCACGTCGTCAGGTGCGTCGCCGACGCACGGCGCAACGCACCGCGGCTCGACGCCGGGCAGCCCAGCGCAACCGGCCACGCAAGGACAGCTAGCGGCGAAGAGCTCTAGAAAATGCAAAGCGATCCGCGGTTTCACTCAATGAGGTGAAACTGCGGATCGCTTTTTGTTCGCTCAGAGGCTAGAGCTGTTCGATGACGTAATCGATGCTCGTCAGCAGTGCTGCAACATCCTTTGGATCGATAGCCACGAAGGTAGCGATACGCAGCTGGTTCCGTCCGAGCTTGCGGTATGGTTCTACATCCACTACTCCGTTGGCGCGCAGGGCCTTGGAGATCGCCGCCGCGTCCACCGAATCGTCGAAGTCGATCGTGGCGATGACATTCGAGCGGTGATCCGGGTTGGCTACATATGCCGTGGCAACCTTCGAAGCCTCGGCCCAAGCGTAGATCTGGCCAGCTGACTCGGCGGTGCGCGCTGCTGCCCACTTCAAGCCGCCATTGGAGTTGATCCACCTGATCTGCTCATTGAGGCTCACCAAGGTGGTTAGCGACGGTGTGTTGTAGGTCTGGTTCTTCAGCGAGTTATCCAGCGCAGTCTTCAAATTCAAGAAGTCTGGAATCCAACGGTCGGTAGCTGCAATTTCCTCGATGCGTGCAATTGCTGCGGGGGAGGCAAATGCGACCCAGAGGCCACCGTCGGATGCGAAGTTCTTTTGTGGTGCGAAATAATACACATCAGTCTGCGACAGATCCACATCCAGGCCGCCAGCGGCACTCGTAGCATCAATGACCATCAGGGAATCTTCGTTGGCACCGGACACGCGCTTGACCGGGGCGGCCGAGCCCGTGGAGGTTTCGTTATGCGGCCAGGCGTAGAGGTCTACGTCGGCCTCGGCAACCGGGCTCGGAACTGAACCAGGCTCGGAAGTGATAATCGACGAGGCTGCAAGGAATGGGGCCTTGTCGGTAGCCTTGGCGAACTTCGAGCCGAATTCGCCGAAGGACAGGTGTTGCGCCTTGTTGCGTACCAGGGAGAAAGCCGCGGCGTCCCAAAAAGCGGTGGCGCCGCCAACGCCCAGAAGTACTTCGTAGCCCTCGGGTGCGCTGAACATCTTCTTCAAGCCATCCTGCACGGAGGCCACCAGGTTCTTGACCGGCGCCTGACGGTGGGAGGTGCCCAGTAGATCGGTTCCTGCGTCGACGATTGCCTGAATTTGCTCGGGGCGAATTTTGGAAGGTCCTGCGCCGAATCTTCCATCGGCTGGCAGAAGGTTCTTTGGAATGTTGATGCCGGTGCTCATCTCGCTCCTCTAATAGCGTTTGATTGAAAGTGCTGACATCCCGACTGATCGCGAGCGCGATGGAATAGTTCAGGATAGTTACGACGTTTCAATTAACATCTTCGCAAACTGCGGGGGGATGAGAGAAAAACGGGACAGTCGGTTACGACATGCAAACCACGAGGCCGTCGCTGGGATTGCGTCTGTACCAAGTAGAGTTGCTTACTGACGTTCCGTTTTCTTATGCGAACCTAACTGTTGTGACTTCCAGGAGTGGCTAACGTGTCTGACCTTATTGATACAACCGAGATGTACCTGCGTACCATTCTTGAGCTTCAAGAAGAGGAAATCGTGGCTCTGCGCGCGCGAATCGCAGAACGTCTAGGGCATTCTGGTCCTACCGTGTCGCAGACAGTCGCCCGAATGGAACGCGATGGGCTCGTCGTGGTTTCAACTGACCGTCATCTCGCTTTGACCGAAAAGGGTCACGAACTGGCTACGGGCGTGATGCGTAAGCACCGACTGGCCGAACGTCTGCTCTCGGACATAATTGGCCTTGAATGGGAATACGTGCACGATGAGGCGTGCCGCTGGGAGCACGTAATGAGTGAGCGTGTCGAGCGCCGCCTGTACGACCTGCTGGGCAAGCCCACGGTCTCACCGTATGGCAACCCAATTCCCGGACTTGAAGTCCTTGGCGGGCCAAAAGTAATCGAAATCTCACATGAGGTTGAGAATCTTGATAACGCTTTGCTCTCCGGGAACATCGGGCCAGTGGCAATCGAACAACTTGCAGAACCGATCCAGACCGACCCAATCCTGCTCGGACAACTGAATGAAGGCGGAATCCGCCCCGGTGCGATCGTCAATTTAGAACGCGCGGATGAATACGTTGTAGTCCGGGTGCAAGGTGTTGAAGGCGCACTGGAATTGCCAGTGGAAGTGAGTGCGCACGTCTTTGTGCGTACAAAATAAGATAACGAAATTGTAACTTTTCCGATCGAACGGTAGGGTTATCGAAGGGCGTCAGTGGTCTAACTGATGCCGATTCCGAGAGCGCAAACGCCGAGTATTGTCCTGCGTCTTGGATGTGAAAAGAGTTTTAAGGGCAATAGCGGGGAACCCACTCATTTGACGAGTATTTCGTCTTGGGGTGAAGTCATGCCATCAGGCAGGACCGGACCAATCTCAGGGCCGAACCCGACAGCTAACTTCGCAGGTGTAGAAATTGAGAGGAATGTTTTGGCAGAAACCAGGACTACGGGTCGACGCCGTGCCGCAGACGTCGAGATCGATGCGATCACTGAGATCACAGCGGCCGCCACTGAACGATCCGCTGGTCGCCGCGCAACTCGCGCAGCCGCTGTCGAAGCAGTAGCAGTTCCAGAACCACTTTGCGCCGACTATGTCGGACGCCGTTTTGAATCTGGTCAGCGTTACGGCATTGCGCCAACGCAGAAAACACTTGCTACCCAGGATGTTGACGGAAACGTCATTACCCTACCTACGGCAAAGCCAACCAGTGCACCTGAAGGCGTAGTAGCAAGTAACGAAGCGCTCGTTCAGAGCCTTCACGCTTCACCAAAAAAGACTTCCCGACTTGGGTTCACCCACAAGATCGCGGCCGTTGCCGCGGTGTCGGGCTTGGCGCTAGCAGCGGTTTCTCCGCAGCTGAGTAGCGACGTATCCGAAGAAGGACCGGTAGTAGCGAGCGCGCAGCGCACAGCAACTTCCGCAGTAGTTGATGTAAAAGCTCCAAGTGATGCTGGACTAGATGTGCAGCGCGCGGCTTTGAAGTCTGACATCAACCCAAAGGTGGCCGACGAAGAGAAGCTCTCTGAAATCCTCACCGCTTCCGGCGGCAACATTCAGAAGCTCGGCTCGACCGGTGGATTGCTTGAGCGTCCAGTGGATAGCAACCGCATCACCTCATCCTTCGGGCACCGTAAGAATCCAACAGGTGCCGGCTACATGATCCACAGTGGCACAGATTACGGCGTGCCAAGCGGCACGAAGGTCTATGCTGCAGCGTCGGGCAAGGTTACCGTCTCCGGATGGGCCGGTCACTCCGGACAGCGAGTCACGTTGAGCCATGGAAATGGCCTGGAGACCGGTTACAGCCACAACTCGCAACTACTGGTCAACGTGGGAGACACCGTCAAGCGCGGCGATGTCATCGCTTTGGCTGGTAGCACTGGTAACTCCACGGGGCCGCATGTGCACTTTGAAGTGATCGTTGACGGTCAATTCAAAGACCCTGCTGGATGGTTATAACGACGTTCGTCACCTTACCGTGATCAAAACGTGACATTTGGAAGATAGTCCTATAAGATTAACAACGTGCCAAGGGGAATCCCTGAGCAACATTGCGTGAGAACCGAGCACTGCCAACGCGCAATGAGCAGTTATACACAACTCGTACGGCAGTGGCGGGGGAACCAACATCGGGTAGTTAGTTTTGGCTAACAACCCTAGGGGTTAAGTGGACAAGAGGGAAACTTCAAATCCACCGAGGTAACTCCACTTCGAACCCGACAGCTTACCTCGTAGGTATCAAGGAGAGGCTTTATTGTGACCAAGCGTCAAGCGCCGGGACGCCACCGCGCCCCAGCAGCACGTACCAACCCACTTGCTAGCATTTCGCAGGCAGTGTCCTCGAATGCAGGCTCGGTCGGACGTCAGGCAGCCGTTGTTGCTGCTGCGTCCGGTCTGATCGTCACCCTGGGTGTACCAGGTCAGGCAACAGCCCCACGTGACGTATCAGCTTCCCCGGTTGACACGATCAACCCGGAACGCGTTGCTGTCAAGGCAGTCAAGGTATCCACCAAGAAGGCGGATAACGTCGATATCGAGCGCGCCAGCTTCACCGCTGAGCCAAAGCCCGAGCCGGTCGTTATCGCTGTCGCTGATGACATCGAGCCAACCACTCGCGAAAACTCGGGCAACTCCGATTCTTCGGGTAGCTCGGACTCCATGGCACCAATGACCCGTCAGAACCGTGGCGGCAATAGCCAGCAGAGTGCTCCAACTGAGACCAAGCAGGAATCCTCCAAGCAGGAATCCTCGGCCCCGAGCAAGAACCTCACCGGTATCGCAGCCACGGCTTCGAAGTACTCGGGTGTTCCATACGTCTGGGGCGGCAACACCCCAAGTGGCTGGGATTGCTCCGGCTTCGTGAAGTACGTTTATGCCCAGCACGGCATCAACATCGCTCGTGGCACCTCCGCGATCCTTGGATCCGGCCAGTTCAAGCGCACCAGCAACCCGAAGCCGGGCGACCTGGTATTCCAGAACGGTGGCGGCCACGTAGGTATTTACTTGGGTGGAGGCCAGATGATTGGCGCGCAAAACCCAACTGTGGACACCATGATTCACTCAGTGACTCGCAACCCACTGTATGGTTACTACACTCTAGCCGGCTAAATCAGTCTGCTCCCATTGGCCACCGAACATAATGTTCGGTGGCCAATGGTCGTTTAACAGGGTGAACTTCGGGCTACTTCTCGATGAAAATTAACGAATATCTTCCTATTCTTCAAGTCAAATCGGCAATATATCGCATAGGCTAACGACAAGAAGACTAACTGCGAGGAGCTCGTTGTCATCAACTTCTAGTGATGCACACGAGATCATTGAAGGACATATACGGATGCGAACGTTGGTTTTGAATGCAGGCTATGAGCCATTAGCGGTGGTGACCTTCCGACGCGCCTTGATCCTTGTGCTTACCGAAAAAGCAACAATCATTTTGCAGGATGATGAGTCGCCCGTGCGCGGCACTCACGGAGATTTACCACGCCCCACTGTGATCGTCTTAAAACGATATGTGCGACGCCCCTACAGGAACATGAATCATGTGACCCGTAGGGGCGTTCTTCGTAGAGACCACTTCCGCTGCGCCTACTGCGGTAAAACAGCCAACACTATCGACCACGTAATCCCGCGCAGCAGAGGTGGGCAGAACACCTGGGAGAACCTCGTGGCCGCCTGCTTATCTTGCAACAGCCGCAAAGCCGACAAAATGCTCTCGCAATTGGGATGGCAACTGTTGCTCACTCCGCATCAGCCCCGAGTGGGTGGGCATCTGGTTTCCGGACTTGACCACATTGATTCTTCATGGACTCAATATCTTCAAGCCAGCTAGGAAATATTCGGACTCCGTGAGATGTTGAGACGTTAGTACTAATCTGAACAAATCACGGAGGTAACTCGTGAGTATGGAAGGCGCGGCGTGGAGTACGCTGTGGCAGCTCTCAAAGAGCGAACAGCGACGTGCATATCGTCCCGAGACACCACGGCGCGTATTTGACTTCGCAATCAGCTACAAAGCACGTCTGATAATCTTCGTGATCTTCTCGGTACTGTCAGCGGCAATCGCTGTCATCACCCCGGTGCTTGCAGGTAGAGTGGTCGACGCAATCGTCGCGCAGGGCAGTTGGGAGACCGTGCGCAACCTAGCGATCGCCATGGTGATAGTTGCCGTTTTTGATTCAATATTCGCGATGCTCGTCCGCTGGCAATCATCTAACCTTGGTGAGCAAATCATTTTTGACCTTCGAACGAAGGTCTTTGACCATGTGCAGAAGATGCCCATCGCATTTTTCGCTCGAACTCGCACCGGAGCACTGACCTCGCGGCTCAATTCGGATGTGATCGGAGCGCAAGCTGCCTTTGCCGGAACTTTGTCCGGCATAGTTTCAAATGCAGTCGCATTGATCCTGACCGCTATTGTCATGCTCACTACCTCTTGGCAGGTCACGCTCCTAGCCCTGGTCCTCTTCCCGCTGTTCCTGCTGCCGGCGAGACGGTTCGGAAAGTCGCTAGCTGGGCTGCGCAAGGAGTCGGCGGACCTGAACGCTTCAATGAGTAGCCAGATGACCGAACGTTTCTCGGCACCCGGAGCGACACTCATCAAGCTCTATGGGCGCCCAAACGAAGAATCTGAACAGTTTGGTTTACGGGCCGCGAGAGTTCGTGACATTGGCATCAAGATGACCATGCGGCAATTCGCGTTTGTGACTGTACTAGGATTGGTCGCGGCGCTGTCGCTGGCTCTGGTTTACGGACTGGGTGGATTCTACGCTCTGCGTGGCGAGATGGCAGCTGGTGACGTGGTGGTGCTCGGAATGCTCATCATCCGCCTATATGCGCCGCTAACGGGCCTTGCTAACGCCCGCGTAGAGATCACCAGCGCACTGGTCAGCTTCGATAGAGTGTTCGAGGTGCTAGACCTTGAACCGCTGATCAAAAACGCACCGAACGCGATTGCACTTCCCGCAGAACCTGTGGCAGTGAAATTTGATAAGGTGAGCTTCGCGTACCCCAGCGCCGAGGAAGTTTCACTAGCCTCGCTGGAAGATACTGCCGTGCTTGATAAACGTGGTGGTGAAGTAATCCTGAATGATATTTCCTTCGAAATTCAGCCTGGTCAAACCGTCGCATTGGTAGGTTCTTCCGGTGCTGGTAAATCGACTATCGCGCAGCTGCTCGCGCGTCTCTACGACGTGCGTGGCGGAGCCATTACTCTTAACGGGCATGACCTGCGCGATATCACCCTCAAATCCCTGTACAAGGAATTAGGAATGGTGACCCAAGACGGGCACCTGTTACATGAGACCGTGCGCTCTAACTTGTTACTGGCAAACCCGGAGGCCAGCGAAGAGCAACTATGGTCGGCCTTGGAAGATGCTCAATTGCGGTCCCAAATCGCAGCCCTCCCTGACGGACTGGCCACAGTGGTCGGCGAACGCGGATACCGGCTATCTGGCGGCGAACGCCAACGAATGACCATCGCCCGGATGATTTTGGCAAATCCAGGTCTAGTAATTCTCGACGAAGCCACTGCAGCTTTGGATTCACGCAGCGAGCTTGCCGTGCAGTTGGCATTGTCCCAGGCACTGGAAAACCGCACCGCTTTAGTCATTGCCCATCGGCTTTCAACGATTCGGCAAGCAGACCAAATATTGGTGATCGACGGTGGACGAATTGTGGAACGTGGAACCCACCTGAGCTTGTTAGGCGCACAAGGGGCCTACGCCAAGTTCTACGAAACTCAGTTCAATTCTGCCCAAGACCCGGATCACAACTAAAGCAGCTCATCTGCCATATCCCTGCGTGAAGCGAAATATTCCCTGAAAGCGCTTGAGGAGCCACATGTGCATAAGCGCCTCAGCTAGTTGGCCCCGTTTGTCCGCGCAAGCAGGATAGGCAATACGTGCTGGCGTAATAGCGGGGCGATGTCATCACGCTGCAGGGCTTCGTGAGGATGTATCCACATGAGCTCCTCGAGTTCGGCTAATGGATTGGGTGAACCGTTAAATCTTGCTGCGAACAAATAAGCCTGTATCGAGGTGTCTGCTTCGTTGGCGGCAGGCCCAAGCCATTGGCCGTACTCTTCAAAGTCCTTTTCTTCGAACTTCACCCCTAATTCCTCATGTACCTCGCGCATCACGGTTTCCAAGGGCGTCTCACCTGCTTCTGGTTTTCCGCCAGGTTGCATGAATTTAGAGGTTCCGCGCTTCCGAACTAAAAGAATTTGTCCCTGATCGTTGATTAAACATGCCGCTGAGATAGTTAAATTTTTCATCACCAAATCACAATATCGCGTGTGAAAACTCGTGACGAATGGTAACGTGCATTATTGGATCTCCAACGTTTTTAGTTGAGTAATGTCGTGATTAGAGAACTCGCAGTTTCAGATCATACGACGACGTCTTAGCTGAATGTTGGAATAGAGAGATCGATCCATCAAATTTATAGATCTATGGAGCTTTAATGCGACGGGGAACAAACTTAGGCCGCCTTGGCGATTTCAACCAGGCGGTTATCCTTGAGTCCATCCGACGAGCCCCGGACGGCATCAGCCGTGTGGAGCTTGCGGGTTCGACTGGACTTTCACCACAGACCATTTCAAACGTCGTTCGTCGTTTGCTTGACGATGGCATCGTTCGCGAAGACCGTACCATTGTGTCCGGCCCGGGTAAGCCAAGAACCGTACTGGAGCTAGAGGGAAACCGCCTAGTATCCATCGGTATCCATCTTGACCCAAGCGTGTTGACCTTTGTCGCGATGAACCTTCGCGGCGATGTATTGCGTGAGCGCAGTATCGATGTCCCGAACCTTGAGGTAGCCACGGAAACCATCCAACTGATGGCAGACACGGTTAAGGAACTGATTGCCGAGATTCGTGTGCCGAAAAAGCACATCGTCGGTGTCGGTATTGCCGTACCAGGGCCGGTAAACGTCGAAGACGGTGTGGTGCTCAACCCGCCGCTGCTCGATGGCTGGGCAGATGTCGAGCTGGTTAATCCACTACGTAAGCTGCTCCGCCTGCAAGTAATCATTGAAAAGGACACCATCGCGTCTGCAGTTGGCGAGCTTTGGCAGTCCAAGGAAGAGAAATCAGATGATTTTGTCTTCGTTTACTGCGGACACGGGTTCGGTGCGGGCATCGTCATCGATGGCGAAGTTCACCACGGATCGAGCAATAACGCCGGCGAAATCGGGCACTACTCCACCGGACGCAAATCCGTCGTATGTGAAGAGTGCGGTGCAGACGATTGCTTGGCTGCAGGCACTTCCTACGAGTTTATGGCTGCCCAGGCTAAGGAACGCGGTTTGGAACTGCCGTCCTATGAAATCATGGGCCCAGAGCAGCGTTCCGAGGGTCTCAACCGTCTGACCGAACTCGCATTGGAAGGCAACGCCGTTGCCAAGGAATTGATCGTTGAATCGATGATTCGAGTAGGCGAAGTCGCCGGACAGCTGGCCAACGCGCTGGATGTCCAGGAGATCGTCTTCGGCGGTCCACAGTGGGATAAGGTTCGTGAACTCGTCGCCGATGAAGTCGACAACGCAGTTCAGCGTCGCTTCGGCCTACGTACAGTCCACGAAGTCGTAACCCGTACCTCTAGCCTTGGGTCGCAGGTTGGCGCCATCGGTGGCGCGTGTGTCGTCATGGATGCTTCACTCTCTCCGAAGGCTACCGCGCTGCTACTGCGCTAAGTCGTTCGAAAAGACAGTAAAAGTCTGAGGTCCCGTTCCATCTAGGAACGGGACCTCAGACTTTTTGATTTGTGCCCCTGGCCGGAATCGAACCGACGGCCTACCCTTTAGGAGAGGGTCGCTCTATCCTACTGAGCTACAGGGGCGCAGGCGCTAAGCGCGCCATCAACACTATCCTACTAGGAAGTTGACGATGAATTTGTCAGGATGATTGCTGCCGAATGTCAGCCATTTTCTTCATCATTGCCTTATTTGCCCGACGTGTCGCCAAGCCGAGGACCAGGGCAGCGGTGATGATAAGCGTGACCCAGCGAATCGTGGTCAGAATCGAAGCGAGCGCGACGGTACTTTCGTTGAGTTCCGCACCGAAGAGGGAATCAATGGCGAAGTTCTCCCACAGGTCGGTCACGGCAAACAGCAAAGGCGCTAACCAAGCCAACCAGCGCATCTGGCGATTTGGAATCCAGCGAATGAAGATCAGCATGGAAAACAGTCCGGTCAGCAAAGGGAAGAGCAGTCCAGCGGTCTTGTGCAGATAATTTAGCTGCCCGGTGGCATCCGAATCCATGGCTGCACGTAGCGCCTCAATATCCGAAACCGTGTAACCGAAGACACGCTGGTCCGGCATGGCCAACCCGTCGCTGAGGTCAGTCATCTGGTGCATCGTGAGCACGTGGTAGTAGACAAAGAGGAATACACAAGTGATCAAACCCGCTGAGATCAGTAGCATCGGATTAGATGTAGATTCACGTTGCTGCGCAGAATCTCGCAGTCCTTGACCGAGCTGCTTAGTCGGCTCACCTTGGAAGTGTGCCGGCTTACGATACTCTTTGCTTTTCTTAACGTTCTTTGCCATACCTTCCATTATGCCGGGTAGCTCAGTGAAACCGTCGCAGAGCCCACGTAGACTGGCTACACCATGGATTTCCTTAACGATGACTTCGCCGCGGAGCCGGCACAGCGCACTTTACCGACGCCTGAAGAACTGTTAGTGGGGATGAACGAACAGCAAGACAAGGCAGTTCGTTATCACGGCGGCCCGCTTTTGATCATTGCTGGTGCGGGTTCTGGTAAGACCCGCGTGCTGACTCATCGCATTGCGTATTTGCTAGCAACCGGACGCGCCCGCCCGCACGAAATTCTCGCCATCACCTTCACCAACAAAGCCGCTGCGGAAATGCGTGAACGCGCGTCCGAGCTGATCGGTGAAGAACAGGCAAAGAAGATGTGGATCTCTACTTTCCACTCCTCGTGCGTGCGAATTCTGCGCCGAGAGGCGTCAACTATCGGTTTGAAGTCGAACTTCTCCATCTACGACTCGGCCGACTCCTTGCGCTTGATCACGCTGATCGCCAAGGGGCTGGACATTGATCCGAAGCGATTCACCCCCAAGGCCATCGCCCACAAAATATCGTCGTTGAAGAACGAACTTATCGACGAAGAAGATTTCGCCTCCACCATGAACACCAATGATCCGTTTGCACGGGCCGTGGCAGAGGTGTACCGAGGCTATACCCGTCGGTTGCGCGCGGCGAACGCAATGGACTTTGATGACCTGATTGGACAGGTCGTGTACATGTTCCGGGCCTTCCCTGCGGTGGCGGACAACTACCGTCGTCGCTTCCGCCATGTACTAATCGACGAGTATCAGGATACGAACCACGCGCAGTACTCCCTGGTTCGAGAATTAACCGGCCCCGATGGGCAGACGACACCGGGAGAACTGACGGTGGTCGGCGACTCAGATCAGTCGATTTATGCGTTCCGTGGGGCCGATATACGCAACATCGTGGAATTCGAGAAGGATTACGCAGACGCTGCGACGATCAAGCTTGAACAGAACTACCGGTCCACCCAGAACATCCTCTCAGCGGCGAACGAAGTAATTAAGCGCAACCCGGAACGCAACGATAAACGCCTGTGGACGGCTAGCGGCGACGGCGAGCAGATCATCGGCTATGTGGGCGAGTCCGAAGGGGATGAGGCGCGCTGGATCGCCGAGGAGATCCTTCGACTCAATGACGAGGAAGACGTGCGACCGGGGGACGTCGCAATTTTCTACCGCACCAACGCGCAATCCCGTGCCCTCGAAGAGCAACTTATGCGTGTAGATCTGAAGTATCGGGTGGTCGGCGGTACGCGTTTCTACGATCGCAAGGAAATTAAGGACGCCTTGTCCTATTTGCGGGCCTTGGTGAATCCAGAAGATGACATTAATGTCCGACGTATCCTTAATGAACCCAAGCGAGGTATCGGCGACCGTGCAGAGGGAGCGGTTGCCGCGCTCGCCGAACGCGATCGGATCTCTTTTATGGAGGCGTTGCGCCGTTCTGACGAAGCTCCGGGGCTAGGCACCCGTGGAATCAAGATGACGGCGGCGTTCGTGTCATTGATGGACGATTTGAAAACCGTTGCAGAAGGCTCGGGCCCTGCTGAAGCGCTGGAAGCGGTGTTGGAGCAGACTGGATACCTCGAAGTGCTTCGCGCGTCGAGTGATCCGCAGGATGAATCCCGTGTAGAGAACCTTGCCGAGCTCGTCGCTGTGGTCCGAGACTATGTGATCGATGCGCCGGAGGGCGGACTTGAAGGGTTCTTGGAACGCGTGGCGTTAGTGGCCGACGCGGATCAGATCCCCGAGGCGCCTACCGACAGCGAAGGCGCAGAAATGGCGGCTCGTGAAGGAGTCGTCACATTGATGACGCTACACACTGCGAAGGGCCTGGAATTCCCGGTAGTGTTCCTGACCGGCATGGAACACGGAGTCTTTCCGCACCAGCGTTCCTTGACCGACGAAAAGGAATTGGCCGAGGAACGGCGTTTAGCATATGTGGGTCTGACGCGAGCTAGGGAACGTTTGTATCTGACCCGAGCCGAGCAGCGTAGCTTGTGGGGGCAGTCGCAATATAACCCTGCCAGTCAGTTCCTGGATGAAATTCCTTCCCACTTGTTGGACTGGAAGCGTGAAGGTTCTCAGTCTTCGGGGTGGGGTGGGAGTAACGGAACGGTGAATTTCGCCACGAGTCGTTATGACAGTGGATCGCATTGGGGTGCAGGTACTGCGTCGAATTTTGCCTCTCGTGGGCACAATGCCGCTCCGGTGGCTAAACAGCGCGTGCAGCAGAACAAAGAAATTGTCATTCCAAAGGTTGGGCAAAACGTAAAGCATTCAGGCTTTGGCTTGGGCGTTGTTATCGCAATTGAAGGTGCCGGGGATAAAACGGTTGCAAAAGTGCAATTTGCCGACTCGGAAAAACGACTCCTTTTGCGTTACGCACCCTTAGAAATGATTGATTAGCCGCAGATTCTTTTGGCGCGTTCTTCGAGGTTTCTGAGACCTTCAAGCGCCCGCTGGTCAGTTCTCTACAGCCTGTAAAAGTGGGAAGTTTGTAAAAGTCGGGATAGTCTGAGAGGTGCGCACGGCTACGGCGCCGTATGACTGCCGATAGTTACGTTGCGCTCTCTAGGGCGTGGCATGGATTTCGATTTATGGCCATGTCGCGAGTCAGCATGAACTTCGAACGAAGGACACAAACCCGTGGACCTGTATGAGTACCAGGCGCGCGATCTATTCGAGGCACACGGGGTTCCCGTGCTTGCCGGTATCGTCGCTTACACCCCGGAAGAAGCTAAAGCCGCAGCTGAGAAGATCGGCGGCGTTGTTGTAGTTAAGGCACAGGTCAAGGTCGGTGGCCGCGGTAAGGCTGGCGGCGTTAAGGTTGCCAAGACCGCAGACGAGGCTTTCGAGCACGCTTCCAACATTCTCGGTATGGACATCAAGGGCCACACCGTCAACAAGGTCATGATCGCCCAGGGCGCCGACATTGCTGAGGAATTCTACTTCTCGGTACTGTTGGACCGTGCAAACCGTAACTACCTGGCTATGTGCTCGGTAGAAGGTGGCATGGAGATCGAGGTGCTCGCAGTTGAGCGTCCGGACGCACTGGCAAAGGTCGCCGTCGATCCACTGGTTGGCATCGATGCTGCCAAGGCCGACGAAATCGTTGCCGCAGCAGGTTTCCCTGAGGAACTGCGCGCAAAGGTTGCCGACACCCTGCAGAAGCTGTGGGTTGTTTTCAAGGAAGAGGACGCCACCCTCGTTGAGGTGAACCCACTGGTGAAGACCGGTGCCGGTGACATCGTTGCATTGGATGGCAAGGTTTCCCTGGATGAGAACGCATCCGAGGTTCGTCACCCAGCTCACGAAGAGCTTGAGGACAAGGGCGCAGCCGACCCACTGGAAGCCAAGGCAAAGGCCGCTGGCCTGAACTACGTCAAGCTGGACGGCGAAGTAGGCATCATCGGTAACGGTGCTGGCCTAGTTATGTCCACCTTGGACGTTGTAGCCTACGCTGGCGAGAACCACGGCAACGTGAAGCCAGCTAACTTCTTGGATATCGGCGGCGGAGCCTCGGCTGAGGTTATGGCTGCAGGCCTGGACGTCATCCTGAATGACCCACAGGTCAATTCGGTCTTCGTGAACGTCTTCGGTGGCATCACCGCATGTGACGCCGTAGCAAACGGCATCGTTGGCGCACTGAACACCTTGGGCGATTCCGCTAACAAGCCGCTGGTTGTCCGCCTTGACGGCAACAACGTTGAAGAAGGCCGCGCCATCCTGGCCGAAGCCAACCACCCACTGGTGACTCTGGCAGCAACCATGGACGAGGGCGCCGACAAGGCCGCCGAGCTCGCCAACGCAGCGAAGTAAGAGGGATAAGCGAACAATGAGCATTTACCTGAACAAGGACTCCAAGGTCATAGTCCAGGGCATCACCGGCGGCGAAGGCACCAAGCACACCGCCCTGATGCTTAAGGCTGGCACCAACATTGTCGGTGGCGTGAACGCCCGCAAGGCCGGAACCACCGTGACCCACGGTGACCAGGACATCAAGGTGTACGGCACCGTGGCCGAGGCCAAGGCCGAGACCGGCGCAGACGTATCGATCGTCTTCGTTCCACCTAAGTTCACCAAGGACGCAGTCGTTGAAGCTATCGAGGCCGAGGTCGGCCTTGTTGTAGTAATCACCGAAGGTGTTCCAGTGCAGGACTCGGCTGAGTTCTGGGCGCTGGCACAGTCGAAGGTTGACGCCGACGGCAACCAGATCACCCGCATCATCGGCCCTAACTGCCCGGGCATCATCACCCCAGGTGAAGCACTGGTCGGCATCACCCCGAACAACATCACCAAGAAGGGCCCAATCGGCTTGGTTTCCAAGTCAGGTACCCTGACCTACCAGATGATGTTCGAACTGCGCGATCTGGGCTTCTCCACCGCAATCGGCATCGGTGGTGACCCAGTTATCGGCACCACCCACATCGACGCGCTGGCCGCCTTCGAAGCTGATCCAGAGACCAAGGCCATCGTCATGATCGGTGAGATCGGTGGCGACGCTGAAGAGCGCGCAGCCGATTTCATCAAGGCCAACGTTACCAAGCCAGTTGTTGGCTACGTGGCTGGCTTTACCGCTCCTGAGGGCAAGACCATGGGCCACGCTGGCGCCATCGTCTCCGGCTCGGCCGGTACCGCACAGGCCAAGAAGGAAGCTCTTGAAGCTGCCGGCGTGAAGGTAGGCAAGACTCCTTCGGAGACCGCCCTCCTGTTGCGCGAAGTTTTCTCGGCTCTCTAAGCCAAAACTGAGTCAGGGGCTTTGCCTCGGATCTTTTACTGATCCGTTGCAAGGCCCCTTTCTTGTTGCCTAAAAAACGTGGCTGGCGAACGACGCTGAACTCTGAAGTAGGCGGCTACATCAACCAACTTTGAAGAACCAGTAATATCCAGTGGATGGCCCCGTAGGTAGGACCCGGAGCTGCATAGCGTCGCTGGCAGCACCTTGTGGGTGCCGTGGGGCAAAAGAATTGCCACCGAACCCAGAGAAATCTGGGTCGGTGGCTACGAGGATAGCGAGAGTCGGTTGGCTCGTGCTCCTGCCGAATCAGCGGTGACACGCACGAAAGACGCGTGCGGCTAGTTCTTTATGTTTCTACCCTCGACTAGGGAATTCCCTCAAAGGTCCTTAATGAGAAGTTGGGACCTGGTCGAAAAGCTCATCAACGTCAAGATCTGGATTAGCGTCTTGCGTTTTCACTAGCTCGGCTGCTTCCTTGTCTGTTGCAACCGAAGGCATCGATCCTGGCAGCGGCTTGCGAGCAGATTCTTTCAGGAAGCAGACGGCGACGAAGCCAGCCACCGAGGTTCCCATCACCCAGAAGGCCGGAGCCAGCGATGAACCAGTGAAGGTGACCAGAGCTTGCATGATGAAGGGGGCAAAGCCACCAAAGATGGCGACCGCGAAGTTATAGGAGATTCCCATTCCGCCGTATCGCGACGAGGTGGGGAATAATGCGGGAAGCGACGAGGCGAGGTTCGAAACATAGAATGTCACCGGAAAAGCTAGAAGAGCCAATCCGACCAAGGTGGACCAGATAGCACCATTCATCATGAACATGAATGCCGGAGCCGCCAAAATGATGGCGGAGATGGAACCGATGAAAAGCACTCGACGTCGTCCGACCTGGTCCGAGAGTCGTCCAGCCAGCGGAATGCACAATGACATGCCCACAAGGATTGGCAGCGTTAGCAGGTTGCCGTGCACCGGGTCGTACTTCAATGTTTCAGTCAAATAAGTTGGCATGTAGCTGGTGAGAGCGTATCCGGCGGTGTTTGCTGCCGAGACCAGGACGAAGCCGGTGAGCAGTTCGCGCCAGTAGGCCTTGACCAGCGCGATTACGCCCTTCGGTGCGTCTGCTGAGGATCTCGCGTCTTCACCGGCACGATTCGCGGCTTCCTGGGCTTCCTTGAACGCCGGGGTGTCTTCGATCTTCGATCGGAACCACAGGGCGATGACGCCTAGTGGCAAGGCAACCAAGAAGGGAATGCGCCAAGCGAACCCTTCCATAGCGTCTTCGGTGAGGGTGAGCTGAAGGATGGACACGAAGGCAGCGCCAATGGCGAACCCCATATAGGAACCCAGATCCAGAAGAGACGCGTAGAAACCGCGCCGTTTATCCGGAGCGTACTCGGTGATGAAGGTTGTGGCACCTGCATACTCACCGCCGGTGGAGAAGCCTTGGACTAGCTTCAAAACGACCAGAAGAATTGGAGCTGCTACGCCCCATACTGAATAGTCCGGCAAAATGCCGATACCAAACGTTGCCAAAGCCATCATCAGAAGGGTGAACACGAGGATTTTCTGGCGACCCATTCGGTCGCCGAGCTGCCCCAGGATGACGCCACCGAGGGGACGCGCCACGAAGGTTACGGCAAACACTCCAAGACTAAATAAAGTTCGGATGGCGGGGTCGACGGTATCTGGCATGAACAGCTTGCCGATAATTACCGCAAGGTATCCGTAAACTCCGACGTCGTACCATTCCATGAGGTTACCAACGACAGTTCCGCCGATAGCCTTCTTGAGCATCGAATCGTCAACAACGTTGACGTCCTCCACTTTGAGTCGACGTTTCCGGAAGAATCTAGTCCCTTGAGTATTCGCTGCTTCCATAGCTTCACTCCTCATATCTCTATTGATCTTGTCGTGCGGCCGGTGTCGCTCCGTATTTCTTTGCTGTGAGGGTGCCTGCAATCGTGCCAGACCTTGGCTTTGCGATCCCGACTTGCTCCACGGGATCGATCGATTTCACCCCAGATAACCGGCGGCGCTTGGTTAACGAACGATGAAGTGCATAATCGGACAATCAACAAGACTACCAAAACGACGATTCCTGTATTGGAGGCTTATGCGCCATTACAGGGCATCCGCAACTCGACGAATCTAAGCCCGCGCCGGCACCTCTCAGGAGCTGTGTTGCATATGCGAAGAACTTTCGATCAGGATATTCACCTAATGGCGCCTGACATGGTGCTAAGAGGATTTTTGCTGGCATTCGACGGAGAGGTTCCAACCCCTTGGACTGTGAAGGGATCGATTGATTTGCAACCACAGCGAATCAACGAATCTCGACCCGCAAGTGCGAGCTCTGGCCCTCTGCAAGCGATGGATTTTTGTGAGATATCACGCTGCCGCAAAGTCGAGATTCAGCCTATACGTACAGGAAGGCGCTAGGGTTTACTCCCGTGGGGAGTGGAAACTTGATCTCTTGTGTGGAGAATCTGAATGAATTTCGGAAGAGAAGTGTTCGATAGGTGCTTGGAGCCTGACACTTATCTGCGTGGCTACTGGCAGTAAAGTCTCCGGGACCTATGAATGATTCTTTATCGAGGCAACTTTTGGGCATAAGAATGCCCCAAGGCCACCGATAGGTATCTTGGGGCATGCAACGGGAAGAGGGCTAGCCGCGTAGGCCGGCCGCTGCGTCCGTGTCGACCCTCAAGAACGAGGAGCCGATGACCGCGAAAGCACCAGGAATCAAAAGCATCCGGTGTTTAGGGTTATAGAAAATTTCCTCAAGCGGCGAAGCTATGACTCGCCGGATCTTTTCCAAGAGCCGTTCATTGTCCAGAGACAAACGTTCATGCTCGGTTTCAATCACCACACGATCTTGATCAGTGCTCACCGAAGCGCTCATCCAGTCATCGCTCGGTGTACTCAGAGTCTCCGATTTAATCAGGGACACGGTTATAACCGCCTTCATCTTGCGTTGTGCCAGCGGAGAAGACCTCCGGGGCTTGCCTCTTTGCCTGCGCTCAGTGTGGCGGAGGACACGCAACTAGACATACTGAATATAGCGCGATTGGCTGGTAAAAGCCCGTCAATCAACGCAGATGTAATAAAGCTGTTACTCAAGCAGTCCGCGAATATCCTGAGCCGTCAAAGCCTTGGAGAAGCCATCGGCTTCGTCCATAACCGTGGAAATCAACTTGCGCTTGGACTCTTGGAGAGCAACGACCTTTTCTTCGATGGTGCCCTGGGCAATCATCCGGTACACCATCACCTGACGGGTCTGCCCGATACGGTGGGTACGGTCGATCGCCTGCGCTTCTACCGCGGGATTCCACCAAGGATCAAGCAGGAAGCAGTAGTCAGCCTCGGTCAGGTTCAAACCGAAACCGCCAGCCTTCAACGAGATCAGGAACAACGGTGCTTCGCCGTCCTTGAACTGGTCAATGACCTTCGCGCGGTTACGCGTATTGCCGTCCAAATACACGTAGGGGATCCCGCGTGCTTCCAACTTCGCGGCGAGAACCTTCAAGTAGGAAGTGAATTGTGAGAACACCAAGGCGCGGTGCTGCTCGCTGAGCACATCCTCGAGCTGTTCAAATAGCGCTTCCAACTTGGAGCCGGGGATCTCTGCAAGTTCCGGGTCAACGAGCGAAGGTTCCAAAGCTAGCATCCGCAGATGCGTCAGTGACTGGAAAATCGTAAAGCGGTTGCGGTCCAGATCTTCAACCAGGTGCAAGATTTTCTGGCGCTCACGGTTCAGATGCGTGTCGTACACATGCTGGTGCTCTTCGCTTAGGCGCACCAAGACCTGCTGCTCTTGCTTGGCTGGAAGATCCAAGACGACAGATTCCTTGGTACGGCGCAGCATAAAAGGTTTCACACGGCGTTGCAGCAACTGCAATGTTTCCTTATCGCCCAGCACCTCAATGGGGCGGGCGAACTGGCGGTTGAACCGGCTCGTATTCATGAACAGCGACGGCGAGGTCAACGAAAGCAGAGCGCCGAGCTCGGCGAGGTTGTTCTCCATCGGGGTGCCGGTGACTGCCAGTTTGAAGTTCGTCTGGATATTGACGGCACTGCGGTGAGCCTTGGTCGATCGATTCTTCACGAACTGAGCCTCATCCAAGATCAAGCCCGCGAACCGTTGGGATTCATAAACTTCATCGTTGAGCCGAAGCAACGTGTAGGTAGTCAGGATGACGTCGTAGTTAGCCACCAGGTCGTTCAGCTCGCGTTCGGAACCGAGAGTACCTTCTACGGTAATCACGCTCAGGCTCGGAGCGAAACGTTTGATCTCCATCTCCCAGTTAGAAACCACGGAACTTGGGGCTACGACGAGGAATGGGGCACTGTTCCGCTGTGACGCCGGTAGCTGCGCCACGTGCTGCGGATCATTCCAGAGTTTGCGTGCATGAAGCATCAACGCGATGGTTTGCAGGGTTTTACCCAGACCCATGTCGTCGGCGAGAATGCCACCAAAACCACCACGGTACAGACGCGCGAGCCACTGATAGCCCTCGACCTGATAAGGGCGCAAAGTTGCATTGAGCGTATCGGGCACCTCGGCCTCTTCGCCTTCAGCAACACGCAGGAGCGAACGCATACGCCCAATGAATAGGTCGGCACCTTCAATGCCTTCGGCGAGCTCATCAAATTCATCGAAGAGCGAGACCTGGAAGACCGAGAGCTTCAGGTCGGCATCCTTGGGTTTGTCGTTCAATGCCTGAGCTTCATCGACAAGTGACTTCAGCTTGGCAAATAACGGGTGGTCAAGAGAGAACCAGCTGTTATCCGGAAGTTTGACCTTCATAGCCCCACTGGTTAGCGCTTCGAGAATGGTGGAGAAAGGAACCTCATGGTCGCCAACTGCGATCAGCAAGCCCAAATCGAGCCAGTCATTGCGTTCGTGGCTCACCGCATTGATCTTCAGCTGTGGAAGTTCGCGCAACTGCCGGTAAACCGGACGAACGCCTTCCTCAGTGACCTTCATTATGGATAGCCCATGCAGGGCAGGAAGCAACTCCGAAACGAATGCGATCATATGTTCCCCGGCGAAGAACTTCGAAGCCAGATCATGGTTGCTCGCGCCTGTGTGATGCTCGAAAACGTCATTGACCGTGCTTCGCAAGGAGGCCTCGGCTTGAGCATCATAGACCTCGCGGTCGTTGGGCACTCCCGGGTAGCTAATCTGGAAATCGATGGTGGCAGACTCCTTGATGCTGCCGTCTTCTTTTTCCTCGCGCATGAATTTCACGTTCGCGTGGACCATCGGCGGGGCTAAGGCGGGAAGCACTAGCTCCTCGCTTATGCTGCGCAATTTGAAGCGGCGCGCGAGGCGCGCGTACGAGCCTGCGAAGAAGTCCTGCATTTGCTCTTCGGGAACCTGCAAGGGTTCGCGATTCTGGAACCAGCGGCGATGCTGAGCTGGAACTTTTTCGTCGCTGGGTGCCAACCAGATTTGTTCGGGTGCTTCCAACTCGACGTAGAAACCATGGTCGGCGATGGTGCCGCTGGGGGTCTCCGCATTGAGCATCAAGCCCTGACCTGCAATGTTCAGGTTTCCAGCAACGGTGAGTGATTTGTCTTGCTTTAGGCCGGCGAGCAACTCAAACCGGGACTGGCGATCAATATTCACGCTGGTCTCGCTGCGGGTGCTGATCAGCTCGATGCCTAGGTCTTGAGCTTCGTCAAGCATTGGCCACAGCAGTTCCGAGGCGTACTCGTCAAGGAATAACCAGTCTTCGTCGACTTTAAACTGCAGCTGAGTGTTGCTTCGCGCCAGGGCTGCAAAACGGGTGAACCAATGGTGCTGTCCACGCAGCATATTCCACCCGTAGGTTTTAAAAGCAATGGTAGTCCAGCGTAACTGGCCACGAACCCATCGCCCTTCGGAATTGCGTACCATGGGGCGAACGCCTAAACGGAAGCGTTTGTTACGGGTCGGGTGCGGTACAGCCCCCGAAGGCATCCATTGTTGTTGCTGGGAAGTATTTTTCGAATCAAAGACCATGAACTGAAGGGCCATGGCCACGATCGGGTCATTGGGGGACCCAAGCAGTCCGTCTGCGGGGCCCGGCTCGGGTTCTTCAAACCAGGTGTCCACCTGCTGGGACCAAGCGGTCACAGTCTTCTGCTCTTGGACAACCGCTGGGCGGGGCAGCTTTGCAATCTTGTTGGCAGTGAGCGCTAGCGCAGCAATATGCGGGCAGACCGATCCTTTGTCGCAGCTGCAGGCCGAGAAGTCGATGGACCAGCCCGAAGCGCTGCGAATTACCGTGAGTGTGGGGGAGAACTCTTGGCCATCTTCGAGGACGGTACCCGAAATGACACTCGTAGATTCATCAAAAGCGACGTCAACCACTGATTCCTCGTTCTTGGCAAGTTGTTGCCCGAAGAAGAATGGAACGTCACCCAGGTACGCCAGTAGGTGCCTTGCGTCAATGAGTGGTGGCACAGAATCAGTCATCCTCTCATCGTTTCACGTTCGGGGCGTAGGCGAAAGTTGAGGACGCTAACTGTGAATAATCACTTGTGTTCAAGGTAGCGTAGATGCATGTCTCATGTGTGGCCTTATCTCCCCGCCAGAGCGGTCAATATCACCACAGTGGTTGAGTTCGACAGGCTCGCAGCCGAAGCCATCGAAACTCAAGCATCGCTTGCCCGAAACTGGCGCGTTCACCGGGTTGATCTTCGAACCAGAGACTCGGTTTTAAGCGCTCTGGACCTTGCCAACTGTCTTTTTATTGATTGCGGCTATTCCGATGCCGGGCGTTCGCTCGTGGAAGCAACCGGCGGGCTATGTATGAGTACTGGAACGCAACTGCCGTTTAATATTTCTGAACGTGAACTCTATTCACCGCTCGAGCTCTATGCCGGGATCAAAGAAGCCCCCTACTCGCAGATGCTCGATGCGCAGATCTTTACTTATTCGCAGGCGAACCCTCCGACTAAATTTTCTACAGACGACAGCACGATGGCAACGACCTTGCACGATCACCATATTGGTCAGGCCATGTTGAGCGCCGTTTACGATGGGGTATTTGCCCAGACGCCCATGATCGGGATCATGGGTGGGCACGCGGTAGCGCGCGGCACGAGAGGATTCGCCGATGCGGTTCGCCTCGGTGCTACGCTGACCGGCCGGGGATACTCGGTTGTTACCGGAGGGGGACCGGGAGCCATGGAAGCAGCTAACGCCGGCGCGTGGCTTGCCGACTATGACGAAACGGCTATTGGCAACGCCATGGACATCCTCGCGCAAGCTCCAGATGCAATCCGCCACCGGACCTCTTGGGCGCGCGCAGCTTTGCGAGTGCGTGAAGAATACCCCAGCACGAAAAATTCGTTGGGCGTGCCCACCTGGTTTTATGGCCACGAACCACCAAACCTGTTCGCCACGCATATAGCAAAATTTTTCACGAACTCGATTCGCGAGGCCATCCTGCTCGAACAGGCCAACGGCGGAATCATCGTGCTTCCTGGCGCAGCCGGGACAGTTCAGGAAATATTCCAAGATGCCTGCGAAAATTACTACGCGACCGGCGCCCGCGTAACTCCCATCGTGTTGGTGGGCCACGAGCATTGGACCCGGACGCTTCCGGTCTGGCCCTTGCTGCAGGCCCTTGCCGCCGGCAGGGCGATGGAAGACAGAATAGCTTTGGTGGACACGGTGCAAGAAGCCGTCGAATTCATCGAAACGATGACTCCATTGCGGCGACGCACCAGGTTTTAGAAATAGTGCTGGCCGCTGCCCCCTTTATGGGAGCAACGGCCAAATCCGTGCTTTGGAGCTAAACCACGGTGGTGCCAAAGAGTAGGCCTAGGCAGTAGGTCACTGCGGCGGCACCCAAACCAATGGCCAACTGACGCACACCACGTTTGAGCGGGGACGCGCCTGATAGCAGGCCGACCACGCCGCCGGTAAGCAGCAAGGCCATGCTGACCAAGGCGACCGCCACGATCACTGCAGCTAGGCCGGAGAGCCCAAAGATGTAGGGAAGGATGGGGATAACTGCTCCGGAAGCGAAGAACATGAATGAAGAAATGGCGGCTCCCGGTGCCGAGCCAAGCTCCTCATGTTCGCGTTCCAGCTCAGCGCCTCGAACTTCTGGATGGAGCGAGAAGGAGGGGTTGCAATCGCAGGTAAACAGCCCCATGCGTTCTGCCGCGCGGTGTTCGGCGTCCTCGTTGTTCATGCCGCGTGCCTTGTAGATCAAGACCAATTCGTTGGAGTCAAGATCGAGGTCGAGGGCGGCAGAAAGCGTGACCTGGGTAGGGCGTGACGCGGTGAGTAATTCGCGTTGGGAACGGACTGACACGAATTCGCCGGCAGCCATGGACAGTGCGCCAGCCAGCAGACCCGCGATACCGGCGAAAAGCACAAGAGAGGAGGCTACGCCGGTGGCCCCGATACCCATGACCAAGGCCAGATTTGAGACAAGCCCGTCATTTGCTCCGAACACTGCGGCTCGAAAGTTCCCAGATAACCGAGTTCTGCCGGCCGTAGCCAAAGCACGAATGACTTCCTCATGTACCTGCTCGTCCGCCGCCATTTGCGGGGCGGCGTCCTTATCGGTGGCGTAAGGTGAGTTGCCTTCGGCGCGTTGGGCCAGTGCCAAGACAAACACCGAACCGAAATGCCGGGCCATGAAACGCAACATCGTGCGCCGCATGGACGGACGAACCGGGCGCACATGTTCGCCGAGCTTGGCACGCCAGTAATTCTCGTGACGTTCTTCCGCTTCGGCTAGCCCACGGAGAATCTGGCGCTCTTGTCCTGCGCGCTTTTCTGCCAATTCACGGTAGATCGCGCCTTCGGCGACCTCATCGGCCATGTACTGACGCCAGCGGCGGATCTGCGCCTTGGTAGGTTCGGGAGTTGAGGTTTGGGCCATCACGGGGATGCGTCTCCTGAGGCTGATTGGATCATGTTCACGGGCATATGATCCGGATTGGGTTCAACCTCCTAGTTTAGTGAGTGATTCAAGCACTGGGAATTTGGCAAGACTAAATACGTGGGCGGTGCCAGCGCTTTGCCCCCGAGTAGCCACGAATACCGATAGCTCGTTGCGTTGACTATCGAAGCTCGGTGGGCCCACGGAGCTGGCCAAGAGTCGAGCGAGGAAGCGTGGGTTGATGACGTAGTAGCTGACCCAGATACCGTGAAACGGAAACTGTACGTGGCCGGTTTGCAGATCGATAATGGGAAGGACGTTTAATGCCATAACTATGTGGACCCTTTTAAGAGCTCTTGCCCGTAGCCGTTTGGCGTACAGACCGCTTCTTCATCCGAACCACCCATGAACCTGGGGTTGGTGTGCGGCCAGTCGGAGCTTGGCGCCGCATCTCGTGAAGCAACACCACGATGCTACACCCGTGCGATGACCGGCTGTAGCAATATGACATCCTCGGTCTCCGGCGGCTTCACAGTACCGGTTCACAGTACTGGGCAACTCCGAAGATGGAGCAGCCGTGCCGGATATGGATGAGCGCTCGCCGAAGGCCGGGTTGGTCCATCCGAGCCAATGCGAACCTATTTGACTGCCTTGCGGTGGGGCGCAGTTAGGGCTCTGCGCGCGCTTTGGCCGCGATTACTGGTTGGTGGACTGCTCTGCGATTCGCTGCAGAGCGGAGCGCTGTTCCTTCCATTGCTCGGCGCTGAAGCTAGGAATGTTTGTTGCCTGTGCACGTAGCCCTATTTGACCATCGAGTAGCTCGCGCACGATATCAAGCTGCCCTGCATGCCGGGAGGTCTCCGCGATCATATGGACGATGAGATGCTCCACGGTGGTATGCCGATGCAAAGACCACCAGGGGACCTCTGCCGGGGACTCTAAGTCCAATTCGTCGAGCGCCTGTTCGGCGAATGCGACAGATTTTCGGTAAAGGGCGAGAACATCTTGTGCCGAGAAAATAGCGGGAGGCAGAAAATCGATTTGCGGATCATCGCTTTGCAGTAGTTCGAGTACATGCTGATCGTTGGGTACACGACCTAGGCACTCGCCGAAATAGCCATACTCGGTGACAGCTAGGTGGTGGACGATACCTAGTATGTGAGTACCGGTATCCGTCATCGGGCGGCGCGCCAACTCGTCGGAGAGTCCCTGACATTTCCAGAGCACAATGTCCCGGGCCTCGTTCAAATAATTCCGAAGTCTCTGGGCAGAGGGATTGCTTTCGGTATCCATGTGGCGAGTCTAGGTTCATGACGGTTGAATAGACAGAGGCAGAACACTGAGAAGTTGCCTGCTGAGTTGGGTCTTGAAAAGGTAATCCCGCACGATGCTCGTTGCCTATTGGTAAACTGACGCAGTGTAAGAGTCTGAACCAGACTGGTTCAGCGGAATTGTAGACCGCATCGCACCAAGCTAAGGCTGCGCTGGTCCCAAAATGGTGGGAGAGCATGAAAACACTGCCCGTAGAGCCCACCGGCTCCTCGATCAATATCGGTGCCCGATTGCGCGGGGTACGCCAAACACGCCGGATGACCATCGATCAGGTGGCCGAAATGTCCGGGCTGACTAAAGGGTTCTTATCTCGTGTTGAACGCGATCTGACTAGCCCCTCGGTGGCAACATTGCTCAAGCTCTGTGAAGTGTTGGGCTTAGAAGTCGGGCAGCTCTTCTCGGTACCTGAAACGAAATTGGTCAGGTTGGCTCAGGCGCCGCGCATCGCCTTGGGCGGAGAAGGAATCACCGAACAACTGGTCACCCCACGCACCGAGACCAGGGTGCAGATGATCAGAGCTGAAGTCGCACCGCAGGGCTCCGGGGAAGCTGAGCTGTATTCGGTGGATTGCAAGGTGGAAGTCCTGCATGTGATTTCCGGAGAATTTACCCTGGTGTTGCCCGAGGACCGTATTGAACTGCAAGCAGGCGATACAGTTACTTTCCCTGGCCGTGAGCCGCATAGTTGGGAAAATACTACCGACCGGACCGCAGTAGTGACCTGGACGCTGTTGCTCTGAGAAAAACCACTATGTGGTTGCGCCGTGATGTTCCCTCATTTACCGGTGCCGTGTTTCGGCTGGACCAGAGCCAAAGCGTATCCTTGACATAGCGTCAACAACTTTCCTCGACGCCGATAAATAACCGAAGGGAGCTCCGTGACGGAAAGCGAACCACGGGCTGAACAGGTCGAACTGCGCTCCGCGAGTTGGTGGATGTCTGCAATTCTCGGTGTCTTAATAGGTGTGACCATGACTTTGATCCGCACCCAACGATATTTCTTCATTGCCGGTGCAGCGATTCTTGCGGGCGTCATCCTGGTTCTCGGGTTGCGCACCATTTACCGACGTTCTCGGTACCCACAGATGGCTCAAGCAAAAACCTCGTGGGTCTACGCGGTATGGACCTTGGTGCTTCTAGTTCTTGCAGGGCCGGTGCAGCTGGTTTATTTGGCGGACGAATTCGACGAGATTGCGATCAAGTCATTCGTGCTTTCGGTAGGTTTCTGCTTTGGGTTCCACGAGGTGGACCGGGCAATGGTGGAGAGCAGCAAGAAGTCCTTCGCGGGCTAACTGCTGAACTACGCACAGGCTTTGGGAGGGTGAGTTGTCTACCGAAAACTTGGCGGTCGGCATTGATATCGGTGGTACAAAGATTGCCGGCGGAGTGGTAGATGGCTACGGCCGAATTCTTCGCCGTAGCTTCCGTCCGAGTCCTGGGCGGAATTCGGAATTGACCGAAAACGCAATTGCCGAGGTGGTCAGCGAGCTTAGCAACGGGGATATTCAAATGCCCGTGGGTGTTGGGGCTGCCGGTTGGATTAACCGAAAAGGTTCACATGTCCTTTTTTCTCCGCATCTTGCGTGGCGCAACGAACCGGTGCTCGAACGTCTCGAAGAGAAGATGAACCGCAAGGTCGTCTTGAATAATGATGCCGATGCGGCCGGGTGGGCAGAGCATCGCTTTGGGGCGGCGCGAGGCGAGGAGCTGAGCGTCTGCCTGACGCTTGGCACAGGAATCGGTGGCGCCATCATGTTCGGCAACAGTATTCTGCGCGGAAGTTTTGGTGTTGCCGGGGAATTCGGGCACCAGACTTTGGTGGTGGATGGCCACCGTTGCCCCTGCGGTAATCGAGGGTGCTGGGAACAATACGCTTCGGGTGACGCGCTGGGACGTGAAGGTGCAGAGCTTGTTCGGCTGGATTCTCCGCGCGCACATAGCTTGCGTGAATCCTGCGAATCGGATCCCGGCAAGGTGACCGGAGCGATGGTGACGGCATTGGCAGTCAACGGAGATCCTGCCTGTTTGGAGCTCATTGCAGAGATGGGGCGCTGGCTGGGAATGGGAATCTCAAATCTGGCAGCCGTGCTGGATCCTGGTGTAGTGGTCATAGGCGGGGGATTAGGGTCTGCTTCTACCGCTTTAATCGAACATGCGGAATCCTCCTACCGCCAGCTGCTGCCGGGACGTGGCTATCGGCCATTTGCCCGCATCGTGCGCGCCGAACTTGGCTCAGATGCAGGATTGATCGGTGCCGCCGACTTGGCTCGGTTGCAAAGGTAGCCTGAGGCGGGCGACTGCGCGGCCTTCTCGTCCTCGCATTTTCCATTGCACAGTTAGAATTACGATCCCCGCAACTCAATTAGTGTTGCGGGATTACTGTTTTAACACGCTTTTCGCTACTTCCCTGCCGATTGCACCTTGACGGTCAGCGCGTCAATAAATAGCATGGGAGGAAACTCATGTTTCATATTAGGCAACTCCTGTCGAGTCTGCCGGGAGGAAGCACTCATGAAAGAAGTCCGGATCGAAGAAAATGGGAACATTGGACCCATCAACGCCGCGGTAATTCCACGCTATGCCGGAGGTGGAACGTATGCACGGCTTCCGCGTCTTGATCAAGTCCAGAAATCCGATATTAAAATCGTCGGTGTTCCCTTTGACTCCGGTGTTTCTTACCGTCCAGGAGCACGCTTTGGCGCGAACCACGTTCGTGAGTCCTCGCGTTTGATTCGCCCATATAACCCGGCCACCGAAGTTTCCCCTTTCGCCTTGAGCCAGGTTGCCGACGCCGGTGATATGGCGGTCAACCCGTTCAACATCAATGAAGCGATCGAAACCATCGAGCACAATGCGTTGGAGCTGACCGAGGACGGCTCGACGCTTGTGACCATCGGTGGGGACCACACCATCGCATTGCCACTATTGCGTGCGGCCTCGAAGCGTGCAGGCTCACCGGTGGCGATGCTGCACTTCGACGCCCACCTGGATACTTGGGACACCTACTTCGGAGCCGAATACACCCATGGAACCCCTTTTCGCCGAGCGGTCGAGGAAGGAATTCTTGATACCGAGGCGATCTGCCATGTAGGAACCCGCGGCCCGCTCTACGGCAAGAAGGACCTCGAAGACGACAAGCGCTTCGGCTTCGGCATCGTCACCAGCTCGGATGTCTACTATCAGGGCGTTACAGAAATTGTTGCGAAGCTTAGAGACCGCATCGGCAACCGTCCGTTGTATATTTCTGTCGATATAGACGTACTGGATCCCGCACATGCACCGGGCACCGGCACTCCGGAAGCCGGCGGCATCACCAGCCGCGAACTGCTAGAAATCTTGCGCGGATTGCGTGGCCTGAAAATCGTGGGAGCCGATATCGTAGAGGTGGCGCCTGCTTATGACCATGCGGAGCTAACCGGCGTCGCCGCCTCACATGTCACCTATGACCTGATCAGCCTGATCAGCGAATACCGCCAGCTGAACGGACAGAACAACTAATGGGCAACGAAGTAAAGCGTAACGGTGGAGACCTCGTCGTCGAGACGCTGACTGCGCTCGGCGCCAAGACGGTCTTCGGCATTCCCGGACAGCACGCGCTGGGGTTATTCGACGCACTTTCACGCTCAAATCTGCAATTCATTTCTTCCCGGGTTGAAAACAACTCGGCCTTCGCAGCCGACGGCTACAGCCGAGCAACCGGCGAGGTCGGCGTGCTTTTCCTTTCAACAGGCCCCGGAGCACTGACCTCCCTTGCCGGTTTGCAGGAAGCCTATGCCACCAGTGTGCCTATGGTGGTGATCGCCAGCCAGATTCCCTTGGATGGACTTGGCGCTCGCCGAAAGGGCATGCTCCACCAACTTGATGACCAGAAGGCCTCGGCTGCAAATGTCACTAAGTTCCAGCAGACGGTGCACCACGCCTCAGGTATCCCCTCGGCCATCCAAGATGCATGGGCGCAGGCAATCACTGTGCCGATGGGCCCGGTCTGGATCGAGGTTCCGCAGGATGTCCTGCTGGCTCCGGTGCTTGTTCCTCCTGTGCATGATGCCCTCGCAGAAGCCTATGATCATCCACCGCGTGTAGAGCTGATCGATGAAGCGGTACGTTGGCTTTCTGAGGCTCAACGACCGGTGGTCGTCGCCGGCGGAGGAGTACGTCGAGCCAAGGCCGAAAGCGAACTGCTGGAGGTTGCCGAAAAGCTTAATACCCCGGTGCTCTGTACCCCGGGCGGCAATGGTGCATTCCCATGGGATCACGAATTGTCTTTGCAATCCTGGGTGGAGGATCGGTATGTCACCGAAATTCTCGAAGATGCCGACGTATTGGTGGTCGTAGGCTCATCGCTGGGCGAAGTCTCCAGCAATTATTTTTCTCTCGCACCTCGCGGGCGCATAATCCAGATTGATGCCGAGCCGCGCGTCCTTGAATCAAATACTCCCGCCTTGGGCATCCGCGCGGATGCTAAGGCCGCGTTACAGTTCCTGGTTTCCAAACTTACGGAAGCCAGCATACCTAACACGCCAGATTGGCACGGGCAGAGTCCGACCGAAGTCGTATCTCAGACTCTGATTAAGGTACAGGCACGGCTGGAGTCGCAGGGTTTGGACCATGAGCGAAAGTTCATGGCTGATATCCGCGAGGCGGTGCCCGCGAACATGCAGACCTTCTGGGATATGACCATTGCGGCTTATTGGGGGTGGAGTTGCTGGGACTCGCGTCAGGGAGAGTTTCATTCGGCGCAGGGTGCCGGCGGCCTAGGCTTCGGTTTCCCCTCGGCCATTGGCGGTTCCATCGGGTTGCAGGTCGATGGAGCTTCACCCGAGCAAGCACGAGTGCTTGCGGTCTCGGGCGATGGCTCATCGATGTATTCCATAGCAGAATTAGCCACGGCGAAACAGCACAATGTGCCGGTCACCTGGCTGATCGTTGACGACGGTGGTTACGGAATTCTGCGTGAATATATGGAAGGAGCTTTTGGCAAGGCAACGGCCACCGAGCTGGAACGCCCGGATTTCGTTGCCTTGGCTCAGGCTTTTGGAATTCCTGCGCGACTTGTCGAAGCGGACCAGATCGGTGACGCGCTTCGCGAGTCATTTGCTGGGGAAGGGCCAAATGTCATCGTGGTGCAGACGCTTTTGCGCATGTTCGCCCCGACGCATTTAGGTGAGTAAGGCATAGTTTCGGCGCCCTCTAAAGGGGGCGCCGAAATGGATATTGCTAGTGCGTAAAGTGGTAAACCACGCCAAACATTAATGTGGAGAAGCCCAGACTTACGCCTATGAGCAGTGGCACCCAGTCCAAAGACTGGCTTGCCAACATCACTGCGAAGATACCGAAGAGCAACATGGCTCCGATTCCTCCGATGATCAACCCTCCGCCACCATGATGCTGCACGGCGGAATGTGCAGTCCTTTGCATACGTGGTGTCATGCACTCATGGTACGACCGGGGGCAAGCAATCTGCGCAGTACCGGCTAAGTATCTTGATGTTGTCAGACTTTAGCCGTGGCTTCTTAACTCTTGAACTAGGGAGGCTGCGCGAGCCAGTGAGTCATAGTCGGCGCCTGGGCCTTGGGCAATGAAACCTTCGCAGAGGTGATCAGCTGCCACTGGCTTGCCGAAATCCAAGCCTCGGTAGCTGCCACCGGACATTCGAATCAGGTGCGCTCCCGCGGCGACATCCCAAGGCTTCGTATCGAAACCCACGCTTGCGTCACACCAGCCAGCAGCCACATGGGCGAGCCCGAGAGCAGCAGAAACTTTGCGCCGAACGGTGGCGAAATCCTGAATCCACTGCCCGAAGAGTTCAAGCGCCAAAGGGCCATCCTTAAGCATGGACTCGGCACCCGGGTAATCGGTCATTAAGTTTGCGCGTGCCTGCTCTGGTCGAATGCGTGGACTTAGCAGTTCCCCGTTGCGATAGGCAGCCTGACTATTGGCGCTGAACTGATCGCCGGAGATCGGGTCGACTATTACGGCGGCGACCAACTCGTTGTCAATGGCCGCGGCAATAGAGATGCAGAAGAACGCGATGCCGTGAACGAAATTACTGGTTCCGTCGATAGGGTCAACAATCCACTGCACTTCGGCCGGCGAAGCTGTGCCTGAATCGGTAGCGATGTTCTCCTCACCCAGTACCCAAGATCTCGGAAAGGCCTCGCGTAGCGACTGCGTTATGATGTCTTGGCTTTGCCGATCGACATCAGTGACGAGATCATGGGCATTCGTTTTTTCTTCGGCTCCGACATCTCCGCGGAATGCCAGACGAATCACTGGTGCGGCCTTGAGCGCAGCAGCCAGGGCCGCCTGACGCAGTGATTCGGCCAGTGCAGATCGGGAGGGTGTCATCTGAGCATTCACAGTTCAACCCTACTTGGTGTCCTGAGCGCACCTGAATTTTATTGACTGCGGTCGCCGAGAGAAGATCGGAATCTCTGGAGCAGTATTCACGAACCAATAATGCGATGCCCAATTGCGTTCAAAACCGCGGGAACTAAAGCGTATACGGATCTGCATGACCGCGGTACTGACCAACGCCGGCATCTGAATCCACTGGTGCGAAACCCCGCAATGCGAGAGTGTTGAGCGTCGTTCAGCGCTCAAATTGACAGGGACAGATAGACTTCAAATATGAGTAGCATGCAACCGATTTCGCCCAAAGAATCGTTGACTGAGCAAGTCACTACGAAGATCCGCGCTGCTATCGTGTCCGGTGAAATGACTCCGGACAATCATTACTCTGCTATTGCAATCTCTGAAAAGCTGGGAGTTTCGCGCACCCCGGTACGCGAGGCGCTACAGCTCCTCGAAAAAGAAGGCATCGTGACCGTCGCGAAAAATCGTGGCGTTCGCGTGAACCAGATTTCCCTGGACGATATCGTTGAGGTTTTCCAGGTCCGGCTGATCCTCGAGCCACCTGCAGCCGCACGCGCGGTACTCAACGCTAGTGCGAAGGACCTTGAAAACCTTCGTGCGCTGCATAGCGAAATGCTTGAAGTGGGACAGACCGGGGATGGCCGGGCCACCTTAGAGGCAGACAAGAAGTTCCATCTTTATCTGCTTGGCCTGGCAGACAACGCCAAACTCAACGGCATTGTGGGGGAGCTGCGCAACCTGGTGCTCGCACACGGCCAAGTGACGATTCCCCAGGCGAGAACTAGTCAGGATCTGGCTAACGATCGGGATGAACTGATGAAGGCCATATTGGACCGCGACCCATCTGGCGCGGCTACCGCGATGCGCAATCACGTGCTTCGTACCGCGCAGATGCTGGTGGTGGCAGTCTGTGCGCGGACCCCGGGCCTGGAAGCCGAACGCTATCTGATGCGCTTGGATGAACTGATCTTTTAGACACCCGAATGCCGAGATGTGGTCTTGAACACTGCGACTAATTGCCATACAGTTGCATGCAACATGTAACAACGTTTATTCGAAGACGAAAACGTAGGTAATCCGATGGCTCAACCAATGCAAGGAATCAAGGTCGTTGACCTCTCCCGAATTCTCGCCGGTCCACTGTGCACCATGACACTGGCCGATTTTGGGGCCGAGGTGCTCAAGGTTGAAAGCCGAGCTGGAGATGAAACCAGAGCTTGGCTACCACCGGTCACGGAAGACGGGGTGAGTACCTACTATTCGGCCGTGAACCGCAACAAGCATGCAATAGTTGTAGATTTCACGAATTCTGAAGAGCTAGCCGATCTACGCGAAATCATCCGAAATGCCGACGTTGTCGTGGAAAATTTTCGTCCTGGGGTGCTCGCCAAGTTCGGACTAGACTACGAAACTTTGCGAATGTCGAATCCTGCGCTGGTTTACTGCTCAATTTCGGGATTTGGGGATGGCGGCGGCGCCTCGCTGCCCGGCTTCGACCTACTGGTTCAAGCGGTCGGTGGTCTGATGAGCATCACCGGTGAGCCGAACGGAACCCCAAGCAAGGTGGGAGTGGCACTGGTAGATGTCCTTGCGGCACAGAATGCCACCACAGGAATACTCTTAGCGCTACGCGAAAGAGAAAGCAGCGGCCAAGGGCAAAAAGTTGGTATTTCTTTGATGACCTCCCTGCTGGCGGGATTGACTAATCAGGCAAGCAGTACCGCGGTTACCGGAAACTCGCCACCGCGCTTGGGCAATGCGCATCCAAGCATTGCGCCCTACGAAACTTTCGCAACTACTGCAGGAGTCGTGGTTATCGCTGTGGGCAATAACCGCCAGTTCGCCTCCCTCGTGACAGAGCTGGGACTATCCGACCTGCTGCAGGATCCGCGTTTCGCGGACAATACTTCGCGCGTACGGCACAGGAAAGAACTTAAAGAGCTGATTGAAGAAGTTACTAGGCAGAGAACGGCAGTCCAGTGGACAAGTCGACTTATGGGTGTAGGAGTTCCTGCCGGAAAAGTTAATTCAATTCTTGAAGCCCTAGAGTTCGCCGACGAGCTGGGCCTGGAACCAGTTGTCACGATCAAAGACCCAAAAACCGGCCGAACCTCGAAGCAAATCACTAACCCTATCGGCCTATCCCGAAGTAAACCCGAATACCGGCTAGTGCCACCGGCCTTGGGCGAACACCAGCACGTCTACCGCAGCACCCCCGCTATCAAAGGAGCCAATCCAAATGACTAACCCTTCCCCAGCCGCCACAATAGATCCGGCAGACCTGATTAATTTCGATGCACTGCTCAGCAGTGAAGAAATTGCCCTAAGAATCCAGGTCCGGTCGTTTGTCAACGAGAGTATCAAGCCAAATATCGCCGGCTGGTACGAAGCCGCGCGTTTTCCCCTAGAGATCGTTCCAGAAATGGCCAAGCTCGGCCTGCTTGGTATGCATCTCAAAGGCTACGGCTGCGCAGGACGTTCCGCTGTTGATTATGGGCTGGCCGGAGCCGAATTGGAAGCCGGCGACTCCGGACTGCGCACCTTCGTCTCGGTTCAAGGTTCGCTAGCCATGAGCGCCATCTACAAGCATGGATCTGAGGAGCAAAAACAGCACTGGTTGCCGCAGCTGGCAGCGGGTGAAGCAATCGGCTGCTTTGGACTGACGGAGCCAACCGCCGGATCAGACCCTTCGAGCATGACAACCTTCGCACGCCGCGACGGGAGTGACTGGGTTATTAACGGTACGAAGCGCTGGATCGGATTGGCCAATGTGGCCAAGGTTGCCGTCATCTGGGCGCAGACCGACGAGGGCATCCGGGGGTTCGTAGTCCCGACCGAATCCGCCGGATTCAAGGCTACGCCAATCGAGCCGAAGCTATCGATGCGCGCCTCGATCCAATGCGAGATCGAAATGACCGATGTGCGGTTGCCAGCTGACGCAGTGCTGCCGAACGTGGTCGGCCTCAAGGGTCCATTCTCCTGCTTGAACGAAGCCCGCTACGGCATTATTTGGGGTGCCATGGGTGCCGCGCGCGATTCTTTCGAAGTCGCGCTGAAATACTCCCAAGAGCGGATGCAATTCGACAAACCACTGGCCGGCTACCAAATGACTCAGCAGAAGCTGGTGGATATGGCTTTGGAAATCAACAAGGGATTCCTTCTTGCCCTGCATATAGGGCGTCAGAAAGATGCCGGAAACCTAGATCTGCACCAGATATCCGTAGGCAAGCTGAACAACTGCCGCGAAGCAATCGAGATCTGCCGCGAAGCGCGTACTATCCTCGGCGGCAACGGCATCACTCTGGACTACTCGCCGCTGCGTCATGCGAACAACCTCGAATCCGTGCGTACCTACGAAGGAACCGATGAGGTGCACACCTTGATTTTGGGTAGCAAGCTCACCGGTATCCCGGCCTTCCGTTAAAAGTCAGCAGCAAGGGAAAACACAGAATATGACACAGCAGATGAGCGTGCAAAATCTTCGCCAATACCTGAACGGTGTTTGGGTTCCGGGCCACGCCAGCGAGATCACTTCCACAAGTGCGGCCGACCCTTCGCTGGTCGTTGCCTCGGGCCCGGGCGCAGATTCCGGGCAAGTAGATCAGGCATTCGAAGCCGCGAACGCTGCGAAGGCGGGGTGGGCGGCCACTCCGATGGCCGAGCGCGCCAGTTACCTTTTGAGAGCTTCGGCTTACCTCACGGAGCATGCGGAAAATATCGGTACAGACTTATCGCGTGAGGAAGGAAAGACGCTCGCCGAAGGGATCGGCGAGGTGCGCCGTGCAGCACAGATCCTCTGCTATTACGCAGGCGAAGCCGAGCGCAGCGCAGGAACCATCTTCCAATCTCCCCGTGCCGGAGAACAAATCCTGGTCTCGCATAAGCCCTTGGGAGTACTGGGCATCGTGACCCCTTTCAACTTCCCGATTGCGATTCCCGCGTGGAAGATTGCCCCGGCGTTGATTTTCGGAAATACCGTGGTTTTCAAGCCGGCTAGTCTCGTCCCGCTGTTGGCAGTGCGATTGGTCCAAGCCTTCGAATTTGCTGGGCTTCCTGCCGGGGTGCTCAATCTTGTCCTTGGTCCAGGTTCGTTGGGGGACTCGATCATGAGCCAGCCCCATCTCAATGGTCTATCCTTCACCGGATCCACCGCCGTAGGAAGAAAGCTCTGCGCAACGGGTGCCGCGCGCGGCATCCCAGTACAGGCGGAAATGGGTGGGAAAAACGCCTCGGTTGTGCTTGCCGACGCGGACCTGGAGCTAGCCAGTGAGCAGGTGCTCTTCGGAGCGTTCCGCTCCAGCGGGCAAAAATGCACCGCCACCAGCCGTCTGATTTTAGATGATTCGATTGCCGATGAATTCTTGGAAAAACTCACCTCGCGACTGGCAATCTGGGTAACCGGGGATCCGCTGGATCCAGCGGTTCACATGGGACCGGTCATCGATTCCAAGTCGGCGATTTCGGTCAAGGCAGGCGTCGAAAAAGCCAAGTCGGAAGGCGCCACAGTTATCTTCGAGGGTCAAGTGCCGGCCAACGGAAACTACGTTGCACCGACTGTGCTTGGCATTCCCAACGATGCCCAGGGTCTGAAAAATACTGCATGGCGCGAAGAATTCTTCGCACCGGTACTCAGCGTATTGCGTGTATTCGGAACCGATGCAGCCTTCGAAGCCGCCGAGGACTCTGAATTCGGTTTGAGTCTTGCGCTGTTCACTCGCGATCTGGCCACTGTCATCAGCGCGCAAGAACGACTGGATGTCGGGATTCTGCATGTGAACTCCGAATCTGCGGGAGCAGATCCGCATGTACCGTTCGGCGGGGCGAAAGCTTCCGGATACGGACCGAAGGAACAAGGTGCCGCAGCCCGCGACTTTTATACCCATACGACTACCGTGTACCTACGCGGATAGGAAGAGGAACGAATGGATATTAAGACTATTCTGGTCATCGGTGCCGGAACTATGGGCCGGCAGATCGCGACGAGCTGCGCACTGGGCGGTTTCACCACCATCTTGCAGGACATTTCGGGCTCCGCATTGGATGAGGCCCGCGCTGATCTTGAAGGCTGGACCGCCAGACGTGTTGCTAAGGGGAAATTGCAGGCAGAGATCGCGGACGCCGCCTTGGCGAGGTTGAGCCAATCTACCGAGCTGGGCGCTTGCGCTGCGCAAGCGGACCTGGTGATCGAAGCGGCAGTCGAACGGTTGGACATTAAGCGCTCAATCTTCGCCGAACTGGGCAAAAACGCTCCGGCTCATGCCATCTTGGTAACCAATTCCTCGACCTTGGCTTCGTCCCACGTGGCTGAGGCTAGCGGGCGTGCGAGTCAGGTCTGCAACATGCACTTTTTCAACCCTGCCTTGGTCATGAAGTGCGTAGAAATTGTGCGCAATGAGCAAACCAGTGATGAGACCATCCAGTCAGTGATGGCGGTCGCCCGCGCGCTGGGGAAAGAGCCGGTGCTGGTCAATAAAGAAATCCCGGGTTTCATTGCTAACCGCATGATGGGGGCGATACAACGCGAAGCACTCAATTTGGCTTCCTTGGGAGTTGCAAGCATCAAAGATATAGACACAACTGCGCGTACCGCACTGGGCCACCCGATGGGACCTTTCGAACTGATGGATCTTGTGGGCCTCGACGTTACCGATTTCATTGCCCAAGCGACCTACTCAGAAACCGGAGAGGACGTGGACCAACCGCACCCTATGGTCACGCAAAAAGTGGCCGAGGGAAAGCTAGGCCGTAAAAGCGGCGAAGGGTTCTACGAATACCGAGGGTAAAAAGGGCCTACAGAATCAGGACCCGTGGCCGATAAAGAAACTCTACTGGCCACGAGCCTAATGTGGTTCGATTGCTCTTGCTGCGGACTAGATGATTTCCTGTTGCTCACCCAGGATGAAATGGCGACCGGAAATCTTATCTACGGTAATTCTGATCCAGAAATCTTTAATGCTCTGCGCCCAAGGAGTGACCCCGCTTTCGCGAGCCTCATTGATATCCGCTTCGTGCTCCAAAATTTCTGCGGTTCCGTGCACTACTACGGACCACGCTTCGTCGGACAGGATTCCGTCGGCTTCTAAGGCAATTGAGGAGTTCACGACCATCGAGGCGAGTTTGTTTCCAGGCGCGGTGCGCAAGTAGATATTTCCTTTATGGACCGCGTAATTTACCGGAACAATGTCTACGGTTCCGGCCACCGCAGTGGCTACTCGGCCATGCGAAGTATGAGTGAGTAGTTCCCAAGACTCTTCTTCGGTGAGCACCAAGACTGGAGCGTCGTTATCGTGCTGATATCTCATACTTACAGCTTTCTACTTTATGTAGAAAAACGCAAGAGTAAATGACGCATTTGTTTTCAGACGCCTTCAAGTCCCCGGACATGAAAGACTACTATCATGAGCCATGCAGCAAATAACAGGGTCGCGCGCCACATCGCCTCGCGGCTTGAGGATCAAGTTCTGCAATGGCGAGCACGCCGTGCAATCGACAAAGGGCTGGACCCGGTTATCCTTCCTTATAACGGGTACGGATATGCTGCCAAAAGTGGCGGATGGGTGAGGGTGCTTGCTCGCGTAGTGATGGCAAACCCTGGCGCGTTCGACGGTGGCAAGCACCATGCCAAGGTCGTCCAAGACGGGATCCGCGGATTCCGCAACTTCACCTCGGCGGTACTTCCTTTTGGGAAGGTCACGGTGCTTGCTGACGGAAATCGGTTTGAAGTCCACGCGGATCGTGGCGGAGTCCTCGACGTCAAGCTTTCGGTGGATCTGCCGGTTGGCTGGAACGACATTGAGATCATCGCACACAATGGGCAATCCGCCACCGCCCAGGTGCTTGTCATCGACGAAAACCAACGTTTTGGCATCATCAGCGACGTCGATGACACGGTCGTGGTAACTGCTCTGCCTAGGCCACTGCTCGCCGCTTGGAATTCATTCGTGCTATCAGAGCATGCCCGCGTCGCGACGCCGGGCATGGCGGTGATGATGCAACGCGTATTGGCAGAGCATCCGACGAGCCCTACCATTTATCTTTCCACCGGAGCGTGGAATGTCGCGCAAACTCTAGAACGATTCATCTCACGGAATCTGTATCCACGTGGTCCACTGCTTTTGACCGATTGGGGACCTACGGATCGTGCCTGGTTCCGTAGCGGTATGCAACATAAAGTTGACCAATTGCGCAGGCTCGCTGAGGAATTTCCGAACATCGAGTGGATGCTTATTGGTGATGATGGGCAACATGACCCTACGATCTATGCGGAGTTTGCGCGGCGTTACCCAGAGCATGTGCGCACGATAGTCATTCGGCAGTTGACGCCTTCCGAAGCAGTGCTCGCCGGCGGGCGCTCGACGGATTTGCGCCGGACTACACCGGGAATCCGATGGAGCTACGAACCCGATGGATCCCAAATCCTCGAGCAATTAACTGCGTATGACTTGATCCGTCCCGATGACCGTTTGGGGGAGGGGCGATAATGCCTAATTCTGTACTGTGTGTAGAAGTGCCCATGCGCTGGGGGGATATGGATGTGTATGGGCATATTAACAACGTCAATCTGATTCGGCTCATGGAGGAAGCGCGAATCGCTGGTTTTGGCGTACCTGGCGGCACGGGTGCCCCGGGGTCCGAGCCAAAGGTGGATATATTCTCTGCGGTCCCCGAGGGGGTGCAGATCCTTGTCGTCGAGCATCGCGTGCGTTACTCCAAGCCGCTGGAATATCGAAATGTCCCGGTCAAAGTTGACTTGTGGGTAGCAAATATCAAGCCTGCGAGTTTTGATATTTGCTATGAATTCCGAGATCCGGTTGAGGGCTACGTCTGTGTTAAGGCCTCGACAACGCTGGCCTACTTTGACCCAGAAACTTCACGCGTGCAACGTTTGAGCGTTGCAGAACGTGAATCATTGGCTGTAATTCAAGGGCCATCGACATTCGCGAGATAACTCTTTGACGGCAAATGAATTAGGATAGGTTTATCTCATCTTATTCAGATAGGAAGTGTTTTTGTGGCTCGTCCAGAAGGTGGGCGTCCGGTACGCCCGCAAGTCGTATTGCAGGTTGTGAAGCGGCAGCAAATTTCGGAACATCTAGTTCGCCTTACTTTTGGAGGCCCTGGATTTGAGGATTTCGTAGACAAGCCTGCTACGGACCGTTATATCAAAATACTTTTCGCCAAACCCGAGCTGGGTTTGACGCCTCCGTATGACATGGATGAATTGCGTGAACGGCTACCCGGCGAAGATTTGCCGGTACGTCGGACTTACACGGTGCGCCGCTCGGACACTGCCGAAGGCACAATAGAAGTCGACTTTGTTGTCCATGGAAGCGATGGAATTGCCGGACCATGGGCGCGGGACGCGAAGATTGGCGACTCTGTCTGCTTCTCGGGCCCCGGTGGCATGTACCTGCCAAAAGACGAATTTGATTACCATCTCCTGGTGGGAGATGAGACAGCGATTCCTGCGATTGCTGCATCACTTGAGGCTATGGGTGAAGATTTGGTGGGGCAGGCACTCATTGAGGTTGAGGGTGCCGGAGACGAAATTGAATTGCGCGCACCCAATGGCGTTGATATTCGCTGGATTCATCGTGGCTCAGCGTTTACCCCGGAATCTTCGACACTTGAAGCCGTGGTGCGCCAGCACCCTTGGCCAAGCGGACGAGTGCAAGTTTTTGCACACGGGGAGCGTGAAGTGATGAAGTCGCTGCGCTCCTACTTCTACGATGAGCGTGGCGTGGACCGTCGAGATATGTCACTGTCGGCCTATTGGGCTTTCGGCCGCGCCGAAGATGTGTTTCAAGCTGAGAAGCGAACGCCCGTGGGGCAAATTTTTGCAGAATAACTGGCAATAAGTGAGTCTGACCGGCACATTGATCCTGCGGTTCGGGCAGTCTGCAAACGGTGAATATAACCAATTAGGCAAACCTAAGCTTAATGTTGAGTAATTAGGACTGATCTACTTGACGTTATGGGCCAACTTTAGCGTAAGCTGAGGTCAGCGCCTTCCCGTGTGTGGACGGGGAAGCGAACAATTTGTTCCCGCGATTCATGCGGCGGCCTTTTCGTGGCTTACTCACCACGTGGCAGCCTCCTGTGGATCCAGCAAAATTGTAAACAGGGGTTTAGTTGACTTGCTCAATCAGCCGAACTGCAAAATTGAGACGTGCCGATTTAAGTTCTGCCGGTACGTCTCAATTTTTGTTTGCGTCCAAGGCCCATAACAAGATAGTGGCCAGGGATCCGGCACCTTCTGGAATCTGCAAGCGTTCCTCGTCTTGTCCGCACAACTGGCGCATGGCACGTTTCACTACCAAGTCTGTATCCAAAAATATTGATCTCTGACGTAGCCCGCGCAATGCAATGTAGTCCCGTGTCCAAGGGCCAACGCCTTTCAGCGCGAGGAGGCTTTTGAGGAACTCCTCTTGGTTTTCCGCCAGCTGATGGCCGGTGTGGGTAAACCATGACGCGACCCTTCGAAGGGTCTCTGCGCGGGACCGCGGGCAACGAATCACCTGCTGGAGTTCTTCTGCAGATAGTTGCGACGTGGTGTCTGCGTCGGGGAATGCCCGAAGTCCGCTGGCGTGAAATTCTCCAAGTGCTTCGACAAAGCGGGTGGCTAGCGTGCGTGCCGCGCTGGTTGAGATCTGCTGGCCAAGAATTGTCGTGGCGAGCGCCTCAAAGAGATCTGGGTAGCTGATGAGCCGCAGGTGCGGGAATTTGTCCAGTGCCGGACGTAGTGCCTTGACGGTGGCTAATTGTTGGTAACTAGGCTCGTTCGAATCGGCCAAACCTAACCAGGTACTAATGATCTCGGTGAGCCTGGGATGTAATGCCTTTGGGGCTTGGGTATGCACCTCGACTTCGTGTGTTCTGAGTAGCAGCTTGGTTTCATAGAGCTGATCATCGATGCGAAGCACGCGGATGATACTTTCCTCGTCGAGGTCCAATCGCTCCTGATTTGGCAATGAATGGATTGCTAAGACCGCGAGTGCGTGCGAGATATCCAAAACCCCGTCCACCGGAACTGTGAGCATCATCTAGGCCGGCCAAATGCCAGAGGAGCCGCGACGATGTGATCCAACTAGGTGCGTATCAACGACCCCGACAGCCTCCATTAGCGCGTACATGGTGGTTGGGCCAACGAACTTGAAACCTCGCTTCTTGAGGGTTTTGGCCAGAGCATTGGACTCAGCGCTTTGCGTGGGAATTTCAGCCAGGGTACGTGGTGCGGGGGTGCTTTCGGGTTTGAAGGACCAAATTAGCTCGGACAGGCCCCCGTCATCACGCAATGCGAGAGTCGCTTGAGCGTTGGCGATGGTGGCGCGAATCTTGAGTCTATTTCTGACGATGCCAGAATCCTCCATGAGCCGCTCATAATCATGCTCGCCATAAGCAGAGACCAGCTGCGGGTCGAATCCCATGAAAGCGGCACGGAAGTTTTCTCGCTTCGCTAGAATAGTGGCCCACGATAAGCCCGATTGGAATCCCTCCAGGCTGAGCCTTTCAAATAGTGCCTGTTCATCGGTGACTGGCATGCCCCACTCGGTGTCATAGTAGTCGCGCAGAAGGTCATTGTTCGAAGCCCATGGCGGGCGGGCTAGCCCATCTGCGCCAATAACTAAATCTTCACTCATGAAATCATCATGCCACTTGCATATGGAGGATGCGGCGCCAGAGGCGGCCATTTTCGAAAGCTCGAGCTATGATCGTCGTATGGCGATAATAGAGTCTTTTGTCGATGCAAAGCTTGGAGCAACTCAGCGCATGAAAATGGCAGCTTTGTTCCATGCGTTAGCTGACCCCACGCGTCTGCTCATCCTGGAACATCTCAAAACAGGTGAACACAAGGTCAAAGAGCTGACCGAACATCTCGGTCTAGCGCAGAGCACCGTGAGCGCTCATTTGGCCTGCCTTCGCGAAAGCGATCTCGTCTCCGTTCGCACGCAAGGGCGCGCAAGCCTCTATTCCCTATCAGAAACCACGCAGCTGACAATGATCCTCAATCAAGCGGAGACCCTGGCAGGTACCAGCGCCAGCGGACATCGTTGGCACGAAGCGCACCCGCACCAACCACAGGAGGTCTAGGACATGGGACATGGCCACGCCTCCGGACACGTGCATGAACACGACCACTCAGCGGTGAACCGCACCAGGCTAGCTTGGGCGTTCGCGATTACCGTGGGCATCTTGCTCGCTGAGATCGTCGGAGCGCTAGTTACCAACTCGTTGGCGTTACTCGTCGATGCCGCCCATATGCTCACCGACTCGGTGGGGCTCCTGCTCGCCCTGACCGCAGCCAATCTGGTGCAGCGCAAACCCACACTCAAACGCACGTGGGGTTTCCGCCGAGCCGAAGTGCTCTCCGCGACCTTGCAATCTGCGTTATTGCTCGCCGTCGGTATCTACGCAGCCATCGATGCGATTCGTCGACTTTTTGTACCGGCGGAGGTGCAATCCGAAGGACTCCTGATCTTCGGTATTGTCGGCTTGGCTGGAAACCTCGTGGCAATGTGGATCATTTCCGCGGGGCGTGACGCCAATCTGAACATGCGAGCTGCGTTCCTGGAGGTAATGAACGATGCACTCGGATCCGTCGCCGTTATTATTGCCGCGCTGGCAATCCATTTCACCGGATGGACGAACGCAGACTCGGTCGCGGCACTGTTCATCGCTGCTCTGATCGTGCCTCGCGCCGTAAAGCTTCTGGGCGAGACGACTCATATATTGCTCGAATCAACGCCACGTGGACTGGACCTCGAAGCGGTCCGCCGCCACTTGGAAGAGCAGGCGGGCGTGATTGCCGTTCACGACCTGCACGCAAGCCAAATTGCTACGAACCTTCCGGTGCTAACTGCGCACATCGTCGCCGAGGATCGCATGTTTACCGCTGGTGCAACCGGTCAATTGTTGCGTGAACTGCAGAAGTGCGTGGCGGATCATTTTGAGGTCAGTATCGAGCATTCAACCTTCCAGATTGAGCCCCGAAGCCACCGCGACTCGGACTATCACTCGCAGTGCTAAGAGTCGGTGACCGCGCACGGGATGAGAGGGCCTTCAGTCTCTCTCATCCCGTGGTATGACGCTCTGGAGGTAGATGCAGACCTTCTGGTCGATCCTCAATTGGCTAGGCGCTTTATATAATTAATGCATGACAACTGAAACACAGCAGGTAACTGACTACGCAGTACAAGCGCGAGGGTTGAGCAAGAGCTACGGTCGCGACAGCACCCGAGTCGAAGCTCTGCGCGGAGTAGATGTCGCATTTGCGCGCTCCCGTTTCACCGCAATTATGGGGCCCTCGGGTTCTGGCAAGTCAACCCTGATGCACTGTTTGGCAGGTTTGGACAACGCGGATTCTGGCGAAATCATCATCGGCGGCAAGAACCTTACCGAGCTCAACGATGACCAGCTGACCACGATGCGCCGCGAACAGATCGGCTTCGTGTTCCAGTCCTTCAACCTTGTTCCGACATTAAATGCCAAAGACAACATCCTGCTGCCGTTGTCCCTAGCCGGCAAGAAGCACGACCGCGAATGGTTCAACGTTGTCATCGACGCGCTGGGATTGCGTGACCGACTGACACATAAACCACACGAGCTTTCTGGAGGGCAGCAGCAGCGCGTAGCGGTAGCTCGAGCATTGCTCACTCGCCCAGAAGTCGTATTCGGTGATGAACCGACCGGAAACTTGGATTCTCGAACCGGAGCAGAAGTGCTCTCCTTGATGCGCACCTCTACCCGCGAAATGGGGCAGACCATCATCATGGTCACCCACGATCCGGCGGCAGCATCCTATGCGGACACCGTGTTGCTGATGAAGGACGGAAACCTCGTCGGTTCGCTCGAAGAGCCCACTGTAGCCAGCGTCACCGAGGCTCTTGCCTCTCTAGCGGAGTAGGACCATGCTTCAGGTAGCAATAGCGAACATCAAAACTTACGCACGTCGGTATATCGCCGTGCTACTGGCCGTCGCCATCGGTACGGCCTTCCTCGGCGCCACTCTCGCGGTGGATTCCTCTACGCGGGCGACGCTAAAAAATAGTTTGGGCGACTCATACAAGAACGCCGATCTGGTGGCTTCGGTTGATTGGGAACTAACTCCCAACGATCGCGACACGAGCATGCTAAGCATGGACACGGTCCGTGAAATACGTGAACTTCCCGAAACCTCAGGTGTTTACGGCGACGGCGTAATGGGCGCATCATTGCGTACCAGCGACAACGGCTACACCGCAATGCTCAAACCCATCTCCGCAGACAATAAGCTCTCGGGCATGTCGATGCTCGAAGGACGTGCGCCTTTGGGAGCGGACGAGGTCGTAATCGACCAGGAGCATGCCGAGCAGATGGGCCTTTCCGTTTCGGACACCGTGGCGATGTCCAACATGGACGATAACGCGAAGATGCGTGAACTGAAAATCGTCGGGATCGTGGAAACCACCACCGATCCGATGTCCTCCTCCTTCGCCCAACTTGCTATGCAAGAAGACGCCTGGGAACGCTTCGCAGGCGAGAGCGCTCAGCTGAACATGCTCGTGATCGATGCAAAGAATGACGTCGCTCAAACCAAAGCCGCCGTGGCCGAATACTTCCATGACAAGTCATTGGCCGATGTGGTGGTGAACACCGCCGACGAACAGGTGCTCGCTGACGTGGCAAGCCTGACCGGTGGAACCGATCAGCTGACGATCATCTTGCTGGTCTTTGCCCTGGTCGCTCTGATAGTCACCGGCCTGGTGGTGATGAACACCTTCTCGGTAGTCATCGCCCAGCGCACCCGCGAGCTGGCCCTTTTGCGCACCCTCGGCGCCAAACGCGCACAGATCCGCAGCTCGGTGCTGATCGAAGCGCTGTTGATCGGTGTCATCGCTTCGGTGGTTGGTGTAGCCCTGGCCGTGGCACTGATGGCAGGTCTGATTCAGCTGCTCCGAAATCTAGTACCTGAAATGTCCTACGCGACGTTGGCCGTGGATGCTCGGGGCATCATCATTCCCCTGGCAGTCGGCATCGTAATGACGGTGCTGGCCGCCTGGCTGCCAGCACGCCGAGCCATGAGCCTGGCCCCGCTTGCCGCCTTGCGCCCATTCGATGCGGCCAGCGTGAAGAATCGTGCAGGAATCGTACGTATCATCTTCGGCTCGCTGCTGGCGCTGGCAGGTGCCGCCTTGCTTGCCTACGGAGCGGTCAAGGGGCAACTGCTGATTGCCTTCGCCGGTGGGTTGTTATCCTTCCCTGGCATTTTGATGCTGGCCTCGCTGTTTGTTCCTGCCACGGTGTTTGGTATCGGCAAGCTGCTGGCTGGACGTTCGGTGGCTGGCAGGCTGGCCTCGCTCAACGCAGTTCGCAACCCCGGGCGTACTACCGCGACTGCCACCGCGCTGCTGATCGGCGTCACGCTAGTCTCGATGATCATGGTCGGTGGGCAGAGCGCCAAGGCCACCCTGAATGGGAGCATCAGCGGCGAATACCCGATCGACTTGACGGTGGCTCAAGAGTCTTTGACCAGCGATGCCTTGGCACCTAAACTCGCAGAGCTTGAAGGCATTGAAAGCGTTTCGGCATACACCATGCGCACCGTTGCCACCGAGTTCCCGGACGGATCTTCAAGCGAAGAGCTTGCGATGGTCGTCGACCCGGAGTCATACACAGCGGTAGTCTACGATGAACAGATCGTTCCACGAGACGGTGAACTGCTTTCGACCTGGTGGCAGATCGAAGCGGACCATGCAACGGTTAATGGTCAGCCCGTGAAGCTCAGAACCACCTCGGCCAGCTTCGTTTCGAACACATTGACCGAAAGCACTGCAGCCAAGCTGGGTATCTCCGAGAAGGAGGGGATGTCCGGGGTGGCGATCAAGGTTGATCCTTCGCTTTCCAATGGGAAAGTAACTGAGCTGGTGGAATCCATTGCAGACGTCGCGGGTGTCGAAAATTCGATGATTTCCGGCGGCGTGACAGAGAAGGCAATGTTCTCCCAGATCATCGATGTCTTGCTGATGATTGTTTCGGGTCTGCTCGCCGTAGCGGTGCTGATCGCATTGATCGGCGTGGCCAACACGTTGAGCCTGTCGGTGCTCGAACGCACGCGAGAAAACGCCCTGTTGCGTGCGCTGGGTCTGAAGAAGAAGCAGTTGCGTTCCATGCTCGCCACGGAGGCGGTGCTGATCGGTGGCGTGGCGGCCTTGCTGGGGCTCATCCTCGGTGCGGTCTACGGATTGCTCGGTGCGCACAGCGCCTTGTCCAGCATGGGAAATATGAGCTATGAGATCCCATGGCTGCAACTGGCAGCAGTTCTGCTGGTGAGCCTCCTGGCGGCATTGCTTGCCTCGATTACTCCAGGACGTCGCGCGGCGAAGCTATCTCCGGTGGAGGGACTTGCCACCGAGTAGCTGGTGACGCATTAGAGGTCGGAGTGAGTAGTTGATCATCAACTACTTACTCCGACCTCGTTGTGTTTAACCTGCCGAAACGTTCTTATGAACTGCTAGCCGCGCAACGTTATGGCGGTGGCCAGCGCGGGGGAGCGCCCAGTGGTGACAAAGCCGGAGATGTTAGATCCCGGATGCTTGATGATGTCGATAATGGAACCCAGATGGTGGCTCAAGTCGATCTTGTCTTCTGGAGCCGCAAGGACCAGATGGAAACCGAACTCCTGCAGAGCGCGTATACCAGCTGCCGCATATTCGGAGTTCGCTTGAATGAACGCCTCATCGATCATCACGGTGCCATAGGAAGTGAAGCCAGCCGAAGCAAAGCCCAATTGGTATGCCAAAGCCGCGCCCATGATAAATGAGGTGAAGCGCTGGCCCTCACCACCGGATAGCGTGCCAGGTTCCAAGCCCGTCTCTACCTCTCCGTTTGGCTTGTGTTCATTGCAGCTGATTACCACGTGCTGGCGGACATCCAGCACGGTAGAACGCCAAGCATTTAGACCTGGATCGCTCAGCGCGGAGACCAAGGATTCAAGTGCCTGGTAGGACTTCGCCAGGGTTCCTTCTTCCTTGGTGGTGTATGCGTCATTTAGCGCCGACTTCAGTTCCTTGCGGAAAGTTCCGGCCTCAACAGGAATCGAGTTTTCAACTTCCAGACGCAGCATCGACCCATGCTCGAAGGTGACATCCGAGAGAATCTGGTTCAGCGGTTTGATTCGCTCGGAAATCATCCGGCGTTCCTCATCGAGCAACTGCAAGAGGTCGCTGAAGCGTTCGTAGGAACGGTTGGCAAAATATTCGCGGAACTGTGCTTCGTGATGGGGCAGGCCGTCTGCAACGATCTGACCGTGCAGCTTGGCGTAGTGCTCGGCGGCTTCCGGTGTTGTCCCGTGAGTTTGAGCATGGGAGGTGCCGAACTCGCGGGCAAAGCGCTTGAACGTTTCGCTCAGCGCGCCGCCGACCTCATGGCGTTGCGCGGAGAAATCGTTGAGCTGACCGCCAAGCTGCACCTTGACCTCGGCGAAGGCTTCGCCGATGGAATCCGCAGGCGGGCAGACACCTGCAGCCACCTTTTCCAAAATCGGGCCAAGGATCGTGTGCTGTCGCAGATAATTCGGGACCGAAGAGACCCAGTCGCTGTTTGTATCCCCGTCTACGGTGCTTGCGAGCACCTTCTGTGCACGTTCGATCTGCAGTTCGAAGTCGCTGATACGCGAGCGCACCAACGCGAGGTCGCCAACCAACTTCTCAGAATCTGCCTTCGCGTTTTCGATCTCATGGCGAATCTTCGAAGAATCACCCGAAAGCACCAGTGCATCCCCGAGCTTCTGTTCGCTGCGACGCAGAGAATCGAGCGCAGCAGAGGCATCTAGTTGGGCAAAATTGCGTTCGTCCGCGACGATAGCTGCAAGCCGCTGAGACTTTGCGACGACCTTGTTTTTGGCGGCCGTCCGTTCATCGGCAGCGTCTTTTGCCAGCAGAATCTGCGCTTGAAGACGGTCGGCCTTGTTCTGCAATTCCGAGATCTTGGATTCATTGGTGAATCCAAGTAAATAGTCAGAGGCATGGACGCTGCGGGTGTCTCGTTCAAAGGTGCCCGCACCGGTTTTGATGGTTCCTGCGGGGGTGATGGCCTTGGGATGCACGTGCATCGCTGCATCGTTCTCCACACAAGCCAGCGGATAGTCGGCGGTGATCTTGGTGCGCAACCAATTTCCTGCTTCTCCTGAAGCAAAGTCGAGTTTACTGACCAAATCGGCTGGTCCAGGTACTGTATCGCGTGGTTTGACAGAACTATCGACCCAGCGGACTCGACCCAATCCGTCGAGTTCGTCGATTGCGTGCGTCACCTGGGTCAGGAATTCACCGGGCACCAAAATGGTGCGCGCCAGCGAGCGTAACGCCTTTTCTGCAGCCAGACGCCAGATGGCAGAGTCTGCCGCCACATCCATTAGCTCGCCGGCGAAGGGCAACTGCTCTTCGCTCAGTGAACAAGCTGATGCGATGGCTCTGCGTGCAGCCACAGAACGGTCATCGATATTCGTGCCACGACGCTGGTAGGAACGAATCTGCTCGTCCAAGGCTTCTGCGCGCTTACGCAGCGCCATCAACGAGGCCATGGCCTCGTATTCAACCGTCTGCGCGTCCTTGGTGATGGAAGCGAGCTGCTGCATAGTACGGGCGGCATTTGCTCGTAGCTCATCAAGCCCGGTGCCGCTGAACTCGAAGTTCAAGCCTGCTTCGGTTGCTTGTTCCTGCAAAGCGCGTAACGCGGATTCCTTTTCCGAAAGCGCCTTACGTGCCGCATCCGCCTCGCGCTCAAGCAGCATCAACGAGGCTGAGCCTGCGGAATCGTGGGCTGCTGCGAGCGACTGAAGACGATCTTCGGTCTGGCTCTTACGCGCCAGAATGTCAGCCTCTTGTGCCTTGAGCTCAGCTAGTTCTCGTTGATGGCGTTGCATGTCGTTGCGCAAAACATGCTCGCGGACCTTCGCATCGAGTTGCTGGAGATCGCTATTGAGCAGCTCTTCGGTCTCGCCGATGCGTTGGGCGAGTGTTCGATATACCTTGTCTTGCTCGGGAACCTGGGCCAGCACATCGCGCTGTGCGCGGGCCGTATCCAATTGACGGTAGATTCCGCGCAGGTGGGCGAAGTCCTCCACTGCTGCCGCGGCGGCTTTCAGTGTGGTGGGTTCTTCCAGCACTTCATGACGGAAGAATTGGTTGACACCCTTCGCCAGCCCTTTGCCGTTTTGCAAGGTGCGCAGCAACGCGAAAGCCTTGTCACTTTCTACCCCAAGACGGCGGCGAACACGATCGATAAATGCCTTGTGCGTATCGAATGCTTCGGCCGGTTCCAAAGACTTGGACAAGGAAGAAACGGTAAAACGCCGTGGCCCGTGATGTTCAAGCTCAGCAATATCTAGGGCGCTTTCACTGAGCAGATAGTGCTTGGAGACCTGATTTTCTAATCCGGCGTCAGGCAGGTCGAAAACCGCGCCGATGCTGACGGTGTTTCCCAACCCGTCCTCATAGCCCAGCAGAATGGCGCTCCAAGTTGCGCCGGGACGCTGGAAGACAGTGCCCGAACTGGTCTTGAACTTGCGGCCACGCATGTAAGAGAAGGTGGTGCGGCGGTCGGCGCGCGTCGCGGCATCGTTGGCGGACTCGTTGAGCTTTGGGGTCGCAAAGAAGACGTGCCCCATGGCATCAAATAAGGTCGATTTGCCCACGCCAGGGTGCCCGGTGACTAGGCTTCCGGCGCGATCAATCTCAAGATTGTGCAGACCGTGGAAAGTGCCCCAGTTAACGATCTGGAGCCGGCTAAGCCGATGCTGTCCCGGGTTCAGAGCGCCACCGAGCGGGAGGGTCATTTCTATACTCATCGGCTACTCCTGCACCAGGTCGGTCGAATCCATAGACAATTCTTCGGAAGTGTCTGCGGACAGATTCAGTGTCGATTCGTTTGCGTCGATCGCAGAGATGTATTGGGGAATATCTTCGATTCGTGAAATAGGAAGAGCCATCGCTAGGGCCGGTGAAATCCTAAATTCGTCAGCCAACTCGGTGCCGGTGAGTAACCGCAGGGAATTGAGTCGGGCTACTGCCGCATCACAGGACTCGGCAAAGCGTTTGTCGTCGCGATCGGATGGGCTGCGGTGCTCGGCCAAGATTTCATGCATGGCCCTGCGCGAAAGCACTGCGTCTGTTCCGGTGCCAGAATGCTGTTCCAGCAGCATGCGCAGGCGTAGCGCGAGCAAAGTTTCGTCGCGTTTTAGCGCGCGACGCGGTGCAATCGGCGAGGTGTGTACCTGATCGATTTGCGCGGGAGTGAGCATCGCAATTTTTCGATCGGTGTCCATGGAAATGGTCAGGAAAATTTCCGAAACATACGCGCCTACCGCTTCCTGTTGGTCTAGCAGTAACTGCCAGGACGCCGGGTCGATTGATCCATCGAGGTAGGGGCCACGCAGCAGACGTACGAGTAATTGCCGCAGCTCCAATGAGTAGCTGCCACGGTCTCCCTCAAAGAGCGGTTCGATGATGGGTGCAGCATATGAATTTGTGCTGGTCATAGCGGCTCCTTTGTGAAAGTTAGGGCGGGAAGAATAGCTGTACGTTCAGATCCGTCAATCTGCCGGAAGCTGATGGTCATCAAATCTGTTTCACTCAAAGATTCGCCGTTGGTTCGACCTATCTCGATCAAGGCACGCACGGTGTTCAGATGGCGGTGTTCTTCGGGCAGATCGTTGAAGAGCTCATCGAGCGGAAGCTGATCCTTGGAGTTCTGGCTCAGCTTGTTGGTCACCGACTCCCGAAGGTAGGCCATATTCGCTTGCGGGGTTGATGGCGTGCGCACAATATCGGAGGCGTTGAAGTCCGGCGCAGCCGCCAATGGTGGAGGGGCCACATGCTCGGACGGGTCAAAGATTCCTAGTCCAGCCAGGGTCATGAACTGCGGGGCGAACAGGTCAAGCGGAGCCAATCCACTGCGTGGCCTGAGCGTCAAGGACTTCACGATCGCCGCTTCAGCACTACGCACTGCCTGGCGCAGAAGCTGTGCTTGCTGGTAATCCTCGGACTGAACAAAGGCGTGCAGAGATTCGGAGAGCTTTCCGTACGAAGCATGTACCTCCGCCGCCTGGCGCCGGAGCTCACGAAGCAAATTGGTCAGAATCTGGCGTTCTGGAGTATTGAGATCGTCCACGAAGTTGCGTTCTAGGACTTCGGAAAGCGCCGCGCGAAAACGCTGTTGTGCATCTGGTGAGTTCAGGAACTCGGTGAAGCCCCGGAAGGTCTCGCCTTCGGCGGTTGAACGAAGTTGTCGGTCGGCTTCTAGGACCTGGCCTACCGCGACGCCCTTTGCGGTGGACGCATCGAGGATGCCTTCACGCAGGGAATACAACATTTCCTGAACACCGTCGCGCATTCGGCGGAAGTCGGCAGGAAGGCTCGAAGCCAGATCTAGCACTGAGCGTGCCGCGGACAACGCGGTGGCACGCGAAAGCACCGCAGGGTCATCACCGGTGCGCAGTTCATCGATCTGTGCGTGTCGCATGGCAATCTGTGACTCCAGAGCGCGAATACGCGCTTCCGGGTCTGGATCAGTCTCATGGGCCAAGGACTCCAGCGAGGACAGCAAGGTATTCAAGCGTGAAGAGTTCAGGTGTGAGTCGTCAGTCGAAAAATCCGAGAGGAAACGCAGAGTACGCAAGGTCTGCGCGCTCGGCTCGTAGACGAAGCGCCCGTCGATCAGGGGACGAGCCAGTATTCCTTGTTTGACCCAGGTCTCGGCGAAGTCTTGAGCGGAGTAGGTTTGGGGAATCTGTTCGTCGCTGGTGCGAGCGAGCTTCAGAAACGAATCCAATGAAGCATGGAAGAGTTCTAGGGCTACACGTGGCTTGTCCGCAGTAAATTCTGATCGGACAAAGGCAACAGCCCAAGGCTGCGCGGTAAGAAGCCGATATGCTGCCGAACTCTTGAACTGCTGGGACTGAAGCCACAAGCTGTTCGCGCGATGCGAGGGCTGCATGTACATCCTTGATCTTTCGACGCCTAACCTATCAATTCTAAGCCATCAAGCCGGAAGGTCCGTGTGAGAAATTGCGAAGGGAAAACTTTGTCCAAGATGTTGCTTCGGCGAGGGCGTCCAAGGCTGTAAACCCCAGATAAGTATGTGTAAGGTCGAAAACAAGGTGATGGCAAGGAGAAATCGTGGCGTCCATGGGGATAGCCGCTGCGAGGAGAGAGAAGCGTAATGAGGCACTTCAAGATCGCGGTAGCGGCGACAGTCGTCTTGGCTTTGGCCGGTTGTAGTGACCAAGTCGACCCCGAAATAGCAGCTAGCAGCGCCTCTCAAGCAGCCGAAGAGGCTCAAGAGGCCGTAGCAGAATCTGCACGCGAAGAAGGTGTGCTTGCGCAGATTAATCGACTAGCCGATGGTTACGACTACAACGCCGCCATCAAGCTAGCTAAGGAAGATCCCAGCGCCAAACTTAACGATTTGGTAGATGGACTCGAATCTGAAATGAAGGGCACCTCTGCGTGGGAACGCCCAGACCAAATTCCTCACTTGTTCTTTCACTCGCTTGTAGTTGATCCGAAGCGTGCCTTCGATAAAGATAATAAGGCACAGGGCTACAGGGATTACATGGTGACTCAAAAGGAATTTGAATCGATCCTCCAAGAGCTGTACAACCGAGATTTCGTGCTGGTCAACCCGGTTGACTTCGCCGGCCTCGACCAGAAGAAAAATATGAGCTACCGGAAAATTATGCTTCCGGCCGGTAAAAAACCAATCGTCTTATCCCTTGATGACCTGAGCTACTACGAATATATGGAAGGTGATGGCTTCGCCGACCGACTGGTGCTCGATAGGAAGGGCAAGATCCGAAACGAATATGTAGACGGTGATGGCAAAAAACATGTGGGCGCATACGACGTGACCACAGTGCTCGATGATTTTGTTGCCGAGCATCCAGATTTTTCTTACCGAGATGCTCGCGGGATCATTGCCATGACCGGCTACAACGGAGTGTTCGGATACCGGACTTCGCAAAGCCAATACCCGGACAATAAGAACCTTGAAAAGGATCGAGAAGCTGCGATTAAAATCGCGGAGGCGATGAAAAAGGAAGGATGGGTCTTCGCCTCTCATTCATGGGGTCATATCGCAACCGGAACCGTTAGCTTAGGCCGTTTCAAACGTGACATGAAGCTTTGGAAGGAAGAGGTCGAACCAATTCTGGGCGAGACCGACCATTTCATCTACCCCTTTGGCTCAGATATCGCTCGAACAGGGGCGTACTCTGGCGCACGATTTGAGCTGTTGAAAAAGGAAGGGTTCATGTACTTCTACGGTGTCGACGGAACCATCACCGCGTGGATGCAGCAACGCGATGATTATCAACGGCAGATGCGAATCAACATCGATGGCCTGCAATTCGAAAAAGAGAAACGCGGGGATCGGCCCGTATTGAAAACCTTCTTTGACGTAGACGAGGTTATCGATTCGGCGCGGTGATTGATGAGCCGAATCGACGATCGACGATCGGCTTAGAGCGCCATGAAAGCACCGAGTTGCGACAGTGCTGCGGGGTTCGATGGCAGGAAGTCGGTAAGTCGTTCGCTACGCACAATCACCGCTTTCCACTGGCCTCGGGAAATAGCCACGTTGATGCGATTTCGGTTCAACAAGAAATCGATACCGCGTGAAGCATCTTCGGCACTCGAACAAGCCATAGTCACCAGTACTACAGGTGCTTCTTGCCCTTGGAACTTGTCTACCGTGCCAACTTTCACCCCAGAAAGCTGCTCGTCTTCAAGGAATTCGCGCACTAGATTCACTTGAGCGTTATATGCTGCCACGACGAGTATGTCCTCTTCGGCCAGTATTCGCGGCTGCTTTCCGCTTCCGGGATTCCACAGCATCCCCAGATGCTCGCGGACTAGACCAGCGATAGCGGAGGCTTCTTCGGCACTGCTGGTCGTGTTCCCGCGGTGATGCACTATTCGGGTCTCAACACCAGGGGCAGTACCGTTCAGTTCGCGAAGCCCGGCTGCTTTCGCGGAGAACAACTTGTAGTCATAGCTTAACGCCGAGACCTTTTCGCAAAGCTGCGGATGCATGCGCCAAGACGTTGCAAGGAAGTAACCCAATTCTGCCGGTAGGACCGGGAGACCTTCGGAAAGCCAGCCCAAAGCTGACTCATCTACGGGTTGGGGGTGAGACCCCTGGGTTACCTGCGGTAGCTGCTGCGGATCTCCGAGCAACAACAGGTTACGCGCTGCCTGTGAAACAGCCAAGGTGTTGGCAAGCGAGAACTGTCCGGCTTCGTCGATAACCAATAGATCCAAACTTCCGGCAGGGATTCGTTTGCCGGTCATCGTCCATGCGGTGCCACCAACCAACGCACCTTCCGCAGAACAGATGGCATCATCAATCGCAGCGGCGCTAGTACCGGTCCACGGTACTGGGTCCTTGTGTTTGACTTCCTTTGCTACCCGATCGGGGTGTACACCGGCTTCGATGGCTTTGTGCAAAACGTTTTCAACTACCGCGTGGGATTGGGCGACGACGCCGACCTTCCAACCTTCATTAACCAATGCGTGGATCACATGCGAAGCGACAAAGGTCTTACCTGTGCCGGGGGGCCCTTGAACAGCAAGATAAGAATTATCCAAGTCCATCAGAGATTTCACTAGGGCTGGATAAACTTGGGCGTTACCGTCCAACATTTCTGGGGCGGTCGGGCTAGCCAAGGTCTTCAATCGCGGTGGAATTCGACGCAGAATATCGATGCCAGGCTGCCGCGGCAGTTCCGGAACGATGGCTCCGACCTGCTGGGCGATTTGTTTCAACGCTTCATCGATGCTTTTTGTGGCAATTGGTTGGCCTGGGGTCAACGCTACGGGGAATGCACCGTATTCGGGGACTTTGCCGCTGGTCTTCTCTGCGATGCTAAGCCAGCCTTGGCCAACCTCGACTACCGTGGCGTTGAAGGCTCCACCTCGTAGTGCCTCGTCGTCCACCTCCATGCCTTCGGGCAGGGGAGCAGCGAACATGGCAAAGACTCCGGTGCCTTGGCTTAGCAGCGACCCTTCGGCAAGGGTTCCGTAGAGTTTGGTGATTCTAGTTAACGTTCGAGCTCGTTCGGTAGCTTTGTGCCAATCTTCAAGTAGTTCTGCGGAGTCCACAGTAAAGACGCCCCGCACATCGGACCAGTCGTCCATGGGCGCGGAGAGCCTGTCGAAATGCTCCCACCAGAATTGTTTTCGTTCGCGGCGGTTGTAACCGGTGGCGGCCGCGACCATGGCTATAGCCCGGTCATTGTCACTCAGTGTCTGGTTATGCGGAAGCCCGGCTAAGTAATCTTGGAGCCTTATTTCTTCTTCTGTGGGCTCGTATTCGTCGGTGGCTTCTTCCGGGACCTCTACCTCAGGATGCATATGTGGCTGGAAGTCCACGAGCGACAAGAGCCAGTCGCGCAAGCGAAGCGTCGACAGGCAGTCGTACTCGTTGTAGTCAGCGATTGATTCGAGGATTTGCGTGGCCTGCGCATCAGCCGCGGAGTCCAGCGCGGAGACATAGTGGGCGTAGGCGACCACGGAAGCACCTGCATCGGTGACGTCACCGGAGCGCAGATGCTCTTTCATATACAGGGGTTCGAGCTTCTTGATTGAATACGAACGTGTAGATACGACCAGCGAGTTGCGTACCGTTTCATAGAGATCAATAAGTAGATTGTCGCGGAGCCACTGGTCGACTTCGTCTTCGCCTGCAATATGTACCTGTGAGAGTTTACGAAGTGCACTTTTTTCGTAGGCCGCGTAGTGGTAGATCTTCATGTTCGGGAAGCGTTGACGGCGTGCTTGAACGTACTCAATGAAGTCTAAGAAAGCTTGGCGTTCTTCGGCACGGCTGTGTGCCCAAAAGGGGCGGAATATCGGTGCGCCAGTGTCATTTTCAATGACACCGAAAAGATACTCCAGTCCCCACGAATTATCGACTGGATCTTGGTACAGCGGGTCACCTTCGAAATCGAAGAATATGTCGCCTTGATCGGGATTGGGCAGTCTCGAAATAGTTTGCGAAGATTTTACTCGGTAGGACACGCCATGCTCAGTTCCATCGACCTGTCCCAAACCTAATTGCATTCGTGCTTGATCGACTGTGCGTGCCAGCGATGTGCCTTCCTTGGGGTCCATTGCGGCAAGCTGGTCGATGGTGAAAATTCCTTGTCGGCGTAGCTTCTCGCGTTGCGCCATGGACATATTGGCCACTAGCAACACATCTCGTGTGGAGCTCACCTGCTCCGCACAGAATTCGCAACGTCCACAAATGCGTATCGCATCCGAATTCCAGAGCACAGGGCCATTTTCCTCGGAGTGCTTTCTGACCATCTTGGTAAAGCGTTCGCGCTGCGCCCGGAACACGGGGAGAATCTCATCGATTCGGTGCACTGAATGAGTGCCATCGCCAAGAACTAAAGTTGTTTGTGGGTGTACTTCGATGTTTTCGGCTTGCAGTTGGTCTGCATAGGCCGCAACTTGAAGCAATGCGGAGACCCTAGCATGCCGGGCGAGTTTAGTGTCCCAAACCGCCCAGCTGCCGTCGGGCTGACGAACCAAGAAATCGGCGAATCCGATGAAAGTGCCGTCAAAGAACGTGGCCTGGAAAATAACGTCTGCACCACCGCGTAACGTTTCGATGGTTTCACGGTGCGCTGCGTGCAAGGCCGCGGCGTTGTGCGCGGGCCTTTCAAGGAGCTGTTTGACGCCGGTGCCGGTCTGTGGGTCGTAGTCTCCGTATTTCTCAATCAGCTCGGCAAGCACTTTACGTTCGTGGACATCTCCGAGCTCCGCAGTTCTCGCAAGCATTTCGTCGGTCGCGGATTCGCTCTTTTCCCGGCGCCCGAGTTTTACGTCCAGCAGGCATAAAGATTGAAAATGACAATCGACGGCGACCGTAAGGTCACTAGCCGAAAAGACGAACTGATCACCAAAGAAGAACACGGGTCGGTGCCTCTCGCAGACTGGATGGTTACCTAGTCAACGTAGCACTCGGCACCGACCGTTTGACGTTAATTGCCTAGACTTGCGGAGGCCTCGTCGCTCCGCCGCCGACTAGCGAAAGAACGCCCACCACAGCGGTGACCGAGTTGACCGCTGGCCAGGCGCCGATTTTCTTTGACAGCGGGTGCGATGCGCCAAAGGCAGTGAGGTAGGCACCGACCAACGCGATGGCCTTGGCAGTTCCGGCATCCTTTTTCCAGATAAAGAATGCTCCAGTTCCCGCGGCGGCCAACACCACGGCCGCCAGTGGGCGCTTCTTGGTTATGCGACCAGTGGCATAACCGCCGGTTAATCCGGTGACCGCAATGGCGGTAGAAGCTAAACGTGACAAGGAAACCTCCGAATATAACGACAACAGGGATGCTGCCGTTAATCGTATTGCCGTCACCTGTGACCATCCCCAGAAGTTGGTACATGGCCGAAGTGGCAACTCGGCGATTGGGGCGTGCGTTGAAAGAATAAGAGAAATTGACGACTGAATTGCACCTGGAGTGAACATGAGCGTAGATTTCAGCGGCGCATGGGCCCGGCTATGGGCGCCGCAACCTGTTGACCTCACCGCAGGGCAATGGGTGATCCTTTTAGTTCTTGTGCTTGGGCTCGTTCTCCCGCGCCCGGTATGGCGAATTACCGGAATGTATTCCACCCTGGTCCATGAACTAGGACATGTAATCAGTGCACTTTTCACCGGACGATTCGTCACCGGGCTCCGTCTGGGATGGGACCACTCGGGCGAAGTTGTCAGCCGTGGTCGAGGAAAAACCTCGGTCATCATCTCTGGCATCTTTGGTTATCCCACGCCACTGCTAGTTTCGGCAGCACTACTCTGGGCCACTGCCTCCGGCTATGCCGGCAGAGCCTTGGGCATATACGCGTTGTTCTTCGTGCTTGTGTTAGTTTTTGTGCGTAACTGGCCGGCATTTGTCGTGTGCAGCGCGAGCGCTTTAATCGCTCTCGGTGTTGTGTTCTTTGCGCCGGTCAGCGCTTACATTTATTTAGCCTTGCTTCTTGGTGGCTTCCTGCTCTGCTCGGGAATCCGTGATTATTTCAAAGTCCTGTCGGTTCATACCTGGCGGCGCCGAGATATTGAACAGTCCGATGCATACCTGATTGCGCGCGCCACAGGGACTTTTGCCACGTTGTGGCTGCTGGTCATCATGGTGCTTGGCGGAGCCGGAATATTCTTAGGAGTCCAGAGTCTTTTGCGCCTGCTTTAGCTTTCGGGCCGCACGACTACGCGACACAAGCCACGCCGCGGCGGCGGCAACGCCGATTGGCAGCCACTTCGTCTTGCGTTTGGCACGTCCGGTCGGGTCAATTTCCATATCTTGCAATGGATCCCCGCCATGATTAATTCGGATCTCTTGAGCTCGGACTAGGTCCTTATAGACCGCTAATTGTTCGCGCTCTACCATGGTGCTGTCGCGCAATGGAAGGTGCACTTCAACCGCAGAGGCAAGGCCGGTTCGTAGTTGGCGCAAGCGCGTAAACTCGATGTCTACCAATGCTCCGATAATGAGCGCAATATTACTGATCCAGCAGGCTAGAACCAGAACAATGACACCGCCAATTGCTCCGTATGTGGCCGAGTAACTTGCAAATTTTGCGAGGTAGACAGTGAATCCCACCGCGGAAAGGCCAAGGACAACCAGAGCGGTAAATGTACCTGGGGAAAACCAATGGAACTTTGCACGTTTAACGTTCGGGGTGAAGTGGTACAGCAATGCCAGGACCAGCAAGATCATCACAAATAGTGCTGGAGGTTTGGCGATGTTCAACAGCATTACAAAGCTGTCGCCGAGTCCAAAAACATTTCCAATAGCTCGTGCGATCGAACCTGAAGTTACCAGCAACGCTAAAGAGATCACGGCTACGATCATGATCAAAACCGTGATGGCAAACATTTGCGGACGTCTTTTCCATTGCGGACGACCTTCTCGTACTCCGAAGAGCCGATTCATTTGTCGGCTAAATGCGGTGACATATCCGGAGGTACTCCACAGTGCACCGAGGGAACCAATCAAAATAGCCCAAAACGTTCCCTTGGCTGAACTTGCCAGACCGGTGAGCAGCTGCTCTGCTGTTTCGACTAGTTGTTGGGCATCGCCGGTTTGCTGTCCGCCAGCAGCGAGGCTTTGACGAATCAGATCCATGATCCATTGGGTGCTGCTTTCGCTTGCACCTACCAGTGACAGCAAGGAAATCAGTGCCAACAGCCCGGGGAACATCGCTAGAACCATGAAATAGGAGAGGGAAGCAGCACCGTCTAGTCCGTCGATCCGGAAGAATTCTCGCATCGCTCGGGGGTAGCAGCTTAAGGCTTCCCTGAAACGTTCCTTGGTCAGTCGGTCCCTAAAAGCCATTGGTTTCCCTTATCTGCCGTATTGCAGAAACACTAAGTGTTATTCCGAGTCCCACACTACCTAAATCCTGTGCGGTGAAGCGGCATTTTAAACCGGATTGTTGTTTCCCAACTGGAGGTTCAGTGGGTGGGCTGAGATGAATGCAGAGGTAAAAAGCACTTGTTGGTGCCCATCGCGCAGTGAACGTAGCCTGAGCACACAGCGAGAAATTGACGAAATCTTTATCACAAAAGCATGATCAAGTTCCACCTTGGAAGCGTAACAACTTTGCCTGCGGATTCGAGGAAATCGTCCAAAAAGCGGATCCTCGAAAAAATTTCTTTGCCCGTTTTGACCTGTATTTACGGGGTTTCTGGAAGGATCCTGAGTTGCGTTGGGTGCGGGGTCGTGCGCTATGGTCATTTATAACGTTTCGATAACACTCGCAGTGTTATGGGGAAACACGTACTGCCGGGACTTCCAAACCGCTCACCATGGCAGTACTTCAAAAAAGTCGAAATGCGACGCAGAGCGGTGCACAGGGATGGCCTAGGAAGGCCTGAGCGTGGAAGGGCACTGGAGAATCATGATCCAGCAGAAGACCAAGAACATCATTCGTCGCGGTGGAGCCACATTGGCCGCCGTAGCAGTAGCAAGCACTGCGGTAGTCGCTTCGACCGTGCCAGCTTCGGCTGCAAGCACCTGGGATAAATTGGCACAGTGCGAGTCCGGCGGAAACTGGTCCATCAATACCGGCAACGGTTACTACGGTGGCTTGCAGTTCTCCGCGCAGACTTGGAAGGCATTCGGCGGTTCGGGCATGGCGCACCAGGCCTCGAAGGCCGAGCAGATCCGCATCGCAACCAAGGTGCAAGCAGCTCAGGGTTGGGGTGCATGGCCAGCATGTACAGCAAAGCTTGGCATTAGCGGTTCCCCTTCGGGCAACTCGGCTCCGGAAGCACCAAAGAAGCAAGCACCAAAGCAGCAGGCAGCTCCTAAGCAGCAGGCGGCCCCTAAGCAGCAGGCGGCCCCTAAGCAGCAGAGCACCCAGAAGGCGGCACCTTCGCAGTCATTGGAGCGTACCGGTAGCTCTAAGAAGGTCACGCAGCCAAGCGCTGGGAAGCACGTTGAAGCGGCACCTCAGGCGCCAGTCTTCAACATCAAGGTTGACGACTCGGGCAAGGACTACACCGTAAAGTCCGGCGATACTCTTGAGAAGATTGCCGACAGCTTGGGAGTCAAGGACTGGCGTGGGCTGTTCGTGCTGAATGACGATCAGTTGAGCAACCCAGATTTGATCATGGTTGGTCAGACTCTGAACGTGCCAGCGAACTAATTTCGCTTTTTATCTTGAGCTCGTCGCACCACCTAGTTGGGTAGTGCGACGAGTTCAAGGCGTTTAACCCTGCATCAGTTGTCAGGATGCCGCGATAGCCACAGCTCTTGCCTGTGGCAGAGAGCAATGGCACGCTAGCCCCATGCCTATGAATCGGTACACGCGAGGAGAGGATGCCTCCCACCTTGGGGACGTGCCTTCGCTCGATACTGAATTTACCCAGTGTGGATTGCTTCCAACAGTACGCGCTAGAAACTGGAGTGGGCCTCGGCGCTGGTGGGGCGGTGCCCTAGATGTTGAAGGGCTGGCGATTGCCTCCACCGAATTATGCGCTGCGGCGGTTAATCAACTCACTGGCAGTCAAGATCTGTTCGCCATAGAGGCTCGCAGGGCCGCTGCGGCCTTTGCTTCCACGGAACACCTGCGCGTCGCAGGGCAACAGATGAGTCCTTTCGGTGCCTATTCTGGGTTCTTTCAGACTCGAGACGGCTGGATACGCACGCACGCGAACTATGTACACCATCGGCAGGCCCTGCTTCAAGCTTTGAGGCTTGAGCGTCCTGAACTGTTCGCTGAGTCGCTCCTGGACGTTGATGCTGGCGAGATCGCCGAGCTAATCACCGGCTTCGGAGGGATCGCCGCCAAAGTTCGAACACGCGCGCAATGGCAGGCCACAACGATGGGACAAGCTGCTGCTGCCGAGCCTTGGGTCAAATTCGTGATGAGCGATGTGTCGCGAGGCAGATTGTGGCAATATCCCCAAGATGTAATCGAGCCGCTCCGAGGATTACGCGTCGTGGACTTCACCCGGGTCATTGCCGGGCCCACTTCATCGCGGACCTTGGCTATGTTGGGTGCCGACGTCCTGCGCATCGATCCTCCGCATATGCCCGAACTGCAGGGTCAGTACATTGAAACTGGTTTCGGGAAGCGAAGCGCGGAAATGGACTTGCGCGATCAGCGGCAGCTAAACACCCTGCACGATCTATTGAGCGAAGCCGACGCAGTGCTGCTGGGGTACCGCCCCGGCGCATTGGCCGCACTAGGATTGCAAACACAGCAGCTACGCGAACGGTATCCGAACTTAATCATCGTTGAGCTACGCGCTTGGGGAGATACCGGGCCTTACGCAAACCGCCGCGGCTTCGACAGCATCGTTCAAGCTGCATGCGGCATAGCGGATGAATATCGAGATGCCAAGGGTAAACCGGGTGCATTGCCGGTGCAGGCGCTGGATCACGCTACCGGATACGCAATGGCAGCGGCCGTGATGTCCTTGGCGCATGCGCGAAGATCCCTGGGGCAGACCGGCCACGCGAAATTCTCGCTGGTTCGCACAGCTACGGCATTGCTGGATCAATCACTGCCAACTACGGATGCTGAACCGCTAGGGCGACCCGCATTGCGCAAAATCGACAGCACGTTCGGAGAACTGGTATATGCCCCGCCGCCACTCTTGCGTGGAGGTCTGGCCCTGGACTATGCGGGACCGCCGACACCGTACGGCGTGGATGAGCCAGTCTGGCGCTAGTCGCAAAATTTTAGCCTGCAGCCGGTCGCAGGAGTCGGGCAGCATGCTCTGCCGCCCGGTCTTTGAAGGATGCTGAAATTTCTAAGAATCGCTCCCGGCTTTCCTGACCGGGCCAGCTATTGGGGAGGATTTGATCGGGGAGGCCTGGGTCTAGGTATGGTATCGCTCGCCACGCATCTATGAGGACGACATAGCCGAGATAAGCAGCTTGCTCGTCGGTCGACGAAGCGTCTAGTTTCGCGGTGGTGGTAAGAAACGCGCGGTGGAGCTTGGCCAGCTTGTCCAAATCCCACCATTGCGCGGATGCTTGCCGGGCAGTGCCCGGGTAGTCAGGAGTCTGCGAAATGAAAAGTGTGGCGTAGCTCCGTGCGTCCAAAGCTCCGAGTACTTCAAGAACCTCGGATCGCAAATACTCGGGGAAGATCCACAGCCCCGCCGAAACGAGACCTCCGCCTAGCTGGATGAAATGTTTGCGCAGCTGATGTCGGGTGGCTCGCAGTGCTTCCGGCAAGGAAAAAGCAACAAGTACCCAACGATCATCGTGTTCCATTCGGCGCGGTGTGAAAATGCGCCTGTTGCCCCGGGCGAACATTGCCATAGCGGGTGAGGTCACCGAAAGAGTTGCAGGCTCCACGGGTTCCAACAGACCACGATCGATGAGGCGTGACACAGCTGTCTGCGCTGCCGGAGCAGACACTCCTGCCGCTCGAGCCAGTTCAAGGATTCGTGGACGTGGGACCGGCGTTGCCTCATGGCGCAGGTAGAGACCTGCAATGGTGCGAAGCACCGACGTAGCGCTACCGGACCGAGATTCGAAATCATCAAGGACGAAAGCGGCGAGGGGATTAGTTGGAGCCAATTTCTGTACGCACCGCAAATAGCTCGGGGAAGAACGTCAGGTCCAGCGCGCGTTTCAGGAAGCTGACGCCGGAGGAGCCGCCGGTTCCGGATTTGAAACCGATGGTTCGTTGGACCACGCGCAAGTGGCGGAAGCGCCAAGCTTGGAAGTTGTCTTCAACGTCCACCAGGTCTTCGCAGGCCTGGTAAAGGTTCCACGCGGTATCTTCTGACTCGTAGATTTCTTTGAAGATCGGCACTAAGGATGCTTGGAATTCCCAAGGCTTGGTGACATCGCGTCCGAGAATTTCGGACGGAATCTTGTAACCCTTGCGCGAGAGCGCGGCAAGGAATGCATCGTAAAGTGTTGGCTCGTGCAATAGATTCGTGAGCGTTTCGTGTGCCTTCGGGTCGGACTCGTGAACCTTAAGCATTCCCTCGTGCTTGTTGCCGAGAATGAATTCCACCGCGCGGTATTGGAAGGACTGGAAACCCGATGATGAGCCGAGGAAGCCGCGGAACTGTGCATATTCCCGTGGGGTGAGCGTCGCGAGGACAGACCACTGCTCGGTGAGGGTTTTCTGGATATGTTTTACGCGAGCGAGGCACTTCAGAGCCTTGCCGAGATCGTCAGAGTCGATCAGTCGGCGAGCTTCGAGCAATTCATGCAGCATCAGCTTCAACCAGAGCTCGCTGGTCTGGTGCTGGATGATAAACAGCATTTCGTCGTGATGCTCCGGGACGCTGACTGGGTGTTGGGCCGATAGGATTCGTTCCAAATCCAAGTAGCTTCCATATGACATGGCATTTCGAAAATCGGTGCGTACGCCGGACTCGATGTCGCGCTGATTTACAGGCTTTGCTTGCTCGTTGCTCATGAAACACATCGTATCAATTTCTTGGCGATCGTCACAAGAGTGAAAACCTGCGAATGTGAGCTCGAAAACTTTCCGATCCCGTGGAATAGAATCTGGGATACGCTCGTTATTACATGCATACGCATATAAATCGGATGTGAGGATGAGTAAATGAGCAAATCAATCGTGGTCATTTCGGGTGGTCTGGGTAACCCTTCGAGCACTTCTCTGCTGGGACGGCAGATCGGTGAAAGCATTGGCGCTGAACTAGCCGCGGCCGGCGTCCAAGCCGACGTGCTCAACGTGGAACTGAGAGAATACGCTCAGGATATTGTGAACAATATGCTCACCGGCTTCGCCCCTCCGGCGCTCCAGAAGGTCATCGATGCCGTCATTGCCTCCGATGCGCTCGTGGCCGTAACTCCGGTCTTTTCTGCCTCGATATCGGGGCTGTTCAAATCCTTTATCGATATCCTTGACCCGCGTTCCTTAGACGGAAAGCCGGTAGTACTTGCCGCGACCGCCGGATCTCAGCGCCACCAGCTTGCCGTGGATTACGCAATGCGGCCGATCTTTTCCTACTTACGCACTCAGGTGATGCCGACTACCGTATTTGCCGCCTCTGAAGACTTCGGAGGGGAAGGGCTTGCCGGAACATTGTCCGAACGAACCCGCCGCGTAGCTCGTGAAGTTGTCTCCGCTTTGGCCGCCGACAGCGGAACGCTTCAGGCGGACGGCGGTTTGGGTGATACGCGTTCGATCGCGCCTTCGGTCAGTGATACCGCTAATCCAAATGATCCCCTGACAACCCTTCCATTTGAAGCCTTGCTGGCAAGTGTGCAATCCAGCAGGAGCTAAGGGGCCGATTGGCCTCAGTTGCCCTAAATATGAGTACCCGGATGTTAGTACGATGTGCCAGAAGCCTTGAAGGTCGATAGCATTATTGCTTGTGAGCTATGTCATCCACGCTGCTCACGTAGGTGCAACTCGAAAGCGAAAGGTGTAGCCGTCGATGCTATCCGAGGAAACTATCACGGCGATTGCCGATGAACTTGTCGAGGCAGGAGCCAGCCGCACTCCGGTAGCGCGGTTGACTGCGCGCTACCCAGAGATGACGGTAGAAGATTCCTACCGCGTCCAAAACCTCTGGCGGCAGCGCTCGGAAGCCGCCGGCCGCGTGCTCGTAGGACGCAAAATCGGGCTGACCTCCCGCGCCATGCAGATGGCCACAGGCATCACCGAACCCGATTACGGGATCATCTTTAACGACATGGTCCACGACTCCGGCGCGACCTTCAAATGGTCCGACTTCACCGGTGCCCGGGTTGAGATGGAACTCGCCTTCAAGCTCAAGAAGGATATTGAAGGCCCCAACGCGAATATCTTCGACGTACTGGAAGCCACCGAATACGTGATTCCAGCCCTTGAAATCCTCGATGCCCGCGTGGAGATGGAAGGGCGCACCATCGTCGATACCATCAGTGATAACGCGGCCATGGGAGCGATGGTCATGGGCGGAAACCCGGTCAAGCCCGATGCTATTGATTTGCGTTGGGTCTCGGGCATTCTCTTCAAGAATCAGACAGTGGAAGAAACCGGAGTTGCCGCCGGTGTGCTCAACCACCCCGCCGCCGGCGTGTACTGGCTGGCCAACAAGATCGCCCCGCACGGCGACAAGCTCAAAGCCGGAGAGATTATCCTGGCCGGCTCATTCACCCGGCCTATGTGGGTCAATGAAAACGACACGGTCTTCGCCGACTATGGACCGCTGGGGACCGTGACATGTCATTTCGAGTAGAACCAGACCCATCGCTGAAGGACGCGTTGCGCGTGGCAGACCATGCGCTCACTGGCATCTGGGTCTGCTCCGCTTCGGCGCTCAACGCCGAGATCTGCGCGGGCGCAGGCTTTGATTGGCTATTTATCGATGCCGAGCATTCACCCAATGACCTGCAGAACATCCTGGCGCAACTCCAAGCGGTGCGCGGCTATCCCACAATCCCGGTCGTGCGCCCACCGGTCAATGACCCGGTCATTATCAAGCAGTTCTTGGATCTGGGCGTGCAGTCACTGATCATTCCGATGGTCAACGATGCCCAGCAAGCCGCTAACGCGGTAGCCGCCTGCAACTATCCGCCGCTTGGCGTGCGCGGTGTTGGTTCGGCACTGGCGCGCTCGGCGCGTTGGAACCGAATTCCCGACTACCTTAATCGCGCCGGTGAAACGATCACCGTGATGGTGCAGATCGAATCGGCTGAAGCGGTGGAAAATGTTGCCCAGATCGTTGGCACCGAAGGTGTCGACGGAATCTTTATCGGCCCCTCTGATCTGGCAGCATCCATGGGAGTCATCGGTCAGCAAGCTCACCCGGATGTGGTCTCCGGTGTGCTGAAGTCCATCGAGGCAGCAAAGTCCGCTGGCAAGTACGCCGGAGTCAATGCCTTCGATCAGGCAAGTGCGCGAAAGTACATCGAAGCCGGCGCCGATTATGTGGGTGTCGGTGCCGATGTTGCCTTGCTTGCTCGGGCCACCGAGGCATTGGCAGCAAGCTTCAAGAGCGATGGGCAGGCAGCCGCTCCGGCTAGTTATTAGTCCTGGTCCCATGACCTGATGGGTTGCCGTTGCGCGTCGCTTCTCAGTGGGCGACGGCAATGGTGGCACCATTGAAGATGATGAGCCGCGAAAAGAAACCCATGAAAGCCGTGATGTTGCGCTTGCGCAACGGATGGCCAATGCCCCTTGCCCTGCAGGGTGTGTTCGAAATTGTGCAATCTGTCGTGTTTTGCATGGCGCTGCTGATCGTGCCCCTGGTAGCTGTCTATTTCAGCGGCGGTTTCCTTGAAGATTCCTTTGAAACGATCCTGCAATTTGGTGGATTGTTATGGTTGCTGATTCACGGGGTGCCGCTCGAAGTTATGAACCTCGGGCCGGAGGCAGATCCTAGTTCTGTCTCGGGCTGGTTGACGTTGTTGCCCTTAGGTTTAAGTTTGCTGCCTTTTATCTTCTGCTGGCGTGCAGGACGGCGAATTGCAAGAGCCTCTTACACCGACCAACTTTGGCAAGGCCTAGCCGGAGCGTTCATTACCTATGGTGCCATTGGCACCGGCATAGCCTTCTTGGCAAGTAATTCCTACGCGCGGGCAGATGTGCTGCCCGCAACCTTCATTCCGCTGATTATCGCCTTTGTCGGACTGATCTTTGGCGCACACCGAGAAGCCGGCACTTGGGGCAGACTCATCGGTGTCGACGTCGCAGCGCACTTGTCGCGCGTCTCTCCACACCGGCGCTGGGCCGGGTCCTATGTATGGCACGTCGTTGTGGCGGGTTTTATCGGATATATGGCCGCCGTTGCCATCTCCGGCGTCCTGATGAGTTTGACCGTGGGATTGCACTGGGCTGATGTAGCGAATATTTATCAAGAGCTGCGTCCTGGCCCCATCGGTTCATTCGCGCTAACTCTGCTGCAACTGGGTATGATCCCTAACGCTGTATTTTGGGTGTTGTCCTGGATTAGCGGTGGCGGTTTTAGCATCGGTGCCGGGAGCACCCTTTCCACGCTGGAAACCACCGTGGGTCCGCTGCCATCAATGCCACTCTTCGCGGCCTTGCCCGCAGGTGAAGCTGGAAATCAGTGGCTATTTCTCTTGCTCCCAGTGGTGGCAGGAATCATTGCTGGTTGGTACTTCCTTCGCGTGGGTGAAAACCATCTGGAAGATTGGTTTGCCCGCCGCGTCCCTTTCACTATTCTCTCCCTTGGCCTGTCCACCATGTGCCTTTCAATCTTCACCGGAAGTGTTGCTGGTGTCGTGAGTTTGGCTGGTTCGTGGTTGTCTTCGGGGTCGCTGGCCATTGGGCGGCTGACCGAGATGGGTCCGCATATGTGGATCACCGCAGGCGCATTGGCCTTGCAAATTGGGTTGGGCACAGCGATCGGCTATTTGGTTGCACCCTTATTCGAAACCGACCCGGTGCTCGAAGGGTAGCAGCCGGCCACCTTCGGGTTCCCGATTAAGCCATCGAACTTCAGCCTTCGCTGAACCGGGAAGGCCACTTCCCAGTCAGTGGGAGGCGCGCTGAAAAGCATTCGGTTTTTTCTGCGCACGGCGAGTTCAGCGGGTCAGCTTTGGTGCAGGCGCTTCTGGGTAGAAGATTCCCATGCTCAACTCTCCACGGCTATTTTTACAAAGAACAGCTGGAGCAATTCATCCTCATTTGGGACGAACCGAACAACGAACATTTTGACAGTTCAGAGCCGGGCAACGCATCTGAAGCACGAGGGTGTGCGTATTTGATCTAATCCAAAGGCCGTATCGTGAGCGAGTCGCCATTCGGACGAGGAAGCTGGAAATCACCCAGCTCTTGGGAAGTTTCTGAAGTCATGACTAGCAAGAGGGTCGACTCTTCGCTGATAATTTCAACAGGTGGACGCAGATCATTGTGATTATCCGGCACCAGCTCGTTGATCTTATCGGTGACTGTTTGCTCTGAAATATCCGGTGGTAGCAGGTAAGTTACCACGTCAAAACTAGACTCGCCACCGGTTACTGCCAACAAGATACCGTTTGCGAGCACGTGTTCGAGCGGTGGGCAGGTTGATGCGGCAACTTCGGGATCCATACCTTGCTCTTTTGGAGCGGCCACGGTGATCAAGCAGAGCTCACCGTTAATACCTTCGGCCGCAAAATGCTCGCCATAACTCGATCGGGCCAGCAACCTCAGGGTATCGGCGATGTATGACTCGGTAGGCTCGAAGCCTTCAGGCAACCGGTCTTCGTCTCCGGCTTCTTCGTTCAGCACCTGCATCAGTTCAGTTGCAGCCGGAGGAGGGCCAGTTGCTTCCTCGGGTGCGGTATCGGCGCTGCAGGCCGACAGCATGAGCAGCCCGGAGACTGCAAGGGCCAAAGCCCTGCCGCTGTGTCGAATCTTCATACTCTCTCGGTCCTCGAACTGTGATGATCCGACGCATATATCAAGCGGTCTAATCAACGAGATGGCTAAGCCTTCAAATCCCAAACATGGTGCAATACATCGTGCCAAGCGTATTGGTTCAAAGTGGTCACGGTGAAGGCCGCGCCGTTGGAACGTAGACCTTTACGGCCGTAGTCGGTGCTGCTGATGCGTGCCAACCTGTTGCTGTAGAGCGAGGCTGCAGCTCGCAAACGTGCCGCTGCCTCATCGACTTCGAGCGCGTTGTAATTGGCTTTTTCGGCTGCCTGATCCTGATCCCAGTTGGGGAATGTTGGATCTTCCTTAGTGCTCATGAGCTCCAATCGGCGCGTCATGGTCACCAGCATATCGGCTACATGAACTACATATTCTTGATCGCTCCAGCGCGTTGGGCTGGTGCGCTCCCGCGCCTGCGGACGGTGCAATGCGAGCAGATAGCGGTCAACGAGCTGGGGGAGCTGCTCGATAACAGCCGCTGGAGACACTTGCCTCACGTCATGATGGCATTCGGTGCAGACGGACTCTAGGACGAAAGTCCAGTTCTTGTCATCCGGAATGATTTCGGTCATGGCATGCTCCTTTTCTGGTTGCACTTCGGCCCAGTCTATGCCGAGAAGCGCAGTTATTGTGAGCACCGTAACTTCACTTGCGGACTACGGCGAATGCCTCGCGCCAAACGAACCGTAGAATAGCCTGTATGCGCATTGTTGTACTTGTTTCCGGAACTGGTTCGAACCTACAGTCGGTCATTGACGCCGTGGCATCTGGACAGCTGCCTCACGTGGAGATTGCCGCGGTCGGCGCGGACAAGCACGGCACCTACGGCGTAGAGCGCTCGGCAGAGGCAGGAATAGAAACCTTCGTAGTCAATTTCAAGGATTACGCAGACCGCGGCGACTGGAATCATGCGCTGACCGAAAAGTGCCTGTCCTACGGCCCCGATTACGTGGTTTCCTCCGGATTCATGCGCATCGTCGGCGAGGAATTCATCAATGCTTTTGACGGTAACTACATCAACACGCATCCGGCACTGCTGCCTTCCTTCCCGGGCGCTCATGGCGTACGCGACGCCTTGGCCTACGGAGTAAAGGTCACCGGTTGCACGGTGCACATAGCCGACGCCGGGGTGGACACCGGTCCGATCCTGCGCCAAGAAGCCGTGGCTATCCTCGACGAAGACACCGAGGAAACCTTGCACGAACGTATTAAGGTAGTTGAGCGCCGCCTGCTGATCAGCACCTTGGCGGATTTAGCAACGGGCAATTAGTCGACAACGGCACAAAGTAGACTGGATGGCGACATGACAGAACATCCATATCTGGCGGATTCCACCGGCGACGACGCCCCCTTCACCCAAGCCGAACTTGCCACCGCATTGAAGGTTTTAGGTCAAGTGCACACGCTTGCCAGCGAAGACGAGCGACATATCGCCGTCCGCCGTGCCACCAGCAACATGTTCAAGGCCGCCAAACGCTACCGCAAATCCCAGAAACGCGCCGAAATCACCGCGGCGGACCGTGCGGTCATCGAACGCACAGCCACCGGCTCGCCAAACCGTCTCGATGATGAGACCCTCGGGCTCGATCTGAGTTCCTCTTCCGAGGAACACACCGCAGGTGAATACCTGCGCCCGCGCGGCTGCTACATCTGCAAGCAGCGCTACACCACCGTGGACGCCTTCCACCATTACCTGTGTCCCGCTTGCGCCGCGCAAGGCCACGAACGCCGAGACGCCCGTGCAGACCTCAGCGGAAAACGCGCACTTCTCACCGGTGGCCGGGCAAAGATCGGCATGCATATTGCACTGCGTCTGCTGCGCGACGGTGCCCACACCACCATCACCACGCGTTTCCCGAGAGACGCGGCCCGACGCTTCGCCGCGATCGAAGACTCCGCGGACTGGATGCACCGGCTTCGCATCGTCGGCATCGACCTGCGCGATCCCGCTCAGGTGATCTCCCTCGCCGACCGAATCGCCGCCGAAGGCCCACTGGATATTCTGATCAATAACGCGGCCCAGACGGTGCGACGCACCACCAATTCTTATCAGCACCTGATCGAAGCCGAGAATCAGCAATTACCGGAAGAACTAGAATTCCTGCACGGCGGACCGGAACTCTGGGGCGAGACCAACCCGCCGGCAGAACACCCCAAGGCGTTGGCAAGTGCGTTCCGGCTGGAGGATTCGGCCTTGCTGACGCCGGTGGCCCACTCGCAATTCGATGCGCAGGCGCTCGCCGATTTAGCCATGACCGCGGGTTCTGCCACCCTCGAACGGATAACGACGGGCACGGCGATCGACGCCGGAGGGCTGGTTCCCGACGTGGTCACCGAGAATTCGTGGACGCAGATCCTGGGGGACGTCGATGCGTTGGAAATGCTGGAGGTGCAGCTGTGCAATGTCACCGCTCCCTTCCTGCTGGCCTCGCGCCTGCGCCCCGCTCTGGCCGCATCCGACGCGCACCGCAAGTACATCGTGAACGTCTCGGCCATGGAGGGACAGTTCTCCCGCCGATACAAGGGCGCAGGGCACCCGCATACCAACATGGCCAAAGCCTCGCTGAATATGCTCACCCGTACCAGCGCCGCAGAAATGCTTCAAACCGACCGGATCTTGATGTCCGCGGTGGACACCGGGTGGATCACCGACGAACGCCCGCACGACTCCAAGGTCCGCAGGGTCGCCGAGGGCTGGCATGCGCCGCTTGACTTGATCGATGGGGCGGCACGGGTCTACCAGCCGATCGTTGACGGGGAACGCGGCATCGACTTGTACGGTTGCTTCCTGAAGGACTACGAACCATCTCCCTGGTAAACGGCTGTTCCACCACCGGGTCAAGGCGAAATTTACGCCAGCGCCTGCTGAACCCTTGTTGGCCACGGGAAGATGCCCGGTTCCTGCGCCAGGAGACGACGAACAGCCATGAGCAGCGCCTCCGGAGGTTTACGCCATCCCAATATGGCGGACGCGTGCAATCTGCCGTTTGACGCCTCGATGCAGCTCGTGGACCAGTGGCTACAGCCAGGTGGATGACCGTAACTTGGTACGCATGCGATTCGATACCATCCGCTAGCTTGACTGGGACGCGGCCTGAGCAGGTAATTGCACCTCAGCGAGAACCTTCGAGTCGATATCGCGTAACTGGATCGAGGAGATTTCGTCCAGCTGTACTGGTACGGCCCCGGTCATTCGTGTTTTGCCCGTTTTAGTAGCGCTCCAAGCTCCTGCTTGCTCTACGGCACCGGAGGAATTCACCACCCAGAGCGACAACGTGCCCTGAGTGGGGAGTCCGCTCCCGTCGAATTGAAGTTCGGTGCCCCAGGCTTTGGCGTTCAACCCCAGTCCGACCTGTTGCCCGGCAACGCCAACGACTTCATATCTGGCATCCGGTGCCGGTGCGGGGCGCACAACCGGGGCGAGGAAGACTCCGGCGGTCACCGAAGCCGCCACTGCGACGACGACTGCCGAGCGTTGCAGGATGCGCCTCGATCGACGCCGGGCGCGCAATGCGTCCAGCAAATCAATTTCTGGACTCACCGCTGGCTCTATGGGCCGCGACTCCAGTAACGTGCGGGCAGTCCCCGCGTCCACCGCACCGAGTCGGCCTGCCACGGGAGCGAATGCTGCCATTTCCTGCCGGCATTCCGGGCATCCGGCTAAGTGAGATTCGAAGTTAACCTGCTCATCGGGGTTCAGCCCGCCGAGGGCGTATGCTCCAAGATTAATGTGCTCGTTCATCGTCCTACCCCCATCTCCTCCAAGATCCCGCGCAGGGAACGCATTGCGTAATAGGCACGTGATTTCACAGTGCCCTCCGGTATTCCAAGGTCCTGTGCTGCCTGCGCCACTGTGGAACCCAAATAATGAAGATGCAATACAACCGTGCGGTGTTCGAAGGTTAAGCGCAATAGTGCTTCTTCCATTAGTATCCGGTCCAGCGCCTCTGATATTTCTCGTGAGGAGCTGCTAGCTTCCGGATCGGTTTCGCCCAAGGAAGAGGCCGAAATTCTGGCCGACGCCCGGCGATGCCGATCGATTATCACATTGCGCGCGGTTGCAAACAGGTAGCTACGCAGCGAACCGGTTAATACCGGCGCAGCCATCCACACCTTTAACACGGTCTCCTGCACAACATCTTCGGCCTCGTCTGGATTGTTGGCGACACGCAAAACGAAGCGCCGCAGAGCCTGGCCATGCTCGCGGTAGATGTCAGAGACCACCTGTGCATCTAGTGGCACCTTGGCTCCAGTCAGTCGTCTTGAGGGCAAAGCTTCACTCCCTAAGACGCGCCGGTACACAGAATGGTTCATTCACATTCCCAGTATGCCCAGAAAAATTTCTAAAAACATGAACCAGAACACATTTCTCTGCGTCTTAGACAACGAGAGCAATCTTCGGGCGACCCTGTTTATTGGTCTCACGTGGTTTAGGTCTTGGTAGGTGCCAGACCGCTCAGCCCGTCTGATGAAAGGAATGCATCATGAATAAGAACAACCGCAGGAAAATTTTTGCTCCGACCGCGGTGTTGTTTGGCGCGGCCTTGCTACTGGCCGGTTGCGGTGGCGGTGCGGGCACCGATGGTGGAAATGATGGTGGCGCAAGCAGTGCATCCGAAGCGCCCAAAGAAACCGCTGCAAGCGCTGATTTGGGTGTTGCATCTACCAGTCTCGGTGATGTCGTCGTGGACGCAAACGGCATGACCTTGTACTACTTCACCAAGGACACCGAAGGCGCCACGACTAGCGCCTGCACCGGTGAATGCCTGGTCAATTGGCCGATCGCCACGACCACCAGTGACAGCCCGACCTTGGAGGGAGTCACCGGCGAGGTTGGAACGATCCCCAGCCCCGAAGGTGAGATGCATCTGACGCTCAACGGAATGCCGCTTTACACCTTCATCAAAGACACCAAAGCTGGCGATGTCACCGGCCAAGGAGTTGGCGACGTCTGGTACGTAGTCGCACCCGACGGGACGATGATTCAGTAGCGGAGCAATATGTTGCGGTCGTAAGACGGAGCGACAAGGGGCACCCGGTTCACGCGAGACAACGCGTGGACGAAGTGCCCCGTGCCTGTCAGCGTCTACTTGGCCAGTCCGAAGCGAACCGTGCGTACCTCGAAGGCACCCAAGCCAAGATTCACCTCACCGTTTACTAGTTCAGCGCAATCCTCGACGAGCGCATCTTCCAGCAAGCTCACGGTGCTCGCCGTCGCGATTTCTGCGTTGATTTTCAAAGTGCCGCGCGCTCGCCGTCCCAGCGACTCATATACCCGAACCACCAGATCACCGGAGCGATCCGAGGCAAGCTTCACGCTGGAAACCACTAGGCCTTCGCCGTCGAGCGTGACCAGCGGAGCCACCGGTTGGGCACCCTGGATGATCCGCTCGGCGCTGTTCAGCAACGCACCGGCTTCGGTCGCGGAGGCGATATCCGCACCGATAACCAAACCATAGCGGTGGGTTTGCAGACCCTGGTCGGTTTCCGGGTCCGGGAACCTCGGTGCTCGCAAGAGCGATAAGCGCAAGGTGGTGGAAATACCTGCCGCGGTGGAATCTCGGGTGACATCAAAACCGTAGATGGAATCGTTGATCAGCGCCGCACCGAAGCCAGGCTCTTGCGCGAGCACGAAGCGGTGCATGGAGGTTTCAAACTTTGCGGCTTCCCAACTGGTGTTCACATGGGTGACCCGTTGGTGATAGCCGAACTGTGTCTCGGCGATCGTGTGTTCCGCACGAATATCCAAGGGGAAAGAAACCTTGAGGAACTTCTCCGCTTCGTGCCAGTCGGTGCTCTGCTTGATCTGCAGGGTCCGTGAGCCAGGAGCCAAAACGAGCTGTTGAGCGATCTTGGAATTCGAGAAACTGCGCAGAATTGTCAGCTGCGCACTTCCATCCGCTTCACGGGAGAGTTCCATCGAGTCCAACGCGCGGAGGTCGGTGACCTGGTTGCGATAATACTTGTCCACGTCCCAGGCGTCCCACATATTCGGGAAGTCCTGATGCAGCTGAAATAGGTTCGCCACTTGCCCTGGAGCGATGGCATCACGACCGGTGGCCAGATCAATCGCAGAGCTCACCAGGCCCTCTGCGGTGACGGAAATACGCACGAGAGAGTTCTCCAGCAGATATCCGCCCTCGTGCTCAGCAACCTGAACCGCGTCATCTGTGGCTGCGCCAATTTCCCCGGCGGCTCCGAACGGTATGCCCGCACGGGAGAAAGCTGCGCCGTTGAAGGTCAGCGGCTTTGTGCCGGTTCCGCCGAGAGTTTGCTGGGCTGCGGCAATGAGGGCTTCTGCGTCAGCGGTTACCTGTGCGTACCGGGCTACCACCTCCCGGTGCACCCAGGCGATCGAAGTGCCCGGAAGGATGTCGTGGAATTGATGCAGCAACACCGTCTGCCACAGCGTGTCGATCTGTTCGTAGGGATATTCGGCACCTGCATAGATAGTGGCGGTGGCGGCCCACAGTTCGGCTTCGACCAGCAGCTGCTCGGTGCGCCTGTTTCCCTGCTTCGTCTGGTGTTGGCTGGTGAGGGTGGCGCGGTGAAGCTCAAGATAGAGTTCGCCCACCCACACCGGAGGGCTCGGCAGCTCTTGCTGGGCACGGTCAAAGAAATCGTTGGGATGCTCCCACTTCACCGTGGCGCTACCTTCAAGGTTTGCCAGACGGCGCGCCTTTCCGGTCATTTCACGCGTGGTTCCGCCGCCACCGTCGCCCCAACCTACCGGCGCGATCGAATTGTTGGTCAGCCGTGCCTCGCGGAATTGGCGAGAAGCTTTGGCGACTTCCTCGCCGGAGAGCTGCGAGTTGTAGGTATCCATGGAGGGGAAGTGGCTGAATATTCGCGATCCGTCGATTCCCTCCCACATGAATGTATGGTGCGGGAACTTATTTTGCTGGTTCCAGGAGATCTTTTGGGTGAAGAACCATTCAAAACCTGCTCGGCGCATCAGCTGCGGCAGTGCGGGGGAGTAGCCAAAGGAATCCGGAAGCCACACCCCGGCCGAGGTGATCCCAAATTCGTCACGGAAGAACTTCTGCCCGTATAGGAATTGACGGACTAAAGACTCCCCTGAGGGCATGACCGTGTCCGATTCGACCCACATTCCGCCCAAGGGGAGGAAGCGGCCGTCGGACACTGCTTTTTTCACGCGGTCCCAAACTTCGGGGCGGTGCTCCTTCAGCCAGGCGTACTGTTGGGCGCTGGACATTCCGTAAAGGAATTCATCATCGTAATCCAGCAGTTCCACCATGGATGAACAGGTGCGTGATACCTTGCGGATGGTTTCGCGTAGGGGCCACAGCCAGGCAGAGTCAATATGCGAGTGGCCAATCGCCGAAATCTGATGAGCGCTGTGCTCTGCTGGGGCCGCGAGCACCTGGGCCAGCTGGTCGCGTGCGGTCTGCGCGGTTTCAACGATGCGTTGCAGGTCCAGTACGTCCATTGAGTTATCCAGCGCCTGCAGAATCTGCATGCGTCGGGGCCCTTCGGGCAGCTGGGCTTGCAGATCTAGCAGCACTTCAAGGTCGAGAACTAGGTCATGGACGACGGGTTCGAATACGGCTAAATCCATGCGGCGGGTGGCGTAGAGCTTGCGCGGGGACGAAGTGAGGATATCGCCCTGTTCGGTGGGCAAGAACGGGTGATAATCAAGGAGCACCGGATTGGAAGCTGCTTCCAAAAAGAGCTCGAGCCGCTCGCCGCCCTCGGCTGACTCGCTGACCGGGACCCATTGATTGCGTGGGTTCAGCGCCTTGATGGTGATCCCGTCGGAACGGTAAATCAGCCCTTCGCACTGAAATCCGGTCATGTTGATGTCGAAGCCTAGATCGATGACCGCTTCCACGCGGCATCCGGCCCAATTTTCTGGGATTTGCCCTCGCAACCTGAACCAGGTGGTGCCCCATGCGGCACCCCACGCGGTGCCTACCTGAGTCGGAGTGTAGTCAAGTGCGATACCTTCCACTGCGGGGATCGGTTCACCTGACAGTTCATGCCACGAGACCTCCAGCGGAACCGAATCCGAATACACTGAGGGACGGATTCGTTCATCCAGAACGCGTTTGACGCGTCCGGTGGTCAGCGAGATGTCATCATGCATGAATGCCTTTCTCGGAACAATCGTTCCTTGAGAACAATAAGCTTGCTTTTAGACTATCCAATAAGCAGAATGGTTGAGCTCTCCACCGCGCTCTCACGTGGACGGTTCTGAAACATCGCCTAGTATTCGGAAGGTTTTGATGTTTCCTTGTCCGTGGGCAAACGCGATGAAGAGATAAATCAAGGTAAGAGCCTGAAGAGAGGGCATGCAATGGTCACCATGGAATCGACGCACTCAAGCAAATCTGTACCGCTTCGACTAATCGCGCTCGATATCGGTGGAACAAAAACGCATGCGGTGCGCTATCTGGGCAACCAGATAGTTGCCGAGGTCCGCACCGGCACCGCCAACGTGCAAAACGTCAGCATTGACGAAGCGCAGCAGGCACTACGCGATGCATTCGCAGGCCTCGGCGAGCAGCCAGTTGATTTGGTGATCGCAGGTGCTGGTGGGATCGACACCGACGCCGATAATCTGGCGCTGCGCAATCTCATCGAACCTTTCGTGCCAAAGGTGGAAGTCCAAGTGGTGCACGATACCCGGCTGATTCTCGCCGCCGGGCAAACTCATGTGGGGGTCGCCGTCATTCTGGGAACAGGGTCAGCAATTTGGGGTCTGAACTCCTCCGGGAAAACCGCAAGGTACGGGGGATGGGGCTACCTGCTGGGAGACGAAGCAGCGGGCTACTGGTTTGGCCGTGAGGCGGTGCGCCACGCGCTGGACGAGTTCAACCGAGGTCGGCGCGAGTCTGCTCTGACCTCGTTGTTGCTGGAGCATACCGAGTGCGCAAATCCCGAAGAGCTCATTGCCCTCTTCCACAAGCAGAGCTCGCGCGAATACTGGGCTCGTTGCGCACCGGTAATTTTCGAAGCTATTGCGTCGGGGGATGCGGCGGCCGAAGAAATTCTTCAGCGGGCCATCAGCTTTGTGGTGTCCAAGGTGGGTGTTGTCGCCGGCCAGCTGGGAATCTCCGGCCCGGTAGTGCTCGGCGGTGGGGTGATCGAGCATCAGCATATTTATCAAGAGCGACTCCGTGCGGCACTGGCCGCCGATGGTTTCGAGGACCTTCGCTTCTTGGTCCGAAGCCCGGTGCACGGGGCGGCGTTCCTTGCCGGTCTAGCGGATGATCTCTAAGGTTTTCACGGGAATGGCGCAGGAAGCGCGGACGATAGCCAGCCCGCCGTAAATCCGATTGTTCACCCCGGTGTCATCGCACCAGTCCACTGCGTGCGGAAAGGCGCTGATAGCCGCTTTGCCAAGTTCCATGTCCTGCGGCACTTCGAAGGTGTAGCTGAACTTCCCGGCATCGCCCATGGGCTCGGTGGTGTGGATGATTTCGGCGCCTAGCGCATCGGCGATGCTGATTTCCACCTGGGCTTTTGGTCCATAACGAGGGTCGCAATCGGCGTCTGGTGCCGAAATTTCTACCGCTTCCCCGCGCTGCGCGGTCCCTTGGGACAGCGAAAATTCCGGCGGCATGCAGGCCGAATCCGGCTGGTCAGCCGCGCTGCAGGAGGCCAGCGCTCCCGCCAGGGCACCCGCGAAAATCAGCGGGAAAGCTACCCGGCGCATGACGCGGAGCGGCCGCACAGTTCCGAGCCTAAGCATGAACTCACAATACCTCGGCAAGCAAGGAAAAAGTCGCCTTATTCGCCACGAAGCATTCGCGCTCCCTGTGGCTTGCGCAGTTCCTAGTGGAGGTCGCGCCCGCGGGTTTCCGGGGCGAAGCGGGCCATGAACAACACCGCGAGGATCACCAAGACGGTAGCCCCGGCAAAGAGCCAAGGCAGTCCGACGATCGGCCAAAGCGCGGCGAAAAGCAACGGACCAAAACCCGCCGCAAAGCGGGACATGGTCGATGCCCAGCCGAAGCCACTGGCGCGCAGTTCGGTCGGGTACAGCTCGGAGACGTAGGCATACAACACCGGAATCGCCACCTGGACCACAACGCCGAACACCAGAATCCAGGCCACCGCGGTGGCCGGTGCATCGAGGCTGACCGCGACCACGATCAGCACTATCCCCGCCAATGGCGCGGAGATGCCGAGCAGCCACTTGCGACCCACCCGCTCAACGAGCAAGGCGGCGATCAGCACACCTACCAGACCCATCAAGGCCATCACCGCGGTGGCGAAGAACGAGGCTGACTGCGCCATTCCGGCCTCGGTCAGGATGGTGGGAAGCCAAGTCAAAGCGAGGTAGTAGACGAGCAAGACGGTGATGAACAACAGCCAGCTGGTTGCCGTCAGCTTGGCCGAGTAACGCCACAGCACCAGAACCTGTTCCCACCAGCGTGGAGCCTTGCCCAGCGGGGCTGCCTCGATAATGTAGTCCCGAGGTTCGGCCCCGGTGCGCTGCACCAAATCATCGATGACTAGCCGGGCTTCGGCCTCGCGCCCCTTGGCCGCGAGGAACAACGGGGACTCTGGCATCTTCAAACGCACCAAAAACACCATGAACGCCGGAAGGATCATCACTGCGAGGATCAAGCGCCAGTTCTCGGCCGTCGCCATAACCCAGCCGGAAACGAAGAAGGACAGAGCCGCGCCGATGGGCCACCAGCCATCCATTGCGGTGAGCACTCGTCCGCGCAGTTTCGCGGGGGTGAACTCGCCAACCAAGGCATAATCCACCGGAATGCAGCCTCCCAGCCCGACTCCTGCAAGGAAACGGAACGCGACAAAGAAACCAAAGTTAGGAGAGAGCGCACCGAGCACGGTGAATATGGAGAACATCAGCAAGGTCAGTGAAAAGGCGTTCTTGCGACCGTATTTGTCGGCGATCCCTCCCCAAAGGAAAGCGCCCAGCGCCATGCCCACCAGATTGGAGGTACCGAGCAACGCGGCTGTGGGCCGATCCAGACCCCACTCCGCGGCCACCAACGGGATGAGCGCACCGTTGAGCGTCACGTCCCAAGCATCAAACATGAAGCCCAGCCCACCAATGATGAAGATGGTGCCTTGCACCTTCCATTTGAAGGGCAGCTCCTGCACAATGTGTGTGCCGGAGGGGAGAGTGGCAGTTGACACTGTCGTTGGCCTTTCCTTGGGGTGGCCGGGCCGCAGAGTGCGCGGCACGTTTCGGGTCGAAGCATACCGAAATCTATAGCTACAGCGCATCTCATTACGCCTTTTGCACGGCTTCGTCAAGGCCTGTTATGCAGGGCCAGAAGGGAGTACTCTCTGGTCATGGGAGTAGATTGGACCGCTCTCGAAGAGACAATACGGGTGGCTGCTCTTCGACACGCGGCGGAAGTGATTGCCGAACACCCGGAACAGAACTTCTATGCCATTGCCCTGCACGGGGTTAGCACCTCGGAGAGCGAGAACATCGCTATGCCGCTGCTGGCATTAAATTCTGTTGAAGCGCTCGAACGCGATCGCCAAAGCGAGTCTCGCGAATTACTAGTGGAACGCGGCGAAGATCTCGATGCGGAGAATGACTACGAGGATCGTTCGGATGCTGAGGTCGAGGGGCAGCTCAGCGAAGAGCATGTCACCGATTCCGAAGACGAGTCGCGAGACTCTGAAGATGAGACCGATGCCGAGGAAGACAGCGAGGATCTCGACGAAGTCCTGAACGCCATCGAAGCCGATCTCGACGCAGACGATGACGAAAGTTTCTACTCAGATAAGTGGGAGCCGAGCGATTGGCACTGGTCAGCTATTGATCTATGTCAAGATCCAGCCGCTCAAATCTGGTCAGATGCGATGACGGACCTGGCTACCCGCGAAGGGTGGGAGAGCACGATTAAGCGTTATTATCACACCCTCGTTGCCGTAGCTCAGTCATTGCGTGAGGAGCTGAACGAACGCACGAAGGTAGACCTTGTCGCTTATGTTGCCGATGATGATCATGCAGAAAAGCTGCTGGAACTCTGCCTGACACCGCAGCAGCTCGTCGAGCATTTCCCGCAGCTGGGGCAACCAGTTCCGTAGCGCTGACATGAACTGAAGGATCGTCTGCTTACGGCGCTAGAATAGGGGAGGCGACCATTGGTTGCCCGCCCCTTTTCATCTCACCGCCGGGAGAGCATTTTCGTGAGTAAGACCGTCTTGGATCGTGTGGCCATCCGCCGCGCATTGATTTCCGTGTACGACAAGACTGGCCTGGAGGAACTGGCCGCCGGATTGCACCAAGCCGGCGTACAGTTAGTCTCCACCGGTTCCACCGCCAAGAAGATCGCGGCAGCAGGGATTCCAGTCACCGAGGTAGAGCAGGTTACCGGCTCCCCGGAAATGCTTGATGGCCGTGTGAAAACCCTGCACCCACGCATCCACGGCGGCATCCTCGCGGACCGTCGCGTTGGCGAACATATGGACACCTTGTCCGCCATGGATATCGAGCAGATCGATCTGGTCGTGGTGAACCTCTACCCATTCGTCCAAACCGTCGCCTCGGGCGCGAGCCAGGATGAGGTTGTCGAGCAGATCGACATCGGAGGACCTGCCATGGTCCGTTCGGCCGCGAAGAACCACGCAGCAGTGTCGATCGTGGTGGACCCATCGTTCTACTCCAAGGTCGTCGAAGCAGCCGCAGAGGGCGGTTTTGATTTGAAGACCCGTCAGCGTCTTGCGGCGAAGGCCTACGCCCATACCGCGGCGTATGACACTGCGGTGGCTTCCTGGACCGCCAGCCAGTTCCTCGACGAGGACGGCGACGGAGTGATCGACTGGCCTGCCTACGCGGGCGTGGCCCTGCAGCGTGCCGAGGCCCTTCGCTACGGCGAAAACCCGCACCAGCAGGCAGCACTTTACGTTGATGAGGCGGCCCCGGCCGGTATTGCCCAGGCGGATCAGCTGCACGGTAAGCCGATGAGCTACAACAATTATGTGGATGCCGATGCAGCGCTTCGTGCGGCATTCGATTTCGAGCAGCCCGCGGTGGCAGTGATCAAGCACGCGAACCCATGCGGTGTTGCCGTCGCTTCCCCTGATGCGGCCAACCCAATCGCAGACGCACATGCCAAGGCCCACGCCACGGACCCGGTATCTGCTTTCGGCGGTGTCATTGCCGCCAACCGCACGGTGACCAAAGAAATGGCCGAAACCGTCAAGGGCATCTTCACCGAGGTGGTCATCGCCCCGGACTTCGAACCAGAAGCCGTGCAGATCCTCTCGGCTAAGAAGAATATCCGCCTGCTTGCATTGCCAGAGGGCTACGCGCGCAACGCCAACGAGTTCCGACAGGTCTCCGGCGGCATGCTTGTGCAGGCCAGCGACAAGATCACCGCTGCCGGTGACGACTTCGCGAACTGGACTCTTGCCGCCGGCGCAGCCGCCGATGAGCAGACGCTGGCAGATCTTGCCTTCGCTTGGCGTGCGGTGCGGGCGGCGAAGTCGAACGCGATCCTCATCGCCAAGGACGGTGCTGCCGTCGGCATTGGCATGGGACAGGTCAACCGCGTTGACTCGTGCAAACTTGCGGTCGAGCGTGCCAATACCCTTGGTGTAAAGGTTGAATCCGGCGCAGATGCTGCCGGTGGTGCGGAAAACGTTGACGGTTCCGCTTCTGAACAGCGCTCCCAGGGTGCTGTTGCCGCCTCCGACGCATTCTTCCCCTTCGCTGATGGACTGCAGATCTTGCTTGATGCCGGGGTAAAGGCTGTTGTTCAGCCTGGTGGTTCGGTTCGTGATGAGGAAGTCATCGCTGCGGCGAACGCTGCTGGCATCACCATGTACTTCACCGGAGCGCGTCACTTCTTCCACTAGGAAAATTCCTCGGTGCGGGCCGCCAATTCATCCATCAGGGATGAATTGGCGGCCCGCTGTCGGTTAACACGAAGCATCACTTATTTATATTGAGAATCATTCTCATGTAAGCTCAAGTGCTATGAAGCTTATTTTTGTCTCATCCTTGGAAGTCCACTGCCGGGATGCCGCCGTCAGCCGACTGCTAAGCCGGTATCCCGAGGCCCTGGTCATTGGGCACGATCTGCTAGAAGGCAATCGCGTCTTGCGCCGAGTTGAAGGAAGGCGTAATGCTGCCGAGCGAGCCGAGTCCGTGCTCGAGCACGGGTGTATAGGTTGTGCCGTGCGCTTCGAAATCCTACCGACGCTATTGCGCCTGCTGCCTGGGCGCGAAGATGCTGTGGTGATCCAATCGCTTCCAGCCACTTGGCATAGTGATCAAGTCCTGGATATTGTGCGTTCCGAACTTGAGCAGCGTGGGGTCACAATCGACCATGTGGTCCTTGCATTGGATCCGGCCGCCGTGGAGGACCAATTTTGGGATCGAAGGACGCTCTGGGAGTCGGGCTTTAACGCCATGCCAAATGATGAGCGAACGGCAGGGGAATTCCTGATCCGTGAACTCGCGCTGGCAGACAGCCTGATGCTCGTTGAAGGCTTGAGTGTGGATCTGCTGGGCGAATCTGCTGAGCATCTGAAATCCTCCGGTGGGCAATTTGAACACGGGGCGCGACTTATTGCTCAATTGGCACCGCATGCGGTGCTCAATTCAGGCGGAAGTGCGGTAGCTTTGGGCGATTATGACCAGCATGAAGCCCTCCGCAGGTCACGCCCAGGGCATTTCTCGCATAGCCCAGGCGCGCCGGAGCTCGCAGATTCAAAAATTCTCATCAGGGTCGAGCGGCCACTTGATGCTGACCGTTTCCGCGAGGTGCTGCCCGAGGTGGTCGCAACCTGCATGTCCGTTCGCGGGACGCTCTGGATGGCAAACTGCCCCGGTGTACGTGTTGCGCTCACCGGGACTGGGCCACGGGTTTGGATGGAATCAACCGGCGCGTGGGATAGTGACGTCGCTTGCACTCATTTGGAATTGACCGGCTCGGAGCATTGTGAAGCCGAGGTCAAGGCGCTCTTGGAGTCCTGCGAACTAAGCGATGAACAGCTACTGGCCCTGCATGGCGCTTCAAACGCACTTGGGGCATAACAACAGGAACGCGATATGTGGGGAGGGGGTGAAAACGTATGAAGGTTAGAAATTCGATCCGAGCACTGAAGAAAGTGCCCGGTGCTCAAGTGGTCCGTCGTCGTGGCAGGGTCTTTGTAATCAACAAGAAGAATCCAAGAATGAAAGCTCGCCAAGGCTAGTTGTGCTCGATCGCCACCTCGGCCCGCGAAAACCCTGAAGTTCTATTCGTCGCGGGCTGAGGCGTCGTATTTTAAGTATTCTTGTGCCATTGTTTGGATACCAAGTTGCAGGGCAAGGGTCGGTTTTGAAAAATCCGGACAGAGGATTGTTGAACAACCTCTTGCGCCGATTGTTGAACAACCTGTATTGTTCTGTGAGTCACCAAGTTTTGTGACCGCAGTCACCGCAACCTGTAATGGATGGAACCATGGCACATTCAGAGGCTCAACCACAGCTCAGCAGTAAGGCACGGCGCACAGCCCTTATGGGTGCCATGTTTCTCATGGCAACGAGCGCCATTGGTCCCGGGTTCATTACCCAGACCTCGGAATTCACGGTCAAGCTAGGAGCATCCTTCGCCTTCGCGATCGTCGTTTCGATCTTGGTAGACATCGCAGTTCAGCTGAACGTCTGGCGAGTTATCGGAGTCTCCGGAATGCGCGCCCAAGAATTGGGGAATAAGGTGCTCCCCGGCGTGGGCTGGTTCCTTGCGGCACTGGTATTTATTGGCGGCATGGTTTTCAACATCGGTAACATCGCCGGTACTGGTCTTGGCATGAACGCGATGATCGGCATCGACCCAAAAATTGGCGGCGCAATTTCGGCAGCGATCGCCATTCTCGTCTTCCTATCCAAGAAAGCCGGAATGGCATTGGACCGGATCGTGGTGCTCCTCGGCGCGATCATGATCCTGCTGATGCTTTATGTCGCAATCATTGCAGCCCCACCCGTCGGTGAAGCGCTGAAGAATACCGTCATGCCGGAAAACGTGGATTTCTTGGTCATCACGACACTGATCGGCGGCACCGTTGGCGGCTATATTACCTATGCCGGTGCGCACCGCATGATTGACTCCGGCACTTCGGGCGTCGAACACGTCAAAGCTGTAAGCCGCATCTCGGTTCTCAGCATCATCGTTACCGGCGTCATGCGTGTTCTGTTGTTCCTCGCCATCTTCGGTGTGGTCGCCGGCGGTGTCGCTTTGACCAGCGACAACAAGGCTGCCGAGGCCTTCGGCGCAGTGGCCGGAGATATTGGGCTGCGTACCTTCGGTGTGATCCTCTGGTCTGCCGCGTTGACCTCCGTCATTGGCGCCGCCTACACCTCGGTTTCCTTCGTCACCAAATCGGCGACTAAAGAGCGCACTCGAAACCTCATCACCGTGGCATTCATCGCCGTATGCGCCGTGATCTACTTATTCTTGGGTCAGGCACCGCAGACCTTGCTGATCTTCGCCGGCGCATTCAACGGTTTGATCCTTCCAGTTGGATTTGCGGTTCTGCTCTGGGTTGCTTGGCGCCGCCGTGACCTGTTGAACGACTACAAGTACCCGGCGTGGCTACTGACTATTGGCGCGTTGACATGGGTCTTGACCATTTATCTCGGTTGGATGTCGCTCACGGGCCTGTCAAAGTTATGGGCCTGAGCTAGCGTCTGAACCCTAGGAGAAATTCATGATCCCGCTCGAACCGCATCGCAACGAACGTGCAAGCATGACCCCGTCCGTAGCGCGTAGCCTCTTTCGGCAGGGGCTGAGCGTGCCCACGGCTGGTTATGCTGCTGGATATGCCCAAGCTAATCTGATCATCGTGCAAAGGGAACTAGCATTTGACGTTCTACTTTTTGCGCAGCGCAACCCGAAATCGTGCCCGATTCTAGGAGTTCTGGAAGCCGGTCAAACGAGTAATGAGTTGCTGCCCGGTGGAGATATTCGCACGGATCTTCCGAAATACACGGTATACCAAGACGGTCAGAAAATAGCCGAGCCTACGGACCTGAGCAATTATTGGCGCGATGACCTGGTGACCTTGATCGTGGGTTGTTCATTCACCTTCGAGGCGGCCCTGATTGAAAATGGCATAGGTATTGCCCACATCGACCAAGGTGTGAATGTACCTATGTACAAAACAAGTATTCGTAGTGCCTCGGCCGGGAGTATTTCCGGACCGATGGTGGTCTCCATGCGTCCAATACCGGCTTCTCAAGTCGCGGACGCAGTGCGTATCACCTCCCGCTACCCAGCAGTACACGGAGCACCGATTCATGTGGGGAACCCCGAAGAAATAGGCATCACGGATCTGGGTAGGCCAGATTTCGGAGATGCGCTCACCATTCCGGACGGAACCATTCCAGTTTTTTGGGCATGCGGCGTGACTCCACAAGCCGCTGTCATGGAATCCCGTCCTGCGCTGGCGATCGGACATGCCCCCGGGCATATGTTAATCACCGATGCCAGGGACTCGATGTATCAGGTGCCGTAACCCCAAGTACGAATACCTGGTGAGTCCAGTGCCGCGATTCCATCCCCAAGGAATCGCGGCACTTCTAATTAACTGGGATTCAATTCCGATTGCAATTTGAGCCAAGCATCGACCTCGGCTACGAGCGCCGCCTTTTCTTCCGCATTGAGGAAGGAACCCTCGAAGGAATTTCGGGCAAGGGTTGCCAGCTGGGTTGCGGTCAAATGGAATTGTTCGGTGATTGCCGAAATGTTGGCGTCCATATAGCCGCCGAAGTAGGCGGGATCATCCGAGTGGATGGAAACCTTCAGCCCAGCTTCGAGCATCCGAGGCAGTGGATGATCTGCCAGGGTTTCCACCGCACGCAGTCGCACATTTGAAAAAGGGCATACCGTCAGAGGCATCCGTTCGTTGACCAACCGTGTCACGAGCTCAGGGTCTTCCAAGCAACGGATACCGTGATCAACGCGCTCAACTCGCAAAAGGTCCAATGCTTGACGGATGTAGTCAGCTGGTCCTTCTTCACCCGCATGAGCCACCAAATGGAGTCCGTTTTCGCGGGCGTAAGTGAAGACCTCCGTGAATAGTTCGGGAGGGAATCCTAGTTCGGAGGAATCCAAACCGATTCCATCGATCGCATGCTGTTCGGAAACAATCAATTGCAGAATTTCCATCGCAGATGCCGCCGGCGCATGCCGCCAGAAACAGGCGATGAGCTTATGGGTAATACCCCAACGCTGCCGGGCTTCATCGAGACCAGAACGAATTCCGGATATCACTTCGGAAAGTGTCAGCCCGCGTTCCAGATGTGCTTGGGGATCAAAGAATAGCTCCACGTGACGAACGCCAGAATCGTGAGCTCGTTGCAGGTAGGCTCGAGTGATTTCATGGAAATCTTCACTGGTGCGAAGTACGGCCATATTTGCGTAGAAGAGATCAAGGAACGACTGGAGATTGCTGAATTCATACTGCGCCCGTAGCTCCGCCAATGACTGGTAGGGCAGAGTGATCCCGTTCTTTGCCGCTAGCGCAAAGATCGTTTCGGGCTCTAAGGACCCTTCCAAATGGATATGTAATTCGGCTACGGGCAGTTTCAATTCTTGTCCTTTCGGAAGTTCAACCAACGTCTGGCTGCCTTGGTGAGTTGCGGCATCGGTACAAGGAAAATAAGTTATATCCGTGGTGGACAACGGCCGCTCAAATTGCTCTGACCACATACTAATAGGCCAGCCAGCCGGTTCTAACGATACTCTTCGCAGCGCACTCTGGGCTCAATGCAAGATGAGGTGGCTGTCACCGGAGGGAGGGATTGAAAGAACTAAGCGCCGTTTTGAGAGCCACCAGAGTTACCAGACCAGAGACGGATGAGTTGCTGGCGGATTCGGTTGGGAGTGGTTCCTAACCGCTCGAACGTCTTGGAAGCGATGCCGTCGCTGACACTCAGTAGCCCCAGTAATAGATGTTCGGCGTCGACGAAATCGTGGCCTAGTTCGTTGGCTTCCTGCAGTGACAGTTCCAGAAGTTTCTTTACATGCTCCGTGATAGGCAATTCGCCCGTAGTCCCGGTCTTCTCGTTGTCTGCCAACTCGTTGATCTGTTCGCGCACGTTCTCGTAGGGGATATCCAGGGCTTCAAAAGTTCTGGCAGGAATACCGTCAGGTTCTCGCACGAGAGCGAGCAGGAAATGCTCAGTGCCTAAATGGTCGTCGTTTCGAGCGGTGGCTTCTTGTTGCGCCACGACCAGGACAAGCCGTGCTCGATCGGTGAATTTCTCAAACATGACGGCACGTTCCTTCCCACCTAGTACTTCGATGCTACGCGCTTCACAGATCATGTGAAGAGCTAAGCCCGTGCAGATTCTCAAATACACAGCGCGTCGAAGAACGAGCCGAAGGGGCACTGCTAGCTTATCGGCGACGAAGTTTCGTGAGAATTACACCCACGCGGAGCCATCGGCAAAGCGCCGCTACTAATCTACGACCGGATATGCAGGTCCCTCATCTGGCCGAAGCGAACGGCCGGACGATCAGGGGCAAATGATCTTAGCTGGCCAGCAACGAGCGAACATAGGCGTATTTTTCTGCCAACCGGGTTCGTACCGTATCGTCAAGCAGCGCTGTCCGTTCGGGGGAGGTGTTATCGGCTAGATCGGCGTACTTAACCATGAGTCCGATGGGGTTTGCCCGGACACGGACACAGTAGTCTTCGATTCGCTCCCCATTGCGTTTGGTCACCGAATCGACTGCGTCGATGACGCTCTGCGGGATCCCTGCAGAGAGAAGATCCGATGGAGTGACCTCGCAATCTTCTAGGACATCGTGTAGCCAGGCTGCAGCGACGGTCTCGTCGCTTCCGCCATGTTCTCCAACGCTGGCTGCGACACGAGCCGGATGCGTAATGTAGTCCACACCTGCTTTATCAAATTGTCCTTCGTGGGCTCGACGTGCAATCGATTCGGCCAATGCGGGCAAGGAAGGCTCAGGCATAACGCTCCTATATTTTCTGGGATGACTCGTAATGTTCGAGAAGCTCGGCTTCCGCGGTATCTAGGTAGCCTAGTAGGGTTTGGGCTGCTTCGTTCCGCTGGCCGGAGGCAAGCAAATCAACGAGTGCGGCGTTTCTTTCCACATAGTGCGAATGGAAATCTGGAGCATCACTCATCGAATGGAAGACTAGACGCATTTTGGCGAGAATTCGGCCCATGAGTTCAAGCAGGTGAACGCTGCCGGTGGAACGCACGACGGCCTCATGGAAGCGTTGATTGGCATCAGCCATGCCAGGAACGTCGCGGACTTCGGCCGCCGCACGCGCCTCGAGGATCGCTTGAGCCAGCGCTGGGACATCCAAAGCGGGACCCCACGCCAGTGCCGCGGGTTCGATGGCCCGACGCACCGCGTAAATCTCTCGGATGTCTTCGGCGCTTGGTGAGGACACGAACACGCCACGGTTGGGGATTCGAGTGATGATCAGTTCGCTGTCCAAAAGCGTGAATCCCTCGCGAAGGGTATTGCGTGAGACTCCCAGCGCTTCGGACAACGCTTGCTCCGAAAGCTTGGAACCTGGCAACAGCCGACCGTTGGCAATTTCTTGGCGCAACGTCGAGGCCACCCAGGCGCTGGTATGCGCATGGGTAGATCCGCTCCCTAACGGAATTGAAGAGTAAGTCTCGTTCACGCTCATTCCTCTAATCTAGCCATTGCCTCGGACAATCCCACATTGGCTAAGCAATGCTTCCCAATGACTCACCACGATTAACTGCCTGTCCCGTGCTAAACGCCGAAGCGGTGAAGGTCCCGTCGCGATGTGCGGAGACTGGTGATTCCATTTTCATTGCTTCCAAAACTGCCACAGTCTGCCCTTTGGTCACCGGGGTTCCGTCCTCGACCGAGAACGAGACCAGGTTTCCGGACATGGGGGACAGCAGCGCGTCGGCATCGGCAATCGAAGCCTCGGTGCTACCTGCCCCGTTCGGGGTGGAACCACCGTGGCGGATGGCGTGCACCAGCGATGCCGGCAAGCCCAATGCCATCGCTTTGCCGTCCAGTTCGATGGTGAGCACTTCACGTTCGCCGCCGGCAGTGGTAGTGGCGATTTCCTCGCTATTGGCCAGTTCATCTGCGAAGTCGGATTCGATCCAGGTGGTGTAGACCTTAAAGCCTTGCTCGGCGGTGAAATCCGGGTGCTTGGCAACGGCCCGGTGAAAGGGCAAAACTGTGGGAACGCCCTCGATGGTGAACTCCGCCAGAGCCACCTGGGCGCGTCGCAGGGCCTGCTCGCGGGTCGCCCCATGGACGATCAGCTTGGCCATCAGCGAATCATATTGCCCAGGGATATTCGAGTTGCTACGGACTCCTGCATCTACCCGAATTCCGGAGCCGGTAGGTACCTCAAACCGGGTGATGGTCCCCGGGCCGGGCAGGAAACCGCGTGCCGGATCTTCGGCGTTGATGCGGAACTCGAAAGCATGGCCCACCGGTTGCGGATCCTCCTTCAAAGACAGTTCCTTGCCTTCGGCGATCCGGAACTGCTCTATCACCAGGTCCACGCCGGCAGTCTCTTCGCTGACGGGATGCTCTACCTGCAAACGGGTATTAACTTCCAAGAAGGAAATGAGTCCGTCTGGCGCTACCAGGTATTCGACAGTGCCTGCGCCCACGTAGCCTGCCTCGCGGCAGATGGCTTTGGCCGAATCGTGGATCTCGGCCCGCTGCTCGTCGGAGAGGAATGGGGCTGGCGCTTCTTCGACAAGTTTCTGGTGACGGCGCTGCAGCGAGCAATCGCGGGTACCCACCACGATGACATTGCCGTGAGTATCGGCAAGTACCTGCGCCTCGACGTGACGGGGCTTGTCTAGAAAACGCTCCACGAAGCACTCGCCGCGACCGAAGGCTACGGTAGCTTCACGGACCGCTGAATTGAAGGCGTCCTCGATTTCTTCCATGGTGCGTGCCACCTTCAAGCCGCGTCCGCCACCTCCGAACGCCGCCTTGATTGCCACCGGCACGCCATGCTTCTCGGCGAAGGCCCGAACCTCGGAAGCGTCGGCTGCTGGTGCATCGGTACCGGGCACCAACGGCGCACCAGCGCGTACCGCAATTTCGCGAGCTGTGACCTTATTACCCAATAGCTCAATAGCTTCAGGCGTAGGGCCGATCCAGATGAGCCCTTCGTTGATGACTGCCCGGGCAAAGTCTGCATTCTCAGAAAGGAATCCGTAGCCCGGGTGGACCGCATCGGAGCCGGAACGTTTGGCAACGGAAATGATCTTGGAAATATCCAAATAGGTTTCGGCGCTCGAAGACCCACCTAGCGCGTAGGCTTCATCGGCGCGGCGCACATGCAGGGCATCCGCATCGGGATCGGAGTAGACGGCAACCGATACCAAATTGGCGTCGGCTGCGGCGCGAGCAATACGGACGGCGATTTCGCCGCGGTTGGCGATCAAGACCTTTTTCATGCCTGGGATCCTTCGGTGCTTGGGGTGGTTTCGGAAAGTTCAAAACGAAGATGTGAGCCTGGCGGCAACTGCGCCGCGGCGGATAAATCTTCGGCGATGACTGTGGCGATCACCGGATAACCGCCGGTGACCGGATGATCGGCCAAGAACAGCACGGGCAATCCGGAAGGCGGTACCTGCAATGAGCCGAGCGCGACGCCTTCGCTGGAGAGCTCGCCAGCGCGTACGCGTTCAATGGCGCTGGCATCCCCTTCCACTGCCAGCCGCACACCGATTCGGTTGGACTCGCTGGTGACCAGCCAACGTTGGCCCAATAGTTTCGCGATACCGGCGGGACCGAACCAGTCATCGCGCGGGCCGGCCTGGACGCGCAGAACATAGCAGCCCTCGGCATCTGGCAGGGGCAGGGTGCTCGGTTCGCTCTGCCCCACAACTTGCAGGTTCTCCGGTAGCGATACCGGCAGGAAACTTCCATTGGCCAGTGGGGCCGGGCCCACCCCGGAGAGCGTGTCGGTGGACAGCGAACCCAGAATTCGGGGTAGCTGGATTTTTCCCCGAACCGAAAGATAGCTGCGCAATCCGTTTCCGGTAGGTTCCAGGTCCAGGCGCTCGCCGTCCAGCAAAGCGAAAGGCGCGTCCATGCTAACCTCGCGTTCGACGCGGAGGCCGTCGTGGGCCGCCGGAGTGATGAACAGCTTCGCTTCGGCTCCGCAGACCGCAAGTACCTGGTCGCTGTGAGCGAGCAGGCTCATTCGACCGGTCAGGTTTTCGATGCAGGCAGAGTCAGCCGCATTTCCGACTAGCCGATTTGCCTGATGTAACGCGGCGAAATCGGCGGCGCCGCTGGCCGGTACGCCCAGCCCGCCAAAGCCCTGCCGGCCAGTGTCCTGGAGCAGGCTCTGCAAACCGGAGTCGAGAATGGCCAGTCCGGGACCTGTGGGGGTTTCGTCTTCCGGAGCGGGCGAAGCAGTTGGCTGTAGGGTCAGAGCATGACGCGAGGCAATAAACTGCACACGATCCTGCGGGCGGATGAGCGCCGGATTTTCGCGGTTTAGATCCCACAAAGCGACGTTGGTGCGACCGATCAACTGCCATCCGCCGGGGGATTGGCGGGGATAAACGGCCGAGTACTCACCGGCGAGGGCCACTGAACCGGTGGGCACCTGGGTGCGTGGTGTCTCGCGGCGCGGAACCTGCAGATCGGTGTTTTCTCCCATAAGATAGGCGAAGCCTGGCGCGAATCCGCCGAACGCCGCACGCCACTGCTGGCCGGTGTGCGCGTTGACGACTCCTTCGGCTCCAAGCCCGGTGAGCTCTCCGACGCTTTCCAAATCCTCGCCGTCGTAATTGACCTCGATGGTGACAAGTTTTCCGGTGGTTGCTTCTGCCGTGTTCAACGTCAGCTTCGGTAGGAGCTTCTTGGCTTGTCGGGCCTGCTCGACGTTCTCGAACTTCACCATGAGCGTCGCGGCGGCAGCTAGGACATCGCGTTGTCCCGGCAGTGGTTGGGCCTGCAGCAGGGCATCTAGGGATAGGACAGATTCCAAGCCGTCCAATTCAACCAGCAGATCGTGGCTTCCAGCTGCATATACCGCGGTGATGCTCATGCGAAGCTCTTGATCTGCACGCCGGCCGATTCCAGCCCGGCGCGAACCGCGGCCGCCATCGCGACCGATCCTGCGGTATCGCCGTGGACACAGATCGACTCGGCTGGCATCTGGATTATTGAACCGTCCACTGCCTTAATGGTCCCTTCGGTGGCCAAGCGGATCATGTTCTCGGTGACCTGCACGGAATCGTGGAGCACGGCGTTCGCCTCGCGGCGCGAAACCAGGGTGCCGTCGGGGGTGTAGTTGCGGTCGGCGAAGGCTTCCGCGACCGGGCGCAGCCCGGCGGCCTCTGCCTTGGCCAGTGCCACCGAACCGGGCAAGAGCAGCACCGGGAGATCGTCGCCGAACGCCCTAATGGCGTCGATGACGGCCTGCGCATGTACTTCATGGTGCACGATGGTGTTGTAAAGCGCGCCGTGTGGCTTGACGTACGTGATGCGTGACCCCGCAGCGCGGGCCAGAGCTTGCAGGGCGCCCAGCTGATAGAGCACGTCATCGGCGAGTTCGGTAGCGGAGCAGTCGAGGAATCGACGCCCGAACCCGGCAAGATCGCGATAGCCGACATGTGCACCGATGGTGACGCCCGCGGAGACGGCATCGCGGCAGGTCTGCGCGATGCCAGTGGGGTCTCCTGCGTGGAATCCGCAGGCTACGTTGGCTGAGGAGACGGATTTGAAAATGGCCGCATCATCACCCATGACCCAATTGCCAAAGGATTCGCCCACGTCGGAATTCAGGTCGATGTACGTCATTTGTGATCCCCGTCTCGCTGTGCCATTTATCTAAGCATGCACCAAAAATGAGGATTGTTCAACAATCTTTTTGCTGGACGGTGATTTTACTGTGTGCGGCGGGGTGTGAATGGAGTGAAGTCAATCGTTAAAAGAGTGGGGGTTCCGCAGCCGCTGGCTGCGGAACCCCGCTCAATATTTCCCGCGTTGCGGGCACTCGTTGCTACGCGCGCTTTTCAACCTTCACGAAGAAGGAGAGTGCTACGCCGGCGGTGCCTAGTAGCGCGCCAACGATAAAGGCAACGTGAGCGCCGGCAAATAGTGCTTCGGCAAGCTCGGCGCCCTCTTCGAGCTTGGCGTTTGAGAGCGCCGTCAGCACGGTGATGAAGATGGTGGTGCCGATGGCACCGCCGAGCTGCTGGCCGGTATTGAAGATGGCGGAGCCGTGGCCGTAGAGACGTGGATTCACCGAGGCCATGGCCGAGGACATCAGCCCGGTCATTAGCAGGGCGAGGCCAATCGAGAAGACGATGTGGCTGAGCATGAACATCCATAGCTCGGTCTCGGTGGTGACCGAAACATACATCCACTGTCCCAGTGCGAGCATGATGGCACCGGGGATCAGCACCGGGCGTGGCCCGTGCTTGTCGTAGATGCGACCGAAGATTGGCGAAACGATGGCCTGGGCCAGGCCGCCCGGCAGCAGCATCATGCCAATAGCCAGCGAGCTGATGCCCTTTCCGGATTCGAGGATGATCGGAACCATCATGATTGAGCCGAGCAAGGTGCCGAAGGCGATCATGATCATCAGGATTGCGAAGGTGAAGGTTCGCGAGGTGAACGGGGTGAGGTTCAGCAATTCCTTGCCCTCGCGGGTCAAGCGAATCTGGCGTTTGATAAATAGTGCCAAGGAAACCAGGCCGATGGCGAAGGCTGCCACGGTTAGGAGCATGTTTTCGCTGGCCTTCTCGATCGTGGAGATTCCGTAAACCAGCAGACCGAATGCAAGTGCGGAAAGAATCACGGAGATCGCATCAACCGGAAGTTTGCGCGTGTTCGACGGAAGCTTGATGAAGATGATTCCCAAGATCAGGATGATCACCGACAGCGGGGCCATTAGAACGAAGATGTAGTGCCATCCCCAAGCGTGAACGATCGCCCCTGATACGGTTGGGCCGACTGCCGGACCTACGGAGATCACGATGGAGTTCAGGCCCATCACCGCGCCGCGCTTGTGCATTGGAATCAGGGTCAAGGTGGTGGTCATCAGCAACGGCAAAACGATCGCGGTGCCAATAGCCTGAATGACTCGCGCGGCAAGCAGGACGGCAAAGCTCGGGGCGAAGATGGCGAGCAGCGTGCCGATGAAGAAGCTGGACAGCGCGAAGATGAACAGCGAGCGGGTGCTGAAACGCTGCAGCAGGAAGCCGGTCGTGGGAATGACCGCGGACATGGTGAGCAGGAATCCGGTGGTGAGCCATTGGCCAGCCGCCGCCGAAATGTTCATGTCGGACATGATTCCCGGCAACGCCACAGTCAGTACGGTCTCGTTGAGGATCATCAAGAAGGCGGCAAGTGCCAGTGCGCCGATGATTCCAGTGAGCTGTTTCGTGTTCAGTTCGGGCTTCTCAGGCCGTGAAGGCGCGGAGTCGGCCTTGATTTCAGTGCGCGCGGAAGTCACAGATTCCTCTTTCTTGATGATGTCAACTTTCAAATACTGTCACAGAGTGACAGAATTTCGTAAGTAAAAGTGGCAGACTGTGACGGGAAATAAGTTTTCGCGGTGCCGTCATGGGACGATAAATACACGCAGAAGGACAAGGGGGACCTCAGTGGGAATTCGTGACGATCGCAAAGCCGCAACCAAGCGGGAGATTCAGGCGGCGACCTTGGATCTTGTCGAAAGCTTGGGACTGGAGGCCACTACGGTGGCGCGGATCGCCGAACGCGTTGGAATCTCTGACCGCACCTTCTTCCGCTATTTCGATTCCAAGGAATCCGCCATTGTTCCGGGCCTGCAGAAACTGATCGACGCGCTCGTTGCCGCCGAATTGGCGCCGGGGAGCTCCGCCGCGGAAATTTTTCACGCACTGCTCGAAGTGTGCCGCGGGCACTTCAATCTTGAGGTCCGGCACCATGAATTCCGGAGAATCTCAAGGCTCATGCTGCAGGATCCGAAACTACTCATGATCGCCACCCGACGCGAGCAGGAGTTGGTTGCGGCACTGAGCCAATCGTTGATTGAACGTGAGTTGCTGGATATGCTTCAGGCCCTGCTGCTTGCCGAAATGCTGGCGACTACCTGGCGCGTAGCCTGGCAATGCTTCGCTCATGAAGAGCTGGCAGGGTTGGATTCAAAGCCTGCTGAACTCTTCGAGCAGGCAGTATTGAGTCTTGCGGAAATTGCTTCAGTGTCCTTGCCGAGCGGTGAGCAGACCCCTTGAGTCACATTGAGTTATTGCCCATTAACTTAAATGTGACGAACTGCTCTACCGCAATTCATCCCGGCATTTCGGGGCTAGACGGTGCGATCCGCAACGAAATCTGGGCACCTAAAAGTGTGGTGCAGGGCAAAATCAGGTAAGTTTGGAACGTTGAGTTTAGGGCGGTTAGCCCGCTTCCGCACGACGTTCAGGGAGACGCCACACATATGGCCAAGATTATTTACACCCACACCGACGAAGCCCCGATGCTGGCAACTTACTCGTTCCTGCCAATCGTGGAGGCCTTCGCGTCGACCGCCGGTGTTGAACTAGAGACCCGCGACATTTCGCTGGCTGGACGCATCATCGCCACCTTCCCGGACTATGTCACCGAAGAGCAGCGCATCTCGGATGCCCTGGCAGAACTTGGCGATCTGGCCAAGACCCCAGAAGCAAACATCATCAAGCTGCCTAACATCTCGGCTTCGATTCCGCAGCTGAAGGTTGCCATCGCTGAGCTCCAGGCAGCCGGCTACGCATTGCCTGACTACCCGGACAACCCATCCTCGGATGAAGACACTGATGTCCGCGCACGCTACGACAAGCTCAAGGGTTCGGCAGTTAACCCTGTCCTGCGCGAAGGCAACTCGGACCGCCGTGCCCCGTTGAGCGTGAAGAACTACGCTCGCAAGTACCCGCACTCCATGGGTGCCTGGGCCTCCGACTCGAAGACCAACGTCGCCACCATGGCTGCCGACGACTTCGCCTCGAATGAAAAGTCTGTCGTCATCGACAAGGACAAGAGCATCTCCATTCGCTTCGTGGGCGAAGACGGAGAAGTAAAGGTCCTGAAGAAGCCATTCAAGGTCCTCGAAGGTGAAGTCATCGACGGCACCGTCCTGCACGTGGCGGCTCTGTCCGAGTTCCTGAAGAACGCAGTGTCCCGCGCCAAGGAAGAAGGGGTGCTCTTCTCAGCACACCTGAAGGCCACCATGATGAAGGTTTCGGACCCAATCATCTTCGGCCACGTCGTCAAGGCGTACTTCTCCGAACTGTTCGCGACCTACGGCGACGAACTGGCGGCAGCCGGCCTGAACCCGAACAACGGCCTGGCAGCTATCATCGGCGGACTGGACGAGCTCTCCGACGACGTTCGCGCGGGTGTGGAGAAGCTGATCGCCAAGGGTCTGGAAGAGGGCCCAGCCGTTGCCATGGTCGACTCCGACAAGGGCATCACCAACCTGCACGTCCCATCCGACGTGATCGTTGACGCTTCGATGCCAGCAATGATCCGCCTCGGCGGTAAGATGTGGGATGCCAAGGGCGACACCGCAGACACCCTGGCCGTTCTCCCGGATTCCTCCTACTCGGGCGTCTTCCAGACCGTGATCGAGGATTGCCGCGCAAACGGCGCCTACGACCCAACCACCATGGGCACCGTGCCGAACGTCGGCCTGATGGCTCAGAAGGCCGAGGAATACGGCTCCCACGACAAGACCTTCGAATTGGCGGCCAACGGTCACGTCCAGATCCTGGACGAGAACGACGCGGTCCTGATCGAGCACCAGGTCTTCGCCGGCGACATCTGGCGTGCATGCCAGACCAAGGACGTTGCGATTCGCGACTGGGTCAAGCTTGCAGTGAACCGTGCCCGTGCCTCGCAGACCCCGGCCGTCTTCTGGCTGGATGAAAAGCGCGCACACGACGCAGTGCTGATCGCCAAGGTCAACGAGTACCTGAAGGAACTGGATACCGCTGGCTTGACCATCGAGATCCTGGCCCCGATTGCGGCCACCAAGTACACCATCGAACGCATTCGCCGTGGCGAGGACACCATCTCGGTGACCGGTAACGTGCTTCGCGACTACCTGACCGACCTGTTCCCAATTCTGGAATTGGGCACCTCGGCCAAGATGCTCTCGATCGTTCCACTGCTTGCTGGCGGCGGACTGTTTGAGACCGGTGCTGGTGGTTCGGCTCCAAAGCACGTTCAGCAGCTGGTGAACGAAAACCACCTGCGTTGGGATTCGCTCGGCGAGTTCCTGGCCCTGGCTGCTTCCTTCGAACACCTGGCCACCACCACCGACAACGCCCGCGCTCAGGTTCTGGCTGACACCCTTGACGCCGCGACCGGCACCTTCCTGTTGGAAGACAAGTCGCCAAAGCGCAAGGTTGGCCAGCTGGACAACCGCGGCAGCCACTTCTACCTGGCTAAGTTCTGGGCAGAAGAATTGGCCAAGCAGGACAAGGACGCTCAGCTGGCTGAAGCCTTCTCCGCAGTGGCCAAGGCACTGGGCGAGAACGAGGAAGCAATTGTTTCCGAGCTCGCCGAGGTCCAGGGCAAGGCAGTGGATATCGCTGGCTACTACCGTCCGGACGAGGCCAAGACCTCAGCCGCAATGCGCCCAAGCGCAACGCTGAACAAGACGCTGGACCTGCTGACCAAGTAGTTCCTAGCTGATCAAAAACCATCGGCACCAACTCGAAAGGGTTGGTGCCGATGGTTTTAACCTGAAGTATCTGAAATCGTACGGCGTGGTTACAAGTTCAGGCTTCGACTGGGGCAATCGAGATGGTCACTTCGCTGGCGCGCAGCAGTTGAAGCTGGAATGAGACGGCCTCGGCGTAGTCCGGAAGTTCGATCTCTGCGTACGTGACCGGGCTCTTTGGCGAACAATGAATCTCCAGCTGGCCTCGATTGTTCTCGGTGCCGCCAGCCCAGGGGATGTGTGTTGCTTGGTCCTGACCGTTGCACTGGACCGCAATCGAATAGCGACCGCCGGTGATAGCGCGGCCGATGGAAACTTCTTGATTATTGTTCTGAACAACCGTAGATAATACGGCGACCTCATGGCCCTGCAAGGACGGCGGGGCATCGTCGTTCGATCCAGCTGGCCGTATGTCACCTGTGGCGTTGCAAGCAACCATTTGAGTTGCAACGACAAGTGCCGCAGCCACGACTGCGAGAGGTCTTAGCTTCAATTTCATTCCTCGCTGAGTTGGTTTCGGAGCAAGCCCACGAGGGGCCGCTTATTAGCCTAGCCACTAAAAGTAAAACTACGGTAGAGAGCTCCGGCGGTGTCCGACCGATTGAGCGGCGAACATACGTTGCCCAAGAAAGTGATGGTCTGTGCCTCCGAGCGCGCGAGATTATTGCCCGCCGGCGCGAGGCGAATGAACGCTTCGTCTATCGTGATGGCCACCGCCGAGGCACACCACGCGTGTTGTTTCACGCGGGCCCAACTGCAAGACTCTTCTTATGCAAGATCTCTGGGACCTAGTACATGCCGAACGCAAGGCACTGATCGACGACCTGTCCGAATTGGGCCCGGAGCAGTGGGAGCGTCCGTCGTTGTGCTCCGGTTGGACGATTCACGACGTCGCCGCGCATCTCGTGGACAACGCTCGCACCACGACACCGCGATTGCTGTTCGCGATGCTCCGTGCGCGCTTTGATTTCGACCGGCAAAACTCAAATGGTGTCGCCGCCGAAAAGGGCGCGACTGCACAACTGACCTTGCAGCGGCTCCAGGAAGTCGCCGCGCGCAAAAGCGGACCGCCGGCCCCGCTAGCCAGCCGGCTTGTCGAAGAAGTCGCCCATGGCGAAGATATCCGCAGGCCCTTGGGGATCACCCGCAGTTATCCGACTCAGGCTGTCACCGCAGCAATTCGCTATCAAACCCGGACGGGCCAGTCCTTCGGCGGAGCGAAGGAACTGGCCCAACGGGTCAGCCTCGTGGCTGAAGATGCGGGAGTCATCTTTGGCGCAGGCCCGGAAGTTCGTGGCCCGGCACTGGAGCTTCTGATGATCGCCACCGCTCGCGAGGCGCGAGAAGGCAGCCTCTCGGGTCCTGGTATCGAGTTGCTTTAGCCGGGCAACTGCTGCAGGCTTATGGATTCGGCGAACTACAGTCCGCGTCCGGCCTCCCAGAGGTTATCGGCCGTACCTGCCAGCAAGGCGTTCAGCGAGACAGCCTGGGCATCGGTGAACGAGGCAATGTAATCAACAATCGCTCGGGCTTGGCCTAAACGCTGCACCTCGTCCGGACCGGCCTGCAAGAAAAGCTCGGGGGAGTGCGCGCGCAACTGACGGTATTCGTCCGTGGCGGCTTCCACCGAATCTAGCAACCGGCGCGGGGCGCGCGCGGCATCTTCCGCGTCGTTGAGCCAACTATGGAAGCCCTCGGCCAAAGACCTGACGATGCGTGTCTGGCCACGCTGGTACACGGCTAAATCGGAACGATCCAGCACAAAGCGCGAGTGCACGAACTTCAGCACTCCCACATCGTGCCAGGCTTCCTTGGTGAGGCGGACGTGTCCGCTGCGAATCGTCGGGTTGCGTTCCACCGTGACGGATTCCTGCAGCCGGTCGATCCAGCGCCGGGTGAAAGCGGTGACCGCCCGATCCGCCTCCAGGCCGCCGTCATAAGGAACCGCCAGAAGCCCCTCGACCAGGTCATGGCCCACGCGTTGCACCGAGGCGCGGAAGGCCTCCGCGTCGGCGATCCACGGGTCCTTTGCAAAGGCGCGCCGCCAGGTAGATTCCAAGGCGTGGCCCGGCTTGCGCAGGTCAAGATCGGCCTGGCGCATGGCAGCTAGCTGCACTGTTTGATCCAGCCAGGCACGGAACTCGGCCGAAACGGTGGTGTACTGCAAGATCCCTGCACGGTAGAAATCGTCAAGGTCGTGGACCGCGTAGGCGATATCGTCGGCGATATCCATCACGGAGCTTTCCAGGGTCTGCTGGAATTTGCCGATGGCGGGGAACACCGAGAGCACGTCGCGCATTTCGGCGGCCTCGATGTCGTAGGCGGAATACTTCAGAGCGCCCGCCGCCGGGTCGGTCCCCACCCCGCGGGGCAGCATTTCCGGGGCGATTGGAGCCATGGTGCGCCATTCGTTGCGCGTCCACGGGTATTTCAGCACCGCCGCACGCACCGCACGGGTCAGATTCATTCCGCGTGGGGTGGCATCACAGCTATCTAGCGCGGTGAGGATGCGGAAGGTCTGCGCGTTGCCTTCGAAGCCGTCGGGCAACCCCAGAGTATTGCGGGCAACACGGTCTAATTCCTGCTCACCCAAGTGCCCGAATGGCGGGTGGCCCAAATCGTGGGCCGCGGCCGCGGCCTGCACGACCACGGGGTCGCAGCCGCCGAGCTCGGCGACGAGTTTTCGGGTTGGTTCATCGGCGGTGCGCAAGCGGATGGCGATGGTGCGGGCCACCGCAGAAACCTTCAGGGAGTGCGTCAACCGGTTGTGCACGGTGGTGCCCGAACCGGCCTGCGGGATCACCTGGGTCACCGCCGAGAGGCGCGAGAAATACGGGGAGAATCGAATGCGTTCGATATCGCTGCGGAACTCGTCCTCACCTGTACGGTTAGCCTCGTCGATCGCGCGTTCCCGGCCGCCGGTTTCATGGGTTTTCTGCCTGATATCCATCGTAGGAACTAGCCTAGGTGATCAGACCCCGAGGATCAGGCAGGCGAGGAAAATTTGGTGATGCTAATTTTGCTTCTCCGCAGGGCGGACCACATGCAGCGGCTCGACTCCCGCACTGATGCGTTGGACCTGTTCAACAGCCAGATTCATGGCCAGATCGATGAACATCCACGTGTTTCCGGCAATATGCGGGGTGATCAGGCAGTTCGGCGCCGCCCACAAGGGGTGGGTAGACGGCAATGGTTCCGGATCGGTGACATCCAATGCCGCACGCAGCCGCTCGGGCTGCAGTTCGGCAAGCAGCGCGTCGGTATCGACCACTGGACCGCGTCCCACATTTACCAGCAGGGATTGATCTGGCATATGGGCCAAGAACTCGGCATCAACGAGTCCGCGTGTCGACGGGGCGTCGGGCAGGGCAACGATCACGACCTGCGCCTGGGGCAATAGCGCTGGCAGCTCATCGATCCCGTGGACCGGTGTGCCATCGGGCAGCTGCCGAGAACGGCTGGCTACGGCGATCACTTCCTTGGGCTTGAAAGGCAGCAGGCGGTGGCGGATTTCCTGTCCGACGCCGCCGAATCCTAACAACAAGACGGTGGCTCCGTGGAGCGTACCGCCCCAGAGCGGATTCCAATCCCGCTTGAGCTGTTGAGCCCCGGACTCCGGAAGCTCGCGCAGCGAAGCCAGAACCAGAGCCAGTGTGTGTTCTGCGGTGGCATCTTCCACCGCTCCGCGGGAATTACTCAAGCTGACGTCGGAGTTCAGGTGCTCCAGGACCCATTCATAGCCAAGGGAGAGTAGATGCACGTGGCGCAGTCCTGGAATCTGCGCGACCCGTGCGCGCCGTTCGACCAGCAGCGGACGCTCGGTGATCAGCACGTCTGCTTCCGGCGCCGCCTCGTTCGAGTCGTTGAGGTGCCAGTGGATCGGAGTGATGCCAGTTAGATCCAGTTTCATTGCCAAGCGGCCATTGGGCACGAGCACACGTAAAGTCAAAGGGTTCCCTCCCGAGCTGGCCACACCGGTGACGTAAGTCTTTTGGTGCGAGCCTTGGTGCTTATTCTGCGCATCTTTGCCATCCCGTGCAAGTGCCTTGTCCTTGTGTGAAGCGTGCGCTGATTAGGTGAATCAGGGGATTCATGCTGACCTTCTGATTATCAAGATGTTAGAGTTTAGGCATGCCGCAGCCGGAAGAATACGTGAATACGTCCAACAAGTCCCAGGCGAATACCAGCTCGTCGGTCTTCATGTATTTGGGATGCACGGTGATGGTTCTTGGCCTCGCCAGCTTCATCCTAGGTGGTGGAATCAGCGGTGGATTGTTGCTGCTCTCCGGTGCCGTGCTCTACGTGGGAACCACCATCACCGAGGCAATCCGCACTAAATAGCATCGCGGACCAGGTTGCACCTCGGTGCCAAGGCGCTGCCGCAGATCCGGATGTGTCAGCCTGGCCTTGCAGTTCCAATGGGTAATGCAGGTAGTTCTGCGATCTCTATCTTGTGATATTTCCTGCGGGATCTTCCGTAACCCGTGAGAGTATCGATTCGACGATTCTCAAATCTTCAGCAGGCTTTCGAACGATCTTGCCGCGTTTGTTACTGAAGTCCTTGAAATCAATGATGACAAGCTTCAAATCGTGCTCCGGGAGGAGTTCGGCTTTGCGGGCATCGTAGATTCTGCGCTGTTCGCCACGTCGTCGTCCGCTCGCCGTGATTTTGTCGTCGAAGAACGGCACCGATTCGGTGTGCTGCCTTTCGTGATATTCCACGACTACTCCTAGTTCAGCCCAATAACCGTCCACCGGTAGCGGCTTAACTTTTCCATTCTTGGCTGACGGATCGCCGACGAGCCAGGGGAACGTTTGCTGGCCTGTCCGCTTTGCCTCCAGCACCTGATCGCAGAGCCCGAGCACGTAGTGCTCGTCGCTGTCAGCGCGTTTGCTGAGCGTGGGTGCGGGCAGATGCTTCGGCGGCGCCGGCACACGGTGCCCGCTACACCACCCCAGCTCCCAGCCGAGTGAATCGTCGAAGTAGTCGGCGTAGGCAACGGGGAGATCGGCCAGGCTATGAACTTGGGACAAAAGCATCGCGTACCAGTTGGTGTATTGCTGGTTTCCATTCTCCTTGCCGGTACTGCGCTGCATCGAGGGCATCGCCTGAAGAATCGCTTCTGCAACGCTCACATGGCTGACGTCTTCGGGAAATTGGATGTCATTGTTGAAGACGTTCTGGCCGGCGGTGGAGTAGAGGCAACGCTCTTCCGCTTCATAGGGGTCGCCGAACTCATCCTCGAAATTCCATTCCGTGACGTTGAAAATAACAATCCGCCAGGCCGTACCTGAAGCGTTCATTCCGGGCAAAGCACGCAGACCGTAATATCCCAAGCGGTGCAGCAGTCCAACGGCTTCAAGTATTCGCAGAGGAAGCTGAGAGTCCAATTGATATCCTTCGATCGCGGTTTACTAAATGCTGACATGTCCTACCGACAGTTGAGCCCAACGACCGTGCGAGGACGCATCGGCTCGACTTTTGATCCACGGGGATCAACTAACGGCAGCGATCCTTCTAGCAAAACGTTCCGCTCGATAACTTGAAATCCCGGAGAACCAGACTAAATGGCGGAATCAACGGCGGACTGATCCTTCTCTCTGGTGCAGCGTTCTGCGTGGGACCCACCATCACCGAGGCGATCCGCACCCAATAACATCGCCGACCGTGGCGCACATCGGTGACAGGTTGCAGGCGGCTCAGCCTTCCGTGTCCGTGGCTTCCAGCCCGGCCAGGAACTTGGCGAGCCGTGCGCTACGGGTCTTTTCGGTCCGGGCAATCATCAGCTGGTGCAGGATGTGATAGCGCGGCTGGGACTTCAACGCGGCGAAATTCTTGGCCGCAAGAGGAGAGCGGTCCAGCGCATTCTGGAGATCTTGCGGCACCTGGGCGGTGGCTTGGCCTTGGTACGCGCGTTCCCACCGTCCATCGTCCTTCGCCTTGTGGATCTCCGCATACCCTCGCGGGCGCATGCGGCCTTGGTCGATCAGCTCCTGGGCATATCCAGTGTTCTTCTCCGACCAGACGGAGGTCTTGCGCCGAGGGGTGTAGCGCTGGAGGAAAGTCGCTTCATCGCGACGCCGGCGCACAGCGTCAATCCATCCACTGCATAGCGCCTCGGGCAAGGCTTGGGTGACAGTAAGCGTTGTCGGAGAAGTCGTACCTTTCTTGGCAACTACCAGCCAGACCCCATCACTGGTCTCTTCGTGTTCATCGAGCCAAGCACGCCAAGCGGCAACGTCGGGAAGAATCAAAGCATCGTCAGGATCCATGCCACCTATCCTGCTCCTAGTTGCTGATTGCCGCTAGGGATGCACCCGGCGCCGGGACGATTCCTCTGGACTGCTCCCGGTCGGAGGAATCTGGGCAACGCCGGTCCAGACCTCGGCCTTTTGGCGGACCGATCCCTGCAATAGCGAGTGTTTGCCGGTCAGCGGTGGCCAGCACGCGCGTCAGGGATCTGCCATATTTCCCGGCTCTGGAACGCCGAATAACCCTTCAGTCCCCGGCTGGCGCCGGGGACTGAAGGGTTATCGGACTTCCATGCAAGAACTTCGCTAGGACCTTCCGCAGGCGGGGACTGCGACCCAGCGTGCGAGATGAAGCCGATCCGTGATTTTGCCGTCGCCAGCTCAGACGCGGGCGGCAACCAGCTCCTCGCGCAGGATGCCGGCTCCCGCGCTGAGCGCGCTCAGCTTGGCCAGCGAGACGTCGCGGGGGAACGGTGCCATGCCGCAGTTCGTGCTGGGCACCAGCTTGTCCGCGTCGACGAACTCAAGTGCATTGCGCAGCGTCTGCGCGACCTCTTCGGGGGTTTCCACCGTTTCACTGGCCACATCGATGGCGCCGAGCATGACCTTTTTGCCGCGCACCAGCTCAACGACTTCGAGCGGGACATTGGAGTGGTGGGATTCCAAGGAGATGGTATTGATGGAAGAGGCCTGCAGCAGTGGGAAGGACTTCTCGTAGTGGCGCCACTGGGCGCCGAGGGTGGCCTTCCAGTCATTGTTCGCTTTGATCCCGTAGCCGAAGCAGATGTGCACCACGGTCTCGGCTTTCAGTCCCTGGCAGGCGCGCTCCAGGGCTGCGATGCCCCAGTCCGCAACTTCGTCGAAGAAGACGTTGAACGCGGGCTCGTCGAACTGGATGATGTCCACCCCGGCAGCTTCAAGCTCGCGGGCCTCCTGGTTGAGGATGGCGGCGAACTCCCAGGCCAGTTTTTCGCGGCTTTGGTAGTGCGCGTCATATAGCGTGTCGACCATGGTCATCGGGCCGGGAAGGGTCCACTTGATCTGGCGGTCGGTGCACGAGCGCAGGAACTTCGCGTCCTCAACGAACACCGGCTTCTCACGTCGCACGGCACCAACCACGGTCGGCACGCTCGCATCGTAGCGGTTGCGGATGCGCACCGTTTCGCGCTTTTCAAAATCGACCCCGGACAGGTGCTCGATGAAGGTGGTGACGAAGTGCTGGCGGGTCTGCTCGCCGTCGCTGATGATGTCGATGCCGCGCCGGGTCTGCTCCAGCACGGCTGCGCGCATGGCGTCCTGCTTGCCTTCGCGCAGCTGCGCGCCTTCCAGCTTCCAATCAGACCAGAGGGTTTCGGGCTTCGCCAGCCAGGAAGGCTTGGGCAGGCTGCCGACAATTGAGGTGGGAAGTAGCTTGGATGTCATCGTGTGTCTTTCGGTTCTCAGGCGACGGGAGCTGGGCAGGTGGCAGCCCACTGGTCCAGCAATTCGCGGTTCGGGGTGATGAAGTGCTCCGCGGTGTATCTGCCCTGTGCTGCTCCGAGCCGAGTGCGCTCTTCGCGGTCGTAGGAGATCCTGGTCGGGGCGAAATCCTGTGCCCCCAAGCTTGGGCGATAGACGGCCGGTGCAGCGGAATTTGCGTTGTAAATCTCGGGACGATAGATCTTCTGGAAGGTCTCCATAGTGCTGATGGTGCTGATCAGCTGCAGATTGGTGTAGTCGCCCAGCAAGTCGCCACGGAAGTAGAACGCCAGGGGAGCGACGGCGCCCGGGGGCATAAAATAGCGCACGCGCAGCCCCATCTTGCCGAAGTACGCATCGGTCAGGGAATTCTCATCCTGCTGGTATTCCAAGCCGAGGACCGGATGGCTGTTGCCCGTGCGGTAGTAGGTTTTGGAAGTGGAGACGCTGATGCAGACCACGGGTAGTTGCGCGAAGCGCTGATGATAAGCCTGCGAATCCAGGAAATGCTGGAAGAGCTGGCCATGAAGGTCGCCAAAATCTTCAGGCAATTTAGGGGCTCCGGAGCCGTTGCTGGCTGCCGGAAGCACCACGCTGAAGTCGTAATCGCGCACATAGGAAGAGAAATTATTGCCCACCATACCGTGGCTGCGGGTGCTGGTGGCACGGTCCACGATAGTGGTGTCCAATACTTCAAGCAGCGGGAACTGCTCCGCTTCGTTGGCTGAGTCGAAGTGCACATTGGCGGAGATGATCTCCAGCTCGAGTTCATAGCGATCGCCCTGAGGATTGTCCCAGTGAGCCAGCGAATTAAAGCGGCGGTTGATCATCGTCAGAGCGTTGCGCAGGTTCTCCTGGCGGTTTTCCCCGCGGGCCAGATTGGCGAAGTTTGTCGTGACTCGTGAGCTCGCACAGGGAGCGTAGTCTTCGTCGAATTTGGTGGTGCTGATGCTGAAAGTGAACGCGTCTGCCATGGTGGCCTATCTGGTGCTCAGTGGCCTGGGCCGGCCGAAAGTAAGTCGATGCGTCCATCATGCAGTGAGTTCGCGGATATCAGGTAACTCGATATAACTATGGATTCATATAGACTCACGCTATGGTTCAGGGAACGAGTGGTTTGACACTGCAGCAGTTGCGCTATTTCATCGCGGTCGCCACTGAGGGGTCGATCTCCGCGGCGGCTGACCTGATCTACGTCGCGCAGCCGAGCATGTCGGCGGCGATGAAGGAGCTCGAAGCCCGAGTGGGACGCACTTTGCTGGTCCGCTCGGCCAGGGGCGTGACGCTCACGGCCGAGGGGGCAGAATTCCTCGGCTACGCCCGGCAGGTTCTGGAGCAGGTGGAGCTGCTTGAGCATCGCTATCTCGGCCGCCCCTCGGTCCGTCGCCTGCTCGGCGTGTCCACGCAGCACTATTCCTTCTCGGTGGATGCGTTTGTCAGGATGGTGCAGGCCAGCGGGGCCGAGGAATATCAATTCTCGCTGCGCGAGACCCGCACCGAACAGATCATCGAGGACGTGCGCACCCTGCGCAGCGACATCGGCATCCTGTACCGCAACGACTTCAACCGGAAGGTCATCGACAAGCTGCTGCGCGAGTCCCGGCTCGTGTTCCATCCCCTGTTCCTCGCCGATCCGCACATCTTCATTTCGCGCAGCAACCCGCTGGCCTCCCGGGCGCGGGTGGCGCTCGGGGACCTCGAAGACCTGCCGCGCTTGACCTTCGACCAGGGGGCGAACAACTCGTTCTACTTCGCCGAGGAAGTGCTCTCCACAAGCTCCAGCAAGCGCGAGATCCAGGTCTCGGACCGCGCGACCATCTTCAACCTCATGATCGGCCTGGGCGGGTACACGATCTCCACGGGCATCATCAGCGACGAGCTGGACCCGTCCATCGTCGCCATCCCGCTGGATGTCGATGAGCGCATCGAGATCGGCTGGATCGACCATGCAGCGATTCCGCTGACCGAGCAGGCACGGCGCTATCTGGACGAGGTGCGCTCGGTCGTCGCAGGCTTCGGAGTTGAGGTCCTGGGCTGAATCCCTGGCCCCCAAGGCGTAACACCGTGTCACTTGGTGGACCGCCGGCGTCACAATAGTTGCGCAAACCCCTGGTCTTTCAAGGATTTTGGCGGCTGCCGCGCGTCACAAAAGGACTGCGGACCGGGCCCTGTTACGGAACTGGCGCGAGATATGAAGCCAGGTGCCCCTGTGTGAAGCGCGGGCGCGGGCGTTGTTTGCACCGCCGGATGCCGATGTCCAACCATGGAAGAACAACAACCCATCAAGAGCGACTAAGAGATCTGGCTCGTTGACGTCGCAGCAACCATCGGGAAACCGAAAGGTGCTACTGCCAGGAACGATGGAGCAGTTCCGAACGCGCTTTTGCGTGCTGTGCTTCGTGTCGCCACACGATGCCGATCGGTGCACTCCCTCGCACAGAATCGAGGAGGAGCTATGAGCCAACGCCAAGGAACCGACGCGGTCCATGCAGGGTATCGTCCGAGCGGAGATTCCCGCCCGATGCTGCCGCCACTGCATAACTCGGCAGCGTACCAGTTCGAATCGCACGCCGAAGCGATCGAGAAGTTCGCGTTGCGCCAGCCTGGATTCACCTATTCACGCACCGGCAACCCCACCGTGGCCATCCTGGAGCAGCGGGTGGCCGCCCTGGAAGGCGGAGCGCACGCGGTGGCCACCGCCACCGGGCAGGCAGCAGTGGCCCTGTCCCTGCTGGCTCTGACCCAGGGACCCCGGCACATCGTGGCCTCCTCTTCGCTCTACGGCGGCACCGTGGATCTGTTCACCGACACCTTCGCGGACTTCGGCATCCGGGTCAGCTTTGTCGACCAGGCCGATCCGGCCGCCTGGGCTTCGGCCATCGAAGAGGACACCCGGGCGTTTTTCCTGGAATCGGTCTCCAACCCGCTGTGCACCGTGGCCGATATCCCTGCCATTGCGGTCATCGCGCACGAGCGCAACATCCCGGTGGTGGTCGATAATACGTTGGCCACCCCGCTGAACATTCGCCCGCTGGATTTTGGCGCCGACATTGTGGTGCACTCGGCCACCAAGGGACTAGCCGGACACGGCTCGGTGCTTGGCGGAGTGGTGGTGGATTCGGGGAAGTTCGATTTCTCCGATCCGCACCGCTGGCCGCAAATCGCTTCCCCGCGAGTGCGGCTGAACAATACCTCGCTGCTTGAACGCCACGGAGCGGCCGCCTACGCCATGCTGGTCCGCTCCAAATTCCTGCACGATCTGGGACCGGCTTTGGCCCCGGCCAGTGCCCAAGGCATCCTGACCGGTATCGAAACCTTGCCGGTACGTGCCGCACACGTTCAGCGCAGCGTGAGCACCCTGATCCAGGAACTTGCAGATCACCCAGGCATTGTGGCCATTCACCACCCTTCGCTGCCTACTCACCCGAGCCACGAGCTGACCAAAAAGCTCACGCCCAAGGGCACAGGTTGTGTGCTGGCCATCGAACTGGCCCACCCCTCGCTGGTGTCCCCGGTGATCGACGGGCTGAAGCTGATCAGTCTGGCCGCAAATGTGGGCGATACACGCACCATGGTCGCCCACCCGGCCACCATGACGCACTGCCGGCTCTCCGCGGAGCAGCTTCTCGCCGCGGGCCTGAACACCTCCACCCTGCGCATTTCGGTGGGGCTTGAAGACCCCGCCGATCTGCTCGCCGACCTCACCCATGCGCTGGACAGCGCATTAAACCGAACCCTGGCCCTGCATACCCAAGGAGCATCATGAGCGGCTTCAACACCCTCGCCGTACACGCCGGCCAGCATAAAGACCCGCACACCGGAGCCGTGGTCCCACCGATCTACCAGACCAGCACCTTCATCCAGGACGGAATCAACGTACTGCGTGCCGGGCACGAGTACTCCCGCGGCTCGAACCCCACCCGTGATGGCTTCCAAGCACAGCTCACCGCCTTGGAAGGCGGAGCCGCGGGGTTCGCCTTCGCCTCGGGCATCGCCGCCGAAGACGCCCTGCTGCGTGCGGTCCTTGAGCCCGGCGATCACATCATCCTTGGCGCCGACGGCTACGGCGGCACCAACCGGCTGATCTCCAAACTGCACAGCAAGTGGGGCATCACCTCTTCCGCGGTGGATATCACCAACCTGGACTCGGTGCGTACCGCGGTGCGCCCGAACACCGCGCTGCTCTGGGTGGAGACTCCCTCCAACCCGCTGCTGGGCATCGCCGATCTTGCCGGCTGGGCTGGCCTTGCACGGGAAGTCGGTGCCCTGCTGGTTGTGGACAACACCTTCGCCACCCCTTATCTACAGCGCCCGCTGGACTTCGGCGCCCACGCGGTGGTCCACTCCACCACCAAGTACATTGGCGGACACTCCGACGTCCTTGGCGGTGCGGTCATTGTGGCCGATCACCATTTCCGTGGCCAGACGCTGGCCGAAGCCGTTGGCTACCAGCAGTTCGCCGGCGGCGCGGTGGCCGGTCCGCAGGATTCCTACCTGGCCGCCCGCGGCCTGAAGACCTTGGGCCTGCGCATGGAACGCCACTGCGCTTCGGCGGATAAACTGGCTCGCTGGCTCGATCAGCAGCCCGAAGTCACCAGCGTCTACTACCCGGGTCTGGAGCACCACCCGGGACATGCGCTGGCCAAACGCCAGCAGCGTGGTTTTGGCGGCATCGTCTCGCTGCAACTCACCGATGAAGCAGCAGCCCGCGCCTTCGCCGAATCCATGGAGTACTTCCAGCTCTCGGTGTCTCTGGGCGGCGTCGAATCCCTGGTCTGCTACCCGCGCGAAATGACCCACGCCTCACTGATCGGCACCGAGCTGGAAATCCCGGCCAACCTGGTCCGCCTTTCGGTGGGCATCGAGGAACCGGAGGACCTCATCGCGGATCTTTCCCGCGGGTTGGCCGCTGCGCGTCACGCCGCAGACCCAGACCCGGCCCGCGCCATTTGTCCACAGCCGGTGGCTGAACTCGCCCTGCAGCTTTAGCTGCCACGCACACTGGTGCCATGGATACCTCCAGAAGCACCGCTGAGGCCCTGGGCCAGCTGGCTCGGGGCCTGGCGCTGATCACCGCCGCGACGCATGCGATCGCCGCCGGTGCGCCCGCCCCGGGGCACGCCGCCTACTTCGCCTGGCTCACCGAGCAGGCCTCCGCTACCGTGGCCCACGCGCAAATCCACGCGGCCGACGCGCTGCGCCGCAGCGGAGCGCACAAGCTGGACCAGCAGTCCCTCCAAGCGATCTCCGACGCCGGCGTGGATCCGGCACCCGAAGAGCTCGACGCGTTGCGCGGGCAGACCACCACCGGCCGGACGCAGTTCAAGGCGACCGCGGAGCTGCTGCACGGCTGGCTGGGCGTGCCCGCAACCACCGCGCGGGAACGCCTGGTTCACGCCGATTGCCTGATCGCCGGCGTCGACGAGGCCGGGCAGCGCATCGACCCGTGGCTGCCGCAATTGGCAGCGCAGTTCTCCGATCCCGCCGCCGATCCGCGTCTGATCGTGGGAACGGCGAAGAAGATTCACGCGGCGCGCAACGATCTGGGCCAAGGCGACGAGGCCGCGGCCGCCAAAGCACGGCTTCAGGCCGAAGCGGTGAACTTCATCAAGAACGAGCCGGCCACCGCGCGCAAGCACGTGGCGGACCTGGTCGCTCAGGTGAAGTCCGGGAAGCGGCCGATGAAAGCGCTGTTGGCGGAAATCGGGTTCTTCAAGCTAGGGGTGCGCAACGGGCTGGTCGAGTACTTGCTGCGCGTTCTGCCATCGCAGGCGGCGCAGATCGAGGCATTCCAGCAGGCGCTGAACAACCCGAAGACGATCGCCGGCAACCGGGAGGCGCTCAAGGATTTGGATGCCGAGCTGACCGGGCAGCCAGGAAGCGCATGGGACGATGCGGATTCGATGCCCGACTGGGCCAAAGGCGACGCGGATGGCGTGGAGTTTGAAAATCGCCCGTCGCAGGCCGAGCCCGGGAACGACGCTACCGGGCCCGCGGAAAATGAAGAGCCACGCAACGCCATGGAGCGCGGAAGCGCAGCCCAGAGCGATGACCCGGCAGACCCGGACCAAGATCCGGCGGGCGAGGCCGAAGGCCGCCGGGCCGATCCGGCCAGCGATTGCTCTGCAGCACCGGCGCTCCCGGGCATCGACGCTCCACGGCTCTCCGCCGAGGTCGCCCCGAGCAGCGCTACTGGGGAGCTTTCCGAATCCGCGGTTGACCCGCCAGAGCTTGCACGTGCCGGCCCTGAGGCGGAGGCCCCGTGGGAAGAGCTGCGGCCCGAACGCCGGTATCTGATCGGCTTCATGGCGCTGCTGATGACCGACCGCACCGGTTCGGATGGTTTGACGGGGAAGCGGCCGGGTCTGGTTGCCCCGCAGGTGAGCATCATCTTGGACTACGAGAAGATGCGCGAGCACGGCAAGGACTTCGCCGTAACCTCCTCGGGCATCGAGCTGACGGTAGGCGAGACGCGGGCGGCGTTATGCAACGCGGGAGTGTACCCATTGGTGCTCAATGGCAAGAGCCTGCCATTGGATTTGGGACGCACGCAGCGGTTGTTTTCCAAGGCCCAGGGCCGGGCGATACGCGCCGCCTATCGGGGGTGTGCATATCCAGGATGCAGCATGCCCGCCGAGCGGTGCGAGCTGGATCATCTGGACGCCTGGGAAAAGGGCGGCGCCACGGATGTGGATTCCTCGGAGTTGGGCTGCTCGGTGCACCATATCGAGCGGCACTGCGGGTTGTTCCACGCGGTGAAGATCAAGGGATGCCGGCCAATGGTGCTGCTCTCCAAGGAGCTGGATCCACAGCAGCGCCTGCGGATCAATACGTATTTCATGACGCCTTCCGAAGCATCGGAAGCGGAGGGATTGGCACAGCGGATGACTCGGTTGTGGCGTGCGGGGGAGCTGGACGTGGAAATCGTCGATCCCTGATCGCCCGAGCGCATCAAGCCGACGCGGCCGTCCCGCGGGGAGAGAGCCGAGTTCGTCAGCAGCTCCCCAGCGCCCTCCGAGGCCTGCGCTTGATCGGATTGTTGTCATAATTGACGTATGGATGATCGATTTGTAAAGATTATCCCATGCCTTCTGATCTTCCTGTTCACTCCGCGCCCGAAAAGTCCGGCGAGGAACGCAGCGCCAAAGTCGCCGTAACACTGTTTCCGCTGCTGGTCCTTGCCGGGGGCGCGCTCGCGCTGCTCACCCCAGAGACCTTCACCGGCTTCTCCAAGCTGATCAATCCGCTGCTGATGGTCATCATGTTCGGAATGGGGCTCACGCTCACCCTGCCCGATTTTGCCCTCGTAGTGCGCAGGCCGCTGCCGGTATTCCTGGGTGTCTTTGCCCAATTTGTCATCATGCCGCTGCTCGGCCTGGCTATCGCCTTGGCCTTGGCGTTGCCTCCAGCACTGGCCGCCGGCGTCATTCTTGTCGGTTGCACCCCGGGCGGCACCGCCTCGAACGTGGTCACCTACCTGGCCAAGGGCGACGTCGCCCTCTCGGTGACGATGACCTCGATCTCCACGCTGCTCGCCCCGATCTTCACCCCGCTGCTGACCCTCTGGCTCGCCGGCCAATACCTGCCGGTGGCCGCGGGAACCATGGCGCTGTCCATTGTGCAGATCGTGCTTATTCCCGTGGTCCTGGGTCTTGCCTTGCGCTCGATCCTGCCGCGTCTGGTCAATGCGGTGCTGCCGGCCCTTCCGTGGGTTTCGGTCATCGCGATCACCTGTGTGGTGGTCATCGTGGTCGCCGGCAGCTCGGCGGCGATTTTCAGTGCCGGCCTGCTGATCCTGCTGGCGGTGATCCTGCACAACGCCGGCGGCATCGCGCTGGGCTACGGCACCGCAAAACTCTTCAAGCAGCCGATCGCCAGCCGCCGCACGATGGCCATCGAGGTGGGGATGCAGAATTCTGGTCTGGCTTCCGGTCTGGCCAAGCAGTTCTTCACCCCCGAGGCGGCGCTTCCCGGTGCCGTGTTCTCCGTATGGCACAACCTCTCCGGCGCGCTGATCGCAGCTTATTGGCGTCGCAGCAGCGCTAAAAAAGACCAGCTGGACGCCGACGCGCAGCTCGTCAACTAGTCGCGCAGCAGCGCCACGCACAAAACGCCGGCCCAACGATGAGCACATCGTCGGGCCGGCGCTTTGCGTTTAATAGCTGACCGCCAACTGAGCCTAGCTTTTCACCAGATCGTTCGGGTAGCTGACCCCCACTTGGTGGCGGATCGCATCGAAGAGCTCCATGGTTTTCACCGAGTGCTCCCAGGGCATCGTGGGGGACTGGGTGAGGCCCTGCTGGATGCAGCGGGTGGCCTCGCGGAACTCGTACCCGTAGTTCTCGCCTACCGCCTCGAACTCTTCCACGCGTGCCGGCCCATTGGTGGGATGGATGAATAACTTGGTGGCATTATGCAGTGGCGCGTTCGTGGCCAGCCAGCCCTCGGCGCCGGTGATTCGCGCCTGCTGCGGGGCACCCCCATCGAGGGTCACCAGCAATTGGGCGTGCGCCCCATCTGCGTATGAGAGGTTCATCGCGGTCTGCGTATCCACACCATCCTGGTTGAGCTGCGCTACCGCATGCACCGAATCAGGGAAGCCGAGCGCGCCGATGGCCCACGTCAGCGGGTATACGGCGAGGTCCAACAAGGCACCGCCACCGGCATTCGGGTCGAAGAGGCGCGATGCCGGATCATAAGCGGCGCGGAACCCCAGATCCGCCTGCACCCAGCGGACCTCGCCCAGTTCCCCGGATTCGAAGATCGCCAGGGCGCGGGCGAAGGCCGGAGTGAAGCGCGCCCAGAGTGCTTCCATCAGGAACAGCGAGCGCTCGGCGGCGAATTCGACCAGCGTGCGCGCCTCGGCGGCGTTGATGGTCAACGACTTCTCGCAGACCACATGCTTGCCGGCGGCCAACGCGGCCATGGCGATCTCAAAATGCTGCCCATGCGGGGTAGCGATGTAGACGACTTCCACCTGCTCATCGGCGAAGAGCTCTTGATAGGAACCATAGGCCCGCTCGATGCCGTGCGCGTCGGCGAATTCCCGCGCCTTGGCCGTGTCCCGCGAGGAAACCGCGCACACATTCGCGTCGCTGAGCGCCTGCAGATCGCCTAGGACCTTGGAGACGATCCGCCCGGTGGACACCACTCCCCAGTTCAGCGTCCGGCCGGTAGGTTCGGCGGCCGGCGGGGCTGAAGGCTGCGCGGTAGGCGGCGTGCGGATATGGGAGGTCATCGGCGGTGTCCTTTTGCTAGGAGTCGAGAATCGGCGGGGCGGCTACGAGGCGTTGGCAGCCAGGTGCTTGGCCGCGAGCACCAGATAGTGCTCGGCGTTGACGTTCAGGCTGCGTACCTCTTCGTCGGTCAGTTCGCGGCGCACTTTCGCCGGAACCCCGGCCACCAGCGAACGCGGAGGCACCTGCGTGCCCTCAAGCACCAGCGCCCCGGCAGCCACCAGCGACCTCTCGCCGATGACCGCGCCGTTCATGATCGTCGCGCTCATGCCGATCAGGCAGCCGTCGCCCACGGTGGCGCCGTGCACTACCGCGCTGTGGCCGACGGATACCGCGTTGCCGATGGTGCAGGGGAATCCCTTATCGGCGTGCAATACGACGTTGTCCTGCAAATTTGTGCCCGAGCCGACCCGGATTGGGGCGGAATCCCCGCGCGCCGAGACGCCGTAGAATGCGCTGGCGCGATCTGCCAGTTTCACGTCGGCGCTCAGCGTCGCGGTCGGAGCAAGGAAAACATCGGCGCCCACCGTAGGGGTGGCGCCGTCAATGGTAATTATGTGAGCCATGGCACCCATCCTATCCGCAGTCGTCGGCGTGGAGGCCGAAGCGCTGCGCGGAGTGCGCCGTGCAGCGCGCTGCCGCGAACCCTAGGAGAAGACGATGGTGCGCTGCCCGTCGAGCATCACCCGGTGCTCGGCGTGCCACTGCACCGCACGGGTCAGCGTGCGGCCCTCGACGCTGCGCCCGAGCGCGACCAGCTGGGCTGGGGTGCGCGCATGAGTCACCGAGGTGACCTCCTGATCGATGATCGGGCCTTCGTCCAGATCCGCGGTCACATAGTGCGCGGTCGCGCCGATCAGCTTCACCCCGCGGGCATGGGCCTGGTGGTACGGCTTCGCCCCCTTGAAGGAGGGCAGGAAGGAATGGTGGATGTTGATGACCCGTCCGGCCATCCGCTCGCATAAGGCGTCGGAGAGGATCTGCATGTAGCGGGCGAGCACCACCAGTTCGATGTCGTACTCATCGGCCAAGGCCAGCAGCTCCGCCTCGGCTTGGAACTTATTCGCCGGGGTCACCGGCAGGTGCACGAAGTCCACCCCGTAGAACTCGGCCATCGGCTTCAAATCCAAGTGGTTGGAGACGATCACCGGCACCTCGATGGCCAGATTCCCGGCGCGCTGGGCGAAGAGCAGGTCGTTGAGCGCATGGCCCGCCTTGGAGCACATGATCATGGTGCGGGTGCGCTTGGCCGCGTCGTCCACGCGCAGCGACATCACAAAGTCCTCGCGGATCGGCGCGAGCGCCGCGCGCACCTGGGCCAGCGACTGTTCGGTGGCCACCTCGATGCGCATGAAGAAGGTGTCCGAATCCGGGGATTCGTACTGCTGGGACTCGGTGATATTGCAGCCAGCGCCCAGCAGCCCGCCGGAAATTGCATGCACGATGCCCGGTCGGTCCAGGCAGGAAAGGGTCACGATGTACTGGTTGCTCATGGATCGAGGTTAACCTCCGCAGGCCCGCTGCGCCCAATCCGGCCTCATGGCTGTGCGTTAATTACCTAGCCGTTGTCATCTGCGGCAGGCGGTTTTCGGCCGCAGCCAGGCTCGCGCCAGAGGAACCAACCGCCACCCCGAGCTCCTCCAGCCGGCGCACCGCCGCCACTGCGGCCTTCCGCCCGGCCCGGGTCGCTCCGACTGTGGAGGCCGAGGCACCGTACCCGACGAAGTACATCCCCGGCAGCGCGGCGGCGCTCACCGAATCGTTGTGCACCAGGATCCCCCCGGCGCTGGTGTGCAGCTTCAGCCCGCGCAGGTGCCGATGGGCATGGCGGAACCCGGTAGCCCACAGGATCGCGTCGATCTGTTCGCTCGTGCCGTCGGCAAAGCGCACCGATTGCGCGCCCAGGGCGGAGATGGCCCCGCGGGAGACCAGCGCCCCGGAATCGATGCCCGCCCGCATCGTCTCGGTGAGGATCAGCCCGGTGGTGCCGACCACGGATTTGGGCGGCAACCCGGCGGCGGTCCGCGCGTTGACCTCGCGCTCCACGGCCACACCCCATTCGGGATCGTGGCCCACCTCCCGCCAATCCGGGGCGCGCCGGGTGGACCAGAGGGTGTCGATCCCGGCGGCCCGAAGCTGCACGATGAACTGGGTGGCGCTCGCCCCGCCGCCGACCACCAGCACCCGCTGTCCGGAGAACTGCTCCGGGGCCACAAATCCGTTCGTGTGCACCTGCGGCCCGGCAAAATCTCGGCTTCCGGGATAGACCGGCCAGAAAGGGTTGGTCCAGGTGCCGCTGGCGTTGATCAACGTGCGCGCCGCGAGCTCCTCGCCGGTGGAGAGCCGGACGGTGAACCACGTTCCGTCGTGGCTGACCGCCACCACCTTCGCCGGCCGGCGCACCGCCAACCGATGCTGCGCTTCGAAATCCGCATAGTAGCCGGAGACCACCTCGGAGGCTGGCCGCGTGGGATCCTGATTCTCGAAGGGGAAGTCCGGCAGTGGATGGATTCGGTGCGCCTTGCCCAGGGTGAGGGTGTCCCAGCGGTGCTGCCAGGCGCCGCCGGGATGCTCGTTGGCGTCGAGCACCAGAAAATCCTCTCCGGGCACCATCCCGCGCCGGTGCAATTGATAGGCGGCCGAAAGCCCCGCCTGGCCGGCGCCGATCACAATACTTTGGTAGCTCACCCGAACCTGCTTTCTCCACGTTGCACTCACCGGGTACAACACCCCCGACACGGCGCGCATTCCCGCAGCATCCGTTGCCTGCAGCTTTTGCCGTGCACCACGGAAATCACATTTTTCCTCCGTCATCCACCGCCGTGCGCACCGCGAAGTTCGTTAGACTTGTGGGCAGAAGCATCGTGACTGGCGTGAGGTGGATAACCACCGGGGAGCGAAGAACCTGCAGTGAATACGGACCGCGCGCCTGGGTCTGGTACCGAACAGCATCGTGAGCCTCGCAGCAGCTGTGGGGCCACTACGGAAGGAACAGTGTGAGCGCACGTATTCTCGACGGCAAGGCCACCGCGGCAACCATCAAGGCGGAGTTGACCGAACGCGTCGCCAGCCTCAAGGAGCAGGGTCATACCACTGGTTTGGGCACCATTCTGGTGGGCGATGACCCGGGCTCGAAGTGGTACGTCGGCGGCAAGCACAAGGACTGCGCCGAGGTGGGCATCGAGTCGATCCGCGTGGACCTGCCCGAGGAAACCACCCAGGAGGAGCTGCTCGCCCAGGTGCGCAAGCTGAACGAGAATCCGGACTGCACCGGCTACATCGTGCAGCTGCCGCTGCCAAAGCACATCGATCAGGATGCCATCCTGGAAGCCATGGATCCGGAGAAGGACGCCGACGGGCTGCACCCGATGAACCTGGGCCGCCTGGTCGCCAACGTGAACCGCCCGATGAGCTCTCCGCTGCCGTGCACCCCACTGGGCTGCGTGGACCTGCTGGCCCGGCACGATATCGATCTGAACGGCAAGCACGTGCTGGTGGTCGGCCGCGGCGTGACCATCGGCCGCCCGGTCGGACTGCTGCTCACCCGCCGCGCGATCAACGCGACGGTCACCCTGGCGCACACCGGCACCACTAACCTGCCCGAGCTGCTCGCGCAGGCCGATGTCATCATCGCCGCCGCAGGCGTCCCGCACATCATCAAGGCCCAGGACATCAAGCCCGGCGCGATCGTGCTCGACGTGGGAGTCTCCCGCGTGGATGGCAAGGTCACCGGCGATGTCCACCCGGAGGTCGCCGAGGTCGCCTCGTGGATCTCGCCGAACCCAGGCGGGGTGGGCCCGATGACCCGCGCGATGCTGCTGAACAACGTGGTCGAGGCGGCCGAACGCAACGCCGCCAACGCCTCCAGCTAGGTTCGACTCACAGAACCACCCATCGGCCCGCGGGTCCAAGCGGCCTGCGCCGGCTCCTAACCGCGCTCCGGGCACAGCAACGCCCCGGCAGGAAACCAACTTGGTTTCCTGCCGGGGCGTTCGCTGTTTGCGAGCTGCCGTTTAGCGGTTGCTCAGCTCCTTAGCAGGTTCTGCCACGCGCTTATCGAAGATCAGCGCGCCGACTTCCTGCTCGGCCTGGTTGCGGAAGGACAAATCGATGCCCTTGCGATCGCGGATCATCGAGACTGCGATCAGCGAGATCGCCACGACGATCAGCAGGTAGGTGGCCACCGCGTTCGTCCCGCCGGTCGCCTGCACCAGCGCCTGGGCAATGGTCGGGGCGAAAGCGCCGCCGACGATCGCGCCGATCGCGTAGGATATCGACACACCGGAGAAGCGCACCGAGGCGGGGAACATTTCCAAGTAGAGCGCGGACTGGGCGCCGTAGGTCAGGCCCAAGCCGATGCCGAAGATGCCGAAGGCCAGGTACAGCAGACCCAGCGAACCGGAGTTGACCAGTGCGAAGACCGGGAAGAGCGAAATGCCCAAGATCACGAAGCCGATCTGGTAGGTGCGCACACGGCCCAGCACGTCGGCCAGCAGGCCGGCGATCATCGTGAAGATGAGCCAGATTGCAGCGCCGAAGACCACCGCGACCAGCACGTCGGTGCGTTCCAGCCCGATCGGGCCATCCGGGTCTGTGGTGTAGGCCTGGAAGAAGCCGCCGGTGGTCATGTAGCCGGCCGCATTGTTTCCAGCGAAGACCAGTGCCGCGACAATCACCAAGCGCCAGTGCTTGCGGAACAGTTCAACGATCGGGACCTTGGTCTGTGCCTTCTGCTCGGCGATCTCTTCGAAGACTGGGGACTCGTCCACCGCGCGGCGCACGAAGTAGCCAATGGCGATCAGCACGATGGACGCCAAGAATGGTATGCGCCAACCCCACTGCACGAATTCTTCACCCGGGGAGATGACGCCGGTCATCAGCGCCATGGTGCCCGAGGCGAGCAGCATGCCCAGCGGCACACCGATCTGCGGGTAGGAACCGGCGCGTCCGCGATGGGTGTCCGGTGCGTGTTCCACGGCCATCAGCACCGCGCCGCCCCATTCGCCACCTGCGGAAATGCCCTGCAAGATGCGCAGCAGCAGCAACAGGATGGGCGCCCAGATGCCGGCGGTCTCGTAGGTCGGGAGCACTCCGATGAGCATCGTTGCCGCGCCCATCAGGCTCAAGGTCAGCACGAGCATTGCGCGGCGGCCGATCTTGTCGCCGTAGTGTCCGGCGAGGAATGCGCCCAGCGGACGGAAGAGGAAGGACAGGCCTACGGAGGCGAAGGAGATCAGCAGGGCGATGTCTTTGCCGGCCGGTTCGAAGAACAGGTGGCTGAAGACCAATCCGGCGGCGGTCGCGTAGATGAAGAAGTCGTACCATTCAACGGTGGTGCCGATGATGGTGGCAAAAGCGACGCGCCGTTGATTGGACTTGGCGCTGCGTCCTGCTGTTGTTGCGGTGTTACCCATGATGCTCCTCGCTGAGCCGTAGCGGACCCCATGGCCGTTACTGCGTGAGTTGTAAGTCACTACCTAGTGTTGCACCGCACAAACCTAAGGTAAACTTCAAAGATCTGCATAACAAATGAAGGCGAGCTTAAGAGTATGGCGAAGTTCTCCCTGCGGCATCTGGAAATCATGGCCGCGCTGCCCGAACATGCAACCCTTGGCTCGGCGGCTAGTGAACTGAAAATTTCGGAATCGGCCTTGTCGCAATCCATTACCGCCATCGAAAAAATCGCCGGCGAGCCTTTGTGCCTGCGCCGCAAAGCGCATGGCGTCTCAATGACCGCCTCAGGGGAGTACTTCGCATCGATGGCGCGGAAAATCATTGCCCAGGTCGACGAGCTGCAGGCAACCTTTCCGCATCAGGAGGGAAAACTGCGCGGCCCGGTGCGCTTTGGCTGCTTCGCCTCGCTCTCACCACATGTAGTCCCGGCACTGCTTGAAGGCTTTCCCCGGGTGCACCCGGACCTGGATGTCAGCGTGCGCGTGGGCACGCATGACGAACTGATCCCGGCGTTGAACTCCGGGGACCTCGACGTCGCCTTCGTCTATGACCTGTTGCTGCCGCAAGAGATGAATAAGCAGGTCATCTACGAGACCGAGATGCAGGTAGTGCTGCACCCCGAGCATCCGCTGGCGCAGCTTGAACGACCACTGGAATTAATCGATCTCGTGACGGAACCGTTGATCATGTACGAGTCGGTGCCGAGTACCGAATACACCATGCAGCTTTTCGCGGCCCGCGGACTGGTTCCGAAGATCACTGCATCTGTGCCGCAGATGATCTTGGTCAATGCGATGGTTGGCCGCGGATTGGGCTACGGGCTGCTGATGTCGCGCCCGAATAATGCCGAGCTTTCCCTGGAAGGGCGAAAACTCGCAATTCGCCGGCTCAACCCGCCAAATTACCCCAGCGCCGTCGTGGCGATCTGGCCGCGCAAGGCGCAGCTCTCGGCGCGAGTGCTCGCCCTGATCGACTATGCCATTACCGCCATGAACGAGTCCTGGCAGCGCGCGCAACCGGAGAACTAGTTCACCGCCGGCAGCTCGCCGGAATCAGCAGCTATCCATCGCTCCAAGCCACCTGCCGAACAGCCGCGCGATGCGAACTATTGCCTGGACGGGCACTATCGCTGGGCGGTGCGGCTGGGCATAATGGGAGACATCCGAAGCACGCACGACTTTTCAAGGCGAAGGGCTAAGGAAATGATTGGCACCTGGCAGGCCATGGTCATCGACTGTGAAGATCCCAGCGCGTTGGCCACTTTCTATGAGCAGCTTTTGGGCATGATTCGGCTCGATGATGAGCCGGACTGGGTGAGCATAGGTGATGCGCCGGACCGTCCCGGACTGGCTTTCCAAGCGGTCAGCCCCTATGTGGCCCCCGAATGGCCGGGACATCTGCACCCGCAGCAGGCGCACCTCGATGTGAAGGTCAAGGATCTGGATCTCGCGGAGCAGCAGGTGCTCGCACTCGGTGCCACGCTTACCGGTGAAGGCTCAAAAACCTTCCGCGTTTACCTGGACCCGCAACAGCATCCGTTCTGCCTGGTGAGCTGGTGAGCCGCGCAGATTTTGCCTAGCCCCAGTGCGCGAAGGCGATTTTCGCCGCCTGCAATCTGGAACTGACGGACAGCTTGCCCATCACCCGGGAAACGTGGGTCTTCACCGTCGTTTCCCCGATGCCCAAGCGCGCGGCGATCTGCGGGTTGCTCAGACCCGCGCCGAGCCCGGCCAGCACCTCCAATTCCCGGTCGGTGAGGGTGTCGGGCAACGGGGGCGGCACCGGGTGCGGGGTCAGCGCCGCCATTGCCTGCGCCACGACGCGGGAGGTCACCTCGGGGTCCAGCACCGAGGAACCGCGTGCTGCGGTTTTCACCCCGTCCAGGATCTGCGTCGGCGTGGAACTTTTCAGCAGGAACCCGTGCGCCCCTGCCTGCAGCGCACCGAATAGGTAGGCGTCATCGTCGAAGGTGGTCAACACGAGCACCCGGGCCAATTGCGCGGAGGCGATTTCGGCGGTCGCGGCGACCCCGTCGAGGATCGGCATGCGTAAATCCATGAGCACCACATCGGGGCGCAGCGCCTGGGCCATGTTCACCGCTTGCCTTCCGTCGGACGCCTCACCGAGCACTTCAATGGCGGAATCGGCCTCGAGAATCAGCCGGATCCCCATGCGCACCGTTGAGTGATCGTCGACGATCAAGGTTTTTATGCTCATCGCAGGTGACCGCCCTTTTGGGGTTCCGGATCGGTGGGGAATTCGCACCGTGCCCAGAAATTGTTGTCGCTGCCAAATTCGCAGTGCCCGCCAAGGGCATGCACGCGGGCACGGATATTATTCAGTCCGCTGCCGGCCCCGTGGCCCACGGCCTGCTCGGCAGCCGAGAGCGGATTGGAGGCTTGCACCTCAAGAGCGGAAAATGCGTGGACCAATTTCAGGCTCAACGTGCTGCCCGAAGCGTGTTTTGCGTGATTGACCAGCAACTCCCGCACCGTCCGGTACACGGCAGTTTGCGTTTCCTCGGGCACCGGAACCTCACCCAAGCGCGCCGAGTACTCGATGCGTTGCCCGGCCGCCCGAAAAGATCCAACCAATTCTGGCAGCCCCGCGAGATCAGCACGCAGCGCCGAGCTGTTGCCCTCATGCAGCATGCGCACCATCGCGGTCATCTCCTGCAATCCGGCCACGGATTCGGTGCGAATGCTTTCAAGCGGTATGCGAAGGTTCGCCCGGGTTGCCACCGGCTCGCGTTCCAGCAGGGCGCCGCTGAGCAACGCGATGGAGGACAATCGGGCGGAGAGCACATCGTGCATTTCCCGGGCCAGAGCGGTACGCTCCTCGACGACTGCCGCATGGTGTTCGGCCGTCAAACGATCCTCCTTCTGTGCCGCGCCGTCGGCCAACGCCTGCGCACGGGCGGTTTCGCTGCGCGCCAGATCCTTCGCCGTGCGCACATTCTGCGCCCACAGCATGGGGGTGAACAGCACGAAACCAGCCATGAAAACCGCGAGGACCGCCTCGCTGAAGGAATCGGTGGCCGCCCAAGTGATGCCTGCGAGCACCAGCGTGACCAGAGTCAACAAGATGAACGCCCAGCGTTGTACGGTTTCCGAGGCCAGCAGATACAGCGAGAACACCGCTTCGAAAAGCAGAAAATAGCCGCCGATGCTTCCCACTCCCAGCAGCAGCACGCCGACCAACGCCATCCAGCCCGAACTGAGCACGGTGAACCTGCGGCGCAGAAAAATTGCTCCCACCCCGAGCATCAGGATCGGGAACCACCAAGCGGCCAGTGGCGCGAGCATCGGCAACGGCGGATTCACCAGCGCCGTGAGATGCAGTACGGCGGTGAGCAGCACGTAGGTGATCGCCGTTTCCGGTTCCTGCTCACCGCTGCCGACCCGGCGAACCACTTGGGAGAATTTCGTACTCACCGGTTAAGCATCTCGTGCCGGCGGCCATCGGCGCGTCCTCCTAAAGTAGGACGGCCGGTGGCCCGATGCCGGACGCGCGCTGTGCCAGCTGCCGGTCATAGTGAAAAGCATGGACCTCATGCAGCAAGCCCCTGGCTTAGCACTTTTTCTTTTAGCACTTATCGATGCGACAAGCATCGGTACCCTGATCATCCCCATCTGGTTGCTGCTGCGCCGCAACTATCGCGCGGCTATCCCCAGGGTCATCGCCTACTTGGGCCTGATCGCAGGGTTCTACTGGCTGGTCGGCTTGGCCATCCGTTCGGGCTGGAATTTGGGAGCCGGACTGCTCCCTGAAGGATTTTTCCAGCATCCCACCACACGGCTGCTGATGATGCTTCTGGGCGCGGGAATGATCATTTGGGCGCTGACCTATCAGACCGACGCGCAGAAAGCCGCGAAAGCACGCAAGGCCCATGCCGGGAACGGCCCGGAGCCCGCGGCTGGAACCGGCGAAACGGGGCCCGAACTGAGGGTCCCGGGTAATCTGCAAGGTGCGTTGGGCCGGGCCATGGACAGCAAAGCCGGGCTGGTGGCATTGGCATTGGTGGCAGGATTGCTGGAACTTCCCACGATGCTGCCCTACCTTGGGGCAATGGCACTGCTGCACAACGTCGGCTGGTCCACGCCCGCCCAGATCTTGGTGCTGGCACTGTACTGCCTGGTCATGATCCTTCCGGCGCTGCTCCTGGTGCTCGTGCGCAGCCTGGCCGGGGACCGGCTCGATGCTTGGCTGCAACGCATCGGCAGCAAACTCAGCGGCTACGCCCAAGAGACCCTGGGCTGGGTGGTGGGCATCGCCGGCTATCTGATCATCCGCGCCGCGCTCGCCGGGGGCACCTTTGGAGAGCTCTTTGACTTTGAAATCGCTTTTTAGCCGCGCCGGGCACGCTGTGGGCGAACCGGAGAGCTGATAATTGGTCAGCCCGGAGGCAAAATGAGATAATTTCACCTATGGAACCTCTAGGCAGCACCGCGAAGCAGGGCAAGAAAGTCACCCTCAACGCATCGACTCTGGCCATGGCAGTGATGGTCGTCGTCCTCCTGGTGGCGGTCGTGTTCGCCGCCAACTCGAACGAGGTCGTCGGCTGGTTCATCGTCGCGATCTCCGCCGCTTGGCTGCTGCTTGCGGTGTTCATGATGTTCGGCCTGAAGCGCGGGGCGGAGAAGATCAACACCTCGCTGCGTGAGGCCACCGCGGCGGCCACCGGCCGCGCGCAGGGTGCCTCCACCGTCGTCGTCGACGAAGGCACCAGCCAGCGCGATATGAAGCTGGACCACTCCTTCAAGATCATCCAGGTGCAGGCCCGGGTGATCGCCGAACAGCGTGCGAAGAACGACGCAGGCTCCGCCGAGATGATCGACCGCGCTCTGGAAACCATCCAAATGACCGCGACGAACGCGCGCGACATGATGAAGCCTTCCGGCGAGGCGATCGACGGCGAGATCGTCAACTAATTTATTTTTATTACCGCGCAGCGCAACGTTCACGCCGAACGTTGCGCTGTCTTTTTGTAAGGTGGAACTGTGATACCTACCAGCGTGGAAATTTTGAGCAAGCTTCAGGGCGCCGTGCGCGTCGCCTCGGTCAACGTCAACGGCATTCGCGCGGCCTACAAGCGCAATATGCCCGACTGGATCGCCGCCCGCGATGTGGACATCCTCTGCCTGCAGGAGGTGCGCGCGCCGGATGCGATCGTGCACGAGCTGATCGGCGAGGGCTGGCACATTCTGCACGCCGAAGCCAAGGACAAGGGCCGTGCCGGAGTCGCGGTGCTTTCGCGCGCCGAGCCGACCGCCGTGCGCGGGCATATCGGCGAGGAGTACTTCGCGCAATCAGGGCGCTGGGTGGAAGCGGACTTCACCATGGAAGACGGCAGCACGCTGTGCGTGGTCTCCGCCTACGTGCATTCGGGCGAGTTGAACACGCAGAAGCAGGAGGACAAGTACCGTTTCCTGCAGCGCATGAACGTGCGCCTGGTGGAGCTGAAGAACGAGAAGGACCACGTGCTGGTGGTGGGCGATTTGAACGTCGTGCACACGCAGAAGGACATCAAGAACTGGAAGCCGAACCACAATAAACGCGCCGGCGTGATGGACGAGGAGATCGCCTACTTCGACGGGTTCTTCGGCGATCAGATCGGCTACAAGGACGTGGCCCGCGAACTGGCCGGCCCCGAGGCCCAAGGTCCCTACACCTGGTGGTCTTTCCGCGGACAGGCCTTCGACAATGACGCTGGTTGGCGCATCGATTACCACATGGCCACGCCGCAGCTCGCTGCGAAGGCCATCAAAGCCCACGTAGACCGCGCCTCGGCCTACGATCTGCGCTTCTCCGACCACGCACCATTGGTTATCGACTACCAGTTCTAGAAGGAACCACCATTGCTGAATACAACACGTCCCCGTGTCCTGTCGGGCATGCAACCCTCGGCCGACTCGCTGCATCTGGGTAACTACCTCGGGGCGCTGGTCAACTGGGTGAAGTCCCAGGACGACTACGAGGCGTTCTTCTTCATCCCCGATATGCACGCGATCACCGTGCCGCAGGATCCCGCCGAGCTGCGCAAGCGCACCCGGGTGACCGCGGCCCAGTACATCGCCGGCGGCATCGACCTGGAGAAGTCAACGCTTTTCGTCCAGTCCCAGGTTCCCGAGCACGCGCAGCTGGCTTGGGTGCTGAACTGCATCACCGGTTTCGGCGAGGCCAGCCGGATGACCCAGTTCAAGGACAAGAGCTCCAAGGGCGGTTCGGACCAGTCAAGCGTCGGGCTGTTCACTTACCCCATGCTGATGGCCGCGGATATCCTGCTCTACCAGCCGCAAGGGGTGCCGGTGGGCGATGACCAGCGCCAGCACGTGGAGCTGGCCCGCGATCTGGCCAAGCGCTTCAACCACCGCTTCGGCGAGACCTTCACAGTGCCAGAGGCCTTCATCCCGAAGGAAGGGGCGCGCATCTACGATCTGGCCAACCCCACCTCCAAGATGTCAAAGTCCGCCGAATCCCCGGCGGGGCTGATCAACGTGCTCGACGAGCCGAAGCTGATCGCCAAGCGCATCAAGTCCGCGGTCACCGACGCGGGCAGCGTCGTCGCCTACGACAAGCAGGAGAAGCCCGGTGTCTCCAACTTGCTGGACATTCTGGCGGCGATGACCGACCGCACGGTTCCGGCGCTGGTCGCCGAATTCGAAGGCAAGATGTACGGGCACCTGAAGGTTGCAGTCGCCGAGGCAGTAGTGGAACGGCTCACCCCGATCCGCGAGCGCACCCTGGAACTGCTTGATGACCCGGCGGAATTGGACCGGTTGCTGCTGGCAGGGGCCGCCAAGGCGCGCACGGTGGCCTCGGCCACCGTTGCCGACGTCTACGAAAAGGTCGGCTTCCTGCCGCCGCTGGGAAGCCACAGCTAACCGTGAGCGAGTCGCAGGCCGCAATGCACGAGCCCCGCTTCACGCTGGGGGTCGTCATTCCCGTGCCCGAACCACAACGCAGCTTGCTGCGTGACTGGCGTCGGGTTTACGGGGGAGCAGCCACCGCGCCGATCGCCCCGCATATCACCTTGATTTCCGGGTCCTACCTTCAGTCCTGGGATCAGGCGGCCAACCAGGTGCGCCGGGTTGCCCAAGGCAGCGCCCGCTTTACGGTGAGGCTGGCCTCGGTGGGCTCATTCCGTCCGGCCAGCGAGGTAGTGTATCTGCCGCTGAGCGAGGGGGCCGAAGAGTGCTGGGAGCTGCATCGGGCCCTGCTGGCCGACCAGTTGCGCCACGAATCGCAGTTCGAATACCACCCGCACCTGACGATCGCGCAAAACGTGCCGAGCGCGGACCTGGATTCCGCGCAGGAGCAATTGCGCGAGGCCGACCTGAGCTTCGAGGTGCGCTCCTTGCAGTTGTTCGACACCCGCGACGGGGCGTGGAACCTCAGCGAGGAGATCGGGCTGCGAGGCTAGCGGGACCCGAACTCACCGCAAAAATCCCGTGGAACAAAAATGTTCCACGGGATTTTTCATGCCACTTCGTGCGAGCGGGAGCCGGTTGCTTGCCTATTTGGCGCGGATGTTGGCTTCGATCTTCGCTCCGACCTCCGGGTCGATGTTCTTCCAGTACTCGATGGCGTTCGACAATACCGGTTCGATCACCCCGCCCAGGGCCCCGGTGACGGTTTCCACGAGTTCGGCACGCTGGGCGTCGTCCATCACTTCGCGCACCAGGATGCCTGGCTGGACGAAGTCTCCATCGTCCTCACGCAAGGTGTACGCCGAACGCACCAGCTCGCCGTCGGATTCGAAGGAGTTATCCACCGGCCCGGTCTGGTCGCTGTAGCTGTCGCCGAAGGAGTTCGGCGCGTAGACGCTGCGGTCCCCGGTGTGCTCGAAGGTCATATTGCCCTCGAAGTTGTACGAGTTGACCGGGCACTTCGGCTTGTTGACCGGCAGCTGCTGGAAGTTGGTGCCGATACGGTAGCGCTGCGCGTCCGCGTAGGCGAAGTTGCGGCCCAGCAGCATCTTGTCCGGGCTCATGCCCATGCCGGGGACCATATTCCCCGGGGAGAATGCTGCCTGTTCGATCTGCGCGAAGAAGTTCTCCGGGTTGCGGTTCAGCGTCATCGTACCGACCTTGATGCGTGGGTAGTCCTTCTTGGACCAGACCTTGGTCAGGTCGAAGGGGTTGTACCGGTAGGTCTTCGCCTCGTCGTACGGCATGACCTGAATGTACATGTCCCACTTCGGGAAGTTGCCTGCCTTGATGTTCTCGAAGAGATCGCGGCGGTGGTAGTCAGCGTCGGAACCTGCCAAGTTCTCCGCCTCGCCGCCACTGATGGTCTTGAAGTCGCCGTCGGCGCCCTGCTGGTTCAGGAAATGGTACTTCACCCAGAACTTCTCACCGGCGGCGTTGACCCACATATAGGTGTGCGAGCCGTAGCCGTTCATCTCGCGCCAGGTCTTCGGCAGGCCGCGCTCACCCATGAGGTAGGTGACCTGGTGGGCGGATTCAGGGTTCTGCGTCCAGAAGTCCCACTGCATGGTGCCGTCGCGCAGACCCGAGTCGGGCAGGCGCTTCTGCGAGCGGATGAAGTGTGCGAACTTCATCGGGTCGCGCACGAAGAATACCGGGGTGTTGTTGCCGACCAAGTCGAAGTTGCCTTCGGTGGTGTAGAACTTCATCGAGAAGCCACGCACGTCGCGCCAGGTGTCGGGGGAGCCGAGCTCGCCGGCGACGGTGGAGAAACGCATCAGGGTTTCGGTCTTGACGCCGGGCTGGAAAAGGGCCGCTTTGGTGTACTGCGAAACGTCTTCGGTCGTCTCGAATTCGCCGAAGGCGCCGGAGCCCTTGGCATGCGGACGACGTTCTGGAACGTTCATCCGGTTGAAATGCTGCATGGTTTCGACCAGGTGATGGTCGTGCAAGACGATCGGGCCGTCGGCACCTACGGTCAGGGAGTTGCGGTCGCTGACCGCCGGGATGCCTGCCTGGGTGGTCGAACCAGAGGGATTCACGTTCTTGTTCTCAGCCATTGCTTCTCCTTTGCGTGGAAATTACATGTTTGCAAGGTACGGGTTGGCCCCGTGTGATCCGCGTGCAGCTGCTGCGCGGAATCCCTGTGCATGGGCTTCAACCACGGACGCGGGGCGTGCATGGAAGTCAGTGAAATTTTTGGGAAGCTGCCGTCGCCGCTGACGCGGAATGCTGCCTGGTCGAAGCTACCGTCAGCTCCCTTATTGCCCATCATGCCACGAATTAGAATCGATCAAAATGCGCTGTCGGGAATTCCTCGGCTGGTTGCCAGCGGTTAACGCGAAGAGGGCCCGAACCAGTTGGTTCGAGCCCTCTTCGCGGGTTAAGGCAGAATCCTTAGACGGTGCGGGACAAGATCGCCTGCTTGACCTCGGCGATAGCCTTGGTCACCTGGATGCCACGTGGGCATGCTTCGGTGCAGTTGAAGGTGGTGCGGCAGCGCCACACGCCTTCCTTGTCGTTCAGGATCTCCAGACGCATGTCGCTTGCATCATCGCGCGAGTCGAAGATGAAGCGGTGTGCGTTGACGATTGCTGCCGGGCCGAAGTACTGGCCATCGGTCCAGAAGACCGGGCAAGAAGAGGTGCACGCGGCGCAAAGAATGCACTTGGTGGTGTCCTCGAACTTGGCGTGGTCCTCTGCCGACTGGTAACGCTCGCCGGAAGGCTCATGGCCCTTGTTGATCAGGAACGGCATGACCTCGCGGTAGGACTGGAAGAACGGTTCCATGTCGACGATGAGGTCCTTTTCAAGGGGCAGGCCCTTGATGGCTTCAACGGTGATCGGCTTGGAGGTGTCCAGATCCTTGAGCAGGGACTTGCAGGCCAGACGGTTGCGGCCGTTGATGCGCATTGCATCGGAACCGCAGACGCCGTGGGCGCACGAGCGGCGGAAGGACAGCGAGCCGTCATGCTCCCACTTGATCTTGTGCAGGGCATCGAGCACGCGGTCCGTGCCGTACATGGTCAGCTTGAAGTCTTCCCAGTAAGCGTCAGCGGTGCTCTCCGGGGTGTACCGGCGAACGCGCAAGGTGATGTCGAAGGTAGGGATCTCTCCGCCGCCGCCGACACCTGGCTTCAGTTCAATCTTTGATGCTGGTTCCGGAAGTTCCGTGCTCATTAGTACTTACGCTCCATCGGCTGGTAACGGGTGAAGATTACGGGCTTGGTTTCCATGCGAATGCCGGAAATGCCCTCGGTGGTAGCCGTTGCGTCGCGGTACGACATCGAGTGCTTCATGAAGTTCTCGTCGTCGCGGTTCGGGTAATCTTCGCGGTAGTGTCCGCCGCGTGATTCCTTACGGTGCATGGCTGCAGCGGTCATGACCTCTGCCATGTCCAGCAAGAAGCCAAGCTCGATGGCCTCAAGGAGGTCAAGGTTGAAGCGCTTGCCCTTGTCCTGGACTGAAACGTTCTTGTAGCGCTCGCGCAGTTCCTCGATGACTACCAGTGCACGATCCAGCGAATCCTTGTCACGGAACACCTGGACGTTAGCGTCCATGATGTCCTGAAGTTCCTTGCGCAGTACTGCAACGCGCTCGGTACCGGTGGAGTTCAGCATGGAGTCAATCTGGGAGCTGGTGAACTTCTCTGGATCCTCTGGAAGCTCCACGAAGTCGGCGGTGGCCGCGTACTTCGCTGCCGAGATACCGGCGCGCTTACCGAACACGTTGATGTCCAGCAGCGAGTTGGTGCCCAGACGGTTTGATCCGTGCACCGAAACGCAGGCGACTTCGCCGGCTGCATACAGACCCGGGATCACGGTGTCGTTGTCCTGCAGGACCTCGGCATCGATGTTGGTCGGGATACCGCCCATGACGTAGTGCGCGGTCGGGAAGACCGGAACTGGTTCGGTGTACGGCTCGACGCCCAAGTAAGTACGGGCGAACTCGGTGATGTCCGGAAGCTTCGCATCGATATGCGCAGGCTCCAGGTGGGTCAGGTCGAGCAGCACGTAGTCCTTGTTTGGACCACAGCCGCGGCCTTCGCGCACCTCATTGGCCATCGAACGCGCGACGATGTCACGCGGTGCGAGGTCCTTGATGGTCGGAGCGTAACGCTCCATGAAGCGCTCGCCCTCGGAGTTACGCAGGATTGCGCCTTCGCCGCGGGCAGCTTCGGAGAGCAGGATGCCCAAGCCGGCCAGGCCGGTCGGGTGGAACTGCACGAATTCCATATCTTCGAGCGGGATGCCCTTACGGAAGGCGATGCCCATGCCGTCGCCGGTCAGGGTGTGTGCGTTCGAGGTGGTCTTGAAGACCTTGCCAGCGCCACCGGTTGCGAAGACAACCGACTTGGCCTGGAAGATGTGCAGCTCGCCGGTAGCCAGATCGTAGGAAACGACGCCGGCAACACGCTTCTGCTTGTAGGCGGTGCCGTCCTCGCGGTAGGCATCCTCCTCAACCATGAGCATGTCAAGTACGTAGTACTCGTTGTAGAACTCAACGTTGTGCTTGACGCAGTTTTGGTACAGGGTCTGCAAAATCATGTGACCGGTACGGTCCGCTGCGTAGCATGCGCGACGTACGGCGGCCTTGCCGTGGTCGCGAGTGTGGCCGCCGAAGCGACGCTGATCGATCTTGCCATCCGGGGTGCGGTTGAACGGCAGACCCATCTTTTCCAGATCGAGCACGGCGTCGATGGCTTCCTTCGCCATGACCTCGGCTGCGTCCTGGTCCACCAGGTAATCGCCACCCTTGACGGTGTCGAAGGTGTGCCACTCCCAGTTGTCTTCCTCGACGTTGGCAAGTGCTGCACACATGCCACCCTGGGCGGCACCGGTGTGCGAGCGGGTTGGGTAAAGCTTGGTAAGCACTGCGGTGTGCGCGCGCTGACCGGACTCGATCGCGGCACGCATACCTGCACCACCGGCACCGACGATGACTACGTCGTACTTGTGTACCTGCATTCTTGATGCTCTCTTTTCTGAAAAATCTGTGTGGCTAAAAAAGGGGTTTTAGCACTGTGGCAACGGGCTGTTCACAATGCAAGGATCGAAGGTGAAGATCACCAGGGAGCCAAGCACGATGATGAAGACTGTCGACACGTAGAGGATGCCCTTGAGCCATGCACGGGTTGCGTGCTTCTCGGCGTAGTCGTTGATGATGGTGCGAACACCGTTGGTGCCGTGCAGCATCGCCAACCAAAGCAGCGCCAAATCCCAGAACTGCCAGATTGGTGAGGCCCACTTGCCGGCAACGAAGCCGAAGGAGAGGCCGTTGACGCCCTCGCCGGTCAGCAGGTTGGCGATCAGGTGGCCGAAGATCAGAACGACTAGGGCTACGCCGGATAGGCGCATGAACAGCCATGCGAGCATCTCGAAGCTGCTGCGGGACTTTGGTCCGCGGACATACTTCGGATCTATACGCTGGCTACGGGGGGCAGCAATTTCTGCGCTCATGGTTTAGTGTCCTCCGAATGCAAGCGAGAGGTGACGGATTGCGAAGCCGGCAAATACTACGACCCAAACGCCGATGACGCCCCACAATAGCTGGCGCTGGTACTTGGTGCCCTGCTTCCAGAAATCAACCAAGATCAGACGCAGACCATTGAATGCGTGGAAGAGGATGGCGGCGACCAAAGCGGTTTCACCGAGTGCCATCAGGGGGTTTTTGTACGTGGCTATCACTGCGTCGTATGCACTGGCATCGACGCGTACAAGTGCTGTATCAAGCACGTGCACTAAAAGAAAAAGGAAAATAACGACACCGGTGACCCGGTGTCCCACCCAGGACCACATGCCTTCACGGCCGCGGTATAGGGTGCCTGACGAAGTCTTCGACACTGAACTAAACCTCCAAGGCTCGCAACGGCGCATGTGTATATTGCACACAATGAGATTTGACGCACTTGTGCGAGCGTTCCTTGTGCGAGTCTAAACCACATATGAGCCTTGGTTCTATCTTGAGTCTCGCCCTTGTGAGTATGTTCACCGAATAGTGGCAAATATGCGCCAGAAGGCCGGAAATACGCGCGTAATAACGCATAGACACGTTTCGTATTTATTGGTCGTTCAATGGCCTCAATGACCGGGTTTGCCCACCGAATGAATTAGTGTTGTGCTCGTGAATGCAGACCTTTTAGCGCGATTCCATGGCGTGATTCCGGCCGGTGGTGTCGGAACCCGACTGTGGCCCCTCTCCCGAGCCTCGGCTCCCAAATTCCTGCACGATCTCACCGGCTCGGGTTCGACCCTGATCCGTGCGACGTACGACAGATTGGTGCCATTAGCCGGTGAACGGATTATGGTCGTCACCGGCCGCGCCCACCGCGGGGCCGTCATGGACCAGCTTCCGGAGCTGTGCGATGAGAACCTGGTGCTCGAGCCGGAGCCGCGTGATTCGGCGGCCGCGATCGGACTGGCCGCTGCCATTTTGTATCGCCGTGACCCGAATATCATCATGGGCTCCTTCGCCGCCGACCAGGTCATCGGACCGGTGGAGATTTTCCAGAAGGCCTTGAACGAAGCGATCCATACCGCAGCCACGGGCAAGATCGTGACTATTGGCATCCACCCGACGCATGCGTCGACTGCCTTTGGCTACATCAAGGCCGGCGAATTGCTCGACGTTGCCAACGCGCCTACTGCCCGCGCGGTCGTGGAATTTGTTGAGAAGCCAGATGAGGATACGGCCCGCGGCTACCTGGCCGGAGGCGGATTCCTGTGGAATGCCGGAATGTTCGTTGCCCCCGTGGGGCTGATGCTCGAACATCTTCAGGCGAACGAACCAGATTTGCATGCGGGTCTGATGCGCATCGCCGAGGCGTGGGATACCGATGAGCGCGAAGCAGTTATGAACGAGGTCTGGACCGACCTGCCCAAGATCGCGATCGACTACGCGGTGGCCGAGCCCGCCGCGGCAGCCGGCGACGTCGCGGTGATTCCAGGGGTGTTCAACTGGGATGATGTCGGCGACTTTGCCGCCATCGGCCGGCTGAATAAGGCCAGCGAAGACACCGGGGTGATTTCTCTGGGAGAGAACGTCCGGGTGTACTCGGACAATGCCACCGGCGTGGTCTACGGAGATCGCCCGCGCGTGGTCGCGTTGATCGGAATCGACGATGTGATCGTTGTGGATACAGTCGACGCCTTGCTCGTCACGACCAAGGAGCACGCTCAGAAGGTCAAGCAGACGGTGGAGAAGCTCAAGGCCTCCGGAGCTACCGACGTGCTCTAGCACGCGCAGTTTTCAGACGCCCGTGATCAACCTGGAAAGGTTGGCCGCGGGCGTTTTTCTGTTTTTCTGGCTGTGAGCACAGCGGCGGAGGCCAGGCTGTTGGCAATTGGCTGAACCGTGGCATGGCACCAAATCCGGTCATCGGGTTGCGCGATCCGGCTGCCTCGGCAAAGGCCGGGTTGGTGAGCGCAGACCCGAAGATTTGATCACCGCTTGGCGAGCCAGGTGCCGATTTGATCAGCGGGGATTAATGTACGACCTTGGCATGCCCCCGGCCCGCGATGAACCAGGGTGTGGGGCGGGACTGTATTGCGTAATTCGACTCAAGGTTACGGCCCGGCTGGTCAGCCGATTCCTCGACGGCGTATTCTCACAGGGGTGACCACCGTGAATGAAAATGGCAAGCTGGCTTCCGTCCAACCGTGGACCGAGCCGCTGTTGCCCGCGCTGATCGACTTCCGTCGCGAGCTGCACCGCAACCCAGAACTGTCCTTCGCGGAGCACCAGAGCACCGCGCGAATTCTCGAGGCGTTGCGCGCCGCCGGGCTCGAGCCGGTGGCCATGGAGCATACCGGTGCGTTCGTCGACGTAGGAGCTGGGCCGATCAGGCTGGGGTTGCGCGCGGATATCGATGCGCTACCGGTGGTGGAAGAGACCGGACTGGATTTTGCCTCGATGACCGACGGGGTGGCCCACGCCTGCGGCCACGACATCCATACCACCGTGATGCTTGGCGTTGCGCTGGCCTTGCAGCGGATGGACGAAGCCGGGGCGCTGCACGGAAAAATCCGAGTGATCTTCCAGCCCGCCGAGGAAAAATTGCCCGGCGGCGCACTGGCCGTGATCGAGCAGGGAATTTTGGATGAGGTGCCCCGCGTGCTGGCCTTGCACTGCGATCCGCGGATCGACGTGGGTAAGATCGGCACCCGCATCGGGGCAATTACCTCGGCCAGCGACACCATTCGCATCGAGGTCAACGGCCGCGGCGGGCATACCTCGCGTCCGCACTTGACCGAAGATATTGTTTTCGCGATGAGCCAGATCGCCACCCAGGTCCCGGCGGTGCTCGGCCGCAAACTCGATGTGCGCTCGGCCGTGTCGGTGGTTTGGGGGCAGATTCATGCCGGAAGCGCCCCGAACGCGATTCCAGCAACCGGCTACCTGGCCGGAACCATGCGTTGCCTGGACGGCGAGGTCTGGTACGCGGCAGGTGAGCTGCTTGACGCGACGGTCCGCCAGGTGGCAGCCCCCTATGGGGTGGAGATCAAGATGCAGCATACCCGCGGGGTACCGCCGGTGATCAATGCTCCGAGCGAGACCGCGTTGATCGAAGATGCGGCCCGCCGGGAATTTGGTGCGGCCTCGATCGAGCTGACCCCGCAATCCATGGGCGGGGAGGATTTTGCCTGGATGACGCAGAAGGTACCGGGGGCAATGTTGCGCCTTGGCACTCGAACCCCGGGAGGCAAGACCTTCGACCTGCACCGCGGGGACTATAACCCAGATGAACGATGCATTGGAACGGGCGTGCGCTTAATGACCTCCGCGGCGGTGCAGGCCATCGACGAAGCACTGGCCAACTAGGGGAAACCCAAAAGTTTTTAACAGTTCTTTGAAGCTTTAACAAACCGTCATCTGACTTGGCGTTAGAGGTTAAGCGCTTGCCGTAACGTGTTCGGGAAGTTACCGGTTTGTAATCTTCCACGTCTTTACCTATGTCGTATCTCCGATAGGCTATGGAAACGATGGGAAAGCTAGTACTTTTGTGCCGCTCGCGAAGGCCATCTTCGCGAGGTTACAGGTTCCTCGCCTCCCGGTAATCTCGCACTTCACTCATGGAGGTTTAGATGCGCTTTGTATCGCGCAAGACCGGTATGGCTGCGGCCATGCTCGGCATTTCGGCTTTGGCATTGAGCGCCTGTGGCGCCGCTCCAGAAGAAACCGGCGGAGCTGCCGGCAACTCTGACTACATTGGCTGCATCGTTTCCGACTCGGGCGGATTTGACGACCAGTCCTTCAACGAATCATCGCACCGCGGCCTGACGGCCGCTGCAGATGCCATTGGTTTCACGCCACGCGAGGCAGAGTCGAAGTCGAACTCCGACTTCGCCACCAACCTCACCGGCATGATGAACGCCGGCTGCAACCTGACGGTCACCGTCGGATTCCTGCTGGGCGATGCAACCGCTGAAGCCGCTGCCGCTAACCCGGAAAAGCACTTCGCGATCGTCGACTTCCAGTACGAGAAGCAGATCGAAAACGTCAAGCCAATCATCTATGACACGGCTCAGGCAGCCTTCCTGGCCGGCTACGCAGCCGCTGCCGCCTCGGAGACCGGCACCGTTGCCACCTTCGGCGGCATCAAGATCCCAACCGTCACCATCTTCATGGACGGCTTCGCCGACGGCGTTGACAAGTTCAACGAAGATAAGGGCGAGGACGTCAAGCTGCTGGGCTGGGACAAGAAGAAGCAGGACGGCACGTTCACCGGCGACTTCGAAAAGCAGGATAAGGGCAAGCAGGTGACCAAGAACTTCATCGACAACGGTGCAGATGTGGTCATGCCTGTGGCAGGTCCGGTAGGCAAGGGAGCCGGCGCTGCGGTGCAGGACGCCAACAAGGCCGGCAAGGACGTCAAGCTGGTTTGGGTTGACTCCGACGGCTACGTGACCGCGCCTGACTACAAGGACGTCATGCTCACCTCGGTCGTCAAGACCATGGACAAGGCAGTCGAAGAGGTTATCGTTTCCGATGCCGATGGAAACTTCGATTCGACCCCATATGTCGGAACGCTGGAGAACGAGGGTGTTGCCCTGGCTCCATTCCACGACTTCGACTCAAAGGTTTCTGACGAAACCAAGGCAGAGCTGGAGGCCCTGAAGGCCTCGATCATCTCCGGTGAGCTGAAGGTTGAATCGGCAGCCAGCCCTAAGTAGGGTTTGCACCACCACAGAATAAGTCATCCGAGCGCGTCACCGCTCACCGCCTGAGCGGTGTGCAGGTGACGCGCTCTATGACTGCCCACCCGCCAGTAACCGAACAACGAAGATGGTGGAATCGTGAAACTCGAACTACGAGGAATCTCGAAAGCCTTCGGTTCTTTCTACGCCAATAAAGACATCGACCTTGTCGTCGATGATGCCCAGATCCACTGTTTGCTCGGTGAGAACGGCGCGGGAAAGTCCACGCTTATGAACGTGCTCTACGGTCTGTACCAACCGACCGAGGGGCAGATCCTGATCGATGACAAGCCGGTGGCATTCTCCGGTCCCGGCGATGCCATGGCCGCCGGCATCGGCATGGTGCACCAGCACTTCATGCTGATACCGGTCTTCAGCGTCGCGGAGAACATCGCCCTGGGCGCCGAAGCCACCAAGGCAGGCGGCGTGCTGGATCTGCAGGTCACGCGCAAGAAAGTCCGAGAAATCTCCGATCGCTACGGGTTCAACGTCGACCCGGACGCGATCGTCGAGGATTTGCCGGTCGGCGTGCAGCAGCGCGTGGAAATCATCAAGGCACTGGTCCGCGAGGCGAAGGTGCTCATCCTCGATGAGCCAACCGCGGTGCTGACCCCGCAGGAAACCGACGAGCTGCTGGACATCATGCGCCAGCTCAAAGCCAACGGCACCTCGATCGTGTTCATCTCGCATAAGCTGCGCGAGGTGCGCGCGGTGTCCGATGTGATCACCGTGGTCCGCCGCGGCCTGGTGGTCGATTCGGTCGCACCCGAAACCTCCACCACCGAGCTGGCGAACCTGATGGTCGGACGCGCCGTGCAGCTGAACCTGAACAAGGAAGCGGGCATCCCGGGGGAGGCCAGCCTCGCGGTGCGCGAGCTGAGCGTCATCAGCCCCGCCGGCACCACCACCTTGGACCGGGTCTCCTTCGACATCCACCAGGGCGAGATCCTCGCCGTGGCCGGGGTGCAGGGCAACGGGCAAACCGAACTGACCGAGGCAATTCTCGGCACCCAGCCGGTGAACGGCGGGTCGATCAAGCTCGATGGGCAGGAACTGGTCGGCAAGTCGGTCAAGGCGGTGCTGCGCTCGGGCGTCGGCTTCGTTCCCGAGGACCGCTCGGTGCACGGGCTGGTCACGCAGTTCTCCATCGAAGAGAACCTGATCTTGGACCTGTACGACCGAAAGCCCTTCGGCAAGGGCATTTCGATGAATCTGGATGCGATGAAGAAGAACGCGAGCAAGCAAATCGCCGACTTCGACGTGCGCACCGACAACCCGCTGAACCCGGCCTCCAGCCTTTCCGGCGGCAACCAGCAGAAGGTCGTGATGGCCCGCGAGTTGAGCCGCGACTTGAAGCTGTTCATCGCCTCGCAGCCCACCCGCGGCGTGGATGTGGGCTCCATCGAATTCCTGCACCGGCGCATCGTCGCCGAACGCGACAAGGGAACCCCGGTGCTGATCGTATCCACCGAGCTGGACGAGGTCATGGAACTGGCGGACCGGATCGCGGTGCTCTACAAGGGCAGGATCAACGGCATCGTGCCGGGCAACACCTCCCGCGAGGTGCTCGGCCTGATGATGGCCGGAGTCTCCCAGGAGGACGCCATCAGCCAGGCCAGCTACGTGAAGGCGGACGCCGAACCGATCGAGGCGCAGCCGGTGCCAGCCGAAAGCAACCCCGAGAACCAGGCCCAGACTCAAAACAACGCAGCGGAAGGAGAAGCGCAGTGAGTGACAAAGCAATCGGCGAAATGCCTCCCGCCGGCAAGCCGGTAGCGCCGCCCGAGGGCAAGGCACCGGATAACGAGCTGTTCCGCAAGATCACCCAGGGCCCGGGCATTGTCTCGCTGCTCGGCGTGATCGTCGCGTTGGTCATCGGCGGCCTGCTGGTAGCGGTCACCGATAAGAAAGTGATCGAGACCTCCGGCTATATCTTCGCCCGGCCGAGCGATTTCTTCACGCAGCTGTGGCGCGCGGGAACCGAAAGCTATGTGGCGCTGTTCAACGGCTCCATCTACAACTCCGCCCAGGGCTTCTCGCCGTTCTTGGAGACCTTGACGGTCTCCACCCCGCTGATCTGCGCGGGCTTGGGCGTTGCCTTGGCTTTCCGCGCGGGCATGTTCAACATCGGCGCCCAGGGGCAGATTATCATCGGAGCCACGATGGCCGGCTATGTCGGGTTCGCCTGGCACCTGCCGCTGGTGCTGCACCTGCTGCTGGTGATCCTCTTCGGGCTGCTCGGCGGCGCGCTCTGGGGCGGGCTGGTGGGCTTGCTCAAGGCCCGCACCGGCGCGCACGAGGTGATCTTGACGATCATGTTCAACTACGTGGCGCTGTACCTGCTGGACTTCTTGATGAACACCACCGCGTTCCGCCGTCCCGGCGAGACGAACCCGATCTCCCCGATCCTCGATTCCAACGCGACCTTCCCGGCGATGCCCGGGTCCCGGTTGCACCTGGGTTTCCTCATGGCGATCGGGCTGACGGTGCTGGTGGCCTGGATGCTCAAGCGCTCCACGCTCGGCTTCGAATTCCGCGCGGTGGGGCATAATCCGGAAGCAGCACGCACCGCCGGGGTGAACGTCGCACGGACTACCATCCTGGCGATGGCCTTCGCCGGTGCGCTGGCCGGTGCCGCCGGTGTCGCACAGGTGGCCGGCACCGAGAAGGTGCTCACCGCCGGTGTAGCCGGTTCGCTCGGTTTCGACGCGATCACCGTGGCGCTGCTGGGCCGCTCCACCCCGTGGGGGACTTTCTTCGCCGGGCTCTTGTTCGGTGCCTTCCGTGCCGGCGCGGTGAATATGCAGATCTCCACCGGTACCCCGATCGACATCGTGCTCGTGGTGCAGTCGCTGATCGTGCTGTTCATCGCCGCGCCGCCGCTGGTGAAATCGATCTTCGGCATGAACCCCAAGCGACGCTCGCGCGTCACCGAAACCACCAAGGCAGGTGCCAAGTGACCACCACGATGACTCCAGCGGTGCAACCGTCGATTACGCTGTTGCCGAGCAAGAAAACCCCGATCGTGCTCAGTGTCATTGCGCTGATCACGCTGATCAGTTTCGGCTTTTTGGGCAGCAACCAAGCGGCGAACTTCTCGCTGAGCACCTCCACCGACGCATTCACGATCCCTGACCTGGTCTTTCCCGGCATGGCCACGAACATCGTCTTCGGGGTGCTGCTGCTGGCACTGGCTGCCTACTCGTGGATGCTGCGCTCCAAGGGACAGGTGCTGCCCACCTGGTCGATAGTGGTAGGCGCGGTGATCTTCGTCCTCGGCTTCCTGATCTGGGTGGTTTCCGGGGCGAATATCAACAGCATTTCGCTGGCCAGCCTGCTGGCCGGCGCGGTGGTGCTCGCGGTGCCGCTGGTTTTCGGTTCGCTCTCCGGGGTGCTCTGCGAGCGTGCCGGGGTGGTCAACATCGCCATCGAGGGCCAGCTGCTCGGCGGCGCGTTCACCGCGGCGATCGTCGCCTCGGTGACCAAGAGCGCCTTCGCCGGATTGATCGCCGCAGGGATCGCCGGTGCGCTGGTTTCGCTGGTGCTCGCGCTCTTCGCGATCAAGTACCTGGTCAATCAGATCATCGTCGGCGTGGTGCTCAACGTGCTCGTCTCGGGCATCACCGGTTTCCTCTTCACCACGGTGATGCAGGAAGATCCGGAGCTGTTCAACTCGCCGGCCCACCTGCCGATCATCGCGATCCCCGGGTTGAGCGCCATTCCGGTGATCGGTCCGATCCTGTTCAAGCAGTCGCTGATCGGCTACCTGATGTACGTGGCGGTTTTCCTGGTCTGGTTCGGCCTGTTCAAAACCCGCTGGGGACTGCGCGTGCGCGCGGTAGGCGAACACCCTAAGGCAGCAGACACACTAGGCATCAAGGTCAATGCGACCCGCTTTTGGAATGTCACCCTCGGCGGCATCGTTGCCGGCATCGGCGGCTCGTTCTTCACCCTGGTCGCCATCGACTCCTTCACCAAGGAAATTTCCGGTGGCCGCGGCTTCATCGCGCTGGCCGCGGTGATCTTCGGACGCTGGAACCCGATCGGGGCCTTCGCCGCCGCGCTGCTCTTCGGCTTCGCGGATAACCTTCAGGTGATCTTGACGATTATCGGCACGCCGGTGCCAAGCCAGTTCATGGCGATGATGCCGTACCTGGTCACGATCTTCGCCGTCGCCGGTCTGGTGGGCCGCTCCCGTGGCCCGGCAGCCGTCGGCGAACCGTATGTGAAGGAATGACAAGTCCCATGGAAAACAACACCGCGCCGTGGTCGCAGCTTGAAGCTGCGGCCGCGGCGGCGCTGTCCACGGCCTATGCCCCCTACTCGAAGTTCCGGGTTGGCGCCGCGGCGCAAACCACCGATGGCCGTATCGTCTCCGGCTGCAATATCGAAAACGCCGCCTATGGGGTGACGCTGTGCGCCGAGTGCGCCATGGTGGGCGAAATGTTCGCCACCGGCGGCGGACAGCTTCAATACTTTGTCTGCTTCGGCCAGCTGGAGCAGGGCAAGGTCGAACTGATCACCCCCTGCGGACGCTGCCGCCAATTGCTCTTCGAGCACAGGGCGGCCGATATGTTGATCAAAACCGACACCGGCATCCTCACCATGGAACAGCTGCTGCCCTACGCTTTTGGCCCGAACGATATTGCCTTGTGATCCTTTCGCGTTTGCGAAGGCATGCACCTGTGACGAATTGACGAGTTAGGAACCCGATTATGGCTACCGAAAAATTTAGTGCCGTCGACATCATCCGCGCGAAACGCGATGGTGGCGAACTAAGCGACGAAATGATCGACTGGACCATCGACGCGTATACGCGCGGAGCCATCGCCGAAGAACAGATGTCTGCTCTGAACATGGCCATCTTCTTCCGCGGCATGAACCGTTCGGAAATTTCACGCTGGACCCACGCGATGATCAACTCGGGCGAACGCATGGACTTCTCCGGGCTGAAGGACGCCAACGGCAAGGCCTTGGCCACTACCGACAAGCACTCCACCGGCGGAGTGGGGGACAAGATCACGCTGCCGCTGGCACCGCTGGTCGCCAGTTTTGGGGTGTCCGTCCCGCAGCTATCCGGGCGCGGGCTGGGCCACACCGGCGGCACCTTGGATAAGCTCGAAGCCATCCCCGGATGGCGTGCGGCGCTAACCAATGAGGAAATGTTTGCCCAGCTTTCGGGCGCCGGCGCGGTGATCTGCGCCGCGGGTACCGGGCTTGCCCCGGCGGACAAGAAGCTGTACGCCCTGCGCGACGTGACCGCCACGGTGGACTCGCTGCCGCTGATTGCCTCCTCGATTATGAGCAAGAAGATCGCCGAAGGCACCGGCACGCTGATCCTGGATGTGAAGGTCGGTTCCGGTGCGTTCATGAAGGACGAGGCGATGGCCCGGGAACTGGCCGAAACCATGGTCTACCTGGGCACCGATTCCGGGGTGAACACCGTCGCGCTGCTGACGAATATGGACACCCCGCTCGGCCTGACCGCCGGCAACGCGATCGAAGTCGAGGAATCTGTGGAGGTGCTCGCCGGCGGTGGACCGGAGGATGTGGTCGAGCTGACCGTCGCCTTGGCCACCGAGATGCTGGCAGGTGCCGGCATCAAGGACGTCGACGTTCGCGCCGCGCTGAACAACGGCCAAGCGATGGACCGGTGGCGACAGATGATCATCGCCCAGGGCGGCGACCCGGATGCGAAGCTTCCGGTAGCTACCGAATCGCATACCGTCTATGCGCAGGCCGAGGGAGCACTGCTGAAGCTTGACGCCATGGATATCGGATTGGCTGCTTGGTCCTTGGGTGCGGGGCGTGCACGCAAGGAAGATACGGTGCAGGCAGGTGCCGGAGTGCGGTTGCATGTGAAGCCCGGAGCGCTGGTGCGCCGCGGGCAGCCTATCGCCACGTTGCTGACCGATACCCCGGAGAAGTTGCCACGCGCCATCGAATTGGTGGAAAAGTCGATCTTGATCGGTTCGGACACCGACCGAGCGGACACACGCCTGATCTTCGATCGGATTGCCGCGAAGTAGAAAAATTCCCGCGGGACATCAAGAGTCTCATCGGCGCAAGCCAACCTAAGAGTGGTACCTGACCCAAGCAGTTCATCAAGTGGTCGGGTGCCACTTTTGTTTTCCGGTGTTGGAGCAGACCTGTTTTCGCGGTTGCGCTCAATCGAGCTGCTGGCGCTGCCCGCCAGATCGCTAGGATCCAGGCGCAGTGCAATCCGCCCGACGAGCCTTTTCGGAATCCGGAGAAGTTGAGCGCACCGGTAGCACTCGGCAAACTCCCGGGAACCTGAAGACCGTGGTCAATCGTTGGACAGATATCTCCACCCGTGGGTGGGGGTGGTAAAAATTCAAAATGCGACGATGGTCGGATGCACCGGTGTTAGTTCTCGAGCGAGAATGTAATTACGGCGCGTCACGCGCAGGTTCGGGGAAAGTAGCAAAGATTAATGGACTTGATCAACGAAGCGATCACGCACGCAGCAAGCGCATGGTGGGTGTTGCCACTGTTGTTTTTGTTCTGCATGATCGATGCGTTTTTCCCAATCGTGCCGTCCGAGTCCTTTCTTGTCTCGCTAGCCGCTGTGGGCGTGAACACCGGTTCTCCGAATTTGCTGCTGATTGCCGTACTAGGTGTGTCCGGGGCCATCGTGGGAGACCAGATCACCTTCCTGATCGGCCGTAAGCTCGGGGCGCGCGGCTTCGCCTGGATGCGCGGAAAGAGGGCGCAACGAGTCCTGAATTTTTCCGCGCGCAAGCTCCAGACCTCGGGGGCGCTGTTGATTTTCACCGCGCGCTATATCCCCGTGGGCCGCGTCGCGGTGAATCTGACGGCAGGGGCTACGGGCTTCAGCCACCGCCGTTTCACCCTCTTTGACATCATTGGCTGCGTCACCTGGGGAGCTTATTCGGTGGGCATCGGAGCGTTGGCGGGCAATTGGCTGGCGCATAACAAACTGCTGGGAATCATCGTCTCGGTGGTGCTGGCGGTACTGCTCGGCTATCTCATCGACCTGTTGGTCAATCGGGTGCTTGCCCGGTACAAGCAGCGCACGCAGAAGGACGCTCCCGCCGAATCCACCGGCACTCTGGAGCTGGTCCGGCCCGAGCGCGAGCAGGGTTAACCTGCCGGCTTGACGATGGTCACATAGAGGCTCGCAGATCTTTACTCATTAGAACTATCTGTGCGGAGAAATTGCGACTAGGCTCGACCTGTGACTGAAGAAATGATTCATCTTGCCTATGATCCCGAGTTCGACTTCCGGGATCTGCCCAAAGTTTCGCTACACGACCACCTAGACGGTGGCTTGCGCCCGCAAACCATCATCGATTTAGCAGCGGAGATCGGCCACGAGCTGCCGACCACCGACGCCGAAGCATTGGGTGAATGGTTCCGTGAATCGGCCGACTCCGGTTCGCTGCCACGCTATCTGGAAACCTTTGACCACACCCTGGCCGTCATGCAGACCCGCGAAGCGCTGATCCGCGTGGCGCGCGAGTTCGTGGAAGACCTCGCAGCCGACGGCGTGATCTACGGCGAGGTGCGCTATGCGCCCGAGCAGCACCTGCGTGAGGGACTGAGCCTGGACGACGTTGTTGACGCCGTGCAGGAAGGCATGGAGCAGGCCGTTGAGGCGCTGAATAATGAGGGTCACCCGATTCAGGTTGGTCAGGTAATCTCGGCAATGCGCCAAGCAGACCGCGGTCTGGAGATCGCACAGCTGGCTTTGCGCCACCGCGGACGCGGCGTAGTCGGTTTCGACATCGCCGGCCCTGAGGACGGGTTCCTACCTTCGCGGATGAAGGAGGCCTTCGACCTGCTGGCCGAGAATCTCTTCCCCGCCACCGTGCACGCAGGTGAGGCAGCTGGCCTGGATTCGATTAAGGACGCAATCCTGGTCGGTCGCGCCACCCGCTTGGGTCACGGCGTACGCGTCGCGGAAGATATCGAGATCGAATTCGGCGGCGTGGACGATGACGGGGAAACCTTGGATCAGGACACCGGTCTGGTTTCCTTGGGCCCGGTAGCCAACTGGGTGCGCGAACGCGGCATTCCACTGGAAATCTGCCCGTCCTCGAACCTGCAGACCGGCGCTACCGCCGGATTCGGCGAGGGAATCGAATCCCACCCGATCGACCTGCTGGTGCAGACCGGATTCAACGTCACCATTTCCCCGGACAACCGGTTGATGAGCGGCACGACCCTGTCCGATGAATTCGAATTGCTGGTGGAAGCCTTCGATTACGATCTCGAAGACCTGCTGGATCTGACGCTGAACGCCGCCGAGGCGGCCTTCGTGCCCCTTGAAATGCGTGAACTGCTGGTCGAATACATCAACGACTACTACGCCGACCTGCTCGACGAAGACGACGATGATGAAGACGACGATGAGGATTACGAAGAGATCTAATTCTCGACGGAAGCTTTGACGCAAGGGCCACCTAAACGGTGGCCCTTGCGGTCTTTAAGCGCTCCTGCGTCCGGGCGCCGCGCTAAGCACAGCACCGATCCCGCTGAAATTCTCCGGGAGCAGATCCGGCGGGAGCAGGTAGGGTCAAGGCATGTCTATTACTTTTGCCGCTATGGATGAAAGCGATACAGAAGAAGTCATCAGTTTCTTGGTATCCAATCCATTCCCCTTTCATGTTCACCCGGCTCCTGTGGATCAAGACGTGCGAGAAAAAATTGCCAAGGGCCGCTACTGGAACGAAGATACCCAGGGTTATTGGATCAGCGAAAACGGCCGTCGAATTGGAATGGTTTCGCTTGAAGACCTGCAAGAGGACAACTCGCCGATGTTTGACTTGCGGCTCAGCGAGAATCAGCGCGGTCGCGGACGGGGCGTTAAGGTGCTTCGCGCGCTCTGCGATCTGGTTTTTGAAACCATGCCGCAGGTATTGCGTTTTGAGGGACAGACCCGCGAGGACAACATCGCCATGAGAAAGACGTTCCTGCAGGCGGGGTTCGTTAAGGAAGCGCATTATCGAATGGGGTGGCCGACCGCTGACGGGCGATACCTCGCCTCGATCGCTTACTCAATTTTGAGCCAGGACTGGAAAAACAACACCGTCACTGCTTTTGAATGGGACGATCTCCCGATGTAGTTTTCATTTCACGCCAAACAACACGTAGTTTGCGCACCCCTGACACCGACATAGCGCCTGCGCTAACTATGCTCGAAGCGTGGGAAAAATATACGAGGAAATCGACGAAAATCTCAAGGCCTGGATCCAGCAGCAACCGATGTGGTTTGTGGCGACCGCGCCGCTTTCCGCCCAAGGCCATGTGAATCTGTCCCCGCGGGGGCTGGACTCCTTTTCGATCTTGGGCCCAAACCGGGTCGCATGGGTGGATTACACCGGAAGCGGCGTGGAAACAATAGCGCATCTTCGCGAAAACGGCCGTATTTGCCTGCTGTTTAACTCCTTTGACCAACGGCCACGGATCGTTCGGCTGCATGGGCAGGGTACGGTGCATATTCCTGGGGACCGGGTCTTCGAGGAGGTCGTTGCCCTGCATCCCAAGAATCTGGGCACACGAGCGGTCATCGAAGTGGAGGTGACACGCATTAGTGATTCTTGCGGGTGGGGTGTCCCGCAGATGGAGCTCACCGGGGAACGCGAAACGATGAATCTCTGGGCGCAGAAAAAGGGCGAGGCGGGGCTGGAAGAGTATCGCGGGCAGAAGAATTCGTTGAGCATCGACGGTCTGCCCGGGATGCCCGCATCGATGTGATTAGCTTGAAGGCATGCAAAGCGAGAGCGAATTAGACCGGCTGATCTGGATCGTCGAGACCTTGCGGGAGCGGTGCGCCTGGACCGGCGCGTTGACCCACGAGTCCCTGCGTACCTACCTGATCGAAGAATCCTATGAAGTCCTCGACGCGATTGGCGCGCAGGATGCGCAACAATTGTGCGAGGAACTCGGGGACTTGCTCTTCCAAATCCTGCTGCATGCGCAGATCGCCAACGAGCGGGAACATTTCGACCTGCAAGACGTAGCCAAGGCCTTGGCCGACAAGCTGCAGCGGCGCAACCGGCATGTCTTCGATGCGCAGGGCGGCCTAGAACCGGTGATCACCACCGATGTGGATGAGATCATCCGGATTTGGGATGCGGCGAAGCAGTCCGAACGCGCCGGTGCGCCACGGCGAAAGAATGCGGGGCTCCCAGCTGGCCTTCCCTCGCTGGCGCTGTCACAAAAGCTGCTGGCGCGGAACCGGCGCGCGGGCGCCGGCAAGCTGCCTGCGCCCACCACCGGAATCCGGGCTCGAGTGCATGACGCGCAGAGCCTGAGCGCTGAATTGCTGGCCCTCTCGGCGCGAGCCGAGGAGCTGGGCTTGGATGCCGAAACGGTGCTGCGCGATGCGCTGGCGAAACATTATGCAGGAACGAAGAGTGAAACAACGTCGCCCTAACAAGGGGTGACGCGCTAGGCTAGGGAACAGGCAATGGTGCCAACGGTCGATCGGACCGCTGGATCGACCAGCCCTTAGACAACCCCTTTATACAAGGAGTCCTTACTCATGGCATTGATTGACGCCATTCACGCGCGCGAAATTCTTGATTCCCGCGGAAATCCGACCGTTGAGGTCGAGGTCCTACTTACCGATGGTGCCCACGGCCGTGCCGCGGTTCCATCCGGTGCATCCACCGGCCAGTTCGAAGCCGCGGAACGTCGCGACGGGGACAAGAAGCGTTACCTGGGCAAGGGCGTCTTGGGCGCCGTTGGTTCGGTTATCGAAGAGATCGCCGACGAGCTGGAGGGCCTAGACGCCACCGACCAGCGCTCCATCGACCAGGCAATGATCGAGTTGGACGGCACCCCAAATAAGTCGAAGCTTGGCGCCAACGCCATCTTGGGTGTTTCCCTGGCAGTGGCCAACGCCGCAGCCGCCAGCGCCAACCTGCCGCTGTTCAAGTACCTGGGCGGCCCGAATGCACACGTGCTGCCGGTGCCACTGATGAACATCCTCAACGGCGGCTCACACGCCGATTCCGATGTGGACATCCAGGAATTCATGATCGCTCCGCTGGGCGCCAAGACCTTCTCCGAGGGCTTGCGCTGGGGCGTCGAGGTCTACCACAACCTCAAGTCGGTGTTGCAGGAAAAGAAGCTTTCCACCGGTCTGGGCGATGAGGGCGGCTTCGCGCCGAACCTGCCAAGCAACCGTGCGGCCCTGGAACTGATTACCGAAGCTATCAAGCGTGCCGGCTACACCCCGGGCAAGGACATTGCTCTGGCACTGGACGTGGCCTCCTCGGAGTTCTACGAGAACGGCGCCTACCAGTTCGAAGGCGAAGCGCGCAGCGCAGAGCAGATGAGCGATTACTACGCCCAGCTGGTCGCCGACTTCCCGCTGGTATCCATCGAGGATCCGCTGGATGAGAACGACTGGGAAGGCTGGAAGACCCTGACCGATAATATCGGCGACAAGGTGCAGCTGGTGGGCGATGACCTGTTCGTCACCAACCCAGAGCGCCTGGCTCAGGGTATCAAGACCAACACGGCGAACTCGCTGCTGGTCAAGGTGAACCAGATCGGCACCCTCACCGAGACCCTCGATGCCATCTCGATGGCCCAGCGTGCCGGTTACACCACCATCACCTCGCACCGCTCGGGCGAGACCGAAGATGTCACCATTGCCGAGATCTGCGTGGCTACCAACGCCGGCCAGATCAAGACCGGTGCCCCAGCCCGAAGCGAACGCGTAGCGAAGTACAACCAGCTGCTGCGTATCGAAGAGGACCTGGGCGAAGCAGCAGTTTACGCAGGAACCAGCGCGTTCCCGCGTTTCAACAGCTAATCTTCAGATAAAACGAATAAGCTCGTCGGTAGTTGGATACCGACGGGCTTATCGTTATTTAATGGAGATACCGTTGGAAGTACGAGTTTGAATGGGGGAGTATGGCGCAGCGACCACCGCGCATGCCGCGACGAAACACCCCAGCAAGTACCGGGGAGCCGGAAGCTGGCTCCGTTGACAGTGGCGAAATAGACGAAGCACCGGAAGCCAGCACCCGGAGTGAAACCCGCGGGGCTCACCAAGCGGAGCCAGCCACCGACGCGTTGCATGTGATTCCCGCCGCGCGAAAGAATGCTTCGGCGCCGCGCAGGGCGCGGCCAGCCCCCTCTACGGAACGCAAAACAACTCGCACCGGTTCTTCTGGCGCGCCTGCGGCTCCGCGGGCTGCCAAGCCCTCCGCCAAGCCTGCAGCCAAGACACCTGCAGGGAAACCGAAGGCGCCCCTGCGTGAACGCGCCAAGGAGAAGCAGAGCGAACGCCGCCGCGATGACCGGGTGAAGTTCTCCGCCGCGGTACGCCGCAAGCCGGGGGAGAAGGCCGAAGCCCACCATGAACCGCCGGCCGGCGAACCGGTGGCAGCCCATCGCTTCTCCGGACGTGTGGCCGCACTGCTGGTGGTGCTAGCGTTCTTTGCCGTGATGCTGGTACCCACGGTGAATTTTTATCGAACCCAAATGACTGAAATCAACGAGCTGCGTGCCTCGATCAGCGAGAAAGAACTAGAGCGCGATGAGCTGAAGGCAGAGATCGCGCGCTGGGATGATCCGCTGTATATCAAGCAGCAGGCTCGTGAACGGATAAACTTGGTCATGCCAGGCGAAAAGCTGTACAAGGTGGTGGGCGAACTTCCGGATGAGGAAGAGGCCGCAACCAGCAATGGCAGTACCTATGAGGTGCGCGCCGATCTTCCATGGGTTGATGCGCTGCTCGATTCGGTGCATCGCTCGGCGACCGACTGATAACTTACCGGCACCCTGCACCAGGGCCGAACCACACGACGCGAAAAGACGAAAACTTGACTGATAAGCCAATCCGCGAAGCCCTCGACGCCGCAGGACGTGTTCCCAGCGAGCAGGACCTAGATTCGCTCAGCCGCCAGCTGAACCGTCCGGTGCGCGATGTGGTGGAGATCGGTGCACGCTGCGTGTGCGGCAACCCACTGGTGGCGACCACCGCCCCGCGGCTGTCCAGCGGCATCCCATTCCCGACCACCTACTACCTGACGCATCCGGTCATTACCGCTGCGGTGTCCCGGTTGGAAGCGGCCGGGCTGATGGGCACCATGAACGAACGCCTGGGCGAGGACTCGCAGCTGGCTGCCGATTATGTGGCGGCGCACGAATCCTACTTGGCGAACCGCGACGCGATCGGCGAGCGTTCGGGCACCGGAGCGGTCCCGGAGATCGACGGCGTCTCGGCCGGCGGCATGCCGAACCGGGTGAAGTGCCTGCACGTGCTCGTGGGGCATTCGCTGGCGGCCGGTGAGGGCGTGAACCCGCTGGGCGACGAGGCCATCGCCGGGATCGCCGAGTGGTGGACCAAGGACAAATGCTTCTGCGAAGGTGCTTGGGATACCGCCGGCGAGGCTCCCAGCCAGGATCGCTCGCGCCATGTGAAAACCCAGGAGCGGGTTGACCCGGCGGTGAAACGTGCCGAACGCGCACGGAAGCGTGCCGAGCGCGAAGCCACGCAGGCGGACCAAGCCTAATGCGCGTAGCGGGAATTGACTGCGGAACGAATTCCATCCGCCTGCTCATTGCGGATGCCATCATTGATGCCGACGGCGTTCAACTGCAGGACGTCGTGCGCACCATGCGCGTGGTGCGACTTGGCCAGGGCGTGGATGCCACCGGCGGGTTTGCCCCCGAAGCTTTGGAACGCACCTTCGCCGCGGTGCGCGAGTACAAGGCATTGTGCGAAGAGCATGGAGTCCAGCAGATCCGATTCGCGGCCACCAGCGCGGCACGTGATGCCTCGAACCGCGAAGTCTTCCTGTCCACCGTTACCGACATCTTGGGTGTGAGCCCGGAGGTGATCACCGGGGACGAAGAAGCGAGCCTTTCCTTCACCGGTGCCGCCTCGGTGCGCAGCACCAAGGACGGCAAGCTGCTGGTCATTGACCTCGGCGGCGGATCCACCGAGTTCGTCCTCGGCGATGGTTCCGGACCGCTGGCAGCTACCTCACTGGATATCGGCTGTGTTCGGGTGACCGAACGCTTTGCCGAGCGTGCGGATGCGATCGATTTCATCGACGGCACGCTGGCCAACCTCACTGGCCGAGTCGATGTGTCCCAGGTGGATACCGTAATCGTGGTGGCTGGCACTTTTACCACCCTCACCGCGCAGGCGCTGAAGTTGAGCACCTACGATTCGTCCGCCATTCACGGCGCCGAGCTTTCCTTTGCGGATATGCGCCGTGCCACCGGTGAAATGCTCTCCTATAGCCGTGAAGAGCGTGCTGCCCTGGGCTTCATGCATCCGGGGCGCGTGGATGTGATTCAGGCCGGCGCGTTGATTGTGCAACGCATTCTGGGTTACCTCGAAGAAGTCAGCCAGAACCGGCCGATGACGCTGATCGCCTCAGAGCACGATATTCTCGATGGAATTGCGGCCTCGGCCGCGCTTAATTAGTCAACTGAAGTTTTAGCCCTATTGGCCCGGAATGCCGGAGCCCCTTGCGAGGAGATGATCGTGGGTCACTTGACTACCGGTAAGCCCGTCGCGGCGCGTACCTTGTTGGCTGCCTTGCTGGCGATGCTGCTCGCAGGTGCCATGGTGCATGGCGCCGTTCCTGCCCGAGCGGACGATATTCGCAGCAGTGAATATTGGCTGGCCGCCCAGGGCATCACCGAGGCGCACAAGGTCACTAAAGGCGAGGGCGTCAAAGTCGCGATCATCGATACCGGCGTCGACACCAGCCACCCGGATCTGAAGGGTGCGATTAGCGGCGGTGCGGACATGTCTGGGTCCGGCGGACCACGGGGCGACAAGCCTATCGGCGTGATGAGCGAGCACGGCACCCTGGTGGCCACGTTGCTGGGCGGCCGCGGGAACAATAAGCAAGAAATTGAGCGGATTAAATCCGAGAACGAACGGTTGAAGACCGCTTGGGAACGCGCGAAGAAGAACGCTGAAGAAGAAAACGAAAAAAAAGAGGATGACGAAGAGAAGGTAGAGGTTCCCGAGGAACCCGAGTACGAGAAGGTTCCGTCGTTGCGAGCGGGCAATGACGGAGTGCTCGGCGTCGCGCCGGAGGCAGAGCTGCTCTCGGTTTCCCTTTGGATGGGCGGGGAGAACCCTTCGGGCATTCCCGTCGAGGAACAGATCCCCAGGGCGGTACGCTGGGCTGTTGATTCCGGTGCCAAGGTGATCAACATGTCCCTCGGTTCCACCTCACCGGCGTGGCCCGAAAGCTGGGATGACGCATTCAAGTATGCGGAGGACAAGGACGTGGTCATCGTGGCCGCCGCGGGTAACCGCTCGGGCGGCATGAGCCAGGTCGGTGCCCCTGCAACGATCCCCGGCGTGCTGACGGTAGCCGGTGTGGATGAGTCGGGCAAGGCCTCGAAGGATTCTTCCACCGAGGGTATTTCCATCGGTGTTGCCGCTCCCGCCGAACAGCTAGTCGGTGGCCTGCCAGGTGGCGGGTACGCCCGCTGGTCCGGTACCTCCGGTGCAGCCCCACTGGTGGCCGGCGTGGCCGCTCTGATTCGTTCTGAGCATCCGGAGATGAAAGCTCCGCAGGTGATCAACCGAATTCTGCAGACCGCCAAGGACACTGGTGCGGCCGGTGTGGACAATCTCTACGGTCACGGCATTATCGATGCGCACGCGGCGCTGACGGCAAATGTGCCGGTGGCCGAGACCAACCCGATGAACACCATTACCGAGTGGATTCGGATCCATCGCCGAAATTCAGATGAAACTACCGAAGCACCGGATCCCGGGGTTTCCATGGAGAAGTCGACGCTGGATCCCGTAGCGGCGCCCGAGCCGATCCTTCCCGATGATTCGGCCCCGGTTTTACAGCCGCTGATCGTGATCGGCGGTGGAGTCCTGCTGGTGCTGGTACTTATCGGTGGTGGCACGCAGGTTGCAATTCGTGCGCGGCGACAGAAGAAGATCCGCGAAGTTGAACTAGCGGCATTGAGCAAATTGCAGGTTGGCAAGTCGGGCGAGGGACGCGATCTATTCGACGAAATCCCGGAAGACGATAAGTAGCCAAAACGTGTTGCTGGCGATGAACCAAAGGACGAACAACTCCAATGGTTCATCGCCAGTTCGCGTTAAACCGTGCAGATAGGAACTTGGAGCAAAAAGACTGTTTCCAGCGTGTGAATCGGCCGAAGAAGTGCAGAAATCTCGCGGTGCAGTACATTCCGGGAGAACCCCGTACGCGCATGGAGACGAAGACAACAGACAAAGTTAGTGAATGTTTTCACTAACTCCGATATTCCGCGTAGAATCAAGAGTATGTCGATCATCGAAAGCTCCCAGAAGCGCCCGCGCATTCTTGTCGTTGGCGGTGGCTATGTTGGCCTTTACGTCGCGATGAAGTTGCAGAAGAAGGTCAAGGACCACGGTGGCATTGTCACCGTCGTAGACCCGAACCCATATATGACTTACCAGCCATTCCTGCCAGAAGTTGCAGGTGGCAATATCGAACCACGCCACGTAGTGGTCTCTCACCGTCAGCACCTGAAGCACTCCGAGCTGGTTAACGGCCGCGTGCTGAGCATTGACCATGCTAACAAGAAGGCTGTCGTTGCCCCGGTTAGCGGTGAAGAGTTCGAGCTGGAATACACCGATATCGTGATGTCCGCTGGTGCCATCACCCGTACCTTCCCGATTCCGGGCCTGGGCGATGCAGGTATCGGACTGAAGACCATCGAAGAAGCTGTAGCACTGCGCAATAAGGTTGCCGAACGCGTAGAGTCCGCAGCGAATATGACCGATCCGGTAGCACGCAAACGCGCGCTGACCTTCGTCGTGGTTGGTGGCGGCTTCGCTGGCATCGAAACCATTGCCGAACTTGAGGACATGGCTCGTCACCTGGTCAAGCTCAACGACCGGGTAAATGAGAAGGAAGTTCGCTTCGTTCTCGTTGAGGCCATGGGCCGCATCATGCCAGAAGTTACCGAAGAGCAGGCATTGTGGGTTGTTGATCACTTGCGCAGCCGCGGTATCGAGGTCCTGCTGAACACCTCGCTGGCAGATGCCACCGACGGAAACCTGCAGCTGATCAACATGGCTGACAAGTCCCCAGCTGGCGAATTCGGCTCAGACACCTTGATCTGGTGTGCCGGCGTCATGGCGAACCCAATGGTCCGCTCCACCGATTTCCCAATCGAGCAGCGTGGCCGCATCGAGACCCGCACCGACCTGCGCATCAAGGACGAGAACGGCAACCCGCTGGACGGAGCCTGGGCTGCCGGCGATATCTCGGCCGTGAAGGACGTCACCGGCGGCCTGCCAGACGGTACTTGCGTGCCTAACGCGCAGCACGCTGTGCGTCAGGCCAAACTGCTTGCAAAGAACCTGTACGCATCGCGCTATGGCGTGGGCACCATCAAGGAATACAAGCACAAGAACCTCGGCGCAGTTGCAGGCTTCGGCCAGAACAAGGGCGTTGCCAAGGTTGTCGGTCTGAAGCTTAAGGGCTGGCCAGCTTGGATGGCACACCGCGGTTACCACGGTATGGCTATGCCAACCTTCGAACGCAAGTTCCGCGTCCTTGGTGACTGGATGGTTGCTTGGTTCTTCTCGCGCGACGCGGTGCAGTTGAACAACTTGGAGACCCCGCGCGCGGTCTTCGAGGAGTCGGCTAACCCAAAGAAGGCTGCTGCAGCGAAGTAAGCTGATTTGATCGACGTTTCATCGCCACAGGGGTTGGAAGCAATTTCTGGCCCCTGTGGCACTGATTGTTGCGGGAATTTCAGATTTTATGATCTAATCGCGTAAGATTTTAGAGTCCTGCCCTCATGGTGGAATTGGCATACACGGCTGACTTAAAATCAGCTGCCGAAAGGCTTGTGGGTTCGAGTCCCACTGGGGGCACATGTGAAAGAGCCGCTACTTACCTGTAATCACGGGGGAGTAGCGGCTCTTGCTTTATTTGAAATCGAGTGCTGCCAGAAGGGCTGGCAATTCTGGCGAAGAGGGCCTAATCCGCTCTTTCGACTATCGATCGAGTGTGGACGAAGGTGAGACTTTCATCTTCCAGTGAGATTAGAGCTTGTTCTGGCTTCTTGAGCCTCCCACCCGGATTCGCGCATGGTGGCCCCGCCAACATGCTCAAAGGACTATCCGTCCTAGCCTCCACAGGATAGAACATCGCGTGTGGCAAACCACCATGGCAGCGCTTTTAGCACGGCTGCCCGTTTCGTTTGATCGCAAAAGTTCCGGCAGTCAAAGCGGGATGGAACGGATTTTTTTAGCAAGGATTCATCTTGGCTTTGAAGCGAATCGGTGGATGCACACGCTCTAGGCATAATTCACTGGAAATATATCGATATCATCCCTATGGCTGAGCCGATTCACAGCAAACCCAAATAAGATCGATTGCAGGACACAGGCGATGGGCTTGTGCTTGAACAAACGACTTATGGGGGAATTCAGGTTGAGCGGTAACCCGATCTTCGGTTCCAAGAACCAGTCTGCAAACTGGGGCACTGGCTCCAATGCAGGCAGTCCGGTCGGATTCCACGAATCCGGCAACCTCAGCGCCGATCAGTTGCAGGGCATGTACCAGCAGCCATCGGCCACTAGCCACGACACCGGTCGCATGACCATTGGCGACACCATCAACAAGACCATCCTGTGCTTGGCACTGGTTGTTGTGGGTGCCGCCGCAGGTTGGGCCGTACCAGCCCTGATGCTGCCAGGCGCACTGGTCGGTTTCGTGCTTGGTCTGGTGAACGTCTTCAAGAAGAAGCCGTCACCGGCTCTGATCCTTCTCTACGCGGCAGCCGAAGGCTTGTTCCTCGGCGGACTCTCGCAGTTCCTCGACTCTCGCTACCCAGGCGTCGCAATTCAGGCGGTCGTCGCGACCTTCTGTGTCGCTGGCGTGACCTTGGCACTGTACCGTTCGGGTAAGTACCGGATGACTCCGAAACTGAACAAGATGTTCATGATCGCGATGATCGGCATGGTCGTCTTCTCGCTGGTCAATATGGTCATGATGATGACCGGCACGGTCGACGGCATGTTTGGCATGCGCAGCGGTATCTTCGGCGTCGTTATTGGCTTGATTGCAGTGCTGCTTGCGACCTACGCGCTGGTTTCTGACTTCACCATGATCGAAGAGCTATCCCGTCAGGGTGCCCCGGCCATCATGGCTTGGCGCGGTGCTTTCGGTCTGACCATGACCTTGGTCTGGCTATATCTTGAGATTCTGCGCATTCTGGCTATTCTGCGCGGCGACGAATAAGCATATTGAAATATAATCTCAGAACCAGTGCCCAATACGGGCACTGGTTCTATTTTTTATGTCACAATACCGACATGGATCCCGGTGCGGCGCGGAACTCACGGTAACTTAGAGAAATGAAGAGTAACCGGCTGTCGCGACTGCGCCGGTTCCGAGTGGTGCTACCAACAAAAACCAGCTCGGGACCTAGCCCAAGATCAGCGAACGTGGATTTCCATGACGCCGACGACATGCCATATGCGGTGCGCCTAGCGGCCTGGTGGTCCTGGCGTTTCCTCGTCGTGGCTGCCGCCGTAGGCGTGATTGTCTGGCTTCTATCGCAGCTGTCTTTGCTGCTGATCCCGGTGCTGATCGCCGCGCTGATCAGCGGACTGCTGTCGCCAATCGTCAACGCGCTGAACACCAAGTTAGCGGTGCCGCGCGGACTGGCTGTGGGATTCACCGTGCTTGGCTTCCTCGGGCTCGTGGTGAGCGGATTGTCGATGGCCGGGCAACGCCTATCTGCCGGGTTCGCAGCACTGTGGAATCAATCAATCGCAGGTTTAGAGCAGGTCCAAGATTGGCTCTTCAACGGACCCTTGCAGCTAACCAATGATGACCTGCAAAATGTCATCGATGACGCGTTGGGCCAGCTACGCTCGAACGCCACAAATATTTTAAGCGAAGCGATCAGTTGGGGTTCTGCCCTGGGCCAGATCGTCACCGGCGCTCTGCTGGCGCTGTTCACCTTGGTCTTCTTGCTCCTCGACGGACGGAAGATCGGCCTATTCCTGATCAATCTGCTGCCCCGCCGTGCCCGCCCAGCCATGGATGGCGCGATGAGTCGTGGCTGGTTCTCCTTAGTGCGCTACGTGCGCGTGCAACTGCTGGTGGCCTTCATCGACGCCGTGGGCATTGGCTTTGGCGCGTTCTTCTTGGGCGTTCCGCTAGCAATGCCGCTGGGCGTAATCGTCTTCGTCGGTTCCTTCATCCCGATCATCGGTGCTCTTGTTACCGGTGCATTGGCAGTGCTGCTGGCCCTTGTGGCCAACGGTTGGGTCAACGCGTTGATCATGCTCGGCGTGGTGTTGCTGGTGCAGCAGGCCGAATCGAACATCCTGCAGCCGCTGGTCATGGGCAAAGCGGTTAGCCTGCACCCGCTGGCAGTGGTGCTGGCAGTCGCCGGCGGCGCCATGCTGGCAGGCATCCCAGGCGCGCTATTCGCCGTCCCAATTATGGCCGTACTGAATGCGGTGGTGAAATACCTGGCTCGACGCGGATGGGACGATGACCCGTTCGTCCGCGAACAATATGGAGTTGGCGAAGAACCTCACGCCCCTCCAGAGCTGCCCACCGAGACATCCCCCGAACAACCGCCGGTGAGCCGGCGCTCCGAGAACATTGCAAATGAGGAATAGATGAGCACCAAGCCAGAACTACCTGTCACATTGGCTGATATCGAGCACGCGGCCAAGGTGCTCGAACCGGTGATTGCGCGTACCCCGATCGAGCATTCTCGGGTGCTTTCCTTGCATGCCGGCGCTGAGGTGTTCCTGAAATGTGAGAACCTGCAACGTGCTGGTTCCTTCAAGGTGCGTGGCGCCTACGTACGCATGTCAAAGCTCAGCGCCGAAGAGAAGGCCCGAGGAGTGGTGGCCGCCTCGGCAGGCAACCATGCGCAAGGTGTCGCCCAAGCAGCGGCGCATCTGGGAATTGAAGCACGCATCTACATGCCGCGCGGAGTGGCATTGCCTAAGCTCGCGGCTACCGAAGACCACGGCGCCAAAGTGGTGCTGTTCGGGGATACCGTAGATCAGGCGCTGGCGGAGGCGCAGCGTTTTGCCGATGAAACCGGTGCGGTGTTTGTGCACCCTTTCGACCACCCCGACATCATTGCCGGCCAAGGAACTATTGGGCTTGAAATCCTGGAACAGGTTCCGCAGGTTGAAACCGTGCTGATGGGCGTGGGCGGCGGTGGCCTGCTAGCCGGTGTGGCGATCGCACTGAAGGAGAAGGCCCGCCAGCTGGGCCGCGAGATCAAGGTGGTTGGTGTGCAGGCAGAAAATGCCGCAGCGTACCCACCATCGCTGGCGGCGGATGCGCTGGTGCCCCTGGACACGGTGCACACCATTGCTGATGGCATCGCGGTGGGTAAGCCCGGCCAGCTGCCGTTTGCCATCATCAAGGAACTCGTTGATGACGTGGTGACGGTCTCCGAAGATGCACTGGCGCAGGCGCTGGTAGTTCTGCTGGAGCGCAACAAGCTGGTGGTGGAGCCGGCTGGTGCAGTGGGCGTTGCAGCGCTCTTAGAGGACCGGTTGAAAGAGCATGGGATTGACCCGGCGACTACCGTGGTGATCCTCTCGGGCGGAAATATCGATCCGCTGCTGATGCTCAAGGTGATTCAGCGTGGTTTGAATGCCGCCGGCCGATTCCTGACCGTGCGCATCATGCTTCCGGACCGTCCAGGCGCGTTAGCGACGATCTCGCGGGTCATTGCTGAATCGGATGCGAACGTGACCCGGTTGGACCACACTCGCATCGGCGGCTCGCTGTCCATGGGCGATGTGGCGATCACCATCGATTTGGAAACCAAGGGGCATAAGCACTCCGAACATGTGCTTGATAATTTGCGTGCCGAGGGCTTTGACCCGCACATCACTAACAGTGCTGGTGGCTCGGTAGCCTAGTTCTAAGAATGCAGATGTAAAAAATCTGGCCTGACACTTCGAAAAGTGTCAGGCCAGATTTTTATGCGTAGGGATTAGCCCTGGTATGGCGTGGCAGAGATGATCTCCACGGCGATATCGCGTCCGTTAGGCGCAGTGTAAGTCAGCTTGTCGCCAACCTTCTTGCCGTGTACGGCCTTGCCGATTGGAGACTGCTCCGAGTAAACCTCAAGGTCGCTGTCGCCGGCAACTTCACGGGAACCGAACAAGAAGGTGGTCTCGTCACCAGCGATGGTGGCACCCACCAGCATGCCGGGTTCGACCACTCCGTCATCTGCAGGCGCTTCGCCTACGTGCGCGCGGCGAAGGAGATCCTTTAGGTAAAGGATGCGGGCCTCGGCCTTGCCTTGCTCCTCACGGGCAGCATGGTAGCCGCCGTTCTCCTTGAGGTCACCCTCCGAACGTGCCTGCTCGATGCGGGCAACGATTTCGGTGCGGCCTGGGCCGGAGAGGAAGGTCAGTTCGTTCTGAAGGCGGTCGAAGGCCTCCTGAGTCAGCCACACGACAGGTTCGTTGCTGTTGGTGCTCACGTTGTACTTCCTTTGGTCTGTCAGGGACTTCTTCTGTTAGCCGCCCGTGGTGGGCGGTAAAGCCGAACGCCACCATGCGGTGGCGTTGAAGAAGTCAGATTCGGTACGAATTGGTGATCTGTCGAATTTCGGCGGATGCAAGCAAAGACCCCGCTAGGCTCCTGTTCCCAGTTTTTTATCAACTAGGCGCACAAACCGATGCGGGGTTAAACGTACTTTCCCACGATAATAGTCGTGTTTGGGAAATAATCCCAATAGGTTCAGCTTTGCGAGAAGAAGATCGGCCTAAATGTTACTCGGCGAAATTGTTCGGAACCTTGTAACAAGCCTCTACCCCGGCGGCGGTGGCCAGATTATCGGTATGCATCGGCACCGTGATGCGCTGGGTAGTCAGCTTGCCCGGATCAGTGGATTCAAGCACGATGCTGGTGAATCCGACGGTCGCCTTGGACTCGTTCAGTGCTCGCACATCGCACTGTACGCGGTGCTTGGAGTTGTACTCGACCTCAATCACAGCGGTTGCCTGAGCGGGGGAGGCGACCGAGAACTCGATGTCCTGAGCGGTGATTGCACTGAAATTTGTGAATCCGATATACGCCGCGCCAGCTACGCCGACGGTCAGGGCGCCAGCAATGAGCAGGTTGCGGGTTCGCTTGGCCAGAGGGCGTTTCTTGGGGTTGTTGTATCGAGCCGTTAAGCTTGGATCAGACATCGCTTACCCTGCACCACTCTCTGCCGCCAACTATGAGGTATCTCTAAGTCTACCGGCAGGGGGTACAGGGAATAACTAGGGTCTACGTGAGAGTTGTCATTGATGGTATGCCATGACGGCATACCGGCCTGTTCACAGTGCAGAAGGAAGATTTTACGTGGAGATTCACGACGTGAAGAAGTTGGCGCCGTCCCAGGGGCTGCGTCTCATGGCGATTCATGCCCACCCTGACGACGAGTCGTCAAAAGGTGCTGCCACCATGGCTGCCTATGTTGAAGCCGGCGCCGAGGTTATGGTCGTCAGCTGCACCGGCGGTGAACGCGGTGACATTCTGAATGCGGCGGTCGGGGAACTGGCGCACGCACATCGTGACCTGCCCGGCGTGCGCCGCACGGAGATGGCTGAAGCTGCCGCCGTGCTCGGTGTTAAGCACCGTTGGTTAGGATACGTCGACTCGGGACTGCCCGAAGGTGATCCGTTGCCCGAACTGCCTTTCGGTGCTTTCGCGCTGCAGCCGGTGGAAATCGCGGCAGCAGGCATCATCAAGCTGATTCGCGAATTCCGTCCGCACGTGATTACCACCTACGACGAGAATGGCGGATACCCGCACCCGGACCACATTCAAAGCCACAAGGTTTCCACCTTCGCTTTCGAACAGGCCGGAAACCCCGAGATGTACCCCGAGCTCGGTGAGCCATGGGAAGTCGACAAGCTTTACTTCGACCGCGCGTTCTCCTCGGACCGCTTCCGGACACTGCATTACGCAATGCTGGAGGCCGGCTACGAGTCGCCGTACACCGAACGAGTCGCCATGTGGGAAAACGACGAAGAGAACGAAATGTTCAAGTGGGTTTCGCCACATACCACGACCACGCAGGTGCATTGTGCAGATTACTTCACGCTGCGCGATCAGGCCTTGCTAGCGCACCGAACCCAGATTGACCCGGAAGGATTCTTCTTCGCGGTCCCCGAGCATATCTATGCCGAGTCATGGCCGTGGGAGGACTACACGCTGATCTCTTCGAAGGTTGCCACCGAGCTGCCCGAATCAGATCTGTTTGCCGGACTAAGATAGAGCTAAGTACCAACTAGTTCCAGAAAAGAGTTGTCCCCACACCGTGAATGCGATCTACGCGACCATGCTGGTTGCGAGCACCAATGTTCAGAACGAAAATTTGGACGAGAACAGCTATGGCCCGGGTTTCCTCGGATTCGTGTTCACCGCGTTTCTGGCGCTGGCAGTAATTTTCCTCATCCGAGACATGGTGCGCCGTGTACGCCGCGTGCGTTATGCCTCGGAAGCCGAAGCGAAGCAGAACGAGCTGATGCTCAAGGGCGAGAACCAGGTGCGCCAAGAATCTACCGATCCGGTAGATCCAAAAACGTCCGAAGATAGCTAAGCTTCGCAATATTAGAAGCGCAGCCTCGTGCCGAGTTCGCCAATTAGTGGTGAGCTTGCCACGAGGCTATTTCTTTCTGGCTTTGCGGGTCATGCGGGAAACTAGCTTGGCCTTGCGAGCCACATTTGCCTTGAGCCACGCTTACAGGAGAGGTAAACCCTGATGGGGCAGAATGGCGCTATGGGACAACGAATCGCCGCAAGCTCCTCGGCCTATCTCCGTCAGCACTCCCACCAGCTAGTTGACTGGTGGCCCTACGGGGATGAAGCCTTCGAACAGGCTCGACTGCGCGATGTACCGGTGATGCTCTCCATCGGTTATGCGGCCTGCCACTGGTGCCACGTGATGAGCCACGAATCCTTTGACGACCCAGCGGTTGCGGGTAAATTGAATGATCATTTTGTCGCGATCAAGGTGGACCGCGAGGAACACCCATTGGTGGATGACACCTACATGATGGCCACCCAAGCGCTGACCGGTTCTGGCGGCTGGCCCATGACGATCTTTACCCTGCCCGACGGGCGGACTTTCCACGCGGGCACCTATTACCCACGTGAACCTCGCGGAAAGATGCCTTCCTTCACACAGCTGCTGGATGCCGTGCATCAAGCCTGGGAAGAGCGCCGCGAGGGGCTGGAAGAACAAGCCGATATGCTCGCCAACCACCTGGCGGAACTTGGCACCCGGCAAGGCACACTCTTGAACCTGGCGAGCCCTACGCCGGTAGCCGAGGCGCTTGCGGCTGCGAGCGCGCATTGGATCGCCCAGACCAAACCTGAAGGTGGCTTTACCCCGGCACCCAAGTTCCCGCCGAGCTGGGCGTTGAAAACCTTATGGCGCACCGTGATGCTTGAACCCGAGCACAGCGCAGAAGCTTTCAACGCGTTGGCGACTACCGTCGAAGCGATGCTGCTCGGCGGCCTGCACGATCATCTCTCCGGCGGGTTCGCCCGCTACTGCGTGGATGAGCATTGGGCGGTCCCGCACTTTGAAAAAATGCTCTACGACAATGCGGGGCTACTCTCGCTGTGTGCACGTACCGCGGTATTTGCCGAAGAGCTGGCAGTGCAGGGCACCAACCAGTCGTTGCGTGCGGCGCAGCTTGCCCAGTTGGCCCGGCAAGCGGCCCTGGATACCGCAGATTTCTTGTATGCGGAGCTTTTGACCGGGGCGGGAGGCGAACCGAATCGCGCATTGGCAGCCTCATTGGATGCCGATTCAATGCGTGCCGGAAAAAGCGTTGAGGGAGCGGCCTACACCTTCACCCGGGAAGAATACTCTGAGGCGCTGAACCGGGCAGACGTAGAACTGCCCGCAGGCCTGGTGCGGCTCGCGGCGGTAGCCGAAGATCCCGGCTACTTCCACCTGTCATTAACCGGCGCCCCGGCAGATGACCAGCTCGAAATCTGGAATGCGTTCAAGGAGCAGCTTCGCACCCTGCGGGCCACTCGCGAACGCCCGGGGCGAGATGAGAAAATCATCGCCGGATGGAATGGCTTGGCTATCGAAGCCCTTGCCGAGGCGGGAGAACTGCTCGCGAACCCGCAGCTAGGCGAACTTGCTGAAAGAGTGGCAACCGCCATTTGGGAGGTGCACTGGGACGCGCGGACCAAAACTCTTTCCAGAGTCAGCTTCGCCGGTCAGCCAGCGGCTGGCAACGAGGGTACCTTGCAGGACTACGCAGCGCTCGCTCTTGGATTCTTAGCCCTAGATCAAAGCGCGGAACGTGCGACGTGGCAAGAGCGCGCCGTGGAGTTGCTTGACCGTGCTGAGAGCTTCCTAGACCCGGAAACCGGGATCCCCCGAGATACCGTCAGCCTAGATGCACGCCTGAGCAAGCAGCGCTCGAATATCGCACCGGTGACGGTCCTCGATGACGCCATCCCCGCCGCCGGGGCGCTCTACGCCAAGGCCTTGGCACGCCAGGCTCTGCAGAGCATGGCTGAAGGGAGTTTCGCTGCGGTCAACGCCGTCCAGTTCGAGCGGGCAGGAAAGCTCAGCGCCCACGGTTCGGCGCTCGCCGGTGAAGCGCCCACCCAGGTGGCCACCGCGCTAGAGGTGCAATCGGTGCTCGACTCGTCGGTACATTATGTGAATTTCACCGGAGGCAGCAGCGAGGAACGTCTGAGATTACGGGCTATTTGCAAGGGGCTGGGGATCGAAGCCAAGAGCACCGACAAGCCGGCGAAGGACGTGCAGAGCCTGCAAATCCAGCCTTGCCGGATGGAACTGTGCAATCTTCCGGTGGCCGGAGTGGATGCATTTTTGCAGCTGCTGCGTGGCCGCTAACCGCGCAGCCGGGCCAGATGGATGCACCGTGTACGTGGTGAAACACGATAGATTTAGTTTCAAGAATTCTTTTGATTGTGTGCGAAAGCGAGGTACCAGATGCGATTTCCTTCTCTGGTCTACCGTTTCTACGAACGGCGCCTAGCGAAGTCGTTGCCTGGTGACAAACTGCCGCACCACATTGGGGTGATGGTTGACGGCAATCGCCGTTGGGCGAAGCTTGCCGGAAGCCCTACCCTCGCAGGCCATCAGGCAGGTGCCGACAAGATCCTTGAGTTCCTTGAATGGTGTGAGGACTTGGGGATCAAAGTTGTCACCCTCTACATGCTTTCCACGGACAACCTGAACCGTGAACCCAGTGAACTGCGGGACCTGCTCAAGGTCATTGGCAACACCTTGGACCGGCTGGGGGAGACCGATCAGATCAAGGTGCAACAGGTCGGCGCGCTAGATCTTTTGCCTGAAGAACTTTCCACGAAGCTTTCGGCCCTGGAAATGAGCACCGCACACCGCACGGGAGTGCACGTAAATGTTGCTATCGGCTATGGCGGGCGGCGCGAAATTATCGACGCGATCAAGTCTTTGCTGCGCGATGCAGCGGACACGGGACGTTCGCTGGAATCGGTGAGCGAGTCGCTGTGCATCGATGAGCTCGAATCCTATTTGTACACCAAGGGGCAGCCGGATCCCGACCTGGTGATACGTACCAGCGGTGAACAGCGGCTTAGCGGATTTCTGACCTGGCAGAGCGCCTACTCCGAGTTCTATTTCTGCGAAGCGTTGTGGCCAGATTTCAGGCGCGTCGACTTCCTCCGCGCGTTGCGCGATTTCGCAGATCGCCAGCGCCGCTTCGGCGCTTAAAACTACCAAGTGAAATACCAAGTTTCCAGCGTTCTCAAAAATGATACTTGCTCTTAACCTACTGGAGCCCTGAGCGGTCTATGGTGAGAATATGGCGGGACGCAACAGTCCCGGCTGACCGAAAGGTTTCTCACTAGATGACCAGATGCGGCGTTTCCCCGGAGCAATTCGTGGGTCACCCTTGGCATCCGGTGGCGGAACTTCCCACTAAAGCGTGGGGAGATTCCCCACGCCGGATTCGAGAATGGGTGCGCTGCTATGACCCGAACTACCGACTCGGCTGTCCGAACCTACGTCATTGACACTTCGGTGTTGCTGTCGGACCCGAAAGCGATGTTCCACTTCGAGGAACACCATGTGGTGATCCCGTTGACAGTCATTACCGAGCTGGAACATAAGCGCAAGGACCCTGATCTGGGCTTTTTTGCCCGCCAAGCGTTGCGGCTACTTGACGAGCTGATCGCCAGCCATGGCGGTTTAGCTGAAGCGGTCCCGGTCTCCGATGCCGGAGGCACATTACGCATCGAGCTGAATAACATCGCCTCCGAGGTGCTTCCTCTGGGGATGCGTTCGGGCGAAAATGACACCCGCATTCTGGCGGTTGCCAAACACCTGCTCGATCAAGGCAAAGACGTGGCTTTGGTGACCAAAGACCTGCCCATGCGCATCAAGGCCTCGGCCATCGGCATCCACGCCGAGGTGTATCGAAACGAGCTGATCGCCTCCTCGGAATGGAGCGGGGTGGAATCCCTAGAGCTCGACGAATCGAAGATGGCCAAGCTCTATGACACCGAGCGACTCATTGATCTTCCCGAGGCTAAGCATTCTCCGGTGAACACCGGCTTTGTGATTACCTCTCCGCGCGGTAGCGCGCTGGCTCGCAAGGTCTCAGCCGACACGGTCAAGCTGGTGCGCGGTGATCAGCAAGCTTTCGGGCTGCATGGGCGCAGCGCGGAGCAGCGCATCGCGCTGGACTTGCTGATGGACCCGAACGTGGGAATCGTCTCGATGGGCGGTAGCGCAGGAACAGGTAAATCCGCGCTGGCCCTGTGCGCGGGGATGGAAGCGGTGCTCGAACGCCGGGAACACCGCAAAATCACCGTGTTCCGTCCGCTCTATGCAGTGGGTGGCCAAGAACTCGGCTACCTGCCGGGCTCTGAGGGAGAGAAGATGGGGCCATGGGCCCAGGCGGTCTTCGATACCCTCGGATCCATCGTGTCGAAGAACGTGATCGACGAGGTGGTCGAGCGTGGGATGCTCGAAGTCTTGCCGCTGACCCATATCCGCGGACGCTCGCTGCATGACTCCTTCGTGATCGTGGATGAGGCGCAGTCCTTGGAGCGCAACGTGCTGCTCACGGTGCTCTCGCGTATCGGACAGAACTCAAAGGTGGTGCTCACCCACGACGTGGCTCAGCGCGACAACCTCCACGTGGGACGCCATGACGGGGTCGCCGCGGTGGTTGAACAGCTCAAGGGGCATTCGCTCTTCGGGCATGTGACGCTCATGCGTTCGGAGCGTTCGGCGATCGCCGCGCTGGTTACCGAGCTGCTTGAGGGACCACTGGTCTAACGTTGTGCGCGCACCGTCCACGGGATGTGTGCGCGCACGTCCGTCATCGTGGGGGTGGCTACGGTGAACAGCGAGTCGATGTAGTACTCGTTTTTCGCCAGCACCGCGATGCGTAGCGGCGGTTGGCTCCCGTCCAGGAGCCTGCGCTCGACGCAGATTCCAGTCTCCAAATCCAGGATAATCAGCGCCTTGGTTCCGGTAGGGACCAAGGCGAATGACTCGCTGCTCGAATGATAGCTGTGCCCGGCGGTGAGCACCGCGGATAGCTGAGCGCGCCCGTGCTCGCTGCGCGTGGGAGCCAGCTCGTGGATGTACGTGGGATGTTCGAAGGCGAGATCAAGAGAAGCCGGCTCGGTTCCCGCCAGTTCATAGGGATCAAGCATGCTCTGCAAGAAATCCAAGGGTAAGAGATCTTGATAGCCGTCGATCTCCGGCCGCCTGGCGATCAGATGATCATTGGTGTACACCGGATAGGTCAATGAGGCCGGCAGCTTCCAGGAGGACTCGGTCGCGGCCACATAGTCGCGGCCCCGGTCCGCGGTGAACAATTCGCGCTGATAGCGCAGGGAATCTGATTCGTCGCTGATGGCGACGGCCTCACGGCCACGCAGGATCATCCCCAGCGTGCCGGAAAGCGAGTGCTGGGCGAAGATGAGCGGAACGTCTAGTTCCAGGCGCAGCGACGTGCTGAGCCACGGAGCCGAGCGAGCTAGTGCACGGAAACGCCTGCGCGCCGCGGAATCGGGTGCCGGATGCTCGGGAAACAACTGCGGAGCTGCTGACTGGATCATAATCCAAGTGTAGAAGCGCCCAAGTTATTCACAACCCCACAGCCAACACTAGAGTCCAAGTCCATGCCGCCTTATGCTCTAACCATGATCGCGATCTGGCAGGACTCAATCGGTACGGCTTTGCTGCTCATGCTGTTCTGCGCCTGCTTCCTGAGCTTCGGAGTGGCACTTGCGGTGGCCGACGTAAAGAGCCATCGATTGCCGAACCGCTTGCTTTTGCGTTGGGCTGTGGCAAGTGTGCTGCTCTTACTGGCGCTCAGTGCGGTGCGGGCAGAATTCATGCCTCTGCTCTGGGCGTTGCTCGGCGCGATTATTTTAGGCGGCGCCTACTTGGTGCTCGCGCTGATCTCCCGCGGGTCGATGGGCATGGGCGACGTGAAGCTGGCTGCGGTGCTCGGCTTGAACCTCGGCTACTTCTCCCTGTCTGCGCTATTCGTAGGCAGCGTTTTTGCCTTCGTGCTTGCCAGCCTCGTGGTGCTGGTGGGAATTATCGCGCGAAAACTCACGGCAAAGTCGGCGGTGGCCTTCGGCCCGTTCATGATCCTCGGTGCGGCCCTAGCCTTGCTTATGACACGATAGGCCCATGGCAACTCCCGAATTCATAACCGAACTGCGTACCCATATCGGCCATGGGATGCTCTGGCTCAGCGGCGTGAAGATCGTTGTTCTGGATGGGACTAAGGTCTTGCTGGTGCGCCGGGCAGACAATGGGCTATGGACGCTGCCGGCAGGAATTATCGAACCCGGTGAAGAGGCTTCGCACACCGCGGTGCGCGAGGTCCACGAAGAGACCGGGGTCGACTGCGAGCTGACCCACCTGCTGGGCATCGGGGTCACTGCGCCGGCAACATATCCGAACGGTGACCACGCCCAGTATCTTGACGTGGTCTTCCGGGCGACCCACGTGGGCGGTACGGCGCAAATCAATGATGATGAAAATGTGGAAGTCGGCTACTTTGAACTCGATGACCGCCCACGGCTGCCACCGCTGCATGAGCGAGCCATCGACTGGGCGCTGAATCCGCGGCCCGGAGGGTACTTCGCTGCCTAAGGGACCGTTTTAGTCGGCGATTCACTGGCGGCGCATGAGGCGTTTGCCTGCCCGTCGCCCAGAAAAACGAACACTGTGGAAAAAGACAACGCCCCGCACGAGCGCTTCCTCATCTCCCAGCAGGCTGGGGGAGAGGAAGTGCACGTGCGGGGCGGCGCTTAGCGCGAGGCAAGTTACACCCTTGGGTCTGCCTTGCTCTGCGGGCCGGTAGCTGCATCCTGCTCGGACTCACCTTGCGGGGGATGGTTCACCAACCTCGCTTGTCGTTCTGCATCTTCCAGCAGCTTGGCTTCCTCGCCACCTATCGCCTCGCCACGTGCCACCATGCCAGCGGTGTCCGAGAGCGGGACCTGCTTGAGCAGCAAGGCCAAGACGAAGGCGATGAGAATGAAGGGGATCAAGTACCAGAACACCGGCGCCAGCGAATCGGCGTAGGCCGTCACGATCCCATCGCGCATTTCTTCGGGCAACTTGGCCAGAGTCTGCGGGTCCAGCGTCGCGGTTGCATTGCCAGCGTCCGCGGCGCTTGCCCCGGAAGCGGTGAACACCTCGGTGAGCTTTTCGGATAGCCGGTTGGTGAACATGGCACCGAAGATCGCCACACCCAAAGAGGCACCGACTTCACGGAAGTAGTTGTTCGTCGAGGTGGCGGTGCCGACCATGATGGGATCCACCGCATTTTGCACGACGAGCACAACAACCTGCATGATCAGGCCAAGACCGGCACCGAAGACGAACAGGTACACGCAGATCAGCCACAACGGGGTGCTAGCGCTCAGCGAGGTGAACGCGAGCATGGCCAGCGCGGTCACCAGAGCACCGGCGATCGGATAGCCCTTGTACTTTCCGGACTTCGAGATGGCGATACCGGACCAGATGCTGGTACCCATCATGCCGATCATCATCGGAACCATGAGCAGTCCGGAGACTGCGGCGGAGGTTCCCGAAGACATCTGCAGGAAGGTCGGAACGAAGGCAATCGCCGCGAACATGCCAAGGCCCAAGGTGAATCCGATAGCTGTGGCGTTGACGAAAATTCGGTTCTTGAATAGTGAGAGCGGAATGATTGGGTCTTCTGCCCGGGCTTCGACTATCACGAACAGCAATGCGGCTGCCAGCATGCCAAGGCCCCAGCCCCAGGTTTCCAGGGCGGCCCAGCCATGGTTCTTCGATCCGCCGAAGTCGGTGAACAAGATCAGGCAGGTGGTGGCGGCCGAGAGCAGCAGCACGCCGAGAATGTCGATTTTCTTGCTGGCCTTCTTGCTCGGCAGCTTCAGTGCGAACCAGGCGATCAGGAAAGCGCCGATGCCAATGGGGATATTGATGTAGAAAGCCCACTGCCAGGTCAGGTGGTCTACGAAGAATCCACCAAGCAGAGGACCTGCGACGGCCGAGATGCCGAAGATCGCGCCCAGCGGACCCATGTATTTGCCGCGTTCGGAGGCCGGGACGATGTCAGCGATGATTGCCTGCGAAAGGATCATCAACCCGCCGCCGCCCAGACCCTGCATGGCGCGGAAGAACACGAACATCCAGAAGGTGCCGGCAAACGCGGCGCCCACGGAGGCCAGGGTGAACAGCGCGATGGCGATCAGGAACAGGTTGCGCCGACCTAGCACGTCGCCGAACTTGCCGTAGATCGGCATCACGATGGTAGTAGCCAGCAGGTAAGCAGTAGTAATCCACGCCTGATGCTCCACACCACCGAGCTGCCCCACGATGGTGGGCATGGCGGTGGAGACGATGGTCTGGTCGAGGGAAGAGAGCATCATCCCGGCGATCAGCGCCGAGAAGATGATCCAGATACGCCGTTGCGTCAGTAGCAGCGGCGCCGGTTCCGGGTTTTTCCGGGACGCGGTGGTCGTTGACATGCGTGTGTCCTTGCGAGATATATAGCTGGTTGGTGTTTCTGGCGTCCGGTTAGGAACGAGTCAGGGGCTGGCAATACAATTCCCGAGCCATGTCGATGACTATGAGGAATTCTTCTGCAAGCGTTCTTTCGCTGTCCGACTCCAGGAAGCGGTCGATGGCTTTGAAGGTGGAGAACTGCAATGAATGAACAAGTAGTGCAAGACCTGGATGATCCGCATCGACGCCTTCACGTTGGGAGACGAGCTTCATGAACTCGGCCTGACGCTCGGGGCCAACCTGCATCATGCGTTCGAGCAATTCGGGTTCGCGGTGCACGGCGGCGAAGAACCCCTGGGTGCTTTGGATTGCCTGTTCATCGCGGTCCAGTTGTTCGATGATCAGGGCGACGAGATCTGCCTGCAAAGTGGGGGAGATCCCAACGATCCCCGCCGGCCGGGCGGCAAGAAAACGATCCAATGCACCCTCGGGAACCCCGTCATCGGCGTGCCCGAAGACCGCATCGATTTTTGTTGCGAAGTAGTTGAAGAAGGTGCGTCGGGAGATGCCCACCGCTGCGCAGAGCTGATCCACGGTGAACCCGGCAAAGCCGTGTTCGGCGGTGAGCTCGCGTGCGTGGCGGGTGATCGACAGACGCGTTTTTTGCATGCGTGCGCTGAGACCGGCAGGTGCTGCGGCCGGTTTTGAATCCTTCGTTGCACTTTTATTCACAAGATGCAGTTTTGCACTCAGGTTGACCGCAGTGCAACTTAAGTAATCGGGAACACTAAACCGCCAACGATGGCAGCGGACGGCCAGCGCGTATTAAGCTCGGCTTTATGACATTGCTAAAGTTGATCGAACCGAGCGCTCAATTGCACGAATCATGGCTTGCGAGCAACCGGGAATGGAATGGAGAGGACCAGCAGGGTGCCTCGGTATTCTTTGCCGAAAAGTTTGATTGGGATTTGGAGAAGCCCGAGGATTTCGCCTGCTGGGTGGCACTGCTCAACGAACTGAGCGACGACACCATTCTCCCGCCGCAGGGCTTCGTCAATCAGAGCACTCTCTGGCTGGAACGAGATGGCCATTATCTTGGTGCGGTCAGCCTGCGCCACGAATTGATCAACGATGCCCTCAAGCAGGTCGGCGGGCATATAGGCTACGGGCTGCGCCCCAGCGCACGAGGTGCCGGCCTAGCAAAACGGGCGCTAGGCGAAATGCTCGAAATTTCTCGCCGACGTGGCCTCGAAGAGGTTCTGCTTACCTGCGCTGACTCGAATATCGCTTCGGCGCGGACCATCGAGTCCTGCGGAGGGGTCCTCGAACGAATATGCCCGGTAGAGGAGATCGCCGAACCGTTCGGACTTCACGAGCCGCAACGACGTTATTGGATCAAGCTCTAAGTTCATTTCCTCGAAGAGCGCACTCAGGCGGCCACCAGTTGTTTCGGTGGCCGCCTGAGTCATGCGCTAGTTCGCCACGAAGTGCGTGGCGTTGGCTCTTAGTATTTGCCGATCATCGTGGAAACATCCAACAACTCATCAAGTTGAGCCTCGGTGACTTCGCCGCGCTCCACAAAGCCCAGCGCGATGGTTGCCTCGCGGACTGTCAGTCCATCGGAGACTGCCTTTTTGGCGATCTTCGCAGCATTCTCGTAGCCGATGAGCTTGTTCAGCGGGGTCACGATCGAGGGGGAAGCCTCGGCGAGGAAGCGTGCACGCTCCACATTCGCGGTAATTCCATCGATCATTTTCTCGGCCATCACCGTTGAGACGTTGGCCAGCAAACGGATGGATTCAAGCAGGTTCGAGGCCATCACAGGGATGCCGACATTGAGCTCGAATGCGCCATTGGTGCCGGCCCAGGCGATCGCAGTGTCATTGCCGATCACCTGTGCAGCAACTTGAATGGCCGCCTCGGAAATCACCGGGTTGACCTTGCCTGGCATGATCGATGAGCCCGGCTGCAGGTCCGGGATCGCGATCTCGCCCAGGCCGGTATTTGGGCCCGAACCCATCCAACGCAGGTCGTTGGCGATCTTGATAATGGAGATCGCGATGGTGCGTAACGCGGCAGAACCCTCGACTAGGCCATCGCGATTAGCTTGGGCTTCGAAGTGATTGCGCGCCTCGGTGATCGGCAGACCGGTATCTTCACGCAGGAATTCCAAGACCCGCTGCGGGAAGCCATCAGGGGTGTTGATGCCGGTGCCTACCGCGGTGCCGCCTAGGGGGACCTCGGCCACACGCGGCAGGGCGGCCTCGACGCGTTCGATACCGTAGCGGATCTGTGCCGCGTATCCACCGAACTCTTGGCCCAAGGTGACCGGGGTGGCGTCCATCAAGTGGGTGCGCCCGGACTTCACCACGTCCTTGAACTCGGTCTTCTTTGCCTCCAGTGAGGCGGCAAGTGTGTCCAGCGCCGGGAGCAGGTCGTTGACCAATGCGTTTGTGGCAGCTAGGTGCACCGAAGTGGGGAAAACATCATTTGAGGACTGCGAAGCGTTGACGTGGTCGTTCGGGTGGACTTCTGTTTCGCTTCCCGACTCCTTCAGCGCACGTGTCGCCAACTCGGCCAGTACCTCGTTGGTGTTCATATTCGAGCTGGTACCGGAGCCGGTCTGGAATACGTCGATCGGGAAGTGCGCATCAAATTTACCGGAGGCGACCTGGTCTGCGGCCACTACGATGGCGTCTGCGCGTTCGGAGTCGAGCACCTGCAAGGCTTCATTGGCGAGTGCGGCAGCCTTTTTGACCTGAGCGAGGGCTTTGATGTGGGAGGACTCCAACGTTTTCCCCGAGATCGGGAAGTTTTCTACAGCGCGCTGGGTCTGGGCACGGTACAGGGCCTGAGCCGGAACCCGGACTTCGCCCATGGTGTCATGTTCAATTCGAAATTCTTCACTGTTGATCATGAGGCTCACCATACGCCTGGAAGTCGGAGCAGAACAGGGATCTGCCGCAAACATCACAGGCATCAGTGAGGTTAACGGAAACAGGGAATAAACTCCGGATTAAATGCAGTGACCCGCGGAAACTCCGCGGGTCACTTAGATTATTCCAGGCCCATGTTGGAGACCAGTTGCGCTTCGCCTTCGGCTAGCTTGTAGGCCACGCCGGCCACGGCGGTGCGGCCTTCGGCGATCGCGGTCTCAATGATGCTCGACAGGTCAACCAATCGCGCGGTGGTCTGCTTGACGTGTTCGACGACTGTACCGTTCACGTCGGTGACATTTGCTCTTTCGGCGGCAAAGACCGAAGGGATGATGTGCTCGACCAAGTCGCGGACGAACCCCTTGGGCATATTGCCCGATTCCTTGGCCTTGATCGCACTTGTGACTGCGCCGCAACTGTCATGTCCGAGAATCACGATCAGCGGAATATTGAGGATATCGACGGCGAACTCCAGGGAGCCGAGGGCTGCCGTGTCCAGCACGTGGCCGGCGGTGCGCACCACGAAGACATCGCCCAATCCCACATCGAAAATGATCTCAGCTGCAAGACGGGAATCGGAGCAGCCGAAGATGACTGCGAAAGGTTCTTGTCCCGTCACGAGGGACTGACGTCGGGCACCGTCCTGATTGGGGTGCTCTGTGGCGCCTTGGATGAATCGGCTGTTGCCTTCGGTGAGCTTTTTCCAAGCTTCTTGAGGGGTCAACGGTGTCTGGCTGTGTTCAGAATCCATAAGTGGAATTCTACTCTTGAGGTCGAAGGATCGGCCTCACCGATGTCCATGACCAGGCAATAATTACGAGATCTGCGCCTCGGCAGCTTGCACGATTGACATGATTTCTTCCTCGCCGGTGTCGCTGGAGATGATCAGCGTGGAGTCCTCGCGTTCGGAAATCATGTAGGTGGTGTCGTCCTTGACTCGGACCTCCCAGGTTGAGCCGTTGACTATGCGCTCATCACTGGGGACAGCATTTTCAGTGACCATAGCAACCCAGGTGGGGTTCGCATCAGCGGTTTGGCGCACGTAGACAAAGTTCGTTTCGCTCATCACCAGACCGAACTCCCAGTAAGAAATATCCTGCACCTGATTACTCTTCCAACGCGCGAAGTTCGCATAGTCTTCGCCGGAAACCTCCGGGGCGAAAACCTCAAATTCTGCAATACCAGAAGCTTCACTAGCCACCTTTTGCAGATCAACCGCGTGCTGGAAATTTTCTTCCTTGGTGCCAGGGTTCAGCAGCAGCAACGGAATGAGCACCGCGATGGTAAAACCAATGGACAGGATCATGCCCTTGAACGTCTGGTTAGCGCGCTTTGATTGCTTCTCGGTGAGTACCGGGGTGAATGGAAGATCTTCAAAGGTAGCTTTGGGGTCATTCAGGTCACGGCGTACCGGCTGCGGACCGGTCTGGCCGTCATTCTGGGGAGTGTTCTCTGGCTGCACGAGTCCCATTCTCCCCGATGTTCCTGTGCAAATCGAACCGAGGTGCCCAAACACACGTTGTCTGCGGCCCGGCGCGCTCGACACGAATTACATGCAAAAAATCGATGGGGATATGATGGAGTTGTTTGCATAGGCGCAATGACTACGACTCTGTGATGGGATCTTTCGTGACCGAAAACAACAATTATGCCCAGCTTTCCCCTCGACTGTCGGTAACCGACTCGGAACCGGACCGCAACCTTGCCTTGGAGCTGGTGCGTGCCACGGAAGCGGCAGCCATTGCTTCATCCCCTTGGGTTGGCTTCGGTGACAAGAACGCAGCCGACGGCGCAGCAGTGGATGCAATGCGCGGACTGCTCTCCTCCGTGAACTTCAACGGCGTGGTAGTCATCGGCGAAGGCGAAAAAGATGAAGCCCCGATGCTTTACAACGGTGAACAGGTCGGCAACGGCTCGGGTCCCGAATGCGACGTGGCAGTTGACCCGATTGACGGCACTCGCCTGACCGCCCTGGGCCTGAACAACGCCCTGTCCGTGTTGGCCGTGGCCGACCGAGGCTCGATGTTCGACCCTTCGGCAGTGTTCTACATGGAGAAACTGGTGACCGGCCCGGAAGCCGCGGACCTCGTTGACCTGCGCCTGCCGGTGAAGCAGAACCTGCACCTGATCGCCAAGGCCAAGGGCAAGAAGATCAGCCAGATCACCGTGACCCTGCTCGACCGCCCACGGCATGCCGGGCTGATCGAAGAGATCCGTGCCGCTGGTGCCCGCACCAAGCTGCTGATGGACGGCGATGTCGCCGGCGCCATTGCGGCAACCCGAGAGGGAACCGGCGTGGACGCGCTGATGGGCATCGGTGGAACTCCTGAGGGAATTGTCACCGCTTGCGCTATCAAGGCAATGGGCGGCGTGATCCAGGGCCGACTGTGGCCAACCGATGACGACGAGAAGCAGAAGGCCATCGACGCTGGCCACGAGCTGGGACGCGTGTTGACCACCAACGACCTGGTAACCAGCGATAACTGCTACTTCGCGGCCACCGGCATCACCGATGGCGACCTGCTGCGCGGCGTCCGTTACAAGAACGGGCGCATCCACACTCAGTCGATCGTGACGCGTGCCAAGTCCGGCACCATCCGCTTCGTCGATGGTGAGCACCAGCAGGACAAGTGGGAAGCTTACACCCGCTAAAAATCATTAAACGAGTCGAGCCGCAGATCTCCCGAAAGGGAGATCTGCGGCTCGACTCGTTTTGGGCCAGTTAGCGCTATTTGCCTTGCGCGCTGGCGGCGAAGAGCGTTGCCGCGTCCTGGGTCGAGGACACCGCAGTCACCGGCAACTCATTGGCGGCAATGAAGACTGAGCCGCCACGGGGCACCTGTAGGGTCTGCGATGCGGTTTCCAGACTGAACTCACCTGCTGTGCACAGCACCAGCGAGGCGCCGTGCAATTTCAATTCGGTGCGAATCTGAGGCGCAGTGGTTTCAACCACCTGAAGCTGGAATTCGTCAAAAGCAGGCTGGAAGAGCCGGGAGTGCTCCGATACTGCAGAGCCCTGCAACAGCGGCGCCTCCGAGGGGTCGGCGATGGTCACCTCTAGCAGTTCGGGAACATCGATATGCTTGCTGGTCAGCCCACCGCGCAATACGTTATCCGAGTTGGCCATTACCTCGATGCCGAGCCCGCGCAAGTACGCATGGACATTACCGGCACCCAGGCTAATTGCTTCGCCCGGCTTTAAGAACACCAGATTTAGCAGCAAGGCGACTAGGACACCGGGATCCGCAGGATAGATCTCGTTGATCCGGACCAGCTCGGCGAACTGCACATTTTCTTGCAGGACGGGGTCTGCGGTAATGGTCCCGCAGATCGTGAGCACCAGATCGTTGATACCCGTACTCGAGGTGAGCACGAAATTCAGCGCCTTTCCCAGCGGATCGGGGGACTGCAATGACGCAATCAGCTGCTCGACGAGGGCCGACTCCGTGGTGGATAAACGGGGAAGGAAGCGGCGCAAATCCGCGATGATCTCCTCCGGTGCACGAAAGCCGGAGAGCGCCACAAAATCGGTGAGCGCATAGAGCATCTCGGGTTTGTGATTGTCGTCTTTGTAGTTGCGTTCGGCCGCCTCACGGGGGACACCGGCAGCATCTTCCTTGGCAAAACGTTCCCGTGCCTGTGCAAGGGTCGGGTGCACCTGAATCGACAGGGGCTGAACGGCGGAGAGCACCTTGAACAAGAACGGCAGGCGGCCGTAGCGTTCATTGACCTGCTCGCCGAGCGTATTCACCGGATCGGCCGCGATTACCTCGTGTAGCGGCTGACCGGTTTCCAGGAGCATGCTCGGGCATCCGGGGTGGGCACCGAGCCACAGCTCAGCCTGTGGGCTGATCTGCGCAGGCTGACCTAGCAACTCGGTAATATCCTGCTTCGAACCCCAGTGATAATTCCGAATGGAATTTTTCAACTCAAACACGATTTGTACCCTTCAACTTTCACAAACGATAGTGGTTTCAAAACGGTCGGGGGGTCTTAACCGTGGGCGAAACCTTGAATGCTGTTTAAGGAACCGAGCATTCGTCGTTGTTTGCGGCAATCTGTGCCAAACGAGTCGTCTGGCCAATCATCTCAAGTTCCACCAGATATTGCTCGTCGATTGGGCTGCCATCGCGCTGGGTGAAGGTTTCTTGCTCACCCTTAGACAGCTTCGGAGCGTCATTGATGTTGGTGGATTCTTCCTCGGCGCTTTCGGACGGTTCGGCTGAACCGCTTGCCTCGGTGGTGTCCTTAGATTTGGCAGTCTCCTCGGATTTCTTGGATTCCTTGGGCGCCTTTGGAGCGTTCTGCTTTTCAATGATCGAATTGATGCGATCATGAATCTTGTCGAATTCCGGGTAAGTGGAGAACGAACGATCGAAGTCTGGCGCGCCCAGGGTCAAGCGGCTAAACGGAGTGCCCGATACCTTGTCGGCCACCGACACGAATGAGCTGAGCTGGCTGGCGGGAATGTTAGTCTCAACCAGCTGTTCGCCGGCCTGCATGATGCTGCTGAAGTTGCTCAGAATGGTCTGCGGGGTGAACTGCTTGATGATTGCCTGTTGCAGGCACTGCTGCCGCTTGATGCGGTGGTAGTCATCGGTGAAGTCACGAGAGCGGGCGAACCAGAGAGCGTCCTTGCCATTGAAGGTTTGCTCACCCGGAGCGAACCAGTGGGTGTTTACCAGCGAGCCTTTCCACTTCTTGCCGTTGTAGGGGACCCAGCCGCCGGAATCGATGGTGACCCCACCGAGGGCGTCAACAAAGTTTTCGAAGCCGGCCATGTCGACCATGACGTAGCCCTGAACCTCAAGCCCGGTAGTTCCGCTCAAAGCATCCATGGTGGCTTGCGCGCCGACGTTCTTCACCGAATTCGGGAAGCGATCGGCATGGTTATCGACCGCGTCGCGGTAGATCGCGTTGAACAGGCACTCATCACCGCAGCTGTAACCGTCGGGATAGACCTCCGCCATGGGCGAGCCCTCGGCGAAGCGGGCGTTCTGGAAGTTACGCGGCACCGAGATCATCAGTGACTTACCGGTCTTGGCATCTACCGAAAGCAGCGCGATGGAGTCCGTGCGCACGCCATCTCGGTTCGAACCAGAGTCGGCACCGAGTACCGCGATGTTGTAGCGGCCATTGACCGGATCAAAGGCGGGACCTTCATCGAAGACCTTGACGATAGTTTCTCGTCCGGTGTTCAGAATCGAAGCACCGTATACGAAGATGCCACTGGTGGCGATGACTGCAGCCAAGGTGAAAATGGAGACGATTGCGCGCATTCCAGGTGCCAGCATTCGGGGCCGGATGACGAACAGCGTGTTGATGAACATGATCAGCCAGCCGACGGCCAGCGCCGAGAGCATGATGATCAAGAGCAACTGGAAGTTCGGGTGCGCTACCCAACCAAGGATGATCGAACGATCAATGAAGTAGATGGCTGCGAGCCCAATGAGCAGGGCCCAGCAGAGCATAGTGATAGTAACCGCGATGCGTCCCAGCTTGCGGTTACCCGCAATCAGCTGAGCGCTACCCGGGAAAATAATGGTCAATACGACCAGTATTAGGGCGCGTTTACTCCGGGCCGGAGACGAAATCGTCTCCGGGTTCCTGAGCGGATTTGGAGCGCGGTGACTGGCAGAACCCATGTACTTTGTGACTTTCCTTAGGAAGAGAAGTTCTCGTTTGCTACTTCGGCACGCAACGCGGCGCCCTTGGCATACGCAGAATCGCGCAACGAATCTGCGAAGGCTAGCAACTTAACCTGTAACGACTTAGCCAGCTCATCGGTTCCCGAAGCCAGCATACGCACAGCTAACAGACCGGCATTTCGAGCACCACCGATGGATACGGTAGCCACCGGAACACCAGCAGGCATCTGCACGATCGACAGTAGGGAATCCATTCCATCGAGCTTGGCTAATGGTACCGGAACTCCCACCACCGGCAGCGGCGTCACTGATGCGAGCATGCCCGGCAGGTGCGCGGCACCGCCAGCACCGGCGATGATAATGCGCAGACCACGCTCGTGAGCGCGCTTGCCGTACTCGATCATCTCGGTGGGCATACGGTGCGCCGAGACGACGTCGGCTTCGAAAGGAATACCGAATTCGGTAAGCGCCTCCGCTGCCAGTCGCATAACGGGCCAGTCGGAGTCTGAGCCCATGACGAGTCCGACAAGTGGTGCTGTTTCAGTCATTGGAATTTATGTCCTTGAAAATCGTGGCCCGGAATGAGCGAGTCTAGCTGAAAGCCTAAGCGGTCGGGGGGACGCCATCACGGATTAAGCCGGCGACCCGGTCAGCGCGTTCACGAAGTTCCGCCACGCTTTGTCCTTTTTCGGCCACCACATTAACGTGTCCGATTTTGCGTCCGGGGCGTACGGATTTGCCGTAGGCGTGCACCTTGACTTCCGGCGCGGCAGCCAACGCGGCCCGGAATGAGGAAAACAGATCCTGGTTGGCTCCGCCAAGGAAATTCTTCATCACGGTCAACCCAAGCTCGCGGGTTTCGCCTAGCGGCAAGTCCAGGACCGCACGCAGATGCTGTTCGAACTGGCTGGTTACCGAACCGTTCATTGTCCAATGCCCGGTGTTATGAGGGCGCATGGCAAGTTCATTAATGACGAAACCGGCGCCTTGGCCAGGGGTTTCGAAGAGCTCAGCTGCCATGACTCCGGTGACGCCAAACTCTTGGGCGATGCGCATTGCAGCATTCGATGCGGTAGCCGCCGTTTCCGCCGAGATGTCTTGGGCCGGTGCAATCACTTCGTCGCAGACTCCAGCTACCTGGATGGTGTGGACAACCGGCCAAGCTTTAGTTTCACCGGATGGTGTCCGCGCGACCATGGCTGAAAGCTCGCGGGTGAAATCTACTTTGTCTTCGGCCAGCAGGGCGCCGTTGGCGAACCAATCTTCTGAATCACGGGCCTGTTCGGCGTTATCCAACATGCGTACGCCCTTGCCGTCGTAGCCGCCGCGCGGAGTCTTGAGCACGATCGGCCATCCGGTCTGCTCGCCGAAGGAGATCAGCTCAGCCACATTTTCAACCTTGGCCCACGCCGGGTTTGGCAGTCCGAGCTTCTCAATCGCTGCACGCATCACCAGCTTGTCTTGCGCATGGATCAGCGCTTCGGGGCGTGGCTGGACGTTGACTCCCTCATTAATGAGTGTGGTGAGGAACTCATTGGGAACATGCTCGTGGTCGAAGGTGACCACGTCTTTACCCTGGGCAAAGGCGCGCAGAGTCGCCAAGTCTTTGTAGTCGCCAACAGGCGCATCGGGTACGCAACGTGCCGCCGATACGTCCGGGCCTTCGGCTAGAACATGCAGTTCAAATCCGAGGTTCAGGGCCTCTGGGGCCATCATTCGGGCTAGTTGCCCGCCACCAATCACACCAATTTTAGGAAAGCTCACCTATCTAGGTTATCGAAATAGTTCCAGCTTCCCGTCCTCGCGGTGACTGATTACTCACGAAATCCGGGGATTTGACAGGAAAAGCGGATAAAATGGCCTGATGTGCCCTCATGCCTTAGCGTATTCAGGGTTCCAATAGACCGATAACCGAGGGAACGTAACTTCCCGAGATTCTGACGATCTCTGGGTTTTGATGATTCGAAAGCTATTCATCAAGAGCAGCAGATACGTCTGGAGGAAAATGTTCGAGCGCATCTCACGAAAACTAGTTGGACTCATTTCGCTGCTCTGGCGCGAAGTGGCAAAGTTCGGCGTTGTCGGTGGAATTGCGTTCATCATCGACTCCGGAATCTATGTGTGGTTACTGCATGGACCGATGAGCGATTCGCAGGTTAAAGCCAAAATCATCGCAGGCATAGTCGCCACGTTGTTCTCTTGGGTTGCCAATCGTTATTGGACCTTCCGTCATCGCCGCCAGGCAAACGTGGCTCGTGAATTGGTGATGTTCCTGATCATGAACGCTATCGGTTTGGGCATCGCCGCCGCCTGCGTTTGGTTCACCAAGTATGTGCTGAACATGACGGACCCGACCAGCGTGTTCATTGCAGGCTCCGTTGTCGGTCTGGTGCTGGGCACCATCTTCCGTTTCTTCGCATACCGTTTCTGGGTCTTTGGCGCAGAAATGGATCAGGAAGAAAAGTTTGCCCATGATCATGAGCTTTTGGCCCATCACGAAAAGGGTGCCAGCAGCCAGGTAGCTACCCCGGACACCGGCACCATTCCCACAGTGAAGAGCTAGTCAGTTAGTACGTAATCGTGACTGATTTTTTCGCCCTCGCGAAGCCGGTCGCTAACCTGCATGGTTTCATCTACCAACACGATCGTGTCGCCGGCCTTCCACTGCGCTACCGCGTAAGGCAGTAGATCTAGTACCGGGATATCTGAGCGCACCAAAATAGTGCCACGAGCTTGTGCCTCGGCGGCAAATAATTGCGCGTTGGAAAGCTCTTGGCCGCTCGTGGTGATGAGACTGATTCCTGAGCCGGTTACCGATGATGGGTAGAACTGATCCCCATAGGTTCGCACGTTGGCGTTGTAGTCTTCGGCGACCGGGCCTAGGTCGGCGCCAAAGGAAAGCGCCATGGCGGCAGGGTTTACCGCAAGGATTTCGGAGGCACCTGGAATGCGCTCATCTGCCGGGTCGCTGGTGATCCAAAGTTGCGCCTCGGCGGCTTGATCGTGTTCGGCGGAGACTAAGGTCGCTCCGTGGTGCAGGGCGGCGAGCGCCAGAACCAGAGATTTCCAATGCGCCCCCAGATCTAAGACCACGACGGATTCTTCGTCGAGATCGAAAACTTCGCCGAGCAGGTTTGCGCTCTTCGCGACCCAATTATCAAAGACCCTGCCTGACAGCTCGATTCTTTCACCGGAAGTCGAGTACCAGGTTAGCCACGGCGAAGCAGAGGCACGGCGGGGTGCAAGTAGGCCTTCGGCAAAAGCTCCTATAGCGGAGTTGAACGACATTTTCCACCTTAAATAATTTACTGAGAATTTACCGACAATTCGCGGAAGTTGCGACTCGCCGAATTCATTGGTGACTTTCGCGGCGTGTTGTGCCGGGAGTTTCCTGAGAACTCTCCATAGAATAACCTCCCCGCTTGACTATGACCGAGTTACACGGCTGTAATTAGATGGTGAGTTCGGCTCGTCCATCGTTTCACTATTTCGATGGAATAAATAGAGACGTATGGATCGAGAGCACGGATGGCTCGATCTTCTCAAACCAATCGAAAGGTCTACATCAACATGACGAAGCTGGAGCAGGGGTACTCCGATTTTTCGACATCGGCTGTAGCGTCCGCCCAATACGGGGTTGAGGGTGCACCATCGGACTGGTTTGTCGATCCACAAGCTGGTGAAACCGCACGCGTTGCGGTAGCTGCAGATATGGAGAACGCCGCAGAAGACTTCCTACGGGAGCATGCGCCAGCGGAAACCGAAGGGGGATCGACCGCAGGGTCGTGGGCCCCGGAGCTGGACGAAGACGAACAGGTTCGCGAAAGCATCAAGGCAGTTTGGCTCGGCGTCGGTGGGGAAGTCGATGAAGGAGAGCTCGGTTGGCAGGCCCGTGCATTATGCGCGCAGACTGACCCCGAAGCATTTTTCCCAGAAAAGGGCGGCTCGACCCGCGACGCTAAGCGTGTCTGCGGAGCCTGTGTTGTACGTTCAGAATGTTTGGAATACGCGCTGAGCAACGACGAGCGCTTCGGTATCTGGGGAGGGCTCTCCGAGCGCGAACGCCGCCGACTACGGAAACGAGCAATCTAATTCGACCGCCAATTCACGTCACCGCCATCGTTGCTGCGCACGATGGCGCTGACTTTTTACCCCGAACTTTAGCCGCACTGCGTAACCAGTCCCGGCCAATTGAACGATACCTCGGGGTCGATGCGTCATCCCAAGACGCTTCCCACCAGGTATTAAAAGCAAATCTTCCATCCAATGCCACCCTGCTCACAGCCCCGGCTGGGTCGCTGGGACTCTCGGTTCAAGTAGCAGTTGATTCACTACCCGATGCTCGTGCAGATCGCGACGAGTGGCTGTGGATCATCCATGACGATTCGATGCCGGCTCCCGACGCGCTAGAACAAATTACGCGAACGGTCGAAGCCTCCGAATCGGTGACCATTGCTGGTTGCAAGATCCTAGACATTGACAATCCCCGACGCTTGGCAGAAGTCGGACTAAGCGTGGACCGTAAGGCCCAGCGCCTGACGATGATCGACATCGATGAAGTCGACCAGGGCCAATATGACGGCCGAAGCGATTACTTCGCCGTATCCTCGGCTGGAATGTTCATCCGCCGCGACGTCTTCGAAGAACTAGGCGGTTTTGATCCGGCATTGCCAGGTCGTGGCGATGACGTGGATTTGTGCTGGCGTAATCGCCTGGCCGGACACCGCGTGGTTGTCGTTCCGTCCGCAAAAATCTACCATCAGGTCGACGTGGTCGACTCACTGGCTGGACCGGGCGAAGCACGACGCTCGGAAGTCTTCCAACGGCTGAAGTTCGCGCCAACCCTGGGACTTCCATTTATTTGGTTAGGCCTATTGTTGGGCGGTCTCGGGCATTTCCTGCTGGCTCTTCTGGCCAAGGATCCGGGCCACGGATTCAGCCATTTGGGCTCGACTTTGCGAGGTTTGTTCTCTCCGGTGAAACTGGCGGCATCACGTCGTCAGACCAAGCAAATCCGCAAAGTGCCCCGAGGCCAAGTTCGCAAGCTAATGACTTCGAATAGCGCCGTGCGCGAGTACCGGCGAAACCTGTCAAACAGCGCGGATGACTCGCAGGTCTATGGCGATGGCTCCGGCGCAGAGGGCATGGTGGAGCCAAGTGGCGAGAACTTCTCGGACTTCGTTCGAATTGCCCGTCCACCGCGAACCACCGCGGTGCTGTCGCTGATACTCGCGTTGCTCATCACGACCGCGACCTCGCTGATTGCCTGGCGGTCGCTGATCGGTGCTAGTGCCCTGAGCGGCGGTTCCATGCGCCCGCTGTCGCGCTCGCTGAATGAGATCGGCGCCAACGCCACCTCTTGGTGGCAGAACGCGGGCACCGGCCTAAGCGCCGCTCCGGATAACACAGACATCATGTACTGGCTGCTCTCGGTAGTCAGCTTCAACCATGCGAACCAGGCATCGGTTGTCTTGTTCCTGGCAGCCATGCCGTTGGCGGCTCTTGCCGCTTGGTGGGGCGTAGGCGTAGTCAGCCGTTCGCGTGCTGTGCGCTTCTTCGCCGCCGTGGTCTGGGCTCTGCAACCTGCCTTGATTTCGGCACTTGCAACAGGCCGGCTTGGCTCTGTACTTATTCACGTTCTGTTGCCGTTGTTCTTCCTAGCCATGCTTCGTGCGCTCAATGCCCAGGTGCTGCCGGAGGGCAAGCCAGCCGCAAGCGCGCAAAACGAAAAGACATCGGCGTGGACCGCCTCGGCCTGCGCGGCGCTGATCTTGTGGGTAATTTCTACGGGATCGATGCCATTCTTCCTAGCACTCGTAGTACTGATTTACGTCTTGGCGATTTCGGCTCCTCGCCGATCGCGCACCCTGTGGTGGGTTCCGCTGCCAGCAGTCGTGTGGAACCTGCCATTGCTTTTCGAAGCTTTTGGCAATCCACGGCTGCTGTTCACCGAGCCTGGCGCGCCGCTAGCTTTCAATCCCGCCCCGCTGTGGCAGATGCTTTTGGGTTTCCCCGAAGCCTTTGACCCGATGCTCACGCCACTCGGTTGGGGAATCCTCCCTGCCGGACCGTGGGCTTTGATCGCCGCGGCTCTCGTGGGTGCACCGTTGGTGATTTTGGCGGTACTAGGCGCACTTGGATCGTCCTTTAGCCTGAACTCGACGATGCGTCGAAATTCGCGCAAGCTCATCTGGGCCGCAGCCTTATCTCTGGCGGCCGGTTGGGGAATCGGATTCATTTCGGTTTCCCTGGACTCGTCTCTGGCGGTCAGCGCATACACCGCACCGTTCGTTTCCTTCGCAGTCTTCGCGATGATTGCCGCCGCAGCTAATGCACTGGCCGCGCTGCGCCACGAGGAACAGCCACGCCCACTTCGCCGTCCTGCGAACCGGGCAGTGCTGAGCCTGATGACAGCGCTGAGCGTGATTAGCCTGGTGGCCGCCGGTTCGGTTGCCCTCGGCGCTCAACTGGATTCGCAAAATCCAGATGGCACCTTGACCGCGCTGAACGCTTCCCAGCAGGTGTCCGGCTCGCAGGAACGCACGATTCCGGCCACTGCGGCGGATGCCGGGCGTTCGGAATCTGCAGAGCGCACCTTGGTGCTCACCCCGCGTGCTTCCGGTGAAATCGACAGTCAGCTGCTGACCGGGACTGGCGAAACTCTCGACTCCATGAGCCGCTCTTCGCAGGTTTCACAACTGAGCGGATCGCTGCTGAACCCAGCACGTAATGAGGCTTCGGCCACTGGAAACGTGCAACGGGAAGCCGTGGCAATGCTGTTATCTGAATCCGCTCTTGACTCGCGCGAAGCTTTGCGAGATTTGGGTGTTGGCTTTGTAGTGCTCAACGAGACCGGTGAATCCGTCTCGGCCGCCGTGCGTGTGCTGGATGCGGCGACCGGGCTAGCCTCCGTGGGGCAGACCGACAATGGCTGGTTGTGGCGCGTCAATTATGAAAGTTCTACGCAAAGCGCTGGCGCAGGTTTTGCGCGCCTGATCGACGAGTCGGACCGGGTGCAGGTGCTGGCCACCAACCGTGGGCAAATTCAGAATGTTGAAATACCCGCAGCCGATGCCGCACGCACACTCGTGCTGGCGACCGCCCAGGATCCAAAACTGCGTGCCACCTTGGATGGTGCTCCATTGCGAGCGGTAGCTTACCCGGCGGATTCGGAAACTCGTTGGGCGCAGGCCTATGAGGTTCCGGCCGAAGGTGGCGAGCTTACGCTGACCCACTTCGAACCGTTGGCTTTGCCAACGCTGATTCTCGGTGGCGTCGTGCTGCTCATCGCTGTGCTGCTAGCGATTCCGGTACCAAGTACCCGTCGCCTCGCTAGCTATCGCAATAGCGAGTATCGATTCCGTGCAGCCGAGAACTCGGTCGACGGGGAAGACGAAGAGACTGGGGAGTTGGCAGAACCAGCATTCGAACCGGAACCAGAGACAAGCTCAACGCCGTTGAGCCGTCGTGAGGCTCGCGAACGCGGACATGAAATCCGTGAAAACTTGGCCCCGAAGCTCGGTGACCGTATTTCGGACACCGACACCGAGCAGGAGAAAAAGTAGTGAGTGATGAGAAGAACCCCGCTTCGGATGACGCAAAAAATGAGAAGGCCGGGCACCCCGCGCATGCTGCGGAACCACGTAGAGATTTAGGATCACCCGTGGCCGGCAACGCCTCCGCGGAGGAAAGTAGCAAGCCCGCGGCTAAACCGGGTTCAGAGGGAACCGACTCCTCAGCTGAGCCCGCTAAGCCAGCGCCGCAACCGGTGGCAGCAGCGAAGCCTGAGTCCAAGCCGACCGCTGCCGCTGCTGAAAGCGAGCGCCAGGCGAAAAGCAAGTCCGAATTGCGTGCCGAGGCCAAGGCTGAAAAGGAAGCCAAAGCGGAGGCTAAAGCCGCCGCAAAAGCTAGGGCGAAGGCTGACGCGAAAGCAGAGGCCGAGGCCAAAGCCACCGCAAAAGCTGAAGCCAAAGACCGCGCCAAGTCCCAGCCTCTAGCCAAGTCGGATACTCAGCCCGCAGCAGCTCCGGAGGCCGATGCCGAGAAGAAAGCCGCAGCCCTAGTGCTGCCAGCTGCGAAACGCACCGAAGGCGCAAACGATGTCCCGGTGCCTGCAGATTCAACGGCGAGCCGGCGCCGCCGCAGACTGGACGAAGCAAATAAAGCTGCTCGCAAGGACCAGGAAGCTGCTCCGGTGCGTCGACGTGCGGGAGCCGTGGCGCTCGGCCTGGTGGCCATCATTGCCGCCAGTGGCGTAGTCGCTGCGGGTTCGGTGCTGGCACCGCAACCATCTAATACGGCGCTCCCCGCTGCGGTGACGAGCCTTCCGGCCGGCGATGCCCAGTCGGTCTGTGCCGCTACTCCGCAGCTGCTCAAGGGCGTGGACGGTACCGATCCGCAGTTCGCCGCCGGTGCCGAGAAAATCTCAAGCAACATTCGCACAGCACTCGTCTCCGATTTGGGCAAACGAATTCCCGGTGCGGCTCTCAGGGATCTGGGCAGTGCTGATCCCACCCAGCTCAGCGAACGTATTCCGGATGCTGAAGCCGCAAAATCACTGGGCGCGGATGACCAGGGGCTGACCGGACGTGTGGGAAAGGTGAACACCACCAACGGCCGGGACCAGGCGCAAGTCTTCTCTTTGCAACCATTGGGCGAACTACCTTCTTGGGGTAGTTCCATGCGTAGCTTCCTGGCTAAGGATGGGGACCTCGCAGGTTTGGCCGCCGCGACCTGCCAGGCACCAGCCTCCAACTGGCGCTTTACCGGATTGCAAACGAACACCGGTGCGACCAGTGTGCTTCATTTGTCTAACCCGACTCACACCACCGCGCAGGTCACCATCGATCTGCGCGGCCCGGACGGTCTCATCGACACCTCAACGCTGCAGAACGTGGTGCTTGCCCCGGGCTCAACTCGTGCCCTGGTGCTTGGCGGTTACGCCCAGAATTTGGATTCAGTGTCAGCCGATATCACTAGTCTCGGTGGAAAGATCACTGCATCGGTCCAGCAGGCTGCGTTGCGCGGCCTGACTCCTTCGGGAGTAGACCTAGTAGCTGCGAATGCTTCGGCATCCAACACGCAGGTGATACCCGGAGTTTGGCTGGGCAATAAGAATGACCGAAACGAACTAAGCAAAGATGACAAAAAACTGGTTCCGCAGCTTCACGTATCGGCCACAGGAGCGCAGGGTGCCGGTTTCAAGGTGAGAATCCTGGGAGCCGAGGGCGAAGTTACGGCAGATCTTGGTTCGAACCTCGCTGTAGCCTCCGATGCAACCAGCGTCATCGACCTCAATGGCCTCGATGCCGGCGCGTACACCGTGGTGGTGGAAGCAGATGCTCCGGTGACCAGCAGCGTACGCATGGTGCGAGGTGCGGATCCTAAGGAATCCTCGGACAACGCATGGGCAACCAGTACCATGCCACTTGCAGGAAAGCAGGTTGTGCCGATTTCAGCGAACGGCACTGGAGAATTCAGCATTGCTGCACCGTCTACTGATGCTTCAGTTGAAGCGGTAGTGGTAGACAAGGACGGGAAGCTTTCAAAGCCGACCACGCTTGAGGTGAAGACCGGGCAGAATATGGTGTTCAAGCCGACGGAAATCACCGAGGACGCCCAAGCTGTCATCTTCTCAGCAGACTCAAACGCCTACATCGGCCAGTTGATCTTCGGGTCAGATCGTTCGCTGGCCTGGGCGGCAATGCCGCAAGCCAATGTTGGACGCGATGGAATCGTCGTCAACATCGGCGGCTAGCCGAGGCTAATAATCCGGGTCCTCCGGAAAATATTCGGGATCAACTTCGTTGGGCGAAAGCATCCACAAGTTAGCGACCTCGTGCACCACACACTGGTGCACGAGGTCGACTAATTCCGTGTGACTATGGCTAGCTTGCTCTAACGGCAGTCGGTAAATGGAAATCCGGGCACGGCGTTTAGCCGTTGCAGGTCGTGCAGAGGACAACGGCATGCGGTCTCCGGCGGCAGCTGCCTGAGTCATGACCTTGTCGCCAGGCACCGGGACGATTCGAAAATCGATGACCGACAGCTTTTGGCCCCAACGCTCGCCTAATCGCTGGGCGCTGGCCATCACCGCGTCATCGAAGCGTTCCGGGCGGGTGCGATAGGCAGGCAGGTGCATTGGGATCAACGGGCCACGCCGTCCGCGTCCATGACGGTTGCGGCGCGATCGCTGCGGTGGTGTTTGCTGATTGTGCTCCATGGCTCCACAGTAAACGTTTGGGCGAGCGAACGTGGCCGTTCGGCCTAGATTACCGCGCTAGCCGTGCAAGCACGAGTAGACTTGAAGCCGTGGAAAGTCTTCGTCTTTGCTCTCGCCCCGCGTGCCGTGAATCGGCTCGCGCAACCCTCACCTACAACTACGCCGATTCGACCGCTGTGCTCGGTCCATTAGCGCAGTACCCCGAGCCGCATTGCTATGATCTGTGTGCTCGGCACGCCAATCGGCTCACGGTGCCCAGCGGATGGAATCTGTTGCGCGGAGCATTGCCCGAAGTCATTGAAAACGAAGATGAATTGCATGCGCTCATGAATGCCGTGCGCGAAGAACGCAAACCCAAGCACGCGGTTGAAACTCCTGCGCCGCGCGAGGTGCGGGGGACCCGTTTCGATTCTCGTCCACGGCTGGCAATGCTCCCGCCAGAGGCAGAAGAAATCTAAGTACTAGCACCAAGTTTATTTGTCCTCTCGCGGGATCTAATCCCCAATGGCACCGGGTCGCATTGCCTCAGACAGTTCGCATTCCTACTAATCGGATGGGAATGGCTATCTTTGCCGTTTCCCGCACCACAGTCCTAATTTAGGTGTGGTAATGCGCGGATTGGTGCGGTCAGCTGGATATGCTGAAACCGCGAGGCCTGTAGTGCAGGTTTCGTCTATTTATGATGGTCAGAGATCGCGCGATTTGCAGGAGGACTCCTCATGGCTGAGGCGGCGAACAACACCCCCGGTGGTAAGGGCCCAGATGGCCCGGATAAGCCCACCGTGGCCACCAATGCTGAATCGAACGAGCCGGTCACCAAGGCCACGCTAAGCCAGCGAGCCGAAGAACTGTCTGCGCGCCTTGAAGAGCATAAAAATCAGGCAAAAGCGCAGCAGGATGCTCGCGCGGCAAAAGCGGCAGCAGCTGCGAAAGCCGCGTTTTTGGACCCATCAGGAGCCAAAGAAACAGCATCATCCAAGCCAGCCGAAGCCAAGCCAGCCGAAGCCAAACCCGCAGGGGTAAAACCGGCGGCTACCCAAATCTCAGACTCCAAGCCCGCTGCGAATCCAACCACGGTGCAGCCGGCCGTCATACCCGCAGCCACCAAGCCTGTTGCGAATCCTGCCGCGAAGCCTGCGCCGACCAAACCAGTGGCGAGTAAGCCGGCAGCAGCCGCCAAACCAGCCGTAGCAAAGCCAGCGGCCGCAAAGCCTGCAACCAAGCCGGCAGCGAGCAAGCCAGCGGCCAGTGCCGCCAAGCCAAAAGCGGAGGAACCGGTAGAGGATATTATTCGAGCGATAAAGCTCCCGCATGAAATTGACGCGGAAAAGCAAGAGCCGAAGGTTCCCTCAAAAGCCGAAACACCTGCCAAGACCGAAGAGCCTCTCAGCAACACCAAGCAGACTGTGCCTCCGGTCAGCGCCGCACCAAATAAAGACAACCCCGAGACTACCTCCGCCGCGGTTGCCCAGGCGCGTACACGGGTCTTTGGAAACTACGCTCCGGAATCAGAGCCATCCGAGGCCGCGGTTAAACGCCGGGTGGCTCGCGAGCGTGCACTGAATTCCAAGCCGCCGCTTGCCCGCACTGCACAGGTGTTGCTTGCTCTCATCTTCCCGGTGCTGACCCTGATTGCAGCGATTCGCCTAGTCGCCACCCCTGCGTTCTTGGCGCTGGCTTACGCCAGACCCGGATTCCCGAGCGACCAGTTCGGTTTCACCGACCCAGAGCGCCTAACCTATGGCAGCTACGGGGTGGACTACCTGAATAACTTCGCTGGCCCGGAATTCCTGTCTGGATTGAAACTGCCAACTGGTTCGAGCATGTTCACCGCCCAAGAGGTGCAACACATGCTAGATGTGAAAAACCTGATCGGATTGGGCTATGTTATCGGGGCAGTGCTCGCCGTATTGGCCATGATTTTCCTTGCCTACCTGGCTAATCGTTATTCCGGCGGAGTGCGCCGAGCATTCTTCTCCGGGGCAATCTTGACCCTGGTGCTGCTTGCCGGAATCGCGGTCCTTGCGATAACAGGGTGGAATACGTTCTTCTCCGGCTTCCACCAGTTGTTCTTCGCAGAAGGCACCTGGACTTTCAACATCAGCGACACCCTGATCCGTCTGTACCCCGAGCAATTCTGGATCGATTCCGCGCTTGCCATCGGAGTGATCGTCATTGTGACCGTGCTCGTGGCACTCGTTACTTGCTGGCCAACCGGGCGTCGCCGCGAGAGCTCACGCCTACGTCAGGAAGCCCGAGTTTACGGCCTGAATAGCTAAATAGAAGACTCGGGACATAGCTCCTCAGATAGTAAAACCTCGGGTGCCGTGCTGTGCACGGTGCCCGAGGTTTCGCTATTCCAGGGCCAATCAGCGACGGTATAGCTCTTGTACTTCAGAGACAAAATCTTCTATTACCTGCTGGCGTTTAAGCTTTAGCGAGCTGGCCAAATGTCCGGAAGCCTCGGTGAACTCAGCCGGAAGAACCACAAATTTTCGAATTGATTCAGCCTGGGAGACCGTCTGATTGGCGGCGTCGATATAACTTTGCACCTCGGACAGCACGCTCTCATGCAGGGACGCTTCGGCAAGCGTCAGCTGCCCCATCTCGCGGGACTTCGTCCATAACATCAGCTCTTCGGCATCTAGCATTACCAAGGCCGCGATAAATGGCTTGTTCTCACCAACCACAACGCACTGGTCCACAATCCGGCCAGCCCGGACCATCTCCTCTAGCGGACCGGGGGAGATATTTTTGCCCCCTGCCGTGACGATCAGCTCTTTTTTACGTCCGGTGACCAAAAGGTAGCCGTCCTCATCTAGGCGCCCAGTATCTCCTGATCGAAAGTAGCCATCCGCGGTGAATGCCCCGGCACTGGCTTCTTCATTGTGGTGATACCCCGCAAACACTCCGATGCCCTTGACGAGGATCTCGCCGTCATCAGCGATCTTGATGCTGGTCCCGGGAAGCGGACGGCCCACGGTACCCACTCGATTGCGCTGAGCTTGATTCACGGTGGCAGGTGCCGTGGTTTCGGTGAGTCCGTAGCCTTCGACCAGCTGGATGCCGGCGCCACGGAAGAAATGCGCCAGATCCTGGTTAAGGGCGCTGGCTCCGGAGATCGCATACCCGCACTTGCCGCCAAAGACTGCGCGGAGCTTTGGATAGAGCACCCTATCGAAAAATAGGTGGCGAACCCGCAATGACAAAGACATCCGAACCTTTTCGCCACGGGATTTCGCATCCCGGATCTTGGAGAATTCAATAGCTGTCAGCTCGGCGCTGCGGAACAAATCGGCCTTGCCAGCTTGTTCGGCCTTAGTTAGTGCCGTGGTGCGGATCTTTTCAAAAACTCGGGGGACAGCCAGCAGAAACCCTGGCTTGACGGCGTTCAGGTCTTCCACCAGAGTCGCGGTCGAATTGCTATGAGCGATGATTGCACCGCCGTGGATGCAGACTTGCTGGACCGCGCGAGCCAAGACGTGCGCCAGCGGCAGGAACATCAACGTGCGGCGACGTTCACCGAGTACCTCTCGCATGTGCTCGGCGAGGTTGTAGGCGACTAAAGCGAAGTTCGCGTGGGTGATGTTGCATCCCTTGGGCCTCCCGGTAGTTCCCGAGGTGTACACGAGGGTAGCCGTGGTTTCCAGATTTAAGCTCGCACAGGCGGCCGAGATTTCTTGTTCGGTGATTTTTGCTTCATCAACCAGAATCTGCTGCAGTCCTGCAGCGGGGATCGCCTCCGGATCCGCGGTGTGCGACCCCTCAAAGAGGTGAATGGAAACCGTCTCTCCGAGCTGGGCTGCAGCCCGGCGAACATTGGCGCGTAGCTCATGGTCCTCCGCGAAGATGACCCGTGCTCCGGAATCGCGCAAGATCCATTCGATTTGGAAGGGACTTGAAGTCTCATAAATAGGTATTGAGATTCCGCCGGCAAACCAGATAGCTTCTTCCGCCAGCGCCCATTCATAACGGGTGCGCGAGATGATGGCTACCCGATCGCCGGGTCGCAATCCGTCGTTGATCAGCCGGGACGCTAGTCGTTTCACATCCCGCAAGAAATCCTGGGCGCTGACATCTCGCCACCCAGAAGGGCGTTGGACCATGAACAGGGTGTCGTCTGGCGAGGTGGCGACTCGGTCCAGCAGCAGTGTGGTTGCGTTGACCTGGGAGTCGAGGTCGTGCAGGAGCTCGACGTGCAGTTCGTGCATGGAAATCCTTTGAATTCGTTCGAGGTTGGGTGACGCAGCTCATGGCGTAGCGGCCCCTCCACGCAAGAATTTATCCCCAGCTAGGGATCCACACGTGCATGCGATAGTACTCATCCGAGGTGAGTTCTCCGGACCATACCGACCAGAAAAATGCCGAGACGACAAGGAGCAATGCTATTGAGAGGGCCACGATGATGATCCTTGATCGATAGGCCACATCGGAGCGCGGTTCGCGGGGAATGAACCTGCCAATCATATAGGTCAATGCGAGAACCATGAACGGCACCAACGGCAGGGTGTAGAAGAAGAACATCGTGCGTTCGGGGTACATCAGCCAGGGAAGGAATCCTGCGGCAACGCTCGAAAGCAGTGCTCCGGCACGCCAGTCACGCGCTCCAAGCCACCAGAAGACCAGCATGATCATGCTCAGCGTGCAGGCCCACCACATCACCGGGTTGGGCATGTCCATGATCACTTCGGTGCAGCGATCTATCGTGCAACCATTCTGCCCGTTATCGTAGCCTTCAAAGTACATCAGCACCGGGCGCCCGGAGAAGAGCCACGTCCATGGCGAGGAAGCCCAACCATGTTCCGAATTCAGTCCGGTATGGAATTCGTAGCTAGCCTGATGATAGTGCCACAGGCTGCGCAGGGTCTCGGGCAGCCACAAAATTCCCTCGCCGGGGTTCTCGACGGCCCACTGCCGGTAGCGTCCGCCGGCGGTGCTGAGCCAGCCGGTCCACGTGGCAAGGTAAGTCAGGAACACTATCGGCATCATGGTGAAGAACGAGTAGATTCCGTCACGAACTAACGCGGCCGATTGCCATCGCTGAATTCCAACGGTGCGACGTGCACCGAAGTCCCAGAGCACCGCCATCAGGCAGAACACCGCGACGAAGGTCAGTGCGGACCATTTGATGCCAACCGCGCAGCCGAGCATCATCGCTGCGATGAGCCGCCAAGGTCGCCACCAGAGCACGGGGCCGAAGATGAGCAGGAATTCGTTGGGCCTGTTCCCGGCGGGTACAGAGATTTTCCTGGCGAGCTGAGTTCGCCCGTGGACCCGGTCCTTGAGCAGCGCATAGAAGGCGGCCAAGACGAAGAACATCAAGAAGATGTCCAGCAACGCGGTGCGCGACATGACGATTGAATGGCCATCAATGGCGATCAACAATCCGGCGATACCCGCCAGCAGATGCGAGCCGAAGAGCAAGCGGGCGCATAGGGTGGTCAGCAGCACCGCGAGCGTACCGAAGAGTGCGGTGGCGAAACGCCATCCGAACCCGTCAAATTCGCCAAAGAGCATCATGCCGAATGCGATGAGCCATTTGCCCAGCGGTGGGTGCACCACGAAGGAAGCGGTATCTTTCAGCTGCGGATCGCCGGCGACAAATTGTTCGTTTGATTCGTCGACCCATTCCATTTCGTATCCGAAATGCAGGAGCGAGTATGCGTCTTTGACGTAGTAGGTCTCGTCGAAGATCAACATGTTTGGGTGGGCCAGATGCACAAAGCGCAGCAGACCGCCGAGAACAGTCGTCACCAGCGGAATAATCCACATCAACGCACCCGAGGGTGCTGAAACCGGTAATAACCGTTGTTTGAGGCTCTCAAAGGTGAAGGCAACGCGCGCGGAACGCACGTGCCCGGTATCTGGGGTCTTCGCTGCAGTGGTGCTCATCGTTGTTCATGCTACCGGCGTAACCGTGAGAATGTGTGCTTTTGGTACTTCGCGTAGGCTAAAGGATGTGCAGAACTCAGATAATGAGGGCGTAATCGTCCTGGGCGCCACCCCAATTGGCAACTTGTCCGACGCTTCGCCGCGGCTCCGCGAAATGATGGAAAGCGCCGACGTGATCGCCGCCGAGGACACCCGCAACTTTCATCACCTTGCCCATGCCTTGGGGATTAAACCCGCCGGAAGGGTGATGAGCCTGCATGAACACAATGAAGCCCATAAGCTCGGCGAAGTGATCGAGCTGGCTCGCGAAGGGGCCACCGTGCTAGTCGTTTCGGATGCCGGGATGCCTGCGGTCTCTGACCCGGGCTACCCTTTGGTGGCTGCGGCCATGGAAGAAGGCATTCGGGTTACTGCGGTGCCTGGGCCTTCGGCGGTGCTGACCGCACTGGCGCTTTCAGGACTTCCCACCGGCCGTTTCACCTTCGAGGGGTTCTTGCCGCGGAAAACCGGTGAACGGCGCAAACGCCTAAATGCATTGCTTCATGAAGAACGCACGATGGTGTTCTTCGAAGCCCCACACCGGGTTGCTGACTTCTTAGCCTCAGCAATCGAAGCATTCGGCCCGGAGCGCCAAGCTGCGGTGGCCCGTGAGCTGACCAAGAAATTTGAAGAAGTTCGCCGCGATGAACTCGGCGTCCTCAAAGCATGGGCCGATGAAGGCGTCCGTGGTGAGATTGTCGTGGTGATCTCCGGCGCTTCCGCCCCGGAAGCTGCCTCCATTGAGGATCTACTCCCCAAAGTCGACACGCTGGTTGCCGACGGGGTGCGCATGAAACAGGCGGTTGCCGAAGTCGCCGAAGCCGCCGGAGTGAAGAAGCGAGACCTCTACGAAGCGGTTCTCGCAGAACGTCACGAAGCGAAAAAATAACCGAAATCGCTTAGGCTGAATGCACAATGAAACAACGAGTTCGTGGTGCACTAGGCGATTTACAGCCTATCGAAACCAGCGCTAGCGTTGTGATCAACGAAGATTCCTTTCATTTACAACTTTCAGGAGAACCGCGTTATGTCGATTACCGCTGAACGCGAAGCAGAACTGCTCGCCAAAGTACCCACTGGACTGCTTATCAATGGTGAATGGCGAGATGCCTCGGATGGTGGCACCTTCGACGTACTTGATCCAGCCACCGGTGAAAAACTGGCTACGTTGGCCAGCGCCACAAGCGAAGACGCAATGGCGGCATTGGACGCAGCCGACGCGATTCAGGCCGAATGGGCGCTGACTGCTCCCCGTGAGCGCGCTGAAATCCTGCGCCGAGGTTTTGACCTGGTCACCGCGCGCGCCGATGATTTTGCGTTGCTGATGAGCCTGGAAATGGGCAAGCCACTGGCCGAGGCCCGCGGCGAAGTTACCTACGGTGCAGAGTTCTTGCGCTGGTTTTCCGAAGAAACCGTGCGCCACTATGGCCGTTACGTCACCACCCCGGAGGGCAAGAACAAGGTTCTGGTTCACCACAAGCCGGTCGGCCCATGCCTTTTGATCACCCCATGGAACTTCCCTCTGGCAATGGCCACCCGCAAGGTCGGCCCGGCAATCGCTGCAGGCTGCACCATGGTGCTCAAGCCAGCAAAGCTCACCCCGCTGACTACCCAGCTATTCGCCGCCACCATGATGGAAGCCGGGCTTCCAGCAGGTGTGCTGAACGTGGTTTCGGGATCCTCCGCATCGAAGATCTCCGGCCCGCTGATGCAGGATGATCGTCTGCGCAAGGTGTCCTTCACCGGTTCCACCCCGGTCGGCAAGCAGCTGATGAAAGATGCTGCCGACAAGGTGCTGCGCACTTCGATGGAATTGGGCGGCAACGCACCATTCCTGGTCTTCGAAGACGCAGACCTGGATGCAGCCGTCGAGGGTGCAATGGCAGCGAAGATGCGCAATATGGGCGAAGCCTGCACCGCGGCGAACCGCTTCCTGGTACATGAAGACGTTGCCGAGGAGTTCATCGCGAAGTTCTCGGACGCCATGAAGGCGCTGAAGACCGGACGCGGAACCGACCCATCGTCCACCGTCGGCCCATTGGTCGAGGAGAAGGCTCGGGACGAGGTCCACGCACTGGTGACCGATGCCGTTGCACAGGGCGCCATCGCAGTGACCGGAGGTGCCCCGGTAGATGGTCCAGGCTACTTCTACCAGCCAACTGTGTTGGCCAACGTTGCCAACGATGCAAAGATCCTCACGCAGGAGATCTTTGGCCCGGTCGCTCCGGTCACTACTTTCAAGGATGAAGCGCAAGCGATTCGTCTGGCAAACGCGAGCGAATACGGCCTGGCCTCCTACATCTACTCCCGTGATTTCAACCGGATGTTCCGCGTTTCGGAGCAGATCGAATTCGGTCTGGTTGGCTTTAACGCCGGCGTCATCTCCAACGCCGCCGCACCGTTTGGCGGCGTGAAGCAGTCGGGTCTTGGCCGCGAAGGCGGCGCCGAGGGACTCGGGGAATACACCACCGTGCAGTACATCGGCATTGCCGACCCATACGCACCAGTAAAATAATTTCGGCAATCAGGAGCCGCTAGCATTTAGCGGTCAGCATTACGGCCTTGGGCCCAGCATCTTCAAGGTGCTGGGCCCGAGGCTGTTAACTTCGCAAATTAGTGTGCGCTGCTGAACCGGTTTGCCTCGCGCAGTTGCCGCTCGCGCAGGGAAGCTGGGAAACAGAAGGCAAGCACGCGTTCAGCGCCGCGTAGCTCGCGGTGGAGCTGTACTGAAAGTTGTTCCAGAGCGGCAACCAGTTCGGTGCCTTGTTTCGTGTCCGGGTGGCGATGAGCGTAGAAGCTTGCCTGTATTCCTTCGCGTACCAGCGTGAGGGGCACGGAAAGCTGTTGATGATTCTCGGCTAAGCGCAAGGTGAAGTCGCTGACCGATTCATGCTCACCGGCGGGGCTGCCGGCGTCTGCCCCTACAGCACGCAGTTCATCCCATAATGCTTGTGCGCTACCGGCGCCACCTGAAATCACCCGTTCAATCCTGCGGCGACGGAGCCGCGCACGCTGCCATGGGAAGGCCGCAAGTACTAATGCCACTACCAAGATTCCGAGTAGGGTAAACCAGCCATAATTATCTGCCTGCGCCGAGTTTTGTTCCGGCGCGTTGGCTGCGGGGCTTTCTTCGGCCTGCGGATCATTAAGCTCTGGGGCGCCAGAAGGGTTTAGCTCCTCCGGGACCTCTTGCGGCGCACCGCTCGGCGTTGCCTCGGGTGCGTAATCCGGTGCCTGTCCTTGGCCAGGTGTCGGTTCGAAAGGAACCCAACCGATCCCCGGGAGGAATAATTCAGGCCACGCATGAGCCTGTTGGCCAGTGACCGCATATTCGGTGAATTCCGTATCAGGGGGCACACTGCGGCCGATCCCAGTGCCATCGGCCAAGTCGGATGCCTTGAACTTCTCGCCGGTTGGCTCGCCGGGGGCGTAACCGACCACGATGCGTGAAGGGATTCCGGCCGCTCGTGCCAGCAGAGTCATTGTGGAAGCGAAATGCACACAGTACCCTTGGCGGCGTTCTAGGAACGCCTTAACCACCTGGCGATTAGCTCCGTCATAGCCCTCGCGCAAAGGCGTACGCTCGGAATAACCGAAGGAAGAGGAACGCAGGAAGTCCTGAATTGCGACGGCCTTATCGAAGTCGTTCGCAGGTATGCCTCGTGGGCCGTAGGCTTCGGCGAGCGTCTGGCGCAGCAATTGGTCGAATTCGCCGTCGAGGTCCTCGGGCATGGAGAGATTTACGCTGTCCTGCTGGGATGTCGGCCCGCCGCCAAAATAGCCAAGGTTGCGGGCCATTTGCGAGCTCAAATTCATTTGCGTGTGCCCCACTGTGACTTGGCTTGTTTCAGCCATCGCATCCCCGCTGAGGCGAGCCACCGAAGTCTGCTTGGTCCAGTTCCAGGAACCGTTGACGCCGGTGACAAAAAAGCTGCGGTCTGGCAACGGCAGGCTCGGGTTGGTGACTTGAGCCTCCCAGTTCAATTGAGTAAGTTCGGGGGTGCCGTTGAAAATATCTGCATCGGTGTCCATCGCGGTATCCCCAAAATACGCGGATTGGAGCAAACCTTCACTCGGTTCCCAGCGGGTCGCACTCAGATCTTCGATAATCGAGGTACGCAGATACACCGGTTCGTCCGAGCTGGTGCGATAGGTGAAAGCGACACTTCCATTATTAGCCCTCAGATCTCGGCCCAGATTGAGCAGCGGGTCAACGTTGCTAGCTAGGAGGTCCCCTGAGGGGCGCGTGCCTTCAGGCAGCATGCCGTTGCGAAATCCCGGCATGAACAAGCTGCTGAGAATCATTGCGAGTGCGCACACGCCGGCGGTGGCGGCGAGAATTCCTAGTTGTCGTTTTGCCGGAAATCTCGCGCTGGCATGTTCGGAACGAAAAACATAGGGGAGCAAGGCGAAGTAGCCAAACAACGCCAGCATCATCAGCACTATATATCCAATGCCTGCCCCTTCTTGCTTGAATAATGAAGCGATCACCGGAGAGAAGCACAGGGGCATGATCACCAGCGGCGCTAGGCGTTTGAAAGACGCGAGCACTTCCACCACGAGGCTCAGCGCGACAGCGAGCAAGAGCAGTACGAACTCGACATATCGTGAGTAGGCCACCGGGGGGACCTGAGTGGAGAACTGTACGGAGGCTTCGGCGACTACCGCGCCGAACCAATCGATGAGCCCCACGGAGGTGCGATTGGTTTGCATGGTGTGATGACCCAAGACAGCACCGATCGCCACGAGCAAGGCAACCGGCAATGCCGTCCAGTGCCAACCACGGATGCCGCGCAGTACACCTGCGCTGCCATGAATAAGGATGACTGGCCATATTAAGGCTCCGAACCAGGCCCCGCCTTGGACGACTCCGCTGAGCGAGGCGAAGCCTGCGAGCATTGCAAGGCTGAGGCATGCGGCTGCTAGCGATCTCGCGTACAGATGATGCGTCCTCGGATTTTTGGGACCAAAGCCGGAATCGCTGGAGTTTGGGGCTGGCCGCTGGACGACTGCGGCGCTCATGACTGCGACCACAATTCGTTGATGTCAGTGTTTGCCGCCAAGAAATGTATTTTCCACCCGGTCTGGAGCAGCCGTTGCTGTACTTCGTGGTAACGCTCTGGGTGGGAAACCAGCAGGAACAGTTCGACATGGCGAACTGAACGCGCCAGCGTTGCCAGCCAAGCGGCCTGATCGGTTCGGAGTTCTCCAAGGATCATAATGACGGGTTCGTCGCGAAATCCCAGCAATAGCTTGCGCAATCCTTCGCCGAGAATTTCCGGCCCTTCGGTGACGTTAGATGGTGGGCGAAGCGCCATTTCGGCGCTCGCGGCATGAAGGTCTTCAAAACCGGCTTGGGCGGAAGCGCCAGATAGGGAGAGACTACCGGCTTGGAGCAGTTGTTCCCCTGATAGTTCTCGAAAGAGCAACTGGTAGCCGTTGGCGGCGTAGCGTTGGCCGATACTGCACGCTAGGGAAAGCGCGGTTTCGAAACGTCGGCTGCTTTGTATCGGAGGACCGTCGCCGTGCGGGATTCCCAAGCGCAGGTCCGCGCCATTCGTATGCCAGTGCTCAAAAGTCCTGTCAAAGACCAATAGTGCCTGTGCGGTGGCTACGTGGTTTTCTTGACGCACCATGAGCTTGCCCTGCCGTGCGGTGGCTTTCCAATGGACTTGCCGGATCGAGTCGCCTTGTTGATAGTCACGGGTGGCCACGTCGTAGTAGTCGGCGGTGGTGCTGCGGGAGAACTTTGCATCACCAGTCAGCATCTTGTCGCCGAGCGAGGCGAAGCGCTCCAGCGGATGAATTTCTGCGCATACGGGTACAGGCATTGCATCTCCCGAATCGACTAGGCCGTCCACTAGGCCCAAGGGATCGGAGAGAATCTGTTTTGCCGGACCTACCAAATGGATTCCACGGGTGCGGAAGATGAGCTCGTAGACCTTCTCGCCGGGACCGGTGAATTCGGGTCCGGGCCCAAACTCGGCAGGAAGCGATTCTTGAACCTTGGCATTCTCCGAACATGACAGCTGCAACCTGGTGACGTCGCCGACCACGGGATTTGGGGTGAGCAGGCTGCGACTCAGCTTGGATTTATTGCGTAATCGCAGTACCAGCAACCAGCTGACGAGAGCCAATGTCAACAGTCCAACGCCTATGGCCATCATTTCGTGGCGGCCGAGGATGTAGGCCAAGAAAACTAGCAGGGCGCCGCTGACAATTGTTCCCCAGCCTCGTAAGGTAAATAGGTCCAGTTGGAATCGTCGAAGGGATGCGGGCGTTGAATCGGCGCGCGTCCACGTCAGTGCATCACGCGAGTCGAACCGCTGCGTATCTTCCAAGGAGCTCATCGCCTATCCGACTGGTGTGGCGGAAACAAGCTCCTGAATCAAAGCTGCGGGTTCCACGCCTTCAGAGAGCGCCCTGCGAGTCAGAATGAGCCGGTGCGAGAGCAACATCTCGGCAACTCCACGCACATCCTCGGGCAAAACATGATCTCGCCCGCTGATCGCTGCGTGAGACTTTGCAGCGCGGACCCATTGGACGAGCGCACGAGGTGAGGCGCCCAATGAAATATGCGGATGCTCTCGGGTTGCCCGGCCCAAATCAACGACGTAGCCACTCAAACGATCAGTAACAGTCACCTTTCTCACTTGTTCAATCATTTGCCGTAGTTGCCCTAGTTCAAGAACTGAGCGCAATGAGTCAAGCGGTTCTGCGACATGGTGGCTGGTGAGCATGGAAATCTCAGCCTCGCGATGGGGGTAACCCATGGAAATTCGACCCATAAACCTGTCCCGTTGAGCCTCCGGCAAGGCGAAAGTTCCTTCAGAATCTATGGGGTTCTGTGTGGCAACAACCATGAAGGGCTTCTGCAAGGGGTGGGTAATTGAGTCGACGGTGACCTGATGCTCTTCCATGCACTCAAGGAGGGCAGACTGAGTCTTTGCGTTTGCGCGGTTGATCTCATCCGCGATCACGATATTTGCAAAGATCGGGCCGGGATGAAAAGTGAACTTATGATCTTGCGGGGAGAAAACCGAGACGCCGGTAACGTCGCTGGGCAGTAGATCCGGTGTGAACTGGATACGGTGCACGGTTCCGTTCACGCTACGGGCCAAGGACTTGGCGAGCATGGTCTTGCCGACGCCGGGAACATCCTCGAGAAGTAGATGCCCTTGCGCGAGGAGCACCACGATGGTGTTCGTAATTGCTTCGGGCTTACCTGTGATGACTGTCTGCACAGCATCAAACATCCGTTGGTAATTCGAGCTAAACGTCGAATCCACCGAAGGGAGTGTTGGGTGGGCACTCATGCGCATCCTCCTGGCTGGGCAACTTATCGTGCCGAGGTTGTCGTTGACACGCTAAGCAAATCCCTTAACTTGTGTTCACATCATATGGGGTTCTTTTCTCCACTAATAGCTTCTAACTACGCTGATTCTCTTCCGGTGTCCCGGTGGTGGAAGAATCGGAGCCAGGAACTGACACTATTTAGCATGAAAGGCCCGGTGCGCAGATGAGCGAAGCCGATTTCTCTGGGATTCCCGACGGGTACCGTCCGGCAGCGGAGCTGATTTCTTCGCATTCCGGGGAACCCGCAGGCTCGGCTAAGGCGGAAAAGGGTGGAAACAAACGAAATGCCCGCTATCCGGAGGCACCCGCACCGCTGCCGGTACCGGTGATCGACAACCATACGCACCTGGATTTCCATGGTGGTTCAGTAAATGCCAGCGTGCAACAAGCCCTTAACGCCGCTGCCGCGGTCGGCGTGGAGGGACTGATCCAGGTTGGCTGCGACGTTGAATCGTCTAAATTCGCAGTGCAGGTCGCAAACGACTATCCGAATATCTTGGCTGCAATTGCTATTCACCCGAATGATGCCGCACGCCTAGCCGAACGGGGTGAGCTTGAACTTGCTATTGAGCAAATCGAAGCGTTGGCAGTAAACGAGCGAGTGCGAGCCATCGGTGAGACCGGCCTGGATTACTTCCGCACCGGTGAAGAAGGCCATCTGGCTCAAGAAACCTCGTTCCGAGAGCATCTCCGGATCGCGGTGGAACACGGCAAAGCAGTCCAAATTCACGACCGTGATGCACACCATGATGTGGTTCGGATCTTGAAAGATGCGCCGTTGCCTGAGCGCGTGGTTTTCCATTGCTTTTCTGGTGACGCGGAGCTTGCGCGGATCTGCAACGCTAACGGCTGGTACATGTCATTTTCGGGGACGGTAACCTTCAAGAATTCGACGGACCTCCAGCAGGCCTTACGCCTAGCAGACCCACAGTTATTGCTTGTGGAAACGGATGCACCATTCTTGACGCCGCACCCATTCCGTGGGCGTCCGAATGCGAGCTATATGATCCCCTACACCGTCCGCTTCATGGCGCAAACTAGGGGTGTTGAATTAGCTGGATTATGCGAGCAGATAGCCTCGAATACGGGTGCAGCGTACGGCGCATTGTAGTACCGCCGAGTGTGGTTTCCGACATATAAAGGTTGCGCCAATTATTACAATTCGGTTACGATTGCTGGAAAGCGTTGAGTTGCGAGCGCGCCTTGAGCCGGTCGCAGCATAAGGCGTTGCCATATTTCCGGGTAGCTTCAGGGCATCCGCAGATCGGGTGACGCGCAGGCCAAATTTTATACAGGCGGCATGGCCGCCAAGGTTGAGCAAGATTTACCGGGAGTATCTTCCTGGCGTTCGACCGACAAACGATGGGGATCTCACTACCGTGATGCACTTGCTCAAAAAAAGCTGGGTCAAATATCTGGCCCAAGCCGTGGCTGTCGCCGTGGTCATTGCCGGAGCCGTTTTTTATATTTCCGGCCAGAAGTCCGTGACCGTTGCCGTTGATGGTGACGAGCAGACTTTCACCACCCGCGCAGCTACTGTTCAGGATGCACTCGAGCAGGAAGGCATCAGCGTTTACGAACGCGACGAGATGAGCGTCGCTGCAAGTTCGGAGCTTTCCGATGAGCAGCGCATTGAGATCAGCCGGAATAAGTCGGTCCAGGTTAGCATCGACGGTACCGACCGTGTTGTGCACACCACCGGTATGACCGTAGCGGATGTCATGGATGAACTGAAGCTGGATGAAAAGTCCGAAATTTCCCTCGGCGAAGATATCGAGCTCGTCAGCCTCAGCGATGAAATTGAGATCATCACACCTAAAGATGTGACTCTGCTTGTCGACAAGAAGAAGCAGACCGTTTCGACCACCGCGCAGACCGTCAAGGAATTGCTCGATGAACAGAAGGTCAAGCTCGATAAGGACGACGAAGTCAACGTTCAGGTAGGTAAAGACACCGACAAGGACGCGAAGACCAGTACCAAAATCGAGGAAGACACCAAGATTGAGGTCATCGTCGTTTCGGTGAAGACTTGGGATGAAAAACGAGATATCGATTTTGATACCGAGAAGGTTGAGGATTCGAAGCTCGAAAAGGGCAAGACCAAGGTCAAGACCGAGGGTGAAAAGGGCGAACGAGAGCTAACCCTTCGCCAGGAAACCCGCAATGGGAAAAAGGGCGAGGAAGAAGTCCTGAAGTCCAAGGTCACCAAGAAGCCTGTCGCAGAGGTCATTCGGGTCGGAACCAAGAAGCCAGAATCAAGCTCGAACTCAGAGGGCTCGGATTCAAAGAGCTCAGACTCCAAGACCAAGGCTCCAACCGGAAGCATCTCGTCAACCTGGGCGGCATTGGCCAAGTGCGAGTCCGGTGGCAACTGGTCGATTAACACCGGTAATGGCTACTATGGCGGGCTGCAGTTCTCCGCTTCGTCATGGCGTGGAGCCGGCGGAACGAAGTACGCGCCGCTGCCTCACCAGGCCAGCCCACAGGAACAGATTGCAACTGCTGAGAAGTTGCGGGCTAACGGCGGATGGGGCCACTGGCCACACTGCTCGTCCAAGCTTGGACTGCGCTAAGCAGTAGAGAACTTTTGATGCGACGCGTCCACCCTATTCGGGTGGGCGCGTCGCGTCGCGTCAGCAGTCCTTGTGCGCTGAACTAGAATTGTAGGTGTGATGTCTAAGGAATCTTTGCCACTGCTTGGGGCTACCGAAATCCGTCGACTGGCCGAGGAGCTTGGGATTCGTCCCACGAAGACCCTCGGGCAGAATTTTGTCATCGACGGAAACACCATCCGTAGGATTGTGGCCACCGCGAATGTCTCCCCAGAGGAGACCGTGCTCGAGGTCGGACCGGGCCTCGGTTCGCTGACCCTCGGTATCATGGACGCCGCCGCAAAGGTGGTCGCCGTGGAGATCGACCCGCCGCTCGCGAAGCGGTTGCCGCATACCATGGCCGAACTCCGTCCAGGCCGTGAAGAGGATCTGACGGTGATCCTCAGCGATGCCATGAAGATCACCGAGCTTCCGGGTAATCCCACCGCGCTTGTCGCGAATCTCCCATATAACGTTGCGGTGCCTGTGGTGCTGCACCTGATGGAACATTTCGAATCCATTACCCATGGACTGGTGATGGTGCAAGATGAAGTCGCCGACCGGATGTGCGCGACGCCGGGAAGTAAGATCTACGGTGTCCCCTCGGTCAAAGGCGCCTGGTACGGCACCATGCGCAAGGCCGGGGTGATTGGCATGAACGTCTTTTGGCCAGCCCCCAAAATCCATTCCGGCCTGGTGGCATTCACCCGCGACAAGGATCGCAGCGACGCACCTGACCGCAAGGAAGTCTTTGCCATCGTTGACGCTGCGTTCGCCCAGCGCCGCAAGACGCTGCGCGCTGCGCTGTCCGGGTGGGCCGGATCCGGCGCTCGTGCCGAGCAGATCCTGCGCGCTGCAGGCATAGACCCGAAGGAACGCGGGGAGAAGCTGGACGTGGACGGATTCATCTCGATCGCCCGTGCGGCTCACACGGTGCCGGCGCTTAGCCAGACCGAAGACTAACGATGGCTAAACAACGCGTCATTGCCACCGCACCGGGAAAAATTAATTGCTATTTCCGGGTGGGTCCACCACGTGAGGACGGCTACCACGAGGTCGCAAGCCTGTATGTCGCGGTATCTCTGCTGGAGCAAATCGAAGCCACGCTGCGTGAAGACGGCGAACTGCAGCTGAGCCTAGAACCAGGCTCACCCGTAGTTGCCGATCCCGAAAATTTCCCACTGGGCCAAAGCAACCTCGTGTGGAAAGCTGCCGAGCTGCTACGCGAGCATACCGGTTGCACTTTGGGTGCAAACCTCCACATCACCAAGCGAGTGCCGATCGCCGGCGGGATGGGCGGCGGTTCCGCGGATGCCGCTGCTGCGCTCGTGGCCTGCAACGAGCTGTGGGGGACCGGGCTGGACCGTGAAGAGCTGGGCCGGCTTGGCGCCCGGCTCGGCGCCGATGTGCCTTTTGCGCTCATGGGCGGTGCGGCCATCGGCCTGGGCATCGGAGACAAGCTCGCCCCCTTGCTGACGCGTGCCAAGACGCAGTGGGTATTGATCCCGGCCAGCTTTGGCTTATCGACCCCGCGCGTCTATTCGATGCTCGACCGGCTGCGCGCCGGGCAGAGCGTTGAGGTTCCTCAAGAGGTTGATCCGCAGGTCATAAAAGCGCTGATGGAATCCGATTCCGAAGCTTTGTCGCAACTTCTAGTCAATGACCTAACTCAGGCATCTTTGGCGCTGGCGCCGGAGCTTGGGACCGTGCGGGATCTTGCCGAAGGCGCCGGAGCGCTACGGGCTATGGTTTCCGGTTCGGGGCCGACTTTGGCGTTGCTGGTCCGCGATGCCGATCATGCCGAGCAGGTGATGACGCAGCTTGGCGACGAGGTAGGGGTCGCCACCATGATGGTCAGCGCTCCGGCACCGGGCGCGCACGTGGAACTTTCCGAATAACTTTTTGTACCCTTGCCAGTGCTGGGCGCGTGACTCTAGAGTGATTTCGGAGCCATGAAGTGAGTGTGGTTCATTTATTCGTTGCAGAGCGAAGGAATCACATGATCAATGGTCACGTCTCTCATTGGTGGGAAAGCCTGGGAATGCCCACCCCTCGTGAAAGTCTGCGCGGATCCCATGCATTCGACGTGGCAATTGTGGGCGCAGGTTTTACTGGCCTGTGGACCGCCTACTACTTGAAGAAAGCAGCTCCAGGACTGCGCATCGCTATTTTGGAGCAGCGCCACATCGGGTACGGGGCATCCGGTCGGAACGGCGGCTGGCTGACCAACACCATTACCGGCGGGCGCGAGCAATATGTGGAATCCCATGGCCGGCGTGCGGTCGACGATTTTCAGTTGGCAATGAACCAGACCATCGATGAGGTGATGCGGGTTTGCGCCGTCGAGAAAATTGACGCTGACATCTTGCAGGGTGGCGAATTCGAGGTTGCATACAATCCCGCGCAAGAAGCGCGGCTGCGAGCCTTTGTGGCTGCTGAGAAGAATTGGAAGCATGCCGGAGTGCAGCTCCTGGAAAGCGCCGAAGCTGCACGGAAGATTAAAATCGCGGGCACCCTTGCCGCCGCCTGGCATCCGCATGCTGCCCGGATCCAACCGGCAAAACTAGTGAGCGGTTTGGCTCAAGCAGTCGAATCAATGGGCGTGGAAATATTCGAGAATACGAAGGTAAACGAGATCCGCTCTCACCAGTTGGATTTTGAAGGCGGCACCGTCGCCGCAGACTTCATCATCCGTGCGACCGAGGGATTTACTGCGGGGCTTAAAGGCCACAAGCGCTTATGGTTACCGATGAACTCTTCGATGATTGCTACCGAGCCATTGGATGCGGCATTCTGGGACGAAGTTAATTGGAAGCAAGGCGAAGTGCTTGGTGATTTCGCCCATGTCTACATGTATGCCCAACGCACTGCCGATGATCGGATTGCCATTGGTGGTCGCGGTGTTCCGTACAGGTTCGGGTCTCGGACCGACCTTGATGGGAATACGCCCGAAGCGACGGTTGCCGGACTGCGAAAAATCTTGCACGGACTATTCCCGCAAACGAAACAAGCGGCAATCGATCATGCCTGGTCTGGGGTGTTGGGAGTCCCGCGAGACTGGGCTGCAACTGTTGGCATGGATCCACGAACTGGAATCGGCTGGGCTGGGGGATATGTGGGTACCGGTGTAGCCACCACCAACCTCGCCGGACGGACACTGCGTGACCTAGTTTTAGGCCAAGAGACCGCGCTGACCAATTTGCCTTGGGTCAATCACAAGGCGCGGCAGTGGGAACCTGAACCGCTGCGCTGGATGGCCACCAAGGGGCTCTATGCCGCCTATGGGTTGGCGGACCGTGGCGAAGCCAAAGGTGGAACGAAGACCTCGCCCATTGCGCATATTGCGGATTTGGTGACGGGCAAGAAGTAAACGATTTGAATAGATGATCGTGGCAACCTGGTTTCCGTATCGTTGCTTCCCGGTGAGATTGCAAATCGTGAACTAGGTTTTTTGCAGGCTCTTTCGGCATGCTGAATGGAAGCTACTGTCCAGTGTTGTCTCGGCCTGGATCTCAAGAGATGTTGAGTCTTGATGTTGTTAGCGTATTGCCGAGCTCTTCGGATGTTCCGTCAAGTGTCATATTGAGAATCCTGCCAAGTTCAATACCCTATGGGGGTACTTCACCATACACCCTATAGGGGTATATGTTTAAGGTACGCAAAATGAGCTGGTCAATGTTGGCTGCATGAGATTCTGGCCGGATCGGTCTAGCGCAATGTTTCGCCCTGAAGGCTGAAACGGGCTGATTGTTGGATGAGTAGGGTTGTTCGATGCTGAAAAGATCCTTCACAGTCCCGTTAGGAGAGGAATTAATGAGCAACGATTCAGGCTGCTGCGGATGTAGTTCGAACGATGAAGACGCAAATAGCAAAACAACAAATACGGAGGACGTCATGAGCAACAACATCACCTTGAAAATCGAAGGCATGACCTGTGGCCACTGCGTATCCTCAGTGACCGAAGAACTTCAGGAGATCCCGGGCGTCAGCAATGTCGAGGTTGACCTCGTCGTCGGTGGAGCCTCTACCGCTACCATCGCCACCAACGAACCAGTCGCGAACTCGGCTCTCGAAGCGGCTGTCGTTGAAGCGGGCTACAAGCTCGTTTCCTCGGGAGCCTAAATCCCCACCCCGAGGCAGAGCCCACCAAGGTAAATGGGCCCGGTGCCGGAGGAGTGAGAAAGAAGTGGAATCATGAGTAAGGAAACTGCCTTCCCCGCCAACCAACGCGTCGTTGAATTGGATATTCAGGGAATGACTTGCGCTTCCTGCGTGGGTCGAGTCGAACGCAAGTTAGGGAAGCTAGAAGGCGTCGAGGCGCTGGTAAATCTTCCGTTGGAATCTGCTCGCGTGACGGTTCCTGAGGGCATTACGGACGAAGAGCTGATTTCAACGGTCGAGTCCGCCGGCTACAAGGCGAACCTCAAGGTTGACCAGTACGCTGAGCAGTCAGCCCGCTCCCAGACCGGGGCTGTGCAATCCGCCGACACGGCGAGATCCCTTGAGTCTCCGCGCAAAAACAAGCCTTCCGCACAAGCTGGCCAGGATCTGAAGAAACGTCTCATCGTCGGGGCGATTTTCACCATCCCGCTGTTCATTATTTCAATGATTCCCGGCGCGCAATTCCCACACTGGGGTTGGGTTGCGCTGGCTCTTGCCACGCCGGTGACGTTCTGGTCAGCGTGGCCGTTCCACCAGGCCGCGGCAATCAACGCGCGGCATTTCTCCTCCACTATGGACACTCTGGTATCCATCGGTGTACTTGCCGCTTACTTCTACTCACTGTGGCAGCTGATTGCGGATCCGAATATCACGGCCCACGTCGGCATGGCCATGAGCGAGCATGCGCTGTACTTCGAGACCGCGGGTGTTGTGGCGACGTTCTTGCTGCTCGGCCGCTGGTTGGAAGCCCGCGCTAAGGTACGAGCCGGAGACGCGCTGAAGACCTTGCTGGATCTGGGCGCCAAGGAAGCCACGTTGATCCGTGATGGCGTTGAAACCAAGATTTCAGCAGCCGAATTGATTCCGGGCGATGAATTCATTGTGCGCCCTGGCGAGAAAATTGCCACTGACGGTTTTGTTGTCTCAGGGCATTCAGCGGTGGATACCGCACTGGTCACCGGAGAATCGGTGCCCGTGGAAGTTGGTCCGGATGACACCGTGACCGGCGCAACTATCAACACCTCTGGTGCTCTGGTTATTCGAGCTACCCGCGTTGGCAAGGACACCACGCTGGCTCAGATGGGACGCCTGGTATCACAGGCGCAGACCGGCAAGGCTCCGATCGCCAGACTTGCGGACCGCATCTCCGCGGTCTTCGTGCCGATTGTACTGGTGATTGCGCTGACCACCTTCGTTCTGTGGTTGCTGATCACCGGTGACATGGGCTCGGCCGTTTCCGCAGCGGTGGCAGTGCTTGTCATTGCTTGCCCTTGTGCCTTGGGGCTGGCGACTCCCATCGGTTTGCTGGTTGGTACTGGACGCGGAGCGCAGCTGGGCATCTTGATTCGTGGACCACAGGTCTTGGAGGATACCCGCAAGGTTGACACTGTTCTGCTGGATAAGACCGGCACGGTGACCGAGGGTAACCTTGCGGTCGCCTCTAGTACTCCGGCACAGGGATTTGACGAAGAGTCGCTGCTTGCACTGGCCGGCGCTGCCGAATCGGGGTCTGAACACCCGATTGCCCAAGCAATTGTTGAAGCGGCACGCGACAATGCTCCCTTGGCCGTGGCTACCGGGTTCGTCTCCGCCGCGGGCGGCGGCGTGCGGGCAACGGTGGGTGCACAAACCGTGGTGGCCGGCCGTGAAAGCTGGCTTCAGGAGAATGGAATCGAACTCACCGCGCAGCAACGAGGGGATCTGGAAACCGCACAGCGCACCGGCGCTACCTCGATCATGATCGGCGTGGATGGCTCCTTCGCTGGATTCGTCAATCTAACCGACACCATCAAGGCCTCCTCGGCTGCCGCCATTGCAAGACTGAAGGAATTGGGGTTGCGTCCGGTATTGCTCACGGGTGACAACAAGGCGGTAGCTCAGCAAGTTGCCGCGAAAGTTGGTATCGCACCGGAAGACGTGTTCGCAGATGTCTTCCCCGAGGGCAAGGCCCAAGCCGTGCGCCAGCTGCAAGAGCAAGGCAGGGTAGTGGCCATGGTCGGTGACGGCGTCAATGACGCTCCGGCGCTGGCTCAGGCAGACCTGGGTATCGCGATGGGTTCCGGTACGGATGTCGCGATTGAAGCCGCGGATGTCACCATCATGGGCAATGACATCGACCAGGTTGCGCAGGCTATCGAGCTTTCCCGCAAAACTCTGGGAACCATCAAGGTGAACTTGTTCTGGGCATTTCTCTACAACACCGCCGGCATTCCGGTGGCGGCCCTTGGGTTCCTGAATCCAATGATTGCAGGTGCCGCCATGGCCGCGAGCTCGGTGCTGGTCGTTGCGAACTCACTTAGACTGCGTAGATTCGGTCGGAAGTAATAATAACGCTGGGTTTCGGTCCGAGGCCCATAGCGTAGGTGCCGGTGTTCCTCCTCAAAGGGAGTAGCACCGGCACTTTTGTGCTTAGAAATCTCGGTCGAGGGTTCCGCTTTCGGTAACCGGAGCAATGGAGGAAGGCACCCCGGTGGTGCTGGTGACGGAGGACGTTGGCGTCCACACCATCGCGGTGGCCGCGGTTGAAGTGCGGAGACTGCCACTCGAGTTTATTGGAGCTCCAAGGGTCACTGTGACTACGGTTCTCGGGACTCCGGCGGTGGTGACGGTTGTGGCCGACATGGTGGCGTTGAACGTGATGGTCTTGTTGTTCTTGGCGAAATTGCTCTTCGTATTTACCGAGCCCAGATTTACGGAGCTACCCGGACGCTGCACGTCCACGGTGTCCCCGTTGTTGCCGGTGCCAAGGCCTTGGACATTTCCGTCGCGAAGGCGGAGCGTCACTGGCAGGGAATTGCCGGTCCAGCCGGGGGTGACCGAAGCTAGGTTGACCTGCTGGCTGTAGGTGAATGCCAGTGTGTCCCCGGCATCGAGCCTGCCCGAAACGCCGGAGCCGTTTGCGGCCTGAATATCCACGCCGCGCAGCGGGCGGTTGTCAATGCGCACGCCGGTGACCGGGGCGGAGATCGTTTCCTTGCCCGTGCCGTCGGTGAGGATGGCACGGAAATCGTACAGCCCGTCCGCCACGATCCGTGTGTCCCAGTCGCAGGAGTTTTGTGGCGAGGCCAGCGTGCAGCGCGTTGTCCAGGTGTTAGTTCCGGCGGGGGAGGTTTGTATGCGCACGTTGTTCACGCCGGCCGTTGAGTTCGCTGACGCAGTAAGGGTGGCAATGCCAGTCAGATAGTCACCCGGGTTCTCCATTGAGACCGAGGATACGGTATTGTCCACAATTCTGTTCGCGACGACGGCCGAGGTGGTGCTGTTGCCGGCTTGGTCTGTGGCGATGGCCCGGAATGCGTAGGAAGCGGAGGCCAGCGTTGTGGTGTTGAATCGGCAGGAGTAGGGTGCCTCGGTGGGCGTGCAGAAGGTCGTCCAGGTGCTGGTGCCCGTGCGGGCGTACTGGAGCTGCACCTTCTCGATGCCCGAGTGCGTATCCGCGGCTGTGGCTGCGAAGGTCTGGGTGCCGCGCAATGGCGTACCCGGATCGCTCATGGTGACGGTGGGCAACACATTGTCCACCAGGATGTCGGCGACCAATTCAGAGTAGGTCGAGGTGCCCCCAGAGACCGCCACGGCTCGAAGGTCATAGGCGACATTCGAGAAGTTGCCGGTGGGCCAGACGCATTTATATGGGGACGCCGGCATTTGGCATAGGGTGCTCCACCTGTTGGCGCCCTCCGGGGAGTACTCCACGCGGACGGCGTATGGGGTGCTGCCCAGACTATTAAGCGTGGCATTGAGCTCCACATTGCCGCGCACGACATCATTGGGAGCCGCGAGGTCTACGGAGAAGCTATTGGCCACCGAAGTTTGGATCGTGGATGAAGTGGTGCTGAGACCCGAGTTGTCCGTGGCTACGGCTCGCAGCGCGTAATTCCCGTCCGGCACGTTCCGGGTATCCCAAGTGCACGAATAGGGTGGGACTTCCTGTGTGCACAGCGTGGTCCAAGAACCGTTGGAAGGCAGATATTGGATTGCTACGGAGCGAATGCCCGATTCGGCGTCGTTGGCGTCGGAGGCCAGCGTGACGCTGCCCCGGATGGTGGTCCCGGGGTCCGACATGGAGACCGAGGGCGGGTTCCAGTCGGAGGCCGCGGTGAAGGTGTTGGCGGCGTTTGCCGTGGAAGCCGTAAAGGCCGCGGACGAGAAGCTCGTAGCGGTGGCCAGCACGAGGGCCGTCAAGGCGGCTAGGATGGCGAAAGCGGCACCGGTCTTCCAGCGCCGTGACCGGTCGCGGGGCGGCGGGCTGGTCTCATCCGTTTCCTCGTCGTCATGGTTGTCGTCATCTTCTTCGTCGTCGGGTGTACGCGTGCCGAATACGGCGATGACGATCGCCAAGAGCGTTAGCACGCTCCACCATGCGAGCGGGGCGAGGTTCCCGGTGCCCAGCCACAGTCCGGGCAGCCCCACTGCGGGGATCAGGAGCCGAGCTTGACCGGTGATCTGTTCGCGCACCAGAGGGGTGCTATCCACCTCGACGTTTGCATCGCCCGCGGTGACGTAGGTTCCATCCGGGTTCTCGGCAACGATCCGGTGCAGCCGGGTTTTCTCCACCCCGCTCGGCTCGGCCTCCGCGGGACTGGTGAACTGCACAACTCCACCAACCGGAACTTGTTGGGCGGCTTCGAAATCTGCCGCGAGCACCACATCGCCGGCGCTGATATGAGGTTCCATGGAACCGCTCTGCACCACGGTGCCGTGCCAACCCAGCAGGGCAGGAAGCATCGCAATTAGAGCCAGGCTCAACATCACGCCCAAATACAGCCGCGAAGCTAGGCACGCAAGAAATAGGGCCCAGCCGTCAGCGGAAAACAACGAACCCCACCGGGCGGACTTCCGGGCGGACCCGGATTCCTCCCGGTTCATAGGTTATGGCTGCCGTGATCTGTGATTACGGAGCGGTGGGGGATTCGTCGGACTGCAACTCCCAGACCAGGTCGATGCCCACGCGGGCACCCTGCAGCGCATTGACTTCATCCTGGCTCATGCCGGTGGTGTCAAAACGCCAGGTCCCGCGATAGCTCTGGGTCTCTCCGGGGGTGCCGGAGGTCATCCATGGCGCCCCGCCGGACGCGAAATCATTGTTTCTTGTGGACAACTCGGAGAGCGGCAATTCGGGGACGGTATTGGCGGTGGGCGTGAAGCCGGTGCAATCATTGAAAGAGCCGCCGGTGCCCTGCTCCAGATCGAAGAGGATCCGGTCCTCCAGGCCCTTGGCGCTGATCAGGTTCTGCGTGTAGGCGCGGACCTCGCCCGGGACGTTGGAGCCGGAGGTGACCACGATACATTTCTGGCCGGTTTGGCCTGGGACAATGTTTTCGACCGTAAAGGCGGCTGCGCCCAGGTCGTCATCGGTGAGGACGACATTGCCGGTGCTCCAGGCGTTGCCGGCGTTCCGGGTGGAGGCGGTGAAAGCGGCCTGAGATCCTTGCCAGACCATCGTTCCGGCAATCAATATGGCTAGGGGAGCTGCGGCGACGGTGGCGATCTTGCGGATTCGCGTGGAAGGGGTATTCATGAATGCTTCCTTTATTGGAGGAATCGAATTATTTATAGGACACGTGTGGCTCGCCATAAAGGCTGAACCGTTCCTCCCCAAGCGTCAGGGCATCGAAACCCCAAAAGCATGGGATCGGCCACACCTACGACAGTATCCGTTTCTCCTGCGACACGCTACTAGCAACGTCTAGTCAATTCTCGTTTCTATGTCTCTTGCACATGTTGGTATTCGACTCGGGAGAACCAAGACCAGCGCGATGGTTTTCCCACTGGGCTCGCCATCGGTTCGAGGCTGTGTATAGCTTGCTGCACTTCCCATCGGCTTCGTTACTCTCTTTTTCGGAGAATCTTTGAAAATAACTCCAGCCTTTGACTGGACCTTGAGTTAGCTCAGCGAGCACCAGTTCTCCAACGATTTGAACCTCCCATCGAGGTGCCGCACCAAGAGTGGTGCGGAGAGCGACGCTGTCCTCCCGACTGGTCGTGTAGCCAAGAAAGCAGGCTCTCGGGTGGATCCGGTGGGTCATCAATTGACACCTCCCACCGTTAGCGCGCACGCGGGATAGGCAAGACGGAAAAATTGAAATGTGAAAACGATTTTGAGAGCGGTATACGGAGTTTCAGCCGAAACGCTCGCGGCTGCGCTGGCTGGATGCTCGATTGACCCGATGATTTGGGACAGTGTTGGTTCCCAGAACATTCAAATGACCGACAAGTTGGTGAACGACTTATCCACGGGTGAATCGTCAGAAGCTATCTGCAATAATTCCTTGGCGGATCTTGGCGAGGCCAGTGAAGGGTCAGGGCTTTCGGCTGGTGAATGCCGTCTGGAATCGCTCATTGCATAGCGTCAGCTAACGAACGTCCCATAAAACAGAGCGCCATTGGCCCTTTTTCCTATTGTCTGTTGGCGTCGATCTCACGCAGATGCACGCGAACGAGATCTTCGACCAAACGCGTCGGCAGGGGGTTGTCCAGCGTAAATTGGATCGCGTGTTCGGTGGTCTTGTAGTCCTTGAGCTGTTCCTTCAGTTCCTGGATGGCCCAGGAGGAGGGGTAGAAACTCATATGCTTCTTAGATGCGGTGAAGTACACCAGCGCCCGGTTCATATATTTGAGTGTCGGCATCCCATAACTTATGGTCTCTTCAGTGTCCGGCACGAGATGCGTTACAAGTGCACGGATCCGTTCGAGTTCTGCCCGGCGCGCGGGATCGAGCGCTGCAAGATACTCTTCGACATTCTTCGCTTTTTCAGCCATATCACGAGTTTAGCGTCTGCGACTTTCCGGCTTGGCTGAAGCAGCGGTTTTGCAGAACTGCGGTTCGGATAGCTGGCAGGTGCATGCTAGGCGTAGGCGTGTGCGTCGGCCCGGACACGAGTGAAAAAAGGCGGATTCGCTAGACCATCTGCGGATACCCCGTCTTCGCCGTTGAGCGACACGGAGTGATTGCACCGAACCGGAAATGGTCACGGTGATAATGGTCTGCATGATTGATGTCGAACGGCGAAGCGTGCGATTCCCGAATAAATACCAGTCGGCCGGACTGGGCATGATTAGCTTGGTGTTGTGCACAAGCGTCATGACGGGGTGTTCCGCGTTCCGGGACTACACCGGAGACACCTGTGACGGGCGTAAGCCTGTAGGCTCCTTGGAACAAGCAGGCAAGGACCTGGTTACCGCTGCCTATGCTGCCGATCGAGACGGCGTATGCCGAGTCACCCACCCTTTCCCGGGAGGGGTTTTGGAAGATGAAATGGTCGTCAAGACACGGGAGATTCTGGCCAAGCGGGGCATTACCCCGCAGAACGCGAGCGTGGTGGTTGGTGAACAGTTTGGAAGCCACGTAATTATCCAGCTAACTGACGGCAGCCAGAACGAAGCCCACTCCGTGAAATTGGACGGCATCGGGGTTCGTGAGGACGGATTTACTGTCGGTCTGCCGCCCGAGCTGTATCCGGAGGTTGCCCACAGCTCGGCATCACCGTCCACTTCGACAGTCACCGCTCCCTGAGAAGCTCGGCGCCGCGGGGAACCGTCTGCGGGACAGACGGGAGCTGGCCACTGCAGTCGCCGCTAGAAATGATTATCTTCATCGAATAGTCCGAAGGTCAGTTGTGAAAGGATTGAGCATCAGCCGAGATTAGAAAGGCCGACTCAATGCAGTCGCATGGTCCAGCCGAGATCGATATAGAGCAATATGCGCGCTTCCTGCCGAAGGCAAGAGAAGAATCACTAATTCTTCCGGTTTCACAGTGGTGGCCTTGGAGAAAGCACCTCGTCCACCTCCTGCGGTTACGCGATGTTGACGCCCCGGTTCGGTTGATTGTTGTCCACGGGGCGGGAGCTCATGGCGGGGCGCTTTGGCCTATTGCCTCGCTTCTGGCTGGTCGCGGGATCGATATGACTGCAGTCGACTTGCCGCTTTACGGCCGCACGGCGACGGAATCCCGCGGAACAGTAAAATATGAAGATTGGATCTGCCTGCTGGTTGATCTCATCGCAGTTGAAGACGATGGTCGCCCAGTCATCCTCCTCGGAGCCAGCATAGGTGGCATGCTCACGGTGGAGGCGGCTGCCCGATCGCACTTGGTGGCCGCCGTAGTCGCTACCTGCCTTCTCGACCCAACGGAGTCCAACGCCCGTTCGGCGATGACGAGGTTCGGCCCACTAGCCCTGGCCTTTGTGCCTCTGCTCAGACTGGTCCGCGGTCCGCTTGCCCGGATCCCACTGCGGATCTCTTGGATCGCCAACCTCAGAAACATGGGTCGTGATCCCGGTCTGGGACGGCTTTGCGCGGATGATGCCCGCGGCGGTGGCGCATGGGTTCCGCTTGGATTCCTCGCCAGCTACATGCAGCATCCGCACTCCGAAGCGCGCACCAAGCGCGTACCTGTTCATCTGATGCACCCTGAGGTTGATGAGTGGACCCCGCTAGCGCTGAGCGAGAGCAGCCTACTAACTTTGCCCGGCCCAGCCACCGGCCGCTTACTTCGCAGTTGCGGCCATTTCCCTCTGGAGGAGCCTGGGTTGCAGGACCTCATGGACGGCATCGAAGAGGTGGCTGCTGCGGTCGTCGCCGGCACGCCGAGCTGACCGAGTTGTGGGAGCGTTTACAGGGCTTTCTACTTGCGGGTCATTCGTGCGGCGAAAGGTGCCCGAAGGATCTTCGTCCACAGTGATCGACGGTGTGGAGCACCTGGCGGAACACCAAGTTCCTTTTCGGCGCGATCCAAGCTTTCTTCGATAAGCGCATCGTGCATGGGCCGGAAGAACAGTGGCCAGGTAAGCATTGCCGTTCCGTGTGGTGATATGGAAAGTTCGTGCTGGAGCAACGTTGAGTTGCCTGTAAGGCCGGTGGCAGTGAACGAGTGCTGCCCCTTGAAGCCCGAAGGACCGGTGAACTGAAATTCGACCCTTTTGCCGGGCTCGTATGCAGTCACGAAATAGCGCACTGGCCCGTGGCCTCCCGCTGCGCCAACTCCAAGCGGTCCATCCAAGCGCATTGCTGGCCACTGGCTTCGGGGCCATAATCGATCGTCCTCACTGGCAAGCGAATCGATGAGCGATCCCACTTCGCTAGCGGGGGCTGCAATTTCACGCTGATGAGTGTTGTAGACCATGTGGCCAGAGTATCTTCGATTTGCGCCGGGCATAACCCGAAGCGGAACCTGTACAGGGGCTGTTCGCCAACGGTTTGATTCGCGGCATGGCAACTGACGCGTCTTGGGACAAAGGCAGACAGCACAGACTTGTACGTGCGTCTTTGAGCCAGGTTAATTTCCCGGCGTCATAGCGATTGTTTGGGCGAAATCGATCAGCGTCTTGGCAACAGCGTCTGGATTGCTCAAGGTGGCGTAGTGTCCACCTGGAATTTCTACCGGCTCGATTCCAAGCCGCTGGAGTACTTGGCGTTTCATAAATGACGCGGGAAAGAACTGGTCGTCGCGGCACAATATTGCCCGGGTGGGAACCGCCGGATGCCGCCGTCCAGGCCAGGGCCGCGCCATCCATTCACCTTGCTGGTCACGTCCCTTGGCGAGCGCCTGGTGCATCAATTCTTCCGGGACGTTGTTGAAAAACGACGCCTGGGTATCCGGATCTATTGTTTCTAGGTCATGACCCGTGTTGGTCCACCAGTCAGTGAATGTCTCACCTGGTGATGGAATCATTCCTGCGAGGTATATGAGTCCGTCCGAGTGGAGCTTGTCGCAGACCAAAGGCGCTGTGAAGCCACCCAGCGAGTGGCCCACCACGATCGTGTGCTGGACGTCGCCCACCGCTGCAGTCACTGCATGAACGTAGTCCTCTAGCCCGGCGGTCTTGTCTTCTATGGGTAAATCGACTGCGATGACCTCATGCCCCGATACCTCCAACAGCGGCCTGACAAGATGCCAATCCCATGCGCTGGAACCGCCACCGTGAATTAGTACGAAAGCCGCCAAAATACCACCCCAGATCGAAGGCGTACGCGAAAACCCTTCCGTAGCCAACGGTACACCTGGCTTGCGGCGTCGCGTTGAAGTGTCTGGTCGCCAGAAACACCGATCGCTGAGAACCAGTACAACACCTACGGGAACGGTCGCGACTGCCGTGTTCCGAAGCCGTCTGCGCGGCCCACACCGAATCCCTATGGGGAATCTTGAGAGGCCCGCATTACGAGGACCGACACACATAGAAGTTGGTGACGAACCTTTGAAACCAGCACAGCGATTGTCAGCTGTAGATCGCTGCTTCGAAGGCTAAACAGCGCCGTTTAGATGCCGAAGTGGATGAAGAATGCGTCGCCGGTTTCTTACTGAATGTCGCGAGCCGGCTGTTCGCAGGTCGAGGCCCATGCCTTTGCGCAAACCATTGTGGCCAACCGCGATCCCAGCGTATGTATTTTTGAAAACCTTCGTTCCCGGCGGCAAAGTTGGAGCCTCAATCCCTTCTTCCCGCAATGGCCCCTCTGCCCGAAGCCATAGATGATCCTTGCTTGGTAGGGATGAGTTCAGCCTGAAGACTGAGCCTTGGCTGAGGCGGACACCCCATATGAGGATTGCGCAAGCGCTTGCCCAGCTGCAAGCCCGTTAGGTGTGGCGTCCAGTGATCATTTGGCCATAGTTAGCGCCGCATAACAGGTGCGCTGTATTCGGAACCTCTTGCAGGACTGCGCTGCAGACCGGTCTGCAGCAGAGGCGGCGTGTAATTCCTGCGGCGCGCTTCGGATGCAGCGCGAGGATCCGATACATCGAGACATTGCGGAGATCAGCACTGCCGTCAAGTGGTTTCAGCTACTGGATCGCTGGGTTTTCAGTTTAATAAGCCAGTTGTCCCATGCCGGGCGCAACAGCGCGGCCAGTGCATTGTATCCGCCCTCTCCAGGATGGGCTCCATCTCCGTCGCGTACCTCGCGCCGCCATAGGTCATTGTTTTGCAGTTGATGCACAACACTGATGTACGTCACGGAGCGGAGTTCGCATTCGGCCGCAAGAGAGGCATCGAGGGCAATGATGCGTTCGTTGTGCTGCTCGTCTTCGACCGCTGGCGGGCCTGCGAGCAGCACGGGCCAGCCGGACTTGTCCAAGATCTTTAAGATCTCGCGCAAATTGGCGATCGAGGCTTCGTGCGCGACTCGGGATGCGCCGGACTCATTCATGGTGTCGTTGACACCGAAGGACAGCACAACCCCTGCGTGGCTTCCGGACGGCAAACGCGGCGTGCATTCGGCCAGGAATCGGCGGAAGATATCGGCGCTGGTGTCGCGGCGAATGCCTAGGTTGTACGCGGTCAGGGCTTGCCCTTGTGCATGGCTGTGCGCTGCCAGGCGTCCAGCCCATCCCAGGTGCCGGACGTCGCCGACTCCGGCCACGAAGGAGTCGCCGATAAAGCAGACCCGCACATCCGGTTCCTGCTGTTCCTCGATATCTTCAGTCGCCTTCTGAACCATCCTCATCCCGCCCGAGCTTCGTTGTTTTCACGGCCATGGACGTCCAAGCCTAATGCGTCCAACACCGGCCGTGGTGTAGAAGAATCGTGGTTCACACCGGATATTTGAAGAGGCCTTCAGGGTCAGGACGTCATCCCAGTCAAGAAGTTGGCGATTCATTGGCGGCGAGTTCTTCAGCCAATTCCATGCAGCGCAGGCGGGCGGGGGAGAAGCCGTAGGGCATCTTTCCAATGGCCTCGACTGCACTCATGGTCGTTTGCTCCGTGGCCGAGTCTGGGTGGACCTCGTCTTCACCCTCACTAGTGATAGCGGGGTGCAACGCATCCCAGGCGACGAAGATCGCTTCATCCCCCTGTGCTAGACCTGATTCCTCGATGGCCGTGTGCAGCATCAGTTCGAATCCGTGCCGCACGGCAGCCACTTGTGCCAGGCGGGGGTCATCGACATTGATCGTGTCATCGAGTGTTTCCTCGGCGTTCTCAATGCGGTCGGCTTCCTCCTGCAGATCTGGGTGGGTAGCCACGGCAATGAAACGGGTGGCCTGGACGGCCGCGCCGAGTGGGCCGAAGATCCGTTCGGTGACCAGCAAGCTGTCCAGATCCCTATGGCTCGGTGAAGCTGAACGCCCGCACTCTTTCTGCGCGGGCGCATTCAGTGGCTCGGTGACTGCGATTGCAGTCCTTTGTCGGTTGCTTACCGCATGCGTCTTCGCAGCGCTGGCCGCTTCAACGGCATCACCTGCGCCTTGGGCATCCGTGTACGATTTTGGGATGAAGACTGTCCGCTTTCAGCTGACGCAACTCAAGTGGGATGTAGTGTCCGCTGTCGTTCTCATCGGCTTGTCGTTCGTGCCGGGTGTGGCGCAGCAGGGGCTCGAGCTGGCCACGTCGCCCGGTCGACCGCTCAACCTGCTCGGCATTTGTCTCATCGTGATCCAGGGAGGCTCGGTCGCGATATTGCGCCGATGGCCGCAGTGGTCACTGGCCTTGACCTTTGCGGCGTTCTCGGCCTACCAATTGCTCGGATTCCCGACGACCTTCGCTGCCCTCGGTCTGCTCGTTGCCCTGGTGGGCGCAGGGGCATTGCTCCAGCGGTACCGGATGCTGACTTCGATGCTCGTCCTAGGCGGCTATGCCGCGCTCGTCGCGGCGCTGATTCCGCTGGACGCGGCACTCACCGTGTTTGACGCGCTGACCTTCGGAGCGCTTCTGGCGGCGCTGTGGATCTTCGGCTCGTGGCTCCGATCGCAGGCCGCTATGCGTCGCAGCCGCACCGAGAGTGCTGAACGCGAGACGATCACGGCCGAACGGGCACGCATCGCACACGAGCTGCACGACGTGGTCACCCATCATGTGACCGCGATGGTCGTGCAGGTCGAGGCCGGACAATTCCGTCCGAATCTTGATCAAGGGACGATGGAGCTGCTTGCATCCATCGCCGACGGCGGCAGAACCACGCTCGAGGACTTGCGCAGTCTGCTCGGGGCACTGGACGGGAAGGCCGAGATCACCCGTGCGCCTGCCGTGCAGCAGGTTAGCGAGGTCATCGCCCGAGCCTGCAGCGCCGGTCAGCAAGTCGAATTCGTGGAGCGAGGCGAGGCTCGCCCGTTAACGGGAGCCACCGCACTCGTGGTGGTTCGGGTAGTCCAAGAGAGCCTGACCAATGCGATGAGGCATGCGCACGACGGTGCCGCAGCGGTGGAAATCGCCTACGGCCAACATGAGATCATGGTCGAAGTGGTCAGTTCCGGCCGCAGCCGCAAGAATACGGCATCGATATCGGGGGCTCGGGGGATCATCGGAATGCGTGAACGGGTGGAACTGGTCGGCGGGACGCTGCAGGCCGAACCGGTCGGCCAGCGGTTCGTGGTGCGCGTGCGGATTCCGTGGTGAGCGCGGCCTCGGCGAGCACGCCGATCCGTGTGGTCATCTGCGATGACCAAGAGCTGGTGCGCACCGGATTCGCGACAATCATCAACGCCCATCCCGATCTCGCGGTCGTCGGCGAGGCGGCAGACGGAGAAGAGGCCGTACGGGTCACCCGCCGCGAGCGCCCGGATGTCGTAGTGATGGACATCCGGATGCCGCTGCTCGACGGGATCGAAGCGACCCGAAGAATAGCCGGACCGCAGGTTTCAGATGCCGCGCGCGTCCTGGTGGTGACCACCTTCTCATTGGACGCGCTGGTGTACGACGCGCTGCGCGCCGGCGCGAGTGGCTTCCTGCTGAAAGACGCCAGGGCCGCCGAGCTGACGGCGGCCATCCGGAGCGTTGCCGCCGGGGACTCGCTGATCGCACCGGCGGTGACTCGCTCCTTGATCGGACGCTTCGGCGAGCGGCTGCGGCCCTCGGCAGAAAATGCCGCAATCTTCGACGCGCTGACCGCGCGGGAACGTGAAGTGCTGCAGCTGATCGCCGAAGGCCTGTCCAATGCAGAGATCGCAGCGCAACTGGTGATCAGCCACGAGACGGTTAAAACCTATGTGTCACGCATCGTGTCGAAGCTCGATGTGCGCGACCGGGTGCAAGCGGTCGTGCTCGCCCACAAAACAGGATTCGCCGTCTGGTCTTGAGGCTTAGGTCCCCCGAGCGAGGGATCCCAAGTGTCTGCCCACGGGTGATTTGCCGTGCGCACCAACGCCGTAACGTCTTGTTCACACCCAATACCGGGTAGCGAACAAGGAGCAAAAATGGCAGAATCCACGCAGCATCTCACACCGTCAGCTACGCAAGGAACTCCAGCGCCCAGACAAGGTTCCTGGATCAAAACAGCCATGATGGTCACCGGATTAGCCGTGGCGATGCTGGCGACTAATGCCATCGCCGCCTGGCCGCGCAACCCCGTGGCTGCTCTGGTCATCGGCCCCATTCTGGCCACGGCCATGATCTGCCTGTACCTCTGGACGGGGCGACGGGTCGAACGCCGCAAGGTAGAAGAATTCCCATCGCACCACGGAGTCCGCCATCTGCTTCTCGGAATGGGGATCGGGGTGCTGATGTCCGGCGCGACAGTGGGCATCCTCGCACTCTTCGGTGCATACACAATCACCGGCTGGGGGTCCATCGCCGGCATGCTGGCCGTCGCCGGAATGATGTGCGCGATCGCCGTTTCGGAAGAAGTATTCTTCCGCGGTGTCGTGTTCCGCCTGCTGCGTGGCCGCTGGGGAACAGGCCTGGCGCTCGCCGTCTCAGCGATCATCTTCGGGCTCGTTCACCTCGTGAATCCGGATGCTTCGCTGTGGGGCGCTTTCGCAATCATGATCGAAGCCGGAATCATGCTGGGTGCCGCATTTCTCGCCACCGGATCGCTGTGGCTGGCGGTCGGAGTGCACTTCGGCTGGAACTTTGCGACAACGGGCCTTTTCGGATCGGTCACCTCGGGTTCCGAGGCCCGCGATTCGCTGGTCACTGCTGTGACCAGCGGACCGGACTGGCTGACCGGAGGAAGCTTTGGACCGGAAGCCAGCATCATCGCCATCTTGGTGTGCTCGATAGCCACAGTACTGTTCCTGGCCATGGCGCGTCGCCGGGGGCGGCTTGCGCTTCGACGTCGCTGATAACCCGGGGCAAATCATTATTGCGGGTCAGGGCTCAGCAATTGACGGAGAGCAGAGGCCAGCCGACTCGGTAGTGGAGCCCTGGAATGGTGCGTATTGGATCTGCAGGGACTCGCTGCCGGCGTTGATTACGTGTTTCCGCGTCGTTGAGTCGTTCGCGGATTGCCGTTACCTGATCCCGTATGTTGCAGGGTCACTGCAACGCCGGCGCGGTTTTACTGCTCCCGCTGGTAGACGTCCGGAATTCCGTCAGCGTCCGCATCGATGGATTCCTCGGCTTGCAGTTTCTTGTATTGCCGGTTCCGGCTGCCGAGCAGGATGGAGGCCAGCAACGCAGCCAGTACGGAGGCGGCGAGAATGGCGACCTTGGCGTGGTCGTTGGCGGGGTTACCGAGTCCGAAGCTGAGTTCGGCCACCAGCAGGGAGACAGTGAATCCGATGCCTGCCAGCAGGCTCACACCCAGCATGTCCACCCATTTGAGTTCCGGGTCAAGGGTGGCCTTGGTGAATTTGGCTGTCATCCACGTTGCAGCCAGGATGCCGATGGGTTTTCCGACCACAAGGGCGACGATGATGCCGATGGATACGGGGTCGGTCAGGGCCGAGCCCAGGCCCTCGAATCCACCGACGGCGACTCCGGCTGAGAAGAACGCGAACACCGGCACTGCAAAACCGGCCGAGAGCGGGCGGAAGCGGTGCTCGAAGATCTCGGCCAGCCCCGGGCCTTCGGTGTGCTTCCCGTGCTTACTGCTGTGCAGGACCGGGATCATGAAGGCCAGGACAACGCCGGCAACCGTGGCATGGATACCTGAGGCGTGCAGCAACGCCCAGGCGACGAAGCCGATGGGCAGCAGGATGAACCATGCAGCCGAGGGGTTCAGCCCGAAGAAGCGCCGGTATTTCCGGGCCAGGAACGCAAAGAGAGCCAGCGGGATGAGGGTGAGCAGCAGAGCCGGGACGTTGATCGTCTCGGTGTAGAAGAAGGCGATGATGCTGATGGCTATGAGATCATCGACCACCGCCAGGGTCAGTAGGAAGATGCGCAGTGGGGTGGGCAGATGGGAGCCGATGACGGCCAGCACCGCGACGGCAAAGGCGATATCGGTGGCAGTGGGGATGGCCCAGCCCGAGATAGTGTCGGGATTTGACCAGTTGATGGCCGCGTAGATCAGGGCCGGGACGATGACCCCGCCCACCGCCGCTGCCACCGGGACGATGGCCTTGCCGATCTGGCGCAGGTCTCCTGCGACGATTTCGCGTTTGAGTTCAAGCCCGACGAGGAAGAAGAAGACTGCCAGCAGGCCGTCGGCGGCCCACGCACCGAGGCTCAGTTCCAGGTGCCACGGTTCGTAGCCGAACTTGAAGTCGCGCAGGGCGAAGTAGCTTTCGGATGCCGGGGAGTTGGCCCAGATCAGCGCGATGACCGCGGCGATGACCAGCAAGGTGCCGCCGACGGTTTCCTTGCGCAGGATCTCACCGATCCGCAGGGCTTCGAGGTAGCTGCCGCGCCCGATCAGGGGACGCGGAGGAGAAGGGTTGGTGCTCATGGGAAAGAGGTCCTTACAGTGGGGTCGACAATTGCATTGCCGACCAGACTTCCCGGCGCACCTACATTCCACCCTACGGCATATGGTTAGCGACCTCCACCGAATCTCCCGCCTGGGAGTTCGCTTTTTTGAGTCTGGAGGCGTTTAGGCCAATGATTTCCCCGTGTTCTCCATGCGGCTTGTACTTCTCGGTAACGGGCATACCAGAGCAGGGAGGCTGGCATGTCAATGACCAGGCGTTCCGGATCAAGCTCGTACTCGAATGGGGCGTGGAGGCCGTTGCAGGGACGGGTTCCGCAAGCGGAAGGGTCTATGGGACTTGGATCGACCAAATAATAGTGCTGAATCCGCTTATGTTGACGATGCAACATCACCGCGCCTTGTAGGCTCGGGATTATGCAAATGCCAGTAGCCAGTTCAGATCTGGCCACCATTGTTGACGCAGTGGTGTCTGACCTTCCGGCCAGGGTACGTGCCGCACGGCGGACCGTTGTGGAGGAGGGTTCCGCACACGTAGTTATTCTGTTTGAAGGCTTGGCAGCGGTCAGAATCACACGTGACAAATTTACCGGTGATCAGCTGCGTAGGAGACAGGAACTTGTCGATTGCATTCCGCGCGATATCGGACTTGCATTGCCTTGGTCTCTTGGGCCGACCGTCGAGATCGATGGCTTATCCGCTGTTGCCACGGAATTTATTCCTGGGAGCCCTTGCCCTGTGGGCGATGGCAAACCCGAAGAACTCCAGCGGCTTCTGGAGTTGGTGGCCTCTGTCGATACTGCCCCGCTGCGGGGCTTGTTATCTGATCCACTGTCATTTTGCGGCGGTGCGGATTGGTACCGGATCCAAATCGAAGAAGTAATTCCAAGGCTTGACCCCCAAATGAGGGCCGTCGCCAGGGGAGCGGTGGAGGCCCTCGCAGGTCTCAGCAAGGAGGATCGAGTCTTCTCCCATGGGGACTTGGGAGGCCATAATGTCCTTTGGGATCAAGGACGCGTAGCCGGCATCCTGGACTGGGATCTGTCCTCTGAGAGTGATCGATCGACCGACCTCGCCAGTTTGGGAGTCTGGCACGGGTGGGAGAAACTCTCAAAGATTGCTTCCGCTGAGCAAGTTGAGCGGGCTTCGATACGGCGAAATACTTTCCGTCTTCAGCAGGTGGGTTTCCTCGTCGTCTCCCGACGGCCAGAACCTGAGATCTTGGCCGCTGCTGGCACAGCATCCCGGTGGCTTTACGAATATCTAGCTTAGTTCGACTGCAACAGCATTCTCGGCTCAGGGGCCGCATGATCAAGAGTTCCATTGAAGGCTTCAAGAAGTTTCTAGTTGCCTTGCGAATGTTAACTTTTCTGGCGGCTAAACCGCAGCGTCGATTGGCGTTCTTCTCAGACCCATAGACCGAAGCTTGACCGGATATTTCATTGGATGGCCATCCACACCGATAACGGGCCCCGAAGGATCTTCTTCAAAAACGGCCCTCAGGGATGGGTAGACTCTCGTTGAACTGATCCAGGATGGCTTTTTGCAGGCTGCGGTGATCGAAGTGACCAGGCAAAGGTGAAAGCGAATGAGAAGGCTTATCTATCTCACAGGAATCGGTGAGACTCCATGACTGATCCTCTGAACGACATCGAACTTGAGATCATCGAAAACGGTGAAGACGACTGGGTCCTATTCCTCCACATCATGGGGATCATCATCCAAGCCAAGGGCAGTGTTCTGACCGAGGACGAGGCCATTGCAGAGGCCACAGGTACTGTGTTGGCTCTGTGCTCCAAGGGGTATGCCCAGCTCGGCAGATATACCGGACCTACAAGTTTTGTTCCATGGTCTGACGCCGGCGAAGCGCTCCGCGCTCGGCTGGAGGACGAGCTGGAAAACCCGCCTCCTGGGGAAGACCGCGTGGGTAATCTGATGTACATCATGCTCGATATCCTGCCTGACGGGCAGAAAGCCAGAGACGAACAGTCCCAGTAAGCGAACCCTTATCGGGCAACAATTCATGTCGATCGCGGATCGGCAGGTCAACTAGATAGCATTCAAACGCATCAGTTGGTGATTAAGTCAGCGTGATGCCAGAGAGTCTGACGGATTCTTTCATTTGCTGGCGATGAGGATGTTGCCATGTATTCTGGTCCATCCTTCGGATTCAAGTGTGCGCGTGTCAGCGTCATCCCTGACCAAAGAAGCCGACTTGTTGCCGGGCGTGGTCGAGGCAGTGACAATGACGTCGGTTGCTCCCATGTCGCTGCAACCAGAAAACCATTGTGGGTCTGCGCCTGGGGGAACGATGATGATGCAACCTTCCGAGGAATCAGGGGAGGAGGCAACGAAATATTGCACCTGCTCGTGGGTGGTCAGGAGGCGTAAACTTTCCCTGTCGAAGGTGTCTGGCAGATCAATGCCTGTGGGCAGGACATCACTTGGAGTGCTTTGGCGCTCCAATGCCTGAACTCCTGTGTGCCCTGAACATGCGCTGAGCGGCAAGATCGTACCGATGCAGATGGCTACGGCGAAAATCCTGCGGATACTCATTTTCAAACTCCTGAGTTGGACGTTAACGAAAGAGTACCTCAGTACGGGCTTTGCGGCTCGTAACGATTTTTTCTTGACTAGATGTAGCAGGTTCATGAACGAATTTATCGACTCGAACCAATTCCCGCATCCTAGTTTTAAGCCCGTGGGAGGAACACTCACCTGACTTCCTCACCTAGCATGCTTCTGAGGAAACGAGACATAGACTGAGCCACTATGAAAGAGAGTGACGATGAAGTTATATACGTCCGGTTCGAGCATGTTGCCCCGGGCGAAATTTGGGCTGAGATCGCGAGTCTCTTCGTCTTGAGCTTCGCAGCCCCTCCTTACAATGAATCACCTGATGAACTACGAAGCATTGATCAATGGGGTCCAGAGAAACTTGCTAGCCCTGGTGGGCGGCTTATTGCGGCGAGACATGATGGACATCTGGTCGGCTTTGCGTTATCTCAGAGGCTTGACCAGGACAGTGCCTGGCTGCGACGGCTAGACACGATGCTGCCAGCGATAGACGCGGTGATCTCGCCTTCGAGAACCGTTATTGTTCAGGAGCTCGCTGTCGGCGAGAACTTTCGAGGCCGTGGGATAGCCAAGCAGTGCATCCGTGAACTCCTATCGAACCGAATCGAACAGGATTCTGTCTTAGGTGTTTTCGGGCAGGCATTCGACGTCCGAGCGATGTATAGACACTGGGGTTTTGCGGAGATCGGCACCTCTCCCATCTACGGCGGAACCGTGACTCTGCATACCTTGCATCACAAAATCCCATGGACGGCCTAGTCATCCAGGCGTGTGGCTTTCAAGGCTAAGTGTCGGGTTTTCCGCAGAGCTAAATGTTGTAAATCCGAATGCATTGGCTCTCAGTTCACACTGTTTCACAAGGGGAACGCTCTACGGGACTCATATGTATCCGAAGAGAATCATTGTTCTTCACTGCCGGAATCCGATTGATGGTTGGGCTCTGTTCAAGTGGTAGAAATCGCCTGTTTGCCGCTTGCTCACGTGGGTATAGACGTCGATGTGTAACCAGCAGGGCACAAAGGAGAAGGACAAGTGATCGATTTATCGATCGCTTGTCCTTCTCCTTTTGTTTAGGCCGCGTCGTGTCGGATCTGTCCGACGAGTTCTTCGAGCAGGTCTTCGAGGGTAACTAGACCGGTGATTTGTCCAGTGTTTGCATCGCGTACAAGCGCCAGGTGGGCGCCACTGCGTTGCATTGACTGCAATGCTGGACGAACACTTTGTTCGGAGGTGAACTCTGGCAGTGTGCGGATGACAGCTTTTTCTAAGGGCAGCATTCGTGCAGCAGCGTTGCGACCCAGAATATCCTTGATATGCACATACCCGACCGGTGTTCCGGCAGCATTGGTCAAGGGGAAACGCGAAAACCCCTGCGCGGCTGCGTCTTCCACCATGGCGACTGTCGCGTTAGCGGGAAGGGTCTGCACCTTGGCGAAATCGATCGCCACGGACCCAATGGTCCGGGCATCAAAGCTCAACGCTCCCAGTAAGAGACGCTCATCTTGGCGGTCAAGCAATCCACCTTCACGTGATTCGGCGACCATATTGGCTACTTCATTACGGGTGAAGGTGCTGGCAACTTCATTTTTGGGTGTCACACCCATCGCGCGGAGCACCAAGTTACCCATAGCGTTCATCGTCCAAAGCACCGGACGCAATACCTTGACGAGAATGACCATACTTGGTCCGAGAATCATCGCCATACGTTCTGGCCCGGCCAATGCCATATTCTTTGGCACCATTTCTGCAAGAACCACGTGAAGGTAAGTCACCAGCATCAATGCGATGGCGTAGGAAAGCGGATCAATCCACGATGTTGGGATGCCGATCGATTCAAACGGTCCTGCCACCGCGTATTTCACTAGGGGTTTAGTGACATAACCCAGAGCAAGAGAACATACAGTGATACCTAGTTGAGCTCCGGCCATCACCAATGAAACATTCTCAATGGCCCATAGCGTCATTTTTGCGCTCCGGCTACCTCGCTCGGCTTTCGGCTCAATAATGCTGCGCCGGGCTGAGATCAGCGCGAACTCAGCACCAACGAAGTAGAAATTCGCTGCTAAGAGCAAGATTGTGACGATAATTCCCGTGACGTCGCTCATCGGTTGCCTTCCTCATCGACCAGCTCAGTAGCAACCACATCAAGGGTCGCAATACGTGGGCCATCGGTGGTGTAGACAGTCAAAATCAATTCCTTCTGAGGTCTACCTGGAATGCCGGGAACGGTCAAAGTTATCGTGTCTCCGACCTGTCCGAGCCGACCCAAGTGGACTGTGACTAAACCTGCAAGGGTCTCATAGTCGGAGTCTTCTGGGATTTCACAGCCGATCACTTCGTTGGCTTCGTATGGGTGCAGTGAGGCGTCTAGACGCCATGAGTTGTCGGAGAGGATTTCGATTGCTTTGTCATCCGGATCATGCTCGTCGCGCACTTCACCTACGATTTCTTCAACAAGATCTTCCAACGTCAACAATCCGGCAACATCACCTGTTTCATCGATCAGTATCGCCATTTGGGAACCGGTCTGGCGTAGCTGGTCCATGAGTTCATCGAGTTCAACGGTGTCGGGAACCAAAGTGGCTTGCTCCGCATGTTCACTTACTGCGGTGCTCGCTCGTTCGGCGTGGGCGATACCTAGGAGAGCACGAATGTGTACTAGACCGTGAACTTCGTGACCACCCGTGGAGATCAGCGGGAATCGGGAATGGCCTGATTCAGCGGCAAGCGCTAGCACCTGGTCGACGGTATGAGTTGCGTTGACCGTGACCATGCGAGTTCTGGGGGTCATGACGTCGTGTGCTCGTCGATTCCCGAAAGCAACGGTGCGACGAAGCATGTCAGCTGTCGCTGAGGGTAGTACGCCTTCGCGTGCTGAATGACCGACGAGTGCTACCAGCTCTTCAGCTGAACGGGTGGAAGCGAGTTCTTCCTTCGGCTCAATTCCGAAACGCCGCACGATCCAGTTAGCGTTGCCGTTAAAAAAGGACAGCAAGGGTTTTGTGACCGTGCTGAAACCGCGCTGAAAACCTACGACTGCCTTGGCGGTTGCAAACGGCTTAGCGATAGCGAGATTTTTAGGGACTAATTCACCAAAGACCATAGTCAAGATGGTTGCTAGAACCAAAGCTAGGCCAATCGATACTGAACGAGCCAGGGCCTCGGACAGGCCAGCTGATTCAAGCGGCCCGTCAATTAGAGCTGCGATAGCTGGTTCAGCGAGGAAACCGATACCCAAGTTAGTCAGAGTGATTCCGAGTTGCGCCCCGGAGAGTTGTGTTGAGAGAGTACTCATTCCTTTGAGTACGCCTGCTGCACGTCGGTCGCCTTGATCTGCAGCGGTTTTCACTTCATTGCGGTTAACAGTAATCAGAGCAAACTCAGCAGCCACAAAAAGCCCACATGCGAGAATGAGGACCACAGCAATTAGCAGTGATATCCACTCCATTTTTTACACCCCCCGCCGAGTTGCGTTCCTGAGGTGTGCATACCTAACAGGGGGTTTGGACTGTGATAGTGACTGTCGCTTGTAGCGTTCATCGTTCCCTTCCGGTCGGAGTATCTTCCTCCGACCTAACTACTGCCATCAATTATCCAGTAGATTTTCCACCTTTCTTCGAATTTACGTTTAGTTTGCTGATTCCACTACAAACTCACAGGATTTTCAAAAGAGACAGTTCCAAGTAGTGATGAACTCGGCTGGGTTTTTGGCATCATGGTTGGCGATCTGCGCCGTTCGTAGCAGAGCGAAAAATTATGGCTGGCTAGCTCTCCGCCGAGATTGTTGAATGAATGTTGACTCACCGAAGGATTAGTTCCAAGACCTGGCCTTCCTTGTAGGCTCCGCAAGCCGAACGCTGTGCGGCACAGTGGACCTGGTGAGACGCAAATAATGAATTTGAAGCAACCTTGGTTGACAGAAACAAATGCAGCAACCTAGGTTGACAATATGAAGTCTTCACAGATCGCGTCAATGGCAGCAGACACCAGCGACCCGAAGGCCGGACTGCGGGCAGTGTCGTCGTTGCGCGTTCTCGCGGACACCTTGGAGCTTCGGCAAGTCGAGGCAGCGCTGCGTTCGGGTATGAATTGGCAGGACATTGCTGACGCGCTTGGGGTGACGCGGCAGGCTGCTCACAAGAAGCACTCCAAACGAATTGATCCCACGATCCCGACCCTCAGGAGGAACGCATGAACAAGCTCGTTCGCGCTGCTCAGACTAGTCAATCTCTCTCGCTTGCCGCCATGGAGGAAGCCTCTCGGCTAGGCCTTCGGGAAGCAGACATCGAGCACCTGTTCCTAGCCCTCGTCATTAGTGACCAATCCGCCGGACGCGCCCTTCGCAGTATGGGTATTAGCCTTGATGCCGCCCGACAAGCGGTTGAAGAACAGCGCGAAGCTCAACTTGCTTCGCTCGGTATCGACGCCTCATTCCCCGAGGCTGGACGGATCGTGTTCCACGAAACAGACGGGTACGAGTGGAGTCCTCGTGCTCGTGCCCTCATCGCCAAATCCAGTGGCAGAAACAAGTCGGGCGCCGCCGCCGCAGTGCTCCGGGGATTGGTCGCAGAGCCCAGTGGTTTAATTACTGAAATTCTGGACCGCCTGGGTACTTCATCCGATGCTCTGCTCAAGCAGCTCGACCAGTTCGACTCACCTGCTGAGACGACTACGCCTGCCGCAGAAAAGGTGAAGGGGAGGATCTCGGGTTCGTCGGAGACATTCGTTTCCGCACCGATGGAAAAAGTATGGGAGTTCCTCGCAGATCCGACACGTATTCCCGAGTGGGAACCTAGCCTCGGCTCCATCGAACACAGCGAACAGGAAGCGACGGTAGGTGCTGTATGGCAGGGGTTCGCACCCACAAGTCATCCAAACGGGAAACCGGTGAAGATAAAGCCCCAATTTCGCCGTCGCAGCATTGAGCTTGTTGCAGTGCTCCGGCCGGAAAGGATTGCGTGGAGCTTCGCGCATCCCGACGTTGGCCGAAGTCGTTCGGTTCTGACGGAGTTCACCTTGGTGAGCGCGACCGGTGGTACACAGGTCCAGATCACCAAGTCATGGCCTCGACGCCAGGGTTGGAGGAGTCTCGTCGCATTGCCGCTACGACCAATCCAGAAATTCCTCGTGTGGATCACGCTGTTCCAGACTGGCAGCGCGGTCAGCCGAGCATTCCGCTAGCCCCAGGGGCGAGAACCAACTGGCCCATTTGGCGCCGCGGCGGGTACCTGAGCCGAAAAGTCGACACCGAGAGCTGCGGCTCATAGCCACACGTCATCGATTTCGTCGGTATATCGTGCCTGCAAGAGGAACCCTCTACGGGACAGCATGTCGTGACGGTAAGTGGAGCGGGCATTTCACCTCTGTGGTGACGGCAACTGATCGTCAATTCGTAGCGCATCCTTCTGGATGATTATCTCCGTCTCCACGGGAAGGAACCCAAGTGTCCTGTTGATGGAACGCATCCACACGTTTTCGTCGTCACTGCTGGTCCTGACCTTGTGCACGTCAGTAGTTTTTGTTGCTTGGGTGAGACTAGCTAGTTTGACTGCGGCACCGAGACCTCGACCCCGGTGCTTTGCCACAACAAGAGTTCCCTCAATCTGCGCTGCGCGCTTATCATCGGCTGCAGCCAGCAAGCAGGTCCACGCAGCCACGTTTCCGTTTAAGTCCACGGCGATGGATTCAAACACTGTGTGGCCTTGGGCCACCCAGAGCTCAATCTCGCTGGCATATTCCGCGGGCGATACCATAGTTTCGGCCCAACCTAGGTCACCGTTGGGGGCTTCCGCGTCCACGAGGCCCTTGATCTGGCCAACTTGCTCCCGGAACTGCGCGGGCACTCCGTTGACATACGTGTACATCTCGTAGCCAGCCACTGCGTTTGGTTCGGGCAGTCGGGTCTTACGGAGATCCAGTTCTACAACTGTTTCGGTGGTTGCCAGGGCATACCCTAAAGGCTGCGAGAAGCGCCGCGTCAGCTCCTCTATCTCGACTGTTGAGGACCGATAGGTGCTCGATGTGAACCGCGTCGTGGAGTCCTGGCTTGTGCCTTCGACGGCTCGCACCAACGCCGTACCAATTCCTGCTTTTTGATACTTGGGTGCGACCCAAACAAACACCCAAGTGGTCTCCGGGGTATCTGTGGCATTCATTCCTGCCGCGAAGCCAACAAGTGTAGTGCCGTCCCACGCGCCAAGTAGGTGCTTGCGCCAGCCATCGTCTGCACGCCAGCCGAGAATTCGGGCGTCCTGGCTAAGGGGTACCCATCCTGGACGTACCTGCTGTACAGCGGCGCATTCGATGAGATAAGCGGCGGACATTGCCTGATCATCGTCGATATTCAGGGTGCGAATCGGCATGCGTGTCATTCTACGTGCCGTTGAAGAGAAAGCGCTGTCTTAAAATTAACCTTAAAATTAACCTGCTTCGAGATTTGAGCTAAGTGTTCGTAAGCCCAACCTTTACCGGGCTTACATTCGTTGATTAGCTTTCATGCGCAGATCGGGTAAGCGGGGCGGTAGGTTTGAAGCATGACACCGATTCGCAGATCTGTTTATGGGCTCTCAGTGGGTGCTCTCGCGACACTATTGACTGGATGCTCAATTGACACACTGATCTGGGGAAGCGATGGAGCCCAGGTGATTCAAACGACCGAGAAGCTCGTGAGCGACTTAGCCTCGGGCGAAAGGTCTGACATTGTCTGCATGGATTCCGTCGCGGATCTCGGTGCGCCCAGCGATTGGTCAGGGCTTTCCGCAGGCGAGCCGGAAGAGTTTTTCGCGGGGTATTGGGTAGACCAAGTGGCGCTCGACCCTCAGTGGAGCATCAATCTAGAAGGTCTTCCCCAGGGAGCAAAGCCCGGCACCCACTACCCGGGAGACGTCTTTTACCGTGAGATCGACGATGGGCTATGTGTGATCGACGTTTCTTGGTCAACGCTCGTCGCCGTGAACTGACGAGCTAGGCGCATCAGTGGTAGCTCGTTCCATAGGGGGAACCCCCTGCGGGACAGCTGCACTCAGCCAATCCGTTTCGGGAGCGGATATCAAACGCGTGTGACGAACTCCGGATTTCACCGGTTCCTGGCCGGTGGAATGATCACCGTTATTTCAGGCGGCGCTGTACGGAACTCACCAAGGCAACAGCGACAAAAATCAAAGCCATAAGAAAGAGCATTGGCCATGGATCGGAGGCACAAATTCAAGGATTGGCAGTATAGTAGCGGGGTGATCTGCGGATTCCATTTCACCTTCTCGGTTTTGGGGCATTGCAGATCCCTAATCATGTCTCCTTCGTAAAGGTATCCCTCAGCTCATGTCTACGAATCCCCTGCGCCATGCCCTCTCCCGCATGGGGGTCGCGATCCCCACGAAACACACCGTGCATCAACTCAGTTGGAGCTCTTCTTCGATCTAACGTTCGTTATCGCGTTCGGGGTCGCCGGCAGCCAATTCGCCCATGCGATAGCAGAGGCCCACTTCCTACCTGGACTCCTGGCTTTCTCCTTCGCCATGTTCTGCATTATCTGGGCAGGGATCAACTTCTCCTGGTTCGCCAGTGCCTACGACACCGATGACTGGGTATTCCGCCTCGTAACGATGGTTCAGATGGTGGGTGTTCTCGTCTTGGCGATGGGAATCGAACCACTATTCCACTCGATTATCGAAGGCAAACACGTGGACAACGCCACCATGGTGGCCGGATACATCATCATGCGCATTGCCCTAATCTTCCAGTGGCTGCGTGCGGCCCGACAAGACCCTGACCGTCGTCAGGTGTGCCTGCGGTATGCCGCCTACCTCGCCGTTGTCCAGGTCGGCTGGATTGCTGTGTTGTTGATTAATGCCGATATACCCACCATGCTCCTCATGGCAGCGCCATTGTTCATCCTCGAAGTGATGATCCCCTACACGGCAGAACGAAAAGGCAACGGAACTCCTTGGCATGCCCACCACATGGCCGAGCGGATTGGACTCTTGGCCATCATTGCCCTGGGCGAGTGCTTACTCGGTGCCATCGAGACCTTGCGTGCGAGCGTGGCTGTGGACGGCTGGAGCGTGGAAACGGCGCTAGTTGGCTTGAGCGGCACCGGCTTGGCCTTCGCAATGTGGTGGATCTACTTCCTGTTGCCCTCCGCCCCTGCATTGCACGCCAGGCGGGAACGTGGTCCGAGGTTCGGTTACTGGCACATGCCTGTATTTGCCGCGATTGCCGCAACGGGGGCCGGACTTCACGTTGCCGCGTACTTCATCGGCCACGAAACCCACATCAGCGCGGCGATCGCCGTGGCGTCCATCGCGATACCCATCGCGATCTTCCAGATTTCGATCACGTCCCTATATACGTCCCTACTGGGGGTCGACCGTCGTTTCGTGTGGGTTGCCGTGTTTGTCGTGGCGGGCCTTGGCGGCGGGGTGGTGATGGCAGCTCTCGGAGTGCCTATTTCGCTGTGCATGCTCGAAATGATGGTTGTTCTGGGTTTGGTCATCGCCTTCGATGAACGGAGCAGCCACAAGGGCAGGGCGGCCGCTCTGCAGCGTCTGGAATCGTCCAAGAGTTAGTACCGCCATTACTCAGAGGGCTAATTCTTCTGTAGTTCGTACGTGAAAACCGCAGCGTTGGACCGAGATGTGGTTACCAACCCAACGTGCTTTTTCGAAGCCTTGATGGCGTATTCCGTTCGGTGACAGGTGTTTCATGTCCCAATTCCACGCTGTCCCATAAGACGGTCGTTATCCGGGACAGACGCTCAGCTGACTTCTGCTGTTTTCAAAACTTCGAGTTTCCAACGATTTCGCATTCCCGTATGACCCGCCCGAGAAAATGCCCGGTGAACGGGGGCTAAGCGGGACACATATCTGGGCGTTTGCTCCATAAAAATGGTGCCGCAGAACTCGTAGTTTCTGCGCCACCATCTCGCCTATTCAGGAAGTGCCCGAAGCGGTTGACTAGTCGACTAATTCAGACAGTTCCAGCCAACGTTCTTCCAGGACGTCAACTTGTTCTCGAAGCTCACGAATCTCGGCAGTGATCTTGCCCAGCCCTTCGAAGTCACTTTGGTCATGAGCTGCCAACTTTTCGTTCAGCTTGCTGATCTTCTGGTCGAGCTGGCCGACCTTGCGCACGTTCGCGTTCAGTTCTTTCTGTGCAGCTCGACGGTCAACGCCCGAGCCGCCAGCAGTTTTGCCACCCTTTGAGGAAGCGCTCGTAGGGTTGCCCGAGCCCTTGGAGCTTTCTGAACTGCGCAACTCCAGATATTCATCTACGCCACCTGGCACGTGGCGGAAGTTTCCATCAAGGATTGCGTACTGCTGATCGGTGACGCGTTCTAGCAGGTAGCGGTCGTGGGAAACCACAATCAAGGTACCTGGCCAAGAATCCAACAGGTCTTCCAAAGCGGCCAACATGTCGGTATCGACATCGTTAGTTGGCTCATCGAGAATCAGCACATTTGGCTCATCCATCAGGATCATAAGCAACTGGAGACGGCGGCGCTGGCCGCCGGATAGTTCCCGGACCTTGGTGGACAGGTGCGCTGAGGTGAAGCCCAAGCGCTCCAAAAGCTGTGCCGGGGTTAGATCCTTGCCATCCACATTAAAGGTAGTGCGGTAGCGGGCCAGGATCTCGCGGACGCGATCTTCGCCGATTTTTTCCAATTCACGGAATTGCTGGTCTAGGACCGCGAGCTTAACCGTCTTGCCGCGCTTAATCGTTCCACCGGTTGGCAACACGGTGCCGGCAATCAGGCCCAATAGCGTGGACTTGCCTGCGCCGTTGGCACCGAGCAGGCCGGTACGCTCACCCGGCGCGATACGCCAGGTAAAAGGCTTCAGGATGCGCCTTGCTCCGAAGCTGACCTCGGTGTCCAAGAGGTCCACCACGTCCTTGCCCAGGCGCGTGGTCGCCATCTTTTTCAGTTCCAGCGGATTGCGAACCGGTGGAACGTCGGCGATCAGCTGATTTGCCGCCTCGATGCGGAACTTTGGTTTGGCAGTTCGTGCCGGGGCGCCTCGGCGTAGCCACGCGAGTTCCTTTTTCATCATGTTCTGGCGCTTGCCTTCGGTCACCGCCGAAATGCGATCGCGCTCGACGCGCTGCAGGATATACGCGGCGTAGCCACCCTCAAAGGGTTCTACTAAGCGATCGTGGACTTCCCAAGTGTCGGTGCAGACCTCGTCCAAGAACCAACGGTCGTGGGTTACGACCATGAGTCCGCCCGAGTTCTTCGCCCAGCGATTCCTCACGTGATTCGCCAGCCACGAAATTCCTTCAACGTCCAAATGGTTAGTTGGCTCGTCAAGGATGACCACATCCCAGTCTTGGACTAGCAATGCGGCCAAGGCGACGCGACGACGTTGACCACCGGAGAGGGTGGAAATTTTCGCTTCCCAATCCAAATCTGCAACCAGACCGGAAACCACATCACGAATGCGCGCCTCGCCGGCCCATTCGTGGTTTTCCATGTCGCCGACCAGCGCGTAGTGCACGGTCGCGTCGGAATCCAGGGTGTCGCTCTGATCGAGCACACCGACGCGCACTCCGCTGCGTCTAGTCACGCGGCCTGAGTGCGGCTCGATTTTGCCCGCAAGCATGCGTAGCAGCGACGATTTTCCTTCGCCATTGCGTCCCACGAGTCCGATGCGGTCACCTTCGGAAATGCCGATGGTGACCGAGTCGAAAACGACGTGGGTTGGATATTCCAGATGGAGGGCTTCGCCCCCGAGTAAATGAGCCACACCTCCAGTTTACGAAGCAGCGCAAATCGAGATGGTTCCGCATCACCTGGAACCGGAGATTTTTCCCGGAGAACAGATGGAAAGATAAAAATATCGTTTCGTGAGTGAGTTGTGCGATTTCACTCAGGACATGGATCGTGGCAGAATAATTAGCGTGCTAAACGGGCCATGCCCGCGCGGTACGTTTTCCGCCCTGGTGTAATGGCAACACGCCAGCCTTTGGAGCTGTGCATTGTAGGTTCGAATCCTACGGGCGGAACCACTTTGCTCAAGCGCCCCTTTTGGAGGCGCTTTTCTTTTTGGCTCCAGTTAAGCCGATCTTCTTCCGCGCGATAGACTGTCACCGGGGTTTTACTTCAATGCCGGAAACCTCAAACTCGACTTCGCAGGAGAAAGCACTTGAGCGATCAGGTCAACGCACCAGTAGCCGTTATCGTCCTCGCCGCAGGCGCGGGAACCCGGATGAAATCGGCGAAGCCGAAGATCATGCATGAAATCGCAGGTCGTTCCATGATTTCCCACGCGCTGCACGCAGCATCCGCGTTGGAGCCAAAGAACTTGGTCGCCGTGGTCCGCCACCAGCGTGATCTCGTGGCGGCGCATATTCTGAGCCAGTTCCCGAACATCACCATTGCCGACCAGGACGAAGTTCCTGGTACCGGGCGTGCTGTGCAGCAGGGACTTGAAGCGGTGGATCCCGCCCTCGAAGGAACCGTCGTGGTGACTTATGGTGATGTGCCATTGCTCACCAGCGAGGTGCTCTCCGGGTTGGTCATCACCCACGAGGCCAGCGGCAACGCGGTCACCGTGTTGACCACCGAACTGGATGACCCATCGGGCTACGGACGCATCCTGCGCGATGAGAACGGTGACGTCTCCGGTATCCGCGAACAGAAGGACGCCAACGAGGCTGAGCTTGCTGTCAAGGAAATCAACTCCGGCATCTATGCTTTCGACGCCGAGATGCTGCGTTCGGCACTGACCGAGGTCACCACCGATAACGCGCAGGGTGAAATGTACCTGACCGACGTGCTCGCCATTGCTCGCTCGCGTGGCGGCCGCGTCGCTTCATCGCAGATCGCTGACCGTTGGCAGATCGAGGGTGCGAACGACCGCGTCCAGGTCTCCAACTTGGCCCGCATCTACAACGAACGCAAAACCGAATTCTGGATGCGCCAAGGCGTGACTATCGTTGATCCGGCCACCACCTGGATCGACGCGACGGTCATCATTGGCCAGGATGTCACCCTGAAGCCAGGCACCCAGCTGCATGGTGAGACCCTCATCGGCACCAACGCAGTGGTTGGCCCCGACACCACCTTGACCAATGTCGTGGTCGGCCAGAACGCTACCGTGAAGCGCACCGATGCTACCGACTCGCGCATCTCCGAGGGAGCCAGCGTGGGCCCATTCGCTTATCTGCGTCCCGGGACCGAACTTGGACCGGACGGCAAGATCGGCGCGTTCTACGAAACCAAGAACGTCACCATCGGCCGTGGCTCAAAGCTCTCGCACCTTGGCTACGCCGGGGATGCCGAGATCGGTGAGTTCACCAATATTGGCTGCGGCAACATCACCGCTAACTACGATGGCGAAAAGAAGCACCGCACCAAGATCGGTTCGCATGTGCGCACCAGCTCGAACACGGTGTTCATCGCCCCGGTTGAACTCGGGGACGGCGCTTACACTGGTGCTGGCGCGATCGTACGCAAAAACGTCCCGGCCGGTGCGCTTGCGCTGTCCGTGGCCCCGCAGCGCAATACCGAAGGTTGGACGCTTGAGAAGCGTCCTGGCACCCCTTCGGCCGACGCCGCATTCAAGTCCTCATTGAATAGCTCGGATTCCGAGTAATTCATTCGAGGAAATCATTTCCTCAGACCACCTCATACGTGACAGCGAAGCGAGCGAGAAAGCAAACCCCATGAGTGAAATCAGCCATAATGTCGATAAAAAGCTGGTCCTGGCCACCGGCCGGGCACACCCGGAACTGGCAGCAGAAGTCGCCAAGGAACTGGACACCGAACTGCTCCCGTTGAACGCCTACGACTTCGCTAACGGCGAGATCTACGTTCGTTCGGATGAGTCGGTCCGTGGCAAGGAAGTATTCTTGCTGCAGTCCTACCCGGCTCCACTGAACAACTGGCTGATGGAACAGCTGATCATGATCGATTCGATGAAGCGTGCCTCGGCTCGTCGCATCACCGTGGTCGCGCCGTTCTACCCATACGCTCGCCAGGACAAGAAGGGCCGCGGCCGCGAGCCGATCTCGGCTCGCCTGGTCGCCGACCTGTTCAAGACCGCAGGCGCCGACCGCGTGATCTCTTGCGATCTGCACACCGCGCAGATCCAGGGCTTCTTCGACGGCCCGGTGGACCACCTGTTCGCTTTCCCGCTGCTGGCCGACTACATCCGCACTCGCGTGGATGTATCGCAGGTGACCGTGGTTTCCCCGGACACCGGCCGCGTGCGCGTTGCCGAGCAGTGGGCAGAGCGCCTGGGCGGTGCCCCGTTGGCGTTCGTTCACAAATCCCGCGATCTGACCGTGCCTAACCAGGCAGAGTCCAAGACCGTGGTGGGCCAGGTTGCTGGACGCACCGCGGTACTGATCGATGACATGATCGACACCGGTGGAACCATCGCAGGTGCGGTGCGCGTGCTGAAGGAAGCCGGCGCCAAGGACGTTATCATCGCCGCGACCCACGCTGTGTTCTCCGACCCAGCCGCGCAGCGTCTGGCAGAGTCCGGCGCCACCGAAGTGGTTGTCACCAACACCTTGCCGATCCCTGAAGAGAAGCGCTTCGATAACCTCACCGTGCTTTCGATCGCGCCAATGCTGGCTCGAGCCATCTCTGAGGTCTTCCACGAGGGTTCGGTGACGAACCTCTTCGACGGCCGCGCCTAGCAGTCCTCGTTTCGCAAGCATCTGGCCGGCACCTTCGGGTGCCGGCCAGATGCCGTTAAAAGCTTTTTATCAGTGCGATGAAGCTCAGTCGCTGGAACTGCTGCCCTGCTCGGCCTCGGTGCGTGCTAACTCGTAGGAAGCTTCAAGCAGCTCACGAAGCACAACCAGATCTATTTTGGATAATTTGCCCAGGTAAAGGCAGGCCTTGCTGGCCCGGTGTGGGCCGAGCGCCGCGAGCAATTCGGGCCACTTCTCGGAGAAACCGCTCTGGAGATAAAGGGTGTGCTTTGCGGACCCCGGGGCAAAGGCCATAAGCGGCGCCCGTCCGGTGCGCCCGTTGGCGTGGAAATACTCGTATTCGCCGAATCCGATGATTTTGCCGGCCCAGATGATCGGCGATTCGGCTGTGATCTCCTGATAGAGGCTCAGCAGCTCCTCAGCCTCGGCTCGTCGTGCGCCGGGGGCTCGGTCCAAGACTTCTGAAACTGGCATTTCTGACGGTGACATCGCTGGTTGTTTCGTAGCCATAAGTGCTCCTTGGATTAGGCGGATTCTCACCGTTGATCTATTGGATTGTTGCCACGCTACCGGTGGAGCGGAACTAAGCCAAAAGGTATCATCTCTTGGCGATGTGGGATGGGATACATGTTTTTTCTTAGGGGTGCGTAACTGGTAGAATTACTCATTGTGCCCAGGCGAGGGAAACATCTTTTTTGATGTAGCCGTTATCGACAAGGCCGGAAAAGCTCTTTCATCTCCAGATGATGGATGCTTCCCAGGTCCACGCAGGGCGTAAGAAGAAGCATTCATTTACTCTAAGGAGATTCATCATGGCATCTGTCAACCTTGACGCCGTAGTTCGTTCCGATTTCGGCAAGGGCGCAGCCCGTCAGGCCCGCCGCGACGGCATGATCCCAGCAGTCATCTACGGTGCAGGCTCCGAGCCACAGCACATCCTGCTGCCAATCCACGAGACCACCTTGGCTATCCGTGACCGCAGCGTTCAGCTGGTTCTGAACATCGAGGGCAAGGAAGTTACCACCTCGATCAAGGATGTTCAGGTCCACGCCATCAACCGTACCGTTGATCACATGGACCTGCTGATCGCTGCGTAATTGTAGTCTTCGGAACTGCAATACAGCTTTTAGTAGCTAAGACTCATGAGCAATGACACTTGGCTGGTAGCCGGGCTCGGGAATCCCGGGCCCGGCTACGCTGGCAATAGACACAATATCGGGCAGATGGTGCTCGACGAGTTGGCACAACGTTCCGGCTCGAAATTCAAAACCCATTCCTCGCGTGCCCAGATCATTCAGGGGCGGCTAGGCATCGGTGGGCCACGCGTCGTCTTGGCCAAACCCATGACCTATATGAACCTCTCAGGTGGACCGGTCGCGAACCTAGCCAAATTTTTTGGCATCGGGATCGAAAAATTGATCGTAGTTCACGATGAGATCGACATTCCCTTCGACACGGTCAAGCTCAAGCGCGGCGGGGGAGAAGGCGGCCACAACGGGCTACGGGACATTTCCAAGGCCATGGGCTCCAAAGACTACCTTCGCGTTCGCGCAGGCGTGGGTCGTCCGGCCGGTCGCATGGATACCGCGGACTGGGTGCTGCAGGATTTCTCGAAAACCGAAAAGCAAGCGTTACCGTTTCTGATCGATAATTCGGCAGACGCTGTCGAGCTGTTGATGTCCTCCGGTTTGGAAGCGGCGCAGGAGAAGTTTCACACTTCATAATCGATCTGCAACCAAAAGCGGTCAGAATTTTTGCCTCTGCGGCAGGGGTTCTGGTCGCTTTGTTTTTGCTGAGGCGTCGCTAACTAAGGACTTACTTAGATGAGATCTGCGTTCTAGAGTGGAATAATTAGCTAATGTACCCTTTGCCTAATCAGCGGAATCGATCTGGCAAACCACATCCATTACCTCGGAGGACCACGTGCAGACGGTTACCGGTCACCCAGAAGCCACCGAAGCGCTCTCTCAAGCAGAGGTCGCACGGATCAAAGCAGACTTTGAAATCCTGGATCATCAGGTCAACGGCACCGAGCTCATCTATTTGGACTCCGGAGCGACCAGCCAGAAGCCCCGCTGCGTCTACGAAGCCGAGCAACACTACTACGAGAACGCCAATTCGGCAGTTCATCGCGGTGCGCATACCCTCGCGGTTGAAGCCACCGATATTTTTGAGCAGGCAAGAGAGACCGTAGCCAAGTTCATTGGCGCACGCAGCAACGAACTGGTGTGGACCTCGAACGCCACTGAAGCGTTGAACCTCATCGCCTACTCAATCTCCAATGCCTCGCTCGGCCGGGGCGGTGAGGCATCCGCACGATTCCGGATCGGTGCCGGCGACGAGATCCTAGTGACCGAAATCGAGCACCACGCAAACCTGATCCCTTGGCAGGAATTGGCCTTCCGCACCGGCGCAACCTTGCGCTATGTACCAGTCGACGAGCACGGCGCACTACGCTATGAGTTGCTCGACGAACTGATCAACGAGAAGACCAAATTAGTGGCCTTCACCCATGTCTCGAACGTCTTGGGCACCATCACCGACGTCGCTCGCTTTGTCACCGCAGCGCGGAAAGTCGGAGCTCTGACGGTATTGGACGGATGCCAGTCGGTCCCACATATGCCCATCGACGTCAAAGCCCTAGATGTTGACTTCATGGCCTTCTCCGGACATAAGATGCTTGGCCCAACCGGCATTGGCGGCCTCTACGGGCGCGCCGAACTGCTGGACTCCATGCCGCCGTTCCTCACCGGAGGATCAATGATCACCGTGGTCGACATGGAACATGCCGAATTCCTTCCGTCGCCTCAGCGCTTCGAAGCCGGAACTCAGCGAATCGCGCAGGTCCACGGGTTGGCCACCGCCGCCAGCTATTTGGACGAGATCGGCATGGATCGCATTGCCGCCTGGGAAGAGCACCTCGGGGCCATGCTCTACGAGGGGCTGTCCGAGCTGGAAGGCGTGCGCGTTTTTGGTCCCTCGGACATCAAACGCATCGGCACCGTGCCTTTCGAAGTCATCGGAGTCCACCCGCACGATGTTGGCCAGTACCTGGACTCGCGAGGCATCGCAGTGCGTGTCGGACACCATTGCGCCCAGCCATTGCACCGGGCACTTGGAGTATCGGCCACGACGCGCGCAAGCACTTACCTATACAACACTGAGCAGGATGTCACCGCGCTGATCGAAGCTGTTGCCTCCGTGCGTGAATACTTTGGAGTCTAAATGAACGAACTAGATCAGCTGTATCAACAGGTCATCCTCGACCACGCCAAACGGCGTATCGGCTCACCACTGGTGGATCCGGCAAGCGGTGAACTGCATGGTGAATCACACCAGCACAACCCCATCTGCGGCGATCAGATTCGCGTCCGCGTAGCCTTGGATGCTGACGCACATTTCACCACGATGAGCTGGGAGGGAGACGGTTGCTCCATCTCCATGGCCTCCGCCTCGGTGCTCAGCGAAATGCTCCCGGAAATGACCCGGGATGAATTCTTGGACAAACTGGAAGTCTTCCGTGAAATGATGCGTTCAAGGGGCACCATGGTTCCGGACGAGGAAGTTTTGGAAGATGCTGCGGCTTTCGTAGGTGTCTCCAAATTCCCGGCACGCGTCAAATGCGCCATGCTTGCATGGGTGGCTGCAGAGGCGGCCATGCTGGGCGCCAGCGCCTAGCCGAATGCTCGGATAAAACCTGCCGCTCTATGCAAAAAGGAACCCTTCCGCTTCACATGGAAAATGTGAAGCGCAAGGGTTCCTTTGCTAATCAGAACTAGTCCTTGTCACCGGGCTGGTAAACATCCGGGATGCCATCTTGGTTGTCGTCTCGTGTTTCGCGGGCGGCAATGATCTTGTAGCCACGGTTGCGCGGAATCAACCACAATGCGCCGAGGATCGCGGCGATAAATGATCCGGCCAGGATAGCGACCTTTGCATGCTCGTAGTGCGCCGATTCCAAGCCGAAGGATAGCTCGGAGACCAACAGGGAGACGGTGAAACCGATGCCTGCCAGCAGCGTCACGCCGAACAAGTCACCCCATTTGGCGTCCTTATCCAGGGAAGCCTTTGTGAATTTGGTGAGCAACCAGGTGAATCCCATGATGCCAATCGGCTTACCTAGCACCAGGCCAACCACAATGCCCCAGAACACCGGGTCAGTGAGCAGCCCGCCGCCTCCGGAATCGGGCGAGATTACCGTGACTCCGGCGGCGAAGAAAGCGAAGATAGGAATGCAGAACCCGGAAGACAGCGGGCGGAACCGGTGTTCAAAGAGTTCGGATAGACCCAATCCTTCGCGGCCATCAGTGCGTTTGACCGGCACGCAGAAGCCCAGCACCACGCCCGCGATAGTTGCGTGAATGCCCGACCCGAAGACGAAGATCCAAGTAATGATGCCCAATGGCAACAGGATCATCCAAGCGGCCCAAGCTCGCTTGGCAAAGAACTTGCCCAGGTAGCGCGCTAGTACGGTGAAGAGGATGATCGGAATCAGCGCCAACCCGAGGTAGGCAAGTTTGAGGTCGTCGGTGAATACAAAGGCGATGATGACGATGGCGATCAGGTCATCAACCACCGCGAGGGTCAGCAAGAATATACGTAGCGAAGCCGGTAATGCCGAGCCAATGACGGCAAGCACCGCAACGGCGAAAGCGATATCGGTCGCCGTGGGGATGGCCCAACCGCGCAGCAGTTCTGTGCCTCCGCCGGAACCGGCGGCGATGGCCACGAAGATCAACGCAGGAACCAGCACGCCACCGAAGGCGGCAGCGACAGGGACCGCCGCGGTTTTAGCGTTGCGCAGATCGCCAATGACGAATTCTTTCTTCAATTCCAAACCGGTTAGGAAGAAGAACACCGCAAGTAGGGCATCAGCTGCCCAATGGCCGATTGAAAGGTTCAGATCGACACCTAAGAGGGTGGGGCCGAAGTGAAAATCGCGCAGCGCGAAATAAGATTCGCGCATTGGCGTGTTTGCCCAAATAAGGGCGAGGATTGCACCGGCAATGAGAACCATGCCGCCGACGGTTTCTTTGCGCAGGATATCTCCGATGCGCACCGATTCTTTGTAACTTGGGCGCGAAAACAGGTTCTTTGGCGAACCCGAAGATGGCGTTTGAGTCATTGTTGAACTCACTTACTTCGATAAATGAAAATTTGTTCGCCGACCAGACTTCCCGGCACACCTAGGTAATAATCCTAGCGTGTAACGTGGCTGGAACCACAAAATCCCGGGTAAGTGTATTTTCATACTTACCTGGGACTTTGAGTTCGAAACTATATATGGTTACTTCGAAAGCCACTCATTGACCTGTGCAGCCTGCATATTCAGCGCCTTGCCCAGGTAAGGTTCAGCAGCGGAAGCAAGCTTGCCGCCGATGAACGGAATAGAAGAGGAAACCTTCGCGTCGATAGCGAAGTTGCTGTGCTCACCAGCAGCGCTCAACGACTCGGTGCCGGAGACTGATACCGGGACGCCAGCAACATTGATCTTCACCGAAGCCGAACGATTGCCTGCCGCATCCGGTGCGCTCCACTGCTCTACCTGCGTGACATCAATGGAGGCACCAACGAACTTACGCGCAAAATCTGGCACGCGGTCGGTGGGCAGGGCGCGGACGGTGGTCAGCGTGAAGGAGCTGCTGGTGTCACCTTCAACGGTGAAGCTGCTCAACGTGCCCTTGGCCAGCGAGGTCAGATGCTCGGCGAATCCACGATCAGCTAAGGTCGCGATGACCTTGTCTGCAGGGTGTGCGATCTGCGTGCTTGCGTTCAATGCCATGAATACAAATCCCAATCTTGAAAGGTTCGGCGGTCGTGCAGAACAATCTTGTGTTCCATGCCGGTTCTGGTCGTTATTAACCCTATCGGTTCCCCTGCGTTAGGTAGGCTAGGAAGGCAGCATAAAACAACATATTGGCATTGCGCCGACCGCGGAAAGATTTTGCGGTCGTTGTTTGTGGTGCGCTACCGGATATTTTGCCTTCATTGAGAGGAACTTTAAGCAACATGAGCCTGAGCGGACTTCATGATTTCCTGCGCGAGGAACCGTCATTTAGGCGAATCCAGCACGGCGCTTCGCAAGCATTCAACACCCGCAGCGAAGAACTAGAGATTGCCGCCCCGCAGGGGATGCGCGCGATTCTCGGCGCCCACATCACCGAAGGGCTCATTGCCGGGCAAGAGCATGCAATCATGCTGATTGTGACCGCCACCGGTCGTGAAGCCGAGGATGTCTCAGCATCCTTGGCCGCGTACATGCCCGAAGATCAGATCGCCGAATTCCCCTCTTGGGAAACTCTGCCTCATGAACGCCTTTCTCCGCGCAGCGATACCGTTGGCCGTCGCTTGGAGGTCTTACGCCGGTTGCACGACCAAGACCCGAAATTGAAGGTCATCATTGCACCGATTCGCGCAGTCCTGCAGCCGCTTGTCGCCGGGCTGGGCCAGCTACGCCCAGTGGAACTCGAACTGGACGCGGAGCCAGGCTTCGAAAAGGTCATCAAGGATTTAGCTGCGGCGGCTTATGCCCGGGTGGATATGGTCACTCACCGCGGCGAGTTTGCCGTGCGTGGCGGCATCATTGACGTTTTCCCGCCAACACTTGAGCATCCAGTACGTATCGACTTCTTTGGCGAGCAAATCGATTCGATGCGCTACTTCGCGATAGCAGATCAGCGTTCATTGGACGGGGAGAGCCCAACCAAGATCATTGCCACTCCTTGCCGCGAAATGCTCATCACCCCACAAGTAATGAGCCGGGCCGCTAACCTCAAGGCGAACTTCCCCGCAGCAACGGAAATGCTGACCAAAATTGCTGGCGGTATCGCGGTAGAAGGCATGGAGTCGTTGGCGCCACTTTTGGTGGATGGGATGGTGCCGTTGCTCTCACTACTTCCAGCATCATCCATCGCACTGGTGATGGAGCCCGAGCGCGTCCGCTCGCGCGCCCACGACCTGAACGCCACCAACGCTGAATTCCTCGCCGCAGCGTGGGCCTCGGCTTCCGACGGCGCCGCGGCACCGCTTGATTTAAGCACCGCAGAATCCGGACGCAAACTCGCCTCCGGTGACTTCGCCTCACTGGCTGAAACCGTAGTGCATGCGAAGGAAGCCAAGGTGTCCTGGTGGTCGTTGACCTCGCTGGGTGCGGATGAAGATCTTGACATCGGCGCGGCCACCATCCGAGTCGAGGCCCGCGAGCCACGCGGTTACCAAGGCGACATTGAGGCGATGATGGAGTTCATCTCCGGTCGGGTCAAGGATGGGTGGCGTTTGGTGGTGGCCACCGAAGGCCCAGGCCCGGCGGCGCGACTGTCCGAACTTTTCCAGGAATACCAAATACCGGCCCACCGCGTCCCAGAGATCAGTCAGCTGCCCACGGCTGGACTCATCGAAATCACGCAGGCCACCGCTGGGCGAGGGTTCGTCTTTGACGGGCTGAAATTTGGATTGCTGACCGAAGCCGACCTGCTGGGGCGTTCGAGCGCCTACGCCAATCGCAAGACGCGCAAGCTGAGCGCTAAACGTAAACGCAATGCGGTAGATCCGCTGTCGTTGCAAACCGGCGACTACATCGTGCACGAACAGCACGGCATCGGGAAGTTCGTGGAGCTGGTGGCCCGTAAGGTCTCTGGATCTTCAAAGGATGCCAAGCGTGAATACCTCGTAGTGGAATACTCCGCTTCGAAGCGCGGGGCACCGGGGGACCGGCTCTTCGTGCCCATGGAGCAGCTGGATCTGGTTACTCGCTACGTGGGAGGCGAAGCTCCAAGCCTCTCTAAGATGGGCGGCTCGGATTGGGCCAGCACCAAATCGAAGGCCCGCAAAGCGGTCAAGGAGATCGCCGGAGATTTGATCAAGCTCTACTCGGCGCGCATGGCGAGCCGGGGCCACTCCTTCGGGGCAGATACTCCCTGGCAAAACGAGCTTGAAGAAGCTTTCGCCTATATCGAGACCCCGGATCAGCTGACCGCGATTAACGAGGTCAAACGAGACATGGAGCGCGAGATTCCCATGGACCGGCTGATCTCCGGTGACGTGGGCTTCGGCAAAACCGAGATCGCGGTCCGGGCCGCGTTCAAGGCGGTCCAAGATTCCAAACAAGTAGCCATCCTGGTGCCTACTACACTGCTTGCTTCCCAGCACCATCAGACTTTCACCGAACGCTACTCGGGCTTCCCACTCCGAGTGAAGTCGCTATCCCGTTTCCAAACCGCCAAGGAATCCAAGGAAATCATTGCCGGGCTCAAAGACGGCTCGATCGACATCGTGATCGGTACGCACCGGCTGCTTTCTAAGACTGTCGAGTTCAAGAACCTTGGGTTGGTGATCATCGATGAGGAACAGCGCTTCGGTGTGGAGCACAAGGAAGAGCTGAAGAAGATGCGTACCAACGTGGATGTGTTGGCGATGAGTGCCACCCCTATTCCACGTACCTTGGAAATGAGCCTGACAGGCATCCGGGAAACTTCTACGCTGGCTACGCCGCCGGAAGAACGCCACCCGGTGCTGACCTTCGTCGGACCGCGCAGTGATAAGCAGATCTCCGCGGCGATCCGCCGAGAGCTGATGCGTGACGGTCAGGTGTTCTTCGTGCACAACCGGGTGTCCTCTATTGACCGGGTAGCCGCCGAATTGCGCGAGCTGGTTCCCGAGGCCCGCGTCGAGGTGGCCCACGGCAAGATGAGTGAATCGCGACTAGAACGAATCATCCAGGACTTCTGGGAGAAGAAGTTTGATGTCTTGGTCTCCACCACCATCATCGAAACCGGTCTCGATATCTCAAATGCCAACACGTTGATTGTGGACCGTGCGAATAACTATGGGCTCTCCCAGCTTCACCAGCTTCGTGGGCGTGTGGGACGTGCTCGCGAACGCGCCTACGCCTACTTCCTCTGGGATGTGGAGAAGCCTCTGGGCGAGGTGGCACTGGAACGGTTGAAGGCGGTGGCAGCGCATAACGAGCTCGGCTCGGGCTACCAATTGGCCATGAAGGACCTTGAACTGCGCGGGGCAGGCAACCTGCTCGGTGGAGAACAGTCCGGACATATCGCCGGGGTCGGCTTCGACCTCTACCTGCGCCTGGTTGGCGAGGCGGTCGCGGATTTCAAGGGCGAAGGTGAAGAAGAAGCCACCGAGATGAAAATCGACCTTCCAGTCAACGCGCACCTGCCCCACGAGTATGTGCCAGGTGAACGACTGCGTTTGGAGGCGTACCGCAATATTGCCGGGGCCGAGACCGCCGAGGCGCTCGCCGAGGTCCGCGAGGAGCTTGAAGATCGTTATGGCAAGCTCCCGCAACCGGTGGAGAACCTTATGCGCGTGGCAGCGCTACGGGTCCGTGCGCGCGCCGTGGGGCTGCGCGATATCCAGCAGATCGGCAACCACATCAAGGTCTCGCCTGCGAAGATTGAAGACCTTCCAGCTTCACGCCAGGTCCGTTTGGAACGCCTTTACCCGGGGGCGGCGAATAAGCCGGCCTTGAACGCAATCTTCATTCCGAAGCCACGGACCTCGCCGGTAGGTGGCAAGGACCTTGCGGATGAGGCGATCCTTGAGTGGGCCGAACGCCTGCTTTATGGAATCTTCGAGCCGACGCCGGCCGCGCCGGCCGCGAACGAGACGAAAAAGTAGGAATTGACCACACCGGTGGCCGGGATCCCAAAGCTAAATTTTGGCATCTCGGCCATCAGTCATTTGGCGGTCAATTCGCCCGCGTAGTCGTGCACCGGGCGCGCATAGAGTTCCAGGCTTGGCGCCAAAGCTTGCAGAGCGACCTGCAGGGCCTGAGCGAATTCGCCGGCATCGTGTAAAGCCAAGGCGAGAAACGCTTGGGCATCACGGTAAGTGGCAGAGTCCTGGCCCACCATGCGGAGCAATTCGATGGCTTCCTGGAACTCACCCAAATTACGCAAGGTGCTGGCCAGCTGGATTCGCGCTTCGCACAATTTCTCCCCGCTCAGCGTCCCGGCAATTGCCTCGCGGTAGGGGCCGACGGCCAGGGCTTCTTCGCCCAGATAATCGTGCAGCGAAGCGCGTTCAAAAAGGACTTCAGAATCATCAGCTGGCCTTTGCGCAAGCAGTTGTTCCAACTCGTTGCGCAAACTCTCGGGGCTCTTCGTCCCTGCCGTATTCCAGAATATTTCGATATGTTCTTGCCAGCTGGTGCCCATGGCCTGAGGCTAGCGCGGCTGCAAGGCCTGATCAAGTAACCTTGGTGGGTTAAAAACGAAAAAGGGGAGGTCCGAAGACCTCCCCTTTTAACTCAAACTTGAATTACTTGACGGTGTTAGCTGCGGCTGCCACGGCGATGGAATCCGAGCGGCCCATCAGGTGCATTGGAATCGCGAAGGCGCCGAACGACAGCACGAAGCATGCAATGGTCGGCCACCATGCGGTCTCCAAAGTCCAGTAGGACAGGGCGTAGATGCCAGCCGAGAACAGCACCAGGAAGATCACGGTATTAACGATGTTGCCAACGAGGCGACCTTCACCAGAGTGGGCGGTGTTCTTGCCGTTCGAGTACACTTTTTCTCCTTGAGGAAACGAATGGGTGCGGTGCCTTAGTAGCTGGACCCGCTTTGCTCTCCCTCTAGGATAGCAACTCCGGAGCTGGAACCGAGACGTGTTGCGCCGGCGGCAATCATGGCTCGCGCGGTTTCCACGCTCCGCACACCGCCCGAAGCCTTGACCCCTAGATCAGGCCCGACGGTCTTGCGCATCAAAGCGACATCTTCCACGGTCGCGCCACCGGTGGAGAAACCGGTTGAAGTCTTCACAAAGTCGGCCCCCGCGGCCTTGGCTGCCTCGCAGGCCAGAACCTTTGCTTCCTCGGTAAGCAAGCAGGTTTCGATGATGACCTTCAAGATGGCGCCACCTTCATGGGCCGCTTGGGCAATGGCAAAGATCTCGTTGACTAGCGCGTCACCATCTCCGCGTAGGGCGGCGGCCACGTCGATCACCATATCGATCTCGTTGGCGCCGTCGGATACCGCGGTGCGGGTTTCAAAGACCTTGGTATCGGTGGTGGAGGTACCCAGCGGGAAGCCAATCACCGAACAGGTCAAAACCTCGGAGCCGGACAGTTCGCGCGAGACGGTGGAAACCCACAGTGGGTTCACGCAGACGGATTTGAACTCGTACTTCTTAGCTTCCTCGCAGATCGTCACGATCTGCTCGCGCGAAGCGTTCGGTGCCAGCAGGGTGTGGTCGATGTAGCCTGCAATTTCGCGGGCGCTCAGTTCACTCATCTTGATCCTCTGTTCGTTCTCTTTATAGTTTTTGCGCAGGTTCTGTACGAAAAATTATTCGTTCAGGAACGCTTCAAGTTCGCGTTTTATGGCTAGACACTGCGCGGTGGCACGCTCGCGTGCGGCAGGCACGTCCGCTAAGTCTTCGGCATGCTCCACGGTTTCGAGGTAGCACTTGAGCTTGGGTTCGGTGCCCGAAGGACGGACAATGACACGTGCCCCGGTGAAGGTGTGCAGCACCATTGCATTGGTTGCCGGCAACTTTTCGGTGCCCTGGGACAGGTCGGTGATCTCGGTGACGGCGGCTCCGGCTAGTTCCGCCGGGGCGTTGGTGCGGATTTTGTCCATCAGCACCGGAATCTGCGAAAGGTCGGTAAAACGCATGGAGAGCTGGTCGGTGACGTGCACACCGTGTTTTGCCGCAAGCTCGTCCAGGCGGCCCTGGATGCTGTTGCCGCTGGCCTTAAGCTCGGCCGCCAAGTCAGCGAGAACCAGCGCCGCGGACATTCCATCCTTGTCGCGGACAAGCCCGGGAGCCACACAGTAGCCCAGTGCTTCTTCGTAGCCGAAGCCAAGGTTTTCTACCCGCGAGATCCACTTGAAACCGGTGAGGGTTTCCTCGTGTTCACGCCCGCTGTCCTTCGCAATTGCCGCGAGCATGCGCGAGGAGACTATTGAATTTGCCAGCTTCTGTTCCGCCGGGAGAGTGCGTGAAAGCTGATCTCCGAGCAGCCAACCCACTTCGTCCCCGCGCAGCATGCGCCATGCTGTGCCGTCATGGATGGCACCTGCACAGCGGTCTGCGTCGGGGTCATTGGCAATGACCAGATCCGCGCCGACCTTGCGCGCCAAGTCCAGGGACAAATCGATGGCGCCTGGCTCTTCGGGGTTGGGGAACTTCACCGTAGGGAAATCCGGATCCGGGTGTTCCTGCTCGGGGACCATATGCACATCGGTGAAACCTGCGTTGAGCAGGGCCTGGCGCATGGTGTGCCCGCCGACGCCGTGCAAGGCGGTGACAACTACCTTCAGCTGTTTGCGATGAGTAGCTAGCGCTGCATCCGGCGCCAGAATCACCTTGCCGATGGAATCCAGGTAGGCCGCCTCGATATTTCCGTCTTCACCGGCGCCTGGAAGCACCGTCCATCCGGAGTCGAGGCGTTTTATCTGCGCCACCGGCTGGTTCGGGTCGATGAGGTTCGCGATCTGCTCATCGATTGGGGAGACGATCTGCGCGCCGCGGCCCACCTCGTCGGCGACCTTGCCGCCGACATAAACCTTGTAGCCGTTATCGCGTGGCGGGTTGTGGCTCGCGGTGACCATGACTCCGGCTTCGGCGGAGTAGGTGCGCACCGCCCAGGCAAGTACCGGGGTTGGCAGTGCCGAAGGCATGAGCAGCACTTCGAAGCCGGCGGCGGTGAAAACCGCCGCCGAATCTGTGGCGAACACATCCGAGTTGTAGCGTGCGTCAAAGCCGATCACTACCTTGGGCGTATAGGCTCCGGCTGCCCTTTCGCTGAGGAACCGGGCGATTCCGGCGGCGGTGCGCATGACCACGACCCGGTTCATCCGCATGGGGCCGGCGCCAAGCTCGGCGCGCAATCCGGCGGTTCCAAATTCGAGCACGCCAGCGAAGCGCTCGGCAAGGTCGTCCATCGCGATCGCATCCCCGGATTCGACCCGGGAGATCAGCAGCTGGAGTTCCTCGGCGGTAGCCGGGTCCGGATCCTGCGCTGCCCAGTGTGCAGCCTGCGCAAGAAGCTGTATTTTCTCGGTGTGGTTCATCGTTTTCCTAGCCTCGAAGAGTGAAGTTGATTCTCGCCTAGAGGCGGGCGATGATCTGCGCCAGAAGTTTCGAGATCCGTGGGCCAGCGGCCTGTCCGGCCTCGATAACCTCTTCGTGGCTCAGCGGAACGGGGCTGATGCCGGCCGCCAGGTTGGTCACCAATGAGATGCCGAAGATTTCCATTCCCGCATGGCGTGCGGCAATAGCTTCCAGCGCGGTTGACATGCCTACCAGATCTGCGCCAATGGTTCTGGCGTACTTCACCTCGGCCGGAGTCTCGTAGTGCGGTCCGGTGAACTGAGCGTAGACGCCTTCGTCAAGCGTCGGGTCCACTTCTCGGGCTACTTCGCGCAGGCGCGAGGAGTAGAGGTCTGTCAGGTCCACGAAGGTGGCGCCTTCAAGAGGAGAAGCGGCAGTGAGGTTCAGGTGGTCCGAGATCAGCACCGGGGTGCCCGGGGTCCAGGCAGGGTTCAGGCCACCGCAACCGTTGGTCAGCACCAGTTGGGTGCAACCGGCTGCTGCCGCGGTGCGGATGGGGTGCACTACCGAGCGGACGCCGCGGCCCTCGTAATAGTGGGTGCGCGCGCCGAGGACCAGCACACGCTTGCCGGTTTCGGTCAGAATCGAGGAAATGCTGCCGCGGTGGCCGGGTACGGCCGGGGCGTGGAAACCCGGGAGGCTGGTGGCATCCAGGGTATGGGTGGTCTCACCGATTAGTTCGGCGGCCTGGCCCCAACCGGAGCCTAGGACAAGAGCAATGTCGTGCTTTGCGACGTTAGTCTGTTCGGCAATTACCTGGGCGGCCTGTGCCGCCAACGCCTGTGGGTCATTTTGCATATCATTCACGTGAAATACGCTACCGGTAGGTAGCCCCTTTGTCAGGTGGAAACCGTGGCAACGGGGCGAAATTCACTCGATCGTGATGTGCGCAAATCCGGTGCATGGTGAACAATGGAAAATGTGAGCGCAGATCGTAGGAACAAAGCAACCCGTTTAGTAATCCTTGGTGGCGGACCAGGTGGCTATGAAGCTGCCATGGGAGCCGCCCAACTAGGTGCCAATGTCACCGTTGTAGAACGTGCCGGGATGGGTGGTTCGGCGGTCCTCACGGACGTCGTGCCATCGAAGACCCTCATCGCTACCGCTGACGCGGTGCGTCGAGTACAGCATGCAGAAACTTTCGGTGTCCACATCGAGGGCATCAACGATGCACAGACCGACTTCTCTGTGGTCAACCATCGTTTGTTGGCTCTGGCCAAGGAGCAATCAGGCGACATTCGCACCGGACTGGAACGCGCCGGTGTGCGTATCGTGATCGGTGAAGGTCGTCTGGTGGACCGCAAGACGGTGGCGGTGAGCCACCCGGACGGTTCGGAACAATCGATCGAAGCCGACGCCATATTGCTTGCAGTCGGCGCCCATCCGCGCGAACTTCCTACCGCCAAGCCAGATGGCGAGCGCATTTTCAACTGGACTCAGATTTATAACATGAACGAGGTGCCCGAGCACCTGATCGTCGTTGGCTCCGGTGTCACCGGTGCCGAGTTCGCTTCCGCCTACAACCTGCTTGGCGCCAAGGTGACCTTGGTCTCCTCGCGTGACCGCGTGCTTCCAAGTGAAGACGCGGATGCGGCGGCAGTGCTTGAGGATGTCTTCAAGGAAAACGGGGTCAACGTTGTATCCCAGGCTCGCGCCGAAGGCGTGGAGCGCAAGGGCGACAAGGTTTTCGTCACCTTGGCAGATGGCCGAGTGCTCGAAGGCAGCCACTGCTTAGTCGCGGTCGGCGGCATTCCGAATACCGACGGTCTGGGCCTGGAAGAGGCCGGAGTCCAGCTCAGCGAGTCAGGCCACATCAAGGTGGATGGTGTTTCGCGCACTACCGTCACCAACGTCTACGCAGCCGGCGACTGCACCGGTGTTTTCGCACTGGCTTCCGTTGCCGCGATGCAGGGTCGTATCGCGGTTGCCCACCTGCTCGGCGACTCGGTGAAGCCCATCGATCTAAATCTGGTTTCCTCGAACGTCTTCACCTCCCCGGAAATCGCTACCGTCGGTGTCTCGCAGCGTGCGGTGGCCGAAGGCAAGTACCAAGCGAATATCATCAAAATTGATCTGAACACCAATGCTCGCGCAAAAATGATGAATGTCGAACAGGGCTTCGTGAAGATCGTTGCGCGTAAGGGCTCGGGCACTGTAATTGGCGGCGTCGTCGTGGCTCCGCGCGCCAGTGAACTGATCTTCTCCTTAGCGCTTGCGGTGCAGAACAACTTGCACGTAGATGATGTTGCCGAAACCTTCTCGGTTTACCCATCGCTATCCGGTTCGTTGGCCGAAGCCGCGCGCCGCTTGCACCGACACATCTAGTTTTCTAGCTTGCGCTAGAGCTGAATGAGCCGGGCATTCCTGAGTAATCCTCAAGAATGCCCGGCTTTTTCGTCCGCTCTCACCCAGCGTGAAACGTCGTGACGGCCTCTAGGAGCAGTAGCTGGGGGCAAGCCGAGCCGAAAATATAATCCCGTGGGGCACTTCACATGAGGGATTCGCTTTGATATAAGGCATTTATCGCACCTAATTCCCGCGTCTCATTATTCGGAAACGCATTTCGCGCATGTCAGAGCCTGAAAGAGGGTGGGAAGATCATCGAATTAAAAATGTGTCCAAATACTGGACGCAAATATCCACATACTGGTCGTATCGGCTTACCATTATGAAGTCACAAACGAGCCTTTACTCGCACTTCAGAAGGAGCCGCCGCCATGTCGCAGGCTAACCAGACAGTAGCGCCAAAGGAAAACACCCGTGGGCGCGTGCTGTTCGCCAGCATGATTGGTACCACCGTCGAGTTCTTCGACTTCTATGCTTACGCCACCGCGTCGGTATTGGTTTTCCCAACGCTGTTCTTCCCTAACGCAACGCCAATCAATGCCATCCTGTCTTCGTTCGCCATCTTTGGTGTCGCATTCGTAGCCCGTCCGCTTGGCTCAATCATCTTTGGCCACTACGGCGATAGGTTGGGACGCAAGGGAACTCTGGTTGCGTCGCTTCTGCTGATGGGTATTGCGACCTTCCTGATGGGCTTCCTGCCTGCCGCGCAGGGACACTGGACGGTCCTAGCTCCGCTGGCTCTAGTGATCTTGCGCTTTGCTCAGGGGCTCGCCCTTGGTGGCGAATGGTCCGGAGCTGCGTTGCTTGCGACCGAGAACGCACCAAAAAACAAGCGAGCCATTTACGGCACCTTCCCACAGCTGGGCGCACCGGTCGGCTTTATCTTGGCCAACCTGATGTTCGTAGTTCTGCAGACTACATTAACCGCAGAGCAGTTCTTGGCTTGGGGCTGGCGCGTACCGTTCTACTTCTCCGCAGTCATGGTCATTATTGGACTGTGGGTCCGCCTGAAGCTTGTTGAATCCTTGTCGTTCCAGAAGGTGCTCAACGAAAAGAAGGTTGTAAAATCGCCGTTCTCGGTCACCATGAAGAATCACTGGCGCCCAACCTTGGCCGGTACGTTCATCATGTTGGCTACCTACGTGCTGTTCTACCTGATGACTTCCTTCACCTTGACCTACGGCACCACGGCAGCAACCGTTGAACAAGGACAGGCAGCTGCGGAAGCCGCAGGCAAAACCTTCAACGCTGAAGGCTTCGTTCCTGGTCTGGGCATCGAACGCCCAACCTTCCTGACCATGCTCATAATCGGCGTAGTATTCTTCGGTATTTTCACCATGGTTTCCGGACCATTGGCAGAGAAGTTTGGACGTCGCAAGTTCCTGATTTGGGTCACCATCGGAATTCTCATATTCGGTTTGGCTTGGACCCTGTTCTTCGGTCCGGGACAGGCCGCAGCTATGGCCGGATTGATCATCGGCTTCACGCTGATGGGTCTGACCTTTGGTCCGATGGCCTCATTCTTGCCAGAGCTTTTCCCTTCCAACGTGCGTTACACGGGATCAGCAGTTGCGTACAACCTGTCTTCGGTCATTGGCGCGGCACCGGCCTCGTTCGTGGCTATCGCCCTATGGAGTGCAGGAAAGGGCAACACAATGGGAGTGGGCATCTATCTGGCAATCGCCGCGGTACTCACTTTGGGTGCACTGTTCATAACGAGTGATACCAAGGATGTCGACATGGAAGAATTCGTCGAATAATATCGACTGTCGAATCTTCAAGATGGCGTGTAGTGCAATCCGCAAGGATGCTCACTGCACGCCATCTTTCGTTTCTCCTGATAGAGCTGGTGCAAGGCGGACCTGCGGTGCAACCGTGGGGAGTGCTAAGCGAATTGGTTTGGGGAGAGCCTCAAGTGACTGAGTTTTTCATTCACTTCCGGCCTTAGAAACAGGATCGCATGACACAGCAAACGAGCCGATGGGAACCACTCGTGATGGCAGCCTGGGGCAGCGACAAGGCAGGCGTTGCCGGAGCCTGTGTCTGAACGAAATTCTCGTTCACTTCACAGGCCGGTCCAGCGAACAGGAAGCCGAAACTGACTGAGATTCTCGTTCACTTCCTAATCCGTCCGGGGAGAACAAGCAAGCAGAGCCGCAGTTAGTCGTCGGACACTCCCAGTGGACGGCATTCGCTGGGAAAATCCGGTTCTTGTAATGGGGATGCGGTGCAGCGGGAGTGAATGAAAATTTCAGTCACTCGACAGGTGATCAAGGGCAGCCAGCGTTCAGCCAGCTAGCTGATCAGGCGGATCAGTCCATCCCAGCACCCGCCGCACCCGATCGGTCAAATCCACTTCCAACGCCGGGGTGCGGTCGTGGATGTGTTCAAAGCTCCCCACATTCTCCACACTGCCGGGCACCGACACATAATTCAGCCCGTGCGGTGTCCGCCAGCTCACCGACCCGTCAGGGCGGCTGACCGACTGCCAGCCCAGCGCGTGCTTGAACATCTGATGCCGCTTGCACAATAACTGCGAATTGCTCCGGCTGGCATGCCCGCCCTTGGCAAAATCATCAATATGGTCCACTTCGCAGCTCTCCGCGGTACGCCGGCACCCGGGGAACCGGCAGCACTGATCACGGACCATCAGCAAATCCTTCAACGCCTTCGACGGACGGTACTTCGCCCGGCCCACGTCAATGACCGCCCCGGTCCACGGATCGGTCAGCACCCGCAGCATCGACGGCGCATTCTTCGCCAACTTCAACGCCACCCCGAGCGGAATCGGACCATACCCTTCAAGTTCAGCTAACCCGCGTTTCGGATTAGCGAGCGCTTGCACCGCGGGAATCGTCAGCACCACCCGCGGCTTCAACGGGGTTCCGCCTGCAGCAGGCCACCCGTCCAACAGGGCGTCACGCAGGATATCTGCGCTGCGCTGAGCCTTCGTCCGGGTATCGCCGGGGTCCAGATCCTGTTCGGCGAAGGCTTTCACCGTGTTGATGATCGCGTAAATATCCGGTGCCGGAGCGTAGAGCTTCAACGCGGCCATGCCATCGGCTTCATTCCAGTGCGTCAGGCAGCGTCCCTCTGCGGCGGTTTCGTGACGTTCAGCGGCTGACTGAGGATTCAGCTTGTCATGCAGGCGGCGCGCGCGCTGGCTGAAGCTCGCGTCGCTGGCTGTTTTCGCCACCGGCAGCAAAGTGTTTTCCATCCGGGCAATAGCCTCCGGTGCCAGGTCCTGGGTTTGCTTGACCATCTCCTGGGCGGCTTTAGTGGTGATCTCCCCGCGCGATAGCGCGGCCAGTGTCTGCGGGCACAGGTAGCGCAGCCCCTTGGCGGTGAAGAGCTTGGTGCGGGTTTTCTCTTCGGTTTCCCGCATGGCTACCGCGGCTTCGGCGACCAGATTGGAGGTGATGATCTGCGCGCTGGCAGGGTCCACGCCGTAATAGTGGGCGCTGATGCGCTGTTGGCGTTGCCGTTCGGTTTCAACTGCTGGGGCGGTGCTGGCCGCCTCGGCAGTGTATTCTGCGAAGGCTTGCGCGACGGTTTCTTCGCAGTTAGTCAGTTCGACGGCCTCCGCTGCGTCCAGAGCGCGGCGTGCTTGGGCGATGAGCTGCAGCTGGGCCAGTCCTTGGCTGGGGCTGGATGTTGGCCGCGCCTGATGCAGCGTGGTCACTATTTTCAAGGCCTGCGCGTAGTTGTTGTCGTGTTCAATCGCCGCGGAGAACGGCCCGTCGAGGTGGGAGAGGTCCCTGGTTCCTGGCGGGTTCAGCGGTAGACGATGTTCATCGTCGTCGTTGGTGAATAGGCGCTGGATACTCATACACTATTTTCCCGCTTGCTACCGACAGATAGGTCCGGTTTTCAGCGGCCTGTGGACCAGATTCGGGGATCATTTGGGATGTGTAAACTGACAGTAAGATGCACGATTTTCCGCACTAAATAGCAGTGTTTCATTGCGGAACAAACCGTGCCCGTCGTTCAGTCAGAAGAGAATAGGACTGCCACAGTTTCGCGGTCGCGTGCCATGACCCAAGATAGGTTTAGCCCATGAAGATGGCTATCGCAGGTGGGACCGGGACCGTCGGACGTCAAGTGGTTTCCGCAGTTGAAGCGGCTGGGCACAGCGCCTTGATATTGTCTCGAAGAACCGGCATCGAGCTGGTGACCGGACAGGGGCTGGCCGATGCGCTGAGCGGGGTGGGTGCGGTCATCGACGTATCGAGCACCGCAAGTATGCGCGCCAGTGCTGCGGTGGGGTTCTTCACCCGGGCCACCAAGAATTTGCTGGAGGCCGGACGACTGGTGGAAACACGTTGCTGCGCACTACCCAGTTCCACGAATTTGCCAGCCAATTGCAGGGCCGTCTGGGCTTCGGGCCTGTGCAATATGTCCCGAGGATGCGTTCACAACCGATATCTACAACCGAGGTCGCCGCGGAACTGGTTAAACTGGCGGTGGCCCAGCCGCAAGGGGTGGTGTCCGATCTGGCCGGACCGCGCGAAGAGCGCATGGCGCAGCTGGCGCACGACGCACGGCCTGCCAAACGCGTGATCGAAATACCGCTTCCCGGGCCCCGAGGCGCGGCTGGGCACCCTCACCTTCGCCGACTGGCTTAACGCGCAAGGCCGCCGAGGCGCTTAGTGCGCTTCGACGGCCTTGATCTGGTGGTGCGGTGTTAGTCGGCTTCGATGATCGAGGCGATCACGGCACCAGAGGACAATGATTCCCCTGGGCTGACTTCCAAGCCCTCAACTTTTCCAGCGCGGTGCGCGGTGATTGGCTGTTCCATCTTCATCGCTTCGAGCACCACGATCAACTCGCCTTCGGCTACGGTGTCACCGTTTTCAACGGCTACCTTCACGATGGTGCCCTGCATTGGCGAGCGCAGCTCGGCGCTGTTTCCAGCGGCGGCGGCCCCGGCTTTGCGGCCTGGCTTGCGCTTCTTCTTGGCCGCCTTGTCATTTGCGGCGGCCGATACCGAGCCTAGCGAGGAGGGCAAGGTGACTTCCAAACGCTTGCCGGCAACCTCGACGGTGACCGAGGTGCGCTCGGCGGCCTCTTCAGCCTCAACCTGAGGCATCGGGTGAGGCTCGATGACGGTGGCGAATTCAGTTTCGATCCAACGGGTGTGAACCGTGAACGGTCCTGCTTCCGGGACGAATGCCGCGTCGCTCATGACCGCGCGGTGGAACGGCAGCACGGTCGCCATGCCTTCGATCTGGAATTCTTCCAATGCGCGACGGGCGCGGGCCGCGGCGATCTCACGAGTGGAACCGGTGACGATCAGCTTCGAGATCATTGAGTCAAAGTTGCCCGAGACGCTCTCACCGGCTTCGATGCCGGAATCAACGCGAACACCGGGGCCGGTTGGGAGATTCATCTTGGTGATGGTGCCCGGGGTCGGGACGAATCCTCGGCCTGCGTCTTCACCGTTGATGCGGAATTCGAAGGAGTGGCCGCGGACCTCAGGGTCCTCGTAGCCCAGTTCTTCGCCGCGGGCGATGCGGAACTGTTCGCGCACTAGATCCAGCCCGGTGACCTCTTCGGAGACCGTGTGCTCCACCTGCAGGCGGGTGTTGACCTCGAGGAAGGAAATGACGCCATCTTGTCCGACGAGGAATTCGCAGGTGCCGGCACCGGTGTAGTTCGCCTCGCGCAGGATCGCTTTGGAGGATTCGTAGAGCCGGGTGACCTGCTCTTCGCTCAAGAACGGCGCTGGGGCCTCTTCGACGAGCTTCTGGTTGCGGCGCTGCAAGGAGCAGTCGCGAGTGGAAACCACTACAACGTTGCCCTGAGCGTCGGCCAAGCACTGGGTTTCCACGTGGCGAGGCGCGTCCAGGAAGCGCTCGACAAAGCATTCGCCGCGGCCGAAGGCCGCGATTGCTTCACGGACGGCGGACTCGTAAAGCTCGCCGATGTCTTCGCGGTTTCGCACCACCTTAATACCGCGTCCGCCGCCGCCGTAGGCTGCCTTGATGGCTAGCGGCAAGCCGAACTCGTCGGCGAATGCGTAGACTTCCTCGGCCGAAGCGACCGGGTCCTTGGTTCCAGGAACCAGGGGAGCGCCCACCTTCTCAGCGATATGGCGCGCCTTGACCTTGTCGCCCAGCTGGTCGATGGATTCCGGGCTGGGGCCAATCCAGGTCAGGCCTGCGTCGATCACGGCCTGGGCGAAATCGGCGTTCTCGGCGAGGAAGCCGTAGCCGGGGTGAATCGCGTCGGCGCCTGAGCGCTGCGCGATGTCCAGAATCTTCTCGATACGAAGGTAGGATTCGGCGGCGGTGGTGCCGCCCAGTGCGTAGGCTTCATCGGCCAGGCGCACGTGCAGCGCATCGCGATCTGAATCGGCATAGATCGCCACCGACTCGATTCCTTCATCGCGCGCCGCACGGATAATTCGCACTGCAATCTCGCCGCGGTTGGCGATGAGCACCTTCGTCAATGGATTCATGGGTGAACCTTGTCTATAAAAAATTAGAGTTTCTCACCTAGGAGCCTATCGGCTTTGTGGGAAGTATATGTACTTATCCGGAAAATCTGGGGTGTTAGGCCGATATTTTTGGAGGGTTCCTACAAAAACCGCGGCCATTTGGGCCAAGCGCATAACTCCTGATGTACGCCGGCCTAAACGACGCCGAATTCTGAGTTTCGGTTTGCCCTGTTTTGCGGGCTATGCCGGTGAACCAGGAGCCAACGGATTCACAAGCGAGCGTTAAACAGCGCGTCCCTGCCCAAGCGTAAATCTCGGACAGGGACGCGGCGAAGCCTGGTTATTTCCAGAGATTCACAATCGGGATTCCGGCTTCCGCCAAAAGCTCGCGCAGCACGAAGATATCCAGGCCCACCACGCTTTGGAAGTTTCCCTCGATGGACTCGATGAAGGCCGAAGCCAACCCGTCGATGGTGAACGCGCCTGCGCAGGGCAGCGGTTCCCCGCTCGCCACGTAGGCTTCGATTTCTTCATCGCTCACCTTGGCGAAATGCACCGTGGTTGAGGAGACCCGACCCGATGCAGAATGCGGGTCAGCGGTGTCGATCAGCCAGTGGCCCGAATGCAGGATCCCGGTGGAACCACTCATCTGCGCCCAGCGTTCGCGGGCCACCTCGGTGGTGTAGGGCTTGCCGTAAGCCACGCCGTCCAGTTCGAAGACCGAATCGCAGCCGAGGACTACGGTGCCAGCGGCGTGCGGGCCCGCGGCGACGTTCTCGGCTTTGGCCTTGGCGAGCAGCAGAGCCGTCGCGGACGGGGATTGCGGTCCATCGGCGGCCTCGACTGCGGCTAGCACGGCATCCTCGTCCACCTTCGACACCTGGGTGCTGAAAGCCAACCCGGCATCGGTCAGCAGCTTCTGCCGCCCCGAGGAGGCAGAGGCCAGCAGCAGCCGGGCGGTCTCTTTAGCAGCGGTCATACGGTTACCTCTTCCTTGGCTGAAGCTTCGTCGTGCGGATGCTCGGCCTTGCGGTCAAGCATCTCATTGAGCTTTGCGCCCTCAACGTCCACGTCTGGAAGGATCTTATCCAGCCATTTCGGCAGGTACCAAGCCTTGTCGCCCAGCAGGTGCATAATCGCTGGAATCAGCGTCATGCGCACCACGAAGGCGTCGAAGAGCACACCGGTAGCCAGTGCGAAGCCCAGCGGGCGGATCATCGACAGGTGGGAGAAGATGAAGCCGGCGAAGACCGCGATCATGATCAGCGCCGCCGCGGTCACCACCGGAGCGGCCATGGAGAAGCCCGAACGCACCGCATCCCTAGCCGAAAGTCCGTGGGCGTAGTGCTCGCGCATCGCGGAGACCAGGAACACCTGATAGTCCATGGCCAGACCGAAGAGGATGCCGGTGAGCAGGATCGGCAGGAAGCTGAGCAGCGGGCCGGGCACATTGACATCGAAGGCAGCGGACATCCAGCCGAACTGGTAGACCATCACGCTGGCGCCGAACGCGGCGGCCAGCGAGAGCAGGAAGCCACCGGTGGCCAGCAGCGGCACAACCACCGAGCGGAAGACCAGCAACAGCAGGATCAGCGAGAGTCCCACCACGATTGCCAGATACGGTGGCAACGCGGAGGTCACCTTCTCGGACACGTCGATCTGCGCGGCGACCTGACCGGTCACCGCGATTTTCGCGCCGGTGGCGTCGTTGATCTTCTGTGCGTCGTCGCGCAGTTCGTGCACCAGCGCTTCGGTGGCCGCGGAGGCCGGGCCATCTGCCGGGATCACCTGGATGGCGGACAGCGACCTGTCTTCGGTCATGGTCACCGGGATGGCAGCGACCACTCCGTCGTATTCACGCAGCATATCCGCGATATCCAATGACTTGGATTCGGCTTGCCGTTCCGATAAGTCTGCCGGAAGATCGGCGAGGACCAGCAGCGGGCCGTTGTAGCCGGCGCCGAACTTGTCGCTGGTCTGCTGATAGGCCTGGAAGGCCTGCGAGTCGGCGGCTTCGGCACTGCCGTCCGGCAATGCGGTACGCATCTGCGATACCGGGATCGCAATGGCGCCGAGCACCACGACTACCAGCAGCGACACTGGAATCGCGATCTTGGTTACCAGGCGCACCCAGCGTTCCGAGATCGGTTCCTTGACCACAGGCTTGTCCGCGTTCTTCCGGGCACGCTTGGATACCAGCTTGGATCCGGCCATGGACAGCAGCGCGGGAAGCAGCGTGATGTTCAGCAACACCGAGCAGAGCACGGTAAAGGCTGCGGAGAGGCCGAGCACCGTGAGGAACGGCAGACCTGGGACCGCGAGGGCGGCCAGCGCGATGATGACCGTCAGTCCTGCGAAGACCACGGCATTGCCGCTGGTGCCTACCGCGCGGGCTATCGATTCACCGACCTCCATGCCGGAGAGCAGCTGCGTGCGGTGGCGGTGAATGATGAACAGCGCGTAGTCGATACCCACCGCGAGTCCCAGCATCAACGCCAGCGCAGGGGTAATCGAGGCCATGGTGAACATCGAGGAGAAGGCAAGCGTGGTGCCCACCCCGGCGCCAACACCCAGCAGGGCCAGGAGTAGCGGCAAGCCGGCGGCGATCAGGGTGCCGAGCATAACCAGCAGGACTACTGCGGCAATCACCACGCCAATAATTTCCGCGGTGCCGAAGACCTCGGAGATGTCCTGCAGGATCTCCTTGGAAAAGAGCACCTCGACTCCGGTGGACTGCGGTCCGGTGGCGACCGCGGTGATGGCTTCACGATCCGAGGCGGTCAATGCGTCGGTCGCGATGCGGAAACTGACCTGGGAGACGGCGGTGGAGCTGTCTTCGGAGACGAAGCGCATGTCCCCGCTGGCGCCGACCTGGCGGGAGGCGAACTCAAGTTCGGCTCGTCCGCGTTCGAGTTCTTTTTCTCCCTTGACGATTTCCTGCTCGCCGTCTTCGAGCTCTTTGGTCTTTTCCTTGATGGTTGCTTCGGACTCTCGCAGCTGTTTCTCAGCCTCTGCCAGCTGGGCTTTGCCCGCGGCAAAGGCAGCTTTTTGCTTGTCGAATTCTGCCTGTCCGGCGTTGAGCTCGGCGCGGCCGGATTCAAGCTCGGCGCGTGCCTGTGCCAGCTTCGCCTTGTTTGCATCGATTTCTTGCTTGCCCGAGGCAAGCTGCGCCTTGGCCTGATCAAGCTGCTTTTTGGCGGAGGACAGTTCGCCGCGGTTAGCTTCGAGCTCCTGGCGCCCTTCGGTGGCCTGTATGGCCCCGGTGTCCAATTCCTTGCGCGCGGTGTCCAGCTGCTTCAGACCTGCCTCGGCCTGGCCGATCTGCTTCAGAGCTGCGCTGGCCTGGGCCTTGCCCTCGGTGGCTTGCGCCTTGGCGGCATTCAGCTCGGCGAGGCCGGCCTTCAGTGCCGTCAGCTGTTCGGTGTACTCGCGAATCAGGGTTTCGTCGCCATCGGCTTCGGCCTGCTTGAGCGCCTGCTCCACCCCTGGGATCTGGGCATTCAGCTCCGAGATTTGAGGCTCAATGGCCTTCAAGCCCTCTTCGGCCTTCGCGAGGCCCTCGGTGGCCTGCTTTTTGCCAGCAACTAGTTCCTTCTCAAACTGGCTACGGGACTTGCCGTCCAGAATCTTCTTCAGACCCGCCTGGTATTCCTTCTCGCCTGCGTTCAGCTTCGCGTCGGCCTGATCGAGTTTCTTCTCTCCGGCTTCGAACTGAGCACGCCCGGACTGGTATTTTTTGAGTCCCGCATTGTATTCGGAGAGACCCGCTTGGTATTTCTTTTCGCCTGCGTTCAGCTGGGACTGCCCGCTGCTCAACTGGGCTTCGCCGGCGCGTAGCTCGTTCCATCCGGTGGCTAGCTTCTTTTCGGCCGCGGCGATCTGCGGCTCGGCATCCTCGATTTCCTTGGTGCCGTCGAAAAGTTCGGACCAGCCTTCGGTGATCTTCTTTTGTCCGTCTTCGAGCTGTACCTTGCCGTCAGCTATCTGTTTTTTGGCATCGTCGAGTTCTTTTTGCCCGTCCACCAGCTTTTGCTGGGCCTTGTCCAGCTCTGGCTTGGCATCATCAAGCTGTTTCTGCAGTTCGAAGGGGCTCATGGCCTCGACGACCTGAGGATGCAAGGCCAGCTGATCCAAGGAATCCTGAATCGCCGATTTCTGGTCCGCGTTCAACTCGCGGTTGGAACCTTCGCGGAAGACGATGGTGCCCTGCCCGCCGGCGAGATCGGGGAGCTCTTCCTTCATCCGGTCCATGGTGCGCTGGGTTTCGGTGCCCGGCAGGGTGAAGGTGTTCGAAAGCTGCCCCATAAAGAGGCTGGCGCAGACGCCGATGGCGATAAAAGCCGCAATCCACATGGAGAGCATGCGGAAACGGTGCCTGTGGGCCCATGAGGCGAGGCGGTAAAGGAACGTAGCCATGGCTTAGTCTTCCTTGAGCGAGTTTGGTGCGGTCAGTGGCAGCGAGTTGAAACCCGCATCGAGTGTTTCCATAGCCCTGGTGATGAGTCGATGGAAGGAAGAGATGAGTTCATCTGAAACGTGGAGTCCAGATGCATCCGGCTCCGGCAGCTGGTCGATCCATGTATCGAAGGCTGCTTGCCCCGCGCCGAGGATGGCGTGAGTGAACACGCGGATGGAGTAGGCATCGGTCTGCGGGTACCGGGAGGCAATTTTGGCGATGACCTCACCAGTGGCGCTTTGCCAGGCAATGAAATTCGGCGGGTAGCAAGTGCCGTTTTCCTGCCGGCGCAGATAGGCGCCGAATTGTGCGACCTGTCCCAAAAGCACAGTGACCCGCTCGGATTCCAATGCGCGGACCAGCGCTTGCATTAGTGGCAGGTGTTCGGTCAGGGGAGTTAATGCCTCGACCATGTGTTCGAGCACCGCATGCAGGGGATAGGACAGGATGGCGTCAACGGAGGGGAAATAGTTGAACAGGGTGCGCCGGGAAATACCGGCAATTTCGGCGATTTGGGTGGCGGTGATCGCTGTGCCGTGCCCCTCGCGCAGCAGTTGAAGGGCGGCGTCGACGATCGCCTGGTGCGTCGCCTGCCTATTGAGTTCACGGCGCGTGCCGGGGCCATTGGAAGTCACGTAATTACACTACGTGCAAACTTGCACGCTGTGCAAAGTGGAGTGTTGTGTTCTGCCCCACCAAAAAGCGGTCGGCACCCTCCTTGCGAGGAGAATGCCGACCGCTGGGTATTGCTAAGGCCGCTCGGACCTACGGGAAACTAGGCGCTGGCCGAAGTTGTCGCTTTCGGATCCTGGCTGGCCGCAATGCTGTCGTCAGCGAAGGGATTGCCGTTGCGCGGTGCGTTGTACAGCTCCATATCCAGGATGCCTTCGCGCTTGGCGACAATTGCCGGCACCAGTGCCTGACCGGCAACATTGACCGCGGTGCGGCCCATGTCAACGATCGGATCAACCGCGAGCAGCAGGCCAACGCCAGCCAAAGGCAGTCCAAGGGTAGACAGGGTCAAGGTCAGCATCACCACTGCGCCGGTGGTTCCAGCGGTAGCCGCCGAGCCTAAGACGGAAACCAGTGCGATCAACAGGTAATCGGTCAAGCCGAGGTCGATTCCGAAGAACTGGGCCACGAAGGTGGCGGCAATTGCAGGATAAATCGCTGCGCAGCCGTCCATCTTGGTGGTCGCGCCCAAAGGCACAGCGAAGGATGCGTAGCCCGAAGGCACGCCCAGATTGCGTTCGGTCACGCGCTGGGTCAGCGGCAGGGTGCCAATGGATGAGCGGGAAACGAAACCGAGCTGCACCGCTGGCCATACCCCGGAGAAGTACTGCTTGATGGATAGCCCGTGGGTGCGAACCAAGACAGGGTAAAGAGCGAAGAGCACCAAGGCCAGGCCAATGTAGATGGCGAGGGTGAACTTGCCCAATGCTCCAATGGTGTCCCAGCCGTAGTTTGCGACAGCGTTGCCGATCAGGCCAACGGTGCCGATCGGTGCGATGCGGATAATCCACCACAGCACCTTCTGGATGATCGCGAGGATCGAGGCGGAGAATGCCAAGAATGGTTCAGCCGCCTTGCCGACCTTCAGCGCGGCGATACCCACGGCGATGGCGATCACCAGGATCTGCAACACGTTGAAGCTGATCGAGGTGGTGGCCGCGTCCTCGGCAAGTTTGGTACTCGCGCCTAGGCCGAGGAAGTTCGCGGGGATCAGGCCGGTGAGGAAGCCGAGCCAGTCGCCAGTCTTGCCGTCATATTCGGCAGGTGCGGTTTGCCCGGTATTGGCGCCAGGCTGCATCAGCACGCCCAGTGCCATGCCGATGGTGACGGAGATCAGCGCCGTGATGGCGAACCACAGCAAGGTCTGCCACGCCAAGCGTGCAGCATTGGTCACCTGTGCAAGGTTTGCAATGGAAGCAACCACTGCAAAGAAAATGAGCGGGATGACGGCGGTACGCAGCAGGGCCACGTAGCTGGACCCGATAATCTGCAGGGCTTCACCGAGCGCATTTGGTTCCTCGGCGGTGCTGCCGGTGTACTTGGCGACCAGGCCGAGGATTAGACCGACGATCAACGCAGCGATAATCTGCGGACCGAAACTGGTCATCCAACGAGGCAGTCGGGATGAAGGTGCGGTATTAGACATAACTAAAACGGTATGCCGGAAAACGGCAACCGTTGCAGTTAAAGTTACGCAACATTACGAAACTGGATTATTCCTCTCTTGCGGTGCCATTTCTGTGCGGTCGATCACTTATATTTGCGGAAATGTGCAGAGTATTGCGGAAAATTATGGAATAACGAGCTAAGAGAATAATGGCGTGAAATGACTGGGAGGTGCACGCTCCTTGCGGGCAGATGGATTTTTGAGTGCGGATATGCATCAAGAGTGGTGCGGGAGTTTCATTCGCGGAAGGTGCCGGGATGCTCATGTCGCGACGGAGGGTTCGGGATAGCTCCGGAGCGGCGCAATCTATGCTTTGATTGCCGCAGGGGACCTGACAGGGAGATCCACCACGATTATTCGGAGGCAGCATGAAGGTTTACATCACTAGCGTCATGGTTGACGACCAGAGCAAGGCCGAGAAGTTCTACACCGAGGTTCTCGGATTCGTGAAGAAGCACGATGTACCTGTGGGCGAATTCAAATGGCTGACGGTGGTCTCCCCAGAAGATGAGGGAGGAGTCGAGGTTTTGCTGGAACCTGCCGAGCATCCGGCGGCTCGGCCATTCCAGGCGGCGCTGTTCGCCGATGGCGTTCCGCTGACCTCGTTTGCGGTTGACGACATCCAGGCAGAATATGAGCGTCTACTGGCGCTTGGGGTTAGATTCACCCAGGAGCCCACCGAGATGGGTCCGGTGACCACTGCAATTTTTGATGACACCTGCGGCAACCTGATTCAGCTTTCCACTTACGCGGATTAGTTCTCGGCTAAATAGTCGGCTGGCTGCCGGTGACTCCGGCAGCCAGCCAGCTATTGGAGCAGCTATCCCAGCAACGCGCGGTTGAGCGTATCAAGCCCGACCGATCCGAGCTTCAGCGCCCGGGTGTGGAAATCCTTGAGCTCAAAAGCTTCGCCTTCGCGCTCGGCCACCTCATCGCGAGCCTGCTCCCACAAGCGTTGGCCAATTTTGTAGCTCGGTGCCTGTCCCGGCCAGCCCAGGTAGCGGTTGTACTCGAAGTCCAGCTGCCCTTCGGAAATGTCCAAGTTTTTCTTCAAGAACTCGTAGCCGTTCTCCGCATTCCAGGTGCCGGAGCCCCACTGGGAGGGAACCTCCAAGCCCAGGTGCACGCCGATGTCGAAGACGACGCGGGCCGCGCGAAGCCGTTGGGCATCAAGCATTCCCATGTAGTCGCCCGGGTCATCGAGGTAGCCCAGCTTGTGCATGAGGCGTTCGGAATACAGCGCCCAACCCTCGCCATGCCCGGAAACCCAGCAGAGCAGACGACGCCAGCTATTGAGCGTAGCTCCCTGCAGCTGCGCGGTGGCGATCTGCAGGTGGTGGCCTGGAACGCCCTCGTGGTAAACGGTGGTCAGCTCGGCCCAGGTGGTGAACTGATCTTCGCCTGGCGGTACCGACCACCACATGCGCCCGGGGCGCTCGAAGTCCTCGGAGGGGCCGGTGTAGTAGATTCCGCCGTCTTCGGTGGGGGCAATCTTGCACTCGATGCGGTCCATAGGCGCAGGAATCTCGAAGTGGACATCGCGCAGCTGTGCGATGGCGTCATCAGCCTTGCCCTGCATCCAGCTTTTGAGCGCCTCGGTGCCATCAAGCTTGCGCGTTGCATCGGCGTTGAGGATTTCCTTTGCCTGCTCGATGCTGGAACCGGCCTTGATCTGGTCGGCGACGCGCTGCTGCTCGGCGATGATCGCGTCCAGCTCGGCGACGCCCCAAAGGTAGGTCTCCTCAAGGTCCACCGAAGCGCCGAGGAAGCGGCGGGACATCAGAGCGTAGTATTCGCGGCCTACCGCATCGGCCTGGGGCGCTTGAGCCAGCAGTTCTTCTTGCAGTACTTGCGCCAGCTTCAGGTAGGCGTTCTTGGCTAGGGCTGCCCCAGCGCTCAGTGACGTAGATAGGGTGGTGTCTTTCTCGGCGCCAGCGGTGGCCAACTGATCGAAGAACCCGTCATCTTTGGCATAATCCTGGCATTGGACAGCTACGATGTTCACCTGTCGCTGAGCCGATACCAATCCCTTGGATGCTGAATCGCGCAATGAGGCGATGTAGCCGTCGATGGCCTGGGGAACATTTGCCAGACGCGTGGCTATGAATGCGAAGTCTTGCGCGCTCTCCTGCGGCATCAGGTCAAAGATCGACCTGATTTCCTGGGCCGCGCAGGCGATGTTGTTCAGCTCCGTGCGTCCGGAGAGCTGAATCTCCAGATCGAGGCCGAGCCGCTCTTGCATGGCGTCGAGGGTGACCGCGTCAATGTCATCGCGTGGGGTCGCTGCCTCAAGGGCCAAGAGAGTTTCGCTCAGCAACTCGATCTGCTGCGCAGTTCCCTTGGGGGAGTAGTCGGAGTAGGCCGATTCGTAGCCGGGCAGCCCGAAGGACACCCCGTATTCCGGGACTAGCTTGAGGGTTTCGGCAAAGAAGTTTTCCGCAATGGCGTCAATGCCGCTGGGCACGCGCTGAGCTACAGGTGATGTCATGTAGCTAACAGTAATTGATGTGAAAGATTTGTTGAAGACTTTTGGGGTTTTTGCCGGTGCTCTTGTTTGTTATGCGCCAAACCATCGGTGTTCTGCCGAAAGGCAGAGCGCCGATGGTTTGGCTCCAAATGCTGTCTAGTGCCGGCCCAGGCTCCAGCCAAGACGAGGAGTCAGAGCGCGGCGTTTGCGAATGCGTGCCACGCGCTGTGGTTCGGCGGGCGTATCGTTTGCTGCCGGCGCGGCTGTGCCCATTGCCGTGAGCAGTGCGGTGACCGCCGCGAGTTCCTCGGCGGTGGGCTGGCCTTTGGTCACGGTGATGGTGGCGGCCGCAATGGCGCTGCTTTGCTCGTGCACAGGCTACTCCTTGAGAATGGTTAGTTGCTGGTCGGTGATTCCGCTGCTTACAGCGGGATATTGCCATGCTTCTTCGGAGGTAGGGTCACATGCTTGTCGCGCAGCGCGCGCAATCCGCGCACTAGCTGCAGGCGGGTCTCGCTCGGGGCGATAACCGCGTCGATGTAGCCTAGCTCGGCAGCCTGGTATGGATTGAGCAGCTCCGCCTCGTAGTCTTCGATAATCTGCTTGCGGCGCGCCTCGACGTCTCCGCCTTCGGCTTCTACCGCTGCCAGATCGCGGCGGTAGAGAATGTTGACCGCGCCTTGCGCGCCCATCACGCCAATCTGCGCCGTCGGCCACGCAAGGTTGAGATCCGCTCCAAGCTTCTTGGAGCCCATCACGATGTACGCTCCGCCGTAGGCCTTGCGGGTGATCACCGTCAGCTTTGGCACGGTGGCTTCGGCGTAGGCGTAGAGCAGTTTCGCGCCGCGGCGGATGATTCCCTGGAATTCTTGGTCCTTGCCCGGCAGGAAGCCAGGGACATCGACGAAGGTCAGGATCGGGATATTGAAGGCATCGCAATTGCGCACGAAGCGGGCTGCCTTCTCCGACGCGGCGATATCCAAGGTGCCGGCAAACTGCATCGGCTGGTTTGCCACCACACCTACGGTGCGCCCCTCAACGCGGGCGTAGCCGATCATGACGTTTGGCGCATAGAGCGCCTGCATCTCGAAGAAGTGAGCGTCATCAACTATCGACTCGATCACCTTGCGCATGTCATATGGCTGGTTCGCGGAGTCTGGAATCAGCGTGTCCAAGGACAGGTCGTCATCGTTGAGTTCCAAGTCCTCGTCGAACTCGGCGATAACCCCGTCGGCGAGGTTCGAGGACGGGAGGAAGTCCAGCAGTTCCTTGCAGAACTCCACTGCGTCTTCCTCATCCGTGGCCAGATAGGTGGCAGTGCCGGTGTTTGCGTTGTGCTGGCGTGCGCCGCCCAGCGACTCCATGTCGATCTCCTCGCCGGTGACGGTCTTGATCACGTCGGGGCCGGTGATGAACATGTGGCTGGTCTTATCGACCATGATCACGTAATCGGTCAGTGCAGGGGAGTATGCAGCTCCGCCGGCGCTTGGACCCATGATCAGGGAAATCTGCGGCACGACGCCCGAAGCGTGGACGTTATTGCGGAAGATGTCCGCGAACATTGCCAGCGAGGCTACGCCTTCCTGGATGCGCGCTCCGCCACCGTCGAGGATGCCGACGACCGGGCAGCCGTTGCGCAGCGCGAATTCCTGGACCTTGACGATTTTCTCGCCGTTGACCTTGGAAAGGGAGCCGCCGTAGACGGTGAAATCCTGGGAATACACGGCGACAAGGCGACCATCAACTGTGCCGTAGCCAGAAACGAGCCCGTCGCCCAGAGGCTTCTTCTTCTCCATGCCGAAGGCGGTGGAGCGGTGAACTGCAAGGGCATCAAATTCGACGAAGGAGTCTTCGTCCATCAGCATCTCGATGCGTTCGCGTGCGGTGTGCTTGCCGCGCGCGTGCTGCTTTTCGATGGCTGCTTCACCCGAAGGCGCCTTTGCCAGGTTCTGGCGGCGGCGGAATTCGGCAAGCTTGCCGGCGGTGGTGGACAGATCGATTGATTCTTCCGTCTCGGTACGGCCCTGCGTCATGCCTTCGACTCCCTCGGGTTTCGTCTTATGTGTAGGAATGGCACAAGAAAAATGCCAACTAAGTCAGTCTAACCGGGAAAATTTCGGTTTTTGTTGTAGGAAACTTACAAATTGCGCCTATGGAGGGCGTGAAGCACGCCAGAATAAGTTACTGGTGAGTAGCTTAGTGTGGCCACATCGCGTAATCTAGGTCACATGACTAATGATTCGCGAGCTGACATCGCCCCTGACATTTCACAACTTAGCGGCCGAACCATCTTGATGAGCGGTGGAAGCCGCGGCATCGGATTGGCCATCGCCGAAGCGGCGGCAAAAGCCGGAGCAAACGTCGTCTTGCTATCAAAGACAGACACGCCACACCCCACTCTGGAAGGCACCATTCATTCGGCGGTGGAAAAGATCAACGCCGCCGGAGGTCAAGGACTGGCGGTAGTCGGAGACGTGCGTGAAGATGCCGACGTTCAACGGGCAGTAGATGCGGCGGTCGAAAAATTCGGCGGCATCGACATCGTCATCAACAACGCCTCGGCCATCAATCTGGCCAAAACGGATGACTTGGATATGAAGCGCTACGACCTGATGCAGGACATCAACGTGCGCGGCACCTTCCTGCTGTCCAAAACCGCGCTTCCCTACCTGCGCCAATCAAAGCATCCGCACATTCTCACCTTGTCGCCGCCGCTGAACCTCGACCCGCATTGGGCTGGTCTGCACTTGGGCTACACGATGGCCAAATATGGAATGTCATTGACTACCCTCGGGCTAGCCGAAGAGCTCAAGGGCGACGGCGTCGGGGTCAACTCCCTGTGGCCAGCAACCCTCATCGATACCGCCGCCATCCGAAGCTTGCCAGGCGGAATGAAAATGATTCAGGCCGCACGCACCACTGACATCGTGGCCGATGCAGCAATGTGCATTCTGGCCAGCAATCCAGCCAAAGTAAGCGGGAACTTCTTCACCGACACCCAGGTGCTGGAGCTTTCGGGAGTCACCGACTTGGAAAAGTATTCCGTGAATCCTCAGGCCCAACTCATCGAGGACATCTTCCTTTAGAGCCGAAGCCAAGCGCCGCGCGTGTCATAGAGTTAAAGGATGAATCCTGAATCATCTTCGGCGCGCGCGGCTCTAGACCCGTTGCCCCTTCATGAATTAGCTGCGCAATTAAGACTTGGATTTATCAAGGTGCTCGCCACTTCGGGTTCCACCAATACCGAGCTGGCCCAGCTGGCAAGCTCCGGTGCGGCCGGACACCTCAGCGTCCTATTCAGTGAGCATCAGCAGCAGGGCAAAGGACGGCTGGGCCGCGAATGGGTGACCCCGGCGGGGTCGGCCATCACCGTCAGCGTGCTTGCCTCACCGGGCACCGCTATGGAGCCGCAATCCCTGACCTGGTACACCATGCTGGCAGCTTTAGCTTGGTCGCAAGCAGTAGAAGAACTTGCGCCAGTGAAAGCGCGCATCAAATGGCCTAATGATCTACTCGCCGGAGACCGGAAAATCTGCGGAATTCTGGCCCAGCTAGTGCAGACACCGCAAGGGTTCGCGGTAGTCGTAGGAACCGGGTTCAACGTAGATCAAGAGGCCTCGGAACTTCCTGTTGCCACGGCAACCTCGCTGCGTCTAGCCAGCGGCGCCCGAGTGGATCGCGGAGAGCTCTTGGCTGAGTATCTGCGACGCTTCACCGCATTGGATGCCGCTTTTCGCGCAGTGGGCGGGCGCAGCACCGCACCGCTCGCAGAATATGCCGATCTCTCCTTGCGCGACCTCGTTGCTGCACGTCTGGCCACACTCGACCAGGAAGTCCGAGTCGAATTCCCTGATGGATCTCAGCTCCTCGGGCGTGCGGTGCAGCTGGCCGAAGACGGAGCGCTGGTAGTTGAAAAAGCGCCGGGGCAAAGCCAGCGAATCTTGGCTGGCGATGTGCACCACGTGCGGCGCGCCGACGGTAAGTACGCGTAACAGGCGAAGCATAGAATGCGCGGACTAGTATTAGGGGAGATGACTGTACAGAAGAACCTGCGGTAGGAGGGGCGAGGAACTCGAAGATGAAGGTGCCGTTGCATGAGAGGGAGCGCGTGGTCATCAAGACCCGCGAACATTCCCGGGTGTTACGCCAACCTTTTGTCGTCTTTTTATTCCTCACCGCCGGTTGCGCGTTCTTGCTGGGCTATCTTTCACGCACCGACCTTTCCGACTGGCTCGCGAGCGAATCGGAACTGTGGATGGTCCTCACTCTGGTGCTCTGGTTTATTCTGGTGCTGATCTGGTGCGTGACACCGTGGGTGCGGTGGCTTCGCACCTGCATAATCTTGACCACCGAACGAATCTTGTTCCGGACCTCTTTTGGCCGTGCGGACCTTGAATCTATTGGGCTTTATTCTGTGCGTGACTTGATTGCGCACACCAAACAACAAGCTGCGATCACGAAACCTGGTGCCTTGGACGTTGTATTAAGCCATGGGCATGTGCGTATCATGCATGTGCCCGCAGTATCATATTTCCGCACGTTGGCCATCGAAATGATGAACAACTTGCACCATCATCAGACATCGAACACCCAGGTAGATGCATCGAACAGTGAGGGCATTGGACAATGAGCACCGACAACTCCAATCCATCACGCCCGGATACCCCACAGGCAGCCTCTAAAGCTGCACGCGAGGCTCGGCAGCACGCACCAAACCATGAGATCCCAGCGGCGCTAGACCCCATCGCGGAACTAGCGCTGGCAATGGAGAGCCCACTGCAGGTACCTGACCATGCTTCGGACGCGGTCAAGAACCACATGGCCGAACTAGAAAAGCGACTCATCGGTGGACAGCGCGAATTCAAGCGAAGAGAAGTAGCCGCCGACGCAGGTGTCTCGCTACTTTCAGCACGGAAACTTTGGCGCGCCATGGGCTTCCCGGAGCTTAGCGACGACGAGGTCTTCTTCAGCGGACGAGACACCGAAGCGCTGAAAACCATGGTTGACCTTGTTCGCGAAGGCAAACTCACCGACGAGACTGCCATTTCTTTGATGCGATCGGTCGGCCAGATGACCGACCGGATGGTCGTATGGCAGGTTGAGGCGATCGTCGAGGATATGGTTGCCAACCAGAATATGAGCGACCGGCAAGCACGCCGGCAACTGCTTGAGAGCCTGCCCGAACTCATTGGACCGCTTGAAGAGCTGCTTGTTTATTCTTGGCGCCGCCAGCTCAATGCCGGCATTCACCGGCTGGCGCTACGCGCCGAAGCCGGAGTGGCCGCCTACAACCAGGACTCCAGCGATAGCGACGGCACACCTTTGCCGCTTGCCCGCGCGGTAGGGTTCGCCGATTTGGTTTCCTACACTTCACTCTCACGCCGAATGAATGAGCGCACCTTGGCGCAAATGGTGCAGCGCTTTGAGTCCAAGAGCGCCGAAATCATTTCGGTCGGTGGCGGACGCTTGGTGAAAACCATTGGCGACGAAGTGCTGTACGTTGCCGAAACTCCGCAGGCTGGTGCCCAGATTTCCTTGGCTCTTTCGCGTGAGTTCGAAGCAGATGAGCTCTTGCCAAGAACTCGTGTGGCAGTAGTGTGGGGACGACTGCTTTCCCGTCTGGGAGATATCTACGGTCCGACTGTGAACCTCGCCGCTCGGCTCACTTCCCTTGCCGAGCCGGGGATGGTGCTGACAGATGCGGTAACTGCCAATACGCTGAAACAAGACGCCCGATTCATCCTGACCGCACAAGAAGTTACTTCGGTACGTGGTTTTGGTGATATTCAACCCTATGAACTCTCCGCTGGCGAGGGTGGCAGGCTGGTGCTGGACTAAATGGAAAACGAACGGCACTCAGAAAGCTTCCGCCTTGCAGTGAGCGGACAGACCCACGTGGGCTTGAAGCGTCAGGATAATCAGGACCGGATCCTGATCACCGACGTGATCCAGGCGGTAGCCGACGGTATGGGCGGCCACGAGGCAGGCGAGGTCGCAAGCCAGCTGGCGGTGGAGACTCTGGAAGAGCTCAATACCTTTAGCTTCAAGACCGTGGTGCCGCGTCTGCCCACAGTGGAACAGATCCAACGCCAAATCCAACTTATCGATGACCGTATTCGCGATGCTTTGGAATCCCGTGGCGGCACGACTCTCTGCGCCTTGGCCCTAGTGCGCAGCGCCGGCCCGGGGCAGGACCAGATTAGCCAGCCCATGGTGGTTCCTCCGTGGACGGGCAGTTTTAAGATGAGCCAAAACACCGACGTGCTCAGCAAAATTACCCCTGAAATGCTGGCCGAGCACCGTGCCCGCACCGAAAAGGTCAGCGCGGAAACACGTGGTGCAAGTGAATACACGAGCCTGCTTTTGATCAATGTCGGTGACTCGCGAGGATACCGACTGCGCGGTCAAGAACTGCGCCAGCTCACCCGCGACCATTCGGCCGTGCAGGAAATGGTAGATGCCGGGCAGATCACCGAAGCAGAGGCGCGCAGCCATCCGCACCGGAACCTCATCACCAGGGCGCTGGGTGCCGGAGCCGACAGCCAGCCTGATCTTACGGTTCTGCAGCCCCGCATCGGCGACCGCTACCTGTTGTGCAGCGATGGGCTGAGCGGAGAGCTGACGGAAGAAATTATTCAAGAACTCCTGATCAACCATCCGGATCGTGAAGAAGCCTCGCAGGTTCTGACCCAAGCGGCACTGGAAGCCGGAGGCCGCGACAACATCGCGGTAGTGGTCATAGATGTGTTGCCTGACATCGGTTCCTAGCCACCGGGCGCGCTAGTAGGCAAAGCGTCCCATTGGTGGGGCACAATTGGATACGTGAGTGAAAATCAAGTAACGCCAGCAGACTCAATGATGACCCCACCGGATAGCGTTCGTGAACGCTACGAGATCCTGGTGGAACAGATTCGCGCACATCGCGACGCCTACTACCAAAAGGACGCTCCGCTGGTCCCTGACGCGGACTACGATGCGCTATTCCACGAACTTCAGCTGCTGGAGAGCCAATACCCAATACTGATGGGGCAGGATTCACCCACACTTGAGGTAGGCGGCGAAGTTAGCAGCGCTTTTGCGCCAGTCAAGCATGCGAGTCGCATGTACTCACTGGAAGATGTCTTCACACTCGGAGAACTGGAAGTATGGCTCGAACGAGCCCAAGCAAACTCCACGAAGCTTCGGCCCGAGTCCCCGGTCAGCTGGTTATGCGAAGTCAAAATCGATGGTTTGGCTCTGAACCTGACCTATCGCGACGGCAAGCTGGTACGCGCGGTAACCCGTGGCGATGGCACCACCGGTGAAGACGTCACGCACAATGCACTGACCATCTCCGATATCCCGCAAGAACTCACCGGGTCCGGTTTTCCGCAAGAATTTGAAGTTCGCGGTGAGGTATACATTGCCACCAAGGACTTCAACGCCTACAACGAGATGCTGATCGCCGAAGGCAAAGCACCATTGGCGAACCCAAGAAATGCGGCTGCGGGCTCACTGCGGCAAAAAGATCCGCAGCAGACCGCAAAGCGTCCGCTGCGCATGTTCGTGCACGGGCTGGGGCGCAGCCGAGACTTCGCGATGACGCACCAGTCCGAAGCCTACGAACTGATGCGCGATTGGGGACTTCCGGTTTCGCCTTATGGCCGTGTAGTCACCTCGCGTGCGGAGGTTACTGAGTTCATTGCCGAGAATGGCGCAAAGCGACATGAACTGATCCATGATATCGACGGGATTGTCATCAAAGTTGATGACCTGGTCACTCAGGAACAGCTTGGTTATACCTCCCGCGTTCCACGCTGGGCGGTCGCCTATAAATACCCGCCCGAAGAGGTGCACACCAAACTACTCGACATCCAGGTGCAGGTCGGACGTACCGGACGGGTGACCCCCTTCGGCGTCATGGAACCGGTGCTCGTGGCCGGCTCCACCGTAGCCCGGGCAACCTTGCACAACCAGGAAGTTGTAAAGGCAAAAAACGTGCAGATCGGTGACACGGTCATTCTGCGCAAAGCCGGTGACGTCATCCCAGAAATCGTCGGCCCAGTCCTCGCATTGCGTGAAGGCGATGCTGACCTGCGAGACTTCGTTATGCCGACCGAATGCCCGTCATGCGGCCAGCCGCTGGCTCCGGCCAAAGAGGGCGATGTGGACATCCGTTGCCTCAATGCCGAATCTTGCCCGGCTCAGCTCACCGAACGCGTGGCCTACCTAGGAGGGCGCAGCGCCCTGGACATTGAAGCGCTCGGCTACGAAGCCGCCGCTGCATTGACCAGCGGCCCCGGAGAAGACCCAGCCACCCAGGGCGGTGTCATCCTCCCGGCAGGGCCCGGCCCGCTGCGCAATGAAGCAGGGCTTTTTGACTTGAAGGACAAGCTTGAGCAGCTGTCCGAGGTTAAAGTGTGGCGCGAGAAGCGCGCCAAGGGTGAGGGCACCGGGAAATTTGAACTGGTCCCTTATTTCTTCACTAAGGCCACCGCCAAGAAGCCGTCCGTTGCCACCAAAAGCACCGAGAAGCTCTTTGACGAACTGGAAAAAGCCAAGAGCAATCCGCTCTGGCGCGTACTGGTCGCTTTGTCGATCCGTCATGTGGGGCCCAACGCTTCGCGCGCCATCGCTACCCGTTATGGATCCATGGACGCGGTTCTTGAAGCGCTCGACTCCACTAATGCGGTGGAGGAACTTAGCCAGATCGACTCAGTGGGTTCAATTATCGCCGAGGCGCTGGTGGAGTGGTTCAAGGTTGACTGGCACCGTGACATTGTCACCAGTTGGCAGGCCGCCGGAGTGAAGATGTTCGACGAACAAGATGAGAACGTCATCAAGCACCTAGAAGGTCTGGCCATCGTGGTCACCGGAACGCTGGAGAACTTCTCAAGGGACACCGCCAAGGAAGGCATTATCATCCGCGGCGGCAAGGCGACCGGAAGTGTGTCAAAAAAGACCGATTTCCTCGTGGCCGGTGAAGCCGCCGGATCAAAGCTAGATAAGGCGCAGTCGCTCGGGGTGCCAGTATTGGACGAATCAGGTTTTGTAGTCCTGCTCGAACGGGGCCCGGACGCGGCACGCGAAGTTGCGCTGACACCAAATGAAGGAGCCTAGGTGGAGAACAATAAGGCCGCGCACGACCCACTGGTGCTCGTAGCCCGCCGCGCAGCGGCAGCCGGTGCTGAGGTGCTATCCAAACGTGACGTGGAAAAGTTCAACGTTGACGAAAAATCTGCGGCGGGGGACTGGGTCACCGATTTTGACCGAGCCGCCGAAGAAGCTATTCGGGCCACGATTACCACCACGCGCCCCAACGACGAGCTGACCGGCGAAGAGTATCCGAGCCAGAAGCCGGCTAATCCCAGCGGCTACCGGTGGAGCATAGATCCGCTGGACGGCACGACGAACTTCGTTCGGAACATCGCCTACTATTGCTCATCGGTAGGCGTGTGCCAGAAGCAAGAGGATGGAACCGATCTGTGGTTGGCAGCGGCCATTGTCGCTCCGGCCTTGCAAGTCGAATACTTCGCAGGCCGTGGACTTGGAGCGTGGAAGCACGATCTGCGCACGAAGAAGCTCACCCGACTCACCGGGCCAGTTGAATCCGACGCTAAATTGCTGGGTACCGGTTTCGGCTACGACGCGGAACGCCGCGGTTTCCAAATTGGGGTTCTGCAGGAACTGCTGCCAGATTTCGTGAATATCCGTCGAATTGGCTCCGCAGCTTTGGATCTGTGTTTGGTCGCCGAGGGCTCCTTAGACGCGTACGCGGAATTCGGCACCCAGGAATATGATTGGGCGGCTGGCGCTTTGATTGCAGAAGAAACGGGCACCCCGGTGGGTCGTCCCGAGGGATATCCGGGGTGGCAGTACGCCGGACTTGTAGATACCGATAAGCTAGTCAACCCCTAGCGCATCGCTCACCACGCGATCCTCTCGATTCATTCAGCTCAAACTGGCTTGGTTTACCGCTCATAAAATGGGCGGCAGACCGAGCCAGTAGCATCATGCGGTCAACTATCCGAGCAGAGCTAACTGGCTACTGACGAAGCTGATCACCACACCCACAATGACTCCACCGCACACCTGAGAAGCAGTGTGCTGATTGCTTCGGATGCGCGACCAAGATAACAAGGCAATGAACAATATCGCCGGGGCGAGGAAAGCATCGCTTGTGGAAATGTGAAGCACCACGTAGCAACCCACGGCCAGATGTACCGAGACTTTCCACCACAGGTTGATCAAGGCCACTGTGAGTAGCCCCGCCAAAATGGACAGCACCTCGATAAACATTGTGGAGCTTGCCCCTAACCAGCCGAGCAGAGCCAGTCCACAAAGGATCGACACGGCGGTCAGAGCGAAGATCTTGTGCCGTTGATGGCGTTGGGTGACGTGCAGATCGCTTACGCCGCCGCGGAACTTCGACAATAAAAGAAATAGCCAAGGAATAATCACAGTGAACGCCGCGGCGACTACCGCGTCTACCCAGGAGGTCTCGTTGTGTCGCAGGGGAGTGCAAATCAATAGCAAGCTGACTAGCAAGACAGGTGAGAGGACATGGGATAGTCCAAGGGCAACTCTTCCCATCAGTGAATCTGTGGCCGCTGGCGCTTGAGCTCTGGTAGTAATGAGGAAAATCCTTGATCATTGCATCTGACGAGTTAGTCGCAGGCGGTCAGCCTTTTGACCTCTTCAAGCCTAGCGAGCTGCGGAAAGAAAATCTTCTCGCGTCGGTGTTGAATAGATCTTTGTTGCTAATAATTAGTCGAAGCCAGGCGCTAGTCCCATTCTTTATTCCTATGGTGATCTTAGGTAGGCATCGTTGCGGAACTGGCTCAGGGTAATATTTTCGTCCGCTGAAACTAGTTTTCTGGGTGTGGTTGAGACGGTGACTAGTACTATCGAGGAAAGGTCGTGTGAAAAGCTCTGTCCTCAGATCAAAGTTCTTGCACTGCTGAATCCAATGCTAAGCAGTACGAGCAGAGCCACACGGCAAACTCAATGATTCCCAGCGCCCTTGTCGGTTTCTTCTCAAGTGATCAAACTGGGGGAAAATCCAAGTACCCGGCGACAGTGCCAAAGGCGGTTCGCTTCCAATTGAAATCGAGGTTCCTTCGACATTTTCTGCGGGTATGACAACGATTCTTGCTTTGAGCAACCGTATGGACGAGTGCCATGACCCGTACGCATGTGCAAGTTATGGACTTCCCTTCAAAGTAGGAAAGTCCATGCACGATTCAGTGCAGTGAGACAAGGCTGAAGGCGCTGGTAGCGTGTGCGAATTATTTATTCACTCAGCATCAATAGAGAACTATCCGTGCAGGAGAAATTTATTACGCTGCCGGATGAGCCGGGGCATGTACCAGCCTAGGACCAACCGCTCGGCCAACCATCCAAGCGGGCCGAACGGTGCCGCGAAACTAACCCGATCAATCATCAACGTCTGACCGCCGAGATCATAGAACTCATGAACGTGATGAAAAGATTTAAACGGACCACGGAGCTGTTCATCTATGAACATCTCCGAGGGTTTCATCTCGGTAATTTGCGTCGTGAGGCGAAACGAGAGCCCGAAATGTCGGGCCTTCCACGTAACTTGCTCGCCGAGCGAGATGAGTCCACTCGTCACACCGGCTATCGCTTGTTCTTGAGAGCTAGCCATAGAGTCGCGATGAACGTCGATGCTCCTCGAACGGTCAAAAATTTCGACTCGATCCATCGGGGTGCGAGTTACGCATTCAAAGTAGACAGCCATATTTCCCAGTATCGCAGTTCGGATTTCGAGAAGCTGTAGTGGAATTGCTTAGTGCACCCGTAGGTTCTCCAAGCTGATTCCTTCGGCTGCATCGTCATAGTACGAACGCTTCTTCAAACCGGCCGCCGCTGCCTCGTCGAGGATCACCACAACGTCCTGATGCAGCTGCAACACCGAGCCAGGACACGATGCCGACACCGGTCCTTCCACGGCTAAAGCAATCGCTTCGGTCTTCGATTCACCGGTAGCCACCAGCACCAAACGACCGGATTCCAACACCGTGCCAAGGCCTTGGGTGACGCAGTGGGTTGGGACATGCTCGATTCCGTCGAAGAATCGCGCATTGTCGATGCGAGTCTGTGCAGCCAGACGCTTGATCCGGGTACGGCTACGCAAGGCGCTGCCTGGCTCGTTGAAGCCGATATGGCCGTTGCTGCCGATTCCAAGGATCTGAACCTGTATACCGCCTGCATCCTTGATCGATTGGTCATAGGCGCGTGCGTTGGCTTCGATTTCCTCTACGGAATCGGCCATTCCCTGAGGGGTGTGTAGCCCGCTGACTGGCATTCCAAAGGTATTGCAAACCTCGGTGATCAGTGTCTGGCGGTAGGACAGTTGATGGGTGTCTGGAATGCCGATGTATTCGTCGAGGGCGAAGCCCTGAGCCTTGGAAAAATCTGCGCGTCCTTCGGCTACTGCCACACTGAGCTCGCGGTACAGGCCAAGAGGCGATGAGCCGGTGGCGACTCCGAGCACAGGGTTTTTCCCTTTTCCATGGTGAGCCAGCCCCGCGAGGACGTTATCTGCAGCGATACGGGCAACATGCTCCGGGGACGAACCAATGAGAACGCGCAAGTCGTTCACTCTCCGATCTATTAGTGAAAAAGAGCCTTAGTTGGGCAGGCTGTGAGCCGTGCCCCTCATCGCTGGATGTAAACCAGCGCGCGGCCCTTTGCAATACGAATTAATGGGTATGTGGCCGAATCCTTGAGTGGAGTTCAGGATCCCGGTCGTAGCCGAAAATCATCCTGAGAACTACAGATGAAAGGAGCTGAATGGGTTCCTCGGCTGAGTCCTCGGGCTGGGCGTTCACAACACTGTGAATATCGAGGACCATTGCTAGAACTGCGGCAATTCTTGTTAGTTTACTGGTTGCCGGCCAGAGAACGCACCTGCAATATTTATTATTGCCTTGAAAATCGGATTGATTCCCTTATCAGCTTGCGAGAATTGAGTTGTCGACTTTATTCAGTATTCGGCTCGTCATTCACGATCTGAGGCAGCTGGTACGAGGCAAAGTAGCAGGTCAAAATCTTCACGATTTAGCTTTCACAAGGCGATAGAGCGAACTCGGTGAAAATTCGGCGTACGACTCACAGACTTATCGCGGGCAGGGCATCGATGGCAAACTGGTAGAACCATGTCTGAAGTTGATGATTTCCAAGTAACCAAGGGTCAGCTGCGCATCGAACCAGCGACCGCCGCCGACTACGAGCGAATCGGTGACCTCACCGTTGATGCGTACCTGCAGGCAGGGCACTTTGAAGATCCACAACATGAATACCTCAATTTTGTGCGTCAGGTTGCGCAGCGCGATGCCCAGTGCGATATTTTCGTGGCACGCAAAGACGGCCACACCATCGCCTCGATGACCCTGACCCAAGCGGGTAACGAATACGCTGACATTGCCCTCGAAGGTGAACTCGAAATCCGTATGCTCAGTGTGGATCCAGCCGTGCAACGCTCTGGCGCGGGTCGAGCCATGGTGCTGGCGGCAATCGAATATGCCCGGCAGCTACCGGAGATACACACCGTGTCCCTCACCACGGGTGGTCACTGGAGCGCAGCCCGTAAGCTGTATGAATCTCTGGGCTTTATCCATCGACCCGAACGAGACTGGGTTGTTCCGGATACCGACATTCGCCTCGTGGTTTACACGCTACTGCTAGATGGTTAGCGAATCTGCCTAATGCAGACTTGTGGCGAGCCATTCTGGCTTGCCGCACTCGCATTTGAATAGACTGGCGCCATGCGTCGTTTCCCTCGAAGTGTTGTTGCCCTGTCCGTTGCCGCACTGGTTGCTGGTTCTTTGACCGCTTGCAGCGCAGCGACACCTGACCCAATGCCCTCGGCCGAAGCTCTCGCCGCCGCGCTTAGCTCCGGCGACTTCTCCGCGGTGCCACTAGCCGGAGGCGACCCGGGCGCGGTGACGAAGAGTCTGGAAACCGCGTATGGTCCGATGGGCGACATCAAACGCAACCACACGGTGCTCAGCGCCGCCGAGGACGAAGAATCCCAAGATGGGGTGAAAACCGCCACCGCGACCTTGCAAACCACGTGGGACGTTGACTCCAGCGATACCGATCTGACCTATGACACCCGAGCGGTCATGGAATTTGATGAAGACGCTGAGCAGTGGAAGCTGCGCTTTGATCCGAAAATTCTCGCTCCTGACCTTGAATCCGGTGAATATCTCGATGCGCGCTTCAGCGAAGCTGCACGCGGGCAAATCCTTGGCGGCAACGGCAACGCGCTGGTGAAAAACCGTCCGGTGGTGCGAGTGGGAATCGATAAGACCCGAGCAGAATCCGGCGAGTGGGAAGCCTCCGCCCGTAAATTAGCCAAACTCGTGGGCATTGACGAAGATTCCTTCGCAAATCGCGTGGAAAAAACCGGCGCGAAGGCGTGGGTTCAAGCCATCGTGTTGCGCGATGATGCGGACCGCGAAGTGACCGACGAACAAATTGCGAAGATTCCAGGAGCCGTCGGGCAATCCGATGAGATGCCATTGGCTCCGACTCGAACCTTCGCTCGTCCTATCCTTGGAAGCGTCGGCCAAGCGACCGCCGAAATTATTGAAAAATCTGAAGGAAAGATTCAGGCCGGTGACCAAGTTGGCCTCTCCGGCCTTCAGTCCACACATAACAACACTCTGGCGGGTACTGCTGGAGTAACCGTGTCGCGATATAACGCGCAGGGCGAACCAGTGGCCGAATTGATGGACACCGAATCGATAGCTGGCGAAGACCTCAAGCTCTCTTTGAATGAAAAACTACAGACCATCGCGGAGTCCTTGGTCTCAGAATCCGATTCTGCCTCATCCATCGTGGCTATCCGACCTTCCGACGGGCAAGTGCTGGCGGCATCCTCCGGGCCAGAAACCAATGGGCTGAATACCGCGCTTAAGGGTCGGTACGCTCCAGGGTCCGTCTTCAAAGTAGTCAGCGCCCTTGCGATGCTTCGCGATGGGGAAACTCCGAAGAGCGAGGTGCAATGCCCGACGAGTACCGAGGTGGATGGCAAGAGCTTCAAAAACTATGATGGATACCCATCCAGTGCCCTTGGCGCGATTCCACTCGCCGAGGCCATTGCCGAATCCTGCAATACGGTGTTCGTCAATGCAGGAAATGAATTGGGCGCTAAATCCGTAGCCTCGGCTGCCAGCGCGCTGGGGCTAGTCGCCGAGGACGGCACCGGAGCCGAAGCGTTTATCGGATCTGTTCCTGAGGAATCGGAAGGAACCGAGCTGGCGGCCAACATGATCGGCCAAGGCGTGGTCGAAGCTTCCCCGCTGGGTATGGCCACCGTCATGGCCTCAATTGCCAAGGGAAGCACCGTGCAGCCAAAGCTGGTACTGAGCCCCGAGCCGAAGGAACCAGCAAAGGCGAAGGACGGACTGACCGAAACGGAAGCCGCCCAGCTGCAGGAAATGATGGCTGGGGTAGTGGACCATGGCACACTGAGCGACTTGAAGTCGGTGCCGGGTGCCAAGATTATTGGCAAGAGCGGCACCGCAGAATACGATGCGGAACGCAACGCGCACGCCTGGGTGATTGCCTCCCAAGGTGACCTTGCGGTGGCGGCCTTTGTCGAAGACGGCGACGGGGGAGCGCAGACTGCCGGTCCGCTGGTTGCCGATTTCCTCACCAACGCCGGCAAGTAAACCCGGCGGGAGACTAGGACTGCCCGGTGGCGAAGTGCTCGCGGGCAAGGATGCTCAAAACGAGCTGGTCATGGAATTGGCCTTGGTGGAAATACACCTCCCGTTCTCGGCCTTCGAGGCTGAAGCCGGCTTTCTCATAGGCACGCAGGGCGCGCGTGTTGTACGCCGCGACCTTTAATCCGATGCGGTTCAGGCCCATCTCATTGAAGCCGTAGCCGTTCATCAGCCGAACCGCACGGGTTCCGAAGCCGCGGTTTACATGCTCGCCGCCGAGCATAATGGCTAACTCCGCTGCGCGGTGCGGCAGCGCGCCGCCGGAGAGCGTGGCATGCCCAATCAGATTTCCATGCAGCTTTTCGAAGATGCTGAATCCAGCAGCTCCGCTATTCGGATTGTTCTCGCTCCACGCGGCCATCATTTCCATCACCGACAGCGCTGGCCGGGGCTTGACGATTCGTTGTTGGAGGACCGCCCACTGGGGGTCGTTCCACCACGCCGCCAGCTGAACCAGATCCTCTGGCTCCACCTCGCGCAGGCAAACCTGTTCATCCTGCAATAGGGCTTCGCCGTAGCTTTGGGCTTGGGCGGCCTGGTTCCACTGAGCATCGGTTGTCATGGAACCCATGCTAGCGATAACAAGCGGCGGCGAGAGCTGTGAAGGAAAATGAACTTTTGGTCTGCGAGCCATGCGCAACACGAGGGTTAGGCTCTTGTGCGCTCGGGGCTGACTTGGCAGACTGAGCGCATGGGAATCGTCTACAACACCTCAATGTCGCCAACCAAGAATGAGTTGGTGTCCGCTTGGTTGATCAAGCAGGACTTCTATTCCGGTCAGGGCGTTCCGAAGCTTGAACACATCGGTGGTTTCCGGCTTGAGGACCCCAACGGGAAAGTCGGGGTGGAGCTGCGCATCTATGCAGATCATGCAGACACCTCCGAGGTGATTTACCACGTACCGCTGAGCTATCGAGAAGCACCCCTAGAAGGCGGCGAAAAGTATCTGGTGGGCATCAGCGAGCACGCCATTCTGGGGCCGCGCTATGTCTACGACGCGAGCGGAGACCCGGTGTTCGAGGATCAGGCGCGCGAACTGCTCGCGGGCAAGGCCATCGCACAGCATCACACCGAATCGTTCACCGATGATGCACGGATCACGCTCACCGGCGAGACCAACGGGAAGAAGGCCGTCATTATCCGCAAGCCGGTTGCCGGCAAAGCCAACGCCGCCGGAGTCATCGGCTTCTGGGAGAATGCGCTGGGCCAAGAGCTGAGCGGTTTGGTATTGCGCACAGCATAACGTCCCGAGGACTTTTACGACCTAGTTGAGGGCGGGCAAGGGATAGACTTGTCTGTGAAACCCATCCGCCCACTTTAGGGAGATATATGTCTGCCATCAGCCGTGAGGACCTCGTGCACTTGGCACGATTGGCCCACATCGAGATGAGCGGCGCAGAGCTGGACAAGATGACCGGTGAGCTCGGCGTGATCGTCGATGCCATCGCATCCGTCAGCGAAGTCGCCTCCTCCGATATCCCAGCCACCAGCCACCCAATCCCGTTGACCAACGTATTGCGTGAAGATGTGGTGGGACAGACGCTGAGCATCGATGAAGTTCTGCTCAACGCACCTGACTCGGACTCGAACCGCTTCAAGGTCCCGGCAATTCTGGATGGTGAATAACTCAGTGTCAGATCTGATTCGTCTTTCCGCCACCGAGCTTGCAGCAAAGCTGCGCGCTGGCGAGGTAACTTCCGTAGCAGCGGTCCAGGCTCACCTGGATCGCATCGCCGAAGTTGATGGTGCATTGAACGCCTTCCTGCATGTGAACGCCGAGGAAGCGCTCGCCGTCGCCGCCGAGGTGGACGCGATCCGCGCCGCCGGCGGTGCTGAAGCCGAAGCGCTGCACCCGCTGGCCGGTGTGCCCATCGCCATCAAGGACTTGATCGTCACCAAGGGCCAGCCGACCACCGCAGCATCGAAGATGCTCGAAGGCTGGATGAGCCCATATGACGCAACCGTCATCGAGAAGATCCGCGCCGCGAAACTTCCCATGCTGGGCAAGACCAACCTGGATGAGTTCGCCATGGGTTCCTCCACCGAGCACTCCGCCTACGGCGTGACCCGCAACCCGTGGAACCTGAACCGCATTCCCGGAGGATCCGGCGGCGGCTCGGCCGCGGCCGTAGCCTCCTTCGAAGCGCCACTGGCTCTGGGAACCGACACCGGTGGCTCGATCCGCCAGCCCGGTGCCGTCACCGGCACCGTAGGCGTGAAGCCGACCTACGGCGGCGTCTCGCGCTACGGTGCGATCGCCATGGCTTCCTCGCTGGATCAGATCGGCCCGGTTTCCCGGACCGTGCTCGACTCGGCACATCTGCAGGAACTGATCGGTGGCCACGATCCAAAGGATTCCACCTCCCTGCCTAAAACTCTTGAAGGCCTGGTAGCTGCCGCAGAATCCGGCGCCACCGGTGACCTGAAGGGCCTGCGCATCGGTGTTATCACCGAATTGCAGGGCGAGGGCTACCAAGCTGGCGTGCAGGCACGCTTCGAGGAGTCCCTTGAGCTGCTCAAGGGTGCGGGCGCAGAAATCGTCGAAGTTTCCTGCCCTAACCTGAAGTACGCACTGGGTGCCTACTACCTGATCATGCCTTCGGAAGTTTCTTCCAACCTGGCTAAGTTCGACGGTGTCCGCTTCGGCAACCGGGTGCTTCCAGAAGACGGTGCACTGACCATCGAACGCGTTATGGGTGCTACCCGTGCCGCCGGTTTCGGCGACGAAGTCAAACGCCGCATTATCCTGGGCACTTACGCATTGAGCGCCGGTTACTACGACGCCTACTACGGTTCGGCGCAGAAGGTCCGCACGCTGATCCAGCGTGATTTCGACGCCGCGTTTGCGCAGGCCGACGTACTCATTTCGCCGACCGCGCCAACCGTTGCCTTCGAGCTGGGCGCCAATGACAACGACCCGCTGGCCATGTACCTCAACGACGTGGCCACCATCCCGGCAAACCTCGCCGGCATCCCGGGCATCACGGTGCCCGGCGGGTTGTCCGAGGATTTGCCGGTGGGCATCCAGTTCCTGGCTCCTGCTTTCGAGGACGCCCGCGTCTATCGTGCAGGCGCTGCATTGGAAGCACTGCTGGAAAAGAGCTGGGGTCACACCCTGATCTCGCAGGCACCTGCCATTGATTCCGCGTCGATCGCGCCAAAGGCCTAAGGGGAGCACATGTCTAACTACACCGATGAACTCGTCGACTTTGATGTGGCACTGGATAAGTATGATCCGGTGCTCGGCTTCGAAGTCCACGTTGAGCTGAACACCAAGACCAAGATGTTCTCGGACGCCCCGAATGCTTTCGGCGACGCCCCCAACACGAACGTCACCCCGGTGGATCTGGGTCTGCCAGGCGTGCTGCCGGTGGTCAACAAGACCGCCGTGGAGTACTCCATCCTGATCGGCCTGGCGCTGAACTGCAAGATTGCCGAGCGCTGCGGTTTTGCCCGGAAGAACTACTTCTACCCGGACACCCCGAAGAACTTCCAGACCTCCCAGTACGATGATCCGATCGCGTATGACGGTTGGATCGATATCGAGCTGGAAGACGGGGAAATCTTCCGCGTGGAGATCGAACGCGCCCACATGGAGGAAGACGCCGGAAAGCTGACCCACATGGGTGGTGCTTCCGGACGCATCCAGGGTGCGGACTACTCGCTGGTGGACTACAACCGCGCCGGTGTGCCGCTGGTTGAAATCGTCACCAAGACCATCGAGGGCGCCGGCAAGCGGGCGCCGGAGCTGGCCAAGGCCTACGTGGCCGCCATCCGTGAAATCGTGAAGAACCTCGGGGTTTCGGATGCGAAGATGGAGCGCGGCAACGTGCGTTGCGACGCAAACGTTTCGCTGATGCTCAAGGGCGCAGATAAGTTCGGTACCCGTACCGAAACCAAGAACGTCAACTCGTTGCGCGCCGTGGAGCACGCAGTGCACTTCGAAATTGAACGCCACGCAGCGGTGCTCGATTCCGGAGCGAAGATCGTTCAGGAAACCCGTCACTGGCACGAAGATACTCGCAGCACCACCTCGGGCCGCCCGAAGTCGGATGCCGATGACTACCGTTACTTCCCTGAGCCGGACCTGGTGCCGATCGTCACCACCGCCGAATGGGTTGAGGAACTGCGTTCGCGTCTTCCCGAGCCGCCGGCAGATCGCCGCAAACGACTGAAGGCCGACTGGGGTTATGCGGACAAGGAATTCCGTGACGTGGTCAATGCGGGCGTGCTCGACGAGATCGAGGCGACCATTGCCGCCGGTACTTCCGCTGCGGTAGCCCGCAAGTGGTGGATGGGCGAGATCGCCCGTCTGGCCAAGGCTGCGGACAAGGAGATCGCGGATCTGGGTGTCACCCCGGCGACCATCGTTGAGCTGAACTCGCTGATCACCTCGAAGAAGATCAATGACAAGATCGCCCGCCAGGTGCTGGAATTTGTGGTTGACGGCGAAGGAACTCCAAGCGAAATCGTTGAGAAGCGCAGTCTAGCTGTGGTCAACGACGATGATGCGTTGGGCAAGGCCGTGGATGAAGCCATGGCCGCCATGCCAGACGTGGTCGAGAAGATCAAGGGTGGCAAGATGCAGGCCATCGGCGCACTGATGGGACCGGTTATGAAGGCCACCCGCGGTCAGGCTGATGCCGGTCGCGTGCGCGAAATCGTGATCGAGAAGCTGGGTCTGTAAGATTCTCGCTTCGGTTCTAGAACAGCGAACCCCGAATTCCCGTATAGGGAATTCGGGGTTCGCTGTTTTTCAGCTAGTTGTCGACCGCGTTCGTGTTCGACGTATCCTCTTCGCCGCGGGCTAGGGCGTGTTCCGATATGAGTGAACCAATGAGAAGTGTGCCTGCGGCACATAATCCGGGCACATAGGTTGCAAAGCCGGAGCTGCCGCTCAGAAGCCAGTGAGTTAAGGCAAAAACCGCAAATGCCAGTGCTAGGCAGAGAAGCAGGGATCCCCATTTGGTTTTTTCGCTCACGCCGTTAAATGGTGCTTGCGATACTTTTTTGGACTTTCCGTCCAAGCCAAACCAAGCACGCATGTAATTCACGAAGCCCTTCAGTGAATGTCAATTAATCCAATCTGGACGAGAAACTGACTCGTATCTATTAGATCTACCATCTCTACAATACGTTGCATTGGAGACCATTGCTATCGTCAATTTGGATGAGTCAACGCTCCAGTGGCGGGGACTGTCTGCCTCCAATTCGTGGAACCCAACTAACATGACCACATGAGCCAAAATGTCCCGATGCCGACGGGTGCGCCACAAGCAGAAGTCGAAATTGACCAAGGGCTCGTTCGCAGGCTCGTGACTTCCCAATCACCAGAATTCTCGGGAATGCCGATCAGCTATCTGGCGACGGGGTGGGATAACGAGGTCTACCGATTGGGCGATGAGCTTTTGATTCGCTTACCGCGCCGTGAGCTGGCCGAAATCCTGGGTGCACGTGAACGCCAATGGCTACCTATCTTGGCTGCTGAAACTGGTCTGGATCTTGGAGTGCCAGTGTTCTGGGGGCGACGCACCGTCGAGTATCCATTTACCTTTTCAATCTGTCGCTATGTTCATGGTGTCAGCGCAGCGACACTCACCCGAGGCGAGCGTGACTGGTACGCCTCGCAGTTCGTTATCTATCTGCAACGACTGCATCGCCCAGCGCCGACGGGCGCTCCGCTCAGCGAATTCCGGGGTCTGGATTTGGCCAATCTCGACACGCGAACCAGAGGACAGATCGACCAGCTTCCACGAGGCTTTCAAGAAGCGGCACAGGTTATTTGGAATGACGCAATGGCCGCCGAAACATACGCTGGCACTCCGCTGTGGCTTCATGGAGACCCTCATCCGCACAACACCATCGCGACCGAGAAGCCAGGTGGCTGCACCCTCGCTGGCCTCGTGGACTTCGGGGACTTGTGCAGCGGGGACCCGTCGTCTGACTTGGGCATGCTCTGGTTGCACTTCACGCCAGGCATTCGCGACAGTGCCTTGCGAGTCTATGGTTCGCAGGTTGGCGACTCCACCTGGCGACGGGCGCGAGGCTGGGCGCTGCGCTACGCGATGATCATCAGCGGCCTCGGTGCAAGCGATCCGCTGGGAATCATCGGCAGGGAAACTCTGGAATTGATGTTTGCTGAATTAAATTTGAAAAATTAGAGCGCTGGCATTTGCTGCAGGATGCCAACTACCGGCGCCAGTTCAGGACGGTCGGCAGCCTCGGTCAAAACTCTCTGAAGGGTTGCATCGTGTACGGGTTTGGCTTTTTGAAAAAGCTCCATGCCTTGCTCGGTGAGTTCGGTATAAATTCCGCGACGATCATCGGCGCACAGTATTCGAGTGAGCAAGTGACGGTTCTCCAGCCGTGTCACCAGCCGTGTGGTGGCGCTTGGACTCAGTGCGGTGGCCCGCGCTAGCTGCGACATCCGCATATGCCAACCATCTTGGCGGCTCAGCGCGTCAAGCAGTGTGTACTCCACCACAGATAGATCTGCGGTCGCGGCAAGGTCTTTTTCCAGTGCAGCGTCGATAATTCCGTGCAGGGCCGCCAAAGTTCGCCAACCTTGAGCACGGATTTCAACCGCATCATCGGCAATTCCCACAGGCACCTCCAAAATAGTTGCTTGCGCTGTTTAGTTGCGTGTGCAACTATTTAACTCGCCAGCGCAATAACAAGCGTCTGCAAATACTTTCTCAAGTCTATCAGGAGCTTTCACATGCCACTAGGACTCATCGCCTTGGCCCTCGGTGCCTTCGGCATCGGGTTGACCGAATTTGTCATCATGGGGCTGCTTCCCGAAGTAGCTATGGACTTCGCCGTAAGCGAGGCAGTAGCCGGATGGCTCATCTCCGGCTACGCGCTCAGTGTTGTTGTCGGCGCGCTAGGCCTGACTGCAGCAACGGTACGTCTTCCACGTAAGCCGGTACTCGTCGGACTGATGATCCTATTCATTCTGGGCAACAGTCTGACCGCCTTGGCCCCGAACTATGAGGTAGCGATGATCGGCCGGGTTATCGCAGCCCTGTGCCACGGTGGCTTCTTCGGTATTGGTTCGGTCGTCGCCGCAGGACTAGTTCCTGCCAATAAGCAGGCGCAGGCAATCGCCATCATGTTCACAGGGCTGACCGCCGCGAATGTGCTCGGCGTTCCATTCGGCACATTTCTCGGACAGCAGGCAGGGTGGCGTTCAACCTTCTGGGCCATCTCTGGCATTGGAATCGTTGCACTGATTGGCATCATGGTGCTGGTGCCGGTACTTGCACACAAGCCCAACGAGATCTCCTTGCGTGCCGAACTCGGTGCCTTTGCATCACGCCAGGTGTGGCTGTCCTTAGGGGTGACGGTGTTGGCCTTTGGCGGCATGTTTGGTGCATTTACTTTCATTGCCTACACCTTGACCGAGGTTTCCGGTTTCAGCGCGGGCGCGGTGCCGTGGTTGCTGGTGCTTTTCGGCATTGGGTTATTTGTTGGCAACTGGCTCGGTGGCAAAATGGCTGACCGGTCGATTGACCGCACGCTACTGATCTTTATTTCCGCGCTCATCGTCGTTCTAAGCGGGTTCGCGACCTTTGCGACTTCGCAGCCAGCGACCATCGTGGCGCTGATCCTTATGGGCGGCTTTGGTTTTGGCACCGTCCCCGGCCTGCAAAGCCGAATCATGCGATATGCCGGTTCGGCTCCCACCCTGGCTTCCGGCGCAAACATCGGTGCCTTTAATCTAGGCAACGCACTCGGTGCATGGGTCGGCGGGGTAGGCATCACCGCTGGACTCGGATATACGGCACCGATCTGGATCGGGGCAGCGTTTGCGGCGGCGGCACTGGTTCTGATGCTAGTGGCGAAGGGACTGGCAGGAAAAACCGTCGCGATTCAGGCAAATGATGGACTGACCGCTTCCACTCACTAGCCACATATATTTACGCAAGTTCAATCAACGTAGGAGAATCGAATGTCATATGTAATCCCGAATATCAGCCTCAATAATGGAGTTCTGATGCCGCAACTTGGGTTTGGCGTATTCCAAGTGCCAGATGAGGAAACCGCTGCCGCGGTTGACGCTGCCCTGAAAGCCGGATATCGGAGCATTGACACCGCTTCGGTTTACGGCAATGAGAGCGGTGTTGGGAGGGCCATCGCAGCCTCGGGCATAGCTCGTGACGAACTGTTCATTACTTCTAAGGTCTGGGTCGAAGACATGGGGTATGAGCAAACCCTTGCAGCATTCGAAGTTAGCCTTGAAAAGCTTGGCGTTGGCTATTTGGATCTGTATCTCATTCATTGGCCGGCACCGGGGAAGGGGCAAGCGAGTGAAAGTTGGCGTGCCATGGAAAAACTCTACGCAGACGGCAAGGTCAGGGCCATCGGGGTCTCCAACTTCCAGCCTGAGCATCTGGCTCAGCTCATCGACGGGGCGAACATCGTGCCTGCTGTCAACCAGGTCGAGCTACACCCGGCGTTGCAAAATCGCGCGGTGGTCGAGGCGAACCGAGTTCATGGAATTATCACAGAGGCATGGAGTCCACTGGCCCAAGGGGCGATGCTCATCGAAGAATCGATAATTGCTATCGCCCGCATTCACGGCGTGAGCCCGGCCCAAGTGGTACTGCGTTGGCATCTGCAGCAAGGACGAGTGGTCATTCCGAAATCGGTATCGCCTACCCGCATTGCGGCGAACTTGGACGTCTTCGGATTTGAATTGACCGAGCTCGAACTGAGCAGCATCGATTCATTGGAGCGCGCCGGACGGACCGGCCCTGATCCAGATATCTTCAATGGCTAGGTCTGAGTACTTTATTGCGTGACGCCAAGGCACCCCCTTCATCTGAACGGGGTGCCTTAGCGTCCTAGTTCGCAGTTTCTTCCACGGCGTTCCTAGGCGAGAACCAGGCGCTGGACCGTGCTGCGAATGGCGCTGATGACATCATTGACCGGCCCGCGGTGCAGGTGCTCTGCGCGCACTAGAAGGTCGATTTGTCGACCTGAATTCAGCCCATGGATTGGTCGTAAAATCACTGACTCATCCAAGGTTTGACGCGCTGTATAGCGCGGTAGGATGCCTAGGCACTCGCTGACCTGCACCAGCGCGCCCGCCGTCGCATAGTCGTTCACGCGGTGTTCAATCCGTGGGGCGCTGCCAGCCAACGCGGCGATTGTTTCCAGTACGTCTGCCGGCGAATATCCGGCTCGTGAAACCACCCACGGCTGGTTGATGACCTGCGCAGGTGTGAGCTTTTCAAAGTGTGCCAGTGGGTGGTCGCGATGTATTGCGATATCCAAGGGTTCGAAGGCCAGAGGAATAACCGCAATGTGCTCTTCCGGCCATGGAGCCGTATGACCCATGCGGTGAGCTAACACCAAGTCGTAGCTGGATGTCAGGGCGGGGAAGTCCTGCTGCGAGACATCTTCATCGGAAAAGCGCAGCGGGGGTAGCTCGCCCTCCGGGTAGGCCAGCAGTGGAGCGAAGATGGTCTGCCCGATGGAGTGGAAACCCGCGACGCGTATAGGAACATCGCGGTCCTGATCCTGCGTGCGGATTTTCGCCGAAACCTCGGCCAAGGTCGAGGCGACCGATGCGGCAGCGGAAGCCAGCAATTTGCCCTCGGCCGTTAATACCAGTCGGCGTCCGTCCTTCTGAGTCAGCGGAGCTGGGAAGCTGCGCTGCAACTGCGCGAGGTGTTGGGACACCGCAGAAGGCGAGACATACAGGGCCTTCGCTACAGCGTTGACGCTACCTAAGTCCGCTAGTTCGCGAAGAATCCGCAACTGATGTAATTCCATGAAGTAAATACTAAATCGTTAGATCAGGAAATCGAAGTTCTTCTAAGGTTTCATACCGTCCTGTTGGGTGCGACACTTGAAGCAACGCCAAGTCTGTCGTGCGCACCTCGATGCCCGATCTCAAAGGAACCAGCATGAAAGCACTGTATAAGTCCGGCCCCCACGCCGGCCTGGAACTAGTTGACCGGCCAGAGCCGGAGGTTGGCGTCCATGACGTCAAAATCCGTGTGATGACCGCCGGTATCTGCGGCACCGATCTGCACATCGAAGCCTACGACGATGCAGCTAAAGCAATGATTAATACCCCGCTGGTTCCCGGACACGAATTCTATGGTGAAGTCGTTGAAGTTGGCTCGTTTGTCCAGGGAGTAAAGATTGGCGACCGGGTTTCCGGTGAAGGCCACATAGTGTGCGGCCTGTGCCGTAACTGCCGTGCCGGACGTCCCCACATGTGCATTAACGTCAACTCCGTTGGCGTGCAACGCGATGGAGCATTCGCCGAATATGTCGCAATCCCTGAAAGCAACGTCTACGTTCACCGCGACGAGCGCATCACCCCACTGCTCGGGGCAATTTTCGACCCATTCGGCAATGCGGTGCACACCGCGCTGCAATTTCCCATGGTCGGCGAGGACGTCCTCATCACCGGAGCGGGTCCCATCGGTTTGATGGCCGCCGCGGTAGCCCGCCATGCCGGCGCGCGCAATATCGCAATCACCGACGTATCCGAGCAGCGACTGGAGTTGGCCCGCACCATGGGCGTTGACCTCGCGATCAATGTGGCGCAGCAGCGTATCTCCGAAGCCCAGAAAGAGCTGGGAATGCGCGAGGGCTTCGACTTCGGCATGGAAATGTCCGGTCACAAGACCGCGTTGCCCGAGATGATCGAAAATATGAATCACGGCGGCAAGATCAGCATGCTCGGCTTGCCCAGCGAATCAATCGATATCAACTGGGGCAAGGTCGTGACCCACATGCTGACCTTGAAGGGCATCTACGGGCGCGAGATGTTCGAAACTTGGTACGCCATGAGCGCCATGCTCACCACCTCCGATATTCTGCGTGAACGCGTCGCCTCGGTGGTCACCGACTTCCTGCCAGCCACCGAATGGCAAGCAGGCTTCACCGCAGCCCGTGGGGGACACGGCGGCAAAGTTGTTTTGGACTGGACAGTTTTCTAGGAGATATGACATGTATACAGATATGAAAGACCAGCTGTCCGCAGAACTGGAACAGCTTAAGGAATCGGGTCTCTTCAAGGCCGAACGCCACATCGACTCGGCGCAGTCCGCATCGATTTTGGCAGGCTCGCTAGGTAGCGAATCCCGCCGCGTATTGAACTTCTGCGCAAATAATTACCTAGGGCTGGCCGACGATCAGCGCATTATCGACGCGGCCAAGAATGCCATGGACGAACGCGGCTTCGGCATGGCCTCGGTCCGCTTCATCTGCGGAACCCAGGACCTGCACCTGGAACTCGAAGCCAAGCTCTCGGGATTCCTCGGAACCGAAGACACGATCCTGTTCTCCAGCTGCTTCGATGCCAACGGCGGTGTCTTCGAATCCCTATTTGGCGCTGAAGACGCGATCATCTCCGACTCGCTGAACCACGCGTCGATCATCGACGGCATTCGCCTGTCGAAGGCGGCACGCTTCCGCTACGCCAACCAGGACATGGAAGACCTGGAAACCCAGCTGCAGGCAGCCGCTGCGATGAATGACGGCGCCGGTGCCCGGCGCACCATCGTCGTCACCGATGGCGTGTTTTCCATGGACGGATTCCTGGCTCCGCTGGAAGCGATCTGCGACCTGGCGGACAAGTACGGAGCATTGGTGATGGTCGATGATTCCCACGCCGTGGGTTTCATGGGAGCCACAGGTGCCGGAACTCCTGAGCACGCCGGCGTCTCGGACCGGGTTGATATCTACACCGGCACCTTCGGCAAGGCGTTAGGAGGTGCCTCGGGCGGATACGTTTCTGGCCGCGGCGAAATCGTGGCAATGCTTCGCCAGAAGGCACGCCCTTACCTGTTCTCCAACTCGCTGGCTCCGTCCATCGTGGCTGCCACGCTGACCGCCCTTGACCTAGTGGCAGGATCCGGTGATTTGCGTGAGAAGCTCTTCGAAAACGCGGCGCACTTCCGCCGCCGGATGACCGAGGAAGGCTTCGACCTCCTCGACGGAGAGCACGCGATCATCCCGGTCATGTTTGGCGACGCGGTCAAGGCCGCTGAAGTAGCCGGCAAAATGCTGGAGCATGGCGTCTTCGTGACAGCCTTCAGCTTCCCCGTCGTGCCGAAGGGGGCCGCGCGCATCCGTGTGCAGCTCTCCGCCGCGCACTCGGCGGAAGACGTCGAAGCTTGCGTGCAGGCATTCGTCGCTAGCCGCTAAGTCTCAGCACCGAACCACCCGTGTTTCCGTTCAAGGAAACACGGGTGGTTTGCGTTGAAGGCGTAGTTCCTTCCACCAGAGCTGGAACGGATAAAGGTTCCGCACGGCAAATTTGCTGCCCTGCGACCTGCTGCACCGCGATGCGGTGCAGCCTTCCGGGTATCGAACACAGTGGGCTCTTGTAGAGTCCGACATACCGGATTCAATTTGTACGCGACGCTACACTCACCCTCTTCTATTGAATACTCTCTGAGTAGGACCTCGTGGCACACCTCAAGGCAGGGGTGCCCACTCATGCAGTGAACTCAAGGAAATGAGATAGATGAGCACCCACTTACTGACAAACATCTCCCAACTGTCCACCGTAGATTGCGAGGGCACCGTGATCAGCGACGCAGCGGTGCTGATCCGCGATGGAATCATCGAATGGGTAGGTGCAGCCAAGAGAGCACCGAAGGCAGCCAAAGTCACGGATCTGGGCGGACGTGCGGTCCTGCCAGGATGGGTGGATTCACACAGCCACTTGATCTTCGCCGGAGATCGCGCTGATGAGTTTGTTGCCCGCATGGCGGGGGAAGACTATGCAGCCGGCGGAATTGCAGTGACGACATCGGCTACCCGCGCCACCGATGACCAGGCGCTGCGTGAACTGGTTGCCGCACGCCGGGCCGAAGCCCTGGCTATGGGCACTACCTGGATGGAAACCAAAACGGGCTACGGCCTGACCCTTGATGAAGAGGTCCGCCATGCACGGTTGGCTCGGGACCTTGTCGATCAAGTGACCTTCCTTGGGGCGCACCTCGTCCCCGCAGGACGAGACGCGGACGAGTACACCGCGGAGGTAGCCGGCCCGATGCTTGATGCAGTGGCTGGAACCGTGGATTTCGTGGACGTGTTCTGCGAACGCGGAGCCTTTACCGAAGCGCAATCGCGCCGGGTTCTCCAAGCGGCAAAGGATCGAGGGCTCGCCACCAAGATCCACGGAAACCAGCTAGGCCCGGGCGCTGGCACTCAATTGGCGGTCGAATTCGGCAGCCTCTCGGTGGACCACGTGAACTATCTGGAACTAAACGATATCGATGCGCTCGCCGGAACCTGGTCCGCGTGGGATGCCCGGCAGCGCACAGGCACCCCCGGGGTAGTCGCTACCTGCCTACCGGCCTGCGATTTGTCCACGCGCCAGCCACTGGCTCCGGGACGTGAGCTGCTCGATGCAGGGGTGGTGATCGCTTTGGCCAGCAACTGCAATCCCGGTACCAGCTACACCAGCAACATGAACTTCTGTGTGGCGACGGCGGTGCTGCAAATGGATCTCAGCCTCACCGAAGCGGTTGAGGCCGCTACCATGGGTGGCGCCATGGCGCTGGGAGTAGCAGACAAAGTCGGCTCGATTGAGGTCGGAAAGCGCGCGGATCTGCACGTACTTCAAGCACCATCCGCGGCGCATCTTGCCTATCGCCCGGGGATGCCGTTGACCCACAGCGTTTATCGGGCCGGCGAACTTGTCAGTGATCTAAGATGAATTTTCCGTCCGGAGATTGCGAGAACTCGCGTGTCCCGGTTCGGGCGAAGATGCTTACAGACCACGGGGAGTCATCTGAAAAAGGATTCAGATGCCAGTCCGCATAACGGTGAGTGAGTAGCAGTGGCGTCGACTGGGAGGCTTCGTCTTGATCCTTTGTGCCTCCGCGCATTGCACTGGTGGTTCCGAGGATTAGTGCACCTTGGGGTTTAAGTAGCTCGCCGAGCATTGCAAAGCAGGAGCTAAACTCTGCCGGACTCAAGAACGTAGGAACGTTTCCCGACAGCAGAATTGCATCGTAGGCGATGGGGAGCCCTGCGCCGACTAAATTATCGAGGGAAATCTCGGTTGCACTTATTGGCCGGAACCAATCCGGTTCGTATAGTTCAGTGGCGACTTGCAGTACTGCTTCGGTGGGATCAATCCCGTAGGCGTTATGGCCGCGTAAACGTAATCCATTGACGGCGTTTCCGATTCCGCAACCGACATCTAGGATCGTTGCAGCACGCGAACAAAGCATGTCCATGAAACGTACGTCGACCTCGAAGTCAGAACCGCCTAAGGTGAGCGCGCGCATTTTGGATGCGTAAGTGTTCAGGTCCGGAGCCGTATCCATGGGCCTAGTCTGCCATGGGAGCATTCGTGTGTGCCACGAAAATTAGTGGCGAATAGTGAATGAATACTTTGCTTCGTTGCGCGCTAACCGAAATATGGCAGGTATTCGGCTATCTGTGATAGACAATGAAGTATGGCTATTACTGCATTCAAAGAATCCCCTGTCCAGACTATTGGCGAGCTGCCTGCCGTTGGCACGCAGGCTCCTGCCTTCACCCTGACCGACACCAACCTTGGTGATGTCACCAGCGAATCGCTGACCGGTCGTCGTGTGGTGCTGAACATCTTCCCATCGGTTGACACCGGCGTGTGCGCTGCCAGCGTTCGTAAATTCAACGAGCTGGCTGCCGGCCTGGAAAACACCACCGTGGTGTGTGCCTCCGCCGATCTGCCATTCGCCTTGGGTCGTTTCTGCGGCGCTGAAAACATCGAAAATGTTGTGGCAGCTTCCGTCTTCCGTTCGGAATTCGGTGCGGATTATGGCCTGACCCAGGTCGATGGCCCGCTGGCTGGCCTCTTGGCCCGTGCTGTGATCGTCTTGGATGAAACCGGCAAGGTTGTTTACAACCAGATCGTCCCTGAGATCACCACCGAGCCAGACTATGATGCCGCTATCGCTGCTCTGAAGAGCTAAGTTCCGTTCTGCGCCTTCGAACCTGAAAAGGGGATGGTGCAAGAATCGTAGCAATGCGCCGCTTCCTTATGATGGGGAGCGGCGCATTTATTTTTGCTCGTGGCGTTCTCAGGGGTGGGATCTATCCCAATACTCTGAGGTCGTCACCATAACGGGATTATTTGCGACTCAGTAAAATCTTTCGGTCAATGCTCAATCGTGGTCGGGCGCTGCTGAACGAATTACTCGGTTTCTCTGCTCAGGCGCAGCACAGCAGCCGGAGTCTATGATCGATACGTGACTGGTGAAAAGACATTGACGATGAGCAGCACCCGCATCCTAAAGATTGAGGTCTTCCTCGTTCTGGGGCTCTCTCTCGGGCAGAGTGCCGTGTATTCGCTGATCAGTTTTGCCGACAAGGCGACGCGGGCACCACTGCGCGAGCAGACCACATCCCTGAATAATCCGTTGAACACACGTGAATACTTTGACCTGGCCTACCAGCTGCTGGATATTCTTTTCGCTCTGATCCCGGTGGCCCTCGCGCTATATTTCATGCATCGAACCCTCGGGCGAAGTATCAGAGATATTGGTTTCGATTTCCGTCGACCTGGCAAAGATGCGCTGCTCGGGGTGTGCATGTTCCTGATCATGGGGATCGGCACATTGGGCGTGTATGCCGCAGGTCGAGCCTTCGGCATCACCACTGCACTGGCAACGGCAAACCTCGCAGATTACTGGTGGAGCGTGCCGGTGCTGATCCTTTCAGCAGTTCGTCATGCGGTCCTGGAGGAAGTCGTGATGTTGGCCTTCCTCTTCTGCTACGGCAAGAGGCTCAACCTGGGACCATGGGTGCTGATTCTTGGTTCAGCCCTGCTGCGCGGTAGCTACCATCTGTATCAAGGCGCTGGACCGATGATCGGTAACTTCGCCATGGGAGTGGTCTTTGGGTGGCTCTACCAAAAATACGGCCGCGTCATGCCACTGGTCATCGCGCATTTCTTACTGGATGCCGTTGGTTTCGTAGGCTTCATGCTGATCGGCCCGGCCGTCGGTGTTGGTAATTGAGCGGTTTCCATATTTGCTATGGGCCGACTTCGAAGCGCTTGAATCAGGAGAGCGAAATGCAGATTAGTGAACTTCAGCTGAAAGTCATTGTCGAGGTTGTCAGTCTCTGGCAACGGGTGGAACTCACGCGGCCATGGAATGATCCGCTGGCCGATGCAAAACAAGCCCTGCACAACGAGTCATCCACAATTCTTGTGGGACGCCGTGACGGAGAGCTGCTTTCCTCAGCGATGGTTGGTTTTGATGGTCACCGCGGGTGGCTGTATTACGTTGCGGTCCAGCCCGAATCGCAGGGGCAGGGACTGGGTCAACAGATCGTTGAGGCAGCTACCCAATGGTTGCGCCAACGTTCGGTGCCCAAGATGCAGTTGATGGTTCGCTCCGAGAACTCGCAGGTCATCCGCTTCTACGAGCAACAAGGTTACGAAACTCAAGACATTGTGGTGTTGGGCAAGCGGCTATAGATAGAGTGGAGCCTTTAAGGATTGTGCGTACAGCTCACCTTAAAAAAGCAGGTGGGGACGCCATGGTCCCCACCTGCCGTTGTACATACCTTGGGCTTACAGCACCACGGTGCCGCTGTCGGTTTCGAAAGTTACCGACAAGATGCCCGGGGTTCCGTTTGGCGCTTCATATTCCATGCTCACTGCACCAAGATTCACATTTTCTGGCTGGCCTAGCCAATCTAGGACTCGGTCGCGTGAGCCGGCAATGGCAATGCTCTGGATCTGGCCTACGGGAACCAGCGCACGTGAAGGATGCAAGTCTTCGGTGCCGGCGTCCCAGCGCAATAAGTATGGAACCTGCGGGTCTGCGATCAGACCCTTGATGCCAATCTGTTGCCAAGTGAGTTCGCGGCCGTCGGGGAACTTGCGGTTACCCGGAACGGACTTGCGTCCGAGGCGCTCTTCGGCGCTTGAGAGATCCTCAACTGAAACACACCATCCCATCCAGCCGCCGCCCAGCTCGGAACGTGCGCGGACCGCTTGTCCAAACGGTGCCTTGTCGCTAGCGGGGTGGTTCAGAACTTCTACAACTTCCAGATACTGGTCATGCTTGAGCGGGAAAATTACATTGCGAGTTCCGAATCGCGGATGTACGCCTCCCTTGACGAATTCCAGGCCCAAAGCCTCGGAGATTCTTTCGGCGGTTGGCATGAGCCCATCCGGGCCACATGCGTATGTAACGTGATCTAGCCTCATCATGTTGCCATCATGTCACTATGTGATTCAAGTCTCGACTTAGGCTACCCTTACTGGCGAGGGGGTGATCGAACGCTGTGCATAAATTGCGTTATAAAACTGCAATATGACCGATTGCGTCACTTTCAGCCGCCTCGTATTGCCAAGATCTTCGGTTGTCCGGCAGACTTGAATCAGGTCATGAGTCCCAGTAACAAGCCCCGGCTTACTGGGCGGCAACCCTCCGCCGCGGTGGGGTGCCCCGGGTGAAGACCTGGCCCTCGGCACAAGATGTGTCTAGGACAAGCGCGGGTTACCCCTGGAAAGTACCTCGACGAGGAGCTTCCTGTCGGTGTGTTTTTTAGTGGTGTACCCCCATAGTCGACAAGCTATATGGAGGAAACCATGAGTAACAACTGGTCTTTTGAAACACGTCAGATCCACGCCGGGCAGCAGCCAGATCCGGTTACCGGTGCGCGTGCCCTGCCGATTTACCAAACCACGTCTTTCGTTTTCCCGAACGCCGACAGCGCAGCGGCTCGCTTCGCACTGCAGGAGCTGGAGCCGATCTACACACGCATCGGCAACCCGACGCAGGAAGCGGTCGAAAACCGGATTGCGGACCTCGAAGGCGGCGTCGGCGCACTGCTGCTTGCCTCGGGGCAGGCGGCAACCACTCTCGCAATTCTCAACTTGGCTCAGTCTGGTGACCACTTGGTGGCCAGCCCGAGCCTCTACGGTGGAACGCAGAACCTGCTCAAGCACACGCTGCGCAAGCTCGGTATCGAGGTCACCTTCGTGGCGGATCCAGACAATTTGGATCAGTGGCGTGCAGCGGTGAAGCCAAATACCAAGGCCTTCTTCGGTGAAGTCGTCTCCAACCCGCGCCAAGACATCCTGGACATCGAGGGAGTTTCCGAGATCGCCCATGAGGTCGGGGTTCCGTTGCTGGTAGACAACACCTTGGCAACCCCGTACCTGATCCGCCCGATCGAGTGGGGAGCGGATATCGTCATCCATTCGGCCACCAAGTATCTGGGTGGACACGGCACTGCGATCGCCGGCGTGATCGTGGACTCGGGCAAGTTTGACTTCGCAAAGGATCCGGAACGCTTTCCGGACTTCAACACCCCCGATGAGTCGTACAACGGTCTGGTGTTCGCTCGCGACTTGGGAGTCAATGGCATCCTTGGCGCGAACCTCGCTTACATTCTGAAGGCTCGCGTGCAGTTGCTCCGCGATCTGGGCTCGGCAGTCGCACCGTTCAATGCTTTCCTTATTGCTCAAGGTCTGGAGACTTTGTCGCTGCGTATTGAGCGTCACGTGCAAAACGCGAAGGAAGTAGCCACATGGCTTGAAAGCCAAGATCAGGTCGAGAAGGTCGCTTACGCTGGGCTGCCTTCCTCGCCGTGGTTTGAACGCGGACAGAAGTACTCGCCAAACGGTGTCGGCGCGATTATTGCCTTCGACATTGCTGGCGGAGTCGAAGCAGGCAAGGCATTTGTGGATGCTCTTGAGCTGCATTCACATGTGGCGAACCTCGGCGACGTCCGTTCGCTAGTTATCCACCCGGCGTCGACCACCCATGCGCAATTGACCGAGGCCGAACGTCTGGCCGCCGGTGTGCGTCCGGGGCTGGTCCGGTTGAGTGTGGGACTTGAAAACATCAAAGATATTCTCGCTGACTTGCAACTTGGTTTTGCTGCAACTGCGCAGCTTGCTAACCAGGAATTGCAGGAAACTCTCTAGGTATGGCATCCATAGTGACTACCGAAGAAACCCTTGACTCGAAGGACATCGCCGACGGGCGGGACGGCATTTTGCGCCGCGCGTTCGTGGGGGAGTACACCTTCGAAACCGGTGGATACCTGCCGCAGATCGAGCTGGCTTATGAATCATGGGGCAAGCTGAACGCGGACGGTTCCAACGCGGTGCTGGTAATGCACGCACTGACCGGTGATGCTCACGTATCGCAGGGGGATTCGCAGACTCCGGGCTGGTGGGAAGACTTTGTCGGCCCCGGGCTGACCGTTGATACAGACAAATATTTTGTCTTGGCCATCAACATTATCGGTGGTTGCAATGGATCTACCGGGCCTGGTTCGCTTGACGAGGAAGGCAACGCCTGGGGCTCACGATTCCCCTTCGTTACTATCAAAGACTCGGTGCGCCTCGAAGCGCGTCTGGCCGACCTGCTCGGGGTGCACACCTGGCATGCGGTCATCGGCGGTTCCATGGGCGGAGCGCGGGCACTTGAATGGGCTGTCGAATTCCCAGAACGGGTAAAGAATGCGGTCGTCATGGCCTCCAGCGCACAAGCCACGGCCGAGCAGATCGCATTTGCGCAGGTGCAGACCGAGGCAATTCGCCTCGATCCCAACTTCGCGCAAGGCGACTACTATGCCAACGGAGTGCGCCCGGATGCCGGATTGGGCCTAGCCCGCCGACTGGCCCATATTACCTACCGCTCTGAGGCCGAGCTGGAGACGCGCTTTGCGCGTAAGGCGCAGCACGGGGAACAGCCGCTGGAAACTGCGGATGGTCCCCGAGGCCGGTATCAGGTGGAGAGCTACCTGGACCACCAAGCGACAAAGCTGGTCCATCGCTTCGATGCAAATAGCTATCTGGTAATTACCGAGGCCTTGATGAGCCATGACGTTGCTCGCGGATACGATTCGCTACGCGATGCACTGAGCCGCTTGGCTAAGGTCAACGTCGTGGTTGCTGCGGTCAGCAGCGATCGACTGTACTTTCCAGCGCAGTCTGAACTGCTCGCTTCCTCGTTGCCAAAGCCAAAGCCGGTGCACTACATCGATTCTCCGATTGGCCACGATGGCTTCCTCACCGATGCCAAGCAGCTAGACCCGGTATTACGAGCCTTAGTTTTTGACGACTAGAAATGTCTTCAACTAGCTAGCCATAAGCAAATGGGACGCGGCTTGATGCACCAGTAAGCGGTGCATCAAGCCGCGTCCCATTGTGCGTTGCAGGGCTTAGCTCTGCTTGGGAGCACTATCGCCAGCGCCTAATGACTCATTCGGCGGTTGCAGGGTGAACGATGTAGGCACTGGGCGTTTAGCCGTCACTCCGTCACCGGAAGACTGGTGTCGAATGCGACGCAAAACCCATGGTGCAAAATACTCTCGGGCCCAATGCAAATCTTCAATTCGGGCTTCCCGCCAGCTTCGTGGCGCGTTGTCTAACTGAGCATTCAAAGACTGCTCGTGCGGTACGTTCAGTGCGTCTAAAGCCATCGTAGCGATGACCTGATGTCCCAGTGGCGAAAAATGCAACCGGTCGGGGTCCCACATGCGTGTTTGACGTAGTTCATTCAAAGCCCAAAGGTCGCCCACCACGGCATCGTAACGTTGCGCAATTGCCCGCACGTTTTCGTTGTATATGGCAACCTTGCCGCGAATTCCACCGAGTACGGGTGTATCCCGAATATCGGGTCCGGTCAGCAGCAAGATCGTTGCACCGGTCTTGCTGAGCTCTCTAATAGCTCGCTCTAAGCGTTCGGCGATTCTGTCCGGATCGCCGCCGGGGCGAATGACATCGTTTCCTCCGGCGCAAATGCTGATCAAATCTGGTTTGAGATCTATTGCCGGGGCCAACTGTTCTGAAATGATTTGGCCAATCAAGCGCCCACGAATGGCTAAATTTGCGTACGCAAAGTCCGGAACGGTGGTGCTCAACTGTTGTGCGAGTCGATCTGCCCAGCCGCGGTGCCGTCCCGGGTTCTGTGGGTCGGGGTCGCCGATACCTTCGGTAAAAGAGTCGCCCAGCGCCACATACCGGCGCCAAGGGTGGTTGCTGCTTGTATGAGCGGGGCTAAGCGATTCGGATGCAGAATTTTCAGACACTACAATATTGTTACTTTTCGGTAACTTGCTGTCAATGACCTTAGCGGAAGATCACTCTAGTAGGGCCTTGCTGCGAGCCTTGGAATATTCTTCACGAGTGATGAGTCCGCGAGCGAGCAGGTCATCCAACTCGGCAAGTTTCTGCGCGAGATTCTTATTTGGCGCCACGAGTTGGGAATTAGTCGTCCATATTGCTGGATCGGTTTGCGGCGGGAAGTTATTGGATACGGCTCGCCTGTCTGACTTGAAATTACGAATGATGATGTAGGTGGCAGCGGCCGCGATTACGACAAAAAGCGCGACTAAGATGCCGAAGGTAATGGGCACGGCGTCCAGGAGCGTATCTAGAAAACCAGTGCCACCGACGGAGTCGTCCTCGATATAGCCAAAAGGAACCGCATCATTGAGTTCTGCGAGCTCGGCGAGTTCTCTTGGGGAGACTTCGGTATTTTCCATTACAGGCTCATTGATTTTCGTGTCGTCCAATGCGTTCGCACTACCCATGCCGGACGGAGCCAACCGCGCCATCCGGAACACTTCAAGTGATTTTGATATTGGTAGTCAACCACGGATTTTTCTACTTTTTTCAATTTCGTCCAAACGTTACATTATTGTAATCGCAACCGCGTCGGCGAATTGATTTGACGAATCTTTGCGGGGATCTGGTTGACTTGATACGTGAGTGAAAATATCTGGAACCCCACCGTCATTTGGTCCCGACCAGAAGCTGAGAGAGCTGGCACGCCGCTATTGGTCTTGCTTCATGGTTATCTTTCCAACGAAGAAGATCTGATGGGGCTGGCCCCCATGCTTCCCGATGAGTTCACCATCGTTTCGGTGCGCGCGCCTCAGGCTTTGGGGCCTGGCTTCACCTGGTTCCCGCTCATGCAAGATCTGGATTACTCTTTCGATGAAGTGAAGTCGGCCATCTCTGGCCTGTGGAGCTGGCTGGAGCCGATTAGCAAGCAGCACTCGTCGGTGAGCCTACTCGGCTTCTCCATGGGTATGGCGGTGGCAACCTCGCTATTGCGGCACCAGCCGGAGGCGATTACGACGGTCGTTGGCCTTTCGGGGTTCGCGGTTCCCGAAGAGGGGAGCGGCTACTTCCAAGATGAAGAGCTGCGTCAGATGCGCAAGCCGCTGTTCTGGGGCCGTGACCAGGATGATCCGGTGATAACCGCCGAAAAAATCGATTACACCCATGCGTGGGTGACCAGTGACGTTCATGTCACCAAGGTGCTTTACTCGAATATGCTGCACTCGGTGAACGCGCAGGAGATGTCCCACGTGCATGAGTTCCTCAGTGCTGTGGTTCTCCAAGAGGCTTCGAACTAACTACTCTTGTGTCACCCTATTGACACAAGAACTTGCCTCCTGCTTGTATTGTCCTATTGATACAAGCGGGAGGATGGCACGCCTCTCATCAAAGGAGGAGTTCGAATGAGTAACCTCTTGCCGATCTTGGCGCTTTTAGGATTCGGTTTCGCCTTGACCTTATTGATTCGACGTGGCGTGTTGTCTCAGCGTCGGGCCGATCTGGTGCAATTAGCGCATCGCGGCACCGTTGCCGAAGCAGGAATTGCAGCGAAGGTACTGCGAACCGTGCGTGTGCGAAACTTGGCGGCATTGACAGTTGCGGTACTGGCTGGAACATCAGCAATTTACCTCTACCAAGCTTTCCCGAGGGCGAATGGATTGCAGCTTGTCGCGGCGCCAATCGGCGTCTGGATCCTGGTAGTCATTGTTTTTGTTCTCTGCCCCATTCCGTACGATCTCACCAGTGCTGAAGAAGCGGAGGGTGCACGAGTCAGCGCAGATCTCACTCCGCGATCGACAGGAATGTTTGGCCCGGCATGGGGGATTATTGTCCCTGGAGTGATGCTCGCTGCCACCATCATCGGACTGCTCGCTGCGGGTATAGCATCCTCTCCGGACGAACAGGGGCGGTATCGCATGCTTCACTTTGTTTCCGCCAGCGGTGCTCGCCTCGATGAAAACATGAAGGTCACTCAAGCCTTGAGCGGAGAAGGCCTAACAGGACCATTCCCGGGCTGGTATTACGGAATTCCCCTGTTGGTATTGCTGGTGCTGGCGGCGTTTCTGACTTTATGGGCGTTGAATATCAACGCTCGGCGGCCGAGCCTTCGAAGTACCTCGCTGCAAGGCTTCGATAACGCGGTGCGCACGCATAATGCCTACGTGTTGAGCACTGGGTTCAGCGCCATGCTTTGTGTACAGCTCCTGCCACTGCTCGTCATGGCTGCGACAGCCATCTACAACGCCGGTTACACAGAGATTTTCGTAGTTGGCGAAATCTACGCAAACGGAGCTCTCCCCGAAACTTCCACGGATCCGTGGCATGCCGCATTGGCATTGACGCTTGCGGGGCTAGGCCTGTTGCTGCTTGTTGTTGGCGTAATGCTTCTCGGCCAGCTGGCTGGTTGGATCGCCCCGACATTCAGGGCCATGGATGAGAAACTAGGGGATGGAGCCACCCGGTGATCACCCTTGAACCTTCCCACCCCAGTGGGCCCTCCGAACAAATCAGAGCTCAGCTTGCCGCGATGATTCAAGGTGGTGAACTTGCGGCCGAGACGAAGCTGCCGCCGGTGCGGCAGCTCGCGGGTGACCTGCGGGTCGCCGTGGGCACGGTGGCCAAGGCGTATAAGGAACTTGAAATCGCTGGACTGGTCCGCACCGGGAGAGCCAACGGCACCCGAGTTAATCCAGGGCAAATCCTCGCCACCACACTGCTGTCGGAGATTCGCGGGTTGGCGGGCAGCGCACGAACGATGGGGTTAAGCCTCGAAGAACTGCAAAAACTTGTGGCGACAGCTTGGAATTCCTAGCCATCGCCACAGGTGCGTGTGCATAAACGCTAATTAAGCGGTTTCGACAACTACCGATTCGCCGTTCACGGAGATCTTGTCTCCATTGCGCATCTGAGCTCCACGACGAGTTTCGATTTTGCCATTGACCAGCACCTGGCCGTCTTCAATCAGCTGTTTGGCGTGAATACCGTCTTCGGCGAGGGAAGCCAGCTTGAGCAGCTGTCCCAGCCGGATGGATTCGTCACGGATCTGGATGGGGAATACCTCGGAATTTGCCATAGGTCCATCATCGCGCATTCAAGCGAGGCTATGCATGTTTTTCATTCATGGCGTCGGTTTTTGTGTTGGATCAAACATCGGGGAACGGCCGTGAGGTCTTGAACCAGCACATTGTGCACAGCACTCCGAGCGTTTGGCAGGTCAAAAGGTCGTCCCAGACCATGCAGAACTCCGCAAAAGTGTGCGCCTGCAGAAGCAGACGCGATAGGGTTAAGCAGTATGTGTTTCCTACGGACCGCAACCAGCGGCCTCGTACTTTCCTTTGGAGTTGAAGATGGCGCCACAGTCCAAGCTTGATCAAGTTATTTCCCTCGCGAAGCGTCGCGGATTCGTTTTTCAGGCTGGTGAAATTTACGGTGGTTCCCGTTCCGCATGGGATTACGGGCCACTAGGCACCGAGCTGAAGGAAAACATCAAACGTGAATGGTGGCAGAACTTCGTGCGCGGACGCGAAGATATGGTGGGACTCGATTCCTCCATCGTCCTGCCAAGAGCCGTCTGGGAAGCCTCCGGGCACGTCAAGACGTTCACCGACCCATTGGTCGAGTGCACCCAGTGCCATAAGCGCCACCGCGAAGACCACCTGATCGAGGCATTCGTGGCCAAGAAGGGCCGTGACCCACAGGATGGCATGAGCGAGATCGCCTGCCCTGACTGCGGAACCAAGGGCCAGTTCACCGACCCGCAGCAGTTCTCCGGCCTGATGAAGACCTTCCTCGGCCCGGTAGATACCGAAGCCGGCATGGCCTACATGCGCCCAGAAACCGCGCAGGGCATCTTCGTGAACTTCGCCAACGTGCTCACCGCTAGCCGCAAGAAGCCACCATTTGGCATCGGCCAGATCGGCAAGGCCTTCCGCAACGAAATCACCCCAGGCAACTTCATCTTCCGCACCCGCGAATTCGAACAGATGGAAATCGAGTTCTTCACCGCCCCGGAAGAAGCCGACCAGTGGTTCAAGCACTGGGTCGACACCTGCTGGGCCTGGTACCTGGACCTGGGCATCAACCCGGAGAACCTGCGCCAGTTCGACGTGCCGGAAGACGACCGCGCCCACTACTCGGCTGGCACCATCGACTTCGAGTACCGCTTCGGCTTCCAGGGCTCGGAATGGGGCGAGCTCATGGGCGTCGCCAACCGTACCGACTACGACCTGACCAGCCACAAGGAAGCCTCGGGCACCGACCTGTCGTACTTCAATCAGGCCTCCGGAGAGCGCTACGTGCCGTTCGTGATCGAGCCTTCCTTCGGTCTGACTCGTTCCATGATGGCTTTCCTGGTGGATGCCTACACGGAGGACGAAGCACCGAATACCAAGGGTGGCGTGGACAAGCGCACCGTGCTGAAGCTGGACCCGCGTCTGGCACCGGTCAAGGCCGCCGTGCTGCCGCTCTCGCGCAACGAATCGCTGTCCCCGAAGGCCAAGGATTTGGCTGCCGAGCTGCGCAAGCGCTGGAACATCGATTTCGATGACGCCGGCGCCATTGGCCGCCGCTACCGCCGCCAGGATGAGATCGGCACCCCGTTCTGCATCACCGTGGACTTCGATACCCTCGAAGACCAGGCGGTCACCATCCGCTCACGCGACACCATGGCGCAGGAACGCGTGGCCCTGGACCAGGTCACGACCTACCTATCCGAGCGTCTGAACGGAGCCTAGAGCGCATGAGCGATCTAGCATTCCGAGCCTGGCGATCCGGTGACGACCTCGAATTGCTGCAGATCTTCGGGGATCCGCTCTCTCCGCAGGCCTACCAGGACCGCACCATGTTGCGGGAGGACAGTGATGCACCGTTCTCCCGCACCTTGGTCGCGACCAGCGAATCGGTAGCTATCGGCGCCGGCGTCATTTTCGCCTCTTCGCTGCACCCGCAGCGGTTGTGGCTTTACGTGGAGGTGGCACCGACCCACCGCCGCCAAGGCGTTGGAACCGAACTGGTGGCGCGGCTGCGCGCACTGATTCCAGCCGGGGAAACCACCGACCTGAAAGTGCGCTACACCGTGACCGCCGGTGACCCGGCGCTGTCAGCCATTGGTTTCTGTGCGGCATTGGGGTTGGGGGAGATCCAGGTTTCGCGTGACGTCATCCTGGAACCCGGTGCGCTTGCCGAACCGGACTTCGAGAGCAATGACCGGGTTATTGAGGATATCTCTACCGGCAGTGTTGAACTGACCAAGCTTGTCATGGACTTCTACAACGCCACCCACCAGTGGGATCCGGCGCAGATGACCGTGGGCTCGGCGCAGAAGATGCTGCTCGATGAGAACACCGGTGCCCAGGGTGCCATAGTGTTGCGTGATAAGCCGCGTAGCGAAGGTGGAAAAATTCTCGCCTTTGCGATCAGCTACATCCCAGCCCGCGAGGAATCACCCACCGATGTCTTGGTGGGGTCCAACCCGGCGTTCAGCGATGATCAAGTGGCCGAATCGGTCCGCGACCTGGTCGCCATGCTGGTTTACCAACACCCGGTGAAGCTGGAAGTCGATGCGTCGATGTTCGTGCTTTCCTCGTTAGTGGATGCGCTGGCAACCGTTGAGCAGGCGACTGTCATCTCAACGACACACATTCTGGCCAGCGATCACGCCAACTAAATAGTGCCTAAGCGGGACCCTGCAGGGTCCCGCTTTGCTCTCCGAGCAAAGCAATTGCCTAGTACCTGAGAAAGAACCACGCGTGAATAAATCGGTTAGCACGACTTTGCGTCCCGGCCTGAAGCTGGTCTACCTGCTAATCGCTGTGGCCACCGGCCTGCTCATGCCAATTCAGAGCCGCGTCAACGGTGCATTGGGGGTTCAGCTGGGTGATGCAGTTGCCGCGGCACTTGTCAGTTTTCTGGTGGGATTGGTCGCCCTGGTCATCATCCACCTTTTGCTTCCCGGCGCCCGCCGAGCGGCTCGCTCGGTACCCCGTGTCATCCGTGAACGCCAATTCCCGTGGTGGTATCTGGCCGCCGGTGCGGTGGGTGGTTCCGTGGTGGTCAGCCAATCGGCTGCGGTCCCGGTGGTCGGTGTGGCGCTGTTTACCGTGAGCCTGGTGACCGGCCAGACCGTCGGCTCGATGATAGTGGACCGGATCGGCTTCGGTCCTGCCGGGCCGAGGAAGATCAGCGCGTTGCGTTTGGCCGGGGCGGTGCTCACCGTCATTGGAGTGATCTGGGCAGTGAGCCCGCGCATTAGCACGGATATCGAGCTGACCACGCTGTTGTTGCCAATGATCTTCTCACTGGTGGTAGGCGTGCTCATGGGATTCCAATCGGCCTCCAACGGAGTGCAAGCCCACGCGTATGGCACGCCGATGACCGCTACGCTGATGAACTTCGTCGTTGGTACCTTGATGCTCGCGGCGATCTTATTGGTGCGACTGCCTTCTATTTCCCCGCTGGGGGAGCTGCCCAATCAGTGGTGGATGTACGTGGGCGGGCTGCTTGGATGCGTCTTTATCGGAGTTTCCGCATTCATGGTCAAGCACCTAGGGGTGCTATTCACTGGCTTGTGCATGATCTGCGGCCAGCTGCTCGGCTCGCTGCTGATGGATCTGCTGGTGCCTACCGAGGGTTCGCAGATTAGCTTTGCGACGGTGGCCGGCACCGTGCTGACCCTGCTTGCGGTAGCGCTCGCTTCGGTCAGCGGCACCGGAAAACTTACCCGCAAGCGCAACTAAGCAGTTTCGGTTATCAAAGGCCAACTGGCTTTTGGGGGCAGCTGAAAGCGCTCGTGGTGCGTTATGCTCCGCAGCACTCAGCCGGCTGGCCAATGCGAGGCACCGGCAATCTGCTTAGTAACGCTCGTTCATTGCTCCAGCGGCTCAGTGTGGCTATGCGCTCATAGTGCCATTAGCGGCAGCTTCTTCTTCGTAGTCGGAGGAAGCGGGATCTCACACCTAACGCGGTTGAGCCTTTGTCCTGAGATTGACCGAGCATGCAGCAGCTTTCGAGCGCAACGCAAAAATCCGGCTCCCGTGTGCGTTAGAAACGCACGGAAACCGGATCTTCTACTTGCCGGTGTCCGAGATCTCCGAGCTACTCAGGTGTTAGGCACCGACCATGTTGGCATCTTGGAGAACCTCAATGAGCTGATCGAACCACTGTACGTAGCTGGCGTAGGTGTAGGGGCGTTTGTCATCCCACTCCACGACTTGATCGGCTTGCACTGCTGGCAGCGAGGAGAACACCGGATGATCTTGGACTTGTGATGCCGTCCCCGAGTAGCTGAGCACCACGTCTGCGGGGTAATCGCCGACCTTTTCCCAACTCAGCGAGGCCCACGCAGTTTCATCGGTCGGACCGGTAATTTCGAATCCCAGGTCTTCGAGCAAGGCGAGCTGGCCGATAGTTTTCTGACCGACGTAGAGGTCATCATAACCGTTGAGCGCGATGATCTTCAGCCCGGGTTTGTTGGCAGCGATGCCCTTCAGCGTCTCGAGACGATCGGTGAAATCGGTTTTGTCTTGCACCGCTGATTCGGAGTCCGTATCACCGCCGAGTGCCTTGGCTAAGTCGGCGTAGTCTTCAATGACGTCTTGAACCGAGCGTCCACCTGATCTAATCGGTAAGTACGACGCGGTGGCGGTAGCTTCACCTTGAACTTTCTCATCCCACCAGGTCCAGCCAGTGCCTTCGGCGTTGCCATAGCCGACAATGACGTCGGGGTCCAAGGAGAGCAGCTTCTCCAAGTTGAACTCCGCGTCCTTGCCGATGATGGTCATCTGGCTGACATCCGCATTGCCTACCGAAAGTCCGCCTTCTTCGGTAAGCCCGTAACCAAAGACGCCAGTAGGGCGAACACCATAATCCCAAAGTGCAGCCGCGGAGTATGAATCCACGACGATCGATTCTGGCGCTTGTTCCAGAGTAGTTGTCTTCTTATAGAACGAGTCGGTAAATGTCCATGAGCTCTGCGGCGCTTCTGGCGAAGCGTCAGTGCTTGCATCCTCAACGTTCTGTGCTCCGCAGCTGGTGAGCGCAAAGATTGAGGCGGCACTGAGTATTGTCAGAAGCGTACGTCGGGTAGGTGCAATCATGTTCGAGTCATCTTTCATTTAGGTGCGGCGCGTCCGGATAAGGCCGGCCAAAAAATTATTCTGGTCGTGTCGAATAGGAAAGTTAGGCCCAGCTCTCCACGTCGCCCACTGGAATGACCAGTGGCGTCCGGGAAACCGGGTCGTCGATGATTCGGCAGCGAAGTCCAAAGACCTCTTGAATCAGCTCTTCGGTGACGATCTCGGACGGCGCACCCGTAGCTACAATGGCTCCGTCCTTCATGGCAATCAGATGATTGGCATAGCGGCAGGCATGATTAAGGTCGTGGAGCACCGCGACCACAGTGTGCCCGTTGCCGCGGTTGAGCTGGCGGCAGAGTTCCATGATTTCTATCTGGTGCGAAATGTCGAGGTAGGTGGTTGGTTCATCCAGAAGCAGCAGCGGAGTCTGCTGTGCAAGCACCATCGCGACCCAAATGCGTTGCCTTTGGCCTCCGGAGAGCTCATCAACTAATCTGCGCGAAAGGTTGGCGGTATTGGTTGCTCGCAGGGCTTCGAGCACCGCGCTCTCGTCTGCTGCAGACCATTGCGCCAGTAGCTTCTGATGCGGGTAGCGACCGCGAGCAACCAGATCTGCGACGGTTATGCCATCTGGGGCAATCGAGGTTTGGGGGAGCAGCCCCAAACGTTTGGCGACTTCTTTGGCAGGAAGCTTATGGATCGGTTTACCATCCAAAACAACTTGTCCCGTCATGGGTTTCAGCAGCCGCGACAGCGCGCGCAGCAAGGTTGATTTGCCGCAGGCATTTGGCCCGATAATGACGGTAAATGATCCGTCGGGGATGACAACGTTCAGCTCCTGAGAGATGGTGCGCTGTTCATAGCCCAGGGTAAGATCCTGGCCGCTTAATCGAGAGGTAGAGACCTCCCTGAGACGCTCAGGTTTTTTGGCGATCTGGTGATCACTGACCGACGGTTGGCTTGTACCCATGTGCAGCTTATTTCCCCTCAATTTCTTTTAGCCTCGCGGAGCAAGAGCCAGATCAGATAAATGCCGCCTACGCTGACCGTGACCACACCGACAGGTAGTGCAGTATCCGGAACAAGGCGCTGAGCAATCAAATCGCTGAGCAGCAAGAACACTGCACCCAGGATCGCCGATGAACCCATTCGGACTCCCGCACTTCGAGTTAGACGGCGGGCCACCTGTGGCGCGGCGAGGGCAATGAACGAAATGGGCCCGGCCGCGGCCGTGGCAAGTGCGGTGAATCCGACACCGACCACCATCAGCAGGAGCCTGGAAGGTTCAACTCGAATGCCTAACGCACTGGCAGCATCGTCTCCCATCTCCAGCATGTGCATCCTCGGGGCCAGCAGGGCGGCGGCGATGAAAAATACGGTGACTGCGAGGAGCGCAGGTTTTGCGTGCTCCCACCCCATGGCGTTGAGCGAACCAGCGCCCCACACGGCCGCGGACATCGCTTCTTCAAGCCCGGCACGTAAGATCAGCCAAGTGTTTAGGGACGCGAGAATGGCACTAAACGCAATCCCGACGATGATCAACCGAAAACCTTGTGATCCTCGGCGGTAGGCCAAGATGTATACCAACGCAGCTGTTACCATACCTCCAACTAGCGCCCCTGCTGCGATCTGAAAATAACCTCCGCCAGCAAGGAAAATTACAATCAAGGCACCGGTGTATGCTCCCGTGTTGAACCCGATAATGTCCGGGCTTCCCAGAGGATTCCGAGTCAATGACTGGAAAATCGCGCCACTGATACCCAAAGCTGCGCCAAGCGCCAGGGCCATGATTACCCGCGGCATTCGCCAGGAGAGCACCACTAGCTCGCTTGAGCTATTGCCGTTGCCGAACAGTGCATGCAGAAGTTCGTTGGCCGAAAAAGTGATTTCACCTGTTGCTAAGGCCCAGAGCGATAGAACGAGTCCGAAGGAAACAAAGACCGTGCACACAATGATGGAACGTCGCTGCAAGCGGAGGGAGAAGCGGCCGCTAGGCGAGGAGATCACCGTGTGACCCGGTCCAAAATCCACGCGTTGAACAGGCGCAATAGTGTTGTCAGTAGTGGTCATAATCCGCTGACCTGCTTTCGGCGTACTAGCCAGATCAGCACCGGAGCTCCCACAAATGCAGTCACGATGCCGACCTGCAACTCACCAGGCGGTACGACTACGCGTCCGATGACGTCTGAGACAAGAAGCAGCACCGGCCCTAATGCCAAGCTGTAGAGAACGATCCAGCGCTGATCCGCTCCGACTATCCACCGGGCAACGTGCGGAACCATCAGCCCAACGAACCCGATTGGGCCGGCAGCTGCGGTGGCGGCGCCGCACAATAATGTCACCGCAACAATTACCGCAACGCGTGTGCGCGTGACGTTGCTTCCCAATGCTCGGGCCATATCCTCGCCCAGCGACACCGCATTGAGCGAGCGTGTGCAGAAAAATGCAAGACACAATCCAGTCATAACAAAAGGCAGGATCACCCAGACCATATCTAGGGTTCGGTTGTTCAAAGTACCAGCACCCCAATACCGCATCCGGTCGAATGCATCCGGGTTTAACAACGTGATGCCGCTCGAGATCCCGCCGAGCATGGCCCCCAAGGCGACTCCCGAAAGCGTCAGCTTGATCGGTGTAGCACCGGACCGTCCACGAGAACCAATGAGATACACCAGCAGAGTGGTGATGATTGCTCCACCGAATGCGAACCATATGTAGTCGGCTATCGAGACGATGCCGAATACGGCAACTGCAATGACAACCGCAAATGCGGCCCCCGCGTTGACACCAAGGATTCCAGGGTCAGCGAGTGGGTTGCGGGTCAATGCCTGGATCAACGCCCCTCCAACGGCTAGCGCCAGTCCAGCCATGAGGCCAACCAGCGTACGAGGTACACGCAGTTCGTTGAGTATCACCAAATTTTCCTGGGTGCCCAGGCCACCTAAACCCCGGAATACATCGACGGTTGGAATCCACTTGGCGCCAACAGCGAGTGAGAGGACCACCGAAATGCATAGCGCTGCGAGGGCCAGAGCGAATCCAAAAGCACGGGTCACGTTAGTAGTGGCTAAGCCGGCACGGGTTCCATTCGAATTCGCTTCGGGGTCACCAATGCCAGGCTGAAACTCGGTGGCCTCGTCGCGCGCTGTAGTAGTTCCGGTCTCCGGGGTCACAACATTGGACTCGGTGGATATCTGCGTCGGAGATCGCATGAGGCCTTCTTGAGTTAGGTTATGCTCACCTATTTGATGGCACAAAAAGACACAGTATCATCTTCTTATTCAGTCATCGCGCAACATTACGTCGGTGACCCGGCGGACAATGAATTGAAAAACTAGTCCACGGCTAGGAAGTATGGGCCAGTAGCGTGATATTCGGGTGAGGTCTTTGAATATTGGCAACCCTTACTTTTTCTGCTGAAGAAGTTTCCTCAAACGTCTAACAAAGCGTGCTACACGCCCTGTGCATGGAATCCTCATTCGAGACTTTGGCCCGGCCAGGTGCTTAGAAGTAAAAAACGCCACCGCGCCCTGAATGGGACGCGATGGCGGGAAGAAGTGGTTATTAAACGAGGGTGAGGATTTTCCTATTCGGGTCGCTTCTGGACTCAGGCCAACGAGACGAATTGCGCTTTGCCGGAAGAATCAACATTTACCAATAGCCCAGAGGCTTCAGCGCTGATCCGGGTGGAGACTTCAGCGAGCAATTCATGCAGGTCTTCCTGCGCAGGTGCAGTGCCGGCAGAGGGCACCCAGTGGAGCTGAACGTGCTTCAATTGCCGCAGGCCTTCGAGCAGATAATCCGAGCCGTGCGGCGCAACTATCATCAAGCTGCGCGGTGGCGCTGCGGCTGCCGGCGGATCATCCGAGGTCTCAGTGGCCAGAAGTTGGCGGTCCGAACGCCACAAGAAGTAGTGATAAGTCGCTACCACAACTGTGGCGACTAGCCAGCCGAAAGGTGCTCGAATCATGTCCAAGAGGCTTCCCGACCCGGTGGTTACCAGCAGGAATTCGAAGATTCGGTAACCAACGACAAGCAGGGAGACCAGCGCAACCAGGGCGCTGCACCCGAAGAACATAACAAGATAGACGCGCCGGGATGCCGGTTTGGCCGGTGCCAAGGGGCGGAAGAAAAGCACCCACGCTAGTGCGCCGACGACGAGAAGCCCGATTCCTGCGCGGAGCACGGGCACCGAGCTATCCCCGGAGAATGGAACCGACAGGGCGGCCAGTAGCGCGTTGATGACCATACCCAAGCCGCTGGCACCGATAGCAAGAGCTACGCCGCTAACGATCTGTCGAGAAACCTCTGATGCCCAGATTCCGCGTGTGGTCAATTTAGCCTGATGGTAGATCCACACCAGTAAACCGACCAGCAGTCCGGCGATTAGCAGCGGGCTGTCGGTAGTGAAGTCCTCGGCCCAGATGCCAGAGCTTATGGGTATTGGGACCAGCATTGAGAGCAGTCCCGCCGCGCAGAGTAGCGAGATCAAAGCGGGCACTGAAATGCCGATAATGACGTAGATGAAATCGGTAAAATCATCAACCATGCTGCGCACGTGCTCCACAGTCCAATGCCACCACCAAATGATGACCGCACCAATCGCCCAGATGGCAGCCGTCAACAGTTGAGGAAGATCGGTGGACGCTCCAAGCAATGTTTCCTGCGGTGAAATGAGTTCGCTAACTGCGCGCTGGACCAAGAGAATGGCCGAAATGCCGCCCAAGACCAGTGCGTAGGCCGAACCTAATGCGGGAGCGAGCGAGGGGAGCTCAGTGGGTGCGTACTTCGGACTTTTGATCAGTCGGTATTGCCATACGAAAACTAGGCCCCAACCCAAACCGGCGCCAAGCAAAGACTGCCAGCCGGTGGCGTGACTGGGGTGGATCAGCTCGGCGAATAGCCGTAGGAAGGATGTTGAGAACATTGCCAGAGCGACCACATAAACCGCTGCGGCCTGCAATGACCATATGGCTGAGTCAACCGCGCTGGCCTGTACGACGTTTTTCCGGACCGTGCGCCACAGCAACCATGTAAGCGGGCCAGCGATCAACGTGAAGGACATTCCCACGGCAAGTTCGGTGGACCCGCTGTAGGCCGGAACGAATCCCCGCAAGAGCATGGAGAACAAGATTGAGAGTCCGGAGCCGAGGATCATCAGCAAGATGAACAACAAGCCGTGCAGGATTAACTGGCGCAGGCTGGTAACCGTTTGCCCGGCAACCGCTTGGTTGGGCCGCCGTGAGGTGGAGTTGCTCATGATTAGAACCCCAACATTTCTTCGTCGGTGCACATGTTGATCTGCCACGGGGCAACCACAATCTTCCAATCCGAACCGACTTTGGTCAGCTGGAAGGTATCTTGATACGCGGACATCCCGAAGAACGAATCGTACGCAGCGCTGCTGTCGTCGTTGAAGTTCACGTGGACCTCGGCGCTGTTGTTGGTGACCACGGTCTTGATCAGGCTCAACGCGGGGTCACGCAGCTCTGTTGACAGGGGGTCGCAGAGCTGTTTTGCCTCGGCGTTATGAACGAATTTCTTCGCGGTATCAATGTCTGCGTCAGCGACTGCCATGACGTAGCGCTGGACGACTCCCTCTGGAGTGTTCTCGGCAAGCAAAGGGGCTGCGGGGCGCAGGGCAACGGAAATCAGAGCGGCTATAACCAAGCCCACACAGAGCGCAGCGAGTGCTATCAAAGACAGCCGTACGCGCGAATAATTACTTGTCATCCTATAATTCTGCCTGTTAGATAAAAAATAATCCAGCTGAGCATGGTTGCGATTTGATATAGATCTCACCCAAGATTTGCTCACGTTTGAGATAATGGTTGTGTGACGATCCTTTCTGCTACCCAAACCACCGAGTCGGCCGACGCCCCGACCCTTGAGCTTCCCCCGCTAAAGCTGGGCAAGCACACCATCGAGACCCCAGTGATCCTGGCGCCGATGGCCGGCATAACCAACCGGGCGTTCCGTCGACTGTGCCGCGAATACGGTGGCGGCGTGTACGTGACCGAGATGGTCACCGCCCGCGCTCTGGTAGAACGAAACGCCGAATCGATGCGCATCATCTCGCATGACGCGGACGAGGACCTGCGCTCCATCCAGATTTACGGGGTGGACCCCAATACCGTGCGCGCTGCGGTACGCATGGTCATTGACGAAGACCGTGCGGACCACATCGACCTGAACTTCGGTTGCCCGGTCCCGAAGGTCACCCGCAAGGGCGGCGGCGCCGCGCTGCCGTGGAAGACAGATCTTTTCACCTCCATCATCGAAGCGGCCACCTCCGAAGCAGCCAAGGGCGAGGTGCCGCTGACCATCAAGATGCGCAAGGGAATCGACGAAGATCACCTGACCTACATCGAGTCGGCCAAAATCGCTCGAGACCATGGTGCCGCCGCGGTCACCTTGCACGGCCGCACCTCCCGCCAGTACTACGCGGGCAAGGCCGACTGGGAAGCCATCGCCACCTTGCGCGAAGCGCTGCCGGATATTCCGGTTCTGGGCAACGGAGACATCTTTAGCGCCGAAGATGCCATCGAGATGGTCGAGCAGACCGGAGTCGACGGCATTGTGGTGGGTCGTGGCTGCCAGGGGCGGCCGTGGCTTTTCGGCGATCTGCAGGCCGCCTTCGAGGGACGGTCCCAGCGTTTCCGCCCCGGGGTGCGCGAAGTGGCGGACACCGTGTACCGCCACGGCGAGCTGCTGGCCGAGTACTTCGAGGACGAGGGCAAGGGCATGCGTGATATCCGCAAGCACATCGCCTGGTACTTCAAGGGCTATCCGGTGGGCGGAGATATCCGTGCCCAGCTGGCCCAGGTGCCTTCATTGGAGCGCCTGCGCGAACTGCTCAACGAACTCGACTTGGATTTGGGCTACCCGGGCCCGGCCGCCGAGGGAACCCGAGGCCGTGCCGGAACGCCGAAGAAGACTCACCTGCCAGATGGCTGGCTGAACTCGCGTGAGATGTCCGATGAGCATCGGGTCATGATCAAGGCGGCCGAGTTGGACATCTCGGGTGGATAAGTGAACGAGTGACCCAAAAAGTCACTAGACTCTTCATATGACCGAGATCAACGGATATACCGAAGCTGATCAGGAACGTTGGGTGCCCGAACCGGCTAAGAAGTCGTATCGCACCGCGTTCGCACGTGATCGCGCCCGGGTTTTGCACTCCTCGGCGCTGCGCCGGCTAGGTGCCAAAACCCAGGTGGTCTCACCCACCCTGAACGATTTCGTGCGCACCAGGCTGACCCACTCCTTGGAAGTGGCGCAGGTGGGACGCGAGCTCGGGGCCGCTTTGGGTTGCGATCCCGATATCGTCGATACCGCCTGCTTGGCCCATGATCTGGGACATCCTCCCTTTGGGCATAACGGCGAAAAAGCGTTGAACAAACTGGCCAAAGACATTGGTGGTTTTGAAGGCAACGCGCAGACCTTGCGCTTGCTGACCCGGTTGGAAACAAAAACATTTCGTCATAACGGGCACTCTGCGGGATTGAACCTTTCGCGCGCAGCGTTGGATGCTTCGTGTAAGTACCCGTGGCTCCGCGAAGAAGCGCCGCAGCGTAACGGAAAGCAGACCAAAAAATTTGGTGTGTACACCGATGACCAGCCGGTCTTCGACTGGTTGCGCAGCGGCCCGGATGCGGTGCCAAACCAGGTGTGCATGGAAGGCCAAGTAATGGATTTGGCCGATGACATCTCCTACTCGGTCCATGACGTGGAAGATGCGATCGTCGGCGGGCGCTTTCAGCTGCGCTGGTTACTGGAATCTTCCGAGCGCGATCGTGCACTGCAAGTGACCAAGGATTGGTATCTGCCCACCACGAATGAGGCGGATATCAAGGCGGCCCTAGCTCGACTGGAAGCTTCGGCCGAATGGGTTTCGCACGCCGATGGTTCGCGCCGTGCGCGGGCGGCGCTGAAAGACATGACCAGTCAATTCATTGGCCGGTTCTGCCAGGCGGCCTTGGATGCCACACGCGATGAGTACGGGCAGGGAAATCTCACCCGGTATAACGCGCAACTGATCGTCCCGGAAGAAACCGAACATGAGATCGCGGTGATGAAGGGCATCGCCGCGAACTTCGTGATGACCAATGAGGAACGCCAGCCGTTGTATCTGGGGCAGCGGGAGATCCTGAGCGATCTGGTGGAGCTGCTATCGGATAATGAGGACAAGTACCTCGAACCGATTTTCGCCGCAGATTACAGGGACGCCGCGAACGCGAAGGGCAGATTGCGCGTGATCATCGACCAGGTGGCCTCGCTGACCGACGCCTCCGCGCTGGAATGGCATGCGTCTCTGGTCAAAGGCGAAAGTTTCGAACCAAAGCTTTTCTAGGCTGAGCTTCATGCACAGCCCGCGACGCGGTCGGCCCAGTTCGACCGCAACTTCTTAGAATGGGAAACATGGCAGGGCTGATCAAACGAGAAGACATCGACGAGGTGCGTAACCGCATCGACCTCCGCGAGGTCGTCGAATCCTATGTCACGCTCAAATCCGCGGGTGTGGGCTCCTATAAGGGCCTGTGCCCGTTCCACGACGAACGCAGTCCTTCCTTCCACATCCGTCCCCAATTGGGAACCTTCCACTGCTTTGGCTGCGGAGAGTCCGGGGACGTGATCGCATTCATTCAAAAGATGGATCACTCCTCGTTCACCGAAACCGTTGAGTCATTGGCGGCTCGAATCAACTACGAGCTGCATTATGAGGATGGCGGAACCGGACCACGCCGGGAAGAATACGGCAAGCGCCAGCGATTAGTCGACGCGCACAAGGTGGCCGAAGAATTCTTCCGCACCCAACTAGCTAGCGACGAGGCGCAAATTGCTCGTGAATTCTTGAACGGGCGCGGCTTCGAACCACAGGCGGCTGCCGACTTCGCCGTGGGCTATGCGCCCAAGGGGTGGGACGCGTTGCTCAAGCACCTGCGTTCCAAAGGTTTCGTCGATGAGGAGCTCAAGCTCACCGGCATGTTCTCCGAAGGCAACCGCGGGATCTATGACCGTTTCCGTGGCCGGCTGGTCTGGCCTATCCGTGATCTGTCCGGAGCCACCATTGGCTTCGGTGCGCGCAAGCTCTACGAGGATGATCAGGGACCTAAATACCTGAACACCCCGGAAACTCAGCTGTATAAGAAATCTCAGGTTCTCTATGGGCTGGACTTGGCTAAGAAACAAATTTCTAAGACCAGGCAGATCGTAGTCGTCGAGGGGTACACCGACGTGATGGCCTGCCACCTGGCGGGGATCACCACGGCCGTGGCAACCTGTGGCACAGCTTTCGGTACCGATCACATCAAGATCGCTAGGCGACTGTTGCAAGATGACGGCACAGGTGGTGAAGTGATCTTCACCTTTGACGGCGACGCCGCCGGTCAGAAGGCCGCATTGCGAGCCTTCGAAGAAGATCAACGTTTTATCGCTCAAACCTATGTGTGTGTTGAACCGACAGGAGCGGATCCCTGTGATCTGCGATTGCATCGTGGGGACGAAGCGGTGCGTGAACTGATCGAGCTGAAACGTCCGTTGTTCGAGTTCGCGATCCGTGCGGAGCTGAAGAAGTTCAATTTGGATACCGTGGAGGGCCGCGTGCAAGCCCTGCGGCAGACCGCACCGATTCTCGCGCAGATTCGTGACTCGTCGATCCGTCCGGCCTACGCGCGTGAACTTGCAGGCTGGTTGGGCATGAACAACGAGGATGTGAACCGTTCGGTTGCCGCTTCGATCAAGCGCGCCCGGCTACCAAAGAACACTCCGAACACCGCCGGGAACGCTCCGGGTGCGGCAGAGGCGCAAGAACAGCCAGGTAGCGCCTTCGAGCGACCAGACAAGCGCGATCCGGTAATGCGATTGGAGCGTCAAGCGCTGGAAGTTGTCATACAACAGCCTCACCGGCTCAGCGAAGAGCAGTGGCAGGCTTTTTACGAGGCTCGCTTTATGGCACCAGCGCACGCTGCAGTCCATGACGGGGTTGTGTCTGCCAGCGCGGTAGGTGCTTCGGCATCTTCGTGGGTTGAAGTGATTCGAGACGAGGTTCCCGAACAGTTGCGTTCTTTCGTCTCCGAGCTTGCAGTTACCAGCATTCCGGCCTCGGATGAGCACAACTTGTCGCTCTATTGTTCAGACATCGTCAATGGGCTGATTGAGCTTCAAATCACACATCGCAAAGCGGAGCTTATCGGCCGGCTGCAGCGGGCCGAAATGGAGCCCGAAGGTGAGGAATACACCCAGATCAACCGCGAACTTATGGAACTTGAGATGCGTCGACGGATCCTTCGCGGCACCTAAGTCGCCAGTTTTGGTTTTTGGTTGAGCGTCGGGTAAAGTTATATCTCGTTGCATTCCTCCATAGCTCAATTGGCAGAGCATTCGACTGTTAATCGAAGGGTTACTGGTTCAAGTCCAGTTGGAGGAGCTTTATAAGGCCCCGGTTCTCATTTTGAGAACCGGGGCCTTTCCTTTTCCTGTCTTGCTGTCCGAGTATTTGAGGCCTATTTACTGGCTGGGTTGCTGCGGAAATTCACGTGGGGTGCGCGGTGCGAGCGCCGGGTAGTTCCACAATCTTCGTGATTCCAGATACCAGAAATAGGTGAAGAGGCCGATCTCGTACCATTCGACGATAAATAGCGCCTGGGATATGCCCATGACGGTCAGCACGAGCCACCCGACGATGCCCAAGGCCATAAGCACTAACAAGACAGCGTAGTGAGTCGAACGTCCACCGCTGGTGTCTGTGTCGCAGAGGTCTTCTCGCCCTAAGTGGCTGGCGATGGCGACTCCCATGCTGATAATCAGCAGGAGCGCAGCGGCGTAATGCACACCGGCAAAGTCGGTGCCTTCGATGCTGCGCCACAAAAGCAAGCCGATAAATGCGATGAGCAGCACCGTACTTGCGATAGTCAGCATTTTGCTGAGCTTGCTGATGTGCAACGAGCGCGGCGACCACTTGGTAGTTTTCCATTCAAGCCAGACAAAAACCGCAGAAACTACGAGTACCGCGACCACCGATATTTGCACGGAACGGATGAGCTGTATTTGGGCGTGGGTGTCAAGCATGGAAAGTGTCTGGCCAAGCCGAGTGGGAACCAATGCAACAAATATGGCGTAGAACCCGGCGAGGTTCAGTGCGTAGTCCTCCAGAGCTGCACCTTTGTAAACAACGAGCATGACTCCGGTGGCGACAAGCATTGCGACGAAAAGGTCCCGGCTGGGTCCCAAATAGTAGGAGCTTATCGAGTCTTCAACTTTTCCGTTCAAGATCCCGTAAATTACGATCGCTACAACGAGTAATAGTGGAAGGACCAGCAGAGCCAGCCTGACGTAGCGCAGGGTATCGCGGCCATTATGGATCTCATCGCTGGTGCTCATACTTGAATTCTGCAACAGCAATACTCGCTGGCTAGGAATTGATTTCATCTCAGCGTGTCGGTGAGTGTTGAGTTTCTGCGCTGAAGATTCCAACCGCAATCAGTCCAGTGGTACCAGGGAGACGGAATCCAATAATTCTGTCTACCGGATCTTTAGCGGAGAATACCCGCGCGCATATCGAATCGCTGGTTTTCGAGGATTGTCTCAACGGCGCAGTTGCAATTAATTGGCTGGGCGCACTGCAAGTGCGCCATTTGTCGACAGCTGGCCGCAGCATTTTTTGAGCCGCGACTACTAGGGCTGGCTGGCAAACCGTTAGGGAGCCTGCATTGCGGTGCGGTACCCGGCAGGGTCCGAAAGTAGTTGGGCAAATGCTAATTCGGCTGCGCCAATGAGCAATAGATCCGAACCCAGGACGGCCTTTTTGATTTTGACCTCGCGGCCAAGCCCGGCAATAGGGCCGCTGGCGACCGCATCGGTTAACCGTTTGGGGCGCATCGCGTAGATCGTCCCTAAGAATCCGCCGAGGACGATCATTTCCGGATTGAAGATATTAACGAAATTGGTGAGTGCCACGGCGAGCAGGTCAATCTGTCGATTGATTTCGTTGCCAAGCTGCGCGCACTCATTACCGGAAATTGCCTGCTCGAGAGAGTCCAGATCAGCGCTGTCGAACTCTAGAATTTCCAAGAGTCTCTCAACCCGCACCTCGGCGTCGAGGCAACCTCGTCGTCCGCAATGGCAAAGAGCGCCGTCGGTATTCACCAAAGTATGTCCAAGCTCTCCGGCAAAGCCCGAGGCGCCACGGAGCGGGGTGCCATCGGTGAGAATGCCGCCGCCAATGCCGCTTGCACTTCCATTGAGATAGAGCACGTTGGCGTAGCCGTGTGCTGCACCGTGAATACTTTCTGCAACCGAGCCTAAAGTTGCATCGTTGCCCACCCGTACGGGCAGACCGAGCGCTGGTCCCAGCAATGATGATAATGATTCGTTCGCCCATTCTAGATGAGGGGCTAACAGGATCTTTCCGTCGCTGGCTTGCACAAGAGCCGGCACCGCTACGCCTGCGGCCACGATGTGGTCCAGCGCTTCAATATCCGCGCGCGTGCCGTCAAGAATTGCCTTGCTGATGTTGACCGTCTCCGCTGGAGTCGGTTTCGTGGCGGCCTCGTAACGAATTCTGCGATGGACCTTGCCGCCGAGTCCCACGATCCCGACATGCACTGCGTCGATGTCCGGGTTGATGGCGACGGCGGCGACCTTTTCGTTGGGATGTACAAGAGGGCTGGGTCGACCTGCCCTGCCGGCTGCCTGCGGTTCGCTTTCAAAGACCAGGTCCAGTTCGCCCAGCTCGGCGACTAGTGCGCCGACAGTGGAACGATTGAAGCCGGTGCGCTCGGTAATCTGAGCGCGGGACAGCGTGCCTTCGCGGTGCAGCAAAGTGAGAACGACAGACAGATTATTTCGCCGCATAGTTTCAGGGCTCTGCACCGACTTGGACGCACGGTGTTGGGGGATCCGCGCGTCTTCATGCGGTGAGACCGTCATCTAATTTCCTTCAATTCTTCATTCGTACGCTGACTCTGGCCGACTCAAAGATGAATGAGAGTGACCAGCGGACGATCGCCACAAATTCAACTAGTTGGCAAACGTAAGGGAGCAAGCGTACTTGTGGGGTCCTTTTGCCAGTCATTGGAACATCTTCAAGCAATTGCCATTTTATCAACCGCTTCACTGCTCCCGGAGATCGGGCCTTCGCTGGTTATGTACCCGTCGCGGAGCTTGGAACTTGTACGGCAGGGGAGCGGCTGGCAGACGTAGCACGTCAGAGAGAACAGTAGTCTGGATCGCCTTAAGTTGTAATCGTCAACTTACATGATTCGGTGTGTTGCGGCAAATTATTTTGACCGTGATTCTCAAACTGGAGAGGAGATCTGGAAGTTATTTCGTTTCCTGAGGCGGTGAGAAACCCCTTGACTCTGAAGCTCAACATGCAATAAGTTGTTGATATCCACAAATCCTTCAGGAGAACTCATGACTTTGCAACCAACGCCAGCAGACCGTTTCACCTTTGGCCTATGGACGGTGGGATGGACCGGGAACGATCCGTTTGGCATGCCAACCCGCCAGGCGCTCGACCCGGTCGAAGCGGTCAATCGACTCAGCGAGCTTGGCGCTTACGGCATAACCTTCCACGACAATGACCTGATCCCGTTTGATGCAACGGCAGCAGAACGCGAGAGTATCCTCAAGGGTTTCCGCGGCGCCTTGGAAACGACCGGTTTGAAGGTGCCAATGGTCACCACCAACCTGTTTAGCCATCCAGTCTTCAAAGATGGTGGCTTTACCTCCAACGATCGCTCCATTCGCCGCTATGCCTTGCGCAAGGTGTTGGCAAACATTGACCTCGCTGCCGAGATGGGTGCCGAAACCTTCGTCATGTGGGGCGGCCGCGAAGGCAGCGAATACGACGGATCTAAGGATCTGGCTTCTTCGCTTGATCGCATGAAGGAAGGCGTCGACACCGTTGCCGCCTACATCAAGGAAAAGAACTACGGGCTTCGCCTTGCGCTGGAACCAAAGCCAAACGAGCCGCGCGGAGACATCTTCCTGCCAACCGTAGGCCACGCGCTCGCCTTCATTGCCGAGCTTGAACACGGCGACATCGTAGGCGTAAACCCAGAGACCGGCCACGAACAGATGGCAGGACTGAACTTCACCCACGGAATTGCCCAGGCGCTTTGGGCAGACAAGCTGTTCCACATTGACCTCAACGGACAGCGCGGCATCAAGTACGACCAGGACCTCGTCTTCGGACACGGAGATCTCACCAGTGCATTCTTCACGGTCGACCTGCTTGAAAACGGTTTCCCGAACGGCGGGCCAACCTACAATGGTCCACGGCACTTCGACTACAAGCCATCGCGAACCGACGGCTACGACGGTGTCTGGGACTCCGCCAAGGCGAATATGTCCATGTACTTGTTGCTCAAGGAACGAGCTACCGCATTCCGTGCTAACCCAGAGGTGCAGGAAGCGCTGAAGACAGCGGGTGTCTTCGAGCTGGGCGAAAGTACCCTGGCCGCCGGCGAAACCACCGCGGATCTGCTGGCGGATACGTCGGCATTCGAAGACTTTGACGCAGAGTCTGCCGCTGAGCGATCCTTCGGATTCATCCGCCTGAACCAGCTGGCCTTGGAACACTTGATGGGCGCACGCTAAGCCTTAGGTATTCACGAGAAAAGTTTGACCGCGTCCCCGGTTCTGTTGCCAGATCCGGGGACGCGGCGCTGTTATTCATCCCAAGCCCGAAAGTTACCTAAATGCAGCTGGTTGCCGGAGTGGATAGCTCCACCCAATCTTGTAAGGTCGTCATTCGCGACGCCAGTTCCGGAGCCCTGATTCGACAGGGCTCCGCGCGCCATCCATCGGGCACCGAGATCGATCCAGAACACTGGTGGACGGCGCTGCAACAAGCCATCGCCGAGGCTGGCGGCTTGGAGGATGTCTCGGCTATTTCGGTGGCTGGCCAGCAACACGGCATGGTCTGCCTCGACGCGGACGGTGCGGTAATTCGTCCAGCCTTGTTGTGGAATGACACGCGCTCCGCGGGAGCAGCTCGACAGCTCGTCGAAGAGTTCGGCGCTGAGTATTGGGCGCGCACTATTGGAACAATCCCGGTGGCCTCGCTGACCGCCACCAAGCTGTTGTGGCTGGCTACGGAAGAACCAGCGAACGCTGCGCGGTCCGCTGCCGTATGCCTACCCCATGACTGGCTCACCTGGCGTCTGGCGGGATTTGGTCCAGGCAGTGGCGCCAAGGGCCTAGCCGCGTTGCGCACCGACCGCTCGGACGCCTCGGGAACCGGGTACTGGTCACCGAGCACCGGTGAGTACTTGCCTGAGGTGCTCGAACGCACCTTGGGACATGTGCCGATACTGCCCAAGGTCTTGGGCCCTTTGGAAACCGGACAGCTGACATCGGCTGGAATGGTGATCGGCCCGGGCTGCGGTGATAACGCCGGGGCGGGATTGGGGGTGAATGCCACACTGGGCACAGTAGTGATCTCAGTTGGCACCTCCGGGACGGTCTTCACCGTCGCTGAAAAGTCCACAGCGGACCGTACCGGTCTCGTAGCAGGGTTCGCGGATGCCACCGGAAATTACTTGCCACTGGCCTGCACCCTTAACGCTTCGCGGGTGTTGGATGCAACGGCCCAGCTACTGCAGGTAGATCTTCCGAAGCTTTCGGCGCTGGCATTGGCGGCACCCGCCGGCGCCGGAGGCTTAAGCCTCATCCCTTATTTCGAGGGGGAGCGAACCCCTAACCTTCCCGACGCTACGGGCTCACTGCACGGGATAACCTTGGAGAACTTCACCTCGGAGAATCTGGCCCGAGCCGCCTTTGAAGGAATTATTTGTTCATTGGCCGATGGGCTGAGGGCACTCACCGATCTGGGTGTCTTGGCCGAACGAATCGTGCTGGTAGGAGGTGCGGCGCGTTCTGCGGCCTTGCAGCAAATAGCCGCCAATATCCTCGGACTTCCGGTCAGCGTTCCAGAACCGGAGGAATATGTGGCAAACGGCGCAGCCCGACAAGCGGCCGGGGTCTTGCGCGGGGCAATGCCACAGTGGCAATTGAGCGAGAAGCCCGCCATGGCGAGTGACTCAGATGCCCCAGTGCTCCGGCGCTATCGACAGGCGACAGCCTGCTAACGGTTGTTAAAAGAGCTGCCCTTCGAACTCGTGGCTAGCACGGGTCCGAAGGGCAAAAGTATTTCTTTGGGAGCTCGGTCTGAGCCTCCGGCCTGGGCTTAGTTGATTCCGAAACCGCCGGTCCAGGAGATCTTTTCGCCCGCTGCCAAGGAAATCTGCATGAAGCCGATTCCTTCCAACTCGCGAGCGCGCTTGAGGGCTCCGGCGTCGATAGTGCGCAGGCCCCCGGCGGCGATGATGCCCGCCAGCTCGGTCTTGGCTTCGCTGTCGTCGCCTGCGATCAATACGGTGGTCACGGTCTCGCCGACGGTGCCCGAAGCGAGGGTGGCTGCGAAAGTGGTGTTGAATGCCTTCAGTACGCGGGAGCTGGGGAGGGCCGCGGCGATTTCTGCGGTAGCCGAGCTGTCTGCCGGAACTGTCAAAGAATCGAAGGTCTCGAAGTTCAGTGGGTTGGTGATGTCCACAACGATCTTGCCGGCCAGCTGCTCGCCTCGCTCAGCGATGATGCCTGCGATCGCAGGGTAGGGGACAGCGAGGATGACGATGTCGCCATTTACCTGAGTTTTGCTGTCGTCGCTACCCAGGAGCTGGACGGTGCTGCCACCCTTGCTGACAACGCCCGCAATTGCCTGGCCCATATTGCCGTTACCGAGAATGCTGATGTTTGCCATTGTCTTACTCCTTTGGATATTTACTTGAACCTTCAACTAAATTATGCGCCCGAAGGCGTGGTGATGTCAAGGGTTGTTCGCAAAACGGTCCGCTGTTCGCTGTTGGGTATTCTGAAATTAGCTGGTGGTTTGGGCGTGAGCGTGGCCCGCTGGGCATGAATTGAATCGCGAGGCTAAAGTGTCGGTGCGTTCTCGTAGTGTCGTTGATGGATCAACCAAGATCCAATCCGGATCACGACCATGGGGTATGAGCCGGGTTCACTTAGGCGCTGGCTAAGCGCCGTCATCACTTGAGGAATTATTCATGACTGCTGGAACTCCACTGGAACCTGCGCCGAACTCGCAGGTCCCACCCGCACAGACCAACGCCGGCAAGGGCCTGGGAATCGCCGCATTGGTTATCGCCATCGTTGCCCTGACAATCTGCTGGGTCCCGATTGTGAACAACTTCGCCGCAGTTCTGGGTTTTGTAGCCCTGATCCTCGGCATCATTTCGCTGGCGATCGCCTCGAAGCGTCGCGGTAGCAAGGGAATGGGCATCGCCGCTAGCGTGATCGCCATCGTCGCCATCGTGCTGGTCTTCGTCACCCAAGCTGCCTACGCCAAGGCGCTGGACGGCGTTTCGGCCGCCATCGATGACGCCGCGGACGGAGAGGTAGCGGCTCCAGAGAAGGTCATCGAGCAGGCCTCTGATGAATCTCAGGTACTCAAACTTGGAGAGGCGGCAACTATCGGTGAATACTCCGTCAACGTCAGCGCAGTGAACCTCGAGGCAGACAACATTATTGCGAAGGCCAACACGTTCAACGAAAAGGCCGAGGGTCAGTATGTCCTCGTCGATCTCTCCGTGGTGTACAACGGCGAGGAAGAAGGCGACGCGTGGATTGATCTGTCTCCCGAGCTGCTGGGCTCGGATTCTCGCATCTACAGCACCACCAGCTCCATGGCCATCGCTCCAAAGCCGGCCACCGACGTTCCAACGCTGACCAAGGGCGGCAAGGGAGCTTATCAGGTGGTCTTCGATGTTCCGGCAGATGCTCTCACCGACGCGAAGATCCGCGTCACCGAAACCCTGTCCTTTGATGACGAAGCGGGTCTGTGGGCGACTAAGTAGTCGAGCCATAACGAGGAGCACCCGCTCTTCTGCGCGGGCCGCGCGGCATAAAAACGTGCCGCGCGGCCCGCGCATTCGGCGTCTCAAGGCCGTTGAAGCCGCAAGGTCAGTTTCGATGAATTCACCGTCATCCAGGCGCTGATTGGATGCCTGCAGGGTACTTTCAAGTCCTCTCATATTCTTCTCATCGACGAATCATAAAGCTCTCACCAGTACTTAATTTGTGTCTCACAAGGGTTTTCTAATGTAGAAGCATGATCCGTCGCATACTTCTCATCCTTGTTGTCCTGGCCGTTCCTGCCGGGCTGGCAAGCGCCAGCCAAGCGCTGGCCGATACCGCCAGCCCGCCGCCACCGCACCATCAGCCGATTGTGGTTCAGCTGGATGTGCAACCGCAGGCTACGGTGCCCAGCGCAAAGCCGGAACGTGGTGGCAAGGATGACTAAGCACGCTGAACGCCAGGGGTCCACGGTCTCGGCCCGCCTGCGGATTGTCGGCTGGATCGTCCTTACTACGGCGCTGGCCTTGCTCGCGGTGACGGTCACCATGCGCTCAATCATGTCCGGGCAGGTAGCCGACGCAGCTAATGTGGGCATCACCCAGGAGATCGAGGAATTCCGGACCTTCGCCGCCGAAGGCCTGGATCCACAGACCGCGCGTCCCTTTGCCTCGATGGACGAACTACTCGAACGTTATCTCGCCCGGCAGCAGCCGATGGCGGGAGAAGCTATTGTCGGCCAAGCCAACGGACAGGTGTTCAGCGCGCACGGCGTATTGGACCAGACCGGTGCCATGCTGGTCGCGGATACGCAGCTGCTGACCCAGATCCTCGATGATTCGCGGACCTCTGCCGTGTATGAAACCGGCTACGGCACCGTGCGCTGGGCCAAGACCGTAGCGGAGGAAGCCGCTGCCTCGGAGCAGCCGGGGTCGACGCAACGAGCGCAGCTGGTCGTCGCACAGTTCACCGCCGGCGCGCAGGAAGAAGCCAACCGGCAGGCGGTGCTCCTGTTCGGCGTGGCCGCCGGCGGGCTGGCGCTGACCGCGGGGATCGCCTGGCTTGTGGCAGGGCAGATCATGCGCCCGATCCGCACCGTACGCGAAACCACCGCATCCATTACGGCGCAGGATCTATCTGCCCGCATTCCGGTGGCAGGACGCGACGATCTAGCGCAGCTGGCCCAGACGATCAACGCAATGCTCGACCGCGTCGAGGCCTCCCACCTGGCCCAACGGCACTTCATCGCCGAAGCCCGCGAGCATCTGAACGAACCGCAGCGTCGGCTTGCCGCAACGCTGCACGAATTGGTGCGCGAAGACCTGCCCGCGGCGCAACGAGCCAACATCGCTTGCGGAGCGCAGGAACTCATCGCCCAGATGGGCCAAACGCTCGCCGATCTCGACGTGCTTGCGCACAGCGGCAATCCGGATTTCGCCAGGCCGCGGCTGGTGGCCGTTGGCGAGGTCACGGCGGATATCGCCGCCGAGGCCGCACAATCGGATACCTACCTCCAACGGCATTTCCGCATCGAGCAGTCCGCTCGCGCCGACGCCTGGCTGGACCCGGAGCGCATCACCGACGCCTTGCGCCAGCTGATCCAGAACGCCGTCGCGCACACCGACCACGGCGACACCATCAGACTTGGTTCCTCCGTCGACGAACAATCCATCAGCTTCTGGGTGGCCAATGACGGCCCGGGCATGGCATCCGAGAAGGCGCGCGCCTTGCTCGAAACCTATCGCAGTGCCGGAACCGGCGGCGAACGGGAACATGGCATGGGACTCGGCCTGGCCGTGGTCAAGGCCGTAGCCCAGGCCCATCGGGGAACCGCATGGGTCGAATCCGGCCAAGGCGCCGGAGCCCGTTTCGGCCTTTCCATTCCACGCACGGCTTTGGCCCCGGAAGCAGGCGCCGAGGACGAATTCGCCGAGCGCATGGCGAGCACTTTGGGAGCCGAATCATGAGCACGGGACTACGCACTACGACTACCGGATTCCGCCACAGCACCGATGCGCCACGGCCGGCGGCCGCCGCCGGATCTGCACAACGCGCACGGCGGCAGCACTGGAACCGCCGGCGAACTATTGGGCTGCTGGCCGCAATGCTGCTCTCCGCCTTCCTCACCTGGTGCGGCTTCGGGGCCTTTGGCTCCGCGGCGGGAACTGCCACCGCGCTGCCGTCCCAAGGCGCACTGACCTTGGCGGTCTTCGCCGTCGCGATCTGGCTATGGGTCTTCTCCCCGGTCGGGGACACCTATGTCGCTCTCGGAGCGTCCTTGGTGCTGGTGCTCATGGGCGTGCTGCCCGAGGACGTGCTCTTCGCCTCGCTGGGTGAGGACACCATCTGGCTGCTGCTGGCCGCGTTCGTGATTGCCGCCGGAATCACCGCCACTGGTTTGGCCACCCGCGCTGCTGCATGGATCGTCGTCGGAGCCCGCAACCCGCGGCAGCTGATGCACCTGACCACCGGGGCACTGGTCGCTACCGCTTTCGCGGTGCCTTCCACCTCGGGACGGGCGGCGCTTGCAATTCCCGTCTTCATTGCCTTGGCCAAGGTGCTCGCCGCTCGTCCACGGGTTGTGCTGGCCCTGTCGCTGCTCTTCCCCTCGGTCATCCTGCTTTCTGCGGTCGCCTCGTACTTGGGCGCCGGGGCGCATCTGATCACCAGCCAGATCCTCGCCACCTCCGGCTATGAGGGTTTCTCGTTCGCCGGCTGGCTGCTCTACGGGCTGCCGCTGGCCTTCGTCTCCTCGCATCTATGCGCGGAACTGGTGCTGTGGCTCTTCACCCGCGGCTCGGACCGCAGCCAAGGGCTGGAAGTGAGCATTGAACAGCTCCAGGAGCATTCCCCGGTTCCGCTGACAGGACCGCTGAGCGTCGGGCAATCACGAGCCGCATTGCTGGTGTCCGCGGTGGTGGTGCTCTGGTGCACCGAACCATTGCACAACTTGCACCCGGCCATCGTGGCCCTGCTCGGCTCCTTGCTCGTGGCCAGTCCGGGCTTCGGCTCGGTGGGTCTGGCCAAGGCGCTGAAGGCGGTGCCGTGGTCGATGCTGATATTCATGGCCGCCACGCTGACCTTGGGGACCGCGCTGGCCAGCACCGGTGCCGCTAACTGGCTTGCACGCAGCGTACTCGGACCGGTCCACGGGCTGGGAGCTGCCGCCCCGTGGGTGTTCACCATCGTGGTGGTCGTCATGTCCGCCGCGGCACACCTGGTGATTCAGTCCCGTTCGGCACGCTCGGCGGTGCTGATTCCGCTGGTCGTCTCGCTGGCCCCGGGCGTGGGGGTGAACGCGGTGGCTATCGCTTTCGCATCCACCGCCGCCGCAGGCTTCTGCCACACGCTCACCAGCAGCGCTAAGCCCGTCAACTTGTTCTCCGATATCGAAGGCGTGGACAGCTACAAGCCAGCGGACCTACTGCGCCTCAGCGCGGTGCTGGGACCGGTCATGGTCGCCCTGATCCTAGTCTTCGCCTTCTGGATCTGGCCGGCCATGGGCCTGCCGCTGTTCACCTGAGATCGCTGACCCATCAAACATTCCGTAAGCTCAACCTCATCAAAAGGACACATCATCATGGTTAATGCATTGCCACAACGCATCCTGGTCGCTCCCTCTGGATTCAAGGAATCCCTTGACGCCTCGGCCGTCGCCGCCGCAATTGGCGCTGGCGTGCGCCGCGCCCTGCCCGGGGCCGTGGTCAAGACCGTCCCGATCGCCGATGGCGGCGAAGGAACCGCAGAAACACTTGCCCATGCCACCGGTGGCCATCTTGTACCAGCGGTCGTCACCGGACCGGTAGGGCAGAAGGTCGGCTCCCATTACGCGATGCTCGGTGGCGAGGCCACCGGCACCGCCGTCGTGGAAATGGCCGCAGCAGCCGGATTGCGCCTCGTTCCCCGGGACCAGCGCGATCCGGGAACCACCACCAGCTACGGAGTAGGCGAACTGATTGGCGCGGCGATCGACGCCGGTGCGACGAAGGTGCTTGTCGGATGCGGCGATTCCGGAACCTCCGATGGCGGTATGGGGGCGCTGCAGGCGCTCGGAGCCCGGATTCTCGACGGCAAGGGGCGGGAGATCACCGCCGGAGGAAACCACCTCGGACGGATCGACCGGCTTGATTTGTCCGGTCTGCACCCGGCGCTGGCCGCCGGTACCGTGCAAATCACGCTTGCCCTGAATCAGCACAATGTACTGACCGGACCGCGCGGGGTAGCCCGAGTCTTCGGCCCGCAAAAGGGCGCGACTGCCCAGCAAGTCGAAGCGATGTCCACTGGTTTTGAGCGCTGGGCCGCGGTGCTGCGCCGTGATGCGCTTGCCTCGGCGCGTGACACCGACTTCGCCACCGCTCCGGGCACCGGCGCCTCGGGCGGGTTGGGCGCCGGACTCGCTGCGGTGGGTGCGGTGCTGCTGCCGAGGTTCGAAGCGATCCTCGACTCCGGACTGGCCGGGATCGACCTCGACTCGATGCTGCGCGGAGCGGATCTGGTGATCACCGCCGAGGGTGCTATCGATTTCCAGACGCCCAAGGGCAAGGTCCCGGCGGAGGTCGCACGCCGTGCGTCCCTGCAAGGAGTGCCGGTGGTGGCGCTCGCCGGAACGCTGGGGCGCGGCTGCCGCGACGTCCACGATATCGGCATCGACGCGATTGCCTCGATTGTGCCGATCCCGATGACCCTGCAGGAAGCGGTGGATGACGGGGAACGGCTGCTCATCGAAGCTGCAGAACGCTTCATGCGCACCATCATCCTCGGCGCTTCGATGGCTGCCAGCAAGCTAAGCCCGCACGAGGCCTGGTAAGCGAGCTCCGGCGAATTTTTATGAGGGCGAGCGGCATGGGACGCTTGCGCGCTCGCCCTTCCCGGCCTGGTTCTGGAAATCAGCTAATTCCAAATGTTTGACGGGCCACCGCTTCGAAGCCGGCCACAGATGTTCCGTTGCCGGGCCAGGGGTATGCAGCCTGGCAGCTGCTCTTCGAGGGGGAGGAGCGATTAGGGACCGCCGAATAGTGCTGGACAGCTATTCCGAGCTCGGGGCACCAGCCAGGTCAATGTGCAGTTGAACCGCCGTCGCATACTGCTCAACGACTTCATCTGCATCAAAATCTTCTGCCGCGAAGTATCCCAGAACTCGAATGCCCTCGGCCAACCCCAGCAGCTGGCAAGCTACGGCCGAGGCGTGGCGGCGGTCGGTGGTGGTATCGCCAATGGTCTTTGCCACCCCGGTCAGATAGGTTTGGCGCAGCTCCCGTTGGGTTAGCTCGGGAGTGGGCGACTGCCTGATCCTCGGAACCAGGGTCTCCCAAGGATCTACCACTGCGGCATCCCGCCGGTTGAGGATCTGCTGCACCAGCGCCCGCCCAATTCGCTCGCGGGGTAAATCCAGTTCTGCCAGGGGAACAGTGATGGTGCTGGCTACGGTGTACAGCTCGGCCTTGGAGCCAAAGAGCTTGATGACTAGGGCGGGGGAGACCTGAGCGGCCTCGGCGATTTCGCGCACGGTGACATCATGAAATCCGCGTTCCCCGAACAAGGCCGCGGCGGCTTGCCGGATGCGGCCTCGGCCATCGATGGCGCTCAAGCTGGCAACTCGATATCTACTCGCTCGGTCCGGGCGCGCAGAATGAGCTTGACCGAAGCCGCGGTGCCAGAGTGCGGTGACGCGGCGGTCAATACGTAGGTGCCCACCGGAGGCAAGTCCAAGGTGTAGCCCCCTCGCTCGTCGGTGTGGGTCGCGGCGACGAAGTCCCCGGCACCGGCACTTAGGCTGACCAGGGCGCCGGTCACTGCCACTTCCCCCGTGGCCACCACACCGCTGAGCGACAGCGTATCGCGCAGTTCCACATTGTGCTCCGTGGTTCCGCCCGAAAAGAGGACCAACTGGGATTTTGGAACCCGGCCCGCGGCATTGGCCACCACGAGATAGCGTCCTGGCCCCGGGAGCGCCGCGGTGAAAAGGCCCTCATTGTCGGTGCGAGCCCAGTCTCCAGGGACGCCGTCCTCCCGGACGAAGGTCACGATGGCTGGGCGTTGGATGCCGCTGGTGGTGGACATGATGACGCGGCCGTGCACCATTGTCTCCTCGACGTTATTCTCGGCCTTCGGCGTGCGCCCACCGCTGGGAATGAACAGGGCGATGCCGATGCCAATGGCCGCGGCCAGCGCCGCGAGCCAGAAGGATAAATGCAAGGCATCGATGGAGGGCAACCCGACGCCGTTGTGCTCGACAACAAGGTTGGCAAGGATCAACCCGGTCAGGGCGCTTGCCGCGCTGGTACCCAGCGAACGGATCAGCGCGTTAACCCCGTTGGCCGATGCTGTTTCGGTAATGGGCACCGCGCTCATGATCAGCGTCGGCATGGCGGCGTAGGAGAAGGCGACGCCGACGTTGACTAATGTTGCCCCGACAATGACCTGCCACACCGCATCATCCAGGAAGACACGCGCCACGTAGGTGAGGGCCATGATCGCCGCACCGAAGACCATCGTGGGTTTGCCTCCCCAGCGATTGAGCATAGCGCCGGCAACTGGGGACAAGAAGACCATGGCCAATCCCGAAGGCACCATGGCGAGCCCCGCAACCAGGACCGATAAGCCGAAACCATATCCGGTCTGTGTGGGGATTTGCAGCTGTTGGGTGGTGACAAGCATGTTGACGAACATTGCCACGCAGAGGAAAAATGAGGCGACATTGGTCAGGAGTACCGGCCGTTTCACCGCGGTACGCAGGTCCACCATCGGCTGGTTGACGCGCAGCTGAAGCGGGATCCAACCGGCAAGCAGCGCAAGGGCCAGAGCGAACAGGCCAAGTGTGAGCGGGCTGTTCCAGCCCCAGCTGGCACCTTTGGTGACGGCCAATAGGGCGGCGGTCAGAATCACTGAGAGGACCAGTGCGCCAGAAATATCAAAGCGGCCGGGAGTGGTGATCGTTGATTCCTTGACCAGCAGCAAGACGCCAACGAGGAATACCAGGCCCAGACCGGCGGAGACCCAGAACAGCGACTCCCAGCCGAAGGCGTTATAAAGCAGTCCTGACATCGGCATGCCTAGAGCGGAACCGATGCCTAGGGTTGCGCTCATCAGTGCGACGGCCGAGGCTACTTTTTCCTTGGGCAATTCGTCGCGCAGCACCGAGATTCCCACGGGGATCAGCGAGGAGGCGAAGCCCTGCATGGCCCGTCCTGCGATCAGAGCGCCAAATGTTCCGCCGATCGCTGCAACTAGCGAGCCGAGGGTCATCACGGCCAAAGCTAGCAGCAGCATTTTGCGCTTGCCGTACATATCGGCCATGCGGGAAATGACTGGGGTAAAAATTGCAGCGCTGAGTAGCGTGGCGGTAACCAGCCAGGACGAATCTTCGGCCGAGACGTCGAGGATCACCGGAAAATCGGGCAAGAGGGGGATGACGAGTGTCTGCTGGAGCGCGACCACCATTCCGCACAAGGCAAGGATGGCGGTGGTAGCCCACGCGGGGACGGAACGTATCGGCACGACGGTGGCCTTTGGATAAGTGATGACTTGGATGGGGGTGAACGTCTGTTTACCCCATCCAAGAACACACGGACTGTGGGTTTACTGTCAAGTAGTCCCCGAACGCCAATGTGCTTCTACAGGACGTAGCTGCCGATAATTTGAGAAAGGGAACGGATGTCCACCTTGCCTTTGAAATCCAAGCTCACCTTGCCCAGGCCGCTAAACCACAGTTCTAATTCCGCGTCGAGATCAAAGGTTCCGGCAGTTTCGACGGAGAAAGCCTGGATGCGTGAGTAGGGCAGTGAGGTGTAGTCGCGTTTCTTGCCCGTCAGGCCCTGGACATTGACCGCAATGAGGCGCTTGTTGGTGAAAACGACATAGTCGCGTGCACCTTTGAACGCGGCGAGCAGCTCTTCTCCTGCGACGAGCATAGGGGTGACTTCTGGGGCTACCTCGGCGATATTCCATGGGCCGAGTTTGAACACCGAGGAATTATTAAAATCGATCATGCCTCGATACTAAGCGTGCTTGGGGACAAAATGGCGAGCAGTCGTCGGTAGCGAGCCGGTGCGAGGAATTTGGCGCCGTGGCCTGTTGTCGGAGGTGGCTGATAGGTTGAGTTCTTCGGGCCTTCGGGCATATTTATAGGGGGATACATGCCGCTTCTCGCAATGCAATCGATCAAGCATGAGGATGCAGTCCTCGATCTCAAGAACTACTTCGAAATCAAGGCGAATGGACGACCTCTATATACAGGTTCGCGGTTCGAAACCATCGCTGGAGGAGGAGATCAAAACGAACCCAATAGGATCACGGCCGAGGACTTGATAGCGGTCTCGATGCTCTCGGTCTATGTCCCCGGACAAGCTGCTCTAGGAATCTTGGGGTCTTATTCGGAGCAGCTCGGAAAACAGTTGACCCGGATTCCCATAGACCTTCGATTCGAGGAGTTGACTGAAGGAGAATTCCAAAAATTCCTGGCCGAAGATTCTCCCGCAGACAAGCTGTGGAATATATTGCGTCAACATGGGGATCGCTGGGGAGTTGGACAGACCACCGCAAGTAAGATTCTGGCACGCAAGCGACCTCACTTGATTCCTATATTCGATTCCGTGATCGCTGAGCGGGTAAAAATTCCCGGCTCCGGTACCCAATGGACTCGATGGTGGAGTGCGTTCCATGAGGATCCAGTACAGGGCGGAGAACTCGTTGAGAAGCTGAAGAGCATTCGAGAGGCCGCGGGGCAACCACACCTTTCGCTCTTGCGAGTGTTGGATATCGTGCTGTGGAAAAGCGGCAGAAGACTAGGTATCGTTCCCGATGCGACGCTCGATGATGCGTAACGAGATGCACAACTAGTATCCGGTTAATCTCCGCTGTTTCCCCTATGCGGGAGCCAGCGGTGTCGTATGAAAGCAAAAAGCGCGAGAGTCGGTCCGAAGTGTTCTCGGACTGACCATCGCGCTTTGCATTTTTGGAGGCGAGATTATTCGCCGAGGGCTGCGATCGTACGCACGGCGCGTGCGGCTTCGGCACCCTTCTGGATGAAATGCTCGAAGTAGAACTTTTCGTGCTCTTCGCTGGAATGGAAATGGTGCGGGGTCAGGCTCACCGAAAAGGTGGGTACATTAGTGTCAAGCTGTACTCGCATCAACCCATCGACCACGGCTTGAGCGACAAAATCATGGCGGTAAATTCCACCATCGACTACTAGCGCGGCAGCCACCACCGCATCATACTTCTCCGTCTGCGCCAGGCGTTTGGCCTGCAACGGCATTTCGTAGGCGCCAGGTACGGTGACCACATCGATGGTGCATTTGACTCCAGAAGCATCCATATCTGCTTTGAATCCGGCCAAGGCCTGGTCGACGATATCGGCGTGCCAGCTGGCCTTGATGAATGCGATACTTAGCGGCTTACTCATGTAATTCTCCCTGTGTCAGTTTTCTGTGTTAACTAAATTTTGATAAGAACCATTCGAACTAGCAAATGGTTGGGGGCAATCCGAAAAATCAAACTCTCTTGCTCCAGCCTAGTGGCCTACGTCTCACACGCTTCAATGGCAGCGAGAAATCCCGTAACTATTGCTATCTGTCTATCTGTATTGGTCAGCGGCTCTAGGCCTGCCGGCGGCCAGCCCTGTAGCGGCGCATCTTATGCGAGTACTGATTCGATGAAGTAGTTCGTTGGGTCCGGTACCCAACTGGCTCGGGGTCATTCAGGCTAGTTTCCCGTAGTCGCCTGCACTAGGCTGAACGAGTCTTGGGAGCTTATTCATCGCGACTCATCGTGGAGTGCCAACCGACGAGATCTGCTGCCTGCGACGAGATGAAACTGAACGGAATTCTGATGCAAGAGTATGACTTTTGGAACGCAATCCATGCTGAACGGCACCGCCTTCTCGAAATGTTGTCGCGACTGGATGATGATGCTTGGCAAACTCCCACATTGTGCAGTGAATGGTCGGTGTCTCAGGTTGTCGCTCACCTAACTGCCGCCGCAAATACCGGTAGGTTTTCCTGGCTGCGCAGCATCGTGCTGGCCGGCTTCAACCCTGCTCTGCACAACGAGCGTCGGTTGCGCAGATACCTAGGAGAGACACCGGCACTGACGCTCGCCAGCTTGCGTGCCTCCGCCGAAAAGACGGTGGCACCAACCAAGGACTACGCGGCGATGCTTGGGGAAGTCATCGTCCACGGCCAGGACATTTCCCGACCGCTGGGCCTCGAACTAGTTCCCGAGCCAGCTGCGGTGCACGAGGTCGCCCGCTTCTTCTCCGAACGTGATTTCGCGGTGAATAGCAAGCGCCTCGTCACTGGTCTCAGGTTGGAGGCCGAAGATTCTTCCTTCTCAGTGGGTAGCGGGCCGCTCGTCAGCGGTAAACAGCTCGATCTTGTCATGATCATGGCGGGGCGACCTGCTTACATGGAGTCACTTCGCGGCGATGGGGTAGAGGTGCTTGCGCAGCGTCTTGCCTAGGAAACTCCGTGCGGAATCACCGAACGCCAAGTTCTGGGGATGGTGCAGCGAAACCGCACAGTCCGCTTCGCTTCTCGTTGGCCCCGAGCCAAGAGCGCGTCAGTTGGCGCCGAAGATTACTTTCCCTTCGGCGTTCGGCCTAGCGCCAACCCAGCAGTGGAGCTACGTGTTTGAGGACCGATTCGATGACGTGTGCGTTGTAGTCGACGCCCAGCTGATTAGGGACGGTTAGCAGCAAGGTATCTGCCGCGGCGATCGCTTCGTCTTCGGCCAGCTTCTTGGCCAGTTCATCGGGTTCTCCAGCGTAGGACTTGCCGAAGACCGCGCGAGTCTTGGCATCGATGTTGCCCACCTGATCGGAGCTGTAGCGGTCGCGTCCGAAGTACTGCCAGTCGCGCTCATCGGTCAGGGCAAAGATGCTTCGGCTCACGGAGACACGTGGCTCACGCTCATGGCCTGCGTCTTTCCATGCTTGGCGGTAGAGCTCGATCTGCTCTGCCTGCTGCACATGGAATGGTTTGCCAGATTCATCATCTTTCAATGTGGAGCTTTGCAGGTTCATGCCAAGCTTCGCTGCCCACACGGCAGTGGAATTCGATCCAGATCCCCACCAGATACGCTCACGCAATCCCTCCGAATGAGGTTCTATACGCAATAGCCCCGGGGGATTAGGGAACATCGGCTTGGGGCTGGGCTGTGCAAATCCTTCTCCGGAAAGCACTTCGAGCAGACGCTCGGTATGCCGACGTCCCATCTCGGCGTCGGATTCGCCCTCACGCGGTTCGAAACCGAAATGGCGCCACCCATCAATGACCTGTTCTGGTGATCCGCGGCTGATGCCCAACTGTAGACGGCGGTTGGAGATCAGGTCGGCGGATCCGGCGTCCTCGGCCATGTACAACGGGTTTTCGTAACGCATGTCGATGACGCCCGTGCCGATTTCGATGCGGCTGGTGCGTGCTCCGATTGCGGCGAGCAGCGGGAACGGGGAGGCGTACTGCTGGGCGAAGTGGTGCACGCGGAAGTATGCACCGTCAGCTCCGAGCTCCTCGGCCGCAACCGCTAGATCGATTGCCTGCAGCAGTGCGTCCGAGGCGCTGCGGGTTCCTGACTGTGGGTGATCAGTCCAATGTCCAAAGGACAAAAATCCGATGTTCTTCATACTTCATCCCAACGCACTTCGCGGAGCCGATATTCCTCGCTATTTGCAACCATGATCCAAACTTGCGGGCAGAGGTCAGGCATTCGGGTGTTCGGTGGTGCCAGCGCCGCGGCGGCGTAGCGTTGGCAGGTTGTTCCCACCTCCAGCACCGCATGGAGGTAATGCACTTTCCGAGACTGCACAACATCCACCGCCGCATGAGTTCTGTGCAGGTGGTAGCTCATGGTCCGCTCGTATAGCCGTCTCCCGTAGTTCCTTTGCTAGCGCTTCTGGATCTTGATTCTCTTGTCCCAAGACGATAAATCCAGCATCGGCAATCATCTGCAAATCCGCGTGGGAATCCTGCCCTTCGGAGGTCAAATAGTCTCCAAGGAAGATTGAATTAGCCACTTCCAGCGCGGTGGACTGCAGTGAGCGCAGATGCATTTCTCGGCCGCCGGCGATACGGAGTTCCTTGTCTGGGCAGGCCATGCGGACCAGTGCAAGAATGCGCAGGCAGGCCAGAGGTGTGAGGTTCCATGTTCCTTCCAAGGGAGTGCCATCAAAGGGCATCAGAAAATTGACCGGTATCGAGTCTGAGTCCAATGCGCGCAGAGCGAAGATCGCTTCGATGAGCTGATCGGGGGTTTCACCCAGGCCGACAATGAGACCAGAGCAGGGGGAGAGCCCTGCTCCCTTTGCCCGTTCTACGGTAGCTACGCGCTCTTGGTAGCTGTGCGTGCTGCAAATGTCCGGGTAGAGAGATTCTGCAGTGTTGAGATTGTGGTTATATGCATCGGCCCCGGCTGTCTTAAGCTGTTCGGCCTGTCCACTTTTGAGAATGCCTAGACAAGCGCAAACCTCCACCTGAGGATGCTCTTCTTTGAGTTGGTCAATCATGGTGGTCACCCGATTGACATCACGGTCGGTGGGGCCCTTGCCCGAAGCTACCAAGCAGACCCGCGAAGCACCTGCTGCAATGCCAAGCCCAGCCTGACGGACGGCTTCTTCTGGTTTGAGCCAGGTGTATTTCAAAATTTCAGCCTTGGAGCCAAGGCGTTGCGAACAGTAGGTGCAGTCTTCCGGGCACAAGCCTGACTTAAGGTTCACCAAATAGTTCACCTTCACGGTGTTGGAGAAGTGCTTTCGGCGGAGGAGACCGGCTGCCGAGATGAGAGCCAGCGTCTGCTCATCAGTTGTCGCCAAGATTGTGCGGGACTCGGCTTGGGTCAGGCGATGCCCTTCGCTAATCCGCGCGGCGAGGGCAAAAGGATCAAGCGCAACGCGCTTCGGGCCGGTCAGTGTCGTCATCAAAGTATCTCCCGTTGAACAGTGTTCAATATTGTTTGAATTCACTGTACAGTGGATTTTCGAATCATTGAACACTGTTCAGGATTTTGACTCGAAAGTTAAAGTAGTAGCTCGCGTCGTTTGGAGCCAAACAAGCGACGCGAGCTACGAGGAAATGTTACTAAACCGGAGAAACCACCTGGACCAAGGGATTGTCCAGATCGCCGGCATAGAGCAGGCCGCCAGATTGATCCGAAAGGTCTAGCATCTGCTGGTTATTTCGCAGTTGCAATCGGTTCAGGCAGGAGAGCGGGAAGCTGTCGGCAAACAGCCCCAATGCCTCGAAGCGGTCGGCAAAATCAGGATGTTGTTCTCGGTAGTTCAACAGGTTATCGGCGACGGCCTGCCAGAAGTCGGCCTCCGGGAGCAATCCTTCGGCATCCAATAGCGGGCTGAGGAATCGGAAGAAGGAATCAAAAACATCGGTGAAAATCGAAAGTACCGGGTCCCCTCCGGTGCGCACTCGACGGATAGTTTCCGGGAGTTCCACGCGGTCCGAGAGCACAGCAATTTCTTCGCCAAGGTCCTTGAGCAACACTCGTTGCACTGCCCCGTCGCGCAGAACCAAGATGATGTTCTCGCCGTGCGGCATGAACACCAGATCATAGGCGGCAAGGCAATGCACCAACGGCGCTAGATAAGCGTCTAAATACTGGTTGAGCCACACCTTTGGTTCAAGTCCGCTACGGCGGATCAATGCTGCGCCATAACTCTTGCCATTGGCATCCACATGGAGCAAGCTGGCCATCGTGGCAAGGGTTTCTCCATCCTCAAGCATGTCGATTGGCGATTCGCGCCAGAGCGCGGCAAGCATCTTGCGCTGTGGAGCACTGAGCGCAGTGGCCGACTCGAACTGCTGGTTTCGATATCCAACTGCCGCGACCTCGCGCAGCAACGCTACCGGTTGCGAGGCGAGCACCGGATCTGAGGCGAAAAGTTCATAAAGCCACTGATTGATCGCAGGGGTGACCTTCATATAGTCGGCGCTGAGTCCACGCATAAAGCCCATGTTCAGAATCGACATGGCAGTCTTGACATAGTGCTTGCTCGGGGCGGTGACATTAAAGAAAGTGCGAATCGACTGCTGCGCCTGATACTCATCTTCAGACAAACCCAGCCAGATCAACTGACCGCGAGCAATGTCGTTAGCAAAAGTGGTGGACAAGCGATTTTCCCACTGCCAGGGGTGGACCGGAAGATAAATGTATTCGGCGGGATCGACTCCGGTACCCGCCAAACGCCGGGCGAGGTTTCGATCCAAATTCGCTTTAGCTTCACCGCCCAGTTCATGTTCGAGCAAGGATTGGTAGTCCAACCCATCGATGGAGTCGAAAGAAGCTTGCGAAGCATGCGCGGCAACCCAGCCGAGCCTGATGGCGGCTCCTGTTTCCGGAGCGTAACGCAGGTAATCGGAACTTCCCACGCCGATGCGCCCATTATTCGCCACGAAGCACGGGTGCCCCTCGGTCATAGACGATTCGACGCGTTGGAAGGATTCTGCTGGAGTGCCGCTAGCTTCGGCCAATTGTGTGCTGTCGTGCAGCGCATGCGCCTGCTTGTAGCAGTGGCTGCCCAGCGTGCTGTTCAGCTCTTCTAGATAGGTGGGCAGCTGAGCCTCGCTGAGCGTTAGTTCGGTGGCGAAGAGAATGACGAAATCCAATACGTCAACGTTCGTACCGTGCCACCGATCCGAAGTTTGGATCAGATGCTCAATCGACGACTGTGCGATTTGCCAGTGATTCAGCGCGAAGCGTCGGGCGGTGAATTCATAGCGGTGTCCCTGCTTTTCAACCCGATAGCGGTCATCTCCCAGTGGAAGCGGATCCAGCAGCCGCTCGTGGCTGAATTCTCCTAGGGCCTTGGCTAGAACGTGCCTATTCGCTAGTTCCCAGCGAGCAGGGCTTAAATGGTTTGCGCCGGTTGATATCCCGGTGGTGCGCTCAAAATCCTCGCGGGTGCAAATCGAAAGCAACGCTTGCTTGGGCCCCTGCGGATCATCAAGCGTGACTTCTTTCAGCGGCTGGAAACCGACCCGTGAGTTGAGTGCTTGAATCGCCTTGTTGCGCACATCTGGTTCCACCACCACTCGTTCAATTCCCGGTTGAGTGAAAGCATGCCGCAGAGCAGCACCGAGGGCGTGCAAAGTGAATCCGGTCTCCACTTTCTCGCCGGGCGCGGGAGCTAGGAAATGCAGTCCACGGTCTCCACGAACATACGGATACTTTCCCGCAAGTGTGGATGTCGACGGATCGTAGAGTTCGATCAGGAAGCGTGGTTCGCCGGAGAGCTCGCCAAGGAGCACCTCATATCCGGGGAGCTCCAGCAATCCGTGATATTCGACTTCAATCTCCTCAAGACTTGCAGCGGGCATCCCCCAATAACGGGCATGCTCGGTGGCGATCCAGGAATGCAAAAGCTTAGCGTCGGACGGCAGCTGAATACTGCGGACGGTAAATGAATCGTAGTTCGTCATGGGGCTCCTAGTCTTGGGCCGAGATTGATTGCGGCATGGAAGTTGGCAAGTTCTCCAGCGCTGCTGCACCGAATCGTTGGAAGGCAATGCGGTTTTCTACCTGATAGACATCACGCCCGGCAATGCGGTTGATGAGCACCGAATTTCTGTAGGCACCCATCCCGAGGTCCGGGGCGGTGAATCCGTGCGTGTGTAGTTCAGCGTTTTGCACGAAGATGTCGTGGTTCGTGCCTACCGAGTAATTGCGGTCCACGGCGAGGCGGCCGTCGGGCAGGCGGGTGATTCGGTTTTCGAGGCCCTTAAGGAAATCTGGTGTTCCGTTGCGGTAGCCGGTGGCAAGAACCAGCGCGTCAGTGAGGAACTCAAAATTCTCCTTTTCTCGTTCGTGGTGCAGCTCTACGAGGATCGCACCGTCCTGAGGTCCTACGGCCGTTGCTGCGCATCCCGTGCGCAGGTGAACCGGTGCCGGAGAATTCACGCTGCGCTGGTAGAGCTCTTCGTGTATTTCATCGATCAGGTCGGCATTGATGCCCTTATATAGACCTTTTTGCGCCTTGGAGAGAGCATCGCGTTCGGACAGCGGCAGTGCATGGAAGTGGTCTATATATTCTGGGGAAGTCATTTCCAAGGTCAGCTTCGTATACTCCAACGGGAAGAAGCGCTCGGAACGTGTTGCCCAGACCAAATGATCTTGCTCTGGCAGACTGCGCAGCAGGTCGAGGAAGATCTCGGCGGCACTCTGCCCGCTACCCAGCACCGTGACGACCTTGGGCACCTGCTCGGGCTTGGGGGCAATAATGCTCTGACGCGAATACAGGTACTCGGAAGAATGGGTCACCGAGCTCGAAGACAACAGCTGTTCGTCGACGAAGTCCGGGATATAGGGTTGGGAACCGGTGCCGAGCACCAGCTTGTCCGCGCTGAAATGGGTCAAACCACGGTCGGTGAGCACCGAAAGCTGGTAGGCGCCATCCGCGTATTCGGCAGCCAGCACGCGGTGTCCGAAGCGGACACTGGGTAAGAGTCGTGAAGCCCAAGCGAGATAGTTGCTGTATTCGTTGCGCAGCGCGTAGAAGTTTTCGCGGATATAGAACGGATAGATCCGTCCCTTTTCCTTAAGATAGTTCAGGAAGGAAAACTTGTTCGTGGGATCTGCGAGCGTGACAAGGTCTGCCATGAAGGGCACCTGCAGGTGCGCGCCGTCCAACATCATGCCCGGGTGCCACGCGAAGTTGTCGCTGGCTTCCAGCACCGCGACCTTCAGCTCCGCTAGCGGGTCGGTTAGTGCTGCGAACCCCAGGTTGAAGGGGCCTGCCCCAATGGCAATCACGTCAAAGTGTTCTTCGGCTATTCCACGGTTCATGCGCGGGCTCCTTCTAAACGTTCTAGCAGCAAGTCATTTCCGACCCGGCAAATTGCGTCGAGTATTTCGGTCAGATCTTCCATGGTGGTATTCGGGTTCAGCAAGGTCAGCTTGAGCATGCGCTGGCCGGCCACGGTGGTGGCTGCGATCATCGCTTCGCCAGTGCGGTAGAGCCGTTGTCGAATCTGGTTGGTCAGGTCATTCATTTCAGAGCAATCCAGTTGGCTGCTGGGATCTTTGAAGCTGAAGACCAAGGTGCTTAGCTGTACAGGGGCCTCCAGCTCCAACTGTGGCCTGAGCGAAACTTCGGCCTCCAAGGACTCGGCGAGGTCGATCACCCGATCAAACATTGCACCGAGACGAACCGCGCCCAGCGTGCGAAGAGTGACCCAAAGCTTAAGCGCATCGAAACGCCGGGTGGTCTGCAATGATTTATCGACCTGGTTCGGGGTCTGATGAGCTTGGGACTTCGGGTTCAGGTATTCGGCGTAGTGGGCAATGGATTCGAAGGAGTTTGCCTCGCGCAGGATCAGCGCACTGGAACCAATCGGCTGGAAGAAAGACTTGTGGAAGTCCACGGTGACCGAGTCGGCAAGCTCGATGCCAGACAGCCGTTCGCGGTATGAGGAAGAAAGCAGCAGTCCGCCGCCATACGCGGCATCAACGTGGAACCAGGCGCCTACTTCTTTAGCTAGGGCAGCTATGGGTGCCAGTGGGTCTATGGCACCGAAGTCGGTGGTTCCCGCGGTGGCCGAGATGGCCATCGGGACCAACCCGCGATGAATATCGTGTGCAATCTGCTCGCGTAATTTGTCTGCGTCCATCCGGTGGTGAGCGTCGGTATCTATGCCGACGGCGGCATCATGACCTAGCCCCAGCATCATTGCCGCGTTGGCGATGCTGAAATGCGCGTCTTTGGAGGTGTAGATACGCAGGTTCTGCAGCTGTTGAGGCAACGACCCAGACGTTTTCGCCACCGCGGTGTTGCGGGCGATCAGCATGGCTTGCAGATTGGACTGGGTGCCACCGGAAGTGAAGATGCCGTCCGCAGTAAGCCGTGGAAAGCCGATGAGCTGACCGGTCCACGCGGTGAGTCGCCGTTCAATGAGGGTCGCTCCGGCGCTCTGGTCAAAGGTATCCATTGAAGTGTTGAGGCTCGTGACAAACGCTTCTGCGGCCACTGCAGGAATTGCCACAGGGCAATTGAGATGGGCAGCGTACTTTGGGTGATGGAAATAGACCGCGTCACGCAAGTAGATCTTTTTCAACTCGTCAAAAGACTCGGCGTTGCTTCCGAGCGGTGAGTCGAGATCAATGGCCTCGATTAGGCCTTGCAAGTCCTCGGGAACTGGGCCCGTAGTGGGCGAGTCGACCGCGGCGAGCTGATCGGTCACCCGTAATAGTGCTTCTCGGGCTTCGGATTCGTAGTGATCCAACGTGCCCGCGCACAATAACGAATCATCAAAAAGCTGCGAGTCAAACTGGGGGATGTGCAGGGTCTCAAGAGAGGTTCCCACGGATACTCCTCACATGGTGATTTAAGTATTTGGTTAGTCTTCCCTAACCGCGAACTATTAACATCACAACTAGGTAACGTATTGCAAGCTCTTTTTGCATGTGACGATCCGATGGGAGCCAACTGAATGTGCCAAAAAATCGAGATCTCCATGAGTTGAAAGCATGGGGTAGGCGAGATTATTTCGCCAGATTTCGCCACTCAGTCACACAAAACGACTAGTCGGCGGGAGAAAGAATGGTCGACCCAGTTTCGGATACGGTAGCGTTACCTTCAGGCCGCCGTGTGACCTTTCTGACAATTTTCATGGAGTGTAATGGAAACGAATTTGCGTGGTGAGAGACGTTTCCTTTATTCAAATGCCAGCGATGCGGCCGGTCGAAGCCTGGCAGACGTCACCGTAGACCTCATCTTTGTCACCATACTTGGCGCAAGCGCCTGGCAAATGGGACTACTCAACACATTAGGTTCTGTCGCGTTCCTCGTCGCCACAATTCCCATTGGGTATCTGGTTGACCGTTACCGCCCACTTCGCATACTGCGCTTTGGACTTGCAACAAAGCTCGTGCTGGCCGGTTGCCTATTGCTTTTGACCTACACCGGGGCACTGAGCATAGGGTACGGATTTCTGTTGGTAACGTTACTGGGCGTCTGCAACGTCGTAGCAGAGACTGCGCAGGTCTCCGCAGTCCCGCAACTGAATACAGCCACTGGTGCAGCACGCTCAAGCTCGATGAGTCGCCTGATCGCTAAACTCACCGCCGCAGATCAGTCGCTGGCGATCATCGTCCCTGTCCTTGCGGGCACCGGCTTCGTAGTCTTCGGAGCGTCCTCACTTCTGACGGTCTGCGCGGTTCTAGCCACGATGGCGTTGTGTTTCGCCTGCTTCGTCAGGCTCCCCGACAAGACGGGCCCGCAAGAAAATCAAAGCCCCGGCAACACGGAAGAAATTCAGGATACTCACTGGCTCTCTGGCCTGAGATACCTGCGCACCAACCGGACACTAGTCGCGGTCACCGTTGCGGTTATGTGTTCAAACTTTGGGCTCGCTCTAGGATCCTCAGTAGAGGCGCTGTTTATCGTGAACTATCTAGGCTTCGGTGCTCAGGGCTTCGGTATTTTTGCCGGTTTAGGTGGTGCTGGCGGGCTGCTGGGGGCAGCATTGGCCACCCGTATTGCGGTTCGATTTTCAGCCACTCAGCTGACTACGGCGACGTTACTCATCCAATTCTTCTTGGCCAGCATGGTTTTTCTCGCTGCATTCGCTGTCCCAATGGTCTCCATGATTCTGCTCGGCGCCCAAGCAGTGCTGTGGGGAATTGCGGTGATCGTCTTTAACGTCGCAGTTTCGGCATGGGTTGCGGATATCACACCCGAACAGCTCTTGGGTCGGGTGAGTAGCGCACGCCGGTTATTCACCTTCGGGTCGATACCGCTGGGAAGCCTCGTTGGCGGCGCCATCGGTTCGGTTTTCGGGATTCCGACTGCCCTGGGGCTGTGGCCGTTGGCCATAGCCGCAGGGCTCATCGGATACCTCGTGGTTCGACCCCGCAAGGCACTCCTGAGTGCAAGACGGATTCGGCGACCTTAAACGATAAGCTTGGAAAACTAGCTCCCCAAACGAAGGCTGACACGCTCGTGAAACTCGTCATCGATGCCCGCTATACCCGGGTCACCCATCACGACGGAATCAGCCGCTACACCGCGGGACTCATCGAAGCAACGGCCAAGATCGCCGAAGTGACGATGCTGATCAACGATCTGCGTCAGTTGGACCTGCTGCCAGATGTTCCGTACCTCAAGGTTTCTGCCCCAACGAGCGCCCTCGAACCTCTTGTGGCCTTTCAGATCAATAAGCTGAAGCCAGACGTGGTGTTCTCCCCAATGCAAACCATGGGTACGCTGGGGAGGAAATTCCCTGTCATCCTCACCTTGCATGACCTGATCTACTACGCGCACCCGCATGCTCCGAAGTTCTTGCCGGCGCCAATTCGGTGGGGCTGGTTCCTGTTCCACCAGGTCTACTTCCCGCAACGGATGCTGTTGAATCGTGCTGACGCGGTAGCTACCGTTTCCCAAACCACCGCGGGGCTGATGCGCAAGCACAGGCTAACAAAGCGGCATATTGGCTTGGTATCCAACGCGCCATCTGGTGAAAGCGCTAGCCGCGATAAGCAAGCCACCGTGAAGAACACCCTGCTCTACATGGGCTCATTTATGGAATACAAGAACGTAGAAACGTTGATCCGGGCCATGAGGCTACTGCCCGACTACGAGTTGCACCTGCTCAGTGGCATCAGCCAACAACGTCGCGCCGAATTGGAAGCAGAAATTCCGCATGGCGCCAAGGTGATATTCCACGGGGGAGTGAGCGACGAAGAATATGCAAACCTGCTGGCACAGTGCACGGCTTTGGTAACCCTGTCCCGCGAAGAAGGATACGGACTTCCGCTGGTGGAAGCGATGAGCGTGGGCACACCAGTGGTTGTCACCGACATGCCGATCTTCCGTGAAGTGGCTCAAGACGCGGCGCTTTTTGCAGATCCGGATAATGAGGAAGCCTTCGCGCTACAGGTGCAGAAGCTCTCGGATCGTGATGTGTGGAGAGAATATGCGGACCGTGCGCTGGAACGTGCCGGCCAATACTCGTGGGATCTCTCAGCGCGGCAACTCGTTGATCTGGCTCAGTACGCGATCGATCATTCTCCTAATTCGTCAAAGTAAGGTTTCGACTTAGAATTGAAACGAAACGAGAGCTCACCGACCGAGTAGCTGCAAGCTTTGCATGCGAGGCGAGTCATTGATTTCAAAACAGTACTTGGCTAGTGCTAAAGTAGTTCTCGTAGCATTCCTCCATAGCTCAATTGGCAGAGCATTCGACTGTTAATCGAAGGGTTACTGGTTCAAGTCCAGTTGGAGGAGCCAAGTCAACACCCCGTATTCATGCACAGCTGAGTACGGGGTGTTTTACATCTGGCGGACAAGCCCGCACGTGCACCACCAGTAATCGCGCGTTGTCGCGATCGTTATCCGCCCGGTGCATCAAGGCTCGATATGTCGCAAATCACCGCATGTAGGAAAAATTTGGACTTCGACGACTCGAAGTCGTAGTCCAAAATTCACCGTGAAGCCGGGAAAAATGGTGTCACTTGCGCAGCGTCTGGTCGATTTGAAAACGTCAATTGGCCAGTGCTAAAGTATTACTCGTTGTATTCCTCCATAGCTCAATTGGCAGAGCATTCGACTGTTAATCGAAGGGTTACTGGTTCAAGTCCAGTTGGAGGAGCTTCCATAAGGCCCCAATCGCATCATGCGGTTGGGGTTTTATTCTTTTAAGCTTCGGGGTTATGTGGGTTATGTGCCAAAAAGTGTGTACAGATGACGCGCTGAAGTGGATTCAGCGACGCCCTCCCCACCCTTTTTGCACTCCATTACCGTCATCCCAACTGAAATGCTTGTCGTAAAGCACCGGCCCAATAGGCTCATCCTTGATGATCTTCGGCGAGGGTTTCTCGGCCCAATGCCGCTGCTGCACGAACGACCACGGATCCTTCGGGTTTTCGACGTGTCGATACAAATACCAGCGCACGAGCGCTATCGAATGCTCCGGAGTCAAGCCTCGGTGCAGTCGTAGCTGGTCCTTGATACCCGCGTTGATACCGCCTTCGAGCGGGCTTGTGGTCCGAGGCAACACCTCGCCCTCCAATGCCAGGTCCAACCACTGAAAAAGTTGATCCTTCTTCAAAAGGTTGTGGAAGAGCTTCTCGCCTCGGCGCAGGTTGATATGGGTGTACCACCACGTTTGATTAGGGCTGACGTACGAAGGCCGAGACTCAGACTTCCCTTTGGCATAGGTTCGTTCTTTGAGCGTGACTGTGTGCATGGACTGCCACTGATAGAACTGCTCGGTCCACTGATTCGCTTGTTCCTTCGTCTCAACTTTCATCAATGCCCGGGTCAAGGTAAGTAGCTGCTGACCTGGGACTGTGCGCGGGTTCAAAGTGAGGTGCTTAACCATGGTTTGGCGGATATGGAAGAAGCAACGCTGGATCTTCGCTTCCGGCCAGAGTCCGGTGATCACAGACTCCAGCGCCCCATTCCCGTCAATGACGGCGATCTGTGGTGGTGCCATGCGTTGGAGCATGCGGGTCCACGAGGCGGTCTTTTCACGGTCGCAGAACTGCCAGTCGATGATATGAGTACCGTTGAAAGCGGTCAGGGCGCAGTAGCCGTTGAAGTAGGTGCCATCGAGCATGAGGTATCGATGTTGTTCGCCGGTTTGCTCAAGGTGTGGCTGGACTTGCCAGCACCAGGCGGTGGTGCGGTGGAAAGTCCGCCGAGGGGTTTGTAGCTCGGAAATACTGTGTTTCCCGGTGGCCCAACGGTAGAAGCCGGTGAACTGTCCTTTCGCGATGATATCGGGGCGGGAAACAGTGCTGGACGCGCCGCAGTTCTTGCACCGCCAGCGGGTGCGTCCAGCGCCTGTTTTCCCGTTCTTGACCAGCTTATTTCCGCATACATCACAACGGGGTTGGTTTGCAATTGTTGCCACGGTACATGCTTTCAAAGCATGTGTTCGTGGTGTTATTCCTAGTGATTACATGTTTTCGGGGAGTTCTGTACACACTTTTTGGCACTTAACCCAAGCTTCGCCCGTTGGGCTTCGGGTTTTCTGCGGGATCTTCAGGGGAAACCCCGATAGTGCCGCCAGTTGGTCTCTGGCTAGGATATTTATTAAGTGATAGCGGGTTCGCTCCGATGCATTTAGCGCGCTGTAGGGCAGCTGGAGATCTGAGTAGTCGGTATGAACTGTTTAAATCTGCTCCTTTAGGATGAAGTAGATTTTCGGACTGTGCCGCGTTGAAAGGCTTCAGACACGGTTAATCGGCAAGTAACTAATGAACAGGTTATGAACAACAGGGCATGCATATTGATGCGGTCGCTTCCTATAAGCTCAAGTGGATAGACGATAGACTTTCAAATCGTTAACAGTTACACCCGTGGCATGAGATTTAGCTGTGGGGTTTACGCCTGAAGACTGATACGTAGGCGGTAACCGGAGTGCTAGCGTGGAAACACCGGTTGCCGAGCGATCGAGAATATGGAGAAACCATGTCTGAAGCTGATTCGATGCAAGCAGATGAAAGCCTGAAGTCGAGCGTCAAGAGTGCCAAGGCGCAAGTCGATGGACTCAAGGAGCTTGTCCCGCAGCAGCTCTCGGACGAGATCAAGCTAGGAACCACCTTGCTCAAGAGCAAGGGCATCAGTTTGGGTGTGGCCGCTGGGCTCGCGGCGGGTGCGCTTGTAGTAGTTTCGCTTTTTGTAGTTGCAGTTGTTGTTACTTTGGTGAACGTGTTGGCTATCTGGTTCCAGGGCTGGGCAGCAGCGCTGATCGTCGCAGGCTTCTTCCTGCTAGTGGCAGCAGTTCTTGCCCTAGTTATTTACCTCAAGATCAAGAAGGCATTGCCGCTGACTCCGGATGCAGCGATTCGCGGCCTGCGCCACGATATCGGTGTAATCAAGGACGGCAGCAACTTCGATGTCAGCACCTTGGATGAGCCAATGCGTAAGAAGGATGAAGGCGAAGAGTCCGCAAAGGACAAGAAGAAGGAACCGAAACCTCCGGCTCCAAGCGCGGATGAACTGGTACTTCGCACGAAGCGTCGCCGCCGCCAGATTCAGGCGTTGCGTGACAACTTGGGACAGAGCGTTATGGGACCCAAAGCCAAAATTGATAAAGCTCGCAAATTTGCCGAAAACGCTGGCGACTCGGTGACCAATGCCGCTGCCAAGGCGCGCAGTTTCGTTACCCCGTCGGTGAACACTGGTGAGAACAGCGAAGCTGATCGTGCAGGACAAGAACGGATGGAGAAGGCTAAGCCTTTTGCGATCATTGCAGCGTCAGCCGGGGCTCTCGTTGCGATCATTCGTAAGCTGGTCAAGCGCTCCTAGGTTCTTGAACCGATGAGGTGACGTGGAAAAATCACGCAACCGCGCAGCATGACCTCTCGGAAAACAAGGAACTAGTGGGAAAGGCACTGACATGGTTTGGATCGCTATCACAGCGGCACTATGCGGTGCCTTTTGCCTTGCCTTCGGAGCCCACTTCCAATCAAGCGCAGTAAAGTCTGCCGCCGGTGGCTTGGATGTCACCCTCGGCAATATTGGCAAGCTGATGGGAAATGGCCGGTGGATGAGTGGCTTGCTGCTGCTCGGGATGGGCATGGTCCTCAATGTCTTTGCTTTGGCCAGCGCTCCGCTGACAGTTGTACAACCAATAGGCGCTATCGCGCTGGTGGTGACTACGGTGGTCAACGCGCGGGAGCACAAGTTGACGATGAATCGTCCGACGGTACTCGCGATTGCCAGTTGTATGGTTGGCTCGGCTGCGTTCGTGTTGATGGCGATTAAAGTTACTGGAGACCAACATCAGGTGGACGACTCCGAGGAGTTACTCATCGAGCTGATCCTCGCGTGCGTAGTGGTGCTCATTGGAATCATTGCACTGATCTTCCATCGGAGCCTTGGCGCCATCTTCTACATTGTAGGAGCCGGTGTGCTCTTTGGCTTCGTGGCGGTGCTGGTACGCACCATAGCAATCGAAGTGCTGCGCTTGGGCGGCCAAATCTGGTGGTCGATGCCCTGGCTAGCGCTAGGGGCCGTCGTTGTGGCGGGACTGCTTGGTTCCTACTTTGTGCAAAACGCATATTCAAAGGGACCGCCGGATTTGGTCATAGCAGGGCTGACGGTCATTGACCCGATTGTTGGCATAGCCATTGGTATAACAATTTTGGGCGAGCTTCGTCCGGATGTTCCTGCTTTGTTGGCAGGGGCCATGGCATTGGCTGGCGTGCTTGCGATCGTCGGTGTGGTGGCGCTGTCTCGCCATCATCCGGTGGTTCTAGACCGCAAAGCCAAGGCACGGCATTTGAAAAGTCTGTCTAACCACGACATTTAGATTTAGCTAAGCACTTCTCACAAGACAATCTGTTGAACGAACAAGGACAATACGTGGCCGAGGAAAAACCGCTGACCATCGTCATCGCCGCTGATACTTACCTGCCAGACATCAACGGCGCGGCAATGTTCTGTTATCGATTGGCCACCGCCATGAAAGAACGAGGGCATCGCGTACATGTCCTGGCGGTACGTGGGGAGAATGGCAAGACGTTCACCGAAGTTCGTCCGGAAGCGATTGTGCATCGCCTGCAATCTCACGCTGTATTTACGCACGAATACTTCCGCATCGTTTTCCCGTGGGAAGTTAATTCGCAGATCAATAAGCTCTTGGACGACATCAAACCCGATGTCGTACACGCGCAGAGCCATTACATGATCGGTCAGCAAACTCTCGCCTACGCTCGGAAGCACGGTGTGCGCTCGGTAGCAACAAATCACTTCATGCCCGAGAATCTCGACCCTTTCTTGCCATTCCCAAAGTGGTTCAAGAAAATTGTCGCGCGTAACTCCTGGCGCGATATGGGCAAGATCTTCGGCCGGGCCGACGCGGTCACCACGCCCACCCCGCTGGCAGCCAAAGCCATGAAAGATTACGCACGGCTTTCTAAAGTTCTGCCGCTGTCCAACGGCATTGAAGCGGGCAACTATGAGTTGGCTGACGGTGAAGAAATTGCGCGCAATGATGCACCGACAATTCTTTTTGTAGGCCGCCTGGCTGTTGAGAAGAACGTCAATGAACTAATCGAGGCACTGGCCTTGATGAGGCACGTCCCTAGAGCCATCCTCGAGGTAGTAGGTGGTGGAGAGCAACGTGCACACCTGGAACGAATCGCCCACGAGCAGGGACTGAGCGATCGAGTTCGATTCCTAGGCCACGTCAGTACCGAAGAACTTCGTCAGGCGTACCTGCGCTGTGACGTCTTCTGTCAACCGGGTACCGCAGAATTGCAGTCCTTGGTGACACTCGAAGCGCTCTCCGCATCGAAACCTGTAGTTCTTGCCAATGCGATGGCATTGCCGCATCTAGTTGACGTGGGTGTGAACGGTTACATGTTCGAACCCGGGAACCGCGAGGACTTGGCCCAGAAGCTAGATACGGTGCTGGGCCTGGATAAGGCGGCCCGCGAACGCCTGGGCGAGGCAGGGCACCGCAAGGTCATGAACCATGCGCAGGAAAAGACGATGAATTCCTTCGAGGCGCTATACCGAGGGCAAAGCGTCACTCAGCATTAGAGCGTGACGACCCCGCTACGAGCTCGAATCGAGATTTTGGCTGGTCATGCCCTAGAATATTTCGAGTGTGGTTACCGCCATGGCGGTAACTCTCATAGTGGGGCGTTAGCTCAGTTGGTTAGAGCAGGGAACTCATAATTCCTTGGTCGCCGGTTCAAGTCCGGCACGCCCTACCGAATAAACCACCGAGTGGCTTGTGAAAACGAGCGACTCGGTGGTTTTTCTTTTTGCCAAGTCGCACAAGACGGTTGAATCCACTAATTCAGTCGTTCAGCGGCAATAGGATCGACGGACGTAAATCCTCGATCAGGAGTGCTGGATCAATATATTCGCCGTCCAGACGTACTCCCCAGTGGATGCATCGGCCCGAGCAATGAGCCCCCTTTGCCACGGTTCCGAGTTTTGCGCCGGACTCAACCCAGCTACCCACCGACAGCTCGCTGGTTACCGGTTCCAAACTCGTCTTAAACCCATAGCCATGGTCGATCACCAACACGGGACGGTCCACGACCACTCCCAGAAAGGTGATGCGCCCACGATTCGGGGCAATTACTTGAGTGCCTTCCACTGCTGCAAGGTCCACGCCACGATGACCGGCCGACCATTTTTCGGCCGGCTTATCAAAGGCATTCAGGATCTTCGGCTCACCGGCCAAAGGCCAGCGCCAAACAGCTGCAGCGGTTGGCTGCGCGAGAGAATCCGCTGGCTGTGCCTTGGCTCCCAGCGGAACCAAAGACAGTACGAGCAACGTCTGGATCAGCAGCAAGAGGTATTTCTTTTTCATGCAACCAGCATGCGCGGCAGACGCTGATCCAACCGCGAATCAATGGCCTGCTGTGGGTAACTTTCAAACTCAGTTGATAGGCGCTAGATCACCTAAGATCCCGGTCCGCCGTGCAAGGCCGGTGTAGTACACTTGGAACTGCAGTTTCTTGTCATAGGTGTGTCCAAAATTGGTTCACCGGCCAAGAGACTGACTTCGCGTGCGAGGTTCCACAACCTTTACAGGAAGTGGGCGCAAGTTCCAGTGGTCCGAGAGTATCGGTGGGCTTGTGCGGACTGTCAAGCAGTCCGGGCCGCGCACTAGGGCAGATAGCCAAAACGGTGATCTGCGTACAACCCAAACAACTAAGAGCAGTTACCGCGGACGCGCATGCGTCCGGTCCGCCACTGCTGAGAGGAGTTGCGACATGCCAGTCGTAACCATGCGAGAGCTGCTTAACAGCGGCGTCCACTTCGGCCACCAGACCCGTCGTTGGAACCCAAAGATGAAGCGCTTCATTCTGACCGAGCGCAACGGCATCTACATCATTGACCTGCAGCAGTCGCTGTCGTTCATTGACCGTGCTTACGAGTTCGTCAAGCAGACCGTTGCCCACGGTGGCACCGTACTGTTCGTCGGTACCAAGAAGCAGGCCCAGGAGTCCATCGCTGAGCAGGCTAACCGCGTTGGCCAGCCATACGTGAACCAGCGCTGGCTCGGCGGTATGCTGACCAACTTCCAGACCGTCTCCAAGCGCGTACAGCGCATGAAGGAACTGGAAGAAATCAACTTTGAGGACGTTGCCGGTTCGGGCCACACCAAGAAGGAACTTCTGCTGCTCAAGCGCGAGCTGACCAAGCTGCAGAACAACCTCGGTGGTATCCGTAACCTGACCCGTACCCCCTCCGCTATCTGGATCGTTGACACCAAGAAGGAACACTTGGCTATCGACGAAGCTCAGAAGCTGGGCATCCCAGTTGTTGCCATCTTGGATACCAACTGCGATCCGGACGAAGTTACGTTCCCAATCCCAGGTAACGACGACGCTATCCGCTCCGTCAACCTGCTCACCCGCGTTGTCGCAGACGCTGTTGCTGAAGGCCTCATCGCCAAGAACAACAAGGCTGCCGGCAAGACCGAGGGCGCTGCAGAGCCAATGGCTGAATGGGAGCGCGAGCTGCTCGAAGGCGAAAAGGCAAAGGCTGAGGCTCCTACCGAAGCTGCAACCGAGGCTCCTGCCGAAGCTCCAGCTGAAGCAGCAACCGAAGCACCAGCTGAAGCTGCTGCTGAAGAGGCTCCAGAAGCCAAGTAGTCATCTGACTATCTCTTAGAGTTTGCTTTCACGCGCTACGGTGCGTTGAAGGATACTCAAAAAAGTCTCGTGGGACGGGTTGGTTATCCGACCCGTCCCACGAGCGACATAAACTTGAAACCTCCTAGTGAACGGGGATGCACGTGGCAAACTACACCGCTGCTGATATCAAGGCTCTGCGCGAACGCACTGGCGCTGGCATGATGGACGTGAAGAAGGCTCTCGACGAGGCTAACGGCGACGCCGAAAAGGCCATCGAGATCATCCGCGTCAAGGGTCTGAAGGGCGCTACCAAGCGCGAAGGCCGCTCGACTGCAGAAGGCCTCGTAGCCGCCAAGGTCGATGGCACCGCTGGTGTCATGATCGAGATCAACTGCGAGACCGACTTCGTGGCCAAGAACGACAAGTTCATCGAGCTGGCTAGCAAGGTTCTGGATGCCGCTGTGGCTTCCGGTGCAGCAGACGCCGAAGCACTGCTGGCTTACGAGCTGGACGGCAAGCCACTCTCGGAGATCGTCATCGAAGAGGGCGCAATCCTCGGCGAGAAGATCGTTGTCCGCCGTGTTGCACGCCTTGAGGGTGCAAAGGTTGCGTCTTACCTGCACAAGACCAGCAAGGACCTGCCTGCGCAGGTTGGCGTTCTGATGGCCGTGGATTCGGATTCCGAAGCTGCCGCAACCGTCGCACACGACGTTGCAGTGCACACCGCCGCAATGGCTCCAATCTACCTGTCCCGCGAAGAAGTTCCTGCGGACAAGGTTGCAGACGAGCGTCGCATCGCCGACGAGACCGCACGCGCCGAGGGCAAGCCAGAGGCAGCCCTCACCAAGATCGTTGAAGGCCGCCTGACCGGTTTCTTCAAGGAAATCGTGCTGGTTGACCAGGCTTTCGCTAAGGACGCAAAGAAGTCCGTAGCCAAGGTCTTCGAAGAAGCTGGCACCAAGCCAGTTGCCTTCGCCCGTTTCCGTGTTGGTGCCTAAGGGTTCAGCCACACAGTAAGCGAATGCCGCTCGTAGCGAGCGGCTAAACAAGTCAAGGGAGGTGAGCCACCGAGCAACTCGGTGACTCGCCTCCCTTTTCTTGAGCCCGGATGACAAGATAGTTTGAGATCCGGATACAGATTTCTCAACCCCAGGAGATAGACCCCATGCCTACCAGCCCAGAAACCAAACGACGCCGCGTCTTATTGAAGCTTTCCGGAGAGGTCTTCGGCGGAGGCAACGTCGGTGTTGACCCGACTACCGTGCGTGGCATCGCCGAACAGATCGCCTCGACCGTAGGTGAAGTTGAGGTCGCAATCGTTGTCGGTGGCGGTAACTTCTTCCGTGGCGCCGAGCTATCGGCCGCTGGCATGGACCGCTCCCGCGCGGACTACATGGGCATGCTCGGCACCGTAATGAACTGCCTGGCACTGCAAGACTTCCTGGAACAGTGCGGTGTGGAAACCCGCGTGCAGTCGGCCATCGCCATGGCCCAGGTCGCGGAGAACTACATTCCGCGTCGCGCCATCCGCCATATGGAAAAAGATCGCGTGGTCATCTTCGGCGCCGGCGCCGGCCTGCCCTACTTCTCCACCGACACCGTGGCAGCCCAGCGTGCTCTTGAGGTGGACGCAGATGAAGTCCTGATGGCCAAGAGCGGCGTTGATGGCGTGTACACCGCGGACCCGAAGAAGGACCCGAGCGCGAAGAAGCTCGATACGCTGACCTACTCGGAGGCGCTGCAGCGCGATATTCGCGTGATGGACCAGACCGCGATGACCATGTGCCAAGATAACAACGTGAACATGCTGGTCTTCGGCATGGAAGGCGAAGGAAATGTGGCTAGTGCCATTCGCGGCGAGCGGATCGGCACCACCGTCACCCCATAAGGGTGTTCGTGACATAGGATTGAATTAGATCTATTTGTTCGGCTGCTTCACCCGCGTGCCATCGTGGCTGAAGCAGCAGAGCACAGGCAAAGTACTGAGGAGTACCGGTGATTGACGAAACGTTGGCGGATGCCGCCGAAAAGATGGACCGCACCATTGAAGCCGCCAAGGAGGACTTCGCGACGATCCGTACCGGTCGCGCCCACCCAGGCATGTATTCCAAGGTCATGGTGGACTACTACGGTTCCCCAACCCCACTGATGCAGCTTGCCTCCTTCGCCGTGCCAGAAGCACGCACCATCACCATCAGCCCATTCGATGTATCGGCCATGCGCGCCATCGAGAAAGCTTTGGGCGACCCAGAGGTCGGTGCTAACCCATCGAGCGATGGCAAGATGATCCGCGTGACGCTTCCGGTGCTGACCGAGGAACGCCGTAAGGAATACGTCAAGCTGGCCCGCACCAAGGGTGAAGATGCCAAGGTTGCAGTGCGTAACCACCGTCGCAAGGCCAAGGACATCATCGACAAGTTCGTCAAGGATGGCGAAATTGGCGAGGACGAAGGCAGCCGTGCCGAAAAGGAACTCGACTCGCTGACTAAGCAGCACGTTGATTCCGTTGATGAGATTCTGAAGAAAAAAGAAACAGAGCTGCTGGACGTCTAATGCCAGGCTCGACAGACAACACTGAGGGCAACGCTTCGGCGGTGCCCTCAGTGGCATCCGGCGAAGACCAGCCCATGACTCGGCGGGAGGCCCGCGCACGGCGCGAAGCCGCCGAACGCGGCAAGTCACGCGCCTCTAGATTCAAGCGCGCGCGCTCCGGGGCTCAAGCCGAACCGGCGAAGTCAGCCGAGGCGAAAGCCGCCGTCAAGACGCCACCGGACACGGTGCCGCCAGCGGCCCCTGCCAACTTGCAGTCCCCAAAAACTCCTGAGGCGACCCCAAAGGCGGCCGCCTCAAAGCCCGAGGCCAAACCGGCGTCCGAGACCCTCAAACCAGCGGCCAAGCCCGTCGAAAAAGACGCCAAGCCCGCAGCGGCTCAACCGGCAGCCGATGGTTCCGGGACGCCCAAACCCGTCTCGGCGTTGCGCCCGAAGAGCGTCAAAGCTCCCGAAGGCACCCCTGGCACCTCCAAGCCGTCGGCCAATGCCGAAGCTTCGCCGAAACCGGTCCAGACTGCTGGCGCCCCCGAGGCTCCGCAAGCCCCCAAACCGGCAAGCGAAGCGGCCAAGACGAAGGCCAAAGCACAGGCAAAGGCGCAACTAGTTGCCTCTGCTCCGGCGCCGAAGACCCCGACCGTGCAGCCATCGACGGAAAAGCCTGCAGAACCACAGCAGCCAGAACCGCCGCAAACGGATAGCGATGACCTCGCCGAAACCGGTAAACCCGAACCCAAAGAAGCGGAGATCCCCGCCGAATTGCTGATCGGGGGACCGCCGAAGAAATCCCGAGCAGGACGAAACCTGCCAGCAGCCATTGGCGTGGGCATTTTGATGCTCGGCTTGGCAATGGTCGGACTGTTCTGGATTCCAACCCTGCTGGTAGTTCTGATCGTGGTGCTGGCCGGCATCGGTTCCTGGGAAGTCGCCCGCGCGACAACCCACGCGAAAACCGAAGTGCAGCTCTTACCGTTGTATTTGGCCGCGGTATTGCTTCCGGTCAGCGCGACCCTCGGTGGGCTCGATGCGTTGGGCTTCGCCTATCTGGGCAGCTTGCTCTTGGCGTTGCTCTTCCGAATCACCGAAGGGCTCAAGGGCGCCACAGCATCGGTGATGAGCAGTGTCTTCATCATCAGTTGGGTTCCATTGCTGCTCAGCTTCGCGCTTCTGGTGATGCGTGGGGACAATGGCAACCTGCTGATCACTACGATTCTGCTGCTGGTGGTCAGCAACGATACCTTTGGCTACGCCGTGGGTGTGCTGTTCGGGAAGCATCCAATGGCCCCGAAGATTTCACCCAAAAAGTCCTGGGAAGGCTTCGCCGGCTCCATGGTCGGTTCCATGGCCATTGGTGCGTTGGCGGCCAACTACTGGCTCGAAATGCCTTGGTGGTCCGGCGTGATCCTGGCCTGCTTCACAACCGTCGCGGCTACCACCGGCGATTTCGCCGAGTCCATGGTCAAGCGCGAATTGGGCATCAAGGATATGAGCAACCTGCTTCCGGGGCATGGGGGCATTATGGATAGACTGGATTCGCTGTTGTTTGCTATTCCTTTGGCCTATCTCATCTCGCACCTCTTGGCATGGAGCGTAGCCGTTTTCTAGTCGTTCGAGGCGCAGAACCGGTGACGGATCTGCGTCGGACGGTGTGCCCATGGCACTAAAAGAATTCACAACACATAAGATTGAAGGGTGCCGCATCATGGCGGTACGCCTAATGACTTTTCGTCTAGAACTAAGGAATAGTCGTGTCGCAGCAACAAGATGCTCCGTTCTCCCGGGTCCCGGAAAAGGAATTCGGCTACAACGTAAAGCAGGTTGATGCGTTTCTGAGCCGGGCGCGTGCCACCTTCAACGGCGGTGGAAACGATGATGCCGTGGTGACCAGTCACCTGATCCGTCGCACTACCTTTGCACCACAGAAGGGCGGCTACCAAGCCCGCGAAGTGGACGGTGCATTGGATCGGCTGGAAGATGTATTCGCCAAGCGAGAGCGTGATGATCTCATCGCCCACCAGGGTGAAGAGGTCTGGCTGCAGCAGGTTGGACGACTTGCAGCGATCCTTCGCGGGCGTTTGCACCGCGCGAACGGTGAGCGTTTCCGTCGCCCTTCACGCTCTAACGCCTCCAGCTACAACGTCGAAGACGTTGACCGGCTTTGCGATCAGCTGATCGACTACTTCGAACGCGACGTGCCGATGGCCGTCGACTCGGTACGCCGCGTGGAGTTCCGCTCCGCGGTGGGCACCGAAGGCTACGAAGAGTCGCAGGTTGATGCCTTCCTCGACCGTGTGGTCGAACTGATGGCTTCGATCGACTGAGAATTTTCGGTACGCGTACAAACCGCGGCTGTTGCTGACCAACTGGTCTGCAAGAGCCGCGGTTCGTAGTTTAAATTCCTTAGACCTGGCTGCCATCTGGTTGCCGTGGCTTCAGGCTACTGAACCCCCAGGGTTATTCCAGCGCTATGGGCAAGGCGCCAACTACGGCTTGGTCTGCCAGAAGGCTAGCGAGCGAAGAAGCCAGCCGATACACGCGTCCGGAATTCGTCTCCTCGATATTTGCCGGGATCAATCGATCCTGCCGACGCCTGTTTCATCTGGGGATTTGTAGCTGCGTTCAGGCACATGCAGTAGCGCCATCACGCGGTCTACCTTCGCGGGAATCCTGCGCGGGTTGGATTTCGATACCAGGATCATCACCATGAATGCCAAGGGGACGCTCCATGCAGCCGGCTGGCGGAGCATGAGGACCCACAGTGAATCATTGTCAGGCAGCATACTAGATCCGAGCAACGCCAGCCCGCAGGATGCCGCACCGACCAGCATGCCAGCTATTGCCCCGCGGGCAGTGAGCGAACGCCACCAGATGCCCAGCAAGAGCAGAGGGCAAATAGTCGAGGCGGTAAACGCGAAGACGTTGCCGATGGCACCGGCCAGAGCCAAGGAATTCGTGAGCAAGGCGATCAGCACCGGCAGCGCGGTGGCGAGCACCGTAGAGATCCTGAAGCCGCGCACGGTGCCCTGGAAGAACTCCTGGGACAAGGCGCCGGCCAAGGAGACCGCGAGCCCGGAGGTGGTGGACAGGAAGGCTGCGAAGGCGCCTCCCACCACGATCGCGGTGAGCAGATCCGCAAGGAACCCATCGAAGATGCGTTGGGGCAGCAGCAGAATCGTCGCATCTGCGTTGTTGGCGGCCAAGTCCTGGGTATAGAGGATTCCCAGCACGCCCAGGGTAGTGGGGAGCAGGTAGAACACCGATAGCAGGCAGAGCACAATGGCCGTCGTGGTGCGTGCGGCTTGTCCCGACGGATTTGTGTAAAAACGCACCAGCACATGGGGCAGTCCCAGGGTGCCAAAGAGCAGCGCCAAAATGATGGAGATCGTCTCGTAGAGGCTCATCCCGCCGATGGATTCCAGTTGTCCCGCTACGGCGGCCGCCCGTTCGGGAACCGAGTATTCCGGCATGACTTGAAAAAGCACGAACAAGGTCGGGATCACGAGCGCCGCAAGCTTGAACCAGTATTGGAACGCCTGAACGAAGGTGACCGAACGCATCCCGCCGGACACCACCGTCAGGCACACCACCGCGGCGACGATCACCGGGCCAACCCAGCCGGGCAGCCCGGTGGCTATGGAAAGGGTCAGCGACGCGCCATGCATCTGCGGGACGATGTACAACCAGCAGATGATCACCACCAGATAGGTGGTGATCTTGCGCAGTGGCACGGAATCTTCGAAGCGGATCTGCGCGAAGTCAGGGATGGTGTAGGCCTGGGAGCGGCGCAGTGGAGCGGCCACGAAGAGCAGCAGCATCAGGTACCCGGCGGTGTAGCCGATGGGGAACCAGAGCCCGGACTGGCCGCTGAGCACAATCAGCCCCGCCACACCTAGGAAGGAGGCCGCCGAGAGATACTCCCCGCCGATAGCCGAGGCATTCCACCAGGGTTTTACGGTGCGCGAGGCCACATAGAAATCGCTGGTGGTGCGCGAGAGCCGCAGGCCGAAGAACGCGATCAGCATGGTGGCCAGGCTGACTGTCACTAGGGCCAGGATGGAAAGAATACTGGTCATCGGGAGATGCTCCGATAGCGCCGCTCGTTGCGGGCAGCGGCCCGGTTATACAACAGCCCAGCGACAATGATCAACGGGTAGACTCCCACCCCTAGGATCCACCAGGGCAGTGGAATGTGGAAGAGCGTCACCTGAACGACCACCGGCCAGAAAGCCAAGATCGCCGAAATGCCCACCAGCATGATCAGCAGTCCAGCGGCGACCGCCACCGCCAAGCGGAGCTGGGAGCGGATCAGCTGGCGCACGTAGAAGGTCTCGGCGCTTTGCTCAGGGCGCGCGGCTGTGACGTTGAGGCTGGCATTCTGCGGCGCCTGCACGCGCACGCGTTGCGGGCGCTGCTCGGCAAATCGGTTTTGCTCCGGACTCACAATGGGCGGATCCGGTTCGCGGCCAAACGTTCACGCAGGTAAGGCAGCGCCCGCCGGGAGATCGGCAGCTCGGCACCGTGGACCACAACCGCCGCCTTGCCGGTTTGCAGCCGCACCGTCTCGATCTTGTCCATGCAGACCAGATAGGAGCGGTGAATTCTCACGTAGCCGGATCCGGCCCATTGCTGTTCGAGGTCATTGAGCGGCACGCGAATCAGATAGCTCGCATCGCGGGTGTGCAGCCGGGCGTAATCGCCTTGGGCTTGGACATAGCCGATCTCTTCGCGGGCAATGAGCTTGGTGATGCCGCCTTGGTCTACGGTGATCATTTCGGGTTTGGCCGGTTCGTCGTCGACCAGTTCGCAGATGCGGCGTACCGATTCGGCCAGACGCTGCGGGCGGATGGGTTTGAGCACGTAGTCGATGGCCGCCAGCTCGAAAGCCTGCAGCGCCTGATCCTCGTCGGCGGTGACGAATACGATCAATGGCGGGTGGGTGAAGCGGGAGATGACTCTGGCGATATCCAATCCGGACAGCGCCGGCATATGGATGTCCAAGAACAGGGCATCGACGTCGTTTTCTTCCAGGGCCTTCAGCGCCGCGGCGCCCGAGGTGGCACGGTGGATTTTTCCGATGCGTGAATCTTGTCCGAGCAGGAAGGAGATCTCATCAACCGCTGGAAGCTCGTCATCGGCCACGACCACATTAATCATGCCTAAAACTCTACCGCCAGTTAGGCCAATACGTCTGTCTCTAGTCCTTGTGGGGGACGGAACTTGGGGATTCTCAAGGTAATCAGCGTTCCCGCGCCCGGCGCGGTATCGATGACCAGCCCGTTGGCGTTGCCGTAGAGCTGGCGCAGCCGCACATCGACGTTGCGCAATCCGACGTGCATATTCACGGTGGTTCCGGCCAATACCGAAGCCAGCTGTTCTGGGTCCATGCCGGCCCCGTCGTCTTCCACGCAGATCACCGCGTGCAAACCGTCCTCGGTTGCGGTAATCGAAATCCGTCCGCCGTCCGGGCGGGCTTCCAACCCGTGGTGCACGGCGTTCTCCACCAGTGGCTGCAGGCAAAGAAAAGGGATCTGGGTGGGCAGCACCTCGGGAGCGATCTGGAGCGAGACTTTAATGCGATCCCCGAAACGAGCCTTTTCCAATAAGAGATAGCGGTCTATGGCTTCGAGCTCTTCGGCCAGGGTGGTAAATTCACCGCGGCGGCGGAAGGAGTAGCGGGTGAAGTCGGCGAATTCGATAACCAGCTCCCGGGCGCGAGCCGGATCGGTGTTGATGAAGGAAGCGATCGCGTTCAGCGAGTTGTAGATGAAATGCGGGGAGATTTGCGCGCGCAGGGCGCGCATTTGCGCTTCGAGCAGCATGGCTTTTGACTCGTCGAGTTCGGCGTTGGTGACCTGCGCGGAGACGAAGACCGCGACCTCGCTGACGGCGCGCACAAAGCTGGCCCCGGCGCGTTCAGCAAGCGCGGTGACGGTGCCCACCGCCTGCCCGCCAACCATGATCGGGGCTGCGACAAGATCCAGCCCGGAAGTGCGGTGAACCTGTGTCTTCTGGCTGCCGATCACCGAGGTGCTGACGGTCTGCGCGTGTTCTTCGAGTTCGGCGGTGAACTCGATTGCGGCGTCGGTGGCGAGGATCTGCCTGGTGTCACTGATCAGGAAGGCGGAGCAGCCCAGCAGCTTGCGCAGTGCCTTGGCGCTTTTGGCGGCGCCCTCTTCGGTGAGTCCGCGCCCGAAGTGCGGTACCGCGATGGACATGTGGTGAAGGGCCTGGAAGGTTGCTTCCTCCGCGGAGGTCCCCATCTCCTTGGTGGAACGGGAGATCTTGAAACCCAGGTAGCCAACGATGGCGATGCCGACGACCACGATGGTGACGATGAGAGTGATCTGCAGCGCTGGTGACATATTTCAATCCTAAAGCCCTCGTGCTGGGTCTACCGTTCGTCGTCGCCGAGCGTGCCGTTGGGCGCAGGAATTTATCCGCTAATCCACTGCTGAGGCTGAAGCCCTAGTGAGGCGCGGACAAATGACCAATAGTGAACTTAGTCACAATGCACATGAGTGCGTCATCACTACCCTGTTTAACTCGTCCAAGGAGGGCACCTATGAGTGCTGAATCGCAACCCGATGTCACCGATGACATTGATTTTGTGGCGGAAAGGAATTCGGAAGAATTCCAAGAACTGCGAAAGACCCACCGCAGCTTCGTTTTCCCCATGGCAATCTTTTTCCTCGTTTGGTACTTCGCCTATGTCCTGTTGGCGGACTACTTCCATGACTTTATGTCCATCAAGGTCCTCGGCAACATCAACATGGGTATCCTGCTTGGCCTGTTGCAGTTTGTCTCAACTTTCGTCATCACCGCGCTGTACGTGCGGTTTTCCAACAGCAAACTTGATCCCAAGGCTTCGAAGATTCGTGAGCGTCTGGAACAAGAGGACGTGAACTAATGAATTCTTCGCTGATCCTGGCCCAAGCGGCCGAATCAACCCAGGTGGGTAATCCTTGGGTCAATATCGCAATCTTCGCGGCCTTCGTGGGCATCACCTTGGTGATTGTGCTCCGCGCCAGCAAAAACAATAAGACCGCAGCCGACTACTACGCCGGCGGCCGCTCCTTCACCGGAACGCAGAACGGTACAGCCATTGCCGGTGACTACCTCTCCGCCGCATCATTCCTGGGCATTGTCGGGGCAATCGCGATCAACGGCTACGACGGTTTCCTCTACTCCATTGGATTCCTCGTCGCCTGGTTGGTAGCTCTGCTGCTGGTAGCCGAGCTGCTGCGGAACACCGGCAAATTCACCATGGCCGATGTACTTTCCTTCCGCCTCAAGCAGCGTCCGGTGCGCATCGCCGCCGCAATTTCCACTCTTGCGGTGTGTGTCTTCTACCTGTTGGCGCAGATGGCCGGCGCCGGTGCGCTGGTTTCGTTGCTGCTGGGTATTGACGGCAAGCTTGGGCAGTCGCTGGTTATCATCGTCGTTGGTGCGCTGATGATCATGTACGTACTGATCGGTGGCATGAAGGGCACCACTTGGGTGCAGATCATCAAGGCTTGCTTGCTGATCGCCGGTGCGCTGATCATGACTATCTGGACCTTGGCGTTGTTCAACTTCAACTTCTCCGAACTTTTGGGCAAGGCGGCAGAAGTTGCCGGCAACCCGGAAATTCTTAATCCGGGTATGCAGTACGGCAAGTCCGAAACTTCGAAGCTGGACTTCATCTCGCTGGCGCTGGCTCTGGTTCTTGGTACCGCCGGTCTGCCACACGTGCTGATGCGTTTCTACACCGTGCCTACCGCAAAGGAAGCACGCAAGTCGGTTGTCTGGGCCATTTGGCTCATTGGCGCCTTCTACCTGTTCACCCTGGTGCTGGGCTTCGGCGCCGGTGCATTGATCGGTCCAGACCGCATCAAGGCCGCTCCGGGCGGCGTGAACTCGGCGGCTCCGTTGCTTGCCTATGAATTGGGCGGCACCGTGCTGCTGGGTCTGATCTCCGCCGTTGCCTTTGCAACCATCCTGGCTGTGGTGGCCGGTCTGACGATTACCGCCGCCGCTTCCTTCGCCCACGATGTATATGCTTCGGTGATCGCCAAGGACACCACCACTCCGGAGAAGGAGATGAAGGTGGCTCGCCGAACCGTGCTGGTCATCGGTGTCTTCGCTATCGCTGGCGGCATTGGCGCCCAGGGTCAGAACGTGGCGTTCCTGGTGGCATTGGCCTTCGCGGTCGCTGCTTCGGCTAACTTGCCGACCATCTTGTACTCACTGTTCTGGAAGGGCTTCAAGACTCGCGGTGCGGTGTGGTCCATGTATGGTGGCTTGGGCTCGGCGATCTTGCTGATCATCTTCTCGCCGGTGTTCTCCGGTTCGGCGACCTCGATGGTTCCAGGTATCGATATCTCGATCTTCCCACTGGCCAACCCGGGCATCGTTTCGATCCCGCTGGCATTCATTCTGGGCTGGTTGGGTTCGATCACCGATCCAGGCGTTGAAGATATCGATAAGCAGGCAGAGATGGAAGTTCGCTCGCTGACGGGTGTCGGTGCCGAAAAGGCAGTCGATCACTAAAGCGTTGCTCAGTTGCGAATAGGGATTCATGGCAGTGGCCAGGATCAGCCGGTATCGGCTGATCCTGGCCACTGCCAGTTTAATGACCGAGCTTGGCCAGGTTGCTATTTCTGAGCGAGAAGGCGCTCAACGCGCGGCTTGACCTCGCTTGCCAGCAGCTTAATTGATTCCAGGAAATGTTCCTGGGGAAGTCCGCCAATGTCGCTTTGCAAGAAGTGGCGCATATGGCCAAGGTATCCATGCAGGTGGACAATGCGTTCGGCGATCTCGTCGGGGGAGCCAACGTAGTAGGCGCCGGGGGCGGCCACTTGAGCGTCGAAGGCTCGTTTGTCCGGTTTCGGCCAGCCGCGCAAGCGTCCCATTTCGATATTCAGGTTGTACCAGCCAGGGTAAAAGCGCTCCACGGCTTCCTTCGTAGAGGGGGCGACAAGTCCTAGCGCCCCTACCGAAACCTTTAGGGCCTCCGATGAATGTCCGGCGGCTGCGCCGGACTTGCGGTAGAGCTCTGCCAGTGGTGCAAAACGGTGTGGGGCACCGCCGATGATCCCGTAGGAAACCGGCAGTCCGAGCCGTCCGGCACGAGCCGAGGAGGCCGCGTTTCCTCCGGTTGCGAGCCAAATCGGCAGTTTCTTCTGCGCTGGGCGGGGCACAACCGCCAGATTTGCTAAATCCGGGCGTGTGGTTCCGGACCAGGTGACGTTTTCGGATTCGGAGTCGTTGATGCTCATGAGCAGATTAAGTTTCTGGTCATAGAGCTCGTCATAGTCCCGCAGGTCATAGCCGAAGAGGGGGAAGGTTTCGACCGAGGATCCACGGCCGGCGGTGATTTCCACCCGTCCGCCACCGGAGATGATATCGGCGGTGGCAAACTGCTGGTAGATCCTCACCGGATCGTCGGTGCTGATAATACTCGCAGCGCTTCCGAGCGTGATTTGCTTCGTGGAGGCGGCCGCCGCGCTGATCAATGCGCCGGGGGAGGAGGCCGGCATGGTTGTGGTGTGGTGCTCGCCGATTCCGAAGTAGTCAAGGCCGCTGGTATCGGCAAATTTGACGGCTTCGAAGAGGTTGCTGATCGCTTGGGATGTGGAACCTAGCGAACCGTCGGGGTTTCGCTGGGTGTCGCCGAAGCTATATGCGCCGATTTCCATGGTGGCGAATTCCTTTGAGTGTGTCGAGTGTCGGGTTAGTTTGGTACGCGAACCGCGTGCAGCAGATCGTTGAGTTCTGTGGTGTTAAATCTCCCGTTGAAGATTTCGCTTCCTGGTTCGAATAGTCGTCCTGCCTCCAAGCCGCCTGCGTCCACCGCGTCAAAGCCGATGCGTTCGATAAATGTGCGCAGCACCGTCTTGGCGTCGGAATTATCGCCGGCCATCGCTAGGGCCCTGCGTTCGCCGGCCGGATTGGTGGGAAGCGCATCTGGTTCCATTTCGTGATAGCCGATGTGGTTGAAGGATTTCACCACATGAGAGGCCGAGAGGAACGCGGCCACGACTTCGCTGGAAGTTTGTGAGGTGTCCATGAAGTCGGGGATTTCACCGTCGGTCCCAGACCAGTAATTCATCGCGTCGACAACGATCTTGCCTGAAAGGGCGCGGGGGTCGAGGTCCTTGAACTTATGCAGCGGAATGGCCACGATGACCAGATCAGCGCCAGCGGCTTCGGAGGCATTTACTGCTTCGGCTCCCGGAGTGACGATCTCAATGATCAGGGAGTTTTCTTCGGCAGGCTTCGAGGTCGCGAGCTTAACTCGGTACCCGGCAGCGAGGGCCAAGCGGGCGATAGCGGTACCTACGCGCCCGGCACCGAGAATGCCGATCGTTGCCTGTGGGCTCAAGTGCGCCCCGTCGTTTGTGTTCACCAAAGCCATCCTTCAAAAATTTATGCTGTTACACAGACTATATTTGCGACAGAACATCTTGGCAACCCCATTACTTCGGATATCATGGTGAGCATGAGCACCTCACGCGGCACACCTCCTAGCATCAGCCAGACACTTCCCGGATTTCTCCCGGGGGATCTGGGCTGGCACTTGGGAATGATTCTGCGTGGACATCAACTCGCGGTGGCGCAGAGCGTTGCCCCTGTTCCGGGGCAGGTGCGCGGATATCAATTGCTCTCGACCGTGGTGCATCGCGATCCGGCGAATCAGCAGGCGCTCGGATCCCACCTGGGAATCGACCGTACGGTGCTGACCTACCTGATTGACGATTTGGTCGAAGCGCAGCTGGTGGAGCGCATTGCCGCGCCCAGCGACCGTAGAGCGCGCAAAATTATTGCAACTGCGCGAGGTGAAAAGCTGCTCGCAGAGCTAGAAGTGAAAGTGAATGCGGCCGAGCAGGAATTGCTTACCGGCTTGAGCGACACGCAAAGCGCGCAGTTAGCTGGGCTGATCTCCACCCTGTCGGCCAATATTCATAACGCGCAGCCCGGCGCCAACCCCTGCGAGGCTATGGACTTGCTGGGCTAGCTATATCCGTTGTGAGGGCAGTGCGTGACTGACTACTTTGGACGCCTCCGCGGCCTCCGCTTCCTCAGGCCAAGAGTGGGCCCAGCTAAGTTTGCCTGCGAGCTAGGCGCGCCTGTTTCCGCTGTCGTTTGCTAGCGAGAGCTCAATGAGCTTAGAGGTGCGGTAGGGGATGAGCTCCGCCATGGACAGTGCCGAGTCGGCCCGATTAACCCCTTCGATATTGAGCAGTAGCCCATGGACGCGGAAGAGCTCCTCGGCATTCGCCGCTGCGGCGCGGACCAGAATATCCGCCGAGCCGGTCAGCCCGTGAGCTTCTAGCACCTCCGGAATCTCTTCGAGCTTTTTGGCGATGTCCTCCAAATGGCGTTGATCCACATGCAATTCGATAAAGGAAAGCAAGCCGAAGCCCAGGGCGGTCGGCGGAATGCGGCGATCCACCGCGGAGAGCACTTCGGTCTCCAGCCGGTTGAGCCTGGATTGCACAGTATTCCGGCCCAGGCCCAGCGCACTTGCCAGCGCTGAAGCGGTTCTGCGAGCGCTGCTGGACAGCGATAGAAGGATACGTCGATCGGTGGCGTCTAAAGGCTGCATAATGCGCACATTAGCACTAGGTCAAGTGCCAAGATAGTGCGTTTTGCGTTAATTCTTTTCTTGCCATTGTGCAACATGTGCCATGTGAGTAGCATCACAGGTAAGTGGTATTGCTGAACTAGCCGTCCACCACCGAATACGCGAGAGTAAGGATGCCGATCGTGTCCACCAAGCACATCGACGTAGCCGCAGGTTGCCTACCCACGCACCAGCTGCTCAACGTCTCCGGAGAAAGAACTCCGGACGAAGAACTAGACCATCACCTCACCGGGCTTACCGAACAAGACCTGGCCGACTTCCTGCGCGACATGGTTGTTCTGCGTCGCCTAGACAACGAGGCCACCGCCTTGCAGCGCCAAGGCCAACTGGGCCTGTGGGCACCGCTGCTCGGCCAAGAAGCCGCGCAAATCGGCTCGGTGCGGGCCACTCAAGACGACGACTTCATTTTCCCTTCCTACCGTGAGCACGGAGTTGCTTGGGCCAGGGGAGTAAAAGCCGAAGATCTGCTCAGCGTCTGGCGCGGTGCCACCGCCAGCGGATGGGATCCGCACGAGGTAAATATTGCTTGCCAACAAATTGTGATTGGCTCCCAGGCGCTGCACGCCGCGGGTTATGGCATGGGCATTAAATTTGATGGCGGAGAGCAAGTAGCCGTGGCCTACTTTGGCGACGGCGCGACCAGCCAAGGCGACCTGAACGAAGCGTTGGTCTTCGCCGCAAGTTTCCAAGCGCCGGTGTTGTTCTTCTGCCAAAACAACCAATGGGCCATCTCTGAGCCGGTAGCGCTGCAAAGCCGCACGCAGATCGCAGACCGCGCCAGCGGATTCGGAGTGAAGACCTGGCGGGTGGATGGCAATGACGTGCTTGCAGTCTATGCGGCTACCAAGGCTGCCTTGGCGCACGCTCGGCACGGATTGGGCCCAACTTTTATCGAGGCTGTCACCTATCGCATGGGCTCCCACACAACCGCTGATGATCCGACGCGGTATCGCAATAACGAGCAGCTCGAAGAATGGAAGGCCAAAGATCCTATCGATCGATTGGTCAACCACCTGACGGTGCTCGGAGCAGATGTGCAGTCCTACCAGCAGCGGGCGCAGAATGCCGCGGACAAACTGGCAGCGGAACTGCGCGAAGCCATCACCACGATGCCGGATCCCGAGCCCGGCGAACTCTTCGAGAACGTGTACTCCGAGGACCATGAGCCCAACCGCAGGCAGAAAGAAAACTACCTGCAGTACCTTGCGAATTTCCAGGACGGTGAAGCATGAGCACTTCAATGATGAAGGCGCTGAACCAATCCTTGCGCGATGCGCTCACCGAAGATGAAAAGGTGATCCTGCTCGGTGAGGACATCGGCACCCTTGGTGGAGTCTTCCGCATCACCGACGGGCTGAAGGCTGAATTTGGCGAGCACCGGGTGGTTGACACTCCGCTGGCCGAATCCGGAATTGTCGGCAGTGCCATTGGCTTGGCCTACCGTGGCTACCGGCCCGTGGTGGAGATCCAATTCGACGGATTCACCTACCCGGCTTTTGACCAGTTGGTCTCCCAGCTGGCGAAGTTGCATTTCCGCTCGCGCGGACGCGTGAAAATGCCGGTCACCGTGCGCATACCCTATGGCGGCGGCATTGGTTCACCCGAACACCACTCGGAATCTCCAGAAGCGTACTTCTCACATACCGCGGGGCTGCGGGTCTTCGCACCTTCCAGCGTTGAAGATGCCTATGTGATGCTGCGCCAAGCGATTGCCTGCGATGACCCGGTGATCTTCTTCGAGCCCAAGCGCCGCTATCACGAAAAGGCGGAAGTCGAGCTGCGCACCCCAGAACACACTGGCTCGCCCAAGGCCAAGGTGCTCACTGAGGGAGAGGACGTCACGGTGGTCGGCTACGGCCCTACCGTCTACACCCTGAAGGATGCGGTACTGGCAGCCGAGGACGAAGGCATCAGCCTGGAAGTCATTGACCTGCGCTGCCTGGATCCACTGGATCTGGACACCGTGGCGGAATCCGTCAAACGCACCGGAAAACTCGTAGTTGTCCATGAGGCGAGCCGCACCTCGGGAATCGGGGCGGAGATTTGCGCGCAAATCACCGAAACCTGTTTTGACTATCTGGAGCACGCTCCGGTCAGGGTGACCGGTTTTGATATTCCGTACCCGCCTTCAAGGCTTGAGTCCCATCACCTGCCGGATCTGGACAAGGTGATGCATGCCGTGGATACGGTCATGCGCCGCAACGAGACGCACACTGGAGGTGCCAAGTGATGGCTCCGAATACTTTTAAGCTTCCCGACCTTGGTGAAGGCCTCACCGAATCAGAGGTGCTGAACTGGAAAATTCAGGTTGGGGAACATGTCACGCTGAACCAGATCATCGCCGAGGTGGAAACCGCGAAGGCCGTCGTTGAGCTGCCCTCTCCATATGCTGGGATCGTGCAGAAACTGCACGCCTCCGCCGGTGAAGTGGTACCGGTCGGTGGACCTCTGGTGACCTTTGGCGATGAGGCTGCAACGCCAAATGCGGATGCCCCCGCCAGTGACGACAAGGGCTCGGCGGAAGCCGGGCGCACGCCGACGCTGGTCGGCTACGGTGCCCCGGCTTCCAGTGGAAACCGTCCGGCCCGACGCGCTCGCGCAGGTGTTGCCTCTGGATCATCTGCCACTGCTCCGGCAACGCAGGCTTCGGCCAAACCGGTACCGGCGCAGAACCCTGAGGCAGCCGATACTGGCGCTCGCCGAACGGTTACCCGTAGCACCCCGCCGGTGCGAAAGCTCGCCCGGGACCACGGGATCGAGCTTTCGGAGGTGCAGGGAAGCGGCGCCGATGGCGCGGTATTGCGAGCAGACGTCGAAGCGCTGATCGGCATATCAGCTAGAGCTGCGGAGCCGGTGGTTGCCTCGAATGGAGTCTCCCCAGCCGATCGGCACGTGAAGATCAGTGCCGTGCGCCGTGCTACCGCGAAGGCAATGGTTGATTCTGCATTCACCGCTCCGCATGCCACCGAATTCCTGACAGTGGATCTGACCGAATCCATAAAGCTTGTTGAAAAGCTGCGCAAGCATCCTCTGCTCAGGGATGTGAAACTCAACATTACGACGCTCACCTCACTGATCGTCACAAGGCTGCTAGGCACCTATCGCGCGCTCAACTCCCGCTGGGATGCGGCGAACGACGAGATTATTGAGTTCGGTTCGGTTCATTTAGGTATGGCCGTTGCCAGCGAACGTGGCCTGCTGGTTCCGGTGGTCAAGGACGCCCAAGCGATGTCCTTGTGTGAGCTGGCAGAGGAGCTGACGCAGATCATCGACCTGGGCCGAGCCGGAAAACTGGCTCCAGCTCAACTGAGCGGAGGCACATTCTCAATTACCAACGTGGGTGTCTTCGGCGTCGATGCTGGCACTCCGATCCTGCCTCCGGGGCAGTCCGGAATTCTTGCTCTCGGACAGGTCAAGCGCCGCCCGTGGGAATTTGAGGATCAGGTGGCTCTGCGCCACACCTCAACGTTGGCTTTGTCTTTCGACCATCGCGTAGTTGATGGGAAAGAGGCTAGCGAATTCCTCGCTGGCCTAGGTGCAGTACTGGAGGACCCTGGAATGATGAACATTTTTATTTGATTTTTTGGCGCTTTCATGAGTAAAAAATTGAGCTTATCGATGGATCAACTCAATTTCAAGCACTACTTTCAAAGTTATTCATTGGTTGTTTCGCAATATTTGATGTAATCTCGTTCACTACGTGCTATGGCTCACAACTTGGAGCCCATGGCGTCTGTGAACTGCAGAAGCAGCAACGATCTGTTGAGGAGAAGAAAGATGCGATACTCGCACGCATCGAAGGCACTGGTTTTGTCCGCTGCCTTGGCATTGACCCTAACCGCCTGTGGCGGAGGGTCTTCGGAAGAATCCGCTGAAGGCGGCTCCGGGGGAGATGCCACCAAGGTCATCACCGCTAACACCACCGAACCACAGAACGGCCTTTTGCCGGCTAACACCAACGAAGTTGGTGGCGGACGTGTCATGGACCTGATCTTCACCGGTTTGGTCAGCTACGACGCCAAGGGCAAGCCAGTCAACGAAATCGCTGAGTCGATCGAGACTGAGGATTCCCAGAACTACACCATCAAACTAGCACCGGGGCACACCTTCTCCGACGGTTCCCCAGTGACCGCTGCTTCGTTCGTGGATGCGTGGAACTTCGGTGCCGCGGCCAAGAACGCACAGCTGAACTCCTACTTCTTCGAGTCCATCAAGGGCTATGCCGAAGTCAGCGCCAAGGATGCAAAGACCGAGGAGATGGAAGGCCTGAAGGTTGTCGATGACAATACCTTCACCGTCGAGCTCAGCCAGCCGGAATCTGACTTCCCGCTGCGTCTTGGTTACACCGCATTCATGCCACTTCCTGAAGCGGCATTTGAAGATCCACAGGCTTACGGCCAAGCACCAATCAGTAACGGTCCTTACAAGTTGGCGGAGTGGAATCACGATGTCAACCTGAAGCTTGAGGTCAACGAGTCCTACGAAGGCCCGCGTAAAGCAGCCAACGGCGGTGTTGACTTCAAGGTTTACCAGTCGACCGAGTCTGCATACCAGGATATTATCTCGGGCAACTTGGACGTACTGGACCAGATTCCACCATCGGCACTGGCAAATTACCAGGATGAACTGGGCGAACGTTCAATCAACGCACCATATGCCGGTAACGCAACCATTACCATCTCGGGCTACTTGGATCACTTCAAGCAGGGCGAAGAGGGCAACCTGCGTCGCGCAGCGATCTCACGTTCCATCGACCGCCAGCAGATCATCGACAAGGTGTACTTCGGAGGCAAGGTCAAAGCCGAAGAATTCACCGCTCCGGTCTTGGAAGGCTACAGTGCCGATATTCCAGGCGCCGAAGTTCTCGACTTTGATGCCGCCGAGGCAAAGAAGCTATGGGATGAAGCCAACGCCATCGAGGCGTGGGATGACTCCGAAGAGTTCTCCATCGGCTACAACGTCGATGGCGCCGGTAACAAGGAATTCGTTGAAGCCGTCGCTAACCAGGTGAAGAACACCTTGGGTATCAACGCGGTAGCCAAGCCATACACCTCCTTCAAGGCCTTGCGTGAAGACGTGGGCAAGAAGACCATGACCGGTGCACACCGTTCAGGTTGGCAGGCCGACTACCCATCGCTGTACAACTTCCTCGGTGCGCTGTACGGCACCGGTGCAGGTTCCAACGATGGCGACTACTCGAACAAGGAATTCGACGACAAGCTCAAGGACGGTCTCGCCGCGACCGATCCGGCCGAAGGCGCAAAGATCTTCAACGAGTCCCAGGAAATCCTCTTCAAGGATCTGCCGGCTATCCCACTGTGGTACCAGGCAGTGCAGGGTGGCTGGAGCGAGAATGTCTCCAATGTTGAATTTGGTTGGAACGGCGTTCCGATCTACAACGCCATCACCGGTAAATAAAGTCAATAACTAAGTCGCCTAGTCAGGTTCGACTCAGTTGAAAACGTCTCAGGGAGACCCGGCACCATCAGGGTCTCCCTTTGGCGTGTCAGTTCGCTCTCTATCTGAACGTCTGGTTTTCACCGACGGAAAGAGGAAATAAAATGGCCCAGTGCCTTGCGGCGTCTCGAGGTGAGACGCGCTCATGCTAAGTTTCACGCTCAAGCGATTCCTGCAGCTGATCCCGGTGTTTATCGGAGCTACGCTACTCGTATACTTCTTGGTCTTCGCGACCCCCGGAGATCCGATTGCCGCACTTTCCGGTGGCAAGCCTATGACCCCAGCTGTTGAATCGGCATTGCGAGCCCAGTACAACCTCGACCAGCCATTCTGGATTCAGTACGGCTTGTACCTGAAGAACTTGGTCACTCTGGATCTGGGTATGTCCTTCTCCGGACAGGAAGTGCGTGACCTGTTGGCGCGCGCATTCCCTGTCACCGCCCGTCTGGCGGTGATGGCGCTGGCCATCGAAGCCGTCTTCGGCATCTTCTTCGGCGTCATTGCCGGCATGCGCAAAGGCAAGGCCTTTGACTCCACCGTGCTGGTCCTCTCGCTGATCGTCATCGCGGTTCCTACCTTCGTGCTCGGCTTTGTACTTCAGTATGTTGTCGGCGTTAAGCTCGAATGGGCTAAGCCAACCGTTTCCGGCGGAGCCACCTGGAGTGAACTTATTCTTCCCGCGGTGGTGCTTGGCCTTGTCTCTTTCGCCTATGTCTTGCGTCTGACTCGTACCTCGATTATCGAGAACAAGCAGGCGGACTATGTGCGCACCGCAACGGCCAAGGGGCTGAGCCGCGGACGTGTAATCAACGTGCACATCCTGCGCAACTCGCTGATTCCGGTCGTGACCTTTCTGGGCGCAGACCTGGGTTCGCTTATGGGCGGTGCGATCGTCACCGAGGGAATCTTCAACGTCCCCGGAGTTGGCAACCTGCTCTACCGTGCCATCCTGAAGGGCGAAACCCCAACGGTGGTCGCGGTGGTCGGTGTGCTTGTGATCGTCTTCGTGCTCGCCAACCTCATCGTAGACATGCTTTACGCACTGCTTGACCCAAGGATCCGTTATGCCTGAGAACCAGAATCATAATCCTGAGGCCGGATTGCCTATCAGCAAGAACCGTGCCGGAAAAATTTCCAAGTACACCATTCCGCACTTTGTCGCACCATTAGATGAGACGCCGTTGCAAGGCGTCGACGCGGTCAAAGAAACTGGCAAGCCATTGTCAATGTGGGGCGAGGCCTGGCGTGCGCTGCGCAAGCGTCCGCTGTTTATTATCTCGGCCTTTTTGATTGTCTTGGTGATCATCATTGCCGCGATCCCTAATCTCTTCTCAGCAGCTGACCCGACCTTCTGCGACCTGCAATTCTCCAATGAAGGCGCAAGCCCGGGCCACCCGATGGGTTATAACTTCCAAGGTTGCGACGTGTATTCACGCGCCATCCATGGAACGAGAGCGTCGCTGATGGTCGGCATCTTCACTACGATCCTAGTGGTCTTGATCGGTGGCACCATCGGTGCCCTCGCAGGATTCTATGGTGGCTGGTTGGACATGATCCTTGCCCGCCTGGGTGACATTTTCTTTGCACTGCCAATGGTGCTCGGTGCCATCATCGTGATGCAGCTTCCAGCTTTCCGCGACAATCGGAGCGTGTGGACAGTGATTATCACGCTGTCCATATTCGGTTGGCCTCAGGTGGCCCGTATTACCCGCGGTGCGGTACTCGAAGCGCGCAACGCAGACTTCGTCAAGGCTTCTCGTGCCTTGGGGCTTTCGCGCGGCAAATCATTGCTCAAGCACGTGATCCCCAATGCCATGGCACCGGTGATCGTGGTCGCTACCGTGAACCTTGGTGTGTATATTGTCGCCGAAGCGACGCTGTCCTTCCTTGGCTTGGGGTTGCCATTCGACGTGATGAGCTGGGGTAACGATATTTCCGCAGCCCAGTCGCAATTGCGCAATAACCCAATGATGCTGATGTGGCCAGCACTGTTCTTGTCCGTCACCGTCTTGAGCTTCATCATGCTCGGCGATGCAGTGCGTGATGCACTGGATCCTAAGTCTCGAAAGGGGAACTAACTGTGGTGCAGAATTCAGAACCTAAGCCCCTGCTGGAAATCAAAAATCTGGCCATTACCTTCAGTACTCCTGATGGCCCGGTCAACGCGGTGCGCAACGCAAACCTGACGGTGATGCCGGGGGAGACCGTGGCAATCGTTGGCGAGTCCGGATCGGGCAAGTCCACTACCGCCTTGGCCGCCATTGGCCTGCTGCCGGGCAACGGCCAGGTTTCTTCCGGTCAGATTCTCTTTGACGGTGAAGATATCTCCAAGGCCAGCGAAAAGCGTTTCGTCGAGCTGCGCGGTAACCACATCGGCATGGTCCCGCAGGACCCGATGAGCAATCTGAACCCGGTCTGGAAGATTGGTTTCCAGGTCAAGGAAACCTTGAAGGCCAACGGGTTGGCGGGGAGCAATCCGAAGCAGCGAGTTGCCCAGGTATTGGCAGATGCAGGCCTTCCGGATGCAGAAACCCGGGCGAATCAGTACCCGCACGAGTTCTCCGGCGGTATGCGACAGCGTGCATTGATCGCCATCGGTCTGGCCTGCCGTCCACGGTTGCTCATTGCCGATGAGCCAACCAGCGCACTGGACGTCACCGTACAGCAGCAGATCTTGGATCACCTGGACACCATGACCAGCGAACTGGGCACAGCGGTCTTGCTGATCACCCACGATCTGGGTCTGGCCGCCGAGCGTGCCGAGAAGGTCATTGTGATGTACAAGGGGCAGGTCGTCGAGTCCGGCCCGGCTCTGGAATTGCTGCGCAATCCGCAGCACCCGTACACCAAGCGACTGATCAATTCGGCGCCCTCGCTGGCCGCCCAGCGTGGAGACAAGCACGAACTTGCCGTGGACGCAGCGGTGGTTGAGAAGAGTGAGCCGCTGCTGAAGATTTCGAACCTGACCAAAGTGTTCGACATCCGCAAGGGCTTGGGACGCAAGGAAAAGTTCACCGCGGTGGACAATGTCTCCTTCGAGATCCCGAAGGGCACCACCACCGCGGTGGTGGGTGAATCCGGTTCGGGTAAGTCAACCATCGCGCAGATGGTGCTCAACTTGCTGGATGCGACCTCCGGGGACATCGTCTTCGACGGCCAGGCCATCGGCAAGCTCAGCGAGCGGGAACTGTTCAAGTACCGCCGCCGTGTTCAGCCGATCTTCCAAGACCCCTACGGTTCTTTGGACCCGATGTACTCGATCTACCGCACCATCGAGGAGCCATTGCGCATCCACGGTATTGGGAATCCGGCCTCGCGGCAGAAGAAAGTTAGAGAACTGCTGGATCAGGTATCCATGCCGGCCTCAACCATGCACCGCTTCCCGAATGAGCTTTCCGGCGGTCAGCGGCAGCGTATTGCGATTGCACGTGCGTTGGCTCTGCAGCCTGAAATGATTGTCTGTGACGAGGCCGTCTCGGCATTGGATGTGTTGGTCCAGGCTCAGGTGCTGGAGCTGCTGGACGAACTGCAGCGCGAGATGGGGCTCACCTACTTGTTCATTACCCATGACCTGGCTGTAGTGCGCGAGATTGCAGACAACGTATGCGTGATGGAACATGGGTTGGTAGTTGAGCAGGGAACGGTTGATGAAATCTTCGAGAATGCGAAGAGCGATTACACCCGTAACCTGTTGGCGGCGATCCCCGGTGCAAGCCTGATCTAAGCGATTTTAACGGTTCATCACCGTCCAACTCAGGGCAGCGACTTCGTATTGAAGTCGCTGCCCTGAGTTCGTTAAAAATGACTTATTCAAGAAATGTTTCAGTTTTGAGAGATGTGAAATAAATGTTGCAAGATCGTTATAAACGAATTGGTCGAGCGCCACTCTGACGCGGGTCATCTGATTGAAAAAACCCAATGTGAAAGAAATCCTTGAAATCTCGGGGATGTGAGCCGGATCTCTAAACTGATCGGTAACAAGGCGATTGTGACCAGATTGTTTCACGGCCCGGCTCGGGAGATGTGAAACGCATCTTTCTATATCCAAGATGGCAAAATCCGGTTAGTCTATTGCTCAATGGTTACATCATGTGATGTGTTCCACACTGAACTTCATGGTTCAGAACTCGTATCGTTCAAATTCTCAAGGAGGCGGAATGCGATTCCAACGTGTTTCGAAGGCAGTAGTAGTAGGTGCCGCGATGGCTCTAGCGCTGTCCGCATGTGCACCAGGCGGCGGCAATGACCCACAGGCTTCCGAATCAGGTGCCGAAGGTGGCAACGGCTCGGCCGAAGTTACCAATAGCGGTCTCGCAGACCTCGGCGAAGTCACCACCAAAGATGGCAGCATTGCCGTCTCGGTCGGTGCGCCGGAGTTCATCAGCTACAACGGTTTCACACCGAACACCTACTCGACCTACAACTCCGCCATCGTCGACCGGATGTTTGCCGGCTTCTCATACTTCGGTACCGATGGAACCCTGTACCCGAATGAAGATCTGGGATCCTACGAGAAGATCAGCGACGACCCGCTGACGATCAAGTACACCATCAACGAGAACGCCAAGTGGTCCGACGGAACGCCAATCACCGTCGCCGACTCTGTCCTCGCCTGGGGCGTGCAGAACCTGAATCTGAACGACGGTGGAGACAAGACCAAGCCATTGTTCAACTCTGTCTCCGTTGACCTGGGCGACACCGTGCCGAAGGGTCCGCAGGGCGACGTTGCTGGCAAAGAATTCACCGTAGAGTTCGAATCCCCGGATCCCGACTGGGCCTTGCAGTCCTGGATGCTGCAGCCAGCTCACGTAGTGGCCAAGGAGGCCGGCATGAGCACCGAGGAGCTGGCAAACGCCATCCTCGCCGGTGAATCCGACAAGCTGAAGGAAGCGGCCAAGTTCTGGAACGAAGGCTGGGTTACCAACCCAGGCACGCTCCCTGACGAAGCGCTTGTCCCAGTTTCCGGACCGTACAAGCTCGGCTCTTGGAAGGCCGGCGAATCGGTCACCTTGGTCGCCAATGAGGAATACTACGGAACTGCACCGTCAACCAAGGAACTGAACTTCCGCTTCGTTGAAGACGCCGCCATGGTCCAGGCTCTGCAGAACAAGGACATCGACGTCATCAACCCGCAGCCAACGGTTGATACCTTGTCCCAGCTTCAGGCTTTGGGCGACGCGGTCAACATCCAGCAGGGCGACACCCTGACTTGGGAGCACCTGGACTTCAACTTCAAGGGCGATAACAAGTTCAAGAACCTGGAGCTGCGCAAGGCGTTCGCCATGTGTGTTCCACGTCAGAACATCGTTGACAACCTGGTTAAGCCGCTGAACCCAGAGGCAATCGTGATGAACTCCCGCGAGGTCTTCCCGTTCCAGGACAACTATGAAGACGTCGTTGCCGCATCCTATGACGGACGCTACGATCAGGTCGACATCGAAGGCGCGAAAAAGATCCTCGAAGCCGAGGACGCTGTGGGCGCCGAGGTGCGCATCGGCTACTCGGCTCCGAACGAACGCCGTACCAACGAAGTTGCAGCCATCAAGTCCTCCTGCGACGAAGCTGGCTTCAAGATTGAAGATGCCGGAGATCCCAAGTTCTTCGCACCGGGCGGAACACAGGAACGCGGCGACTACGACGTAGCACTGTTCGCTTGGGCAGGTTCGGGCCAGATTTCCTCCGGTCAGAACATCTACGCTACCGACAAGCCGCAGAACTACGGCAAGTACTCCAACGAGCAGGTAGACGCCGAATGGGAGACCCTGGCAACCTCGCTGGATCCGGCCGTACACCAGGAGCAGATCAAGAAGATCGAGAAGCTCTTGTGGGATGACCTTTATGGCATCCCAGTCTTTGCCCACCCAGGCCTGAGCGCCTCGGGCTCAGATATTCAGAATGTCCGCCACACCGCGACCCAGGACCAGATTGTCTGGAACGCAAAGCAGTGGGTACGTGCAGAGTAACTGCCACTAGGCACTGAGCTCAGACACCGTGAGTGAACGACTGCGGGGCCCGATGGATCGTCGGGCCCCGCAGTGTGTCCACCACAGCCCCACAACGATTTGAATTCGCTACTACCCTCAGCGACAAGAATCGTTCGGTGAGAAACGAAAGTAGGACATAGACGCCGTGTTGAAATTCATCGCCAAGCGACTTGGATCAGCCCTCGGAGTGCTGTTCGCAGCCTCGCTGCTGCTGTATATCCTCGTCATCAACTCCGGTGATCCGCTCAAGGATCTGCGCGAAAGCAACGCCGATAATCGCGAGTTTCTGATGGCCCAGCGCATCGATTACATGGAGCTGGATCTGCCCTGGTACCTGCGCTACTGGGACTGGCTGACTGGAGTTTCAAAGTGCTTTGTCGGCCAATGCGACCTGGGACGAAATATTAACGGTGTGGAAGTCTCCGGATTGCTGGCTAACGCCGCAGCCTCGACCCTGCGGCTGGTGCTAATCGCCACCCTGATCGCCGCGATCCTGGGTATCGCCATCGGTGTGCTCACCGCGGTGCGCCAATATTCGGGACTTGATTACATAGTCACCTTCCTGACCTTCCTCTTCTTCTCCCTGCCAGTATTCTGGGCAGCTGTGCTGCTCAAGGAATACCTCGCTATCGGATTCAACGACTGGATAGCATCCCCGGATATCTCCTTGGGGACTTCAATACTTATTGGCGTGGTCTTTGGTCTCATCTTGCAGATGTTCCTCGCCGGTTCACTCAAGCGCCGCGCGCTGACCTTCGCGGTGGCCGCTGTATTCGTGCCATTGGCCCTGCAATACTCGCTGTGGTTGAACTTCTACCGCTTCCCGCAAATGGGACCCGCATTCATTGTGGTCCTCACCGCACTGGTAGCCCTCTCGGCCACCGCGATGAGCACCGGACTCAAGGAAAAGCGGGTACTTTACCCCGCATTGCTCACCGTGGTGCTCGTGCTGATCGCCTACTACGCGACCTTCTACCTGATGGCCGAACCGAATACCTGGATCCTGCTGGGCGGATTGATCCTCGCGGTGGCGTTGCCTGCCCTGCTTGGACGCTTCATGGGCGGACGGCTGCGCAAGGTCGCCGCCAACGTCGCGATGATAACTGGCTTTGTCGGTGCCGCGCTGACCGTGATCGATCATCTGTTCCGCGCATGGCCAGGCTTCCTGGACAACAAGGGACGCCCAATCTCCACCATCGGTTCCTCCACTGCGAACTTCGAGGGCGGCTACTGGGACCACTTCCTGGATAACGCCACCCAGCTGCTGCTGCCCACCATTCTGCTGGCAATTATCTCCTTGGCAAGCTACTCGCGGTACACCCGTTCCTCGATGCTCGAAGTTCAGCAGCAAGACTACATCCGTACCGCCCGTTCCAAGGGTTTGAGCGAGCGCACGGTGATTTTCCGCCACGCTTTCCGCAATGCCATGATTCCCATCGCTACCATCGCGGCCTTCGACTTCGCCGGTCTGATCGGTGGCGCGGTGATTACCGAGCGGGTGTTCGGCTGGAAGGGCATGGGCGAAATGTTCGCCACAGGTCTTGATCGCGTGGACGCCAACCCGGTAATGGCCTTCTTCCTGGTCACTGGTACCGCGGCAATTCTCTTCAACCTGATGGCAGACATTGTCTACGCCATGCTCGACCCACGCATTCGCGTCTAGGCGGCCATGACAATTCACACCAATAGTGTCTGGGACATTAAGGACAAGCGATGAGTAACACCAACGACAAACTGCCACAGAACATCACCTCCATTGCCGACCTGGAGGATGCGAAGCTTGCCCGCCAGGCCGAAGATTCAAAGAGCCAAGGGCGCATCGTCGTCGGGCGTTTCCTGAAGCACAAGCTCGCCATGACATCGAGCATCATCTTGGTCTTCATCACCGTGATGGCCTTCAGCTCGGTGGGGTGGGGAGTTTTCCCGGGCTGGTGGGACAAGTCCTACCTTGATGCCGGAAGCGTGGTCAACGGAGGCAAGCCAACCTTGAGCCTGGTGCCAACCTGGCTGGGCGGCGAAGGCATCCGCTGGGGGGAGAACCCCTTCGGCCAAGACTCCATCGGCAAGGACTACTTTGCCTTGGTCATGACCGGCACGCAGAAGTCGATCATCATCGGTGTGGTGGTCGGTTTGGTTTCAACCTTCCTCGGCGCAGTGATCGGTGCGGTTGCAGGATACTACCGTGGCTGGGTCGATGAGGTACTGATGCGCATCACCGACCTGTTCATCGTCATTCCGCTGCTGGTTCTGGCCGCCGTACTTGGCCAGATTGCCGGTGCGACCTCCGGCTCGATCATCACCCTGGCTTTCGTCCTGGGCCTGGTGACCTGGACCGGTCTGGCCCGACTGGTCCGCGGCGAAATCCTCAGCTTGCGCGAACGCGAATACGTGGCGGCGGCCCAGGCCATGGGCTCGAAAACCTCGCGAGTGATCTTTAAGCACCTATTGCCCAACACCATCGGGGTGATCGTGGTCAACGCGACCTTCGCCATCGCCGGCGCAATCCTGCTTGAGTCTTCGCTGTCCTATCTGGGCTTCGGCGTGCAGCCGCCGGAATCCTCGCTGGGTCTGCTGATCAGCCAGTACCAGAATGCGTTTACCTCCCGTCCATGGCTGTTCTGGTGGCCGGGCATGATCATCGTCACCATCGCATTGAGCGTGAATTTCCTCGGCGATGGCCTACGCGACGCCTTCGACCCACGCCACACCGGCAAGCGCCGCCGCCGTCGGGCAGGGCTCTTTGCCCTGCCAACCCGCAAGGAGAAGCCATGAGCACCGAAGCAACAGAAAATTATGCACTGAGCTTCAACGACCTGAAGGTCACTTTCGAAACCGCCGGCCCCGACGTCCATGCGGTCAAGGGGCTATCCCTGGCCGTGCGCCCGGGCGAAGTGGTGGCGCTGGTCGGTGAATCTGGTTCCGGCAAGTCGGTGACCTCCACCGCCGCAATGGGATTGTTGCCGGAGAACGCCAACGTCACTGGCATAGCCAAGGTCGGCAACGTGAACGTGGTGGGCCTGGATGAGGGCAAGATGCGCAAGATGCGCGCCACGGACATCGCCATGGTGTTCCAGGAGCCTATGACCGCGCTGAACCCGGTGCTCAGCATCGAGCGCCAGCTCACCGAAGCGCTGGAACTGCACGACGTAGCCTACGGCAAGGAAGCCACCGACCGTGCCATCGAGCTGCTGACCATGGTTGGCATCCCGGATCCAGCCAAGCGCATCAAGCAATATCCGCACCAGTTCTCCGGAGGTCAGCGTCAGCGAATCGTGATCGCCATGGCGATCTCCTGCGATCCGAAGGTGATCATTGCCGATGAGCCAACCACCGCGCTGGACGTGACGGTGCAGGCCGAAATCCTTGACCTGCTCCGCGAACTCAAGGATCGACTAAACACAGGCATTTTGCTGATCACCCACAATATGGGTGTCGTGGCGGATATGGCCGATCAGGTAGCGGTGATGTTCCAAGGAAATCTGGTGGAAACCGGCGACGTGCAACAGGTACTGCTGCACCCGCAGCACGAATATACCCAGCGTCTGCTCTCCTCGGTGCCGCGGCTTTCCCCGGTGATTATCGACGAGCGTTCAACGCATAGCGAAGAGACCGCGGAAGCCGGCCGAGAGCTGGTCTTGGAAGCCAAAGACCTTATATTGGAATACGACATGCGCGGCACCGTCTTCCGGGCGGTGGAAGACGTCAGCTTCGACATCGCCAAGGGCGAAGTGCTTGGCATCGTAGGCGAATCCGGGTCGGGTAAATCGACCATCGCCAAGGCGGTGCTCGGCCTGCTGCCGGTGGCTTCCGGGACGTTGTCGGTCAAGGGACATAATCTGCCCAAGCTCTCTCCGCGCCAGGCTCGCCAGGTGCGCAAGCAGATCGGCGTGATCTTCCAGGACCCGGCAGCCTCGCTGAACCCACGATTCCCCATCGGCGATTGCATCACCGAGCCGATGGTGGTGCATAAAGTCGGCACCAAGGCCGAGCGGATCAAGCGTGCGCAGGAATTGCTGGACGCAGTGAAGCTTCCGCGAAATGTTATCAACCGATACCCGCACGAGCTTTCCGGCGGTCAGCGTCAGCGCATCTGTATTGCCCGCGCGCTGACCTTAAACCCGGAGCTGCTGATTGCCGACGAGCCGACCAGCGCACTGGACGTTTCGGTCCAGGCCCTGGTGTTGGAGATGCTTCAGGATCTGCAGCGAGATTTCAATTTCGCGTGCCTATTTGTCAGCCATGATTTGGCCGTTGTCGATATGCTCGCCGACTCGGTGGTAGTGATGCAAAACGGCAAATCGGTGGAGAAGGGCCGAGTGAAGACGGTGCTGCACGCACCAGCTCACGACTACACCCGCAGATTGCTGGCGGCCGCCCCGGTCCCGGATCCAATCGAGCAGGCGGTGCGCCGCGAGGCGTGGCGTACCTTGAACGCCACCAAGTAGTTCGCCGTAGCTAGAGCATTCCTCATTAAACAACTGACCGCAGTTCACACGTCTTCGGGTGAACTGCGGTCAGTTGTATCTAAGTGACTTTTAGTCGTCGAGCTGCAGGACGATCTCGGTGACAACCGCGGCGCGGGCGTTTGAGAAGATCTGCTCGGTGCCTACCTGCTTGAAGCCGCGACGTTCTAGGACCTTGAGGGAACCAAGATTGTCCTGCACTACATGTGCGGTCAGCGGACGCTTAGTGAATTCTGCAAGGAACGCGTCAACGGCGCTGGTGGTGATTCCCTTGCCCCAGAACTTGGTGGAGGTCCAGAAGTTGATCTCTGGCTTCGTGCCATCAAAGACCAAAATCGAGCCAGCAACTTCACCTTCGTGCTCGATCGTGCGAACCAGCACCGACTCATCATTGAGGATTGAGCTCCAGTGATGATCGAATACTGCACGGTCCGAAGGGTTGCGGGCCTGATAGGCCGCCATCAGGTTCGCCTCGGGTTCCTGCTGGTGAGCAAAGAATGCGTCCAAGTCGGAAGGGCGGACTTCACGTAATTGCACAGTAAAGGCCTTTCTTTCGTGAGGTGGTACGCGCCCGATTGAACGCGCCCAGAATAAGTGGGACTTAGTTTCTAGACTACCGGGGATGTGAGTGCCGCGAGTGCCATATTCGAGAGCAACGGCTTTAACCCGGATTTCTTAGTACGTGGTGAGTGCGCCGAGTGCGCGGTGGAGTTGAGCAGTCCGAAGACCGCGTGTGCCCTGAAACGGTGCGACTGTGGGCTTCCGGTGGGATGCATTTGGGCCAATTGCTCGGTCCATAAAGCTATGTAGTTATTTTGAAGTTTACGAACTAAGGCGAGTTCGGTCTTCGGCAGCGACTTCAAATCGCGGTCCTGAACCTGAAGGATGTCTGGTCGCGCGAGGGAGAAATCGGTGTGGAAATCAACCAGTCGGGACAGCACTTCCAAGGGTTCACCTCCACTTTCTGCGGCCTGGAGACCGCCAGCGAAGATGTCTTTGGACATATCTACCAGCAAAGCGATGAGCAGCGCCTGCTTGCCAGCAAAATGCCGATACACGGCGGGCCCCGAAATGCCGCAGGCGGCTCCCAGATCTTCCAAGGAAACGCCAGCGTAACCGTGCAACGCAAAAAGCCGTGTCGCTTCACGCAACAGCGCATCACGACGTTCGGCCTTGGCGCGCTCGCGATCAGTTGGCTCAGTGAGCGATTGATATCTGCTCAACGCATTTACTCCTTAGAAACCCCGTCCAACTATGGACAACTGTGAAGTACGCCACTAGTGTCAAAATGTAGCTGGACAAACACAGTTAATAGAAATTAACCATACTCGCCGGACGGTCAGCTTCCAAGATTTAGCGTCCGCGTCGGACATGGCCCAGCACCGGTCATTGCGTTAAAACGTGAGGCCGGTGTGGACAACCTCGAAAGAAGAGAGTGCCCGTGATTGATCTCGAACTCGACGAACTGTACCAAGACCTGGTCGACGTCGTCCGTGAATTCGCCCAACAAGTCGTTGCTCCGGTCAGCGCCAAGCATGATGCGGAGCATAGCTTCCCATATGAAGTAGTTGCGCAAATGGGGGAGTTGGGCCTATTCGGTTTGCCGATCTCCGAAGAATACGGCGGATCCGGCGGCGACTACTTCGCGCTGGCCCTAGCCCTAGAAGAACTGGGACGAGTCGACCAATCGGTAGCCATTACCTTGGAAGCGGGCGTCTCCCTCGGAGCGATGCCGATCTTCCGTTTCGGAAATGAAGAACAAAAACAGCGGTGGTTGCCAGATCTCGCCGCTGGCAAGAACCTTGCGGGATTCGGCCTGACCGAGCCCGGTGCCGGGTCTGACGCGTCGGCCACGAGAACCAAAGCTAAGCTCGAAAATGGACAGTGGGTTATCGATGGTTCCAAGGAATTCATCACGAACTCTGGAACTGACATCACCTCGTTGGTTACAGTCACCGCCGTAACCGGAGTCGATGAGTCCACCGGCAAGAAAGAAATCTCCACGATTATCGTTCCTTCGGGTACCGAAGGATTCGTCGCGGAGCCTGCCTACAACAAGGTCGGCTGGCATGCCAGCGACACCCACCCGCTGAGCTTCAACGGCGCTCGTGTCCCAGAGGAGAATTTGCTCGGTGAACGTGGTCGTGGATACGCCTACTTCCTGGAGATCCTTGACGAGGGGCGTATCGCCATCGCGGCCCTCGCGACCGGCGCAGCCCAAGGCTGCTTGGATGAGGCGGTAGCTTACGCGAAGAATCGACAGAGCTTCGGAGCTGCGATTGGCAAGAATCAGGGAATCTCATTCATGATTGCGCGCATGGCCTCGCGAGTACATACCTCGCGGTTGGCCTACTACGCGGCCGCAGCCAAAATGCTCGCCGGTAAAGACTTCAAGATCGAAGCGGCCCACGCTAAGCTCGTCGCCAGTGAAGCAGCCATGGATAACGCCCGAGATGCCACCCAGATCTTTGGCGGCTACGGATTCATCAACGAGTCCTTGGTGGCCCGTCACTATCGTGATTCAAAGATTCTGGAAATCGGTGAAGGCACCACCCAGGTTCAGCTGATGCTGATCGCCCGCAGCCTCGGGTTGTAAAGGCCTAAACCTCGAATTGTCCTACCGGTGAGCGGCGGATCATCAGCTTCGCTCGCCGGTACGACTGGTTTGAGCGCGCCGGTGAATCTGCACTTTGGGAGCTCACAGATAATACGACCATAATGGTACGGGTGAGCATCCAATCTTCTTTTAAAACTGCGGATCATCCGCGCCGAGTTACGCTGATCGGTTCTACCGGATCCATTGGCACCCAAGGCCTGGATGTCATAAAAAATGCCCCGGAGCAATTTAGCGTCGCCGCGCTGAGCGGTGGCTACAATCTGAACCTCCTCGCCGAACAGGCAGTCGCCTTCCGCCCGGACATGGTGGGCGCGGCGGTAGAAAGCAAAGATGAACTAGCGACCGCGATCGCGCAGGCGGCCCAGGATAAAGGTGTGAGTGGCTACTCCCCGGAACTCCTCGTAGGGTCGCAAGCTGCCACGAAGATTGCCGGCTATGCGGAATCTGATGTGGTGCTCAACGGTATTACCGGCGCCATTGGGTTAGAACCAACCATCGCGGCTTTGAAAGCCGGGCACCTGCTCGCTCTAGCGAATAAAGAATCGCTGATTATTGGCGGTCAAGTCGTGAAGCAAATTGCCGCACCCGGGCAAATCTCCCCAGTGGACTCCGAACACTCTGCCCTGGCCCAAGCCTTGCGCTCGGGCACCCCAGAGGAAGTCTCCAAGCTGATTGTCACCGCCTCCGGTGGACCATTCTTTGGATATAGCTATGAGCAGCTACGCGAAGTCACCCCAGCCCAGGCGCTGGCTCACCCAACCTGGGATATGGGGCGAATGGTCACCACTAACTCGGCGACCATGGTCAACAAGGCCTTGGAAGTCATCGAAGCCCACCTGCTCTTTGATGTGCCTCTGGAGCGTATCGAACCGCTGGTACACCGTCAGTCAGTAGTGCATTCAATGGTTGAGTTCATTGACGGTTCGGTCATCGCACAGGCTTCCCCACCGGATATGCGGTTAGCAATCGCCTTGGGCATCAATTGGCCACACCGCGTAGCCGGAGCCGCAAGCCCCTGCGATTTTTCCACCGCCAGCTCATGGACCTTTGAACCATTGGACGAGTCGGTATTTACCGCGGTGAAGTTGGCAAAGCAGGCAGCTGCCGCCTCGGGCACCCATATGACCGTGTATAATGCGGTGAACGAAATTGCGGTAGACGCCTTCCACGAGGGCAAGATCCGCTTTACCGATATTGTCGAGACAATTGAACAAGTGTTGGAAGACTACACTCCGGTGAACGCCGAACTTTCTGTGGAGCTAGTTCTAGAGACCGATCGGTGGGCGCGAGCCTACGCAATCTCGCTGCTGAAGGAAAAAGCATGAGCGTATTAATGTTCCTTGGCGGCGTACTATTCATGGTCATCGCCATTGCGCTGTCCATTGCCCTGCACGAGGTGGGTCACCTGCTGCCGGCCAAGAAATTCGGACTGCGCGTTCCGCAGTACATGATCGGTTTCGGCAAAACGATCTTTTCGTTTAAGCGTGGCGAGACCGAGTACGGGCTGAAGGCACTTCCGCTCGGCGGCTACATCTCAATGGTGGGCATGTACCCGCCCCGCCCGGCCAGTAAAGCCAATGTGGCGCAAAAGAAACCAAGTTTCTTCGATAAAGTCTTCGGGCAGATGGTTGACGATGCCCGGTCGCAAGCCAACGAGAACGTCGAAGCCAGCGATGATGGCAGACTGTTCTACCAGCTGCCCATCTACAAGCGCATCATCATTATGCTCGGTGGGCCCTTCGTTAACCTGCTGCTCGGTTTTTTGCTGATCGGCGTGGTGATCACCGGATTCGGTGTGCCCACGACGACAACAACCGTCTCCGAGGTCTATCAGTGCATCGCGAGCGCCGAAAATTCTGACGCGACCGAATGCACCGCCACGGATAAGGAAGCTCCGGCCTATGCCGCGGGTCTGCTACCGGGGGACACCATCACTTCGGTCAACGGCACCGCTGTGTCGCACGACGCGTGGTATGAACTCACCGGCGTGATTCGTGATCACCCGGGCGAAAGCATCGCCCTGGAATATGAACGCGGTGGCATTATGCATGACACCACGCTGACCCCGCATCTGACCGAACGTCCGGTGCTGGATGACGAAGGCTATCCGGTGACCGACGAGAACGGCACTATGGAAACCGCGCAGGTCGGATTCGTGGGGATGAGCTCGCAGGTCGAGAACATTTCCCAGCCAGTCACCGAAGTTCCTGGCGTAGTCGGCGATCAGCTTCTGAACATCGGCAACGTCATTCTGCACCTGCCGCAGCGCATGGTTGATGTAGCTCAGGCTGCCTTCGGCACCGAAGAACGAGACCCGAATGGTCCAGTCTCCATCGTTGGGGTGGGACGGATCGCCGGCGAAATCAACTCCCATGAGGGTCTTGCGATTGATGACAAAATCGCCTCGCTGCTCTCGCTGGCCGGCGGATTGAACCTCGCACTATTTGCCTTCAACCTGATCCCCTTGTTGCCACTGGACGGTGGACATGTCATCGGTGCACTGTACGAGGGGCTGAAGCGAACCGTCGGCAGGATCTTTGGAAAAAAGAACATCGCACCGGTGGATACCATCAAGTTGTTGCCCCTCACCTACGTGGTGGTTGCTGCGATGCTGGTTATGGGCGGGCTCTTAATATACGCAGACATTTTCAAACCAATCACAATCTTCTAGGCCGAGCGAAATAGGCTGTAGCCATGACTGTTTTTGCTGTTGAATACACCTATGCTCAGGACTCGACCGACCTGCGCAACGAACACCGCCCGGCGCACCGCGATTACCTCTGTGAGTTCCTCGGCGATGGTGCGGTTCGCCTTCTCGCTTCGGGTCCCACCCCGGTAGTGGACGGTGCCCTGCTCATTTTTGCAGCTGAGGACAAGTCCGCCCTCAATGAGGTGTTGGCTAATGATCCATTCAGCAAGGTCGGCGCGCTAGAGCAGACCGACATCACCGAATGGAACCCGGTGATCGGCCTGCTCACGCAATTCGCTTCCTGAAAACTCGATGTTCATCGCCCCCGGCCACAATCACTTTGATTGTGGTCGGGGGGTTTTAATTCTTTGACCTAACAAGTGACTCCGGAGAGAGGCCTTTCGCGGCTGCTACTAATTCATTTCAGGCTAGGATCTGCGGAAGATTTAGACGGATTCCAATGGACCGGGCGAAAAGCGGACGCTCGGGTGTTGCGGTATGTCCGCAACCTTAGTTGAAGGGTGGGAACGCGAACTGTCTGCTGCAAGTGCAGACAAGAAGTGACCGTGCCGCTTTTAACTGAGTTAGATCTATCGCAATTGTCCGGCAACGAATTCGTTTCTGCGCTGGTAGGCCTATGCAGAACTGCGATTGTGCAATACACGCATTTTACGTGCGCCATGTCACATGCTGTAGCGGAATTGATTCCCAGAGCTACTCGTTGGAGTAGATGAAGCGTCAGCTTTGTCTACTTTTTGATGCACTAAATTAGGAGAAGAACTATATGGCTACAAAGGTTATTACCCTCGTTGGTTCCCTGCGTTCTGGTTCAACTAACCAGCAACTGGCAGAAGCCACCGCCCTGAACTCTCCAGAAGGCGTTGAAGTGAGCGTGTACTCGGGCCTTGATAGCCTTCCGTTCTACAACGAAGACCATGACGTTGAAGGCGGCGTGCCTATGGCAGCGCAGGCATTGCGTGACGCGGTTGGCGCGGCGGACGCCTTGTTGCTGATTTCTCCTGAATACAACGGCACCATGCCAGCAGTTCTCAAAAACGCTATCGACTGGCTCTCACGCCCATTCGGAGCAGGCGCCGTCAAGGACATGCCATCGGTTGTCATCGGCACCGCCTTCGGTCAGTACGGTGGCGTATGGGCCCAGGACGAAGCCCGCAAGGCACTGAACATTGCAGGCGCCAACGTCCTTGAGAACGTGAAGCTCTCCATCCCTAACTCGGTGGTTCGCTTTGCCGAAACCCATCCTAAGGATGACGCTGAAGTTGCCGAGCAGGTTGCAGAAGTACTGAGCAACATCCGTGCCGTTGCAGAATCCAACTAAGTAACTTTTCTTTGAATCTGTGATGAAAAGCCACGACGCTGGTCGTGGCTTTTCTCGCATCCTTACCAATAGCACGCCAGACGGTGCGATACTTGGTATAGAAATACCTACAATCACTTCGGAGGCATCCATTGACTTCGGTCAAACTCGGCATGCCGGCGGCACCACCGCCGGTAATCACTCCACGTCGTAAAACCCGTCAGTTCAATGTCGGCAATGTGGGCATCGGCTCGAACTCGCCTATTAGCGTGCAGACGATGACTACGACCAAGACGCATGACATTAACGCAACTCTGCAGCAGATCGCTGAGGTGACGGCCGCCGGTTGCGACATTGTGCGCGTCGCTTGCCCGACCGACAAAGATGCTGAGGCCTTGCCGATCATCGCGATGAAATCGCAGATCCCGGTCATCGCCGACATCCACTTCCAACCGAAGTACGTATTTGCGGCAATTGAAGCCGGCTGTGGTGCCGTCCGCGTGAATCCCGGAAATATCCGCAAGTTTGATGACCAGGTCAAGCAAATCGCTCAGGCCGCTAAGGATCACGGTACCTCGATTCGTATCGGAGTCAACGGTGGTTCGCTGCATCCGAAGCTGCTCAAGAAGTATGGCAAGGCAACTCCTGAGGCACTCGTAGAGTCGGCCATCTGGGAAGCTTCGCTGTTCGAAGAACATGGTTTCCATGACTTCAAGATTTCGGTCAAGCATAGCGATCCGGTCATCATGGTCCGTGCCTACCAGCTCTTGGCTGAGTCAGGCGACTGGCCATTGCACCTTGGTGTCACCGAAGCCGGTCCGACATTCCAAGGCACCATCAAGTCCTCTGTCGCCTTCGGCTCCCTCCTCTCGCAGGGCATTGGCGACACCATCCGTGTTTCCCTTTCGGCCCCGCCGGTCGAAGAGGTCAAGGTTGGTAACCAAATCCTCGAATCGTTGAACTTGCGTCCACGCAAGTTGGACATCGTTTCCTGCCCATCTTGTGGCCGCGCTCAGGTGGACGTTTACTCGTTGGCAGAAAAGGTCACCGCAGGCCTTGAAGGCATGGACGCTCCGCTACGAGTAGCTGTTATGGGCTGTGTCGTTAACGGACCGGGCGAAGCGCGCGACGCCGATCTTGGCGTAGCCTCCGGTAATGGGAAGGGACAGATCTTCGTCAGGGGCGAAGTAATCAAGACCGTTCCCGAGGATCAGATTGTCGAAACTCTTATTGAAGAAGCTAATCGTTTAGCTGAAGAAATGGATCTTGGCGATGACGAGAATCCTGCCTCGGGTTCTCCCGTGGTCTCCGTCAGCTAGGCAGAGCCCGCCCGGGGAAGTGCGAGTCTTGGGTCGCAGGGATACTGCGGCCCTACTGGCGTTGCTGGAACAAGACCCCGTCGCTAATATCTTTACTCGGTCACAGCTCGCGCTGCACCGTTCCGCTGTTCCAGATGGTTTTGCCCATCTGCTCGGAATCAACGGTGAAGACGGGCTGGAATCAGCATGTTGGGTGGGCGCAAATATTGCGCCCACCGCCATGGACGCCGATCACGCTCGCGCCTATGCTCAGCAGGCGCTGGAGACACGTCAACGTTTCGCTTCGGTTTTTGGACCCGCCGAGACGGTGCTGGCGATGAAAGAAGTCCTTGCAACTGGCCCGCAAGCATTCTTCGACATCCGCGAAAACCAACCGCTGATGACCATTGGGCACCGAGCGAACTTTGATCCGATAGAATCTCTCCGCGTGGCGACCTTGCAGGACTTTAACCTCGTCCTGCCTGCCAGTGCTGCAATGTTTGAAGAAGAGCTTGGATACTCACCTTTGGACAATGGGGGAGGGTTTTATCGAAGCCGCGTGCGCCAGTTGATTCGAGAGGGTCACACCGTGATCGATGTAGATGAATATGGTGAGATCATCTTTAAGGCAGACCTCGGAACCGTCACGACTTCGGTAGTGCAGATCCAAGGAGTTTGGATTAGCCCCCGTTTCCGCGGACGGGGACTTGCTGCCGGATATATGGCCGCCACGGTTGACTATGCGCTTCGGTTCGCGCCAATTGTGAGCCTGTACGTGAACAACTACAACGAGCCTGCCATCCGGTCCTATGAACGGGTTGGATTCGAGCAGACCGGAACGTTTGCGACGATACTTTTTTAGTATTGTCCGAGAATTTGACGCGCGAGACGTCGTCAAATGTTGGTTGTTGTTCGGGGCGCAACTCCTCATGTCTGGGGAGCGCCCCACGGGAAGTGACTAGAGATCCCACGCGATGGTCATGCACGGCGTAGTCTTGGCCTAAAGGTCATAATCCGCCGAGATGGGTGCGACGTCTTCTAGAATCGAGCACAGTAACTATCGTGACGGGAAATTCTGTGGCTCTTGCCAAATGCTCCAAAACTTACTTCGCCTCGGCACTTTGCCTTGCCGCGCTACTGCTTAGCGGTTGCAGCGCCCCGACTGAACCCGAAGAGGAGACGGCGGGAAGCGCGCTACAGATTAACGCCGTCGAGCTTGAGAAGCAGCTCAAGGAATTCGTCAAGGACGATTCCAAAGCGAATGTCATCGCGGATTCGCAACTGCGTAAAAGTATCCCCGAGGCGCAGGCCTGGATTGAGGGTTTGGAAGTCTCACCAAGTAAGTGCGGTGTTACCTTCGCCGCTCCTGTTACCGAACAGTTGGCCAAAGCGAAGATGGCTGTGGTGGAATTCGAGGATCGATATCTGACGGTTGCGGTCTATCCAGATGTGGAAGCGTTGCAGACCCAATGGGAGAGCGAAGCGAAGGCGAGCTCCGACTGTGCGCGATATTCGGTGACCATCGACGGGAAAACACTCGCATACCATTTGGCGAAACAACCAACGAAAACGAATGCAGAGTTCAATGACGCCTACGTGGTTACCAGCAGCGATGGTTCACACACGCAACAGCAACTCATGGTGCGCGCGGCGCGGGGCAATGTGATGGTCGGCTTCCAGCAACAAACGACTGCAGATCAAACTCAAGAGCAACTCAAACGTGCTTCGGAACGAATCGACGCGTTATTTGCCGAACTTGAGTAGATCCTCGAAACTTCGCTATTTCTGCATATCCAGCCTGGCCTAGCGCCACGGTGCATTCTAAGGATTGATCTATGACCAAGCGTTCCCTCTGGCTGCTACCGTTGGCCGCAACCCTGCTTCTCACTGGTTGCGCGGGAAACGACAATGCTGATCCAGCAACAGTCGAGTCGAGTCCCGCTCCGTCTCAGAAGCAAGAACAAGTAAGCGGGAAGACACTCACCGCGGATCAGGTCAAGGACGTGGTCACGAAACTTGTTGGTGCGGATTCCACGGCGCAGGTCTTGGACAACGAGGTGATGAAGCCTCAACTTGAACAGGCCAAGAACATGACAGGCAGCAATGGGATCAAGCCTGAGGAGTGCGCCCAGCAACAAGAAAAGTACACTGTCACGGACTTGACTGGCACGGTGGCGGCATCTGCAACGATTCAGGGCGACTCCACGGGCAAAGTGATTCAAGTATTTTCAATCACCGATGCACAGACTCGCAAAAACATTTCTGAGGCTCTGAAGCTGTCGGACATCGAAGGATGCGAATCCATAAGCGTGAGCGTCTCGGGTGAGGCTGTCAATACGGACCGTCAGATCTTGGACCTTGACTCGACCGCAGACCAGGCACTGACAATGGCTACCCAAATGAAGGTCGGGGCAGAGCAACACCTGAATTCGGTTGCGGTGCAGGCTCTCGATGGAAATAATTTCGTTCTAGTGACATTCTCCAGTGGAACCGTTGAAGCGCCCTTGCTTGCGGGAGAAGCTATGAAGCTGACCGACCAAGCTTTTGCCGAAATCAAATCGTTGCAATAATTGCACTGTGGTCTTTTATTTCTAACCAATATTCTAATACAGTGGAAGCGACACCACTCAATGTGAGGACAGAATCATGAAAAAACGTTCACTTTGGTTGCTTCCGTTGGCAGGCGCGCTGGCACTGACCGGTTGCTCAGACTCTGGTACTGACACTCCAGCAGCATCGGGTGAGGCACAGGCCTCGCAACCAGCGGCAGAACAAGTTCCAGCAGCGGAACCTTTGAGTGCCGCAAAGGTAAAGGAAATCGTAGAAAAGCTTGTTGCCGACGAATCTGGTGCGCAGATCATTGATGGTGCCGCGATCGCAGAGTCACTTCCACAGGCGAAGGAACTGATCAAGGGCATGAACATCGAGCCTGCTAAGTGCGCTGATCTGGTCGCTCAGCAGAGCTCATGGGATATTGAAGGCATTAACATGGCTGTTGCGACTGTCGCAGGTGAGGCGACTGGTGAATCAACCAGCTACAGCGTTGCTTCCTATGAAGACGATGCAAAGCTTGCCGAGATCAAGAAAACAGTCGAGGCCAAAGACATGCAGGGCTGTGACAGCTTCTCGATGGAAATGCAGGGCATGAAGCTTAACGCTTCAGCTGAAATGCTTGATGCTACTTCGGACGCGGAAATGACCACAGCAACGAAGACAAGCATCTCCATGGAAGGCACGGAGGTTCCGATGGGTAGCTATTCCGTGCAGGGTCTTGTTGGTCCAAACGCGGTGTCCATTTCCTATTCCGGTGCGGTAGAGGATGAACAGGCCAAAATTGACGAGCTCGTCAAGGAACTAAATGTCGCAGTTGCCGAGCTAGAGAAGGCTCAGTAAGGCGAGATTTTCACCATGCGCCGCCCGCTCCCATTCTGGAAGCGGGCGGCGTTACTGTATGCCAGCTCAATATATGCATTGTGCACTTGCGAATCTTCATCTTCGCGCGAGAGCATGGGGGATGGCCACAATTGCAGACATCCGAGAAATAGCAGCAGACCTGCCGCAGCTCGAGGAAGGCATTAGTGGCTATGGCACTGGAGCAAAGTGGTCGGTTCCACGCGGCATGGTCATTTGGCGACGACCTTTAGGGAAAACTGACACGAAAAGACTCGTTGATCAGGGTCTGCCTATCCCGCAAGGTGAAATCTATGCGCTGCGTACCGCATCGGAGACCACCAAGAAAGAGCTCATCGATGCCTTCGAAGATCTTTTCTTCGATATCCAGCATTTGACCGGAACTGACATTGTGCTATTTCATTTAGAACGCATCAAAGTTGATCAACTTCGTGAAGTGATCATCGAAGGGTGGTTGGCGAGAGTTTCGAGCAGGGCGGTCAACCTCCGGAGTGAAACCCACCCCGAGCAGTAGTTCTCATACTGCGGTGAGAATCACGGTAGTCTCCACAGCCTTAGGAATACTAGGGTTTTGCCTATAGAGGTTAGAATTGTGGAAGGCTATTTTCAGGCCAATTACACATCAGATTTTGCATAGCTGAGTCGACCTCCAGTGGCACACCATGGACCGGCGACTTACGGAAAAGGACGCCCCGCGTGGTTTTGAAGCTTTCCACCCTGTTCCTGCGCACCTTGCGCGAAGATCCGGTTGAAGCAGAAGTAGACAGCCATAAGCTGTTGGTTCGAGCTGGATACATTCGCCGTGCGGCTCCGGGCATTTATACCTGGCTGCCACTGGGCCTGAAGGTGCTTGCTCGCGTAGAAGCTATTGTTCGCGAAGAAATGAATGCTATTGGCGCTCAGGAAGTTCATTTCCCGGCGTTGTTGCCACGCGAGCCATACGAACAGACTGGTCGATGGACTGAATACGGCGAGGGTCTCTTCCGCCTGCAGGACCGCAAGGGTGCGGACTACCTGCTTGCTCCGACGCACGAAGAGATGTTCACCTTGCTGGTCAAGGACATGTACTCCTCGTACAAGGATCTTCCTGCCTACCTGTACCAGATCCAGAATAAATACCGCGACGAGGCACGCCCTCGCGCAGGTCTGCTGCGTGGTCGCGAATTCATCATGAAGGATTCGTACTCCTTCAACATTGATGACGAAGGACTCGACGAGGCCTACAACGCGCACCGCGGCGCCTACGTTCGTATTTTCGAGCGTTTGGGCCTTGAAGTTGTGCCAGTGTTCGCGCAGGCAGGCGCCATGGGAGGCTCGAAGTCCGAGGAATTCTTGCACCCAACCGCCATCGGTGAAGACACCTTTGTGCGTTCGCCAGGTGGTTACGCAGCCAACGTTGAGGCGGTGACAACCGTCGTTCCTGAAGCAATTGATTTCAGCAACGCGCCGGCTTTCGAAATCCTCGATACCCCAGACACTCCGACCATCGACACGCTGGTAGCCGTCGCCAATGAGCTGCGCCCTCGCGCAGAAGGCGAATGGTCGGCAGCCGACACCTTAAAGAACGTCGTCGTTGCGGTCATCGATCCCGAAGGGAATCGCCACTTGGTGGTCATCGGTGTTCCCGGGGACCGTCAGGTCGATATGAAGCGTGCGGAAGCGACCATCGGCATGGCCCTGGACATCAACGGTGAAGTGCTGGTTGAAGCGGCTACTTCCGCAGACCTCGCCAAGCACCCAGCGCTAATCACCGGCTATATTGGCCCGGGCAACGGACTGGACCAGCAAGTACTTGGCACCGAAGCCTCCAGCGGCGTCACCTACCTAGTTGACCCTCGTGTGGTTTCCGGCTCTAGCTGGATCACCGGTGCCAACGAAAAGGGCAAGCATGTCTTCGGTCTGGTAGCCGAACGTGACTTCTCCTTCGACGGCATCATTGAGTCGGTCAACGTGCGCGCAGGCGACCCAGCTCCGGATGGCTCCGGTCCGCTACGCGCCGAACGCGGTATCGAGATGGGGCATATCTTCCAGCTTGGACGTAAGTATGCGGCAGCTTTGGACTTGAAGGTACTGGACAAGAACGGCAAGCTGTCTGTGGTCACCATGGGTTCCTACGGTATTGGCGTTACCCGTGCGGTCGCGGCCCTCGCCGAGGCCTACCACGACGAGAAGGGCCTGGCCTGGCCAAAGCAGGTCGCCCCGGCCGATATCCACATTGTGGTGACCGGCAAGGGCGAAGAGCTGCTGGAAGCGGGCGAAAAGCTTGCCAAGGAATTTGAGGCCAAGGGCATGGAAGTTATCTTCGATGACCGTCCTAAGGTCTCTGCTGGAGTGAAGTTCTCCGACGCCGAGCTGATCGGCGTGCCAACTATTGTTGTAGTGGGCCGAGGACTAAGCGACGGGGTGGTTGAGGTTAAGGACCGTGCCACCGGTGAGCGTCGCGACGTTGCCGTTATCGACGTGGTGGAAGAGCTAACCGCGTAACCCGCCGGGATCTTTTCAAAACGAATAAATGAATAGAGGTGCAGCGCGGTGCCGGAGATTCTCTCCTTATTGTCACTTGATGGTCTTGAATTCAACTGGACGTCGCTGATCCTGCTTTTACTGGCAGGGTTTGCGGCTGGTTGGATTGATGCGGTCGTCGGTGGCGGTGGATTGATCCAGTTGCCCGCGCTGCTTCTCTTTCCCGGAATGAGCCCAGTACAGGCCCTGGCCACGAATAAGCTAGGTTCCATTTTTGGCACGGCTACCAGTGCGGTTACCTACTACAGGCGGACCAGCCCAGACCTGAAGACGGCGATCACTATGGCGCTGATGGCAATGGTAGGTGCTTTTGGTGGTGCAGCCATTGCGACGCTTCTTCCCGGAGAAGCCATCCAGCCAATCATTATCGCTGCGTTGGTGGCGGTGCTGGCCTTCACAATTTTCAAACCCAAAGCCGGAGAGCTGAGCAAGTTACGCTATCGAGGCAGCGGCCACTACCTTCGGGCAGTATTAATCGGCCTGATTATCGGCGGCTATGACGGCATGATTGGTCCGGGTACCGGATCATTCCTGATCATCGCAATGGTTACGGTGCTGGGGTACAACTTCTTGCAGTCCTCGGCTAAAGCGAAAATCGTCAACCTTGCCACGAACTTTGGTGCTTTGGTGTTGTTCATACCGGCCGGACACGTGGTCTTCGGGTTAGGTCTGGCCATGGGACTGATGAATATGGCCGGAGGCTATCTCGGTGCCCGCATGGCGATTTCCAAGGGTAGCAAATTCATCCGAATCATCTTCGTGATCGTTGTGTGTGCACTGATCATCAAACTCGGTTCCGATATGATCTTTGCCTAGCGGGACAACTACTTCTCGGGGCTGACGACATGTCTAGAAGCCAGGATGGCTAAAACTTCTCCTTGCCGAACCCGGACACTGGGATATCCCGCTGGCTAACTACTCAACGCTAGTGATTTGTGGAGATTTTCTTTGCTCGTTAACCACGAATTGTCGGTTCGCTTGCATAGCGAACCGACAATACCTGGAGGCAATGTCCCCATATTGCCTTACCTAGAATCATCATCGAACTGCCTCGACCCATCCCCATAGGCCGGGTGCGTTGAGAAGGGAAAAGTTTTTGGATTTGCCCCAAGAACCTTCCCCTTCAACGCAGATCCCCAAAGAGGCTGATCGTCATCTAGGACGTCATACGGTGGTAACAACCGCTCCCACGTCGCCATATCCTCCCCACGGTAGGGGGATTGCTATGGCGTTATGTAAAGGATCTCAAATTGGGGTTCTACCGTCGTCATACCTGGATGGTATCTTTCTCGGGAAACTCTCAGTTTTGTCCCGGAACCTTGTCATCGGGACGGCTGAAGCCTGAACGGTAAGCCAAGGACACAGCCGAGGCTCGGTCACGAGATCCAGTCTTGAATAGAATTCGCGCAACGTGAGTTTTGACCGTTGCCTCGCTGAGCACCAGCAGATCCCTGATCTCCTGATTCGACATGCCCGCTGCAACCAGTCGGAGCACTTCTTGTTCTCTCGGAGTCAATAACTTCGCGATATCAGGGAGGATACTGGCGTTCATGTGCAGGCGTTGCACTAACCTGGTGGCAGCCGTCGCATCCAGCCAAGTTTCGCCCGCCGCTACTCGCCGAATGGCGGCCGAGATCTCATTGGGCAAAGCATGTTTCAGCAGGTATCCGCTGGCTCCGGCTTGGAGGGCTTTGACCACGACCTCCTCATCGTCAAATGTCGTCATGATCAGTACTCGGACCAGCCGGTCCTGGTTCGTGCGAGTTTCTCGTACGAGCTGCCTGGTAGCTTCAACCCCGTCGATGCCGGGCATGCGGACATCCATGAGCACTACGTCGGGGGTGAATTTATCGGCTAGTTCAAGTGCTTGTGACCCCGAACCTGCCTCTCCGATTACCGCAAGATCGGGCTCAGCGGAAAGCAGCATAGAGATGCCAGCTCGGACCATTGGCTGATCATCAACTATGAGGATTCGAGTTCTGGCACTTGAATTCGGGCCTTGGACCGCGGGATCTGGGTCTGCACTCAACGCGTAAACGCTCCGCTCACGAATCTTCAGATGGACTGTTACGACCCGAGGTCAGTTCGGTTCGCACGGGCAAAACCGCCTTGACGAGGAATCCGCTTTCGGTGGGGCCGCTGACTAGCGTTCCTCCGCAGATCGTGACGCGTTCACGCAAACCTAGCAGTCCAAAGCCGCCCGAGAGCCCAGATTTTTCGGTGATTCCGGAGAGCGAACGAATGGATACAGTCACCGTATTGGTATTCCAGTGGGTTTCGACGTAGGCCTTCGCTCCTTGCCCGGCATGGCGCATCACATTTGACAGGCTCTCTTGTACGACACGATAAGCAGCGTGCCCGACGCTTGGATCAAGTGGGCGCTCGGCGCCGGAAGTGGACATGTGGATTTCGACGCCCGAAGTTCTCGCTGCCTCGATAAGCTCGACAAAGTCCGAGATGCCCCGAGGCGGAGAGTCCGGAGCATCCACGTCACTGCGCAGGAGGCCTAGCATCCGGTGCAGTTCGCGGATGCTCTGCTCGGCGGTCTCTTGCACATCTGCGAGGGCCGCATCCAAATCAATCTCGCGCGACTTCGAGCGTTGTACCGCTCGCAATCCGGCGGTTTGCAAGACGATGGCCGTGAGTGAGTGCGCCACGGAGTCGTGCAAGTCCCGGCTAATGCGTAGTCGCTCCATCGCGGTGGCCTCCTCGCGGGCGCTGAGCGCCCAAACACGTTCGGTGCGCAATGTGTGCTCGTAGCGAGCCAAAGCTACGCCAGAAGCCCAAACGGCGACGACAATCAGCGTCACAACGCAGATGCTGTAGAGCACCGTAGAGAAGTTTTCGAGGATTTGCAGTTTCACCGATGCAAAGGAGACTGTCAGAATCGGAATTACCGCTCCAAACAAGGCCACGAAGGCTTGGCGTCGTGTTAGCTGGCGTGCCATGTAAAAAATGGCGATGAGGAATCCGACCATCATGGTCGGCGCCCCGGGAATAAATAGGCAACCGGCGCTCAGCAAAATCATCGTCAAGTACCCAGGGACTGGCGAGCGTGTATTGAGCAGTGTCGCATACCCCAGAGCGGCAACCAAGATGATTGCCCAGATCGGGATGTGGCTAGTAAAACCTCCAGGGTTTCTCGCTGACCAGACAAACATCTCGAAGCTAAATCCGGCGGTAGCAACTAACAGGCGATGGAAAAAGATATTGTTCGGCAACAAGGTGGTTGTCCGGCGCTCACTGGTGGCGCCGCCCGTGGAATGCGCCCGTTCTTGGTCTGTCCCAGAAATTCCCGCGGAATTGCGCTGCAAAGAACCTTCGGAGTTTTTACCGGCAAAACCTGGACCGCGGGGAACATTCATTTGACGTCTCCCTAGAGCTCTGTTGCTCTGGCGAGATTTCTCCGCGACTGTGTTTCGGTCCACGAGTCATTGACAATCAGCCGTGGGCGGATTGTCAACGACTCGCTGCCGAAAATGCCACTGCGGGAAACTAGCACTGGGAGCTCCTCAGAATCTGTGCGATTAAATGTATCTTGTCACACACAGGGATGCTGGCACATCATGCTGAGAAGGTACGTTTGGGTCGCTGAGTCGTGTAGCCCCAGCCATGCGAGTAATACGTGGCCGTAATTACTCGCCGGCGTTCAGCAGCTCTGGGTCTAGTCCACGCTGGCGCTGCTCAAGCAGGATCTGCCAAGTAAGCTCGGCTAGGGTGTCTTGCGCGCTGTCCGTCGCGGCACCCGAGGCGAGAGCTAACGCTTGAACGAAATCGTCCTCGGCTTCGGCAGCAAGTGACCCAAGGTCATTCAGGCCGTCCTCCGGCAAAACATAAGCCGGCTGGCGTAGATCCGCGCAATCCTCGGGCAATACCGAACGCACCTTGCGCAGCTCCGCATTTAAGGTTGTGCGGCGTCCCTCGATTTTTGCTGCGTCCGCGTTGGATCCGCGAGCAGCCTGCAATTGCAAGGTGTAATCCAATGCGTAGCCGCGGTCCAGCGCTCGGGCCAGCCGCACATCATCACGTAACGCTGGATCGGTAATCGCAGTTTCTGGGTTTAGTAGCGTTGCTTCCCTGAGGCAACCCACCGTTTCACCTTCGGCGTGGCTCTCCCCGGCGATGAGCGGTACGGGTAGCTGATCCACCAATTCCTGTTTGGCGACGGTGCGAAGGGCGCTACGCGCCTCAAGATTTGTTTGGAAGGCCAGCTGCGTCAAGACAGGTGCCAGCGACGCTTGTTCTTCGGGAACGACCGGCAATTGAGTGCTCAGCTCGGCGACTTGCCCGGCCAGTTTGGAAACTGCCTCGGGGCTAAAGCTCTGCTCCAAAGGCACCGTTGGCTGGTCCTCGAAGCTCAATTGGCCAACCAGCATCGAACCATGGTTCAGGGTGGAGCTCAATTCGCTCAGGGCGTCTGCGCTGTCCTTGTCCGCCAGTGCGGCCAGAGTCCCGGCCTGGGAAGCGAGCTGCGCTAAGGTCGAGCCGTACTGCCACAGCTGTTGCTGTTCTTGGGAGCTGCCGCGGATTTCCTCCGGCAGCCCACGTTCTTCCAAAGCTCCACGAAAGATGGTCATACCCACACCCCAGGTGAGGCCCGCACATAAAACTCCGGCCATTAGCGGTGCTATCCAGCCCGGTGCGCGCCTGACTTTCGCAGTGCTACGGGTGGGTGGCGGCGTCGGGTTCTCAGTCATGGCGATTCGATCATGCCATGAAGTACCGGGCTAAGTCCGGTTCAAACGCGCTAATTCCGCGAATTGCGCGTGAGTTCTTTCACCTGTGACCAATAAGCAGTTCTCATCTTGGGTGCGTGCATATACCCTTAAAGGACAACATCGAATAACGTGGGAGGATATCCATGACCGCTAAGCCGGCCGATACCGAACAAGAGGCACAACGGTTGACGACCGTGCTGGAGAAGGAAGTGGAATCCCACGGGCTGGTGCTGGAAGAAGTCTCTGTCCGCGCTTCGGGAAAGCAGATGATCGTACAGGTCATCGTCGACAAGGCTGACGGCACCCAATCGGTGATTTTGGACGAACTTGGTGAAGTAACTACCACCATTTCTAATGCCTTAGATCAGGACGCCAAGTATGCGTCAGTAGATCCATATGAACTCGAAGTAAGCTCCCCAGGTCTTTCGCGCCCATTGACGCTGAACCGTCACTGGATCCGTGCGAAGAACCGGATGGTGAAGTTCAATCTCGCCGATGGCACCAAGCTGCGTGGCCGCCTGACCGAGGTCGCAGACACCGAGGTAGTCATTTCTGTACACCACGAGCCTGCCAAGAAGGGCATGAAGATCAAGGTTGATGAACCGAAGACCTTCGCCCTAGAAGACATTCGCAAGGCAGTCGTCGACCCGGAAATCAATTTCGACGACGCGCTATTTGAAAATATTGATATCGAAGATTTGGAGGGCTAGGCATGGACATAGATCTCGATGCGCTACGCATCCTGGAAAAAGAGCGGGACATCCCGATGGAGGTGCTGCTCCCTACCATCGAGTCGGCACTGCTGCTGGCCTACAACAAGACCGACGGCGCAATGCCCGGCGCTCGCGCTCATATCGAGCCAAGCAACGGACATGTGGCCATCCTCGTCGAAGACCGTGATTCCGCCGGCGTACTGCTCGGCGAATTCGATGACACCCCACACGGCTTTGGCCGCATTGCGGCGTCCACTGCACGCCAGGTGATCATGCAGCGTCTGCGCGAGGCTGAAGATGCAGTGGTTGTAGGGGAGTACTCCTCCCGCGTAGGCACGCTGATCTCAGGTGTCATCCAGCAGGGCCACTCCTCGCATATGGTCCAGGTGAATATAGGCGAGGTTGAGGCACTGCTTCCACCTCCCGAGCAGGTTCCAGGCGAGCGCTACACCCACGGCAGCCGACTGCGTTCCTACGTGGTCTCCGCTGAGCGCGGTACCAAGGGCCCAGCGATCACCCTGTCGCGTTCGCACCCGAACCTGGTTCGCCTGCTGTTCGAAATGGAAGTTCCAGAGATCGCAGACGGCACCGTCGTGGTTGAGGCGCTGGCCCGCGAAGCAGGTCACCGCACCAAGCTCGCAGTGCACGCCACCCAGGCCGGAGTGAACGCCAAGGGCGCTTGCATCGGTGAGATGGGCACCCGCGTGCGTGCGGTGATGAATGAGTTGAACGACGAGAAGATCGATATCGTTGATTACAACGAGGATCCGGCGAAGTTCATCGCTGCGGCGTTGTCCCCTTCGAAGGTCATCTCTGTTGAGATCCTCGACGAAGACGAGCGCCGTGCTCGCGTGGTCGTACCGGACAGCCAGCTGTCCTTGGCTATCGGCAAGGAGGGTCAGAACGCGCGTCTGGCCGCCAAGCTGACCGGGTGGCGCATTGACATCATTGCCGCTTCCGGAGGCAAGGAACCTCAGTTCTAAATGTGAGCAATTCCGGATCCCGGCGAACGGGAGCTGGAAAGTAGATTTGCCTAGCACGTTTTTTGACCTTGGCGTACCTGTGATCTGGATCTCACGCGTATGTCGAGGTCTAAACGCGCTAGACTAGTAGTTGGCTCGTTGACAAGTTGTGGAAGGTGAGGATGGCGCTCGCATGAAACTGCATCAGCAACGTACGTGCATTGGCTGTCGAACCATCACATCTCAAGATGAGCTACTCCGTTGGGTATTGAACCAGGACTCACCGCTGCGCGGTGTGCATCTGGATCTTTCGGGCGCCGCCTCAGGGCGGGGTGCCTGGACCCATGGAACCGAAAAGTGTGTGCGGCATGCTGTGCGACGCAAGGCGTTTTCCCGGGCTTTTAGAAGCTCGGTTGATGATTCCTTCGTGGCACAGCAGTTCGCCGCATACGAAGATCAGTCGGCAACGGGCCGGCTATCTGGCAATCATGATGAAAGCGGGTCAGAAATCTGATGGCAACCCGATGAGTCCGCTAAGTTGAGCGCACAACGATGAACAATCGGTTTTGCGTGATCCACCGTGCGGCGGAAGAATTTCACGAATTACAACGCTGATCAGCCAGAACACCCAAGTCTTATTGAACCCGGGGGTTCTAGCCGATCGCATCGACACAGGAGAGATGTGGCTAAACCCCGCGTTCACGAGCTCGCTAAAGAGCTCGGAATTACTTCAAAAGAAGCACTAACTAAGTTGCAGGACATGGGCGAATTCGTTCGTTCCGCTTCCTCAACCGTTGAACCTCCGGTAGCGCGCAAACTGCGCGACGCCTTCCCAGGTTCGGCAGCCCCAGCAAAGCCAGCAGGCGCGACCCCAGCACCACGTGCCGGCGGCCCAAAGCCAGGCGCTAAGCCTGCGGCCAAGCCAGCTGCTGCCTCGGCAACTCCAGCAGCTAAGGCTCCGGAAGCACCGGCAGCGCCAGCGGCTAAGTCGCCAGCGGCTCCAGCTGCTCCAGCGGCCCCGGCAGCTAAGGCTCCGTCGGCAGATGCTCCAGCAGCGACGGCTCCCGCGGCAGACGCCCCGGCAGCTCCGGCCCCGGGCGGTCCTCGCCCAGGTCCAAAGCCAGCACCAAAGCCAGCTGGCACCCCACGCCCAGGCAACAGCCCATTCTCCTCGCAGCAGGGAATGCGCGGCGCAGATGAGCGTCGCGGTTCCCGCGATGGCGGTCAGAACCGTGCACCACGCCCACAGGGCGCCGGAGCCGGAGCAGGCGCCGGTGGCCCACGTCCAGGCGGTCCACGTCCGGGCAACTCGCCATTCTCCGCACAGCAGGGAATGCGCGGCGAAGGCGGCCAGGGCGGTCCACGTCCAGCAGGCCGAGGCCCACGCCCACAGGGTGCAGGCGGCCAGGGCACTGGCGGCCCACGCCCACCACGTGATGGTGGCGCACCAGGTCGCGGTCCACGCCCAGCAGGTGCCGGCGGACAGCGTCCAGCCGGTCAGGGCGGTCCACGCCCAGCAGGTGCCGGAACCGGTGCACCACGTCCGGCCGGTGCCGGCGCGGGAGGCCCCCGTCCAGGTGCTGCAAGCGCCGCCGGTGGCGCAACCCCACGTATGATGCCTAACCGTACCGATCGTCCGGCTCCAGCAGCCGGCGGTCGTCCGGGTGCTGGTGGTCGCGGTCGTCCAGGTGGCGGCGGCGGTCCAGGTGGCGCTCCGGGTGCAGGTGCCGGTGCAGGTGGCGGCGGATTCCGTCCGGGCGCTCCACGCGGCCGTGGCGGCGTTGGCGGTGCTTTCGGCAAGGGAGGCGCCGGACGCGGCAAGCAGCGCAAGTCCAAGCGCGCCAAGCGCCAGGAATTGGAGCAGATGAGTGCTCCGAGCCTCGGTGGCGTCAACGTTCCACGCGGCAACGGAGCTACCGAGATCCGTATGCGCCGTGGCGCGTCGATCACCGACTTCGCAGACAAGATCGGTGCCAACCCGGCAGCACTTGTCACCGTGCTCTTCCACTTGGGAGAAATGGCTACCGCCACCCAGTCGCTGGACGAGGCTACCTTCGAGGTCCTCGGCGCAGAGCTGGGCTACAAGGTCGCAGTTGTCTCCCCAGAGGATGAAGACAAGGAACTGCTCGAAGGCTTCGGTCTGGATCTGGATGCTGAACTTGAGGCTGAAGGCGAAGACGAGCTCGAAGAGCGCGCTCCGGTCATCACCATCATGGGCCACGTTGACCACGGTAAGACCCGACTGCTGGATGCAATCCGCAAGTCGAACGTTATCGAGGGCGAGCATGGCGGCATCACCCAGCACATCGGTGCCTACCAGATCAACCACGAGCACGAGGGCCGCGACCGCGCGATGACCTTCATCGATACTCCGGGCCACGAGGCGTTCACCGCCATGCGTGCCCGTGGTGCCGAGGTCACCGACGTTGCAGTGCTGGTTGTCGCAGCGGATGACGGCGTTATGCCGCAGACCGTTGAGGCGCTGAACCACGCACAGGCTGCTGGCGTGCCGATCATCGTTGCAGTCAACAAGATCGATAAGCCAGATGCCAACCCTGACAAGGTCAAGGGCCAGCTGACCGAATACGGTCTGGTTCCCGAAGAATACGGTGGCGACACCATGTTCATCCACGTCTCGGCGCTGCAGCGCGATGGTATCGACGAATTGCTCGATGCCGTGCTGCTGACCAGTGACGTGCTGGAACTGCAGGCAAACCCTGACAAGTCTGCCCGCGGTGTGGCCATCGAAGCGAACCTGGATAAGGGTCGCGGTTCGGTTGTCACCGTGCTGGTTCAGTCCGGTACCTTGGCAGTTGGCGACACCATGGTTGTGGGCACCGCCCACGGCCGCGTGCGTGCAATGTTCAACGAAAACGGCGAGAACCTCGACGTGGCTTTGCCGTCGCGTCCGGTTCAGGTCTTGGGCATGTCTTCGGTGCCACGCGCCGGCGACGGCTTCCTGATCACCGAAGATGAGCGCACCGCCCGCCAGATCGCTGACAAGCGCGAAACCGCAGAGCGCAACGCCATGCTGGCCAAGCGCCGCAAGCGCATCACCCTGGAAGACTTCGACCAGGCTGTGGCAGATGGCAAGATCGATACGCTGAACCTGATCCTCAAGGGCGATGCCTCCGGTGCTGTCGAAGCACTGGAAGACTCGCTGATGAAGATCGACGTGGGCGACGACGTACAGCTGCGCGTGATCCACCGCGGCGTGGGTGCAATCACCCAGAACGACGTCAACCTGGCAACCGTTGATAACGCCATCATCATTGGCTTCAACGTGCGTCCGGCAGAGCGCGTGGCAGACCTGGCCGATAAGGAAGGCGTTGACATGCGCTTCTACTCGGTCATCTACTCCGCAATCGATGACATCGAAGCAGCGCTGACCGGCATGCTGAAGCCAGAGTTCGAGGAAGTTGCCCTGGGCAGCGCCGAGATCCGCATGGTCTTCCGCTCTTCGAAGTTCGGCAACATCGCAGGTTCCATCATCCGCTCCGGCACCATCAAGCGAAACACCAAGGCACGCCTGGTTCGCGATGGCAAGGTAGTGGGCGACAACCTGAACATCGATTCGCTGCGCCGCGAAAAGGACGACGTCACCGAGGTCCGCGAGGGCTTCGAGTGTGGTATCGGACTTGGCTCGTTCAACGACGTCAAGGAAGGCGACATCATCGAGACCTTCGAGATGCGCGAAAAGCCACGAGCTTAATCCTTAGATGAGCAACGGCGTGGGCGCGCACCGGTAAACTAACCGGTGAGCGCCCACGCTCCTCACTTTCACGACAATTTTTTAGGAGAGATCCATGGCTGATTCAGCCCGTGCGGCCCGTTTGGCCAAGCGCGTACAGGTCCTCATGGCCCAGTCGCTGCGCACCGTCATCAAAGATGAGCGCATCGACAATGTGACCGTGACCGACGCGCGGGTCACCAACGACCTGCAGCACGCCACCGTGTACTACACGGTCTTCGGCGAGGGTGAGATCAAAGCGGAAATCGCCGAGATGCTCGCCAAGCGCACCGGTGCGCTGCGCAAGGAACTGGGGCGCAACCTGACCATTCGTTTGACCCCCACTCTGGTCTTCGTGGCAGACGAGATTCCAGAGAGCGCCTCGCTTCTGAATGAACTGCTGGCCAAGGCCAAGGAAAAAGATGCTGAGGTCGCTTCGCTGCGCGAGGGCAAGACCCACGCCGGCGACGCCGATCCGTACAAGAAGGACGACGAGGACGAAGAGGCCTAAGCCTGCTCAGACTCTGCGCTTCCGCGAATCGGGAGCGAGTGAAAACCCCAGTGGTGCCGAACAATTGTTCGTGCACCACTGGGGTTTTTGCGTGCAGAAAAGCGCGGGAGCTAGGGAGCACCGGGCGTATCGCGCGGTGCTCTCGCTGTGAGCCGATTGATCAGCGGGGTGCAGAGCAAATAGACTGCCACGCTGATCGCGGCGCTCGCTAGTGCCAGTGGGTAGGTGCTCATGACCAAGTAGTAGCAGCCCACGATCACCACGAAGCTCAGCAAGGATTCCAAGGTATTGCTGGCAGCTTTGCTGGCGCCAGAGAATAGCAGTCGCACCAGGCGGTCGGTGAGTTCGCCCGCCGCGAGCAGCACGAGGGTAAAGGCGATGACGAGGACTGGAACCCATGGCCAGAGCCCCGCTTTCAACTCTCCGAGTTGCGGGAGCCAGAGCGGGGTGAGGAAACCGATGATAAAAGGAAGTCCTGCCATGAGCGCGCAAGTGGCCAGATAAAGGATGAAGAACAGCAGTTCAAGGGGATTCGGTTTTTGATCTGGCAAGTTGTCCTTTGGGTGGATTGCAACTCATGACGAGCGATGGCTCCGCGAGGTATTCATGTCGGTGAGTGTGCTGTCCATGATGCCACATGAAGATTCAAGGATTATGAAGATTACCGATTCGTGTGCGTTCAGCACTGCAATTGGTCGGCATGCCAGTGGCACCGCTTCGCAACCCATGAGAATTGATGGTGGTCAGAGCGAAGATACTGGACTACCGTGGAGATTATCGACTTGCCTGAAACTAAGGAGCAGCTCATGCCGGAATTCACAACCACCTTGATGGCCTCAACCGGAAATAATGTGGGCATTGTTGTTCCAGACGAAATCGTTCGTGGATTCAATCATGGCAAACGAGTACCGGTGACGGTGACGATCGATGGGGACTATTCCTACCGCAATACGATCTCATCCATGGGCGGACAGTTTTTGATCTCTTTCAATTCCGAAACGCGCCAAGCCACCGGTCGGGGCGCGGGGGACGAAGTTACCGTGAAACTGGAACTCGACGAAGCGCCGCGAATCATTGAAGTCCCAGAGGACCTTGCAGTGAAGTTATCTCTGGAGCCGGCCTTGGCCGATGCCTGGAACAATCTTTCTTATAGCAAGCAACGCGGACATGTTGAGCCAATTATCTCGGCGAAAGGCGACGATACCCGTGCTCGCCGAGTCGAGAAGGTCATCAAGACCTTGCGCGTCGAGTAATCCTGGTGCCTCTGATTCGCTGTGCCAGATGACCGCGGCAGATGGGCCGGGTTAGCTATCCGCCCGATGGCCTGTATGGGGCGAAGGAGTCGACAAATGGGACAGCCAAAGACCGTTGGGGTTCAAGACATGCAGGTGCGCACAGCACGTGCGCAGGATGCGGCAGGCATAGCCCGGCTATGTGTTGACAATGGGCGAGACCCCTGGCCAGCAGAGGCGATCCTAAGCACCGCGGACAAGCTTGTAGTGGTGGCGGTCGCCGGAGCCCAGCTTGTCGGCATCGCCAAGACCCATTGGCACGAAGATGCCCACGGCATTGCACCGGCAGGCCATTATCTCGGCGGGGTCATAGTTGATTCAAGCTGGCGGCGATATGGAATTGGCCAGGCCCTCACCTCGGCGCGTCTGGCATGGATCGCTGCGCGGAGCCAGCGTGCTTACTACTTCACTAACAAACGAAACGACTCCTCACTGCGCCTGCATGCGAAATTCGGATTCGTGCAGATCGCTGCCAGCGAAGAGATTCGTACGGTGCGCGCCGATGATGGAGATTCGAAGCTAGTGCTCTTCGAAGCGATCCTCTGAAATGGCAATCGGCGCCTGCTGGCTCCGGTGAGAAGCCTGCAGACGCCGTCTGAAGCGGAATTTAGTTCTTAGAAATCTTGCCAGTCATGGATGCCACCGGCATGAGGAACATTGGCTTCATGAATACCCATGCAGCGGCTACGATCGCTACCGAAACTAAGAAGATCACCAGCCCCCACGCATCAGCCGCATCGCGTGAGGCGTACATGTGGTTCAGGTTCTTCAGTGCTCCGGTGGTGAATACCAGGAATACGTGGACCAGCAAGAAGGCCACGAAGAAGAGCATCACCGGGAAATGAACCTTGCGAGCCAGCTCGATGGGATAGACCCGGTTCAAAGCCTTTGGCTCTGTCGGCCACCAACTAGACATCCGGACACCGGTCAAGATGGCTAAGGGAGCCGCCACATAGATCACGAGGAAGTATGAGGTCATCTGCAAGGCGTTGTAGTGAATCCAGCCGTTTTCGACTGGCCAGTTGAGCGACGCGTACTGGATGGCGCCGGAGATCATATTTGGGAAGACATCCCAGCTGGTCGGAACTACTCGCATCCACTGGCCGGTAATGGCCAGGAGAATCACGAAAACCACTCCATTCAGCACCCACAACGCATCCAAGGCCTGGTGGGTCCAGATGCTGAGCGAATATTTCTTGGGACTATTTCCCTTAGGCGAGAACCATGAGTTCGCTTTGGGCGTCCACATCGCTGGCGGTCGTTTCTCATGGCGCACCTGCAAGCCGGTGCGGATAATCAGCACGATGAAGAACATATTCAAGAAATGCTGCCAGCCAAGCCAAGCAGGAATCCCGACCGGTGCAGAGTCGGGCATCGTTGAATGCCCGTCATAGGTGGCGATGAAGTTCTGGATGGGTTCCAGCGTGCGCAAGCCGCGAGCGGCGAGAACCACCAGCAGGGCGAGAAGAACGGCTCCGATCACGATGACGGCCGGTTTTACCCATGGCTTCATCTGGATGGCTGAAGCTCCTTGGGAGCCAGCCGCCGGGTGTTCTTCAGCCGGGCGCTTTTTTGCGTCCGCGGGAGGCTGGGCGACGCTGGCGGCCTGCGTCGCGGGTTCTTCGACAGCCGTTGGCTTCTTCTGGGCCGGGTACTCGGCAACTTCGTCAGCGACGGGCGGTTGCTCGGCGACGGCTGGTTCTTCGGCAACCGGCTCGGCAACCGGGACATCCACCGGGGCTTCGGCAGCGGCAGCCGACGACTCGGTGGGTTGCCCGGTAGGCGCATCGCCGCGTTGGCGCAGGGGAGTGTATCCCTGCATGCGATTGGAAGGAACCTCGGCCCGCTCCGATGAACTAGCCGACGTTGCCTCGGAAGCCGAAGCGGCAACTGCTGGAGCCGCAGGTTCCGTTTCAGCGGCCGCCTGCGTTTTGCTAGGTGCCGCCGCCTGTGGTGCAGAAACGCCAGCTGGTTCCGCAGCAGCGACTGCCGGTGCCGCAACCTGTGCCTTGGAGGCACCCGTGGCTGCAGCTCGAAGCGGGGTATATCCCTGCATGCGTTGGCGTGAGGAGCTAGCGGCAGGGTTCGTTACGGGAGCCGGCGTTGGCGCCGGTTGGGCTGCCGCAGCCGGCGTAGGGGCCTGTTCTGCTGCCGGAGCGCTCACCGGCGGCGCAGCCGGGGCAGGCTCGCTTCTCACTGGTTCGGCGACCGGCGGTGCCGGTAAGCTCGCCGTCGGTGGTGCTTCAATGCGCTGTGCTGGTTCGGCAGCTGCACCGGGTTTTGCCCCGCCCTTGGCGCGCAGGGGCGTGTAGCCAGCCATCCGTTGCTTGGTCATAATCGTTGAACCTCATCGCGTCGTCGTATCCGGCAGGTTGCGCTTAGCCGGAACCTACTTGAATGGAGAATGCCCTGTTTACCCTTTGCGGGTGCGGATTTCCTCGAGCAGTTTCGGAACTACGGTAAACAAGTCGCCAACGATGCCGAAGTCTGCGTGGTCGAAGATCGGTGCATTCTCATCCTTGTCGATGGCAACGATCGTCTTAGCAGTCTGCATACCTGCTCGGTGCTGGATCGCACCGGAAATACCCAAGGCAATGTACAAGTCAGGGGAGACGATGACACCTGTCTGGCCAACCTGCAGCTTCGGGGAGACGAAGCCTGAATCCACTGCGGCACGCGAGGCACCAACAGCTCCACCGAAGTGATCGGCCAGCTGTTCGACGATCTCGAACTTTTCCGCCGAGCCCACGCCGCGTCCGCCGGAGACGACGATCTTGGCGCTGCGCAGGTCCGGACGGGAGGCATCGCTTTGCATCGCTTCGACCGAGCGGATTTGGGCGCCCTTGGACACCTTGGGCAGAGCCGAAGGTTCGATGATGGTCAGCTTTGGCGTCGCGACGGACTCGGCTCGGGCATCTACGGCGCCGGGGCGAATCGTGAAGATGCGCGGCCCGCCTTCGACGGTGGATTCTGAGGTGACGTCTCCGCCGAAAATCGAGTGCATGGCGATCGGCTCGTCTTCGGCCCAGCGCATGCCCACCGCGTCAACGCAGACGGCACCCTCAACTCGAATGGCCAAACGGCCGGCGATGGTCCGCCCGGAGGCAGTATTGGAGAGCAACACCGCGGCTGGTGCCACAGTGCTGGTGGCCGAGGCGAGCGCCGCTACATCGGCCGAGCCGAGTGCCAACGCATCAAGGTCGGTAGGTAGCAGGTGGACTTCGGCCGCGCCGAGTTCACCCAGCTTGGCTGCCAGTTGCTGTTCTTGGCCTGCGGCACAGACCGCAACGGCGATCGGGGTGCCGAATTGAGCGGCGGTTCCGAGCAAGCCTGCGGTGGTGTTCTGCGGGGAGCCGTCCGGTGTTACCTGGACATGGACTAGCACGCTGCGTGTGGTTTGAACCATGGGAAAATCCTCCTGAGCAAGGACAAATCGTGGGGATGAAGACTGTGGAAAGACCCGAGCTGATTTAGATAAAGTGCTTCTCGGCCAGGAAGTTAGCCAACTGGGTGGCTGCCGTTCCGTCATCGGTAATCTTTGGCCCGGCAACTCGCTCGGGGCGGTCCTCTGCGGAGACCATCACCGAACGGAAGTGGGCTGCCTCGGGTCCTGCTTCGATGCCGAGATCCGCCAGCGTCCAAGTTTCCAGTGGCTTAGTCTTCGCCGCACGGATTCCCTTGAAGTTTGGGAAGCGTGGCTCAGCGGACTTCTCGGTCACCGATACGACGGCGGGTAGCTGCACGCTCAAGTTCATGGTGGTTTCGGACAACTGGCTGGTGCCGGTCACTTCGCTCGCGCTGATTTCTAGTTCGTCAGCGTAGGGCAACAACGGACGGTCAAGGAGCTCGGCGATCATCGCCGGCACCATTCCACCCTTGCCGTCGGTGGATTCGTTGCCTGCGAGGATCAGGTCAACGTCGAGCTTTGCGAGAGCCGCGGCGAGCACACGAGCGGTGGAGATCATATCCGAACCGGCCAGTGCAGGGTCGGAGATATGAACGGCCGAATGCGCGCCCATGGACAGCAGCCGGCGCAGTGCAAGCACCGCTTTCTCACCTCCCATGGAGACGGCAATGACCTCAACCTCGCCCAATGATTTTTCCGCTTGGAGCGCGACCTCGCAAGCACGTTCGCAGATCTCATCGGCGACCAGGTCTGCCGCGGCGCGGTCGAGCATTCCGGTTTGCAGGTCCAAGCGACGGCTCGACCATGTATCAGGTACCTGTTTGGTCAGGACGGCGATTTTCACGCTGGTCTCCTTCTGAGGGGTTCTGTTTTTACCAGACGTTTTGGAGAATATCCGACGTTCTGGCACAACACTTCAAATGAAAATTTCTCGGATGGTGAGCGCTTTGCAGCAACGTCACCGACTAGGAAAAACTCTACATGTGAATATCGTCTTGGTATGGGTAGGCTCACTAATAGGGTAAGAATCCTAAGTTTAACTTGTAAAGCTATTTGCCGGTTTCGACTGCTCGAAACCGGCAAATAGCCAACAACGGTATATCTTGGAACCCTTCGCTGCTGTATTAAGCGCTCGCGGAAGCGGCGGACCGCTTTTGAAGGATCATGGAAACTGCGTGTTCGGCAACCGCAATGACCGACAAGTGGATATTTGCGCTAGGGATCTTGGGCATGATGCTGGCGTCGATGACACGTAGCGCTTCAGCTCCTTGAACCTGGCATTCAAGATCCACAACAGCATTGGGATCACCTTCGACACCCAAACGAGCCGTTGAACAAGCGTGCACGACATCGCGAACCTGTTCATAGATCGCTTCAGAGCCTCGTGGTGCATTGGGCGTTCCATTGATAAATTCGCGAAAACCTGAACTGGCGAGCAATTCAGTGGCCCGTTCCACACCATCGACCATTCGGCGCAAATCCAATTTGTCTGTGAGTAAACCCATCTCCAACACGGGGTCGATCAAAGGATTCTTTGACGGGAAAAGCAGACGTCCGCGAGCTCTTGACTCGTTCAATTGAATCGCTAAACCCGACTGGTCATTTCCGAACCAATAGTTGCGGTTTGTGCCCAAGATTGCCATGTCATTCGGGTTCGAATCACCGATTCCCGAAGAATAGCGAATCGCAACATTGGTGGGACGCAGATCTGATGGCAAGCGGCGACCGGAAACCCGGGGTGCGAAATCTATGAAAATTATTGCGTGGTCCTGCAATCCTTCACCGACAGGAAGGTCGAGCAGTTGGGGAATTGCCAGCCGCTTAAGCACACTGGACGGACCGACCCCGCTACGTACGAGTATTCCAGGGGTATGTACACTGCCTGCGCTGAGGATGACTTCGCCGTCTACTTCTAGGCGGTGCTCCGTCCCATTCAAGGTGACAACACCCACCGCACGATTGCCTTCGAAGATCACCCGGTCCACGTGTGAATTACCAAGAATCTGTAAATTTGGGCGTGAACGCGCTGTATCCAGATAGGTCTGATTCACCGCCGAACGGTTGCCCTCCTGATCGACGTTTGACGGGTAGCGGGCCAGCCCAGTGCCTCCGGGCTTGTTGTAGTCGTCGCATTGTGCATAACCGACCTCTTCGGCGGAGCGGTGTAGACCCTCGTCCACGTCACCCCATTGTTCGCGAGGTTCTCGACGAATGTTTATCGGCCCACTATCACCGTGGTGGATTTCATGCCCATATTCGCGGTCGTTTTCTAGCCTGTTCAGCGATGGCAACAGGTCATTGAACCCCCAGCCAATAGCCCCGTACTCATCTCGCCAACCATCCAAATCGGTAACTTCTGGGCGTACCGCTACCATCCCATTAACGCTCGAACTTCCTCCTGCACCACGTCCACGCTCATATGCCGTAGCTTCCTGATCCGGGCGCCGCTTTGCCGTGACGTTTTGCCAGTACAAATCAGGGTGGCGATCCGGACGCGTGGCCTTGGACAGTTCCCGATCGAGTGTTCGGGCGCGGAGGAACTCGGGGGTATCAATGGCTCGATAATCCGGTCCGGCTTCTAAAAGAAGTACCTTACGGTTCGGATCTTCGGATAGGCGGGTGGCCACTACTGCTCCGGCAGCCCCGGCCCCGACAACGATGTTGTTATAACGTTGAATGGTCATTTATTCGTTTCTCCTGGAAGTTGTTAAGCGCCTGCTGCAATGCCTGGCAGATGAATCGTCTGTAGTTCGCTGTATCCGAGCAGCCCCTCCACGCCGCCTTCGCGGCCTAGGCCCGAGTGCTTTACTCCACCGAAATTGACGGCCGGATGAATGGTCGCGTGGGCATTGACCCATACCGAACCAGTCTGCAGCCGGCGTGCAAGCTTCGTGCCAGTGTCAATATCAGCGGTCCAGATTGAACCGCCCAACCCATATTTGCTGGAATTTGCTCGTTCCATGGCCTCTTCGACGTCGTCGTAGACCAATACGGGAAGTGCTGGGCCAAACTGCTCCTCCACCACGATGCGTGCATCATCTGGAACGTCCAACAAGATGGTCGGCTCGTAGAAGTTTCCAGGACGATCTGCTGACTTGCCGCCGGTGAGGATGCGTGCCCCACGCGAGCGCGCATCCTCGACGAGAATTGACACGCGTTCGTGCTGTGCCTTTGTAACTAGTGGGCCGAATGTCGCCCCGGCATCCTCGGGGCCACCTAGTACCTGAGCCGCCGCAAGCTGCGCCAGCAATTGACCCAGACGCTCATACTGCGAGCGGTGCACATAGAGACGCTTAATGGCCTGGCAAACCTGTCCGCTGAGTAGGAAGGCACCCATGAAAAGGTCTTGAGCGAACTGCTCGATTGGAGCATCGGGTAGCACGATGGCCGCATCATTGCCACCAAGTTCGAGAGCCAACGGCTTGAGATCTTCGGCGGCGGCGCGCATGATCGATTGTCCCGTTGCGGTGGAACCGGTGAAAGCAATCATGTCCACACCCGGATGTGATACGAGTGCTTTGCCGAGGTCGTCATGCCCGATGACGATTTGCAGCACACCCTCGGGCAGCACTTGCTGGGCCAATTGAACCCAGCGCCGGGTAGCTAACGGGGTGAATGGGCTTGGCTTGATAATCACCGTATTGCCCATGCGCGCGGCAGCAGCGAATTTGTGTACGGCCATTACCATCGGTACGTTCCAGGGGATGATCGCACCGACCACTCCCATGGGGGTGCGCTCCACGCGGATGTGCTCGCCGCCTACCTCGAATTCGGGCGCCGGAGGTAATTGCGCGTCGGCGATCCAGCGCAAGTGTTCTGCCGACCAATGCGGTTCGATTCCAGCGAAAAGTGAAGGTTTGCCTGTTTCACGAGCGCCCAATGCGATGAGTTCATCGGCGTGCAGTTCGGTGAGATCGGCTAGCCTGTGAAGCAATTCTCGACGGTAGTTTTCGTTCTCGGCCCATTCAGGCTGTGCTTTGCGTGCACGGGAAACCACTACGTCAAGGTCGGCGATGCTAGCAGGGACGATGGTTTCGATCACCTCGCCTGTGGCGGGGGCAGTGATGATCAGTTCAGATGATTGCCATGGTGCGGCAATCGTGGGCTGTGGGGCTGCATGAGTCATGGAAATTCCTGGTGTTTGAGAATTTGCGGGTGTTTTAGTGTTCGACGGGAAGGTGGCTTTGCTGCTCCGCCTGGGCTGTCCTCGACACAGCGCGAGATCTACGTGATGCGAGAATCCAAGAGAGTCCTACCGCTAATACGGCGATGCCGAATACTCCGATTCCCTGTGCCAGACCACCAGCGGCGGCGGCGATGGCTCCGATAAGCAATGGGCAGGCGAACTGTCCAATCCAATTGGCCGAGGTCCAAATTCCTGTTCCGGTTCCGCGGACATCCTGCTTCAGCTGGGATACGGTCCAGGTCAACAATGTCGGCAAGCTCAGCCCCGCACCGTAGCTGGCAATGCAAGCTCCGAGCAATGTGAGCGGCAGGGAACCCGCAAACCAGATCGTCGTGAACCCGGCTCCGGTCAGGCAGAACGCGATGGCAAGGACCGCAGAGTGGTGCAAGCGTCCCAAATAGCGGAAAGTAAACGAACCACTGGCGGTGAATAGGCTTGCAAGTGCAGCCAACATCCCGATCTGGCCACTATCAGTGATGCCCAATCCAGTAAGCAGGAATGGCAGATGGACTACCAGCACGAAGAACGTGATACCACCAAAGAAAGTGAAGACGATTGGTAGGGTCAGTTGCTTCCAAGGGAGTACGCGCAACACCTGACTGGTTGGCTGGCTCAGTGGCTCCCACAGCAAAATGGCCGCAGCGATGCCAACCAATGCGCCAACGGAGTATAGCCAGAAGGGTGCACTCCAACCGGCCTGGCCAATTAGGCCACCGATTATCAGGAATGCCGTAGCGCAAATGGTGGTCAACACTGTCAGCATGGCCAGGTACCGGTTGCGACGCTCTCCGGTGAAATAGTCACCCAACAACGTAGTGCACGTGGTCATAATTACGGCTTCAAATACTCCTAGGAACAAACGCGACGCGACCATACCCTCTAATGAATTGAGCCATAGGGGAGCGGTGCCAACGATCGAATAGCAGAACAATGCGATCACCAGCGCGTTGCGTCGACCGATTTTGTCAGTCAAGGCACCAACAAACGGTGCAAGCACTGCAATGACCAATGCTGGCGAAGTGATAAGCAGCGGCACCAAGGTCTCAACGCCTGGGGTTGTTGAGTACTCTTGGGCGATCGCTGGAAGGACCGGCGCGAGCAGCACTGCTCCAAGTACTGGCAGTGCACTTGCAGCAAGCAGAATGCTGCCCTGCAGGGTTGTGCCGCCCGATGGATTTGTGCGGTCTCTGGCCGCAGCGGTGGAGAGAATCAAGGCGATGTCCTTTACTCAGGAACTACGAGTGGAGTGGCGCCGGAAAGTAGCGCATGCCCTCAGCTTGATCCGTGAGCTGCGTCACTGCAAGGGAAGTGAGGGTAAAAGCCGTAGACGCGGGGAGCCTTCAAAGTTTTACTTAGGTTTACGTCTTCTTCAATCCAAAGTTTCACTTGGGATGCTCCTCCGCAAACCGCCCTATTACTTTGGAGTTCAGTGGCTCATAGTTGTTCATGATGCACATCACACTTCGAATGAAAGTAGGCGCTGATGACTACCACGGCCAACGAAACTACATTGCAGCCACCTGTATTCTTCGGCGAGGAGTACCAAGAGTTCGCTCGGTGGGTTCGAGAATTCGCCTCTCAGCATGTCGAGAGCTACCTGCCAATTGCCCAGCAGCACGACTACCCTTGGGACTTGTCCCGCGCTATGGGTGAAGCAGGACTATTAGGTATTGGCACCTCGGAGAAATACGGCGGAATGGGTCGCATCGGTGAGGAGTTCACCAAGACCCATCTTGGTATCGTTCATGAAGAATTGGCCGAAGGAAACTTCTACCTCGCACAGATGGCCTACACATGTAACCTCACCGCGCCGTTACTAGAGCGTTTCCTTGATCCAGAGGTTGCTGAAGAATGGGTACCCGGAATCGTCAGTGGCGACCACATCGTGGCGTTGGGACTGACCGAGCCTGGCAGTGGGTCTGATGCAGCAGCCATGCGTGCTAACGCTAAGCGAGTTGACGGCGGCTGGGTCCTCAACGGGGAGAAGACCTCGATCACTTTTGCTCCGCATGCTAAGGGCATGATCACCTTTGTTCGTGCTGAAGCTACGGAAAACAACAAGGGTGGTGTCACCGCGTTCTTGGTTTCTTTCGACTCTGACGGTGTCACCCGCCAGACCTTCGCCGATCCAGGATGGAAGCCACTGGGACGCAGCGCCGTTTTCCTTGATGATGTCTTTGTGCCAGATAACCGCGTGATTGGTGGAATTGGTGAAGGATTTCGTTTAGTAATGAGCGAATTCGATTACACTCGCTCGGTCATTGGATTGATGTCTACCGGTGTTGCCAAACGAGCCATGAAAATTACAGAAAGTTATGCCAAGAACCGTCAGGCTTTCGGCAAACCGATCGGTGCCTACCAAGGCTTGAGCTTCACACTTGCCGAGGCCGCCACGAAACTTGAAGCGGCCCGCTGGCTTTCATATCGCGCGCTGTCTCTTGCGGATGCAAATGAGAGCTTCACCAAGGAAGCTGCCATGGTCAAGTGGTACGCGACAGAAGTTTCAATTGAAGCTCTCCGTACCTGCATCGTGGCCCATGGCCACACCGGGTATTCGGAAGAGCTTCCGCTCCAAGCGATGTTGCGTGACGTTTCCGGTCTTGAAATTGGCGAAGGCACCCCACAGATTCAGAAGCTCGTCATTGCACGTTCGTTGCTGGGCCGAGAGGTGACCGGATGAGCCAGATCAAAGGAAGCTCAGCAGATCAGCCAACGAATGCACCTCTTGGAGCCTTGCACGACATCCGCGTTCTGGACCTGACTCAGGCCCTTGCTGGACCATTCTGCACGTCGTTACTAGGTGATCAGGGTGCACAGATCATCAAGGTTGAGCCGGCAAGAGGTGACATGATCCGCTACGCAGGTCCCTTCGCGAAGGATGCCAAAACCCACGATTTCGGCAACGTATTCCAGAACGCCAACCGCAACAAGCGCAGCCTCGTCCTAGATCTCAAATCAGCCGAAGGCCAAGAGGTTTTGCTTCGTCTGGTGGCCCAGGCAGATGTTTTAGTGGAGAACTTTAGCTCCGGCGTGATGGAACGCTTGGGCCTTGACTATGAACGTCTCTCTGCCATCAACCCAAAACTGGTCTACACCTCAATCAGAGGCTTTGGCGACAAGGTCGGGGGAGAAAGCCCCTATGGGCACTGGCCAGCCTTCGACATCGTCGCTCAAGCCATGGGCGGACTGATGAGCATCACCGGAAAAAATGAGAACAGTAATGTACGTGTCGGCTCGGGAGTGGGCGACACTGTACCTGGGCTCTATGCGGCGTTCGGCACGATGGCAGCGTTGCTTGAGGCTAAGTCCTCGGGCCGTGGTCAATACGTGGATGTCGCAATGGTTGACGCTGTATTGGCCGTTTCCGAAGTTGTCGTCAACACCTATGACGCAACCGGAGTCTCTCCGCAGCCAATGGGAAACGAACTGCGTGGTTTCGCACCGTTTAATACTGTCGCGGTCAAGGACGGAGAGGTCGCTCTCGGTGCCCCGCACAACCCACAGTGGAGCAAATTGTGCACCATTATGGGGCGCGAGGAGCTCATCACCGATCCACGCTTCGACTCGGATTTAAAGCGCTGGAACAACAAAACCGAGGTGTACGAAATTGTAGAGGCCTGGACCTCGCAGTACACCCGTGCTGAACTCACAGAAATACTCGGTGGCAAGGTTCCACTGGGACCGGTACTGAATGCTGAAGCAATCTTTGCCGATCCACACTTCGCCGCCCGTCAGATGCTGTGCGAGGTCGAGAATCCACGCACCGGACGTCCCGCGCGAATCACCGGCCCGGCGGTCAAGCTTGGCCGAACCCCGGCAAGTATCCGCCATCGTGCCCCACTACTCGGCGAACACAGCCGTGAAGTCCTGCTCGAAGCCGGGCTAAGCGACGCGGAAATTAATCGTCTGGTAGAGGTCGGGGCCACGACCATAAACGAAGAACAAGTACTCATCAAAGAATCGGCAGTTCGCTAACTACCCTTGCATGTTACGGAGCAAATCATGAAAATCACCGAAATCGAACTCATCCCCGTCTCAACCCCATTGGTCAAAGCATTCCATATGCCAGGCACCGAAATTACCCACATCCACTCGGTTGTCATGCGGATATTCACCGACACCGGGGTGGTAGGCATTGGTGACTGTGGTGATACCTCCACCTGGTACCGCGGCGAAACTCCGGAATCGATCACCGCCATGATCGCCAACCACATTGCACCGCGCTTTCTCATTGGTCAGGATCCGACGAACATTGAAAAAATCGTTGGCCAGATGGACACCTTCGTGCGCGATAACAACCAGGCCAAGGCACTTGTTGACTTCGCCCTTCACGACCTGAAGGGCAAGGTGGCCAACATGCCGGTTTACCAGTTGCTTGGTGGTAAATGCGTTGATGGTTCGCGCCAGGGTTGGGTTGCAGGAGCGGGCACCGAAGAAGAACTAGCCAATGAAGCGCGCAGCGCCTTGGACGCAGGTTTTGATTTGATCAAGATCAAGAGTGGCGGCGATGCAGCCGCCGATGTGCGCAATGTGCGTGCTGTCCGAGAGGAAATCGGCGACGACGTTCGACTAGTTCTGGATGTCAATGGCTTCTGGAACTACGACCAGGCACTGCACACCATCCGCAAATTGGATGCGTACAACATGTATTGCATCGAGCAGCCTTTAGCGCACTGGAATATCGAAGCGATGGCAAGGTTGCGTCAGAGCGTTGGTACCCCGATCTTTGCCGACGAATCGGCACAGGAGTTGCACCACCTGAAGGAAATCATTGATCGCCGTGCGGCCGATGGACTGTTCATCAAAATGCAGAAGGCCGGCGGACTGGTCAAGGCTCAGCGCTGGCTGACCCTCGCTCGTCTGGCAGATCTGCCAGTGATGAGTGGATGCATGATCGGCTCAGGTCTCGAAGCCAGCCCGTCGGCTCACTTGATGGTGGCTAACCAGTGGGCTTCGGAATTTACCCACGAAAACATTGGCCCACTGATCATCAACAATCAGAAGGAAAATGCTGAGCAGAAGATTACCGGTGATATCGCCATGCAGGTACCAATCTTCAAAGATGGCATGCTGTACCCGAATGAAGGACCAGGTTACGGCATCGATCTGAACGAAGAGTTCATTGCCGCGAACCAGACACCGGGACGCGAAATCGTACGCGTTACCGCTAATTCCGCGGTGCTGGTGGGCTAACCATGACTCATGCAACTCGGCAAGGACCATTGACGGGACTAAGCGTACTTGAGCTTGGCGGGTTAGGCCCCGCGCCCTTCGCCGCGATGCTGCTGGCAGACCTGGGCGCCGACGTGTTACGCGTCGAGCGTTCAGGAGCCGGTTTTGAAATGCCGGTCCCCGAACGTATGGACACCTTGCAACGCGGCAAGCGACGGATCCGTTTGGATTTGAAGCATGAGCAAGGAGCAGAAACGTTCCTAGACCTTGTCCAAGCGGCAGATATCGTCATCGATTCCTACCGTCCCGGTGTGATCGAACGCCTAGGTATTGGGCCGGACGAATGCCTGGAACGTAATCCGCGAATAATTGTTGCCCGAATGACCGGCTGGGGGCAGGATGGACCCTTGGCGCAACGTGCCGGGCACGACCCCACCTATCTGGCGTTGACCGGTGCACTTCATGCCATCGGCCGAGCCGACGGACCACCTCAATTACCTCTGAGCCTGGTCGGCGACTTCGGCGGTGGAGCCATGTACCTGGTCACAGGGATACTCGCGGCTCTGTGGGAACGAGAACGCTCCGGCCAGGGGCAGGTAATCGATGCGGCCATCGTGGACGGGGTCAGTCACCTGATGGCCTCACCATACTCACTGCTTGCTGGTGGGGCCTGGACAGATCGTCGCGGCGAGAACCTCATCGATTCGGGAGCGCCCTTCGTCGACGTGTATCGCACGGCCGATGACAAGTGGATGACCATTGCCGCTTTAGAACCGCCGTTTTTTGCTGAACTGATTAACGGGCTAGGACTGGATCCGGCGTGGGCCAAACGGCGGTGGAAAAAAGAAAACTGGGATCAGCTGCGTGTCGAGCTATGTGAAGCTTTCGCGCGGCGTACCAGAGACGAGTGGGAAGAAATCTTTGCAGGCCGCGACGCGTGCGTGGCTCCGGTACTCTCGCTAAACGAAGCACCTGAGTCCGCTCACCTCCAAGCACGCGGAACGTTCTTCCAGCGCGAAGAAGGGCACGTTGAACCTGCCCCAGCCCCGCGGTTTAGCCGAACTAACACCGGTATCCCAACCGCTGCGGTGGGGATCGATGAAAAGACGGCGAGCGAAGCGCTAGCCGGATGGGGTAATCAAAATTGTGAGCGGCTCGCCAATTCGCCGGCCATCACAAAACCAGCAGTAACTGCATTGAACTAGCCCCCAACCTCGGGAGCCTGATAGCGACTAGACAAGAATAGAGAGAACTTCATGTCTGATATTTTCAATAAGAGCGTGCAGGCTGGGCGGTCCGTGCGGCCAGCACATAACGGACGCGAACTGCGCCGTGTGATGACCTCTAGCTTTGTCGGCTCGGCCATCGAATTCTACGATTTTATCCTATATGCCACGGCTGCCACGTTGGTCTTCGGCCCGGTCTTCTTCTCAACCTTGGACCCAGCCTTGGCCATCGTTGCCTCATACCTGACGTTCGCAGCTGGTTATGCGGCTCGTCCATTGGGTGGCATCATCTTCGGTCACTTCGGTGACCGTGTTGGACGCAAGAAGATGCTGATTACCTCCATGACCATCATGGGTGTGGTTTCGGTATTGATAGGTTTAGTCCCTCCAATTGAAACCTGGGGCGCCATCATGCTCCTGGTACTTCGTGCGTTGCAGGGTATCGCTATCGGTGGTGAATGGGGTGGCGCCGCCCTGATGTCTCTGGAGCATGCTGGTAAGAAGAACCGCGGTTTTGCCGCGTCCTTCGCGAACGCTGGCGCTCCATTCGGTGCTTTCCTCGGAACCGCAGCCATGGGACTCTTTGCACTTCTTCCCGAAGATCAGTTCTTGGCTTGGGGTTGGCGTGTGCCTTTCCTCATCTCGGCCGTCCTACTTATCTTCGGTCTGTATATCCGACTAAAAGTCTCTGAATCGCCACTGTTCGAACAGGCGCAAGCTGCGGCCATGGCCGTCAAATCTCAGAAGCCAAAGGTTCCTCTCTTCGAGATCCTTCGTGCACCTAAGACACTGATAATTATTGGTTTGTGCGGTGTCGGTGGATTCGCGATTCAGGCGATGTTTTCCACCTTCGGTGTGTCTTTTGCTAAGGAGAACGGAACCTCTCCTTCGGTAGCTTTGTGGGCATTCGCGTTGTCACAGCTTGTTGCCACCTTCACCATCCCCTTCTTCGCTGCCATATCAGACAAGATTGGCCGCAAACGGGTTATGGTGACCGGATTAATCCTCATGTCGATCTTCGCTTTCCCAATTTATGGAATGCTCGCACAAGGTTCAACCATGCTTACAATTTTGGCATTCATGATTGCGCTGCCGTTGTTCCAGTCGATGACCTTCGGACCGATGGCTGCGTTCCTTGGTGAAAGCTTCTCCACTGGCTCCCGATACACCGGTGCATCGTTGGGTTACCAAATTTCTTCTTTGCTCGGAGCTGGCTTTACTCCGGCGTTGGTGGCATCGATTTATGGGGCTCAGGGCGGAGTAGTGGCGGGTTCAGTGTGGTATCTAATTGGCCTATGCGTACTTAGCGCACTGGTGATGCTGTTCCTAGCGAAGGAAAGCAGCAAGCTCGATTTGACGATCGATGATGCCCAGCCAAGGGTTAATGCATGACACAGCTTGACCCTCCGGCCGCCCCCTCGGGCATTACGCTGCGACAACTCCAAATCTTTGTTGTCACTGCTGAAGCCGGTTCCATTACGACCGCCGCTGAGCAACTCTATCTGTCGCAGACCGCAGTGTCTTTGGCTCTGCGACAGCTAGAGAAATCCATCGGCGCAACTTTGATGATTCGCCGCAGGGCTCACGGAGTCAGTTTGACCCCGACCGGACGGTCGTTACTTCCACTAGGTCGAAATATCCTCGCTAGCGTTTCAGACTTTGGCAAATCGGCCCGCAATAGTGACCAAGTCAGCGGAAATATCACGATTGGATGCTTCCCAAGCCTCGGACCAGCTATGCTGCCGAACTTGATGGATAAGTTCATGAAGGCGAACCCCGAAGCACGCATTCATTTCATCGAAGCGAGTCATAACGAACTTCTTGAAATGCTAGAAATGGGGTCGATAGATTTGTTATTGACTTATCGGATGGGACTTCCAGTCGGACTCATTGAGCAGGTAGTCGAAGTGCTTAGAACCGGCGTGCTGATCGGGGCAGAGCACCCGTTGGCCCAGGGCAGGGACTCAATCAGACTTGCAGAATTAGCCAATGAGCCCTTCATCATGCTTGATTCAACTGTTTCTGCGGAACATGCGAGGCATACTTTCGCTAATGCACGCGTGTTTCCGGAAGTCCGCTACACCTCAATGAATTTTGAGACTGTACGGTCACTCGCAGGCCGACAAATGGGATGGAGCTTAAGCATGCAACGCCCGCTGAGCAACGAAACCCACGAGGGTAGACAAGTTCGAATATTGGAGATCGAAGATGAACTGGTCCCGAGCCTTCCGGTGATTGTGGCTCGCTCCCAGCAAATGATCCTCAGTAGGGCGGCCGAAGCATTTCTCAAAATCCTCACGGAGGAATATCCACGACCGACCATCGATAGTGAACACCCGGATCTTTTGCGTAAACGTGAAGTGGACTAGCTTGCCTCACGGGGCTTCGGCGTTGCAGATTTCTGAAATGAAAAAGCTCTAAATTAATAGATAGATCTAATATTCCCTACCGCGATCAATCGTGGTTGGGTGAGAAGAAGGAGAATCTCATGGCAGTGACAGGAAATCTCAAAACTCATGCAACCTTCGCCGGTCAACCGGTGGACCAACAATTTATTGCTGGACAACTGCGCGAAGGCTCTTCGCAGAAAACTCTGACCGACACGAATCCATTTGATGATTCGGTGGTCGCCACCATCCGTCAGGCCTCACCACAAGACGTGGATGACGCTTATCGTGCAGCCGAAGTAGCTCAGGTTGCCTGGAGCGCTACTGCGCCGGCCAAACGTGCGGCGATCATTCGTCGAGCTGCTGAGATTTTGGAAGAACGCCGCGACGAGATTGTCCAGTGGCTTGTCGCCGAGTCCGGGTCAACCGTGCTGAAGGCCAATATTGAGGTGTCCCTCGCCGCAGGTATCACCCAAGAGTCAGCTTCATTCCCAACCCGAGTTCACGGGACCATCCACCCCTCAAATACCGAAAATCGTGAAATGCGTGTCTACCGGAAATCCATTGGGGTGGTCGGTGTCATTAGCCCATGGAACTTCCCCCTGCACCTTTCCCAGCGATCCGTAGCGCCAGCACTGGCGTTAGGTAACGCTGTTGTGATTAAGCCGGCCAGTGATACACCCATCACCGGCGGACTATTGCTCGCACGTATCTTTGAGGAAGCAGGACTCCCAGCCGGTGTGCTCTCGGTGGTCGTTGGTGCAGGTTCGGAGATAGGTGACGACTTCGTGGCACATGAGGTACCGCGACTCATTTCCTTCACCGGTTCAACCCCGGTGGGCAAGCAGGTCGGCCAAAACGCAGTTACCGGAGAGCACCTGAAGAAGGTAGCTCTGGAACTGGGTGGAAATGCCCCACTGGTTGTGCTGGACGACGCGAACATCGATGAAGCGGTGAGCGCTGCCCTGATTGGTTCGTTCCTGCATTCGGGACAGATCTGCATGGCCGTGAACCGGATCATCGTGCAGGACTCCGTTCACGACGAGTTTGTTGAAAAGTTCACCGCCGCTGCAAAAACCGTTGGCTTCGGCGATCCAAGCACCGAGGGAACATTGGTGGGTCCTGTCGTAAACGACAACCAGCTTGAAACATTGAAGGCGAAACTTCAGCTCGCACGAGAGCAAGGTGCCCGGGCAGTGGTAGAGGGAGAAATAAAGGGGCGTGTTGTCCCTCCTCATGTATTTGTTGATGTCACCGCGGATATGGAAATTGCCCGCGAGGAGATCTTCGGTCCCATCGTTGGTATCTTGCGCGCAACGGATGACGAGCATGCGCTGGAACTCGCCAACGACCACGTTTTCGGCTTGTCGGCCGCGGTCTTCACGCAAAACCTTGACCGTGGAGTCGAATTCGCGCGTCGTGTGAAGTCGGGAATGACCTTCATCAACGAGATGACGGTGCAAGACGAAGCACACGTCGCCTTTGGCGGCGAGCGGAACTCTGGTTTAGGACGCTTCAACGGTGAATGGGTTATCGAAGAATTCACCACCGCACAGACCATTGGAGTCAAGCGACTCTAGAACTGAAGGTACAAGAACGCCTCTGTCCGCTACAGCACGACTGCGTAGCGGACAGGGGCATCCTACAGTTCTTCGGCGACTTGTGATCGTTCAGTCGAGACCTTTTAGAGACCCCTCCAAACGCGGCAAAACGGAACTCAGAAGCTCACGCAGAGGCTTCGAAAGCTTTCGCATCGAGACGCTTGAACAACGGCGTAGAGATCAAGTAAAAAACTACGGACACTGCCACGCTAGTTAATACCACCGCGTGAGTGCTCATGACTACGTCGAAGAGGACTACCAGAACGGCATAGGACAAGAGGGACTGAAGGACTTCAACTCCCCATTTGCCAGCACCCTTGAACATTCGCAGAACCAACCGATCTGTAATTTGTCCCAACAGTAGAACGCCAAGAGAGAACCCGAGATCAAACAGCGGAACCCAGGGCCAGAGCCCGTCAACGAGATCGCCAAGCTGGGGGAGCAACAACGGCGTGGAAAATCCAACGTGATGGACAAACCGGCCAACAGGAAGCAGCCTGCCGTGATGAGGATGAGAAATATCAGCCCATGGATTTCGAGCTTTCAACGCTCATAGGTTCCTCGAGGCTGCCCGATTCGTTCGTTGCTTGAATCTATCGAGCCAAGGTCTTCTGGTCGACTGTGAAATGAGGTATTGATGGGAAGACTATTCGGAGCTTCTTGGTCAGCGCGATGATTGGGCAACAGATCTTGAAGATCTAGCAGAGCATGTGTTCACATCGCATGACACGCGTCACCGCAGGCACCGTCTGTATAACGCCTATACTGGTAGGCGTGAGTAAAGCCGGGCAGAACACTGAAGAGCAGGCCTCAGGCCTCGTATTAGTCGACAAAGATCAGGGAATGACCTCCCATGATGTGGTGGGTCGCATCCGCCGCCTTGCGGGAACCCGCAAGGTCGGCCATGCCGGTACCCTTGATCCAATGGCCACCGGAGTGCTGGTGATCGGTGTTAACAAAGCGACGCGCTTGCTCACTTATATCGTGGGACACGACAAGACCTATACCGCCACCATCCGTCTAGGACAGAACACCGTCACCGATGACGCTGAGGGCGAGGTCATCTCCGAACGCATTGCGGCAGCGGTGACCGATGAGGATATTGAACGCGAGATCGCAAAGCTTCGCGGTGACATCGAGCAGATCCCCAGCCAGGTTTCGGCGATCAAGGTAGACGGCAAGCGCTCCTATGCTCGCGTCCGTGCCGGCGAACAAGTAGAGCTCAAGGCCCGCCCGGTCACCATCTCCCGCTTCGACATCCATGAAATCAGCCGCGAAGTTGGCGGCAAGGTGCTGGACGTAGACGTCACGGTCTCCTGCTCATCAGGGACTTACATTCGAGCGTTGGCCCGAGACTTGGGCGAAGCGCTCAACGTTGGCGGTCACCTCACGGCCCTTCGTCGCACCGAGGTCGGCCCATACCCGATTGCAAAAGCTAAGCGTTTGGAACAGCTCGCCGAAGAGTTCGAGATCCTCTCGCTCGAAAAGGCGGCCGCTGCGCTATTCCCGAACCGTGATCTGACCGAAGAAGAAGCTTCCGAGCTCTCATACGGACGAACCATCACCGCTTCCAAAAATGTCATGGAACTGCCCGAGGGCGAGCTTGTTGCGGCTTTCGCACCGGACGGTGCGTTGGTGGCTCTCGTTGCAGATAAGGGCGAGAAGGCTCGCGGCCAAATAGTCTTCACCGGAAAGCAGTAGTTCATTTCTTCGTGAGACTTTCAGAAAGGCTCAGTCTTGTTTGCCCTTAACGGCTTCTTCATTGCCGGCACGATCGTATGCGCGCTCGCCGTGTTGCTCGGGATCATTGCGACAGTCATCCGTCGATATCCGGATGACTGGGCGCTGATCGCGACAGCGGGAACCGAGCTCTTTCTGATTGTCTACGCGGTAGCTGCAGGTATTCGCCAGGCCGGAGGAGAAGCTATTCTCGGTGAGCCTTGGGAATTCTGGGGTTACTTGCTTACCGCGGCAATTATGCCGCCGATAGCGTTCTTCTGGGCGGTCAGTGATAAGAGCCGCTGGGCAAATACAGTACTGGCTGTTTCCGGAGCCATCACTTTTGTCATGCTGTTCCGGATGGAACAAATCTGGCACGTAGGAGTTGTTGCATGAGCGAGAAACCACGCAATTCAAGGATCATCCAAGCGGCGCAAGCACGTAGCGGTGACAAAGCGCCACGTCCGGGTAGAACCACCGGACTGGGGCGCATCATTATCGCCGTTTACGGCGTGCTAGCGCTTTCGGCTACCGTGCGTGCGCTGTACCAAATATTCTTCCGTGATTTCTCTGAAGCTCCACTGGCTTACTTGTTGTCGTTGCTCGCAGGCCTGGTTTACATCCTCGCCACTTTCACGCTTTCCTCGGCTAAGCCAGGCGCCTGGAAGCTCTCCCTATTCGCGGTGAGTTTCGAATTGCTGGGCGTGCTCGTGGTTGGATTGCTCTCCTTCGTGCTACCTGATCACTTTGGCCACGACTCCGTATGGAGCTACTTCGGCAAGGGTTATGGCTACATTCCGCTACTGCTGCCACTGATCGGTTTGTGGTGGCTATTCCGTAACCGTAATGAGCGTCACGTCTAAAGACGTGCAAGAATTACCTCGGTAAACTATTTATCTTTCGTTGCAGAGTCAAGAGGAGCAAAGTGCACTATTGGAAGGGCCTGGACTCAGTCCCCACGGATATGGCTCCCGCTGTCGTGACCATTGGTAACTTCGACGGCGTCCACCTTGGGCACTGCGAAGTCCTTGATTCCGCGGTCACGCAAGCCAAAATGCGCTCGGCTAAATCGGTAGCGATCACCTTTGACCCACACCCTGCGCAGGTTCACCGCCCAGACTCTGCTCCAGAACTCATCATGGGACTGGAAGACCGTATCGACACTCTGGCTAGCGTCGGCCTGGATGCAACCCTGATGATCAACTACACCCTCGAATTCGCCGAACAGTCGGCCGAAGAATTCGTGCGCTCCATCATCGTCGAGAAGCTAAACGCGGTAGCAGTGGTCGTGGGCCATGACGTCCGCTTTGGCCACGGCAACTCCGGGGACTTCGACTACATGCGCGAACTGGGCACAAAATACGGCTTTGATGTCATAGGCGTCGAAGACGTAGGGGACAAGCGTCGGCTGTCCTCCACCTGGGTTCGCGAAGAACTAGCTGCCGGCAACGTCGAAGCCGCAGCGGCTATCCTCGGACGTCCGCACCGAATGCGCGGCGAAGTAGTTCACGGTGCAGCGCGCGGACGCGAGCTGGGATTCCCCACGGCAAACCTAGCGCCAGAGTCCGCCGGAATTATCCCGGCCGATGGCGTGTACGCAGGCTGGGTCATTGACGAAGCTGAAGTGCGGTGGCCTGCGGCGATCTCGGTGGGTTCGAACCCGACCTTCGAAGGGGTCTCACGCGTTGTTGAAGCTCACGTGATCGATCGCCCCGAAGAGGGCTACGAAGAGTTTGACCTCTATGGCCAGCAAATTGTTGTTGAATTCATCTCGCACCTGCGCCCCATGGTGGCTTACCGTGGCATCGAAGCGCTAATCGAACAAATGAATGATGATGTGGTCCAGGCGCGCAGCGTGCTGGCCACCGAATCCCACTAGGAACATGCCGGAAATTCCTTCATTACCGCGCCGCGCGTTCACCATGAAACCCGAACGTCGCGCGGACCTAGCCTCGGCCTACGAATCCGGTGCCGCGGCTTATGACAGCATCCGCCCTTCCTACCCGAGCGAAGCGCTTGACTTCGCCTTGGCCGGAAAGCCAGTTAATCGAGCTATCGATATTGGTTGCGGTTCGGGTATCTTCACCGAGCAGCTGGTCCAAGCTGGCTTGGACGTCTGGGCGGTTGATCCGTCTCAAGACATGCTCACCGTTCTTGCGGAACGTATCCCGCAGGTGCATACCGTGTGCGCCTCCGGCGAATCGACGGGATTGCCCGAAAACAGCGCGGAGCTAATTACCTTTGCCCAAGCATGGCACTGGGTAGATCCGCCCCTTGCCAGCGCCGAAGCTGCTCGCCTGTTGCGCAATGAAGGTTCGCTTGTGTTGCTTTGGAATCAATTGGACGTGCAAGTGCCATGGGTGCATCGATTGGCTCGCATCATGCATGCCGGGGACGTGCACCGTCCGGAAATCGCACCGCCGCTAGGTAAAGAATTTGGCACCCCGGAATCAGGGATCTGGCATTGGCATATGGAGCTGGACCTGCAAGGCATCTTGGAGTTGACTCGTTCGCGTAGCTACTACCGGCGCTCCAAGGAAGAAACCAGAGCCAAAGTTGAGCAGAATCTGACCTGGTATTGGTGCGAGCATTTGGGCTTTGAAACAGCAGAAGTCATTGAAGTGCCCTATCTCACCCATGCTTGGAGGGCGCGCCGAAGGGTCCGACGGTGATCAGAGAACGCAGGTTCATGTCTGGCGCGTGACTAGAAAGAAAAGAAGAGAATACTACTTATAGCTGGGTTGTCGGAGCAGCGAACCCATATCGATGCCCCGACAACTCAACATCGTTTATCTCTTGCTGCAATGGTCGCAGAGCGGCCATCCGTTCTTGCCGCTGGCCCAATTGCTAGTCGGTATTTGTTTGCCTGATACACAGTCAGAGTAAACGTGATGAACATGCGGAGCTGAATAATTTGTCGAGTGGTAAGGGTTAACTCGCACTTTTCCTCCTCTCAAGTGACTCGTTGCGAAGCTGAATTTCAGCTTGCACTCAACGTATCGCCAGCAACGGACAATCTAGGGACCAATCTAAATCAGAGACTGGATTCGTCGTGCGTTTACGTTCAACCCTTTTTAGTGCCGTATCTCACCCATGCTTGGAGGGCGCGCCGACGGGTCCGACGGTGATATGATTGTCGATGGTTCTCGCTGCAGTCCGCGGTTGCGAGACGCCGTCGTGAGTGTCTGACGCTCACACCGAATGAAACGCGGTCCAACTCCAGGAGTTTGTTATGGCATTAGATGCCGCAGTAAAGAACGAAATCATCAAGGCTTACGCCACCCACGAGGGTGACACCGGTTCGCCTGAGGTTCAGATTGCCGTTATGTCCCGTCGTATCAAGGACCTGACCGAGCACCTGAAGATGCACAAGCACGATCACCACACCCGCCGCGGCCTGATGGCTCTGGTTGGTCGTCGTCGTCGTATGCTCGGCTACCTCAAGAACACCAACATCGAGCGCTACCGTGCGCTGATCGAGCGTTTGGGCCTGCGCAAGTAGTCTCACGCTTCGGTGTGAATATCCCCGCTTCCCTTCATGGGAGGCGGGGATTTTCCTTTTGGTGGGTTGGGCGCTGCGCGATGGCCTTCGAAACCGGTTCCCTGTTTGGTGGCTGTGGATATTTGGTGAAGTCCTATGGATTCCCCACCGAGTGGGGATGCCGGTGTAACAATTGAATGGTCAAGTAAATTGTCGTCGAAGGACGGCTTGATCAATCGAGAGTCGAAATGACCGAGCAGCCAGAATCAGCCCAGTCCGTCGATAGGAAATCCAAGAAGAAACGCCTCGCGTGGATTATCGCTATCGCAGCGGTAGTAGTTATCGCGGGTGTCTTTGTTGGCAGCCGTATCTATGCCTCCGCAGTCTCGGCGAAAGCCGAAGATGTGCCAACACTTTCCCAAACCCTTACGGCTGAACAGTCCGCGGGTGCGCCGGAACCTGGTGGTGATTCGGATGCGGGGGACACTTCCGGTACTTGGACCGTCGGCTCGGGTTCCTTCGCAGGATACCGCCTCGATGAAGTTCTTAACGGTGCCGATGTGACAGTCACTGGGCGTACCGAAGATATTACTGGGTCTCTTACAGTTCAGGAAGATCAGCTCACCGCAGCGGAGCTCACTCTGCAGGTGGATACCATCTCAACTGATTCCGATCGACGTGACCAGTACTTCCGGACCACCGCCATCGACACCGAGCAGTTCCCTGAAGCTTCCTTCACCCTTGTTGAACCAGTTGACGTATCCGCGTCCCAAAACGGCGGCACGCAAACTTTCAATATGACCGGTGAATTGACTCTCAACGGACAGACCGTCGCGGTGAGCCCTGAGGTGCAGGCAGTTATTAGTGACGGCCAGGCCCAACTAGTCGGCCAGATTCCTATGACTTGGGCCGACTTCGGTGTTGAAGCCCCGGACTTGGGATTCGTTTCAGTAGAAGATGACGGATTCATCGAGTTCTCATTAAACGTCACGCAGAACTAAGCAACGAAAGTTCTATTAATTCTTAACGCGTAGAAAGCTTAGCGGCGGCGCGCACCTCGTGCAGGTGCCTGCCTCCGCTTTGTTTTTTCCCATTAACCGAACCGTTGCTGTTGGCACTTGCAATTGCCTTTAAGTGTTGAAAACTATGTGGAGGCTTTGTTGGCATTCCCAGCAAGAAGCAATTTTCCACCTTGGTTTCGCGGGTGTCCGCGAGCTGCCCGAATTTATGGCGCAGTTGGGCGCTACACGCGTCTAACCCTGAGCTTTGAAGCGTCATCTACATATTTGAAAGTACCTTCTCAGATTGGTCATTACGCTGTTTCCTGCCGCATCGTTGCGGCCTGCTCGACTCGCGTCGTAGCATTCCCTCAGAGTCGTTGGCGTTAGCGCAATGCACTCTGACATCCGACATACGAAATTTAGTTTTCGCAAACTAGCGTTTTTGGTTCTAAGGTGAAGGTAAAGCTCCGTCCACCTTGAATGAAAGTGAGTAGTCATGAGCGCGACTGTTCTGCAACGTCATTTGTTCGGCCCGGGTCCCTGCAACCCATATCCGGAAGCAACTGCAGCCTTGGGACTTCCCTTGCTTGGACATTTGGATCCTGAATTCATCGCCCGCATGGACCGTGTAGGCGACGGACTGCGAACCCTATGGGGGACCAAGAACACGCGTACCTTGCCGTTGAGTGCTACCGGTTCCGCTGGCATGGAAGCAGCCTTCGTGAACACTATCAACCCTGGTGATGTGGCAGTGATTGCCATCAATGGCCTGTTTGGTGAGCGCATGTGCGAGGTTGCTTCGCGCGTGGGAGCAGAAGTAGTACGGGTGGACCACGAGTACGGTACGCCTATTGACGCCGAACGCGTCGCCGCAGCCCATCCGAATCCAACCGTGATTGCAGGCGTTCATGCTGAGACGAGCACCGGCGTGGTTTCAGATATTGCCGCACTCGGGGCTATCAAAGGTGATGCCTTGCTGATTGTGGATGCGGTGACCTCCATTGGCGGAATGCCGGTCTTGGCAGACGAGTGGGGAATCGACATCGGTTACGCCGGAACCCAGAAATGCATTGGCGTGGCTCCCGGGCTGGCACCCTTCACCATCTCTGACCGAGCTTTCGAGCGACGGGTTCAGAAGCCACAGTCCTGGTACCTGGATCTTGGTCTGCTTGGTGGATACGCCACCGGTGCAAGCGGTGGAGGGCGTACATACCACCACACAGCACCTGTTGCCATGGTGACGTCGCTGGAAGCCGGGATCGACCGGATCCTTGCCGAGGGTCTAGACGCAGTGACCACCCGCCATCAGAACGCGGGCAAGTCCCTGCAAAATGGCATCGAAGCAATGGGCCTAGAATTATTTGCTGCCGAAGGCTTCCGACTGCCGCAGCTGACGACGGTTAAAGTTCCAGAAGGTGTGGACTCGGCCAAGGTCCGCGGTTACCTGCTGGAGCGTTTCAACATCGAAATCGGTGGCGGCGTCGGACAGTATGCCAACACCGTATGGCGTATCGGTCTGATGGGACCAAACGCTAATCCTTCGTCGGTAGCTCTGATTCTTGCTTCGCTGAAGGAAGCCATCGACAAGGCCTAGACAGGTCAAAGCAGTAGATTCTAGAGGTCGTGGTGCGCATTGAAGTATTGGTCCGCCTCGGCCTCTAGACTCATTTTATGAGTAATGTTCTTACCCTTCGTAAAATGCTGACCCTTCGAATCGAACTTGTCGGATCGGAGCCGGTGATTTGGCGCAAGTTGCAGATCGATGACGGTACCAGACTCGATGAAGCAGGGCTGGCAGTGCAGATTGTTATGGGGTGGGAGCATGCTCATATGCAGGCGTTTACGAATCAGAGCCCTTATGCCGAACCGCGTTCTGGGGCGGCGATCAATTGGTATGACGAGCATATGCGCGCCGAGAGCGGCGATGGTGAATCGTTAGAAGACACCACACTGGGCCAAGCTCTACGAGTCGCCAATGACGAACTGTATTTTGAATACGATTTTGGAGATGGCTGGATCCACCGGATTACCGTTGAGTCTCGGCGTGAATTGAAATCGGAAGATTCTAAATACCTAGTTTTGGATGGCCGGCTACGCGCTCCCCTAGAAGACAGCGGGGGACTGGGCGGATGGCATCGAAAGCTGGAAATATATCGGTCCGCGCAGCGCAGCGAAGACGACGAAAATACAGTGCGCTGGATGGAATGGCGTGGCGGTCCTTGGAAGGCATTTGATCCGGAAACCTTCGATATTGATTTTGCCAACGCGCGCCTGCAACTTCTTGCCGGCAGTTTCGTCGGCGCAAACGCGGCAGGTCAATGGGCAGCCCAATTCCACGAGGGTATCAGCCAATATCTTTCCCTGATATTCGCGCATTGCCAGATTGAATTAGTGCCTACCGGCCGTGAAATCCCGACGTGGTTTGTTGAGCTTCTCAAACCATTCTCTACCCTGGTGGAAATGTGTACAGATCAAGGCATCACGCTGACCAAGGCTGGTTGGATGCCACCAACAATGATTGCCGAATTGATGACCAGTTGTGATTTGAACGGAATCGATTACGAACGGGGCAAGGTGAAACGGGAAATTGACCTGCCTACGATTTCAACCCTGCGCGACGTAGTTACCGGGCTCCGTCTGATTCGAAAGTACAAAGGTCAGCTTATTGCCACAAAGCTTGGCAATTCGTTGCTTCAAGACCCACCAGCCATGGCCGACTTCATCCTCAAAAGCCTGCGCTCTGCGGCAATGAACGACGTGCAAGCCGATGCGACATTTTCGGAGTGGGTACTCTGTGCCGGTGGCTATAACCTCGACACCTTTGCGAAAGCGACAACGGAGGGTAAAAGCTTCGTTCACGTATCCGAGATTCTCGAAAATTTTGGTTACTGGGACCCGAACAGGCAAGCTCCTATATCCAGCGACAGCTATATTCCAAGAACAGAACTGTGGCACGCCATCGGAAAGCTCATGGACTTCAAATATTCGGACTCTGACTCGCGTCAGGTGATTTACGATAAGCGCCAGCAACTATCGAGATTCATTTTGGAGGCCTAATTCCTCATGGAAGTGCGGCTTTCCGCGTTGTTTTCCGTCGGCGTGTTATGAAGGGTAAATGTGGAATTTCGTTCCAACGGTTTGTTGGAGCGCCGTAGTTAATCAAAAATTTGTCTTGCCCAGTTGAAAATAATTTGTCATACGTCAGGATATTCTCTGTAGTTAACGATAGTCTCAAGCTGGTCAGTCGCATCCCTAAAAGAAAGGTGGCTGCAAGGTGAAAGCACTATTCGATTTTGGTTTCCATAAATTTGTCACGCCGTCCATCATCAAGATTATCTATGTCCTGATCATGATCATGCTGGCGGTAGGCTACATCGCCTTCACGGTCATGGCTTTCGCTAGCGACGTCATGTTTGGCATCTTGGTGTTGCTGATTCTTGGCCCACTTTTCACTCTGATTTATCTTGCGCTGGCTCGTGCGAGTTTGGAATCGCTCATTGCGCAGATCCGCACCGCCGAGAATACTTCGGAACTTGTGCGTTTGGCCGGTGGCACGCCACCGAGCGAACTGCAGCACGGTAGCGTTCCTTCTAACCCAGCTGGTCCGACGAACTTCCAAGCTCGTCCAGCAGCTCCGACTGATCCGACCCGCCCGGTCAACCGTCAGGATCCAGAAGGTGGCTCAACCCCACCTGAAAACCCTTACAAGTCGTAGCGGCTAACAAACTTATAGCTAGAAACAGCGAAGCCGGGTGCGAAAGAGATAAACTCTTGCGCACCCGGCTTCGCTGTTTTATTTCACTACCAGGTAGCGTCGGCCTTCACCGTGAGTACCGGACACCCGGCCTGCATCAAGATGCGCTGCGCGGTACTTCCCATGATGAACTTGCCTACCGTGGTTCGCTTACGCAAGCCGATCACGATGAGGTTTGCTCGCTGCGCTTGCGCAACTCGCAAAACCTCATCAGCGGCATCTTGGCCCTGCGCGGAGCGTTCGATCCAGAAGTCAAGGCCTGACAAGGTAAGCCGTTCTTCGAGGAGATGAAATTCTCTGGCATCGATCAGACGATCATCAACCAGTGCATCACCTTTGGAGGAGTTCACCACCACAAGTTTTGCCTGCGCGCGTTGCGCTTCGTTGATTGCCTGGTCTAATGCTGCTTCACCCTGTGGGGTCGGCAGATATCCAACTACAACTGTCATGGCTTGTCCTTTCCATTCTTCTCATCTTCGGCCGAGTGGCGTGCGCCGGTCGGCAGATGAGTTTCGGCGTTCTCCATCTCGTCTTCGCTGATCAACCCGCCGGATGCTAGTCCCGCGGTGAGCTCCGAGGAACCACCACGCGACTTGCGAATCATCTTCAGGATCGTTGGGACAAGCAACAGAATGGCAATGAGGATATAAATCGTCACGGCAACCGGTTCACTCCACAGTCCGGACATCTCACCGGCGCTGAGCTGGAATGACTTACGCAGTTGCTGCTCGGCCATTGGCCCAATGATCACACCGAGGATCAGCGGGAGGATCGGCAAGCCGAAGCGACGCAGTGCAAAACCCAAGATGCCGATCAGCAACAGCAACCACAGGTCTGCGGTCTGCATGTTCACCGAGAAAGCGCCCAAGGTAGCGAAGAACAAGATGCCTGCATACAAGAATGGACGCGGGATCTTTAGCAGCTTGGCCCAGAGCGGTGCTAGCGGGAGATTGATCAGCAACAGCAAGGTGTTGCCGATGAACAGGCTGGCAATCAAGGTCCACACCAGCTCCGGCTCGTTTTCAAAGAGCAAAGGACCGGGCTGGATGCCCTTCATGGTCAAGAAAGCCAGCATCACAGCAGCCGTCGCGTTGGTCGGCAGACCCAGGGCAAGCATCGGGGTGAGCGTGCCTGCAGCCGACGCGTTATTGGCTGCTTCCGGACCAGCTACGCCTTCAATAGCGCCATGGCCAAATTCTTCGGGATGCTTGGAAAGTTTCTTCTCAGTCACGTAGGACAGGAAAGTTGGCACCTCCGCACCGCCAGCAGGCAGCGCGCCAAACGGAAAACCGTAAGCGGTACCGCGAAGCCATGGCTTCCAGGATCGCTTCCAGTCTTCCTTGCCCATCCATGGACGGCCCACCGGGATGGTGCGTGCAGGATTGCTCCGCAGGTGAGCCGCGATCCACAGCGCTTCACCGATAGCGAAGATCGCCACAGCGACCACCACGATATCCAGGCCGTCGACCAAGGGTGCAAAGCCAAAGGTCAGGCGGCTCTGGCCGGAAACCGGATCCATGCCTACTAAGCCAATGGCAAGGCCAAGGCCCAGGGCCGCGAAGCCGCGGATTTTGGATTGTCCAAGGACCGCGGTCACAGTGATCAGCGCTAGCACCATGATTGCGAAGTAGCTCGGTGCTCCGAGGCTGACTGCAAACTTCACCACTATCGGCGCAAAACCGACCAACAGCGCGGTGCCGATGGTACCCGCCACGAACGAGCCGATGGCTGCCGTAGCCAGAGCTTGGGCTGCGCGCCCGGCTTTGGCCATCTTATGGCCCTCAATGGCAGTGATCACTGTTGATGATTCACCAGGAGTGTTGAGCAAGATCGAAGTGGTTGAGCCACCGTACATGCCACCGTAATAGATACCGGCAAACATGATCAGCGCACTGGAGGTTTCCATGCCGTAGGTGACCGGCAATAGCAGTGCCACGGCCATAGCCGGACCGATGCCCGGAAGCACACCCACGGCGGTACCGAGAATCACGCCGATCAGCGCGAACAGCAGGTTGATTGGAGTCAGCGCAGAGGCGAAGCCATCCATCAGGAGATTCAGAGTTTCCACTTACAGCACCCCCGAGAGAATTCCGGCTGGCAGCTTGATTCCCAGACCTAGATAGAAGCCGTAGAAAGTAGCAAGCGCCATGCCGATTGAAATGAGGAAGGTCAGCACGTAGCGGCGGCTACCTAACGCCACCGCAGAGCCGAAGAACAAGATGGTTCCCGAGATCACCCAGCCGGCGGTGTTGATCAACAAGATGTTGACAACAAATGCTGCGAGCAATGGGAGCAGAACCTTCCAGTCCGAAGGCTGGCTGAGGTCAACGTCTTCGCCTTCCTCGCCCTCGGCCAGATTTCCGCGCAGGACGGTGATGACCAGTGCAATGGAAGACAAGACGAGAATGCCCGAGACCGCGTATGGCAGAGCCTTCGGGCCCACCACGTCGGCTTGGGAGTACGTCACTTGGAGCTGCGACGCATCAATGAGCACAATGATTCCCACCAGAAAAAGAAACGCGGCGAACAGGAGTTCGACGCGCTTCTTTTTCGCTGTGGTTACTTCGCTCACGCCAGACCCAGGGTCTTGAGCACATTGGCTACGCGCTCATCCTGTTCGGTAAGGAAGGCAGCGAAATCGTCACCGGTCATGAATGCGTCGGTCCAGCCGTTGGTCTCCAGTGCTTCCTTCCACTCGGCGGACTCGTGCATCTTGGTGATTGCATCGGTCCACTTGGCCTTGTCGGCCTCCGAGATCTCCGGTGGAGCTACCAGCCCGCGCCAGTTAGAGAAGACCAAATCAATGTTCGACTCCTTCAAGGTCGGGGAGTCGACACCGTCGAGGCGCTCTTCGCCGCTGGTAGCCAGCACGCGAACCGAACCCTCTTCGATCTGCTGCATGTACTCACCGGCACCCGAAGCTGCGAAGGCGAGCTTGTTGCCCAGGATGGCCGGAAGAAGATCGCCGCCGCCGTCGTAGGAAACGAAGTTCACTTCCTTTGGATCGATTCCCACTGCTTCTGCAAGCTGCATTGGCAACAGGTGATCTGGACCGCCAGGCGACGAGCCGCCACCAACCGAAAGCTTTCCTGGATCATTCTTCCATGCGGCGACCAGATCATCAATGGTCTTGTATGGGGAATCCTTGGAGACCATGATGGCGCCGGGCTCTTCGATGAGCTTGGCAATCGGGGTGGTCTCGGTCAGCTTGGCATCTGATTCGTTGGTGTAGCTAGCGCCCACCACGCCTAGGCCCATCAACATGCCTAGATCGCCATTGCCTTTCTCGTTGACGATTCGGGCAAGACCTACGGTGCCGCCAGCACCGGCAAGGTTGAAGACTTCGAGGTTCGAAGCGATATCGGAGTCATCCATGACCTTGGCCGCCACGCGAGCGGTCGTGTCGTAGCCGCCGCCGGGGGTGTTGGGAACCAGGATGCGCAGACCCTCAAGCGGGCCGCTCTCGGCGCTCGGCGAGGTGCTGGTGTCCGTGCCGGAGCTGGTGACTCCACAGCCGGTTGCGGTCAGCGTCAGCGCTGCCGCAGCGGCGACCGCTGCCATGACGCGCAGTGATTTGAAAGTTTTCATTGATTCAGCCTCTTTGCTTTCATCGGGTGCGAATAGCCCAACACTAAACGCGGGAGTGAAGCAGGTCACTCTTGCGTACGCAAAGAAAATACTGTTCATTGTGTAACCGAGAATTGTGATCTGCTTCATGCGGATTTTCGGTAAAGTTGCCAGTTGCGCGGTAAAGGCCGTGGCGTTGGGCAATTTCATCTTTGACGAGATGCAAGGAGGAGTTGGGATAGGTGCTGACAATCAAGGCGTGGTTCGGCAAGTTGTTCGCAAACCGTATCTCTCTCGCAGGGCAGTATCTCGTCTTGCAGCTGCTGATCATAGGCGTGGTGCTTACAGGTGTCGTAGTGGTGTCAATAACTCAGGCAACGAATAACTTTGAAAAAGAAGAAGGGCGGCGTAGCCTTTCGGCGGCCGAGTCCTTGGCGGCGAACCCGCTCTTGCGGATCCTGGTGCCCGGCGCCGAAGCAGAAATGGGTTCGGCGCTGCCGGCCATGGCAGAAAGCGTGCGCAGCACCTCTGGCCTGCAATTCGTGACCATTGCGGACACAAACGGAGACGTGGTCACCTCCAGCTTTCCGGACGAAGTGGGTACCTCAATCCTTCACCCAGAATCCCAGGTCACCGCGGGCCGCGGGTGGACCGGAGATATCTGGCGCAACGGAAACCACGTGCTGATCGCCCAGGTGCCGGTGCTCGATGATGATGGCGTGATGGTGGGAATCGTGAGCACCGGGCAGAACTATCCTTCAACTCAGGCGGTTATCCGAGAAATTGCTCCCAGCGCACTATTCACCCTACTGGTCTCGGTACTACTAGGCGCCACCGGTTCGGTGCTGCTATCCAGGAGAGTCAAGCACCAAACTCGTGGCATGGAACCGCGCGAGATCGCAGAACTCTTTGAACACCGCGAAGCCTTGCTTCATGGCGTGAAAGAAGGAATCGTCTCCCTTTCTCCGGACCAGCGAATCATGCTCGCCAATGACATCGCCATAGAATTGCTGCAGCTGCCCAACAATTGCGTGGGGCAAACACTGGATCAGCTCAAAGTCGCACCCCAGGTGGCCAGAGCCTTGACAACCAAACAGAACCAGCCGGACCGGCAATTCCTTGTTGCCGAACGGGTCTTGGTCTTCAACCGCATGCCGGTGGCGGCCGCAGGGCGCGACCTAGGATCCGTGACTACCTTCCGTGACCGCACCGAGCTCACTCTCTTGGAGCAGGAACTCGGTGACAGCAAGGCGACGTCAGACATGCTCCGGGCGCAGACCCACGAATTCGCCAATCAGCTGCACGCGATTTCAGGACTCATCCAGCTAGAGGAATACGACGAGGTGGTGGGCTTCATTGACGGGGTGAGCTTTAGCCGAAGCAAACTCTTTGAAGACGTCGCAGCTCGAATCACCGAACCAACCGTAGCCGCCTTGCTCATTGCCAAGGCAAGCGTTGCAACCGAACGCGGAATTCAACTCTCCGTCGCAGAGGACTCGAATCTGGGGCGCAACGATGACCAGATGGCTCGGGACTTAACCACCGTTATCGGGAACCTCGTAGACAACGCCATTGACGCGGTATCAGCGGTGAGCCAACCGCGCATCGAACTACGCATTGTGGAAACCGAGGGGCAAGTTACCGTTGTGGTGGGCGACAATGGTTCGGGGATAGACGACGCGGCTATCGATGAAATCTTTACCCAAGGATTCTCCACCAAAGACACCACCGTCTCCGGCGGACGAGGATTCGGGCTAGCGTTAACCAGACTGGTCTGCCGACGCCGGGCGGGGGATGTCCACGCGGTCAACGACCACGGTGCGCAATTCACTGCAACACTCAGGAAGTAGGAAAACAACTCGTGATCAAAGTACTGGTGATCGACGATGATTTCATGGTTGCCAAGGTGCACTCCGGGTTCGTAAATAACGAGCCGGGATTCTCGGTGGTGGGAGTAGCCCACTCGGCCAAAGACGCGATCCAAGCTGTCACCGTACTCTCTCCAGATCTCGCCTTGCTCGATATCCACCTACCCGATATGAACGGGCTGGACCTGCTGCAAAAGCTTCGCGAAGTACAGCCAGACTTGGATGTCATCGTCATTAGCGCAGCACGGGAGATGGACACCGTTCGCCGCGCGCTAAGGGGCGGAATCGTCCACTACCTGATGAAGCCGTTCTCCCGTGAGGATCTCCGCGAGCGGCTGGATCACTATTCGAAAACCTATCAGCCGCTCCAAGTGCCAGATCAAGAGCTGGAACAGGCAGACGTGAACCGACTGTTCGGGCTCAGCGGGCAGAACCGACGACCCCTTCCCAAAGGTTGCAGCGCCGAAACCTTGGTCCTGGTGGAAAACATCGTCAAGGAAGCCGCCGAACCCATTTCCGCCACCGAGACCGCCGAGAAGCTCGGCACTTCGCGGGTGAGCGCTCGCCGGTATTTGGAGTACCTAGCAGAAGAAAACCTGGCTCAGGTGAATCTACGGTACGGGGGAGTGGGCAGACCAGAGCGCAGGTACTCGTGGAAGGTCTAGTCCTTCGCTTCTAGGGGGACAGGTGAATCCAGCGGTTTTCTCGTGTCGATGACGAATGCCAATCCAAATGATGCGCTTGTTCATCTGACCTTGATGCCGGCGAGGAAAAGGCATTAATGGTGATGATTTGAATCTGAAAGCATGCATTCTGCGAGGGCTCATTCTTAGTCCTCGGCGGCACCACTGGCATGCTCGGCCAGAAAACTTATGAAACAAATTTGTCGTGCTGGTGAACCGAGCGAGTCCCTCAAGGAACGCTCGGTTCACCAGCCTAGACTGCGACTAGAAGTCGACTTTTCCCGTAGGTCGTTCTGCCAGATGACCGTATTGCTTAAACGAATTCTGCAGTCATCTTATGTCGATGCTCGCTTGCTGCGTAGGTTCCTAGTACTTTGACTTCCCAAGTGAAGAAATCAAGCTCATCAAGTGCAAGCCGAACAGGAAGATCTTCCGGGTGCCCTTCAATATCAACCATGAAGGTGGTCGCGGCGAAAGTGGAGCCGACCATGTAGCTTTCCATGCGCGTGAGGTTCACTCCATTTGTCGCGAATCCACCAAGCGCCTTGTACAGCGCGCTGGGTACGTTGCGTACCTGGAAGACCAAGGTGGTGATGACGTCTTCGGGCAGTTGGGCCCGGATGGGCAAGGCTTGTTTGCGGGCCAGCACGACGAATCTGGTCATATTCGTCGGGTCGTCTTCGACCCCGGTGGACAGGACCTCAAGCCCGTAAAGTTCGGCGGCCATCGGCGGGGCCAACGATAATTTGCGGGGGTCGTTCCAATCCCGGATCTCGCGGGCGGATCCTGCAGTATCCCCGGCGATGATCGGAGTCAGCTGATGTTCGCGGATCATACGTCGGCATTGGCCTAGCGCGTGGATGTGGCTGTGGACCTCGGTGGCAGATTCGATGCTGCTTCCTGGAATTCCGAGTAGGTCGAATCGGATTCTGAGGTAGTGTTCGCCAACGATTTGGAGGTCAGATTCTGGGAGCAGAACGTGGATATCGGCAACACGACCGGCAATAGAGTTCTCTATCGGGATCATGGCGAGGTCTGCTTCGCCATTTTCGACCATCGCAAACGCATCTTCGAAGCTGGCGCAGGGGACGGCTTCCATATCGGGAAAGCGCTCGGTGCAAGCGATATTGGAGTTGGATCCAGCTTCACCCTGATATGAAATCTTGTTGGTCATTGAATAAATTTACCGCAGGGTCCTCGTCCTTCAAGAAAGAGTGAACCAAGGTTTCTTGTTATGCGACTCTTTCACAATCTTGCACGGTTAGCGCAGCAGCGATTGTTGGGCGACAGGCGCAGTCTGATAAGCAATTGCGGCAAAGCTGAGCAGCGTCAGAACTCAACGCGGTGGCATTGATACTGGCAGCTTGCTTTTGAGAGCCGCCCCTACCCTTTCGAATGTGGAGCTTCTTTGCATGCAGCCTGTAAGCGATCGTGGATATTCTCAGTTAGCTGTTGATAGCACCGCTTTTACGTGCGCGCCAAGTCGAGATCTGGAATCGCCTTTAAGTAATCCTTCTATTTCATACTACGAAATCTGTAGAAAGCTTGGAGCCTTCTAAGAATTGTCGTCAGGCCGAGGAAGACTATTCCGCAGCTATTTTCCAATACAATCTATCGAACCTTCTCAACGTAGTGGGAAGCGAGTCTTTGCAATCCCTCAGCGATGGTAATTTCAGGTTCCCAATCCAAGATTTCATGCGTTTCGCGCTGATCAAACCAATGTGCAGTCGACAATTGCTCCGCAAGGAACCTCGTCATTGGTGGCTCGTCATGCACTAGATCTTTGGCGCTAGCGGCAAGCCAAACGCGCTCAATGACCGAGCCCGCACCGCGTGCAAGCCAGCCCGGGACGTTTAGCCGAGGTGCCGGTGCTCCTCCAGCTTGGCAAATGCCTGCAATGAGTTCGCCGACTGGGCGAGGCTCACCATTGGTGACTACCAGAGCGCGGCCGTGAGCAAACTCCATGCGTTCCAGCCCACGCACAATCGCCGTAGCGGCATTGTCGATGTAAGTGGTGTCGATTAGCGCGACCCCGTTATCAAGCAGTGGAAGTCGACCGGCTTTCGCGCGTTGAATGACCCGCTCAACAAGTTGAGTATCACCGGGACCCCAGACCACATGCGGTCTGATTGCGGCAACACGGAAGTCTGCCGAATCTTGGGCAAGAGCATTCAGTTCTGCAGCGGCTTTGGAACGCGCATAATTTCCACGGGCACGTCCAGGATCTGCCGCCCCGGCCGCAGCGCCAGCCAACGGTTCTCCAAAGTGCGCCACCGAGGGGGAAGAAACAAAAACAAAGTCTTTGATTCCAGCCGCTTTGGAAGCCTCCAGAAGGGTCTTAGTACCGCTGATGTTCGTGTCGACAAAGTCTTGCCAGGCACCGGTGAAAGAAACTTTGGCTGCCAGATGGATGACGGCATCCATGCCCGCAGTAGCTTGGTTTACTGCATGAGAATCGGTAAGCGAACCTAGGACTTCGTCCGTGGCTCCCTGCGAAGGCCGGCGTTGGAAGGTCCGGACATGATGGCCTTGGGTGCGCAACAGCTCTGCTACGGCTCGGCCAAGCATTCCGCTGGCGCCGGTGACTAAGACGCGACGGACCGGCGAGGAAGTTGGGTTGCTGCTCATGGCTTACGGATCCTTCCGCCTGCCAGCGTGGATGTAGCCCAGTCGGCTAAGGCCGCACGGTCGATCTTAGAATTGTGCCTAATATCGGTTGGTAGATCTGGGACTACGAGTACAGCCGAAATTTCTATTCCGGTTACCTCCACCGCGGCGCGCACTGCTTGCGCTAGTGCAACCGGAGCTGGCCCCGCGCGGCGGGCTGCCGGGACGGTTTCCATCACTACAACGGCGGCTTGAGTGCCTGCTGGTCCGACTCCGACTACTGCAGCGCGTCCGGTGCCAGACACAGATTCGGCTGCTTGCTCAGCTGCCACAGGTGTTTTAGAACCGGTAGCTGTATGCAGGACATGGCCCAGACGACCTTCTACCCAGAGGCGTCCATTGTCGTCGAGATGACCCACGTCTCCGGTGCGGTGCCAGCCGGGAATGGAAGTGCTTACTTGCTCGGTGATCCAAAGCCTGTCGTAGCGATCCTTCACATGGGGTGCACGCACCAGAATTTCGCCAGTGAGATTTGCTTCTTCCAGTGGCTCGTTGCCAGCTTTGCCATCTGAATCTAGCGGCGCAATGGCTACGCGAGCCCCCGCCACCGGAGTGCCAACGCACACGCCGTTTCCGGATCCTGCGGCGCGGATACCTTCCAAATCGATATCGGTCACAGGAAGCGCCTCGGTCATCCCATAGGGAGTATGAACTCGCGCATTGGGAACTAAACCTTGGACTCTGGCCAGCAACGGCTCCGGTATCGGCGCTCCGGCCGAGAGCAGCAGTGAGACCTTTTCAAGGATCTTTCGTTGGGACCCGTCTAAGGCCTCGTCCGTTGCCAGTACATTAGCCAAAGCGGCGGGAGAAGCGAACACGGTGGTTGCGTCAACGGCTAAGGCGGCATCCGCCAGTGCCGTGGCGGTCAGCGTACGCGGCGCCGTAACGTCCATATCCGGTGTCACCGAGGTAGCACCCAAAGCAGGGCCGAGCAGTGCGAAAGGCGCAAACCCGGCCACCAGAGCGGAGCCAGCTTTGAGGTTGTACGTCTCGCGCAAGGTATCTCGCATGGCAGCCAATTGACGGTGGGTGTAGACCACGCCCTTGGCTGGGCCGGTGGAGCCGGACGTGAAGAGTACCGCGGCATCGGCATCGGGGTCGGCTTCGACAAATGTCGGCGCATCATGGCTGGAGGATTTACCGGATTCAAGCAGCTCGGGAATGGTATGTTCCACCCCGAGAAGTTTGCGCTTGGCAGTCGGCAGGTTTTCCACGGCAATTCGGGTTCCGGGCCAGCCAAAGAATCTGGCGCCCACGAGTGCACGATCAATCCCGATAAGGAAACTAGGGCCTGCGCCCTTGATGGCACGTCCCAAGCCCTTGGTGCCCAGACCCGCATCTGCCACCACGATGACCGCGCCCAGTCGCAGGCAAGCGTAAATCAGTGAAGTCAGTTCGATGCCGGGAGGCACTAAGAGATTAACTCTGGATCCGGCGGTGACACCAATCTGCGAGAGTCCCGCTGCGAGAGTATTAACCCGTTCGCCGAGCTCAGACCAGGACAGGGAGCGCGGGGGATTGATGTCCACTACTGCAATGCTGTGGTCGTCGGTGCGTGAATCTAGCTCAGCAAGCATCGGACGGTAGCCGCTCAGCGCCGTTGCGCGTGAGGAGCGCTTAGAATCCCGTTCAGTATCCAACCAGTCAAAGATGGGGGAGGCTATATCGCGGTCTTCAGGCAACAGATGGCTTGCGCCTTCGAAACGGTGCACCTGGGCGTGGGGGAGGCGGCCCATCAGATCTCTTAGGTAGCGATCGGAGAACACCGGGTCCTTTGGACCCCACAGCATAAGGGCGGGGACGGAGAGCGAGCGAATTGCTTCGGAGATGTCATCTAAAGCAGAACGGCTCGGATGGTCTTCGCTAAAGGGAATGTCTGCCACAAAGTTTGCAACACCGGTGCGCTTGTCAGCGCTGGTGTAGGGGGACATGAAGGCCTTGCGGATCTCTGCTTCCAAGGACGGCTGAGCCAATGAATGAGTCACCCGGAGAAAAGCGTCGGTACCCTTGGTGCCCCACCCGTGGACTGCAGGGTTGGAGGCCAGTCGCAGGGCGGCTGGTAGCTCAAAGCCAGCTGGATGCACTGCGGTGTTGGTGAGCACTACGTTCGCCAGCTGGTCTTGGTGGGCTACAGCCCAGCCCAGGGAAATGATTCCTCCCCAGTCGTGGCCTACAGTGGTGACCTTGCCGCTGAGCCCAATGCCTTTGATCAAATCGCCTAGGTCGTTGACTCGATCGGCCAGTCGGCGAAACTTTCCGGTGCGGGCCGAAAAGCCCATATCCAGCTGGTCAACGGCGATGACACGCCATGGCAAGGCATTAGCGGAAACGTGGTTCAGCAGGCTGCGCCAAAGGTAAGACCAAGTGGGATTGCCGTGCACGCACACAAGGGTGCCAACCGGCTCGATTCCACGCTGCTTAAGTTCTTCTTCGTTATCCAGTACATGCCATAAGTACTTGGTACCTGGAACATCTACCTTCGAAGTGGAAGGCACTTCGAGATAATTGGAATAGATAGCATCTACACCGGGGAAAAGCTCGGTCACCAGGCAATCTCCATCATCGCGGTATTCAATCCTGATCCGACGCCCATGCACAGCACGCGGTCACCTGGCTTCAGCGAATCGGCTTCTTGAGACAAAGTCATCGGCAACGAAGCGGGTCCCACGTTGCCCCATTTGGAGAAGGTGATCGGCACTCGATCCTTCACTAAGCCCACGGCCTTGATAATGGCGTTGGTGTAGGACTTCGATACTTGGTGAGTTACGTAGCGGTCCATGGACTTCCAGTCCCAACCGGACTGGTGCGCTTCATCCCAAGCATTGACAACTAGTTCCAGTCCGTTGTCCAAGAGGCCTTTGGTGTCGGTGTACATGCCCGCCGGACCGCCTACGCAAAGCTCGTGGTGTTCAGTGCCTGCGCGGGAAACCCCGCCAAGGATTCGGTGTCCATCTGGGTGAACATCTGCCGGGCCAATGACGGCGGCAGCCGCGCCGGAGCCGAGGGTCAGAGTTGCAAATTCGCGCATGTAGTCTTCACGCGTGGATGTCTCGGCATTGAGCCGCTGGAACGTAGTCTCTTGAGTGGGCTGTGCATCTTCACCGGCCACGATCAGCGCGTACTTGATCTGTCCGGAATCGATCATGTTGGCTGCCAAGCTCATGCCGTTGACGAACCCTAAACAGGCGTTGGTCACGTCGAAGTTCATAGCGGAGGACGGCAGGCCCAATCCGTTGTGAACCTTTGAGGCCACCGAAGGCTCTAAATTGCGTCGGGTAACTGACGTGTTGATCAAAAGACCAATTTGCCCTGGCTCCACGCCGGCCTGAGCTAGCGCTTTCTTTCCGGCTAGAATCGCCGCATCATCAAATTCCACGCCCTTGGACCACCAACGGCGTTCTTTGACACCCGACACACGTTCAAGCAGTTTTTTGGAAAGGCGCAGACGCTTGAGGCTTGGGGCCAGGCGTTCGTCGAATTCTGCCGAACTCATGACCTCTGGTGCAAGTACGCTGTTTACCGCTAAGAGGGCCACATTGTGGTGTTTAAAAGTGGCATTGCCGTTCAAAATTTAGCCTTTGTGTCGGGGCTGTCGCGCCGTTCTCGGACGCGACGGAGTAACAATCGTTTGATGCTTATTAGCATGAAACGAAAAAACGTCTACCTCTACCGTATTCCTAGTTGGAGCGCACTGCGTACACGGGCACGCTATTTTCAGCGGATAGCAAGAAACTCTCAGTCATTTTGGCTAATTCCCGAAGGTTGCAAACCCAGTGAGTTACTGCATAGTAATTTTCTTGACTCATTGTGAGTGCATACGAGACCGTCGCCGTGAGATTCTGCAGCGCTCGTTGCGATTTCTGTGAGGGGAATCGTCCGACCTACCTAGATCCCGAGATGGCTTTTGATATTTGGAGTTGCGCTCGGAGTTAATCCGAAGCTGGAAGCCTTAAGAACATGAGCGTGTAAGTTCAGCTCCCGCGCAATTGCAAGCATTCGATTCGCCTACGACACGAGATGCGATATGAGCAAGGGAGTGCAGAAACAAGCTCCGGTAGGCTTGTGATGGGATGGAGGCAAGAGGTGCTCCAACCGCAAAGAGGCAGGAAATCTCATGGATCCACTGGGCACCTTAAGCCGGGAAAACCTGACAATCGCCATTTGGGTTGTCGTTGCGATCTTTGCCGTGGCTATGGGAATTTGGCGCCGGAAGCAGCTTCAATGGGTCCTGCTTAGTTCCGTCTTGCTCTTTGCGGTACTCAACGTTGGTGTGGGGATATACGTTCTGAGCAACGTCGGTGACTCCAGATGGGCCGCCGAAGGATCTGTGCCCCTGCAGGCTCCTTCGCTTACCGAGACGCCTATCGTGGGGCAATACTTAGACCCGCTAGATTCAGCGATCCAATCAATGGTTGGTGGGGTGAACTCATTTCTAGCGTTTAATCAGGCATTACCCGTGTCGTTGGATTACTTCGCCAAAAGCGGTTGGGCTTTACTGATAGCAGTTCCGTTGCTGATTATTGTCGCCGCAATGAGTTACACCGCCGCTAGGCGCCGCAAACGGGAACTCAGTGACTATCGAGCCACCGTCGATCAGCTCAAAATTGATCTCGAACAAATAAAGCAGCAAATCGCCGCGGGAAACGCACCGAGGGCTGAAGAACCGGAGTCCGCTCCCAGGTCCCCAATGAGCCATCGAGATATCTGATCCGTGCTGGAGCGCTAAACCGAATGGCTCGCGGAGTGATGGCAAGTCAGCGTTGTGGTCACGCAGGTTTAAGCAATACGTTCGCGAAGTCTTGCGCCTGGACCGGGGGAGACCTGAGAATCTCGTGGTGAATCAAGGACATGCCCACTGGCGCACTGGACTACCGTTGACACAGGTTCGCCGCACTCCCGATGCGTGACGAGTAATGGTGGCCCCTCTGTATCTGCTTCGTACTTGTCGCCCCACCGGAGCAATGAGATAAGTACAGGATAGAGATCCAAGCCCTTTCGGGTCAGGCGATATTCGTTGCGAGTGCGGTGACCGGGCTCCTTGTACGGAGTGGCTGTGAGAATACCGGTTTCCACAAGGGTGCGTAGCCTGGCAGCGATGACCGCCTCGGAAGCCCCAAGATGACTGCGGATTGCGTCAAATCGGCGTACACCGTTGAAAGCTTCACGAAGCACCAGAAGGCTCCACTTTTCGCCAATTATTTCCAAGGTGCGCTGAATCGAACAATTCTCGGTGTCGTAGTCGAGCCACTGCATGGGGAAGACCGCTCCTTACCATTGACAGATCCCGTCGATCTGGCTAGCTTCAAATATAACAGTTAGCTTTTGAGGGGCCAATCAATGAATACAAACGAAGATGTTCTCCCTGGTATGGCGCTCGACGAGGCCAGCGACTTTGTCGCCGCTTCCGGCTTTATCGTTGATGAGGTCGACAAGACGTTCCTCCGTGGGCACGTCGAGCTAGGGGCAAACCACCACACCCCGTGGGGAGTGGTGCATGGCGGGCTGTTCACCACGATCGTTGAAAGTGCCGCCAGCATCGCGGCGAGCTATGCGGTCAAGAATGATGGCCAATTTGCGGTCGGCGTGCACAACGCCACCGATTTCTTGCGGCCAGGCAGTGCGGGACTGGCAAGGGTGGAAGCCACGGCGCTACATCAAGGACGTACTCAGCAATTGTGGGAAGTCGTCATCACGGACGATGCAAGCTCCAAGGTCCTTGCCCGCGGCCAACTGCGGTTGCAAAATGTGCCGTTGCCAGATGGGCGTACTGGAACCCAGAACGAAGGGATAAACGCAGGTGAAAGCTAAATCTGGTGAACGCGAAAAGGTGGTGAAATGGCGAGATCCAGCCGGTGCGCTGGAGCAACTCCCGTTGCTTTCCGGGCTTGAGTATTTGAAACTCATGGCTTCCGGCGAACTTCCTGGCGCGCCAATCGCAGGGCATCTGAATATGGATGTAGCCGAAGTATCCGAGGGCTCAGTGACCTTCATCTGCAATCCGGAAGAGTCTCATTACAATCCGATTGGTGCGGTGCATGGTGGGCTGGTGTGCGCACTTCTCGATTCGGCGCTTGGCTGCGCAGCGCACTCAACGCTTCCTGCAGGTATGGGCTATACCTCCATCGAGATCAAAGTGAACTACCTGCGTCCAGTATTTGCCGATAGTGGGCCGCTGCGATGCACTGGAAGGGTTACCAAGCCCGGCAGGCGAGTGACCTTCGCCGAAGGAGAAGTAGTAGATAAGTACGGCAAGGTCGTTGCGACGGCAACAAGCTCGCTTCTTGTGTTCCCACTTGAACCCGACAAGTCGTAGCTGCTCGACATAATGTCGGGCGCTCACGGTACTTTGGGCACAGAACAGCAACTGAGTATTGGTCAAATTTTCTGGTGGGGATCGCATGGAATTTTCGTCTGACGTAAAAAGTCGTATCTGTGGAGTGCTCGTGGGTATGGCTGCAGGGGACGCGCTCGGTGCTGGCTATGAGTTCAATGCCCCGATGCCACTGGATGCACCGGTTGCCATGATTGGCGGCGGGCTCGGAGATTTTGCACCGGGGGAATGGACAGACGATACCTCTATGGCAATCGTGATTGCCGAGGCACTCATCAACTCCGAAAGAAATCTCAATAGCGACGCTTCAGATTACATGGTGCGGCAATGGGCTATTTGGGCTCAGACTGCACCGGATGTTGGTAACCAGACGCGTGCCGTCCTCGGAACAGCCGAAGAAATCGCGCGTGAAAGTAATCGTCACGAGCCCAGCGCAGAAGACGCAATTAAGGCTGCTGAAGCCGTCCACCGGCGGACTGGCCGCTCGGGTGGCAATGGAAGCCTGATGCGAACGGCACCCGTCGCTTTGGCCTATCTAGATCGCATGCCGACCGAGACCTATCAGGCGGCAGTCTCCATCAGCAGACTGACTCACTTCGATGAGGAGGCTGCGGAAGCTTGCGGCTTGTGGACTATTGCCGTGCGTCATGCGGTGCTCACTGGTGAATTGGATATCCGAGTGGGGCTGCCTCTATTGGAACCTGAACGTGCCTCGGTGTGGGATCAGCGCATTCAACAAGCTGAAGACAAACGGCCACGCGACTTCTCGCATAACGGTTGGGTCGTGGAAGCATTCCAAGGCGCATGGAGTTCCATTGCTGCTACAGGGGAGAACTCAACGCACTTGGTTGCTTCCCTTGAAGCAGCGGTACGTGGTGGTGTCGACACGGATACCGTAGCGGCGATTGCTGGATCGTTAGCAGGTGCTGCCTATGGAATGCAGGCAGTCCCAGAACTTTGGCTGGACAAGCTCCATGGCTGGCCAGGGCTCGATGCACAGAACCTAGTAGAGCTCTCGCTCAAACTGGCTGGTTAAAGATCGCATCAATCTGCCTATAGCGATTTGATTTTGGCCAGAGGGACTCTCGCCTACCTACGCTCCCGGACGCGTTTTTCTATTGCGGGGACTCGACTGGTTTCTGCGGTGATTCCACGCTAACCCCGTGACGTACCCCTCGGACGCCCAAACCCGTCAGGTCAATCGCTAAGAACCACGGGCCGGACATGGGGACCTTGATCCTGTAGGGTGCCTTGCGCGCCATTCCTCCGTGGAAGTCGTAATCGGCACCGTCCTGGAAGGCGGCGAAATTTTCCGGGTCCATGAGCCTGAGGATGGCAGGGCCGCTGAGCGTTACCACCAGCACGCTGCCGCGTTCAAGGAAATCCCAATGATGTTCGGTGAAATTGGGAGTGGTCAATGAAGTTCCTCTGGTTTTTGGCAAGCGGCGACGGGGCATTCAGGTGTAACAGCAAGAGTTTCCTCGAACAGCGGCGTTCGAATCACCAACACTTCGATTGGTGATTCGAACGCCGTATGCTTTACAGGATGAATCTTGGTTCGCTTAGACCAGCGTCGCGGTGTCGATCACGAAGCGGTAGCGGACATCTGACTTCATCACGCGTTCGTAAGCGTCGTTGATCTGCTCTGCGGCAATGACCTCAATGTCTGCGCCAATGCCGTGCTCGGCGCAGAAGTCCAGCATTTCCTGAGTTTCCTCGATGCCACCAATCTGCGAGCCGGCGAATGAGCGTCGTCCGCCGATGAGCGCGAAAGCGTTGACCGGCAATGGCTCTGCCGGTGCACCGACGTTGACCATGGTGCCATTGACGCGAAGCAGTCCGAGGTAGTCGCTGACATTGATCGAGGCACTAACCGTGTTGATGATCAGATCGAAGCTCTTGTGTAGTTCCTTGAAGGTGCTCTCATCGCTGGTGGCGCGGTAATCGCTTGCCCCCATGCGTAGCCCGTCGTCCTTCTTCTTCAAGGACTGGGAAAGCACGGTTACTTCGGCACCCATGGCGTTGGCGATCTTCACTGCCATATGGCCCAGACCGCCAAGGCCCACTACGGCTACTTTCTTGCCCGGTCCTGCACCCCAGCGCTTCAGCGGGGAGAAAGTCGTGATGCCTGCGCAGAGCAAAGGAGCCGCCACATCAAGTTCGATACCCTCAGGGATGCTCAGCACGAAGTTCTCGGTCACTACAACATGGGTAGAGTAGCCGCCCTGGGTGATGGTGCCGTCGCGGTCCGTGGCACCGTAGGTGCCCACCGAGTTGTCGCAGAATTGCTGGTCTCCCGCGAGGCAATTCTCGCATTCCATGCAGGAATTGACCATGCACCCCACACCCACGCGGTCGCCGACTGCATGTTTGGTGACGGCTGAGCCGACCTCTGCAACGATGCCGGCGATTTCGTGGCCCGGAGCCAGTGGATAAGTCTGGGGGCCCCATTCGCCACGTACGGTGTGGATGTCGGAGTGGCAGATGCCGGAGTATTTGATGTTAATTAGCACATCGTGTGGCCCGACTTCGCGGCGTTCAATCTGTGTGGGAATTAATCCCTCAGTGGCCGAAGGGGAAGCATATGCGTTGACCATGGTTGTCATAGGAGTTCTTTCCCTAATGTTGTTGGAAGCCCGTGTCCGCGCGCCGGATGGCGGCGCGCGATACGAAACGTCTTTTAGGCGTCTTTGGGTAGAACATGCGTAATCCCGAGAATAATCCCGATCCGGGGAACAAATTTGGGTGAACGAGAAGCGGCCGTTGGATCTATACATTTACGTATGATTCCAACGGCCGTCCGGTTCTCTTCAATTGCGCATCAGCAGCGGCGCTTTCGAAGTTTGCAGCTCAGCTTAGCTATGGCGCCCTCGTCGACGCAGGCCCAGCGCGACCGCGCCCAGGACGACTAGCCCCAAAGCTAGGCTGCCCGCAATGAGCAAACCGTCGCTTGCGCCGGTGTCGGCGAGCTCGTCCTTATTGGAGTTATCGTCCTTTGGGTTGTGGTCCGGCTGCGGTGCTTCCTGAGTAGGGGTTGCCGTCGCGGTTGGAGCCACATCGTCCGTTGGCTCCGTTGTTGGATCGCCCGTAGGTTGGACCGTTGGACCGTCGGTAGGATCCGCAGTTGGTTCCTCCGTTGGATCTTCAGTAGGGGTTGGCGTTACCTCGGCTGCTGGAGCAAACACTCCGAACCAGGTAGACACACTTACAACTGGTTCAGCTGCAGGCTGGGCAAATGCTGCTGCGCTGCTGTTAGCCTCTTCGGTCTGCTGTTCACCATAGAGGTAGTAGGTACCGGCGGTGAGTTCAGCGACTCTCGGGTCGCTGACGATCAGGGATTCGCCTGCGACGGTATATTTCACGTCCGAAACGGAAGCTGGCTGCCCCTTTGCATCGATGAAATTCACGTCAAAGACGAAATTGTCTTCAGTCAAAGTTGGGAATCCTGAGGGTACATCGAAGCGCAGCTCAGTTGCTCCAGCCTCAACCAGTGGAAGTCCTAGCCGGTTATCAACGATTTCGGACTGCAAGGCCAACACGCTGGCTCCGGAGAGGACGGAGGAGATGGTCTTGCCCTCGGAGCCTTCCACCGTGATGAGTAGCTGGTTGAAGTCCTTAACAGTACCGGTGAAGGCATCGTCGCCTTGCAACGTGAGTTTGCCATCGCTGACATGGCCAGTGGTCGTTCGATGTTCGGCATCTGGTGAAGTGCGGTAGGTGACCGTGACATTGCCGTTTTCAACATCAGTTCCGGTGTTGAAAACGAACTTGCCTTCGTTAGGCGCGGAGGATTCGCTGTCATAGGACAGGTTTTCTTCACCTGGCGCTACTCGATCGCCGGACTCTGGATCCTGAGCTTCGGGAACCTCTGGGGAATCAGTTGGCTCCTCCGTGGGTTCGACAGTTGGCTCCACGGTCGGTTCTGCGGTTGGCTCAGCCGTCGGTTCGACAGTCGGCTCAGCCGTTGGCTCTGCGGTTGGCTCAGCCGTCGGTTCGACAGTCGGCTCAGCCGTTGGCTCTGCGGTTGGCTCAGCCGTCGGTTCCTCTGTTGGCACTGTGGTTGGCTCAGCCGTTGGTTCCTCTGTAGGTTCGACAGTCGGTTCTACGGTTGGTTCTTCGGTAGGTTCAACGGTCGGCTCCTCGGTAGGTTCTACGGTTGGCTCTTCTGTCGGGTCAGCCTCTTCGTTGTAAATTCCCAAGTAAACGCTGGCGGATTCGTCTTCCTTCTGGCCCTTGATGCTGAGGAAGTAACCGCTTCCTTCGGTCAGCTGGGAGATTTTCTCATCGGTAACTATGAGCTGACCATTGACAACCTCGAAGTTAGGGAAATCCAAGTAGACGAACTCGTTTTCGTATTCTGATTCCGGGACAACTCCTGAGTAGAAGAGCTCCAGTTCCGCGTTTTCCATAGAGAACATATCCGCGGGTAGATCAATGGTCAGAGTGTCGGAACCTGACGGGATGAGCGGGGTCCCATCGAATTGTTCTACTGTATCGGCGACCAAATTCGGTGCGTGCTCTGAGACGTATTTGGCGCTTCCGATAAATTCCCGGTCTTCGCCCGATCCTCGATAGAATCCGAAAGACATCTGGCGTGCGTTGATCCAGTCGAGACTGACTTCGGCAGGAATGACAATTTGACCATTTACAACCGTGCCTGACCGCACGCCCCCTGAATTTGGCATGACCGACTGGCTGACTTCCAGCGTTTCACCTTCAACCAGTAGTCCTTCGCGCGCGTCGAAGACGAGTTTTCCTGTGTCATAGTCCGATTGGTCCTCGCTCAGGATGAAGTTCTCTTCTCCTCTAGGAACGGGGATCAATTCCCGGTTTTGGAAGTTGTAGATCGGCGGAACATCGGCAGCGGGAACAGTCACATTGCTACTGGCCACCAGCGGGTCGGCCGTTGCGGGAACAATAGAGGCCCCCGCTGCGACACCGCCAAGAGCCAACGAACCGGCAGTTATTACAGCGAGGGACAATCGACCTTTGCGGCCGTGGAACTTGGCAGTTTGGCTCATGAAAATGAAATCTCTCGTATTCAGATGCGTGCGCGATGAATGGTGCCCAAGGTCAATTGAACACCGTGATCTAGGTCAATTAGATCACGAATTCATAACGGCATGCACTGGAAAGGCCGTCAAAAAAGTGGATTTATAATATCTGACTAGGATATATATAATTCTAGATTTTGGTATTTAGATTCCTATTCGATCGCATTGATGAAAGCGGCGTACATGGACTTCAGTAATGAAGCATTGTCAATGTGACGCTATTGATCCCCGGCAGGTGAGTAGAGGTGCTTGAAAATTGCCAGCACTACGTAGCTCGACCCAAAGGAACCAACGCCGTATTTTGTCCGCCGTTGGCTTTTGTCAGTGATCGGACCAGAGGCATTCAGGATCGTTTGGGGGCAGCGGCGGAAGGTGGCCTCTGCAGTAGCCGAATCCACTCCGCTGTGGCACTTATTATTTGGGCTTGGGCTTGGGCTTGGGCTTGGGATTCGAAGTATTTAATAGTGGGGCAAACTAGAACGTATGAATCGGGTTTACAAGCTGTTGGCTGAACTCAACCCACCAAACAATTGGGAAGTGAGTTTAGGATGCATAGCGGTCATTGTTGCGTCGCCTCTTAGCCTGATCGCCAGAAGTTCGGTGGTAACCGCTCCGGACGTGTAGTTCGTCAGCAATCCGACAGCATTAATAGGTGCACGGTCGGTGCTTATTCATGGTCAACGATCAGGCCGGGGTTCCGCACGACGAAGCCGGCCATTTAGTCCAGCTTTGGGGCGGAAGCCGGCAGCGTTTCACGCGGTTTTAGTGTCCCTTCCGACAATGGTTACAGGTCTTTTCGCGCATGAACCGCGAGAAAGCCACGGCTCCCAGGATCTGGAAAGGTGGCATGGTTCGCTTCTGCCTGGAGGGATATCGTCGGAGACCTCAACGTCCATTGCGAGATTTAGCGTTGCGATCAGCACTGCCCATTCAGGCGCAAGACTTTAATCGGGCAAGCGAAGACCACGCTCACAACTGCCCAAAACTGCACCTTTGACTAATTCCCGGTAGGCTTAGAGACAGGTCTTGGCCTTTGGCTAAGACCTCAACGATAAATACACTCCCTAGACTGCGCCACCGTGAGTCCTTACTGCCAGCATCGCGGTCCTCGGTAGTGGCTTTCGCTCTAGTCTATTGCGGCTAAAGTGCGAGTCTCGATCGAAGACCAGATCTGGGTAGGCCTGCACGGATCGCTTGTCTCTTTGGGAGCGATTGAAAGGAGAACCCCCTTAATGGAGGGTCCAGAAATTCAGTTCGCTGAAGCACAGATCGACAACGGTCGCTTCGGTACCCGCACCATTCGTTTCGAGACCGGCCGTCTGGCCAAGCAGGCTGCTGGCGCTGCAATGGTCTACATCGATGAAGAGACCGCACTGCTCTCGGCCACCACGGCCGGCAAGCACCCGCGTGAAGGCTTCGACTTCTTCCCACTGACCGTGGACGTTGAAGAGCGTATGTACGCAGCTGGCCGTATTCCGGGCAGCTTCTTCCGCCGCGAAGGACGCCCATCAACCGAAGCCATCTTGGCTTGCCGCCTCATGGACCGCCCGTTGCGCCCAGCGTTCGTCAAGGGCCTGCGCAACGAGGTTCAGGTTGTCGTTACCGTTCTGGCCATCGATCCAGATGAGCTGTACGACGTTGTAGCGATCAACGCTTCCTCGATGTCCACCCAGCTTTCGGGTCTGCCATTCTCCGGCCCAATCGGCGGCGTCCGCGTTGCCTTGGTTGACGACGGAGAGGGCGCTCAGTGGGTTGCCTTCCCGAAGCACAGCCAGCTGAAGAACGCCGTGTTCAACATGGTTGTTGCAGGCCGTGTGGCAGGCGACGACGTGGCGATCATGATGGTCGAGGCCGACGCTACCGACAACGCTTGGGAGCTGATCCAGGGCGGCGCCACCGCGCCAACCGAAGAGGTCGTTGCCGAGGGTCTTGAAGCAGCAAAGCCATTCATCAAGGTTCTCTGCGAGGCGCAGGCTGATCTTGCTTCGCGTGCCGCGAAGGAAACCGTCGAGTTCCCAGTGTTCCGCGACTTCGAAGATGATGCCTACGCAGCGGTTGAGGCAGCAGCCTCCACCCGCCTGGCAGAAATCTACGCGATCGCTGACAAGCAGGACCGCGACAACGCCGCAGGCGCGTTCAAGGACGAAATCGTCGCACAGCTGACCGGTGAGGGCGCAGCCTTCTCCGAGCGTGCAGGGGAAATCTCCAAGGCCTTCGGTGCGGTCACCAAGCACATCGTGCGCCAGCGCATCCTGACCGAGCAGATCCGCATCGACGGCCGTGGCCTGGCTGACATCCGTCAGCTCTCCGCCGAGGTCGAGGTACTGCCTCGCGTTCACGGTTCGGCAATCTTCGAGCGTGGCGAAACCCAGATCATGGGCGTCACCACCTTGAACATGCTGAAGATGGAACAACAGATCGACTCGCTGAACCCAGTGACCCGCAAGCGTTACATGCACAACTACAACTTCCCGCCATACTCGACCGGTGAAACCGGCCGCGTAGGTTCGCCGAAGCGCCGCGAAATCGGCCACGGTGCACTGGCAGAACGCGCCATCATGCCTGTTCTTCCAACGCGTGAAGAATTCCCATACGCAATCCGCCAGGTCTCCGAGGCATTGAGCTCCAACGGCTCGACCTCCATGGGCTCGGTTTGCGCTTCCACCCTGTCGCTGCTGAACGCCGGCGTGCCACTGCGCGCACCGGTTGCCGGTATCGCCATGGGACTGGTTTCGGACACCGTCAACGGCGAAACCCGTTACGCTGCCCTGACCGATATCCTCGGTGCTGAAGATGCCATGGGCGATATGGACTTCAAGGTGGCTGGTACTCCAGAGTTCATCACCGCGATCCAGCTGGATACCAAGCTTGACGGCATCCCTGCCTCGGTGCTCGCCGCAGCGCTGACCCAGGCCCGCGAAGCTCGCCTGCACATCCTGAACGTGGTCAACCAGGCCATCGACACCCCGGATGAGCTGTCCACCTACGCGCCACGCATCATCTCGGTGAAGATCCCAGTGGATAAGATCGGCGAGGTCATCGGCCCGAAGGGCAAGATGATCAACACGATCCAGGAAGACACCGGAGCAGACATCTCGATCGAAGATGACGGCACCGTGCTGATCGGCGCCACCAACGGTGAGTCCGCCGAAGCCGCACGTTCGGCCATCAACGCGATCGCCAACCCTCAGGTTCCTGAGATCGGCGAGCGTTACCTGGGTACCGTCGTCAAGCTGACCACCTTCGGTGCGTTCATCTCGCTGACTCCAGGCAAGGACGGACTGCTGCACATCTCCGAGCTGCGCAAGATCAACGACGGCAAGCGCGTCGAAGATGTTGAGGACGTTGTCTCGGTGGGCCAGAAGATCCAGGTTGAGATCACCAAGATCGATGACCGCGGAAAGCTGTCGCTGTCTCCAGTTGTTGAAGAGGACGAAGAAGCAGAAGCCGTAGCGGCCGAGTAATTCTCGTTTTCTAGTTTGAAAACCCCGGTTCACCGTTGGTGGGCCGGGGTTTTCTGTGCTCAAAATTCAAACTTTGTCCGCACGTGATTTGGATCCGTGATTATGGGCCATGGGCATAGTTCTGCGAGGACGACGAGCAGTCCGCTGGATCCCAGAACAAGCTTGCCTATTTGAATCGTGTAAGAGATTTAAACGCAATTCGACCGTTGCGACTTCAGAAGTTGCAACGGTCGAGCGAGTCATAATAAAGAACTGTTTTGTCCCGTAGCCTTAGCAGGAAGCTAGTCGCTCCGTGAGGTAGCGGTTCAGTGAGACTCCTTGGTCGGCAGCGGCGATGGTCAGATCGCGGTGCTTTTCCGGGCTAACGCGAACGCGAATGCTTCCGCTATATTTTCGAACCGAAAAAGGAACAGGTATTTCTTCGTCGTTATCCTTCATATCCTGGATAACTTCGGCGATCAGATCACGTAGGCCAGTCAAGGCCGCGACTTGGTCTTCGTCCATCCACGACAAGGATGGGAATTCCGCAACAGTTGCGACGAATTCTTCGTCTTCAGGTGACCATGACACGTTGTATTTATAGTGAGCTGCGACTGCTGGCGTATGCAAATTAGTCAACTCCGCTCATCTCCTTCATTTTCTCGATTGCCTCGAGTACTTGCTTCACCTGGTAAGGCTTAGCCATCCCATCTTTGTTCTGAATATTCACTCGAGGATCACCAGGCCAGGGAGTTTTGTATATCACATGGCTTCCTGCCCGGTTCCGAGGTATTCCAAAGTGTGCATCGCAAACTTTACGAATGTCCGTGAACTTGATGTTCTTAGGATTTTCCCTCATCTTCGCTTCTATGCCGTCTATTCCCGACATATCCCTATGGTTCCACTATTGGCACCACTTTGGCAAGAGGCGCTCGCTGTATGTTCGATCATATTTGAATCCTATTGAATCGATGATGATGCGACTAGTGTTGTGGAAAACTCGACCAATGAATACTCGGAGTTACAAGCGCATCGACCAAAAATGTTCCTGCACGGACCACCGCGAAATTGAGTGGATATCGAATTGGAGGGAATTAATCGCCTACTTTGTCGGGCAGAGGGATCGGTCGAGAGCGCCAACACGAAAACAGCGGGAAGCTGTCGCTGGCTTACGATGTCAAAGCGAACGCGAAATCAAAAGAAGCGACCGGGCGGTACCCGTTTCTCTGCTTTCGCTAGGTGATATGTCGCGCGCGGTGGCCGTGGTGCATTCCAAGAGGCTTACGCTGAAATGCCCCGTGGCATGCGGCCACGTCACCGTCTTGCGCTGGAAATAGCGGCTGTCCGCATAGGATGAGATTGAGTACCATAAATTCTAATCAGCAAAATGGAGGACGTCGTTCCAGTGGATGTCGGGGGAATGAAATTGCAACACCAGAATCTGCTGGTGACGCTTTATGGCTTATATGGGCAATCAGCTGCCAGCTCATTCCCCGTCTCCGTCATCGTTGAGATGCTCGGTGCGCTGGGGATTAAATCCCAAGCCTCCCGTTCGACCATTTCTCGATTGAAAAGCCGCGGAGTGCTCATCAACGAGCGCTTTGGAAATGAGTCCGTCTATCAGCTGTCCGCCGAAATCGTGGATGGCTTCCGCAAGGACGACCAGCGGATCTTTGCCCCGTCGCGCTCCACTTCGGAGGAGTCGCTGATTTTGGCTATTTTCTCGGTGCCCGAAAGTGAGCGGAACCGCCGGTACGAACTTCGTACTGAGTTGGGGAGCATGGGCTTCGGGATGGTCGCCGGAGGCGTGGCCGTCGGGCCGCAAATGGCATTCGAACAGGCCAAGGCGCGGCTGGACGCACGCGGGCTATCCGAATACATTGAGTACTTCCGCGCAGACTACATTCCCGCGGCAGATATCCGGGACCGTGTGGCGCAGTGGTGGGACCTGCAGGCCTTGGACCAGCAGTACACCGACTTCCTTCAGCTCTACGTCGGACGACTGGGCGCATGGCGCGAGAGACTTGCCGCGACAGCAGAATCTTCCGAGAAGCGCAGCGATCTAGAGCGTGAGGCGTTTGCCTTCTACGTGCCTATGCTGACACGGTGGCGGCACTTCCCCTATCGTGATCCGAATCTTCCCTTCGAATACCTTCCCGAAGGGTGGAAAGCGCCGCAGGCTAAGAAGACCTTCCTTGCGTTGCATGAGCTGTTGTCCCCGCTGGCGGAGTCGTATGCGACTGAGCTACTCTGCTCGCGCGCTAGCTGAGGTCTGATCCATCCAGGCCCGAACCGCATCCCAATGATGCTGCTCCGGAGCGATGATCTCAAAGTGGTCCAACCGGTGATGGATCATCGTCGTGTACTGGGCGCTTTCGCCCAGAGAGCGGATGTACTGCTCGGTATGCTCCAGTGGCACCCGGTCGTCATCTCGCCCGTGGACCAATAGCACAGGCACCACCGGAGCCGGCTGCACACATGGTGACGCTTGGCGGTAGATGCCGGGAATCTCAACTGGTGAATTCCTGAAATACTCGATAGCCGCCGAGTCCCCGAGGTCTTCTTCGAAGACCTTTGCCGCATCGGTGACCGGGGCAAGGCCGACCACCGCATCGGCAAGATCGGCATTGAGCAGGGCCAACTGCCCTCCGACCGAGTGCCCGACCAGTACTACGTGCTGTTCGCTTCCTTGGTCGCACAGCGTGCTGCGAACCAGCCTAATCGCTGCGGCTACGTCGTTAGAAGGCATGGGCCAGGCATGTTCCGGTCCGCGCCGGTATTCCACATTGGCCACGCTCCAGCCGGCCTGCAGCAGATCCTCAAGCATGGGCTGCATAACCGCGGCGGTGATCCGCTGCCGCCAGTAGCCCCCGTGGACCAAGACCGCGGTGCCCCGGGAGGACCGGTCCTGAGGGTGCACCAAGGTGATGCGCTGATCTGGATGGCCGCCGTAGCTCAATACTTGACTGCCTTGCTGTTTTTGAGTCACGGGATTTTACCTTTCACCGACGGGTGGCCGGCAGGATCTCCCTGCCGGCCACCCGGAATTTTCATACGATACTAGTTTGCGCCAGGGACCGATCCTGGTGGCAGAAAGTTGACGTCGCGCAGCGCCGAGAGCCGGACGACTTCCTCCGGGTCGGTCAAATCATGGAGTTCATCGAAAAGCGTGGCGAGCTGACCTGAAGGACTGACCCAGAAGAGCGACTTGCCCGGTGTTTCATCCTTATTGAAGTACGCGTGAGGAAGGCCCATCGGCATCCGCACGGTATCGCCAGGGCCCGCCTTGAACCATTCGCCGTCCAGATAAAGGGTGTAGGTGCCCTCCATGATGTAGATGTGTTCGTCCTGGGTCGGGTGCACATGTGGCGGCACGCCGGTGCCCACTGGATCCAGGGACAGCCATGCAAAGCTGCTGGAGCTCTCGACCTTGGATAGGTAAGTATGGCCAAGGACGTTCCATGTCTTGTTGCCCATTGATTCGCTTGCCAAGGTGATGCCCTTGGGTAGGTCGCCCAAGATGATTTCCTGGCCCTGCTGCTGATCCATTATGACTCCTTTGTGAGGTTGCGAACTTATGATCTCAGAATGGCATAGATCACATTGAATATGCAATAGGTCTTGCGGTCGCAAAATACGGTGTATATGATTTCTATCACGTCGGCGTCGTTGCCGGACGCTTGACTACCCTCGCAATCCACGCATCGCGGTCGATGGGACCCTTTGCTGCTCACCACGAGTAAGGCATCAATGTGAACACCAATCAGACAACAGGAATGAGCGTCTATACGCTCGGTACCGGAGGCGGCCCTATCGTCTCCAGCTCCCGTGCTGGAACCAGCACGGCGATTCGTGTCGATGGGGCTACCTATGTCATCGACTGTGGAATGGGAAGCATCCGCAATTACCGTTCGCACGCCGACTGGGGCGAGTTGCGCGCGGTGCTGCTGACCCACCACCACTCCGATCACATCTACGACCTCGGCGCCTACATGGTCACCGGGTGGCAGGTACCGGGAGAGTCTTTCACCCGGCCCATCCAGGTCTTCGGGCCAGGCCGGCCCAACCGCGTCCCCGCTCTGGACCAGAAGCACGAGCAAGATGTCGCCGCACGAGTGGGCAATAGAGAGATGAGCAGCACGGAAGAAATCGTGGACGCTTTGCTGGATAAGGTTTTTGCCTCGGATGTGCTCATCCGCATGGCAGACGAAGGCCGTGACGAGCCACATAAATGGATCCAAGCGCACAACATCCAGATCCCTGAATCCGCCGGAGCCTGCGCTGTGGAAAATAGGCACCCGCAAATGGAGCCATTCGAGATCTACCGCGACGACCTGGTCACCATCTCGACCATTCTCGTTGACCATCGATTGTGCTTCCCGGCCTTCGCCTACCGGATCGACTCGCGCTACGGTTCAGTCGTGGTTTCGGGGGATACAGCCTACTCCGAGAACTGCATCAAGCTGGCCCAAAGCGCGGATCTGTTGCTCCACGAAGTCATCGACCTTCCGGGGATCCTTCAGACATTCCCTGACGGGCCGACCCGGGATGGCATCGAAGTGCACCTGCGCGAATCGCACACTCCGTACAGCGAAGTGGGCAAGGTCGCGCAGCAGGCCAACGTTTCATCGTTGGTGCTCCACCATATCGTTCCCAACACTCCCGGCACCGCCGACTTGGAGATCATGCTGAACACCGCGCGTAGGGATTTTTCCGGGACCGTTTCCATCGCAGAAGACAATGATGTCTTTGATATTGGCGGAGTAGAGTTGCAACTTGCCGCCACTGAATCCAAAGGGAGCTTGGCATGAGCCATGCACAGAATCTCGCAGACCACACCCTGAGCGCCGCCATCAGGAACGGCAAGATGAACCGTCGGGCTTGGATCGTCACGAGCATGCTCGTTATTTTCCAGATCGTCAATTTTGCCGACAAAGCAGTATTGGGCCTTGTGGCTGATCCCGCCATGCGCGAGCTGGGCTTGACCGCCGGGCAGTTCGGCTTCATCGGCAGCGCATTCTTCTTCCTCTTCGCCATCGTCGGCGTCGCGGTCGGTTTTCTAGCGGGAAAGGTGTCCACCCGCTGGATCCTGCTCACCATGGGCGTGGCATGGGCCGTCCTGCAGTTCCCGATGCTCTTTGGTGGCGGTGCAGCGGTCTTGCTGGTGACCCGGATCCTCTTAGGTGGTGCTGAAGGCCCGGCCACACCTATTTCTTTGCAGCATGTTCATGGATGGTTCAAACCCAAGGAACGCGGACTGCCCAGCAGTATCGTAGCCGCTGGGTCGACCTTGGGGCCGATTCTCGCAGCTCCTGCCCTGGCCTGGATCATCGCAAACCCAGCTTTGGGATGGCGTTGGGCCTTCGGCTTCTTGGGTCTCTTCGGGCTGCTCTGGAGCGTGGCATGGCTCATTGTGGGTCGCGATGGTCCGTACAGCCATTCGAAAGCGGGCAAAGCTTTAGCCCAAGAGGAGTTTGAGGCAGCGCAGCGGACCACGCCGCATTCAGCGACGAAGCACGAAACTCAGTCGGAACCGGTGGAGGAATTCGTGCCCAACGGTACGGGCAGTATCGCCGATTCGGCAGACCTGCTGCAGATCGTCCCGATTCGAAGAGTCTTGGGATCATGGATGTTCGTTGCCGCGGTCTTGGCTGGGGCCGGATGTTTCTGGGCCCAAGGATTCCTCACCACCTGGTCTCCGAAATATCTAGGCTCAGTGGTCGCATTGTCACCGGAAATGATCGGACTAGTTTCGACCTTTCCGTGGGTTGTGGGTGCCATTGCCCTGCTGATTCTGGGCTTCGGCTCGCGCTACCTGATGAAACGCGGAGTTACCGTCCGCTGGGCTCTGGGTGCACTGTTCGGAGCGACTCTCCTGATCTCCGGCGTGTGCTTCTCGATCCTTCCTTTCCTTTCGGGATACGCTGCGGTCGCGATGCTGACCTTGGGCGCGGGCACCGCGATGATCTACCCGCTTGCACCAACGGCCATCGCCTTCAGTGTCTGCTCCAAGCAACGTGCTGCAATCATGGCCACGCTGACCGGGCTGGCCTCGATCGGCGGTGTCATCGCTCCGGCCATGGTCGGTGGACTCATGGATCGCGCGGGCTATATCCCGGGTGCCAAGGGGGTCGCCGATACGGCGGAAATGTCCGCACTGCTCGCCCAGGGCATGAACTCCTCATTCGGGATGATCGGCATCTACCTGGTCATCGTCGGCATCTTCTGCGTCCTGATGCTCAACCCGGACCGCACGGCGCGCAAGCTGCAGACAAAGTTCACGTTCACCGGCTGATCGTCAGCAACGAATCCTCAGAGCCTTCGTTACGTCTGTGCCCGCTGACTTTGCTTAGTCAGCGGGCGCGGGTATTGGAGCTTTGGCCTTTTATGCGGGACCCGTCGGCGCATGCGCCAGGCAGATAGCGCTCGCCGACCCCGACCAACGGTAATCGGGTAGCGCGATGACCACGCAGCCCATTCGGTAACGGCCATGTGAATGGATTGGCGATGTGACAAGGTTGCATGCGCGGATCGGACGCAGCAAGTAAACCTGGGAAGTGCCAACCCAAATACCTTGGGATTGGGTTCAGCATCATGGTGTTGGAAGTGAGGCACCAATGGATGCCGCTTCCTGACCAGAGATCCGGGCAAGTCTTCGAAGCGCGGTAGCAATGGCAGCTCCCGGATGGGGTCCTGGGACGCCGGCGTAACGGTAGGCTCAATTGCGTGTCAGTGTCACCCGGCAAGCTTGAGTATCCGGCGCTTCACTGGTTTCATGTGCATATGCAAACACGGCCTCGGTCCACGCTTGAAGGCGAGTTCCGAGACCGTGCTGGTTTGCTACTCAGTGTATTTCCGAAGAATCAGTCGGCTGCGAGCTCCCGCTCGATAACCAGCTGCGGGGGCTGGTTTTCCTTGATCCTCGGCGGTATCAAGGCTACTGCGATGGCCGCTATGGCTCCAACGATGGCGAAGAAAACAAAGTTGAATTCAAAGCTGATCCCCGTCGCTGCGATCCAACCACCGATGATCGGACCGGAGATGGCGCCCACGCGTGCGAAGGACAGCGCCCATCCGGTCGCGGTGCCACGCTGAGCCGCGGGGTAGTAATCGGCGATGTAGCCGGTGAGCACCAGCGAGGTAGAGATCGAGCCGATGCCTGCGAAGGCCACGAAGCACAAGTTGATGAACATGGTGTTCGGGAACATCAGCAGCAGGATACCGCCGGCGCCGAGCAGGAAGAAGATCACCAAGACTGGCTTCTGGCCGAACCTGTCGGCAAGGTAACCCAGCGCCAGTCCGCCTGCGGCTGAGGCCAAGGAGAACACGAGCAAAAAGGTCAGCGATGAACCCAGATCGTAACCGGCGCTACGCATAATCTGCGGCAACCACGTGTTCAATCCGTAGACCAGGACCATGCCGCAGAACAGTGATATCCAAAAGAATATGGTGGAACGAAGATACTTGCCGGAGAACATGGAGCCCATGACTTCACGCCAAGGGATCTTACCTGCCAGTACCGGCGGTGCCACCGGCCTGTAGTCGGCAACATTGAGGCGTGCGGCCAGGGCTTTCGCTTCGCTGATTTTGCCTTTGGCAACGAGGTACTCAAGGGATTCCGGGAGAATCCATGCCACAAGCGGCAGCAACACGACTGGCAGCACGCCGACGGCGATTACCCAACGCCATCCGAGGATGGGGAGCAGTGCCATGGCAACCAACGCTGCCGCGACAATACCCAATGAATATCCGGAATACATGATTCCGTAATTCAGCGAACGCTTCTTCGGCGGTGAGTATTCGATGGTCAATGCCGCGGCCACGGGAATGATGCCGCCCATTCCCAATCCGCCAATCAGTCTGAACAGCCCGAAGATTTCAGGAGTCGGTGCCAAGGCGGCTCCGGCCTGCGTGATGGTGAAGACGACCATGGATAGCAGCAACATGCGCTTGCGGCCGATGATGTCGCTGAGAGTGCCGATGAATAGTGCACCGAACAGCATGCCCACGAGGGCGTATGCGCCGAGGCCACCTAGCTCCATCGGGCTGAGCGACCATTCCTTGTACTCGGCCAACGCAGGAAGTACCGCGCCGAGCACCCCGACATCGTAGCCTTCCGCCAGAATGGCGAGCCAACAGGCGAACAGCACCATGCCGGTGGTGCGTTTGGGGATTTTCCAATCCGATACCTCGGAAGAAGAGGTCATCTTCAAGCTCCTAGTTGTTGATGGGGAGTGCGTTCTCGGGTCCAACTTATGAATCATCTCGTTAAAGTGACGTGCGTTACAATACCTATATAAATATTATCTAGGAGGAGCGATGAGTAATCGCGAGAAAACAAGTGTCGCGGAGGCATCGCTGGCGACGCTGGCCGAGGTGTTCCTCTCGTCGGGAGTGAATGGCGAGGCGCTACAGAGGACTATTGAATGGGTGGATACGGACGCGGCCGGGCACCAGCACAACTCTGCCATCATGCGCTTCGTCGAGGCGACCGAGGCGAAGCTCTTTCGCGATGCTGGTGCCGATTCCTATTTCGCGATGGCACCCCGAGTGCGCCAAGAAATTGATTTTAGCGCCAAGCTCTTCTTCGGCCAGAAGGTGACTACCGCCGTCCGGGTGGAGCGTATCGGAACGAGCTCGATGACCTTCGGGTTCAAGGTCTGGGGCCACCCGCACCAAGGGCGCGGGCTAGTACTTGCGGCCGAAGGGAAATTCGTGACCGTCTGCGTTCCTCAGGGTGGGGAGGTGTCGGCACCTTGGCCAATGGAAATCCTTGCTGCGCTGGGTGTTGGAACCTAAATGCCGTCGACCCGCCTCTGCGGGCCGTGGCTTACGGCTGTGGCGCCTTCATGAAGGGGCCGCTATTGTCCGTGCGCTGATGCCTCCATGCGGCTTGACCCATTTCGTGAAATTGTTTGCCTTCCGCGCCCCGGCTGGTAGATTGAATCGAAATGTAAAGTTCGTGACGATCGTCACTTTAACTCTAGGTTAATTACTCGGTGACCGGCGCATGCAGGAGAGATTATATGACCAACACTAACGAAGGCACCTTGAGCTCCACCTTGACGGCGCTGGCTACGGGAGCAGTCCAAGTCCACGATCTGACCGCGCCGCTCTCGGCAGAGACCCCTACCTTGGTGCTGCCAGAACCGTTCGCTAACTTGAACGACTTCAGCCTCGAAGAGGTAGCAGCCTATAACGCGCCAGGACCGTTCTGGAAACACCACAACATCCAAACCGGTGAGCATATCGGAACGCACATTGACGCGCCCATCCATTGGATCAGTGGCAAAGACGGCAAAGACGTCTCCCAGCTGGACCCGCAGCGCCTGATCGGACCAGCAGTAGTGCTGGACTTCAGCGCAGAGTCAGCCGCCAACCCGGATTTCCTCATCGATGTGGAGCACCTCCGGGCCTGGCAGGAAGAACACGGGGACTTTCCGCAGAACTCCTGGTTGCTCTTCCGGACAGGTTGGGACCAGTACGACCATGACAAGCAGGCATTCCTGAACCTGGATGACTCCGGTTCGCACACCCCGGGCTTCAGCACCGAATGCGCCAAGTACATTGCCGACGAACTGGATATCTCAGGAATCGGCGTGGAGACAGTGGGAATCGATGCGGGCAATGCCGGGGTGCTGGAACCTCCGTTTCCCATGCATTATTACCTGCTCGGAGCAGACAAGTACGGGATCACCTCGCTGAAGAACCTGGACAAGTTGCCAGCCTTCGGTGCGATGATCGTGGTAGCACCGTTGCCGATTGTCGGCGGCACCGGTGCTCCCACACGGGTGCTTGCCCTGGTTGAGAACTGACTTCATGACTCGACTGCCCAGTCGGGCAATGGGTGCTCGCATTATTGATTTTCGCCTGTAGGGAGGAAAGTGAATGAACGTCGCAGAATTAGTCGGCAAGACCCTGGCCGGGCTCGGGGTGGGACACGCATTCGGTGTGGTCGGCAGCGGAAACTTTACGGTGACCAATGCCCTCATGGCCCATGGCGTGGCTTATACCGCCACCCGGCATGAGGGCGGCGCCGCCACGATGGCGGATGCGTATTCGCGGACCAGTGGCAAGGTCTCGGTGCTCTCAGTGCACCAGGGCTGCGGGCTGACCAATGCCGCAACCGGGATCGGCGAAGCGGCGAAGTCCCGTACCCCGTTGATCGTCTTGGCTGCGGAAGCCGCCCCGAGCGCGGTCTACTCGAACTTCGCGATGGACCAGGATTCGTTTGTAACCTCGGTGTACGCGGTCTCCGAGCGGGTGCACAGCGCCGAAAGCGCTGTAGCCGATACGGTGAGAGCCTACCGGACGGCGGTCAATGACCGCCGCACGGTGGTGCTCAACCTGCCGTTGAATATCCAGGCCCTGCCTGCCGTGGAGTCTGTCGAAATCCCGGTTGTGGTACCAGCAGAACCGATCAGACCCTCGCAGGCTTCGGTCGAGGCCATGGCTGTGCTGCTGCAAAGCTCAAAGCGCCCGGTGTTCGTGGCCGGCCGCGGCGGAAAGTCCGCTCGCGATGAGATCCTGGCCCTCGCGCGGCATAGCGGTGCACTGGTCGCCACCTCGGCCGTAGCCAAGGGGCTATTCAACGAGGACGAATTCAACCTCGGAATCTCCGGAGGATTCTCCTCGCCGCTGGCCGCCGAGCTGATCAGCCATGCGGACCTGATCGTCGGATTCGGTTGCGCACTGAATATGTGGACCATGCGCCATGGCCACCTGATCGGCAACGGCACCAAGGTCATCCAGGTGGATCTGGAGGAACCGGCTTTGGGAGCCAACCGACCCGTGGATCTGGGCGTGGTGGGAGATTCGGCCCAATGCGCCAGCGATGTGCTTTCGCTTCTTCGCTCGCAGAAGATCAATCAACGCGATGGCTACCGCACCGCGGAAGTCCATGAACGGATCACCCAGAGAATCCACTGGCAACAGGTCAACTACCAGGACCTCTCCACAGATAATTCCATAGATCCCCGAACGTTGACTAAGCGTTTGGATCAGCTGCTGCCGGCCGAGCGGATCCTCAGCGTGGACTCCGGGAACTTCATGGGATACCCGAGCCAGTTCCTCTCCGTCCCGGACGAGCACGGCTTCTGCTTTACGCAGGCGTTTCAGGCCATCGGCCTGGGGCTGTACACGGCAATCGGCGCCGGCTTGGCCCAGCCTGATCGCTTGCCTGTGCTGGGCACCGGCGACGGGGGATTCCACATGGCCATCGCCGAGTTGGACACCGCGGTCCGCCTGAAGATGCCCCTGGTGTGCATTGTCTACAACGACGCCGCGTATGGCGCGGAAGTGCACCACTTCGGCGAGAGCGATCCGGCCGCCGACATGGCGTCGGTGGTCTTCCCCGAGACCGACTTCGCTGCCATTGGCCGCGGTTTCGGCGCCGAAGGAATCACGGTGCGTTCGTTGGAAGACCTCGAAGCGGTTAAGCAGTGGCTTGAATCGGACCCGGCCGGGCCGTTGGTCATTGATGCGAAGATCCCGTCGGACGGCGGAGCCTGGTGGCTGGCTGAGGCATTTAAGGGCCACTAAGCCAACGGCTGCGACATCTATGCCAAGTACTCCGGAAGATCATATTTCCGGAGTACTTGGCTTTAACAGTGAGTATAGAAGCTAGCGCGTTGATGTTGCCGGTGCGCATCTGGCCGCACCTCCTCTTGCCACCCGTAGTCATTCCGAAGCAGTGGCCCAGGCTTGCGGAATTGAGGTCCGCATACCGGGTTCTCAGTTCGCGAGCCAGTGCAAGATAGCGTGTCTTGTCGCGGACCACGGAGTCCTCTATTTGGGATCCGCGACAGGGCGGGGCCGCCGACCATCCACCAGACTTTCCGTCGGGCATTAGATCCGGTTGCTCCCTCGAAAAACTGAGTTCAGGCGCGACAATGCCCGGTTCGCTGCTGCTCACGGAGCAAGCGAACCGGGCATCGGTGCCATCAGCTGAGCCAACCCGACCGGTTACCGGCTGGTTGCCAGCGCCTGGGCATCCTTCGCCGGGGTCCAACGCACGTGCGTCGGGTCAACTTCTTGGGTCTCCGACAACAGCCAGAGCCGCGGGCGTACCGCATCGGTGCGGGCTGCTGGTGGCTTGCGTCGTCCAGCTTTCAGCGGCAAAGGCCAAGTCGCGCCCGCGCCCACATAATCCTGCTCGGCTGCTGCCTGCAACGTCCACTGCGGGTTGTACAAGTGGGTACGACCCAGTGCTACCAGATCCGCACGGCCCGCCAGCAGGATCGAGTTCACATCGTCGTAGGAGGACACCGCTCCCACCGCGATCACCGAGACCCCTGCCTCGGCGGCGACCTGGTTGCGGATCCTGTCCGCAAAAGGAGTCTGGTAGCTTCGCCCGAAGGCTGGCTTTTCATCTTTGACGATCTGCCCGGAGGAGACGTCAATGAATTGCGCGCCATGGTTGATGAAGGCTGCGGCGATGCCAACCGCGTCCTCTTCGGTGTTTCCGCCTTCGGACCAATCAGTGGCCGAGATGCGCACACCGATAGTCTTCTCCTCTGGCCAGACCTGGCGCACCGCGTCCAAGACTTCCAATGGGTAGCGCAGTCGGTTTTCCAGCGAGCCACCATATTCATCGGTGCGCTTATTGGACAACGGTGAAAGGAAGGAGGAGAGCAGGTAGCCGTGGGCCATGTGTACTTCCAGCACGTCGAAGCCTGCGGCGTCGGCGCGGCGGGCTGCGGCGACGAACTGCTCACGCACCTCGTCCATCTGCGAGCGGTTCATCACCACTGGCACATGGCAGCCTTCCCCGTAGGGCAGTGCGCTCGGAGCCAGTACCTCCCAGTTGCCTTCCTCCAGTGGCTGGTCGATGCCATCCCACATCAGTTTCGTCGAACCCTTGCGGCCCGAGTGCCCGATCTGTGCGCCGATCTTGGCATTTGAATTTCCGTGCACATAATCGGTCACCCGCTTCCACGCGCTGGCCTGTTCATCGGTGTAGAGCCCGGTGCATCCAGGGGTAATGCGCCCGATATCCGAGACACATACCATTTCGGTCATTACGAGCCCGGCACCGCCCATGGCCTTGGAACCCAGATGGACCAGATGGAATTCACCGGGTACCCCGTCGGTGGCCGAGTACATGTCCATGGAGGAGACCACCACGCGGTTCACCAGATCGGTGTTGCCCAGCTTATGTGGCTGGAACATTGCAGGAGCGACGGAGGGCGAATTATTCAACCTGGCAAAGTTCTCATCAACGGTTTGCGCAAACCCGGGATCTCGCAACTTCAGGTTGTCGTAGGTGATCCGCCGGGAACGGGTGAGCAGGTTGAAGCAGAACTGCACAGGGTCCTGATCCTTGTACTGGCCAATGTTTTCGAACCACTCCAGTGAGGCCTGGGCAGCACGCTGGGTGGATTGAACCACCGGACGTCGTTCGGTTTCGTAGGCAGCCAACGCGTTATCCACGTCAGCGTGCTCATGCAAACAGGCTGCCAGTGCCAGGGCGTCTTCCATGGCGAGCTTGGTACCCGAGCCGATGGAGAAGTGGGCGGTGTGCGCGGAGTCTCCCAGAAGTACGATGTTTCCATGACGCCAGTTTTCGTTGCGCACCGTGGTGAAGTTGATCCACTTCGAGTTGTTGGTGAGCACCTGGTAGCCGGCCAATTCCTCGGCGAAGATCTCGGACACCTTGGCCACGGACTTTGCGTCGCTGACACCCGGGGCGAAGACTTCATTTTCGGTCTCATCAAAACCGGCTGCTCGCCACACGTCCTCGTGCATCTCCACGATGAAGGTTGACCCCTCATCGGAGTACGGGTAGCCATGAATTTGCATGGTTCCGGCGTCGGTTTCCTTGACGAAGAACTTGAAGGCCTCGAACACCTGATCAGTGCCCAACCACATGTACTTCGAAGTACGCGGATCAAGCGAAGGCTTGAAGGACTCGGCGTATTTGGTGCGCACGGCGGAGTTCAGCCCGTCGGCGGCCAGCACTAGATCATATTCAGCCGAGAGCTGTTCCACATCTGGGGCCATAGTGGAGAAACGTACATCCACACCCAGCTCGATGCAGCGGCGCTGCAGCAGCTCAAGGAGTTCCTTACGGCTCATGGCCGCGAAGCCTTGGCCGCCTACGGTATGCATCTGGCCGCGGAAGTGGATGTCGATATCGCTCCAGCGGGCGAAGCGCCGTGACATGTATTCGGCGACCACCGGATCGGCATTGCCGATGCCTCCCAAGGTTTCGTCGGAGAACACCACGCCGAAACCGAAGGTATCCGAGGCGGCATTACGCTCCCAGACGGTGACCTCGTGGTTGGTATCCAGTTGCTTCATCAAAGCGCCAAAGTACAGGCCGCCTGGGCCTCCGCCGATAATTGCAATTTTCATGGTGTGTCCTTTCATCAACCCCACAGGGGTGCTGGGCCGGTAAGGGCCCGGATAAGTTTGTCAGTGCTTAGGCGACCGGTGAGCTATTGAAGGCTTCACGGAGTTTGAAATGCTGGAGCTTGCCGCTGGGATTGCGCGGCAGTTGAGTCACGAAGCGGATCTCCCGTGGGTACTTGTACGGCGCGATCGTGGCCTTGACGAAGTCTTGCAATTGCTTGACCTTCGCGTCGCTGGCCTCGGCGCCTTCGACGAGAACCACAAAAGCACAGACGATGGATCCGCGATTCGGATCAGGACGAGCCACTACGGCGTTTTCCAGCACGTCCGGGTGCTGGTCCAAAGCCTGTTCGACCTCTGGCCCGCCGATGTTATAACCGGAGGAGATGATCATATTGTCGCTTCGAGCTTGGTAGAAGAAGTAGCCCTCTTCGTCCCTATAGAAGATGTCGCCGGTGATATTCCAACCATTGCAGATGTAGTTGTGCTGCCTCTCGTCATCGAGATAGCGGCACCCGGTCGGCCCAATGACTGCGAGCCGGCCCGGTTCATTTGTTCCGACCTCATTGCCATCTTCATCCAGCACGGTGGCGCGGTAGCCGGGAATCGCTTTGCCCGTGGCTCCGGGCTTGATATCCCGGCCTGCAGCGGATACGAACACATGCAGCAGCTCGGTGGCACCGATGCCATTGACCAGTTCCAAACCGGTGGCGTTCTTGACCTGGTGCCAAGTTTCAGCAGGCAGATGTTCGCCGGCCGATACCGCCACGCGCAGCGATTTGAGCAGGTCTTCCTTGCCGTTTTTGAGTATTGCGCGATAGGCGGTCGGAGCGGTAAACAAAATCGTGGCTCCGACCTGATGCGAATACTCGGCCAACTCCACAGGGGTAGCGCGTTCGGTCAGAAGCGAGCTAGCTCCAAAGCGGAACGGGAAAACTACGAGGCCGCCTAAACCGAAGGTGAATGCCAAAGGGGGAGAACCCGCGAAGACATCATCTTGGGTAGGTTTAAGAAGATAACGGGCAAAAGTGTCCGCATTGGCCAGAATGTCACGGTGGAAATGCATGGTGATCTTAGGGACTCCAGTGGTTCCCGAGGTCGGTCCAAGCAAAGCCACGTCGTCGGCCGCCGTATCCACCGCAGTGAATTCGCCGGACTTAGCAGCACATAGCTGCGCCAGATCGTCCTCGCCCTGACCACCATAGGTCAGCACTGGATACGTGCCGCCGCTGGCCTGTACGGCGTCTTCGGCGAATCGGTGATCGGTCAGCATCACCAAAGGACGCGTCAGCTCAGCCAACTTGGATATCTCAGCGGCGCGCAGGGCAGCCATCGTGGTGACCACGACGCCGCCGGCTTTGAGCACGCCAAGCCATGAGGCGACCAGCCAGGAATTATTCGGACCACGAAGCATCACCCGGTTTCCTGGGCGCAGCGCATAGTCTTCGACCAGCACCTGGGCCACTTGGTTCGCTTGGCGTTGCAATTGACCGTAGGAGAGCTTGGTGCCGTCAGGGGCCAGGAGTGCGGTGCGGTCCGCACCAAATTCTGCAACAGCCTGGTCAATGAGGACCTCTGCGGCATTCAGCCTTTCCGGGTACTGCAATTCGGGCAAGGTGAATTCCATTGTCGGCCACAGATTCTGCGGCGGAAGGTGATCTCGCGTGAAGGTATCCTCATGCGCGGAAGGTGAAAGTTCCATCAGGTAACTCCGTAGGGTGAATCGGTCGGATGTCCTAGGCTGCGTTGGTCCGCGCGGCGCGGATCATGCCCTCTTGGGCAACGGTGGCCAAGAGCTTTCCATCGCGGGTGTAGAAACGCCCGATAGCCAGGCCACGGCTGTTTTGGCTGGATACGGCCTCTTGGGCGTACAGCACCCAATCGTCCATGCGCCCTTCACGGTGGAACCACATGGAATGATCTAGGCTGGCGGTCACCAATCCCGGGTCGCCCCAGCTCAGCCCGAGGCTGCGCATAATCGGTTCCAAGATGGTGTAGTCGCAGACATAGGCCAAAGCGGCCTTCTGCACGAGACCGTCATCCGGAAGAGGCGAAAAAGCGCGGATCCATACGGCTTGGTGAGCGCTCTGTGCGCGCTCGCCGGGAAGATAGATTGCTTCGGGCACGTGGCGCATGTCGAAGCTGCGCCCGCCAGCCCAATAGGTGGCGGCCTCGCTGTCAACGCCCTGCAAGGCTTGGGCTGCACTGGACAATGTTTCCGGGTCGAGGTCCAAGGACTCGCTCGGTGCATCCATTGAGTATTCTGCACCTTCTTCCGGGACGTGGAAGGATCCCAAGGCGGAGAAGACGGGTTTGCCATTCTGGAAGGCGCGGACCTGGCGGGTGGAATATCCACGTCCATCACGCAGGTGTTCGACTTCGTAGCGTACCGGCTGGTGCATATCCACAGGGCGCAGGAAGTATGAGTGCATCGAATGCAGCGAGCGGTCCGTGTCCACCGATTTCATCAGCGACAGCGCACCCTGCGCAACCATGTCGCCACCGTAGGCCTTGGGCCAAGGTACATATTGCGGGACCGCGGTGAAAGCCTGGTCGAAGACCTCGGCTTCGCACTCAGTTAATTCGATGGCGTCAAGGAATACCTGTGCGGAAAGTTCGGTGGTGTTCATGCTCGGCGGTATCCTTCCAGCGAGGTGTCCGAAACATCGGGGAGGTTCACTACGATGTTTTCTGGGGTGCGGGCGGTGAGCCACACGAGTTCTTCGGTGACCGACATATTTGCTTCAACGTGTGGCATGAACGGCGGAACGAAGACCCAGTCGCCAGCTTTCATATCTGAATACTGTTCGTAGTTTTCGCCGAAGTAGATGCGGCCATGCCCGCGCAACACGTAGCCGCCGGTTTCTGCTTCGCCATGATGATGCGGCAGGGAACGGTAGCCCGGAACGTTGGACACCTGGCCGAACCAGATTTTGGTCGCTGGGGTGTGCTGGATGCTGACGCCCGAAACACGGATGCAGTCACCTGACTGTGCGGTGTTGGTGTCTTCAGAGCCGGCACGAGTGACCACGGGAATGACTTGGCCGTTTTCCGAAGCGTAGATCGAGTTGTCGCCTTCGGTGCGGTATGTCGTGGGTGTTTCAGTCATGTTCTTCTCCTTCAGAGTTTGTGTTGTTTGTTTGCAGGTGTTCAGTGGCTCGCAACTGGGGTGTTCACGCGCAGCCGGACGCGGTTTTTGAGGGTTCCGATTCCCGGGATTTCTGTCTGGAGCTCGTCCCCGTCTGCGAGAAAACGCGCGGGTTCCATACCCATGCCAACTCCGCCTGGAGTTCCGGTCAATATGACATCTCCAGGGCGCAAGGTAGTGAACTCGGAGATGTAGCTAATGAGTCGGGCCGCTGAGAAGACAAAGGTCGAAGTGTTGCCGCGCTGGACTTCTTCTCCGTTGACCCTGCAGATGACTTCCAAGCCCGACTCCGGATCGAGCTCATCGGTGGTGACTAGCACTGGGCCGAGCGGCGTCGTGCCGTCGAAGGCCTTGCCTTGGAACCACTGCAGGGTGCGGCGTTGCCAGTCTCGCATCGAAACGTCGTTAGCCACGGTGTAGCCGGCAATGGCGGCAGCAGCTTCTTCTTCGGTGGCATTAGTGATTTTGGTTCCGATCACCACGGCAAGTTCGGCTTCCCAATCCACGTTATTTGAAACGGTGCTGATGATCTCCGAACCGGGATCGGCGAGGGTGTCGGCGAACTTGGCGAACAATGTCGGATATTGGGGCAATTCCCGTCCCATTTCCAAAATGTGGTCCGCGTAGTTCAGTCCGCAGCAGATCACCTTAGTCGGTGCTGGAACCGGGTTGAGTAGTAGTGCCTCGCCGGTTGGGATCAGACTGTCCGAGCGGTGCTCTGCAAGGACCTTAGAAGCGATGGATAGCCAATCTGAGTCTTTTAGAAACTCGCTGAGATTACGGGCTGGAAGCGGGAGATAGCCCTGAGCGACCTGGAGCGCCGCATGTGTTTGCCTGCCAACTTCGACCGTTGCGAGTTTCATGTGTGAGTCCTTGTTTATTCGGTACAGAATCCATGTGTCGACTTTTTTACTGCCGTCACGTAAACTCAATGTAGCACGCATCACAAAGATGACGCTAGAGCCAAATGGGGCAAAATTGATTAGCCCAGTACAGGAGTTGGAAATGACTGAGACCAAGCTTCATCGCAATGAAACGATTAACCCGGCTTCCATGGCTAAGCCCTCTGGCTATGCGCATGGAATGAAGGCCGGAAACACTGTTTACCTTGGCGGGCAGACTGCCCTGGACAAGGACATGAATATTGTTCCCGGCGGCATAGTGGAGCAGTTTAAGCAGGTATTTTCCAACGTGCTGACTACTTTGGTTGAAGCAGGCGGACATCCAGAAGATTTGGTAAGCGTCACGATCTATCTGACCGACGTTGACGACTACATGGCCAATGGCCGCGAAATTGGTCGAGCCTGGCGCGAAATGGCTGGCACCGAATACCCCGCCATGGCTGGCGTCGGTGTCACGCGTCTCTGGCAGAAAGAGGCCCTGATCGAGATTCAGGGTGTCGCCGTGATCCAGGATCGCGACTAATCTTCAGCAAAGCCAAAGAGCCACGGACTTACCCAATGGGCGAGTCCGTGGCTCTTTGGCGTTACGCGGTAATAGCTATTTTGTGAGCTGTATCAGCTGTCCACGCCGATAATACGTTTAGCATGACGACCAGCCATGGGTGCCAAGAGTGTGTGTAAATTGTGGAAGAGATCTTCTGCCTTTAATGCATTCCATCCCTCTGGAAGCAATTCTGCTGGGAGCCCTGGATCGGAGTAAGGGAGTCGTCGCCATTGGGTGAGCAGGATCAAGTGATCTGCGAATGCCCGGGCATCAAGTTCAGGGTTGTCCCCGGCCTGGACAAGCTGTTGCCAGCTTTCCAATCGGCCTCGGTTCTCGTTCAAAAATTCGGAATATAGCTGATCCAAGGAAACTAAGTCCCACCAAGAACTAAGATTCTTCTGAATTTGGGCACCGCCTATATGCTCGGCAAGGAAAAATTCGAAATACTGATCTAGTCCGTGTCGCGTGAAATAGGCCAGCGCTGCGTCTTTGGCATGTTCCGGAGCAATCCACAGTCCAGGAACTACGGAGCCAAAGCCCATCCGCACCAGTGATGAGCGAATCTTGTGCCGTATATTGCGCTGGGTTTCTGGCACCGTGAAGGTCGCCAACAACCAGCGATCCTGAGCTGTGGCGCGACGGGGATGGAAGATCCGTTCGTCACCTTCGGCGAACGTGGTCAAGACTGAGTCAGCAAGCGAATATCCATTGCGGCCTTGCACTTGAACGCTCTCAATGACTCCGCGTTTTTTCAACCGAGATATCGAGGAACGCGTTCCGGCAGATTCAACCCCAACATCCTCCATCAGGGAAATAATCGTTGCCACAGGCAAGGCGCCCCCGTACTGGCGTGCGTATAAACCAAAGAGGGACACAATCAGCTGATGATGGCGAGGCACAGAGAGGTCTCCAACACTGACACGTGCGTTTGCCTGTGCGGTCATGAAACGTTCTCCAATCGATCCTAGTCATTCGATTCTAGTGCGAACCATCAGCGGGATGGCGCAAGCCATAGAAGATTGGTCATTTTGATCGGCCAGGGAAATCAATGGGATATTCGATCAAAATAACATCTAAGAATTCTCGGATTTTGAAATCCGCGCACGATCCTGAACGCGAATGGCGTAGACGTGGTCTAGGTATCTGTTTCCGTGAACCACGTCTGCGCCAGGGGAACGATTTAGCAAAAGCCGATGGCGGACCGGTCAATCACCTGTCGTTCGCCTCTCAATAACGCGCGGGCGCGGTACTATTTGGCTGCGTCGAGTGCCGTGCGCAGATGCGCATCGTAGAATTCGCGAAGCTGAACGCTCTTGGCCACGACAATCGCGTCCCAATCGTCCATGCTGGTGGAGCTGTCCGCATAGTCAGAAGGCACCTTAAAGATCTGCAGCGGCACATCGAAGCGCTGGCACATGCTGGCGTAGGCGTAGCCTTCCATGTCCACCAATGCTGCGTTCAGCCCGGAGATGTGGGCGCGCTGCTCGTCATTGCTGACAAATACGTCACCGGTGGCCATGGTCGCCTGAGTGTCTGGCAACAGGATCTCACCGGTAGGCACTACATCGGCCGAGGCCAATGGGAAGTCGTGCTGGATCAATCGGGTGACCTGATAGATGGTGTCCAAGCTTGGGCGGTCTTCATCGGCGCTGCCGACTACACCGGCGGTGCCCAAAACGATCACTCGCTCAACATTGCCCTCGGCGAGCGCACCGGCAAGAGCGACCGAAGCATTGACCTTGCCTACTCCGGAGACCACATGCGGTACGTCTGCGAAAGCTGACGCTTCGTCACTGTGCGCGAATACTAGCAGGGTCTTCTTATCCGACATTCGGTTCCTCTCAACAACAACTAAAGTCTTTTTGATTCAGGCCGGAAGTAGATCGCACGGCCAGTATGCTCACTAGAGTTTATCGGTTAAGGAAGATGAAGTTTTCGATTTTGCTGGCAGGGGAGCGGATAGACTTAAAGTATGAGTGATATTGAACTTGCTGAAGTCGAAAGTTTTGCCTTGGACCACACCAAGGTCAAGGCTCCCTACGTTCGTAAGATTGGCGTTGAGCGTGGACCTAAGGGTGACGCCATCACGAACTACGACATTCGTTTTGTGCAGCCGAACCACGGTGAGATCCCTACCGCTGGCCTGCACACTATTGAGCACACCATGGCTGGTTTGATCCGGACCCGCTTAGAAGGCCTGATTGATTTCTCGCCTTTTGGTTGCCGCACCGGGTTCCACATGATTGTGTGGGGCGAGCCGACTCCAGCCGAGGTTGCTAAGGCCATTAAGTCTTCCCTTGAAGACCTAGCAGAGCGCGTTACTTGGGATGACGTTCCTGGCACCGAAGCAGTGAGCTGCGGTAACTACCGAGACCACAGCCTGCACTCGGCCAAGGAATGGGCAAAACTGATTTTGGAACAAGGAATCAGCCTCGATGCATTTGACCGCACCAACATCGCGTAGCTGACGGCATCGAGTAGTTCACTTCGGCCACGGCCTGATTCGGTGCGCGCTCGCCTGCGTGTAACTACTGTGTATTCCCTGCTGACTATTGAACTATTCTGCGCTGGGTACTTGAATGGACGGATAGCCGCGATAGCGGAGAATCATTCAACGGAGCGAAGAGGAAAACAATATGGAGTCCACCGATCCCGATTTTCCGAGAGAACCAGGATGGCCGTCACCTGGTCAGCCACCACGGCCGAATGTTCCGGATCATCCAACCTCTCCCATAGATCCACCTGATCCGACCACGCCACCAAGCCGGCCCGATCCCGGTGGCCCCAGCACTCAGCCACCGTTTGATCCGACTACGCCCACGGACAGCTGATCAGCAACATAAGTTGGGTTCATGCTCATTCTGAGGGTTTGTTTCTAACGAGGTCCGGCTCGCCCACTTGGCGAGTCGGATCTTGTTCTTGGCTGTCAGCAAAGGGGCACCGATGCTGGATCCAAGGAAGTCCGGACTCCACTTGCCGGTCTTTCGCATCGAGGTACACAAGCCCAGCATCTTAGGAAAACCTCGGAGGTCAAGCGAGGCAAGCGATTGAGAGGTTGCCCCTAGTTCCAAGTATTCAATGGTGGGGCTGTGGGAGAATAGGGACAGTGTTCCGCCCGGACTTACGATCCGGGACCCAATGATTTAAGGATGTTTCTCTGTGGTCATGATTCCGTTGCCATTGCACTCGGTAGAGGCTCAACAGTTCTCTCCGATTGACCCGGCTGACCCCTCGTTGGTTCACCGTGGTGAGGGTGGCGCGGAAGTCCGCCGGAGTATTCTTCCCGGAGGCGTACGGGTTCTGACCGAGGCGATGCCAGGCCAGCGTTCGACCACCGTTGGGTTCTGGGTACCAGTGGGCTCCCGTGATGAAGAAGCAGGGCACTACGGCTCAACTCATTTCTTGGAGCACTTGCTGTTCAAAGGAACTAAGAAGCGCACCGCACTTGAAATTGCTCAGTCTTTTGACGCGGTAGGTGGGGAATCGAATGCCGCGACGGCCAAGGAATCCACCTGCTACTACGCGCGAGTGCTGGATTCCGATCTGCCGATGGCTATGGATGTCATTGCCGACATGGTGACCTCCGCGGTAATCGATCCGCTAGAGCTAGAGCAGGAGCGCGGGGTGATCATCGAGGAACTTGCCATGGACGCTGACGACGCCACCGAGGTCGCCCACGAGCGCTTCGTCGCCAAGGTGCTAGGCGATCATCCGCTGGCTCGCCCGATCGGCGGGACACCGGCCGAGATCATGGAGATCTCTCGCGAAGCAGTCATGGAACACTATCGGGCCCACTACCGTCCGAGCGAAGTGATCATCACCGCAGCTGGTTCATTGAACCATGATGAATTGTGCTCCATGGTGCTCGCTTCGTTAACCGAGGCTGGCTGGGATCTTGATCCCATGGCAGTGCCGGAACCACGCCGTTCTTCGGAACCAGCAACGATCGTCTCAGTTCCTGGCATCGAAGTGATCAACCGCCCGGTCGAGCAGGCCAGTATCATCATTGGGTGCCCAGGTATTAGCGGGCAAGATGACCGCCGACAGGTCCTTGCGGTCCTCAACGCGGTACTGGGTGGCGGCATGAGCTCGCGACTCTTCCAAGAGATCCGCGAAAAGCGTGGCCTAGCCTATTCCACTTATTCATTCTCAGCCGCATACACCGACGCCGGATACTTCGGCATGTATGCAGGTTGTTCACCGGCTAAAGCCGGAGAGGTCATCGGCTTGCTCGAATCCGAGCTGGATCGCTTAGCCGCCGACGGCATCACCGATTCCGAGCTTACCCAGGCAAAGGGCCAGCTTGCCGGCGGAACGGTGCTGGCATTGGAAGACCCAGGAAGCCGTATGTCACGACTGGGACGGGCAGAGATGGTGACCGGCGAATTCCAAGACATTGATGAGGCGCTGAGCCGCGTAAATGCGGTCACCACGGAAGACGTTCAGGCGCTAGCTCAAGAGCTGGCAGCCAAAGAACGAACCATCACCGTGGTTGGTCCATTTGAATCTGCAGAAGCGCTCGGACGCTAGTAGTTCTCTGAGTATGAGAAAGGGACGCGAGGACGCACCAATTGGTGCCTGGCCTCGCGTCCCTTTCCTCGTGGTGGAGGAAAGCTACCCCTTGTTGTACTTGCCCCGCGTGGCAACGTACGAGGCTGCGGTGCAGGTGTCAGGCGCGTTGTTGATGGCCTTGCAGGCTCGCACCCGGAACCCGTTGACGGTGAGCGAGTAGTACGGAATGACTCGCTTGGAATCGTCTCGATAGTATTTTGTCGTTCCCTTACCGCAGACGTTGGTGGTTAGTCTGGACCACCCGGTATCCGGAGCATCATTGCGGACTCCCTGGTATTGGTAGTAGACGCACTTGCCATCGAGATTGTCATCGGTGAGCGCCAGATTAAAGCCGATGCTTCGATTGTCGTCGCGCCAAACTGTTCCGCTACTTTTCGCCCAAGAATTATCCATGTTGTAGTTTTCGTAGGCCTGTGCGGGAATTGCCAGAGTTGTGACTGTCAACGTAAGCGCCGCTGCCGCGGCAAGTGTTCGTAGAATGCGCCTCATTGCGTACCTCACATGCTCGGTGATGATGATCAGGGGCAACACTATTCCGAGCGCAACCCTAAATCAAGGGTCTGGAGATACTTTTTGGACGAGGCACTGGGCTGCAGGGAGCCGTTTGGGTTCATTGCTTTGAAGCTGAAACTGTTGCCGAATTTGCTGTGCGTACAAGCTCGGCGAGCTCTTCGAAATGGGAGTAGTTGAAGCCGTGTGCAGCGTTGTTGAGCACCGTCAGTTTCGCCTGTGGCGCCTTGGCCGTCAGGCGCAATCCGAATTCTGGCGGGGAGAGGGAATCTTGCGTACCGCACACCACATCCACCGGGAATGGGACGGTGCGCAGCAGATCAATGGTCGAGTAGTCGAGCATTTCTGAGCAGCTCTTGGCCCACCACGGGATGCCGCAGCGAAGATAATCAACGAGCAGGATCGCCTTGACTGCGTTCCATTCGTGAGGGAAGTCTTGAACCAGCCGCCGTGCTTGCCGAAAAAGCGTGTCTTCTCGGTCATTGACCGCGGGCGCGGCAATGATGAGGTGTTTGAGCAATTCGGGTCGCGTGCGGGCAATCTCAATGGACACCTGAGCGCCCATCGAATGGCCGAGAATCACCGCATCTTTCACGTTGAGCGTGCGCAACGCTAGGGATACCTCGTGGGCGAAACGTGCCACGCTAACTGGCCGTCCATCATCCATATTTTTTCCATGCCCTGGAAGCTCGGGCACAATCACCCGATGGTCGCGGGCCAGCTCGTTGGCTAGGGGAGTGAAATAGCGGCTAGAAGCCCCCAGACCATGAACGAGAACCACATCCGGGCCCTCCCCGGCCACGCGCACCGACAATCGGGTGCGCAAAGACTCCGGGACCTGTCCAAAATAACCGTGCCGCACACATAACCTTCCGTCCGCGGACGATTCCACGAAAAACATAGTATTCAGTTAGCTGAGAATCAAGGATAGCCAATCAACAAGATCAATGGCTGCATTGCAGCTTCAGGGCAGTCCTACCGCATGTTGCTCGATTGCAGGCCACAGGTCCTCGGGGAAGAGCTTTTCAACGTTTTTTTGGTAGTCACTGCCATCACCAGGCGTGCTTAATTCATTGCCATCCGCACGGAAGGGGTAGGAATGCCCTTGATCTAATTCCTGATCGGGTGCGGAGGCTGCAGTCACGCAGGTAGCCCAGCCATAGGTGATATCGGCGTCTTGGCGGAAAATCTCGACTTGGCATGACGGAGTTTCAATCCACGAGCTTTCCTGCTCAACCAGATCGACGAGCCTAGACCGCTCCTCATCACTTAGAGAAGTTGGCACGTCACCGGAACCGCAAGCGACAGTTCCACAAGCAACAGCAAATAAGATGAACGTGACAACGCGCCATCGCTTTAAGATGGTCCCCATTATTTGCCAACTCCTAGTCAGATCCTGCCACCCATTTTTCCTTGTGAAGACTTGCAATACAAGCTACACGCCGTATATCTCTAGATGATTGCAAAATACTTGAGGCGGATCACTTCGCGCTGCCTTGACTGGAAAAGGTATAGATCACGTCATCGATGTGAATACCTGCCGGGTACAGGCGATAGGCTTAAACCCATGAGTGTACAGATTAAGGTTGCGGTGCTTGGCGCCGCAGGACGAATGGGCGCAGAAGCGGTTAAAGCCGTTTCCGAAGCCTCCGATATGGAACTCGTGGCGAGCCTTGGCCGAGGTGCGGACCTGAAAGAGATTCTTGAGGTAGGCGCAACCCACATCGTTGACCTATCGGTACCGGCAGCCACCGAAGACAACGTGCGCTTCGCGGTGGAAAATGGCTTGCATGCAGTTGTGGGAACCACAGGGTGGGACGATGAACGCCGTGCGAAGCTTGACCAGCTGCTCGCGCAGCACCCCGAAGCAGGTGTGCTTATCGCCCCAAACTTTGCTCTCGGTTCGGTTCTCGCTAGTGCATTCGCGGCAACAGCGGCTAAATACTTTGAATCGGTAGAGATTATCGAACTGCACCACCCCAACAAGGTGGATGCTCCCAGTGGCACCGCGGTGCGCACCGCTGAGCTGATTGCCGCAGCCCGTAAGGAAGCCGGCGTGGCGAAAAGCCCGGACGCAACGGAAACCCAACTAGAGGGCGCCCGAGGTGCCCTTGTAGAGGACGTGCACGTACATTCCGTGCGTCTACGCGGCCTCGTGGCCCACCAGGAAGTTCTGTTCGGAGGTCCCGGCGAGCAGTTCACCCTGCGCCACGATTCTTATGACCGTGCGTCCTTCATGCCGGGGGTGCTGCTAGGTCTGCGAACCGTCGCTTCGCGCCCGGGGCTTACCTACGGGCTGGACGGCTACTTGGAGTTGGGGCAGTGAAAACCAAACTTTGGGTAGGCGGCATTCTGCTGCTGTTCGTTTTGTATATCGTCATGTCCTTCACCCAAGCGATGCGTTTCATGAGCACCGGTGAACCTATCGCCATCGCCATGGGCGTCGCGGTCTTCGTCATTCCTGCACTGGGTGTATGGATCTTGATCCGTGAAATTCTCTTCGGACTGCGCACCGAGAAAATGGGCAAGATTCTCGGCGAGCTCGGCGAACTGCCAGAAGACTTGCCACGTATGCCCTCGGGCAGGTTTGTGCGAGAAGCTGCTGACGCTGACTTCCCGATCCACAAGCAAGACGTCGAGGCCCATCCAGAGTCCTGGAAGTCGTGGTATCGCTTGGCTCTGGCTTATGACGCCAGTGGAGACCGAAAACGTGCACGCACTTCGATGCGCACAGCGGTGAATCTCTTCGTGGCAGAGAAGAACGCCAGCACCACGAGCAAGTGATCTGATCGCACACATCGGCAGGAGCTTCGAAACCTAATTTTGGTTTTGAAGCTCCTGCCGCTTTTATATACCTGGACATCTCAGAAGACTTGCCCCTAATGGATGGGGAGCCAGATGCAGCGCTCTACGGAGTCGTCATTCTCGACGACGTTGTAAAGTCGCCATCCGCCGGGTTCACCGCCCGCAGTGCCCTGATCCTCAAATCCAGCGATGCTGATCCCGCGGATTTCCCCAGGTTTGAATTCTTCTTTAGCTTGCAAAGTAGGCGCTAAGTAATAGGGCTCAGCAAAGGCCGTGATGTCTCCCGGAAGTGATTCGTTGCAGACTCCGCCGTAGCCGCGCTCGGGCGCGATCTGAACTGGGATCCAGAGTTGGTCTTTGCCGAATTGCTCCACGGCGATGGTTCGCGTTTCCTCCCACGTTCCACCTTGCGCACATGAACGATCCTGATCGAATATCGTGCGTCGGGTTTCGGTGAGTTCCACGCCGCCGGGCACGCTCTCAACCGCCTTGACGAAATCCCCACAGCTTCTACTGGCCGCCACGGGGTGAGGTAATTGTTCTGGCTGATCAACCTCGGCAAGCCAGATGAACCAATGAGAGGAGAAGCTGTTTCCATCTAGCATTTCGATCGGTGCCAGGGCGTCCTCAACTCCATCGCCGTTCAAATCAGAATAAACTACGTCCCCAACGGAGTACTCGGCGGTGTTGATGGTTGCCTTGCCATCTTTGAACTGCAACGCTGTGGACTTTTTGGCGCCGTAGCCCTCTTTGATTTCCCATTGCGCATTATCAAGATCAAAGTCGCGAAGGGTCTGGGGTGTGGGCGATTCGGGCGGCAAATCCGAGGGCTCACTCGGTGGTGCCATCGGCGCTGAGGAACATCCAACGATGGTAAAGGCAAGCAAAATACTCGAAGACTTGAATAGAATCTGGTGTGGTTTCTGCTTGCCGAAGGCGCGTTTGATCATAAGAAAAGTCTAACTAATTCCTTGTCAGTTGACCTAGAATCAAATTATTTATTTCTTTCTCAAAGCTTACTTTGGGTCCTCTTCTTGATCTGCGCTCGGTAATTCACTGAGGTATCGAACGCCAGCTTCCATCGGTCCTGCCTTGCGCGTGTGGTGCAAGATCAGCGCGGTAAGCAGCATCAGCACGCACAGTACCCACCACTGGGCCCACTGCGAGAGTCCCAGTTGGAGCATCGGCAACAGGATCAGATGCCCGAGATAGAGCGTCAGTGGTGCTCGCCCAGCGGTTGCAATGAGCGAGCCGATGTAGCCTAAATATGGAATTAGGAAAAGCAGTATGGCTAAGACTGCAACTGCGCAGGCCGCTGCATGAATTGTGAAAATTAGTGAACCCGAGTGCGCGGTTGGGAGCCATATATAGGCGGATTGAGTCAAGAATGGGTCCAGGTTCCCAGAGGGCGAACGCCCGGTCACCAGGGCCGTAAAAAGCTGCGAGCGGGGAACGCCGGTCACGGCGCTAATCCCATCGGCCCAAGGCAGAATCTTCAACCACCCGATCAGTAGGCATAGTGCGGCGACAATAACGGACCCGGCCGCCAACCAGGCAACAGTGCCCCGATTGGTCAGCCGAAGTTTCCCCACAGCAACTCCGAGTAGGCCATAGCCGATCCAGATCAGCAGTGGATAGTACCCAGTGACGAGCAGGTCTTCGAGTAGCAATCCCGGGTGTACAAGATCGGTGAACGTTGGGTTATGGCCCAGGGACTGTGCGGCATCGCTAGCCGCTAACGGCCGCCAGATCAGGGGAGTGGCCAATAGCCAAATAGCGGCGAGCGCCCACAGAACTTTCGCCGGCACATATAGCGTGGGGATCAGCACGAGGAACAACAGTCCGTAATGCACCAGGATGTTCGCAATTGACTCGTTCGCTGGGCCGATCAGCATTCCCAACGCCGCGATGATCCCCGCGCGGCGCAGCAGTACCATTGCCGAGGACCTGCGATCCATGCTCTTGCGCGCAAGCGAACGGGCAAACAAGGTCAACGAGACGCCTGCGAGCACCATGAACAACACCGAGGAGCGGCCATTTGCCGTAGCCCCGGTGAGGGTTGGCTGCAGCGAACCCGTCTCGTCTCGAGCAAATAGATCAAAGATATGAGCGGCAAACATTCCCAGGATGGCTAGCGCTCTGGCTGCGTCTAGCCCTGGCAGTCTGCGAGCCTTTGTTTCCACGTCCATAGACATATCGCATCACGGAACAACATGAATATGCCATCAAGACACTTCCGCGTGTAGATTTAAGCCATGGCAACTAGTGAAATTGATAATCAGTCGTTCCCCTTCGGTACAGTGCTGACCGCGATGGTCACCCCTTTCACCGAGGCAGGTGAGGTTGACTATGATGTGGCCGCCAAGCTGGCTATCAAGCTCGTTGATGAAGGCTGCGACGGTTTGGTCGTAACCGGCACTACCGGAGAGACCTCCACGCTGACCGACGATGAGAATATCGAAATGTTCCGCACCGTCGTCAACGCAGTGGGTGACCGCGTTGCGGTGCTGGCAGGCTCCACCACTAATGACACTCGCCACTCCATCCGTTTGTCACTCCGTGCCAAGGAAGCCGGAGTCGACGGCATCCTGGTCACCGCACCTTATTACAACAAGCCAAGTCAGGCCGGCATCATCGCCCATGTGAAGGCGATCGCCGAGGCAATTGACCTGCCGATCATGATGTACGACATCCCTGGACGCGCCGGAATTGCGCTGAGCACAGAAACTATCATTGAATTAGCGCAGATTCCTCAGGTGATTGCGTTGAAGGATGCAAAGGCCGACTACCAGTCGACCACCACCGTACTGGCAAACACCGATTTGCACGTGTATTCAGGGGACGACGGACTGACTTTGCCACTGATGGCAGCCGGCGCAGCCGGTGTCGTTTCCGTGACAGCTCACGTTGCAGCGGCTAAGTACCGTACGCTTGTTGATGCGATGCATGCCGGGGATTTGGCGACTGCACGCGCTACACACTTCGAGCTGGACCCGATCCAGCGCGGCATTATGGGCCACGTTCAAGGCGCAGTTGCCGCAAAATTTGGACTTCACTGGCAGGGTGTCCTGCCGAACACCGTCGTTCGATTGCCGCTACTGGCACCATCGGACGCAGAACTCGATGCCATCCGCGCGGACCTACGTGAAGGTGGATGGGATCTTTAACGAAAGGGCTTAACCACTTATGACTGAAAGTTCAGTAGGCAAGGCCGATACTGCGCGTATGCAGAAGCCGACCAAGCTGAAAAAGGGGACCCTACGTACCGTTCCGCTGGGCGGATTGGGCGAGGTCGGCCGCAATATGACCGTATTCGAGATCAACGGCAAGCTGTTGATCATCGACTGCGGTGTGCTCTTCCCCGAAGAGCACCAGCCGGGCGTGGATCTGATTCTTCCTGACTTCTCCTACATCAAGGATCGTCTGGATGATGTGATGGGCGTCGTGCTCACCCACGGCCACGAAGACCACATCGGCGCGGTTCCGTACCTGTTGCGTCTGCGCGAAGATATCCCGCTGTATGGTTCAAAGCTGACTCTGGCCTTCATTGAAGCCAAGCTGGCCGAGCACCGCATCAAGGCGATCACCAACGTGGTAACCGAGAATGAAGTGGCTCAGATCGGCGAGTTCGAATGTGAATTCGTCGCGGTGAACCACTCGATCCCTGACGCGCTGGCGGTGTTCGTGCGTACCGAGGCCGGTACCGTGCTGCACACCGGTGACTTCAAGATGGACCAGCTGCCGCTTGATGGCCGCATCACCGACCTGCGTCACTTCGCCAAGCTCGGCGAAGAAGGCGTGGACTTGTTCCTCACCGACTCTACCAACGCCGAGGTGCCGGGCTTCACCGTCGCCGAACGCGAAATCGGTCCGGTGCTCGAAGCCAAATTCGCTCGGGCTCGCCGCCGCATTATCGTCGCGTCCTTCTCCTCGCATGTGCACCGCGTGCAGCAGGTGCTTGATGCCGCGGCCGTGCATGGCCGCAAGGTCGCTTTCATCGGCCGTTCGATGGTGCGCAATATGGGCATCGCCGAACGCCTGGGCTACCTGCACATCCCACAGGGTGTCGTAGTTGACCTGAAGCAGGTTGACCAGCTTCCGGACCACAAGGTGGTGCTGATGTCCACCGGTTCGCAGGGTGAGCCAATGGCAGCCCTGTCCCGCATGGCAAACGGCGAGCACAAGGTTCAGATCAACCCGGGCGACACCGTGATCCTGGCATCCAGCCTCATCCCAGGCAACGAGAACGCGGTCTTCCGCGTGATCAACGGCCTGATGCGTCTAGGTGCAGAGGTCATCCACAAGGGCATGGCCAAGGTTCACGTCTCCGGGCATGCCTCGGCTGGCGAGCTGCTGTACTGCTACAACATCGTCCGTCCGAAGAACGTTCTTCCGGTCCACGGCGAAACTCGCCACCTGATCGCCAACGGTCGTTTGGCCGCGCTGTCGGGTGTTCCAGAAGAGAACGTCATCCTGGCGGAGGACGGTTCGGTCATTGACCTCAAGGACGGTGTCGCCGAACTCGTCGGCCAGGTCGAATGCGGTTACGTCTACGTGGATGGATCCAAGGTTGGCACCATCACCGACGATGACCTCAAGGACCGCGTCACCCTGGGTGAAGAAGGCTTCATCTCGGTCATCACCGTGATCAACCGCCAGAACGGCACGTTGATCTCAGGCCCGGACATCCATGCCCGTGGCGTGGCCGAGGACGATGCGGTCTTCAATGAGATCAAGCCAAAGATCGCCGCAGCGATCCTGGAGGCAGTGGCTAATAATCCAAACCACTCCACCCACCAGCTGCAGCAGATCGTGCGCCGCGTCATCGGTTCGTGGGTGTCGCGCAAGCTGCGCCGCCGTCCGATGATCGTTCCGGTAGTGCTCGAAGCGTAAGCTTCAATCCTCGTGATGCCTCAAACCAGTGATGGTTTGGGGCATTACTTGTATCCGCGGCAAGGATCTCTGCATAAGATGTGAGTATGAAAACGATCCCGGCGCAGAATTCATACAGGCTGCTGATTCCCATGGGTGCTTTAGCATTGGCTGCCGGCATTGCGTGCGGTGTCTTGCTGGTCGTTATGATGTGGGTTTCGGTTTTGCTGGAGTCAGCTGGCGACTCAAGCACTGGAGCGGGTTTGGGAGGATTCTGGCTCGAATACGGGTTATTTGCGGTTTATGCCGCATTGATAGGCGCAGGAGTAGCGCTGCTCCCGGGGATCGGCGCTTATGTAGCGGTCGCGATTCAAGACGCCAAAAATCCGGGTTCATCGGGAACGAGTCAAGCTCTGTGGGCAGCTTGCGGAGCTAGCTCTGGGTCGCTCCTGCCTGCCTTGGGGCTACTGGCCTTATGGGTTTCGGATCCTGTGGACAACACTATTCTCTATCTTGCTGCAGGTTTCGTTCTGTTCTGCTTTGCCCTGACTTTCGTGCTCATGTATCTACTGCTTGGCTGGTTGCAGCTGAGGGATCGTAGGACGGTTAAGAACGGGTCCGTTGTGCAAAGGATCTGAACTACTTACCGGCAAAGTCTCTGACATCACTGCAATGCATTAAATATCGATAAGTCAGCCTGTAGTAACATATGATCGCCATATGGTGAAAATAGCTGGGCAGAAGGTCGAATCGTTCACTTTGCCGCTCTTCGCGCTGGCAATTCTGGCGGGTGCTGTGTTTGGCGCCGCACTCAGTGCAGTGATTTTTTGGCCGATTCTAGTTAACGAAGCACCGCTCTCGCTGTCCAGCTTTGGTGGGGGTATGGTTCTGGCCTTGGCCAACGGTGCGTGGATCGGCGCAATCGCCGCAATCTTCCCTGCCACGGGCGCGGTCATCGGATTAGCCGTTTGTGAGAAGAACCGACCTGAGGCTACCGGCAACACCCAAGCGGTGATGGGAGCGATGGGTTCGGTGCTCGCCGGCCTAGTGTTGGTGCTCGCGCTTAGCCTGATTTTCTTCGCGGCGCTTGGCCTGTTGATGTTTGTCGTGTCCGCCGTGGTCTTCCTCGGATTGTGTTTTGCCATTTCCTGGATGTCCATTCGTGGGCTAGCACAACGGCGAGCAGCCTCTTCCCTCCCTGGTTGAGCAGAGCACCAATTCGACGTCATGGAAGTTCCACGGACAAGCCACGGATCTGTTCCAGACAGTGAAGTATTGGGAGCAGTGTGGCTTGAACATATCGAAATTGGCGAGTAGTCGAAATCCTTGCGGCAGGTAGAACCGGAATGAAGATGAGCAACCTTGGTGGTGCCAGAACCACTGCACGAAGCAAAACCGGTGGATTGCGTGCGATGCCCCTGCTCTGCGGAGCGATATGGGCTCTCTTGTTGTTCCTCGTGGATCCGCTGCTGTCCGGCGGGCCTTGGTGGAATTACGTCGAAGTTGGTCTTTGGTTTGCGCTGGGACTTCCGGTGGTTCCGTGGCTCGGAATCGCAGGCCTCATGGCGTTATTGGGGTTTGTTGTTTCGACTAGGTTGAGCCGCGTTTTGCTCAGCCTGACCTCTGTGGGTTGGGGCATCATCCCGAGCACCATTTGGTCTTTGCTGCTGAGCGACGTTTTCCCTGACGCTGGATCATTGCAGATCACATTCAACGTATCACTCGCTGCCGGTACTGCAGCGATTGCACTGTCCCTTGTGGTGCTCGCAAGAACGCTGGTGGTCCGGCGGAAGGAATCGCGGCAAAACAGGTCCGTTCCCAGCAATGCCATGCAGCACGGACCCAGCAGCATTCAATAATAAGAACTAGTTCCAGCCCAATTTTTCTCGAAGCGAAGCCATTGATATCGGTACCTGGACCGCAGCCTCAGTGCTGTCTGCGGGCCTGGAATACTGTTTCAATATCTTGCCAGTGTTTACGTCCATGATGACCGCCGAGCTCCAGGCTTCGTTCACGGTTTCGCTAAGAATTTCACCGGTGCCGGACTCTACGGTAATGACCGACTCCCACGCCTGGGTAAGATCAGTTGGCTCGATCTCTACGGCAGGGGCAGCGGATGCGGCCAGCAGCCCTACGGCCAATGAAACGGAAGCCATGATAGCGGCGGGGGGTATCAAGATATTCCTCCAATGTCGGTTCGAATTTACTCCCACCTTATCGATGGCCTGAATGTATAGAGCTCGGCGCCACGAAAAGCAGAAAATAATCAATTCGCGGGCTGCTATGTTCTTGAAACAGTTTTAAGGCAGAATTAGGCGCAACGCCATGACTAGGAGTCGACGTATGCTCGGGCAGCACAAATGATTGAATTCGAGAATGTTTCCAAGCACTATCCAGACGGAACGATAGCGGTCGAGAATTTCAGCCTGACGATTCCGGCTCGCAAGACTACCGTTTTTGTTGGTTCATCGGGTTGCGGCAAGACAACCTTGCTACGCATGATAAATCGCATGGTCGATCCAAGCTCTGGATCCATCCGCATTGATGAACAAGAAATTTCCACGAAGCCGGCCGTAGCTCTGCGTCGCAGCATTGGCTACGTTATGCAAAACTCCGGACTTCTGCCGCATTTTTCGGTCGCAGAAAACATCGCCACAGTGCCGCGGCTCGATGGTCGATCGCGCAAGGCAGCACGGAACCGTGCGCTGGAGCTGATGGAAACGGTGGGGCTGCCTGCATCCATGGCCGACCGGTACCCTCACCAGCTATCCGGCGGACAGCAGCAACGTGTGGGAGTGGCCCGGGGTCTGGCCTCGGACCCGAACATCCTGCTCATGGACGAGCCCTTTGGCGCGGTGGACCCCATTGTCCGAGGCGAGCTGCAACAGGAGCTCATTCGGCTTCAAAATGAGTTGGGCAAAACGATTGTTTTCGTGACTCACGATATCGATGAGGCTTTTCTGCTTGGAGACCAAGTAGTGATTCTCGCAGCTGGAGCTCAGAAACTTCAGGTGGGCAGCCCGAGCGAAATCATAGAAAATCCTGCCAACGACTTTGTCGCTACCTTTATCGGCACCGATCGCGGAGCCAGGGCACTCAGCGTCAAGCACACACCTCACGGCGCGGTCCTCGTCGATTCGCAGGGGCGGACCCAAGGACGGCTTATCGAGGACGGGTCCAACGCGTGAACTGGATAGCCGAGAACCTAGGGCTAATTGGTTCCCTGTCGGTGGAACACCTGCGACAGAGCGTGATCGCGATCATCGCCGGGTTCTTGCTGTCGATTCCGCTGGGCTGGGTGGCGTGGCGCTACCGTCTCGTCCGCGGACCGGTGGTGACCTTCACAGGTCTGCTCTACACCATCCCATCGCTGGCCCTGTTGATGATCTTGCCCGTGCTCACCGGGATGAGCGCTATTAGCGAAGCCAACCTGATTGTTGCGCTGACCCTCTACGCGGTGGCCATCATGGTCCGTGGAGTCGTTGACGGCTTGGACTCTGTTGACCCGGCTACTCGGTCGGCAGCGACCGCACTGGGGTATGGGGACGCACGTAGATTTTTTGCGGTAGATCTACCGCTTGCCGGACCGGTAATTCTCGCGGGACTTCGAGTCACGGCCGTGAGCACCATATCGCTGGCAACCGTGGGAATTCTCGTCGGTGTCACCAACTTGGGCTATTTATTCACCAATGGACTTCAGCGGCGCATTATCGAAGAGGTGCTTGCGGGCATTCTCGCAGTGGCATTGATTGCGCTGGCCGTTGATCTCTTGCTGATTCTTCTCGGACGCTGGCTGATGCCTTGGACGCGACAAGCTAAGAAACCGAAGCGAGCCATTAAAAACGTTTCCCGGCAGCAGGTGTCCTAATGGACCTCATCAGCAAAGCGCTTCAGTGGCTGCTCTCGCCGGAGCAGTGGGAAGGCAGCGGAGGGCTGCAAAATCTGCTCGGCCAGCACCTGCTGTTCAGCGTGGCAACGGTACTTATCGCTGGCATCATTGCGGTCCCTGCCGGCTGGGCAATTGGGCATACCGGCAAGGGACGGGAAATCGCGGTAGGAGCCGCAGGCATCGCGCGAGCAGTTCCATCCTTTGGCCTGCTGATCCTATTGGTGCTGCTGTTCGGTGTGCTGCACAAACCAGAAGCAGCCCTGCTCACCTTCGTACTATTGGCCATTCCGTCGCTTCTGGCAGGTGCCTACACGGGCTTTGAAGCCATAGACAGGAAGACCATTGACGCCGCGCGCGCCATGGGAATGACCGAATGGCAAATACTTTTCAAGGTCGAAATCCCCTTGGGGCTGCCGCTGCTTGTGGGCGGAATCAGGTCAGCCATGCTGCAAGTAGTCGCGACGGTGACCATTGCCGCCTACGTTAACCTGGGTGGCCTTGGTTTGCCGATCATCACTGGACTGAACCTTCGCCGATTCGACATGGTCTTGGGCGGAGCACTTATGGTTGCCGTGCTCGCGCTGCTTTTGGACCTAGTCTTCGCTTTGCTGCAACGGCTATCGGTCCCGAGCGGCATAGGAAGCTCCAAGCGAAAATCAACTGGCAAGGTTGCACGCAGCAGCGATGCAGATAAAGATGCAAACTTAAGTTCTGATCAAATGAAGTCCAAGGAAAAGGAAAAGTCATGAAACTGAAACGCGTCATTCCCAGCATAGCGGCAGTACTGGCCGGAAGCCTCGTCTTGGCTGGTTGCGGCGGGGGAGACCCGCTGGCAACTGAGAGCAGTACCGAGCAAGGCGGCGGAGAAACGATTGTTGTCGGTTCGCAGGCGTATTACTCAAATGAGATCGTTGCCGAGATCTATGCCCAGGCATTGGAAGGTGCCGGTAAAGAGGTAGAACGTAAATTCAACATCGGTCAGCGAGATGCCTACATGCCTCAGCTCGAAGACGGCAGCATCGATGTGTTCCCCGAATACACCGGAAATCTGCTGCAGTTCTTCAAGGAAGACACCAAAGCGCGCGCTGCCGATGAGGTCTACACGGAGCTGACTGCAGAACTTCCGGATTCTCTCGCGGTTCTTGAAGCTGCAGAAGCCTCTGACCAAGATTCCTACACCGTGACCCGGGAATTCGCGGAGGCGAATAACCTGAAATCAATCGAAGACCTGGCAGAGGTTAGCGAGCCATTGACCCTAGGTGGACCACCTGAGCTTGCCGAACGCCCATACGGCCCTAAGGGGCTAGAAAGCGTATATGGAGTGAAGGCTGATTTCTCCGGGACCGGAGACACCACAGTTGAAGACTTGGTCGCCGGCACGGTGAACATTGCCAACGTGTTCACCGCCGACCCGCGCATCAAGACCGAAGATCTAGTGGTGCTTGAAGACCCTGAGTCGCTGTTCTTGGCTTCGAACGTCGTTCCGGTGGTTTCGGCTGACCTGTCATCAGAATTGGCAACCGTGCTCAACCCGGTCAGCGAAAAGCTGAGTGCCGAGACCCTGGTGGAGCTGAACGTGCAAAGCACCGTTGACCAGAAGTCGGCCGCCGATATCGCTTCGGCCTGGCTGACCGCAGAAGGGCTCTGATTCCAGCTCCTCGATTCCAGCTCCTCGCTAGGATCGATGTATGAAAGATCGGCCGCCGTGCCCGGAAATTCCGGGTACGGCGGCCGATCTTTTGCGTTCCGGGGAAACATAGCTCCGGTGCGAACGTCACCGTATTGACAATTGATAATGATTCTCATTAGTGTTTACCGATGTTGGCCACAAGCGCCCCGGAGACCCAACGTCCCAGCCCTGGCCACCATGAATGGAGCAATGATCTATGAAAAGAATCAACCCTTGGATGGTGGCGATGCCCGCCGTCATCCTTGCAGTGGCGACCGCCTGCGGTACCTCCGCCGGATCCGTGAGCAGCGCACCGGATGGCTCGGCAGCCGGGCAGACCACCCTGGACAGCTGCGGCCGGGAGGTCGTATTCGACGCGGCGCCGCGCAGCGTGCTCGCGGTCGGTTCGGAGGCCCCGGCGCTGCTGTCCGCAGCTGGAGCCGGCGACAAGCTGACGCACTACGCGGGCAGCCTGGAAGTGCCTTTCGACGAGGCCACCAAGGCCGTGGTCGAGGACGCCGAGCGGATCACGGAGGACTCGCATGACGTCTCCTACGAGATGATCCTCGGTTCGGGAGTCGACGTGGTCATCGGCACCGATATCGCCGCCGGAGTCGATCTGGATTCCCTGGCCGAACGCCTGGACGAGGCCGGGGTGCAGATGCTGACCGTGAGCGGCTACTGCGCCGGATTCGAAGACCGCTCCACCGGAGGAGTGAGCGGATTCGAGCAGATTTACCGTGACGTGCAGTCTTACGGCCAGTTGTTCGGCACCGAGCAGGCGGCCGAGAATGCGGTGGAGGACATGCGCGAGCGCGTGGCGGCCGCTGCGGCGCGCGTCGAGCAGGGAAGCGGAGAGCGCGCGCTGTCCTTGTACGTGCCGAGCGCCGGCGGCCTCGGATCCTACGGAGGGGAATCGCTGGTCTCGGAGCAGATGGAGCTGCTCGGCCTGGAGAACGTCTTCGGCGATGTGCCCAAGCGCTACTTCGACCCTTCCACGGAAGAACTGATCGCCAGTGCCGCCGACAAGGTCTTCGCGATGTACCTGCCTACCGGGTCTTCGGCACTGGAAACCGATCAGGACGTGCTCCAAGCGCTTCGCGATCGACCCGAGCTCGATGGCCTCGCAGCCATCGAGGAGGACGCGGCCGTGGTGCCGCTGAACTACTACTATTCCTCACCCGGCCCGCTGGCCGTGGACGGCGTGGAGCTGCTCGCGGACCGGTTGTCCGCCCCATGAGCCAGCCAGCACAGCTGCGCCGGACCCCGCGGCACACCGGCCGCCGGCACGCCTCCGCGCTGCCTGCACGCAGAAACGCGCGTTCCACTTCGGCCAGGGGCACCACCGAAGTGGACTTCGTGAAGCTGAGCCCGACATCCAACACCACCGTGCTGGTCACCAGCCGGCATCCGCCCCGGCAGTACCGCACCATCGCAGAGCAGTTGTTGCGCGCCGAGCATCTGCATGCCGAACAGGTCGGGTTCATCCTGCCGGCGGAATCCTCGGCGGCGCAGCTGCGCCTGCACATGGCAGGGGACGAATTCTGCGCCAACGCCGTGATGGCGATGGCAGCGCTGCACGCCTCGTGGCAGGGGCCGGCCGGCCGGGTTGAACTCCTTCTAGAAGCCTCGGGCGCCGAGGAGCTGCTGAGCTGCCGAGTCGAGCCCCGGGATTCGGGCTACCGCTGCCAGCTGGACAGCCCGCTGCCGCTGAGCATCGATCCCTACCCGTCCCCGGGAGCCCGCTCGGGAACGGCTCTGGTGCGGTATGCGGATTCGGTGCACCTTGTCATTGAGTGCGCAGGCCACGGCCAGGGGCTGCGCGAGCACGCCGAACAGGCGGCCTTGCAGCTGGGCAAGAGCGAAGGCGTCTCCGTGGCCGGGGTGATGCTCTACGATCCGGCGCGCGGGGCGCTGGACCCGCTGATCAACGTGCCCGCACTGGGCAGCCTGCTCTGGGAGCGCAGCTGCGGCTCGGGAACCGCCGCGCTCGGCGCCTACCTGGCCGCGAAGAACCGCGCTCCGGTCTGCACCAGCGTACGGCAGCCCGGCGGCACCCTGGACGTGGAAGCCGACTACGGCTCCGGAACGGTAACCGGGCTGCGCGTCGCCGGACAGGTGGCCATCGTGGCCGAGGGGAGGGCCTATATCCATGACTGAAATATCGATTAGCGCCAGCCCGGAGCTGAGCTGCGGTGCGCAGGCCATGCTGGCCACGCTGCGCGGCTACCTGCGCCACTTCAGCGCGGCCGCCGACGGCTACGACGGCTCGACCCGGAACGCCGGCGAGCTCGAGGAGCTGCTGGCGGACTACGCGCGCTTCGTCACCGCTCCGGGCAACGAGGCCCCCTTCGCCCAGCTTGCCGCGGCCGCCGGCACGGATGAGCTGGTGGAGCAGCTGCGTTGCCAGTCGGCGCGCTGCGTGGCGGTCATCGAGAAGTACCGCGCGCTGCGGCTGCTGGAGGGGCAGCGGGGAGCGGAGGGATACTTCGCCAATATCGAATCCTGCATCGCCGAGGAATTCGGGGCCGTCGCGCTGACCGGGGATTCCAAGCTGCTGCTCGTCGGCTCGGGATCCTTCCCGATGACGCTGCTGAACGTCGCCTCGCTCACCGGCGCGTCCGCGCTCGGGATCGACATCGATGCCGAGTCCATTGCGCTCGGGCGCCGGGTCGTGGCCCAGCTCGGTCAAGGCCTGGACATCGTGCTGGAGGAACGCGCGCTCCACGAGCTGGACTTCACCGCGCAGGCCACCCACGTGGTGATCAGCTCCACGGTGGGCGTGAAGTACGAGCTGCTGCACCAGCTGCATGCGCTGACCCGCGAGGACATCGTGGTGGCCATGCGCTTCGGGGACGGGCTTAAATCGCTGTTCAACTACCCGATGCAGCAGGCCGACCCGGCGCTCTGGCGGCTGGTCGACATCATCCGCCAGCCGGACCAGGTATTCGATATCGCGCTGTACGTGAAGCAGCGCCCAATAGGAAACGACGTTTAGCAGATGGACGAATTGGGAAATATCCTCATCGCCGGGACCGGTCCGGTGGCCGTGCAAAGCGCGGTGCTGTTCGGGCCGCTGCCCGGGGCCCTGGGCCTTGCGGGCCGCGAATCGCAGCGCGCGGCGGCCTTCTTCGCCGCGCTGGAGACAACTTCGGGCACCGTGCGCGCCGAGGTGCAGAACCCCGCCCACGCGGCACTGGCCGGGGAAGCGCAGATCGAACACGTCTTCCACGGATACGGATCGGTGGCCGGGACCTGGGACACCTTGGTCCTGGCGGTCACTGCGGATGCCTACCTCACGGTGCTGCGCCAGCTGGCCGGCGAGGTGCTGGCCGGGTTCGAACGCATCGTGCTGCTCTCGCCCACCTTGGGCTCCGGGGCACTGGTGCGCGAATACGCCAACGCGCAGGGCGCGGATCCGGAGGTGATCAGCTTCTCCAGCTACCTGGGCGATACCCGCTGGCCGCAGGGACACCCGGGCGCCGCGGTGTTGACCGCCGGGGCCAAGGCACGCATCTACGCCGCATCCAGCCGCGGCAGCTCGCCGGGACTGGAACGGCTGCGCGCCGTGCATGAGGCGGCGGGCACCGAGCTGGCGGTGCTCGGCCTGCCGGCCGAAGCCGAGGCACGGAACATCTCCCTGTACGTGCATCCGGCGCTGTTCATGAATGAGGTCACGCTGCGCGCCGTGTTTGCCGCGGAGCCGCCCACGCAGTACGTCTACAAGCTCTACCCCGAGGGACCGGTCACCCCGTCGATGATCCACGCCTTGGTCCAGCAGTGGCGCGAGCTTTCGGCCATCGTTGCCGCGCTGGGCGGGAAGGGAGTCAATCTGCTGGCCTTCATGCTCCAGGACGGCTACCCGGTGCACCCGCAGAGCATCGACCCGGAGCAGGTGGCCGCATTCGAGCAGCTGCCGGCCATCCACCAGGAGTACCTCGTCTACGTGCGCTACGCCTCGCTGCTCGTGGACCCCTTCTCCGAACCGGACGCCGACGGGCGCTACTTCGATTTCTCGGCCATTCCCATCCGGCCGATCTTCCGCAACGACGCAGGCCACTGGGACGTGCCGCGGATGCCGAAGGAAGACTACTACCGCACCAAGATCATCCAGGGTCTCGCCCGGCATCTAGCGGTTCCCTGCCCGACGATCGATGACCTGCTGGCCGCCTACGAGAGCGCGCTGACGCAGGCGGCGCAGGGACTGGGCGCCCAGCCGCGCTCCGCGGACTTCGCCGTGCAGGACTTCGGCGAAGACCTGGGCATGATCCGCGCCGGGATCGGAAGTGCGGCATGAGCGAGACCGAACTGGGAACCACCGAAAAGCTGCCCAGCGAACGGCGGATCATCGCCGAGATCTGGCCGGCCCTGCTGGCCTCGGCCGTGGGCCTGCTGCCCTTCACCGTGCTCTCCACCTTCCTGGTGCCCATCGCCGACTGGGCCGGGGCAGGGTATGCCGAGGTCGGCTCGCTGCGCGGGCTGGCGGGGGTCGGCGCGGTGCTCACCGGCGTTGCGCTGGCTCCGCTGATCGGGCGCATCGCCCCGGGACGAGTGGCCGCCGCCGCGCTGGGGCTGCTGGGGATCGCCGCGGTGCTCGGGACCTTTTCCGGGCTCGCCGCGCTGGCCGCCTTCTGCCTGGCCACCGGCGTGGCCAACGCGCTGCTCTACCCGGCGCTGTCCACCGCCGCGGCGGACCGCTTCGGGAACACTCCCGCCGCGGGCCGCGCCGCAACCTTGGTGATGACCGCCCAGACCCTGGCCTCCACGGTGGGCGCGCCGCTGCTGGTGCTGCCGGCGCTGTGGTGGGGCTGGCAGGGGAACCTCGTGGCCATCGCCATCGCCTCCTTCGCGCTGGTGCCCGCGCTGCTGCGCTACGGCTGGGCGAAACCCGGGGCAGGGCAACCGGCCCAACCGGCCCCGCGGCTGGGCTACCTGGCCGCCTTCCGCACGCTGGCCGCCATCCCCGGGGCTCGCGCCCTGCTGCTGGTCTCCTTCGGGCGGGCCGGCGCGCTCATGGGGCACCTGGCCTTCCTCGCCCCGCTGTATGCGGACAAATTCCAGCTATCCACCGGCTGGTTCGCCTTCGTCTGGTCGCTGAGCGGAGGATCCTTCTTCCTCGGGCATCTGCTGGCCGGACGGATGCTGAATGCCGAGGACTCCGAGCGGCGCACCCGGGCGGTGATGTGCATCGCCCTGGCCGCAGCGCTGCTGGCCCTGCTCGGGGTGTACCTTTCCCCGGTGCTGCCGCTGGCGATGCTGTGCACCGCGGTGCTCTCGGCCAGCCATGCAGTGGTCTCCGCCGCGGTGATGACCCTGCTGGTGCGCCGCTGCGGGCAAGTGCGCGGGACCGCGCTGAGCCTGAACGCCGCCGGCATGTCCCTGGGCCTGTCCCTGGGCGCGGGCGCCGCCGGGGCGGCGCTGGGTGCGGCGGGATATCTGGCCGCGGCTGCAGTGCTCGGCGGGTTCACCTTGCTTGCCCTGATTGCCGCGCTGACGCTGCGCACCGCAACGAATGACGAATCGCTGGAAAGGCAACCATGACCCAACTTGATCCCGCGCTGCGCGAACCGCGCGGCGCAACACCACCGGCGGCGCCGCTGGTGTTCACCGGCGACGATCTGGAGCACGGCAAACGCACCCGGCACACCTGGCTGTGGATCGCCGGGCTGCTCGGCGCGCTGCTGATCACCCTGCCGGTGGCCGTGGGCCTCGGGCCGGTGGCCATCGAGGCGGGCACCGTGCTCCAGATCCTGCGCCAGCATCTGAACGGAGGCCAAATGATCGGCAACTGGACCGGCTCCGAGGAATCCATCGTGCTGCTGCTGCGGGGGCCCCGCGTGCTGCTGGGCGCCGCCGTCGGCGCCGGGCTGGCGCTGGCCGGGGTGGCCCTGCAGGCCTTGACCCGCAATATCCTGGCCGAACCCTACCTGCTGGGGGTGACTTCCGGGGCCTCCACGCTGTCGGCGGCCTCGATCCTCTTCGGGACCGCGGCCGGCATCGGCTCGGCTTCACTGGCCGGCAGCGCCTTCGCCGGGGCGCTGGCCGCGGGGATCGCGGTATTCCTGCTGGCCCGGGTCGGCTCGCAAATGACCTCCACCCGGCTGGTGCTCGCCGGGGTATCCGTGGGCTACGTGCTGCACGCGCTGACCTCGCTGCTGATCTTCGCCTCCGATGACCCGAACGCGGGCCGCTCGGTGCTCTTCTGGACGCTCGGCTCGCTGGGCCAGGCCACCGGCCAGTCCGCGCTGCTCACCTGGGCGGTGGTGCTGGGCACCTTGGTGCTGCTGCTGTTCTGGTCCCGCCCGCTGGACGCGCTGGCCATCGGCGATTCCACCGCGCAGACGCTGGGGATCTCTCCGGCGAAGCTGCGCGCGGCGGTGATGGTGGTGACCGCGCTGTGCGTGGGCGCACTGGTCGCGGCCTCCGGCGGCATCGGATTCGTCGGGCTGATCATTCCGCATATCGCCCGGCTGTGCGTGGGCTCCACGCACCGCAAGCTGCTGCCGGTGGCCGCCCTGCTCGGCGCGATCTTCCTGGTCTGGGCCGACGTGCTCGCCCGCACGGCCATGGCCCCGCAAGAGCTGCCGCTGGGCATCGTCACCGCCCTGCTCGGCGCCCCGCTGCTCTTCGTGCTGGTGCGCAAGCTGAACCCGGCCCAATGACAACCAACCACCGAAAAGGGGCATAGAGCATGATCACAGCCACCGATGTATCCGTGGGCTACGGCGGCAAACTGGTAGTGAAATCCGTCGGCCTGCACGCCGGGCAAGGAGAGGTCGTCGGGCTGATTGGCCCGAACGGCAGCGGCAAGTCCACCTTCCTGCGCACCCTGTATGCGGCGCTGCGCCCGCGCGCGGGGCTGGTCACCCTGGATGAGCGGCCCCTCGCGGAGCTGCGCGGCACCGAACTGGCCCGCCGGGTGGCCGTGGTCGCCCAGGAGACGCCTACCGACCTGCCGGTGACCGTCGCCGACATGGTGCTGCTCGGCCGCGCTCCGCACCGCAAGGCGTTGGCGGCTTTCACCCGCGAGGACCACCAGGCGGTGGCCGCGGCGCTGAGCCGGGTCGGGGCGCGGGATCTGGCCGACCGCCGGTACGCTACGCTCTCGGGAGGGGAGAAGCAGCGCGTGCTGGTGGCCCGCACGCTGGCCCAGCAGGCGGACCACCTGCTGCTGGACGAGCCGACCAATCACCTGGACATCCGCTACCAGCATGAGCTGCTGCGCATGGTCGGGCAGCTGGGGGTGACCACCGTGGTCGTGCTGCACGACCTGAACCTGGCCGCGCGCTACTGCACGAAGCTGGTCATGCTCGAAGCCGGCCAGGCAGTGGCCAGCGGCACTCCCGAGGAGGTGCTCACCCCCGAGCTGCTGCTGCGGGTGTACGGGATCCATGTCGAACCGTTTTCCGTGCGCGGCGCCCTGCAGCTGGTGTTCAGCATGGCCGATGAGCACCCCGATCCGTTGCCTCTCGCCGCGGCGCTCTAGCTCCGCGGAGGAACACGCCGTGCCGGCCTTGCGCGAATGAGGCATTTTCCCTTGGCCGCATGAAGGAAATCACTAGGGGGAAGCCGCAACCGGCCGTCGTCCAAGGTCCCGGTGGTTGCCGCTCAGCGGCAGCCACCGGTGAACGCTTGGCGGATCTCTGCAATCCGTGACATCAACCGTTCTTCGGCTTGCTCCCGGGGGAGCTTTGAAGCCGCCCGCACGGCCCAAGCCAGCTGGTCGGCTCCTTCGTTCAGCGCGTGGCCGCTGTGCCCTTGCACCCGGTCGAAGGCAACAAGCGATTCAACGCGATTCCAAACCCGAATGAAGCGGTGTTTGGAATCTTCGCTGATTCCGCAGTAACCGGCGTCGCATCGGCCGTACTGCGCCAGGGCTTGGGCCACCCGATAGGCATCGGTCGAATCGGTGTAAATGGTTGCACTGGCCGGCCGGGTTATCTCGAGGTATTCCAAAGCCACGATCAGCGCATTAAATTCAAGCATGCTGATCGAGTCGAAGGACTCGCCGCCGTAGATGATCGCGTCCCCGTGTTCGCTGAGCAGTGCGACCGCGGATGCGCCGGTGGGATCGCTCGAGGCATCGACCGCCAATGCAATGCTGGATGGCGTTTGGGAAGCAAGGTCCCAATACTCCGGCTGCCACTGCTGAAGCGCAGGATCATGTTGGGGTTGGTGTCCCCGAAGGGCAATGGCCATCGGCTTATCCAAGACGCTTCCTGCCTGGATCGCGGCGCTGGTCTGAAGATTCTTGGCGATCTCCACTTCCCGATGCACCACGCTGGATGCTTGATTCACGTCGTTCAGTCCTCGCGTCACTGCGAATCCGGCCTCTTGGAGATATCTGGGCAGGTACCAATGCCTCTTCGGAATCGATACCCAGGTACTGGATTTGTGCTGCGCGAGCAGCCGCTCGAAGTGCTCGATGATGTCAACCAATGGCCGCGGCGAACTCGATTGCACCTGATGAGTGGACACGCGCTGATGCTCGTCGCGGATGGCGATGATCCAATGGATCACGTCCGCTCTACCGGCGATTTCCGGGGTCGTCCACGCAATGAAAGCCGCATGGAACGCCGACGCGACATGATCCGATGTTGGCACGCACGGAATCGAGGCGGCGCGCGGGCGCCGTTCAAGCAGTGCCGTGGATTGCTTGCTCTGAACAAAATCAACCATGAAAAAAGTATGCCGGTGCCCACCGACAGAATGCGGCGTTCTCGAAACGGTGCCACGTGATGATTATCTAGCTTGCACCAATCCCCGGGCAGACGTGTAAATTCGGCCGGTATCCAGTAGGTGGCGATACCCTAGAGCTATGGCCTCACGCACTCAGTCGCAGGGGGCGAAGAAGCCGACGACGCGCAAACCGCGAACGTCGGGCTCTTCGCCTGCCAAAAAAACTCCCGAGAACCCGGAACAGGATCTCGCCCTTCCGCTGCGCGCAATTCGCAGCGTGTGGATGGGCATCGCCCGGATCTTTGGCGGTGCCTTCCGCCGAATCGGCGCCACCGTCCGCCCCGACTTCGAGCTGCGCCGCGACGGAACCGGATTGTTCCTGACGCTGATCGCGATCACCGTTGCCATCGTCGAATGGTGGGGTCTGCGGGACGTGGGTTGGTTCGGCCGGGGCGTGCACGCGGTTGCCGGAGGCTCGCTGGGTTTCATGGCCGTGCTGCTGCCGGTGGTTCTGGTCATCGGCGCCTTCCGCCTCTTCCGCTACCCGGAGGCCGATTCCGCGAATAACCGGATCGGCATTGGTCTTTTCATGATGACCATGGCCGGCTCCTCTGTGGCCGCCTTGGCCAACGGTTCGCCCGCGGTCACCGCTGACTTCGCCTCGCTCTGGGCCGCCGGCGGGATGGTCGGCTCGATCTTAGGCACTCCGCTGGGCATGCTGATCTCGGTTCCCGGCGCGATGACCGTGCACATTTTCTTCCTCATTCTTTCGCTGTTGGTCGTGACCGCGACTCCGCCGCTGCAGATCGCTTCGCGGGTGCGCATCGGCTACCACCGACTGCTCGGCCAGGATCCGCACCGCGGACCTAGCGCGTCAACCGTGGCGCAGAGCCCGGTGCTCGACCCGAACGCCGAATCGCATGACCAGTCCTATCTCTACGCGGATGAAGTGCAGGAGGCACCGGCTCCGAAGCCCAAGAAGAAGAACTTCTTCGAACGCCGGGCCGAAGCCAAACTCGTCTCCGAGGTCTACAACGTGGACGGCGAGGCCGGAGACGAGCGCACCGGCGACGTCGCCTACGACAAGGCGGTCATTGAGCCGGCCGAGCCGGCCACGGACGCGCTGCCGGTCACCGACGTCTATAACGCGGATTCCACCGCCACGCAGGCGATCTCCCGCCCCGATTTCGAGGCCAAGCCCGCGGCACCCGCCGGCCCCCCTCCCGGAGTCAAGCGCCCCACCAAGGCCGAAGCCGAGATGGCGGCGATTATGGATCAGGTGGGTCTGGGCAACTCCGAGGCGGAACCGGCGACCGACGCGATCCCCACCGTCGCGGTCAACCACACTCGTCCGACCCCGGCGCTGGCCCCCATCCCGCAGCGCACCGAGCAGCTCCAGCTTTCCGGAGATGTCACCTACACCCTGCCGCAGGACGACTTCCTGCCTGCCGGACCGCCGGCCAAGGAAGCCTCCGAGGCCAACGAGGCAATCGTCGCGGCGCTGACCAATACGCTGCAGCAGTTCAAGGTCGATGCCCGTGTCACCGGCTTCTCCCGCGGCCCCACAGTAACCCGTTACGAGATCGAGCTTTCTCCGGGCACCAAGGTGGAAAAGGTCACCGCGCTGTCCAAGAACATCTCCTACGCGGTGGCCTCTTCGGACGTGCGCATCCTCTCGCCGATCCCCGGCAAATCCGCCATCGGCATCGAGATCCCGAACACGGATAAGGAAATCGTCGCCCTGGGCGACGTGCTGCGCTCGAATAACGCGCGCAAAACCGAACACCCGATGGTCATGGGCGTAGGCAAGGACGTCGAGGGCGGCTTCGTCGTGGCGAACCTGGCCAAGATGCCGCACCTGCTGGTGGCAGGTGCCACCGGCGCGGGCAAGTCCTCCTTCGTGAACTCGATGATCACCTCCATCCTGATGCGCTCCACCCCGGATGAGGTGCGCATGGTGATGGTTGACCCCAAGCGCGTGGAGCTGACCGCCTACGAGGGCGTTCCGCACCTGATCACCCCGATCATCACTAACCCGAAGAAAGCCGCCGAGGCCCTGCAGTGGGTGGTCCGCGAAATGGACACCCGCTACGACGACTTGGCGAACTTCGGCTACAAGCACATCGACGACTTCAACAAGGGCGTCCGCTCCGGCAAGGCGGTCCCGCCCGAGGGCTCCAAGCGGATCATGAAGCCCTACCCGTACCTGCTGGTGATCGTCGATGAGCTCGCGGATTTGATGATGGTCGCCCCACGCGATGTCGAAGATTCCATCGTGCGCATCACCCAGCTGGCCCGCGCCGCCGGCATCCACCTGGTCCTTGCCACCCAGCGCCCGTCCGTCGACGTGGTCACCGGGCTGATCAAGGCCAACGTGCCCTCACGCATGGCCTTCGCCACTTCCTCGGTCACCGACTCCCGCGTGGTGCTGGACCAGCCAGGCGCGGAGAAGCTGCTGGGCCAGGGCGACGCGCTCTTCCTGCCCATGGGCACCTCCAAGCCGATGCGCGTGCAGGGCGCATGGGTCACCGAATCCGAGATCCAGCGCGTGGTCGAGCACGTGAAGGGGCAGCTGAAACCCGAATACCGCAACGACGTCACCCCGGTGGCCGAAAAGAAGAAGCAGATCGACGAGGACATCGGCGACGATCTGGATCTCCTGCTGCAGGCCACCGAGCTTGTGGTCACCAGCCAGTTTGGCTCCACCTCGATGCTGCAGCGCAAGCTGCGCGTCGGTTTCGCCAAGGCCGGACGCCTGATGGACTTGATGGAATCACGCGGTGTGGTCGGCCCCTCGGAGGGCTCGAAGGCCCGCGATGTGCTGATCCAGCCAGATGATCTGCCGATGGTGCTCGCCGCCATGCGCGGGGATGACGGTGCCACCCACCAAGCCACCGCCGCCGAGCAGGCCCTGGTCGAGGAGGCCAACGTGAACCACGCCGCACCGGTGGACCTGGTTGCCGAGGACCTCGCCAATCGCGCAACGGCCACCGAGTACTACGACGAAGCCGACGAACCGGGCGAGGACGCCTGGGACCTGACAGGAAGAAACTAAAACCATGAGCGCGCAAGAGCCGCACCCGGAGAATTCACCGGCGCACGCCCCGGTCCCGAACTTGAACATCGCCAACGTCCTGACAACCATCCGCATCCTGATGGTGCCCTTCTTCGTGTGGGCGCTGCTGGCCGACGAACGGGAGCAGGGACTGTGGCGCTGGGTGGCCTTGGGCCTGTTCGTGGTGGCCATGTACACCGACAAGCTCGACGGGGACCTGGCTCGCAGCCGCGGGCTGATCACCAACTTCGGAAAAATCGCCGACCCCATAGCGGATAAGCTGCTCACCGGTTCCGCGCTGGTGGTGCTGTCCATTCTCACCGAGCTGCCGTGGTGGGTCACCATCGTCATCCTGGTCCGCGAATGGGGTATCACCCTGCTGCGCCTGGTGGTCATCCGCTACGGGGTGATCGCCGCGAATATGGGCGGCAAGGTCAAGACCGTGATGCAGGCGGTTGTCATCGGCCTCTACCTGCTGCCATTTACCCAGACGATCGAATGGCTGGGCACGCTCGCGTTCATTCTGATGCTGCTCACCGTGGCGGTTACCGTGCTCACCGGGCTGGAATACGTGTGGAAAGCTGTCAAGCTGCGCGCCGCCGCCAAGGCAAACTAGCAAAGGCCAGGACGTATGCAAAACCAAGGGGCCCAGGTAATCGCCCAGGCGATCTCCCAAGGCAAGCAACTAGCCACGGCCGAATCGCTGACCGCAGGGATGATCGCTGCCACCCTGGCCGAGGTCTCCGGGGCGTCGGCGGTATTACGCGGGGGAGTGATCAGCTACTCCTCGCAGGTGAAGGCCGAGCTGCTCGGCGTGGATAGCCAGCTGCTGGCGGAGGTCGGGTCGGTGGATGGCGAAGTTGCGCGGCAGATGGCAGTCGGTGCCCAGCGCGCCTGCGCCGCGGAGCTGACGGTTTCGGCCACCGGCGTCGCCGGGCCGCAGGCCCATGACGGCAAGCCCGTCGGTACCGTGTTCATCGGTTGGGCGCATGGGAACGAATCCGGATTCGTGGCCCACCACTTCGTCGGGGACCGGGCGCAGATCCGCGAACGAAGCACCACAGCGGCAATCAATCAGCTAGCTGCCATTTTGGGTAAAGCTTCTTCACAGTAAGAGAAGCAATACTATTATTCCCCTTGATCTTCACAATAATCCGTCTCAATGTGGCGTACGTCGCATATTTGTGATTAGGGTAAGGTGTCGGGAACAAAAACGTATAACTTGATGTTGTACAAATTGAAGGGCCGCAAGGTCTGGCTCTTCGGATAAGAAGCATCTTTCGAGAAGGACCTAGGAGTAGAGGCTATACACATGGTGAAGCAACCCGTAACTGTCAATGGTGTCGTCCGTTGGCGCGATATGGGAGAAGCCCATTCGGTCCAGCCCGATAAGGAGGAACACAAAATGGTAGTACTCCGACATGAAATCGGTGACGTCCTTCGTGATGTTCGCCAGCGCCAGGGACGAACCCTGCGCGAGGTTTCCCATAGCGCTCGCGTTTCACTTGGATACCTATCCGAAGTTGAACGCGGACAGAAGGAAGCATCCTCCGAGCTGCTTTCTTCGATCTGCACCGCGTTGGAGGTGCCGCTGTCGTTGATGCTCCGTGAAGTGTCCGATCGTATCGCCTTGGCTGAAGGCGTGGTCATCCCGGATACCGTTCCACTGGATCTGACTAACGAGTTCGCCATGGACGTCGATGGACGTAACGGCAAACCTCTGGCATCCGTTTAATTCCGACCTAATTTCTCGACCCGAGGGCCTTCGCAAATGCGAGGGCCCTCGCGTTATGCATGGAAGAATAAAACTCGTGAAAAACAGTGAATTCTGGCGGAACATGGACCAAGAGTTTGGTTCGGGCTATTCGCGCACTCTCGCCGACTCGCTCGCGCTGACGGAGCTGGGCAGCCTTAACGCCACCCAGGCGCTGCGCAAGGGAATTAAACCCAGGCAGGTGTGGGAAGCGATTTGCCGCGTGCAAGATGTCCCACCCGAGCGCTGGCTCGGCATGGATATCGAGCCCAAGGACTCCTAGCCGCCTGCGGCCAAGGAGATTCGGTGTCTTCGAAGAATCGAAAATATTCGAAACACCGCCCGGTGATTTCGAACATCTGTTCGGATTGGGTTATTCTAGAAACAACAGCACGAAGAGTTTGTCCACACCTCGGGCCCAAGCGGTCTAAAGTGTCGGTTGGCGCTCATACTGTCTAGATACAGTACAAAGATTGATTGGCAGGTCGCGCGATGGCCTGCATGACCAAAGGTGAACCATGGCAAGTAATGATCGGGAAAAGGCTCTCGAGTCCGTTCTGGGCCAAATCGATAAGGCCTTCGGCAAGGGCTCGCTTATGCGTCTGGGTGACACCACCCGCGCTGCCGTTGAGGTCATCCCCACCGGTTCGGTGGCATTGGACGTCGCGCTGGGCATAGGCGGACTGCCTCGTGGCCGTGTCGTAGAAATCTACGGTCCGGAATCCTCGGGTAAGACCACCTTGGCCCTGCACGCAGTTGCCAGCGCGCAGAAGGCCGGTGGCGTTGCGGCCTTCATCGATGCCGAGCACGCACTTGACCCTGAATACGCTAAGAAGCTTGGCGTGGACACCGATGCACTGTTGGTATCCCAGCCGGACACCGGTGAACAAGCCCTGGAAATCATGGATATGCTGGTGGGCTCCGGCGCACTGGATATTATCGTGATCGACTCCGTGGCAGCGCTGGTGCCACGCGCCGAAATCGAAGGCGAAATGGGCGACACCCACGTTGGCCTGCAGGCACGTCTGATGTCACAGGCGCTGCGTAAGATCACCGGTCGTCTCTCCAATTCGAAGACCACCGCAATCTTCATCAACCAGCTGCGTGAAAAGATCGGTGTCTTCTTCGGTAGCCCGGAAACCACCACCGGTGGTAAAGCACTGAAGTTCTACGCATCGGTGCGTATCGATATCCGTCGCATTGAAACCCTCAAGGAGGGCACCAACGCCGTCGGTAACCGTACCCGTTGCAAGGTCGTCAAGAACAAGATGGCTCCTCCGTTCAAGCAGGCAGAATTCGACATCCTCTATGGCCACGGCATTTCCCGCGAAGGCAGCCTGATCGATATGGGCGTCGAACACGGCATGGTCAAGAAATCCGGTGCTTGGTTCACCTACGACGGTGACCAGCTTGGCCAGGGTAAGGAAAACGCTCGTCGCTTCCTGCGTGACAACCCCGATCTGGCCAACGAGCTGGAACGTCAGATCCTGACCAAGCTCGGCATCATTGGCGGAGAAGAAGGAGAAGCCGACCTGCGAATCGTCGAGGGCGATAAGTAGTGGCCTCAGGCTTTCAGAAACGTAGCGTCCGACCCGGATCAGGATCCGGGTCGGACGCTACGTCCGTTTCCGCGCAGTTTCAGGGTGACTTCGATCAAATGCCGGATTGGGCTAAACCCACCGAGCAAGAGCTAGCGGCGCTGAAAGAACCTGCGCCCAAGCGTGCCGCCCGCCCAGCCAAGAGCAGCCAGGGAACGCAAATCCTGCAGGGCACCGCAGAGCCGGCGAAACCGCAAACCGTCGATGAGCTTCGCGCCGCGATGGAAAATATCGTGTCCAGCAACGCCCCGCAAGTTGAAAGTCCGACAAAGAAAGAACGCCGGCAGGCCAGAACCGAACGCCGTGCAGCCCGTGAGGCGGGCGAACCGGAAGCGCTCAGTGATGACCAATGGCGGGAAAAGGCCCGTGGCATCATCTTGCGGCAGCTCACCGCAAGCGACAAAACCAGCAAACAGCTCAAAGACAAGCTGCTGGAAAAGGAATGTCCCGAGGACATCGCCGACGAGGTCCTGGAGCGTTACGCCGAACTGGACCTGGTCGATGACGAGCGCTTCGCCAAATCCTGGGTTGTTGCCCGCGCCCGCTCCCGCGGCCTCGCCCGTGGTGCGATCCGCCGCGAGCTGCGCACTAGAGGCATTGAAGACGAAGTGGCCGCCGAGGCGCTGGAACAGATTGACGACGAGGCCGAAGAAGAACGTGCTCGCGAACTGGTGCGTGCCAAACTACGCCCGGCCTCTATGGGCCTGGATCGAGATAAGGCGCTACGCCGGCTGGTAGGAATGCTCGGGCGCAAGGGCTACCACGGTTCGATGGCGTTCAAGGTGGCTCGCGAAGAATGGGAAGAGCGCTACGGAGCCCGGTAACTGTGTTTTGCAACACCACGCCACCCGCCGGGTAATTCAGCGACGAGGGCCCACTCGATTGATAGATTGAATCCTCACCACGGATACCGGAGCACGCCATTGGTGCCACGTTCCGCATTAGCAGGGGAAGAAATATGGCCGTGTGGCATGGCAGTAACTGGCAACTTGAAGAGCCCATCGACTCCCAAACCATTCTTGGCGTCACCTTCGGAATCGGTCTGCTCAACGAGAAACTGGAAAATTCGGGCACCCTCGCCACCGTCATCTCAGCCGTTCGCGCAGAACTCTCGCGCCCGGTTGAACTGGGACCTGGTCGCAGCTCGCTTCCCGAAGTTCATGTTCGTGTGGCCAGCGATACCACTGACCTCACCGTACGCGGGGATAGCGTTACCGTTGCCGCCGCGTGGAATCGCTTGCCCGAGCTGTTCGCTTCCGCTGCCATCCCTGCTGGAACCTTGCCCATCCAACATGAAAACATCTTCTGGCCCGCCGATATTCTGCAACGCACGGGCAAAAACGCTGCGGCTTTAACCGAGCTGCTGGCCTACCCGGAGCAGATCGAAGAACCGGCCCGCGAGACCTTCGCGCGGCTCAACCCGAACGCCGAACGCACCCCGGCGGTTTTCTACACTAATGACGCCTCGCTCATTGGCCACGTTTATCCGGTGCGTATCGGCGCAGTGGGCGCGATGATTGACACCTGGGCAGATGGCACCCCCAAACGCAACCGGTACCAGATTCCTGCCTCGCGTTTGGTGACCCTCGACCCGTTCAAGCAAATTGCCGCCGCAAACGAAACCGGCGCGGTACACGGAAATAATTCTCCGGTCGTTCTCTCCGTGTTGGTCCCACGCTCTGGGGCCGGATTGTTGGCTTCCCAGATACTCAAGCGCCAGCTGGCCCAGCGCGTCCAAGATATCGTCAATGAACAATTCAACGTCGGAGTTGAACACGTCGGCATGGGCGAAGACTTCTGCGCGATCTTCCACCTGAGCCATATGCTCAACGAACAGCAGCGACGCAAGTTAATCCGTGACTTTGCCACCTCGATGACGCTGATCCCGGATGCCTGGATCGCCGATATGCTGGCCTACGCAGGCGATGTAGTCCACGCGCCGATGCAGCGGACTCGAGTTGTGCTCGGGATGGAACCGGATGAAAGCACGCTGGAAAGCGAGATCCGCGAGATCATTGCCAGCGCCTCCGGGACGCTGCATGGGGCTGTCGATCCGGATGACTTGCTAGCCGGTCACAGTCCCCGAAGTAGAGAATCGACAACCGATATTTCCTCGGATGTATTCAACGCACTGTCCTTGCCCGCAGCTGTCTGGCCTCACCGCTACAAGTATTGGGCACCACGCGGTTTTAAGGGCGGTCCATTCGCTCCAATTCCGCCCCTGGTGGTCGGCCGTGACTCCATCGCCATGGAGCATTGGCAGCGGTTTAAATGGCCGGGTTCCACGGCAGGAAACGCTGTAGAAACCGCGACTTTGCTCGCGGTTCTGGAAGACTCGCTGGGCACCATGTTCATCCTCGATGAAAAACTGCGCATGGTGACGATCTATCCGCAGCTTTACATTTTCAAGAAATCTCTTCGTAAACGCGTCGCACAACGCATTGCTGCCTCGACACCTCGGTTGCGTGTCGAGTCGAGGCCCACCAAAGCCGATGCCGCGCACTGGCGCAACCGCCGCAGAACCGCGCTCGGGATTATGTGGGGAAGCGTCATAGCCGTCAGCGGCGTGCTCTTCGGTGCCGCAGCGATCCAGGCAAAAGCGGAACATGAGGCGGAACCGGCCTTCGAACGACTGAACATCACCGAATCCGCCGAACTGGCCAACGGCACAGTCCTGAGCACCTCGGACTTTGAGATCAAGCATCCGACCCTGGAACGCCAAAAATACGTGGTGAGCGTAGACATAAATATTTGCGCGGGCGAGGACACCAATGCAGAGGGTGTTGCCCCGGACACACAACGCCGAATTTCACCCAATGACTTCACGATGCTCAACGACGGCTATGTCTATGCGGAAATGGTCCCGACGCCCAACCAGCTAGATGAACGCGTGCTAGCTCCAGGCGAATGCGCCGCCGGATCGCTTACTTATGAAGGGGGATCCCTGACATACCCGCGATTGGCCTACGCGAACGCGATGGACGATGACATCGTCTGGTACAGCTACGGCAGGGTCCCCGAACAGTTCAAATAAGATTTCGCGCGCCCGGCATGCGCCAGATCCAGCGGGTTGAAACCGAGGCGCGAGGCAGGCATCACCAAAAAGGCTTCACACCTCTGGGTATTGCGCGTTCTCGCGTAGCTCTCGTCCATGGTGAGAGGCCTGTGGGCCGGTTTCTTCGTTAAAGACTCAAGGCCTCGTCCAGTCGGAGAAGCGCAGAACGCATCCGACTTCTGCTCATGGGATTATGTCATTGATGCATAGCTCTCGCACCGTCGGCTGAGCACAAGTTGGCATATTTCGTCCTAGGTATGCCTGCGTTTCAGCCCCGCTTAAGATTCGGTAACCTTGAGGGGTGAGTGAGTTTGACGAGATGACCCCAGCAGAAACCGTGAAGCCTTCGCGCACCTACGAGGTACGCACCTACGGTTGCCAGATGAACGTGCACGATTCCGAACGCCTGTCCGGATTGCTCGAAGGCGCGGGCTTGGCCCGCAGAGCCGAAGAGGATGAAGACGAAGCAGCGGACGTCGTGGTGTTCAATACCTGCGCGGTCCGTGAAAACGCTGACAACAAGCTCTACGGAAATCTCGGGATGCTCAAGAGCATCAAAGACCGTCGGCCGGGAATGCAGATCGCTGTTGGTGGCTGTCTGGCGCAGAAAGACCGCGAAACGATCCTGAAGAAGGCCCCTTGGGTGGATGTGGTCTTCGGAACGCACAATATTGGTTCGCTGCCTGCATTGCTGGACCGCGCCGAGCACAATCAAAAGGCGGAACTGGAGATTCTCGAATCTCTGGATGTCTTTCCTTCCACTCTCCCTACGCGCCGCGAATCGGTGTACGCCGGTTGGGTGTCCATCTCGGTAGGCTGCAACAACACCTGCACCTTCTGCATCGTGCCCTCGCTGCGCGGCAAGGAACGGGACCGTCGCCCGGGCGAGATCCTCGCCGAAATCGAGGCATTGGTCGCCGACGGCGCGATCGAGGTGACCTTGCTCGGACAGAACGTGAACTCCTATGGAGTCGAGTTTGGCGACAAGCTGGCCTTTGGCAAGCTCCTGCGTGCCTGCGGCGAAATCGAGGGCCTGGAACGGGTGCGTTTCACCAGCCCGCACCCGGCAGCGTTCACAGACGATGTCATCGAGGCGATGGCCGAAACCGCGAATGTGATGCCGCAGCTGCACATGCCGCTGCAGTCCGGGTCGGATAAGGTTCTCAAGGACATGCGCCGTTCCTACCGCTCCAAGAAATTCCTCGGCATCCTGGACAAGGTGCGCACGCGCATCCCGCACGCGGCGATCACCACCGACATCATTGTCGGTTTCCCGGGCGAAACCGAGGAAGATTTCCAAGCAACTCTTGACGTGGTCGAGGCGTCGCGCTTCTCTACCGCCTTCACCTTCCAGTACTCCAAGCGTCCGGGCACCCCCGCTGCCGATCTGGCCGACCAGCTGCCCAAGGCTGTAGTGCAGGAACGCTTCGAGAGGCTCACCGCACTGCAGGACCGCATTGCCAAGGAAGAAAACGCCAAGCAGCTGGGACGGACCGTGGAAGTCATGGTCACCGAACAGTCCGGACGCAAGTCCGAGGAAACCCACCGTCTGGCCGGCCGCGCCCAAGACCAGCGGCTGGTGCACTTCTCCGTGCCCCAAGGCGCCCAGGAGCCGCGCCCGGGTGATCTGGTCACCGTGCCGATCACCGAGGCCGCGGCCTTCCACCTCGTCTCCGATCCGAAGCTCGAGCAGTATTCACTGCGTCGTTCCCGAGCCGGTGACGCATGGGATCGGGCGCAAGCCGAGAGCTGCGCGGTGCCCACTGCCGGCAGCGGCGGCGCGGCAAGCAGAACCAACTTGGGCATGCCAACTTTGAAGGCGCGCAGCTAACCGCATGAACTCCACACAGCTGCCGGTGATCTCCATCGTCGGGCCCACCGGAACCGGCAAATCGGATCTGGCCATCGCGTTGGCCCAAGCGGTGGGCGGCGAAATCGTCAACTCCGATGCGCTGCAGTTCTACCGAGGCATGAACATCGGCACCGCTAAGCTTGCCGAAGCCGAGCGCGGCGGCATCACGCACCACCTGCTGGACATCATGAATGTGCGCGACGAATCCTCCGTTGCCCAGTTCCAGGCCCAGGCCCGCGATCACTTTGACCGAATTCGCTCCCACGGCAAGGTGCCGATCATGGTAGGCGGCTCGGGTCTTTACGTGCGCGCGGCGCTCGACGTGATCGATTTCCCGCCCACCGACCGTCAGGTCCGTGGCCGCCTCGAAGCCGAGGTGCAAGCGCACGGGGATGGCGAGGTGCGCCGCCGGCTGGCACGGGTGGACCCGATCTCCGCGGACCGCAACCTCGATACCCGGCGTGCCATCCGCGCGTTGGAGGTCTTCGAAATTTCCGGGCGTCCCTTCAGCTCCTACATGCCCAACCGCGAGTACTTCCTGCCGGCACTGCAGATCGGACTAAATTACGAGCGCGCAGCGTTACACGAGACACTCGCCGAACGCGTGCGCAAAATGGACCGTATGGGCCTCGCGGAGGAAGTCGCCGAATTGCTGAGCCATGGGTTGCGCGAAGGCAAGACCGCCTCTCGCGCCATCGGCTACCAGCAGTACACCGACTATCTGGACGGAAAGATCGATCGGGGCCAGGCCATCGAGGACACCATCGTGGCCACCCGGAAGTTCGCCCGCCGCCAATTGACCTGGTTCAACGCCGACCCACGGGTGAACTGGTTGAACCCGAAAGAACCTGGCCTGCTAGCCAAAGCACTGCAACTGCTCAGCCCAGCAAGCCACACCAACTAAAGGAGCGCGATGCACCGCACCGAACTAGCGCAGCTTGCCGGACTGCCCTTCGCCAAGGGCCACGCCACCGGAAACGACTTCGTCCTGCTCGCGGACCCCGAAGCCAAGCACGAGGTGACACCTCAACAGGTCGCCGCCCTTTGCCACCGCCGCTTCGGCATCGGCGGCGACGGGTTGATCCGTGCCGTGCCCACCTCGAAAGTCCCCGGCTTCGAGCAGCAGGCCCTAGATCATCCCAAGGCTTATTGGTTCATGGACTACCGCAACAACGATGGTTCAGTCGCGGAAATGTGCGGCAACGGCGTTCGCGCCTTTGTGCACTTTCTGCTCGCCGAAGGGCTAGTCAACCTCCCGATCGGTGCCAGCCTGCTGATCGGCAGCCGCGCCGGAGTCAAGGAAGTCACCCGCCTGGCCGACGGTTACGCCGCCAACCTCGGCCCTTGGGGACTGATCTTCGAGGAGAAGGCCACGGCCGACTCCGTCGACTCGATGGTGATGCCGCGCGGCTGGGAGCAGGCGCTTCCCGCGTTGAGCATCACCATGGGCAACCCGCATACCGTGGTGGCCTTGCCCGATGCGCAGATGCTGGAGGATCTCGACCTAATTTCCGCGCCCGAGGTATCCCCGGCACCGCCGAACGGCACCAACGTGGAATTCGTGGTTCCCTCCGAACCGTTGATCAACGACGGCGTAGCGCACGTGCGCATGCGGGTGCACGAGCGCGGCGTGGGGGAGACCCTCTCCTGTGGCACCGGGGCCTGCGCTGCCGCGGCCGCCATGCGCTATTGGGCGCGCGGCACCGCGCTGATCAACCAGTGGGCCGTCGAAGTGCCCGGCGGTTTGGTGGGCGTGGAGTTCTCCGCCACCGCGGACGGCCGCGAGGACACGATCCTCTCGGGCCCGGCCGCTCTTGTAGCCCGCGGCGTGATCGGCGCTAGCTAGCGAACAATTGCAAACAGCCTGTTATCGAATCCCATAATCCGGTAACAGGCTGTTTTGCTGAAAACTCCAAACCCTGGCTAGGCCGGACGGGCAACTTTCAGCACGCGGAAGGCGTTGCTGGTTGCCTCGCGGGTGATCTTCCAGTCCGCCGGTAGCTGGGTTCCCAGCCACTTTTGCAGGGAGTCGCTGCCCAGGTTCTTCTGCACCACCATCCAAGCTTCGCCTCCGGGGGCCAAACGCGGAAGCCACAGCAGCAGCAGTTCGTGCAGGGCTTCTTTGCCGATGCGGATCGGCGGGTTGGACCAGATGGTATCGAACTGAAGTTCAGGATCCACCGATTCCGGGATGCCCACGGCGACATGAGTCAGCCCCAAGCTCTGCGCATTCAGCTTGGCAAGTTCGATGGAACGCTCATTGACGTCCACGCCGAAAACCTCGGACTCCGGGCTCTGCAACGCGGCGGTCAGCATGATCGGACCCCAACCGCAGCCGATGTCCAAGATCCGACCCCGCGGGGTCGGCACATACTCCAATAGCACTGCGGTGCCCTTGTCCAGTCCGGCGGGGGAGAAAATGCCCGGCGCCGTTTGCACCTGTCGGCGTTGGCCGTTCAATTCCACCGCGATACTGCGGCGTTCGTCGGCCGAGGCGGGGCTGGCGCTGAAGTAATGATCCGAGGTCATGCACCAAAGATTATCGCCTGCGCACAAAGCCGGGCAAACAACGTGAGCTAGGCGATATATGCGCGCGGTGCAATCCACTGATAGAGTTTTACCTATGACTTTGATTTTCGTCTAATACGTAGCCCACTCGGTTACCAGGGTTCCCCGGAGAGCCGGCGCTGTTTTTGCGCGGCCACCGGATACATGAACCTGCAGACGGCAAGGTCCTTTTCTTTTTCTTTTTGGATTCTTCGCACCCTACGTGCCCCGCCAAAGTCTCTTGGTAACCGCCCCTTCACCTGATCACCGACAGCAATTTGTCTTGACCACAAGGACCGGTATGACCGAACACCCACCGACATCTGATCGCGCCACCTCGCGAAGTGGGGGTACCCCGCACTATTCTGTACAGAGAAGTTCTTCTAAGGAGACCATGACTAACTCCGAGTCACACGAGCACGACGCGGCATCTATGGATGATGCCCAGATCCAGGCAGCCATCGATCGCATTCTGGCGGCCGACGACGCGCAAGCCCCAGCCGTATTCCACGCGGCTGATCCGGCCGAGGGGCACATCTTCTCCGGACAGGCAACCGCGCTGAACCGTTTCTCCACCGAACATTCATCCTTCGATGGGGACCAAGACGATTTAGCGGACCGCCGCGCGCTGCGCCGCGTGGCCGGGCTCTCCACCGAGCTCGAAGATGTCACCGAGGTCGAGTACCGCCAGCTGCGCCTGGAACGCGTGGTGCTCGCAGGCATCTGGACCTCCGGCAGCGTCACCGACGCGGAAAACTCCCTGCGCGAACTCGCGGCGCTGGCCGAGACCGCCGGCTCCGAGGTGCTCGACGGTGTGGTGCAACGCCGCAGCAAGCCGGATTCCTCCACCTTCCTCGGCTCCGGCAAGGCCATCGAGGTGCGTGATATCGTCGCCGCCACCGGCGCCGACACCGTCGTGGTCGATGCCGAGCTTGCCCCTTCGCAGCGCCGCGCGTTGGAGGACATCGTCAAGGTGAAGGTCATCGACCGCACCGCGCTGATTCTTGACATCTTCGCGCAGCACGCCAAGAGCCGCGAAGGCAAAGCCCAGGTCGAGCTCGCTCAGCTCGAATACCTGTTGCCGCGCCTGCGTGGCTGGGGCGAATCTATGTCCCGCCAGGCCGGTGGCCGGGTGGGCGCCGCCGGTGGCGGCATCGGTTCGCGCGGTCCGGGTGAAACCAAGATCGAAATGGACCGCCGCCGCATTCGCGATCGCATGGCCAAGCTGCGCCGCGAGATCAAGGCGATGAAGCCTGCCCGCGAGGCCAAGCGCGCGAACCGCAAGCGCAACCAGGTCCCGGCCGTGGCCATCGCCGGCTACACCAACGCCGGCAAGTCCTCGCTGCTCAACCGGCTGACCAACGCCGGGGTGCTGGTGGAGAACGCGCTGTTCGCCACCCTGGATCCCACTGTGCGCCAGTCGGAAACCGCCGATGGGCTGACCTACACGCTGGCCGATACGGTCGGTTTCGTCTCCAACCTGCCCACCCAGCTGGTGGAGGCTTTCCGCTCGACGCTGGAGGAGATCGCCGACTCGGATTTGATCCTGCACGTGGTCGATGCCTCCCATCCGGACCCCGAAGGCCAGATCCAGGCGGTGCGCACGGTGCTGGCGGAGGTCGACGCGCTGAACATTCCCGAGATCATCGTGCTGAACAAGGCCGATGTGGCAGACCCGATCGTCATCGATCGGGTGCGCAACCGCGAATCGAATACCACGATCGTCTCGGCGCGCACCGGGGAAGGCATCGAGCAACTGCTCGAACTGATCAGCAGCTCGATTCCGCGGCCCGGGGTGCAGCTGGAAATCCTCATCCCGTACGACCGCGGCGACCTGATCGCCAAGCTGCACCAGAGCGAATCGGAAATATTGGAAAGCGAACACACGGATCAGGGAACCCGGATGATCGTCAAGGTGCGTGAATCCCTCGCGGTTCAGTTGGAGACTTTCAACCTACATGGATAAGCAAGAGCAGGTCCTCGACCTTCTGGAAACCGCCGTGACCTCCATGGGCGGTCAAATGCGCGTGGGCCAGCAGCAGATGGTCAAGCATATGGTCGAGGCCCTGGAAGAGGAAAAGCATCTGCTGGTGCAGGCCGGAACCGGCACCGGCAAGTCGATGGGCTACCTGATTCCGGCCCTCGCGCATGCGCAAACCAGCGCCAAGCCGGTGATCGTGTCCACCGCCACCCTCGCCTTGCAGTCCCAGATCGTGGGGCGCGATGTGCCGCGGCTGCTCGAAGCGCTCAAGGGCAAGCTCTCGCGTCCGATGGATGTGGCCCTGCTCAAGGGCCGATCCAACTACCTCTGCCAGTACAAGCTCGGCGGCGGGTACCCGGATGACAGCGAGGGGACGCTGTTCGAAATGGACGCGCCGGCGGCGCCCGCCGGGCAGATGTTCTCCCCGCTGGCCGCCGAGGTGCTGAAGCTGCGTGACTGGGCGGAGAAGACCGATACCGGGGACCGCGACGAGTTGATCCCCGGGGTCAGCGACAAAGCCTGGAAACAGGTCTCGGTCTCCGCCATGGAATGCCTGGGCGCCCAAAAATGCCCGATGGCCGATGAGTGCTTCTCCGAAATGGCCCGGGCGCGGGCCGCCGAATCCGATGTGGTCATCACCAACCACGCGCTGCTTGCGGTCTCCGCCTTCGAGGGACTGTCCGTGCTGCCGGACTTCGAGGTCGCGATCATCGACGAGGCCCACGAGCTGCAGGACCGGGTCACCAGCTCGGTCTCCGGCGCGCTTTCGGCACGCAGCGTACTCACCGCCGCCGGAGGCGCCAAGAGGCACTGCGGCGTGAACGTCGACGAGCTCACCAAGGCCGCGGGCCGGCTGGAAAAGTCGCTCACCGGGGTGCCGACCGGGCTGCTGGAGCGTGGGCTGCGCGAAGATATGGGCATCGCGCTAAACGACATCGTCGAACAGGCCCGCCTGGTATTGGCGCTGTCCAAGCCGGAGGCGAACGCCCCGGCGGACGGCGGCCGGCAGACCGCCCGCTCGCAGATGCAGGCGGTGATGGACGACTCGATCCGCATGCTCGAAGCCGAGGAGCGCCGCGAGGTGCTCTTCACCTCCCGCCCGCGCGAATTCATCGAGGGCCGCGGCTACGTGGAAACCGAGGACAGCCAACCGGCGACGCTTAATGTCGCCCCGCTCTCGGTGGCCGGCAAGCTGCGCGAGGGCCTTTTCGATGGGCGCACCGTCGTGCTCACCAGCGCCACCCTCGCCATCGGTTCGCAGTTCGATTCGGTGGCCGGATCTCTCGGGCTGATGGGCCAAGGCGCCCCGTCCTGGACCGGGGTGGACGTCGGCAGCCCGTTTGACTACCCGAACCAGGGCATTCTCTACGTCGCCAAGCACCTGCCCAAGCCCGGGCGCCAGCTGGCCGCCGAGACGCTGGACGAGATCGAGGACCTGATCACCGCCTCCGGTGGCGGCGCGCTGGCGTTGTTCACCTCCAAGCGTTCGGCCGAGGAAGCCGCGGCGATCCTGCGCGAAAAGCTCGATGTGAAAATCCTCTGCCAGGGAGATGCGAGCATGAAGTCGCTGGTCGCGGACTTCTCCGCCGAACGCGACACCTGCCTCTTCGGCACCATGACCCTCTGGCAGGGCGTGGACGTGCCCGGGGATTCCTGCCGCCTGGTGATCATCGACAAGATCCCCTTCCCGCGCCCCGACGACCCGATCTCCAAGGCCCGCACCGAGGATGTGGCCAAGCACGGCGGCAACGGTTTCATGCAGGTCTCCGCGACCCATGCCGCCATCCGCCTGGCTCAGGGGGCCGGCCGGCTGATCCGTTCGGTGCAGGACAAGGGCGTGGTCGCAGTCCTGGACTCGCGCATGGCCACCGCCCGCTACGGCTCGTTCCTGAAGAGCTCGCTGCCGCCGATGTGGCCGACCACCGACAAAAAGGTCATCACCGGCGTGCTGCAGCGCCTGCAACCGGAGAAGTAGCCGGCGCCAAACCTTCCACGCCCGCTTATCCACACCCTGCGCCCGATCCGCTGGCACCCGCCCGTGGACAGTGCAAGGTGGTGGGTATGGAAGAACTCAGCGGCAACCAAGTGGCCCTCGGGGCGATGGCTCAGGCCATCACCGCCCTCGATGCCGCCTGCGCGCAGCTCTCCGCCCAGGAATTGCCCGCCGGCCAGGCAGCCTACTTCGCCTGGCTGGCAGAGCGGGCCGCGGCTACCCTGTCCCGCCTGCAAATCCACGCGGCCGACGCGGTGCAGCGCAGCGGCAGCCATCAGCTGGATACCGAATCCCTCGATGCCATCGCCGACGCCGGCGCGGCTCCCACGAACGAGCAGCTCGCCGCGCTGCACGGCACCTGCACCCTGGGCCGCAGCAGCTTCAAGGACGCCGCGGACTTGCATTCCGGTTGGCTGGGCATCGCCCACGGCGCGGCCCGCGCCCGGCTTGCAGCCGCCGGATCTCTGATCGCCAATGTTACCGAGGCGGGGGAGCGGACCGCCCCCGACTGCCCGCAGCTTGCCGCGCACTTCGCGAACCGCGACGTAGACCCGCGCCCGGTGATCGGGGCCGCACGGGCCATCCGCAACGCCGAAGCCGACCTGCCAGGCCCCCAATCCCGCGCCCAGCTCGAAGCTCAGGCGGTCAGGCTCATCGATCTGGAACCGGCCAGCGCCGCGAAACACCTGTCCACGCTCATTGCCGAGCAGGTCCAGGCCCAGCGCCCGCCACAGGCGCTGTTCGCCGAGGCGGGGCTCTTCCATCGCGGCATGAAAGGCGGCCTGGTCCACTATCAGCTCAAGGTCTTCCCGCACGATGCCGAGCTCATCGAGTCGCTCCGCGCCAAAATCAACAACCCCAACACCGTCGCCGGAAACCGCGCGCAGCTCAATGAGCTCGTGCACGCCAACCACGCCAGCACCGCCCCGCCTGAGCGCGAACCCCAAGCATGCGAAGCACCGCCAGCGCCGCAGACCGCGCCGCAACAGGGCAGTTCCTCCCCGGTGCCACCCGCGCCCAAGGAATGGGACGATGCGCCGAGCATGCCCGACTGGGCGCGCACCCCAGCTGCCCAAGCGCCGGCGTACCAAGGGCCAGAAGTCGATCCGCCGGCGCCGTCAACCACGGCCGTACCACCACTGGAGTCGCCCTTCGAAGACCTCAGCCCTGCCCTGCGCCACCTGACCGGGTTGCTCGCGGTGCTGCGCGCCAACCGCATCGGCGGCAAAAATCCGGCGGTCGGACTGATCGCCCCGCAGGTGATCGTGCATCTGAACTACGAAAAAATGCTCGATGGCGCCGCCAGCTTCGCCAGCACCGAGAACGGGCTGCCGCTGACCGCCGCGCAGGCCCGAACCCTCATGTGCAGCGCCGGTGTCTACCCGGTGGTGCTGGACGGCAAAGGCCAGCCACTGGACATCGGCCGATCCAAGCGGCTCTTCCCGCCGCATATGAAACGGGCTCTCGCGGCCCGGGACCGCGGTTGCATCTACCCGGGCTGCAAGATGCCCGCCAGCCGCTGCGAGGCGGACCATGTTGATCCATGGGAGGAAGGCGGACAGACCCGCGTGGATCGCGGAGCACTTCTCTGTCCAATGCATCACCACGCACGTCATGCCGGACTTTTCAGTCTGGTGGTGGCCGAAGGCAAACCGCCAGCGGTGCTGCTGCCCAAATTTTTTGACCCCGATCAACAACCGCGGCGCAACACCTACTGGTTCTCGGCCGCCGAAGCGCTCGCCGCCTGATCCCGCCCGCCCGATGTGCTCGATGCCGGCGTGTGCACCGGCTACGCTGGTGCACGTACCGGAAGATCAGCGTAGTGGGAGCCGACTCGTGAACGAAGCACAGCATCAGCCGGGCAACCACCGTCCTGAGAATTGGGATGCCTTGGCCGAAGCGGCCGGAAAAGATCTGCACGCACGATTCGGCCATCGGCTTTTGGGCCTGCCCGGCACCTGGATCGGCTCGCTGCACGCTACGCCCACCGCATCGGCGAGCAGGACGCGTCCGCGCCCCTGGGCCGAATGGCACTACTGGTGGCAGGCGCACTATCTCGATGCGATCCTCGACGAGGCCTCCCACGAGCTGCAGGCCGGCAACCGGCGCGCAGCACGAGCCCACTGGCGGCGCGCCAAGCAACTGCTGCGCGGCATCCTGCTGCGCAATTTCGGCCGCTTTCCGAATTACTTCTACGACGACATGGCCTGGTTGCTGCTTGCCAGCCAGCGTCTCAATGAGCTGAGCCTGCAGCTCACTGCCCGCCCGGCACTGCTCGCCACCTTGGCCATGAGCGCACTGGGCCGGCAGCTGGTGCGCGGCCAGGACCAGAGACTCGGCGGCGGGCTCTACTGGTCGCGGAAACGCGACTTCAAGAACACGCCTTCCAATGGGCCAGCGGCCTTGTACTTTGCACGCATCGCCGACCTGCGCACCGCCGCCGGGCTGCTGGACTGGCTGCGCCGCGAGCTTTACAGCACACAGTCCGGGCTCTACCTGGACGGCATCCGCTTCACCGCCGATGGCTTGCTCATCGAAGACGCGATCTACACCTACAACCAGGGCACCGTGCTGGGCGCCTTGCTCGCCACGGGAACCGCGGCGAATCTGGAACAAGCCGACTCACTGATTAACTCGATCAACCATCAGCTCTCCACCGGGGAACAGGGCTTGCGGCTGGAATCCGGCGCAGACGGCAATCTATTCACTGGTATCCTTTGCCGCTACCTAGCGCTCGCCGCGAACGATGAGCGCCTCTCCGCTGCGACCCGCCGCGCCGCCGCATCAATGGTCCGCGCCACTGCGAGCCAGGTCGCGGACCGGGTCGAGGTGCAGCTCTCGGCTGCGATCCAACGCTGGACGATCCTCCAGGCGGCCGGGCGTGTGAGCCTGCCACCGGGACATCCCGACGCAAAATAAAAGCCATTCGGCCGCACCTCAATGGGCGAGACCGAATGGCTCGGTGGAACAAATTTGCCCGCTACAGCGAGCGCATCACCGACACAACTCGTCCCATCACGGTCGCAGTGTCGCCGAGAATCGGCTCATAACGCGAGTTCTGAGGTAGCAGCCACGTGTGGCCGTCGCGCTGGCGGAAGGTCTTCACCGTGGCTTCCTCGTCAAGCAACGCGGCCACAATATCGCCGTTTTCAGCCGTTTGCTGGCGACGGACAACCACCCAGTCGCCATCGCAAATTGCCGCATCCACCATCGAGTCGCCCGATACCTTGAGCATGAACAGCTCGCCGTGCCCCACCAGCTGGCGTGGCAGCGAAAAGACGTCTTCGACGGTTTGCTCGGCCAAAATCGGTCCACCGGCTGCGATTCGTCCGACCAGGGGAACCATCGTGGTGTCAGCCGAGGTGCTCAGCTCGATGACCTTGGTGTCCTCGATAGGCTCCGGCGCGAGCTGCGGCTCGGTGCTAGCTTCGCCGTCCCCTGCAAGCTGCAGCGGTAGCAGAATCTCCATGGCACGTGGACGACGCGGATCGCGACGGATGTACCCGAGCTTTTCGAGCTGACCGAGCTGGTGCGTCACGCTCGAAAGGCTCTTAAGCCCGACCGAGTCGCCAATCTCACGCATCGATGGCGGATAACCGTTACTGCCGATCGCACGCTGGATGGTTTCGAGGATCTTTTTCTGACGTATCGTCAGCGATCGGGCGTTCGATCGGGGAGTGCGCTGTGATGCTGACATGTATTTTTGCCTTCCCTTGCATTCGGTCCCCAGTTCGAAGCTACAAACTGTCGGTGCCCAATGTTGTGATGTATTCATTGATCAACTACTTCGAAATCTTAGTTGATCGCAGGGCTTCTTTCAAAGATTTGTTCGAAAACATCTGGACAAGTTCGATCTGGCTCTGTTAGAAAAGATGTACTAGTATCGAACAGGTGTTCGAAGATCGTATTCGAACATTGGTTCGCATCACCCGAAATCGTTGAGGAGAAAAAGTCGTGGCAACTCTGGCACTTGACCCACAGCAAAGCAAGGCACCAATGAGGATTCGCATCAACCGTCGCGGATGGGCAGTGTTGGTCGGCCTCCCGGTCTTCTTGCTCACGATCGCCGCGGCGTTCATGTTCACCATGTTCACCAGCAGCGCCCAAGCATCCACCGACTTGCCTTCCGGCCTGGCGACGGTGGAAGTCACCGTAATCCCCGGGGACACCCTGTGGGATCTGGCCAGTGAGTACGCCGTCGGCTACGAAGTCAACGCGGCGATGAGCCACATCGAGGAATTGAATTCCATCGATGCTGGCGTGCTGTATGCGGGGGATACTCTCGATATCCCCGTGCTCTCGAACTAGGAGCCGCTTCAGCATTGTTACCTGCTCTTGTCGTGGATTCACCGGCGAGAGCGCCTCACCATTAGAATTAATGCGTGAATGACCGTAGTGAACTTCTGAGTCAGCTGCCCTTGCGTGAGAATCTCCGCGGGCTATCCCCATATGGAGCGCCGCAAATTGACGTTCCGATTCAGCTGAACGTCAATGAGAACACCCATCCATTGCCAGCGACCGTGGTGGATGCCATCGCTCAGGAAGTAGCCAAAGCGGCTGCTAGCCTCAATCGTTACCCTGATCGTGAGTTCAGCGAACTACGCGAGATGCTCGCCGACTACCTTGGTCACTCGCTGTCCCGCGAGAACATCTGGGCGGCGAACGGCTCAAACGAAATTCTCCAGCAGATCCTGCAGGCCTTCGGCGGCCCGGGGCGCAGTCTGCTGAGTTTCGTGCCCACCTATTCGATGTACCCGCTGCTCGCTAGCGGCACCGATACCGAATTCATTGCCGGAACCCGCGCCGAGGACTTCACCCTCTCGGCCGAATCCGCCGCCGCGCAGGTGCGCGAACACCGCCCGAACGTGGTATTCCTGTGCTCCCCAAATAACCCAACCGGCACGGCACTGGGACTGGACGTCATCGAAGCTGTCTACGAGGCCGCCAGCGAAACCAACGCCATGGTCATCGTCGACGAAGCCTACGCCGAATTCTCGCTGGCAGGCACTCGATCGGCGCTCACTTTGCTCGATGGACGTCAGCGCTTGATCGTCTCGCGCACGATGTCCAAGGCTTTCGGCCTGGCCGGCGCCCGCGTGGGCTATCTAGCGGCGGCCCCCGAGGTGACCGACGCGATTCGCCTAGTGCGTTTGCCTTATCACCTCTCGGCGGTCACCCAAGCAACCGCCATCGCTGCGCTGAAGAATATCGAGTTGCTGCTCGCGCAGGTCGAGGAGATTAAGACCCAGCGCGACCGCATCGTAAGCACCCTGATTGAACTTGGCTTGAAGCCATCGGTCTCGGATTCGAACTTCGTCTTCTTCGGGGGACTGGAAGATCCGCACGCGATCTGGCAGGGCCTGTTGGATGCTGGCATCATTGTCCGCGACAATGGAATCAAGGGAACGTTGCGCGTCACCGCCGGCACCGAATCCGAAACCACCGCCTTCCTGGAGCACCTGGCCTTGCTGCTGGGTGCACAGAAATAGAATTAACACACAAGCGAAGGAAGACATGTCTGCCGAATTGATTGGCGCTCGTCGCGCCCGTATGGAACGCGAGACCAGCGAATCATCAGTTTTCGTCGAGCTGGATCTGGACGGAACCGGGGTCTCGGAGATCAGCACGAGCGTGCCGTTCTATGACCACATGCTCACCGCCCTGTCCAAGCATTCGCTCATCGACCTGACCGTGCGCGCCACCGGCGACACCCATATCGACGTGCACCACACGGTGGAAGACGTAGCCATCACCATCGGTGAGGTACTGCGCGTGGCCTTGGGCAACAAGGCTGGCATACGCCGCTTTGGCACCTCCTACGCCCCGCTGGATGAGGCGCTGTCCCGTTCGGTGGTCGACGTGTCCGGCCGCCCCTACCTGGTGCACGGCGGAGAACCTGCAGGCCAGGAGTACCACCTGATCGGCGGCCACTTCACCGGCTCCATGACGCGCCACGTATTCGAGGCCATCACCTTCCACGCGCAGATCTGTGCGCATATCGAGGTGCTCTCCGGGCGCGATCCGCACCACATCGTCGAGGCCCAGTTCAAATCCTTCGCTCGCGCGCTGCGTGAAGCAGTGGAACCGGACGCCCGCATGGGCGACAAGATCCCATCCACGAAGGGTGCCCTCTAAGTGGCGAAAAAAACTGTAGTCGTCCTCGATTACGGCTCCGGCAATGTCCGCTCGGCTGTGCGCGCGCTGGAAGCGGCCGGCGCCCAGGTGGAGCTGACCGCGGATCCGAAGGCCATCGCGGCCGCCGACGGCCTCGTCGTTCCCGGCGTGGGAGCCTACGCCTCGGTGATGGAGCAGCTGACCAAGATCGGTGCGCTGCGTTGGATCGGCCGCCGCATCGCAGGGGGCCAGCCGGTGCTGGGCATCTGCGTGGGACATCAGGTGTTCTTCGAGCAGGGTGTTGAGCACGGGGTGGAAACCGAAGGAATTGGCGAGTGGCCCGGCGTGGTCGAGCGCCTGCAGGCAGATGTCATTCCGCATATGGGCTGGAACACCGTGCGTCCGCCGGCGAACAGCCGGCTCTTCGCCGGGATCGAGGACGAGCGCTTCTACTTCGTGCACTCCTATGGCGTGCAGAAGTGGGAGTTCGATGTCACCCAACCTGCGATGACCCCGCCTCAGGTGACCTGGTCCACCCATGGCACCGACTTCATCGCGGCCGTGGAAAATGGTCCGCTGTCCGCCGTGCAGTTCCACCCGGAAAAGTCCGGCGACGCCGGAGCCCGGTTGCTGCGCAACTGGTTGGAGACACTCTAAAAAATGTGGTCCATCATCCTGTTAACCCTCGGTGCCTTCCTCGCCGGCGGCGCGATCTCGCTCAAAAGCCAGAAAGCGCACATCTCGTGGATCATCGCACTGTGGGCCTTGGCCGCCGCGGCAATCGTCGCCGGCTGGGTTCAGACTCTCTAGACATCAGTAACAGAAGGAAATTATGAGCGAGCAACCAATTCTTGAACTGCTCCCGGCGGTAGATATTGCCGGTGGCCAGGCGGTTCGCCTGGTGCAGGGCGAAGCAGGGTCGGAAACCGGATACGGCGACCCGCTGGAAGCGGCCCTGTCCTGGCAGCGCGAAGGGGCCGAATGGCTCCACCTGGTGGATCTAGATGCCGCCTTCGACCGCGGCAACAACACCGAGGTGGTCCGCCGCATAGCCGATGAACTGAACATCAAGGTGGAACTCTCCGGCGGCATCCGCGATGATGCATCGCTGGAGCGCGCCCTGGAATTCGGTGCCACCCGCGTGAACCTGGGCACCGCGGCATTGGAAAATCCCGAGTGGACCGCACGCGTCATCGAACGCTTCGGCGAGCAGATCGCCGTGGGCATGGACGTGCGCGGAACCACCCTGTCCGGCCACGGTTGGACCAAGGACGGCGGGGACCTCTGGGACGTGCTGGCACGACTGGAAGATGCCGGTTGCGCCCGCTATGTGGTCACCGACGTCACCAAGGACGGCACCCTGCGCGGTCCGAACGTGGAACTGCTGCGCGAAATCTGCGCGAAGACCACCAAACCGGTGATCGCCTCCGGTGGCATCTCCTCGCTGGAAGACCTGCGCGTGCTGCGCGAATTGGTCTCGGAGGGAATCGAAGGCGCGATCATGGGCAAGGCGCTCTACGCGGGCCAGTTCACCCTTGCCCAAGCGCTGGACGTGGCGGGCCGCCGCTAGCCTCCACCAGCATCAATAGTGGACCCGAACCAGCGCCCAACGCGCAGGTTCGGGTTCTTTGCTTTCCCGCGCGGCACCCGGCGCGGGTGGCAAAGGTCATGAACGGATCTTCGCCGCAGCACTTTCGCATTTGCGCACGGCAGATAGCATTGTTTCATGAGCACTTCGCACCCCGAATCCGAACCCAAACGCCACCTGCCCGGGCATATCGCCGCGGTTTTGTCGCAGGCGGGAAACCGTGCAGATTCTGCCGGTCAAAGCTGGGACGGTCGGGACTTGAGCGGAGAAGAAAATCCGCTGCACAAGTTTGACAAGGACGATGGAGCCGCGGACCCGGCCGTGGTGCAGGCTCTGGCCGAGCTCCGTGCGGGAACCGGGGATGAGGCCGGAGTGCATCGGGCCCTCGCCCAGGCGCGCGTCTTCGTGGCGGTTGTCGCCCAGCTAGCCGAAGAGGCGCTGACCGAACATGGATTCGCCTCCGATAAGGAAGCGGACATGGCACTGGTCAAGATCCAGGCGCCCGATGGACGGATGGCCTTGCCGGTATTCACCACCGTCGAGCGACTGCAGGCCTGGCATGGCGAAGCCCGCCCGGTTGCGGTCTTCGCACCCCGCGCGGCGCTGTCAGCGGTGAGCGAAGAAGCCCAGCTGCTGGTGCTCGATCCGGGCAGCGATTTCACCTTCGTGCTGCGCCGACCCGGGATGTGGACGCTGGCAAAGCAGACCGAATGGACTCCGAGCTATCTCAGCGAGCACATTGCCAAGCTCGTTGAAGAAGCGACGGCGGGCTATCCGGCGCTTAGAGCGGTGAAAGTGGCACCGGGCCGGGGAGTCGGTTCGCGAGACATCTCTGGGTCCGCCGTTTTAGGCGGAGGAGCCGGGCCGGAACTGAACCTGCAGTTCGTCTTCGCCGCCGGAACCCCCGAGGCCCAAGCTCGCCAGAGCGCCCAAAGCATTCATCGGCTTCTGGCCGAGAACTCAGAGTTCGCAGAAGCGGTTGATTCGCTCGAAGTAAGCTTGCACAGCGCACCAGATTAAAAGAAAAGGACACCACCGGGTATGAAACGGTATTGGCAGATTCTGCGGCAGCCGCAGATCTCATCGCTGCTAGTCATCGGAATGATTGCCCGATTGCCGCACTCGGCGCTGAGCATGCTGCTACTTTTGCACCTGGTGACAAACCTCGATCAGAGCTGGGTGTCCGCCGGGCTTGTTACGGCGCTCATGACCTTGGGTATCGCCATCGGCGCCCCATGGCGCGGTGCCCGCGTCGATGCGTGGGGGCTGCGCCGCGCGCTGATCCCCTCGATCTTCGTCGAAACCATCGTTTGGTGCACCGTGCCGCATGTGTCCCTGGAATGGGTGTACCCGCTGGCCTTCATCGGCGGGCTCTTCTCGTTGCCGGTGTTCTCCGTGGTCCGTACCGCCTTGGGCATCATGACCACCGGCGATAACCGGCGCACCGCCTTTGCGCTCGATGCGACGGCGACCGAACTGGTGTTCATTATCGGACCGGCTTCCGCAGGCATCGTCGCCACCCAGATCAGCAGCACCATCGGGCTGAGCGTGATCGGGGTGACGGCCTCCATGGCAGGCTTGGCGCTGATGATTTTGAACCCGCCTACGCGCAGCGACGACCCCAAGGCGGTGGCCCTGCGCGCCAACGTGCACGAGGAGCGGCTCGGAGCGGAAGCCAGCTTCATCGCGGCGGCCCCCTTCGGTGTGGCCGAGGTCGAAGGCGAACTGATCACCGCGGGCTGGAAGTCCGCGCGCGCCCGGATCAAGAGCCGCGGACGTGCGTTCAAGAGCCGCTTCAACTGGATCAGCGCCTCGGTGCTTGCGGTGTTCATCGCCGCTGGAGGTGCCGGAGCGCTGCTCACCGGCACCGAAGTGGGAATCGTGGCCGAGCTGGAAGCACAGTCGCGCTCCGGGGACCTGGGCATTGTCTTTCTCTTCTGGTGCGGCTCGTCGCTGATCGGCGGATTGGTTTACGGCTCGATGAAGCGAAGCATCTCCCCGTTGCTGTTGCTGCTGGCGATGGCGGTGCTGACCGTGCCCATGTACTTCGCCACCGACACCTGGAGCTTGGCGCTGCTCTCGCTCGCCCCCGGTCTGCTCTGTGCCCCTACGCTCTCGGCGGCCTCCGAATGGCTCACCGACCTGGTGGCGGAGAAACGCCGCGGCGAAGCCATGGGGTGGTACGGCTCAGCGATGACCACCGGCACCGCGCTCGGTTCGCCGCTGACCGGAATCTTCGTGGACACGCTCGGACCCTCCCCAGCCTTCATCGGCATCGGCTTGCTGGCGGTGCTGATTGTGGTGATCGCGTTGATCGCCCAGCAGATCCGCCGTCGAGTGCGTCGCGCGCGGCTGGGTAGTTTCGTCTAAGCCGAGGCGAGTTTGAGCTCGTAGTGGTCCAAACCGTCGGTGCTTGCCCGCCCCGTGAAGCCCCTGCGCGAGAGCAGCTTGGCTGAAGCGACGTTGGCCGGGTCAACGCGGGCGATCAAGCGGCGCACTTGGAAGAGCTCGGGGATCAGACCTAGAGCCGTATTGACCATGGCACCGGCAATTCCCTGTCCCCAATAGCCGGGGGAGACCCAATACCCAAGCTCGACTCCCTCGGGTTTCCGGGTGGCTACTACCAGCCCTGCCGGGTGCCCCGCAGCGATGGCCACAAACCAGCGGGTGGCTCCAATCGTTGCAAGTGGCAATTCGCTCAGCGCCAGCTGGATCCGCTCGCCGATCATCTGGTCGTCCCAGACCGAGCCATCACCGATATAGCGAGTGACTCGTTCATCGGAGGCCAAGGATATGACGAACGGCCGATGCCCTTCGTGCAGAGGTTCCAGAATAATTTTTTGAGTTTGACGGTCCATTGATATTCCTGCCTATGGTGGTGGAATCGTGCTGGGGCTAATGACCGGCCCCATCGGCTTTCAGCCGGGAGTAGCAGTACATGTCCTTGCGCTCGGTGCCGACTAGTTGCCAGCTTCGCAATATTCCTTCACGGGTGAACCCGCATTTTTCAGCGGCACGCCAGGAGCCCTCGTTCCAAGGCTCGATGTACAACTCCACCCGATGGATGGCGGGAAAGTTCAAAGCCCAAATGGCGAGTGCCTCCAACGCCGCTGTGACCGCACCGCGTCTGCGGTGTCCAGGATCGATCCAATATCCGATGCTTGCCCGGCCAGCGGAAGCGTTCTGCAGCCACAACCCGATTTGCCCGATCGCCTGATTGCTCTGTGGCTCGGCGATCGCGAAGGAATACCCGGTTCGGTCAGCCACACGCTGATGCTGCCGGGAAATAAAATCGGTGAAATCTTGGCCGGACCCCTGATTCGGAACGCTAGTGATCAACGGAATGAGGGGATCCAGTGAGGCCCTTTTGATAAGTGCCACGTCGCCGAATTCGAACGGTCGCAAGAGGTAGCGACCGGCATCCAGCACCGGCTGATCCAAGGTATCCATGGCTAAAGCCTATCTAGTGCTTCGAGTTGTGGCTTGTAGCGGTCCGTCTGTATCCGTTCGGAAACGCAAAAACCGTGTTTAAACGACCATGGACCCGCTTCCCAAAGGAAGCGAGTCCATGACGTTAATCTCTTAAAGTTTTGTGAAACAATCGCTAGTTGACCGGTCCGGTGAGCTTCTCGCCCGGGCCCTTGCCTGGTGCATCCGGGATCAGCGATGCTTCGCGGAAGGCGAGCTGAAGGCTTCGCAGACCGTCACGAAGTGGTGCTGCGTGCTGTGAGCCAAGCTCCGGTGCACCCGCGGTGACTAGGCCGGCTAGAGCGGTAATTAGTTTGCGAGCTTCATCAAGATCCTTCAGCTCATCGGCATCATTACCTTCTGCCAGTCCACATTTGACCGCGGCCGCGCTCATCAGGTGAACGGCGGCGGTGGTGATGATTTCTACTGCTGGAACTTCTGCGATGTCACGCATCTGCTGCTCGACGGCATGCTGCTGCGAGTTGGTGTCTTCGGTACTCATACTGCTAAGCTTGTCACAGACCGACTCAATACAGGTACTTGAGAGCGTCCGGTATCCGGATGATGTCAGCAAGAGATCAGTGTTGAGCCATGCAAGTGGAGGCCAACTCCCACCCGCAGTAGCCGCTTAGGCTTCCGGGTAATTCGGCAGGATATTTATGAGTATCCGGAAATAGCTTTACGAGGAAAAATCGTGAAACTATTGTGTCGTCTATCTTTTGGCCTTCGCCTGCACCTTGCAGACGGAGGCCTTCTTTATTTGCAAGTAAGTGACTTACGAAAATCAGGAGTGACACATCAGCGATCCACGCATTAATGAGCGCATTCGCGTGCCAGAGGTACGTCTCGTCGGCCCCAATGGTGAGCAGGTAGGAATCGTCCGCATCGAGGACGCTCTCCGACTTGCTGTCGAGTCCGATCTGGACTTGGTCGAGGTGGCACCGACCGCCAAGCCTCCTGTATGCAAACTGATGGACTTCGGCAAGTTTAAGTACGAAGCCGCTGTCAAGGCTCGTGAAGCTCGTAAGAACCAGACCAACACGATCCTGAAGGAAGTTCGCTTCCGTCTGAAGATCGACACCCACGACTACGAGACCAAGGTCGGACACGCACTGCGCTTCTTAGGCGCAGGCGACAAGGTCAAGGCCATGATCCAGTTCCGTGGACGTGAGCAGCAGCGCCCCGAGATGGGCATTCGCTTGCTAGAAAAGTTTGCAGCAGACGTAGCAGAGGTAGGGCTCGTAGAGTCCACCCCTCGCATCGATGGCCGAAACATGGTCATGGTTGTAGGTCCGCTGAAGAACAAGGCAGAGGCTCGCCGCGAACAGCAGCAGAAGTCGGGTGGCCGGGAAAGCGCGAAGCGCAAGATCCGCACCGACGCCCCAGAAGAGACCGAGGGTCAGAACGTCGCATCAGCGATGGATGACGAAGCACTCGCGAAGCTGGAGCAGGCTCGTAACGCGGCTGAAGGCGAAGCCTAGCCCAAGCCTGTTGGGCCTCCGGGCCCGTCACCGGAAACGGTGAAGGATCTTCCTTGTGAAGGTCCAACTACAAGAGAACAGCAGCGGTGACCTTGCCAAGAGGCCCGCTTCAGATGATCCCCACAGATCTCACGATTTATGTGGAGCACGTTAGGAGAACGGCAGCTATGCCGAAGTTCAAGACTCACAGTGGCGCCAAGAAGCGCTTCAAGCTGACTGGTAGCGGCAAGCTCAAGCGCCAGCAGGCTAACCGTCGTCACTACCTAGAGCACAAGTCCTCGCGCGTCACTCGCCGATTGGCTTCTGACCAGTTGGTAGCTAAGGCCGACGTGAAGACCATCAAGCGGATGCTGGGCCTCTAAGCTCTCCCTTTCGCAATTCGGGGAAGCACAACCCCAACAACCATAGATTTCGCTTTCACCTGGTTATCCCGGGTGGGAGGAACTGACTTGAAGGAGTACACACGTGGCACGTGTGAAGCGGGCAGTAAACGCCCATAAGAAGCGTCGCGTCGTTCTGGAACGCGCAAAGGGTTACCGCGGTCAGCGTTCGCGCCTGTACCGTAAGGCCAAGGAGCAGCTGCTCCACTCGTTCGTTTACAGCTTCAACGACCGCCGTAAGCGCAAGGGTGACTTCCGTCGCCTGTGGATCCAGCGTATCAACGCTGCATCCCGCGCCAACGGTCTGACCTACAACCGTCTGATCCAGGGCCTGAAGGCTGCTGAGATCGAGGTTGACCGTCGCATGCTCTCCGAGCTGGCCGTTTCGGACTCGAACGCTTTCGCTACCTTGGTTAAGGTTGCAAAGGACGCACTTCCAGCAGATGTCAACGCTCCTCGTGGCGCAGAAGCACCAGCTTCCGCACCAAAGGCTGCCAAGGCTCCAAAGGCCGCAGCTGCACCAGCAGCCAAGAGTGTCGAAGGCGAAGGTGTAGTCAAGGCCGTTGAGGGTCAGGACGCACCAGAAGGCTTCGTCATCAAGGGCAACGCCGGATCGAACAAGTACCACGTTCCAGGCTCGACCTGGTACGAGCAGACCGAGGCCGAGTTCTGGTTCAACTCGACCGAAGCTGCCAAGGGCGCAGGCTTCGAGCCAGCTGGTGGAGAATCCCGCCAGCAGATGAAGTAAATCTGTTTCTCCCTTTGAGCTAAGCCTCAGGTAGGACAGATCACACCGAAGGGTGGGTACCGCACATAGTGTGGAACCCACCCTTCGGTGTTTCTACCGGTATTCTCGAAGAATGACGAGCTTTCCCCACGATGTGATGTCCAATCCGCGCGCCGACCGAGTCAAGGCGGTAGCCCGGCTAGCCCACCGCAAGGGCCGTGAGGCGACCGGCGAATTCCTCGCCGAAGGCCCCCAAGCGGTCCGCGAGGCGCTGGTGGCACACCGTTCCAACGACCAACTGGTCCAAGAGGTTTACGTGGTTCCAGGTTTCCTGGAGCGCCACGAAGAGTTCACGGCTCTGCTCGATGCCGCCAAGGTGCGCACCCATTTCGTCACCGGCGATGTCATCTCCGCGATGGCGGACACGAAGAACCCGCAAGGCATCCTTGCGGTCGTCGCCATGTCCCAGCCGCAGCTTTCCGAGGTGCTGGCCAGCAATCCCAAGCTGATCGCGGTGCTCTGCCGAATTCAGGACCCGGGCAATGCCGGAACTATTCTGCGTGCCGCCGATGCCGCTGGTGCCGACGCGGTGATTCTGACGAAGGACAGTGTCGATATCTACAACCCGAAGGCCGTGCGCTCCACCGTAGGTTCGCTCTTCCACCTACCGGTGCTCAGCGATGTAGACCTCAACGAATTCATCGGTGCAGCCGGGGATCACCTGCAAGTGCTCGCAGCTGATGGCTACGCGCCCCACAACCTGGACACCCTGCAAGATGCTGCGGTAATGCGTGCGGGAAACACCGTGGACCTGCCGACAGGCGAACCGGCGCTCGAGCGGGCTACTATCTGGCTTTTCGGCAATGAGGGCCAGGGACTGGATGAGCAGGAGAAGGAGCTGGCCGGATACAAGGTCGCGGTGCCGCTCTACGGGGTCGCCGAATCGCTCAACGTGAGCACCGCAGCAACGGTCTGCCTGTACGCTTCGGCCCGCGCTCAACGCTAGAGCCCAAGGAACACCTCCATGAATTTGAAACAGATCGTAGCCGTGGCCATCGTCGATGATTTCGCTTCGCCAACAAAAATGCTGGCTGCTCGGCGCAACCGTCCGGCGGAGTTGGCCGGACTCTGGGAATTTCCCGGTGGCAAGGTCGAGTCGGGGGAATCGGACATCGAGGCGGTGCATCGTGAGTTGCGTGAAGAGCTCGGTGTGCAGCTCACGCTGGGTGCCGAGATTACGGGCCCGCTGTCGCAGGGCTGGGCGCTGAACGAGAAGGCAGCCATGCGCGTCTGGTTCGCCACCATCTCCTCCGGCACTCCCGACACGCTCGACGGGCACGACGAATTAGCTTGGCTGACGCTGGACGAATCGCTGGGCACCGTGGTGCCGTGGATCAAAGCGGACGCGCCGATCGTCGACGCCTGCCTGGCTCAAGCCCTTGCAGGAGACACCCTTTAGACCGCGTAAGCTGGGATAAGTGCCCAATTCCGGCTAAATGTAGAAAAATCAATCAATAAATTTGAGGAGCAATCCGAGTGAAGAGACTTCTTGGCGTTCTCGCGCTGGTATTTACCGCAATCCTGGCCCTGTCCGGATGCGTCAACATGAACGCTGAAGTCAATGTGACCGGTGCCGATCAGGCCACCGGTGCGCTGCAGGTCACCACTCATCAGGAAAACCTGCAAGGGCAGAAGTTCGAAGACGTGCTGGCCACCCAGCTGAACACCGCCGAGCTGGATCAGATCTTGGGCGAACAGTGGGAATACACCACCATCGAGGACGGGGAAAACGTCGGCCTGCGCTTCGAAACCGTCGGCAAGATGAACTTCGTCCAGCTGCAGGATGCCTTCAACATTTTCGGCTTCCCGATTTCGCTGACCGACAAGGGCGGCGAGTTTGAATTCTCGATGCCGGGCGCCGGAGAGGTCGCGGTCAACGAGCAGTTCACCGAGGCGAACCTGGTAGTCAGCTTCCCAGGCAAAGTTGTCTCGCATTCTGCCGGCGAGGTCGAACACCACTCGGTCACCTTCGACATGATCGCCGGCGCCGAGGAGTACAAGGCCACCGGCAGCGCCAATTACGCGATGTTCTACTCGATGATCTTCGGCGGCGCCCTGCTGGTGCTCGTACTGATCATCACCATCGCTTTTGCGCCGAAGGGTGCCAAGGACCCGAGCGGCCACTAAGCGAATCGTAAGCATCTTCACGGCCCGGGCCCGTCATCGTTGAAACGTTGGCGGGCCCTAGCCAATAGAATAGGAACCAAGAGTTCCACGAGCGAAGAGAAGGATCGATCGATCCCATGTCTGATCAGACAACCCAAGAGGCAACGGAGACGGATCTCAGCGTCCCGCATCCGACCGATGAAGCAGGCATCAACGCCGCGGTTCAGGCGGCACTTGCAGCCATTGAAACCGCTGGCGACCTGACCGAACTAAAAGACGCACGGCTGGCGCACACCGGTGAAAAGTCCGCGCTGTCACTGGCCAACCGCCAGATTGGCAAGCTGGACAAAACCGAAAAGGCAGTAGCCGGCAAACTCGTCGGCGGCGCCCGCGGTCGCGTCAACAAGGCTCTGGCCGCGCGCACCGAGGTGCTCGAAGAAGCCGAAGCGGCCCGCATCCTGGTCGAAGAGACCGTCGATGTCACCGCCGCTCCGCGCCGTCGCCGTGCCGGTGCCCGCCACCCGCTCTCGGTCCTGCAGGACCGCGTCTCCGACATCTTCGTCGGCATGGGCTGGGAAATCGCCGAGGGGCCCGAGGTGGAATCCGAGTGGTTCAACTTCGACGCGCTGAACTTCAAGCCGGACCACCCGGCCCGCGAAATGCAGGATACCTTCTTCATCGAGCCGGCCGACGCGCACCTGGTGCTGCGCACCCACACCTCCCCGGTGCAGGTCCGCTCGATGCTGGAGCGTGAGGTGCCGGTCTACGTGCTCTGCCCGGGACGCACCTTCCGCACCGATGAGCTGGACGCCACCCACACCCCGGTCTTCCACCAGTTCGAAGGCTTGGCCGTGGACAAGGGCCTGACCATGGCCGATCTGCGCGGCACCCTGGAGCACTTCGCCCGCCAGATGTTCGGCGCCGAAGCCCAGATCCGCCTGCGCCCGGCGTACTTCCCGTTCACCGAGCCGAGTGCCGAGCTCGATATCTGGCACCCTGGAGCCAAGGGCGGGCCACGTTGGATCGAGTGGGGTGGCTGCGGCATGATCAACCCGAACGTGCTGCGCGCCGCCGGAATCGACCCGGAGGAGTACACCGGCTTCGCCTTCGGCATGGGCATCGAGCGCACGCTCATGTTCCGCAACGACGTCCCCGACATGCACGACATGATCGAGGGCGACGTCCGTTTCAGCCAGCACTTCGGGATGGAGATCTAGGTTATGCGTATTCCGCTTTCATGGCTGCGCGAATATGCGCAGGTACCGGCCGACGCCTCGGCCGAAGATATCATGGCAGACCTGGTTAAGGTCGGCCTCGAGGAAGAGGACGTGCACCGTCCCTCCGACACCCTGTCCGGCCCGATCGTCGTCGGCCAGGTGCTCTCCCTGGTCAAGGAGGAGCAGACCAACGGCAAAACCATCAACTGGTGCCAGGTCCGCGTCGTTCCCGAAGGCCAGGAGCAGACCCTGACCGGCGAGGGGATTGACCCGAGCGGCGTGCAGGGCATCATCTGCGGCGCGCACAACTTCGTGGAGGGTGACAAGGTTGTCGTCACCCTGCCCGGCGCGGTGCTGCCCGGGGATTTCAAGATCACCCCGCGCAAAACCTACGGGCATGTCTCGGCCGGCATGATCGCCTCCAGCCGCGAGCTGGGCATCGGCGAGGACCACGACGGCATCATGGTGCTCTCCACCCTGGGTCTGGACCCGGAGCTGGGCACCGACGTCATGGAACTGTTCGGGCTGACCGATCAGGCCGCGGAGATCAATGTGACCCCGGACCGCGGCTACTGCTTCTCGATCCGCGGCGTCGCCCGCGAATACGCGCTGGCCACCGGCACCACGTTCACCGACCCGGCGCAGCGCGTGCAGGTCACCGCGGCCGCCGCCGCTGGCCTGCCGGTCACCCTGGCGGACCAGGCTCCGATCTACGGCGTGCCAGGCTGCACCCGCTTCGTGACCCGCGAGGTCACCGGGGTCGATCCGAGCCGCCCGACCCCACGCTGGATGGCTTCGCGCCTGCAGCTGGCCGGAATGCGTTCGATCTCGCTGATCGTTGACATCTCGAACTACGTGATGCTCGAACTCGGCGCGCCGCTGCACTTCTACGATGCGGACAAGCTCACCGGGTCCATCACCGTGCGCCGGGCGAACTCCGGGGAGAAGCTGACCACTTTGGACGCCAAGGAGCGCGAGCTGCACGTCGAGGACCTGCTGATCACCGATCAGTCAGGTGCCATTGGCATCGCCGGGGTGATGGGCGGGGCCGCGACCGAGGTCTCGGATGCGACCGCCCGCGTGCTGATCGAGGCCGCGCACTTCGATGCGGTCTCCATCGCCCGCTCGCGCCGCCGGCACAAGCTGCCTTCGGAAGCCTCCAAGCGCTTCGAACGCGGGGTTGACCCGCAGGTGATGCAGATCGCCGCGCAGCGCGCCGTGGACCTGCTGGTCGAACTCGCCGGTGGTACGGAGACCGCTCAGGTCACCGACGCCGGGCAGATTCCTGCGCCCGCGGTGATCGAATTGCCTGCCGGGTACGCCGAACGCCTGATCGGCGTGCCGTACACCGACGCGCAGACCATCGAGGCGCTGGAAGGCATCGGCGCATCCGTCGCGCAGACCGCCAGCGGTTTCTCGGTCACTGCCCCGAGCTGGCGCCCGGACCTGGCGATCAAGGAGGACCTGGTCGAAGAGGTCGCCCGCGTGGTCGGCTACGACCAGATCCCCGCGACCCTGCCGGTGGCGCCTCCAGGCCGCGGCCTCACCCGGGCCCAGTCCCAGCGTCGCCGCCTGCTGCAGGGCCTGGCCGATTTCGGACTGACCGAGATCCTGTCCTACCCGTTCGTTTCCGAGGCGCAGAACAATGCCTTCGGCGCCCCGACGGCCGGAACCACGGTCGATGCGGTCACCCTGGCTAACCCGATCTCCAAGGAATTCCGCTTCCTGCGCACCTCGATGCTGCCGGGCCTGCTGGACACCGCACGGCGTAACCTGGGCCGCGGATTCCGCGACCTGGCCCTCTATGAGGGCGGCTTGGTGTTCCTGCCGGGCGCACGGCTGGGCTCTTCGGTGCTGCCTCCGCTGGGCGTGAAGCCAAGCGATGAGGTACTCGCCGAACTGTTCGGCGGGGTGCCTGATCAGCCGTGGCATGTGGCCGCGGTCTTCACCGGACACGAGGGCGCTGCAGGCGTCGGGTTTACCCCGCGCGCCTGGGATTGGGCCGACGCATTGGATGCCGCACGCACGATCGCGGACCTGCTCGGCTCTCCGCTTGAGGTTGCCCAGGGCAGCCACCAGGCCTTCCACCCGGGCCGCGTCGCCGCCTTGAAGCTCAACGGCGAGGTCATCGGCTACGCCGGCGAACTGCACCCGCAGCTGCTCAAGGACGCAGATCTGCCGGCCCGCACGGTCGCCATGGAGCTGAACGCCACCGCGCTGATGGCCGCCGCTCCGGCCGTAGTCGTGGCACAGCACCTGTCCACTCAGCCGCTGGCCACGCAGGACGTCGCGCTGATCGTGGACGAAGACGTTGTCGCCGGCGACGTGCTGAGCACCCTGCGCGAAGGCGCCGGTGCCCTGCTTGAGGACATCGCCTTGTTCGACGTCTACCAGGGCAAGGGCATCGAGGAGGGAAAGAAGTCGCTGGCTTTCGGGCTGCGTTTCCGCGCCGAGGACCGCACGCTGACCGCCGATGAAGCCTCCGAGGCGCGCGCCGCCGCCGTGGCTTTGGCTACCGAGAAGTTCGGCGCGACCCAGCGATAGGCACGGCGTATCAAGCCAGACGCCCCGAGGTTTCCGCAGTTTGTGGGGATCTCGGGGCGTTTGGCGTTGCTCGATGAAAACTTCGTGAACAGCCCGAAGGTTTCTGCCCTCGATCGGGTAGAACTCGGCGCGAACCGATAGAATTAGCGTTTATGGCAGACTCGGAAGGCGGTATTCCATGGGCTCACGCGTAGCTTCGCGCCTCGGCGCGGTCTTTCTGATCCTGGTGCTCGGTGCCGCGGCGGTGGCCGTCGCGGTGTTCTTGGCGATGGGAGCGGTCACCATGATCCAACGCGGCGCCGGCGTTCACCTGGATGATCCACCCACACCCACGATGGAGTGGGAAGAAGAATCCCACGATCCTTTGGGCCCACGTGCCACGCTTCCCGAAGACGAGCTGGGCTCCTAAACCTTCGGTGGCTGCGCCCGCCGAACCTGCCTAACCCTCCAACGGGACAAAGCCGCACCCCTGGCTCGATGGGTTTTCCCGCCGCCCTCGCATCGATGTCCAGAATTCCCGCCGCTAGCAGGCCCGCAACGAGCAAAGCGGCCCCGGCCACGATCAGCCAAACTAGCTTGCGTGCTTGCTGGGAGTTTGCGAATCTTGCCGATGAAGCCCAGCCGAGCCACGGAGGCGAAAAAGTTCTCCGTGGCGATCAGCGAAAGCAAAAGAATCCCGGCGTGGACGTAGCCTCCGCAGCTGAACAGGTGCAGCGGATCCGGTCAGGATCCCATGCCGATTCTCGTGGGAGTGGGCTGACGCTGCCGGGTGCGCAGTGCCGGACCGATGCTACCCGGCCGCCGAGAGGTGGGCTTCGTTCCTGGTGCGGTGGAGAGCACCGCAGTGTCACACAGGATCGGGAAAACCACGGAATTGGCGCGACTTGCTAGGCTCGGAGAATGATCGTTGAACATGCAATACTTCCGGTCCGGCAAGGTCAGGAAGCAGAATTTGAGGCCGCCTTCGCCGAGGCGCGAAAGCTGATCGAATGCCAACCGGGGTTCGCGAATTTGCAGCTGGCGCGTTCAATCGAGTCTCCGGCGCAGTATCTGCTCTTGGTGCGCTGGGAGTCGGTGGCGGCGCATACCGAGGGTTTTCGCCGTTCGCCGGAATACCAGCGGTGGAAGCAGGCGCTGCATCACTTCTACGAGCCATTTCCCGTCGTTGAGCATTTCACCACGGTCTTCGCCAGCGGATTCGATGCGGCCGGCCACGCGGAATGATGGCACCATGAGTTATGAGCTGCCCATTGCGGTGCGCGCCTTTGCATTGCGCGGGATCCGCCGGTTCACAAAGCGCCGCTTCCGCTATTTCAACTACGCGCTGCGCTACCGCGACGGGCGCGAGGTATCCGATCTGGGATCGATCGAATTCGACAAGCTGCTGCAGGGGCACCGCTATCCGGCGGACACGCATTGCGTGCGCAAGGGGGCAGAACGGCACTGCCCCGAGCTCGGCGAAGGGGCGTGGGTGGATTATCCGTACGGGAATCCGCTGCCCGAATAAGGCACGTTCTCGCGCGCCGGCTGGGCCCAGGGTGGATTCTAGGGTTCGTAGCCGATCAGCCAGTGCAGCCCGAAGCGGTCAACGACCTGCCCATCGGTCGCTCCCCAGGGCTTCGGCGCCAGCGGATCGATCACCGCGCCATCCTGCGCGAGCTGGTCGAACCAGCCGTGCAATACCTCTGGCTGCGCGGTTCCCAGCAGCGAAAGCATCAACCCCTGCATGGCCACGGATTTTTCCCCCGGTCCGGCATCTGCGCCAAAGAGGGTCACCGCGCCTTCGAGCATCCCGTGGGCGATCGCGTCTGCCGCGCCATCGGTGCGAGAAAAATCCGCGTAGCTGAACAGCGAGAGCTTTCCGCCGAAGATCTGCGCATAGCGCCCCAAGGCCTCGCGGGCGGTTCCGGGAAAGAGCACATAGGGCGCGGGTGCGGCGGGTACGGACATGGTCGCTCCTTCACGCAGGGCATCCCGAAGGAATCCGGCGGTGGTGTTTGCCGGTTGCCCCAGCGTAAAGCCGGCTGGGCACCAGAGGCAAGGTCGGGGGCTAGAACTCTTCGCCGTGGTTGATAACCCGCGCCGCGCGTCCGACGATCTTCGGGTCCGGAGTGCCGACCAGCTCGTGGTCCTTGCCCTTGTAGTCGTACAGGTTCAGCACGTGGCGCATCGCCTGCAGCCGGGCGCGCTTCTTGTCGTTGGACTTCACCACCGTCCACGGGGCGTGCTCGGTATCGGTCTTCAAGAACATCTGCTTCTTCGCTGCCGTGTAGTCATCCCACTTGTCCAGCGAGGCCAGATCCATGGGGGAGAGCTTCCACTGGCGCACCGGGTCGATCCGGCGAATCGTGAAACGGGTCAACTGCTCGCCGGCGGAGACGGAGAACCAGAATTTCACCAGGTCGATGCCCTCCTCGACCAGCAGCCGCTCGAAATGCGGTGTCTGCTCCAGAAAATGCTCCACTTGGCCTTGGGTAGAGAACCCCATCACGCGTTCCACCCCGGCCCGGTTGTACCAGGACCTGTCAAAGAGCACGATCTCTCCGGCGGTCGGGAAATGCTCGATGTAGCGCTGGTAGTACCACTGCTTGGATTCGCGCTCCGTCGGCTTTTCGAGCGCGACAATGCGAGCACCTCGGGGGTTCAGATGTTCGGCGAATCGCTTGATCGTGCCACCCTTCCCGGCGGCATCGCGGCCTTCGAATATGATCATTAGCCGTCGATCATGCGCCTTGAGCCACTTTTGCAGCTTGAGTAGCTCGATCTGCAATGCGCGCTTCTCCGCGTCGTAGGTCGCGCGGTCCATCTTGGCATCGTACGGGTAGTCCTCCCGCCAAGTGTCCACGATGCTCCCGTCGTCGCGTACCAAGACCGGGTCATCGTCGTCATTGTCCAAAACCGAATATCCGCGGAAAGTCTCTTCGAGGAGGGGGAGTTCAACCGTCATGCACCCAAGCCTAATTTTCACTGGTTAACGCAATGTGAACAATTGGGAAACTGGGCATTGAAACGGGCAGATGTGACTAATGCGGTTGGGTGAGAAGGGGCAAAAATCTCCTTGCGCAATATGGCGAGAGCTTTGGTCCGGCGCACTGCGGGCGAATTCCGACGACGCTCGCCGCCCGATTGAAAGCGATCCGACGGAATTCTCATTTTGCCATCGGATGCCGCGGGATAAGATTCACTGACCGCGTCCGATGGCCAGTGCGTTAGCGCCGAAAATAACCTGGAGTCCTCTGTCCTCCCGAGGGTGAATTCCAAGTACTGCACGGCTGGGCAGGCAAGCTGAATTTGGTTTGAATCCACCGTATCGAAGCGCGAGTGCTGCGTAGTTCCCAGCGGTAAGTTTGGCAGCTATCGCTCCAGCCGAGGCCTCGCCAGATTGCTGACGATTCTCGAATTTCTCACGTTCGCCATGATCAGCGACCGGCGGACTTCGAGCCCTACCTTTTTAGCAAGGCCAAGTTGGCAAACCGGTGCTGTACATTATCGAGCCGAGTCAGGCACGGGAGTGCGCGTGACTCGGCTGGAGCGTAAGATCTCGATGTCACTTGATTTTGCGGTGGTAGATCAGGTTCGCCAGTGCGTAAGCGATCACTAGAAGTCCCAGCAACCAAGCCAGTGCCACCCATATTTCCTGTCCCACCGGTTGTCCTGCGAATAGGGCCCGAAGCGAGTCGACGATCGAGGTCACTGGTTGGTGCTCAGCGAACCACGCCACCGGGCCGGACATCGACTCAGTAGGAACGAAAGCGGAGCTGATGAATGGTGCGAAGATCAATGGGTAGCTGAAAGCGCTGGCCCCATCAACGGTCTTCGCGCTCAGCCCTGCGATGACCGCGAGCCAGGTCAGTGCCAAGATGAAGAGCACCAGAATCCCGACTATCGCCAACCAGTTCACGAACGTGGCTTGGGTGCGGAAGCCCATCAGCAGTCCCACCCCGATGACGATGGCGATCGATACCAGATTTGAGATCAGCGAGGTGAATACATGCGCCCACAACACGCTGGATCTGGAGATCGGCATGGACTGGAAGCGTTCAAAGATGCCGCCTTGCAAGTCCAAGAACAAGCGGTAGGCGGTATAAGCAATGCCGGAGGCAATGGTGATCAACAGGATCCCGGGTAAAAGGTAATTGATGTAGGAGCCATCGGTTCCGGCATTGATTGCACCTCCTAGCACGTAGACGAATAACAGCATCATAGCGATGGGGGTGAGCGCGGTGGTGATGATCGTGTCGGGACTGCGCAGTATATGACGCAGTGAACGTCCGGTGAGGACGCGGGTGTCGTGCAAGGCGAGGGCAGTCATGACTGCTCCCGATCAGGTGCCCCGATCAAAGCGAGGAACACGTCCTCCAAGGAGGGTTGTTTCTCCACATATTCAACTTGGGCCGGTGGCAGCAATTCCTTAAGTTGGGCAAGGCTCCCGTTCTGAATGATGGTTCCTTGGTGCAATATCGCGATGCGGTCCGCCAGCTGTTCGGCCTCGTCCAGATACTGCGTGGTCAGCAGAACGGTCGTGCCGTCCGTTGCGAGTCGACGTACGGTGTTCCACACCGCTAAGCGCGCCTGCGGATCTAAGCCGGTGGTTGGCTCGTCCAAGAATATGATGCGCGGATTCCCGATCAGGCTCATCGCAATGTCCAGCCGGCGGCTCATCCCACCGGAATAAGTCACGGCTCTTCGATCGCCCGCATCGGTGAGCGCAAAGCGTTCAATCAACTGCTCGGCGTGCTGGCGAGGGTTCTTCAGGTGTCTCAGCTGCGCCATGAGCAATAGATTCTCTCGGCCGCTGAGCACCGGATCGATGGCGGCGAATTGACCGGTCAGGCTGATCGTTTCGCGGACCTGGTGCGCCTGGGTGGCGGTATCAAAACCAGCGACGGTAGCGCTGCCTGCATCTGCGGTCAGCAGCGTGGAAAGAATCCGCACGAGAGTGGTTTTTCCGGCGCCGTTCGAGCCGAGCAGGGCGAAGATCTCTCCGGACCTAACCTCCAAATCAACCCCGCGGAGCACTTCAAGGTCCTTAAAGGACTTTTTCAGCGCGCGCACGCTAATGGCGATGGTTGGGGCATCAGCACTCATGATTCTTCGCTCCGTTTCGCGTCCTGAACTGCCTTGATCAGCCGGGCCCGTTCCTTGTCGATCCATTGTTTTCCTGCGTAGGACTGGGTGAAGTTTTCAGCGAATTCCACTGGGTCTTCGCCAACAACTTCACTGAGCGGAAGCCGGTCGATGGAAGCCCGTTCCCACAGGTCAGCATGGTCGATGAACATCTGCACGATGGTGTCCCCATCGGTGATTCCACCGAAATACAGGAAGTATCGATTCAATGCGTTAGCCGTTGAGCGGTATGGCTCGGGCAGGGCATCCAAGCGGGCTTTGGCTTCCTTGTACTGCTTTTTCTGCTGGAGTTGGCCGGTGAGAACTTCGTACCATTTGGTGCTCATGAGGATTTTCCTTCTTGGTGGTTGGTGTAATTCTTGTGCAATTCCTCGATGCGTTCGGAGAGGAAGAACCAGCTCTTCCAGAACTCTTCGAGGTAATCGCGGCCCATCGCGTTCAACGTGTAGACCTTGCGCGGCGGCCCCTTTTCCGAGGGCACTTTTTCCACATCGACGTGACCGCGTTTTTCCAAGCGGATCAGCAGCGCGTATACGGTTCCTTCGACAATGTCACTGAGCCCTTTGCCGCGCAGTCGTGCGGTGATTTCGTATCCGTAGGCCGGCGACTCATCCAAGATCGCCAGAACGATCCCTTCCAAGGTGCCCTTGAGCATTTCGGTCATTTGCTTTGCCATCGTGGCCCCTCCAAGCGCTATCTAGTGATAATGACTACCACTAGATAGTAGGACTGGTTACCGGTAGATAGCAATACTGAATAGTGAAGTTTTTGGGCGATTCTTCGGCCAATGCCTCGACGCAACTGCATGGCCGAGAATCTTCGCCAAGTCAGGACCAAATCCGTTGACGGAAAATTGCCGGGCGACGCAACAGAAAGATTTCAGAAATTTACCGCCGCGCTTAACGCAGCAAGCCGCCGACCTGGTGCGGTCGACGGCTTGCTCATAGGTTTGAATGCGCTAGATGCTTGCGATTAGCCCTGAGGCAGACGGGGGAGTCGCTCTTCATAGAGCCAAGGCTGCAAAAGCTGTGCGATATCCACTTGCGGGGCGAACTGCTGTGCGTGCGCGATGAAGGCGGGAGTGTCCACATGACCGTGCTGCCGGGAGGCCACCCAGTCCTTGAGCAGGGCGTAGAAAGTTTCCTCACCCACCGCGAGCTTCAAGGCGTAGAGCGCCAACGCGCCCCGCTTGTACACGCGGTCATCGAACATGTCCTTGGCCCCCGGATCTCCGATGGCCAAATCCTGGTCTTGCCCATCGAGCAGCTCCCAGGCGAGCCGGGCACGGTCGGCCATGGACATGACCTCCGCGGCTTCGGAGTACAACCACTCGCTGAAGCAGGCGAAGCCCTCGTGCAGCCAGATGTCCTTCCAATGCTTCAGGGTGAGCGAGTTGCCCCACCACTGGTGGGAGAATTCGTGGGCGATGAGGCGCTGGGCCTCCCAGTCCATGGATAGGTGATTCAACCCGAAGATGCTCAGCCCCTGGGCTTCGAGCGGGATCTCCAGCTCGTCGTTGACTACCACGATCTTGTAGCTCTCGAAGGGGTACGGACCGAAGTGCCGTTCGAAGACCTCTGCCATTTGGGTCTGCTTGCCAAAGGCCCCGCGGACCTTCAAATCCATACCGGGCACCGCATAGGCCACCATATGGCGGTCCACGTCGAAGGGGATCTCCGAATAGCGTCCGATCTGCAAGGTGGCCAGATAGCTGGCCATCGGTTCGCGCTGCTCGTAGACCCAGGTGTCCCGGCTAGCGGCCCGCGAATGATTGATCAGCTCGCCGTTGGCCACTGCCCGGTAGCCGGCGTCGGTGGCGACCGTGAAGTGGTAGGTGGATTTGTGGCTCGGGTGGTCGTTGCAGGGGAACCAGGTCGCCGCGCCGGTCGGCTGACCGGAAACGAGCACCCCGTCGGTCAGCTCCTCCCAGCCGACTTCGCCCCAGATACCGTTTTGCACCCCGGGGTTTCCGGCGTAGCGCAGGGTCAGCTCCGTGCGCTCGCCGGCGGCCAGTCGGCTGGGCAGCTGCACCTCGATGCGGTGGTTGCGCTTGGATACTTGGGCCTTTTTGCCCTGGCAGGTGGCCTTCAGCACGCGCAACCCATGCAGGTTCAGCTGGACGGTGTCCAAGTCCTGCAGCGCGCGCAGGTGCAGCACCGCCTTGCCTTCAAGCAGATTGCTAGCGAGCTTGCAAGTCAGCTCCAGGTCGTAGTGGTCCACGGTGTATGCGGCCGAACCGTGGTGCTTGGTGTATTCATCCAAGATCTTCTGGGGCATCCGGCGCGGTCCTATACTGTCTGTGATTCGTCGGTCGTGATGTTCCAGCGTACCGCCGGATTGCCACGCCAGTAGGTATTTGCTGGCAGCACCTCGCCGCGCAGCACCAGCGAAGCCGGTCCGGTGGTGGTGCCATCGGAGATCTTCGCGGCCGGCAGGATGACGCTGTGCGGGCCGAGCGTAGCCCCGGCTCCGAGAGTGACCGAGTCAATGGACATGATGCGGTCGTGGAACAGGTGGGTTTGCAATACGCTGCCGCGGTTTACCGTTGCGTGATCTTCCAAGGTGACCAAATCGGCCTCGGGGAACCAGTAGCTTTCGCACCACACCCCATGCCCGATCTTTGCTCCCTGCGCGCGCAGGAACCAGACCAACGCCGGAGTGCCGGAGGCCAGGCGCGCGAACCACTGGGCGCACACCAGCTCCACAAAGGAGTCAACCATTTCGGTGCGCCAGATGAACGAGCTCCACAGCGTATGCTCGCCCGGGCGGATCACTCCGACCACCAGCCATTTGGCGGCCAGCGCGGTCAACGCGGCCAGAGCTCCGGCCAAGACCAGCACCGCTCCGGAAAGCAGCGCGGCGGACAGCGGGTTCACATGGGTAGCCAGCGCGGACAGCGCCCAGAGCACACCGGCGGCGATGCCGACCGTGGTGAATACTGCCAGGCAACGGGACAGCTCCCAGGCCGCGCGCATGACCTTGAGCTTCATCGGCGGCCGGTAGGTGCGCTCGGATTCAGCATCCACCGTGGTGCGGCGCAGCTTATGCGGGGGAGAGCCGATCCAGGAAGTTCCGGCCTTCATCTTGCGCGGGGTTGCCGAAAGCACCGCAATCAGTGAACGCTTAGGCACCCGGCGGCCGGCATGCAAGATGCCGGAGTTGCCGAGGAACGCCTTTTTGCCCACGCGCACCGGGGCGATGTGCATCCAGCCGCCGCCCAATTCATAGGAGGCGACCATGGTGTCATCGGCCAAAAACGCGCCCGAAGCGATGGTAGTCATCTTCGGGATCAGCAGCACCGTGGAGATCTCCACGTCACGGCCGACCTTCGCGCCGAGCAGCCGCAGCCAGACCGGGGTGAACAATGAAGCGTAGAGCGGGAAGAGCACATCGCGGGCGGTATCCAGCACGCGTTCGGTCGCCCACGCCTGCCAACCGACCCGGGAGGTCACCGGATGCCAGCCCTCGACCAGGCCGATGGACAGCAACCGCACCTCGATAATGATCAGCGCCATCATGGACACGAACCACACCAGTGCGGCAAGCAGCACCGCCGGGATGAACTTCCAGCCGATCGAGGTCAGCGAATCCTCGGCACGCAGCAACGGAGTGACCGCCAACACGGCCAAAACCACCGGCAACCACTGCAAGAGGTTCAGCAGCACCGAACCGGCCGCACCCAGCACGCGCGGAAGGATCCGGTAGGACGGGATTTCTTCGGGCCAGCGTGGTTTGGCGCGTCCCTCGCGGGCGGCCGGGGACCCGGCATAGCGTGAGTTCTCGCGGGTTTCGCCGTAGATGGCGGAGCCGGTTTCCACGATGGTGTGCGCGGCAACCACGGCGCCGGGAACCAACGTGGAGCGGGCGCCGACGGAGGCGAAGTCCCCGACGCTCACATGTCCCACATGCACCTTGTCGCCGTCGATCCAGTAGCCGGAGACGTCGACCTCGGGTTCCAAGGTGGCTCCCGGTCCGACGGTCAGCATTCCGGTCACTGGAGGCAGGGTGTGCATGGTGGCGGTTTTGTCGATATTCGCGCCCAGCATGCGCGCGTACCAAGGCAGCAGCGGCGCGCTGGCTAGGGAAATCGGATCCACCACGTCGGAGATGTGCTGCGCCAGCCACAGGCGCAGGTGCATCGAGCCCGAACGCTGATAGGTTCCCGGCTTCAGGCCGCGCAGCAAGAGCTTGCTTGCCACGATCGACAGGCACATGCGCCCGGCCGGGGTGACGAAGATCAGCCAGGAGGCCACGATCGAGTACCACGGGATCGGCAGCTGGGCTTCGAGGATTCCCACGCTGAGCAGGAACCAATGCCCGAGCATCAGGTAGGTGAACCAGCGCAAGCCCGAAAGGATGAACAATGGCACCGCGAGCAGAGTCTGGGTGATTTGGGTGATGCGCTTGGTGCGCTTGACGATGCGAGGCTCGATGACCTCGTCGTTGACCTGCTGCCCGCCGAGGAATTCCACCAACGCGCCGAAGCGCGGGTAGTCGTAGAGTTCGGCAACGGTCAGGTCCGGGTAGCGGGCGCGCAGCGCGGAGACCAATTGGGCTGCCGAGAGCGAGCCGCCGCCGGAACCGAAGAAATCCGAATCCGCGCTGGAGGCCGCCATGCCCAGCGCGCCCTGCCATGCCTGGGCGACAAAGTCACCGGTCTCATCGAGCCCGGTCAATTCCTCGCCGGACTGCTCGGCGGCTGCCCCGGCCAAGGGCCAAGGCAGCGCGTTGCGGTCCACCTTGCCACTGGTTTTCATCGGCATGGTGTCCACCAGGGTCAGCAGCGGCACCATCGCCGCGGGCAGATCCTTGAGCAGTTCGGTGCGGGCGGCATTCAGGTCGTAGTCCGCGTCGGCGGCCAGATATCCGACCAGCATCTTATTTCCGGTATTGGTTTCGCGCACCGCCACCGCGGCGCTGGACACGCCGTCGAGCGAGTTCAGTGCGGCGTCGATTTCGCCCAGTTCGATGCGCCGTCCGCCGATTTTCACCTGGTCGTCCACGCGGCCGATGAAGATCAGTCCCAGGTGGTCATTGACGACCACGTCGCCCGAGCGGTAGGCGCGGTCCCAGCCCAGGGTGGGCATGGGCGCGTACTTTTCGGCGTCCTTTTCCGGGTCCAGATAGCGGGCCAAGCCCACACCGCCGATGATCAGCTCACCGGTTTCGCCCTCGGCGACGGGGATCCCCTCGGCGTCCACGACCGCCAGGTCCCAGCCGGCCAGCGGGAGGCCGATGCGGACCGGGATGCTGCCGTCCATGGTGGCGCCGCAGGCAACCACGGTGGCTTCGGTTGGACCATAGGTGTTCCACACTTCGCGGCCCTCGGTGGCCAGGCGTCCGGCAAGCTCCGGAGGGCAGGCTTCGCCGCCGAAGATCAGCAGGCGCACGGATTCCAATGCCTGCGCCGGCCACAGGGCGGCGAGCGTGGGCACCGTGGAAACCGCGGTAATCGAGCGGGAAATCAGCCAGGGGCCCAGATCCATGCCGCTGCGCACCAGCGCCCGGGGAGCGGGCACCAGGCAGGAGCCGTTGCGCCAGGCGATCCACATCTCTTCGCAGGACGCATCGAAGGCCACCGACAGCCCGGCCAGTACGCGGTCCGAGGTGTTCAGCGGGTCTTCGGGAAGGAACATGAGTGCTTCGGCATCCACAAAGGCGGCGGCCGAACGATGGGAGACTGCCACGCCCTTGGGCTTGCCGGTGGAGCCGGAGGTGAAGATGATCCACGCGTCGTCATCCAGCTGCGGTGCGCGGGGGTTCGGGAAAGGGGTGGGGCGATCGGCGGAAACCACGATCTCGTCCAGGCCCTTCACGATGCCGGCGACCTCGGCCTCGGTGAACACCACCTTCGCCCGTTCGTCCGGATCGTCTGCATCAACCGGCACATAGGCGGCGCCGACCCAGAGAATCGCGAGGATCCATTCGTAGAGCTGGCGGGTTCCCGAGGGGACGCGCACGCCAATTCTGTCTCCGGCACCGAGCCCGTGCTCATGCAAAGCGCGGGCTTTCGACTTGACCTCTTCGATCAGCTCCGCATAGCTTTCGCTGCGTTCGCCGTCGTCAATGGCCGGCGCGTCGGGATGCGCCGTGGCGGTGGCCTGCAGAATTTGGATCAGGGTGCGCTCGGCAGGAGCTAGCGCGCCGGAGGGGAACTGGGGTGAGTAGAGCCCAGGTTCCTCGGTGGTTGAACTATTTACGGAGTCCATGATTGGCGGATCCGTCCCTTCACTAAAGTGTCATGCACAAGTGGATCGAGCGCTCAGGGGGAGTGAACTCTCGGAAAAGGGGGTACGGATCCTGGAGGGGATCGGACGTTGCGGCGTCCATAACCCATTAAATACCCTCGGACCGGTTACCGGGAAGTTGAAGGGTCAATTGGTCACTGGGATCACACCGTCCCGCGTGCGTTCTCGGTGCCAGCATTCCTGATGTCGTGATTTCCGGATATGGGTGGCGAACTTAAGTTCGTAAAGTTCGACGTGATCGGCCATACTTCGGCCGCGATGTATCGAGTACTCTACGAACTAACGGATGGTTCCCTATTCCTTGATGAAGCACACAAGACTAGAAATACACTTTGTGGTGAACGGGCCTTGGGTATTCTGGTTCTTTCGACGGACATCGGCTCGGGAAGTCGTTGCTCGGCATCATGCTGATTAGTTGCCGGCGAGAGGTCCTCGTGTTTCACAGCCAGCCCGGTAGAGTTTATTGCGGGATGGAGAAAGGCTCGATGCCCTGGACGGAGATGCATAATGAACCTGCGGCCGACCCACCATGGATATGCATACCAAGACATCGTGACCGGTAACGCGTTTGTTGATCTCCTCCTCGGTGCAGCTGTATCGATCAAAGTCGATCTAAAAGACTTCAATGGTGACCGGTTTGACGACACGACCATCGCCTACACCGATGGCCGTCGTGTCCGGTTCCAGATTAAACACACGACCATCGACCGTGAATTATCGCAGGCCACTTTTACGGCTGATAAGCGTCACCTGCGTCTCGATCTAATCCTGCGTTCATTGCTCTCGGATCTTGATTCAAATCCGGATACCACCTATCGAGTGGTCGTACGGGACGGGCAACCTGACGCCAACCTCGCTGGCGTGCTCGAGACGGTAGACCCGTCTGAGGACCCTGGAGACCCACTGCCTGGCATTAATACACGGCGATACAAGTTCTCCCCCGATAAACTTAAACAGTTGACGCAGTGGAATAACTTGCTGTCGAGCCTTACGGATCAAGAAGTCCGCCGCGGCTGCGGCAGACTTATTATCGACACGGATGCACCCACCGCCTCCCTCAGCTTCCACGAACCCGGTCCAGCGGAAGCTGCGCTCATACAGCGAGTCGCTGTGGAACTCGGCGCTGGACGACCTCCGAATATCAATAGGTCACCCGAGGAAATCGCACTGACGCTGGTCCACGCGGCTACTAAGGCTAGGGCTACCAACGGCAATATCACTCGCGCATCGATCGCCCCCGAAGTGCGTCTAACGACAGACTTCGGAGCTGTCCGCGATGGGAGTCCTACAGAACCTGTTTTCGCGGTAGAACGCGAAGGAGCAGTTGCCACACTCAAGAGCCAAATCGATAGTGTGGCACAACGAGGCGGCCGAGTGGTTCTTGTCGGCGAACCTGGCGCTGGCAAATCCTGGCTCAGCCAGCAAATCGCCGACAATTACCATGCCAGCGATTGGATCGTAGCCCGACATCACTGCTGGCTCGGAGAGACAGATACAGATCGAAACCAACGGGTTCTTGGCGATGTAGTCATCGGCAGCCTTCTCAAACAGCTCGAAATCAAGGCCCCTGAGGCCATAGCAGGCGTCCGCCCCCGATTTGCTGCTACTGCTGAAACGCTTGCCAAGGCTCTGCTCGCATGCCGAAGCAAGCACCAGGGTAAGCAAATTCTTCTCATTGTCGACGGGCTTGACCACATCGACAGAGTACGCGGACGCAACATCGGGGGAGGAATCGCAGACCCTGCGCGAGCCATGGTCGAGCAGCTCGCGAGCATCGATCTCCCCGAAGGTACTTGTCTTCTTTTAGCCAGCCAACCGGGAATGCACTTGGACGGTGCTAGGCCGGCAAGTGGCATGCCACTGCAAGTGCCACGTATGTCAACCGACGAACTAGCTACACTCGCCGCGCGCCACGGGGTGCTAAAAGACACCAAAACAGGCCTACCGATCACAGTGAGTAACCGGCAGACAATCGTCAGTCTGCTCGCGGAACGCTCTCATGGGAACGCGTTGTACGCGACCTACCTCTGCCGCCACGCAATAGGCGCATCCCTCCTCGGCCAACCGTTGTCCGCCCCTGTCACCGTCGCAGAGGCCATCGAACGACTCCAGCAAGTACCCGACACTGCCAACGACATCGACACCTACTACCAGCATCTCCTTAACGGTCTTACAGATGGAGAACTCCAAGCGATCGGCGCACTCGCCATCTGCGACTTTGCGCTTACCAAAGAAGAATTGGGCCAGGTCATTCCTGCCTTTGCACTTGGCCTAGAAGAAGCACTCGCAACACTCGCCCCTGTTCTGGTCTCGCTCCCTGGAGCTGGGGGACTTAAAGTCCATCACGAAAGCCTTAGCCGGTTCATACGTCGCGGCAAACCTGAAGCATGGTCAAACCATATCCGGAAGTGCGCAGCCGCCTGGCTTCGCAGTCGAGGTTTCTTCAATGACACACGGTCTTTTCGCAATCTCCCTCAGCTCCTAGCCGATCTAGGTCAGCACGAAGAACTCGTCGCACTAATCGACCGCGACTTTGTCAGCAATGCAATCGCGCAACTGCAGCCACCCGAAGCTATCAAACACGTACTCGCGACCGTCGCCACTGAAGCTCAGAACCGCCGTGACTGGAAGACTCTCATCACCTGTGTGGAGGCAATTCGCGCAGTCAGTGTTTACGAAAACGAATCGTTGCCCGATACCCTAGTTCAGTACGCTGATGTGGTCGTCCGCCTCATCAGCGCCGATACCGTCGCTGAACGTCTCATATATGAGAGCCGCGCGACATTTCCTGCCCGCTGGGGCCTAAATCTGTGCGAAGCGGTCGACCGAGCCGGCGCTCCGGCACCCTGGGACGCCTACTTGAGTGCTCGTATACAGGAAGCTAAGAATGACAACGTAAGCTACGGTGCAGAAAGCGACGCGAATCTTCACCTCTCCGAACAGCTCGGCCACCTTCGCCAGCGGTTCGACGCCGGCCGTACCATCGACAAAACCGAGCTCGCTAAGCACTTTGACGGACATGATGCCAAACCACATCTAGGCCAACTCGTCGAAGTTTTTGCCTGCGCAGTTCCTGCTGAAGACCTTCTTGATACAGCGCGCGAGATGACAGTTGAGAAGAACGCGGCCACCGTCCTTATTACCCTTGCTGAACTTGCTGCCACAGGCTCTTTCAACCTCCCGGACGCGACGGAGATTGCCCGCGAAGCCGCTACACGAGCACCAGAGGCATACATCAATGAGTACCTCGACCATGGAATTCCTGCAAGCGAACTCGTAGCGCTGCTAGCACTGTCGGACTTACAATCCGAACTACGCAATGCCACGAAAAAACTGCTTTCCGATCTCATGACCGAACGCCCGGAACACGTCCGTCGTTGGCTCAACCTCCTACGTATCGCACACGAAACCGATCCGAACATCGTCCTTATCATCGGCAGTGACATCAGTGGTCCTGGTTTTTACCGCGCATGGCTTCGGTTCGCCGTTGCAACAGTCGGTCTGGATGAGGACTCTTCCAACGGTGCGACAACGCCTGATACAGCATCGACCGCGGTTAGAGTTGCGCTGGAGCAGCTAGCAATCGAGGCTGAGCCGTTCACTGGCCGTCCTCGTGCCGTCGACCTCTGGTCTATTCGCCACCTAATTCACGAAGTCATCGAACGAGCCCTCGCTGTCGTTCTCCCTCACGACCTTGGCGAGGTCCTCGCCTTTCTCACGACAATTGGCGATAAAACGACGGCTTCCCTTATGGGTATGGCGGAAGGAGGACCGCTTGCAACCAACGACCTTCTCGCCATCTTGAGCCGATTAGCCGATCGCATGGGCATAGAACCCATCCATAAACTGATGTCCGAGGTCAGGCATAACCGCTACGATGCCAATACCATGTACTCAGTAACGGCCGACTTCGAGATGGCAACCGCACGCATCTGCCTTGATGCGGGGGACCAGCTTGAAGCCCAGGCCTGCTGGGGCCGTGCCGCCGCCCTACTTTGCGCATATGATGGACATAAGGACCCAACGATTTACGAATTCATCGAAGCAACTGCGGATATCGGGGCGATCGATCTCGATTCAGCACGTGCAGCTCTAGCACGTGTCCAAGATGCCGCCTATCTAGCTGCTGACCATAGCGATGGACGTGGAACCAACCATGCCCCTGCCACTTGGTGGCGACGAGCCGCTGAACTCGATCCAATAGCAGCAGCGCTGAACTCGGCGAATACCCTTATCCGTGATTACGGATATGAGGACTTCCATGTGCACACCACACACATCCAACTTCTGGAAACTTACGCCGAGAGCGCCGACCCTATCGTTCTCGCAGCACTCCGCCTAACTACTGGACCAGAATGGCGACAACAAGACACCGATCTGGTACTTCTCAAACGGCTCCAAGCTGAAGTTGGTCTGTCAGTTCAAAGTGACAGAGCCCTCGTGATTTTCGCGAATCAGGTCGCCGCCAGCTACGACAACCAAGCACTCGTGTACGTCAGTGACCTACCAACCAGTACCGCGCCACTTGAGCTAGTAGCTGCCGTCCAGGCCTTAGGCGGACCCGACTTCCCGCTCTATGAACCTCGTGAAGAAAACAACCTCTCCGAGACTCCACTTAGCAGCCCTCACCGTGGCTCCGAATCGTTGCTCGAAATTCTTGAGAAATCACAACGCCCAACGTTCGGATCCGGTGCTCAAGGCGCAGCTCTCGCCGCACGGGATTACCAAGACAAGAGATACCAAGCGGACCAGAAAACCATTAGATTCGACCGCGACGCACTCATCAGTGCCATCGGCTGGCGCATCCTCGAAGCTACCAGCATCGACGGTGCTCAGGGTGGAATGAAAGTTCTCGACGCAGTCACTCGCGAACTACACTTCACAAGCGTCGACGAGCTGCTCGCCGTCATTGTGGAAGGGCTCGCACGATGTTGCGACGGGACAATTCCCGAGCTCGATCAAGTCGCTAGCTACGCACACGTCGTCGCCTACACCCGCATCAGGGGCGGCGGCGGATGGCAAACCTTCGCCGGTCGCGAACGCATCGAGCTTTGGAAACAAGCCCGCGTCCTCGACGCAGACACTGCCGATGATACACTCGCAGCAGCCATCGGCTACAACGTCGCCACTGAAGGGTACGGAGTCTTCGGTATTACTGAGGCTGTAGTCGCGGCATTCGCAGCCGCACCTGCTCAAGGCACCGCTGGCACCGCAGACCAGATTTGGAATACCGCCTTCGACATCCTCGAACAACGGTTACCAGGAACCGTAAACAGAACTGGCCCTCGCTATACCCCGACCCTGGCACCAGACCCGCACGGCGAGTTGGACAGTGCCCTCGCCTCCCTCGCCATCGCCACCATCTGCCAACCCAAGACGGAAGATATCCGAACTGCACTTCTTGCACTAACACTGCTTATCGCATGCAGACCACAGCTCGCTCAGTTTGCTGTGATTCCAGTGATTGAAGCCAATCTAGACGCAGGGCGCATCACGTGGGTCCTCGAAACGGTACATGATCATTTGCGGTACGGAAATCTCACCGACGACCTAAAGGATAAGCTGACCGCACTTGCAACTACCAACCGCTTGTCAGTGCGCACTCTGGCCGGTCAAATCCTGGCACAACATGGTTACCCCGTTCCGAACGTTCCAGCGACACATCCCGACGGTTCGATACGCCGCGCTATTAACCAATCGATGGATGACTCATGACTAAGAACGCCCGAGAGTTCGCTAAAGAGACAGTAAAAGAATTTCTGGGACAACGTCTCGAACTAGCACGGCACCCACCCGGCCTACGAGATGCGGTTGAGACCCGCATAGCCAATATATACGACGAGGTCGTCGATCGATTCAACAACCAAGTCAAACAACTGAAGCCTCGAGACTACGACCGCCCCCAAGCGTACTACGCACACCAGGAAGCGCTCGAAACTAATCTCCAAGAGGCAGCTGCTGGCATCCGTACTGCCATAGCGGACGAAGGGTTTACCATCGATGCGCTCCCTTTCGAACAAGCCGCGACACTATGGCTTGCATCAACAGCAACATGGGCAATTCGAAGCGAAGCTGCACGCGTCCCACGTCCGCCAACTCGACCCTCTACACTCTCGTGGACAATCCCAGCGGTCCCATGGCTCAACGACAACGCGTATATATGGCCGCCAACTGAAGCTGTGACTCTTCAACGGAAGAAAGAAATTTCGTTAACTGAACTACCTCGCTGCGCTGAATTCCCATATAAGAACTGGGTGCAACTTGGACTTTTGGAGCGGCAACGCACTTTCGCCAGTAAACATCCGGACCGGCCTGCCCGTCGCTTCATGATCGCCACAGGACTGGAATCGACTAACGGTGAGCCGAGAGGACGGAATCTGCCATTCGTTGGGTCGAACCCCACAATCTGGAGTAATCGGGCCACAGACCTCGAACCGGCACTTCACCGAGCGCAGGCGCACGCCAATCTCACTGCCCTTGCAAGACCCCTTGTTGCGCTTCTGGATTTTGATACCACTTTTGGCTCCCCTCATACTGATGCGGCGCCTGGGCTCCACCCGTTCCTCTTGGCCCCACACATCGAACTTAGTGCACTCCTTGGACTCTGGCCAGAATCTCCGTCGAACCGATTGATGCTCATAGACGATAGTGGGCCGGCCCTCGTCTGCAGACAATGGAGTTCTTTTCCAGTTCATGTCGGGAGCTACGAGCCGCTTGAACCAGCGGTCGTTGGAACCGACCTACTTCTCAGGCCGGACCTTCACGACAAAGTAATGGAAGCTATTGGTTCCACTAGACTCCGCATCGGGCTATCGGTTCAGGTCTCTACCTGAGACCTAGAACGACAGTCGATGACACCTGTCCAGCCCGGTCACCTGCTCCGGGTAGCTATCGGGCAGCGGGTTGGTGATCTGCATAATAACCGTGCCGACCACGCTGGCATCCATGTAGATGCCAGGAGGAGCGGATGCACCGCGACTGGCTGTACGAACTGGGTGTAGACCAGAAACCCAGCAAAGACGATGACACGCACCATCTGCAGATAGCATTCGACGAGCTTCTCGATGGGCCCGATCCCCGATAACTGTCCCGGGTACGGTCCGTTGCCGCAGTGGTTCACTACCGTTTTGAGGAAGTATGGCAGCGCCTGCAAAACGTCATCTAACAACTTACGCAGTGAAGTTAAGCCCCGACCTGCACATGAACCCAGAACAACTTCGCTCTGGCAGCCAGCGACTGGCACGCTAGCTGCCCGACATCCGCCTCGGAATAGAAGGTTACTAATTAGATGGCCGCAGCGAACTGGCGTGAATACTCACTCAGCAAGCTAGCTATGTCCAGGTAATGGGCATGATTCACCTTCCCATGGGCTATCACGCTCAGGCCCTGCAAGGCCGCCAATTGTTGGTCATCGGAAGCCCTATAGATGATTAGCTAGGACAGCTGGCCGCGCAGAGGCTCGGTATCGACCTGGACCCGGTCCTTCTCCAGAACATTGCCCGGCATGATGTGCAAATGCCCATCGTTAAGCGCGGGATGACCTGCAGCTTCAAATGTGCTGGCGGCGCTTCGTCGCAGTGCAGCGCGACTCTACCGCCCGGCAAGGGCGGTACGTCTTGGTCTAGTGGAGAAGAGCGCTAGGGCACGAGCAGCACCTTGCCGGTGGTTTTGCGCGATTCCAGCGCTCGATGTGCATCACCGGCGTCGGCCAACGCGAATTTCTGCCCGACGCGGACATCCAGGTCCCCAGTGGCGGCCCAGCCGAAGACGTCGCCGAAGCGCCAGGCCCGTTCCTCATCGGTGGCCAGGAAATCCGCGAGTTTCGGCCGGGTGACGGTCAGCGACCCGCCCGCATTCAAGCGCTGCAGGTCGAAGGGAGGCACCTGGCCGCTGGCCCCGCCAAAGAGCACCAGCGTGCCGCGGCGCTTGAGCACCTTCAGCGAGGTTTCGAAAGTGTCTTTGCCGATGCCGTCGTAGACCGCGTGCACGCCCACCCCGTTGGTGACCTTGTCCACGGTGGCTTCGACCTGGTCATAATCCACCACGTGGTCGGCTCCGGCGGCACGGGCCAGATCCTTCTTCTCCTGCGTGGAAGCGGTAGTGATGACGGTGGCGCCCTTCATCTTCAAGATCTGCGTGAGCAGCAGTCCCACTCCACCGGCGCCGGCGTAGGTGAGAATGACATCGCCCGAACGCACCAGGTAGCTCGAATGCGTCAGGTAGTGCGAGGTCATGCCTTGCAGGGGCAGCGCCGCGGCCAAACGCAGGTCGACCTTGTCCGGGACCTTGCCCAGCTCGGACTCGTTGACCACCGTGTACTGGGCGTAGCCCTTTTCGCCGCTGGCGGTGGCGACCCGGTCGCCGACCTTCAAATGGCGCACGTTCTTGCCGATCTGCGTGACGGTGCCGGAGAATTCGCTGCCCGGGGTGAATGGATAGCGAACGGCGTAGATTCCCGAGCGCTGGTAGGTTTCGATGAAGTTCACACCGGTCGCTTCGACCTTGACCAGCACTTGCCCCTCGCGGGGGGTGGGAATTTTGGTTTCGCCGAGCTCCAGAACTTCAGGCCCACCTGCGTGGGAGACGAGTATGCTCTGCTGTTTCATGCGATGCGCTTCCAATCTTTGTCCCTTGCCATATTGCTGTCGGCTTCTAGTAACTAGTCTAGATCTGAAGGGTGCGGGCCGGGTGAGTTGAAACCCTTGAAATGAGGAAATACCAGACAGCTTATGCATATTTATTAGGTTTGATGCATAACCGGTTGTAGAGTGAGGTCATGACGATTTCAGTTGCTGTCTCCGGCGCCAGCGGATACGCCGGCGGCGAGGTCCTTCGAATTTTGGCCAACCACCCACAGGTAGAGATCGGTGCGATCACCGCGCACTCGCAGGCCGGATTGCGCTTGGGCGGCATCGCCCCGCATCTGCATTCCCTGGCCGAGCGCGTGCTCGTGGAGACCACCGTGGAAAACCTGGCCGGGCACGACGTGGTCTTCCTGGCGCTTCCGCATGGCGCGAGCGCCGCGGTCGCCGCCGCCTTGCCCGAATCCACCCTGGTCATCGACGCCGGGGCAGACCACCGACTGGAATCCGCCGCGGCCTGGGAGAAATTCTATGGTTCGCCGCACGCCGGATCCTGGCCCTATGGGCTGCCCGAACTTCCCGGCCAACGCGAAAAGCTGATCGGCGCCAAGCGAGTAGCGGTACCCGGCTGCTACCCGACCGGCGGCCAATTGGCCCTTGCTCCGGGCTACCACGCCGGGCTGCTGGAGCCGCAAGACGTGGTCATCGTCTCCGCCTCGGGCACCTCGGGTGCCGGAAAGAGCGCCAAAACCCATCTGCTGGGCAGCGAAACCATGGGCTCGATGAGCACCTATGGCGTCGGCGGCACCCACCGCCACATCCCCGAAATGGAGCAGGGCCTGTCCAAGCTCGCCGGTCAGGAGGTCACCATATCCTTCACCCCGACGCTGGCCCCCATGCCGCGCGGCATCCTGACCACCGCCACCGCACGCGTCCTGCCCGGCGTCACCGCCGCTGCGCTGCGCGCAGCCTGGGAGTCGGCCTACGCCGACGAGCCCTTTGTGCACCTGCTGCCCGAGGGCCAGTGGCCGACCACCGGCGCGGTGCAGGGGAGCAACCACGTGCAAATGCAGCTGGCGCTCGATGAGCACGCCGGACGAGTGATCGTCACGGTTGCGCTGGATAACCTCACCAAGGGCACCGCGGGCGCCGCAGTGCAATCGATGAATATCGCCCTGGGCCTGCCCGAAACCACCGGATTGATGATGCAAGGAGTCGCACCGTGAGCCTGTCCCACACCCCAACCTTTCCGCAGGCCGAACTGGCCGGCGTCACCGCACCGGCAGGATTCTTAGCCTCCGGGGTCCCCGCGGGCCTGAAATCCACCGGCAAGAACGACGTCGTGCTGGTGCAGAACCTGGGACCGAACTTCACCGCCGCCGCGGTGTTCACCGCGAACCGCGTGGCCGCCGCCCCGGTGCACTGGTCCAAGGAGATCGTCAAGGACGCCCGGGTGGATGCGATCGTGCTGAACTCCGGCGGCGCCAACGCCTGCACCGGTGTCGAGGGATTCGGCAACACGCACCGCACCGCCGAATACGTGGCCGAACTGCTGAACCTGTCATCCGGCGACGTGGCAGTGGCCTCCACCGGACTGATCGGCATGCAGCTGCCCATGGATAAGCTGCTGCCCGGGGTGAAGCAGGCGGCCGAAGCGCTCGCCGACGGCCAGGGCGCCGCCGATGAGGCAGCCGCCGGCATCATGACCACCGACACCGTCCCGAAAATCGCCTCGCGCAGCGTGAACGGATACAGCATCGGCGGCATGGCCAAGGGCGCGGGAATGCTCGCCCCGGCGCTGGCCACCATGCTCGTGGTGCTCACCACCGACGCGGTGATCGAGCCCAAGGCGCTGGATCAGGCCCTGCGCGCGGCCACCGCGGTGAGCTTTGACCGGGCGGACTCCGATGGCTGCATGTCCACCAACGACACCGTGCTGCTGATGTCCTCCGGCGCCTCGGGCATCGCCCCGGACCTGGAGGAATTCAGCGCCGCCCTGGCAGATCTGTGCCAGGAGCTGGCCGCGAAGCTGATCGACGATGCCGAAGGGGCGGCGCACACCATCGCGGTGCGCACCTACAACGCGGCCACCGAGGCCGACGCTTTGGAGGTCTCCCGCGCGGTGTCCCGATCGAACCTGGTCAAGACCGCGATTTTCGGCAAGGACCCCAACTGGGGCCGGGTGCTCTCCGAGGTCGGCACCACGCGTGCCGCCTTCGAACCCGATGAGCTGAACGTGGCGATCAACGGCGTCATGGTCTGCAAAAACGGCGGCGTCGGCGAGGACCGCAATCTGATCTCGCTGGAAGAGCGCTTCGTCACCATCGACATCGACCTGAACGCCGGGGCGATCGAGGCGACGATCCTCACCAACGACCTGACGCACGACTACGTCCACGAGAATTCCGCCTACTCCAGCTAGGCCACCTTCGCAGGAGCAAACCCACCATGCCGCACACAGCACATACCAACCTCGGCGCCGCCCGCACCAAGGCCGAAGCCCTGATCGAGGCCCTGCCCTGGATCCAGCGTTTCGCCGGGACCACGATGGTCATCAAATACGGCGGCAACGCAATGGTCAACGAGTCCTTGCGCCGCGCTTTCGCCGAGGACATCGTGTTCCTGCGCCACGCCGGGATCAACCCGGTGGTGGTGCACGGCGGCGGCCCGCAGATCAACAAGATGCTCGACACCCTGGGGATCGAATCCGAATTCCGCGGCGGGCTGCGGGTGACCACCCCGGAGGCCATGGATGTGGTGCGCATGGTGCTCACCGGCCAGGTGCAGCGCGATCTGGTGGGCCTGATCAACTCGCACGGGCCCTACTCGGTGGGCATGTCCGGGGAGGACGGCGCCACCTTGCAGGCGGTGCGCCGCGGCACCACCGTGGACGGTGTCGAGGTTGACCTCGGGCTGGTCGGCGAGGTCACGCGGGTGCGCACCGATCAAGTGGATTCGCTGGTCAAGGCGGGAATGATCCCGGTCATCTCCACCGTCGCCCCGGAGTTCGATGAGCATTCCGAGCCCACCGGCGCGATCCTCAACGTCAACGCGGACACCGCCGCCGCGGCCCTGGCCACCGCGCTGGGCGCGGCAAAACTGGTGATCCTCACCGACGTGGAGGGGCTCTACGCCGCCTGGCCGGACAGGTCTTCGCTGATCAGCTCGCTGACCAATGAGGAGCTGCGCACCTTGCTGCCCACCCTGGAATCGGGCATGATTCCGAAGATGGGCGCTTGCCTGAAAGCGGTCGACGAGGGAGTGCCCCAGGCGCATATCGTCGACGGCCGCGAGGCGCACTCGATGCTGCTTGAAATTTTCACCACCGCCGGGGTCGGCACCCAGGTGGTACCCCAGAGTAAGGAATCCAAGTGAGTCAGGAACTGCGCGCCACCGGCGCGTTGAACGAGGCCAACGAACTCTCCGCCCTGCACGGTGCGGATCTCTCCGCCCGCTACGCCAAGTCGCTGCTCGGCGTGTTCGGCGCCCCGTCGCGGGTGCTCGTGCGCGGGGCCGGCTGCCATGTCTGGGATGCGGACGGCAATCAGTACCTGGATCTGCTCGGCGGCATCGCGGTGAACACCCTGGGCCATGCGAACCCGCTGCTGACCAGCGTGATCACCAGCCAGCTGGCCACCTTGGGCCACGTCTCGAACTTCTTCAGCTCCCCGACGCAGATCGCGCTGGCCGAGAAGCTGCTCGAAATTTCGGCCGCACCAGAAGGCTCGAAGGTGTTCTTCGCGAACTCCGGCACCGAGGCGAACGAGGCGGCGCTGAAGCTCACCCGCCGGAACACCGGCACCGAAGCGGTCCCGCGCACCAAGGTGATCGCCCTGGAGCACGCCTTCCACGGCCGCACCCTCGGCGCCCTGTCGCTGACCTACAAGGAGAAATACCGCGCGCCCTTCGCGCCGCTGCCGGGCAACGTCACCTGGATTCCTGCAGGCGACGAAGCCGCGCTGCGCGCCGCGGTGGACGAAACCGTCGCCGCCGTGTTCATCGAACCCATCCAGGGCGAGGCCGGGGTGCGCGAGCTGGGCGCCGACTACCTGCGCGCCGCCCGGGAGATCACCACCGCGGCCGGGGCCCTGCTGGTCTTCGACGAGGTGCAGACCGGCATGGGGCGCACCGGCGAGTTCTTCGCCTCCGCGGGAGTGATTCCCGATGTGATGACCTTGGCCAAGGGCCTGGGCGGCGGCTTCCCGATCGGCGCGATGATCGTCTTCGGGCAGGAAAACACCGCCTGGCTGACCCCGGGGGACCACGGCACCACCTTCGGCGGCAACCCGGTGGCCTGCGCCGCCGGACTCGCAGTCATCCACACCATCGAAAATCAGCAGCTGCTGGAGCATGTGCGCGAAACCGGCCACTGGCTGCGCGGCGAACTTTCGGCCCTCAACGGGGTCGGGGAAGTCCGCGGACGCGGCCTGCTCACCGCCTTCGAGCTGGCCAATGGTTCGGCGCCGAAGCTGGTTGGCGCCGCGCTGGATGCGGGGTTCATCGTGAACGCCACGGACGAGACCACCATCCGCCTGGCCCCGCCGCTGATCATCACCCGCGAGCAGCTGGGCACCTTCCTCGCCGCCCTGCCGGCGCTGCTCGCAGCGGCCACCGCCGCATAGCCCACATATTTTCCCGGCACCACCGGAAGCAAAAGGAACAGATCCATGAGCGCTACCCGCCACTTCTTGACCGACCTCGACCTGAGTCCCGCCGAGCAGTCCAAGGTCCTGGACCTCGCCGCGGCGATGAAGGCCGACAAATACGGCTACCAGCCCTACGCCGGACCGCAAACCGTCGCGGTGTTCTTCGATAAGACCAGCACCCGCACCCGCGTCTCTTTCCATGCGGGCATCGCAGAGCTCGGCGGTTCCCCGCTGATCATCAACTCCGGCGAATCGCAGCTGGGCCACAAGGAATCCATCGCCGACTCCGCCATGGTGCTCGAGCGCATGGTCTCCACCATCGTGTGGCGCACCTACGCGCAGTCCGGGCTGGAGGAAATGGCGGCGAACTCGAAGGTGCCGGTGATCAACGCGCTCTCCGATGACTACCACCCCTGCCAGCTGCTCGCGGACCTGCTCACCGTGCGCGAGCACAAGGGCAAGACCGCCGGGCTGAGCATGGTCTACCTGGGCGACGCGGCGAATAATATGGCCAACTCCTACCTGCTGGCCGGGGTCACCGCCGGCATGCACGTGCGCATCGCCGGCCCCGAAGGCTATCTCCCGTCAGCGGAGATCATCGCCGCCGCGGAAATCCGCGCCGAGCAGACCGGCGGATCGGTCATGATCACCACCGACGCGGCCGCCGCCCTGGCCGGCGCGGACGTTGTGGTCACCGATACCTGGGTGTCCATGGGGCAGGAAGAGGAGAAGGCGACGCGCCAGAAACTCTTCGTGGACTATGCGGTGGACGCGGAAGCGATGAAGCTGGCCAAGCCCGATGCCATCGTTCTGCACTGCCTGCCGGCCTACCGCGGCTACGAAATCTCCGCCGAGGTGATCGACGGCCCGCAGTCGGTGGTCTTCGACGAGGCCGAAAACCGGGTCCACGCGCAGAAGGCCATCATGACCTGGCTGATGGTCGCCTCCGGACTGGCCCAGGACGAGCGGGTCGAGCTTTAAATGGGGGCGCAGCCGAGCACGAAAACCGCACGCCAGGCACGGATCCGCGCGTTCTTGGGGAATAATTCGGTCAAAAGCCAGGCCGAGCTGCTCGGGCTGCTGAAGGACGACGGGCTGGAGGTCACCCAGGCCACGCTGTCCCGGGATCTGGTGGAGATCGGGGCGGTGCGCATCCGCGACCACCTGGGCCAGCTGATCTACGCCGTGCGCCAGGAGGGCGGGGACCGTTCACCGAAGACCGCCATCACCCAGGAGGTGCTCGACGCGCGGCTGGCCAAGATCTGCCAGGAGCAGCTGGTCACCGCCGAGGCCTCGGGCAATATCGTCGTGCTGCGCACCCCGCCGGGCGCCGCGAACCTGCTCGCGCTGGCCATCGACCACTCGCAGATGCCCTCCATCCTCGGCTGCATCGCCGGGGACGATACGATCATGGTGATCACCCGGGCCGCCGATGGGGCCGCGGAGGTCGCCGGGCGTTTCCTGCAGCTGGCCGAACCGCGCTAACCGGGCCTCCACGCAGGATTTCCACGCCTGATCAGCCCGCCACCGGATGTTTTCCACACCCGGTGGCGGTGCTGTTTAACCCGCGCCTGCGGCGGTGCATCATCGGTGCATGGACCCCGAACAACTTTCATCCACGCTGCGCGAGCTGGCCGGCCAGCTCGCAACTGCGCCCGCACCGCCCACGAGATCGAGCTGGAAGCGGAAGACCTGCGCAAATTATTGTGCGAAGCAGAAATCATCCCCATGGTTTTCAACTCAGACGGGCAGGTGATCGATGCCGGACGATCCCAGAGGCTGTTTCCCAGAACGATCAAACGGGCCGCGCGGGCACAGGACGGCGGCTGCGTCGTGCCCGGCTGCACCATGGATCCGGCGCTGCTGGACTACCGCCACATCCGGTCTTGGAAGCACGGCGGCAAAACCAGTCTGTCCGACTGCTGCCCATTGTGCCCGGCCCATCATGTCGCGGTGCACCTGGGGTACCTTAAGATCGTGAGCATCGCTGGGCTGCCGCACGTCATCTTGCCCGAACACCTCGACACCGATCGGCGACCGCGGCACAAACAGAGAACTACCCGTCAGGCGCTATGCCATGACGGGTAGTTCACTGAGCAAAGCCGCGAGGGATTGAAGGTTTCAGGCCGCAAGCCGATCCACGGAGGACATGCCAAACGCCTGTTCGAACGCCTCTTGAACCTCGTCGGTATGCGAAACCATCACAACTCGATGGATTGGCGAAATATGCTTATTCGTTTCGATCCACGCGCTGATGGTTTCGAAACCAATCTGCGCGACCTGCTCTGGTGGCCAGCCGAACGCGCCCGCACCCAAGGCCGGGAACGCGATCGAGTGCGCCTCATGGCGCGCAGCTAGATAGAGCGAATTGCTGAAGCAATCGGCCAGGATCTTCGGGTTTGGCTTAATCAGTGCGAGATTTGGCGCAGCGGTGTGAATAACCCACTTCGCCGAGAGGTTCCCCGCTTTCGTTGCCACGGCGATGCCGGAAGGGATCCCATCGGGATACCGGGCCGTGCGTACTTCGCGGCAGGCGGCGAGCAGGCCCGGGCCGGCCGCCGCATGAATAGCTCCGTCAACGCCGCCGCCACCCAGCAATGAGGGATTGGCTGCGTTCACGATGGCATCAACGTTCAACGTGGTGATATCACCGCGGTACAACTGGATTTCCATGGGGTTTCCTCCAACGAAGTATCCGTATTCGGCTGTGTGTCTCTCACCATACGCCCGCCTTCGCACCTGCGGAAGTGTGAAACGCGCAACTCACCGTCTCCTATCAGAAAATCGACTCAGACCGCTCCGGTAGCCGATGGATGCTTGCACCGCGCGCAAGGCATAACGGTGCGTGGTCTCCTTCGGAGCCCTGGCGTTCGGGAGCTACCGATGCTGCGCGCGGCTTATTCCCAAACTCGCTGAATATTTATGAGCGACAATGCATAAAGCTTTGCTAGAGTGGATTCAGCGCATCAAAAACTTTACCCGTCGCCCGGCGGGATCTGGCTGAAAGGAACGAGTCATGACCTCGTCAACAAATGAAGGATCGCTCTGGGGCGGACGCTTCTCCGGTGGTCCGGCAGAAGCAATGGCTGCACTGAGTAAGTCGACCCACTTCGACTGGCGCTTGGCCAGCTACGATATCGCCGGTTCCCGCGCCCACGCCAAGGTGCTCAATCGCGCCGGGCTGCTGACCGAGACCGAACTGACGGATATGATCGCCGCCCTTGACCTGCTCGAAGCCGACGTGAAGTCCGAAGCCTACGTGGCAGCGGAGTCCGATGAGGACGTGCACGGTTCGCTGGAACGCGGACTGCTCGAACGCGCCGGCACCCAGCTAGGGGGCAAGTTGCGCGCAGGCCGGTCGCGCAATGACCAGATTGCCACCCTGGGCCGCATGTTCCTGCGCGACCACGCGCGCATCATCGCCGCTGGCGTCATCGACACCATCGACGCCATGGTTGCACAGGCCAAGGCGCACCCATACGCACCGATGCCGGGACGCACCCACCTGCAGCACGCGCAGCCGATCCTGCTCTCGCATCTGCTGCTCGCCTACGCGTGGCCGCTGCTGCGCGACGTGCAGCGCTTTGTCGACTGGGACAAGCGCGCGGCGGTTTCCCCTTACGGTTCCGGCGCGCTGGCCGGCCAGACCCTGGGCTTGGATCCGAACTTCGTCGCCGCGGAACTGGGCTTCGACTCGGCAGTATTCAACTCGATCGACGGCACCGCCGCGCGCGATGTGTTCGCCGAATTCTCCTGGATCACCGCGATGATCGGCGTGGATCTCTCCCGCGTGTCGGAGGAAGTGATCCTCTGGGCTACCAAGGAGTTCAGCTTCGTGAAGCTGCACGACGCCTTCTCCACCGGCTCCTCGATCATGCCGCAGAAGAAGAATCCGGACATCGCCGAGCTGGCCCGCGGCAAGGCCGGCCGCCTGATCGGCGACCTGACCGGGCTGCTGGCAACACTGAAGGCGCTGCCGCTGGCCTATAACCGCGACCTGCAGGAGGACAAGGAGCCGGTATTCGACGCCGCGGATACCTTGGAGATGCTGCTGCCAGCGATGGCCGGCATGATGGGCACGCTGACTTTCAACACCGAACGCATGGCGGAGCTTGCCCCGCAGGGCTTCGCGCTGGCCACCGACATCGCCGAATGGCTGGTCCGCCAGGGCGTGCCGTTCCGTGATGCCCATGAGCTTTCCGGCGCCGCCGTTACCCTGGCCGAATCGCGCGGCGTGGAGCTGTGGGATCTGACCGACGAAGAATATGCGGGCATCTCCGAACACCTGACCCCAGCGGTGCGCGAAGTGCTCTCCACCGAGGGTTCGCTGAACGCGCGCAACGGGCAGGGCGGCACCGCGCCGAGCGCCGTCGCGGCGCAGCTGACCGAATTCGAACGCCAGCTCGGCGAGATCCGCGCCTGGGTCAAGGGCTAAGCTCAAACCTCCGTTCCGCAGTTGATGGCGGCCGCTGGCTTCGCGATACCGTGAAGCCAGCGGCCGCCATCGGGTGTTTAACCCGCTGGACTTCAGCTCGGATGCGCCCGCGCGCTAGAGTGTGTGCCATGACATACGAACTTCCTCCGGCGCAACTCATTGAGCAGGTCACTACGGCCTTGGACGAATTGGCCGCGCAGCTGGCGGAGCTGCCCGACGAGGCCTTCGCCAAGCCCAGCTCGCTGCCCGGCTGGAGCACCGCGCAATTAGTCGCGCACCTGCATTCGCTGGCGCAAGCGGCCCGCCGGCAATTCGAGAACGCCGGGGCTGCGCACCTGCCGCCGATGTACGACGGGGGACAGGTGGGGCGGATCGAAGCAATCAATATGGTCGCCCTGATGCGTCCGGAAAAGCTGCGCGAACTAGTGGCCGAATCCTTCGCGCAGCTGCGCGTCGTGCTGGCCGGTTGCGAAGCTCAATGGGAGCAGCCGGTGGGCTACCGGCCCGGGGCGCAGGTCGCGGACATGATGTGCGCGGTGTGGCGCGAGATGCTGATCCACGCGACCGATCTGGACGAATTCCTCCGCCCGGCCGCCAGCTGGCCGCAAGAATTTTCCGATCATCTGCTGCGCGCGCTGGCAGCTCGCGTGCGCGAGGGGGACCGTGTGGTGGTGCAGCCCCACGGACGGCAGCGCCAGGTGCTGGGAAGCGGAGAGCGGTCCTGGGTATTGGAAGGCACCGACTACGATCTGGCAGCCTGGTTCGCCGGCCGCCCGGTCAGCGGGGTGGTACGCGCCACCAAGGCCGCTGATTCGGCCGAGTTCCCCACACTGCTGCCCTGGCCCAGCGACACCCTGATGAGTCGTTGATTCCGCGCGAATCCGCGGTCGGCGCGGTGCCGAACTAGCGAAAAGGTGTTCGGGCTCCGCCGCGGCCGCGGGCCGCAGCGCGCCCGTTCCGCGCAAGGCGCAATGGCGCAGTACCCGGCAGGTGCGCGCACGCACTAAAATATTACGCGTGACTAATAACGAGAGCATTTGCGACCTGCTGGACCGACTGTGCGCGGTGGTGCCCGATTACCCGCAGCCCGGGGTCTCCTTCAAGGACCTCACCCCGGTGTTCGCCGACCCGGTGGGCTTGCGCCGCCTGGTCGACGAGCTGATCGCGCCCTTCATCGGGACCTTTGACATCGTCGCCGGGCTGGAGGCGCGCGGCTTCGTGCTCGCCGCGGCCGCCGCCTATGCCTCGGGGACCGGGATGCTGACCATCCGCAAGGCCGGCAAGCTGCCGCGCGAGGTCTACCGGGATGACTACACCCTGGAATACGGCAGCGCCTCGCTGGAATTGCACAAGGATGAGATCGCGCCTGGCACCCGAGTGCTGGTGCTCGACGATGTGCTCGCCACTGGCGGGACCGTGGGCTCCTCGGTGCGGCTGATCGAACGCGCCGGAGGCATCGTCGCCGGAGTCGGGGTGATCCTGGAGCTCGGGGCCTTGGGCGGACGGAAGAACCTGGGCGAGCACCGGGTCATGTCGCTGCAAGTGGTTTAACCACCGCATCACCGCGTGGTGCGGTGCGAAGATGACGCGGTGGCTTCGCCGGATTAACCCGTTGCGCCGCCACACGCGTAAGATTGTCTGTCCTGTTAGTTAGCGCGAGGGGAACCAAGATTGACCGGTACGATCGAGCGGGATCTGCTCGCTGAAAGCCAGTACGTCGCACGCCTGTATGACAGGCTCGATGAGTTGCGCGCCGAAAAGGTGGACCAGCTGGCGCGCACCCGGGCCACCGGTGCGGTGGGGACCTTCCAGAACCAATCCGAACGCGATTCATTCGCCAGCCTCTACGAGGACCGCATCGCCCAGCTGGATGCGGTGCAGGATCGCCTGGTCTTCGGGCGGCTGGATATGGCCGATCACGGCGAGGGCATCGAACCGCGCTATATCGGCCGCATCGGGCTGAGCGACGAGGATCTGAATCGGCTGATGATCGACTGGCGCGCTTCCGAAGCCGCCCCGTTCTACCAAGCCACTGCGTTGAACCCGCGCGGCGTGCGCCGCCGCCGCCACCTGATGCTCAAGGGCCGCCAGGTGGCAGGGATCGAAGACGACGTGCTCGATGAGACGTGGCTCGACGAGGGCCACACCCATCACGGTGAAGGCGCGCTCATGGCAGCGCTGCGCGAAAAGCGCACCGGCCGGATGGGCGATATCGTCGGCACTATCCAGGCCGAGCAGGACGCGATCATCCGTGCTGAGCTTCCCGGCGCCGTGGTAGTACAGGGCGGCCCGGGCACCGGCAAGACCGCCGTCGCGCTGCACCGCGCGGCTTTCCTGCTCTACGAATACCGCGAACGGCTGAAGAACGCCGGGGTGCTGATCGTCGGACCGTCCAACTCCTTCATGCGCTATATCGAACGCGTGCTCCCATCGCTGGGCGAAACCGGCGTGGTCATGTCCTCCGTGGGCGAGCTGTATCACGGGGTGGCGGCCGGACCGGAAACCAACCGCCTCGTGGCCAAGGTCAAGGGCCGGCTGTCGATGGCCAAGGTGATCGCACAGGCTGTGCGCAACCGCCAGCGGCTGCTCGCCGAGGACCGCACCGTGGTGGTCGAGGGCACCCGGCTGACGCTGACGAAGGGCATGGTGCGCAACGCCCGCGAACGCGCCCGGCACAGCCACAAGCCATACAACGAGGCCCGCGAAACCTTCACCAAGGTCATCGTCGGGGACCTGGCCGAGCAGCTGCTGCGCAAACTGGAAGAATCTGCCGGGCAGCCAAGCGCCGCGGACCGCTCCTACCTGCCCCAGGAGGTGCGCGAATCCTGGGATGTGCGCGTAGCCATCAACCTGTGCTGGATGCCGTTGAGCCCCCAGGGCCTGCTCGAAGAGCTTTACGCCAAGCCGCACCTGCTCGAAGCTGCCGCGCCGCGGCTGTCGCAGGCCGAGCGCGACGCGCTGTTCCGCCCGGCGGGCTCGGCCTTCACCGAGGCCGACGTTCCGCTGCTCGACGAGGCCGCCGAATTGCTCGGCGAGTTCGTCAACCCGCAGGATGCCCCCGATAACTCGCAGTACGAGCGCGACGTGGAAAACGCGAAAATGGCGCTGAACAATATGGACACGATGCTCGCCAACGCGGGGATCGACGGGGTGGTCACCGCGGAGCAGGTCGCCGCGGTGAACCAGGAAACCGCCGCCTCGCAGAGCGCCGCGGAACGTGCGGTGGCCGATCGCACCTGGGCCTACGGGCATATCGTGGTCGATGAGGCGCAGGAACTTTCGCCGATGCAGTGGCGGCTGCTGGTGCGCCGCTGCCCGATGAAGTCCTTCACCATCGTCGGGGATATCGCTCAGACTTCCGCCGCTTCGGGCGCGAATAGCTGGGCGCAGGCGCTGGAGCCCTTCCTGGGTAAGCGCTACAACCTCGAAGAGCTCACGGTCAACTACCGCACCCCGGCGCAGATTGCCGATGCGGCGGTTCGTGTGGCTCAAGCCGCGGGCCTGCGCATCACCACGCCACGCGCGGTGCGCGAAGGAGACTGGCCGCCGGTGCTCACCCGTGCACCGCAGGATCGGTTGATCGAAGAACTCATCGCGCAGCTTCCTGCGGAGCTCGACTACGCGGCAGGCGGCCTGCAGGCGATCATCGTCCCGCAGGAATTGCTGGGCGCCGCGCGCGCTGCGGTCACCGGGGTCTACGGCGAGCGTGTTGGCACCGGGTCCGGCGGAATGGCTCAAGACATCGTGGTGATTACCGCGCGCGAGTCCAAGGGGCTGGAATTCGACGGGGTCATCATCGTGGAACCTGCGCAGCTGATCGCGGACGTCGATGGGGGAGTGGGCGATCTGTACGTCGCGATGACCCGCACCACCCAGCGCTTGCACGTGATTCACACCGCGCCGCTGCCCGCGGGGCTCACCGAGTCCTAGCCGTTCGTCCCAAGACAGCCCGGAATCCCCGGGTGTGAGAACGGGAACAAACTAGAACTGGCCGACGGGATTTTGCTAATGTGGACACTGTGTCTGAGAATAAGCAAAATCCCGTCATTGCGGGACAGAGTAATGATCCCTCCTTCGAAAATATCTGGCAGGAACTGAAGTGGCGCGGCCTGGTGCATGTGTCCACCGATGAGGCCGAGCTGGAGCGCGTGCTGTCCGAAGAGAGCATCACTTACTATTGCGGGTTCGATCCGACCGCACCATCCCTTCATCTGGGCAACCTCGTTCAATTGCTGAATATGCGCCGCCTGCAGTTGGCCGGCCACAAGCCGCTGGCCCTGGTCGGCGGTTCCACCGGTCTGATCGGCGATCCGCGCCAGACTGCCGAGCGCACCCTTAACACCAGAGAAACCGTGACCGAGTGGGTTTCCCGCTTGCAGGCGCAGGTTTCCCGCTTCCTTTCCGCCGACGGGGAGAACGCGGTTCGTTTGGTCAACAATCTGGACTGGACCCAGCAGCTCTCCGCCCTGGACTTCCTGCGCGACGTGGGCAAGTACTTCCGCGTTGGCACGATGATCAAGAAGGAAATTGTTTCCGCCCGGCTGAACTCCGATGAGGGCATCAGCTACACCGAGTTCTCCTACCAGGTGCTTCAGGGATACGACTTCCTTGAGCTGAACCGGCAGTACGGTTGCACCTTGCAGACCGGCGGATCGGATCAGTGGGGTAACCTCACCAGCGGCACCGACCTGATCCGCAAGGTGGAGGGCAAGTCGGCTCATGCCTACGGCACCCCGCTGATTACCAATTCAGATGGCACCAAGTTCGGCAAGTCCGAAGGAAACGCCATCTGGTTGGACGCCGAGATGTGCAGTCCGTACACGCTCTACCAGTTCTGGTTGAATACCGCCGACGCGGATGTGATCAACCGGTTGAAGGTCTTCACCTTCCTGACCCGCGAGCAGATCGAGACCTTGGAGATTGAGGTCGCCGAGCGTCCGTTCAAACGCCAGGCCCAGCGCGAACTCGCTTGGCTTGTTACCTCCTTGGTTCACGGTGAAGAGGCCACCAATAAGGTGATCGAGGCTTCGGCGGCAGTTTTCGGCAATGGCGATTTGAGCGAGATCGACCTGCCGACTCTGGAATCGGTGCTCGCAGAGTTGCCGTCGGCGAAGGTCACGACCGATGAGCTCGGTATTTTGAACGTGCTTCACGTTTCGGGTTTGAGCGAAAGCCAGTCTGCGGCTCGTCGTACCGTGAACGAAGGTGGCGCCTACGTGAATAACGAGAAGGTTGCCGGAATCGAAACGGTGCTTACCGCTGAGAACTTCCTACATGGTCGCTATGCCATCGTGCGCCGCGGCAAGAAGAACATGGCGGTAGTAGAGCTTTCGGCCTAGCCCATTAGCCGGATTCGATAACCGAAAAACACGAAACCGCCAGAAATGTCTGTGAACCACGACACTTTTCTGGCGGTTTTGTTGTACCTAATACGTTAAACAACTAGTCAGAGTATGTTCTAAGGCGAAAACTTGGTCAATTCGCCGATTTGCGTGATGCGCAGAAGGCACGTATAGTTTTTCTCTGTTGCCGGAACGAAAACAACGTGGAATACACGTAGAATTCATCCGGTGGCAAAGATCTTTTCACAAGGCGTTTCGACTGGTTTTGACTGGTTCACGAAACATGCTAGAGTTGAAAAGTTGCTCCGGAGCGAAGCAGTCGCCGATTATGGTGGTTGTGGTGTCGAGAGTGTTTGTTGTTTGAGAACTCAATAGTGTGCCAAGTTTATTGATACCGAATTATTTTTAATTTGGTGGATATATAACATTTGCTTGGAATGATGCACCCCCGTGTGTTGTTCCGAGTGTTTTTATTCGCCAGGATTTTATCACTGATTCTTCCCTTATTTTCCGAGGGGTTTCGGTGGCTTTTTGTTTTTTATGGAGAGTTTGATCCTGGCTCAGGATGAACGCTGGCGGCGTGCTTAACACATGCAAGTCGAACGATGACCCCCAGCTTGCTGGGGTGATTAGTGGCGAACGGGTGAGTAACACGTGAGTAACCTGCCCCCGACTCTGGGATAAGCCCGGGAAACTGGGTCTAATACCGGATATGACCTTTGACCGCATGGTTTTTGGTGGAAAGATTTATCGGTTGGGGATGGACTCGCGGCCTATCAGCTTGTTGGTGAGGTAATGGCTCACCAAGGCGACGACGGGTAGCCGGCCTGAGAGGGTGACCGGCCACACTGGGACTGAGACACGGCCCAGACTCCTACGGGAGGCAGCAGTGGGGAATATTGCACAATGGGCGAAAGCCTGATGCAGCGACGCCGCGTGAGGGATGACGGCCTTCGGGTTGTAAACCTCTTTCAGTAGGGAAGAAGCGAAAGTGACGGTACCTGCAGAAGAAGCGCCGGCTAACTACGTGCCAGCAGCCGCGGTAATACGTAGGGCGCAAGCGTTATCCGGATTTATTGGGCGTAAAGAGCTCGTAGGCGGTTTGTCGCGTCTGCCGTGAAAGTCCGAGGCTCAACCTCGGATCTGCGGTGGGTACGGGCAGACTAGAGTGATGTAGGGGAGACTGGAATTCCTGGTGTAGCGGTGAAATGCGCAGATATCAGGAGGAACACCGATGGCGAAGGCAGGTCTCTGGGCATCTACTGACGCTGAGGAGCGAAAGCATGGGGAGCGAACAGGATTAGATACCCTGGTAGTCCATGCCGTAAACGTTGGGCACTAGGTGTGGGGGACATTCCACGTTTTCCGCGCCGTAGCTAACGCATTAAGTGCCCCGCCTGGGGAGTACGGCCGCAAGGCTAAAACTCAAAGGAATTGACGGGGGCCCGCACAAGCGGCGGAGCATGCGGATTAATTCGATGCAACGCGAAGAACCTTACCAAGGCTTGACATGTTCCAGACCGCCTCAGAGATGGGGTTTCCCTTCGGGGCTGGTTCACAGGTGGTGCATGGTTGTCGTCAGCTCGTGTCGTGAGATGTTGGGTTAAGTCCCGCAACGAGCGCAACCCTCGTTCCATGTTGCCAGCACGTAAAGGTGGGGACTCATGGGAGACTGCCGGGGTCAACTCGGAGGAAGGTGGGGATGACGTCAAATCATCATGCCCCTTATGTCTTGGGCTTCACGCATGCTACAATGGCCGGTACAATGGGTTGCGATACTGTGAGGTGGAGCTAATCCCTAAAAGCCGGTCTCAGTTCGGATTGGGGTCTGCAACTCGACCCCATGAAGTCGGAGTCGCTAGTAATCGCAGATCAGCAACGCTGCGGTGAATACGTTCCCGGGCCTTGTACACACCGCCCGTCAAGTCACGAAAGTTGGTAACACCCGAAGCCGATGGCCTAACCACCTTGTGTGGGGGGAGTCGTCGAAGGTGGGACTGGCGATTGGGACTAAGTCGTAACAAGGTAGCCGTACCGGAAGGTGCGGCTGGATCACCTCCTTTCTAAGGAGCTAACCAATTATTGGTTGCCCGTTTCTGCCACGAGTGTTGGCAGGCGGGTTGCTCATGGGTGGAATATCAATGAACTCAGTACCGGAAAACGCGTTGACCTGATGGTTGGGGCGGGGTATTGGCTATGGCTGCATGGTGTTCATGCTCTTTTAGTACGCGTCCCTTTGGGGGTGTTGGAATGAGGGTGTGGGGGTTGTGCGGTTTGTATGGTTTGGCATGCTGTTGGGTTTTGAGGCAACAAGCGTCCTGTCCCTTTGGGGGTGGGTGTTTGGTGTTTCAGTGTTTGTCCTGTGTCTTTGCGCGCTGGCTTAATGGGTTCCTTTTTGGGGGTCTTTGGTCGGTGGTGCGGGGGTGTGGGGTTGTTGTTTGGGAACTGTATAGTGAACGCGAGCATCTTATAAGATGACCATGTCGGATGCCTTTCGGGGTGTTCTTGCGTGGTTGTTTTGTGATTTTGTTGATTGTTTTATTGCTCAATCTGAGACTTTGATTTGTGTTGAAGTTTTTAAGGGCGCACGGTGGATGCCTTGGCATCAGGAGCCGATGAAGGACGTGGGAATCTGCGATAAGCCTGGTGGAGTCGATAACCGGACGTTGAGACCAGGATTTCCGAATGGGGAAACCCCGTACGGTGTCATGCCGTATGACCTGCAGCTGAATGTATAGGCTGTGTGGAGGGAACGCGGGGAAGTGAAACATCTCAGTACCCGCAGGAAGAGAAAACAATAGTGATTCCGTTAGTAGTGGCGAGCGAACGCGGATGGGGCTAAACCGGTTGGTGTGTGATAGCGGATAGGCGTTGCATCACCGGGGTTGTGGGGCCTACATGTGCTAACCCTATCTGGTTAGCGGGATGAGGTGCAGGCGTATAGGTGAATCGGTTGGAATGCCGGACCAGAGAGGGTGATAGTCCCGTAGGTGTAATGCGTGTCTGCCGTTCTAGTGTGGGTACCCGAGTAGCACGGGGCTCGAGAAATCTTGTGTGAATCTGCCAGGACCACCTGGTAAGCCTGAATACTACCTGATGACCGATAGTGAATCAGTACCGTGAGGGAATGGTGAAAAGTACCCCGGGAGGGGAGTGAAATAGTACCTGAAACCGTGCGCTTACAATCCGTTAAAGCATCCCACTTGTGGGGTGTGATGGCGTGCCTTTTGAAGAATGAGCCTGCGAGTTAGTGCTGTGTCGCGAGGTTAACCCGTGTGGGGAAGCCGTAGCGAAAGCGAGTCTGAATAGGGCGTTTGAGTGGCACGGTCTAGACCCGAAGCGAAGTGATCTACCCATGGCCAGGTTGAAGCGCGTGTAAGAGCGCGTGGAGGACCGAACCCACTTCAGTTGAAAATGGAGGGGATGAGCTGTGGGTAGGGGTGAAAGGCCAATCAAACTTCGTGATAGCTGGTTCTCCCCGAAATGCATTTAGGTGCAGCGTTACGTGTTTCTTACCGGAGGTAGAGCTACTGGATAGCTAATGGGCCCTACAAGGTTACTGACGTTAGCCAAACTCCGAATGCCGGTAAGTGAGAGCGTAGCAGTGAGACTGTGGGGGATAAGCTTCATAGTCGAGAGGGAAACAGCCCAGAACGCCAACTAAGGCCCCTAAGCGTGTGCTAAGTGGAAAAGGATGTGGAGTTGCTGTGACAACCAGGAGGTTGGCTTAGAAGCAGCCACCCTTGAAAGAGTGCGTAATAGCTCACTGGTCAAGTGATTCCGCGCCGATAATGTAGCGGGGCTCAAGCACACCGCCGAAGTTGCGTCATTCAAATATTTGCCTGGTTTCGATTGGGCGTTTGGATGGGTAGGGGAGCGTCGTGTGGACGGTGAAGTCGCGGTGTAAACCAGCGGTGGAGACCACACGAGTGAGAATGCAGGCATGAGTAGCGAATGACGGGTGAGAAACCCGTCCGCCGAATGATCAAGGGTTCCAGGGTCAAGCTAATCTGCCCTGGGTGAGTCGGGACCTAAGGCGAGGCCGACAGGCGTAGTCGATGGACAACGGGTTGATATTCCCGTACCGGCGAAGAACCGCCCATACTGAGCTTTTGATGCTAACCACCACTGAGCATGATGTTGCGGCCTTCGGGCTGCTTTTGTGTGAGGTGCTGGGAACCAATTTTGTGAGGTAAGCGTATTAACAGGTGTGACGCAGGAAGGTAGCCGAGCCAGGCAATGGAATTGACCTGGTCCAAGGGTGTAGGCCGAGAGATAGGCAAATCCGTCTCTCATTTATGGTTGAGACCTGATAGGCACCCACTTCGGTGGGTGATTTGGTGATCCTATGCTGCCTAGAAAAGCATCGGCGCGAGGTTCTAGTCGCCCGTACCCCAAACCGACACAGGTGATCAGGTAGAGAATACTAAGGCGATCGAGAGAATCATGGTTAAGGAACTCGGCAAAATGCCCCCGTAACTTCGGAAGAAGGGGGGCCTGCCCCGTGAGGAAGACTTGCTCTTCTTTTGCGGGTGTGGGCCGCAGAGACCAGGGGGAAGCGACTGTTTACTAAAAACACAGGTCCGTGCGAAGTCGCAAGACGATGTATACGGACTGACTCCTGCCCGGTGCTGGAAGGTTAAGAGGACCGGTTAGCAACTTGTTGCGAAGCTGAGAATTTAAGCCCCAGTAAACGGCGGTGGTAACTATAACCATCCTAAGGTAGCGAAATTCCTTGTCGGGTAAGTTCCGACCTGCACGAATGGAGTAACGACTTCCCCGCTGTCTCAACCATGAACTCGGCGAAATTGCAGTACGAGTAAAGATGCTCGTTACGCGCAGCAGGACGGAAAGACCCCGAGACCTTTACTATAGTTTGGTATTGGTGTTCGGTGCAGCTTGTGTAGGATAGGTGGGAGACTGTGAAGCTCGGACGCTAGTTCGGGTGGAGTCATCGTTGAAATACCACTCTGGCTGTACCGGTCACCTAACTTCGGACCATGATCTGGTTCAGGGACAGTGCCTGATGGGTAGTTTAACTGGGGCGGTTGCCTCCTAAAATGTAACGGAGGCGCCCAAAGGTTCCCTCAGCCTGGTTGGCAATCAGGTGTCGAGTGTAAGTGCACAAGGGAGCTTGACTGTGAGAGTGACAGCTCGAGCAGGGACGAAAGTCGGGACTAGTGATCCGGCGGCACCTCGTGGAAGGGCCGTCGCTCAACGGATAAAAGGTACCTCGGGGATAACAGGCTGATCTTGCCCAAGAGTCCATATCGACGGCATGGTTTGGCACCTCGATGTCGGCTCGTCGCATCCTGGGGCTGGAGTAGGTCCCAAGGGTTGGGCTGTTCGCCCATTAAAGCGGTACGCGAGCTGGGTTTAGAACGTCGTGAGACAGTTCGGTCCCTATCCGCTGCGCGCGTTGGAAATTTGAGAAGGGCTGTCCTTAGTACGAGAGGACCGGGACGGACAAACCTCTGGTGTGTCAGTTGTACTGCCAAGTGCACCGCTGATTAGCTACGTTTGGAAGGGATAACCGCTGAAAGCATCTAAGCGGGAAGCCTGCTTCGAGATGAGATTTCCATGCACCTTGAGTGTGAGAGGCCCCCAGCTAGACCACTGGGTTGATAGGCAGGATGTGGAAGCAAGGACTAAAGACTTGTGTAGCTGACCTGTACTAATAGGCCGATGACTTACAACACACACTAAAGCAATCGTTGAAGACAATTATTGCTCGCGTTCACTATACGGTTACGAGACAACAACTCTTGTAACGCACACTGGATCATTGGCTTGATCGTCAGTATTTCCGGCTCACCTTCGGTGGGTTGGGGGTGGTGATGGGTCGGGTTGGTGGTGTGGTTCATAAGACTTAATGGCACTGGATCATCAGGTGTTGTTTCGAGACTGTTACGGCGGTCATAGCGTGGGGGAAACGCCCGGTCCCATACCGAACCCGGAAGCTAAGGCCCACTGCGCCGATGGTACTGCACTCGTGAGGGTGTGGGAGAGTAGGTCACCGCCGGACTTAACTTGAAGTATGTAGTTTGTTTTGATGATGGTTTGAGGCCCTTGCACCTGGTGGTGCGGGGGCCTCACCTGTTTAACCCGCCGTACCGGCGGGGCGGGGTTGTGGTTGTGTGGGGTTCTGCCGGGTGTGGTGGGACCCTTTTCTTGTTTAACCCGTTCCTTTATCCATACTGAGTGTCTGCCCACATTGCTCCGGATTCCTATGGTATGGGTAGTTTGCTCCCGTAGACTTGATAAATATGTACATGCCGAACGGCATGGTGAATAGTAAATAGTGAAGTGCATCGCAAATGCGATCACGAAGGTTGCGGTTTTGAGATAGCCGCTGAAGGGGACATTACATGTCTAACGAATTCCGCCGTAGTTCCGAACGTGGACAGGGCGACTTCCGGAACTCAGATTCAAACCGCAACAGCTCGCGCGATGGCTTCAAGCGCAACGACGATAATCGTGGTGGTGGCTTCAAGCGCGACGATAACCGCGGTGGCGGTTTCAAACGCGATGACAACCGCGAAGGCGGCTTCCGTGGCGGTCGCGATGATAACCGCGGTGGCGGCTTCCGTGGCGGTCGCGATGATAACCGCGGTGGCGGCTTCAAGCGTGATGACAACCGCGGCGGTGGCTTCAAGCGCGACGATAACCGTGGCGGTGACTTCAAGCGTGATGATAACCGTGGTAGCGGTTTCAAGCGTGATGACAACCGCGAAGGCGGCTTCCGTGGCGGTCGCGATGACAACCGTGGCGGTGGCTTCAAGCGCGACGATAACCGTGGCGGTGGCTTCAAGCGCGACGATAACCGTGGCGGTGGCTTCAAACGTGATGACAACCGCGAAGGTGGCTTCCGTGGCGGTCGCGATGATAACCGCGAAGGTGGCTTCCGTGGCGGTCGCGATGATAACCGCGGTGGTGGCTTCAAGCGCGACGATAACCGTGAAGGCGGCTTCCGTGGCGGTCGTGATGATAACCGCGGTGGTGGCTTCAAGCGTGATGACAACCGCGGTGGTGGCTTCAAGCGCGATGACAACCGCGGTGGTGGCTTCAAGCGCGATGACAACCGCGGTGGTGGCTTCCGTGGCGGTCGCGACGATAACCGCGGTGGTGGCTTCAAGCGCGATGACAACCGTGGTGGTGGCTTCAAACGTGATGACAACCGCGAAGGCGGATTCCGTGGCGGTCGCGACGACAACCGCGGTGGCGGTAACCGTTTCGATGATCGCGGCCCAGAGGCACCTCGCGCTCACAACCCAGGCGATCTGCGCATCTCGAACCGTCCCGACCGTGAACAGTCGCCAGATATCGACGAGGACGTTACCGGTAAGGAGCTGGATCGCGTCGCACGCGCCCAGCTGCGCTACCTCGAGGAGCGTTCGGCAAGCTGGGTTGCTAAGCACCTAGTAATGGCCGGACGTCTGCTCGAAGATGATCCTGAGCTCGCGTACGAGCACACCATGGCAGCTTCCCGTCGTGGCGGCCGTGTTGCGGTTGTCCGTGAAGCAGTTGGCATCGCGGCGTACCACGCTGGCAAGTATGCTGATTCATTGCGTGAATTGCGCACTCACCGCCGGATCTCCGGTTCGGACTACAACCTGCCATTGATCGCTGACTCGTTGCGTGGCCTTGGCCGTGCCGAAAAGGCTATCGAGCTGGCGCACTCCGAGGAATGCGCGAACCTGGAAACCGCAGTGAAGGTCGAAATGCACATGGTTGCTGCCGGCTGCTTCGGTGACTTGGGGCAACTGGATAAGGCCCTGGACGAGCTGGAGTCATTGGAACAGCTAGACTTCAACCGTGCGTATTCCTTCAGCCCGCGTCTGTTCACAGCTTACGCTGACCTGCTTTCCGCCGCCGGCCGTGGCGAAGAGTCCAAGCGCTGGTTTGCCCAGGTTGCAACCGCCGAGCGTGCCCTAGGCATCGAGGCAGAAACCGAATCGTTCATCATGGATTTGGCTCCAGAGATGGATGAAGAGGACGAGCGTCCACGCGCCAAGGACGTCGTCGATGAAAACATCGTCGTCGTAGCCGATGAGGACGATGCGCTCGCGCAGTCCGACTCGGACGAAACTGATGACGATGATGATGCCGACCTAGCCGACATCGACGAAGTTGATTCAGATGCCGAACAGATCGGCATCGATGAAGAAGACGCACTGGTCGAGGTTCAAGCCGATGAGGCCGACGCCGAGATCGAGACCGAAACCGACTCCCAGAAGTAGGAACTAGTACCGAATGCTGATCTCCGGATTTGATTCTGTGCTTTCTGACCTCGATGGCGTCGTCTATGCGGGTCCTAATGGGATCCCCGACGCTGTCGAGTCATTGAATGCACTTGCCGAAGTTAATGTCGCGCTCGCGTTCATTACGAACAATGCGGGGCGATCGCCGATGTCGGTTGCAGCACACCTGCGTCAGCTTGGTGTGAAGACCGGTGCCGAACAGGTTTTCGGTTCGGCCGATGCCGGCGCCGAACTGTTGGCACGCGAATTGAATCCGGGCAGCAAGGTCCTAGTGGTCGGGTCCCCGTATCTGCGTGAATGCATCGCGGTGCGGGGACTGGAAGTCGTCGAGTCGCACAAAGACGAACCGGTGGCGGTGATCCAAGGTTTCGATCCTAACGTCGCATGGAACGATCTAGCCGAGGCCAGCTATGCCATCAACAACGGCGCACAATGGGTCGCCACAAATACGGATCTTACGATTCCACGCGCCGAAGGTATCGCCCCGGGCAACGGTTCGTTGGTCCATGCGGTAAAGCTGGCCACGGGCGTGACCCCACGCGTGGCTGGTAAGCCCGAATCCTATCTTTTCTCCCGCGCCGCAGACCGACTCGACTCACGTCGACCGCTGGTAGTCGGCGATCGCCTGGACACCGATATCCTCGGTGGCTATCGGGCGGGGTTCTCGACCGCGCTGGTTCTGACCGGTGTAGATTCCCCGCGTACCGCGCTCGGTGCCCCGGTAGCAGAACGCCCAAACTACTTAATTTCTAGTCTCGCTGACCTCTACCGCCCGTACCCAACAATTAAGGTCCTCGGATACGGGGTTCAAGTTGGCGAGTCCGTGGCTAAGGTAGAAGGCGAATCCATAGAGGTCAACGGCAACGAAACGGACCTGAACGCTTGGCGGGCCGCATGCCATGCTTGGTGGCTGGCTCATCCGCGCCAGCATGAACATGTCAGCCCGGAAATCCAGTTCACCTCCTGCGGATTGGATACCCTGCGACGAGTACAGAGGTGAATGACGTGAATATGCAAACACCTAAACCGGTAGTCCACATGGACGACCAGCAGGTGGACGCAACGTTGTCCTCGCTGGCACAGCAGGACGTGATCGAGCACGCCGCAGTTTATGAACAGTTGCTCGACACCCTTCAAGCAGAACTCAATTCCACGGAGCGCCACGGATGAGCCGACTTGATCAGGAACTTGTGACTCGGTCTCTGGCCCGTTCGCGCACCGAAGCCGCTAAACTCATTGACGCGCACCGGGTGTTGCTCGATGGAGTATGCATCACCAAGGCTGCCAAGAAAATTTCGACCGAGTCCCGGCTCGAAGTCCTGCCAAGTATCGGCGAAGAATACGTGTCTCGGGCTGGGCACAAGCTTGCTGGGGCACTAGATGTGTTTACATCTGTCGATCCCTCGGATTTGCGCTGCCTCGATGCCGGGGCCTCGACCGGCGGATTCACAGACGTGTTGTTGCGCCGCGGGGCTAAACATGTGGTGGCAGCCGATGTTGGCCATGGCCAACTCGTAGATGAGATCCGCCAAGACCAGCGCGTTTCGGTCTTTGAAGGGCTCAACGTTCGTTACCTGAAACCCGAGGATATCGGGGGAGAAGTCGACCTTGTAGTAGCCGACTTATCCTTTATCTCATTGCGCGTGGTGATTGATGCCCTAGCGGGAGCGACACGCAGGAGTGGATCCTTAGTGCTGATGGTCAAACCGCAGTTCGAAGTTGGCCGAGAACATTTGAACCGCACGGGTGTAGTTTCATCACCTGAGCTACGCCGCAGTTCCATTGAAGGTGTCGTGAAATCCGCTCAGGACGCTGGACTGGAGCTTTGCGGATTATCCCGTAGCCCACTGCCAGGACAAGACGGCAACGTTGAATTCTTCCTCTGGCTCGGAAAAGTACGAACTGGTAATCAACAATCGGTCAGTGAAACCGAAATGTTGGAAGCGGTTGACTACTCTTAGAAGTGACTTGCTTGTGCGGTGACAAACTCAGCGCCAAGCGCATACCTCGAACCCGAGAGGGGCAGCCTGCCTTGCGCCGCATTCTAGTTTTCACCCACACCGGTCGCCAAGAAGCGATCGCCGCGGCCATCGAAACCTGTGGTTTGCTCGACGCGGCAGGGGTGAAGCCGGTAATGCGCCGGAAGGATCACGAAGCGGTACTGGCTGCCAGCCCCGGGATGCAGGCTCACATTGAGATACTGGACCAAGACTGCACCATGGACGAGGTCGACCTGGGCGTGGTCCTTGGCGGCGACGGATCGGTGCTGCGCGCTGCAGAACTAGTCCGCCAGGCTCCGTTGCCATTGGTCGGAGTGAATCTAGGGCATGTCGGTTTCCTTGCCGAAGCCGAACGATCCGAACTGGTGAGCACGGTAGACGCTCTCGTCTCCGGAGCGTATTCGGTCGAAGAGCGGATGACCATCGAGGTCAAGGTATGGCTGGATAATGTCTGCCTGGCCGAAACCTGGGCACTGAACGAAGCGGCCGTCGAAAAAGCCAACCGCGAACGCATGATCGAAGTGGTGATCGAGGTGGACGGTCGACCGATCTCCACCTTTGGTTGCGATGGCGTCGTAATGGCTACCCCTACTGGATCCACCGCCTATGCCTTCTCGGCCGGAGGTCCGGTAGTTTGGCCAGAGGTTGCCGCGCTGATCATGGTCCCGATTAGTGCCCATGCACTGTTCGCCAAACCGCTCGTGGTCTCGCCAGACTCGGTAATGGCCGTGGAAACGTTAACCCGGTCAGAAGCCGGAGCGGTGCTGTGGTGCGATGGGCGTCGTACCATCGACCTGCCTCCGGGCGCGCGCATCGAGGTCACCCGCAGCGATATGCCCGTACGCCTGGCGCGGCTAAATACCACTCCGTTCTCCGAACGCCTGGTTAAGAAGTTCGAATTGCCCATCCAGGGTTGGCGTGGACCGGCCGACGAGGACGATCGTCGTCCGGCGACCACCGCGCTACCGGTGATCGGCCCGGGTTTTCAGAGCATCGAGCCGCACCACAAGGATGAACCGGGGATCCCCTTGGTGGCGCGTGACGAAACTAAACAGTAGAAAACACGATCCAAAGCAACGATATTCGAACAAACTTACGATCGAGCAAGTACTATTAGGACGAGAACTGGAACGCATGAACTAGAACGACCGGGAGCGAGCGATGATTCAGGAAATTTCGATCTCCAACCTTGGTGTGATCACTAAGGCAACTCTGCCACTGGGACCGGGGTTGACAGTAGTCACTGGTGAAACAGGCGCGGGTAAGACCATGGTCATCACCGCCTTGTCACTATTGCTCGGGCGGCGGGCCGATGCCGGTGCCGTGCGAAATGGTGCCAAGCATGCGCTGGCCGAAGCCGTCGTGTACTTGGAGCCCGATAGCCATGTGCTTGAAGCTGCCACTCACGCCGGTGCATTCGTGGACGAGGTGGGGGAAAAGAGTGAACTGATCCTCACTCGATCGCTGTCCGCTCAAGGGCGCTCCAAGGCGACCGTCGGTGGTCGAAGTGCCCCGGTGGGTTTGCTGGCCGAATTGGGTCAAGAGCTTGTCGCGGTGCATGGGCAGTCAGATCAGATCCGTTTGAAGGAAGCCAGCGCGCAGCGCGACGCACTGGATCGCTTCGCTGGGGCGAGTCTGGCCCGCACGCTAGGCAACTATCAACGCACCTATCGTCAGTGGCGAGCGTCAAGCAAGGAGCTCGCGGCTCTGAAGCAGGATTCGCGAGATCGCGTGCGTGAAGCCGAAAATCTGCGTCTGGCACTCGACGAGATCGATTCGTTGGAGCCGCTGCCGGGCGAAGACGAGCAATTGCGCGAAACCGCAATGAAGTTGGGCAATGTCGAATCGTTGCGAAACGCCAGCCTGCAAGCCCGCGGGATCGTAGACAGCGAAGATTTTGAGACACCTGGAATTACCACTCTGGCGGAATCCGCTCGCGGCGTACTCGCGCAATCAAGTGGCGATGATCCAGCATTGGCAGCATTTGCCGATCGCGCGGCTGAATTGGGCATTCTCGCCTCCGAGCTCTCAAGCGACATGGCAAGCTATGTCTCGGACCTCGACGAAGAGGGGCCGGAGCGTCTGGCGCAGATCGAATCCCGTCGTGCGGAACTCAATAAGCTGCTGCGCAAGTACGCACCGAGCATCGACGAGGTGCTTGCCTGGGCCGATGAATCCCGGCAGCGACTGGAACAGCTCGGTTCTGATGACACCCGCATCGAGGAGCTCGAAAGCACCGTGGTCGAGCTGGAGCACAAGGCGGCGTCGTTGGCCACCGAACTCTCCGAGTCCCGCCGCAAGGCTGCTGCAAAGCTCTCCAAGCGGGTTAGCGAAGAATTGACTGCGTTGGCCATGCCAGATGCGAAACTTTTTGTAGAGATCAACGACCTGCCTGAGCTTGGCGCCTACGGCCAGGATCAGATTGAAATGCTGCTTGCTCCGCACGCCGGCGCCTCGCCGCGGCCGCTGGGCAAGGGAGCCAGCGGCGGTGAGCTCTCGCGCGTCATGCTTGCCATTGAGGTGGTGCTCGCAGCGGTGGACCCGGTGCCAACCTTTATCTTCGATGAGGTCGACTCGGGCGTTGGCGGTAAAGCAGCGGTGAGCATCGGTGAGAGGTTGGCCATGCTCGCCCGTCACGTGCAGGTCATTGTCGTCACACACCTGCCTCAGGTCGCCGCTTATGCCGATCGGCATATCCGGGTGATCAAGACCTCAAATGGAAAGTCTGCGGCCGGTGCAGGCTTCACCGCCAGTGATGTAATCACCTTGGACGATCCTGAGCGCGTGCGCGAACTAGCACGCATGTTGGCAGGTCAGGAGGATTCTGACACCGCGCAGGCGCACGCCGAAGAGCTGCTCGCCGACGCTCGCAAGATGGTCAACTCCCTGGTGACGAAGAGCGCACGCTAGTTTGCGGAGACGAACTTTGGCATCGCGGTTGCGTGTCGTAGAGTTGCAAAGTGGATGGTCGGTATTCGCGTAATCGAGCAATGGTGATAGGATGAAATCCCGTGGTGCAGCGTAATTTAACTCGTGATTCTCGGTCGTCTGAAACGACAAAGCATATCTTCGTCACCGGCGGTGTGGCCTCCTCCCTGGGTAAGGGATTGACGGCATCCAGCCTTGGACATCTACTTCGAGCTCGTGGTCTCTCAGTGACCATGCAGAAGCTCGATCCGTACCTGAACGTCGATCCAGGTACAATGAACCCCTTCCAGCATGGTGAAGTCTTCGTTACCGACGATGGCGCAGAAACCGACCTGGACATCGGACACTATGAGCGTTTCCTGGATGAAAACCTTCCAGGCAGTGCGAATGTGACCACCGGTCAGGTTTACTCAACCGTTCTGGAACGCGAACGTCGCGGCGAATATCTGGGCGACACCGTTCAGGTCATCCCGCATATCACCGATGAGATCAAGCGCCGTATGCGTTTGGCCGCCACCGATCCCGGTGCCGGCAAGTCCGCCCCGGACGTGATCATCACCGAAATCGGCGGCACCGTCGGCGATATCGAATCCCAGCCATTCCTTGAAGCGGCCCGCCAGGTCCGTCAGGACATCGGCCGGAAGAACGCCTTCTTCGTGCATGTCTCCCTCGTTCCATACATCGGTCCAAGCCACGAGCTGAAGACCAAGCCAACTCAGCATTCGGTGGCGGCCCTGCGCTCCATCGGTATTCAGCCTGACGCACTGGTGATCCGCTCGGACCGCGAAATTCCTGACGAGATGCGCGCCAAGCTCGGCCGTACCTGCGACGTGGAAACCGAAGCGGTCATTAGCTGCGCCGATGCGCCAAGCATCTACGAAGTTCCAAAGATCCTGCACTCTCAGGGCCTGGACGCCTACATCGTGCAGACCTTGGAGCTGAAATTCCGCGACGTGGACTGGGAGGGCTGGGACCGCCTGCTGGACGTGGTGCACAACCCGAAGCATGAACTGACCATCGCACTGGTGGGCAAGTACATCGATCTGCCAGACGCCTACCTGTCGGTGACCGAGGCGCTGAAGGCCGGCGGTTTCGCCAACGAAGCCAAGGTCAATATTCGTTGGGTACCGTCGGATGACTGCGCCACCGAAGCCGGGGCACGCAAGTCGCTTGAGGGCGTCGAAGCGATCTGTGTCCCAGGTGGATTCGGCATTCGCGGTCTCGAAGGCAAACTCGGAGCGTTGCGCTTCGCTCGCGAAAACCAGATTCCAACCTTGGGTCTCTGCCTGGGGCTGCAGTCGATGGTGATCGAATACGCCCGCAATATGGCCGACTTGCCAGAGGCTTCCTCGACCGAATTCGATCCAGAATCTTCCACCCCGGTCATCGCGACCATGGAAGAGCAGCTGAGCATCGTTGACGGAAAGGGCGATCTTGGTGGCACCATGCGTCTGGGACTGTATGACGCAAAGCTCGTCGCCGGCTCGGTCCTGGCCGAAACCTATGGCAAGACCGAGGTCGCTGAGCGACACCGTCACCGCTACGAGGTCAACAACGCCTACCGCGCGCAGCTCGAAGAAGCAGGCCTGGTCTTCTCCGGTACCTCACCGGATGGCCAGCTTGTCGAGTTCGTGGAACTGCCAAAGGACGTCCATCCGTACTACGTCTCCACGCAGGCTCACCCGGAACTGTCCAGCCGCCCAACCCGTCCGCACCCGCTGTTTGCAGGTCTGGTCGCCGCGGCGCTGGCGAAGCGCAAAGCCTAAGCAAAACCCGGTTCTAAACCGTCTAAGGTAGTACCAGCAAGGTAATACCTACAGAAGGGCCCGTTCGCGTGGAACCACAACCGATAGCCGATGAACTTTCTCCACGAGAGCTCATCGCAAGTGAAACCGTTTACGAAGGACGCATCTGGAATGTCGTCCACGATACGGTGCAGCTTTCGGATGATGGAACCCGCATCGAGCGAGACTACATCGTGCACCCAGGTGCCGTGTCGATTCTCGCCCTCGATGAACGCGAACGGGTCCTTCTCGTTAATCAATACCGTCACCCAGTAGGCATGCGGCTGTGGGAACTCCCTGCCGGTCTGCTCGATGTGGCCGGTGAGCCGCCGTTGGACGGGGCCAAGCGCGAGCTCTGGGAAGAGGCGGATCGCACCGCCGCGACCTGGTCGGTGCTCACCGACGTGTTCCTTTCGCCAGGTTCCTCCTCAGAGGCGTTGCGCATCTTCTTGGCGCGCGATGTGCAGCTGGTACCAGAAGACCAGCGCCACGCGCGGACCGAAGAGGAAGCAGAAATCATCACCCGCTGGGTGCCATTGGATGAAGCTGTTGCCGCCGTGCTCGCCGGCGAGATCCATAATCCCTCGGCGGTAGTTGGCCTGCTGGCAGCGCACGCGGCCCGAGCCACCGGTTATGCTTCCCTGCGCGAGGCGAATAGCGCTTTCGAGGCGCACCCGGGGCTGCGCAGCAAAGCCTCATCGTAGCGATGAGCCCAACCGAGCACGCCACGGGGCCAAGTCCCCATACCTCGAAGTTCGTTTCGGCGCTACGCCGCTATTTGCAGCATCTGGCCATCGAACGTGGCCTGGCGAAGAATACGCTGGAGTCCTACCGGCGGGATCTGACCCGGTACCAAGAGGCGTTGGAAGCGCGCGGCATTACCGATCCGGCGCATATCACCGAGAATGAGGTCAGCGGCTACCTGCAACAGCTGGCGCGCGGCGATGACGCATACCAGGCGCTGGGGGCGCGCTCGGTAGCCCGGCATACGGTGGCCATCCGGCAGCTGCACAAATATTGGGAGCTGGAGGAAATCTGCTCCCCGAATCCGGCCCGCGAGGTGCAGCCTCCGGCCGTCGGGCAGTCGCTGCCCAAAGCGATCAGCATTTCCTCCGTCACCCAGATCCTCGACTCGATCGCCCTCGACACCCCCGCGGGGTTGCGCGATCGGGCGATTCTCGAATTTTTGTACTCCACCGGGGCGCGCATCTCCGAGGTCGTCGCCCTGGACGTCGATGACCTGCATTTTGCCGAGGACGCGGTGGTGCGGTTGTTCGGCAAGGGCTCGAAGGAGCGCGTCGTTCCGGTCGGCGGGTTCGCACAGCGTGCGGTGAGCGAGTATCTGGTTCGCGCCCGTCCGGGGCTGGCGGCCAAAGGCAAGGGCACTCCCGCGTTGTTCTTGAATCAGCGCGGAGGCCGGCTCTCGCGCCAGTCGGGGTGGCTGATCCTGTCCAAGGCCGCCGAACGCGCCGGAATCCAGGGCGATGTTTCCCCGCACACGCTGCGCCACTCTTTCGCCACCCACCTCTTGGAAGGCGGTGCGGATGTGCGCGTGGTGCAGGAGCTGCTCGGTCATGCCTCGGTGACCACAACGCAGATCTACACGAAGGTCACCGTCGATTCGCTGCGGGAGGCGTACCTCTTCGCCCACCCGCGCGTGAACTAGCAGCGCAGAGGCAATAGTGAAGCTCACCCCGCCTCAACCCGTCGCGCTTCTTGCGCTGCTGCGCGACGGCGCCCGGGGCACCGAATTGCTGCTGGGACGAAAGCTGCGCGGCTTTGGCCAGGGAAACATCGTGTTGCCGGGCGGAAAGATCGACCCAGGGGAGTCTGCACCCCAGGCCGCGGTGCGGGAGTTCCTCGAAGAGACCGGGATCCGGGTTCACTTGGCCGACCTGGAAAAGGCCGCCCGGGTGACCTTCACTTTTCCGGCGAACCCGCGCGCAGACATGGACTGCGCGGTTTTCACCACGCGAAGGGCCAGCGGAATTCCCACGGCGAGCGAGGAATTAGAACCGTTGTGGTTTCCGATCGAGGAGCTTCCGGCGAGCCAGATGTGGGAGGATTCCCCGCTGTGGCTCCCGCCCTTGGCCGCAGGAGTCCGTTTCACCGCGAAGATCACTTTGGCGGAGGATAATTTGGCTGTGCAATCAATTGATTTCGAGCCCTGGGACTAGCCAATTTTCGACGAGTCCGATGGAATCGTGGCTTGGGGGCGCGGAGCTTCGGATTCGAAGGGTTCGTGGTTGTCCGGCTCGAAGATCAACAGGTCACCCGGCTGGCAATCCAGGACCTGGCACAATGCTTCCAGGGTGCTGAAACGCACCGCCTTGGCGCGGCCGTTCTTCAAGACCGCAAGGTTGGCTGGGGTAATGCCGATCCGCTCGGCCAGTTCGCCGACCGCCATTTTGCGCCGGGCAAGCATTACGTCAATATCCACGCGGATGGCCACTAAATCACCCCGCCCAACTCGGTGCGTAATTGGGCCGCTTGGGCCTCGGTGGCCGCAGCCTGCGACAGCAGATGGCGCAGCACCAAGACGATCAGGGCGATGCCCGCTAGCAAGATACCGAACCCGCCAACCAGAAGCACAACTCCGGGAGCAACCGCCTCGCCGGGTGCCATGATCGCACCAAGTATGAACGTCAGCACTGCTCCGGAGGCAATTGCGGTGATGATGATGTTGACGAATTTGAAGGATGCGTGGCTGAAGACCGTACCGCGTCGCACTCGGGCTACCAGTTTCCAGACGCAGACGCTGCAGATCTGGACGACGAGCAGGGCCAGAGCCGCGTAGCTGAACAACGACATGCGAAGGTAGGCGAATTCGGCTGGACGGTCGGCCAGTTCCATGGCCGCCAAGGGGATCATGAAGCATTGGATGAAGAGTGAGCCGAGGAATACCAGCGCCAGCACGATTCTCAACGCCAAAGTACTCGATTTACCCATGTGACGCTCTCCAATTGTCGCTTAACGATGTATACCTATCGAAAAACAATAGGCCGATTTGCCGGGAAACGCAAGAGCGGGGTCGGACCCTAGGTCCGACCCCGCCGCATGAGCCGTAGCTGCCCTAGGTGCTACAGGGCGCGCTGCTCCGGGCCGTTGTACGCGGACAGCGGGCGGATCAGGGCGTTGGAGGCGCGCTGTTCGAAGATGTGCGCGGTCCAGCCGGTGATGCGCGCCGCGATGAAGATCGGCGTGAACATTTCGGTATCGAAGCCCATCAGGTGATAGGTCGGCCCCGCCGGATAGTCGAGGTTCGGCTTGATCGCCTTCGCCTCGTCCATCGCGGATTCCAGGCCGTCGTACAGGCCGAGAATTTCAGCGCGATCGTAGTGCTCGATCATCTTATCCAGCGCGGCCTTCATCGTCGGCACGCGCGAGTCGCCATGCTTGTAGACGCGGTGGCCGAAGCCCATAACCTTCTTCTTCGCGGCAAGGGCTTCCTCCATCCACGCCTTCGCCCGAGCCGCAGCATCCTCGCGCGATTCGTTCTTGTCGATCCCGATCTCATCGAAGGTGTGCATGACAGCCTCGTTGGCGCCGCCGTGCAGCGGGCCCTTCAAGGCGCCGATGGCACCGGTGACCGCGGAGTGCAGATCCGCGAGCGTCGAGGTGATCACTCGTGCGGTGAAGGTTGAGGCATTGAAGGAATGCTCCGCGTAGAGCACCATGGACACGCGGAACGCGTCGACGACCGCCGGAGCGGCTTCCTCGCCGAAGGTCATCCACAAGAAGTTCGCCGAGTAGTCCAGGTCCTCGCGCGGAGGCACCGCTTCCTGGCCGCGGCGGCGGCGCTGATCGTAGGCGACGACCGCCGGGAAGGCGGCGAACAGCTCCTTCGCCTTGCGCAGTTCGGCCTCGGGGGAGGAGTTCTCCGCCTCGATGTGGTTTGCGCCGATCACCGAGACCGCGGTGCGCCCGACATCCATCGGATGGCAGTCGGTTGGCAGCAGGTCGATGGCGGCCTTCACGCGTGGATCGAGCGCACGATTAGCCCGCTCGAAGGCGCAGAACTCGGTCAGCTCAGACTCGCTTGGCAGCTCGCCGGTCCAAAGCAATAACGCGACCTCTTCGAAGGACTTGTTCGCCGCGAGATCCTGCACCGGATAGCCGCGGTAGAGCAGCGAGTTGGTGTCCGGGTTGACCTTGGAGACGGCCGTGTAGTCCACGACGACCCCTGCTAGGCCCTTCTTGATTTCCTCGGTGGTGGTCATGAGTGCATCCTCTTCGTTGATGGATTCCCGTGTTAGAGGTTCGAATTGTTGGTATCGATGTCCAAGGTGGGGACTTGGAAATTGAAGATCCCGGTGTCGAACCGGTTGTACGCCTCGTAGTCGACAAGCTCGTAGAGGCGTGACCTAGTTAACATGCTATCCACTTCGCGCTCCTGAGTCCCATCTTCGATGATTGCGTCCAGGACACGCTCGGCGGCGCCCATGGCGCTGCGCAGCAAGGTCACCGGGTAGATGATCAGCGCGACACCGGCGTCGGCCAGCTCCTGGCGGTTGAACAGCTCGGATTTGCCGAACTCGGTCATATTCGCCAGCACCGGCACGTCGACCGCGTTGCAGACCGCCTCGAATTCGGCAACATTCTTCATCGCCTCGGGGAAGATCGCGTCGGCCCCGGCATCGACCATCGCCTTGGCGCGGTCGATTGCCGAGTCCAATCCCTCGACCGCGCGGATGTCGGTGCGCGCCATGATCAGGAAGTTCTGATCGATGCGTGCGTCCGCGGCGGCGGCGATGCGCTTGAGCATGGTGTCGGTGTCTACCACGTTCTTGCCATCCAGGTGGCCGCAGCGCTTCGGGTTGAACTGGTCCTCGATGTGGCAGCCAGCCAGACCGGCGTATTCCAGTTCCTGGATGCTGCGGGCCACGTTCATCGGCTCGCCGAATCCGGTATCCGCATCCACGATCGCTGGCAGGTCCGTCATGCGGGCGATCTGCCCGGCGCGGGTGGCGACCTCGGTCAGCGAGGTCAGTCCGATGTCCGGCAGGCCCAGGTCGTTGGCGAGCACCGCGCCGGAGATGTAGACACCGTCGAAGTTCTTCTCGCCGATCAGCTTGGCCGAGAGCGGATTGAATGCACCGGGGAACTGGCGGGCGGCACCCGGGGTGAGCATTTCGCGCAGCGCCGCCCGTTTCGCGGCGGGCGTGAGTGTTGAATACAGCATATTAGAACAGGCCCTTCGGTGCGTTGGACTGGTCGATCACTCCGGCCGCGGCGACGATATTCAGCTGGCCCAGCTCCCCGGCGCCAAGGTTTTCCAGGTTTTCGGCGGCCGCGATGAAGCGGTCGATCTCCTGCTCGTCGACCAGACCGGCAGCCAAGGTGCGGAACTTGTTGACGTACTGTTCGCGGGCGAAGGGGCGAGCGCCCAGCGGGTGCGCATCGGCCACTGCGATCTGGTCGGTGATGACGGTGCCGTCGTTCAGCGTGATTTCAACGCTGCCGCCGAAGGCCTTCTCCGCGATATCCAGCGAGTGGTAGCGGCGGGTCCATTCGGCATCTTCTTCGGTGGTGACCTTGTGCCACAGTTCGACGGTATCCGCGCGTCCGGCACGTTCCGGGGAGTATGAATCCACGTGGTGCCATGATCCGTCCTGCAGTGCGACGGTGAAGATGTACGGGATTGAGTGGTCCAGGGTTTCGCGGGATGCGGTCGGATCGTACTTCTGCGGGTCGTTGGCGCCGGAGCCGATCACGTAGTGGGTGTGGTGGCTGGTCTTGATCAGCACCGACTTAACGTTCTTCGGATCGGTGGCCTCCGGGTGTTCGCCGTGCAGCTTGCGGGCCAGGTCGATCCAGGCCTGCGCCTGGTACTCGGCCGAGTGCTCCTTGGTGTAGGTGTCCATGATCGCGCGCTTGGCCTCGCCGGCCTCGGGCAACGGCACCTCGTAGGCGGCGTCCTTGCCATCGAGCATCCAGGCGATCACGCCGTCTTCGCCTTCGTAGATTGGGACCGGGGAAGTCTGCCCGCGCATCGCGCGGTCCGCTGCTTCGACGGCCATCTTGCCGGCGAAGGCCGGAGCATGGGCCTTCCAGGTGGAGATCTCGCCCTTGCGCGACTGGCGGGTAGCGGTGGTGGTGTGCAGGCCCTGGCCGACGGCCTGGAAGATCGTTTCGAGGTCCAAGCCGAGCAGGGTGCCGATGCCGGCGGAGGCCGACGGGCCCAAGTGGGCTACGTGGTCGATCTTGTGCTTGTGCAGGCAGATCGCTTTGACCAGGTCGACCTGGATCTCGTAGCCGGTGGCGATGCCGCGGATCAGGTCCCTGCCCGAAGCTCCGGTGTGCTGCGCGACGGCGAGGATCGGCGGGATGTTATCGCCCGGGTGGGAGTACTCCGCGGCCAGGAAGGTGTCATGGTAGTCCAGCTCGCGCACGGCCACGCCGTTGGCCCAGGCCGCCCATTCGGGGGAGACCTTCTCGGTGATGCCGAAGACATTAGCGCCTTGGCCGCCGGTGGATGGCGCGTGCGCCAGCGCCTGGGTGCGAGCGGCGATGATCGGACCACGGTTCAGCGACGCGATGGCCACCGAGGCGTTGTCGATGATGCGGTTGATGATCATGTCGGTGACCTCGGCGGTGACCTCTACCGGGTCGACCGCCACGGCAGCGATCTTGTGGGCGAGCTGATCCTCGCGGGCAAGGTTTTCCTCGGAGCGGTAAACGCGAACTGGATGATTGATCATGATGTCCTTTCAGATGCGACCGCGTGGGTCATGATGTGTTCAAACGATTGGTGCAGGTGCACGGTGGTGGCCGCCGCGGCGACCTCTGGTTTGCCGCTGGCGATGGCCCGGGCGATCGCCGCATGTTCCCCGGCTGATTGCTCGAGCCTTTCGGGATTGTCCTTGGCGAGCCGGCGTACCCGTTGCAGGTGGACGCGCAGGGTGCGCAGCGCGTGGGATAAGTAGGCGTTATTTGCCGCGTCGTCGATCATTTCGTCGAGTTCGCCGACCAGTTCGTAGTACCCCTCGGTCGGGGTGCCAACATGCAGCGCCTTGGCGGACGTTTCGAAGCGCTGGGCCAGCGCAGTGAATGCGTCGCTATGGCTGGAGCCTGCAGCGAGCCGCGCGCTTTCGCATTCCAGCGCCCGGCGCAGGACGAACAGGTCTTCCACGTGGGTTTCGGAAACTTCCGAGACGATCGCGCCGCGCCCGCGCTGCTGCACTGCCAGCCCGTCGGCGACCAAGCGGGCCAGCGCTTCACGCACCGGGGTGCGGGAGACTCCGAGTCTGGCCGACTGCTCCACCTCGGTGAGAACCATGCCCGGAGACAGCCGCCATTCGACGATGTCCCGGCGTAGGCTCTCGTAGACCTTGTCGCTTGCTTTCATGGTTCAATTGTATACACGGATGGCAAAAAAGCGACAGTATCCCCAAATATCTTTCGTTATTTAACGAGAAATGTATACATAACTCTTGCGATCATGTGACTGCACTCATACGCTTGGAAACGTAGCAACCGCACAGCCGCCGGGTGTCCGCCCGGCTCCAGGAGGGAAACATGGCACAGGAATACCGTCAGGCCTTTGAACAGGCCGCCACCGATCCGGCCGCGTTCTGGCTCACCGCCGCACAGGATGTGCAGTGGGATCAGCAGCCTACCCAAGCCATCGACGACTCCAAGGCGCCGCTGTACAACTGGTTTCCGGATGGCTCGCTGAACCTCTCAGCCAATGCCCTGGATCGACATGTGGCCGCCGGGCGCGGAGAGGCCACCGCGCTGATCTACGACTCGGCGATGCTGGGGTCGAAGACCAAGTACAGCTACAGCGAACTGCTGCGCGAGGTGGAGATCTTCGCCGGCGTGCTCAAATCCCGGGGTGTGCAAACCGGGGACCGCGTACTGATCTACCTGCCGATGATTCCGCAGGCGGTCATCTCCATGCTCGCCTGCGCACGACTCGGTGCGGTGCATTCGGTAGTCTTCGGCGGATTTGCGCCCAAGGAACTGGCTGCACGCATCAACGACTGCGCCCCGGTCGCGATCATCACCGCCTCCGGCGGCATCGAGCCCTCGCGGCATATTGAATACTTGCCGGCCGTGGCCGAAGCGCTGGCGCTCGCCGAGGCGTCGGTGCGCGATGTCATCGTCGCCCATCGTGAAGGTTTTATGCACGGACTAGGCGAATACCAGAGCGATGCGGCAGCCGAATGGCTTGATTGGGATGAACTGGCCAAGCTCGCACAGCCGGCCGGGCCGGTGTCGGTTCCCTCCACGCATCCGCTGTACGTGCTGTACACCTCCGGGACCACCGGTGCGCCGAAGGGCGTGGTGCGCGATACCGGGGGCTACGCCACGGCGCTGCAGTACTCCATGAATGCAATCTACGATGTGCACCCGGATGATGTCATGTTCACCGCATCGGATGTGGGCTGGGTGGTGGGGCACTCCTATATCGTGTATGCGCCATTGATCGCCGGAGCCACCTCGGTGCTTTACGAGGGCAAGCCGATCGGTACCCCGGATGCGGGCGTGTTCGGCCGCATCATCGAGGACCACAAGGTCACCACGATGTTCACCGCACCGACGGCTTTGCGGGCGGTGCGCAAGGCGGATCCTTCCGGAGCCATGATCGCCTCCCATGACCTGTCCACGCTGCGTGCCCTCTTTGTCGCCGGCGAGCGGCTGGATCCGGACACCTACCACTTCGCGGTGGACCTGTTGGGAATCCCGGTGGTGGATAACTGGTGGCAGACCGAGACCGGCTGGCCGATCGCCTCGAACCCGCTGGGGTTGGAGGAGCTGAGGGCCAAGGCAGGCAGTCCGACCACCCCGGTTCCCGGATTCAACGTGGAAATCCGCGACGCGCTGGGCGATCAGGTGCCCGCCGGATCCGAGGGGAACATCGTGATCAAGCTGCCGCTGCCGCCTGGCGCGCTGAGCACGCTCTGGGGCAACGACCAGCGGTTCATCGACACCTACCTGAGCCAGATCGAGGGCTTCTATCTGACCGGCGACTCGGGTTTCATCGACGAGGACGGGTACCTGTTTGTCATGGGCCGCACCGATGACGTGATCAACGTGTCTGGGCACCGGTTGTCCACCGGAGCGATGGAGCAGGTGCTGGCCAGCCACCCGGCGGTTGCCGAATGTGCGGTGATCGGCATCAGCGACGCGCTCAAAGGCCAGCGGGCCAGCGGCTACGTGGTGCTCAAATCCGGTGTGGACACCGATGAGGCGACACTGAAAAAAGAGATCATCGCGCTGGTGCGCCAGCATATCGGCCCGGTCGCCGACTTCCGCGAGGTCACCGTCGTCGCAGGGCTGCCCAAAACCCGTTCGGGAAAGATCCTGCGCAAAACCATGCGGCAGATCGCCGACGGCAAGGAATACACCGTGCCCTCGACCATCGAAGACACCACGGTGCTCGATGACTTGGCCCGGTTCCTGCGCCCGCAAGCCTAAGCGGCGAGCACCGGGCGGTTAACGCGAAAAGGCCTGACCCCCAGTCTGTGGGGGACAGGCCTTTTGCAGTGCAGAGACTAGAGGCTCACGCCAAAGACCCATGGCAGCAAGGTGTAGATCGTGCCGACGATGAGCACCATCGAGATCACGTTCAGCCAGACGCCGGCGCGCACCATCTGCTTGATGGATACTTCCCCGGAACCGAAGGCCACGGCGTTCGAGGGGGTAGCCACCGGGAGCATGTAGGCCGAGCAGACCGCCAGAGTCATCACGATGATCATCAGCAGCGGATCCACCCCGACGCCCACGGCTACCGCACCCATGATCGGGAAGAAGGCCGCGGCGGTGGCGGTATTGCTGGTCAGCTCCGTCAGCCCCAAGCCAACCAGGGCCGCGATGAGCAACACGAGGATCGGTGGCAGATCGCCCAAGGCTCCAACCTGATCGCCGATCCACTTCGACAGGCCGGTGGAGGTGAACATCGCCGACAGGGAAAGCCCGCCGCCGAACAAAAGCAGCAGACCCCAGGGGATATCGCGGGCCGACTCCCACTTGAGCAACGGCCCCTCGGACTTTCCTGCAGGTACCAGGAAGCAGGCGATCGCGGCGCCCATCGCCACCTGGGTATCGGAGATCTCGCCGAGGAACGGCATCGACCCGGCAATCGCCGGGATCTTGGCGATGAAGGGCAGTGCGACCCAGCAGAAAATAGCGACCAGGAAGATCGCCGCGACGCGTCGTTCGGAGGTGGACAAGGCGCCAAGTTTTGCCAGTTCGGCGCGGATCAGGTCCTTGCCGCCGGGGATCTGCTTCAGTCCGGTGCGGAAAACCAGCTTGGTCAGTACCAGCCAGGCAACCGCAAGCATGACGCCCGCCATCGGAACGCCGACAAGCATCCACTTGCCGAACTGCATCTCGTAGTTCAGCTCGGCATCCAGGTAGGCGGCCATGAGAGCCATCGGCGGTTGGCCGATCAGCGTTGCCATGGAACCGATGGTCACCCCGTAGGCGATGCCCAGCATCATCGATGCGGAGAATTTCGCGTCCACCGCCTTCGGATCGATATTGCGCACCAGCTGCAGGATCGAGACGCCGATGGGCACCATGATCACCGCGGTAGCGGTGTTCGAAACCCAGGCGGAGATGAAGGCGGAAGCGAGCATCAAGCCGAAGACGATCTGATCCGGACGGGTGCCTACCGCGTAGATGGTCAGCAGCGCGATGCGTCGGTGCAGGTTGCTGCGTTCGGTGGCGAGCCCCAGGATCACGCCGCCCATGACGAGGAAGACCACTGGGTTTGCATAAGGCGCGGCCACATTTGTCATGGTGTCCATCCCGAACAGCGGGAAGAGCACCAGCGGAAGCAGCGAAGTCACCGGGATCGGTGCAGCTTCGGTGATCCACCAGATCGCCATCCAGGCAGCGCAGCCGGCGACAGCTTGTCCTTGGAAAGACAGCGAATCGGGCAGGGCTAGGAAAAGAAGGAATCCGACGAGCGGGCCAGCAAGCAGGGGCAGCAGCTTGCGGCTCGGCGGGGCGGTCGTCGGTTCGGTGGGTGCGGTGCGCTGGGCATCGCCCACGCTTACGTGCACATCTTGTGACAAGGGTGATCCTGAGGGGCTCGGCGAGTGTTACCTCGCTAACTTAGTCCTGAGAGCTAGGTAACAGAAATACTTTAAAAAGCCCCATTGAGATGATGCGCATATCAATTCAACCCATGTGCCTTACGCCGGCACGGAAGCCTCCGAAAACTTCAGGCCGCCGCGGACCCAGCTAATTCGAATTGTGCCGGTATTCGAACTCCGGGCGCCCGCGCGTGCCGTGCCGTGGCTGCTTGACCGCGGACCTGGCCATCGCCAGATGCTCCAAATAGCGGCGGGCCGTCACCCGAGAGAGCCCCAGTTCCTCGCCGAGCTCGGTGGCCGAGAAGGCGCGGGCGGGACTGGTGGCCAAATGCGTCTGCACCTGCTCCAGGGTCTGGCTGATCAGCCCCTTGGGCAGGGATACCGAGGCGCTGGTGGTGCGCAACGCGGAGAACGCGGTATCGATGGCTACCTGCGAGGTGGAAGAGCCGGTGGAGCGCATCGTGGCGATAAAGGCCCGGTGGTTTTCTAGTTTTTCGGCGAACACCGCGAAGCTGAAGGGCTTGATCAGGTACTGGGTGATGCCGGTGGCCACGGCCGAACGCACCACCGCCAGGTCGCGTACCGCGGTGATCGCGATGATGTCCAGCGTGTAGCCGCGTCCGCGCATGCGCCGGGCCACATCGATGCCGTGCAGGTCGGGCAGTGTCATATCCAGCAGGACCAGATCATAGGGGGTGCCGGAGGCATGCGCCTCGGCCAGCAACTGCAGGGCGCCGTGCCCGTTGGCAGCGATGGCTCCGGTGCGGAAACCCGGCACCCGGTCCACATAGGCGGCGTGGGCACGTGCGGTTTCCGGTTCGTCGTCGACCACCAGTACGAGGAATTCGGCGGTCGGCTCGGTGTGGCTCACGCGTGCTCCTCCTGAGGTTGTACCGGCAGGGTGACGGTGAAGATCGCCCCGGCGTCGTTGTCTATGGTCATTGTTCCATGAAGCCGCGCCACCGCCTGCTGGACGAGCGCCAGGCCGAGCCCGCGCGGTGCGCTGCCCTGCTTGGTGCTCACCCCGAAGCGCAGCAGGTTCTCCAAGAATTCCGGTTCGATGCCCGGGCCGGAATCGGCCACCGCGATGATGACCTCGTCGGCATGCGCGTTCACCTCCACCCAGACGGTGGCTTCCTCCGTGCCCACCGAAACGTCCAGCGCATTGTCCAGCAGGTTTCCCACGATGGTCACGATGTCCGTGGCGTGGAAGGTATCCGGACGCACCACGCCTTCGGCGCTGATGCTCAGCGTGACCCCGCGTTCGTGGGCCTGAGCGGACTTGGCCACCAGCAGGCTGGAGAGGTAGACGTCGTCGATATTGCGCACGATCGCGTCGGTGAGCGCCTGCGAATGCTGCCGGTCATCCACCGCGAAGGCCAGCGCCTTATCCGCACTGCCATTCTCGATGAGCGTGGCGATGGTGTGCAGGCGGTTCGCATGTTCGTGGGTTTGCGCGCGCAGTGCGGTGGAGAAGGTCTTCAAGGACTGCACCTCGCCGGTCAGCTCCTGCACCTCGGTCAGATCCCGCAAGGTGAGCACCTGCCCGGTGGGCGGCTGCACGCGCAGCCAGCGCAAGGGCAGGCGGTAGCGGCCGGGCAGCTGGGTGCCGGTCAGCCGGGCGTTGCTTTGCGAGACGGCGAGCACCGCGCCGTGGCCCAGATGGATCTCATCGCGGGCGGCTCGGCCGCTGGCCATCAGCTCGCGCAGGGTGTCGGGCAAGCCGGCGTCGGCCAATGCAAGTCCGTCCCCGGGGGTCTGCGCCGGAAGCTGCAGCAGCCGGGCCGCCTCGGAGTTGTAGAGCACGATGCGGTGTTTGCGGTCAAGCAGGATCAGTCCCTCGCGGACCGAGTGCAGGGCGGAGAAGTAGAAGGCATAGAGCCGGCGCAGCCCGTGCGGGCCGAAACCGAGGGTGGCGCTTTGGATGTACCGGGAGAAGGACCAGGAGGTGAAGCCGGCCAAAAGCAGGGCGAAGAGCGAGACCAGCAAGATCTGCGGCAGCTCCTCGCGGTAGAGCACCTGCAGGCTCTCCAGCGTGATGCCGGTGGCGACCATCCCGACCAGGGTGCCATCTTCCGCGTAGACCGGGGCGATGGTGCGCACCGATCGGCCTAGGGTTCCCACCGCCTGCTCCGAGTAGATTTGGCCCTGCAGCGCTTGCGCGGTGGAGCCGGAATAGGTTTTGCCGAGCTGTTCCGGATCCGGGTGGGTCACGCGCAGCCGGTTCGGCGTCATGATCGTGATGAAATCGATGGTCGGCGCGTGGGTCAAGATGTCTTGGGTGTAAGGCTGCAAACCGGCGCTGGGATCCTGCTGCTGCAAGGCGTCAACCACAAACGGGTCGTTGGCCAAGGTGGTTGACACCGTGGCCACGGTCGATTGGCGTACATCGAGGACTACTCGGGCCTGCTGCTGGTAGGACGCGATGCCCAGCCACACCACCACGAGAATGACCAGCAGCATTTGCGCGGCGAATATTCGGGCGGCAAAGGACCAGCCGTCGCGGGTCAACGGGACCGGCGCGTTGGCTGCGGCAACCTCCTGCGGGTTGCTGACCATCTGGCTGACTCCTTCGTCGGGGAAGTTTAAGTTTCTGCTGTGTGAACAATATGAACGCAATAGAGATGCGGATCACTTTGGCGCGCACGATGGGACAAGAACGATTTTACGCGCCAGCCCGATAATGACGTTGAGCTGGCTCCTTGGCAAATTAAGGCTGGAATCTCCATGGCTGTCACAGAGCAAGTACCGCAGGACCCGTCGTCGCAGACGCCGGTCAAGAAAAAAGACCGTACCCACTGGCTGTACATCATGGTGATCGCGGCCGTGGTCCTCGGTGCTGCAGTAGGGCTCATGGCCCCCGAGGTGGGCAAGGCGCTCAAGCCCCTGGGAACCGGATTCGTCGCGCTGATCAAGATGCTCATCGCCCCGGTGATCTTCTGCACCATCGCGCTCGGTGTTGGGTCGATCGCCAAGGCTGCGACAGTGGGCAAGGTGGGCGGTCTGGCCTTGCTGTACTTCATCACCATGTCCACCTTTGCGCTGGCCATCGGCTTGATGGTCGGAAACATCATCCACCCCGGCGCCGGTCTGAAGCTTGAACCATACGAGTCGGGCTCCGCTGGCGGGGAGAACTCCACCATTGCATTCCTGCTTGAAATGATCCCGGGCGATATTCCGGTGCTTCCTACCTTGGTGCTTGCACTGCTGGTTGGCTTCGCCTTGCAGTCCATGGGCAAGTCCGGCGAGCCGGTGCTCAATGCGATCAAGAACGTCCAGGCAGTGGTCTTCCGCCTGATGATGATGATCATGTGGGTCGCGCCGATTGGCGCATTCGGCGCTATCGCCGCCGTGGTTGGTGCTACCGGTTGGGCTGCAATCGGCTCGATGGCGATCCTCATGGGTGCCTTCTACGCAACCTGTGCAGTATTCATTGTGGTCATCCTCGGAACCATGCTGCGCATGGTGACCGGGCTGAACATCTTCGCACTGCTGAAGTACCTGGCCCGCGAATACCTGCTGATCTTCTCCACCAGCTCTTCCGAGTCGGCCCTGCCACGCCTGATCGCCAAGATGGAACACGTAGGTGTTTCCAAGCCAGTTGTCGGCATCACCGTACCTACCGGTTACTCCTTCAACCTTGACGGTACCGCCATCTACCTGACCATGGCTGCACTGTTCGTCTCGACCGCGATGGGCATGCCGATGAACCTCGGCGAGCAGATCGGCCTGCTGGTCTTCATGATCATCGCTTCGAAGGGTGCCGCCGGGGTAACCGGTGCCGGGCTGGCCACACTGGCAGCCGGACTGCAGTCGCACCGACCTGAACTGCTTGACGGCATGGGCGTGATCGTGGGCATCGACAAGTTCATGTCCGAGGCACGTGCACTGACCAACTTCACCGGTAACGCCGTGGCCACCTTGCTGATCGGCAAGTGGACCAAGGAGATCGATATGGATCAGGCCCGTGCAGTGCTCGCTGGCGATCGCCCGTTTGATGAGCTGTCATTGCAGCCAGACGCCCACTAATCATGATGGGTGCATAAACCGAAGATTCCGCGGTTCCTCAAAGAGGAGCCGCGGAATTTTTCTTTATGCTGCGAAGACGCTCTGCCACAGAGTTCAGGGCAGCGGGATAACCAGGGCTCCGGCGAGAACGATGCGATTTCCGTCGGGGTCCGCCAGCTGCAGGATATGCGCACCCCCGCCTAATTGCGGACCCTGATGCGCGATTCCGACCTCGAGCAGCCGGGCCGCCTCAGCATCGAGGTCGGTCTCATCGAGCACAATGGTTGAGTTGCCGGCGCGGTCAGGTTCGGACCAGACTTGCACGCCGTAGCCTTTGCCAAGGTGCCATTCCAGCAGGCCTGGCATGGGCCGGTGATCCGGTTCGCGCCCGAACAAGTTGGTGTACCACTGTTCGGCACGTGTCAGATCGGTTACCGTGCAATTGGCAAGTATTCCTTTGATCATGGCTCTGTCCTTCTTTGCTGGCTTCTGCCCGGTGGAGTTCCAGTCGAACACGGCAGTTGAACTGCTGCAAGCCTTTGGCGCCGACCAGTTTCCCAACTACGGGTTTGGAATTTCTTCGACGCGACGGCCAAGGAATGCAACGAGCCGTTCGATCGCGGGCGCATCATCCGCGATGGCCTGGGCAGGAGCGAAGCGCCCGGTTCTGGATTGGTCTGCGAGCTGAAGTTCAATGAACTGCAAAGCTTGTTCTGCCATGCCTTCTAACGGCTCCAGTTGCTGGCCGGTGGCTTTGGCAAGATCCCAGCTGTGTGCGAGCAGGTCATACATTCGAATCTGCAACCGCTCCTGGCCGGTGGCTGAACCCAATGGGCTCTGAAAGCTGCGTTCAAGCGCTCCAGGCTGCTCGAAGGCGGCGAGCATCCGGGCAGACGAATCGAGGTACGCGGCGAACGGATCATCGCCCAGTACGTCGGTCCCGCGCTGCGGTGGCGACTGACCGGTCATAAGTGCGGCGAAGACGAGGTTCATGCCCACCAGATGCTCGACCAAATCACGCACCGTCCATTCGGTGCACGGGGTGGGCGCCGAGAATTGCGCAGGTTCAGTTCCCTCGATGAGCTGTGCGACCGAGGACAAAGCATGCTCAAGCTGTTCGATGGTTAATGGATGTGTATCGCTCATGATTCCTTCACATGCTTGGTGCGGTCAGCTGGAGAACCCAACGCGAAATCCACGGCAACGGTTTCCCGAAGCTGTTTATCGAGGGCAGCGTGCTGTGGGAGGTATTCTGCTTCCAGTATCTAAGCCTTGCTGCGCTGTTGGCGAATATCTGTTGAATCCATTACCAATATCCGCCCACCGTGACCGCTAAAGCTTTCGCGCCCTAGGCATCGACCTGCCTCACGAAGCTCATGCCGTGCCCGCGATTTCGGCAGCCAGCTCCTCGGATAACTGCTGGTTGGTACTCCGCCCCAGGTTTCCAGCAGAACCTGCGAGAGCTTTGCGAGATGTCGTGTGGATGGCTTCAAAAGTGGCTAGGGGATCCTCTGATCGGTTCATGGGGGAGAGTCACAGATTCGGCGTGGAGGCTGCGAAATCCTCGTGGCTCCTGCATCCGCTGGTACCCCGAGAGCACGTCCAGCTCCCTTACAACATTTGAGTTAAGGTTCAAGGTAAAGGCTCGCCGTATTAGTGGCGTAAACCCGAGAATTTTTGCACCGAACCGTTAACCTTAAACCAAGTACATCGTCCGATCCGAACGGGAAGTGTGGTTCACCCATCGTGAGCGAACAGCAGGGAAGTAAACAGCGCGGCGCAGGAATGCTCAAGGAGCCCCTCCCGCTCGGTCCCACCGGCAAGCCGCTAACCGAATTCCCGACCCCGCAGGAACTGCCATCGCACGGACCAGCACGGGTGATCGCGATGGTGAACCAGAAGGGTGGCGTGGGTAAGACCACCTCCACCATCAACCTGGCTGCCGCGCTCGCCGAATATGGCCGCAAGGTGTTGCTGGTGGACTTCGATCCGCAGGGCGCGCTCTCCGCGGGCTTCGGCATGAACCCCCACGAGCTGGACATGACCGTCTACAACGTGCTGATGGACCGCAAAGTCGACATCACCGATGCGATCCGCAGCACCGAGGTGGAGAATATCGACCTTTTGCCGGCGAATATCGATCTGTCCGCCGCCGAGGTTCAGCTGGTCAACGAAGTCGCCCGCGAACAGGCATTGGAACGCGCGCTGCGCAACGTGATCGACGACTACGACGTAGTGCTCATCGACTGCCAGCCTTCCTTGGGGCTGCTGACGGTCAACGCATTGACCGCGGCTCATGGCGTGATCATCCCGCTGACCGCAGAGTTCTTTGCGCTGCGTGCGGTGGCGCTGCTGATGGAAACCATCGACAAGGTCAAGGACCGGCTAAACCAGGTGCTTGAGGTCGATGGCGTGGTGGCCACCATGTACGACGCGCGCACCCTGCATAGCCGCGAAGTCATGTCCCGCCTGGAGGAAGCCTTCGGGGACAAGCTCTTCGAAACGGTCATCAAGCGCACCATCAAATTCGCCGATGCCAACGTGGCCGCCGAACCAATTACCACCTACGCGGGCAACCACCCGGGCGCTGTGGCGTACCGGAACCTCGCGAAGGAACTGATCTACCGTGGTGGCGCCCCTTAATGAGTGCGCAGGCCATCGATGAAACCGCCACCGACCCATCCGCCACGGATGAGACGGCTGGCGGTTTTCGCCTTGCACTGGAGAATTTCAACGGCCCATTCGATGTGTTGCTGCACCTGATCACACAGCGTGAAATGGACATCACCGACGTGGCGTTGGCCGAGGTCACCGACGAATTCATCGAGTACCTCAAGGAGATGCAGGGCTCCGGGGACGGGCTGAAGCTGCTAGATGAGACCACCGAATTCCTGGTGGTCGCCTCAACTCTGCTCGATCTCAAAGCCGCCCGGCTGTTGCCGCGCGGGGAGATGGCCGATGAAGAAGACTTCGAACTGCTCGAAGCACGGGATCTGCTCTTCGCCCGGCTGCTCCAGTACAAGGCGTTCAAGCACGCCGCAGAATTCCTAGGGCAGCGCTACCACGAGGAGTCGGCCCGCCGGCCGCGCGAGGTGTCGCTGGAGCCGCAATTCGCCGCGCTGCTGCCGGAACTGATCTTCAACATCGGACCGGAGAAGTTCGCGCAGCTCGCCGCCCAGGCGCTGATCCCGAAAGCCGAACCGATAACCGAGGTGGGGCTTTCGCACCTGCACGGGGCGAATGTCACCATCGGTGCCGAGGCGGAGGTGATCACCGCGATGCTCACCGAGCGCGGCACCCTGGATTTTGCGGCACTGATCGCAGACACCAGCGAACAGTTGGTCGTGGTGGTGCGTTTTCTGGCATTGTTGGAGATGTTCAGGCAGAAGGTCATCGTGTTCGCGCAGCAGGATCCGCTGGGACGGCTGGAGATTTCGCTGGCCGGCGAGCAGGATTTTGATGTCCAAGCGGTGCAAGACAGCTATGAGGGGAGCACTGGTGAGCGGGATCATGAGTGAGATTGCACCCATCGACGAGCTCCCTGGAGGGCTTAAATCGGGGCTTGAAGCGGTGCTGATGGTCGCTGATTCCCCCGTATCCACGGCGCGTTTGGCCGAAATCTTCGACCTGCCGGTAGCTCGGATTGCCACCACTTTAGAAGAGCTGGCGACCGAGTATGATGGTAAAGATCGTCCGCGTGGATTTGAACTACGCCGTGTCTCCTCTGGCTGGCGCTTTTATACGCGGACCGATTACGCCGATTTCGTCTCCAGTTATGTGCTCGACGGGCAAACAGCACGCCTTTCGCAGGCCGCCCTAGAAACCCTGGCTGTCATCGCTTACCGACAGCCGGTCTCGCGTGGACGTATTTCGGCGATTCGAGGTGTCAATGTCGATTCGGTAGTGCGCACACTGCTGACTCGAGGATTGATCACGGAGTACCCGGAAATTGGCGACGGCGGAGCGACGCTGTACCAAACTACCGAGTACTTCCTGGAACGACTGGGACTGGGCACGCTGGAAGAACTTCCGGCGCTCTCCCCGTATCTTCCCGGAGTGGCCGACCTTGAATCGCTCGATTCGGCAACCTACGACGAATAGGCATCCGCGTAAGTAACGGATGCCGACCGGACACCAGATGCGTCCCGCTTGGCTGAGCGGTGCGCCCGCGATACGTAACAGACAAGGGAAATACGAACCATGAACAAGGGTTCCTCGGCACCGCGCAATCCGCGTGGCCCCAAGAGCTTCGGCGGCAAGTCCGCTGGCAACAAGTCCTACGGCGAGAAGTCGTACGGCAACCGCTCCAATGACAACAAGTCCTTCGGCAATCGTTCCGAGGGTGGTCGCTCTGAGGGCGGTCGTTCCTACGGTGAGAAGTCGTATGGCAATCGTTCCGAGGGCAATAAGTCCTTCGGCAATCGTTCCGAGGGTGGTCGCTCTGAGGGCGGTCGTTCCTACGGTGAGAAGTCGTATGGCAACCGTTCCGAGGGCAATAAGTCCTACGGTAATCGTTCCGAGGGTGGTCGCTCTGAGGGCGGTCGTTCCTACGGTGAGAAGTCGTATGGCAACCGTTCCGAGGGCAACAAGTCATTTGGCGCGAAGAACGCATCCGGTGCAAAGCCATACGGCTCCAAGCCCGGAGCCAAGTCCGGCAAGCCGGGCGACAGCCGCGACAAGTCGAACTCGTCAGCCTTCGGAAAGAACTCCGAGCGCGCCTTCGGCAAGGAGCGCTTCGGTAACTCGGTGCAGTCCACCTATGCCCGTCCAACCCAGCGCGCTCGCGCTCAGGCTCGTGTCGAAAACCAAGCGAACCGCGTAGAAAACCAGGACGGAATCCGTCTGCAGAAGGTCATGGCCAACGCCGGCGTCGCCTCGCGCCGCGTCTGCGAAGAGATGATCACCGAGGGCCGCGTCGAGGTCAACGGGTCGCTGGTCGTCGAACTCGGTGCCCGAGTGGATCCGAAAAAAGACTCGATCCACGTCGATGGCATGCGCCTGCAGCTGAACCAGTCGAACAAGTACTTCGTGTTCAACAAGCCGAAGCACGTGATGTGCACGATGGATGACCCAGAGGGCCGCCGCACCATCGCCGACTACTTCCGCCACGAGCACGAGTCGCTGCGCCTCTTCCACGTCGGGCGCCTGGATTACAAGACCGAAGGTCTGCTGATCCTGACCAACGACGGGGAACTGGCTAACCGCCTGCAGCACCCGAAGTACGAGGTTCCAAAGACCTACCTGGTGCAGGTTCCTGGCCCGATTTCGCGCGCCGCGAGCAATGCCCTGCGCGAAGGCATCCGCTTGGAAGATGGCTGGATTAAGGTTGATGACCTTAAAGTGATTGACACCACGCCGAAGTCCGTGATGGTGGAGGTGACCCTGCACTCGGGTCGCAACCGCATCGTGCGCCGCATGTTCGACGCGGTTGGCCACCCGGTGGAGCGCCTGGTGCGCGTGGGCATCGGCCCGGTGCAGCTGGGCGACCAGAAGCAGGGAACCATCCGGCCACTGGGCAACCAGGAAGTCGGACACCTGATGGCCATGGTGGGGATGTAGCCCATGCCCACCTCTCACCTTGCCGGCCCGGTGCTGGTGATCGGCACCGGACTGCTGGGCACCTCGGTGGGTCTGGGGCTGCGCGCCAAAGGCGTGGCGGTTTACCTGCAGGACATCTCGCCGACCGCGGCGGGCGTGGCCCAGGACATTGGAGCCGGCGCGCCGTTGGCGGCGCAGACGCGCATTGCCCCGGAGCTGGTGGTCATCGGCGCTCCGCCGGATGTCACCGCCGCGCTGGTGGCAGACGCATTGCTGGCCTACCCGAACGCGACGGTGGTGGACATCGCCAGCGTGAAAGGCTCGATCCTCGACGCGGTCTGCGCCGACGAGCGACTGGGTGAGGCCGAACGCGCGCGCTATGTGGGAACCCACCCGATGGCAGGACGGGAGAAATCCGGTCCGGCCGCCGCGCGTGGGGCGCTGTTCACCTCGATGCCGTGGGTCATCTGCGCACATGCGCAGGCCTCCGCGGCCAGCGTGCGGACCGCCGAGGCGCTGGCCATCGATCTGGGGGCGACCCTGCATCGCATGGACGTGCGGACCCACGACGAGTCTGTCGCGCTGACCAGCCACTTCCCGCAGGCGGCCAGCTCGATGATCGCCTCGCGGTTGCTTAACGCCGAGGCCCACCAGCTGGGTCTGGCAGGCAACGGACTGCGCGATATGACCCGCATCGCGGCCAGCGATGAGAAGTTGTGGATCCAGATTTTCTCGCATAACGCCACCGCGTTGATCCCGATCCTTTCGGGGATGAAGGAAGATCTGGACCGGCTGATCAACACGCTGCGCAATCCGCAGGGCCATGGGGCGCTGCTGGACTTGTCGCAGCTGATGAGCGAGGGCAACGCCGGACAGGCCCGGATTCCGGGCAAGCACGGTGCGCCGCCGCAGGCCTTCGCCCTGGTCACCGTTGTGGTGGATGACAAACCGGGGCAGATCGCCGCGCTGATGGCAGACATCGGAGCGGCAGGGATCAACCTGGAGGATCTGCGCATGGAGCACTCCGCCGGACACCAGGTAGGCCTGGTGGACGTGTCGGTGCTGCCCGGCCGGCGCGATGAACTGATAAACGTATTGACGAACAACGGATGGAAAGTAGCCCAGTGACGCACGCAGCTAACCCGACGAACCTTGTCGTTGCCATCGACGGACCCAGCGGTTCGGGCAAGTCCTCGGTCTCCAAGGCCGTAGCCCGCGCACTGGGTGCGGCTTACCTCGATACCGGTGCGATGTACCGGGCAATCACCTATTCGGTGCTCGACGCGGGAACCGATCTGAGCGATGCCCACGCGATCGCCCAAGCGGTGCGCGAGGCCAAGCTGGAGATCTCGGTGGATCCGGACCATGAACATGTGGTCATCGGGGATACCGTGGTGACCGACGCGATTCGTGAACCGCGCATCTCCGAGCAGGTTTCGGCGGTGGCCACCAACCTGGAGGCCCGCGCCGAGCTGGTGCGCCGGCAGCGTGAAATCATCGCTGCCAACGCGCGCATCGTCGCGGAGGGACGCGATATCACCACCGTCGTCGCCCCCGGCGCTGATGCCCGCATCCTGCTGACCGCTTCCGAACAAGCGCGCCTGCGCCGCCGCGGAATTCAGCTCGGCGGAACCCAAGACGCGAGCCAGCTCCAAGCCCAGGTGCTGGAACGGGACAAAAAAGATTCGACGGTAGTGAACTTCACCCAGGCCGCCGACGGAGTCATCACCGTGGACTCTTCGGACCTGGATTTTGAGCAGACCGTCGCAGCCGTGCTTGACGCAATCACCACGGCTGCGAAAAAGTAGTACTGACTAAGCCGTAATCGGCGCCCATCCTCGGCGAGAGCCGATGAAGATTCACGTCCCGCCCGCAACCACGGGCCGGACCTATCGCCTTGAAGGGAAAATCATGAGCGAGCACAACACCTCCCACGACGGGGAATACACCCCGATCGTAGACGACGATATCGCCGAGCGCCTAGCCGAATTGAGCGAGGAAGACGCGGAAATCCGTACCCGCGCCCTGCTCTCCGGACTCGAAGACTATGACCTGGATGCGGAGGACGCCGCCCTGCTTTCGGGCTTGGACGACGACTCCGAGGACGAAGCAGACGTTGTCATCCCACCGGTGCTGGCCATCATCGGCCGCCCCAACGTGGGCAAGTCGACCTTGGTCAACCGCATCCTGGGCCGCCGCGAAGCCGTCGTGGAAGACGTTCCCGGTGTGACCCGTGACCGTGTTTCCTACTCGGCCGAATGGCTAGGCCGCCCGTTCACCGTGGTGGACACCGGCGGTTGGGAACACGATGCCAAGGGCATCAACGCTTCCGTTGCCGATCAAGCTGAAATCGCTGCCGACGTGGCCGACGCGATCCTTTTCGTTGTCGACTCCCACGTGGGCGCCACCGCGACCGATGAGGCAGTGGTGAAGATGCTGCGCAAGAAGCGCAAGCCGGTCTTCCTCGTGGCCAACAAGGTCGATGATTTCAACCAGGAAGCCGAAGCAGCTAGCCTGTGGGGCCTCGGTTTCGGCCAGCCATGGCCGGTCTCTGCCCTGCACGGCCGCGGTACCGCGGACATGCTGGATGCGGTTATGGAGAAGCTGCCGGCGCACTCCGCCTTCGGTGGAGTGATCCCTTCGGGCGGTCCGCGCCGTATCGCGCTGATCGGCCGTCCAAACGTGGGCAAGAGCTCGCTGCTCAATAAGCTCGCAGGTTCCGAGCGTGTGGTCGTCGACGATTACGCCGGTACCACCCGCGACCCGGTCGATGAGCTCATCGAACTCGGTGGCGAGGTCTGGCGCTTCGTGGATACCGCAGGCATCCGCCGCCGCCAGCACATGGCGCAGGGCTCGGACTACTACGCCTCGCTGCGTACCCAGACGGCCCTGGAAAAGGCGGAAGTTGCGGTGGTCCTCTTGGCCGCCAATGAGACCGTTTCCGAGCAGGACGTGCGCATCATCCAGCTGACCATCGAAGCCGGCCGTGCGCTGGTGATCGTGTTCAACAAGTGGGATGAGGTGGACGAGGATCGCCGCTACTACCTGGAGCAGGAGATCGAGCGCGACCTGGCCCACATCGAGTGGGCGCCACGCGTGAACATGTCCGCGCTGACCGGCTGGCACAAGGACAAGATGGTTCCGGCGTTGCATACCGCGCTGGAATCTTGGGATAAGCGTGTTCCGACCGGCAAGCTTAACGCGTTCCTCGGCGAACTCGTTGCGGCGCACCCGCACCCGGTGCGCGGTGGCAAGCAGCCACGAATCCTCTTCGGTACGCAGGCCTCGTCCCGTCCGCCGAAGTTCGTGCTGTTCACCTCGGGATTCCTGGATCCGGGTTACCGCCGCTTCATCGCCCGTCGCCTGCGCGAAACCTTCGGTTTCGAGGGCACCCCGATCGAAGTTTCGATGCGTATCCGTGAACGCCGTAGCCGTACCCGGTAACGGTTCGAAAATTACCCCGCACTTGAGGTAGGGTAATTAAGGAGCTTTTCGTAGACGGCACCCCGGGCCGAAAGGCACGGGGATAACGGCTGCGGGAGCATCGGGCTATGGCGCAGCTTGGTAGCGCGCCTGACTGGGGGTCAGGAGGCCGTGGGTTCAAATCCCGCTAGCCCGACCACATGGAAAACCCCGGCGAAAATTCGTTTTCGCCGGGGTTTTGGCATGTCGAGACGCATGTGAGCGCGCCTTTCGCTAGTATTTTTGATACCCGGGTGAAAGGTCCCATCTCATGTTGCGCAATTTCCGACAGATCGACGTTTTCGGTGCACAGCACTATAAAGGCAACCCGGTCGGCGTCGTGCTAGATGCCGCTGGACTGAGCCAGGAGGAACTGCGCGATTATTCGGTGTGGTCGAATTTATCGGAGTGTACTTTCGTCTACCCGCCATCCGCGCCGCAAGCCGACTATCGGTTCCGGATTTTTAGTCTGAGCACGGAGCTTCCCTTTGCTGGACACCCCACCTTGGGGACCGCTCGGGCGTGGCTGGATCAGGGCGGAGTGCCGCGCCAGGCCGGGATGATCATTGCCGAATGCGAAGCGGGCCTCGTCCCGATCCGCATCCAAGATGAGAAGCTCAGCTTCGTGTCCCCTCCTGCTACCCGCACCGGCGACGTAGAACCTGGCTATCTGGCGCAGGTTATCGAGATCCTGGGCGTCGCCGCCGAAAATGTGCTCGCCGCCCAGTGGATGGACAATGGCCCGGGCTGGGTCGGACTGCAGCTTTCCGGCGCGGCAGAAGTTTTGGCTTTGAACCCCAATGCTTCCGGCCACCCAGGCAATTGGAATATCGGTGTCATCGGTGCACTAAAACCGGGCGCAAGCCCGACCGGAGAAGACTTCGAAGTGCGGACCTTCTTCACCGAAGACGGCTTCGAGATGCGGGAGGACCCGGTCACTGGAAGTTTCAACGCGGCGGCCGCAGCGTGGATGCTGGATACCGATCGCGCGACGGCGCCCTATGCGGTGCGGCAGGGAACGGCGATGAATCGCCGCGGTCACCTTGAAATTTCGGTCGCCGACGGCAAGCTCTGGGTAGGAGGCGCAACGCACGTGGCGATCTCGGGTCAGATCGATCTTTAGGGTCGCAGCTGGGACCGCTGCGCGTTGCAGATTCGGTAGCGAACCTTGGCGGCAGTGAAGCCTGCGCGTACTGTGGAATGCATGGGAACGTTGTTTTTGTAGATCGGGACACCGCGTTGAGTCACACTCCGCGGTGGGTCCTTGGCACGAATCTTGGGTTAAGCCCGGAATTAATTCGTGAACCCGGTCCATTTCTGGCACTTTGCCGACGACTATTCGTGCAGCCCTAGTGGAATTTCGCTTCGGCTCGCGAGGGAGGTTATCCCCATGTCCCGCGAACCCATACACCCCGAAAAATCGCAGCGTCCTGCAGAAGGCGTCGAAAATTTCCAATGCTCGCTCCAGGAAGTCAGCCTCAGCTTCGGCGAACGCGATGTGCTGCAGGAGATTGAACTGCATGTAGCCGCGCACCAGAGGCTAGCGGTACTTGGCGACAACGGGGCAGGCAAATCCACGCTGTTGCGGTTGCTAGCTGGAACGTTGGTCCCAAGCTCGGGCCAACGCAGAGTTCATGTGCCCGGTGGAATCGCCATGTCCAGCCAAAATCCACAGTTCGCACCAGGCACCACCATCCAGCAGGCCATTGATGGCTACCACAGCACCTTCCGCGAACTTGAACGTTTGCTTGAGGCCATCGGCCGCCGTTTGGAAAATTCCCCTGCTGCTGAAGCCGAAGGGCTTCTAGTGCAGCTGTCGCAGGTGACGGAGCTTTACGAAGCACGGCAGGGGTACACGCTGGAACATCGCCTTAACCGCGCCTTGGAACAGTTGGGCTTAGGCGAGCTTGATCGAGACGCTTCAGTTGCGACGCTCTCTGGCGGTCAAAGATCCCGACTGACCTTGGCAGCTGTGCTGTGCGCCGAAGCGCAGCTATTGCTACTCGACGAACCGACTAATGATTTGGATGAGGCGGCCTTGGTATGGCTGGAGGAGAGTCTGCACATCCATCGCGGTGCATTGGTGGTGGTCAGCCATGACCGGGTGTTTTTGCGCAGGTTCGCCCACGATATCGTGCAAGTGCATCGGGGAAAGTTGCAGCATTATGGCGATGGCTACCAAGGTTTCTTGAGCGAGAAGAAACGGGAACGAGAGCGACTGATTGCCGAACACGAATCGTGGAGTCAGGAACTCGAGCGAGCCCGGAAGCTTGTGCTCAAAAATGCGTCCAGGGTGGCCGCGGTACCGAGAAAACGCGAAAAGGCAGGATTTGGGCACGGCGCGTTTCGGCAACGCAGCCGTACGCATGGGTCCACGAGCAAAACCCGTCAAGCCAAGTCGCGTATCAACGAGCTAACCGCAGCGCCCGCCGTGGAACCGGCCAAGGAATTGCACTTTGCCTTGCCCGAGGCAGTCGCGCAAAACGATGGGGCCAGCGAGGCTTTGATCGTTGTTGATGGTGCCTCACGTAGTAATGCGCCGGCGGTGAACACCGGCAGCTTCATCATCCGCCCGGGGGAGCGGTGGCTGGTTTCGGGGCCAAACGCGTCCGGTAAAACCGCACTGTTGAGACTTCTGGCCGGTGAGCTCCAGGAGGAACATGGAACAGTGGCGCGCGCTTCGCACTTGAACGTGCGGTGGTTACGCCAAGAATTAGGATCCCTGCCCGGGCGAAGCGTAGTGGAAGCATTTGCCTTGGCAATTGATGAGTATGTACCTCAAGCATGGGTGAAGCTGGCGCATTTGGGGCTTTTTGACCCGGAGGATTTCACTCGCCATCCTCAAAGTCTCTCGGTGGGTCAACAGCGCAGGTTGGAACTGGCGGTCGCCTTGTCCAGCAGGGCCGAGTTGTTATTGCTCGATGAACCGACGAACCATCTGTCACCAGAGCTCGTGGAAAGCATGGAAGAAGCGCTAGTGGACTATGCCGGAACCGTCATTACGGTGACCCACGATCGGCGTTGGCAGCAAAAGTTGTTCGAGACCTTTCAAGTGCGGCGCCTGTTTGTTGCACCCGGCGGGATGGTTACTGAAGTTTCCTGAATTCAACAAAAGCCGTCGATTGGCCGGTGTTTCTCTAAGTTGAGGCTCGGACGGCTATATCCAGAAAAGTATTATCGGCGTAGATTTTGAGCCAATGACTTCGGGAAAGGTGAGACGTACGCAATCTCAGCTTGTGTCGACGTTCACAATACACTTATAGTTAGTGTGCGATATGCGAATCTAATGTTCGATTATCGAACACCTAAGTTTTGAGCCTAGCGTTCACAGAGAAGTGAGGATGAAGCTGTGCAGTTTCACCACAATGGATATGTATCGGGCGACCCACGCATCGAGCCGGCTGCCGGAACCGGACTCAACCGACCGGCCGAACTTTCGGAGACTATGGACGTACTGATCGTCGGTGCTGGTCCGGCCGGTATCATTACTGCTGCGCAACTTTCGCAGTTCCCCGAGGTTCACACGCGCATCATCGATCGGCGCCCGCACCGTCTCGAAATCGGCCAGGCTGACGGCATCCAGGCGCGCAGCGTCGAAACTTTCCAGGCCTTCGGATTCGCTGAGCATATTACCGCCGAGGCCTACCAGATCAAGGAGACCATCTTCTGGGAGCCGGATCCGCAGAATCCGGAGAACATCATCCGCGGCGCCCGCACGCCCGATGATGCGCATGGCATTAGCGAATTTCCGCACCTGATCGTGAACCAGGCCCGCGTCATCGACTACTTTGCCGACTACGCAAAGAACTCGCCAGCACGCATCACCCCGGACTATGGCTGGGAATTCAAGACCCTCGAAGTCCAGGACGGCGAGGAATACCCTGTCAAGGCCACCTTGATTTCTACCGATGGGGAGACCAAGGGCCAAGAGCGCGTCGTGCGCGCAAAGTACGTCGTTGGCTCGGATGGAGCACGCAGCGGCGTGCGTCGTGCGATCGGCGCGCAGCTCGCCGGCGGTGCAGCAAACCATGCATGGGGTGTTATGGACACTCTTGCGCTGACAGATTTCCCCGACATCCGCACGAAGTGCGCAATCCACTCCCAGGCCGGCTCGATCTTGCTGATCCCTCGCGAGGGTGGCAACTTGTTCCGCCTCTATGTGGACCTTGGTGAAGTGCCGGAAGACAACAAGGGCAAGGTCCGCGAGACCACCCTGGACCAGGTTATCGAGCATGCCAAGGCGATCTTGCACCCTTACACCCTTGAGGTGAAGGACGTTGCATGGAATAGCGTCTACGAAGTTGGCCATCGCCTGACCGACCGATTCGATGATGTATTAGTCGAAGAGATCGGTACCCGAGAGCCACGAGTATTCATCACCGGCGATGCTTGCCACACTCACTCGGCCAAGGCCGGACAGGGTATGAACGTATCCATGCAGGACGGTTTCAACCTCGCATGGAAGCTCGGTTATGTGCTGACCGGCCGTGCTCCAGAAGAACTGTTGCGCACCTATTCAGGCGAACGTCAGGTCATCGCAAAGAACCTGATCGACTTCGATAAGGAATGGTCCTCATTGATGGCCGCCAAGCCTGAGGAATTCGAAGGCAAGGAAGGTATCGCAGAGTTCTACGTGCGAACCGCAGAATTCCCTGCAGGCTTCATGACCGAATATCAGCCATCGATCCTCACCGGTGAAAAAGACCATCAGGAGCTGGCCAAGGGCTTCCCAATCGGCAAGCGTTTCAAATCGTCAGAGGTCATGCGCTTGGGTGACAACAACCCGGTACATTTGGGTCACCACCACCGCGCAGACGGTCGATACCGCATCTACGTGTTCGCCGACCAGGCTGTGGCTGGCGCCGATTCGAAGGTGACGGACCTTTCTAAGTGGTTGCTCGAATCTCCAGATTCGCCAATCGTGAAGTTCACCCCAACGGGTGCCGACATCGATTCTCTCTTTGACGTGAAAGTGGTCTTCCAACAGGACTACACCACGTTCAACCTCAATGACGCGCCGAAGGTCTTCCGTCCAAACAATGGTAAGTACGGGCTGATGGACTACGAGAAGGTCTACGCGGTACTTGACGGTTCAGATATCTATGAGAAGCGTGAAATCTCGGGCGACGGCGCAATTGTAATCGTGCGTCCGGATCAATACGTTGCAAATATCCTGCCTCTTGATGCAACCGCTGAGCTGGCGACTTTCTTTGATGGTGTCCTGGTTCCAAAGAACTAAGAGACTCCCGAAGCCGAATAAAGATGCATAATTGCCCTGTCACGATTCATGTGGCAGGGCAATTATTGTTGTTGCCGGAATATTCAGTTCTGTATTGCTGTTTTCTATTCTAAGAAACGCCATAGTTTAGGGAGCTCCATGGAATTCAAAATCGATCTGCAGCAAGTCTCGGAGTCGGATATGGCGTGTGTCGACGGCGTATGTTTTGTTCCCCCATCACCGGAGCAAGACGAAGTCACTGGTTCAGCTGTGCCAGCAGAAAGTCACGAAGCACTACCGCATGATTAACTTCCTCGTTTTTGGCCGCATAAACGAGCGTGACTACGGGTTGATTGGCGACTAATTCCAGAAAGTCGTCGAGAGCAGGACTCTGATTGAGTTCTTGACGGTAATGCTCTGCAAACTCATCAAAACGCGCCGGATCATGGTGCCAAGCTTTGCGCAATTCAGTGGACGGGGCGATGCCCTTGGCCCAGCGCTCCAAACTGAGTTTTTCCTTTGTTTGCCCGCGCGGCCACAATCGGTCGACCAAGACCCGGAATCCGTCAGAGGCTACAGCTTCTTCGTAGGCGCGCTTGATCAGGATGTCTGTCATGGTTTTCCGGTCATTGAGCTTCATTTTGCGTGTTGGAACGGCGCTGTGTTTCATGTTGCGCCTCAAGAGCTTTGAGCCGGGCTCCTCGCCGACGCAATATCAGCCACGTAATGAGGATGATCAAGAAGATCGTGGCGCCGCTGATAGCTCCAGCAAGAGTGGCGCCACCAAACCAGGTAGCACCGGTATTCAAAATTGCTTGAGCCTTCTGCGCAGCGTCCGAGCCGTTCCAAAAGATTCCTAGAGTTAGCCAATTAGGCAGCGCGAGAATGATTGCCAGGACCGCAATAGCCCCACGCCATCGCCAGCTCAACTTTCGGTAACGAATCTGCCAAAGTACGAGCAGAGGGACCAAAGTAAAGACGAACCCGAGAGAGAACCCCGAAATCCATCCTCCGGTGGCCGATCCGACGTTCTGGCTGGAAATTCGGGTAGCCCACCAGACCGGCATAAAGATCGTAGAGATCGCATAAATTGCGAGCATGATGATGACGGCAAGTGAGCCTAGTATGAGCCGTAATTTCCAATTTGAGCGCTTATCAATAGGTGCGGATTCACCACGCGTTATCGGCGCGGTGGCCTTCGAATTCTCTCTCATGCAGGAATCATTGCACGTTTGAGCATGCCAAGCATTGAAATTGTGTAATTTCGCGTTATCTCTTGAGCGTTGAGTAGGCTAATCTGGAGATAGTCTGGTGCAAACCACCAAACACCCGTTTAACCGAAGGTCGTCAAGCGTAAGCTTGAGAGCAAATTTTCTTGGAGGACCCCAAATGTCTGAACATGGGCCGGTTGACCCGCATAACGAGTCTGCCTCCGAAACGACCAATATCTCCTTACCGGCAGCTCACAAGGTCGCAGAGCCATCGATAATTTACCCGCTGTCCGAGGACGAACGCGTCGCCGTTGCAGCGCTTCCCGCAGGATCCGCCTTGCTGATTGCTCATACCGGGCCAAATAAGGGCGCTCGTTTCCTACTGGATACCGATTCAAGCGTTGCAGGTCGCCACCCGGATGCGGACATTTTCTTGGACGATGTCACGGTTTCTCGACGGCACGCAAAGTTCGAGCGCGTTGGCGACGTTTTTAAGCTTGCCGACATTGGTTCATTGAACGGAACATACATCAATGGCGACCGTATCGATTCGGTGACCTTGGCAAACGCGGTTCAGGTGCAGATCGGTAAATTCCGTCTAAATTTCTACCAGAGCGTACCGAACGTTTAAACTAGTGAAGTACTAGTTTCCTGGCAGTCGCGCAAGTGGCTGTCGTTCCGCTTAACTATTTGAGGAGATTCTCCTTTGCCACTCTTTGATGCAGCCCGCAGTCCACGACTCGAGGCACTACGCCCCGAGAACGTGAGGGCGGCAGCACTGAATATCGGCGAAGTGCTCTCTGAACTGAAAAACGAATTCCCTCGGGTGACGGCCTCCAAGATTCGCTTCTTGGAGGACAAGGGATTAATTATCCCGCAGCGTACCTCGGCCGGGTATCGGAAATATTCCGCTTCCGATGTGAGCCGACTGCGTTTCATCCTCTCGGTACAGCGCGATCAGTACCTGCCGTTGAAGGTCATCAAGGACCACCTTGATGCCATAGACCGTGGTGAAGCTCCTGCAGCATTGCCTGGTGGAGCACCCACAGCGCCCCAGGCCGTCGATAGCGACATGGTCGAGGCTGTCGACCGTCATTCTCGTCCTGTCTCCTTGGCGGAGCTGCAGGGGTTGACGGGGGCCAGCGAAGAGCTCGTCCACGAGCTAATCAACTATGGTCTGATCGAACCGGAATCAGGCAAATTCGATGCCCATGGCGTGCGGGTCACCAAGTCCGCCGTTGATCTTGCAAATCATGGTATTGAGCCTCGCCATCTGCGTCAGTTCCGTACCGCTGCAGAACGCGAATTCTCGCTGATCGAGTCCATTATCGGAGCGGACTTGAAAAAGCCTGAAGTCTCCGCACGTGCTAGGGCAGCCGAAGAAGCCCAAGAAATCTCGCGACAGTGCCTAGAGCTTCACGAAGCGCTTGTGCAGCGTGCGATTTCCAAGCTTGATCGCTAGGCTGGGAGCAGAGACGAATTCGCAACGCTAGGGGGAGTGCATGCTTGAACTAGAATTTGCCGGCATTCGAATCCAGCTTCCATCGAATCAGCCATTGCTACTGCTTAAACGTCATGAGCAGAATCTGTATTTACCGCTGTGGATTGGCGCACCCGAAGCATCCGCTATCGCGATGTCGGAACAAGGACTTACGCCGCCGCGACCTATGACTCACGATTTGATAGTCAACATGCTTGAAGCTCTCGACGTGAAATTGCTGCGGATCGAGATCGTCTCGGTCCAGAACGCAATTTTCACCGCTGAGTTGGTACTGTCCAATGGAAAGCGCGTGGACTCTCGATCTTCTGATGCAGTCGCGCTGGCGGTACGTGCACAATGCCCAATCCTGTGTACTGAAGAAGTCATGGAATCTGCAGGTGTAGCCATCGAAATCGAATCCGAAGGCGAAGAGCTTCCCGAAGAGCAAATGCGCGAATTCCGGGAGTTCCTAGACAATATTGATCCCGAAGATTTCTCGGCTTAGCTGGGCATCAGCTCCCCACTTACGACACGCCTTAAAGTTAAGCTTGAAGGTCTTTGACCAATGCCCCTTATGGCCGTACCGTCGAAGCATAGAGAAAATTCTTGTTGACCGATTCAAGGTTCGTCATCACTCGCACCTGTCAGTCGCATGAAGTCTCTGGCCTCTCAATTGAATGAGCTTACACGCTAGGAGTATTTGGATGGAGTCTAGCCAGACCGGTCCTCGTCATGGGACCACCGGTGGCGTTCAGCGATCCAATACCCAAGGTTTGCTCTTCACCGATGATCTACCCGAGTTGGATGAACATGCCGGCTACCGGGGACCCGTCGTGTGCAAGGCTGCCGGGATCACTTACCGACAGCTGGACTACTGGGCTCGTACTGGTCTAGTCGAACCGGCGGTACGTGGAGCCAAGGGATCCGGTACTCAGCGCCTGTATTCATTCCGTGACATTCTGGTTCTGAAGGTTGTTAAACGCCTATTGGACACTGGCGTCTCACTGCAACAAATCCGTACAGCAGTGAGCCACTTGCGCGAACGCGGTGTGGAAGATCTGGCTCAGATTACGCTAATGAGCGATGGCGCTTCGGTTTATGAGTGCACCAGTGCCGACGAGGTTATCGACTTGGTTCAGGCCGGCCAAGGTGTCTTCGGCATCGCGGTAGGCCGGGTATGGCGCGAGGTTGAAGGATCCTTGGCCATGCTGCCATCCGAAAGCATCGGGGACCAAATAGTCACCGATGAGCTCGCTTCCCGCCGCGCTGCCAAGGCCGCACGTAACGTAAGCTGATGCGTATTTAGAATTAAAAAGGCTTCGGCTCGAACAATCTCCTACGAGATGTTCGAGCCGAAGTTTTTTTGTTTCTAAACTCTTTAGGACTGGCCGTTCTGCGTCGGCGCTGCGGACATGAGGTCCTTAAGCAATGCATCGAACTGCGAAAGCATTGGCGCGGTGGCCTTGCTTGGCCACTGATGCACTGAATATGCTGCGCCCTGGATCTGCTGCCATTCTGGGTGTTCGGGGATCTCTGGCTTCACCATGGAATCACCGAACATCTGACGCATTTCGTTTATCCGGAACGTATGCTCCGCCGAATCCTTGCGTACGCGGTTGGCAACCACGCTAACCGGACCCAGCGATGGAGCGAATTCACGGCGGAAAAGTTCAAGAGCGCGCTGTGTGCGTTCGGTGCCAGCCACAGAGAACAAGCTAGGCTCGGCAACTAGCAACAACTGATCCGAAGCGCTCCATGCCATACGGGTTAGACCGTTCAGCGATGGAGGGCAATCGATAAGTACCAGCTGGTATCCGCTGGTGCGGCTCAATAGCTGGGAGAGGCGTCGCAAATCTCGTGTACGAAGATCCGGACGATCATAAATTCCGGTGAACGCGTCGCCGACGGCAACATCTAGTACCGGGATTCGCGTGCGCGATTTCTTCTCGGCAGCTTTAGACTGCCATGCGCTGGCTGCGACGTTATCTTGAAGTCGCGCACGGCGGACGTTCTTGAGCATTTGCCCAATTGGCTGCTTGCCATTGACTCGGGCGCCCAGGCCGGTGCTCGCATCTGCATGCGGATCTAAATCGATCACGAGCGTCGGAATTCCGGCTGCGAGTGCTGCTGAGGCCAATCCGAGTGTTACGGAGGTTTTTCCTACGCCACCCTTGAGGCTGCTGATGCTCACTACATGCACGGACCAGACCACGCCTTTCACTGCTTGTTGATTAAACGTCCCAACGAATATTTAGTCTCTCTTTATCATAGTGTGCCGAGCGGTATTTCCCCGACTCCGCAACATGGGATTTTTAGCACGAATGTAACTAAGGTATAAAAACTGCGCTTGGACAATAGTTTGTTTCGTGGTCAGACCACATGGTGAAATGTTTGGTAATTGTGCACCCCGTCACGATAGGGTATTCACAGCAGCGGTTAAAAATATCCGTTTTGCGAGGCCCTACACCCGGGAAAACGGGAACAACGCGTCCTACCAAGGACGTCCCCGTCTCCCACAAGGGTGTGCTGAATCGATGTAGGGAAACTATGTTTGAGAAAATCTTGGTCGCCAACCGCGGTGAGATTGCAATTCGTGCTTTCCGCGCTGGTTATGAACTAGGCGCAAAAACAGTTGCTGTCTACCCATATGAAGATCGCAACTCGATCCACCGCCAGAAAGCTGGAGAGGCCTACCAGATCGGCGAAGAGGGCCACCCGGTCCGCGCCTACCTAGACATTGACGAAATCATCCGCGTCGCCAAAGAAGCCGGCGCAGATGCGATTTACCCAGGTTACGGATTCCTTTCGGAAAACCCAGACCTGGCACGTAAGTCGGCAGAAAACGGTATTAAGTTCATCGGTCCAAAGGCGGACGTGCTTGAGCTAGCCGGAAACAAGGTTGCTGCGTTGAAAGCGGCCCGCAAAGCGGGTATTCCCGTGTTGGAATCATCTGAACCGAGCGACGACGTCGACTTCCTCCTGGCCGAGGCCGACCGGATTGGCTTCCCGATCTTCGTCAAGGCAGTAGCCGGCGGTGGCGGCCGCGGCATGCGTCGTGTTGATAAGCGCGAAGACTTGCCCGAGCTAATGGGTGCGGCAATGCGCGAAGCCGGTACCGCCTTTGGCGATCCGACCGTATTCCTCGAGCAGGCGGTCCTGCGTCCGCGTCACATCGAGGTACAGATCCTCGCCGACGAGCAGGGAAATGTGGTGCACCTGCACGAGCGTGACTGCTCCTTGCAGCGTCGTCACCAGAAAGTTGTCGAGATTGCCCCGGCGCCAAACCTTGATGACTCCATCCGTCAGGCGTTGTTCCGCGACGCCGTGAAGTTTGCGACCACCTTGGGTTACCAGAACGCCGGTACCGTCGAATTCTTGGTCGACACGGTTGGCGAGCGTGCAGGCCAGCACGTGTTCATCGAGATGAACCCGCGTATCCAGGTAGAGCACACGGTGACCGAAGAAGTCACCGATATCGACCTCGTTCAGGCGCAGATGCGCATTGCCTCCGGCGAATCACTGAGCGATCTGGATATCAGCCAGGACAATATTCAGGTTCGTGGTTGGGCGCTGCAGTCGCGCATCACCACCGAGGACCCGGCCAATGGTTTCCGACCAGATGTGGGTACCATCACCGTTTACCGTTCTGCTGGTGGTTCCGGTGTGCGTCTTGACGGCGGCACCATCTACACCGGCGCCGAGGTATCCCCGCACTTTGACTCAATGCTGGTCAAGCTCACTTGCCGTGGCCGCGACTACAAGACCGCCGTTGCGCGTGCGCGCCGTGCGCTAGCCGAATTCCGCGTTCGTGGCGTCGCCACCAATATTCCGTTCATCCAGAATGTCTTGAACGATCCACAGTTCATCGCCGGAGACGTCGCGACCGACTTCATCGACTCGCGCCCGGACCTGCTGACCGGTAACGAATCCCAGGACCGTGGCACCAAGGCCCTGAACTACTTGGCTTACGTGACCGTTAATAAGCCCAATGGTGAACGTATCGATGGCATTGATCCACGCAAGAAGCTTCCGAGCTTCCCGGGGGATAAGGCTTCCGAGCCGGAGCGTTCGCCATTCGATGGGCCTTCCAAGTCGGTAGCGCCGCCGGCGGGCTGGCGTCAGAAGCTGCTGGATTTGGGTCCGGAAGGTTTCGCCAAGGCACTGCGCGACTCGCAAGCTGTGGGCGTCACCGACACCACTTTCCGTGATGCGCACCAGTCGTTGCTGGCAACTCGCGTGCGTACCCGAGATCTGCTCGCCGCAGCTCCTGCCTATGCGCACGCCGTTCCGCAGTTGTTCTCCATGGAAGTCTGGGGAGGCGCCACCTACGACGTCTCGCTTCGATTCCTGGGCGAAGATCCGTGGAAGCGTCTGGAACTACTGCGAGCCGAACTGCCGAACATCCCGCTGCAGATGCTGTTGCGTGGCCGAAACACCGTGGGCTACACGCCGTACCCAACCGAGGTCACCGACGCGTTCGTAAAGCAGGCTGCTAAGAGCGGCATCGACATCTTCCGCATCTTCGATGCGCTTAACGATGTCTCGCAGATGGCTCCGGCCATCAAGGCTGTTCGCGAAACCGGGACGGCAGTCGCCGAGGTGGCCCTGTGCTACACGGGCAATCTGCTCGATTCCAACGAGAAGCTGTACACGCTTGATTACTACCTGAATCTGGCTCAGCAGATCATCGATGCCGGTGCCCACATCATCGCCATCAAGGACATGGCAGGCCTGCTGCGTCCGGCCGCCGCGAAGAAGCTGGTCACTGCGCTGCGCGAACGCTTCGACGTTCCGGTGCACCTGCATACTCATGACACCTCCGGCGGGCAGCTCGCCACATTGATGGCAGCGATCGATGCTGGCGTGGATGCAGTGGACGTGGCTTCGGCCGCGATGGCCGGCACCACCAGCCAGCCTTCCGCTTCTGCCCTTGTGGCAGCACTTGAGCACACCGAACGGGATTCGGGGCTTTCGTTGGACGCGGTAGCTTCGCTGGAACCCTACTGGGAAGCGGTGCGTGCCATGTACAAGCCGTTCGAATCCGGGCTGCCTGCGCCAACCGGGCGTGTTTACCAGCACGAAATCCCGGGCGGCCAGCTCTCTAACCTGCGCCAGCAGGCCATCGCGCTGGGACTGGGCGAGCGTTTTGAAGCCATCGAATCCATGTACGCTTCGGTCAACGACATGCTTGGAAATGTGGTCAAGGTGACCCCGTCCTCCAAGGTTGTCGGCGATCTGGCATTGCAGCTGGTCGGCTCCGGTGTTCCTGCGGCAGATTTCGAAGCTAACCCGCAGAACTTCGACATCCCGGATTCGGTCATTCAGTTCCTCTCCGGAGAGCTAGGAAACCCTCCGGGTGGCTGGCCGGAACCATTCCGCACCAAGGCACTGCAGGGTCGCAATGTGCGCCCGCATGTTGAAGAGCTCTCCGACGAAGATTCGGCGGCGCTCAACGCCGACGATGAGACTATTCGTGCGACCTTGAACCGCTTGCTGTTCGCCGGTCCGACGCGCGACTTCGAGAAATCGGTCGAGAGCTACGGTGACCTGTCGGTGCTGCACACCCGTGACTACCTCTTCGGGCTGACCCCAGACGTCGAGCGCGTGGTGTCCCTTGGCACCGGCGTGCGCCTGCTTGTGAAGCTGATCTCGGTTTCCGAGGCCGATGAGAAGGGCCTGCGCACAGTGGTGTTCTCGCTCAACGGACAGTCGCGCCAGATCAAGGTGCGCGACGAATCGGTTGAGTCGACGGTGAAGACCGCGCCAAAGGCCGACCCGAATGATTCGGGACATGTAGCCGCACCGTTCGCCGGTGCCGTGACAGTCAACGTCAAGGTTGGCGACCTCATCGAAGCAGGCCAGTCGGTAGCCACCATCGAAGCGATGAAGATGGAAGCCGGCATCACTGCCAACGCATCGGGCGTCGTTTCACAGGTAACGTTGAACGGAACCAGCCAGGTGCAGGGCGGAGATCTGCTGCTCGTCATCGATTCCAAGTAAGTCAACGAAGGCACAGCGTTCGTTGAACAAAGGATTGTGGCCCCGGGAATTTTTCTCCCGGGGCCACACTTTTTAACTGTTGGCGTCCCTGTGCATGTGCGCATTCTATGGAAGCGGTGGGCCTTGGAGCTGATGCGGCACGATGCGCTCTGATGGCTTCGATTTACTCCAGAAGTCCGGGTAGCCTAGATCTTGTTCAAGGAGAAACATGCGGATATCGCGAAAAACAGTTCCGACGTTGAGGCCAGAGACCTTGCGGGCGAAAGCCATCGCGGCTGGCAGACTACGTCAAAACTTGCAAATTACCATCTTCGCGCTTGATGCGAACCTACCGGCCGCAGAACTTGCCGAGTTTCTTCAGGGCCAGTTGGCGCAGCTATCGCTGGATTCGCAGGTGGACGCAACTGGTCCCGAAAGAGTTCGAGCGGCACTTGCAGGACGCTTCAACAACGCCGACGTGCTAGTCGTTGTGGGCGATGACTCCGCGGAAGCAGAACCCGCGCTGATGGACCTAGTCCAGTGGCTGCTGCTAAACGGCCGGACGACACTGGCCGAGAACCTGGTGTACGTACAACTCGGTTCTAGAGCTTCAAGCAGCCCGGCGCCGGTCTTCGAACGGATTATCCTCCCTAAGAATTTTGCCCAGCAGACACAGCAAAGCGGCCGCAGGTTGCCCTGGGCCGCTTCATCCCACGAATCGTGGGAACTTGCTAATGCTGTTTTGGACTACGCGACGGGCTTGTCCGCCGAATAGATCTCCTCGATGATCGCTTCGTAGTCCTTGAAGACCACTGAGCGCTTGATCTTCAAGGAAGGGGTCAGGTGTCCGGAGGATTCGGTGAAGTCCGTCGGTACAATCCGGAAGGACTTGATTGCCTCTGCCCGGCTAACTGAAGCATTGGCTTTGTCGATGAGGCTCTGCACGTGGGTCTTTACCTGATCGAGATCGCCAGCTTGTTCTACGGTCAGCGAAGTATCGAGCTGGTGGCGTTCCAACCATCCATGCAATGCCTCAGGGTCTAAGGTGACCAGGGCCGAAATGAACGGTCGGCCGTCGCCCAAGACCACACACTGGGAAACTAGTGCATCGGCTCGAATCTGGTCTTCGAGCAGTGCAGGGATAACGTTCTTGCCGCTGGCGGTAACGATGATTTCCTTCTTGCGCCCGGTGATCCTCAAGAATCCATCGGCATCCAGCTCACCAACATCCCCGGTGCGGAACCAGCCGTCGATAAAGGTTTCCGCTTCCAGTTCGGGGCGGTTGTGATAACCGCGCATTACGCAGATGCCTTTGGCCAGAATCTCGCCATCATCCGCGATGCGTACAGCATTGCCCGGCAGCGGTGGTCCCACCGTGCCGATCTTGATGCGATCGATGGTGTTCACGGTGATGGGAGCGGTGGTCTCGGTCAGCCCATAGCCTTCGAGGACGGTCAGCCCGATCCCGTGGAAGAAGTGACCTAGGCGTTCGCCTAGTGGGGCACCGCCGGAGACTGCGTGGCGGATGTTTCCGCCCATGGCCGCGCGCAGCTTGCTGTACAGCAATGCATCGAACAGCTTGTGCTTTAGCTTGAGGACTAGAGGTACCTTGCCGGCCCCCTGCGCCTTGGAGTATGCGACAGCAACATCCACGCCTGCATGGAAGATTTTCCCCTTGCCCCCGTCTTCTGCCTTGAGCATCGAAGAGTTGTAGACCTTTTCGAAAACTCGCGGCACCGCGAGGATGAAATTCGGTTTGAAGGATTGTAGATCAGGCAAGAGATTTTTAACATCCGGAGTGTGTCCCACTCGGCAACCTGCGGAGACTGCAAGAACCGAGATATAGCGGGCGAAAACGTGCGCCAACGGCAGGAACATGATCGTCGCGGCACCCGGATACACGCACTGCGGAAGCTCGGCGGCAGCGTTTTCGGATAGTTCGACGAAGTTTCCGTGGGTCAGCTCGCACCCTTTGGGACGACCGGTGGTGCCGGAGGTGTAAATCAGGGTCGCCACATCTTTCAGCGTGGCCGATGTGCGACGTGCTTCCAACTCTTCGTCGCTGACATTTTCCCCGGCTTTGCGCAGCTCATCGAGGCCGCCTTCAAACTGCCAGATGTGGTCCAAGGATTCGAGGGCCTCTTGATGGGCCGCCTGACGGACGACATTCTCGTGGTTAGGCGATTCCACGACCATGGCGCAGGCTTCGGAGTCGGCTACGATCCATGCGACCTGGCTGGGGGAGGAAGTTTCGTAGATGGGCACGGTAATGCATCCCGCATACCAGATAGCGAAGTCTACGAGAGTCCACTCGTAGCGGGTACGGGCCATGAGCCCAATGCGTGAGCCCTGCTCAATACCGGAGGCAATGAAGCCACGTGCAATGGCCGAGGCATCGGCGGCGAACTGCGATGCAGTGATGTCCTGCCAGGCCCCACTGGCGGTAGGCACGGAGAACAAAGCCGGATTGGCTGCCGAATTTGCATGTCGTAGGAGCAGATCGGTGATGTTCGAATTTTCCGGCGAGTGGATGCGAAGTGGCGAGCTATATTCGCGCATCTGGTACTCAACTCCTGTGGTAAGTGTCCGAGGTTATAACGCTTCGTAAGCTGCGTCACATTTATATTACTCGATAGTAACGTACTAATGAAGTGCACCAAGTCGATTAGACCTTTGCCCCATCATCTCCCGGATCGCGCTGAGTCGGAAGTCTTCTCAAGAGGTAAAAAATGCCAAGAATCGCCGCGGCAGCCAAGCCGAGATAAATAAACCCCGGCGCGCTGCGGAAAAAGATTACGCAAAACAGCAATCCGAAGGGTCCGCCCGCAGCGCCGACCCACGCCAAATTCAACATCGGATCGCCACTGCCCAGGGCCGCTGGCTCTTCGGGGACGAATTCATCGGGAGTGTCGGCTGGTTCGAAATCGCGTGGGCCGCGCGCGAGCGGCCCAGTATTGAACAGCTTTTCCAATTGGGCAGCACGTTCTGCGGCGCTTGCTTCACGAGGTGCTTGTGCGTCGAGGCTTTTGAAGTTCTCCACCAACTGATCCCAGCGTGGGTCCTCGGCCTTTGAAGGCTCGTTCTCTGCAGGGCTCATTGGGCTTCTTCCCTGGCTGCGACATCGGTGAAGAAGCGCAGCGATTCTTTGAAAATCTTTGGCGCATCGTAATCCAATGTCGCCACATGCCTACTACGTGACAACGCAATTCGCTCACGCAGAATTCCCGGGCCGAGGCCTTTGAGCAATTCGTGAACGGATGCATCCGAAACCACATTGTCAACCGCGGAACGGAGCAACTGCACTGGTGCTTTCACCAATGGCAGGCGCGCCCGTGTCTGCGCAAAAAGTTTGTACACCTCGTGGACGGCCGCTACCGGCGTACGTGCGTAGGCGTTCTCATCGGCCCCGGGATAAGCAATGTCATTGCTGATCGGCGCAACGGTCCGCACCACCCGGCGCAGGTAGCCCGCGTAGGGAGCAACCGGTGAATCGATGACCAGCCCGGGGTTAACCAGAGACACGCCGCTGACATTACGACGCGTTGCTAGGTGCAGTGCCAACGCTCCGCCCATGGAGAGGCCGGCAACAAAGACATGTTCGTGCGCAGCTGCCAGTTCGTCGAAGGCGTCCTCCGTCGCTTGGATCCATTGCCCGAAAGGCTGGCCGATCAGATCCTGCCAGCGTGTCTCATGCCCGGGAAGTATGGGAACACTCGTGTGCACACCGTGGTGTTGCAGCGACTCGGCCCAAGGGCGCATGGCCGTCGTGGAGCCGGTGAAACCGTGGATCAGCAGTACCGCCACGTCCGAAGCTGACCCGGCTTCCGGGACCAAAGAAGTATCTTTCATTATGCGCACCCCTAAAATTCAACGGTTCACTGTCGAGCGTAGTGCACAATTGTATGGTGTGGGCCAAGGCGCCGTCCGGTTGTCACCCGCCAAAAGTTGTTCGAAGACGAGAAGAAGGAAACGCCACCCCGTGCTCTACGACTTTCTTAAACGGTTCGCAGTCCGGCCACTGTTGCGTGTTTTCTTCAGGATCGACCTCCGAGGGATTGAAAATATCCCCGAGCATGGTGCAGCGATCCTCGCCTCGAACCATCTGTCGGTCAGCGATTCGGTCTTCCTGCCAGGGAGTCTTGAGCGCCCCGTCATTTTTCTCGCCAAGGAGGATTATTTCAACGGCAAGGGGCCCAAGGGGCGCTTCGTCGCCTGGTTCTTCCGAAATATCAATCAGCTACCGATGGACCGCTCCGGAGGAAAAGGCTCGGCCGCCTCGCTGGACAGCGCCAACCGCGCATTGCAGGAGGGCAAGCTGTTGGGAATCTACCCGGAAGGCACGCGTTCGCCCGATGGCAGGCTATACCGAGCCAAGTTGGGAGTAGCGAAGCTCGCCTTGGAATCCGGTGCCCCGGTTATTCCGATCGCCATGATCGGCACCGATAAGGTCCAACCGATCGGGCGGGCCATCCCTCGGCCTGGCCGGATCGGCATCCGCATCGGAGAGCCGCTGGATTTCAGCCAGTACGCCGGACAGGTCGATGACCCGCAGTCGCTACGACATGTGGCCGACGAAATCCGCAAAGCCATCAATGAGCTTTCCGGACAGATCTACGTCGACGTTTACGCACCGAAGAAAATCAAAAAATAGTTGTTCGCGCATTGCGCGTGACTGCCTTTATCGGTGTGTTACGTCGTGCTGTTACATTCATCGCGGTGCTTTGATGGTCTCGGACGTAGAATTGTTAAGGTGAGCGAAGAAAACCGAACCCCATTGCCTGGCTCTTCTGTAGCCGGCCCCGCCACCGACCCTCAACTTGATGCGTGGCGTGATTTGCCTATTGCCCAACAGCCCACCTGGCGTGAGCACCCGGACTATAGTGCCTCGATATCCGAGCTGGGTTCACGTCCGCCACTGGTATTTGCCGGTGAAGTGGATATCCTCCGCGAACGCCTTGCAGCCGCCGCGCAGGGTAAAGCCTTCTTGCTGCAGGGCGGCGACTGCGCCGAGACCTTCGACGCGGCCACCGCGGATAAGATCTCAGCTCGTGTGAAGACCATTTTGCAGATGGCTGTCGTCCTGACCTATGGCGCTTCGATGCCAGTGATCAAGATGGGACGCATGGCAGGCCAGTTCGCTAAGCCACGTTCCTCGAACGATGAGACGCGCGATGGCGTAACCCTGCCGGCCTTCCGTGGCGACATCGTCAACGGCTATGACTTCACGCCAGAGTCCCGTGCGCATGATCCGAAGCGTCTGGTCCAGGCCTACAACACTTCATCGGCCACGCTGAACCTGATCCGCGCTTTCACCCAAGGTGGATTCGCAGATCTGCGTAGTGTCCACTCGTGGAACGCTGGCTTCATGGCTAACCCTGCGCACTCTGCCTATGAGCAGCTTGCCGGCGAGATCGACTCGGCCATCCGTTTCATGGATGCCTGCGGAGCCGATTTCGAAGCACTGAAGCGTACCGAGTTCTTCGCCTCCCACGAGGCGTTGCTGCTGGACTACGAGCGCGCCTTGACCCGTACGGATTCGCGTACCGGCCAGCCATACGACACCTCGGGGCACTTCCTGTGGATCGGTGAACGCACCCGCCAGTTGGATCACGCACATGTGGACTTCTTGTCACGCGTGCGCAACCCGATTGGAGTGAAGCTTGGCCCGAACACCTCGCCAGACGACGCACTGGCACTGATCGAGAAGCTGGATCCGAACCGCGAACCAGGACGATTGACCTTCATCACCCGAATGGGTGCGCAGAACATTCGCGAGAAGCTGCCAAATCTGGTCGAGAAGGTCACCGCCTCCGGTGCCCAGGTGCTCTGGGTGACCGACCCGATGCACGGCAACACCGTCACCAGCGAGAACGGGTACAAGACCCGCAAATTCGATGATGTCATGGACGAAGTTCGTGGTTTCTTCGAGGTCCACGATTCGCTGGGCACCTTCCCAGGTGGCCTGCACGTGGAAATGACCGGCGACGATGTGGCCGAGTGCCTCGGCGGCGCCGATCCAATCCGTCAGGAACAGTTCGACGATCTCTACGAGTCGGTCTGTGACCCACGCCTGAACCACAAGCAGTCCCTGGAAATGGCCTTCTTGGTCTCCAGTGCACTGCAGAGCCGCGGTCGTCGCTAAACGCCCGAAGCTCTGAAAACCTTGGCCTCCCGCGTTTGCGGGAGGCCAAGGTTTTTTGTTGAGCGGAGCTTTTAGTCTAGAAAGCGTAGAGGCTGACTTCACTGCCACGAACGGCGCGCTGGTTCAAGGGGGTTTGCATGCGGACCGTATCCGAGAAGCCGCCAAGCACCGATCGCGTCGAGACGGTGAAGCCAGCTGTTTCCAGCGTTTCGGTCGCCTCGGCCAGACTCAGACCGATCACCGACGGCACCTGAAGGTATTCAGGTCCCTTGGACACGTGGGCGGTGACAGTGCTGCCAAACTCGACGGTCTGGCGCCGCGGGCTCTGATCCGCGACCAGCCCCTGGTCAACCTCCGAGGAGTGCTGCTGTTCGCCGAGCTTCAGCTTCAGTCCGGCCTCGCTCAGGGCCTGTTTGGCGTGCGCCGGTGTCATACCCACGAGGTTTGGCACCTGGACCGGTGCCGGCCCACGCGAGAGCACCAAAGTCACGGTGTTCTTTCGCCCCGATAGCTCGCCGGCAGCCGGCGAGCTGGAAATGACCTGTCCCTTGGCGATGGACGAGGAATATTCCTGGCTCGTCTTCACCTTGGCTAGGCCCAGATCGGAGAGTTGATCCGTGGCCTCAGATTCCGTCAATCCTTCAAGCGCTGGAATTTCGAAGCGTTCCGGGCCGCGGGAAATCAGTAATTCGACGCCCTGGAACTTCATCATGCTTTCACCGGTGCTCGGCTGGGATTGCACTACCCGGCCCACTGCGATCTCATCGTCATAGACGGTGTTCACCCGCACCGGCACACCTTGTTCGTCGAATTGGGCGACAACTTGGTTTTGCAACATTCCGGTCAGCGATGGGATCCGAATAATGCTTCCCGGACCGCGGCCGAAGAACCATGCACCAGCGACGACCAATGCGACGATGAAGATGAATGCCATCGTGATCACCGCGCGCCTTCCGGCAGACTTGGGGTTCACCAATTGGTGAGTGGGTACTTGCGCGGTTTTGCGCCATTGTTTAGCCGCACGTTTTTGCTCTTGCTTTTGTGCGCGGGCGGTACCTTTGACGATCGCTGGGGCCACAGGCCCACTGGCTACCGAGGCTGAATCGTCGAACCCAGCTAAATCTTCGCGAGAGTAAGCCGCGGTGGCGTTCATTTCAGGTAGCGCTTGGACAGCGTCACCGGGGGACAGCAGAGGTGTCACCATAGTGGCCTGTGCCTCGCGAAGGTCAAGAACCTCGGTAGCTTGGGAGGTGCTAATGACTGTGGTGACATCTTCACCTGGAACCGCGGAATAGTCTTCAGTCGATGAGGCTACCGGTTCGCCGAGAGTATTTTCTTCCATCCACCATGGCTGGCGTCGTTCTTCGCGGTAACGCTGCCACTCATCAAGTCGTTGTTGCACAGTGGTAGGCATTGCCGTGGCAGCCAATGGAGCGAGATCCGAAATTTGGCCTAGGGAATCGGCGTCAAGGTCGAGTTCATCATCGGTGAGTGTGGATCGAATTTGGATGACGTCATCCAGTAAGAAGCCCGCATTCTGCGGTCGGTGCTCCGGGTCTTTTTCTGTGCAGCAGCGCACCAGTTCATCGAGGTCTTCGCTGAGTCCTGGAATTATCGCTGAGGGCAATGGCATCGGCGAATCGAGATGTTGCTTCATCATCGCCGCGGGATTAGATATCGGGAATGGCAGCTGCCCGGTGAGCATTTGATAGATCATGATGCCAACGGCGTAAATGTCGCTGCGCGAATCGGAAGGTGCCCCGGAAACTAGTTCAGGGGAGACATGCGAGAGCGTGGCGACAAGAGTCCCGGACTGTGTATGCGCGCTTGCCGCGCGCGCCAGACCAAAGTCGGTGATCTTGATTTCGCCATTGTCTGAAAGTAATACGTTCGCCGGTTTCATATCCCGGTGCACAATGCCTTCAAGATGAGCGGCGCGTAGTCCGCTACAGATTCGTTCGAGAACGCTGAGTGTCTGCCGTGGAGTAAACCTTCCATGCTCCTCGATAACTTGGGCGAGATTGCGTCCGCGAACGTACTCCATCACCAGATAAACGTGGCTTCCGGAGACCGCATGGTCACGGATGGAGACCACATTTGGGTGGGAGATGTTCGCTGCGATAATTGCTTCCGACTCGAAGCGTTCGCGGACCAGAGATTCGCTGGCAAAATTTTCATCCAGCACCTTGACCGCCACAGAGCGGTGCAAGTTCTGATCCATTGCCCGGTATACCCGTGAGGTCCCGCCCAGCGCTATCAGCGTATCTAGCCGATACCGATTGCCGAGTACTTGTCCTACGAGTGAATCTCGTCGATCCGGGCTAATCAAAGAAAAACTCCTGCCACAATGGAGCACTGATGACGAGTCGGGGACACGACCGGGCTCCTTTCGAACACAGATACTAAGTGTAGATTACTCAGCTGGCCTGAGAATTTCACGAGTTAAAATCGAAATCCGCCAGTAGAGTTGCCACTGACGGATTTCGGACAGCAACCCGGGTTGCGAGAACTACCTCGGGTGCAGCTATTACTCTAAGAAGCGCGACGTGCCCGAGCAGCGCGACGCTTTAAGGCACGACGCTCGTCTTCACTCATGCCGCCCCAGACGCCGGCATCCTGCCCGGACTCGATGGCCCACTGCAGGCAGGTTTCCGTGACGTCGCATCGACGGCATACGCTTTTGGCCTCTTCGATCTGCAAGAGGGCCGGACCGGTGTTACCCACCGGGAAGAAAAGTTCCGGGTCCTTATCCAGACACGCCGCGCGGCTACGCCAATCCATGCTTATTGATGCTCCTTGAAATATTTAGGGGAACGAAGACCTCCCGGAAAACGTCACAAATTGAAAACAACTGCGAATTGGAAATGCAGTTGCGTTACGTTGTGTGTACCGGAATGGTCCTCGATGAGTTGGAGAGGTACGAGCAGAGATGTTCGTTTAACCAACCACATTAGGTTTTCATGTTACGAGAAAGTAAACAAGAGTCACGGAAGTGAAATGTGGTTGAATGCCTGAGTGCTTTCTCACATGGATTTCCAAGGCTCTCTGCGCTATCTGAAGGGGTTGTGGTCGGCGCCATGTTCGCCGCCGACACCGTGCGTTTGAGTTCCTGAGGTGCTTGCACGAAAATTGTTCTCGTGAGCAATAATGAATCTTCCGTATCCCGACCTACTAGCGTTTTCGCCGTTGCTGCCCTGACGATGCTCGAAGCTGTGGCGGTATTGGTTTACGCGGTCAACTACCTTCTACATCTCTCGGACGCGGGGGATCTGAACATGGGCGGCCGAATTTTCATGCTCGTCCTGTGCATCGCCGCAGGAGCCTGGCAGGCCAGCGTTTCCATTAACTTCTACAAGGGCAAGGCCTTCACGCGTGCACCGATCATCGTGTGGCAACTGTTCCAGCTGATCCTCTCGTTCTCCTTCATTCAAGGTCCGTTTCGGGGCATCGCCATTGCGGCCATCGTAATTGCCGGAATCATCGTCGTGATGTTGTTTGCACCCAAGACAACGGAATTTTTGGGAGATCGACCGCAGTCCTAGATTTCATCCTTGTTGATATAGAAGGCGCGTGGTTGCCCACGGAAACTGGCAATCGCGCGCCATTTTTTTACCCGTTGTCCCGATTCGCGGGAACTCAATGGTTCCCACGCCATGGGTTGCATATCGTGCGGATGGTGGGCCTCGATGATTACAACACAACGGTTATCAAGTGCCATCCCTGGTGCCCCGATCTCATAGGCAAGCCGGCCAGATGGCGGTACAAACAGCACCGGCACTACCGCGTGGCTCAACGCAACGTTCAATAGACCGGCAAGTCGGGGATCGTTCGTATGCTCGAGTACCAGCGCGATATGCCCCGGCGTGAGCTGGTCCAGCCGTGATTCGAACTCGTCGATTCCGCGCACACGATCTAGCGACCACCGGTGACACAGGCATTGGCTTAGCTCTTCTCGGATCACCGGGTTTGCGCAGATCAGGATAGTCATCGCCGATGCGGGAAGGCTCAATGTGGCAGCCACAAGTGACCGTCTGCCAAGCGGGAGCGTCCCTGGCTCGGATAGGCATGCAGAATCTTCGATATTCGTCGTCCACAGACTTTGCGCGAAAGGTGCCGAACGGGGCGAACCTATCTGGATGGTGCGTGCAGGGTCGTTGCCGCTCACTAACATGCCTCGACCAACTACGTCTGCTACCTCCGGCAAGCGAGGTCAGAGCATCTTCAACGATTCTGTAGCCTGATAGGGAAAATACCATTGCTCGGTGCACAATCCTCCGGCTTTGAGTAGAGACTGATCCCGATCCACCGCGAGGACAATGGTTAGACCGCTGGCCGGACTGCGACGCAACAGGCCCCCAAGAACTTCATCGAAGCGTTGAAAATGCTGCGGGTGCAGCAAGGACTGCAGTTGTGATACCCCATGAATCAGTACGAGCAGACCCGAGTCTTCGCGCCGTTCTTCAAGGTAGTCCAGTGCGTCTAAAAAGTCGTAGACGTCCTCTCCGGTGATTTGTCGCAGCTGTGCGCTGCTACGTTCATCTGGGACCAATGCCGGTCCGAAACTCAGGATTTTCCGCGGGAGCATGCACAATCCGGTCAACAGTTGACGCGGGCCAGCCTCTGGCAGGCCACATACCAACAGACTGTGGCTCGCCTCGCCGCCGATGAACAATGGTTCGAGAGTTCCGTGCTTTAGCTGGTCGATAAGCCCGCACCAGATGGATGCAGGCTGCGCAGATAGCCATTCCGATTCGGGAGGTACGGGCTGCGAAGGAAGCGCCGGGGCAAACGGAGAGCCAGCAAGTCCAGGCGTTGCCCAGCGCTGAGCTAAGATTTCCACCTGGTAGTGCAGTGCCTCCATGGCTTCGTGGGCGGTGGGTGGAGTACCAAAGGTGCAGATCTGCCGTGCGCCGAGGTTCTCTGGTCCACGTTCGGCTAATTCACCATAAGGTGGTGGGTCAAAGGCGAGCGCAAATTGGAATTTTCGTGTCTTCCGTGTGGCGCAGTGGATAATTGCCTGCCCGGGATCGACCAGCGAAGCCGCATCCCGGATGCCAACCAGTTCGATGGATTCACCCGGATCGTTAACTCGCAGCGCGATAACTGTGTTCAAATTTGCACGGGTTTGCCCGGTCAGAGTTCCGGCAGGGCGTTGGGTGCTGAGCAACAGGTGAATGCCCAGCGCCCGGCCCACGGCCGCGAGCCGGTCAATGCGAGGGTTCGCTTCGGGGATGGATTCGCTAAACACTCGAAATTCGTCGATCACCACCAATAGCCTGGGCATAGCGGGCGCCGGATCACTGAGCTGATGGTATTCGAGCAGGTCGCTGCAGCGATAGCTGGCAAGAAGTTGTTCACGGCGGGTGACTTCGACTTCTAATTGCGACAGGGTCCGCTGCGCGGCCGCCGCGTCGAGGTCGCTTGCGAAGAGCTGGACGTGGGGCAAAGTGGCGAAGACCGAAAGCCCCGCGCCGCCCTTGAAGTCCACGAGGGCGAAGGCTAACTCCTCGGGGGAGTAGCCGGCAGCTAGTTCTTTGACGATGCGGCGCAATGCCTCGGATTTTCCGGATCCGGTGGTGCCGCAGATCAGCATGTGCGGCCCGTCGGCGTCAAAATCCAGAATCACCGGTTCATGTCCAGTGGTGTCGCCGATGTGGGCGCTCAACCCGCGCCGTGCGCGCTGAATCTCAGCGTTCGGCGAGGTGGTGCTGTTGAGGTTTCGGTGGGTTTCGGTGAGGGCCAGACAGCTGTCGACGAGCCGGTTGAATCGTGGTGCGCTTAATCGTTGCACGCTCTGCAACGTCAGCTGCGGATCTTCAAGCCGCGCTTCGGGCATCGCAGGATTCACCCACCAGGTGCCCTGCGGAACTGGGGCGCGGCTCAGCCCCATCACTACAGATTCCTCGCACCGCTCTGCTGCGGAGGCCACCACATAGATGGAGCGCACCTCGCCGGTCGCCGGTGCCGCCAGCGTGGGAGCGCTTGGAGCCGGTGGCCGCCCAGTGCGCACCCCGGGGAGCAGGATCAGACTGGCTGGAAGGCATTCTAGTTGCGGGTCGAGCACCAGTTCGAGCCGTCCGGCAAGAACTGCGGGCAGGTAGCGGGCGAGCAATGCCAGCAAGAGTTCGCTGTTCGTCTTGTCCTGGTCTCCAACGATCTGCCAGGCCCCGGGAACAGTGGCGGTGAACACCGGCGAAGGGCAAGGGGCATCCAAAGCCCTACGCGGTCTCCTGCGTCGTTTCTTGCTTGTATCCACTGATTCCGCAGCCGGGGACCACAGCCCTCGGCCGAACACTAGCGGAGGCAACCCAGAACTCGGTATCCCCAATTCGGTTCGGGTCAACCCGGCAAGCAGCGAGATCCCTAACGGTGGCGCATAGGCTTCGCGAGCTTGAGCTACCTGGGCGCGGTGCACCACCGCCTTGGCCTTCCATCGGCGACGCTCGATGATCAACTGACCAGCCGGCACGATACCTAAAAGGGCTGAAGCACCACTGAGCAGCAAGAACAGCATGGAGCCGGTGAGCACCGCCAGCAACACTCCGGAGAGCATCGGGACCAAGGCAGCGAGGCATAACGCGATCAATCGTTGCAGTTCGGGTTTATCCGGCAACTGCCAGCGCAGTTGCTCGGCAGACAGGCAATGACCGGTATCGAGCAGCACCGGATCGCCGACGCGCAGTTCGGTGTTTCCCAACCAGAAGCGCGATCCGCGCTGAAGCTGCAGCTGGGTCACCGCACCGCGCCTGCGAACGTTATCTTCCACCCGGATCGAATTCGCATCATCACAGGTCAGTACCAAGGCCAACTGGTCCACTGTAATTTGCGCATGATGCCGGGCGATGAGCGGGTCCTGCAACCACAGCGGGGCACAGCGCCCGAGTCGATGCACGCCTTGGGTCAGCTGCAAGCTCGCCCCGGCATCCGGTCCAGATGCGACAAAGAGCTGCAGTGCGGAGGGCAGCTGGCCATCCGCAGTGGCCGTGGCCCGCGGAATATCGGTTAGCAGCAGGTAGGTGCGCGCGCTGAACAGCCCACAATCTTCCAGAGCAGTCTCTGCCACGAACCAGCGCGTCGCACCGAAGGATCCGGCCAGAATCTTGGCCAGCTCAGCGCCATCTAGCTGCGCGGAGACTTCCAGCCGGAATTGGCGCGGTTGGGCGAAGCACCGTGCCGCGAGCAACAGCTCATAGCGCACCATGGACTCTCCTCCTCGATTGCTTGCTGGGTCTTGGCAACACTTCAGCACGCGCCAGGGACCACGCTTAATGGAGCACCGCACACTGTGGAAAACCAGCCGGAGTTTATCCACATCTTCGCGCAAGCTATTGAAAGCGCTAGCCGGTGGGGATAGGCTCCCTTGACATACCCTTTCTAGCGAATCCCCAGGCAAGGGTTGCAAGACGTTGATCCGGTGCCGCGCTCGCCGGAGTACCTCGAAGCATTCGGGAACGACTTTCATAGGTTCGGCTAAGGACTTTGACGTGGACGCGCTATCCATCGTGGAAGACGAAGTGCGAGAGCTGGTGCGCCGGCGCGGACTGGACCCTGGCAAACAACCTGCGCTCATCAGATCTTTAATCGACGATGTCCTGCGCGACTACGACGAGCGGGCACTGCTTGGTGCGGTCCCCGCCGTCGGTTCGCTCGACCAGGTCCGCCGCTCGGTTTTCGACAATGTGGCAGGATTCGGGCCGCTGCAACCGCTGCTCGATGACCCCAGCGTCGAAGAAATATGGATCAACTCGCCGCACCAGGTTTTCTGTGCGCGAGGGGGACAAAGCGAATTGACGCACATCAGACTCGAAGCCGACGAGGTAGCAGCCTTGGTGGAACGAATGCTGAAATCCTCCGGTCGCCGGTTGGATTTGTCCCAACCCTTCGTGGACTGCCAGCTACCCGACGGTTCCCGACTGCACGTGGTCATCCCGGACATCACCCACGAGCACTGGGCGGTGAACATCCGTAAATTCATCGCCCGCGCATCGAAGCTCGAAGATCTGGTGGAACTCGGTTCGCTCAGCCAGGACGGAGCGTCCTTTTTGGGGTGGTCGATCGCCGCGGGGCTCAACGTGGTGGTCACCGGACCCACACAGGCTGGCAAGACGACGATGCTCAACTGTCTGGCCTCCTCCATCGGCTCGCGCGAACGCATCATCACCATCGAGGAGATCTTCGAACTCAATCTGGCCGCGCGCGATGTGGTCAGCATGCAAACCCGCCTCGCAAATTTGGAGGGCACAGGGGAAATCACCATGCGCCGACTGGTCAAGGAAGCGCTACGCATGCGACCGGATCGGATCATCGTCGGCGAGGTACGCGAGGCCGAATCGTTGGACATGCTCATCGCCCTGAACTCGGGCATCGCTGGATTGTGCACCCTGCACGCCAATTCTGCGCGCGATGCAATCACCAAGATCTGCACATTGCCGCTGCTAGCCGGGCCCAATATCACCAGCGACTTCACCGTGCGCACCGTGGCCGCCTGCATTGACCTAGTGGTGCACTGCACCCGAGATCCGAGCGGCAAACGCTATGTGCAGGAAATTCTCAGTGTGCGCGGACGGGTGGAAGACGGCCAGTTCGAAACCTCCACGCTCTTCGAATATGGGCAGGGCGAGCTGACCCAGGCGCCCGGAGCGGACTGGGCACACGAGAAATTCGCGCTCGCCGGGATTAACATCGCCCAACTGCTGATGGAACGATCATGATCGCGTTTCTAGGATTGCTCGGCGGCTTGGGCATCGCGTTGATCGTGGATTGGCTGCTTTTCGATCCGAGCCCGCCGCGGGCCAAACGCCAGTCGGCGATCCGGCTCTCCCTGCTACGTGCGGGCATCGTGAACTTGAGCCCGGCAAAATTTGTGGCGATCTGCGCGGCCAATGGATTGATCTTCGTGCTGATCACCTTGGCCTTGACCGGCTCCTGGCTTTTCGCCAGCGTGTTTTTGCTCTTCGGGCTGTGGGCGCCGTGGGTGTACCTGCGACATCAGGCGGCCAAACGACAGGCGGCGTTGCACGAGCAGTGGCCCGAGGTGGTCGATCACTTGCGCAGCGCCATCCGGGCCGGGCTATCGCTGCCCGAATCGTTGAGCCAGCTGGCCAGCATGGGACCGGAACTGCTGCGCCCAGCCTTCCGCGACTTCGCCTTGGACTATCGGGCAACGTCCAATTTTTCCATCGCTCTTGAGCAACTGGGTGCACGGCTGGCTGACCCGGTCTCCGATAAGATCCTAGCCACGTTGCGGATCACGCGCGAGGTGGGCGGCACCGATCTGGGCCAAACCCTGAGCACCCTGGCGGCATTCTTGCGCGATGACGTGCGTACCAGGGGAGAACTGGCAGCCCGCCAGTCGTGGATAGTTTCCGCAGCCCGACTGGCGGTCGCTGCACCATGGATCCTGTTGTTGGTGCTCGGCACCCAAGATGCGGCGAAAAACGCCTACTTGACCTCCGGCGGGGTGATCGTTCTCGTCGGAGGCCTGCTCATTTCGCTGTTGTGCTACCGGGTGATGCTGCGCCTTGGCACCTTGCCGGTGGAAGAACGGGTGCTGGCATGAATTCGCTGATCCCTTGGGCAGTGCTGTGCGGCTTTGGTTTTGGTTTGGGCCTATGGATGATTATCGTGAACCTGCCCGCTTGGCGTCCGATGTCCTTCGCCGAACGCGTCGCCCCGCATATTCGTGTGGGCATGCGTTCCTCAAGGATGCTCGAGGATTCCTGGCGAGCGGAATCGCGCAATCCAGCAATGGTGCAATTCGCCGCACCACTGCTGACCCAGATCAAACGCCTCGCAAGTCTGCACAGCCCCAGCACCGAAACCGTACGTAAGCGACTTCGTGCCGCAGGGCTGAAGGCCAGCGTTGTGGACTATCGCTCGCAGGAGATCATCTGCGCGCTGCTGGGTCTTCTGGCCGGCGCCGCGTTCATGGCCTTGCTCGCGCTGAGCCGACCTACTAATTTCGCGTTCGCCCTCATCGTGGTGCTCGGCTGCGGCGTGCTCGGATTCCTGGCCCGCGGCTGGTGGTTGAACGAACAGATTCAACGCCGTGCCCGCAAGGTTCTCACCCAATTTCCCACGGTCGCTGAAGTTCTGGCCCTCACTGTGGGCGCCGGCGAATCGACTACCGGAGCGATCGAACGAATCTCTCGCATCTGCCATGGGGTGATAGGCGATGAATTCACCGAAACGCTCAATGAAATCCATGCCGGTAACTCGATGATTCAGGCGATGCAGAACATGTCTGATCGCATCCAAGTAGGGGCGATGACCCGGTTCGTCGATGCTATCGTCGTGGCCACCGAACGCGGCACTCCGCTGGCCCAGGTGCTTCGCGACCAGGCTCAAGACGTGCGAGATGCATCCAAACGAGAGCTGATGGAAGTTGCTGGAAAACGGGAAATCAGCATGCTAATTCCAATAGTTTTTGGAGTACTGCCGTTGACCATCGTGTTCGCGGTGTTCCCCGGCCTGGCCCTCTTGGAGATGAGCTATTGACAGCTAGCCGCACCATCACAGTACTTACCCATCGCCAAAATGTTAGGAAGTAATCCCATGTCCAGCATCCAATCGTGGCTCATGATTGTGTCACTACGACTGTCCGAAGGGTGCCAAGAGTTCTGGCGTCGAATCACGCTGCGGCTACGCGAAGAGCGTGGCGACGTGCCTGGTTGGGTGATGATAACCCTCATGTCAGCGCTATTAGTTGCCGCATTGTTGGCCATTGCCGGTCCACGTTTGCAAGACCTATTCAATCAGGCAATCGATCGAGTCTCCGGACTAGGCTGAGCCAGAGGTTCACGAAAATGCGCGGCGCCGCGTCCGTTGTCATACGTCGCTTCCGAAGGCAGGGCTCTGATGAGGCGGGCTCGGCCGTGGCCGAATTCGTCATGATCACCAGTTTGCTGATCGTCATCACGCTAACGCTGATCCAACTGACGCTGGTGCTCCATGTGCGCAATACGCTCACCGATGCGGCGGCCAACGGTGCGCACTACGGAACGCTGGCCAACCGAACTCCAGCCGACGCGGGTGGCCGAACCCGATTGTTGATCACCGAATCCTTACATGGCGGTTTCGCCCAGAACGTACAAGTTACAACTAACGCGGTCGGGGAGAGCCAGTTAGTGAGCGTCACTGTGTCAACGCGGGTGCCATTGATCGGCCTGCTGCCCAACGGATGGGATCTGACTGTACGAGGCAATGCGGTGCGCTATGAGTAAACGTGCATCCATTGCCGTCCACGATGAGGGCAGCGCCATCGTGGAGTTCATATTCGCCTCCACTGTTCTGCTGATCCCGATGATTTACCTGATTCTCGCCGCTGGACAGCTTCAGGCCGGATCCTATGCGGTAGTCGGCGCCGCGGATCAAGCCGCAAAGGTCTTCGCTGTCGCTGATACACCTGCCCAAGCTCGGTCCAATGCCCATCAGGTGGTGGAGCGCTCGATGAATAACTTCGGTTTATCCGGTGCCAGTACGCAGATAACCTGCGATCTTGAGTGTTTGAGCCCCGGCAGCATAGTCACGATTCAAGTATCTCTGCGCGTTCAATTGCCGTTCGTCTCCGACTACTTTGACGCCTCCGTTTTCACCGTCGATGCTGCCTCGACTCAACGAATTGACCGTTTTGGCTAGCGGCGGTCGATGGCACAAGTTCTTGCATGCTGCCCGCGCAGAGGACGGGCAGTCGCTGGTGCTTGCGATTGGGTTGTGCGCGATTACCTTGCTAACAATTTCGGTGGTGCTCGCCGCGAGTGCGGTGAACCTCAAAGCGAGGCAGCTGCTGTCCGTCGCAGATGGTGCTATCGTCGCGGCCGTGGACGAATTCGAATTTATTGCCGACGGAGGTCAACCGCGGATCGAATTGAGCCAGGCTCAAGTAAGGGCTGCGGTTCAGCGCTATCTGCAGGATGTCGACGCGGGACAGCGCATCGATAATCTTGCTATCGGGTCGGTTCAAATCCTGCCCGACGGTCAAGGCGCGCGATTATCTCTGACTGGTTCAGTACAGCCACCGATCATCGGCTGGATCGTACCCTCCGGGGTGAGTATCAACGTCAGTTCCTCCGCTCGCACCGTTTTGAGCAGATAGCGTCGTGAGCTTAAGCCGTCCGCCTGCATGGCGTAGGCTTAGATAACCATGGCAAAAACAGACTTTTCCGCTGAAATTCGTTCGCTTCGATCCACTTTCTCCGCGATTGAGGACGTGAGCGACGTTGCTCAAATTAAAGCCGATATCGCCGTACTTTCGGAGGAGGCCGGCGTCCCTGACCTATGGGATGATCCAGCGAGCGCGCAAATTGTCACCAGCAAGCTCTCCCATCGACAGACAGAGCTTGAACGCCTGAACCAGTTGCGCACGCGAATCGACGATCTTGAAGTTCTCGTGGAACTTGCCGAAATGGAGGATGACGACGAAACGCTTGCGGAAGCGGACAAAGAACTCATCTCGATCCATAAGGCGCTAGACGAGCTGGAAATCGTAACCTTGCTCAATGGCGAGTTCGATTCGCGCGGTGCGGTGGTGACCATCCGTGCAGGAGCCGGCGGTGTTGATGCCGCAGACTTCGCCGAAATGCTATTGCGCATGTACCTACGCTGGGCTGAGAAGCACGGTTACAAGGCAACCGTAATGGATACCTCCTACGCGGAAGAAGCCGGTCTAAAATCTGCCACTTTCGAAATCGACGTGCCTTACGTCTTCGGAACCCTATCCGTCGAGGCTGGAACCCATCGCCTGGTTCGGATCTCACCCTTCGATAATCAAGGCCGACGCCAAACATCCTTTGCCGCGGTGGAAGTTGTGCCTCTGATCGAGCAGACTGACACCATCGAAATTCCTGAATCAGAGATTCGAGTGGATGTCTTCCGTTCCTCGGGACCGGGTGGTCAAAGTGTGAACACCACAGACTCTGCGGTCCGTATGACTCACATTCCAACCGGCACCGTTGTGTCGATGCAGAACGAGAAATCACAGATTCAGAACCGTGCTGCCGCCTTGCGCGTCATGCAATCGCGACTGCTGTTGATTAAGAAGCAACAGGAAAGCGCGCAGAAGAAGGAATTCGCTGGTGACGTCAAAGCATCGTGGGGTGACCAGATGCGTTCCTATGTGCTCAACCCATATCAAATGGTGAAGGACCTGCGTACCGAACACGAGGTCGGTAATACGCAGGCCGTACTTGATGGTGAGATCGATGATTTTATCGACGCGGGGATCCGTTGGCGAGCGGGAAATCGACGCCCGTCGAACTAAATCAAAGGCCTGAAACTGAAATTGTTTCAGGCCTTTTTATTATCCGATTTCAATCATTTTTAGAACTAAAAAGTTCAAGCTTATCTCGGGTTCCGAAGGCTAATTCTAGGATCTAGGACACGCAAAATTTGAGTGCATGCTAAGATGAAAAAGTTGCTGAAGGCATTGCACTCTTCGATTTTCGCGATTCTAGTAGCTTAAAACCCGTTCATTGCAGGCTAAGTGTCCTCATTGAAACCGTGGGAAGCGCCAGCGATTATGGCCGATATACGCGAAGATTAGGTGCATCATTTCGAGTAGCCTCGACAGTAAATGATCTACCGAGATTCTCTAGGATTGAACGGTCATTCGCGCGCAATTGCGTATGGCAATTCGGTTTTTCAACGAAGGAAATCGCATTAATGCGGCAGCGCTGTCCCGGATTCGGGACGGCGCTTTGTATGCCAGCACGAGGATGCGAAGCAAAAGATAACGATACGTAACGTGAGTGAAGGAAGTGATTGATGGACAGAGGGCTTATGTACGTCGGCTAAGCGAATCCTCGCGAATCACCTCGCGGGATGAGACGTGCGAACCACGCATCAAGCGTTCCGAGGCTTGCCTCGGAGGATGCCAATTCACAACTACGTCGTTTGAAGGAGGTGGCGTGTGAACAACCCGGAAACGGTCGGTTTCAGCGCCCTGATCATCGTACTTTTACTGGTCTTATTCTATGGTGGTACCTTTTGGGTTTCCACGAGGATTGGCCAGAAAAATGAAAACGCCGACGGTTATATGACCGCAGGCAATAAAATCGGATTCGGAATCTCCGCGGCCAGTATGACCGCGACCTGGATCTGGGCATCCTCAATGTATGCCTCGGCCGCCTCGGGCTACACATATGGCATCAGTGGGCCAATCCACTACGGCCTCTGGGGTGCACTGATGATTCTGTTCATCTACCCATTCGGTAAGCGAATACGTAAGGTCGCGCCGAAGGCCCACACACTGGCCGAAGTTATGCACGCCCGACACGGCCGCTCTAGCCAGCTGATGCTTGCCGGTTCGAATATCGTCGGTTCGGTCATCTCTTTGATGTCCAACTTCATCGCCGGTGGCGTGCTCATTTCCATGCTCTCGCCCTTCAACTTCATTCAAGGCGTTCTCGCGGTTGCCGGCGGCGTATTGCTCTACACACTGTGGTCCGGATTCCGCGCCTCGGTTCTCACTGACTTTATGCAGGTTATGGCGATGCTCGGTGCCGTAGCAATCATTGTTCCTTTCATTTTCTTCGCTTCCGGATTCCCAGCGGCGTTCGAAACCGGTGCCAGCAACCTGACGGCCCAGCAGTCGAACTTCTTCTCTTCCGAGGCATTCCTGAATCAGGGCGCGCCATATATCGCTGCTGTCCTGGCATACGCAATCGGCAACCAGACCATTGCACAGCGCCTGTTCGCGGTTCGCGAGGACCTAATCAAGCCGACGTTCATCACCGCCACCATCGGCTATGGTGCCATGGTCATCGGCGTAGGCATGCTCGGCGTGCTAGCGCTATACCTAGGCTTCGAACCAACCGATGGCAACGTCAATAACATCATTCCGGAAATGGCTATGAGCTACCTGCCTGGTATCTTGTTGGCACTGTTCTTCGTCATGATCATTGGTGCGCTTTCATCCACCGCCGACTCGGACCTGGCTGCTCTGTCATCGATCATGATGGCCGATGTATACGGTCAGAACGTTGCAGGTAAGAAGAAAGCCAATCCGAAGACGATGTTGTTGGTTGGCCGAATCACGATGATAGTTGCAACGGTCTTGGCCGTCTGCCTCGCCAGCTTGCAATTGAATATCCTTGACCTTTTGGTCTTCGTCGGTGCACTCTGGGGTGCTCTGGTCTTCCCAGTGCTCGCCAGTTTCTACTGGAAAAAAGTCACGAACAAGGCCTTCACCGCAGCGGTATTGGTCGCCCTCGCCGTTTTCATTCCGGTGCGTTTTGAAATCATTCCGATGGTGGGGTTCACCGCCGTGGTCATCGAGCTACTGGCGATCCTAGGAATTGGTATCGTGCTGGGTCTGATGAGTTTCGGCTTCTTTGGACTGCGTCCTGCACTGATCATCGGTACCGTCGCTTCCATCGCCGCGGCGCCGTTCTGCTTCGGGTTCTTGCGCGACTACACGACTTTGACGGCCTCGCTCGTTGCTTATTCGGTCAGTACTTTGATCTGTTACTTCATGTCATTCCGTTCCAAAGAAGACTTTGACTTCTCGGTCATCGCCGAACGCGCAGGCGACTTCGACCCAATCGAAGAGTTGATCAGCACCGCCACAAGTGGTGCAGACAAAACTGACGGCACGAATGCTCCGAAGGGGAAGGAATAAACATGTTGGCACTCACTATTTACGTATTAGCCTGGCCAGTGGTGGTCGCCGGCGTTGCGATCTTTATCGGCAGGGCCTTCATTTCTGAGGCCCTCGAGGCAAAGCGCAACGGCGAACCGCTAATCTAGGGTTTGAATTTCAGGGGTAAGAGTCGGTCACGAGCCGGCGCTTACCCCTGAAATGTATAGTGGCGACCAGACCAGAATCCATTGTTGGGTATGCGGAGTCTGGAGAATCTTCCGGACGTGCCGCCGATGTGTGGAAGGTCACCGGGGCTACTTGGTAGACGAATAAGTAGTCAGGTCACCGTACTCCACGAATATCGACAAGCCTGTGGAAACAGCATGAATGTGACAACACACCGCCTTAGCCGCGCATGATGTTCACCTTGCACCGATAAGGTTTGGAAGACTGGCGCATCAAAAACGTTCGATCTCGACCTGAGTTTCCGTGGGTCGCGCCCCGACGGCAACTAGCGATTGAAGACATGATTAAATTCGAAAATGTCTCGATGGTTTACGAGCCGAAGCAGAAGAATGCTGCTTTGAACGACGTAAACATCGAGGTTAACCGTGGCGAATTCGCCTTCTTAGTTGGAGAATCCGGCTCGGGAAAGTCTACTTTCCTGAGCTTGATCCTGCGCGAAAAACGCGCCACGGATGGAGCCGTATACGTTGCAGGTCAAAACCTGAACCGTATACCGAGCCGACGTGTGCCCAAATTACGCCGCGACATAGGTTTCGTGTTCCAGGACTTCAGACTGCTTCGCGAGCGGACCGTGTTCGATAACGTCGCGTTTGCGATGGAAGTTATCGGTGCCTCACGTGCTCAGATTCGTGAACGTGTTCCGGATGCGCTGCGAATGGTAGGGCTAGAAGATAAGGCCCGCCGTAAACCAACCGAACTTTCTGGTGGCGAGCAGCAACGTGTGGGCATTGCCCGCGCCATCGTAAATAAGCCTTCGATCCTGCTGGCCGATGAGCCAACTGGTAACCTCGACCGGAAAAACAGTGTCGAGGTCATGAACGTGCTCGATCGGATTAATCAGAATGGCACCACCGTGCTGATGGCTACGCACGCCCATGAACTGGTCAGCGAATTCCGTCATCGAGTCATAGAACTGAGCAAAGGCAACGTCGTTCGCGACGAGGCAGACGGTCAGTACACGGCGATGACCACCGTTATTAATCAGGATGGCTCGCGCGAACTGCTCACCGGTGAAGCCGCTAAGGAAGCATCTGGCGAGTTGGCGACGAATGTAGAGAAAGAGAAGGACCAGTGAGACTAGGATTTATCCTCCGCGAGGCCGCAAAGGGTCTTCGCCAAAATGTCATCATGGTCGTCTCGGTCGTTTTGGTGACTTTCGTGTCCCTGACCTTCGTTGGTGCTTCGGCTTTGCTGCAGTTGCAGATCAATCAGATGAAGGGCTACTGGTACGACCGCATGGAAGTTGCGGTCTTCTTGTGCGATGACAATACCGCCGCGCCGAATTGCGCAGGTGAAGGTGTCACCGATGAACAACGCGCGAGCATTCAGCAACTGCTGGAATCAGACGAAATGGCTCCGTACATCAAGGAATTCGCTTACGAGTCGAAGTCTGATGCGCTGAAGAACTTCAAGGAGCAGTACAAAAATTCCTCCCTGGTTGATCAGGTTACCGAGGATCAGCTGCCGGAATCCTTCCGTGTCGGGCTAGTTGACCCGGAGAAATACCCGGTAATCAACGAGGCGTTCTCCACCGTAGCGGGTGTTGACTCGGTGGTGGATCAACGCGAACTTTTGGAGAAGGTCTTCCAACTTGTCCGCGTCGCGTCAGCCGCCGCGGCAGTGGTGGCGATCGTGATGATTGCCTGTGCAGTGCTGTTGACGGGTACCACCATCCAGCTGTCTGCGATGCACAGGAGACTGGAAACCACGATTATGCGTCTGGTAGGCGCTTCCAAAACGACCATTCAGCTTCCGTTTATTATCGAAGGCGTGATTGCCTCCGTTATCGGTGGTTTACTTGCTTCGGGCACTTTGTGGCTCCTTGTGAAGTTCCTAGTCCAAGATAAACTTGCCAGCGAAAACGTTGGAGTTGCCTTCATTTCGACGAATGAAGTTCTGTTAGTTGCTCCGGGGCTCTTGATTATTGGTATCGTTTTGGCCACAATTTCTTCAGTGGTAACGTTGAAGCGTTACCTGAAGGTTTAGTTGTTCGTTATCTTTGATCGAACTTCCGAACCTGATGCACAAAAACCTCTAAGGAGCAGTATGCTGTCCAATGCGGTGCGACGTAAGTTCCTACGCGCCACCATCGGTGGAGCCCTTGCATTGTCACTTACGTTGCCGGCGGGGATCGTACTTGCCGACGAACTGGATGACCGTAAGGAAAAGGTCGAACAGAACATCGACAATCTAGAACAGGATATGGAAGTCCTGGACTCGGACATCGTTGAGACGGATCGAAAGCTGCGAGAGCAGCAAGCGCAGGTTCCGGTGGCAGAAGCGGCCTTGGCAGACGCGCAAAGCCGTGTCTCTAACGCCCAAGCCACTGTCGCAGACCTGACAAACCGGTTGATCAGTGCCCAGGCCACGCGTGACAAGGTCGCTAAGGTGATCGAAGAAAACGCGGCTAAGATTGCCGAAGCCGAGAACACCATGGCGCAGATTGCCTCCGAGGCATATAAGCGCGGGGGAGTCTCTAGCGGACTAGACATGATCCTGAACATGGACTCAGCAACTGCCATGGCCGAAGGCCTCGACATGGCAAATAGGGCCATGGATTCCCAGAACGCGGTTTATAACGATCTGGCGCAGGAGAAAGCAACCGACGAGAGCAACAAACTTCGTCTGGCAGCGGTGGAGGAAGAAATTTCTTCGCTCAAGGGGCAAGCTGAAGAAGCTCTCGCGCAGGAACAAAGCGCTCGCGATGCAGCACAGTCAGCCAAGGATGAACTTAATGCCCTCGTAGCCAGCACCGAATCACTTAGTGCCGAGCTGGAATCCAAAAAGCCACAAATTCAGGCGAAGCTCAAGTCACAAGAGCAGGAATACGCTACGGTCAACCAGCAGATCAAGGAACGCCAAGAGCGACTGATCCGCGAAGAAGCCGAGCGTAAGCGCAAGGCGGAAGAGAAGGCTCGCCAGGAAGCCGAAGCGGAGCGTCAGCGCATCGCCAAAGAAAAGGCAGCTTACGAGGCCGAGCAGGAGCGCAAGGCCGCGGAGGCCAAGCAGAAGCAGCAGATTTATAAGAAGAAGCAATATGTCGCGCCTAAAGCTAAGCCTAAAACCCAATCTCCTTCGGAACCGAGCAGCTGGGGCTTGATCAAGCCAACGAGCAGCTCGCGAATTACTTCCAGCTTCGGCTGGCGTCCAACTCCTGCTGGAACCATTGACTACACGGGCCAAGGCGGATACGTTCACGCGGGCGTTGACTGGGGTTTCGGCGGCCAATGCGGTTCTCCGGTTGTCGCAGCCACCAGCGGCGAAGTTTGGTTCTCAGGATGGGGAGGTTCCTCAGGCAACAAGGTGACCGTCTCGCACGGTGTCGTCAAGGGCAAGGCCCTGGCGACAAACTACCACCACCTGTCGCGTATCGCTGTGAGCAACGGTCAGAACGTCAGTCAGGGCCAAGTCGTTGGGTATGTGGGCACCACGGGCAACTCGACCGGCTGTCACTTGCACTTCGAAACGATCATCAACGGTTCGCACGTGAACCCATTGGGACTTCTCTAACGTTAGACTTGTTCTTTGTGCGCGGGAATCCGCCCGCGACATGCAAGGAGTGTCATGGCTAAGAAGAACCAAGAAGATCGCATTATCGCGAGCAACCGCAAGGCGCGCCACGATTTTGAAATTCTAGATACCTTCGAAGCGGGCATGGTGCTGACCGGGACCGAAGTTAAGTCACTACGTGAAGGTAAAGCTTCGCTGGTGGATGGCTTCGGACAGTTCTACCGCAATGAGCTCTACATTGAGAATTGCTACATTCCGGAGTACCTGAACGGTTCGTGGACTAATCATGCCGCAAGACGTCGTCGCAAGCTCTTGCTGCATCGCGCGGAACTGCTCAAGATTGAACGTAAAATCTCCGAGTCAGGCCTGACGATCGTCCCGCTGAAGTTGTACTTCAAAGAGGGCCGCGCGAAGATTGAAATCGGCGTGGCCAGGGGTAAACGCGAATACGATAAGCGGCAGACGCTGCGCGAACAGCAAGACAACCGCGAAGCACTCCGTGCGATGCGAGAGCGTAATCGCGGTCACGCCTAAGCGTGGGGCGAAACTCGTTGGGTTACCCTCCCAGATTGCGCTATGATTGTTTAACGCACCTTTTGGTGCGGTTGTACCCGGGAAACCGGGACTGACAACAAAATACGGGGATGATCGGTTTCGACGGTGTGAGTCGCGACAGATGAAGCGGGCCGAGGATGCAAAGTTATCTCGTAAACGCTCTTTGCAAAACAATAAGTGCCGACTCAAAGCGCACTGACTTCGCTCTCGCTGCCTAAGCAGCCAGACAGTCCGTAAGCCAGGGGATGCTATCGCCCCTGATACTTACGTCATTTAGATAGCCACTGTAGCCAACGGCCGTTACCGCTGTTGGGTACATATTTTGGTAACTGTGCCCGGATCAACCACATGTTTGCGTGATGGTTGGGGCAGAGAAATTCCGCAGCAAACTGCGCCCGGAGAAGACCTGGCAACACCACATCGGACGGGAGTTCAATTCTCCCCATCTCCACGTATTTTAACCCCGGGATCCTAGTGATCCCGGGGTTTTCTTTTGCCCGATATCTTAAACTGCGCGGGTCTGCTTGTCACCGAGCCGCTGTGGTGGAAGTGGGCACATTCCCTAGGCTTGTGTCACCAGAGGCCCGGGATCTCTGCGCGACTAATCGTAACGCTATTGCTACCATCTTGCGTTGTCAGGATGACGCGTTCCAGTTCAGGCGATTCGTATCCCACCCCCGACATGACTGCTTCGGCAAATGCATGCGCGGCCTGAAGGTTGACCCAGTAGGCGTCCTCGAGCGTGATCACGAGTAAACCTGTCTCCGGTGATTCCCAGTCGATGGTTCCGCGCTGTGGGGTCCAGCCGTTGAATTCCGCGAAACTACGAGCGCCTTGGCCGTTGAGATACTGATTTATTTTCTCGTCCGCCCATTTCTGCGGATCCTCTGGCGTGGTGAGCTCATTGGCGTAGAAGCGCAGTTCGGTGGAAGGGGTATTGGTTTCGGGGCCTTTTTCCAAGGCGGGCATCGTCCGAGGTCCCGGGGTTACTTCGTAGGCCGTGCATCCGGCAAGCAACAGAGCAACCACCAAGGGGAGCGAGGCTAGTTTCTTCACGATTTCTCCAGTCGACGTCGACACGATTGTATCGGGCCGGGACGACCAAAAGGGTCCGGCACTGCAGCGCCTAACTTGATTGCTCGGAAGCGTTTCGGGCGAACGCCTCGGTTTTCAAAACCTATAGCGAATACTCGGGCGGAAATATGTGGCCGCGCAACGTGCGCTGATGGACTGAAATCATGCAGAACTTGGCCATCACCGCCTCAGCAACTACTACTTGTGCAGTAGTTTTAGTTCCTTTAGCCCGAGTAGTATCAACAGTCCAGACGCCGTAGCTTGTCCGTAGAAATGAGTGCACAAGATAGGTAACAAGGCGCCTCGCGAGCGAGTCATGTCGCGGGGTCGCTGTTTAGCACATAGACTTGAACAGAACGGCCAAGCCGACGGCCAGATCGCTGAAACGGAGTGAGATCGAAAACGATGGGTAAAACTGGTTCCCAGCGGGTATCACCGGTAATTTCGGCAATCTATGCTGTGGTCGCATTCCTCCTCGAGGTTGGTTTGCTTTTCGCCGCCGCGCTAGCCGCTATCGCTTTCATTCCGTGGCCGACCATCCCGGCGATCCTCGTGGTTGTGGTGCCGTTGCTGATCATCTGGGCGCTATTCTTCTCGGCCAAGGCAAAGTTTAGGCTCCGCCTCCGCACTCGCTTGATGCTCATTCATCTGATTTATCTAGTCGGTGCTTACGTGCTTTGGCTCAGCGTGGATCATTCATTCACCGATCAGTCACAAATCTGGGCGATTGCAATGCTTTCGCTGACCGGCATCAGCGCAATATTAATTTTGGCTACCGGAGGATTCGTGGTTCCGCACGACCGCCAGAGGCGCGGAACGATCGCCCCGCAACCTGCGCAGGATGCCAAACGCGGCCAAAACCGCGGCCGTCGCGCTGCACGCTAAATTTTCACAGCCAGTAGGCAAGGGCTCGGTCAATCGACCGGGCCCTTGCTCGTATCCACCGGCCATCGTTTAAACGCTGAGAAACCAGCCCAGCCATCCTGCGGCACCGGCAAGCACCAGCGTGCCTAGCAGGAACATGATGGCGCGGGCTCGTCTGACCTCGTAGAGCAGGTGGAACCCGACGAACAAGGTGCTTGCAGTGGTCAGCGAGCCGCAGAACCCGGAAGCCAGCAACCACAATCGGTCGGCGGCAGGTACGGTGCCCGCGAAGTTTTCCTGCGTGAGATCTAGCCCGTGCGCGCGTGCATAACCAAGGACTAATCCCAGCGCGAAGGTGCCGATGATGTTCGCCGTGAGGACTCCCAGCGGCCAGCCGCGCCACCAGCTGCGGGTATCGTCATGGGTGGCAGGCAGTGCTCGGTCAAGAAGGTATCTTCCCACCGCACCGAGTGCCCCAGCCAGCAGCAGAAGCCCGATCATCGGTGGCTCGCTGATGCGGGAACTAGACGCAGGATGACCCGGTGGGTGATGAATACCGCGGCCAGGCATGAGGCGGCGGTCAGCAGCAGATAGCCGAAGTAGCCGGCGGCACTCATCGTAGTGAAGAGCAGCAGCACCGTGGAAAGAGTGGTGAAGGCCCCGCAGAAACCGGTGCCGGCGACCAGCTGGAGCAGCGGAGCCAACGGCCTGCGCGCACCATAGGCGCTCAGCCCGGCCAACGCGGTGCAGCCCAGCACATTGACCAGCAACGTCGAGAAAGCCCACTCGCCCACCGGCAGCAGCATGTCCACAACGACCCGCGCGTAGGCTCCGAGCGCGCCGCCGATGGCTACCGCCAACAGCCCGTAGACGGTTTGCCTGCGGATCACAGGTCCCGGACCCAGATCAGCGACGCCGAGATGTAATCCAAGCCATGCGGAAGATCGATAACGGCTCCGGGGACGAGCCCAAGTTCCTTGGCGCGGCGCAGGAACTGCGGGTCTTCGTCGCTCACCCGGCAGATGACCGCGCGAGAGCCGTCGAAACGGTCCAGGCGTTGTGCATCGCGTGCGGCGAGCACTCCGGCGGCCGAAGGGATCGCATCGCCGTGCGGGTCCACCGCGGGGTGGCCCAGACGGGCGTGCAGCGCGTCGATGAACCGGTCGGTGACGGTGTGCTCGAGCTGTTCGGCCTCGTCATGGACCTCGTCCCAGCCGTAGCCGAGCTCATCGCGCAGGAAGGTTTCCAAAATACGGTGCCGGCGGACCATGCGCAGGGCTTCGCGCCGCCCGACGGCGCTGAGCGAGATGGCTCCACGCGGGATGTGATCGACCAGGCGCTTAACTGCCAGTTTCTGCACCATCGCGGTGGCCGAGGCGGGGGACAAACCCAGCTGGTCGGCCAGCGCTCCGGTGCCCACCGGAGTATCCTCCCACTCGGTGAGCAGGTATAACGCCTTGAGGTAGTCTTCCTCGCTGGTGGTCAGCTTGCGCGGATCAGCTCCGGGCACGGCTAGCCGCGGTTCAGGTAGGGCAGGATCGCGCCGTGCAGCTTCCCGTTGCTGGCCAGCGCATTGCCTCCGTGGCAACCTTCCACGCCGGCGATGCTGGTGAAGCTGCCGCCGGCCTCGCGCACGACGGGGACCAGCGCGGCCATATCGTAGAGTTCCAGCTCCGGCTCGAAGGCGGCATCCACCGCGCCCTCGGCGACCAGCGCGTAGGACAGGAAGTCGCCGTAGCCGCGGGTGCGCCAGGCAGCCTGCAGCAGTTCAAGCAGGTCATCGAGCTTGCCCAGCTCCTTCCAGCCATTCAGCGACGCGTAGGACAGCGAGGAGTCGGATAGCTCCGAGACCTGCGAGACCTGCAAGCGGCGTGCTCCTTCGGTGCCCGGTTCGGTGACAAAAGCCCCTAAGCCGGTGGCCGCATGCCAGCGGCGGGAGAGCGCCGGAGCGGACACGACGCCGAGCACCGGCTCGTCGTCGATGAGCAGCGCGATCAGCGTCGCCCACACCGGCACGCGGCGCACGAAGTTCTTGGTTCCGTCGATCGGGTCGATCACCCAGCGCCGCGACCCGGTGCCGTGCACCCCGAATTCTTCCCCGAGCACCGAATCATCGGGACGATGCGCGGCGATCTCTGCGAGGATCAATTCCTCGGCCCCGCGGTCAGCATCGGAGACCGGGGTCATATCTGGTTTGGTTTCCACCCGCAGGTCGTTCGAACCGTAGCGGGCCAAGGTGAGCGCATCGACCTTGTCGGCCATCGCCAGAGCGAACTGGAGGTCTTGCTGCAAGCTGTATTCGACCATGGTGTGTTGGCGCTAAAGCGCGCCCAGCTCCTTTTCGTGCGTGGTGTCCTCGGTGGTGATCAGTCGGCGGTAGGAGGCCAGCCGGGAGGCGGCGGCCGGAGAGGTTTCCGGGTCCTGCACCCAGGCCTCCAGCGCGCAGCCGGCGGCGTTTGCCTGGTGGTTGCAGCCGCGCGGGCAGCCGGTGGCGATATCCGCAAGCTCCTCGAAAGCGCCCAGGATATTGTCCGGATCCACCAGCCCGAGCCCGAAGGACCGGATGCCGGGGGTGTCGATCAGCCAGCCGCCGGCTGCTTCGCCCAAGCGCAGCGCCAACGCATTCGATGAGGTGTGCCGGCCGCGGCCGGTCACCGAGTTGACCTGGCCGGTGGCGCGGGTGGAACCGGTCAGCGCGTTGACCAGCGTGGATTTGCCCACTCCAGAATGGCCGAGCACCACCGACACGCAGCCCGAAAGCAGTTCTTCGAGTTCGTGCAGCGCGCCGACCGCGAGCCGGGCGCTGGATCCGTCGGCACCGCGCGCATCCACCCCGGTGGCTTCATCCCCGGTGGTGCGCGAGATAACCACCGGCAGCGCCAGCCCCTCGTAGTGGCCCAGGAATTCGGTCGGGTCCTTCACATCGGCCTTGGTCACGCAGAGCACCGGCTGGATGCCCGCGTCATAGGCGGCTACCAGTGCGCGGTCCACAAAGCCGGTGCGCGGCTCGGGATTGGCGGCGGCGACCACGATGACGAGCTTGTCCACATTCGCCACCACCACCCGCGCGGTCGCGTCGGTGTCATCGGCGCTGCGGCGCAGCAGCGTGGTGCGTTCCTCGATGCGCACCAGCCGTGCGAGGGTGTCCGGCTTGCCGCTGGTGTCGCCGACCAGCGCTACCTGATCCCCGGGCACGACCGCCTGGCGGCGCAGCTCGCGGGCGCGCGCGGCGACCACGATCCGCTCCTTGGGGGTGTCCTCGTCCAGAATCGCCGTGTAGCGGCCGCGGTCCACGGTGATGATGCGCCCGATGACCGCCTGCTCGTAGGCCGGTCGCTCTTTGGTGCGCGGGCGCGTGCCCTTCTTATTGGGCCGGACCCGCACCGTGAAATCGTCGTAGTCGCTGTAGCTCATCAGCCTGCCTCGCCCGGTGCGCCCGGCGCGGCGGTGCGCGCCATCTGCGCCCAGAGCTGCGGGAAGTCGGGCATGGTTTTCGCGGTGGTGGCGATGTTCTCCACGCGCACCCCGTCGATGGCCAGACCCAGCAGCGCCCCTGCGGTGGCCATCCGGTGGTCCTCATAGCTGTGCAGATCCGCCGCCTGTAGCACGCCGGGCTCGATGCGCAGCCCATCCTCGGTGGCGCTCACCCGGGCGCCCACCTTGGACAGTTCGGTTTCCAGAGCGGCGAGCCGGTCGGTTTCGTGCCCGCGTAGGTGCCCGATGCCGTGCAGCGTGCTCGGCGCATCGGCCAGCACGCACAGCGCCGCCAGGGTGGGAGCCAGCTCGGAGGCGTCCGCGAAGTCGATGCCGCGGATGGTCCCGGAACCGCGCACCGAAAGCACCCCCGCGTCGGAACGCGAGACCTCGGCGCCCATGGCGGAGAGAATCTGCACCCACTTACCGCCGACCTGGGTGGTATGTTCGGGCCAGAAGGGCACCCGCACGGTGCCCGCGGTGGCCAGCGCCGCGGCCAGGAATGGTCCGGCGTTCGAGAGATCCGGTTCCACGGTGACGGTGAAGCCGGCGATGGCCCCGGGGGCGATCTTCCAGCCGCGGCCGTCGGCGTCCACCGAGAGGCCAACGCCCAGTTCGCGCAGCGTCGCCACGGTCATCAGGATGTGGTCGGGGCTGGCGATATGCCCGTCGGCGGCCCGCAGGTGCAGCCCGCCGGGCAGCGCGTGCCCGATGAGCAGCATCGCGGAAATGAATTGGGAGCTGCTCGAAGCGTCGATGGTGACCGAGTCGCGCGCGGCCACCGTGGAGGCATCCATGGTGAAGGGCAGCATCGAGGGCTGCTCATCGAAGGCGAAGTCGACTCCGAGCGCGGCCAGGGCGTCCAGCACCGGGGCCATCGGACGCACCCGGGCGGCCGGATCCCCGTCGAAGTGGACCTTCGCCCCGGTGACCGCCGCCAGCGCGGGCACAAATCGCATGACGGTGCCGGCCAGCCCGCAGTCCACGCGCAAGGTCCCGGTGCCCGAGGTTCCGCCGGGGGTGAGCACCACCGTGGTGGAGCCGTCCTCCTGCTCGGTTCGCTGAACGCGCACGCCGAACTGCTCCAGGGCGCGCAGCATCAGTTCGGTATCGCGGCTGATCAGCGTGTTATGGATCGTGGAGGGGGAATCTGCCAGCGCAGCCAACACCAGATACCGGTTGGTCAACGATTTCGACGCCGGAACGCTCACCGTCGCATCCAGCGCTCCGGAGGCAAAAGGTGCCTCCCACCAGTTCAGCTCGCTCCCATGAGTGCTCACAGAGATAATCGCACTTCCTTCAAATCAGCCGTCGGACTCTTGGCACAATTCTAGCCGAGTGCGCCGCGGGAATAACCGCGCAGCCACCGCGGTTGAGATAAGTGTGACGACGATTGAAGGCATTCAGACGAAGCAGGCGGCTCGACCTGGTGTGAGCCGCGCCCTGTCCAGCCATCGGGCCAAGCGCGTAGACTCAGTGGTGATGACTGATAACACCGTGGAGACGGACTTGCCCGATGTGAGCAAGGAGACCGATCAACAACGTCGCGAGCGCTTCGAACGCGACGCGCTCGGCTATGTCGACCAGCTGTATTCCGCTGCGCTGCGCATGGCACGCAACCCCTCGGATGCCGAAGATCTGGTGCAGGAGGCTTTCACGAAGGCCTACTCGGCATTCCACCAGTACAAGCCCGGCACGAACCTGAAGGCCTGGCTTTACCGGATCCTGACGAACACCTACATCAACCTGTACCGCAAACGGCAGCGCGAGCCGCAACGCACCTCTACCGACACGGTCGAGGACTGGCAGATGGCCGCCGCGATGGAGCACTCCTCCACCGGGTTGCGCTCCGCTGAGGCCGAGGCCTTGGACCACCTGCCCGACTCCGATGTGAAGGCTGCCTTGCAGTCCATCGGCGAAGACTTCAGGATGGCCGTGTACTTCGTGGACGTCGAAGGCTTCAGCTACAAGGAAGCGGCGGAAATCCTCGGGGTGCCGATCGGCACGGTGATGTCGCGGTTGCATCGCGGACGCAAGTCGTTGCGTGAACTACTAGCAGATTATGCGACCGACCGGGGAATCAATACGGCGGGCAGCAAAGCCAAGGCCACAGCGAAGAAAGCAGAGAAGTAGCGATGGACTGTAATTCATTGGGGGATTGCGCCGATGACCGGATGGTACGCATCTATGAGTACCTGGACGGCGCGCTGACGCTGAACGACCTCAAAGACGTCAAAGCGCACTTGGAGCACTGCCCGGAATGCACCGAGCAGTACGACCTGGAATGCATCATCCGATCCGTGGTGCGCCGCAGCTGCCAGGAGCATGCCCCGCAGCAGTTGAAGGCCAACATCATTACGCGCATTTCGCAGATCCGGATCGAATCAGGACACTGATTTTTCACGCTTTCGATGCCAGCGCCAGGCATGAGCGCCCAAGGGCATAAAAGAACCCCGTAGCATTCGAAGTTTTTTTCGAATGCTACGGGGTTCTTTTTATTCGCATCGCTTAGCTGTTTGGGCGTTTGCCGTGGTTGGCACCGCCACGCTTGCGATCTTTGCGCTTACGCGAACGCTTCGACATGGTGACTCCTTTGCGGGATCAATAATGGTCTTCCCGATTGCTCGGGCCGGCTAATAGTCTTTCACACTCTCATGTGATTTCCCTAACCAGAGGGCTAGGCCCGCGATTCGCCGGCCGACGGTTTAGCTGGCGTCGGGTTCGGGCAGATCCAGCCAGGAGTACCAGCCGCGGTGCAGCACCAACCAGGCCATCAGCCCGTAGCCTGCCTGCCCGGGCACTCCGCCGGAGGCAGTCAGGTCGCTGCGCCACTGCGAATGCGCCCGCAACGGGGTGAAGGTGTCGATGTAGTGGTGGTTGCGGCGCAGGGCCACATCCGAGTAGACCCGGTTCAATTCCGCGACGCGCTCATTGCGCGCGTCATCCAAGCCGGGGGCCGGACCGACGAGCAATGCTTTGATGTTCATCTGCGAGGCCGAATCGAGAATATTCGCCAGGTTCAGCCGGCTGCGTGCGGTGGTCAGCCCGAGGTCGACGTCTCGATCGGAGAGCGCGATGACCAGACGGTTTTCCACCTGATCGCCGAAACGGCGGGAGGCTTCGCCCATCCAGCGTTCGGCAAGGGCCTCGGAGCCTTCGGCGGGGCTTGCCAGCACGAAGGACTGCAGGCGCAAGGCCGGGTCCTGGGTACGGGCCATCACGCGGCCGAACCAGCCCAGCGCGCGCGGGTCGCCATGTCCTGCAAGTAGCTCATCGCCGATGGCGGTGATGCGGATGGTGCGAAACTCCAACTTGGCGACCTTTCGTTGGGAAATCTGAATCTTTGTCAACCTTAGCAGTGTTGACTTGCCGGATCGGGGAGGACAAGGCGGGTTAAATGCCACAGCCGGCGAACCTGACTCCGTGCTCACGGGGTCAGGTTCGCCGGCTGCGCGCCGCTTAGCCGAGCGTGTCGGCTAGCGGGCGAAGGCCTGCTTCAGCAGTACAGCCGCTTCGGCGTCGTGACGCTTCGCGGTACCCGCAGAGGTCGCGGCCGAGGCCGGACGCGAGACCAAGGTGACCTTCTTCTCCAGCTCCGGGGCGACGTACAGGCCGAAGAACGGCCATGGACCCTGGTTGGCTGGTTCGTCCTGAACCCACGAAACCGTGGCGTTCGGGTACTTGGCCAGCTCGGCAGCGATCTGCTCGGCCGGAGCCGGGTAGAGCTGCTCGACGCGGACGATCGCGACCTTCTCGTCTTGCGCCTTGGTGCGCGCAGCGAGCAGATCGTAGTACAGGCGACCGGAAACCAGCAGCACCTTCTCCACGGCATCCGCGTTGGCGATCGACTTGTCGCCGATGACCTCTTGGAAGCCGCCGGTGGTGAAGTCCTCCACGGAAGTTGCAGCCGCCTTCAGGCGAAGCAGCTGCTTCGGGGTGAAGACGATCAGCGGCTTGCGTGGTCGGGCGTAGGCCTGGCGGCGCAGCAGGTGGAAGTGGTTTGCACCGTTCGATGGCTGCGCGACCACCATGTTGTTCTCCGCGCACATCTGCAAGAAGCGTTCGATGCGTGCCGAGGAGTGGTCCGGACCCTGTCCTTCGTAGCCGTGCGGCAGCAGCATCACCAAGGAAGAGGACTGCGACCACTTCTGCTCGGCCGAGGAGATGAACTCATCGATCACGGTCTGCGCGCCGTTGACGAAGTCGCCGAACTGCGCTTCCCATAGGACCAATGCATCCGGGCGCTCCACCGAGTAGCCGTATTCGAAGCCGAGGGCCGCGTATTCGGAGAGCAGCGAGTCGTAGATCCACAGCGGGGCCTGGTCATCGCTCAGGTGGTGCAGCGGGTACCACTCGTTGTCGTTCTCGCGGTCGTGGAAGACCGAGTGGCGCTGCACGAAGGTGCCGCGGCGCGAGTCCTGGCCTGCCAGGCGAACCGGCACGCCTTCCATGGACAGCGAACCGAGGGCCGCCAGCTCGGCGAAGCCCCAGTCGATGCCGCCTTCGCGGGACATCTTCTCGCGGCGCTCCAGCAATGCCTTGAGCTTGGTGTGCATGGTGAAGTCTTCGGGCACCGCCAGGTGGGCAGCGCCGATCTTCGCCAGAGTGGACTCGGTGATGGCCGATCCGCGGGCGCCATCGACGGTGTTCTCGTCGGCGGCCTGCGCGAAAGGCTTCTCCAAATCGTTGATGGTCGAGCCCGGGGTGATGATCGGGATCGGGGAGGTCTGGGCGGCATGCGTCTCGGAGAAGATGCGCTCCAGGTTCTCCTTGTATTCGGCCAACACGTTCTCGGCTTCTTCCGCGGTGATGTCTCCGCGGCCGACGAGGGCCTCGGTGTACAGCTTGCGGGTGGAGCGCTTCGCCTCGATCAGGTTGTACATGATCGGCTGGGTCATCGAGGGATCGTCGCCCTCGTTGTGGCCGCGGCGGCGGTAGCAGATGAGGTCGATGACGACATCCTTGCCGAACTTCTGGCGGTATTCGAAGGCCATCTGGCCTACGTGCACCACTGCCTCCGGGTCATCCCCGTTGACGTGGAAGATCGGTGCCTGCACGGTGCGTGCCACGTCGGTGGCGTACACCGACGAGCGTGAAGAGCTCGGAGCGGTGGTGAAGCCGATCTGGTTGTTCACGATCACGTGCACGGTGCCGCCGGTCTTGTAGCCGGGCAGCTGGCTCATCGCGAGCACCTCGGAGACGACGCCCTGGCCGGCGAAGGCCGCGTCGCCGTGCACCAGGATCGGCAGCACGTTGTTCTTCGAGCCCATGCGGTCCAGCTTTGCGCGGGTGATGCCCTCAAGCACCGGATCCACGGCTTCCAGGTGCGACGGGTTCGCAGCCAAGTAGACCTTGGTCTGGTTTCCGGCGTCCGAGGTGTAGGAACCCTCGGTGCCCAGGTGGTACTTCACGTCGCCCGACCCCTGGACGGAGCCCGGGGTTGCGGTGCCTTCGAATTCGCGGAAGACCTGTGCGTAGGTCTTGCCGGCGATGTTGGTCAGCACGTTCAAGCGGCCTCGGTGCGCCATGCCGATGGCAACCTCGTCCAGCTGCTCGTCGGCGGCATCGGAGATGATCGCATCCAGCAATGGAATCAGCGACTCGCCGCCTTCCAGCGAGAAGCGCTTCTGGCCGACGAACTTGGTCTGCAGGAAGGTTTCGAAGGCCTCGGCGGCGTTCAGCTTGCTCAGGATGCGCAGCTGCTCGTCGCGGGTTGGCTTCGCGTAGCCGGACTCCAGCTTCGCCTGGAACCACTCGCGCTCCACCGGGTTCTGCAGGTGCATGTATTCGGTGCCGGTGGTGCGGCAGTAGGCGTCACGCAGGATGCCCAGAACATCGCGCAGCAGTGCGCGGTTCTTGCCGCCCAGCCCGCCGGCAACCCATTCGCGATCCAGATCCCACAGGGTCAGCCCATAGGTCTGAATGTCGAGGTCCGGGTGCTTGCGCTGGACGTATTCCAGCGGGTTGGTGTCGGCCATCAGGTGGCCGCGCACGCGGTAGGAGTTGATCAGGTGCTGGATGCGAGCGACCTTGTTGACCGCCAGGTCGACGTCGACCTGGTTGTCGATGGCCCAGCGCACCGGCTCGTAAGGGATGCGCAGCTGCTCGAAGATCTCATCGTAGAAGCCCTGCTCGCCGAGCAGAAGCGCTTCGATCAGCTTCAGGAATTCGCCCGAACCAGCACCCTGGATGACGCGGTGGTCATAGGTGGAAGTCAGCGTGATGTGCTTGCCGATGCCCAGGGACGCGACGGTCTTCTCGGAAGATCCGCGGTACTCGGCAGGATATTCCAGCGCGCCCACACCGATGATCGCGGCCTGGCCCTTGGACAGGCGCGGCACCGAGTGCACGGTGCCGATGCCACCTGGGTTGGTCAGCGACACGGTGGTGCCGGAGTAATCGTCGGCGGTCAGCTTGTTATTGCGAGCGCGTTTGATCAGGTCTTCGTAGGTGGCCCAGAACTCGTTGAAGCTCAGGGTCTCGGCGACCTTGATATTCGGTACCGCCAGCATGCGCGAGCCGTCCGGCTTTGGCATATCGATCGCGATGCCGAAGTTCACGTGAGCCGGCTGGATGGCGGTCGGCTTGTTGTCGATCACATCGTAGGTGACGTTCATCGATGGGATCTGCTTCAGCGCGCGAATCACGGCGAAGCCGATCAGGTGGGTGAAGGAGATCTTGCCGCCGCGGGCACGCTTGAGGTGGTTGTTGATGACGATGCGGTTATCGATCATCACCTTGGCCGGAACCGCGCGCACGGTGGTGGCCGTTGGCACGGTGAGGCTGGCATCCATATTGGTTGCGATGGCCTTCATTGGCCCACGCAATGGGGTGCGCTTCTCCTCGCCGTACAGCTCGGTCGAAGGCGTTGCCTTCGGAGCCTGGGCTGGAATTGGAGCAGTCTTCGGAGCTGCATCCTTTGCTGCTGGCTCAGCCTTGGCCGCGGCTGGCGCAGCTGCGGGAGCCGGTTCGGTGCTGCGCGCCGCGGCCGCGGCGCGAGGTGCGCCCTGGCCGGTGGCTGCAGGAGCAGGTTTAGCCGCTGCCGCCGGCGGTGCGCTCTGCGCGGTCTTAGCCGCGGGTGCTGCCGGTGCGTTGTTTTCGGTGGTGAGGGATTCGAAAATGTCCCACCATTTCTTATCGACCGAGTTCTTATCGACGAGATACTGCTGATACAGCTCGTCTACTAGCCACTCGTTTCCACCAAACTCTTCAGTAAGTCGGTGGTGTGCTTGCTCTGGCACGTGCAACGCCTCTTCCCTGATTTCTACGTTGTTCTAGCTTGAGCCGGTGGTAGCCCGAGGACGTGAATAATGGCCACCGATACTCACAAGATTTCTAGATCTGCGCCCCAGTCTAGTGACTTTCTGACCGGTTTTGCCACGAGTCGTCAGGAATATCACGAAAGTGGCGCTTAACACTGCCCATTTAACATATTTCCCATGCCGCTGGTCGTGCGCGTGTGGCTATTGTGCGCGAAGCGGGATCGTTCGATAGAATAAATCGCACTATGGAATCTCATTCTCCTAGCCGGTCCGCCGCCCGTGGGCGCAGCACCGGCCATCCTTGCCATCGTCCGGAAGGCTCCGCCTCTCAATTGGAGCCTTCTAGTTGCCGCTTACGGCAAATTAGACGCAACCTCACCCATCCAGTCCAGGGGCGTGGCTAAACGCCCATGGAATGGATCTACATACTTTTTGGGTTCCTGCTGATTCTGGGAACCGGCTTCTTCGTGGCCGTGGAATTCTCCCTCGTTGCCCTCGATAAAAGCACTGTTCAACAGGCCATCGATCGCGGCGAACGCGGTTCCAAAGCGCTCCTGCAGTGCCTGACCTCGCTCTCCACCCAGCTTTCCAGCTGCCAGTTGGGCATCACCCTGACCACCCTGCTCACCGGTTATGTGCTTGAACCGGCGATGAGCAAGCTCTTGGCTCCGGTCCTGGAAAACCTCGGCGTGGTGGGAGCAAGCTCCACGGCCATCTCGGTGGTCATCTCGATGGTGATCGCCACGCTGCTGTCGATGCTGATCGGTGAACTGGTGCCCAAGAACCTGGCTATCGCCAAGGCCATGGCCGTGGGCAAGGCGCTGGCCCGCCCGCAGCTGATCTTCACCGCCATCTTCAAGCCTGCCATCGTGGTGCTCAACGGTTTTTCGAACTCGGTGCTGCGCAAGTTCTTCGGGCTGGAAGCCAAGGAAGAAATTTCGGCGGCCCGCAGCGCCCAGGAGCTCGCCTCGCTGGTGCGCCGCTCGGCCGAACTCGGCACCCTGGACATCCAGACCGCGCGCTTTGTGGAATCGACTATCGAATTCTCCGAACGCACCGCGGCGGATGTGATGACTCCGCGCACCTCGATGTCCACCATCGAGTCCGAGGCGGCATTGTCCGAACTGATCCTGATGAGCGCGGACACCGGGTTCTCCCGGTTCCCGGTGACCGAGGGATCCAGTGATGACATCCAGGGCATCTGCCACGTCAAGGCGGTGGTCTCGGTGCCGCGCGAACGCCGCGCGGCGCTGCAGGTCGGCGAATTTGCGCGCGATGCGCTCTACGTGCCGGAAACCATCCACTTGGATGTGCTGCTTGAGCAGCTGCGCGCCGCGGAATTCCAGGTGGCCATCGTGATGGACGAGTACGGCGGAACCGCCGGGCTGGTCACCTTGGAGGACCTGGTCGAAGAGATCGTCGGCGAAGTCTCTGATGAGCACGACGAGGACGAGGAGGAGGCGGTCACCCAGCCGGACGGCAACTGGCTGTTCCCCGGCATGTACCGCCCGGACCAGGTCAACGAGCACTTCGCCAGCGATGTCATCGCCGACGACTCGGCCTACGACACCATCGGCGGGTTCATGCTCTCCGAGCTGGGGCGTCTGGCCGAGCTGAACGACATAGTGCAAACCGAAGCGGGAATTTTCACGGTGACCGAGCTCGATGGCCGCCGGATCGCCCAGGTGCGCTTCGAACCTGCAGCGCACACCAAGGAGGGCACCAATGAGTGATTTCATCGGGCTGGCCTGGCTGGTCGTGCTGCTGGCGGTTAATGCGTTTTTCGTCGCCGGCGAATTTGCGGTCATGTCCGCGCGCCGCTCGCAGATCGAGCCGCTGGCCGACGAGGGCAACAAGCGGGCGAAGATTGCGCTGTACGCGATGGAGCACGTCTCCATCATGCTCGCGGTCTGCCAGCTGGGCATCACCGTCTGCTCGCTGCTGATCCTGAACATCTCCGAACCAGCGCTGCACCACCTGCTGGAGGTGCCGATGACGGCGCTGGGCATGCCGGAGCAAATCGCGGACACCGCGGCATTCCTGATCGCGCTGGTGCTGGTGACCTTCCTGCACGTGACCTTCGGCGAGATGGTGCCGAAGAACATCTCGGTCTCCGTGGCCGACAAGGCGGTGCTGGTGCTGGCCATGCCGCTGGTGGGCGTGGCCAAGGTGCTCAAGCCGATCATCTCGATGCTCAACGGGGCGGCGAACCTGTTCCTGAAGCTCTTCGGCGTCGAACCGCAGGACGAGGTGACCAGCTCCTATACCGCCGCGGAGGTCCGCTCGATCATCGACACCTCCTCCCAGGAGGGCACGCTGCGCAACGAGCACGCATTGCGGCTGACCAAGGCGCTGGAGTTCTCCACCGTCACGGCCGCCTCCTGCATGGTGGAGGTCAAGGACCTGTTCACCCTGGAGTGGGGGCAGACCACCGCGCGCGAATTCGAGAAGAAGGTCGGCAAGACCGGCTACTCGCGCATGCTGATCACCCGCGAGGAGGTGCCGGTGGGCTACTGGCACGTCAAGGACGTGATGCTGATCGACGATGCGCATTCCACCGCTCCGCTGCGCGACCTGCCCCTGCACCCGCTGGGATTGGTCAAGCAGGACGCCGAAATCGAGGAGGCGCTGGAGAGCATGCGCCAGGAGGGCAACCACCTCTCGGCCGTGGTCGACGAGGCGGGGCGCACCATCGGCGTGCTGTTCCTGGAGGACATCATCGAGGTGCTGGTCGGCGAGATCAGCGACTCGACGCAGAAGCGCCACGCACCGCCGAGCAAGGCAAACGGCAATTAGCCTCACAGTCGAACGCGTAATGCGAACCAGTCGCAACTGGTAGAGTTAACTGCGGGACCGCAGCAGCGGTGCCGCAGTTTTCTTTAAGCGCGAAAGCCGGTTCATGACTACATCCCCGATCGTCACCTTCGACGCCGCACGCCTGGCCTTCGGGTCACGGGTGCTGTGGGCGGACCTGGATCTGCAGGTGGCGCCCGGGGAATTCCTGGCGGTGCTCGGCCCCAACGGCTCGGGCAAAACCAGCTTCATCAACACCATGCTCGGCACCACCACCCTGAACTCGGGCTCCGTCTCGATCGCCGGGGATCCGGTGCGCCGCGGCTCCGACCTGGTGGGCCTGATCCCGCAGCAGCGCCCCTTCGGCGACAACGTGCCGCTGCGCGCCCGCGATCTGGTGGCCCTGGGCGTGGACGGCAACCGCCCCGGCATCCGGCTGTCCCGCCGCAAGGTGCATGCGAAGGTAGACGAATTGCTCGAGCTCGTCGGAGCCCAAGGCTACGCGGACCGCTCGGTCTCCGATCTTTCCGGCGGCGAGCAGCAGCGGCTGCGCGCGGCTCAGGCGCTTGCGGGAGATCCGCGCGTGCTGCTTTGCGATGAACCGCTGCTCTCCCTGGACCTGCACCACCAGCAGGCGATCAGCGAGGTGATCCACCGCCAAGCCGTCCAGCACGGGGCAGCGGTCATCTTCGTCACCCACGAGATCAACCCGATCCTGCCCTATGTGGACCGGGTGCTCTACCTGGCCGAAGGGAAATTCCACCTAGGCAGCGTCGACGAGGTGATGCGCTCCGAGGTGCTGACCGAGCTCTACGGCGCCCCGGTGCAGGTATTGCGCGTGAACGGGCGGATCGTGGTGGTCAGCGGCGACGGAAACCGGGCCCTGCCTCCGGACGGGCACGATCACCCCGAAGACCACGCACACGAGGCCGGAAGGTAGGCGCGGCGATGAATTTCGCAGACTTCCTGGAGCGCACCCTGAATTTCGAGGACTACGCGCTGCTGCTGCCGCTGGTCACCAACTCGCTGATTGCCGGGGCGGCGCTGGGCATCGTGGGCGGGCTGATCGGCATCTTCATCATGATGCGCGATATGGCCTTCGCGGTGCACGGCATCGCCGAGCTCTCCTTCGCCGGGGCGGCCTTCGCGCTGCTCATCGGCGTGGATGTGGTCACCGGCTCGGTCTTCGGCTCGCTGATCGCGGCGCTGGTGCTGGGCGTTTTGGGCACCCGGGCCAAGGACCGCAACTCCATCACCGGGGTGCTGATGCCCTTCGGACTGGGGCTCGGGATCCTGTTCCTCTCGCTCTACGAGGGGCGCAGCGCGAATAAGTTCGGCCTGCTCACCGGCCAGATCGTCGCGGTGGACGACGTGCAGCTTGGCGGCATGCTGGCGCTCTGCGCGGTGGTAGTGCTCGCGCTGCTGCTGGTCTGGCGGCCGCTGACCTTCGCCTCGGTAGACCCGGTGCTGGCCAACGCACGCGGGGTGCGCACCGGCGGACTGTCCATCCTCTTCATGGTGATCCTCGCCCTGGCGGTGGCCGTCGCCATCCAGGTGGTCGGCGCGCTGCTGGTGCTGGCGCTGCTGATCACCCCGGCCGCCGCGGCCCTGCGGATCAGCTCCAACCCGGGGCTCACGGTGTTCCTCGCGATCCTCTTCGCCGAAATTTCGGTGCTCGGCGGGATCCTGCTCGCGCTGGCCGGCTCGCTGCCGATCAGCCCGTACGTGACCACCATATCCTTCGTGATCTACCTGGTCTGCCGGGGGATCGAGGCGCTGCGTTCCCCGCGCAAGCACCTGGTCTAACCCGCCGGCCCGCACCTGGCGCGGCGCACAGCGAAGGCCGCCCACCAATTGGTGGGCGGCCTTCGCTTTTGGATTCCGGGGGTGGCGCTCAGCTGGCCGCGCGGCGGCACTCTTCGCAGAGCCCGTAGATCTCCACCGTGTGCTCCGGGTCGGTGAAACCGTTTTCCTGCGCGACGCGCGCGGCCCAGCGCTCCACCGCCGGGGCGAGCACCTCCACGGTTTTCGAGCACACCCGGCAGACCAGGTGGTGGTGGTGCACCTCGGTGAGGCACTGGCGGAACCGGGCCTCGCCGTCGCCGCTGCGCAGCACGTCGACCAGCCCGTCGTCCGCCATGGACTGCAGCAGCCGGTACACGGTGGCCAGCGAGACCTTCTTCTGCGTATCCACCAGCCAGCGATGCAGCTCTTGTGCGGTCGCAAAATCATCGACCTCGCCCAAGGCCTCGGCCACCGCGAGCCGCTGCTTGGTCACCCGGGTTTCTGGCTGCGCCATCGACTTGCACCATTCCTTCTCAAAAGCTGTTTCGGGCCGCACAGGTGCGAGCCACGCTAAACCCAATTTTAGCCAACTTTCCAAGGGTTTGCGTGTCAGTGGCTGGCCGAGGGCGCGCCGTCGGCCTAGGCTGAAGCTATGCGCATCACATTACGCGGGCATTCCGCCTTGGAAGTCACCACCATCGATGGTTCGCTGCTGCTGGATCCGGGGAGCTTTTCGCAGCTTCACGGGGCCTTCGCCGGCATCAGCGCGGTGCTGCTCACCCACCAGCACGTGGACCACGCGGACCAGGGCGAGATCCTGGCCGCGGTGCAAGACAGCTCGCTGCTGCGCGTGTATGCCCCCGATGCGCTGGCCCAGACCCTGCGCGGGCAACTGCCGGCGCCCAAGCGGGCGCAGATCATCACCGTGGCCGCGGGGGAGGACTTCGTCGTCGGCGGCATCCGGGTGCGCACCTTCGGCGGAACCCACGCCAGGATCCACAGCTCGATCGAGCTGGTGGCAAATATCGGCTACCTGCTGGGCGACGAGCAGATTTTCCATCCGGGAGACAGCTACCAGGTGCCGATCGGAATCCGCCCGCAGGTATTGCTGCTGCCGCTGATGGCCCCGTGGGCGAGCATCGGGCAGACCATGGACTTCGCCGCCGCCCTGGGCTCCCCGGTATGGGTGCCGATCCACGATGGGCTGCTCAACGAGCGCGGGCTGGAGCTGTTCGACAAAATGCTCGGCGCCCGGGCCGAAGCTTGCGGTAGCGTGCTGCGCCGGCTGGAGCCGGGCACCACCCACCTGCTGAATGAGCTGGCCGAAGGCAGTACGCCCGATTCCCAAACGCCGGAGGAAAACCGATGACGAACACGCTGATTTCCGCCCGAGAGCTCGCCTCCCGGCTCTCCGATGCCGATCTGGTGCTGCTCGATGTGCGCTGGGAGCTGGGCCGCAAGGACGGGCAGGAGCACTACGCCGCCGAGCATATCCCCGGCGCGGTGTTCGTCGATTTGGACACCGAGCTTTCCGGGGCCGCCGGCGCGCATACCGGCCGCCACCCGCTGCCCGAACCGGCCGACTTCCAGGCCGCCGCCCGGCGCTGGGGGATCGGAGCGGATTCCTTCGTCATCGCCTACGACGATTCCGGGGCGCTGGCCGCCGCCCGCGCCTGGTGGCTGCTGCGCCATGCGGGCTTCGCGAACGTGGCAGTGCTCGACGGAGGGCTGGATGCGTGGAAGGAACTGGGCGGGCATCTGGCCAGCGGCACCGAAAGCCGGGCGCCCGGGGTCGTTCAGCTCAGCTGGGGCGGGATGCCGGTGCTCGAATACCAAGAGCTGGCAAGCTACTCCGGCACGCTCATCGACTCGCGCGCCACCGCCCGCTACCTGGGCATCCAGGAGCCGATCGATCCGGTGGCCGGGCATATTCCCGGGGCACGCAACCGGCCGAGTACCGACAACCTCGACGCGCAAGCCAGATTCTTCTCCGCCGAGCAGCTCGCGGCGGCCTTCGCCAAAATCGCGCCGGAAAACCTACCCCTGGCAGCCTATTGCGGCTCCGGGATCACCGCCGCCCACCAGGTGCTCGCCGCCGCGCACGCCGGCCGCGAAGCCGCCCTCTACCCGGGCAGCTGGTCGCAATACTGCTCCTTCCCGCAGTCTCCGATCGCCACGAGCGATGAACAACACCGCCACTAACCCAGCCCCGAAAGGCCGCAATGAGCACGCTCTTCACCAAAATTATCGATGGCGAGATCCCCGGACGCTTCATCTGGTCCGATGAGCGCTGCGTCGCGTTCCTGTCCATCGGACCGCTGACCGACGGGCACACCCTGGTGGTCCCGCGCGCGGAGATCGACGAATTCACCGACGCCGACGAGGCGCTGCTCAGCCACCTGAACCTGGTGGCCGCGAAGATCGGCCGCGCCCAGAAACGCGCCTTCAACGCGCAGCGCGCCGGGCTGATGATCGCCGGTTTTGAGGTCCCGCACCTGCACGTGCATGTCTGGCCGACGAACTCGCTGGCCGATTTCGACCTGTCCAACGCGATGGTGAACCCGGAGGCGGCACGCATGGACGCGAGCGCGGAAAAGCTCCGTGCGGCCCTGCGCGAAGACGGACACAGCGAATTTGTGCCCGCTAGCTGAGCCGCCGCGGTTCATCCGCTACCAGGCGCAGGCGCCCAATGAACGCGGGGTGCACCTGGGCATCTTCGCGCTGGCGAATCAGCTGGCGCACGAGGGCAGGCTCGGTCCCGGCGAGCACGCGCGCTGGCGGGCCGGCAACGACTGGTTCAACGCGGCCTACCCGAATCCGAGCCTCAGCCACCGGCTGGTCTATGACCGGGTGCGAAATCCTGGCGCGGCCGCCTGGTTCAAGCACGGCGCCACGCACCTTCTGGAGCGCGTGGAGCCCTATCTGCTGCTGCTCGATGCGCACCAAATCCGCTGGGAACGGCTGGAGCGAACCGATCCGGGCAGCATCATCTACGAGGACCAGGTGCAGGTGATCGCCGCCGGGCCGGCCCTCGGCTAAAGCGCCGCGAGCCCGTCCTTGATCGCCTTGCGGATCCGCTTCTCGCTGACCGAATACGCGGTGCCCAGCTCCTGGGCGAACAGCGAGATGCGCATCTCCTCCAGCATCCACTTCACCTCGCGCAACCCGGCCGGGGTGCGCGCGCCCTCGGGCACCCGCCCCAGCGCGTTGTCGTAGTCATCCTCCAGCTTCTGGATCACCATCAGCCCGTGGCCGTCACGGGTGACCGCCCCGGAATTCAGCTTCGTCAACCGCGACTCGATGCCCGCCAGGTAGCGCGGCAGGCGCATCAGGTGCGCGGCCCCGGTGGCGGCGATGAACCCGGGGTAGATCAGCTGCTCCAGCTGCGAGCGGATGTCGCTGACCGCGGCGTACATCGCCAGCGACTTGGTGGACTTCAGCGCATTCGCCACCCGGGTCGCGGCGGCGAACACCTGGGAGATCACCGAGGTGATCGAGAAGACCGTGTCGATCTGCTCGGCGCGCACGGTTTCGAAGAGCTTCTCGTAGCCCGCTTCATCCATCGGCAGCGCCTCGGGCACCAGCTTGTCCACCGCGGCCATGGTGCAGTCGGCGATCAGCTCGTCGATGGACCCGTGCGGGTTCTGGCTGAAGGCCAGGCGCTCGGCATTGCTCAGGTGCCCGATGACGAACTTCGACGCCGGCGGCAGGCGCAGCATCAGCAGCCGGATGATTCCGGCCCGGTGCGCGCCATCGCGTTCGGCCGCGGTGCGGTAGACGCTCAGCGCCGCATCCTTGCCGGCATCGTGCAGCCCCGGATAGGCGGTGATCTCCTGGCCCATCACCGTGGTGGTGACCTGGAGAGGCAGCGTGTTCCCGGCGGTGTGCAGCTTCGGCCAGCCGCTCAGCGCGCGCTGCTCCCACTGCCCGGTGCCCGGCGCGCCGGCCACCGCCTGCGCGGCTTTCGCTCCCTTGGCTCCCTTGGCTCCCTTGGCTGGCGCTGCGCCCTGGGTTCCCCTGGATCCGCCGCCGGCTTCGGCTGGCGCCGCGGCGCGCATACTGGCGGGGGAGTTGACCTGGCTGGACAGCGCGGCCCGGTTCGCCGCGGCCAGCTTGTACTGCAAGGCGGAGAGGTCATCGCCGTGCCCCAGCAGCTTTCCGGCTGCGTCCACCACCTCGAAGCCGAAGCGCAGGTGCGCGGGCAGCGCGGAAAAGTCGAAGACCGCCGGATCCACCACGATGCCGCGCAGCCGGCGCAGCACCAGCGCCAGGGAAACGGCCAGGTCATCGGTGCCGGGATCAAAATCCGCGTCGAGCATGGCCAGCGCCTGGCCTGCCACATCCGGGGCGGGCACGAAGTTCTTGCGGATCGCCTTGGGCATGGAGCGGATCAGCGCGGTGAGCAGCTCGTGGCGCAACCCCGGGATCAGCCACGCGAAGCGCGCCGGATCGAGCTGGTTGAGGAACACCACCGGAACCTGCAGGCTCACCCCGTCGCCTTCGGCATCGGAGGCGGCCGGGTTGTACTCGTAGCTCAGCGGCAGCGCGATGGACCCGTGGCTCCAGCTGCGCGGGAACGCGGTCTCATCGAGCTGCTCCGCGTCGCCGGCGAGCACCGCGGCCGGATCGAAGTCCAGCAGGCCCGGTTCCTTGGCCGCCGCGCGCTTGAACCAGCGGTCGAAGTGCCGCTCGGAGACGACCTCTTCGCCCAGGCGCGCATCGTAGAAGTCGAACAGGTCCTCGTCGGAGATGCGCAGGTCATGGCGGCGCATCCGCGTTTCGAGCTCCTCCACCTCGGCGAGCACCGCCCGGTTGCGCTCGAAGAACTTGTGGTGGGTGCGCCAGTCGCCCTCCACCAGCGCGTGCCGGATGAACAGCTCGCGGGCCAGCGGCTTATCCACCCGCCAGTAGTGCATGCGGCGCTTGAGCACGATCGGCAGCCCGAAGAGCGTGAGCTTCTCGTAGCCCATCACCGAGCCCATTTTCTTGGACCAGTGCGGCTCGGAGTAGCTGGCCTTGAGCAGATTCGGGGCGAGCTCCTCCACCCATGCGGGGTCGATCACCGCCGCGGTGCGCGCCCAGAGCCGGGAGGTTTCCACCAGCTCGGCGGCCATCACCCAGGTCGGCGACTTCTTGAACAGCGCGGAGGCGGGAAAGATCGAGAAACGCCCGCCGCGGGCGCCCTGGTAATCGCGTTTGCGCTCATCATAGAGCCCGATGTGCCCCAGCAGCCCGGCCAGCAGCGACTTGTGGACTTGATCCTCGTTGGCCGCTGGGTCCACCGGTGCCGCCGCGACGGTGATCTCCAGCGACTTCGCCAGCTGGCGCAGCTGGGTGAACAGGTCCTGCCATTCGCGCACCCGCAGGTAGTTGATGTGCTCGGCCTTGCACAGGCGGCGAAAGGCGGAGGAGGACAGCTCTTTCTGCTGCTCCTGCAGATAGGCCCATAAATTCAGCAGGCCGATGAAGTCGGACTTCTCATCGATGAAGCGCTTATGCAGTTCGGCGGCGCGTTCGCGCTGCCCGGTGTCCTCGCTGGGCCGTTCGCGCGGATCCTGGATGCTCAGCGCGGCCGCGAGCACCATCAGCTCCTTCGCCACTCCGCGCTCCGCGGACTCCAGGATCATCCGGCCCAGGCGCACATCCAGCGGCAGCACCGCGAGCTTGCGCCCGATCTGGGTGACCTGCGCGCGCTTGTCTTCGCCCAGGGCTCCGAGTTCGCGCAGCAGATTCACCCCGTCGGAGATCGCCCGCGCGTCCGGTGGCTGCACGAAGCCGAAGTCGGCCACGTCGGCGGCGGTGGCGACCACTCCCATGGAGATCATCTGCAGGATCACGCTGGCCAGCGAGGTGCGCAGGATCTCGGGGTCGGTGAATTCCGGGCGCGCGGCGTAGTCCTCTTCGGAATACAGCCGGATCGCGATGCCCTCGGACACGCGCCCGCAACGGCCCGAACGCTGATTCGCGCTGGCCTGCGAGACCCGCTCGATGGGCAGTCGCTGGACCTTCGTGCGGTGCGAATAGCGCGAAATGCGCGCGGTGCCGGTGTCGATCACGTACTTGATGCCCGGCACGGTCAGCGAGGTTTCGGCCACGTTGGTGGCCAGGATCAGCCGCGGCGCGGACCCCGGATGGAAGACCCGGTGCTGTTCGGCCAGCGAGAGCCGGGCGAACAGCGGCAGCACCTCGTAGCGCGGCAGCCGCTTGTTGCCGGCCACCATGGCGCGCAAGGCCTCGGCTGCATCGCGGATCTCGCGCTCCCCGGAGAAGAAGATCAGGATGTCTCCCGGTTCCTCGGCGGACAGCTCGCGCACCGCGCCGGTCACCGCATCCAGCGGGTCGCGGTCATCTTCCAGCGCGTTCGCGTCATCGGGCTCTTCGCCGCTGGCCTCCAGCGGCCGGTAGCGGATTTCCACCGGGAAAGTGCGCCCGGAGACCTCCAGAATCGGCGCGGGCACCAGCGCACCGGCGGCGTCCAGGGTGCCGAAGTGCGCGGCGAAGCGTTCGGGGTCGATGGTCGCGGAGGTGATGATGAGCTTCAGCTCCGGACGCTTGACCAGAATCTGCTTCAGGTAGCCGAGCAGGAAGTCGATGTTCAGGCTGCGCTCGTGCGCCTCGTCGATGATGATCGCCGAGTACTTCTTCAGCAGCCGATCGCGCTGGATCTCGGCGAGCAGGATGCCGTCGGTCATCACCTTCAGCTTCGTATTGCGCGAAACCTCCCCGGTGAAGCGCACATGGAAGCCCACCTCGTCGCCGATGCTCGTGCCCAGTTCCTCGGCGATGCGCTCGGCCACGGTGCGCGCGGCCAGCCGGCGCGGCTGGGTATGCCCGATCATGCCGTGCTTTGCCAACCCGAGTTCCAGGAGCATCTTGGGCAGCTGGGTGGTCTTGCCGGATCCCGTTTCGCCGGCGATGATCACCACCTGGTTCTTGCGCACCGCATCGAGGATGTCGGCGCGGCGGGCAGAAACGGGAAGGGCTTCGGGATAAGAAATGGTGAGGGCCATGATGAGCCCATTCTATTCCGGCGCGGCACCTGCCGGCAGACAACACGACTCGGCGCGGGTGCGGGGCGGCAAAACCGGATGCGCGGGCTGCAAAACCCTTGATCTATCTCACAGTGCCGCACTGTCAACTTTTTAATCCGTCCACCGAAATGTCGGCAAGTTCCGGGGGGTGAATACGGTTGTGCGCCCGAAGCCATGCCGAATGCCCAGTTGTGTCCGGGATTGGCCGATTCAAGAGTCAAACGTCTTTGGTACTGCCAGGTTCATAGTCGAAGTGAGGTCTTTCACATGTAAGATCGTGGGTAATCACCTGCACGTGGTTCGGGCAGTTCCCGGCTCGCTTGTCTTCGCCGATGAGCTGGTTACCGGGCCGACGCGCATGGGGGACATTACTCGCAAAGGGAACTTGTTGAAAGGAACACCATGAAGCGATTCACCGCTTTGAAACTCGCCGCAGTGGCCGCCACCAGCGCGCTGGCACTGACCGCTTGCGGAGGCAGTACCGGCAGCGAGGGCTCCGCCGAAGGCGGTGCCGCGGCCGAGGGCCCGGTCAAGATCGGCATCGCCCAGTACGTCTCGCACCCATCCCTGGACGCCGTGACCAAGGGTTTCAAGCAGGGCATGGAAGACGCTGGGTACACCGGCGACAAGATTTCCTACGACGAGAACAACGCGCAGGGCGATCAGGCCACCAATGCCTCCATCGTCGGCAAGCTCGCCGCGGATTCGGAGATCGATCTGGTCCTGGCGATCGCCACCCCATCGGCGCAGGCAGCGGCCCAGTCGATCACCAGCATTCCGGTGCTCTTCTCCGCGGTCACCGATCCGGTGGATGCGAAGCTCGTGGCCTCCAACGAGGCTCCCGGCGCCAACGTCACCGGCACCTCGGACAAGAACCCGGTCAAGGAGCAGCTCGAACTGCTCAAGCAACTCTCCCCGGATGCGAAGAAGGTGGGCATCGTCTACTCCTCGGGCGAGGCAAACTCCGCAATCCAGGTCCAGTGGGCCGAAGAAGCCGCCGGCGAGCTGGGACTGACCATCGAGAAGTCGGCCATTTCGGCTCCTTCCGAGGTGCAGCAGGCAGCTAACTCGCTGGACGTCGACGCGTTCTACGTGCCGACGGACAACGCGGTGGTTTCCGCGCTGGAAGGCCTGCTGCAGACCGCGCAGGGCAAGAAGATCCCGGTGATCGCCGCCGATGGTGATTCGGTCGAGCGTGGCGCCACCGCCACCTACGGCATCAACTACGAGAAGCTCGGCGAGCAGACCGCGGCGATGGCCGTCAAGCTGCTGACGGGCGAAGCAGAACCTGCCACCATGCCGGTGGAAACCCTCACCGAGGTCGAGTTGTACCTCAACGAAACCGCCGCGAAGAAGATCGGCCTCGAATTCCCTGCGGAGCTCAAGGACCAGGCGATCGAAACCTTCTAGGGAACAAGCACCACCCACCCACGAATGAGGCGAGGCGAGAGGTAAAGCGCCTCGCCTCCTTCGTGACCTAAGAACTTCCTCACCACCCAAGGATCCAATTATGATCACAGCGGTTGAACTCGGCCTCATCTACGCCCTGATGGCGCTCGGGGTCTATCTGACGTTCCGCATCCTGGACTTCCCGGACCTGACCGTCGACGGCAGCTTCACCACCGGTGCCGCGGTTGCCTCGGTCGGCATCGTGAACGGGATGAATCCCTGGCTTGCCACGCTGCTGGCCTTCTTCGCCGGCATGGTCGCCGGCGCGATCACCGGTCTGCTGCATACCAAGGGCAAGATCGATGGCCTGCTCGCCGGAATTCTGACGATGATTGCGCTCTATTCGATCAACCTGCGCATTATGGGCAAGGCGAATACGCCGCTACTGGGCGAAGAGACGCTGATCAGCCCGCTGCGCGCGGCCGGGATCATCGGATCCTCCAGCTCGATTCTCATCCTCTTCCTCGTCGCCCTGCTCTTCGTGGCAGCGATCGTCTGGTTCCTGCACACCGAAATGGGCATGGCCATGCGCGCGACGGGGGACAACCACGAGATGATCCGCTCCTTCGGGGTGAGCACCGATAACCAGAAGATCCTGGGCCTGGCCCTGTCCAACGGTTTTGTTGCCCTCTCCGGCGCGGTGATCGCCCAGTACCAGGGCTTCGCCGACGTGGGCATGGGCATCGGCGTGATCCTGATCGGCTTGGCCTCGGTGATCGTCGGCCAGGCCATCTTCACCCAGCGCTACATCTGGCTGGCGGCCCTGGCGGTCGTCTTCGGCGCTGTCATCTACCGCCTGGTCATCCAGTTCGCGCTGGTCGCCGGGCTGGAGGTCAACGACATGAAGCTGATCTCCGCGGTGCTCGTGGTGGTGGCGCTGCTGCTGCCTAAATGGAAGGGCTTCCAGAAGATCGTGAAAACCTTCAAACGCAAGGATTCGGACGCCGCGCCGAATCAGGAAGTGGTGCGCAGTAATGCTTGAAATTTCCAACCTCTCGCGGACTTTCTTCCCGGGAACCGTCAACGAGCGCAAAGCGCTGCGCAATATCAACCTGAACCTGTCCTCCGGCGAATTCGTCACCGTCATCGGCTCCAACGGCGCGGGCAAATCCACGGTGCTCAATATGGTCGCCGGCAAGCTCTTCCCGGACACCGGTTCGGTCACCGTGGGCGGGAAGAACGTCACCAAAATGGCCGACTACACCCGCGCCAAGTACATCGGCCGGGTATTCCAGGATCCGATGGCAGGCACCGCCCCGACGATGACCATCGAAGAGAATATGGCGCTGGCGCACGCCCGCGGCCGTTTCCGCGGATTGGGCATGGGGGTGGGGGCCAAGCGCCGGAAGCTGTTCGTCGAGGAGCTCAAGTCCTTGGAGCTGGGGCTGGAAAACCGGCTCAAGACGAAGGTCGGGCTGCTTTCGGGCGGCCAGCGCCAGGCGCTCAGCCTGCTGATGGCCACCTTCTCCAAGCCGAAGATCCTGCTGCTCGATGAGCACACCGCCGCGCTGGATCCGCAGCGCGCCGCATTGGTCTCGCGGCTGACCAACGAGATCGTGCAGCGCCATGTGCTGACCACGCTGATGGTCACCCACAATATGGAACAGGCGCTGGCCCTTGGCACCCGGTTGATCATGATGCACGACGGGCAGATCATCCTGGACCTGGACCAGGAAGCGAAGTCGAAGATGACGGTCAAGGGTCTGCTGGGCGAATTCGAGAAGATCAAGGGCGCGCAGCTCGACGATCGCACGTTGCTGCAGTAGCTTCTCCTTACCTTCGATGGCCGCCGGTGTTCCCCGCAGTTCAGGGTTCACCGGCGGCCATCGGGTCTTTAACCGGCCGGGTTAGCCGCACAGGGGCAGTGCGCGGGCGTATTAGGGTTGGAGGGGTTCAGATTTCCCGCTCGTTGCATCCGCAGCACCAGCGAGCACCGCATGAAAGGTCCAGGTGGTTACATGGCACGCAGGCAGATTCCGGTGATCGCGTTGACCGGATACTTGGGCGCCGGGAAAACCACCGTGCTCAACCACCTGCTGCGCACCCCTGGAGCGCGGATCGGGGTGGTGGTCAACGACTTCGGGGCCATCAACGTCGACGCCGGGCTGATCACCGGGCAGGTGGACGCCGCGCAATCCATCGCCGGCGGTTGCGTGTGCTGCCTGGAGGATTCCGGGGGATTGGACCAGGCCCTCGCCACGCTGGCCGCTCCGCGCCTGCGCCTGGATGTGATTATCGTCGAAGCCAGCGGGGTGGCCGAACCGCTGTCCCTGGCCCGGTTGATCCGCTTCAGCCAGGCGAAGAACATCCGTCCCGCCGGGCTGATCGAGGTGGTGGATGCGGCGAATTACTTCGACACGGTGGACACCCGCTCCGATCCGCCGGCGCGTTTCGAGGCAGCCTCACTGGTGGTGCTGAACAAGATCGACCAGCTCGATCGCGCGGTCCACGCGGGCGAGGGCAAAGCCGCTGTCCTGGGGCGCATCGCCGAGCGCATCGCATTGCGCAATCCACGGGTGCCGCTGGTGCAGGCGGTGCGCGGGGGAATCGACCCGGAGCTGGTATTCGACGTGGCGCTGGCCGAAGACCCCGAGGACCAGCTGCCGCTGGGCGCGCTCATGCGGGCCGAACACGGTTCGGGCACCCACCAGCATGCAGCCTCGGTGGCTCTGCCCGCGCCGGCTCCCATCGCGGCCGGAGCACTGGTGAACCTGCTCGAGCGCCCGCCGGCCGGGGTGTACCGGCTGAAGGGAATCGTGCAGGTGGCCACGGCGCGCGGGGTGAAATCCTGGGCGGTGAACCTCGTCGGACGCCATATCCATGTGGCCGCGCATGCTGGAAGCGGGGAACCTGGGCTGGTGGCCATCGGCGTCGGGATCGATGAGCAGGCGGTCCGCGAACGACTGGCGGAAACGCTGAGCGCGGCACAGGGCGCGGACAGCGAAGGGACGCGCCGGCTGCAGCGCCATGCCCGGCTGAGCGCCTGAACGCCAGCGGGTTAAGTGCCAAAAAGTGTGTACAGAACTCCCCGAAAACATGTAATCACTAGGAATAACACCACGAACACATGCTTTGAAAGCATGTACCGTGGCAACAATTGCAAACCAACCCCGTTGTGATGTATGCGGAAATAAGCTGGTCAAGAACGGGAAAACAGGCGCTGGACGCACCCGCTGGCGGTGCAAGAACTGCGGCGCGTCCAGCACTGTTTCCCGCCCCGATATCATCGCGAAAGGACAGTTCACCGGCTTCTACCGTTGGGCCACCGGGAAACACAGTATTTCCGAGCTACAAACCCCTCGGCGGACTTTCCACCGCACCACCGCCTGGTGCTGGCAAGTCCAGCCACACCTTGAGCAAACCGGCGAACAACATCGATACCTCATGCTCGATGGCACCTACTTCAACGGCTACTGCGCCCTGACCGCTTTCAACGGTACTCATATCATCGACTGGCAGTTCTGCGACCGTGAAAAGACCGCCTCGTGGACCCGCATGCTCCAACGCATGGCACCACCACAGATCGCCGTCATTGACGGGAATGGGGCGCTGGAGTCTGTGATCACCGGACTCTGGCCGGAAGCGAAGATCCAGCGTTGCTTCTTCCATATCCGCCAAACCATGGTTAAGCACCTCACTTTGAACCCGCGCACAGTCCCAGGTCAGCAGCTACTTACCTTGACCCGGGCATTGATGAAAGTTGAGACGAAGGAACAAGCGAATCAGTGGACCGAGCAGTTCTATCAGTGGCAGTCCATGCACACAGTCACGCTCAAAGAACGAACCTATGCCAAAGGGAAGTCTGAGTCTCGGCCTTCGTACGTCAGCCCTAATCAAACGTGGTGGTACACCCATATCAACCTGCGCCGAGGCGAGAAGCTCTTCCACAACCTTTTGAAGAAGGATCAACTTTTTCAGTGGTTGGACCTGGCATTGGAGGGCGAGGTGTTGCCTCGGACCACAAGCCCGCTCGAAGGCGGTATCAACGCGGGTATCAAGGACCAGCTACGACTGCACCGAGGCTTGACTCCGGAGCATTCGATAGCGCTCGTGCGCTGGTATTTGTATCGACACGTCGAAAACCCGAAGGATCCGTGGTCGTTCGTGCAGCAGCGGCATTGGGCCGAGAAACCCTCGCCGAAGATCATCAAGGATGAGCCTATTGGGCCGGTGCTTTACGACAAGCATTTCAGTTGGGATGACGGTAATGGAGTGCAAAAAGGGTGGGGAGGGCGTCGCTGAATCCACTTCAGCGCGTCATCTGTACACACTTTTTGGCACATAACCCACTGATCGGGTGCTGTGGGGGAAAAGAAAAAGGCCCCGCAACTGCGGAACCTTTTTGCTGGTGCCCCTGAAAGGAATCGAACCTTCGGCCTTCTGCTCCGGAGGCAGACGCTCTATCCACTGAGCTACAGAGGCATGTTGCTGGGCAACATGAAAATACTATCAGGTGAAAGCGCCATCTGCGCAATTGGCCCGGAGGTGCGGCAGCGCGGCAAATGCCTACAGCATCACAGGGTGCAATGTCATCAATGCCCAAGATGCACGCGAAAAACCGCTATTCTTGAACGGTGACTCCTGAAGAACTCTCCGCTGCCATATCCGCATGCCTTTCGCAGGCCGTAGCCGCCGGCGAAATCGCCGTCGAGGTACCCGACACCGTGCGCGTCGAGCGACCCAAAAGCCGTGAGCACGGCGACTGGGCGACAAATATCGCGCTGCAACTGGGCAAGAAGGCCGGCATGGCCCCGCGCGATTTCGCGGCGATGCTGGTGCGACGGCTTTCCGAGGTCCCGGGAGTCGGTGCGGTGGAAATCGCCGGACCCGGCTTCTTGAACATCACCCTGGACGCGGCGGCCGCCGGCGAGCTGGCCCGCTCCATCGTTGAAGCCGGCGCGGACTTCGGCCATAACCAGGCGCTGGCCGGGCACGTGGTCAACATGGAATTCGTTTCCGCGAACCCCACCGGCCCGCTGCATATCGGCCACACCCGCTGGGCCGCGCTGGGCGATGCGATCGCCCGCGTGCTGCGCGCCTCGGGCGCCGAAGTGACCAGCGAGTACTACATCAACGATGCCGGCAACCAGATGAACGTGTTCGCCCGTTCGGTCTACAACCGCATGCATTCCCTGCCCGTGCCCGAGGGCGGCTACCCGGGGGAGTACATCAAGGAGCTGGCCGACATCGTGCTGGCCCAGGCCCCGGAGCTTGCCGAGCAGGACGAGGCCACCGCGCTGCCCAAGCTGCGCGAACTTGCCTACACCGCGCAGCTGGCGGACATCAAGTCCACGCTGGCCGACTTCGGCGTGAACTTCGACGTGTTCTACTCCGAATCCGCCCTGCACGAGGGCGGCGCGGTGGCTGACGCCGTCGCCCGGCTGCGCGAGCAGGGCCACATTTTCGATCTGGAGGGCGCGGTCTGGCTGCGCACCACCGACTTCGGCGACGACAAGGACCGCGTGCTGATCCGCGCGAACGGGGAACCGACCTACTTCGCCGCCGACGCGGCCTACTACCTGTCGAAGAAGGACCGCGGCTTCACCGAGAAAATCTACCTGCTGGGCGCTGACCACCACGGCTACGTGAACCGGCTCAAGGCCATCGCCGCCTGCGCGGGGGACGACAAGGAGACGAACATCGAGGTGCTGATCGGGCAATTGATCAGCGTCAACGGGGCGAAGCTGTCCAAGCGCGCGGGCAACATCATCGAGCTGCGCGATCTGATCAACTGGATCGGCGCCGACGCGCTGCGCTACTCGCTGGCCCGCTACCCGGCCGATTCGCCGATCGCGCTGGACCCGGAGCAGCTGAAGAAGAACACCAACGACAACCCGGTGTTCTACGTGCAGTACGCCCACGCGCGCTCCTTCGGCGCCTCGGCGAACGCCCAGGCCAAGGGCGTCACCCGCGAGCGCTTCGACGCGTCGCTGCTCACCGACCCGAGCGAGAACGAACTGCTGGCAGTGCTCGGCCAGTTCCCTTCGGTGGTGGCCGGAGCCGCGCAATCACGCGAACCGCACCGCATCGCCCGCTACCTGGAGCAGGTCGCCGGCGCCTACCACTCCTGGTACGCTGCCACCCGCGTCACCCCGCTGGGCGATGAAGCGGTGGAAGAGGTGCACCACACCCGGCTGTGGCTGAACGACGCCACCACGCAGGTGCTTGCAAACGGACTTGGACTGCTGGGCGTTTCGGCGCCCGAGAGGATGTAATTTTTATGACCGCTTCACCGCTGGCTCCGGCCTGGCTTTCCTTCCCGACCGACGTCAACGCGCTGCGCGAAATCCAGTGGGCTTCCGGGGTGTCCCGTGGCGCCGACGGTGAATTGGCGGTGCAGGGGCTGAAGGTCTCGGCGCTCGCCAAGGAATTCGGCACACCGCTGTTCGTGCTGGACGAAAACGACTTCCGCGCCCGCGCCCGCCGGTTTAAAACAGCCTTCGATGCGGCCTTCGCGCAGCTCTGCGGCGGAGTCGACGTGTACTACGCCGGCAAGGCGTTCTTGTGCACCGAGGTGGCCCGCTGGGTCACCGCCGAGGGGCTGCGCCTGGACACCTGCTCGGGCGGCGAGCTCGCGGTGGCCCAAGCGGCCGCCGTGCCAGGGGCGAACCTGTCGCTGCACGGCAACAACAAGTCGGTACCGGAGATCTCCCGCGCCCTGCACATGGGGGTGGGGCGCATCGTCATCGACTCGCTGGACGAGCTGGAACGCGTGATCCTGGTCGCAGCCGCGGAGGGGATCGAAGCGCAGGTGATGCTGCGCTTGACCCCGGGGGTGCACGCCTCCACCCATGAGGCCATCGCCACCGCCCACGAGGACCAGAAGTTCGGGCTCTCCATCCAGCCCGGGCCCACCGGCACCTCCCCGGCGCTGTCCGCCATCGCCCGCGCCCTGGAGGCGCCGGGCATCAACCTGCTCGGCTTGCACGCGCATATCGGCTCGCAGATCTTCGACGCCGAGGGCTTCGCCATCGTCGCGCGCACCATGCTCGGCATCCTCTCCGAGGTGCGCGAACGCCATGGGGTGAGCCTGCCCGAGCTGGATCTGGGCGGCGGCTACGGCATCGCCTACACCGAGGCTGATCACCCTTCCACCCCGGAGAAGCTTGCCGCGCAGATGGCCGAAGTTGTCGCCGCGACCTGCAAGGAGCTGGATATCAGCTGCCCGCGGCTTTCCATCGAACCGGGCCGCGCCATCGCCGGACCTTCGACCTTCACCCTCTACGAGGTGGGCGTGCGCAAGGACGTGTTCGTGGAGAACGGGTCCGGGGGCACCGCGCCGCGCCGCTATGTGTCGGTGGACGGCGGGATGAGCGATAACGCCCGGCCGGTGCTCTACGACGCGGATTACTCCGCCGTGCTGGCCAACCGTATGACGCAAAGCGACGCGATTATTTCTCGCGTAGTTGGGAAACACTGCGAGTCGGGTGACATAGTCGTGAATGACGTTTACCTGCCCGAGGACGTAGCGGCCGCCGATTTGCTGGCGGTTCCGGGCACCGGCGCCTATTGCTGGGCGCTGTCGAGCAACTACAACTACCTGACCCGTCCGGCGGTGGTAGCGGTGCGCGACGGCCAAGCCCGTCTGATCGTGCGCAGGGAAACCGAATCCGATTTGTTGGCCCGTGACATGGGAGTTTAAGTGAGCGGTGAAAAAAGCCTGAAGGTCGCCCTGCTGGGTTGCGGCACGGTAGGTGCCCAGGTGGCACGAATCCTGATCGAGGACAGCGGGGCCCTGGCGGCCCGCTCCGGCGCGAGTTTGGAACTGACCGGGATTGCAGTGCGCAACCTGGAGGCCAAGCGCGATGTGGAGCTTGACCGGGAATTGTTCACCACCGATGCCAATGCGCTGATCGATGGCGCCGACGTGGTGATCGAACTGCTCGGCGGCATGGAGCCGGCCGGGGCATATATCACCCGGGCGCTGACCCGCGGAGCCAGCGTGATCACCGGGAACAAGGCGCTGATCGCCGCCCGCGGCGCCGAGCTGAACGCGCTGGCCGCCGCCTCCGGCGCACAGCTGCGCTACGAGGCTGCGGTGGCAGGAGCGATTCCGATCCTGCGCCCGATCGCCGACTCGCTGTCCGGGGACCACATCACCAAGGTGATGGGCATCGTCAACGGCACCACCAACTTCATCCTCGACGCGATGGACACCACCGGAGCCGCCTTCGACGACGTGCTCGCCGAGGCCCAGGCGCTCGGTTTCGCCGAGGCCGATCCGACCGCCGACGTGGGCGGGCACGACGCAGCCGCAAAGGCCGCGATCCTCGCCTCGCTGGCATTCCACACCACCGTCTCCTCGGACCAGGTGCACACCGAGGGCATCACCGAGGTCACCGCCGCCGATGTGGCAGCCGCCGCCGCGGCGGGCTACGTGATCAAGCTGCTGGCCATCGCCGAGAAAACCGAACAGGGCATTTCGGTGCGCGTCTACCCTTCGCTGGTCAACCGCAGCCACCCGCTGGCCACCGTGCACGGCGCGTTCAACGCCGTGTTCGTCCAGGCGCAGAACGCCGGGGACCTGATGTTCTACGGCGCCGGCGCGGGCGGCAACGCGACCGCATCGGCCGTGATGGGCGACGTGGTCGCGGTGACCCGCCAGCTGGCCGCCGGGGCTCCGCTGCCCAACGGCTCCGCCGATACCGCCGCGGACCTGATGGACTTCTCCGCGATCACCACCCGCTACTGGATCGGCTTGACCGTTTCCGACGAGCCCGGAGTGCTCGCGCGCATCGCGGCGATCTTCGGCGAGCACGGGGTCTCCATCGAATCCATGAACCAGCAGGCGGCGCACGGCGAGGTGGCAGCCCAGCTGCGCATCCTCACCCATCAGGGCACCGAGGCCGCGCTCAGCTCCACCGTGGCGGCGCTCACCGCGCTCGACTCGGTGGATTCAGTCCTATCCGTAATGCGAGTTGAAGGAAACTAACGTGGCGCATCAGTGGCGCGGAGTCATCCGCGAATATGCCGACCGTCTGCCGGTCGATGAGAACACCCAGGTCATTACGCTCGGCGAAGGCGGGACCCCGTTGGTCTTCGCCCCGGCGCTGAGCGAACTGACCGGATCGAGCGTCTACCTCAAAGTCGAGGGCATGAACCCGACCGGCTCCTTCAAGGACCGCGGCATGACCATGGCGATGACCGCCGCGGTGGCCGCCGGGGCCAAGGCAGTGGTCTGCGCCTCCACCGGAAACACCTCGGCCTCCGCCGCGGCCTACGCCACCCAGGCCGGGCTGAAGTGCGCGGTGCTGGTCCCGGAGGGCAAGATCTCCATGGGCAAGATGTCCCAGGCGATCGCGCACGGCGCGGATATCATCCAGATCGACGGCAACTTCGACAACTGCCTGGACGTGGCGCGCAAGCTGAGCGAGAACTATCCGGTGTTCCTGGTGAACTCGGTGAATCCGGCGCGCATCGAAGGCCAGAAGACCGGCGCGTTCGAGGTTGTCGACTCCCTCGGCGACGCCCCGGACTACCATGTGCTTCCCGTGGGGAACGCGGGCAATATCACCGCCTACTGGAAGGGCTACAAGGAGTACGCGGCCGAGTACACCAACCAGGCCGGGGACACCCTGGCGGCGGTGTCCACCAAGACCCCGATCATGTGGGGCTTCCAGGCCGCGGGCGCCGCGCCGATCGTGCTGGGACACCCGGTCACCGAACCGGACACCATCGCCACCGCGATCCGCATCGGCAACCCGGCCAGCTGGGAACAGGCAGAGGCCGCGCGCGATGATTCCGGCGGACTGATCGATTCGGTCACCGACGAGGAAATCCTCGCCGCGCACCGTTGGCTTTCCTCCCGCGAGGGCGTGTTCGTGGAACCTGGTTCCGCCGCCGGAGTTGCCGGGTTGATCAAGCACCACGGCGCCGGCAACGTGCCGAAGGGCAAGAAGATCGTCATCACCGTCACCGGCCACGGACTGAAGGACCCCAACTGGGCCCTGCAGAACCCGGACGGCACCCAGGTGGAACCGACCAAGGTCGGCTTCGACGTGGTTGAAGTAGCCACCGCCCTGGGCATGGCCTAGAAAACGCAGCATCGGCCCGCCGCATCATCTCCCGATGCGGCGGGCCGAGCACTTTCACACCTCAGAATGACACACCGATGAACACCGAACCACTCGAAGGAACCATGACGCAGCAGATCGCCCTGGGCCAGCACCTCATCGTGGCCCCGCCGGCCACCAGTGCAAATCTCGGCCCGGGCTTCGACTCGCTGGGCCTGGCGCTGGAGTACCGCGACCGCTTGGAGATCCGCACGGCCGAACGCAGCGCCGTGACGCTGGCCGGGCAGGGCGCGGACACGCTGCCCACGGACGAGTCGCACCTGATCATCGCGCAGATGCACGGCTACTGGAAGGCGCGCGGATTCGCGCCGGTGGGCATCGAGCTGAACGCGGTGAACAATATCGAGCACGCCCGCGGCATGGGTTCCTCCGCCGCGGCGATCGTTGCCGCCTTCGCCGCCGCCGACGCCCTGCTCCCAGAGGGCGCGCGCGGAGGGATCGACGCGGTTTTCCAGGCCGCCGCCGCCTGGGAAGGGCACCCGGATAACGTGGCCCCGGCCGTCTACGGGGGATTGAGCATTTCCGCGACCGACGCGGGCGGAAACTTCACCACCGTGCAGGTGCCGCTGCACCCGCAGGTGCGGGCGGTGCTCGCCGTGCCTTCGAACGGGCTCTCCACCGAGACCGCCCGCGGGGTGCTGCCCGCGCAGATCGACCATGCCCAGGCCTCGGCCAACTCCGCCAGCGCCGCGCTGCTCATCCACGCGCTCAGCAATGATCCAAGCCAGCTTTTGGGCGGCACCCGGGATTACCTGCATCAGGACTACCGGGCGGTGGCAATGCCCGAAAGCGCCGCGCTGCTGCGCAGCTTGCGGGAGAATTCTTTGGCCGCGGTGATCTCCGGGGCCGGTCCCACGGTATTGACCTTGGTAGCCGATGAGGCTCAGCTGCAGGCGGCCCGCGCGGTAATCGAGTCATTCGCCACAGAATCTTCGGTGTCGTGGACCATTCGCGTGCCCGAACTAGCTAAAAACGGTGTTACAGTAGAAGTGCTGTAACACTCACGGCAGACCGGATTGCTGAGCGCACTGCGCAGTAGTGAATCCACTTGGCCAGTGTTGACCGGGCGATATCGGTTTACCGTATTTTCGTTCGTCCAGCCGTTCCGGATCTTTTCTGCAGTTCGCAGCAACTTTGATATCCCACGTTTGTGCACTCCTCGTGCCGTCGAGATATCAACCATTTAAGTCCAGCGTTTGCCTTGCACAATCTTTTAGCGTGAGCGGCCTGGATGGCGTCATGACCATCGAATCTCGGTCATGGAACCTTATACATACGGCACAGTGGGTTGCTTGAACCAGCCCATCCTACGAGTCAGAAGGAACTTTCGTGACCGAAACCACAAGCCTCAACGAAGGCGTGGACACTAAGACTTCCGAAACCAAGAGCGCCGGACTGGCCTCTTTGAAGATGACCCAGCTCCAGCAGCTGGCCTCCCAACTAGGCATTACCGGCGGATCGCGGATGCGCAAAGCCGATCTGGTGAAAGCCATCGGCGATCATCAGCGCGGTGGCTCGGTAGCCTCCAAGGAAACCGCCAAGGCAGCTTCCGCCCCAGCCGTGGAGCAGGGCGATACCACCGAAAAGGCTCCTGCGAAGACGGCGGAAGCCAAGGCACCACGCGGTCGCCGGGCACCGAAGGCTGCCGCCGAGGCGCCATCCCAGGGCCAGACTTCGACCGAGGCAGCAGCTCCGGGCGCTGCGGCGGAACCGAAGAGCGAACAGGCTGAAAAACCTGTCCGGGCACGTCGCACCTCGCGCCGGGTCACCGACTCGGGCAAGATCAACGCTCCGGCCGGCGAGAACGGCGAAGCACCTGAGGCAGCAGCCGAGCAGGCTCCGGCCGCGAAGGCCGAGCAGTCCCAGGCTCCGCGCCAGCGTCGCAACTCGCGTGCCAAGGCCGAACCGGTCGCCACCGAGAACACCGAATCCGCGCCGGAAGCCAAGGCAGATGCTGCAGCATCGGCTCCGGCTGCCGAGGCTGAGAACCAGACCGAGGCCCGCGACGAGCGTCGCGAACGTGGCAACCGCCGCGATCGCAATAGCAACCGCCGCGAGCGCAATACCGACCGTGGCGAGCGCACTGAGCGCACTGAGCGCGGCGAGGTCGACAACGATCGCGAAGAACGTGGCGAACGCGGCAACAACCGCAACGATCGCGAAGAGCGTGGCGAGCGCACCAACGATCGTGAGGATCGCCGGGACCGCAATAACGACCGTCGCGAGCGTAATAACGATCGCAACGATCGCAACAATGAGCGCAACGACGAGCAGGCCGCCAACGACACCGAGGAGCGCAACGAGCGCTCCAACGATCGCAATGACCGCAACGCCGAGCGTACCGAGCGCAACCGCAATCGCCGCGAACGCAACCGCACCGACCGTCCCGAGCGCAACGACCGGAACGATCGCAACGATCGCAACGACCGCAATGATCGTAACGACCGGAACAACCGCAACCGCCGCAACCGCCGCGATGACCTGGACGAGCCGCAGCTGAGCGAAGACGATGTCTTGCTGCCGGTAGCCGGCATCCTGGACGTGCTGGAGAACTACGCGTTCGTCCGCACCTCCGGCTACCTGCCGGGAACGAACGACATCTACGTCACGCTGGGCCAGGTCAAGAAGTACAACCTGCGCAAGGGCGACGCGATCGTCGGTGCCGTACGCGCCCCGCGCGATGGCGAAACCCCGAACCCGCGCCAGAAGTTCAACGCGCTGATGCAGCTCACTTCGGTGAACGGCAAGAAGCCCGAAGACAACAAGGAACGCGTCGAGTTCAACAAGCTCGTACCGCTGTACCCCACCGAGCGCCTGCGCCTGGAAACCGATCCGAAGCTCGTTGGCCCGCGCGTCATCGACCTGGTCGCCCCGATCGGCAAGGGCCAGCGTGGCTTGATCGTGTCCCCTCCGAAGGCCGGTAAGACGATGATCTTGCAGGCCATCGCGAACGCGATCACCATCAACAACCCAGAGGTGCACCTGATGATGGTGCTTGTCGATGAGCGTCCCGAAGAAGTCACCGACATGCAGCGCACCGTGAAGGGCGAGGTTATCGCCTCCACCTTCGATCGCCCGGCAGATGACCACACCACCGTCGCCGAGCTCGCCATCGAGCGCGCAAAGCGCCTGGTGGAAATGGGCATGGACGTCGTGGTCCTGCTTGACTCGATGACCCGCCTGGGCCGTGCGTACAACCTGGCCGCCCCTGCTTCCGGACGCATCCTGTCCGGTGGTGTGGATTCGGCCGCGCTGTACCCGCCAAAGCGTTTCTTCGGTGCTGCCCGCAATATCGAAAACGGCGGTTCGCTGACCATCCTTGCCACCGCACTGGTGGAGACCGGGTCCAAGATGGACGAGGTCATCTTCGAGGAGTTCAAGGGCACCGGCAATATGGAGCTGCGTCTTTCGCGCAAGCTCGCGGACAAGCGCATCTTCCCGGCGGTCGACGTCAACGAGTCCTCGACCCGTCGCGAAGAGCAGCTGATGAGCTCCGAAGAGGTGCGCATCATGTGGCGTCTGCGCCGGATGCTCTCGGGCATCGATCCGCAGCAGGCACTTGAGGTGCTCACCGGCAAGATCCGCGAAACCGGATCGAACGCTGAATTCTTGATGCTGGTCAACAAGACCACCCCAACCAAGGATTAGCACCCCTGACCGCCATGGCGTTCAGGCAGTCGGCATTCACGCCGACCGCCTGGGCGCCTTCGGCGCGTCACACCACATAGACTTTGACTACAGCGCGCGACGCACGTTCCGTGAGCCGGGCAACGCATAACAGGAAGAACAGCCAACATGTTTGAATCCGTCAAGACGCTACTTGAGGAGCACGCCGCGATTCAGGCGGAGCTTTCAGACCCAGCGGTCTACGCCGACCAGGCCAAGGCCCGCAAGCTCGGACGACGTTCGGCTCAGCTCAAGGGCATCGTCGACGCGTACAACAAGTGGAAGCAGGCCACCGAGGATCTGGAAGCCGCGCAGGAAATGGCCGACGAGGATCCGGAGTTCGCCGAAGAGGTCGAAACCCTCAACGCGGCCCTTCCCGAGCTGGAAGAGAAGCTGCGCCGCCTGCTGATCCCGCGCGATCCTAACGACGCGCGCGACGTGATCCTTGAGGTCAAGGGCGGGGAAGGCGGCGACGAGGCGGCCCTGTTCGCCGCTGACCTGCTGCGCATGTACACCCGCTTCGCCGAGCACAAGGGCTGGAAGGTGGAGATGATCTCCTTCAACGAGTCCGATCTGGGCGGCTACAAGGACGCCCAGGTGGCGATCAAGGGCAAGTCGAACGACCCGGCTGAGGGCGTCTACGCGCAGCTGAAGTTCGAGGGCGGGGTGCACCGCGTGCAGCGCGTGCCGCAAACCGAGTCCCAAGGCCGCATCCACACCTCGGCCGCCGGCGTGCTGGTGCTGCCCGAGGTCGACGAGCCCGAAGAGGTGGACATCCACGCGAACGATCTGAAGGTCGACGTCTATCGTTCCTCGGGCCCGGGCGGGCAGTCCGTGAACACCACCGACTCCGCGGTGCGCCTGACCCACATCCCCACCGGAATCGTGGTGGCCATGCAGAACGAGAAGTCGCAGATCCAGAACCGCGAAGCGGCCATGCGCGTGCTGCGCTCGCGATTGCTGGCCCACCAGCAGGCGATCATCGACGAAGAGAACTCTGCGGTGCGTGCAAGCCAGATCCGCACCATGGACCGTTCCGAGCGCATCCGCACCTACAACTACCCGGAAAACCGCATCGCGGACCACCGCACCGGGTACAAGGCGTACAACCTGGACGCGGTGATGGACGGCGAGCTGGCTCCGGTGATCGAATCCTGCATCCAGCTCGATGAGGAAGAGCGCCTGGCGGCGCTCGGCGAACGCTAAGCACCGGGCATCACCATCGTGCAGCAGCTGAACACCGCGCGGCGCCAAGCCGCCGCGGTTCTCTTGGACGCCGGGGTGCCAAGCCCCGGCGTCGATGCCGACCTCTTGCTCAGCTTCGTCACCGGGGACAGCCGCGCCGAGCTGAAATTGCGTGAGCTGCGCGGGGAGAACCTCGACGAGGCGCAGCACGTACAATATCTGGACCTTGTAGCCCGACGGGCGCAGCGCATTCCGCTGCAGCACCTGACCGGCGAAGGCCATTTCCGCTATCTGACCCTAAAGGTCGGACCCGGGGTGTTCTCCCCGCGTCCGGAAACCGAATCGGTGGTGCAGGTAGGCCTGGATTTCATCGGCGCGCTGCAAGGTTCGCGCTGCGTGGACCTGTGCTCGGGCTCCGGGGCGATCGCCGCCGCGCTGGCCACCGAATTGCCCGCCTCCACCGTGTGGGCGGTGGAACTTTCCGCCGAGGCCATTGGCTACACCCGGGCGAACTGCGAACCGCTGGGGGTCAACGTCCTGCACCAGGACGCGGCAGGGCTGCCGGCCAACTTGCACGGAACCATGGACCTGGTCATTTCAAACCCGCCCTACATCCCGCCGAACGCGATCCCGCGCGAGGCCGAGGTGCGCGAGCATGACCCGCAGATGGCCCTGTACGGGCTGGGCGACGACGGATTGCAGATCCCGCGGGCGGTTTCCGCCGAGGCTCTGCGGCTGCTGCGCCCGGGCGGCATGTACGTGATGGAACACGCGGAGGTGCAAGGCGAAAGCGCCGCCGCGATGCTCGCCGCACTGGGTTTCGACTCGGTCACCGGGCACCAGGACCTCACCGGACGGGCGCGAGCCACCAGCGGCCTTGCCCCGTTATCCACTGAGCGCATGAAAGAATAAACCCGTGAGCACAACATTTGATGTCAGCAATGAAGAACAGCGCGCCGCAGCGATCAGCGCAGCCAAGGAAACCCTCGGACAGAAGCGCTGCATCGTGCTGCCCACCGACACCGTCTACGGGATCGGGGCCGACGCGTTCAGCCCGCAGGGCGTCGCCATGCTGATGGCCTCAAAGGGCCGCTCGCGCAATATGCCACCTCCGGTGCTGATCGCCCAGATCGCCACCATGGACGGGCTCGCGCGGGATATCCCCGACGCCGCCCGCAAACTCGCCGAGGCCTTCTGGCCCGGCGCGCTGACCCTCATCCTGCAGGCGCAGCCCTCGCTGACCTGGGATCTGGGGGAGACCCGCGGCACCGTGGCCCTGCGCGTGCCCAACGACGACACCGCGCTGGAGCTGCTGGGCGCCACCGGACCCTTGGCCGTCTCTTCGGCCAACCGCACCGGCCAGCCGGCGGCGACCACCGTGGACGAAGCGATCGCCCAGCTCGGGGAGAGCGTGGACGTATACCTCGACGGCGGCGCGCGCGGCAGCCAGGATGGCAGTGCCACCTTGCCTTCGACCATTGTCGACGCCACCGGTGAGACACTTCGCGTGGTTCGCGCCGGCGCCATCGACATCGGCGAATTGCGCGTCGTGGTCCCGGAGATCGCGGATGTGGAGCCCCAAGCTCCGAGCCAGGACGCATGAGAAGCTACGTTCTGCTGATCGCGTTCAGCTTTGCCACCTCCTTTTTGCTGACCCCGATCATCCGGTCGCTGGGCCACCGCTTCACCCGTAGCCAAATGGTGCGCGAACGCGACCAGCACAATGCGCCGATCGTGAAATTCGGCGGCCTGGCCATCATGATCGCCTTCGGCGCCGGACTCTGGCTTGCCAGCCATTTCAGCTTCTTCGCCGGGGTCTTCGAAAACGATCTGACCATCCGCGGCATCGCCATCGCACTGGTGATGATCGCGCTGCTCGGGCTGTGGGATGACGTGGGCGATCTGCGCTGGTACTACAAGGCAGCGGGCCAAGTCGCCATCGGCGCGGTGATCGCGAGCCATGGCATCCTGATCCGCTCGCTGCCCGTAGGCACCTGGCGGATCGAGGAACCCTGGGCGCAGGGCGCCTTGACGGTATTTCTGGTGGTGCTGACGATGAACGCCATCAATTTCTCCGACGGGCTCGACGGGCTCGCCGCCGGTCTTGCAGCCATCGGCGCGGCCACCTTCTTCCTCTACTCCTATATCCTGGCCACGCATGTGAGCGCCGAAGACTATGCGAATGTCGGCGCGCTGCTTTGCGCTTTGCTGCTCGGCGCTTGCCTGGGATTCCTGCCGCATAATTTCAACCCCGCGAATATCTTCATGGGGGAGACCGGAGTGCTGACCATCGGGCTGATCCTCTCGGTTTCGGCCATCGCGGTCACCGGCGACGTGCAAGGTCTGGACGCGCATCGATTCCGCAACGTGCCTGCCTACATGCCGATGGTGCTGCCGATGGTGATCGTCTTCCTGCCGGTGCTCGATCTGAGCCTTTCGGTGGTGCGCCGCCTGCTCAACAAGCGTTCGCCCTTCTCCCCGGATTCCAAGCACATCCACCACCGCATGCTCTCCCAGGGCCACTCGGTGCGCAAAAGTGTGGTGTTGCTCTACATCTGGGCTGCGCTGGTGGCTGCAACGGTTGTATCGGTCGCCTTCATACCCCTGCTCATCCTGGTTCCGATCATCGTGATTCTGGTTGTCGGAGCCGCCTTGCTCACTTGGTGGCCGCTGGTTTCGGTGCGTTACGCCAATCTTCGAGCCAGGCTTGCCAAGTAACCAAAACCCAAGCAGTTTCTATCTCGTGTAGAATTCATGATGGATCATCTCCCACGCGGGGTAATAGCCGCGCGGGAGGAATGAGTTTCATCAGCATCATCCGGTGCCGGATAGACCATCGAAAGTGAACAGGGGAGGGTGCGGACATGAATTCACGTTCTGACCGCATTGTCGCCTCGGCCGCTCCGAAATCCATCTGGCTGCCAATTCTTGGTATCTCCATGCTGTACTCGTTGATCGCAACGGCCGCATTTTTCCTGATTTCGTGGTTGCTTGCAGATTTGCGATATGCACTTTCCGGGGCGTTTGCCGCCGGCTTAGTGATCGGCTTCTTCGCCGTCAGCATTTTGATTGCTGAGGCCGCCGGACGAATACGTAGCACGTGGGCGATGCCCGCGTTTCTGGGAACGTTCGTCATCAAGGTATTTGGCATTGCCTTCTTGCTGTTGAACCTGGGGTTGCCCGAATGGGTCAACCGTCAGGGATTCGTGCTCGCAGCTGCAGTCTCTCTCGTTGCCTGGCAGGTCGGCGAGGTTCGCGCTTTCATGAAGACGCGCCTCGCCATCTACGACGAGTCATAGACATATAGCCCTCGACGTTTATGTCATGGGTTAGCTGTGAGTTTGATAGGCTTACTACGGGTCATTTTCGGCAATTCGCTTAATTGCGAGGGCCGTCACCGAAAGACATTCTCAGGGGAACCTGAGGATGGCACTTCATCAGCGTCGATGTGTTATGCAGAGGCTCTGATGGAACCCGTTTGATTTTTTCTTCACAAGGTGAGAGGCAGTTACCGCCAGTCACCGCCTTTTGCCCGTGACCGTTACTGCAGAGAGGACAGCGCGTTGTTCGCGTTTGCGCTCCCAATGGCCTCAGAAGAAGGCGGATTCATTCCGCCATCCGTATCCGATACTCACCTCCCAGATATTTTCCCGTGGATGGCTGAGTACGGCACCGGTTTCGGCAAGCAGATGTTCATGATCGTACTTTCGATCGTGCTCATTACTTGGTTCTTCACCGCGGCCATCAAGAACCCGAAGCTGGTTCCAAGCAAGACGCAGTACCTCGCCGAGTCCGGCTACGCCTTCGTGCGTAACGGAATTGGCCGCGACATCATTGGTGAGAAGAACTTCCGTCCTTGGATTCCTTTGCTGTTCGCGACCTTCTTCTTCGTCCTGCTGAACAACCTCTTCGGAGCAATTCCGTTCCTGCAGCTTCCATCGTTCTCACACGCTGGTTCTGCATACGCGATGGCCATCATCATCTACGGCACCTGGATTGCCGTGGGTTTGAAGAATCATGGTATTCGCTACTTCAAGTTGGCCGTCGTTCCATCCGGTGTTCCGGGCTGGATCATGCCACTGATGATTCCACTGGAAATCATCTCTAACTTCATCGTTCGCCCATTGACGCACTCGCTGCGTTTGATGGCAACGATGCTGGCCGGTCACATGATCGTGATGCTGGCAGCTGCCGGCGCACGTCACCTGATCGTTGTTCAGGATTCCTTGGCTATGAATGGTCTTGGCATCTTGGTCATCCTCGGATCGGTAGCAATGTACTTCCTGGAACTGTTGATCATGGTTCTGCAGGCGTTCGTTTTCGCCCTGCTTACCGCGATCTACCTCCAGGGTGCAATTGAAGCCGACGCCCACTAAGGCCAAAACTTTTTCTAACCACTAAAGATCTTCCTTGAGTCGCTCAAGGAATACCTCACAACCTACCGACAAAAGTTCGGTATCTTGAAAGGAACATAATCACATGCATGGCTCCCTGAATATGATCGGCTACGGCCTGGCTGCAATCGGTTCGGCAATTGGCGTGGGCTTGATCTTCGCTGCTTACATCAATGGTGTTGCACGCCAGCCAGAAGCTCAGCGCATCCTGCAGCCAATCGCAATGCTTGGCTTCGCACTTGCCGAAGCACTTGCAATTTTGGGCCTGGTTTTCGCTTTCGTTATCGGCGCCTAGTCTTTTCGCGACTGTAGTAGTGGCCTCGCCACTGTTGCGAGGCGTACACACATGCGGAAACTAGTAGATAGGAATAGTGAGAATGAACAGCACTGAATTCATCCTCGCTGCGGGCGAATCGGTTAACCCGCTGTTGCCGAACCCGTGGGAGATCCTCGTCACGGGCGTTGGCTTCGCGGTATTGCTCTTCATCGTCATCAAGGTGATTGCTCCGAAGTTTGAGCAGTCCTATGAAGATCGCGTCACCGCGATCGAAGGTGGACTTGAGAAGGCTGAGGCCGCTCAGAAAGAAGCAGAGGAGACCTTGGCTCTATACAAGGCTCAGCTTCTGGAAGCGCGCACCGAAGCTAACCGCATCCGTGAGGAAGCACGTAGTGAAGGTGCACAGATCCTTGCCGATCTGAAGACCAAAGCAACCGATGAGGCTACTCGTATCACCGAGCAGGCTCAGCGTCAGATCGAAGCAGAGCGCACCAGCGCACTTGCTTCGCTTCGCAGCGATGTTGGCTCTTTGGCCACCGAGCTTGCAAGCAAGATTGTTGACGAAGCTCTGCAGGACGATACCCGTGCACAGCGCGTGGTTAATTCGTTCCTGACCGATTTGGAAGCTCAACAGAACGCAGGTGCATCGAACTAATGGCAAGTGTATCGAGCGAGTCATTGACAAAGGCCTTGGCGTTCCTAGAACCCAAGCTGGCACAGGCATCTGTTGATCTGCCGAAGGATCTGTTCGCGGTCCTGGAAGTACTGGATGCAAATGCCGGTCTTCGCCGCGCATTGACTGATCCAGCACGTGAAGCTGCCGCTAAGGCAAGCCTTCTGGCTCAGCTTCTGCGCGGGAAGGTTTCGGCTGACGCCGAAGCAGTCGTCGCAGAGTTGGCTTCGTACCGCTGGAGCTCGGAACGCGACATTAGCGATGCGCTCGAAACGCTGGCCGTCACCGCGGTAACCGCAGTGGCAGAGCAGCAGGACGGCGCTTCGGGGCTGGCCAAGCTAGAGCAGGATCTGTTCTCCTTCATCGAGGTAGTTCGTTCTAACCACGAACTACAGCGTGCGTTGGATGAGGCGCAGGCCCCAGCCGAAGCAAAGAGCACCTTGGCGCTCAAGCTCGTGCCTAACGCGTCGCGAACCTCGAAGGTATTGATCCAGCAAGCGGTGGCAGCTCCTCGTGGGCTGAAGCCATTGACCTTGGTGGAGCGTTTCGTTGAGTTGGTGGCTAAACGCCAGCAGCGTTGGATCGCTACGGTGACCAGCACTGTCAAGCTCTCCGAGACTCAGCTTCAGCGACTTGAGCAGGGCTTGAACAAGTTCTACGGTCGCGAGCTGAACCTCAACATCTCCATCGACCCAAAGTTGGTCGGCGGTTTGGTGGTCAAGGTTGGCGACGAAGTTGTCGACGCTTCCGTGGCATCACGCGTGGCCGATTTGCGCCGCGCCCTGGCTAGCTAGGAATTTTCGATAGGGGAGCGATCCCCGCATCGAAGTCCTAGCTAACCAGGACCACAACAGACTTCATTCATATTCGATTCGTAATCTTTTTCTACGGATCACAATTTAGGAGAGCAGGGACTGCAGATGGCCGATTTGACCATCAATGCCGACGACGTCCGTAATGCCCTAAACGAGTTCGCTACTTCCTACGAACCGGGTAAGGCAGAGCGTACCGAGGTGGGACGCGTCGTCAGCGCGAGCGACGGCATCGCCAAGGTGGAGGGTCTTCCTTCCGTCATGGCCAACGAATTGCTCAAGTTCGCAGACGGCACTCTGGGCCTGGCCCAGAACCTTGACACCCGCGAAATCGGTGTTGTCGTGCTTGGTGACTTCACCGGCATCGAAGAGGGCCAGAAGGTTGAGCGCACCGGCGAGATCCTTTCGGTTCCAGTAGGCGACGCCTTCCTGGGCCGCGTGGTTGACCCACTGGGTGAGCCAATGGATAACCTGGGCCCAATCGCGGCCGAGGGTCGCCGTGCACTGGAACTCCAGGCACCAGGCGTTACCGAGCGCAAGAGCGTGCACGAGCCAATGCAGACCGGTCTGAAGGCTATCGACGCCATGATCCCGATCGGCCGTGGCCAGCGTCAGCTGATCATTGGCGACCGCCAGACCGGTAAGACCGCTATCGCGGTTGACACCATTTTGAACCAGCGTGCCAACTGGGCCACTGGTGACGAGACCAAGCAGGTTCGCTGCATCTACGTAGCGGTTGGACAGAAGGCATCGACCATCGCTGCCGTGCGTCAGACCCTCGAAGAGGCGGGCGCTTTGGAGTACACCACCATCGTGGCCTCCCCAGCATCTGACCCAGCTGGCTTCAAGTACCTCGCCCCATACGCAGGCTCGGCCATCGGCCAGCACTGGATGTACGGTGGCAAGCACGTTCTGGTCGTCTTTGACGATCTGTCCAAGCAGGCTGAAGCATACCGCGCCGTGTCGCTGTTGCTACGCCGTCCACCAGGACGCGAAGCCTACCCAGGCGACGTGTTCTACCTACACTCCCGCCTGCTTGAGCGTTGCGCCAAGCTCTCCGACGAACTCGGTGCAGGTTCGATGACCGGTCTGCCGATCATCGAGACCAAGGCAAACGACGTGGGCGCGTTCATCCCGACCAACGTGATCTCGATCACCGACGGTCAGATCTTCTTGCAGTCGGACCTGTTCAACGCTAACCAGCGTCCGGCCGTCGACGTGGGTATCTCCGTATCCCGCGTGGGTGGTTCGGCACAGGTCAAGGCCATGAAGAAGGTTTCCGGTACGCTGAAGCTTGAATTGGCTCAGTACCGCGACATGGCTGCATTCGCCATGTTCGCTTCGGATCTGGATGCTGCTTCCAAGCAGCAGCTGACCCGTGGTGCGCGTCTGATGGAACTGCTCAAGCAGGGCCAGTACACTCCGTACCCCGTGGAAGATCAGGTTGTATCGGTTTGGGCCGGCACCAACGGCTACCTGGACGACGTTCCTGTGGAAGACGTTCGCCGCTTCGAAACCGAGTTCATCGATTACCTGCGTCACCGCACTCAGGTTCTGACCGTTATCGGCCAGACTGGCAAGCTGGAGAACGAGACCGTGGAAGCCATGAAGGCTGCCGTTGTCGACTTCAAGGCTGGCTTCTTCGGTGAAGGCGATGACCAGCTGGTTGCTGCCGGCCACGAAGAGCATGACGCTCTGAACGCCGAGTCCGTCGACCAGGAAAAGATCGTCAAGCAGAAGCGCTGATATTTTCTTTACGCAGGGGTGGGGCGCCGCTAGCGGCGCCACGCCCCGATCGTAAGGAATAAGGAAAGGACACACATGGGAGCCCAGATTCGGGTCTACCGCCAGAAGATCGGTTCGACTTCGTCGATGCGCAAGATCTTCAAGGCGATGGAACTGATCGCTGCATCCCGCATCGGCAAGGCACGTACGCGTGTTACGGCTTCGCTGCCGTATGCCAATGCGATTACCCGTGCAGTAACCGCCGTCGCGTCCCAGGCCGATGTCGAACACCCATTGACCACCGAGTCGGCGCAGGTTCGCCGTGCCGCGGTCTTGGTTATGACGTCGGACCGAGGCCTCGCCGGGTCCTACTCCGCCAGCGTTCTGAAGCAGGCAGAGCATCTCGTGGAACTCCTGCGTGAGGAAGGCAAGGAAGTCAAGACCTATTTGGTCGGCCGCAAGGCTCAGGCTTACTTCGATTTCCGTTCGCGCGAGTACGCCCGAGTGTGGACCGGGGATACCGATTCCCCGCGTTTCGAAACCGCACGCGAGCTGCGCGAAATCCTCCTAGAGGACTTCGCTACCGATTACGAGCAGGGCGGTGTGGAGGAGATCCACGTCGTATACACCCAGTTCAAGTCGATGGTCACGCAGGAACCGACGGTCATCCGTCTGTTGCCGTTGGAGGTAGTCGAGGATGAGACCGAGACGCCAACCGACGAGCTGTTGCCACTGTACGAATTTGAGCCATCGCCGGAGGAAGTGCTTGACGCGCTGCTTCCGCGGTACATCGATTCGCGATTGTTCAACGCCCAGCTGCAGTCCGCAGCCTCGGAGCTCGCTGCTCGTCAGCGTGCGATGAAGGCTGCTGGCGACAACGCTGGCGAACTGATCAAGAAGTACAAGCGATTGCTCAACAATGCCCGTCAGGCTGAAATCACCCAGGAGCTTTCGGAAATTATTGCCGGCGCTGACGCGCTGAACAGCTAATTCTCGAATTACTCCGACCAGACAAGAAGTGAGAAAGATGACTGCCCAACTCAACGAGCAGGCTACTGCAGGGGCCACCGGTCGTATTGCCCGCGTGATTGGCCCGGTCGTGGACGTCGAGTTCCCTGCCGATGCACTGCCTTCAATCTACAACGCCCTCACCGCCGAGCTAACCCTCGCCGGTGTAACCAAGACCATTACCTTCGAGACCAGCCAGCACCTCGGTGACAACATGGTCCGTGCGGTATCCCTCCAGGCCACTGACGGCCTGGTACGCGGTACCCAGGTAATCGACACCGGCGCTTCGATCTCCGTCCCTGTTGGCGACGGTGTCAAGGGCCACATCTTCAACGTTTTGGGCGACGCCCTGGACGTTGACAACTCGGAGATTCAGGTCACCGAGCGCTGGCCGATCCACCGCCAGCCACCTAAGTTCGCAGACCTTGAGGGCTCGACCGAGATGCTGGAAACTGGCATCAAGTCGATCGACCTTCTGACCCCTTACATCAAGGGTGGCAAGATCGGTCTGTTCGGTGGTGCAGGCGTGGGTAAGACCGTGCTGATCCAGGAAATGATCACCCGTGTTGCACGTAACTTCGGTGGTACTTCGGTATTCGCCGGTGTGGGCGAGCGCACCCGTGAAGGTAATGACCTCTGGGTCGAAATGGACGAAGCCAACGTTCTGAAGGACACCGCACTGGTGTTCGGCCAGATGGATGAGCCACCGGGAACTCGTTTGCGCGTGGCACTGTCGGCACTGACCATGGCGGAGTACTTCCGCGATGTGCAGAACCAGGACGTGCTGCTGTTCATCGACAACATCTTCCGCTTCACCCAGGCCGGTTCCGAGGTGTCGACCCTGCTGGGCCGCATGCCTTCGGCCGTGGGTTACCAGCCGAACTTGGCCGATGAAATGGGTCTGCTGCAGGAACGCATCACCTCGACGAAGGGCCGCTCGATCACCTCGATGCAGGCTGTCTACGTCCCGGCCGATGACTACACCGACCCGGCTCCAGCTGCGACCTTCGCTCACTTGGATGCAACCACCGAACTGTCGCGTGAAATCGCGTCGCGTGGTCTGTACCCAGCGATCGACCCGCTGACCTCCACCTCGCGAATCCTGGATCCGCAGTACATCGGTCAGGCTCACTACGACACTGCCATCCGCGTGAAGGCTATTCTGCAGAAGAACAAAGAACTGCAGGACATCATCGCGATCCTCGGCATTGACGAACTGGGCGAAGAGGACAAGATCGTCGTGTCGCGTGCACGTCGCATCCAGCAGTTCCTCTCGCAGAACACCTACACCGCCAAGCAGTTCACCGGCGTTGAGGGTTCGACCGTTGACATCAAGGACACCATCGAAGGCTTCACGGCCATTTGCGATGGCGACTTGGACCACATTGCTGAGCAGGCGTTCTTCAACATCGGCGGTCTTGATGACGTCGAGCGCCAGTGGGCCGAAATCCAGAAGGCTAGCTAACCATGGCCGAACTTCAGGTCGAAATCGTTGCGGCGGACCACTTCGTGTGGTCCGGCGCTGCGAAGCTGGTCAAGGCACGTTCGGTTGACGGCGAGATCGGCGTTCTGCCCGGTCACGTCCCGATGCTGTCGGTGCTTGCTGCTGGGGATCTGGAAATCGATCCAGTTTCCGAAGCGCGCTTCTCGGTGCAGATCGACGGTGGATTCTTCTCCGTCGATTCGGACCGCGTGGTGATCGTAGCCGATAACGCTGTGATTGGTACCGCAGCGTAGGCATTGAATTGATCGAGATAACCGCACCAGTTCTGATAGCGCTGCTGGTATTAGCCTGCATCGTGTTGTTCTTTGGTGCCATGGGCGTGCGCCGCATTCAATTGCGGCGCACGCTGGGCACCTTCGACGCTTCCATCCTGACGCCCAAGGGCCGCTGGATGATGGCGATCGGCCGCTACGGCGGCGGGCATCTGGACCTGTTGCGGTTTTTCTCTGTCTCCCCGGTGCCCAGCTACGTGCTGCAGCGCCGCGGACTTGAGATGAATGGCTGGCGCCGGCCCAGCGAGGATGAAGCGATGCTGATTCCTCCGGGGTTCGTCATCGTGCAGCTGACCCAATTGGGTGAAGAACGGCTGCTGGCGATGGACTACCGCGACTACACCGGTTTTTCCGCCTGGCTTGAAGCCGGGCCGATCGCCGGCAGTTGGCAAATCTGAGATCGTACCGCAAACAAAGAATCCCGCCTCGTCCACCCATTGGGTGCGATGAGGCGGGATTCTCTGTTTAAGCAGCCTGCTGCGGGTCAGAGGACCTGCCCGTTGCGGATCACCTGCTGCAGCTGCAAGTTCGCGTCCAGCAGCACCACGTTGGCGCAGAAGCCATAGTGCAAGCTGCCCACCTCGTCGGCCAGGCCGATCAGCGCGGCGGGGATGGAGGTGGCGGACTCGATCGCCCGAGCCAGCGGGATGCCCGCGTTGACCGTGCAGCGCAGCACCTCCAGCAGGGTGCTGGTGCCGCCGGCCAGTGAGCCATCGGCCAGGCGCGCCTGCGCATCCTTGACCTCAACCTGCGCCGGGCCCAGCGAGTACTCTCCGTCGCTCAGCCCCGTGGCGGCCATGGAATCGCTGACCAGCACCACATGGCGCCCGCCGATCAGGTTGAACACCAAGCGGACGGTATCGGGGGACAGGTGCACATCGTCGGCGATGAGCTCCACGAAGGCGTTGCCGCGCGAAGCCTCTTCCAGGCAGGCGGCCACCGGGCCGGGCTCACGGTGATGCAGCGGCGGCATGCCGTTGAACAGGTGGGTGACGGTGGGTTTCTCGGTGAAGCCATCCACCCCGGCGTTGCCCAGCTGGTCGCGGGCGTAGCGCAGGGAGGAGGCGGTGACCTCGGCGCTCGCGTTGGTATGGCCCAGGGAGGGCACCACGCCGAGGGTGACGAGCTGTTCGATCAGCTCCTCGCTGCCCGTAAGCTCCGGCGCGTAGGTCATGGTACGCAGCTGGCCGCGGCTGGCGGCGACGAGCTCCTCGACGAATTCGGGGTCCGGGTCGGTGAGGTAGCGCGGATCCTGCGCCCCGCAGCGTGCCGCGGAGAGGAACGGACCCTCGGCGTGGATGCCGGCGATTTTGCCTGCTTCGGCGAACTCCGCCAGAATCTCCGCCGCCCGGGTCATCGCCCCTTGCTCGGCGGTGACCAGCGAGGCGAGCAGGGTAGTGGTGCCGGAGCGGTGCAGGTAGTCCAGCGCGTCGGTGACCGGCCCGTGCTCCGGGGCGGCGAAGTCGGCGCCGAGCGCCCCGTGGCAGTGCAGGTCAATCAGCCCGGGGATGAGGATGGTGCCTTCGGGCACCGGATGCTCGGTGAATTCTTCCGCCTCGGGCAGGGCGAGCCAGTCGTCGCGGTTGCCCGCGAAACGGATTCGATCGTCCTCGATGGCCAGCACACCATCGCTGACTTCCTGCCCATCGGAGACGAGAGTGGCGAAAATGGCGTAACGCGAAGCGGTATTCATGTACCTAGCTTAGAAGAGTCTGCCCTCAGAGTCATCGACTCCGCGCATTGCATCGTAATCCAGGGTCAGGCAGCGGATCCCGCGGTCCTCGGCCAGCGTGCGGGCCTGGGGCTTGATCTGCTGGGCGGCGAACACTCCGGTGACCGGTTTGAGCAGCGGGTCGCGGTTGAGCAGCTCCAGATAGCGGGTGAGCTGCTCGACGCCATCGATGTCGCCGCGGCGCTTGAGTTCCACCGCCACCGCGGCACCCTGCCCGTCGCGCGCAAGGATGTCCACCGGGCCGATGGCTGTCATGTACTCGCGGCGCACCAACCGGTGGCCGTCGCCGAGCAGCCCGATCTGCTCGGACAGCAGCCGCTGCAGGTCCGCCTCCACGCCGTCCTTGATCAGCCCCGGGTCCACGCCCAGCTCATGAGCCGAATCGTGCTCGATCGAATGGAAGTTGATGGTCAACTTGTCATCGGTCTTCGCGCTGGTCACATGCCAGACGCTGAGCGCGCCAAGGGCGGCGGCATCCTCATCGGGACTCGCCTCACGTAATACCAGCGGCGGATTCATCCAGTTCAACGGCTTGTAGCTGCCGCCGTCGGAATGGATCAGCACCGAACCATCGGCCTTGACCATGATCAGCCGGGTAGCTAGGGGGAGGTGGGCTCGAAGACGGCCCTCGTAATCTACTGAACACTTTGCAACCACTAAACGCACCCGACCTACTTTACCGGTTCGTGCCACCGGTGCGCGATACGGCATGATTAAAGGCATGCCCCGTTCGAACCGCCCGCGCCGCAAACCAGGATCCACCCCGAATGCTCGGTCGCGGTCCAACGCGCCCGAAGGCAACGACGAAGACTGGATGCAGCGCGCCCGCTATGGGGTGGTGCGCCTGCAGGATGCCCCGGACGGCCAATGGCATGTGCGCAAGATTGCTCCGATCAACGCGGTGAAAACCTACACCTGCCCGGGCTGCCACCGCATGATCACCCCGGGCGTGGCGCATGTGGTGGCCTGGCGCGCCGACCACTGGTCCGGTGACGATGCCGCCGCCTCAAATCGCCGGCACTGGCATCCGAACTGCTGGGAATCGCGCTCGTACCGCTACTAGAGCCGGTCCTGCCGGGCGATGAACACCTCGCGCAGCAAGATCATCGCGCTGGCTGCCACCGGAATTGCCATCAGCGCTCCGGTGATGCCCACCAGCGTGCCGCCGGCGATCACCGAGATCACCGCGACGGCCCCGGGCACCGCGACCGCCTTGTTCATAATGCGCGGGGAGACGAAGTACGCCTCGACCTGCAGGTAGCCGAAGTAGCAGATCGCGTAGATCAGCGCCGTCTGCCATCCCAGGGTGAGGGTGACCAGGGTGACCAGCACCCCGGCGATCACCGCGCCGACCAGCGGAATGAAGGCGAGCATCGCGACCAGCAAGGTCAGCAAGGCCGCGAACGGAACTTTGAGCACGGTCATCAGCAACAGCGCCACGAGCGCGTTGAGCACCGCCACCGAGGCCTGGCCCATGACGTAGTTGCCCACCGATCGGGTGATGCGGGTGGCGATTTCGTCGGCGCGCGCCCGCTTCGAACGCGGGACCATGCGCATCGAAAACGACATCATGCCCGGCAGCGAGGCGAGGAAGTAGATCGCCAGCACCAGCACGATGAGCACCCCGAACATCGACTGGGCCACCGTCTGCGAGACGCCCAGGACGCCGCCGAACACATTGGTCACCGCGCCGGAATCGCCGAAGAACCGCTGCACCTCGGTATTGACGCGTGCCGAGAGCGCGTACTGCGCATCGATCTGCTTGACCCACTGGCTATTGAGGAAATTATCGGTGATTTCCGGGGCGCGGGAAATGAATTGGGTGATCTGGGTGACCAGGGTCGGGATGATCAGCGCCATGAACCCCGCGAACACCGCCAGCAGCCCGACCATCGTGGCGGTGACCGCCAGCGGCCGGTTCAACCCGCGGCGCATCAAGAACCGCACCAGCGGATCCAGGCCCAGGGCGATGAACAGGGCGATCGCTATCCAGGTGATCAGCGAGCCGACATTTGTCAGCAGGTAGTAGCCGGCCAGCGCCAATCCCACGCCGATGGTGCCCAGAAAGCCCATGGAAATCGGGTGCAGGGCAGGGATCGGCTCGGGGGTTTCCAGATCCGCGGAGTCCGGAAGCTCGCCGAACGCGTTGGGGTGGCGGGGGGACTTCAGCAGCGAGTTGACCTTGTTGGAAAGCCGCCGCGCCCACTGCGCGGTGGGGGAATCGGGCTCGGCCGATGCCCGCTCCGGCTGCCCGGGGGTTGAGCCTGCCTCGGAGGGGTGCGCGGGGTCTGTAGCCGGCTCTGGAAGTTCATTGGGCGGCTGATTACTCTCCATGGCACCGAGCATACCGCCCGAATGGGTTCTAAAAGTGCTCTATGACACTCCGACGTGCTCATTTGAGCCACTTCACAGGTAGATCGAGGAACCATTGAGGCAATGGACTCGTTAGACTTGTGAAAGAACAGCTGTGACCGTAGGCGAATAGGTGAAGTCGTGCGAAAAGTAATCTCCGTGATCGCGATCCTGCTTGGGGCCGTTGCCCTGGTAGTTGGGATCGGACAGAAGACCTTTTGGGCCCCGCCCGAAACGGTCACCGCAAGCATGCCAGAATTTGAATCGGAGGCGCCGCTGACGGTTATCCAGCCGTCGGTGCAGAACGAGAACGCCGAACCGGTGGAGCTGGTGATCAGCGGAGAAGGCGAATTCACCGCCTCGCTGGCGCGCAGCTACGACGTCGAGGCCTGGGTCGATGACGCCGCCCACGTCGAGCTGACCGGAGTGGATCGGGAGAACCACCAGCTGGTTGCCGAACTGATCGACGGGGAGAAGAAGACCCCGAACCCGGCTGGCGATGACCTGTTCTTCGACTCGCAGAAGGCCGATGGCACGATGACCTATCGCTGGACCGCGCCGGATAACGGCGACTGGTCGCTGCTGCTGGCCGCGGACGGCACCAAGGCCGCACCGGCGGACATCTCCGTCACCTACGCCAACGACGATGCCATGCCATGGGCGCTGCCGCTGATCATCATCGGCGCGCTGCTGCTCGTCTTTGGCATTGCCCTGCTGCTGATGCGCGTGATCAAGCCTTCCAAGCCTGCACGCCGCGCCGCGCCGGCCGCCCCGAACGCCAAGGGCGGCTCGACCACGCAGAACTCGCTGGCCATTGCCGCGGTGCTCGCGCTGGCCGTGGGCGGAGTGAACCTGCCGATGTCACCGTCGGATGACAAGCCAGCCGAATCGGCCAAGGCATCGGACTCCGCGGAACCTGAGGAGTCGAACAAGGCCGAAGAGAGCCAAGCCGCCGAAGACTCGAACAAGGCCGAAGAATCGAAGTCCGAGGAAGCCGAGCCGGAGGCCTACCCGGTGCTCACCGAGGAACAGCTGCAGCGGATCCTGGGCGACGTGGAGAAGCAGATCGGCAAGGCCGATGAGAAGAACACGAAGAAGGACCTGGATGCCCGTGCCTCCGGTGCCTTCAAGGACCTGCGCAGCAAGCGCTACGACATCCTGAACGACGACATCAAGATCGCCGAGCCGCTGGAGTTGAAGACCTCGGTGATCCGCTCGGCGGCCGTGCCGAATAGCTCCGAGGCGAAGTTCCCGCGGATGATCTCCGTGGTGACCGCCAAGGACTCGGATCCGGCCACCTTGCCGATGGCGCTGACCCTGCGCCAGGACAGCCCCCGCGAAAACTACAAGGTCAGCTTCGGCGCGCAGATGCTGCCTAACTCGACCTTCCCAGGCATCGCAGTGGGCGATCCCTCGATCCAGCAGCTGGCAGCCAACGCCGAGGGGCTGAAGGTCAAGCCCGAAGACGCGCTCAACCAGCTGGCGGACGTGCTGACCAACGAGAAGTCCAAGAACAAGGACAACTTCGCGGAATCCGAATTCATCAAGGCGATCCACGCGGGCCAGAAGAAGGAACAGGAAGAAGCCAACGAGGCGAATGTGAAGTACTCGCGCTCGGTCACGAAGAATGACACGCAGGTGATCTCCACCCCCGATGGCGGAGCGATCGTCACCGGCCGGCTGAACCAGAAGGCGGTCTTCGAGCGCACCGAGGATGCAGATCCGCTGGAGAGCGCCGATGACCTGACCAAGAAGCTGCTCGGTTCGAGCACCTCGACGGGTAACGTAGAGATCACGTACGCCGAACCGGTGATGATGTACATCCCAGCGTCCGGCAATGACGACAAGATTCAGCTTGTCGCCAGCGAGGTAGTGTTGCTGAGCGTCAAGCAGGCGGAGGAGAACTAATGACCGAACCACATATTCCTTCGGCTCGCGGAGCCATCGATTTAGGCGCCCTTGCCGCTAGCGGACCGCAGGTGACCGAGGCCGCCCCGGGCGGTTCCGTGGCCAGCTGGACGCTGACCTTGGATGAGGCGGCATTCCAGCAGTTTGTCGGGCTCTCCCAGCAGGTGCCGGCGATCGTCTCCCTGGGTTCGCCTCGGGTGCAGGTCTCCGCAGACCTCGATGCCGCGCTGAAAACCCTCGTTGACCGCCGCGCCGGCAAGATGGTGCTCGGTCTGGTCGACGCGGAGAAGTACCCCAATATCGCACAGGCGTTCAAGGCTGAGCAGATTCCGATGGTGGTCGCGCTGGTCAACGGCCAACCGGTCCCGCTCTTCCAGGGTCCGGCTGCAGCCGAGCAGATCGACCAGGTGCTCAACCAGCTGGCCGAGCTTGGCGTGCAGCAGGGGCTGGGCGGCAGCGTTCCGGCTTTCACCGGGGAAAGCGAAGAACCAGCGTTGCCACCGCTGCACCAAAAGGCAGTGGACGCAATTGACGCCGGGGATTACGCCGCCGCGGAAGCCGCCTACCTTGAAGCTCTCAACGAAAAGCCCAACGACCAGGACGCCCAGATCGGCGTCTACCAGGTGCGTTTGCTTTCCCGCACGCAGAATCTGGATCTGAACGAGGCTCGAGCCGCCGCGGCAGAGAACCCGGATGACCTGACCGCGCAGATGAATGTGGCGGATCTGGATCTGGTCGGCGGCCATGTAGAAGATGCCTTCGCCCGGCTGGTGGCGCTGATCGCGCGCTTAGCCGATGAAGATCGCGAACGGGTCCGTCGCCGGTTGATCGAGCTCTACGCGGTGATCGGCAATGCGGATCCACGCGTGGCGGCATCGCGCCAGAAGCTGGCGCGCGTGCTGTTCTAAACACGCTTTACCCTCCACGGCCCACGGCATCGTTCATGCGATGTTCGTGGGTCGTTTTATTTTGCCCCGAAGCTCTTGGCGCAGGCTCGAGCTAGGAGATTAACTCCAAAGGATGATGCGTCTTGACTTGGCAGGTTGATATTCTCAACACATGAATAGCATGGCGCTCGAAATAAGAAACCTTGCCAAGCAATTTGGTGACAAGGTGGCGGTGAACAATGTCAGCCTCCAGGTACCCACTAAGTCCTTCTACGGACTGGTCGGACCCAATGGCGCAGGCAAAACGACGATGCTTTCAATGGCGACCGGATTGCTCCGCCCCGATCACGGCAGCGCTCTGGTCAATGGCGTGGACATGTGGGCGGAACCGCACAACGCCAAGCGAACCCTGGGCGTGCTGGCCGACGGGGTGCGCCAATTCGACCGGCTGACCGGCCGGCAGCTGGTGACCTATGCTGGCCTGCTACGCGGCATGGACCGCGAGGAAGTCACCACGCGCACCGAAGACCTGCTGCGCGTCATGGACCTGAGCGCGGACGGCGACAAGCTCGTCGTGGACTACTCCGCGGGCATGACCAAGAAGATTTCGCTGGCCACCGCGATGATCCACTCACCGAAGCTGCTGGTGCTCGACGAGCCCTTCGAAGCGGTGGACCCGGTTTCCGCGGCGAATATCCGAGACATCCTCAACGACTACGTCGCCTACGGCGGCACCGTGATTGTCTCCTCGCACGTGATGGACCTGGTCCAGCGCATGTGCTCGCATGTTGCGGTCATCGACGGCGGCGTCCTGAAGGCTTCGGGAACCGTGGATGAAGTGCGCGACGGCATGTCCTTGGAGGATCGCTTCGTCGATCTGGTTGGCGGCCGCGGCACGAATGAAGGGCTGTCATGGTTGCGAACATCCTAAGGCTGAAGCTGCGGCTGCTGGCCAACGGCTTCAAGCGCAGTCCGTGGCAGCTGGTGGGAGTGATCTTCGGCGGGCTTTACGCGCTGGGCATGGTGGTGATGCTTTCGCTGGCCGCCTGGTTTAGCGCCGACGCACTAGAAGTGCGCGGCTGGGTGAGCATCCTGATCGGCTCCGTGATTGTGCTCGGCTGGGCTGTGATTCCGCCGATGATCACCGGTGTGGACCTGACTCTGGAACCGCAGCGCTTCGTCCACTTCGGCATCGAGGCCAATGCCTTGGCCCGCGGGCTGATTCTCGCCGGGTTCATCTCGGTTCCGGCCTTTTTGACGATGCTCGCGGTGCTGGGCTTCTCCACGATCTGGCGGCTGGAACCGTTAGCGCTCATCGTGGGCGTGCTCTGCGCGCTGGGCACCTGGGTGATGGCGATTCTGCTCTGCCAGTACCTGACGATCATGGCCACGGCGCTGCGCTCCAAGCGGCGTTTCCGCGAGCTGTCATTCGGCTTGCTGTTCTTGCTGCTGATCGGCTTGGGCCCGATCATCACCACGATCGCCACTAACGCTGAGTCGATTTTCGACCTGCTGATTCCCGCCACCAAGGTGCTGGCGTTCACCCCGCTCGGGGCCTTTGCGGCCGTGCCGAATGACCTTGCCACCGGCCAGTTCGCTGCGTTGGGTCTGCATCTGGCGTTGGCGCTGGTCTACCTGGCCGGGCTGTATCTGTTGCTGACCCGAGCCACCTCCAAAGCCACCGTGACTCCACCGGCCGCACAGCGGGCATCGAGCGCAAAGGGACTGGGATTCTTCAAAATCACCCCGGCCACCCCCAGCGGTGCGGTAGCCGCTCGCGCGCTGACCTACTGGTTCAAGGACCCGCGCTACGCTTTGAGCGTGATCATGGTGCCGATGCTGCCGATCATCTTCTACTTTGCTGGCGGAACCACCGGCAGCTACACGATGATGCTGCTGTTGGGCCCGATGATCGGAATCCTGATGGGTTTCTCGATCTCCGCGGACGTGTCTTACGACAACACGGCCTTCGCGCTGCATGTGCTGACCGGGGTGTCGGGCAAAGCCGATCGGTTAGGGCGCGTGATGGCCTGCTTCGCGTTGGTGATCGTTCCGCTGATTTTGGCAGCCGTGCTTCCCGCTACGCTGACCGGCCAGCCATGGCGCATCCCCGGAGACCTGGGGTTATCGTTGGGTGCGTTCTTGATCGCGCTGGGTGTCTCCTCGATCGCATCGGCTCGCTACACCTACGCGGTGCCGCTGCCGGGGGATAACCCGATGAAAACTCCTCCGGGAAGCGGGGCCCGCGTGGCGCTGACTCAGCTGGCGACCTTCGGCATCATGGGTGTGCTGCTGATTCCTACGCTGGTACCTTATGTGTTCGGCTGGGTGACGCAATCGATGATGGCTGGATACATTGCCCTCGCAGTTGGACTGATCACCGGTTCCATCATGCTGTTCTTCGGGATCAGGATTGGCGGCAAGACCATGGACGCGCGTCAGCCAGAGCTGATGCAGGCGGTGCTGGTTAACCGTTAGGCAGTAGCACATGCAACGCCCGTATCTTTTGGACCGCAGAATTCTGGTTCGACTGATACGGGCGTTTTTGTGCCCAGGCGTTTGATTCGCGTGGGGCAGCTGGCGCAGCGGAGGGCTGCCTCGAAGCGTGGTCAGTCCCAGTAAGTATTACGTCGTGGCAACTGCAGCGGATCAATATGCTTCGGCAAAATCACGTGCGGCAACCCGTCGACCATCACGATCTTGATCCGCCCCGAATCAGCATCCATATGCGCACCACGGCAGAGGCCACCCAGATTGATCAACTTCGTTTCCCCGCCCAACCACCACGGATCAATATGGTGGAACTCGATCTTCTCCGGCGGCTCGGTGCATCCAGGCACAATACACCCCCGATCACGGGCCAGCACGGCGCGTTTAAGTTTCTCCGGGACCAGGCGTTGAGCTCGGCCGTAATCGAGCAGTTCGCTCTTCGAATTGAATACCGCCGGGATGATGTCCGCTTCGCATAAGAGCCGTCTCAAATCCCCGGGCGGCAAATGCACCCCGTGCGCGGTGCGGGCATCGCCGGCGGCGAGATCTTGCAAGTCCTCGAGCTTCAAATGGACGAGGATTTCGGGCCTGATCCGCTGGCTGCCCTCCCCGGTGCCTTTGGGGATCATGGTGAGGATGTCCAGCAGGGCGTTCAGTGCGCGTTCGGGGACGGTGGCCACGGTTTCTGGGGTTTCTGGTTCCCATTTCGCTTCGTTGCCCACTCCATCGGGTAGGAAGTCCGGGAACCCCGGCTCGGGTGTTGCAGTCTGTTCAGGTGCTTGCGCTTCGGTTTCTGGTTCGGCTGCGGGTTCGTGCTCGCTGTCCTGAGCTGCCGGGTGCAGAAGATGAACGTCGGCATTAGTGTCGTCGTTGACCTTTTCGCCTGTAACCGTCTGTTCTGCAATGCCAGCGGGTGTGGCGCTAGTGGACGAGGCAGGGCTGTCCTCTGGTGGCCGGTTGAGCCGAGCCTGCGCGCCGGCCCGTGTGCGCGGATTATTGGACTTGGCAATCAGCGAATCAAATACTTCACCTTCCACGGTGGAGACCCGGAGCAAGTATTCGCGGCTCAACGAGTTTTTCACCGGCAACGCAAAGAACCCACGCTGCAGCGAGGAGGCGGTTGCGGTCCCTTCGGTGGTGCTCACACTGGTGATCAGCTCGTGGACTTGTTTGTTGGTTTCAGACACGCTTTGTCCGGTGGAGAGCAGCGTGGCTGCATGTTCTTCGACCGGGCGCCCGTCGGCATGGAACAGGGTCGGTTCGGTGGCCGCCCCGTCAAAGGTCAGGTCTTTCGGTTCGCGTCGCGCGAGTTTCTGGCTGGTCTCCCGCACCACACCCGGATGAAGCGCCGGGTCCGGGGTGGTGAACAAGGTGGCCAGATGGGTGAAGCGCGGTGGGACTTGGTTGCCTGCCATGTCGCGTCGGCCAATGAGGTCGCTCGCGTCGTTGATGAGCTTGTTCGCTTCCGCGAAGGGGATGCGTATCCAGGAGGAGAGCAGCGCTGCGGGGGTTTGGAAGCTGGCTTTGCCCGGGCAGCGGATCGCCTCGCGGGTGGTGTCCGGTGGCGTGCTGCGCAAGGCGTCGAGTTCAGATTCATCCAGGGTGTGGGCGTTGGTGGCGGCCAGCCGGTCTGCGGCGGTGACGCGTATCCGGGCTGCTTCGTCTTCGAGCCTCTGACCGGTGGTGGCTAGTTCCAGCGCGAGGCGAGGGTCGGTGGTGGTGGAAAGGTGTTTGCGCAGGAAAATGAACAGGGCTGCGCCGGCGTTGGCGAGGGTGCGCAGGGTTTCGCCGCTGAGGTTTTCCGGCTCACCGGTAGCCGCGGTCAGCTCGGCGAGCGTCGCATGCAATTCGGTGAGGTCATCCTCATGGGCGGTGGTGTTCATGAGTCGAGTATGCGCGCGGTTGCGCGGATGCCACCGGGGGTGGTGCCGAGTGTGGATAAGTCGGACACTCCCGACAGGATCGAATATTTCCCAGGTGGCGATCAGGCGCGGGGCAGGGATCGGCGGCGGCAGGTAGGGATGGGTAAAGGTGCTGGTAATGCCGATAATTCTTGGGGTCCGGAAGTCCTGGTGGGGCCGTCAAGGGGCGGCGCGTGTGGACAAGCTCCCACTCTTTCAGGTGCCTGGAGCGTCGATTGCGTACTAGACTTGAAGCCATGGTGGAACAGTCTGAAGAAACCCGTGGCGGAACATCAACGATCGAGCGCACTGACACGAATCAAAGTGTCGAAGCTGGCGATCATGAGCGCTTTGCGCACTATGTGCAGAAGGAAAAGATCATGGAGTCGGCGTTGTCCGGCGAGCCGGTGATCGCGCTCTGCGGCAAGGTGTGGACGCCGGGCCGTGACCCGAAGAAGTTCCCGGTCTGCCCCGAATGCAAGGAAATCTACGAATCCATGATGGGCTAAGTAGCGGGAGAACCAGCAGGCAAGTTCGGGAAAAGGTAAATGACCGAGACACTTTTTGATTTTGGTGACAAGCTTCCGCTGGAAGACAAGCTCCCTCCGGCGTACCCGGAACGGGCGGCCTGGGGGACCGGGCCGAAGCTTCGTGCCTGGCAGGCCGAGGCGCTGGCAAAATACTTTGAATCCAATCCACGGGACTATATGGCCGTGGCTACCCCCGGCGCGGGTAAAACTACCTTCGCGCTGCGCCTGGCGAAGGTGCTGATCGATTCGGGCAAGATCAACCGGATGATCGTCGTCGCGCCCACGGACCACCTGAAGAAGCAGTGGGCCGATGCCGCGGCGCGTGTTGGCCTCGCGCTGGATCCGAACTACAAGAACTCCGATGGCCGGCACGGCTCGCACTATGTGGGCGTCGTGGTGACCTATGCGCAGGTTGCACAGAAACCGGCCGTGCACCGGGCGAAAACCGAAGGCGCACGCACCCTGGTCATCATGGACGAGGTGCACCACGCAGGGGACGCGCTTTCCTGGGGCGACGGCATCCGCGAGGCCTTCGAGCCGGCCACCCGCCGCCTCGCGCTGACCGGTACGCCGTTCCGCTCGGACGCGGCGCCGATTCCCTTCGTGCAGTATGTGGACGAGGGTGACGGAATCCGCCGGTCGAAGGCTGACTACACCTACGGCTACGGCCAGGCGCTGGCGGACCATGTGGTGCGTCCAGTGCTGTTCATGGCTTACTCCGGGGCGATGCGCTGGCGCACCGCGGCCGGTGAGGAGATGGAAGCCGAGCTCGGCGCCGGATTCACCAAGGATGTCACCGCCCATGCCTGGCGTACCGCGTTGGACCCGCACGGGGACTGGATTCCTTCGGTGCTGCGTGCGGCGGATCGACGGCTTTCAGAGGTGCGGCGCACGGTGAAGGATGCCGGGGCCCTGGTGATCGCCACCGACCACGAGGACGCGCGCGGCTATGCCACCCAGCTGGAGGCGATCAGCGGGGAGAAGGTCACCACGATCCTCTCCGATGACCCGAAAGCCTCGCAGAAGATCGACGAGTTCGCCGCCTCCGATGCGCGCTGGATGGTGGCGGTGCGCATGGTGTCCGAGGGCGTGGACGTGCCCCGGCTGTGCGTGGGCGTCTACGCGACGAGTACCTCGACCCCGCTGTTCTTCGCGCAGGCCGTCGGGCGCTTTGTGCGCAGCCGCAAGCGCGGCGAGGTCGCCAGCGTGTTCCTGCCCTCGGTGCCGGTGCTGATGGCGCTGGCCAATGAGATGGAGGTCGAACGCGACCACGCGCTGGACCGCGAGGGGGACAAGGTCGAAGACGGCCTGGACGACGCGTTCCTCGACGAGGCGAACCGCGAAGAGAAGGCCAGCGACGAGCTGAACAAGGCCAAATTCGAGGCGTTGAACTCCCAAGCCTCATTTGACCGGGTGCTCTTCGACGGCGGCGAATTCGGCACCGGCGCGGAGCTGGGCAGCGATGAGGAGCTCGGCTTCCTCGGGATCCCCGGTCTGCTGGATACCGAGCAGGTCTCCGCGCTGCTGCGCGAGCAGCAGAATAAGCAGATCTCACGCGGGGCCACGAAGCCCGAACCGGTCAGCGATCATCGGCGGATGATGGATCTGCGTTCGAAGCTGTCCAAGAACGTTTCGGCCTGGGCCTCGCGCACCGGCCTGCCCCATGGCCAGGTGCACAATAAGCTGCGCAGCGTGTGCGGCGGTCCGGCGGTGCCCCAGGCTACCGCGGACCAGCTGCAGGCGCGCATCGACAAGCTGCAGGACTGGTTCGTCGGGCGCAAGTAATCCGCGCGGCACCAGACACCGGGTGAAACTGGTGCGATACTACCGCTATGACCAGGAGCAATTTTTCTGCCGCGGCCCGGGTGCAGCGACGCGATCGCGCCCGGGCCGCGGCCTGCTATCTGGCAATATTCCTAGGGCTGCTCAGCCTCTTTGAGCCGCTGCTGTACCCGGTGACCTCACTGATTTCTTCCTGGTTGCGGGGCTCGGTGACGCTGTTTCCCGAATTCTTGACGCAGATCTCGCGCATTTACGCGGTGTTCGGAGCGTTTGGGCTATTTGTCGTCGCCCGGTATCTGCGCGGCGGAAACCGGGTGGCGTGGGCCGGTTCGCTGCTGTTGCTGCTGGGCAACGCGGTGCTGCACCTGTCCAAGCCCAGCGACTGGCCGGTGCTGGTGCTCAGCCTGGCCGCGGGAATCTGGCTGGGAGCCAAACATCGGGCGTTCCCGGTGTGGCCGGGCAGATTCTTGACCCGGCGGGTAGCGCTGATCAGCGCCGGTGTGCTGGGTGTGGCGACGCTGCTCGCTCTTGGGCTGCTGGTGCGCCTGATGGAACGCAGGGGCCAGGGTTTCACCGCCGCGCTGCGCGAGGTGTTCGGGACGGTGGGCGGGGAGCTGGCCGAGCGCGGCACCCCGCCGCGCTGGGAAGTGGTCGTGGCACTGTTGCTTTGCCTGGTCGGGATGCTGCTCTGGTTTGTGTATTCGGCGAACCGTACCCGGCCCGCCGGAACCCGCGAACAGCTCGCCGAGCGCGAACGAGCCCGGAAGGTGGTGCTGGCCCACGGGGGCGGCACTCTGGACTACTTCGCCTTGCGCGATGACAAGCAATACTTTTTCTTAGCCGACTCGGTGATCGCCTACGCGGTGCGCGGCGCGGTCTGTCTAGTCTCCCCAGACCCGATCGGACCCGAGGCGCAGCGCGAAGAAATTTGGGCCGAGTTCATGCTGCTTGCCGAACGCCGCGGGCTCTCGGTCAGCGTGCTCGGTGCGGCAGCCAGCTGGCTGCCGATCTATGAACGCTCCGGATTGCGCCCGATCTACCTGGGCGATGAGGCGATCGTCGACACCCAGCGGTTCACATTTCAGGGCAAGAGGTCTAAATCCTTGCGGCAGGGACATGCGCGCCTGGCGCGTGCCGGGTACACGGTGGCGCACCTGAGCCCGCGGGAGATTTCGGCCCCACTGCGTGAACGGCTGACCGAATTATCCACGCAGAGCCGGCGCGGTGAGGCAGAGCGCGGGTTTTCGATGACGCTCTCGCGCTTATTCGACCCGGCCGATGAAGAGCTGATGCTGTCCATTGCCTTGGATGCGCAAGGCCTGGCTCAAGCATTTATCCAGTGGGTCCCGGCTCCCGCGGTCAATGGCTGGTCACTGGATGTGATGCGCCGGAGCACCGCGGAAAATGTCCCTGGTGGGCTCAGCGACTTTGTCATCCTGGAAACCATTTTTAAGCTTCGCTCCGAGACAGGCGGTGGATTGGGGCTGAACTTTGCGGTGCTGCGCGAAGCGATCGCCGGGGGACCGGAGGCCTCGCGGTTTGAAAGGCTGGTGGCACGCCAAGCCTCCAAACATGCCCGGATGACCTCGTTGGGGAAGTTCAACGCCAAATACGATCCGACCTGGCAACCGCGCTACGCCGCGGTGGGCACCGTGGATCGCTGGCTGACCCAGGGGTTGGCGATGGTCCAGGCTGAGGGCTACGCGGATTTGCCCGGTCTCTCATCGCGCTCGAAACTCCCGAGGTCACGTGATGCTACCCGGAATGCTGGGGGCGGTGCCGGTGAGTAGGTGTTGCGGCAGCGCGGTGTGCGGCGGGATCGACGGAGTTCTCCGTGCTACTGGATCTGATGGTGTGGCAATTTTTGACTAAGGCGGCGGATCAATGAAGCAGCAGATGGCAGACCGAACAAAGCTGTACCGTATAGCGTTACGCGTCGGGGCATTGCTCTATTCAGGAGGAATGGCCAGCGAGGCGTTGCTGGGCTGGAGACTGGATCCGCGGATCACCCTGCTCTCCGAATTGGCAGCGCGGGACCGCGAGCATCGCAGGGTTTTCCAGATCCTCGACTTGGGGGCCGGGAGTCTGTTTATTACCGCAGGTATGATGCAGCGACGCGGCGGAGGGAAGTGGCTAGGAATCTGGCTGGCGACATTTGGCGCGGCCACGATCGGAGACTCACTCAGCCCGTTGGATTATCCGATCTCCCATGAACATCTGCGCCCGCGGAAGCAGGGAAAACACTGGACGCCGAGCGGCAGCCATTCGGCGCACTATGTGACAACGACCGTTGCAGGGGTGGCTGCCGCGGGGATCTGCCTGGAGCATTGGCGGTTGCAACGCGCCGCTGCGGACTCCGGCGGTACGGTGGGCCGGGTGGTGCGCGTCTCTGCCGGACCCACGGTGGGCTTGCTGCTGCTGAGCGAAACGCTCACCCTGGTGCTGCCCAAACTGCTTCCGGGAGTGGTGCAGCGGGTGCAAACCCTTGCATTTTCAGCGCTCTGCCTGGATTTGGCCGCCGAGGATGCGGCGCAGCCACCGGAGTGAAAACGTGGGTTTAGGGCACGGGGCTGAGCGGTTCCAAGCCCAGGGTGAGCACGATGGCGCCGGCCTCGCGCATTTCAGCGTAGACCGCTGGCAAGTTCTGCGGGCTCACCGCGGCGGTCAGCGGCGCCAGCACGGTGGTAGCGAACCCCTCGCGGGCTGCATCGAGCGCGGTGGCGCGCACGCAGTGATCGGTGGCGATGCCCACGATGTCCACCGTGGTGATCTCCCGCTCGTGCAACCAGTGCGCCAGCAACGCGCCGGACTCGTCCTCGGGCGCCGCGCCAGGATCCAGGACCCGCGCCTCGAATCCGGAGTAGGCGGCGGCGAAGCGGCCCTTGGCGAAGTGCGCGTCGACTTGCAGCGCGGCGATGCTCGGGTGCAGATCCGCCCCTGCAGTTCCGGCCACGCAGTGCACCGGCCAGGAGTCGGCGAAATCCGGGCTGTCCGAGAAATGCGCTCCCGGATCGATATGCCAATCCTGGGTGGTGATGATCGCGGCGTAGGACTCGCGGCGGGCCATCACATCCTCCGCGATCGCGGCGGCGACTGCGTTGCCGCCAGCCACAGCCAGCGGACCGCCCTCGCAGAAATCAGGCTGGACATCAACAACGAGCAGGGCTCGACTCATATTTCGCTCCTAGTCATTGCGAGTGAGTAGGGTTTTATCCATAATACTGCTTCGGTGCTCAGTCCTCGCGGATGATCGTGGGGATCACCGGCTCGCCGCGCTGGAGTTTACGCGCCACGCCGGGCATTTCCTGGATCGAAGCATGGTGGCGCGCCCGGGCCTTTTCCACTCCGGCCGCGCCGATGTAGGACTCGTCGATCTGGCCGCCGGTCACGAAGGGCACCGAAAGCTGGCGCTCGGGTCCGCCGGTGGTGTACGCGTCGAGCGCGACGATTTCAGCGGTGGCGCGGTTGCGGTCGTTGAGCTGGCGGACCGCATGCTTGCGCCCGCCCACGCTGGCCTTGTTCGCCGAGGCCTTGGCCACCGGAATCCAACTGCCGGCCGAATCCTGGCGGGCGACGAGCTTGTAGACCATCGAGGCGGTCGGGTGCCCGGAACCGGTGACCAGGGCGGTGCCCACTCCGTAGGAATCCACCGGCGCGCTGCCCAGGGCAGCGATCGCGTATTCATCCAGATCCGAGGTGACGGTGATCTTGGTGTTCCAGTTGCCCAGATCGTCCAGCAGCTCGCGTACCCAGCCGGCCTGCTGGACCAAGTCGCCGGAGTCCAAGCGCACCCCGCCGAGCTCCGAGCCGGCCACCTTGACCGCGGTGCGCACCCCGGCTTCCACATCGTAGGTGTCCACCAGCAGCGTGGTGTCCTTGCCCAGGGACTGGATCTGCGCGGTGAAGGCCTGCTCTTCGGTGTCGTGCAGCAGGGTGAAGGAGTGCGCGGAGGTGCCCACGGTCTTGATGCCGTAGCGTGCGCCGGCCTCCAGATTGGAGGTCGAATCGAAGCCGGCGATGATCGCGGCGCGGGCCGCGGCCACCGCCGATTCCTCGTGGGTGCGCCGGGAGCCCATCTCGATGCACGGACGGGTGCCGGCCGAGGCGATCATGCGCGAGGCGGCCGAGGCGATGGCCGAATCGTGGTTCAGGATCGAGAGGATGTAGGTTTCGATCACGCAGGCCTCGGCGAAGGTGGATTGCACGGTGAGGATCGGGGAATGCGGGAAGTAGAGCTCGCCTTCGGCATAGCCGGTGATGTCGCCGGTGAACTTGAAGTTCTCCAAGTAGTTAAGCGTTTGCTTATTGACCACCTTGGTATCCGAGAGGAAGCGCAGCTGCGCTTCGTCGAAGTGGAAGTCTTTGAGGCCTTCGAGCAGGCGCCCGGTGCCGGCGACCACGCCATAGCGCCGTCCCTCGGGCAGCCGGCGCGCGAAGGCTTCGAAAACCGAGGGGCGGTGAGCGGCGCCGGAGGCGAGGGCCGCCTGCAGCATGGTCAGCTCGTAGTGATCGGTGAAAAGGCTGGTGAGCATGTGGTGCTCCTGATCGAAAAGTGGATGGACCGGCCTTTACTGTATAACGCCTCACGCTTGCGGTGATATTCACAACGCACCGCGTCTCTTGGCAAGATGAGGCGTAAAATGGCAATTATGACCGCTATGCCCGATGTAATGACGAACCCCGAGACTCTCAAGGCGCAGGATAAGGCCTGGCGTCTGATCGTGTGGAACGACCCGGTGAACCTGATGAGCTATGTCTCCTACGTGTTCCAGTCGTATTTTGGTTTCACTCGTGAACGCGCCGAACAGCTGATGCTGCAGGTGCACAACGATGGGTTCTGCGTGGTGCGCAGCGGATCCCGGGAGGCGATCGAGTCCGACGTGCATGCGATGCACGGCTTCGGATTGCAGGCAACCATGACCCAGGAGGCCTAAGCTACGTGGCAAAGGCCTTCAAAAGCGGCGCGCGCGGAATCACCGGTTCGCTGCACGCCTCGGAACGAAAACTGCTGCGCGAACTCTTCGGCGACGTCATCTCAGTGCTCGAAGAACGCTCGGCGGTGCACGAGTTGCCGGAGGATATCGATCCGCTCTACGCGCTGACCGGGATGCGCCCGAAGAGCGCAGATCTTCCCGAGCCATCCGATGCGGCGGTCAAGCGGCTGCTTCCGGATGCCAGCGAGGACAAGGCGGTTGCGGCCGAATTCCGCCGGCTGACCGAAGCGGATCTGATCGCCGAAAAGATTTCTTTATTACGCGAGGCCCAGCTCTTGCTGGAGACCGAGAAGCTGGTGCTCCAGGTTCCGGCCGCCCAACGTTTCGCGCGGGCGCTGAACGACGTGCGCCTGGTACTCGCCGAACGCCTGGACATCCGCGACGAGGCGGATTCCGAGCGCATCGCCCAGCTGGTTGATGCGGCGGCCGTGCAGTCGCCCCAAGAGTATCTGGGGTTGGTGTACAACTTGGTCTCCTGGGTGCAGGACACCTTGATGCAGGCACTGATGAATGCGGAGCGCTAAGCAATGAACTCCTACTTCGCCAGTTCTCCGGTCAGCGCGCCCAATGCCAATACGCCGATCGGGATCTTCGACTCCGGGGTTGGCGGACTGACCGTGGCTCGGGCCATCATCGACCAGTTGCCGGGCGAATCGCTGATCTATGTGGGGGATACCGCGAACTCACCCTACGGCCCGCTGCCCATCGCCCAGGTGCGGGCCAATGCGCTGGGGGTGATGGATGAGCTGGTTGACTCGGGGGTGAAGCTGCTGGTGATCGCCTGCAACTCGGCTTCTTCGGCGGTGCTGCGAGATGCCCGTGAACGCTACACCGCGCGCTACGGAATCCCGGTGGTCGAGGTGATCCAGCCGGCGGTGCGCCGTGCGGTCTCGGCGACGAAGAACGGGAAGATCGGGCTGATCGGCACCCAGGCGACGGTGGGATCGCGCGCCTATGAGGATGCTTTTGCCGCCGCTCCGTCACTGAAGGTGCATGCGGTGGCTTGCCCGCGGTTTGTCGAATTCGTGGAGTCCGGGATTACCGCCGGTGCCGAGCTGCTGGCGCAGGCCGAGGAGTACCTGGCGCCGCTGAAGGCCGCCGAGGTGGACACGCTGATCCTCGGGTGCACTCACTATCCGCTGCTCACCGGCGTGATTTCCTACGTCATGGGTGACTCGGTCACCCTGGTCTCCAGCGCCGAGGAGACCGCGAAGGACGCGTTCCGGGCTCTGACGACCCATGAATTGGTGCGCGCGGACCAGATGGCGGCGCGTCACGAATTCCTTGCCACCGGGAACGCTGATAGTTTTGGGGTATTGGCTCGCCGGTTCCTCGGACCAGAAGTATTGCAGGTGCGCCATGTGGACCATGTGGCCGCCCACTATCCCACCGGTGCGATCACCAGGCTAACCCCGGAACTGATTGCCGCGGCGAAAGCGAGTAAGCAATGAAGCTGACCATTATCGGTTGCACCGGGTCGTTCCCGGGCCCGAGCTCTCCGGCGTCCTGCTACCTGGTCACGGCCTTTGACGGCACTCGCGACTGGAAGATCCTGCTCGATCTTGGCTCCGGGGCGCTAGGCGTTCTGCAGCGCTATACCGACATCAAAGACCTCGATGGGATCATGATTTCCCATCTCCACCCGGATCACTGCATGGACCTGTGCGGCATGCACGTGGCCATCCGCTGGGATCCAAATGGCTGGAACCGCGAAAGAATGCTGGTGCATGGGCCGGCGGATACCGCTAATCGGATCGAGACCGCCTACGGTCTGCCTGAGGGTGACACCATGCACAAGGATTACGACTTCCGCGCGTGGACCGCACTCAAGCCGGTGAATATCGGCCCGTTCACCATCACCCCCTACCCGGTGCGCCACCCCATCGACGAGTCCTACGCCTTGCGCGTGGAGGCCCGCGAACCGGGCCCCGACGGGGATCTGCTGACCAGTGTGCTGACCTACTCGGGGGATACCGACACCTGCCAGGGGCTGGTGGATGCGGCCCAGGATTCGGATATATTCCTCTGTGAAGCTGCCTTCGAAGAGGGCCGCGACGACTCGATCGACGGTGTGCACCTGACCGGCAAGCGCGCCGGGCAGATGGCTACCGAGGCGGGCGCCGAGCGGCTGCTGCTGACCCACATTCCGGTGTGGACCGATATCAATAAGGTCGTCGATGAGGCCAAGGAAACCTATGACCGCGGGATCGCCGTGGCAATTTCCGGAGTGACCTACGGCGTCTACTCGGGAACCTTGAAAGAGGAGAAGCACCCGACGCTCTTCAAGGGCGACCGCGGAACCGACTACCTCAAATCCCGCACCGGCTCGCTGCCCAAGATCAACTACGAGAAGGTCCGCAAGTTCCCGTTGCTCAAACGCAAGAAGTAGCAGCCAGGGCCCGGTTGCATCCTAATATCCTGGCGCCGCGGATCAGCTATGGTTTCCGCTAGCTAGCCGGTGATTCCGCTCACCGAACGCTAGCGAGCGGAATCGCCGCGTGCTAGTTTTGAAAGTAACCCCGCAGCTGTTTCGCGGGACAAATTATTATTCACCATGGACGCGAACCCGCAAGGACTTCCTATGGACTACTTCTAAGGAGTACCTCGTGTCCTCGGTTCTTCGACGTATCATCTACGTCCTTTCCTATGAGCTCTTCGCCATTGTGCTTACCTCGGTGGCCTTGATCCTGTTGGGATTCGGTGGCGGACATTCCGGTATAGTCGCCGTGACTTCTTCGGCTGTGGCCCTGATCTGGAACTACATCTGGACCTCCCTGTTCGACGCGTGGGAAAAGCGCCAAGAATCCCAGGTGCGCACCGTGGGGCGTCGGGTTGTCCACGCGCTTGGCTTCGAGGGCGGTCTGGTGCTCATTCTTGTGCCGATCCTCGCCTGGATCCTCTCGGTCACGCTATTGGAAGCGTTGATTCTGGAGGCCGGGTTGTTGGTGTTCTTCCTGATCTACACCTTCGTCTTCGCTTGGCTATTTGACCGGGTTTTACCGGCCAAAAAATCCACACCTGCCGAAGTCGAAGAGTCGGCGAAATAGCACCGCCCACCAGCGAAACCGAGTTGGCTTCCTGTTGGACTAAACACCCTGGCTTCCGGCGCTGTCACAGACCCGGAAGCCGGGGTGTTTTCGTTAGGATGGAAGCATGACTTTACGTGCCGACGGCCGCAGCGCCGCGCAACTTCGCGACATCACCATCACCCGTGGATGGTCCACCCAGGCCGAAGGCTCGGCTCTGATCGAATTCGGAAACACCCGCGTGCTGTGCACCGCTTCCTTCACTCAGGGTGTGCCGCGCTGGCTCAAGGGCGAGGGCACTGGCTGGGTTACCGCAGAATACGCAATGCTTCCACGCGCCACCAACACCCGTAACTCCCGCGAAGCGGTCAAGGGCAAGCTATCTGGGCGCACCCACGAGATTTCCCGGCTGATCGGCCGCTCGCTGCGCGCGGTGGTCGACACCAAACAGCTGGGCGAAAACACCATCGTGCTCGACTGCGATGTCTTGCAGGCAGATGGCGGAACCCGCACCGCCGCGATCACCGGTGCCTATGTGGCGCTGGCCGAAGCTCTGGAATGGGCCCGGGGCGAGGGAATCCTCAAGGCCAACGCGAAGGTGCTTTCCGACTCGGTCGCCGCGATCTCCGTGGGCATCATCGACGGCACCCCGATGCTGGACCTGCCTTATGAGGAAGACGTTCGCGCGGAGACCGACATGAACGTTGTGGTCACCGGTTCCGGCGACTTCGTTGAGGTGCAGGGCACCGCCGAAGGCGCACCATTTAATCGTACAGAGCTCGACTCACTGCTGGACCTCGCGCTGATCGGAACCACCGAGCTTGCCCAGATCCAGACCGAAACCCTGCGTAACGCCAAATGAGCGAGGCAATACTTGTCCTAGCCTCGCGGAACCAAGGCAAGCTGCGTGAACTTCGCGAGCTGCTGCGCGGCCAGGTGCCTGGCCTGGATGTTGACACCCAGGTGATCGACGCGGCCACCGCCGGCGCCCCGGACCCGGTCGAAGACCAAGTCACCTTCGAAGGCAATGCGCTGAAGAAGGCAATGGAGATCAGTGCCGCTACCGGGCTGATCGCGCTGGCTGACGATTCGGGCTTGAGCGTAGATGTCCTAGGCGGCGCGCCCGGGATCTTCTCTGCTCGCTGGTCAGGAGTGCACGGTGACGATGAGGCGAATATCGACCTGTTGCTTGGGCAGCTCGGCGATATCGCAGAGGAGCACCGCGGGGCTGCCTTTGTATGCGCCGCGGCGCTCGCTACTCCGAGCGGTGCGCAGCATGTGGAACTCGGCAAGCTTGCGGGCCGGTTGCGCCGCGAGCGTGCCGGCGAGCATGGCTTCGGTTACGATCCGGTCTTCCAGCCCAAGGATTCCGATCGTTCGTTAGCGCAATTCTCGGCGGATGAAAAGAACATGATCTCGCACCGAGCGCAGGCGTTCAAGCAGCTGCTGCCAGCGATTGTCACCGAGGTCAGCAAGGCATTAGACGCCAAGTAACCGCTTACGTGGCTTAGCTCAGCTAGCCATCCAGTTTCTGGTCAACCGGCCGGTTTTTCGTATTTTTCCGACTCAGGAAATGCGGGGAACCGGCCGGTTTTTTCGTACCCGGAAGAAGACAGATATTGCAGAAATCCATTCTAGGTTCTATGGTTAGTTACATGAGTAATGAACCAACCAACTAAGTTGGTGATTCGGTTCCAATAACGAGGGGAAGTGCATGGCGTGATCGATGATTCGAAACCGATTTTCATGCAAATCGCCGAGCTGATTGAAAATGATATTTTCTCGGGCGTGCTTGCCGAAGAGGCCCAAGTGCCGTCGACAAACGAATTCGCCGCCTTTTACCGGATCAATCCGGCAACTGCGGCCAAAGGAATCAATAAGCTCGTCGAAGAAGGGCTGTTGTACAAGAAGCGGGGGATCGGAATGTTCGTAGCACAGGGCGCGCCGGAACGGCTGAGGCAAAAGCGTCGACAGAAGTTTCATGATCTGTATGTCCAGCCGCTGGCAACCGAAGCGGGGAAACTCGGCATCGGCGTCGAGGAGCTGATGGACATGATTAAATCCGCACACCCACTGGATCCGAGTCACGGAGGTATGAGCGATGTCTAAGACAATGGCAGTTTCGGCGCACCATCTGACCAAGACGTACAAAGATGTCAAGGCGCTGGATGACGTCACCCTACAGCTGGAATCCAACAAGATCTACGGTCTGCTGGGCCGCAACGGCGCCGGCAAGACGACGCTGATGTCGATCCTCACCGGCCAAGGGTTCCCCGGCAGTGGTGAGATCAAGATCTTCGGCCACGCGCCCTTTGAGCATGACGCAACACTCTCCCGCATCTGTTTTATTCGCGAATCGCAGAAGTACCCCGATGAGTTCAATGCCCGTCAGGCTTTCAAGGCGGCATCTCTCTTCTTCGAGAATTGGGATGAAGAGTTGGCCCAAGAGCTGATTTCCGAGTTCAATCTGCCGATGAAGCGCAAGATCAAGAAGCTATCCCGCGGTCAGCTTTCAGCCGTTGGTGTTGTTATCGGTCTGGCTTCACGAGCTGAGATTACCTTCTTTGACGAGCCATATTTGGGCCTGGACGCGGTGGCTCGGCAGATCTTCTATGACCGACTGGTTGAAGATTTCTCGCTCTATCCACGCACGATCGTGCTCTCCAGCCACCTGATCGACGAGGTCGCCAATCTACTTGAACACGTGATCATCATTGATGGTGGTCGCATTGTGATGGACAGCGATGCGGAGTCGCTACAGGGCGCAGCGGTGACGGTCAGCGGTAATGCAAGCACGGTGCACGAGTTTATCCAGGGCTACCCGGTCATTCACCGAGATGCTTTGGGAACGCTGGCAAGCATCAGTATCCGAGCGCGGCTCACCGAGGCGCAGAAATCCGAAGCACGAGAGCTGGGGCTCGATCTAAGCCCAGTTTCATTACAGCAACTGGTCGTACGGACCGCCATGGGGCAGTCAGTTCAGAGCGCAACGCCCGAGGGTGATGAGGAGGCAAGGCAATGGAGCGTGTAATAAAGGTAGTTCGCATGCAGCTGATCAACAAATGGGTTTTTGTTGGCCTCCCGCTGTTGATTCTTGCCTGCTCTTTCTTTTTCTCGCTGGCGATCTTCTGGATTGTCCGCGAAGCCGGAGCTGAGGGAGCAGTTTATGGTGGCGGAGCTCAGGCGCCTATGTGGTACTTTTTGGCCTTAGGCATCCAGGCGCTGACCTTAACCTTCCCGTTCTCCCAAGCCATGAGCGTCTCACGGCGCAGTTTCTACCTCGGAACGGTCCTCTTATTTTCGGCCTGCGCGCTGGCGCTATCGGTCTTCTACTACCTGATGGGTCTTGTGGAAAAGGCTACCGGTGGCTGGTGGTTGGATTCCCGGTTCTTCGCCTTGGAGTGGATCGCGGATAACAACGCAGCGGTTCAGATCGGTTTCTATTTCGTGCTGATGGTATTGCTGTTCATGATTGGATTCTTGATCGCCACGATCTACATGCGCTGGAAAACGACCGGCATGGTGGTCTTCTTCATTGGACTAGGAGTTGTCCTCCTCGGCGTTGCTGCGCTGATGACCTTCAGTGATTTTTGGGATAATTTCTGGAGTTGGGCAATCACCTGGACTGCGGCAGGGGTGACCCTGTGGGGTGGCGTCGTAGCGGTGGCTATGGCTGGAGGCTCATATCTGACTTTGCGCAAAGCAACTGTGGCCTAGTCACTAGATAAACGGCCTGATACCCGGGGAGCGCACGAAACGCTTCCTGGGTATTCTGCTGCCCGGTGACGCGATGCAGCATGAGCCCTAGCCCATTGACTTCGCTCCGTCGATGGACTCTCGGATGATGTCGGCGTGACCTGCATGCTGCGAAGTCTCGGAACCGATGTGAAGCAATGACCAGCGCACGCTACGGCTCGCACCCGGTTCGTTCCATGGAGCCGGCGGCAGCTCGAAACGCCGGTCTAGGTCTTCAACGGTAGCCACCACCTCGTCGGTGCGTGCTGCGCATTCATCATAGGCAGCGATGATTTCTTCCAGGGTTTGATCTGCGCCCATTTCAAACTGGGCCTGCCGAATCGCGTACTCCTGCGCACCCCACTGCGCAAAATGCTTCCCATTGACCGACTGCGCCGCCATGCCTTCGGTGACAAAGCGCGCCCAAGAATCCTCAACGACGGTGACGTGCTTGATGAGTCCGCCTAGGCAAAGCGCGCTACTCGTGGGGCGAAGCCTGGCCTGTTCATCGCTAAGGTCGCGGGTCGTATATTTCAAGAAGAACCGGGCCTCGGCGAGCAGATCCAAGATGTCTTGGCGTTCGGGGGATATCGAAACCATGGTGCTCCTCGACTGACTCAACGTCTGGATGGAAAGTGCTGTGCCCAAGGATACGATGCGCCGGTGGCGGGAGGAAGCCTCCTAATCAGCTGGGCCGTACCCAAGAGCTCGGTACTCTTCGACCCATTCTTGAGTTATTGCAGGTCATCTCAAAGTAATTAAGAAGCGCGAGGAGACGCTGAAGGGCATGAAATAGGAAGAACCCATTTTGCTTTCGTGGTCAATGATGTCGAAAAGAAGAGCAGTCCAAAGGCGGTAAATGATGATGGCTTAGCCTGCCCGAATATCCAAGGCCGTGTCAGTCCATAGGGGCTGTTTGACCGAGAATGGCAATGCCTACCTGTTCCTCTGGTGTTGTCAGTCTTGCTACTCTACTTACATTGTCGTCGAGCTTAACGGATCCGAATTCCATCTCGGCTTCCGCATGGAGAATCTGGAGAGTGGCCATGAACGTCCTGCCGACCGGAGCGCGCACCCCCGACGGGGCCTTGGAGTTGCGCAGGGAATTCACAGTGTGTGCCGCTGAGCTTTGGACCTACCTAGCTGCTTCGGATCGAACTGCTCTGTGGTTCGGCCGTTGGGAGGGTGATCCTGGCAGTGGGGAAGTGGAAGTGCTCCTGAGCGCCGAGGAAGGTACGCCCCGCGAGAAAGTTGAGATTCTGAGCTGCGACCGTGCGGCCTACCGTCTTGCCGTGCGCACAGGGGAAGGCGCCGATGTCTGGCAATTGGAATTGTCGATTGAGGAAGCAGAGAACGGCAGTCGGCTGGTGTTCAAGATGCCAGAACTCGACCCAAATATGGCCGGTTCGGTGGGGCCTGGATGGGAATACTACCTAGACCGACTGGTTGCCGCCGTTTCCGGTGCAAACGCCGATGACGTCCGTTTCGAGCCGGACTATTACCCAGCACTGAGCGGCTACTACGAGGCGCTCTTTCCCTCGCAGTCTGGATAGTAGTTGCTGGTGCGTATTCGGAGCTACTGGGTATCAGCGCTTCCAACGCGTCGTTCGGCGACACCTTCACGAGGTGCAAGCTAAAACGAAGAACCGTCTCGCCGAAGACGAGACTCGTGCCAGGCACCCAGACCTCAAAGCCGATTGCCAACCTGTTACGCAGATCAGCGTGAAGTCGTGGGCGGGTAACCTCGGAGCGGTATCGGCGGGGTCAGTTCCGCAAACCCTGGAATAAGACCTCAAGATTGCAGAGGAGATGAATCACGGTGCGCAGGTGGTCCGACGCCAAAACGGGCATGCATCTCCAGATAAATGCCGATACCTCAGCGCCATCTCATGTGAAGTGTCTTGCTCTGAACAGTTTAATATGCATTGGAAGAAAAGTTTATACATACAAGTCAAAGCTCTGTTTTCTGAGATCTTCAATGCTTGGTCATACGGATGAGCTGCAGGCAAACGATCCCATTGCGCAGACATGGATGACGTCGAACTAGTTAAAGGGAGTAAACTGGCATGCGTGTCATTGGACTTCACAGCGCTAGATTTTGAAACGGCAAACGGATTTATCGGCTCGGCCTGCTCGGTCGGCCTGGTTAAGGTCCGTTCTGGACGTATCGTCGAAACCGAACAGTGGCTGCTTCGGCCTCCGGAGGGTTTCGACCATTTCGACCCACGCAACGTCTCGATCCACCACATCACCGAAGATATGGTCACGCACGCTCCACGCATCGGCGAAAAGCTTGGTGACCTCCTTGAATTTGTCGGTTCCGATGTTCTCGTCGCTCACAACTCTGCATTCGATTCGGGTGTTATTCGAGCCGCTTCCGAAGCCAGTGAGCTTTCGGTTCCGCAAATCGCTCACCTTTGCACGGTCAAGCTATCGCGCAAAGCCTATGATCTGCCAAGCTACTCCCTGCCGTTCGTCGCCGACGAGGCAGGGCACCCAATCGAAAACCACCACGAAGCCCTAGCCGATGCCGAGGCTTGCGCGTGGGCAATGATTGACATTGCACACCGCAGCAATACGAGCACCGTCTTGCAGACCGCCGATCATTACAGTGTCGGACTAGGCTTGACTGCCGCGTGGAATCCAGGCGAAGAGTTCTCCCGAGCAACCCGTGACGCTCAGGGATGGATTGCCAGCGGACACTCGCTGCCGCCCCAAGACGCCTTCGGCTCATGGCCGCAGGAGGGCGATAATCCTGAACCGAATTCGAATGCCGATCCGACGCATCCGTTATTCGGACAGGTGATGGTCTTCACCGGTAACCTCGCTGTGCCCCGCCCCAAGGCAAAGCAATGGGCCGCCAACTACGGCGCGCAGACCGCCTCGCGGGTCACCCGGGCAACGACCGCGCTGGTTGTCGGAGATGGATTTGTGCCGCAGGACCTCTCCAACGGGCGGCTGACAAACAAAGCCAAGCACGTGCTGAAACTGCGTGACAAGGGACAACGCGTGGAGATCATCTCCGAGGGCGAATTCATGCAGCTGGTCGAAGGTTTCGGAATGGCTGTCCAGGGCTAACCACGGGCAACCGCAGTAAATTCTTCAGCCACTAACGATCACGGAGCAAATTTGAGCGATAAAAATCGCGTGTTAACCAGACTCTTGCGTTTCATCGGCGTGGGCGGTTTCTGCTTTGTGGTGACGTTGGTCGTCAATTACGGTCTGAAATTCACCGTGCTCGAACAGCACCCGACGACCGCTTTCATTATTGCTAACTGCGTTGCGACAATCGTTTCTTTCATCCTCACTCGGCAGTACACCTTTCAGCATCAAAACAGTGCCTTCCGCAAGCGCGTACAGGCAATCGGCTTCTTCTCAGTTTCGCTGATTGGCATCGGCATCAATTCGGCTCCACTGTACGTGTCACGTTGGATCTTGGGATTCCACTATCCGCAGGTTTCTTTCCTGAGCCAAGAAATCGCTGACTTCATTTCAGGGCCGATTATCGGCACGCTGCTGGCCATGATTTTCCGCTGGTGGGCGCTGCACAAATTCGTTTTCCCGGATTCTGAGAACAACGCCTCTACCGATGACGCGCAAGAATTGGTTTTGGTTTCCAAGGCCTAAGAGCCTTCGCGCAGCCCCATTGATCCACACGTCATGGGCGGCAATGAACAGAAAAGAGGCAGTCCGGAACCAAATAGTTGGTTTCGGACTGCCTCTTTGAACTCTTGCGTAATTAGACGAGCAAAGCCATCCAACGATCATGCAGCTCGGAAATGATGTCATCCAATGCGGAGGCAGGACGGTCGCCCACCGCATCGGAACCGTAAACGGCAGCTAGCAGGGCTACGGCGTACGCATCGGTTTCCGGGTCGCGTGAGCTGTTCTCGTCTTCTGCCGGTGCTTCTTCGGCCTCGATATCCGATTCTTCCTCGGTCTCAGCAGGCCCTTTGTTATCGAAGTATGCTTCGTAAGCATCGGTCGGGGACAAATGCACCGAATCTCGGATGATCGAAACAACCTGGCGCAAGGCGTCGGACGAAGGGCCTTCGAGTCCTTCGAGCATGCCTTCCCACTCGCTGGCCGATTCTTCGGAGCGTTCCATGGCTGAACGAATGATCTTCGCGGCAGCGATGGCTGTATTTGCCGCTTGGGTATCGTGTGTCAGGAATGCAGCCGAGCGGGCCACGGTTACCGTCGTATCTACGGGTACGCGGGCCAGCAGCGCTGCTATGGCAGCACGCGGAAGCACACCGGTGGAATCGGCATTGGGGCCAGTGGGTCGAACTCGCTGACCCATATCGGCGGAGTTTAGTCCGGCGATGTTCTGTGGATCGCCGGGCATGATGCCGTCGTGTATTTCAACCTTGGCGAACTCGGTATCGATCCACCGTTTCAGTGGTTCGGGAGCGCCGGTGGGGAAAGACCCGGTCAGTTGTGCGTAGCCGCGCAGCGAGGCAAGCCACATGCAGGCCGCTTCATCACTGCCCACACCGTCGTTGGCCCATTCGAGGGCTTCGAGCAGCCCGTCAGCCATATACAGCGGGAGTAATTCGGTGGCGCCGGGATCGATATCGTCGCGGGCGTGGGTTGCGCCGTCGGCTATGCCGAGCAGGATCGCGAACACCTTGTCTGAGTAGTTCTCTGGCAGGAGTGCAATTTCACCGGTTTCATTCACACAACACATTCTAGTGCTCATTCTGTCCGAGTAATTGCATAAGGTGGATTCATGCGATTGCTTCACACCTCAGACTGGCATTTGGGACGGACCTTCCATGGTGCGTCGTTGCTTGAAACACAGCGCAACGTGCTTCAGGAGATCATCGATATCACCCGCGAACAGCAGGTGGACGCGGTACTGGTCGCCGGTGATATCTACGACCGGGCGCTGCCGCATGTCGACGCGGTCCGGCTATGCAACTGGGCGCTTGGTGAACTTCGCAAGACCGGGGCGACACTGATCCTGACCAGCGGCAATCACGATTCCGCTTCTCGTCTGGGTTTCGCCTCGGCACTGCTGGATTCCGCTGGCGTGCATATCTTCGCCGATACCGCACGCATGCTCGAACCGGTGCTGCTCGAGGGCGGTGACCATCAAGTGGCCGTCTATGGCATCCCCTATCTGGAACCACGCATGGTCATGGACGAACTGCAGGTCGACAGGGCCAGCCATGAAGCAGTGGTCGATGCGGCGGTCACGCGCATCGAAGGGCACCTGGCCGGCTTGCGCGAGCAGGGTTCGCCGGTTGTCTCCGTTGCCATGGCTCATCTCTTTGCAGCTGGAGGCCAGGGCAGCGACTCCGAACGGGAACTGAGCACCGGAAACCTGGACGTGGTACCCGCACGCCTGTTTGAGAACTTCGACTACACCGCGCTGGGGCATCTGCATGGTCGGCAACGCATCACCGAACACATCCGTTATTCGGGGTCGCCACTGGCCTACTCTTTCTCCGAGGTGAACCAGCGCAAGGGCGTATGGCTGATCGACACAGGAGCCGACGGCATCACCGGATACGAGGAAATCATCCTCTCGGTGCCAAAAAAGCTGGCCGTGCTCCGCGGAAACCTGGACGACTTGCTCGCGGATGAAACCCTCAATTACGCCAAGGACGCCTGGTGCCAGGTGACCCTGACCGACGCCGAGCGCCCGGCCGACGCGATGAGCAAAGTCCGGACCCGATTCCCGGACACGGTGGTGCTAACTTTTGACCCGCACGGCGGCCAAGCGAAGGAGAAATCGACGTACTCCGAACGCATGGCCAAGGCGACCAGCACCGCGGAAGTCTGCTCGGACTTCATTGAACATGTCAGGGACCGGCAACCCGACGAACTCGAACGTGAATTGCTCGATTCGGTCATTCGAACCACTCGTGAAGCACAGGTGAGCAAATGAGAATCCATCGGCTTCGAATTCAGGCTTTTGGCCCCTTCGCTGGCGTTGAAGAAGTCAATTTTGACGAGCTAGCCGCCGGCGGCCTGTTCTTGCTCGACGGGCCGACCGGCGCCGGCAAATCCAGCATTCTCGACGCAATTTGCTACGGCATCTACGGATCCTTGCCAGGTAATCGAGCCGGCAGCCGGCAGATCCGTTCGGACCATGCGGCGCAGGGAGTCGAGCCGCAGGTCATCTGCGAACTGACCATTGGTGACCGGCGTTTCGAAGTCACCCGATCGCCGGCCTGGATGCGTCCGAGCAAGCGCGGCAAGAATGGCGTCACCGAGCAAAAAGCTTCCAGCGCACTGCGCGAATTGGTCAAAGGGGAGTGGGAAGCACTGTCCACGCGCAACGACGAAGTGGGACAGGTGCTCGGGGGCCTCTTGGGGTTGGACCGCGATCAATTCACCAAGGTGGTGATGCTTCCACAAGGTGGTTTCGCCGACTTCCTGCGCGCTAAGGCTACCGCTCGCGAAGAACTGCTGAGCAACCTCTTCGACACCAGCGATTACGCGAAGATCGAGGATGAGTTCAACCTGCGTCTGGGCGAAGAACGCAAAAAGGCCGCCGATATTGAAGCGACGCTCAGCGCACGTGAAAATGGCATTCGCGAGGAAGCCACCGAGTATTTGGCGGTCCACGAGACTGTGGACCCGGACGCGCCCGTGGAAGAAGTGGCTGAAGCATTAGATCTAGACGCAGAATTTGCCGATTATGATGCCCGCATTCAGGACCTGGCCGCGACGCATCAGGAAGTCACCGCAAAGCAACGAGTGCAACGCGACAAGGCAACTAAAAACCAGCAATCCCTGGCCGAACGTCAACGGGTATTTGCCCGCCACGCCGAATTGCTGGCCTTGGAAGCCGCGCATGAACAGAAGCATCCCGCAGCAGTCCTTGCCGGACAGGCTATTGAGCTTCATGGGCGGGCCGCCGAAATCCGCGGCTATGAAGCTCAAGTCAAAGACACCCAGCGTGAGCTGAAAGTACGGACAGCACCGTGGGAAGACAGCAAAGCCACATTGCTGAAGGAACACGGAATGCAACTCCAGCCCAACGCCGAAGATCTAGAGGCCCTTCGAGTGCGAGCGCTGAAATTGAACAATCAACTCGCAGTCCTCAAGGCCGCGGTTAGTGACGAGGCCAAGCAGAAGCGCCTTGAACAAGAACATAAAGATTCGATCGAGCGGGCCGCCAAGCAGCTCAAGTCCCGCACCGACGCGGAAAAGATTCTGGAACAGTTGCGCGTTGGACGCGATGAGCTTGCCGTGGATCCTCAAAAGCTCGATGCGGTATCCGCCGCCACTGCCAAGCAGCATGCAGCTGACGAACTGAAGGCAGCACAGGAGTTGGTAGCACAGGTCAAGCTCCGCGATAAGCTCCGAATTGCACTGACCGAAGCCGAAATTGAGTATGCCGAACAGAGCTTGAAGCTCAATGCCGCGGAAAATGTGCATATCGCCGCGCAACGCACCCAACTAGCTCAGAGCGCCCTGCGTCTTGCGGCGGCACTGGAAGACGGATCACCGTGCCTTGTGTGCGGCTCACTGGAACACCCGCAGCCAGCAGTGGCTGAAACAGGTGCCGAACTGATCGACGATGAACGGCTTGAAGAGCTAGAAAAAGAAGTCCAGGCCGAACGCGGACGCCAACAGCGCAAGGCCAAGGCCCGCGACATCGCGACCACCAAATTCGAAGCAGCGGACGAGGATGCCAAAGAACTCACCGTTGAGGAAGGCCAAGCCAGGGTCGGCGAGGCTCAGGAAGCACTGGACTTGGCCGTGGCCAAACAAGCTGAGACAGCCGAGCTAGTTCAAAAACTCGAATCGCTGCGCACCCGCATCGAAGAAGAAACCTCGAAAGTCGCCAAAGCAGCGATGGGCCACGCCGCGAGCACCCAGCAAGTGGAGTCCTTGAGCACGCAGATTTCCGAGCTCGAGGAGAAACTGAAGGAGCTGCGCGAAGGCAGTGATTTGGGCATCGACGAGGTGGTGCTGAAGGTACGCGCTGAATTCACGATCTTTAATCGCGCCTTCACCACGCTCAAGGAATACCTCGCGGCGGTGGACTCCGCGCACAAAGCCCGAGACGTCTGGACGCGCGAACGCGATGCGGCCGGATTCGAAGATGACGAAGAATATGCGGCCGCGCTGCTCTCCACTGAGGTGCGTGAAGAATTCCAGCGACTCCATCATGAGGACACGGTGCGTTCCAGCGCGATTGCGACGCTGAAGGGCTCCGAGGATTACCTGCGCGCCCAGGAACTCAGCGCCGCGGGCATGCGAACACCTACCGAGGAGGAGCTGGACGAGGCAGGTGAAAGCGCCAAGCTGGCCGAAGAGATGTTCGAGGCCGCACGCCAGGGCGAAGTGCTCGCCCTGACCCAACTCGAACGGCTGCGCAAATCCGTCACGTCGCTGGCCGAATACCGTTCGGAATCAGGACCGGTGATCGACACGTATCGGCGACTACGCGATCTGGCCGAGGTGATTCGCGGTGGGGGAGAGAACAAGTTCAAAATGACGCTCAGCACCTATGTCCTGGCCGCGCGTTTAGAAGAAGTCGCGGCGGCTGCGACCGAGCGCTTGATGATCATGTCCTCGAACCGCTACTCCTTGCATCACGATGATTCGACCCGCGGCAACTCGAAGTCAGGTCTGGGCTTGCGTGTGCGCGACTCGTGGACCGGAAAGGAACGCGACACGCAGACGCTTTCCGGAGGTGAAACCTTCATGGCCTCGCTGGCCCTTGCGCTGGGCTTGGCAGACGTCATTTCTCATCACAGCGGTGCCGTAGACATGCAGACGCTTTTCGTCGACGAAGGCTTTGGCTCACTTGACGCGGAGACTTTGGAACAGGTTATGGAGGCGCTGGAATCGCTGCGTGCAGGAGGCCGCATGATTGGCCTGGTTTCACACGTTTCCGAGATGAAACAACGCATTTCCAACCGCGTCACTGTCACCAAGACGCAGCATGGATCGACCATCGATATGACTCCAGAAGTGATGCTGGCTATATGAGCTAGACATTGCTGAAGACGCTGGTATGTTGAAAGTAGTGCCATCAGGCATGTCTGGGAAATTTTGTGTGTCGGGGGGCGTGGGACGACACACGCTTTGTTGTGGAGAATTGTTGACTCAACATATGTTGTCCAACGAACCAAACGAAATAATCGAACCTAAACCAGGTTTTGCATCATTGGTTCCTATGGTTGGTACCGCGTACCTTCCGTTATCTTTTTTTGCTCGGCTTCCGCTGGCAATGCTCACCATCGGGTCCATGACCCTCGTGACTGCTTCCTCGGGATCTTATGCACTCGGCGGTCTCAGCGCCGCCATGGTCGGTTTGGGTTCGGCCATCGGCGGACCGAGCCTCGGCTTGCTGGCGGACCGCTTCGGCCAGCGCCCGGTCCTCATTCCAGCCGCGATCCTGCACACCATCTTGCTGCTCATACTCACCTGGTATGGAAACAGCGGTGCGGGCATGGTGGTCGGGGTGCTCGTGCTGATTTCCCTGCTTGCCGGTGCCACCGGACCACAGGTTGGTCCGATGTCACGTGTGCGCTGGATTTCGATGACACGCCAGCAGAAGAAAAACCCGAAGGTACTGACCGCTGCGCTCAGCCTTGAATCCATGCTCGACGAACTTGGCTTCGTCTTCGGGCCGGTGGCAGTCGGCTTGCTGGCTTCGCTGCTGCACCCCACCTTGCCGTTATTGATAGCTGCGGTACTCACGGTGGTGCTCGTTCCCGTCTTTGCCAAGCACCGCACCGTGGACGCCGTGAAGCTGCACGCCACCACCGGGCAATCCGAAAAGGTCCGCATCGGGCGAGCCCGGGTCGCGGCGATTGGCGCACTGGTTTTGGGCATGATCGGTTTGGGTACGGTCTTCGGCTCATCCGCCGCGGGTACTCTGGCCTTTGCCGGGGCCCAGGGCGACTCGAACCAGGGCGGACTGCTCTACGGCGCGATGGGTATTTCCAGCGCGCTGGCTGCGGTGTCCGTAGCCGCTTGGCCCCAAGGCTTCAGCCAGATCAACCGTTGGATCACCTGCGGACTAGCACTGACCATCGCCAGTTTCGGATTGCACTTTGCCGGTACCGTGCCATGGATGCTGCTGGCCTTGTTCGTTGCTGGTTTTGCGGTGGGACCGGTGATCGTCACGGTGATGACCCTCGGAGGCGAAGTCGCTCCGCCGAAGCTGCTGTCCACCGTGATGACGCTGCTATCGGCAGGCATCGTGGTGGGTACCTCGATCGGCAACGGTTTGGCCGGGATGCTCGCCGATTCGGCCGGCTATCTCGGGGCCTTCTGGGTGTCCAGCGCCGCCGCATTCTTGATTCTGCTGGCCGCGCTGGCCATGAAACTGATCGTTGCCAAAGCGCCATCGTTGCGACGCGTTCGCTAGAGTAGCTTTTCAAATGAGCGAAGGCTCCTTCCCCGGAGGGGAAGGAGCCTTCGCTCATCTGCTGTGGTTATTGTTGCGGTCAGCTAGGCGGTGGATCTTTAGTCCAGCTCGTCGCCGATATTGATCGCTGCTTCCTTCAAAGCGCGGATGATGCGTTCGCGATCGCCCACGGTACTGGTGGCGAAGACTACCGCGATTGCCGCCGGGGTTGGACCGCTGTGGGAGATGGGAACCGCGATGGCCGTGACCCCCTGAATCACTTCATCCTCGCTGGTGGCGTACCCCTCGATGCGTGCGGTGCGCGCGGGCTCCCGATACTCGATTCCGGTTTGCATCGCTTCCCATTGGCTGCGCGTGTATTTGGACTGGATAGCGATTCCCGGGGCGCCGATATCCATGCCATGGACCGAACCGGGTCGGTGAACAATTGCGCGGTGCGAATGCAGCGGTTCGACCGACTGCAAGGTGGTGCACATATCGTGTTCCCACACCGCAATGAACGCGGTCATGGAGAGTTCGTTGGCGAGCTTGGTGAGCTCTGGCATCGCAGCGGTTTGCAGGTCGCGCTGCACAGACCGGGCGAGCACAGCCAATCCCGACGCGGTTCGAATCCGGCCGGCGTCGTCTCGGCTGAGCAAGCGGTGCTCTTCCAAGGTGCGCAGAATCCGATAGGCGATGGAACGGTGGACGTCGAGTTCGGCGGCGATTTCTGCGATGGTCAGATTGACCGTGGAGTCTGCAACGATCTCCAGTACTCGGATACCACGAGACAAAGTTTGCGAGGACGACATCTTCTTCATTCCGGCGCTGCCACCGACTTTTCCGACGGACAGCTTGCCTTGGGCTCGACGCTAGTTCTTCTTAAAGCGAGTCTAAAGGTTCGCTATCCGAACGGCGAATTCTTTTTTTGAATTCACTCATCTCTGTAAACCGGCAATCAGGCTGGCCGCTCAGCGGCCCAGGCAGTGGCACGAACCTTCGTCGCTTGTGAGGATGATCACTTGTAATCTACTATTGGTTTGTTACCCGTCCGAACGGTCGGTATTTACTCGCATCTTCAGCTGAGGAAACTCGCACATGTCTATAACCGCATCTCGCACCCAGGAAGAGCGGCGCGTTCTCGCTGGCACCCTGGTCGGTACCACCATCGAGTGGTATGACTTCTTCATTTTCGCTCAGCTCACCGCAACGTTGCTGACTCCGCTGTTCCTGGAGCCACTGGGTGAATCGAACCCTGCGGTGGCGCAGATCCTTTCCTTCGCCATGATCGGCATATCCTTCTTCTTCCGCCCGCTGGGCGCCATCGTGGCAGGCCACTTGGGTGACCGCTACGGTCGAAAGAAGATCTTGGTGCTGACCCTGATCCTCATGGGCGTGGCAACCTCGCTGATTGGCCTCTTGCCGACTTACGCTGCGATCGGCGTTGGCGCGCCAATTCTGCTGGTGCTCTTGCGTGTGGTCCAGGGCTTCTCGGCAGGTGGCGAATGGGGCGGAGCCGCGCTGATGGCGGTGGAGCACGCACCGAATGCCCGTCGCGGTTACTTCGGCGCTTTCCCGCAGATCGGTGTGCCTATCGGCATGATCCTGGCGACCGGGCTGCTCTTCATCCTGCGCGTGTCGATGACTCCGGAGCAGTTCCAAGCATGGGGCTGGCGCATTCCGTTCCTGCTTTCGGTGGTGCTGATTCTTGTCGGCTACATGATCCGCCGTGCCGTGGAGGAATCCCCGGTCTTCAAGGCCATGGCACAGCGCAAGGCTTCCGAGCACACCCCGCTGCGCGAACTGATGAACACGAACCTCAAGCAGGTGCTGCAGGCCGCGCTGATCTTCGTTTCAAATAACGCAGCCGGCTACCTGGTGATCGCGTTCTTCATCTCCTACACCACCAAGGTGCTGGGGATGGAGCTGGCCCCGATCCTGCTGGCAACTACCATCGGCTCGGTCGGCTGGTTGATCTTCACTCTGGTCGGTGGCTGGCTTTCGGATAGGCTCGGACGCCGCAATACCTTCCTCATCGGCTACGGAATCGTGTTCGTTTGGATGATTCCGATGTTCATGCTCGTGGACACCGCAAATATCGTGCTCTACACGATCGCGATCTTTGTGCTCACCATCGGCTTGGGCCTTTCCTATGGTCCGCAGTCGGCGATGTACGCCGAGATGTTCCCGGCACGCATCCGCTACTCGGGTATCTCCATCGGCTACGCGCTCGGTTCGATCCTCGGCGGTGCCTTCGCGGCTACCGTCGCGCAGATCCTGCTGACCTCAACGGGCTGGTCCGGTTCCATCGCCATCTACATTATGGTGCTGACCATTATCTCCGCCGGTGCCGTGCTGTGGGTTGGCGAAACCCAAGGCCGCAACCTCCACCTGGAAGAAGTTGAGGACGAGGAAACTACCGCACCTACCGTTCGCTAGCTGAAGCTAGAGAACAAGAACAAGAACTGAATAATGGCGACGCGCTCATCGGCTCAGGCCGGTGGGCGCGTTGTCGATGAACGCACGATCAGCCGATGCTTGATCTGGTGCCCTTCGGCGGCTTCCAGCCCGCGGATGGTGCGCAGCAGCATGGCCACGGCAGTTTCGCCCTGTTCGTGCGGACGCTGCTCGATGGTCGTCAGGCGGAACATCTCGGCGAGCTCGTGGTTGTCGACGCCGATGACCGACAGATCATGCGGAAGCTGCAGGCCCAGATCCCGGGCGGCGAGCATCGCACCGATGGCCATCTCATCGCTCGCGGCAAAGATCGCGGTGGGACGGTTCACGGGGTGCCCGAGCAGTTGCTTGGCCGCCTCATAGCCTTGGGCCATGGTGAAATCGGCACCCATATACAGCTCCTCGTCCACGCCCAAGCCGGCTTCGCGCAAGGCGCGTTCGTAGCCGGCGCGGCGGTGGGTGGGGAGCTTGAAATCAAGATCGGTTTCCTGGCTGCCACCGATATGCGCGATCCGCGTATGGCCCAAGGCGATCAGATGCTCGGTGGCCAGCGCAGCGACGGCTTCCTCGTCCAGATACAAGGTCGGCGCTCCGGGAAGCGGCCCGCCGACTCCCACCAACGGTTTATCCAGTGCATGCAAGGCGGCCACCTCGGCTTCGCTGAGCTCGACGTTCACCGCGATCACCGCGTCCACGCGTTGGCGCAAGAGGAAATCGGAGAAGACCTTTTCGCGCTGATCCACGTCCTTGCTCAGCTGGTACAGCGTGGTGTCGTAGCCTTCGCGCATCAGCGCCGTGCTGATCCCTTCCAGCACCGAACCGTAGTACCAGCGGTTGACCATCGGCACCAGCACCCCGATATTACGGGTCCGCCCGCTGGCTAGCCCCGAAGCGCTGGAGGAGACGACGTAGTCCAGCTCTTCGGCCGCGCGGCGTACTGCGGCCAAGGTGGTGGCCGAGACGTTTCCGCGGCCCGAGAGCGCTCGGGAAACGGTGGCAATGGAAACCCCTGCGGCTTCTGCCACGTCTTTAATACCGGCCACGTTGACCCTTCCTAAATGCATTGCTGGGTGGGTGCGGCATCCGCTGCCCGGATGCCGCACGTACATTCGAGACTACCGGGCGCTACCGGCGCTCGGTGCCAAGCCACAAGGCCGATTCGGCCTCGATGACCCCGAGCCGTGATTGCTCGGCGCTGCTCTGCAGGACCTGCAGCTCTGCCAGCTCCGCGGGTAGCTCGGCGCGTTGCCCGGCGAAATTCACGATCACGACCACCGCGCGGTTGCGCAGTGCCAGCAGCTGCTCGCTGCCAGTCTCCAACCATTGCACGTCACCGGAGCCCAAGAGGTTTTCACGGCGCAGACGCAGCATCGAGCGATACATGTTCAGAGTCGAATCCGGCTGTGCTTCCTGTTCCGAACGCGCGTAGCGGTCCCAGTTCGCAGGCTGGGGCAGCCAGCTTTCCCCTGTGGCGCTGAAGCCGAAGGCGGGGGACTGGGCTTCCCAGGGGATTGGGACGCGGCAGCCGTCGCGGCCGTAGCGCTCGCCGTTGGTGCGGAACCACGTGGGGTCCTGCCGGGATGCATCTGGCAGTTCCATGGCTTCGGGCAGGCCGAGCTCTTCACCCTGATAGATGTAGGCGCCGCCGGGCAAGGCCAGCATCAAGGCGGATGCCGCCCGAGCTCGGCGCAGTCCAAGTGCCGGATCCGGGTGGTTTGGTGTGCGCGGGCCGATGCCTTCACCCTGCGGGTTGTCCTCGCTCAGCGCGAGGCGCGAGGCATGGCGCACCACGTCGTGGTTGGATAGCACCCAGGTGCTTGGCGCGCCGACGGCGCGGAAGGCACGCAAGGAGTCGTCGATGACTTGGCGCAGGGCCAGCGCGTCCCACTCGGTGCCCAGGTACGGGAAGTTGAATGCCTGATGCATTTCGTCCTCACGCACCCATTTGGACATCAGTTCCAGCGGGCTGACCCAGGCTTCGGCGCAAAGCACCCGGTCGCCTTCGTACTCGTCCATGACCTTGCGCCAGTCGCGGTAGATTTCATGCACGCCGTCCTGTCCCCACCATGGGGCGAGCACTTCGTCCCCTCCCATGGAGTCGCCTTGCGCCGGCGGGGTGAAATCGGGCAGGCCTTCGGCCTTGATCATGCCGTGGGCGACGTCCACCCGGAATCCGTCGGTGCCGCGGTCAAGCCAGAAGCGCAAGACATCGCGGAACATGGCGCGCACTTCCTCGTTATGCCAGTTGAAGTCGGGCTGGGAGGAATCGAAGATGTGCAGATAAGCCTGTCCGGGGGAGCCATCCGGGTTAGTCGTACGGGTCCACATGGAGCCGCCGAAGACCGAGTCCCAATTGTTGGGCAGGGAATCCGCGGGGGCGTCGCGGAAGATGAAGCGGTCTCTTTCCCGGGAACCGGGCGCTGAGTTCAGTGCTTCCTGGAACCAGGGGTGCTGATCGGAGCAGTGGTTCGGCACCAGATCGATGATGACGCGCAAACCGAGTTCGTGGGCGCGGGCCACCATCTTGTCGTAATCGGCCAGGGTGCCGAATAACGGGTCGACGTCGCAGTAGTTCGAAACGTCGTAGCCGCCGTCTATTTGCGGGGAGGTGAAGAACGGGGAGAGCCAGATAGCGTCGATATCCAGATTTGCCAGGGAATCGAGGCGCGAGGTGATGCCGGCCAGGTCTCCGATGCCGTCCCCATTGGCGTCGGCGAAGGAGCGGGGGTAGATCTGGTAGATCACCGAGGTGCGCCACCACTGCGAGCCGTGCTCGAACGCTGACGATTCCGAAAGAGTACGCGATTGAGTCATGTCGGTAACGATAGGCGATGAAACTAGGTTTGTAAACGCTTCCAATTAAGTGTGAAGTCGCGCTTGGTTGCTTCGATTAAGTGTCCGGCAAATCTCTGATGAATCCGGGAGGTGTTGCCAAGTCTGATGAATTGTGTCACTCTGGAAACGCTTACATTCTTGTCGTGATTCACGACACACTAACCCGTCCGGCCCAGGCGCAGCATATCGAGACTCAGCCGGCGCAGATCAATCAAGTTGCCACGAAAGGTACACCCAATGAAGGTGAACACTCGCTCCCTGATAGTCGGCGGGGCCATGACGGCCATCGCCGCGCTTTCGCTGACCGCCTGTGGCGGATCCGGCACGTCCACCGAACCGGCGGCCTCCAACTCACCGGCGGCTTCCGCTTCGGCGCCAGCATCTGCCGGCTTGCTGACCGTCTGGGTCGACGCCAACCGCGAACCGGTGTTGAAGCAGGCGGCCAAGGACTTCGCCGCAACCAGCGGCGTGAAAGTGGATCTGGTCATTAAGGACTTCTCCAAAATCCAGGAAGACTTCCTGCGCCAGGTTCCCACCGGCAAGGGGCCAGATATCACCATCGGTGCCCACGACTGGTTGGGCAACCTAGTCAACAACGGAGTCGTGCAGCCGGTCGAACTCGGCGACAAAGCGGCCGACTTCCAAGAGGTCGCAGTCACCGCAATGAGCTACGAGGGCAAGGCCTACGGCGTTCCGTACGCCACCGAAAACCTGGCGCTGCTGCGCAATACCAAACTGGCCAGCGAAGCACCGGCCACCTTTGACGACATGGTCCAAGCAGGCGAAAAATCGGGCACCGACTTCCCCTTCCTGGTCCAGGTCTCCGAAACCGGTGACCCCTTCCACCTCTACCCATTCCAGACCTCCTTTGGAGCGCCGGTCTTCGGCACCGATGACCAGGGCGCCTACGATGCCAGCAAGCTGGAGTTGGGCAACGCCGGCGGTGAAGAATTCGCCAAGTGGATGGCCGAGCAGGGCAAGGAAGGCACGCTGAAAACCTCGGTGGACAGCGACATCGCCAAGGAGAAGTTCATTTCCGGTGACTCGCCGTTCTTGATCACCGGCCCATGGAACGTCGATGCGGCCGAAGAAGCGAAAATCGATCTGGCCATCGACCCGATCCCTAGCGCCGGCGGCGAACCAGCACAGCCATTTGTCGCGGTCCAAGGCTTCTTCGTCTCCTCCAAGACCGAAAATCTGTTGGCGGCCACCGAGTTCTTGACCAACTACATCGGCACCGAAGAAGTGCAGACCGAATTATATGAGGTGGGAGATCGCCCGCCAGCAAACAAGGCCGCCTTCGAAGCGGCTAAGTCAGATGAGGTCGTGGCGGCCTTCGGCGAGGTCGGCGAGAACGGCGTTCCGATGCCTAACGTGCCAGAGATGGCAGCGGTCTGGGAATTCTGGGGTGTGGCCGAAGCAGACATCATCTCCGGCAAGGCCAAGGATCCAGTCAAGCGCTGGGATGAAATGGCTACGGACATCGAAGCCGCAATTTCCAAGTAAGCACGCGAGCGGCTGCTGGGGTTCGACCCGCTTGGGCGGACCCCAGCTGCCTGCCACCGATCATCGTTCACCAATGACCGTCTGAGGAACTCCGGGATGACCATGAAAACCACCGCGCCGAAAGAACATGCGCCCGCAGATGAACCGCCTAAGCCTTCCTCCGCGGCCCAAGGATTTACGCGCAACCTGAGCACCGGACTTGGTGCGATGCTCTTCAAGATCCTGGCCATCGCGGTCCTCGACGCGACGGCGATCTTCGCGGTGTTCCTGGCGGTTGCCAAGGATGCGCTGCTGATCGCAAGTATCATTGCGGTGATCACCTTGGCCATCAACGTCATTTACTTCAAGCGCGGCTGGCTGCCGGCGAAGTATCTGGCTCCCGGGGCGGTGTTCCTGCTGATCTTCCAGGTATTCGTGATCGGCTACACCGGGTATATCGCCTTCACCAACTATGGTTCCGGGCATAACTCTGACAAGGACGACGCGATCATGTCCTTGCTGCAAACGAACCAGCAGCGCGTCCCTGAATCTGCCGGTCTGCCGGTGACCGTGCTCGACGGCGCCGAGGGCTTGGCCCTGCTGGTCGAACGCGAGGGGCAGCAGCTGGTGGGCGACGTCGAGGAACCGCTGGCTCCCATTGACCCGGCCGCGCTGTCGCAGTACACCCAGCTTTCCTTCGCGGACCTGCTCGGGCGCCAGCAGGAAGTCACCTCGCTGGCGGTGCCGATGAGCGAGGATCCCGCCGACGGAACGCTGCGCACCTCTGATGGCCGCACCGCCTACCAGTACACCTCCACGCTGGTTTATGACAAGGGCGCGGACACCATGACCGATTCGCTCACCGGCATTCTCTACCAGGACACTGGGGTCGGAGCCTACAGCGCAGCAAGCGGCGAGCAGCTCATGCCCGGCTGGTCCATCAACGTTGGCTTGGATAACTTCACCCGCGCGATCACCGATTCCTCGATCCGCAGTTCGCTGATCTCCGTGACGGCTTGGACCTTTGGCTTCGCATTCCTGTCGGTGGCCACCAGCTTCTTCCTCGGACTGTTCCTGGCGATCGTATTCAACGACCTGCGGATGAAGGGACGCAAGGTCTACCGCGTCATCTCGATCCTGCCCTACGCGTTCCCCGCCTTCCTCGGCGGCCTGGTTTGGGCAGGCATGCTGAACAAGGACTTCGGCTACGTGAATCAGGTGCTCTTCGGCGGAGCGTCGATCCCGTGGTTGACCGACCCCTGGCTGGCGAAGTTCTCGGTGCTCTGGGTCAACCTCTGGCTCGGCTTCCCGTACATGTTCCTGGTATGCACCGGAGCGCTGCAGTCGATTCCCGACGAACTGGCCGAGGCAGCCAAGATCGACGGGGCCAAGCCCTGGCAAATCTTCCGGCTGATCAAGTTGCCGCTGCTGCTGGTTTCCGTCGCCCCGCTGCTGATCTCCTCCTTCGCCTTCAATTTTAATAACTTCAACGTGATCTACATGCTCACCGAGGGCGGACCACGTCTGGCTGACTCGGGGATGAACGTCGGTGCCACGGACATCTTGATTTCCATGGTCTACAAGGTCGCCTTCGTCGGCTCGCAACGCGACTACGGGCTGGCCAGCGCGTTTTCCATCATCATTTTCCTGATCGTCTCGATTGTCGCGATCATCAGCTTCAAACAGACCAAAGCCTTGGAGGAACTGAACTAATGAGTGCTCCAAAAACCGTCCCACGCACAGCGCAGAAGAAAAGCTTCGGCCAATGGTTCGCAGCGACCGGCTGGCGGCACCTGATCGGTGTGGCGCTGTGCATCTACGCGGCCTTCCCGCTGCTCTACGTGCTCTCCGCGTCGCTGAACCCCAACGGCACCTTGCTTTCCTCCAATGGGTTCTTCTCCACCATCGGCTTCGAGAGCTACAGCAAGCTCTTCGCCAATGAACAGCGCCCATTCGCCGCTTGGTTCGGCAACACCATGTTCATCGGGCTGACCACCGCCGCCGCTTCGGTCTTCCTCGGCGCCCTCGCCGCATACAGCTTCAGCCGGATGCGCTTCAAGGGCCGGCGCTTCGGGCTGGTCTCGCTATTGGTCGTGCAGATCTTCCCCCAGCTGCTGGCGGTGGTGGCGATCTTCATCCTGCTGACCACGCTGGGAGACGTGTACCCGGGCTTGGGCATCGACAACCAAATCGCGCTGATCATGGTCTACCTCGGCGGTGCGTTGGGCGTGAACACCTACCTGATGTACGGGTTCTTCAATACCGCGCCGGTGGAAATCGACGAGGCGGCCAAGATCGACGGGGCCGGGCACGCACGGATCTTCTTCACCATGATCTTGCGCTTGGTCGCACCGATCCTCGCCGTAGTGGGCCTGCTGTCCTTCATCTCCACCACCAGCGACTTCGTGATCGCCTCGGTGGTGCTGGTCAGCCCGGAGAACCAGACCCTCGCCGTGGGCCTGTACTCCTACGTCTCGGAGGAATTCACCTCGAACTGGTCGGTGTTCGCCGCCGGTGCGGTGCTCGCCGCGATCCCGGTGATGGCGTTGTTCCTTTTCCTGCAGAAATACATCGTTGGCGGACTGACCGCGGGTGCCGGTAAATAGGCAGCTGAGGAACGCTCTAAAAGCACTTATCAGGCGAAGGGACACCGCAAATGCGGTGTCCCTTCGCCTTCGTCAAACTAGCCCTTGCACCGCGTAAAGTAAGGCTCATGAAGTCACGTCTTCCCCGAGCCTCCCGCAACTATGTGGAACAGCTGCGCCAAGAGTTGAGCCATCTGACGTCTGCGGAACGAAATAAGGTCATCGAGCAGACCCGGGCGAAAATCCAAAAGCTCCCGGGACGTGGCCGCAAGCAGGTTGAGCTGATCGAACAGCTGGGAACCCCGGGCATGCGAGCCGCGAAATTCCAGCGCACCGAACCCGAGGCGCTCCAGGTGCGCAGCGGCAAGGAATTCCTCAATCGCATTCTCGGCTGGCCGATTCTCGCCTTCGCGCTGCTCACCACCGTGGTGGTGTACTTCGGCCCTATTGCGGCACCGGGGAACTCCGGTGAATGGACGCCCTTCGCTGGCGCGGATGGGGCACTGGCCCGGTTCGAAGCGGTGGTCGGGGCTCAGGTGATCTGGGTAGCGATGCTTCCGGTGCTGCTCAGCGTGCTGGGCCTTTACCTGCAGAATATCTTCTCCACGATCATCGGGGTGCTCGGCGCCAGTGCCATCACGCTTGTGGTGATCGCCGGGTCCGCGGGCATCGGCCTGTTCTTCCTGCCCATCACGGTGCTGCTCTGGGCACAGGTGCTCACCCCGCTGATCATGATGCGCGGCTCCATGGCCCGACCAGGTCCGCTGTGGCTGATCGCCGGAGCGCTGCTCGTGCTGGCCACCGGAGTCTGGGTGGTTTCCGCAGGCCTTCGCGCCACCGAGCTCAATGGCTGGCTGATTATCGGTCCGGCGAGCCTGCTCGGCTTGCTGGCAGTGCTGCTGCCCACCCGTCAATGGTGGGCGCACGTCCTCTTGGTCAGTGTGGGCATTCTGGTAATCGCCGCCGGACTGGTGGCGGCAATGAACTCAATCGGCGCGCTCGCGTTGATCGGACCGTGGGTTTTCGGAGGCGTTGCGTTCGCCGTGGGGCATTTGGCGCTCGCCGGAAGCCTCTGGCACGAGCGGGCACGCAAGCTGTTGGCCCTGTATTAGACCCATTTTTGCGATAAAAGCCTGACGGCCGGAGGAATTCCGAAACTGGGCGCTGTCTAGGCATAGACTGTTGCTATGAGCGAAGCCACAAACCAGTTACCGGAAATTTCTGCAAAGCGTGGGCGTGGCCGCCCACGCAAGGATTCCGCCTGGACCGCATTTGCCCGCGAGGATCTGGCCGAACGGGCGCTGTTTATCGCCGGCGACGAAGGCTTCGCAGCGGTGACCATGCACCGCTTGGCCGCTGAGTTCAATGTGACCCCGCGTGCGTTGTACAACTACGTCAAGGACCGCCAGGAGATCATCAACCTCGCGGTGGAACTCTTCTTGGACAAGGCGCCTCTGATCGAATTCGATCCAGTGAACTGGCGCGATAGCGTGCGTTTGGCCTATGCGGAATCGCGCCGGATCCACCGGGAGTTCCCGCGGGCCTCGCTGGTGGGCATGGAAGAGAACGTCCAGGTGGAAATCGGTCCAAGGCACACGCTGCTGATCGAGCGGCTGCTCCAGTTCTACGTTGATATCAACTTGCCGCTGAAAACTGCTGTCACCATGGTCCGAGCCCTGGAGCAGGATGTGCTCGGCTTCGGGCTGCGTTTCGACTACGCCTATGACCGATTGCCTGCGGACCACAAAGATCTTGCCACTCGCGTGATGCCCGAATCCCGGTTGGATGCCGCCGCGCAGGTAGCCGCGCCGCAATGCCGAGCGGCGCTGCAGCTGCCCGGACAAACCAGCGACGAGATGTTCGAGGACCTGATCGAGCTGCGCATTATCGCCATCGAAGCGATTCTGGCGAGGAACGTGGCCTCCCACTAGGGAATAAGTTTTTGATTAGTTGCGCTGAACTACCTGTGCGCGCCGTGCGGCCACCCCCGATGGCGCTGCTAAACCTTGGAAAGTTGGACAATGCCTGAGCGATCTTTGACGGTACCTGAACCGCTATCGTCCGGCGCCCGCTGGCGATTGCTCTGGGTGCTGCTGGCGACCATGTTCATGTCTCTGGTCAGCGTCAGCATCGTAAACGTGGTGCTGCCATCGATCGAAAGCACACTCGGTGCCTCCGAAGCCGATATGCAGTGGGTATTGGCCGGTTATGCGCTGACCTTCGGTGTGGTGCTGGTAGCCGCGGGCCGCGCCGGCGACGTGCTGGGACGCGGTGTGGTGTTCGTGGCCGGCGTGGTCATCTTCACCCTCTCTTCCATTCTGGCCGGCTTGGCGCCGGATCCGACGAGCCTGAACGTTGCCCGGTTCATCATGGGCTTTGGCTCCGGACTGCTCAACCCGCAGGTAATGGGCATGATCCAGCAGCACTTCAAGGGCCATGAACGAGGACGCGCCTACGGGCTGCTGGGTACCGTCATCGGCGTCTCCGTGGCGATCGGCCCGGTGCTCGGCGGCTTCCTCATCGGCGGGCTCGGACCCGACGCCGGGTGGCGTTGGACCTTTTTGATCAACGTGCCGGTGGGAATTATCGCCGTAGTCCTGGCACTGCTGTGGCTTCCTAGGCCGCTCCTTGTGCGCGGCACCGGAAAGCTGGATTTGGACCCGGTTGGCGGCGTATTGCTGGCGGTCGGCTTGCTCGCCTTCCTGCTGCCCTTCGTGCAGGGACGCGAGAATCCTGTGCTCTGGTCGTTGCTCGCCGTTGGTCTGGGGATCTTGGCGTACTGGGTGTACTGGGAGAAAAAGTACAAGGCGCGCGGACGCTCCCCGATGGTCGAGCTGGCCCTGTTCAAGATCTCCAGCTTCACCAATGGAAGCCTGATCGCCGGACTGTACTTCATGGGAGTCAGCAGCGTCTGGGTGCTGGTCGCAATCTATGTGCAAAGCGCACTGGGTTTCAGTGCCCTGCAGGCGGGCTTGATCTGCCTGCCGGCGGCCTTGATCTCAGCCGTCAGCTCCCAGCTGGCGGGAAACTACGTGATGAGCGTCGGGCGCAAAATGATCGTTTTCGGTGCCGGCTGCGCGCTGTTTGGCTTGCTGGCCACCATCATGGTGGTGGAGCTCCAAGCACGAGACCTGCTCAATATCTGGTGGATGATGCTTTCGCTGGCCTTTATCGGCATCGCGCAGGGCTTCATCATTTCACCGAACCAGACCCTGACGCTGATGGAAGTTCCGGTGGAAAATTCGGGCAGCGCCGGAGGACTCATGCAGACCTCCCAGCGTATCGGCACCGCGGTGGGCCTGGCGATGATCACCGCGATCTTCTATGGTGTGAATCATTTATCCGGATGGACCAATGCGATGAGCTTCTCCTTCATTGCCATCGCGCTGCTGGTGCTGATCACCATGTTTGTCGCCATCATCGATCAGCGCAAAGGACACCGGGACCTGGTCTCGATCTCCTAAGGACCCGCTCAAAAGCAACGGCGCGTCCAACGAGAGCCGTTCGTTCTAGACCTCTGCACCCTCTTCGCTGCGTGCTACGCGTCAACGCCGCACTATGCGGTGAGCGACTTGATGCCGGAGTTCGCCGGGTGCTTCGTTGTATTTGGCGCGCTCCGGCGCCGGTTTCGAGCGTGACTGCTCCGCTCATTTCCTCTATTGCGTCCTTAGTTCATTGTTCCGCTGCTGCGTAATTCCATTCATCTTGCCTAGTCAATCGGTTTCAGTTGGCATTGTGCGGCGAGGTTCTGAGAATTGTCCGCGGAAAGTGTTGCTGTGTTCCGTATCACTTGCTACAGTTTTACCGCTCAAGGGGAAGCTATTCCCAGTGCATGGGAAGACGTTGCAAGTTGAACAGGGGTCAAAACATTGACTGAGAATCTACATCTAGGCGAGAACAATCTGCCACTGGCCGGTATTCGTGTGCTTGAACTAGGCAATTTTGTTGCTGCGCCGTTCGCCGCACGCATCTTCGGTGACTTCGGCGCCGAGGTGATCAAGATTGAACGGCCTAACGTAGGTGATGAACTGCGCGACTGGCGCAAGAGCCGTGGAACAACCTCGATGCTCTTCCGTACCGTGGGCCGCAACAAAAAGTCGGTAGCGCTGGATCTGCGCAGCGAACTCGGAGCCGAAGCGATTAAGAAGATTGTCGCCACTACGGACGTGATCATCGAGAACTTCCGCCCCGGAACCCTTGAAAAGTGGGGTCTGGGACCAGAGGTGCTCAATGAGATCAACCCGAATCTAGTGATCGTGCGGATCTCGGGCTACGGTCAGACCGGTCCTTACAAAGATCGTGCAGGCTTTGGCAGCTCGGCCGAGTCCTTCGCCGGACTGCGCTACATCACCGGCGAGCCCGACCGTCCGGCCGGCCGCGCAGCAGCCAGCCTTGGAGATACCGTCGCCGGACTCTATGGAGTCATCGGCGCGCTGATGCTGATGTTCAATCGCGCCCGAGGGGGCGGCAACCAAGCAAGCAACGTGGTGGACGTGGCCCTGTACGAGGGAGTTTTCTCGCTGCTCGAATCCCTCGTTCCCGACTACGACGCCTACGGGATGGTCCGCCAACGCACCGGCGGGCGACTGCCTGGCGTGGTGCCCACCGGCTCCTATACCTGCGCGGATGGGCTGGAGGTAGTAATCGGCGGGAACTCAAATTCAGTATTCGTCCGGCTGATGAAGGCCATTGGACGCGCAGACCTTGCAGCCGATAAGAGTCTGCTAACCACCGAGGGACGCGGGGCGCGCGAAGAAGAGCTGAACGGCGCCATCGAATCGTTCACCGGGAGCCTGCCGCTGGAACAAGCGCTTGAAGCCCTAGACGCCGCCGGAGTTCCCGCCGCACCGGTCTACGACGCACCATCCATCGCCAAGGACGAACACTATATCGCCCGAGGAATGATCGAAACCCATGAGGTCGTCATCGACGACGAACCAGAGCTGATTCGTTTCCCCGGTGTGGTCCCTAAGATTCCGGGCCACGAAGGATCCGTGCGCTGGATCGGACCGGAACTGGGAGAGCACACCGAGCAAGTCCTGCGTGAGCTGGCCGGCTTTGACACCGAGCAGCTGGCGGCCCTGAACGCCGAAGCGGTGAACAGCTAATGCGGGTCGAAGTTACCGACGTCTTCTTGCGCGATGGGCTGCAAGACGAACCAGTGCTTGTCGCCACCGAAGACAAGCTGCGCGTTGCCGAAGCAATGATGGATGCGGGGATCGGGCGGCTCGAGGTCGCTTCGTTCGTAAACCCCGCGCGGGTTCCGCAAATGGGCGATGCCCATGAACTGTTCGCCGGGCTCAACCGCCGTGCCGGAGTGGAATACACCGCATTGGCGCTCAACGGCAAAGGCATCACCCGCGCGATCAACGCGGGGGTGAGCGAAATTTCGGTGGTCTCCTCGGCTAGCCAGGCGCACAGCAGCGCCAACGCCGGGGCGAGCATTGAAGATGCGCTGGCCTCGCTGGCTGAAGATGTGGCCAAGTATCCGGCCATCCGGTTCGTGGCAGGAATTTCCACGGCTTTTACCTGCCCGTTCGAAGGCGAAATCAGCGCGGAACACCTGCTTCGGGTGGTGCGTGCCTTCAAATCCATGGGTATTAACGACATCGGGCTGGCCGACACCCTGGGCACTACAGAACCTGGGCGCCTCATGGACTCGGTTAAATACGTGCAGGACCAGGAACCGGAGCTGACCTACTACCTTCATCTGCACAACGCCCATGGCAAGGCACTGGAAACCGTAGGGCTAGCCGTGGACGCAGGGATAACCCGCTTCGATGCTGCCTTGGGCGGCTACGGCGGATGCCCATTTGCACCGGGAGCGGCGGGGAACCTGTCCACCGGTGAGCTGGTGAGCTACCTGCACGCCCAGGGGCACGACACCGGAATCGACGAAGTCGCGCTGGCCGAAGCAACCGCGCTGGCCCAGTCAGTGGTCGCTGCCTCTCCGGCACTAGCACCAAAAGAACTTCCTGCCCGTTAGGCAACGTAGCCTAATAACCTCACAGGTCCAACTATCACCAGCGGCATACGCCAGGCCGATGCTAAATGGACCGGCAAACATCGGGAGAATACGATGTCAAAGATCAATCAAGATGTAAACTTTCCGGGCCAAGACATGGATCGGGACCCGGAAGCCTTGGAGCAGCTGATTCAAAAGGCGCAGCTTCCCAAGGGCGCGCATCACTCAAATCCGCGCCATACGGCCATTACCGGCATGCCGATCTGGTTGTATGCCATCCTTGCCGCCGTGGTGCTGATCGCTGCGCTCACCGAGAAGCTGCCAGGCGGGATGCTCGGCGGTTTTGCGGTGGCCATGCTGCTCGGTGGACTGTTGATCTGGCTGGGTAACCTCTTCCCTGTGGTCCGCGACTTTGGATTGCCCACGGTGCTGTGCACCTTCGTTCCCGCGGTGCTGATCTTCTTTGGTCTGATGCCCGAAGCGATGACGGTGGTGGTGACCGAATTTGTCACCACCCACGGGTTCTTGGACTTCTTCGTCGCCGCGGTGATCGCCGGTTCCATCCTCGGTGCCCCGCGCGCCCTGCTGATCAAGGCGGGTCCGCGTTTCGCTATCCCGCTGATCTCCTGCATCTTGCTGGCTTTCACCCTGACCGGGGTGCTTGGTGCTCTCAGCGGCTATGGCTTCTGGACCGCGGTACTCACCGTGGCGGCGCCAGTGATGGCCGGTGGCCTTGGCCTCGGCGCGGTGCCGATGAGTGAAATGTACAGTGCGCACACCGGACAGGATTCCTCGGTGTTCATGGGGGACCTGATGTCTGCCGTGGTTATCGCAAACATCTTCTGTATCCTCATCGCCGGCGTGCTCAACGGCATGGGCAAGCGCAAGCAGCTGTTTGTCGGATTCAGCGGCAATGGTGAATTGATGCGAGTCAAGGGAAAGCGCCAAGAACTGGTCACCCCGCCCAAGCGTACCGTCGCCAGCTTCCTGACCTTGGGCAAGGGATTGGCCCTGACCGCGGTGCTCTTTGTGCTCGGTGAATTGCTTGGCGCCTACTTCGAAGTGCTGCATCCTTACGCCTGGATGATCATTGCGGCCGCGTCGCTGAAGATCTTCGGCCTGCTTCCCAAGGATCTTGAGGAGGCCACCACCGACTGGGGCGAAATGGTCACCGCGGTAATGGTTCCGGCCTTGCTGGTTGGCGTGAGCATTTCATTCATCGATATCAATGAGGTGCTCGGCTCGCTGGGCGACCCGATGTTCATGGTGCTCGTGGTATTCACCGTGATCATCGCGGGCCTCTCGGCCGGTTTCATCGGCTGGCTGCTGAAGTTCAACTTCGTCGAGGCCGCGATCACTCCGGGCCTGGTGATGGCAGATACCGGCGGCTCTGGTGATGTCTCGGTGCTCAGTGCCGCCGAGCGGATGCACCTGATGCCATTTGCTGCGTTGTCCACGCGCATCGGTGGCGCCTTCGTCTTGTTCCTTACCACTTTGCTGGTGCCCTTCCTTCCGCTATAAATCAGCGAACTTTTCTCCCTACGAGAAGGGCCCGAGCTGCGCAGTGCGCGTAGCTGGGGCCATTCTCGTATGTGCTCAACTATGTGACCGCAGGAGATCAAGCGCGAGGTTCTCGGTGGTGGCTTCGAACCGCTCGTAGTATCGACCCACTGCGCCAAAGTGCTGCGGGCAGTGCAAAACGTGGTATTCGTCTGCGAACTTCTCCAACTCATCGAGCGAGGAAACCGGAGCCACCGGCACGGCGGCGATCAGCCGGTGGGCGCCTAGTCGCCGAGCAAGCAGCAGCGCTGCCTTCATGGTGGCCCCGGTGGCCAATCCATCGTCACAAAGCACAACGGTAGTACCCGTCAGCGGGGGAGCGTAGCCAGCGAAGAGCCGGTCCAGCCGGTCCGCTACAATCCGGGCATGCTCCTCCACCCTTTCAGCCCGTGGCCGTCCGAACTCGGCGAGCACCTGGGCATGGATCGAGGGGTTGAGATAGGTCGCGAAGCTCCCGCGGTAGCTGGCCAGCGCACCGAATGCAGTTTCGGCAAAGCCCGGAAATCCCAGTTTGCGCACCGTCATCGCGGCCAGCGGGGCACCTAGCGCTTTGGCAACTTTGGCGGCGATCGGCACCCCGCCGCGCAGCAAGCCGGCAACCAGGTAGTTTGCCGGCGGCAGGGCGCTGGCCAGCTGAGCTCCCAGCTGCGTGCCGGCATCTTGGCGATCGGCATACTTCGGTGCTGCTTCGTTATCCACCCTTATAGTTTGCTCGTTTTGCGCCACCGACGATAGGCCTGGAAGGCGCTGCACGTGCAATCTCCGTCCCGCGGGCGTTGCCAGCCAATCTGGGTAATGCATCCGGGAGTGCCGGGTGAGGGCTACCAATTATCGATTCTTCATTGGCTCACCGCCCAGGTCGTTCTAGGCTGGGACTATGAAGCGATTCGTAGCAGTTCTAGTGATGCCGCTTCTTGCGGTGAGCCTTGCCTCCTGTGCCAGCAGCCCAGGGGCGGATGCAAACCCGGCCGGGCTGTGGGGAGACAAGGCGCAGGGCAGTCCGTGGCTGGAGCTGACCGAGGACGGAAAGGTGGCGGGCAACGATGGCTGCAACCGGATCGCCGGCCAATGGAGCGAAGCCGAGGGCGAGATCCGCTTCGAACAGCTGAGCAGCACCAAGATGTATTGCCTGGGGATCGACCCGTGGTTATCTTCCGCGGTGACCGCCCAGGTTTCCGGGGACAATATGCTCGTCCTTGATGCAGATAATGCCGAGGTCGGCACGCTGAAACGCGGAGGCTAGCAAAGCGGCGGATGAGAAGGCAGAAAAGCCTCAGGGGAGGATCCGAAATGGATCCTCCCCTGAGGCTTTTGAAATGCGGTCGGACTAGATGGTTCGGAAACCGGTGACCATCGGGCAATCGAATGGGTCGCGGGCCGAAAGGCCAACCTTGTTCAGGTAGGTGATGACCTGCGAGTAGGACTCACGCACGCTGGCGATGGTGTACGGAACGTCGTGGTCTTCGCAGTACTGGCGAACGATCGCTGATACTGCGGCCAGGTTAGCGCGTGGCATCGACGGGAACAGGTGGTGCTCCACCTGGTAGTTCAATCCGCCATAGACGTGCGACAGGATGCGGTTGCCCCAGGTGGACTTGGCCATGACGTTGCGTCCGGTCAGTACCTGGCGGGAGAAGAAGTCGATGCGTGCGCTCTGCGGAATCATCGGCATGCCCTTGTGATTCGGTGCGAACGAGGCACCCATGTAGACGCCGAAGACTGCCAGCTGCACGCCGATGAAGGCGAAAGCCATGCCGATTGGCAGGAAGTAGAAGATCGCCGCTAGGTAGATCGCGATACGCAGGGCGATGGAGATCATTTCGCGTTTGCGGTTCTTCACTCGGTTCGCGCGGAACAGGTACTTGATCGACTGCATGTGGAGGTTCAGGCCCTCCATGGTCAGCAGCGGGAAGAACAGGTAGCCCTGGCGTTCGGTGATCCACTTGAGCACACCACGCTGGCGCTTGGCATCTTCGGTCTGGAACGAGATGGTGTCCCACTCGATATCCGGATCCTTGCCGATGGTGTTCGGGGTGGCGTGGTGCTTATTGTGCTTGTTCATCCACCACTGGTAGCTGATGCCCACCACGATGTTGGCCAAGAACTGGCCAAGCTTGTCGTTGTGCTTGCCCGAGGACAGAATCTGGCGGTGCGCCGCTTCGTGGGCTAGGAAGGCGAACTGAGTTAGCAATAGCCCCAGAGCGCCGGCCATGAGCAGCTGGAACCAGCTGTCACCGAGCAGGATGAATCCGGCAATTGTTCCGCCAAGAAGGACGGTTAGGACTGTCGCTACGCCGAGGTAGTGACCGGGGCGGCGCTGCACCAAACCGGCATCAGCAACTAGCTTCTTCACGTGGAAGAAGCTTTTCGGATCGCCAGGTTTGACAGAGGGTGCGGTGGATTCCATGACTGAACTGCTACTCATGTAATTATCCTTGGGGTATAGGCGTCGACTTTACAGTCGAAAGAACTGAAAAACTCGGCTCCCATGTTTTAAAGCTTACGTTGAATATCTGTGAACTGTCTGTCCAGAGCCGAGAATTTCAAATTGTTTCGATTTCAATTGGCCTCGAAGTCAACACCTCTACGCCCGTGCTGGGCTAGTGGCGGACCGTAAGCTGGCCGTCGGCTATTTCCCACCGCGCGTCCAGACTCACATTTTCAAGCATCCGCCGGTCGTGGGTGACGAGCAGCAGTGCGCCCTCATAGCTATCAAGTGCCTCTTCGAGCTGCTCGATGGCCGGCAAATCAAGGTGGTTGGTGGGTTCATCAAGCACCAGCAGGTTCACCCCGCGCGCCTGGAGCAGCGCCAATCCGGCGCGGGTGCGTTCTCCGGGGGAGAGCGCGCCGACCAAGGAGGCCGAATGGTTCGCCTTCAACCCGAACTTAGCCAGCAGCGTGCGCGCATCGGCCGAGGTCATTTCCGGCAGGGCGTTTTCGAAGGCGGTGCCTAAGGGCAGATCTTCGGGCAGGTAGCTGCGCCCCTGGTCGATCTCGCCGATGGCCACCGAGGTGCCCAGCGTTGCGGTGCCCGAATCCGGGGACAACTTGCCCAGCAGCAGGTTCAGCAACGTGGACTTTCCCGCGCCGTTCGGTCCGGTGATGCCGATCCGTTCCCCGGCGTTCAGCTGGATGGACAGCGGGCCGAAGCTGAAATGCCCGCGATCCAATGCCACCTCGTTCAGCGTGGAGACGACCGAGGAGGAGCGTTCGGCCTCGGCGATCTCGAACTGCAGCACCCATTCCTTGCGCGGTTCAACCACCTCTTCCAGGCGCTTGATCCGCGATTCCATCTGGCGGACCTTCTGCGCCTGCTTCTCCGAGGATTCGTTGGAGGCTTTGCGGCGTAGCTTGTCGTTATCCGGGTTCTTCTTCATCGCGTTGCGCACGCCTTGGGAAGACCACTCACGCTGGGTGCGCGCCCGGGAGACCAGATCGGCCTTCTTGCCGGCGAACTCGTCATATGCCTCGCGGGCATGGCGGCGGTTGATATCGCGCTCCTCCAGATAGGAGTCGTAGCCGCCTTCGTAGACCGCGACCTGGTTCTGCGCCAGATCCAGCTCCACGATGCCGGTGGTACAGCGGGCCAGGAATTCGCGGTCATGGGAGACCAGGACCACGCCCGCGCGCAGCGAGGTGATGAAGTTTTCCAGGCGTTGCAGCCCGGCCAGATCCAGATCATTGGTGGGTTCGTCGAGCAGCACGAGGTCGAAGCGAGAGAGCAGCAGGGCGGCCAAGGCGATGCGCGCCACCTGTCCACCGGACAAGGCGGTCATCAGCGAATCCATGGGCAGCTCGAAGCCCAGTTCCGCCAGCACGGCCGGGGCGCGGTCCTCCAAGTCCATGGCGCCGGAGGCCATCCAGTGCTCGAAGGCTACCGCGTAGGCGTCATCGGCTCCGGGTTTGCCGGAGCCCAGCGCTTCGGCGGTGGCTTCCATGGTCGCGGTGGCCTGGGCGCAGCCGGTGCGGCGGGCCAGATAATCGGCGATGCTTTCGCCTTCGATCCGTTCATGCTCCTGGGGCATCCAGCCGATGAACGCGCCATCAGGAGCGGTGGACACGCTGCCACCCATCGGCTCATCGACCCCCGCCAACAGCCTCAGCAAGGTGGTCTTGCCGGCGCCGTTGGCGCCGACGATCCCATAGACCTCTCCGGGGGAGAGGGTGAAGCTGAGCTTGGAGAAGAGAGTTCGATCGGCGTGGCCCCCGGCAAGGTCCTTGGCCACCAGTGTTGCAGTCATAGTCTCAAGTTTAGGTTCTACCGTGCCCGACTCGTGCACATGCCTAGCGTTGGTTGGCGAAGGCCTGGGAAATCTGCGCGGCCGTGTGGGCAACCAGCGCTCCGTGGTCCACGCCCGGGGAGACCTCGCAGCGCGTGAGCGGCATGGCGAGGCAGATCGAGGCCACCACATGGTCCTTCTGGGTGATCGGCGCGCTGACCGAGCCGAGGCCCGGGGTGCGCAGTCCCACCGACTCCACCCAGCCGTTGGCCTCTACCGAGGAGAGGGCCGCGGCATCGAAGGCAAGCAGTCGGCCGCTGGAACCATAGGGCAGCGTCAGGCTGGCGCCGACCGGCAGGGTGGCTTTCAGTTCGTGCCGCGAGTCGACCGAAGCTACGCAGACTCGCGAGTCGCCGCGGCGGATCCACAGTTGGGCGGTCTCTCCGGTGGTATCGCGCAGGTGGGTCAGATGGCTGAGCCCCACGATTTCGAGGCGACTGCGCACGAAGCGTCGGCCGAGGCTGAAACTTCCCGAGGATTCGCGGCGCAGGAAGTCGTATTCGGCCAGGTTGAGTGCCAGACGGTGCGCGGTGGAGGTTGACAGTCCGGTGCGCCGGGCCAATTCGCTGGCCGTGGCGTCGCCGAATTCCAGTGCGTCAAGTATCAGGCAGATGCGGTCGAGCTGGCGGTTCGCGGTGGTCTCGGACAAGTGTTTGGCCTTTTCGCTGGAGGGAAATACCTCTTCAGCTGGCAGTTATTGCCACTTAGAGGAAACTGATTCCTACTGTATGGGAAAGAGTGGCGCGCAATCAAGGAAGAATCTTCGCGCCCCAGGCTGGTGATTCCGATCGCCTGCTGTTATTGTATTCCCACTAAATAGCAAAGATTTCCCATTGAGTGGGATTTATTGTCGAAGGCAGGAAAGTTATGGCGCAGTACGAAATTTCGGTTATCCCCGGCGACGGAATCGGCCCCGAGGTTGTTGAATCCGCACTTGCGGTGCTCGGCGAATGCGAAAAGCAGTTCGACCTGAACCTGAACTACACCACCTATGACTTCAGCGCCGACCTCTACCGCCGCACCGGACGCAAAATTACCGCAGCGGATATGGACGTGATCGGTGAAACCGACGCGGTCCTCTTCGGTGCCATGGGACTTCCCGACGTGCGCGACGAGCACGGCCTGGAGCTCGGTGCCCAGGTGGAAATGCGCGCCTATTACAAACTTTTCGCGAGCCTGCGCCCGGTGAAGCTCTTTGCGGGTGTGCCCTCCGCGGTGAAGGCCGAAAAGGTGGACATGCTGGTTATCCGCGAAACATCCGAAGGAATGTTCGCCGGGCTCCACGATGTACATGAGCCAAGTGATGAACAGGCCACCGACCGGATGACCATCACCCGCGCCACCAGCGAGAAACTCTTCGACGTGGCCTTCGAAGAGGCCCGCGCCCGCCGTAAGCGGGGCACCCCGGGCCGCGTCACCCTGCTGCACAAGTCCAACGCGCTGCGCAGCAACGTGCTGATGGAAAAGGTCTTCGACGAGGTGGCCGCGAAAAACACCGACATTGAGAGCAACAAGTTCTACATCGACGCCGGGTCCATGTACATGGTCACCGACCCGGAACGCTTCGACGTGATCGTCAGCGAGAACATCTTCGGCGACATCACCTCGGAGATCGCCGCCGGGCTGGTTGGCGGACTGGGCGTGGCGCCCTCGGCCGACGTGAGCCTGAAGCACGGGGTCTTCCAGCCTTCGCACGGCAGCGCCCCGGATATCGCCGGCGCCGGCGTTGCCAACCCGATTGCAATGATTCTCTCCGCCGCGATGATGCTGAACTGGCTCGGCGAACGCCGCGAGGACGCCGAGTGCCTGCAGGCCGCACGCCATATCAATGAAGCGGTGGAGCGCGTTTTGGCCAGCGGGCCACGCACCAAGGACATCGGTGGCACCGCCAGCACCGATCAGGTGACCGAAGCGGTGCTCCAATCGCTGAAGTCCGCCGCCGCGCTATCCACCCAGAGCTTGTAGAAAGGCCCGGAACATGAGCTATAAAGTTCTGTTTTTGAACCCCTTGAAGGACTACATCGACGGGTTGGAACGGTCCACCCCGGAAGGATTCCAGCTGACCGTGCTGCCCGCAGGCACCTCAACCCAGAGAATGTGCGAGCAGGCGGCGGACGCTGACTTCATCATCTCGGGCATCGAAATCCCTGAAGCGGTCTTCCGTGCGGCAGGCCAGGCGAAGTTCATCCAGTACATGAGCTCCGGCTACGGCCAGCTGTCCGAAGAGGTGCTCAACGACCTGGGCATTCCCGTAGCGCAAATGAAAACCCACTCCATCTCCGTCGCCGAGCACGCGGTCACCCTCATCCTCACCCTGCTGCGCCGCATCCCGGCCTCCAAGGTGGCGCTGCGCGAAGGCAAATGGCGCCAAGATCTTCAGGAAGCATCCTATTCGGAGCTTTACGGCAAGACCGTGGGCATCGTGGGGCTGGGAAATATCGGCCGCTGGGTCGGCAAGGTGGTGCATCACGGTTTCGGGGCGAACGTGGTCTTCTATGACAACGCCGAGATTCCGCTGACCGTCTCCGAGCTGATCTCCGCCAAGCAGGTTTCGCTCGATGAACTGATGCGAGAATCCGACATCGTCTGCGTAAACCTTCCGCTGAACGCCGAATCGGAGAAGCTGATCGGCCGTGAAGAGCTGTCCAAGATGAAGCAGCGCAGCATTCTGGTCAACGTTGGACGCGGCGAGGTGATCGACGAGGAAGCACTCATTGAGGTCTTGCGCGAAGAGCGCATCGCCGGGGCCGGTCTGGATGTCTTCGAAAGTGAGCCGCTGAGCCTGAATAGCGAACTGCTGAAGCTGGAGAGCGTTGTCTGCACCCCGCATATGGCCGGGGTGGGCTGGGAGAACGTGCAGCGGCGCATCGAGACGGTGTGGGAAAACATCCACGCGGTGCTGCGCGGCGAGATCCCACGCGGGGTCATCACGCAGACCAAGCGTGCACCGAGTCTGGAAAACGCGAGGTAGTTTCCGCGCGACAACCCGCACTCTTTTGAGGGCGGGTTGTCGCGTTGCCGCAGAAGCAGCTGCTGTTGTGCTTCGCGAAAATGGCAAAAGACATTGAAGAACATTGAAAAGGGCATCGTCGGAGCGTGTATTACAGCCTCGGCGATGCCTTCGCCGTGCGTCGCCAAGGTACTGCGCGATCTGCGTGCGCATAAAAACCGACCTCCCGAGATTGTCGAAGCGCGCAGCACTCTGGAAGTTAAGCTTGTCGCCTTGGCTGCCGAACCTCGCACTGAAGCGGACCTGGAGAAAATAGATCAGGCACTGGTCGTGAAGGCCGAAGAAATCAGCGGTGGTGGACGCGGAGCGCGTGGGGATGAACTCTTCCACGAGGCGGTCACGGGCGCCGCTAAATCAGCGGTTATGCAAAAGGTCATGAGTTTTATCGCCGAGATGGTGCTCGAAACGCATCACAAGATCGCCACTGCAATCCGCGCTGGTGATGCCAGCGGAGCCACAGAAGCGATGCAGGAGCATACCGAAATGGTTTCGGATGTTCCGCTGCTCAAAGAAGACGAGGCCTAGGGTTCTATTGGCGAACGCAGCGCACTCCGATGAGCTTCGTGGCCGAAGATCGGCTGGGGGCAATGAACGCGCATGAGTTAGAAGAAGAACTCAATGACGTGCGCACCCAGTCAGTTGACTCCTGCCGTGCAGTCCGCTGCTAAAAACCTCGTCCGCCGGCCACATCTGAAACGATAGGGGACTGCTACTATGAGTCACCCCAAAGCATAGGAGAGTCCCATGGGCAAGGTTGTCATATACGGCTCGGTGTCGGTGGATGGCTTCATCGCGGATGAAAACGACCAGCCTGGACCGCTCTTCGAATGGCTGGTCAGCGGAGACATCCCGTTGGACGAAAGCGGCGAGGTGAAGGTGTCTCAGAACTCGTACAACTACACCAAGCCCTACTGGGACCAGATCGGTGCGACTATCGTTGGCCGCCACGTCTTCGACATGACGGACGGTTGGGACGGGACGCCGCCGAGCGGGGTAGAGCACATGGTTGTGGTGACGCACCGGCCGAGACCTGAGGGCTGGGATTCCGAGGCGCCATTTTACTTCGTCGACTCTGTCGCGGCGGCCGTGGCCAAGGCGCAGGAACTCGCCGGTGAACGCATCGTCGAGGTTTCCGCGGGCGAGGTCGGCGGCCAGGTGCTGGCCGCTGGGCTGGTGGACGAGGTGCGAATGGACGTCGTCCCCGTCGTATTCGGCTCCGGCAAGCGCTTCTTCGGATCGGTCGCCGCCCAGCACCTGCTGGAAGATCCCGACGCAGTCATTCAGGGTCAGAGGGTACTCCACTTGCGCTACCCGGTGCGCCGGTAGTCGATCGTGCTTTGACACCAAAAAATCCCGGGGCACCAGCGAATTCAATCGCTGGTGCCCCGGGATTTTCACGTAGCAGCTCAGGGAAGCTGCCTCGGCGAGGTCTTAGACCTGGTTACCTAGCTTGAAGCCCTTGGAAGGCTCTCCGCGGTAGGTGCCATCTTCGTCCTTCTCACGGGTGTAGGAGAAACCGTCGGCGCCGACGGTGACATTCATTTCCGAGGAGTCGGTGCGGGGTGATAACTACCTGCACGTTGCTGTCCACTGTTCCTAATGCAAAGCCTTAATCGTAATAGAACGGAGAATTTCAAGTAGGTCTGTGGATTCATCCGCTAACGACTGTGAAACACTCGGGTGTGAAAAAGCGGACGCTAGTCGCTTTTTGGCTCTAGATTCCTTGCTATCTTGCTTTTCCTTAGGTAATTCATCCCAAGCCGTATCAGCTGGTGCGTTGACATTGTGAAGTGATTTCGCAACGACGGTGGGGACATCCACATACTTCCATTCGAGCCCGGCAACCGAGTCATCGAATTCTTCGTCAAACTTCGCAAAATCGGAGTACGCATGCTGGATGGATTCGTGAGTTAGATAATTTTCCATTTCTCGCGAGTCGAGTATATGCACTTCACGTAAGTCGTCCGCTGTCATCATTAACTTCTTCATCTCGGGCTTTAGGTCTGTTGTTGATTCCAAACGGTCGCTATCCATGATGTATATTTCGTGTCTACGGAATGGGGATAAATTACTGTTCCACAGAGATGCGCTACCGCCACCGCCGATTGGCAAGAAGCAAATAAGTCCCTTTGCCTCAAGATCTGAGAATGAATGAACCCCCTCGATTCCGTGGTCTTGGCAGGACGCACTTAAATTCTTTAAACCCGTGATGTCGTTGCGTCCTTCAATTAACACGAAGCATCGGACATTGTGATCGCTAAATACGCCTAGCGATTCGTTGAGTTTAACGAGCAAGTCTTCGGCATTTTGCGGATCTTTAGCAATCGTGCAGGTACGGCGTGAGGCTTCATCTGAAGAGATATATCTAATCGAATCGACTGGTACCAGCCTGATTAAATTGGCACTGTGAGTCGTTAGAATAACTTGACGATGAGGTAAATCACCGATATCGAGCAACGAGTTAATAATTTCTGTCTGCAAATCTGCATGTAAAGCCGTCTCTGGTTCTTCAACGGCCGTAATCACTCCACGATGATATTGCTCAGATGGTTGTTCTAATTCCCGAAGGGCCCGTTCTGCAGTTGCACGAAAGAAACTCAGTAGTACTAGACGCCGGGTACCGCTACCCCGTTTTGCCAGTGGCACATCATTCTCATCGGTAAATTGCAGTCCTGAGTACGCTTTAGCCCAATTCGGTGACGGATTGCTTGGAGAAAGCGATTTGGCGACCTGCGGAGCGATATCTTGGAGCACAGTCACGACCTCGCGGAGGAGGTCAGAGACCTTCTCCTGTATGACAGAGCTTAGACCCGCAAGTTCGTCTGAGTGTTCCTCGAGAACGGACTTTATGACAGCCGTTGCTGGATCTTGAGCGACCTTGTCAGATTCATCGCCCTGACGGTCGGCTTTGAACAATTGAAAGAGGGGCAGGTAGTTGGAGATGGTTGTTGCCACTTGTTTACCATCGTTGGTAGTGAGCGGAACTCGTTTGTCTACCAAAGTAGCTTCCGATGTCCTGAGGGATTCTCGCCAAATGGCTGCTCTGTAGGACGAAGAAGTACGCCTGTCATCTATATCTCCATCGGGGATTGATAACTTTGCCGCTTTAGCGCGGAGAGCATCGATTTTCGAGTTTAGTAGATCTGTTCCGTCGTTTAATTCAGGGTGAAGAGCCCAAGCCGATAGCGAGGGCGTTGATAATTTTGATCTCGACCAAGTTTTGATCAGTTTAAGTTTTCGATCATTGGTCAACAGGTACTCGGCCTCAAGGCTGGTAGTCCGACTGGAATCAATCACGATAGACTCTGGAAGCTCCATAAACGTGCAGCTTATTTCGATTTCATCCGAGTTCTTTACCGAGAAATCCTGGCTATCCAGTTTTCCGGAACCTAAAAAAATATCTAGCGCTTCAAGTAGGCTAGACTTTCCGGCATCGTTTCGACCGATGATTGTTGTTGTTTTTGAATCGATTCCGATAGTCAGTTTTTCTGAATATCCTCTAAAACCGCGGATTTCCATTTCAGTGAGTCGCATTGAATCCTCAATATTAGACGGGCAAATTAATCTCAGAATATTGCATCGTTCCGTTGGATGCGAAGATTCTAGTAATGTGACTTGTCTGCTGACTATTGAAGCCGCGTTTAAGATTGTTATATTACGCCTCATAAATAGGGCGCGTCTCCCACTTTGTTGTTGAAAGTGATTTTGGCACAACAAAGCCCGGTGCGGTTCACAGGAAATCAGGGAAGAAATCTGTGATCCGCACCGGGCTAGGTACTGGAAGCTAGAAGCTACCTCGGCGAGGTCTTAGACCTGGTTGCCGAGCTTGAAGCCCTTGGAAGGCTCTCCACGGTAGGTGCCGTCTTCGTCCTTCTCACGGGTGTAGGAGAAACCATCGGCGCCGACGGTGACATCCATTTCCGAGGAGTCGGTGCGCTCGATGACTTCCTGCACGTTGCCGTCCAGGTCAAGGACCTTCGAGGCTTCGGTGTACCACGATGGAACAACTGGGTTGCCCCACCAGTCGCGGCGCTGGTTGTCGTGCACGTCCCAGGTGATGACCGGGTTGTCCGGGTCGCCGGTGTAGTAGTCCTGGGTGTAGATCTCGATGCGGTGGTCATCTGGATCCAGGATGTACAGGTAGAACGCGTTGGATACACCGTGGCGGCCTGGGCCGCGCTCGATGCGGTCCGAGATGCGCAGGGCGCCCATCTTGTCGCAGATCTGTATGATGTTGTGCTTCTCGTGGGTGGAGAAGGCCACGTGGTGCAGGCGTGGGCCGTTGCCACCGGTCAGCGCGGTGTCATGTACGGTGCCCTTGCGCTGCATCCAGGCTGCGTAGGTGGTTCCTTCATCATCCTGGATGTCTTCGGTGACGGTGAAGCCCAGGTCTTCGAGGTACTTGCGGCCGCGTGGCACGTCCGGGGTGACCTGGTTGAAGTGGTCCAGACGGACCAGCTCGCCGGCGGAGTACAGGTCGTAGCGCATGTGCAGACGCTCAACGTGGGTGGTTTCGAAGAAGAACTCATAAGGGAAGCCCAATGGATCTTCCACGCGAACCGCATCGCCGATACCGCGCACAAAGCCTTCCTTGCGGCGCTCGGTGCGGCAACCCAATTCCTTGTAGTATGCCTCGGCAGCGTCAACCTCAGCGGTGGAGCGCACGCGGAAGGCCATGGCCTTCAGCGCAGCAACCGGGCCGAGGGTCAGCACCAGGTTGTGGTGGATGAACTCTTCGAAGGAGCGCAGGTAGATCTGCTTGTCATCCTCATAGGAGACGTGCAGGCCCAGGACGTCCACGTAGAACTTACGCGATGCAGCCAGGTCGGTGACGACCAGTTCCGCATAGGCGCAGCGCAGGATATCCGGCGCTGGCACCGATGGGGTAGGGATTGGGTTAGAGATTTCTTTAGCCATGAAGTTTGCTCCTTTGCAAAAGCGAGAAGGTGGGTTAGACGCCGAACTTAGGGGAGTGGGATTCGTTCAGGGTGATCTGAATCGACTGCTGGGTGGTGTAGAAGTCCACCGAGCGGTAGCCTCCCTCGCGGCCCAGACCCGAAGCCTTCACGCCACCGAATGGGGTGCGCAGGTCGCGGACGTTGTTCGAGTTCAGCCAGACCATGCCCGAATCGATGTCGTGCGCGAAGTTGTGCGCACGCTTCAAGTTGGTGGTCCACACGTAAGCGGCCAGGCCGTACTTGGTGTTGTTGGCCAACTCCAGCGCTTCTTCGTCGGTGTCGAACGGGGTGATCGCTACGACTGGGCCGAAGATTTCATCCTGGAAGATCTGTGCCTCCGGAGCAACATCGGCGAAGACGGTCGGAGCAACGTAGTTGCCCGTCTCGAAGCCTTCGGCGCGTCCGCCACCTGCAAGCAGACGGCCTTCCTTCTTGCCGATTTCGATGTAGCTCATGACCTTGTCGAAGTGGTTCGGGTGAACCAGCGAGCCGACCTCGGTCTTTGGATCGCTGGGCAGACCCACGCGGATGTTCTTGGCGCGTTCTGCGAACTTGGCAACAAAATCATCGTAGATTTCGCGCTGGACCAGCACGCGGGATCCGGCGGTGCAACGCTCGCCGTTCAGCGAGAACACACCGAAGACGGTGGCATCCAGCGCCGCGTCAAGGTCTGCGTCGGCGAAGACGATGGCTGGGGACTTGCCGCCCAGTTCCAGGGACAGGCCCTTGAACTGCGGGGCCGCCGCGGTGGAGATGGTGGCGCCGGTGGAGCTGTCGCCGGTGAAGGAGACCAGTGGCACGTCCGGGTGCTTGACCAGGTAGTCGCCGGCCACGCCGCCGGAACCGAAGATCAAGTTGAAGACGCCCTCTGGCAGGCCTGCTTCACGGAAGATCTCTGGCCACAGCACTGCCGAGAGCGGGGTGTAGCTGGCAGGCTTGAGCACTACCGAGTTGCCGGTAGCGATGGCCGGAGCCAGCTTCCAGGACTCCTGCATGAACGGAACGTTCCATGGGGTGATCAGTGCGGCGGTGCCAATTGGCTTGCGGTTCACGTAGTTCATCTGGCGGCCTGGAACGCGGAAGGTGTTATCCACCTGGGCAACGATCAAGTCGGCGAAGAAGCGGAAGTTCTCCGCTGCGCGGCGTGCCTGGCCCTTGGCCTGGGTGATTGGCAGGCCGGAGTCCCAGGACTCGAGCAATGCCAGCTCTTCGTCGCGGGATTCAACGATGTCGGCGATCTTGTGCAGCACGCGGGAACGCTCGCGCGGCAGCATCTTGGACCATGGGCCTTCCTTGAAGGCCTTGTTGGCGGCGGCTACTGCCAGGTCCACGTCTTCGGGCTGAGCCGAAGCTACGGTGGCGTAGTTTTCGTTGTTGACCGGTTCCTGCACATCGAAGGTTGCCCCGCCGATGGAGTCGACGAACTTGCCGTCGATGTAGTGCTGCAGGTGGGTTGGGAGATTCTCCGGAACGTTGCTCATGGATGTTTTCCTTTCGCGTGGCTTTCAGCAATGAAAGTCTTGAAATGATGAAAATTTGCGGGGTCTAGATGGCGCTGGGTGCCATATTGGCCTGGGCCAGGTAGGCATTGAGCGTGTTGGTGCGGTGGGTGCGTGCTGCCTCTTCGATTTCTCGGGGGGAGGCGTGGGCGGCGATGAGTTCCAGCAGGTGCTGGTGCTCTTCCACCGACTGCCTGGCACGGTGCGGGATGTGGGTGAAGGAGCTGGCTCGCATTGCTGCGAGCCGGCGCCATCCGCGCTGGACCAGATCCAAGATGTGCGGGTTGGGGCACTGGCTGTAGAGCTGCTGGTGGAACTCGTTGTTCAACTCGGTGAAGGCCACCGGGTCAAAGTCCTCCAAGCACTGGCGCATCGCATCGTTCAATTTCTGCGCCTTGGCCAGCCAAGCCTCGTCCATGGCGGAGGCCGCAAGCGCGGTGGCCGCCGGTTCGATAACCGCGAGGGTCTGCATGGTGTGCAGGTACAGGGTTGAATCGACCTGAGCGACGGTCGCACCCACATTGCGGGTGAAGTGCACCAGCCCTTCGGCTTCCAAGCGCCGGATGGCCTCGCGAACCGGGACCACCGAGCAGCCCAGTTCTTCGGCGATGGTTCCCAGAACTAGTCTGTAGCCCGGGGAGTAGGCCCCGTTGACGATCCGTTCGGAGACCAGCGCGTAGGCGACCTCGGACTTGGAATTGCTCATTAGAGTTCCCAGCTGGCCAGATCCGGGGATCCAGCGCCCTTCCAAGCGTTGTACTTGCTCTTCCATTCGGCGTTCATAGGGAATAGACCCTCGATGCCGTGGCCGCGCTGGACCATGGCGAAGATGAACTCGTCATTGGATTCGGTGACCATGGCTTCGGCAGCGACCTCTTCGACAAGGGCTGGCGGGATCACCACGATGCCATCCGAGTCCGCCACGATGACATCTCCGGGCTGGACCGAGACGCCGCCGCAGGCAACGGTCAGGTCCTTGTCCCAAGCCACGTGTTTGCGTCCCAGGACCGCCGGGTGCGCTCCGTTGTAGAAGACCGGGATCTCCAGGTTGGAGACCGCATCCAGGTCGCGCACACCGCCATCTGAGATGATCGCCGCGGCGCCCAGCTGCTGGCTGCGCAGGGCGAGGATATCGCCCAGGGTGGCCGAGCCGGTTTCCCCGCGGGCTTCCATGACCAGGATTTCTCCGTCGCCCAGGGAGTCAATTGACTGCTTCTGCATGTTGTAGCCCGCGCCGTAGGCCTTGAACAGGTCCTCGCGGTTCGGGATGTAGCGCAGGGTGCGGGCGGTGCCGATAACGCGCTTCATGCCCTTGGTGGCGCCCGGTACTTCGATGTTCACATTGTTAAGCCCGCGCTTGCGCAAGGTGGCTGACAAGGTGGCGGTGGCAACGGCGGCGAGCTGCTCGCGGACCTTGTCGGTGAGCACCGACTTGCCGGTGACAACCGTTGGCATGCCAGCGGTTTCGCGGTCGCCGTAGGCGTCTTCCTTGTCCTTGTCGGTGACCTTTGGCTGGTTGCCGAAGGCAGCGAAGGCGGTGGTGCCTTCCACCGCGGTGGTCTTCAGGCGGCCGGTGGTGGCGCCGGAGAGCAGGTCGGTGACCTCAACCTCGACGACGTCGCCTGGGAAGAAGACGGTGGAGCCGGCCGGGGTGCCGGTGAGGATGACATCCCCTGGCTGCAGGGTCATCTGCTGGGAAAGATCTGCGACGATTTGCGCGAAGGAGAAGAGCAGCTCCGAGGTGTCGGCATCCTGGGCGATCTGGCCGTTGACCCAGGTCTGCACGCGCAGCTTGGCTGGATCCAGCTCGGCTGCCGCGAGGGCGGTTGGGCCCATCGGGGTGTAGCCGTCGCCGGACTTCGAGCGGATGTTCGAGCCCTTGTCAGCGTATTTGATGTCATGGACGCCGAGGTCGTTCGAGGCGGTAACCGAGCCGACGTAGCTCCAGGCTTCCTCAACCGAGACGCGGCGGGCGGCCTTGCCGATGATCAATGCGATTTCGCCTTCAAAGGCGAGCAATTCGGTGCCGGCTGGACGTTCAACGGTGGAACCGGTAGTTGCCAGCGAGCTGGTGGCCTTCATGAAGTAGCTCGGGAACTTCGGGGTGCGTCCACGCTGGGCTGCACGCGAGGAGTAGCTCAGGTGCACTGCAAGAACCTTGCCAACCTGGGCGAAAGTTTCTTCGCTCACCGGAATCGGATTACTCATCTTTGATTTTCCCACTTTCGTCGTACATCAAATCGTATACGATCAGTGTGCTCCTAATCTCAATCGGTGTCAAGTCATTGAAGTGGATTGCTTCGTCGAATTCAGATTGAGACCTTCGGTAATCGAAAATGTCCCGCCATTCCGGGGAAGTTACTCCCGATTCTTCACCTGCCGAAGAAGATAAACAACCATTATTCTGAATCCGAATCGGTGGGAGAAATAACCCCCTGTCGGATGTCGAGTGAGCGAGATTGTATATACGATCCGTCAGTTTTGGTGAGCAGTGCTAAGGGTCTTATTCGCGCATGGACCACGCGTGGTAGTTGATTTGAGCAGCTTTGCTTTCTGAGGAAGTCCCGTTTTCCATTTTCCGTATAACCGACGTCCTATCAGAAAAAGTAATAGGTTAGATAGGTTCCGATATGCTGGCTGTTACAAAAATCTGACCTACGCAAGTGACTTATTATGAGAACCGAAAATTTTATAAACTGGCGCGTGGAGTAGTTTGCGAATATTGCAGGGACCTTAGTCTGTTCTTGTTCCTCAATTTCCGATGTGGGGCTCATGCAGAAAATTGACGACGGGATGCATTTAATGTTGAATCTTGAATCACTACATATAGATTGGCCGACTATTGATGCCGTATTGCTCGGTGTGATTGCGGGCGTTCTTCTGAAGCCTGTTTTCCGGGCGTATGCTGTCGAGTGGCCCGCGCAATACTCCGATGTTTCTAGCGTGGTGGATTCGGCCAGTAGTCGGAACTATCGAGTGTATCTGGCGTTCAGATTCGTTCCAGTACTTCTGACCTCTGCGCTCGTAGTTGGGATTGCTGAGGCATTCGACCTGAACACATCGTGGGCAGTCCTCGCATTAATAGGAGTGCATCTTGTCTTGACAAGCTTGTCGCCTGGAATCTGGCGCGACGTTGTACGGCAAACTGCTGGAATAAGATTACGGCGTTCGTTGATTCACATAATGTCGGCTATGTTGATTGCACTAGCAGCTTTTATTCCGCTGTGGCTTCGGAAATACCGAGAAATTTGGGTTCCGAGTGTGGAGCAGCTCAAAGAAGCTTTTTGGGCTTCACTAATTATCGGATTAGTTTTTCTTGTTTATCGACGCCTAACTGAGTTTTCCAAAGATGAATCGACAGCTGATGTCAGTGGAAACCTCAAAAGGATTAACGCTGCGAATGAAAAAGAAGTTATGTTCTGGTCGCATCGATACTCTACGTCGCCACGATTCGTTATGTCGGTAGTCGCCGCCGAAAGCATTAATCGACCCAGAATTCTCCGCATGTTGGAGAGACTGGTTGGAATTGTATTTAGATCCGGTTCATATGGGATTGCCCAGATGCAGTCTAAGCGCCCAGTATCCGACAGCGAATCGATACGACTTCTTTGCAAACAGTATTCTGAATTTTTTCCGTCTCAATTAGGAGATGATTTTAAGGATATCAATTTGAGGATGAAGTTTGCTGAGCATAACGTTGGTTCTAAATTTGTCAATCTCGCGCTGAGCATTTACGACTCTTTTGGCCAGGGGGATTTTTATGGATCACGAGACGTAGACTACGAGAACGACTTGCCAGTAGTAAAGCTATCCGGAAGTGAACTAACCAAGCAGGGATTGAAAGTCAAGATTTCAGTTTCAGCTGATGTTAGTAGCGTTCAGGTTAATTCAGGGCCTAACGAGATTCTGCTTGTTCAGGAAGGGCATCAGTGGCTGAACAGAAGAGTCTTCACATTCAACTTAATGTACCCGATTACAGAGCCCATCGTGATCGAGGCACATTCAGAATCGCACGATAATACAGTTCGTCTCGAAGTAGACTCTGGTTGGACGCTTAGCGACCTCTGACGAATCGGAGATAGCGAGCATGATGGGGTGGATATTGATCTTCTCTTTATTGGAATCCGAAATAAGTGAAGTGACTTCAAGGCATGAGTGTTCAGGGCTAGAAGTGCTCTTGCTCGCACCGTCGGTGAGGCAGTGTTTGTTGCGTATGGTTTTAGGACTTTTAGAAGTTGAGCGTGGTGCAGGATGTTCAGCCCGGACTTAAATCAGACGCATATTACAATATCTGAAGAGGGCAATGATCATGCTTCCGGGAACCTTGACCTATCCGTTTCAAGGTTTATACGGACAAATTCGCCGCTTCACTACGAGCATTCCTCAACCTCGTATGAACGAACGCCAGCAACTCCGTGCGCCATCTAGTGAGCGTACGGAATAAAGCTTTCGCTTCGAGTGTCTCCTTTCTCTCACTGACTTTTCCAGTAACGCCCACCTCGCTTGGATATCTGGGTATCCCGTGTTTTCAGCAGCTCTCGCAGGTGTTCATTCATCCGATAAATCGGGTCAAGTTCGGGATCTGATTCAAGGATCAACTTCAGTGGCTCAACTTGCTTGATCGACAAGTTACCAAATTGCAGGTCAACAATTTCCAATACTTGTAGGCTGGATCAATGGGGCTCTTCGTCGGCGCTTGAATACTCGTGCGAGCGACGCCGACGTACCTGAGAAATCACGAGATTCGTCCGTTGAGTGACATGAAAACGGGCCGGCAAGCCTGATCTAGGCCAAACCTAACTGACGGCGCTATCTCAATGCGCATTCTCAAACCGATTCGTCTCGTCAAAATTCCCTGTTAATCCGATAGGGGCATTGCTCATGCGTTGCGCCCCGCGTCTTTGGTTCTACGCTTCCAGTGGTTCCGATGAGCGGCCGAACTCAGGGAAATATATTATCTGAAGCGATGCGAGTGGGTAAGAAACCCTCTTAGCGCCCGTTGAAATTTCCTGTGAATTGACAGCCGTCAAAAGTTTTGTTCACTTAGCGTATTGTTAGCTAGGTAAGATACTTTTGTGGGATTGATAAATTTCGGCGAGAACCCGGGTGGGCACGGAGGTTTCATGCATTCGCTGTGTCTGCCAACAGCGATTGCTTTCTGCAACCGGACGGCGAGATTTATGCAGGTAATACCAAAATCAGACGATGAATCAGTGAGTGAAACCGATGGAAAATATTGATCTGCAGCCCTTTGACGCCGTAGTGTTGATGTCGTTTGGAGGTCCTGAAAAACCCGAGGACGTTCTACCGTTCTTACAGAACGTGACTCGGGGACGCGGAATCCCTGATGAGCGTCTGGAAGAAGTCGGGGAGCATTATTATCTTTTCGGCGGGAAGTCTCCCATTAACGAACAGAATCAAGCATTGCTGCAGGCTATGAAGAGCGAATTCAGCTCCCGCGGCATTCTCACGCCGCTATTATGGGGAAATCGAAATTGGAACCCCTACCTTACCGACGTTATTCGGGAGCACGCTTCTAACACTGGTGCGAGGAATTTCTTAGCCATTGATACCTCGGCATACTCCTCCTACTCGTCATGCCGGCAATATCGTGAAGACTTTGCTGAAACGGTGGACACACTGGATACCGAGGGGCTGAAGATCACTTTCGAAAAGATTCGGCAATACTACAACCACCCCGGATTCGCAGAAGCAGAGCTGAAATGCGTGCGGGATGGGCTGGCGGGTTTTAAGGAAGTAGTCGGGGAACTAGATCCTGCACGCCATAAGATCCTGTTCGTTACCCACTCGATCCCTTCCGCGATGCAAGCTACCTCAGAACGTTTTACCCCGGGTTACCAAGCACAGCATGAGGAACTGATCAAGTGGATCGGACAAGAACTCGACGGTGGCGAAAAGCTTGATGCCGAACTGGTCTTCTGTTCCCGTTCGGGCTCTCCGCATACTCCTTGGTTGGAGCCAGACATCAACGATCGTATGCGTGAGCTTTCCGACGAAGGTATAGATGGTGTACTCGTAGTACCTATCGGGTTTGTCTCTGATCATATGGAGGTCAAATTCGATTTGGACACGGAGGCTGCACAAACAGCCCAAGAGCTGGGAATGTCCTTTCTTCGCGCAGACAGCGTGGGGACCTCTTCACCATTTGTCAGCGGGCTAGTTGACTTGGTGATTGAACGAGTAGCGCAGGTCAGAGGAGAACAGGTTAATCCCGCAGTGATCAACGGTGGGACGGCGCTGAGGCCAGGTAGCGGAGCATGTTCATTGACGTGCTGTGAAGGTGCAAAGTGGAAAAATACGGTTCCAAATTGGAGCCGGTCTGTACCTCAAGGGTGAGAAATCAGCTTGGTTGATTGCTCATGTGGGCACTCCCATGGAAGGTGCTCTGAGATAAGCAATAAAGCGCAGATAGCAAGTGATCCCTATACCGGAGGACCACAGCAATTTTCTACCGTGCAACAGCAGGGAAGGGGCGGTGCACCAAACGTGGCCGTTTCTGCTTACGAAGCTACTTTTAGATTTCATGCGAGCGATCTTTTGAGAATTGCCGCGCTATTTTTGGTGCCCCTGGCATGGATGAAGGCAGGCCCTGCTGCCGCTGCCGCGATGGTTCTGGTTTCCGGTGGCACATGGTTGCTTCGATACTATGCAGGATCTCGTGCGCAAGATGTGACCGGCCAGCTAGTCTTCATCTCCGCGGGGATATTTAGCTCGATTGGACTCTACCAAGCTATCTGGTGGTTGGATCTGACGGTGCACCTAACCGTCATGACAGTGGTTACCGCCTTGATCTATGACATCCTCATCAGGCGAAAAGACCTCGCCCAGGTGGCTATCCGAGTCCAACAGCGACACGTAGCACTAGCGCTTTTCACTTATGGGTCTTTAGCCGCGGCACTCTGGGAGTTTGGTGAATGGGGCGGTTATTTCTTCGTTTCGCCCGAGATTGGGGTGGGGATTCTAGACAGCGCCACTGATTTTGTCGCCGGTGTTCTAGGCATCCTTGGCACCGTGTTTTGGATCAGTTTGAACAGAAAGTCTCAGTAATTATGCGCATCAGTATTGTGATCCCTGTGTTGAACGATGAGGACTATTTGAAAGTTCTTATGGCTGATCTCGCGCATCAGACCTTACCGGCAGACGAGATTATCGTGGTGGACAATGGGTGCACAGATGCTAGCGCCGATGTCGCGAGATCTGCCGGCGCTATAGTCATCGCCGAGAAAAATATCGGTATTCCGGCAGCCGCAGCCACAGGATATGACCGTGCAACGGGCGAGATCATTGTGCGCTGCGATGCTGATTCTCGGCCACCGGCGGATTGGCTCGAGAAAATCGAAAAGAAATTCAGGGAATATCCGGCTACTGGGGCGCTGACGGGTCCCGGTTTCTTTTATGACTTGCCCTTGGGAACTCGCTGGATAGGTTCAGCTCTTTACGCCGTGGGATATTTCTTCATGCTAGGTTCTGCTCTGGCCACTATTCCACTTTGGGGATTCAATATGGCGTTTCGAAGAGCTCTCTGGAATGGAGTACGAGAACGGGTAAGCCGAACCGGGACCAAGATTCATGATGATCTGGATCTGACGTGCACCGCGCAGCAGAGCTTTGTCTTGAAGTTCGGGCCAACACTTCGGGCGGGCGCAGCCGGACGCGTTTTCCACCGGCCTCGGGGCTTTCGAGATTCCAGTCTCCATGCCTTGAACACATTGGCGAGGCATGGAGGTATCAAAGAGATATTCAAGCGCTGGCAGTCTGCTTTACGGTTGAAATAGGCTTGAAATATCATACTGAAGGTTACAAATCTGATTCGGATCCGGTAATTATCACGAAATTTATGGACGAGGAATTATCATTAGCATGGGACTTCACTAACGATTATCGGCTCTTAGAATTTAACTGTGGTGCAGAGTCCTCAGTACGGACGTAGGCCCGCCGTATACAGCAATAATCTGTGATGGGTCACGCCCCAGCGGGGTGGACATTCTTCTGATCAACCTACCGCGGTGGGCCGGATTGGTCACGATCGATCCACTCCGTGCGGTTGGACAAGTCCATTCAATGACACCTTGCGGGTCAATTACTTTATGAGTCATATCCGGGGATGGAGCGGCTCGTTCTCATCCTGTCAGCTAGTCCCAGACCAGCTACTTCAATATTCACAAATTGTTTCAGTCGACATCCATTTTCGCAGAAATGACTGCGAGCCTCACTTATTTTGTTTCGGGGCCACGCTAAAAATCGAAGAGCCACTCAATGAAAAGTATCTGGGCGTCTGTCGTTCAAAAAGTCATCGATTGAGTCGAAGTGGTGGTAATTGGTTAGCGGGCTCTGGACATTCCTGTTATGAATGCAATCAGGCAACTGATCGTGATTCCAATCGACGCACCAAGACCAATGCCTGCCATGTCGTGTTCAAGTGGAGCGTTGCGCTTTTCAAAGAGGTATGAAGGCGGAACTGAATAATCTACGTATGACTCGCCCAAGCTGAAGTTGTTGCTTTCCGCCAGCGCACCCCATCCGTATAAGCTTGGGACGACCGAAGGATATGATTCTGTTAAACGTTGTTGTTCGACCCGGTTAACTTCGTAATAACTTGCCAACTTGTCGAGATAATTCCCGTCCTCATCGGTATTCTCATCCGAAGTAAAACTTAATAGATTGATTTGTGGAGGTAAAAATGATGAGTAAGTAGATTCTGGCCAGCTTTTCTCTCCACGTGTTTCCCACACGTTGGATGAAGGCAACGTGCATTCCTGAGCAAAAAGAAACTCATTGACAGGTTCGCCAGAAGTAATTATTCGATGCTGTCGGTCCCATGCATTTCGTTCGTCCGCCCAAAGGCCAATCCGCGACTGAAGTACTTGTATTTCCTCATCAGCCACGGAAGTGAAGATTTCTTCACTTTCGTCTTCGCCGTCTTTCGTAGCATCCCCTTGTGTTTCAGTTAACCGATCGATAAAATCTTCGGATTGGGATAATGCGGAGGAAGGCCCGTCAGCATTTATATCTGTCCTAATTAATTGCTTAAGTGATTCATTTAAGTCTCCATATTTCACTGTTTGCAGATCGAGTCCTTCGCAAACTACCTTGTCTTCCCCAAACCCCACGAAGGAGAGAGTTGCCGGCATCGAGACTGGAGACCATGCTGCAGTATCGTCCTTCCCAGTATCCGGGGCGTAACCAGAAATGACGAAAGTTATCTCAGAAGTTTCGGAAGCTGTTATGACAGCCCGAGCAGTCCAGGGCCTAGGCCTTTCTCCTGTTTCAATTATAATGAGCCCACGCGAACGAAGGCTAGGGGTAGGGTCCGCTTCTACAAATTTCAAGGAGAAGAAAACCGTAGATGCAATACCGAGAATCGTTAGGAATAAGAACATTCGAACGAAACCAACTTTGAGCAATTTTCCTCCCCGGGGAATGGTTTCTTAACTACGGATTTTCCTTGTATGTGACATTATGCACTTATAATATTTAAATGAATAGACAGTAGGGTCGATTCTTGGGAATCCGTTTTAAAGATTGGTGCGATAAATTCGGGGGTTCTGGCCGTTTATTCGATCTATAAGGAGTCGAATTCCGTGAAATGCGGGTAGTTGATCGAACTTAAATACCACTGTGGAAAGAATGTTTTTACACTCCTGTCACAGCTGAGCCAGCGGAACTACATCATTAGATTCAGGAACATGCGACTCGGTAAGTTGTTTGCATTGGGTGCATTGGGAGTACCTTGGCATAGTGTTGGCGACGTTTGATGGGAAAACTGAAGGCACCGGATGGGATATCTCCCGGCCGGTGCCTTCCTTTTTATGTGTGCGGTTCCCGAATTGAATTAGGAACTGCACGAATCAAACGCGGATCGCGTCCACAATACGCACACGGGCGGCAACGAGCGCGGGCAGTACACCGGTAAGCGCACCGACAGCGATGGAAACTCCCATGCCTAAGAGGGCTGCATCCACCGGGAAGCCAGGCATGTCATCTATCCCCATGGCCAGTACGGAGTTGATCAGCTTCGGATTTGTCACCAGCGCCACCGAGATCATCACGCCGAGCCCGCCGGCCACGGCGGTAGCCACGACACTTTCCATCATCACCGAGAAGAAGATGCGTCCGGTGGTGGCGCCAAAGCTTCGACGAATGCCGACCTCGCGGATTCGCTGCTTCATAGTCACCATGGCTACGTTGAGCAGGCTCAGCGATCCTAGCAGCAAGATGATGCCCGAGATCCCGCCGACCACGAGGCTCAGCTGCGACAGAGTATCATCGGCACCCCACGCCAAGTAATCCTGGCGATTTGAATCCACCATGTAGCCAGGTAGCTCCGCTCGCATCTGTCGCGCAAATTCGAAGGCTAGTTCCTCGGATCCCTCGATGGGAACCCACATGACATAACTGACGTCATCCAGAGGGGTGCTAGATGCAAACCAATGCTCATAGGTTTGTGGCAACATCCATAGTTGCCCGCCCATGCCCATATCTCTGGTGGAGGTTGCCCCGATTACCGTCACCGAGACGGTATCGCCGCCGCTCGTTAAATCGATGGTCGCCGGCAAAGAACCCTTGTCCAGTCCCAACTGAGTGAACAGCGCCTTGTCTACTACTACCGCCGGAGAAAGATTATTGGCGTCTTCGGATTCCAGCCAGCGCCCGTGCTGGGCGAAGATCCGGTGCATTGGTCCGTAACTCGGGTCAACTACCTGGACTATGGCCTCCGCGTTCAGACCCTGATAGGAGGCTTGCGGACCATAGGTTCGCCCAATCATTGAGGTGTATTCAATGTTGAAGCGTTCGCTGGTCTTCTCGAAAGCCTGCGACACTTCCGCCGAACTGCTAGGGATTCCTAGGCCGGAAGAATCCGCGGCAAAGGTTGAGATCAGTGCCGGACGTCCTTGGCGTTCAAGCTGTTCGGTCATCATTTGCTTTGCCATCGAAGCCCCGGCTACCGCGGTGGTCAGCGAGGCCACCGCGATGGTGACCCCGATGAGTGAGAGCAGTACCCGGAGCTTGTGAATGCGCAGCTCTTGCCAAGCTTCGAGCAGTGCAGCAATAAATCCGGTAGCCATGCGTGCAAGGTTACGCATTAGGCAACCTCCAGACTTAGCGGATGGAGCAGCCCGGATTCCAGCCGGAACTGTTGGCGAGCCAGCGCCGCCACGTTGGCATCATGGGTAATGGTGATCAAAGCGGCTCCGGAGTCAACGGTGGCTGCGTCCAGTAATTCCATGACCGCACGCCCGGTCGACACATCCAGTGCACCGGTCGGTTCATCGGCCAGCACCACGCGTGGCCGGCGGACCAATGCGCGGGCGATGGCCACACGTTGTTGTTCGCCTCCCGAGAGAGTTTGCGGCATTGAATCGAGTCGGGTGCCAAGACCCACGCGGTCAAGTGCCTCGCTGGCTAGTTTGCGCCGTTGCCAGAAGTCGCGTCCGCTGGCGTACATCAGCGGTGCCATCACGTTCTCCAAGGCGGTTCGTCCGGGCAATAGGTTGAATTGCTGGAAGACGAAACCCAGATCCCGTCCGCGGGCGGCGGCCGCACGCCGGGCACTCAAGCCGGAGGCATCTTTACCGCGCCAAGCAACAGTTCCTGAGGTGGGTCGGTCCAATAATCCGAGGATGTTGAGCAGAGTAGATTTACCTGTGCCAGAGCGTCCCACAATGGCGATATGATCGCCTTCGGTGACAGTCAGATTAATTCCATTGAGAATGTCTAGCTGGCTATTATCGGGCAACAGCACGCTGCGTGTGACATCTGTGAGCTGTAGCAGCTGAGCTGCACTCATCAGGGGTAGATCTCCATTCCCATGTCCTCATCAAATTCCTGATCTGGAACCGGATCCGAACCTGGAACATAGCGCAGCACTTCGCTCTCGGCCTTCAGCCCAGAAATGACCTCGATGATTTTCCCATCGGTAACTCCGAGCTCAACCTCTGTGCGTATTTCCTTGCTATTCTCATCCAGCCGCCAGACCGCGCCCTGACCTACCAGTCCACGCACGGCGCTTACCGGTACGGTCAACACGTTCTCGGCGGATCCGGCCTCGATGTCCATGTTCATGGTGAGCCCGTCAAAAACGACAACATCCGCAGGAACCTCGCAGGAGATTTCGCTGCCTGAGCTTGTCTCTGTCTGGGACTGACCGTTCATGGTCTCCATGCCGGCATCCGGATCTTGGTCCTTGGAAGAATCGGAGGATGGGGCGGAAGTGTCACCTACACGCAGGTTTTTGCAGGTGAAAGGTTCGGGCCCACCATCGATGGTGACCGTAGCTTCCAGGGTTGAATCCGTGAGCCGGTAGCGGTCCAACGGATTGATGGTGCCCACCGCGATGAAGTTTTGTGGCTGCACATTGGCTAGGTCTGCGCCCTTGGTGACTTCATCATTCAACTCAATATCAAACTTGGTGACCTTGCCGGTGGCCGGCGCGTAGATATCGCGGTAGCTCACCGCTGGCTTCGCTGGGTTCGAAGAAACCTGATCGGTGTCTGGATCGGGGTCAACCTCGGAATCGGTTTGCTCGGTGTTCTCGGGCATGGTTTCAATGCGCATCTGGAAGATACGATCTCCCTTGCTCACGTGATCTCCGGGGTTCACGAAAGCCCAATTGACCACGCCATCTACAGGGGCATTAAGCGACTGTGATTCTAGGAGCTTGATGCTGCCGGCAATTTTCAGAGTGTTCTCGATAGTGGAGGTTTCCACCATGACGGTTTCGGCAGGTACCTCGCCGGTCGGGTACAGCTGGTCATCTTCGGCCGCGGCGCTGCCGGTAAAGGCGAGTTTCACGAGGCTGACGGCAATCAGCGCGCCGATCAGCAACCAGGCGGTGGGCAGGACGAAGCGGCGGAATGCGCGGCGTTGGCTCATGGAGCGGCTCTTTTCACCACCCCATCGAACCAAACTGTTTGGTAAATTCTAGGTATAAACACGCTAATTAGTCTGCTTTACCTAATCGTTATGGATTTTCATACCACAGGTCAATCTTGTGAGACTTTGACCGATTCAAACCTCACAGGCGATTTATGGTGCGGGAAGCAGAAGGTTGGTGATTGAATTCTGCCTGAGTCGAGCGCCGGTGAAGAGCCATGTATTGTCAGGGCGTGAACTCGCCTAACAGCTGGATATAGATCACCGACGCTCAGCATCATCTGAACGGTTCGGTAGGGTCAAGGTAGCTAGCTAACGAATGTTTGAAAGGATATCTATGGGCTTCACCGTTCCTGAGTCCGCGATCCCACTGGTACTTAAAGCTACGGGCACCAACAAACCGTTTGTGACCGAAGCCGGGGCTCGGAAACACCTCAAGAAACGCTATCTACGGCCCGTTCCCTTTGGACCGCCGTCCAGGCTTCGAGGTGTGCGCGTAGAACGCCGGATATTAGATCCGTCCGGGTGGCCGGTATACGACGTACATCCGGGAAAGAAGACTTTTTCACGCCGTGCCGCGGACGGCGTAGTGGTATATCTTCATGGCGGCGGTTGGGTCAACGAGATCGCTAGTCAGCATTGGCAGATCATTGCACGCATTGCTCGGGACACCGGTCAGCGAGTGGTGGTGCCGATTTACCCTCTCCTGCCATTAGGTAACGCTCGTGAAGTGTGCGAGACGACTGTAAATCTGGTCTGCGCGGAAGTGGAATCAACGAAACAGGTCCGTATCGCCGGTGATTCTGCTGGCGGTCAAATTGCATTATCCGTGGCTTTGAAATTGCGTGATGCGGGTATCCGTTTGCAGGGGATCACGTTGCTCGCTCCGGCGCTGGACCTGACGTGGTCTAATCCTGGAATTGATATTGTGCAACCCAGTGATCCGTGGCTTGGTGTTCCGGGCGGCAAGGTGCTTTCCGAAGTCTGGCGTGGTGCGGATGATCTGACGGATCCTGTAGTGAGTCCGTTGTTCGGAGACTTCTCTGGGCTTGGTCCCATGACGATACTGGCTGGCACCAGAGACGTGCTTAACCCGGATGCTCATCTACTGCGGCGTAAAGCAGAAGCCGCTGGAGTATCGGTGACATGGCACGAAGCCCAAGACCAATTGCACGTATTTGCACTTCTGCCAACCAAAGCCGGTGAACTTGGTGCCCAACAAATTGTAGCGAGTCTGCAACCGGTTGCGCCGGGGAGGTAAGGCCTCGACCAAGCTAGTATCGCAACGCGCGAACGCCCGTTATCTCCCAAATATTTGGGAGGTAACGGGCGACTTTCCGTACTAAGAAACGGGACTGATTAGGCCTTGGCGGTTTCGGCAGTTCGTAGAGCTGCCGCGGCACGCTCATCCGCTTCGCGCAGGGCGCGCTCAACACGATCAACGTCGCGCACGGCGCCCTTGTCCGCGGACAATGCCATGGCGGCATAGGCACGAAGCGCGGGGGAGACCACGCGTTCGCGATTGGCCGGACGGTATCCGGTGGTGGCCAGCAGGCGTTCGCGGCGCTCGGCCAAAACATCATCCGAGACGTTCAGCGTCAGGTCGCGGGTTGGGATGTCAATGGAGATAATATCCCCGTCTTCTACCAAGGCGATCATTCCGCCGGATGCTGCCTCGGGGGAGACATGTCCAATGGATAGTCCCGAGGTGCCGCCGGAGAAACGGCCATCGGTGATCAGCGCGCAGGACTTGCCCAGGCCGCGTCCTTTGAGGAAGGAGGTTGGGTAGAGCATTTCCTGCATGCCAGGACCACCCTTTGGTCCTTCGTAGCGGATGACCACTACGTCACCGGCCTTGACCTGCTTGTTCAGGATCTTCTCTACTGCTTCGTCCTGGGACTCGCAGACTACAGCCGGACCGGAGAAGGTCCAGATGGATGGGTCTACGCCTGCGGTTTTGACCACTGCACCATCTACGGCAATGTTGCCGCGCAGCACAGCCAATCCGCCGTCCTTGGAGTAAGCGTGCTCTACCGAGTGGATGCAACCCTCGGCGGCGTCGGTATCCAGTTCTTCCCAGCGCGCGGACTGCGAGCCGGCGGTGGAGGAACGTACACCACCTGGAGCGGCGTGCCACAATTCGAGGGCCACGTCGGTGGCTTTGCCGCCGCGGATATCCCAGTCGTCCAGCACCTCGCCCATGGTGGCGGCATGCACGGTGTTCACCGTGTCATCGAGTAGTCCTCCGCGGCGCAGTTCGCCGAGGATGGCAGGGATGCCACCGGCACGGTGGACATCTTCCATGTAGTAGATCTTCCCTGCACCGGCGGAGTTCGGGGCGACCTTGGCAAGGCATGGTACCCGGCCAGATATTTCATTGATTTCTTCCAGCCCAAACTCGACGCCAGCCTCGTGGGCGGCGGCCAGCAGGTGAAGAATCGTGTTGGTGGAGCCGCCCATAGCGATATCCAAGGTCATCGCGTTGCCGAAGGCCTCGATGGTGGCGATATTGCGTGGCAATACTGTCTGGTCGCTGTCCGCGTAGAAGCGGTTGGCGATATCCACGATGGTCTTGCCGGCGTTTTGATACAGTGCGGTGCGTGCGGTGTGAGTAGCCAGGGTTGAACCGTTGCCCGGCAGGGCCAGACCCATGGCTTCGGTGAGGCAGTTCATTGAGTTAGCGGTGAACATGCCGGAGCAGGAGCCGCAGGTAGGGCAGGCCGATTCTTCGATGCGCAGCAGGTCTGCATCAGAGACGTTTTCGTTCACTGCCTCCGAGATGGCGTCAACCAAATCCAATGTGCGCACGGTGCCATCAACCAGAGTGGCGCGTCCGGATTCCATCGGGCCGCCGGAGACGAACACGGTGGGGATATTCAGGCGCAGGGCTGCCATGAGCATGCCCGGGGTGATCTTGTCGCAGTTGGAGATGCAGATCAGCGCGTCCGCGCAGTGCGCGTTGACCATGTACTCGACCGAGTCGGCAATCAGATCGCGCGAAGGCAGTGAGTAGAGCATGCCGCCGTGCCCCATGGCGATACCGTCGTCCACGGCGATGGTGTTGAATTCGCGGGGGATGCCTCCGGCCTCGATGATGGCGTCGGAGACGATGCGGCCTACCGGCTGCAGGTGGGTGTGGCCGGGAACGAATTCGGTGAAGCTGTTGGCCACGGCGATGATCGGCTTGCGGCCGAGATCTGCGCCGTTGACTCCGGCCGCGCGAAGCAGTGCGCGGGCGCCTGCCATGTTGCGGCCGTGGGTGATGGTGTGCGAGCGATAAGTGGTCATTTTAAAATCTCATCATAGATTTGTTCCCTGACCCAGACGGCGTTGATACTAGTAGTACTACTACCATGATAAAAGGACCAATTATGAACGCTGGTCAGCGGCGCAGGGAAGAACTTGCAGCCTTCCTCAAAGACCGCCGAGCTCGCGCGGAGCGTGCCTCGCATGGACTGCCCGAGGTAGGGAGAAGCCGAGTGCGCGGGCTGCGGCGCGAGGAGGTCGCCACCCTCGCTGGAGTTTCGGTCACCTGGTACACCTGGCTGGAACAATCAAGGGACATCAACCCTTCACGCCAGGTACTGGACTCGCTGGCAAGGCTCTATCGACTGACTCCGGTGGAGAGTACTTACCTCTTGTCGTTGGGTGGGCACGGCGAAAGCATTTCAGATGTGACAAGTGAGGTGACCCCCGCCCTGCAGCGATTGCTCGATGCCTTGGACTTCCCTGCGTTCCTGATCGCCGCGGACTGGAGAATTATTGGCTGGAACGCAGCCTACGCAACGCTCTACCCGCGGATTGCATCTCTTGAAGAGACTGACCGGAACCTGCTCTGGCTGGTGTTCACCGATGATCAATTACGCGAAATGCTCCCAGACTGGGAAGCACAGAGTCGAAGCTTCGTGGGCAGCTTCCGTGCCGAAACCCGGGGATGGCTCAGCCCTTCGGGGGATAGCGGCATCGTGGCACGCGTATCGGAAGCTTCACCGGAGTTCGCCGCAATCTGGAAGGAGCGTGATGTCGCCGGATTCGGCACTCGCGAGCGCCTTTTCCAACACCCCGATAAGGGACTTACCCGGTACGAGCAGCACAATCTGACTCCGGCGGAGGCTCCGGATCTCACCTTATTGGTTTATGCCCCGCGCTAGGATGCGGCTGCTCATCCGCTGCTGTGGTGGTGGTTAGTCGAGATCGAGCTTGAAGTCCGAGCCATCCGGCCGGGGAATGCTGATTTGGCCGAGCCCGTCCGCGGTTTGCGGGGTCATGGCTACGGATACAAGTCCAAAGTTGGTGGCATTGAATTCGACCGGCGGACGTAGATCCTCATGATTTCCTGGAATCTTCAGCAGTTCTGTGCGGACTACATCTTCGGTAAGGTCTGGAGGCAGCATATGGAGCACGACGCCGGGGTTGCCCTTAGTGCTGTCGATTCGAAGGGATAGTCCCTCGGACTTCACCTCGGCAGGCTCGTCGCATTCGATTTCCGGTCCGGTGAGCGTCGCCGTGCCGTCTCCATCTCCGCTATTTGCCCACGCGATCAAGCACAGGTCACCGGATTCGTTGACCGCTGCGAATTCTTGCGCATACGCCAACGACCCCAGGACGCGGAAACTCACTTGCTTGATCGATGGGTCTTCAATTTCTGCCGGCGGCTGATCTTCAGAAGTATCAGGGCGGGTCAAGGTTGGGATGATGTCATCCGCGGTGACTTGATCGTCACCGGAGACTGGAGTGGACCCAGTGGCGGACGAGGAATTACTCGGTGAAGGACTATCCGTGGATTTGGCTACGGGAGGGCTACTCGGGCTGCTGCTGGGCTCGTTGACCGCTGCGCACGAGGTGGCGAGCAGCAGAAGGAATCCTAGCGAAAGGATGAGCGGGAGATTGTTTTTCATCTTGCACCTTCTGTGGATTGGGTGGACGATCCGACATCTTTTGATTGCTGAAATTTCGCGAGCCGTGGAAAAGCATTTATCCCATTCCAACCATTTGCAGAAATAATAAAACACAAGCTAATGGCTAGTAATTCTTTTCTGTGTCTTCGACGGTAACTTCTCATGGAAGGCGTGCGCAACACTTTTGGAAGGTTCTCTCGCCAGAATTTTGGCTCGACTAAAGTCCACAGCGTGACGGTGAAAAGTTCGTTAATAGTTGGCAAACTATGCATCAAAATTAATGCTGGCTCACCAGAAATATGCGAACTCAGTGGTATCTCTAGAGCTCGACCCAGATTAATGAGGGTGTAATGGAGTGGATAGTTTCACTACCGCCACATAAAGAACGCCAATTTTGTGCCCAAGGTTCACAGGAACTATATGGCTACCCAATCTCAGCCCGTATTTTCTTCGAAGCATTTAGAACAAAAACGCAGGACACCAGCATCACTGCTCTGATGAATAATCGCGAATGAAACCGACTGGGCACCGGGCCTGAAACTTGAGAAGCCTGGACCGCTTTCGCGGTAACTTCATTGCCAGTCACGAAGACGTCGACAACGAACAGACCTAACTTGGCTACCCAATACTGTTCCCACTGTGGCGCAACTAGTTGGTATGGGGCCTGAGCTATAGCGCAGTTTTACTAATCCACGTAGTGGAAACAAAACAATGTAGACGAAGAAATAGTATTGCATCCTGTGAAATAGCGTCCGGTCAGCCGATTGTGGCACGTTCTGCAATCGCTCAGTTGGAATGCGTGAACCGGCGTAACTGGCAATATCGAAGGTTCTCGATCCAGCACGTTCGTGGTTTTCACGATTGATTCGACTGGGCAGGGGATTCAATGTGCAGGCATTCTGTCCAGATCATCGCCTCGTACGGCCAGAGTCTGACCCAGTCGGACAAGAATCTCGTCATAGTGGATGTGTCGGCAACCTGCTAAGCATCAATGATCGACTGTTGAAAACCAGTTATAGGAGGGCATGGCAACCAACAGCACTAATAAGAAGCAATAAAACCTCGTCAAAGTTAGCAATATGCTGCAGCGCGGTCAACTTGTCGTGCGACATACCAGAGGATGGGCGCTATCGGGGATTCAGTGATTCCGGCCAGCCATGACTGTAAAAATCCTCAAGTTATGATGGAAAATTTCCTCTCCTCGACCTTAGTATTCGAACTCGATTGCCCAGCGATCTCCGCTGGGGACGATCCTTTGATATTTCGACTTGGTCGTTCACATTGCCGAGAAGTGTTAATAATGCATTGCCGCGCGAGGCGTGCCTACGAACGCCATAAAATTGCATGCATCCCATTCAATCCATTTGCTGTACTAACTGTATTGGCTATGGGTGGCGACAGGTGGGCGCAGGATAGCTGTCCTTCCGTGCCGGATTGAGAGGGGCGGTATGGACTGTCGAGAAGCGCAGCGCAGAGCTTCGTAACTAGAGCCTACCCTCGCAAAACCTGAGTAAAAGCTATGAATAATCTCGGAAATTCAAGGATCTCTGTGAGTCTGATGGTTCTTGGTATTAATTCGACTTGAGGCGCATCTCCTGGATTTTGGTTGTTGGAGGGGGCAGCGACTGAGCAGAATTGGCTTAAGGCGGCCCGCAAGTGAACCCTCTAAGGGCTATCCATTTCATGAGGGACATTCGAAATGATTACCAATTGCTTTTGAAGATACTTTTTCTAAGGTCGTAAAAACGTGATTTTCAGACGTTCAGGTTTGGGAATTTAGAATGGCTTAAATTGGCTTCAGGTTGTTGCATCAACTAATATAAGCGCATAAAGCAATAAGCGGTCCGGTGGGGGCTTCAGAAAGAACTTGGGGGGACTGTGCAGCTTAAAGCCGCTCAGCTACGAGATGCGCGCTTGCGCTCATTAATGCAAATATTTATCGACTGTGCTATCTGGTTTTTATCATTGAATGCATCAGTTGTATTACGTTATGAATTTCACCTCGAATCGGTTTCCTGGCTTCCAACGCTTTTATTAGGTGTTGGAGCGGGAATTCTGCACGTTGGAGTGGGATTCTATTTAGGCCTGTACTCGGGGCACTTTGCTTATGGCTCGTTCGGCGAAGTTCGCGCTGTTTCAATCTCAGTATTCGTTGAGGCTGCGGTACTGACGTTTATAGTCTTAATATTCGGAACTTCGTTGGGTATTCCACGGAGTTCTGTACTAATTGCCTTCCCACTTGCTCTAGTGATGATGTTTGGCGTTCGTTACCTACGACGTATTTCTTCGGAGCTATCACGCAGGCCAAACACCGAAGCAGCACCAACAATCGTGGTCGGTGCCGGAAATGCTGGGGGACTAATCGTACGTAGCATGATGACCGACCCCGACTCTCCGCTACGACCGGTTGGACTGCTAGATGACGATCCGTCAAAGCGCCGACTGAAACTGCACGATGTTCAGGTCTTGGGTAATACTGACCGAATCATTGAGACTGCCCGGGAGACTAGTGCTGAGGTTCTCGTTATTGCAATTGCAAACGCTGAAGCCGCATTGCTTCGCAGGCTCACTGATGATGGTGTAGAAGCTGGGCTGCAGGTGCTAATTACGCCAAGTGTGCAACAAATGGTTTCAGGGACAGTGTCCGTTTCAGATCTACGGAACATTAAAATTGAGGACCTGCTCGGTCGACAGCCATTGGATACCGGCGTGGAGGACATTGCGGACTACGTAACCGGTAAGCGTGTCCTAGTCACTGGGGCTGGTGGATCAATTGGTTCGGAATTATGCCAGCAGATTTATAAGTTCGGTCCCAAGGAACTCATCATGTTGGACCGTGACGAAACCGGTCTCCAACACGTTCAGTTGAAAACTGTGGGTAACGGACTGCTTGATTCGCGTGAAGTGGTTCTTGCGAATATTCGCGAAGAAGCGAACTTGCTGGACATCTTTAAAGACCGTAAACCGGAAGTAGTCTTCCATGCGGCTGCCCTTAAACACCTGCCAATGTTGGAGCAGTACCCACTCGAAGCCTGGAAAACCAATGTTCTGGGTACGCTTAACGTGGTGAATGCTGCTAGAGCAGTCGGTGTCATGACATTCGTAAACATTTCCACCGATAAGGCTGCGAGCCCTACTAGCGTGTTGGGGCACTCCAAGCGTGTCGCTGAAAAGATCACGTCGTGGGCCGCAGAGGACACCGGACTAAAGTACCTTTCAGTTCGATTCGGAAATGTTATCGGTAGCCGTGGATCGATGCTACCAACCTTTCAAACTTTGATTGAGGCCGGTGGACCATTGACCGTGACTCATCCAGAAGCAACCCGCTTCTTCATGACTATTCCAGAAGCCTGCCAACTTGTTATCCAAGCGGGCGGTATCGGTCGGGCCAGTGAAGTCCTGATCCTCGATATGGGGCAGCCTGTTCGAATCTTAGACATTGCTAAACGAATGATCGCCATGTCAGGCAAGAAAATCGAAATAGTCTTCACAGGACTGCGTGAGGGGGAGAAACTTCATGAGGTGCTCGTAGGTGAGCACGAAGACCTCGAAAGGCCATTCCATCCTCAGATTTCCCACACGCACGCAAACCCGTTGAGTCCCGATCGTTTGGATGAGAATGTCTGGATGGAACGAATGGGCATGCAGAATCGAATTAAAAGTGATTCCAAGAATCTACAGTCGGACACAGAGACCGTAAAGCCTTGATCAATAGAAATTCTGCAACTGAGATTTTTAGTTACCGAAAGGATGAGTCGTGAAAATCGGCATTCTGACTCAGTGGTATGACCCAGAGCCTGGGCCTGCGGCTTTACCGGGGGTCCTTGCACGTGAACTCGTTCGGCGCGGTCATGAAGTTACGGTTCTTACGGGATTTCCTAATTACCCAACAGGGAAAATCGCGGACGGATACAAGGTCTCAGCCAAGTCTCGTGAAAAACTCGACGGTGTAGACGTCACTAGAACTTTCTTGTTGCCACAGCACGGCCGCTCCGGCATAGGAAGAATTGCTAATTACCTATCGTTCGGGATGAGCGCCGCATTATTTGGTCGTTCTGCGTTCCGGGATATTGACGTATTGTGGGTCAATTATTCGCCGATTACAGTCGCAATTCCGATGTGGTTGCAGAAGTTGACTCGTGGTACACCGATCGTATGCGAAGTAGCGGACCTTTGGCCGGACACGATGCTCGTTTCTGGCCTATCGGGATCCCAGAAAGTTGCCTCTGTGGCGGGACCGATACTTAAAGCATGGACAAATGCTATGTATCGCTCGTCGGAATCTATAGTGCATATCGCAAAAGGCGTCGGTTCAATCTTGGTCGCGCGCAAGGTTCCGGCTAGCAAGATCCATTACGTCCCCAAACCTGCTGATGAGGTGCACTTCAACACCGAAGGGTCTCAACTTCGCACAGAGTTCGACATCACGGATGATCAGATCGTGATCTTATACGCCGGGTCGATGGGTACTGCCCAGGGACTTGACTCGTTGATCGCAGCTATGGGCCAGATTGACTCGAGGAATATAAGGCTCATCATGGCCGGCTCGGGAACTGAAGAGGAATCCCTGCGACGGCAGGCCTCCGTTGACGGCCGCATTCAGTTTATCGGGCGGCAGCCGATGGAACAAATGACAGACCTTTTAGCGACGGCTGATATCGCCTACGTTGGACTGGCAGACCATCCCTTGTCACATGTAACGATGCCCAGTAAAACTCAATCAATTCTCGCCTCTGGAAAAGCCGTTCTGGTGGCCGCATCAGGAGATGTAGCGGATGTAATTGAAGAAGCGAAGGCCGGATTTGCAGTGAAGCCAGGAGACACGGTTGCAATTGCCCATGCTCTTGAACAGGCAACTGCGATCGGTCGCGATGGGCTTGCGGCCCAAGGCCTTGCTGGCCGCAAGTACTACGAGCAAACATTCAGTTTAAGCGCTACTACAGATGCAATTGAGCAAATACTTTTAGATGCATGCAAGAAAGACAAGATTTCCAAAGCACTTGGTCCGATCCGTCCGGAAGACATTGACCAACTAGCAGCTCTACATCGTCAGGCCTTTCCTGGATATTTCCTTTCTCGTCTCGGAGACAGCTTTCTCAGGCAGTTCTACCGGGGATTCCTCGGCGACCCTTCCGCATTAACTTGTGTGGCACGAGACAATTCAGGAAATGTGCTCGGAGCAGCGGTCGGTAGCGCTGATCCGAATGGATTCTTCGGCAGACTCCTGCGTCGACGCTGGTTAGGGTTTGCTCTTGCAAGTTTGAGACACGCACTTAGCGCTCCCAACGAAATGCCAAGGCTGTTTCGCGCAGTGACTTATCGAGGAGATTCTTCGGGACCGATACCTGGTGCACTTCTTAGCTCTATTTTTGTCGCTCCAGCAGGACAAGGAAAAGGCATAGGTAAAGATCTCTTGGACGCCTGGGTACGTGAAGCTCGTGCAAGTAAGGTACCGAAAGCGTATCTCAGCACGGATTCTGAAGAAAATGATCAGGTACGTCATTTTTACGAGTCGAACGACTGGTCGTTGGACCGTATGTATTCCACTCGTGAGGGGCGTTCTATGGCGCAGTATTCTTATGAATTATCAGCAGACGTTCAACTATCCGACAAGTTCGGGTCTAAAATCCCGGAAACGGAGCAGTAAATGAGCATGGAACAGGAATTTCTGCCGTTCGCTTTGCCTGACATCACAGAGCAAGAAATTGAAGCGGTGGTAGAGACCATGCGTTCAGGTTGGGTAACGACAGGCCCAAAAACTGCTGCCTTCGAACGAGCGTTTGCTCATTTTTTGGGTGATAAAGAGCTTCACTGTGTTGCTGTCAATTCAGCGACCGCCGGATTGCATTTGGCCGTCGAAGCGTTGGGTTTAGGGCCTGGCGACGAAGTACTGGTTCCTACTTGGACATTTACTTCGACAGCTGAAGTAGTTAGATATGTAGGCGCCACTCCCGTATTTGTCGACGTGCATGAACATACTTTGAACATTGATTTTGACCATGCCGCTACAATGGTTACCCCGCGAACTAAAGCCGTTATGCCCGTCCACTTTGCTGGTAACGCGATTGATTCATCGGCACTGGAAACATTTTCTACCAAGTTTGGTCTAAAGACGGTAGAGGACGCAGCTCACGCTTTTCCTGCTACCAACGGAACAGCCTTCGTAGGCAATAGCTCGAGCGATGCCGTGGTCTTCAGCTTCTACGCGACAAAGACCATCACGACCGGAGAAGGCGGCATGCTAGTTACACGTAATGCGGAACTAGCTGCACGAGCACGCACCATGCGTTTGCACGGTATTAGTCGCGATGTTTTTGCACGCTATACGTCTAAGGTTCCATCTTGGCGATATGAAGTCGTGGCACCAGGGTTTAAATACAATATGACGGACATCGCCGCAGCAATTGGGACGGTTCAACTTGAACGTGCCGAAGAGATGCGTGCGCGTCGGCAACAAATTGCTGAACGATATCTGGAAGCTTTTGCGCGTTTACCACTTGGATTGCCTGAACTACCTGCCGAAGGCCAGACTCATAGCTGGCATTTATTTGTGGTGCGAATCGGCGAAAGCCCAGGTATCGCACGCGACAAATTCATCGAAATGATGGCGGAGCTTGGAATCGGAACCAGCGTCCACTTCATTCCGTTGCATCTGCACCCATACTGGTCTGAAACGTTTGCTCCCCTGGCTGAGGATTTCCCTGGAGCCAATAAAGCCTTCGCGGAAACAGCCAGCCTTCCGATTTTCTCGTCGATGTCAGATGAACAAGTCGATCGTGTTATTGCTGCCGTTATAAACATTGTAGGAACCCGATGAACCGTGTTGTTGACATCGCTGTGGCTGGTATTGGCCTCGTGATCTCGGCACCTGTTTGTGCAGTAATCGCGGTACTGATCAAGTTCACATCGGATGGACCTGTATTGTTTCGGCAAGAACGGGTGGGGTTACGAGGACATACTTTTACTATCCATAAATTTCGAACCATGAGGACTGAACACCAAGGGCCGGCGGTTTCTTCTACTTCAGATCCGCGGATTACTCCAATTGGTGCCATACTACGGCAGTCGAAATTGGATGAGCTACCACAGCTATGGGATGTTGTGCGAGGAGAAATGTCTTTGGTTGGACCGCGACCGGAAGTACCTGAGTATGTGAAGCAATGGCCTGATGACCTAAGACCACTAATACTCAGTGTTCGACCGGGAATTACCGATCCTGCGTCCATCCATTATCGAAATGAAGCAGCAGAACTTGAAATAGCTGATGATCCCGCTAGCCATTACATTAAAGTTATTCTACCGAGAAAAGCAAAAATGTATGCCGAGTACGTTGAACATCGAAGCATGTCGGGCGACATAAAAATCATTCTTCAGACCATTCGAACGGTGGTGGCATCTTGATGCCGGTGCCAACTTCACTATTCACGAAATCTAAAGGAGCAAGCGTGCAAGAACCAAGCCCCGCAATGGTCGTTCCATCGGCTGTTCTCATCACAGGAGGCACCGGGAGCTTTGGGCACCGAATGGTGCGGCACTTGTTAGATTCTGGGTGTGAACGAATCAATGTATTGAGTCGTGACGAAGCCAAACAGGATGCCATGCGTCACGAACTTGGCGATGACCGGGTCCGATACTTTATTGGAGATGTGCGCGACTTCGATAGCGTAATACCCGCATCTAGAGGAATGTCGCATGTGTTTCATGCCGCAGCGCTGAAACAGGTTCCTTCGGCCGAGTTTTTTCCTATGCAAGCTGTCAAGACAAACATCCAGGGTAGCCAGAATGTTATTAGAGCAGCCGAACAATCCGGTGTTCAATCGGTAGTTTGTCTAAGCACCGACAAAGCGGTTTACCCGGTAAACGCTATGGGCATGACCAAGGCGTTGATGGAAAAGGTCGCGCAAGCACACGGACTGGAGAATCCCTCAGCCGAAACGACAGTGTCCTGCGTACGCTATGGAAATGTGTTGTACTCCCGAGGTAGCGTTGTACCACTTTTCATTAAACAGCTGAAGCAAAATCGACCCATTACTGTGACAGATCCCAATATGACGCGCTTCATGATGAGTTTAGATCAAAGCGTGGATCTAGTTTCATATGCCTTCGAAAATGCTCAGCAGGGCGACTTGTTTATTCGAAAGGTGCCTTCGTGCACCATCGGAGACCTTGCGACTGCAGTATGCGAGATTTTCGAACTTCCATCAGAGATCAACGTTATTGGAACCAGACACGGCGAAAAGCTATCAGAACAACTTGCAACTCGTGAAGAACTTGCGCGCGCCGATGATCATGACTCTTACTTCCGTGTAGCCGCAGATAATCGCCAGTTGAATTACAAGCCATTCTTTGAAGAGGGGCAAAAGCTTGTAAGCACTTATGACGATTACGACTCCCACACAGCACCTCGGATGAGCATCGAAGAGACGAAACAGTTGCTTCTGTCGTTACCTGAAGTACGTGTTGAGCTTGAACGGTGGAAGTCATGAAACTGGCGCTCACTGGAGCTGGCGGATTTTTAGGATGGCACACGCGAATCCTGGCTTTCGCTCGGGGCATTAAAGAGGTAGAAACGATTAAACTTGGTGATCACTTTGACCTCCAATCTGTAACATCTGCAGTGGAAAGTGTAGATCGCCTAGTACATTTAGCTGGAATCAACCGTGCATCTGACGAAGAGGTAGAGCAAGGGAACAGACTTCTTGCAGAGCAACTTGTAGGTGCTTTAGAAGCGGCAACTAACCCACCAAGAGTTGTTGTTTATGCGAGTTCAATTCAGGCGGATCTTGATAACCCTTATGGTCGTGGCAAACGAGTTGCAGCAGAAATTTTGGCTCTTACCTGTACCAACCTAGGTATTCAGTTCATAGAATTGAAACTACCGAACTTGTTTGGCGAAGAAGGACGGCCCTTCTACAACTCGGTAGTTGCGACTTTCGCACATCAAGTCGTACAAGGGATGCCCCTCACCGTGAAAGAAGATCGAGAGCTTTCGCTGATGCATGCTCAAGAAGCTGCTCGGCTCATTCTCGATGCAACTAGCGATTCGGACATAAGTAGTTCGCAAGTTCGAAAGGTCGCCGTCTCGGTCATTGCGGAAGTGTTTATTGATTTCCACGAGAAGTATGAGCGCGGAGAAATCCCGGATATTTCAATGCCATTCATGAGGGACCTATTCAACGTTTATCGTGCTGCTTCCTTCGCGAAACGAGCAAAAATATCGCTAGAGCCGAAACGTGACGATCGTGGTTTCTTAGTCGAAACACTGAAAAGTCATGGGGGAGAAGGTCAGACATTCTTCTCGACGACAAAGCCCGGAGTGACGCGGGGAGACCACTACCATTTGCGAAAAGTGGAACGGTTTATTGTTCTTGCGGGACATGGCAAGATCTGTTTGCGCAAGATGTTCACCGATGAGGTCACGGAGATAATTGTGAATGGTGACGAACTATCTGCAGTGGACATGCCCATTGGCTGGGTCCATAACCTCACCAACACCGGAAACTCCGAAGTACTCACCCAGTTTTGGACAAATGAAATCTTCAACCTATCCGATACAGACACCTTCTACGAGAAAGTTTAGTGATCACATAATGAGTGCCAGCTCAAAGCTGAAAGTCGTAACCATCGTAGGAACTAGGCCAGAAATCATTCGCCTCGCCAGCGTGATCCATCGGCTAGAAGACGCAACAGATCACGTGCTTGTCCACACCGGGCAGAACTACGACTATGAACTAAACGAAGTCTTCTTTGAAGACCTAGGGCTTCGCCGTCCGGATCACTTCCTGAACGCAGATACTACGTCGCTAGGCAGCGTGCTCGCAGATGTCCTAAAAGGTACCGAGCGGGTCTTGCTCGAAGAAAAACCTGACGCCATGGTTGTCCTGGGAGACACGAATAGTTGCGTGTCAGCTTTGATGGCCAAACGATTGAAAGTTCCTGTCTACCACCTCGAAGCAGGTAATAGATCGTTTGATCCAAATGTTCCGGAGGAGATAAATCGGCATCTTGTAGACCACGTTAGTGACTACAACCTGGTGTACACCGAACATTCGCGACGAAACCTGTTAGCTGAAGGTTTACACCCGAAGAATATCCTGCTGATGGGTTCGCCTATGGCAGAAGTTCTTTCAAAGTACGAAGGTGGTATTCGACGTTCCAATATACTCGAGCGATTGAATTTGCAACCGAAAAAGTACCTTCTTGCAAGCGTTCATCGTGAAGAAAATGTTGATCGCCAAGATCGTCTCCAACAGGTTCTTGATTCTTTGCAAGCGGTCGCTGACGATCAGGAATTACCGATGCTCGTTTCTACTCATCCGCGCACGAGACAACGGATTGAGCAGTTCGGTCTTGCTCACGGATCGAATATAAAACTACATAAACCGCTGGGTTTCTTGGACTATAACAAACTTCAGTTAGATGCGCGCTGTGTGATATCTGATTCTGGAACGATTTCAGAAGAGTCAACGATGCTCGGTTTCCCTGCAGTTACTCTCCGAGACGCAATCGAACGGCCGGAAGCTTTGGACACCGGTGGAATTATCACCTCGGGACTAAACCCGACGGATGTAGTCGACTCAGTCCGGATTACGTTGGACCAACATCACTACGAGGGGCCAAACACCATTCCATCTGAATATCTAATCGGGGATTCATCCAGACGCGTCATGAACTTTATTCGATCCACTGCCAGCACCCACCACGCACGAAACGGTATTCGCAAATAAAGCGGATCGTCCGATGCTGAGACTCCGGTTAGAACTAAAGGATCAATCATGACACAGAAAACTCATTGGTTAATTGACGTGGCAGGAGCAGCTACTGGGGGCTCTGCTAGATATTATCGCGAACTGCGAGCTTACTTAGATGAGCACCAGAGACACGATCAAATTTCCGTTATCGGCGAGGGATCAAGGCTAACTCCACAGTGGTTGCTGAAAAGAGAGATTGCGGGCCGTGATGCGGCTAACCGCATCTCTTTGAACAACGCAAGTTTCTGGCACGGTCCAGAACGTAACAAGACCCTACTGGGAAACATACTGCACTTTGCTGGACCATCTGATTTCAACCCACTTGGATTCAAGCCGACAACGGAACTAAAAATGCAGATTCCATTGATTCGACAATTAGCAAAGCGTTCTGCGAATCTAATTGCACCGTCTTCCAGGATGGCTGAGCAAGTCGCCTCATCATGTCCTGCGCTGGCAGATCGGATTCAGGTACGCTTCCATCCGATAGCCACTCCGGAATGGGCCGGTACCGAACCTGTGCGGCGGTCCGAAGTGTTGATGCCAATCATTCCGCAACCATACAAGAACCTTGGTCTTCATGCTTTGCAGTTTCTCGAGGAAACTGAAAAATCACCCGAGGTTCAGCTAACAATACCAAGTTGTTCCGACCAGATTCCAGAGTTGGAAGGACACCCTCGAGTTAAATTCATTGGGCACCAGACTAGCGAAGAGCTCGAAATTTGGTGGCAAGAATGCCAAGCGGTATTTTTCCCACCGGAATTCGAAGCATTCGGTTATCCGCTAGCTGAAGCACGAGTGTACGGGCGTAGCGTTATTGCACACGATAATTCACAGCAACGGGAACTTGCCGGAAATGCCTTGCACGGATACAACAAGGATCGGAAAGGTAGCCTGGGCCGAGCCGTCTCTGACGCCTTACAAGATTCACCTAATCCTGATGGGAAGCCGTTTAATCCGACAGACTACTTTGACTGGATGCTGGTTCCTATTTAGAAAATCGTTTTCTTCCGTCGTATGGACTACAGGAATTCGTGAGTTGGCGTCTAGTACTCAGAAGGAATTGCATGCAGCAAACCACTATTTTGTTTTGGCAACACATGTTGTCAATTCATCAGGCACCCCTTATATCCGAATTAGCCGCGCTCTCGAACCACAAGGTTATTCTTATGGCGACTAGCGCTGTCCCAAGCGAGCGTACCCGGCAGGGCTGGGACTCAGGAAATTTCGGGCAGGCAGAGGTAATTGTGGCTCCCTCTTCAGCCACCATCCTCCAGATGGCCATGCTACCCGCCGCCAATACTGTGCATATCGTCTCAGGCTTGAGGCATGAAATATGGAAGCACAAAAAAGTTTTGGATCACTGGAACGGGCACAGACCTAAGGTCTTAATTTATTCGGAGCCTTGGGATGAGCGGGGCATTCGCGGAAGGCTTCGGACTGTGGCTTTCCGCCAACTCGCACGGACTCTGAATCCTTTTATAAGCGGGGTATTGGCAACTGGAGGCCTTGCGAAGTCTCAATTCATTAGGGCAGGATTCACGGATGTATTCCCATTCGCATACTTTGTGCTGCCTAGCCAGAGAATTGATAGCAGGGCAAATGGTGTAGGGGCAAATATAAGCGGCAAGGGGATAAAATCTAGACCGTCCGAATTTCTTTATGTTGGAACTTTTGAATCCAGGAAAAATGTAACTGGTCTGGTTCGAAGTTTCAAGACTCTGCCAAAAGAAAGTCGTCTTACCATAGTAGGATCAGGAAGTCAGCAGTCACGATTGTTGAGGTTGTGTAATTCTCCCGGCATAAGAGATAGAGTCCGAATCCTAGGAAACGTACCTAATCTTCAGGTTCGAGATTACATGGCCAACGCCGACGTATTAGTGTTGCCCTCTTTATACGATGGCTGGGGGGCCGTCGTTAATGAGGCTTTGACAGAGGGTACTGCGGTGTTGGTATCCCAATCATGCGGATCAGTGGAGTTACTTCGCTCATCCATTGGCAGCAGCTTTAACCCAACGAAGTCAGGAGAATTGCAGGCACAGCTGCATCAGATAAATAACATGGTGCAAAATTCGAAATTCGATCGCGAGAATATCGCATGCTGGGCGGACAAATGTATATCCCCAAAGTCTGGAGCCCGCTACCTTCATGCAATTATTGGCTATTTAACTGACGGATCGGCTCGTCCCGCTGCACCCTGGATAAAAGATCCCGAAACAGAGGCGAAATAGAATATATGATCGCGGATCCGCTCATTTTAATAACTGCCAGTGTGCTAGGGCTTTGGGCAGTTGGCCTAATATGTCAGTTTCCTGGGTTTGGCATTGCACTGACCTTAATCAGCTTTTTACTTACAGCTATGCAACTGCCGTTAGTTTTTGATCCGCGTACTGTATTAGTGGGCGTGACCATTCTGCACTTTTCACGAAACTTGATTCTCCGCCAACCGTTGTTCGAATTAAGGGCATTGCGTCCTTTCCTAGTCCCTTCCCTTGTCCTTTGCTCCCTGATGGTTCTCTCTATCGCATGGAGTGAAGCGCCGGCTGAATCCCTAGGTGCAGCAATTGGTTATGCATCAGTACTGCTGTTCCTGGTTATTCATAGCCGCTATCTGTCAACTGGTCGTTCACAACAGATCGTGACAGGAATACTTTCGATCTTGATGATTACATCCATGCTCGCTGTTCTAGCAGGGCTTCCTTTCGCTTTTCTAGGAGATAGAGCGCGCGGGCTGACGAGTAACCCTAACGCTTTCGGGATCTTCGCGGTTTTCTGGTTGTCCGTTTCCGCACGCGCTAGCCCGAGAATATTATTTTCCGTTTGGGCGATCTCTTTGACGGCGATCGTGATGGCAGCATCCCGAGCTTCCTTGGTAGCTGCGGTAGTAGTCATAGCTGTCATAATTTTCTATCGCTTAGGCTCTCGTTTTTACCGAGTCTTAGCAATCTTTGTGTTGTCAGTGGTTACTGGATGGTTCCTGGTTTATGGATTCGAAATGCTTTCGAAAACAACCGACGCCAAGATACTTCGAACCAATAACTCACGCACCGACGAAGTTAGCCAAGCCATTGATATATTTCAGAGCCACCTATGGTTAGGCGGTGGTGCGGGTGCATATATGTTCGAGCCAGGCTCAATGCTGAAATTAGCAGCCGAGCTCGGACTGCTCGGTATGTTAGTCGCTGCCGTGTTGATTCCATCTTATTTAGTGCGAACAAGCGCGGACTTTCCAGTTCGGGCTGCCGTAATTGGTTCAGTGGTAAACGCTAGCATCGAAGGCTGGTTGTTTACCGGGGGATCAGTGTTCTTACTTTTCCTGCTCGTGTTGGTAGCAGGTGCGCGTTCGCCTCGGAGTAAGAAATTGAGCGGAGCTCTACATATTGGTGCAGAGGCCCGAAAATGAATTTTATTAAGAATATATTGGACGCTAGTTGGTACCGAACCTCAGTTACTTCTTTGGGTGCGGTGGTTGGATCTGCGTTTACGCTACTAATCTTAGTGGTAGCGACACGTCAGAACCAGATCATTGAAATTGGAGCGTATAATGCAGGTGCGAGTATAGCAGCGATCATCGCCGTGCTCGCAGCCGGTGGAACAACCGTAATACTTGCAACTGGGGCGACACATGTGGAACTTGCCGTTCGGTATGTTCGTCACAGGCTTATAACTCCTAGCTTGATATTACTGGGCGCTGGTTCCGGGCTGGTCTTCAATCACTTTGTGGAACTACCTTTAGCGCCAATTCTCTATGGCATTGCTGCGGTCGTACTCACTAACCTTGCAGAATTAGAGACGAGTATGCTGGAGAAAAATCTGCAAACGCACAAGGTACTGTGGGCTCTGTTCAGTTCAAAATCTATCGGTTTGATCTTAATGTTACTCGGATTTAGCTTTGCCAAGGTGATGGCTGTTTCAGCGTTAATTTTCTTCTTCGTCAGCTATTTGTCAGCGCGACCTTATTGGGCAAAAGGACCGAGTCCTACAGGAATGCGCGAAGCTGCTTCACTTGTTTATCAATGGCCGATGATTGGGCTGACATTGTCTGATGCTCTGTACGCCAGGGTGCTCTATGTTGCTGCACCGATGATACTGTCACCCGCTTTGGCTGGCGCTTTCGCAACGATATTGAGTCTATTGCAGGCTTCTAGCGCCATTATTACCAAAGGTCTGTACACGCTGATGGCAGTCCGGTCTAAACGTGACGAGGAACGCTGGATGCGGTTCTTTGAGTTAGGTACGCTTGGATTTGCGGTCGTTTTCTGGGCTGTGACACTGGTTGGTGGCCGTCTGTTCTTGCAAATTCTGGAAATTGATATGCCCGTCGCACACCATATATGGGTGATAGTTTTCACGGCTCTTCCAGCGATCGTTGTGATCGAGAAGACGAAATATAAAATCCTGTCTCTAGGTGGTAGCAGAAAAGCTTTTATTATCGTTCTAGTAATGGCGTTTATAACAGTCCTTATGGCGATTGTTGGTGTGGTATTTCAGACTAGAGAATGGCTGTGGTGGGCCCCAACTATAGGAGCATTGAGTGGAATTCTCACGATTTTAGCTACACGTGAGAAATTCAAAGGAGTTAAAAATTGAAAATTGCATTCATCTATCTGGTACACGATGACCCGGAATTGACGGCTCGTGTTGCGAAAAGATTAATTCAACACAGAAATTTTGACGTATTTATTCACGTTGACAGAAAAGTTGACATTGATGCATTCAAAGAAAAATTACTCGGATCTCCGCGAGTACAATTGATTGTCGAGCGTAAAGAAATACACTGGGCAGGATACAGTCAAGTTGAAGCTACTATATCGACAATTAGACAAGCTCTGGAATCTAAGGATTACGATAGATTAGTCATTCTGCAGGGAGGGAGCTACCCAGTCTGGCCGAACAGCAGAATTGCAGCCTACTACGAAAATTTGAGCGGTGTCCAGGAGCTTCGAATGAGTGAGCCTGACTTAGCCGTATTCAACGATGTGCACAAGTATCGGTTTAACTGGTACATGGATGCTACATCTGGCACTCGAAAATTTCAGAACCTGTTTACCCGTTTTCTCTTCCGCGCTCGACTACCCTTTTGGCGTAAGCCAGTCCAGGCTCCGTCGACTAGGGGCCCATTACCAATACGAGAAGCATGGGCGCAGGTCTCCATCACCGGGGAATGCGCCCGGGAATTGCTGGAATTTCATCAAAACGAATCCGCCTATAACGATTACTTTGCTAAGACATACGCACCTGATGAATCATACATTCCGACTTTCATTGCTGGTTCAAAATATTCTGCTCAGACAGTCGAGGGCGGACGAATTCGACGAGCGCGAAACTCCACTGACATGCTAAATACAACATACTTTGAATATCCGAATACAATTCGTGTTTTTACCGATCCATTAGATCTTAGTTTTCTATTGGATCGTCGGCAGCCATTTTTACGTAAGGTTGATTCAAGGCGAAGTCTGGAGTTACTGGATTTGATTGACTTGAAAACTGAATCCAGTCTAGGGGATTTCTAGTAAGCAGCGGACGGAGGTATGAAGCGTCCGGTGACAGTTGTGTTTGACGCTGCCAGTTGAGGCTTTGGGGTAGATTCAGGGTACCGCGTGAGTATGCCTCGCTCTCTAAATGATTTTACCCATAAAGTTCTAGAATGGTATTCCAAGTCGGACCGAACCGTAAAATAAAAGAATTCATCGTATTATGGGAAGTGCTAATATTTGAAGGTGATAACATTAAGATTACAGGTCAAAGCGTTGGACGGCTGACACTGGGTGCCGTGAAGCCAGCTGCTAAACGAATACAAATCTTCCAAGGTAAATTATTAAAAAAAGTGAAAGCATGTTTCAATTCCAATGACGCTTGCCTTCGTATCTAATTATAGGAGATTCAGCGCGGTGGACTTGCGTGACTATCTACGAATCCTGCATAAAAACTGGATTCTAATTACGGCATTATCGTTATTTGGTGTGATTGCGGGTGCTGGTACATCTCTGATAATGACTCCTAAATACCAAGCCTCTACCGAGCTGTATGTTTCTGTGAGAGGAGAAGCGCAAGGAATTTCTGACCTAGCACAGGGTTCAAGCATTGCTCGTCAAAGTGTTTCTACATATGCCGCAATAGCTACAACAGATAGTGTACTTGGGCCAGCAATTAAAGAATTGAACCTTGATTTAACCTCAGAAGAATTGGCCTCGCGAGTTCAATCGAGTGCGCCGGAGAATCAGTCATTGGTGATCCTGACTGTTACTGGGAGTGATGCACAGCAAACTGCAAATATTGCCAATGCGGTTGGTAAAAGCTTAAAGGAAATCGTAGAAGAAGAACTTGAAGCATCTACGGTTAAGGGCAACCCCAGCCTCGTATCGCTGAATACCGTTCAGCCTGCGTTTGCGCCTGCCGACCCAGTCAGTCCCCGTGTTTCGCTAAATATTGTACTAGGTGCAGTATTAGGATTTGCTATAGGACTTGGTATTGCGGTCTTGAAATTCACCCTTGATACTCGAATTCATTCTTTGCATGATGTTGAACAAGTCACTGACGCCCCATTGCTTGGTGGTATAACCTACGACGCAGACGCGTCAAAGCGGCCGCTCATAGTTCATTCGAGTCCGCGAAGCCCCCGAGCTGAATCGTTTCGAACATTGCGAACGAACCTTCAGTTTTTGGCTGTAAGTGATTCAGAGCAGAGGCACGCACACACATTTGTAATTTCATCTGCAGGGGCCGGTGAAGGAAAATCAACTACATCGTCCAATCTGGCTCTGGCTCTGGCTGAAACAGGATCTCGTGTATTGCTGATTGATGCTGATCTACGCATGCCCGCCATTGCTAAATACATGGGCATTGAAGGTGGCGTTGGTCTAACGGATATTCTCATTGGAAAAGTAGAAGTGGCTGACGTGCTGCAGCGCTGGGGCCGCGATGAACTATACGTCCTACCCTCGGGCAAGATTCCACCAAATCCTAGTGAACTCCTGGGGTCGCGTGCGATGGATGAGCTCTTGGAGGTTACGGGGGAATACTTTGATTATGTGATCATCGATTCGCCTCCCATTCTTCTCGTCACTGACGCTGCCGTAGTTGGTAAGCGCACGAACGGCGTCTTACTTGTTGCTGCGTCCGCTTCTACCCGTAAACAGTCTCTTGCGGGTGCAGTAAACAGCTTGCAAGCTGCAGGCGGAACGCTGCGTGGAATCGTCATGACGATGCTACCGACAAAGGGTCCTGATAGCTACGCATATGGCGCCTACGGTGCATATGGGGCTTATGCCGGTGATCATTTGCCCGACAGAGAACAGTTCTCGGTTGAAGAGCCGCTTAACCTCAGAGCTCGACGAGTCGAAAGGTAAATTGAAAAGTGCTCTCTCTTTTTGATAAAACTCCAGATCGTTCCACTTTCAATATATTAATGGTATGCACTGGAAACATCTGCCGGTCTCCCTTGGGAGAGTCGCTTCTCAGAAACGAACTTTCGCGTCTTCCTGTTCAAATTTCTAGCGCTGGTACGCATGCCTTAGTAGGAAAACCAATAGATGCCCCAGTGCAGAAATTTGCAGATGAATTTGGATTGAACGAAGCGGCTGCCCATCAGGCCAAACAACTGTCACTCGTGATGCTCAAGGACTCTGACTTGATTCTTGCCATGGATAGAGGCCATCGTCGAGAGATTGTTGAGTTGTGGCCGCGTGCCAGTCGGCAAACATTTACCCTTCGTGAGTTTGCTCGTTTAGCTGACCAGGTCAGCAACGAGGCCATTGCCATGCGTTCAGGTCGCTCTCCGTTGGAACTCCTCAGGGGTGCCGTTGAGTCAGTTGCCCAATTACGCGGAACTTTGCCGTTGCTCGACGATCCCTCACAAGAAGATGTAATCGATCCTTACGGGAAAGACCAAGCCACGTATAAGCTATCGGTGGGACAAATTCTCCCGGCGGTCAATGCAAGCACGCGGTTGTTCAAAGACGCAGTGGGAGAAATCTAGTGGGTGTGAAACAAGCTCCAAGGCCAAACCATAGGAAGATTCCGCTTGCAACCGTTTTGCTAATTTTAGGTGTTCTTACCGTCGCTGCCGGACTGGTTTGCACGCTCGCGCTCACCTAGTGCATTGAATCCGAAGCTCAGCATAATTGCACTTTTGAATCAGAACGAATAGTGCCGCATCCTAGGTAAGAATACTCTTTAGGGCTGATTCAGTTCGTTGGCAAGATCGTTAACGCTTGGTTCGGGCGACGAAACCGCACTATCGCAACAAGCTATATCCCGCGACTCCGGCAGCCACCATGAATAGTGTGCCAAGTAGAAGATAATGCCATATCCGTGGACCGGATGGTGTGGTGCGGCGGTGCTTCTTTTTGGATTCTGTATCGCGCATTTTGCTTGCCCCCAAGGCCTCAAAAAATAATGAATTATTCAGGTGGATGTTCCCCAGTGACTCCTGAAATACCAATGAATTTTTTTGCTCATTGGTTTAATTCCAATCTAAGGCGAACTCGAAGATTTGAGCAAGTTACGCGTGTCTTTTTTCGATTATTTCTTTATTGCCGAAGGTCTCGTAATGGGTTAATCCTAATTTTTGCACTATTCGAGGCGCATCTAAGCCATTTACCTGAACTCCATTGGCGATTGACAACCTCGAATGATTAAGCCGCCATTTCGTGTAATATTTTCAATATCTGTACTGCCTCGATATTTAACTAAACGTCAAAGAAATCTAGGGCTTTTACCTTAAACTCTCTACTGGTCACGGCATTGGCGTGGTTACGTCCTGGGAGCCAATGGATGGCGGACTCGGTTCCAGCGTCTTTTAGTAGTCGACGCAACTGAGGCATGGTGGTCGCTAGGTCATCGTGATCCCCAGCGACAAGCAGCGTCGGGCATGCAGGTACATTGGAAGCCGGTTCGTACGGGTCAGCTTTGATTGCCTCGATGAGGCGAAATAGTGCATCAAAATCATTCGCACTTTCCGACTTGGCGATGTTGACGACCTTAGCGGTGTACTCGTCATGGATTTCTTCACCTTTGCTCATGAAGGCTCGTGCCTGATCCAGCTGAAAAGCAGCTAGAGGGTCAGCGCTGGTCGGACCGCCCATGACAAGTTTGTTGACCAGTTCAGGGAAATAAGCTGCGAACTCCCAGCCAAGCCGTGCGCCGAGTGAATATCCGAGTACGTCGACGGGTCCGAGGTTCAACTGGTTGAGCCCAACAGCGATCGCCTTGCGGATACGAGTCGGAGTCCAGCTTCCTTCGTTGCGGTATGGGTCCTCACCGTGTCCCGGCAGGTCGATCAAGATGACGTCCCGGCCGTGTTCGGTGAAATGCTGTACCCAGCGCGAACGGTTCCAGTTCATCTCGGCCGACGAAGCAAAGCCATGAATGAGCAGCACCGCACGCGCTTCCGACTCGCTGTTTGCGGAAATCACACGAAGACTTAGATCCAGGCTCATAATCATGATCCTAGGCGACTTTACGGTTCTCTGTCCTGCTGTGACGTGCCCAGCAGTGCATTGCGGAGCATCTTGTCCAAAGAGCGCATCTGCGTGGACAAATGGACGAATTTTATCTGCATTGAGCATGGTTCGTAGATGCTCGGAAGGACGCTTCAGTGACAGGTCTATAGTTCCGAAGCAATCGGTTGTTTTGGACCTCTACGCGTCACCAGCGAAATATTTCTTCTCGGGCTAGAGCTACAAATTCTAGGCCATTAGGCTACATATTTTCTCAGATCAGGCGCGGATTTTTAATCCCGTGCACCCAGTGGGAACGCCCGTATCCGGTGTCGACTAGCTATGACAAGATACCCGACTTTGGTGATGTGGCTCGCGAATGATTCCAGTTAATGTCAGAATGACTCTAACGAACTGGAATGCGACAATCTCGCACCCCAGAACACTGGCGAAAGAACGTAGATCATGTCATCGGTTCCCGGATGGGCCAACGTCGACGAGCGGCGCAATCTGCCGCCCGCCTTGGCAGTCTCCACGGTAATCCTCGGGATCCGGCGCGATCCGGCGGGCGGACCTGGCAAACTCTGTTTACCCGTGGTGCGACGAATTCGCCAACCGCACGCAGGGCTTTGGGCGTTGCCCGGTGGGCCAGTGGGATCACGGGAGTCCTTGGGGCAGGCCGCAGGACGCACCTTGGCCGATACCACCGGGCTGCACCCGAGTTATTTGGAACAGCTTTACACCTTCGGCGATATCGATCGCTCGCCAACCCACCGACTCGTGACCATTGCGTATTTCGCGCTGGTGAACATCGAAGAGGTGGGGACGCGCGTACCGGATGAAAATGTCGCATGGTTTGACGTTGACGATCCACAAATATCAGTGATGGCCTTTGACCATCGAAAGATCGTGGACTACGCCCTATGGCGACTGTCGAATAAAACCGAATACGGGCAGATTGCGCACCGGCTGCTCGGCGAACGGTTCACGCTCGCACAGCTGCGAATGGTGTACGAAGCGATCTTGGGCAAGGAACTTGATCCGGCGAACTTCCGCCGGCAGTTGAAGAACACAGCCTCCATCGAGGCCACCGACGAATATTTAGCAGGCGGTCAGCACCGACCGCCACGGCTGTACCGGTATCTCGGACACGGCCCCGATCCTATGGAAGTAGACACCAGCATATGAGCACCCAACTCACCGATAACTCCGCCGGATCCGTGGCGCAGAACATCACCCGGCTGAACCTGCTGGCTCCGGGCTCCACCTGCTCCACGGAGCTGGCCTCCAATCCATGGGATACCCCGGCAGGCTACGGCCCGGGTGCCTCCCAAGAGGACAAGATCCCGTCTGGATACCCGGTGCAGGGCAGCTTGCCCGAGGAATATCTGAAAGCCAGCGACGCCGAACTCGACACGCGCATCCGCGCCGCCAAGGACACACTGGGGGAGCGCGCGGTCATCCTTGGGCACTTCTACCAGCGCGACGAAGTGGTGCAGTACGCGGACTTCGTGGGCGATTCCTTCCAGTTGGCCAATGCGGCGCTGACCCGTGACAAGGCCGAGGCGATCATCTTCTGCGGCGTGCATTTCATGGCTGAGACTGCCGATATTCTCTCCAAGCCCGAACAAGCGGTGATCCTGCCGAACCTTGCGGCTGGTTGCTCCATGGCGGATATGGCTGATGGCCCCAGCGTCCAGAAATGCTGGGATGAGCTCACCGCGCTGTACAAGGATGAGCCAGATGACGGCCGGATGCCCGTCATTCCGGTGACGTACATGAATTGCTCTGCGGAACTCAAAGCATTCGTAGGAAGAAATGGCGGACTGGTGTGCACCAGCTCCAATGCGGCGACGGTGCTTGAGTGGGCCTTCGAACGCGGACGCCGGGTGCTGTTCTTCCCGGACCAGCACCTGGGCCGCAACACTGCCAAGGCCATGGGGATTCCGCTGGAAAAGATGCCTATGTGGACCCCGCGCAAGGCGCTGGGCGGAAACAGCGAGGAAAGCATGCGCGAGGCGCAGGTGATCCTGTGGCACGGGTTCTGCTCCGTGCACAAGCGCTTCAACCCCGCACAGATAACCAAGGCCCGCGAGGACTACCCAGGCGTGCGCGTCATTGTGCACCCCGAATGCCCTATGGAGGTTGTGGATGCAGCTGATGAGGCAGGGTCCACCGACTACATCCGGCGCGCCATCGCGGATGCCACCGAACCGACGGTGTTCGCCATTGGCACCGAGATCAACATGGTCAACCGGCTGGCTGCCGAATACCCGCAGCACACGATCTTCTGCCTTGACCCGGTGATTTGCCCTTGCTCCACGATGTACCGCATCCACCCGGGCTACTTGGCTTGGGTTCTTGAAGAGCTCGTGGCCGGCCGCGTAGCCAACCAGATCCGCGTGCCGGAAAACCAGCGGGGGGATGCAAGGATCGCCCTGGATCGCATGCTCGCGGCCAAGCCATGAATGAAACCAGCGGTCGCAGGATCGTCATTATCGGTTCCGGGGCCGCCGGGCTGAGCGCCGCACTGGAAGCAGTGCGCCTCGGCTTGACGGTGACGGTGCTGACAAAGGACGCGCTCGGCGACGGGAACAGCAAATTTGCCCAAGGCGGGATCGCAGCGGTGACACTGCAGGGCGAGTCCGCTGGAGACAGCGTCTCAGCCCACATGGCCGATACCTTGAAAGCAGGAGCCGGTCACTGCGGAACTGACGCGGTACTGCAAATGTGCGGCTCTGCCGGAGGCCTAGTCTCAACGCTGGAAGATTACAAAGTGGCCTTTGACAGGAACACAGATGGAAGCTACCAGCTGGGCCTTGAAGCCGCGCATAGTGCGCACCGTATTTTGCATGTTGATGGGGACGCTAGCGGTGCGGGACTGATCGATGCGTTGAGGCAGTCTGTCCGTTGTGCACAAGCAGCCGGGCAACTGAACATTATCGAACATGCGCTGGCCACCGAGCTCGAATTCTCCGCCCACCGGCTCAGCGCGGTCCGCTACCTGCAAGAGGATCAAGAGCTGGTGCTCGAAGCAGACGCGGTGCTGCTCGCGACCGGGGGATTGGGCGCGCTCTACCAGGCGAGCACTAACCCGAAGGGTGCGACCGCGGATGGGATCGGGTTGGCCGCCCGGGCCGGCGCGGTAATCACCGATGCCGAATTCATCCAATTCCACCCAACTCTGGTGGATCCCTTGGCTTACCCGGGCACCGGAATGATCAGCGAAGCGGTACGCGGTGAGGGAGCGATCCTAATCACCGAAACCGGTCACCGGTTCATGCCCGGCCTTCATGAGCAGGCTGAGCTTGCCCCACGCGATGTGGTCGCCCGCGCGATCCACGCACAATACGTGGCAGGGCACCGGGTGTTCCTCGACGCCCGGGGCGTGGAATCAGCACGCGGGGACGATTTCCTGGCGCGGCGTTTCCCCTCCATCTCTGCGCGGCTCAAAGCTGCCGGCTTGGATCTGGCAGCCGAGCCGATTCCCGTGGTGGCCGCCCAGCACTATGCCATGGGCGGGATCCATACCGACACCTCCGGACGCAGCAGCGTACCCGGGGTCTATGCCGCCGGGGAATGCGCGAACACCACGGTGCACGGAGCGAACCGGCTGGCGAGCAACTCACTGCTTGAAGCCATGGTTTTCGCCCGCAAGGCGGTGTACGCCATGGGCCACGACGAGCCCGGACGTACCTGCCAGCTGAACAACGTGGAGCTCGGTGAATTGCCGCCGGTGAGCACCGACGCGCCACTGGAACTGGAGCAGCTGCAGGCGCTGGCCAGCGAACATCTTGGCGTGCACCGCACCGGGCAGGGCCTTCAATCCTTGATCCAAGTGCTGAGCTCCAGCGCGCCGGTGGCGCAGGGCAGTCGCGAACTCGCTGAACTGGACAACCTCTGGATCACTGCACGGATGATCGCCCACGCGGCCGCCGCCCGGGACACCAGCCTCGGCGCACATCATCGGCTCGATTCTACGAACACGGGCGAGCACACCACTACACGATACGGCTGGGTTCTGGCTGCCACGCAGCGAACCAGCAATCGGCCACAAAGCAAGGAAATCAACGCGTGAACCAGCCAATCCACCCGGTCCCCACTGCGGCAATCGACCGCATCCTCGAATTCGCCTTTGCCGAAGATAATCCACGCGGGGACCTGACCGCGGATACCATCGTGCCCGCCGGGGCCAAAGCCACCGCCGCCGTGCGGGCACGCGAGGCCGGTGTCTTGGCCGGCGGCACCGTCTTCGCCCGAGCAATGACGATGATCAACCCCGAGATCCACGTGGTTCAGCTGGTCAAAGAGGGCCACGCCTTCGAGGCTGGGGATAGGCTGCTGACGGTAACCGGTCCGGCCGCCTCGGTATTGACCGCCGAACGCGTGGCGCTGAACCTCTTGCAGCGGATGAGCGCAATTGCCACCGCCACACGGCAGTTGGTGGATCTGGTGGCGCACACCAAAGCGAGGATCGCCGATACCCGCAAAACCACCCCGGGGCTGCGCGTGCTCGAACGCTATGCGGTGCGCTGCGGCGGCGGAGTGAACCACCGCGACAACCTCTCCGAGGCGTTCATGGCCAAGGATAATCATCTGGCCCTGCTGGATGACGGTGAAGAGCTGACAAATGCGTTGATATCGGTGCGCGCCCGGCTGGGTCACACTACCGCCATGGAGGTGGAAGTTGACTCCATTGAGCAGCTTCCCGCGGTATTGGCGGCAAAGGTGGATGTAATCATGCTTGACAACTTTGCGCTGGCAGATCTGCCGGCGGCCATCAAACTGATCAACGGCCAGGCAATTATCGAGGCCAGCGGCAATGTACGTGCCGAGACAGTTGCCGGGATCGCCGAGACCGGGGTGGACATCATTTCCTCCGGTGCGATCACCCACTCGGTGCAAGCCATAGATCTGGGCTTGGATATGGTGGTTGCATGATCTATATGGATGCCGCCTCCACAGCTCCTCCTCGCCAGGAGGTGCTGGATCTGGTCACGCCGCTGCTGACCAGCAACTTCGGCAACCCAGCCTCGCTGCACGAATTGGGGCACCAAGCCAAGCGCGCCAATGATTGGGCTCGCACGCAGGTCGCTGCGTCACTTGGCGTCGCGGAGTCGGAAATCTACTTCACCTCCGGCGGTACCGAGGCGGATAACACCGCGATCATCGGTGCCGCGCTGGCGCGCCCCCGCGGCAAGGTAGTGGTGACCAGCTCAATCGAGCACCCCGCGGTGCTTGAAGCCTGCGCTTATCTTGTGGACTTCCACGGCTTTAGCCACCGATTGATTCCGGTGGATGCCACCGGGATGGTGCTTCTAGATCAGGCAGCGGAGCTCATCGATGACCAGGTTACCGTGGTATCGGTGATGGCGGTGAACAACGAGGTCGGCACGATCCAGCCGATCGCCGAGCTGGCCCAACTGGCTCGCGCGGCAGGGGCGGTCATGCACACCGACGCGGTGCAGGCAGCAGGCTGGCTGGATTTGGCCGAATTAGCCTCGCAAGTGGATGCTTTGAGCCTGTCCGGGCATAAGATCGGTGCGCTCAAGGGCAGCGGAGTGCTGTACTTCTCCAACGAGCACGCGCTGGTGCCGTTGCTGCACGGTGGCGGGCAACAGGGTGGAAATCGTTCCGGCACCGAAAACCCGGCCGCCGCGGTGGGTATCGCCCGTGCTCTGCAGGTCTGCGCCGAACAGCGTCTTGCCGGCACAGGTGATGGCTACGGCGAGTATCTGATCAATCGCATTACCGAGCAGCTCAATGCGCAGCAGCAGGGATTGGTCCAGCTAACCGGTCATCAAAAGAAGCGTGCAGGCGGGATCGTTTCCTTCGTCTTTCCGCGTACAGCGGGGGAGACCGTGCTGATCGAATTGGAACGGCGCGGAGTGCTCTGCTCTTCGGGGTCTGCTTGTTCGGCTGGAAGCACCGACCCTTCGGCGGTGCTCACCGCTATGGGATACGAGGCTGAGCTGGCGCACACTGCCGTCCGGCTGTCCTTCACCCGCGGGATCAAGGAAAACGAAATCAGCCAGGTGGCTAGTGCAGTCGTGACGGCGGTGACTGCTTTGGTGGCGTAGTCAAGTCGGTCGATCATTCAGATAGATAAGGTTTATCTCCGAAGCGGCAGGCACCCGGCCACCTCAAATACATTGGAGCAAAAGTAAAATTTTACTAATCCCAAGGTGAATGATGAGGATCTGAGAGATTTTTGCTTTCATTCAGTCCGCTTACTCGGCAGATAGCTCCATCGGCGGAGTGTAGGTATACTTTGTTTTTTGATCAAGTAAATAGGGGAACTGAGTGCAGGGTGTTAGAGAACGCGATACTTGGGTCGACGCAGCTAAGGGTGTAGCAATCATCCTTGTCGTGCTGACTCATGCCTATGGGTACTCTGCGATCATTGGAGCCGAATCCGAGCTGTGGCGGAGTATGAATGCACTGTTCGCGACCCTGCGAATGCCTATGTTTTTCATGCTGGCGGGCCTTTTTGCGACGTCTTGGATCGGGCGTTCATGGAGCGAGCTTTTACGCGGCAAGGTTATTCTACTGATGTGGGTCTATCTGCTGTGGGTGATAGTCCGGTTCCTGTTCTTTTCGCTTGTGCCAAGCCTGATATATCCCAGCGAGTCCGGGTCGCTGGTTCGCCTGTTCGCCCAAGCTGTATGGTCGTCCATGCCCACTTGGTTCTTGTATGCCCTTGCCGCCTTTTTCGTTGCCGCAAAGGCTCTTTCAAAGCTCCGTGCAATCACCCAGCTTGTTGCCACTGGAGCGATTTCGATTGTCTTCATGGCGGACCTGATAACGCTCCCCAGTTCACTTTGGACAGGGCTTGCCGAGTATTTCTTCTTCTTCCTGCTTGGTGCGCACGGAAGTTCCATTATTCGGACAAGGGCTAAGACTTTCGGGGGCAAAACGGTCGCGTTCGCTTTAGTTCCTATTTGGATTGCTGCGGCTTGGCTCTGCCAGCAGGCGAATCTGCTGGACGTCATCGGGGTGCGGTTCGCGCTGTCGATCTTGGCCTTGCCCGCCGGTGTGGGGTTAGGTCTTTTGCTCTCACGCGGACGGCTGACCGCGTACTTGGGGAAGAACACGATGCCAATTTATTTGGCGCACTCCCTCGTCCTCGGAGGGGTAGCAGTTCTCCTTTCTGGACTCCCGCTCGACAGCCTCCAGACAATGGCCGCATGGCTTACGCCAGCGCTCACGGTTGCCAGCGTCGCCGTCTCACTTGGTGTTCATTGGCTCCTGATGCGTATGAATGTGCGTGGAGTATATGAGACCCCCGGATGGCTAGACCGGAAGATCGCGCCGCGAGGGACATCCGTGGCTACCCCTTAGGGTGTTAGGTGCGTTAGGCTCCCGCGCCCGTGAGTCCCCATGACCAGTAGTATGCCTTACCCCACCCGTCTTTTCGGACTCTCTTTCGCACCCAAGCAGTATGGCTCGGAGCAATGATCATGTATGACGTCACGACTATTCACTTCGAGTCGAAAAAGGAAGATGACCTCCACAAAGTTGGCATGAGCAAAAAGCTCCGCGTGGACCCGCAAATCCAAGTCGGGCTTCTAGCGGAGCCGGCCGGGTTCCAGCTGGAAATGCATATGGTTGCCGGGAACAAGGCCGAGACCACCACGATCGTTCCGGTAGTCCAAGCGTTTCAGGAACGCCACGGAATCACCGATATGGTGGTCGTCGCTGATGTCGGCATGCTCTCCGCAGCGAACCTGACCGCATTGGAAGACGCCGGATTCAAATTCATCGTCGGCTCGCGTATGGCCAAAGCACCTTATGACTTGCAAGAACATTTCGATACGAATGGCAATCGGTTCGCTAACGGGCAGATCCTGGAATCGAAGCGCGTCAAGGGTATCGGCGCAAAAGGCCGAGAACGCCGGGTGATTTATCAATGGTCTGCGAAGCGTTTTGTCACTGATAATCGGAACACCAATCTGATGGAGTGCCGTGCCATGGATATCGCTGAAGGCACGAGCCAGATGTGTAAAGCTCGGTTCGTGAAAACGACCGGGACGAAGCCTGCGGTGGATGGGGCCAGGATTGAACGAGCCCGTATGTTGGCCGGGTTCAAGGGCTACGTGAGCAATGTCGAGCAGTCGGTGATGAAAGGTCAGCAGGTCTTTGATTCGTATCATGACCTCTGGCAGGTTGAAGCGTCATTCCGTATGACCAAGAGTGACCTTTCCGCTTGTCCGGTGTTCCATCGGCATGAGGACGCGATTGATGCTCATTTGACTGTGGTGTTCGCTGCGTTGACGATTGGCCGGCATTTGCAGGAGGTGACTGGGATGACTTTGAAGCGGATTATCACCGATTTGAAGGGCGTTCGTTCGGCGAAAATACAAGTCAATGGTGATCTCTGCTGAAGTTTCTGCTGGGATTCGAGAGCTACTGAAGAATCTTCATCGTGGATAAAAGTACTTACTAAGGCTTTGGCACGAAATAGGCGGGGTGCTGTGTTCTTCGGGGTCCGCTTGTTCGGCCGGAAGCACCGACCCCTCGGCGGTGCTCACCGCTATGGAATACGAGGCGGAGCTGGCGCACACTGCCGTCCGGCTGTCCTTCACCCGCGGGATTAAGGAAAACGAAATCAGCCAGGTGGCTAGCGCCGTGGTGGCCACGGTCAAGGCGCTGACGGGCAACTGATCGCCCTGTCATCCGATTCCCAAAGGGCTTGGATGAACTGTGAAAGCCGTGATTCCATAAGTGCATGAGGATCGTGCTGGTCGAAGGGGAAAGCGATGCAGTTGCGGTGCGGACGCTTGCCGCGCGACTGGACATGCCCGTTCCGCGGGTGCTGCCGGTGGGCGGATCCAAGGGCGCTCGCCGTGCCGCGCAGAAGCTGGACGGCCAGGAACTGCTCGGCTTGGTGGACGCCGCCGAGCGGCGCGACTTTGAACGAGCGCTGAGAACTGTGTTCGTGTGCGATCCGGATTTGGAAGTCGAATTCATTCGGGTACTAGGGCCGGTTGGGGTCGAATCTGTGATCGCCGGACAGGGGGAGTTGGAATCCTTCCGCCGCCTGCAAGCCCAGCCCTACCAGCGAGACCAGCCCGTGGAACGCCAGCTGGTCAGATTCTTTGGAGGACGCAGCGGCAACAAGGTGCGTTACGCGCGCCTGTTAGCGCAGGCGGTGCCGCTGGACGCGATCCCTGCTCCGCTGGCGGACCTGCTGGAACGTCTTAGCGCCCCGCTTCCAACGGGCGAAGTCTGAGCCAACGAGCGCACCGGTTGGCCCGGCAATTTTCCATTGGAGTGCCAGTTCCAAGGACCACATTTTTGGAGGGGAATTCCGTGGCGCCCCGTTGGGGAAGCCTAGCTGACCGACCTAGTCATGGAAGACGTCGAGCTATTCGTCAGCAAAACAAAGCCGGGCTAAGTGATGAAGCACCAAGGCAGACCCTCGTAATTGCCGGGGGTCTGCCTTGGTGCTTCAGGGATTATCGTGTGCCGTGAGGGATGCTACCTAAGGTAAGTCCCCGAGACCCAGCCCTTCTTCGACTTGTACTTCACCGGGTACCAACCGGACTTCTTCGAACCAGTGATCTCGACCTTTTTGCCCTTTGGGATGGTCAGGATGATCTTTTTATTAGTGCTGTTGCCGGCGCGCATATTCAAGTTCGCCGTCGTGTACTTGGTCTGTACCTTTTTCTTAGGCGTGCTTTCGGTCTTCGGCTTGGATTTCTTCGGAGTGGAAGTATTGGTCAAATATGTTCCGGAGACCCAGCCGGTCTTCGACTTGTAGGTCACCTGCAGCCAGCCGGATTTGCTCTTACCGGTCGCTTTGACGCTCTTGCCCTTCGGGATTGTGAGGATAACCCGGTTGTTCGTGCCGGCACCGCTGCGCATATTCAGATTAGCGGTGGTCTTCTTTGTCGAGCCGGTATTCTTCTGCGGCGTCGGTTTCTTCTTGGTTTCCGTCTTGGGCTTCGAGGTCTTCGGCATCGAAACGTTGCTCAGGTAGGTGCCCGACACCCAGCCGGTTTTCGACTTGTAGCTGACCTGGTACCAACCGGACTTTTTCGAACCGGTCAGCTTGACGGTCTTGCCACGAGGAATGGTGAGGATGACGCGATTGCTTGAGCCGACTCCGGTGCGCATATTCAAGTTCGCGGTGGTTTTTGCGGTGCCTTTGCCGGACTTCGGAGCATTCTTCTTCGTCGAAGCCACCCCGTGGTAGTGCTCAAAGGTTTTGGCGCCCGAATTTGTGTAGGACTTGGCTAGCGCAGTACCGACATAGCGGAAGTGCCATGGCTCGTACGCGTATCCGGTGACGGATTCCTGACCTTTCGGATAGCGCAGGATGAACCCATGCTTGTGGGCATTTTTCTTCATCCATTTGCCCACCGGGGTGTTTTCGAAGCAGGACTGCAGGGCGCAGGCACCGTTATTGTTGCCGACGTCTGCGGCCAGACCGGTCTGGTGCTCGCTCGTGCCAGGTTTGGCGGAGATGCGTTCGGCGTACTTCTTGCCGTACCACCGGGTGTATTGATTGAACAGCTGCGCTTGGCGGTCATAGGAGCGGTAGCCGCTGATCAGCTTGATTCTGACCCCGGACTTCTTGGCAGCTTTGACCATCTTGTTATAGGCCTTGGTTGCCTCTGGGCGCAGCTTGATGCCTGTGCCGGACACAGTGCTGGTTTTAGGTTTGTATTTCGCTGGCTTCAGCGGGTAGTTCTTATTGACGAAGACATCAAGGTGGTTGGGATTCCGGTCCAGCTTCCTGGCTGCGGATACAGACACCGAAGGGGAGCCCGCTGGTGCCAGGTTCTGTGTGGCGGCCACGGAGGTCACCGTCTGCGTCGCGCTTGCTTGGCCGGAAGCCATGGCCGGTCCTGGCAGCACTCCCAGAGTGAGGACCGTGCTGAGGGAGAGGGCCATTAAAAGCTTGGTGCGAGAATATTTGGGCATCTCGTATTGCTCCGTTGTCCGAGTGATGATGATTCATTCGATCATCGATGACTATCTGCGGGCAAGGGGTGCATGCGACTTGTTACGCAAAGTTCGTCTGTCGATTGTCGTTTATTGCTACGAGTGGCGAATCAAAAATCACCTATAGAGCATGGATTTAATCGTTGTGATGCCTTGTGGAAGCAAGGTCCTGTGAATCATCGAGTCTTCATCGGGCCCACAATTTTGGTAAGTTATCCTTCATGCAGATCAGGCAGGAAGTCTTCGATGACAGGGCGGGAATCTACGCTGTGACGCATGCGGCCTTCAGCAAGGACGACCATTTGGTCGAGCCGATGGAGGTCGGATTAGTGCAGCGGCTTTTTGATTGCGACGCCTACTCGCCGACCTTTTCCCTGGTGGCGACGAACGATAAAACCGTAATCGCACATGTGATTGCCACGTGGGGCACGGTCGATGGAAAACACAGCCTGTTGGGTCTTGGCCCGCTTGCTGTAGCTCCCGAATACCAGAATATGGGTGCCGGAACCGCGCTGATGCAGGCTATCTCGGACCGCGCGGAAAGCGAACGCATATCCGGAATCGTGTTGCTGGGAGCGACAACGTACTACAAGCGCTTTGGCTATGTTCCGGCAATCGCCCGAGGCATTATCCCCACGCAGCCTTCGTGGGGAGATAACTTCATGGTTCGCGTTTTCGACGAGCGGACCCTGCCTACCGGAAAATACCGGTACGCTTCCCCATTTGGGTGCTAAGCGCACCGATTTTCTCTCAGTTCCAAGCTAACTCTCGAGTTCCAGCGTCTGCGCTAGTTCTCCCAAAGCTCCGGGAACTACTGAGTAATAGGCCCAGACTCCGCGTTTTTCACGGTGCAAGAGGCCCGCGTCCACCAAGATCTTCAGATGGTGGGAGACCGTAGGCTGCTTGAGCGCCAGCGGTTCGGAGAAGTCGCAGACGCAGGTTTCGGCCTCGGCGCTGGAAGAAATGATGGACAGGATGCGCAGCCGGTTAGGGTCGGCCAGCGCCTTGAAGCGCGCGGCCAAGAGTTCTGCATCTGAAGTGTTCAGCGACGGTTGGCCACTTTCGGGCACGCAGCATCCGGCGCCCGGAACAAGCTCGGTCCGACTGGTATCGAGTACGACGTTTTGTGGCATCCCTGTGTTTCTTTCTGAACGGCTGCGGGCAGATCAATCATATTGACAACCTTCGATACATCTAATCATACTAGGTATATCGATATTCTTCGATGTCTATGATTTGGATGTACTCGTGAGTCAATCTGTAGCGCCCGTTGACACCGCCAAGGTGGCAGCAAAAATGTCGACACTTGATCGTTATCTCGCCATATGGATCCTCGCCGCAATGGTGCTGGGTCTTGGGTTGGGACGCATCATCCCGGGGCTGGGCAAGGCTTTGGACTCCCTTCAAGTTGCCGGAGTTTCCCTGCCTATCGCCATAGGTTTGCTGGTGATGATGTACCCGGTACTGGCCAAGGTGCGCTATGACCAGACGCACCGGGTAATCGGCGACAAGAAGCTGATGGTCACCTCGCTGCTGATTAACTGGATCCTCGCACCGGCATTCATGTTCGTGCTGGCCTGGGTATTCCTGCCCGATTTGCCTGAGTACCGCACCGGCCTGATTATCGTCGGTCTGGCCCGGTGCATCGCGATGGTGCTGATCTGGAACGATCTGGCCTGCGGTGACAGCGAAGCTGCCGCCGTGCTGGTCGCCATCAACTCGGTGTTCCAAGTATTCGCCTTTGGCGTGCTCGGCTGGTTCTACCTGCAGGTGCTGCCGGGCTGGCTGGGACTGGAAACCACGAGTGCCGAATTCTCCGTCTGGGCCATTACGCTCTCGGTGCTGGTCTTCCTCGGCATTCCGCTGCTCGCCGGATTCCTCACCCGCACACTGGGCGAAAAGGCCAAGGGACGCGAGTGGTACGAGTCGCGCTTCTTGCCGAAGATCGGCCCGTTGGCTCTCTACGGCTTGCTGTTCACCATTGTGCTGCTCTTCGCGCTTCAGGGCGACACCATCATTTCGCGTCCGTGGGATGTAGCACGCATGGCCGTACCGCTGCTGACCTACTTCGTGGTGGTCTTTGGTGCCAGCATGCTGATCGGCTGGGCGCTGAAGCTCGGATACGCACGCACCACTACCTTGTCCTTCACCGCTGCCGGCAATAACTTCGAACTGGCCATCGCGGTTGCCATTGCCACCTTCGGTGTCACCAGCGGCCAAGCGCTCGCGGGCGTTGTAGGGCCGCTTATCGAGGTGCCGATCCTGGTAGCTCTGGTCTACGTGGCGCTGTGGTCACGCAAATTCTTCCCCAACCAAGCCGTCGTCAACTCGGCATCAAGCAAAGGCTAAGATCTTGTCTACTTCCGCAAAGAAGCCATCGGTCCTGTTCGTCTGCGTGCACAACGCCGGCCGCTCGCAGATGGCAGCAGCATTCTTGTCCAATCTCTCCGAAGGCCGCATCGAGGTACGTTCTGCAGGCTCGTCCCCGGCGTCGGAAATCAACCCTTCCGCCGTGGCGGCCATGACCGAGGTGGGCATCGACATGTCCGCCGAGGTGCCGAAGGTGCTGACCACCGAAGCAGTCAAGGAATCCGACGTAGTCATCACCATGGGCTGCGGAGATACCTGCCCGGTATTCCCAGGCAAGCGCTACGAAGACTGGGAGCTGGAGGATCCAGCCGGGCAGGGCATTGACGGTGTGCGCCCGATCCGCGACGAAATCCGCGCAAGGATTGAAAACCTCATCTCCGAATTGCTCGAAAACAAAGCCTAGAGTTTGTAGCTAAGGAAAATCATGGAATCCCAGTTCCCGGTCATCGTCATCGGCGCCGGCCCCATCGGTTTGGCGGCCGCAGTGCACCTGCTCGAACGCGGGCAGGCAGTTCGCGTCTTGGAAGCAGGGGCGAGCGCCGGAGCAGCCATCAAAGCGTGGGGGCATATCAAGCTGTTCTCCACCTGGCGCTACAACATCGATGAAGCCAGCCGCCGACTGCTCGAAACCCCAACCGAGCACTACGCTGGCGATTGGGAAGCTCCGAATCCCAAGCGACTGCCCACCGGCGCAGAACTGGTGTCCGAGTATCTAGAGCCATTGGCTGCCCACCCGCAGCTGCGCGAAGTCATTGGCTACGGTCAACGCGTCAGCTCGGTCAGCAGGGTCGGTGCCGATGGCAGCGGACTGGATAAGGGACGCTCGGCGGACCGCGATGATTCGCTGTTCTTGGTGCGGGTCGAAACCGCCGACGGCACAACCGAACTTACGGCACGTGCGGTGATCGATGCCTCCGGAACCTGGGAAAAACCAAATCCGATTGGCCGTTCAGGCCTCAGTGCGCTGGGTGAGGATACGGCTAGGGACCTAGGTTTCATCACCTCGCCCTTGCCGGATCCGCTGGACGCCGACGCGGAACGCTTCGCAGGCAAGAAGGTGCTGGTCCTTGGGGCCGGGCACTCGGCCGCCAACACGCTGATCCTCCTGGGACGGCTGAAGCAGCAAAATCCCGAAACCCAGATTCTCTGGGGACTGCGTGGGCAAGCTAATCCGGTGCGTCTGTACGGCGGAGGCTCTGCCGACGAACTGCCGGCCCGTGGCCAGCTGGGCACGAGCTTGCGCCGCCAAGTGGAAACCGGACAGGTGACCCAGCTTGAACATGTCTCGGTGCGCGAGCTGCGCTCGGCAGAACGCCTGCAGGTGCTCCTTGCGGACGGACGCGAGCTCGAAGTCGACTTCGTGGTTCCTGCCACCGGCTTCCGTCCGGAGTTGGGGATGCTTTCCGAGCTGCGCCTGGATCTGGATCTCGCGGTGGAAGCGCCGCGTGAACTTGGCCCGCTCATCGATCCCGAGTTCCATAGCTGCGGCACCGTCTCGGCCCACGGCGAACGGGTGCTGGCGCACCCGGAGAAGAACTTCTACATTGCCGGCATGAAGAGCTATGGCCGTGCCCCGACTTTCTTGCTGGCAACCGGCTACGAGCAAGTTCGTTCACTGGCTGCCGCATTGTCCGGGGACCGCGCCGCGGCGGACCAAGTGGAACTGGATTTACCGGAAACCGGAGTATGCTCCACGGACTCAGGTAATTCCTGTGATGTGCCAGCGGTCGGTGCGAAGGCGAATACATGTTCCCCTGAAGCGAGCGAGGAGCCTGCGCAGGAAGAGTCTTGCTGCTCGGCTCCAACACCAGTGAGCTTCGGGTTGGCAACAGGAACCCAACACGGCTTCGCGGAACTGGCTGAACGCCAATAATCGCAACTGTTGACGCGCGCCGGACAGCGGGGTAAAGATGCAGTATGGAAACTAATCTGCCCTCCGAACCGCTGTCCTTCAACGTCACCGGCCACATCTCCAAATCGTGCCACGATGTCTACGAAGCCGTGGCGGATCCGGAAAAACTGTCAGCCTACTTCACCACCGGTGGAGCGAAAGGGCGTCTGGAAGCTGGCGCGGAAGTCAGCTGGGATTTCCATGATTTCCCCGGACGCTTCCTGGTGCAGGTACTTGAAACCAAGGCTGATGAACTCATCGTCTTGAAATGGGCGGGTGAGGGCGTCGCCGCGGATGACGGGATGAATACCGTCACCTTCGAATTCCAGCCGGTCGAGGGCGATGCCCGAACCAAGGTGAAGATCACCGAGTCCGGATGGCTCTCTTCTCCGCAGGGGCTTACCGGGGCCTTCGGCAATTGCGAGGGCTGGACCGGGATGCTCTGTGCGATGAAGATCTGGCTGGAGCATGGAATTAATATGCGCGAGGGCTTTTACAAGTAAACGCGGCTAGTTCATCAAGGGCCGGATCTCCACACTGCCGTAGGACAGGTGCGGCATGCGCCGGGCAATTTCCTGCGCCTGCAGTTCACCGGAGACCTTGATTGCGTGCACCGCGAAGACGATCTCCTTGTCGGTCTCTATCTCAGCGGTGGATTCCTGCGTGCACACCAAGCCGCGGTCCTGCAGAGCGTAAGCGGAGATCAGGATGTCTTCGGAGCGCAGTTGGGCATCCAGCGATTCCCACTGGAGCATTTCGGCATCGAATTCTTCGCTTGGTGGTTGCGGGCCGCTGCCCGGAAGGTAGCGGTGGATGAGCAGATGCGTTGCATCGTTCACGAGGACTCCTGCGGGTCAGTGGTTAGGTGCCATAGACAATACATGATTGCTATGCGCCGCTATTGAGTCCGTCGAGGCATGTATTTATGGCACGAAAATGCAGGTGGATGAGCAGCTGGCCGATGACAACTTGCGGTGGCCGGTATGAGTTCCAACGGCGATCCAGGGCGCAGCGAACCCGACGAATCGTTGACATTCACGGGATCTAGAGGTGAATTGGATTTGCATCAATTCTAGATCGGAGAGTCATACATTAACCGATTGCCCGACGGTTGCAAGTATTGGAACCGGCAGACGTTTCGTGCTTTCATTTCATGGCCGGTAACCGTAGGCAGGATCACGGATCGCAACAATCGAATCACTTCCGCTGGGGCAAACAAAAGCTCAAACGCTAATTGGGCTCGCCCAATCTAACGAGCGACAATTCCGTGATCCAAGCACGCTGTAACTGGCTGTAAGGAGCAGCAAAAGCTACAATTGAATCAACAGGCGCCCTCTTGATTCAAAAGTGCGTCAAATTCGTAGGAGTTGAGCCGCATGGCATACACCACAGGCGACCGCATCAAAAATTACCGCGTGCAAGCCGAAATTTCGCAACGAGATCTCGAAAGTAGAACTGAACTTTCCCAATCGACGATTGCCAGAATTGAATCTGGCGATCGAATCGTCAAGCCATATGAACTTGCCGCAATAGCGCATGCCCTCGGATGCCCAGAATCTAGCCTCATGGAATCCGACCCGATACGCGATCGAGTTCAATTCGCCGCGAGAACTTCGGTGGATGCTAAGCCAAACACTCAACAGGTTAAGGATCACCTTCTCTATCTGTTGGAAATGGACAACTACCTCACCCGTGCCCTTGCACTGTCGATTACTAAGTAACCGCCGGTAGCAACGATGGAATCTTCAAATGATGAAATGGCTGCGAAAGTCGCGAAAGATTTCCGCCGTACCTATGATCTCGGAAATGCTCCAATTAATGATCTAAGCGACCTGATCGAAGGCCGACTTGGAATCGACGTTGCCATCATGGACATGGACGAAGGTCTCGACGGCATGGTGTTGCTAGATCCTCATACCAATCAAAAGATCATATCTGTAGCTTGTTCGAACTCGCCCGAACGCCAACGCGCAACATTGGCACATGAATTGGGGCATATTGAACTCAAGGACTTTGCCGACGGTGGCGTGATCCAGTGTGGCGCTCGGACTGACTCGGAAATTCGGGCTGACTCGTTTGCCCGGCATTTGCTCATTCCCAGAGATGGCGTATCCGAATTTCTTGAGGGACTCGGCAGAAAACATAGATTATTGGACGAAAGCGACCTTTCGCATTTGGTTAGATATTTCGAAGTGTCTCCCAAGGTGGCCCTAATTCAGCTGGAGGCTGACGATTGGCTGGTTTCCGGGCAGAAAGAATCTTGGTGGTCCCTATCGACGGGTAAGCTCGCGGCACGCTACGGATGGTCAGATGATCATCTAGCTTCGCGTAAGAGAGCACAGACCCCGCAAGCGCCAATGCGAATCGTAGCCGAAGCGATGGCTGCATATGAGAACAACCTGATCGGGCTTGAAGCCGTAGCCAGAATTCGAGGAATTCGACCAGCAGCGCTTGAAGCAGAATTGAAAGAAGTTGGCATTGCGCCAAGACAGGTCGAATTACCAGCGACGAGGTTCGGCCGGCGTAAATGAGCGAAGGTATTAACGACCCTGACCGCAGCGAGCTAGTCATCCTTGATGCTGGACCCGTCTTGAACTTTCTAGCGCGAAAAGAAACGGCCGATTTATACCTAGAGACGCTTCAAGGAATGGCGGACAAGATTTGTGTGCCGGATGCTGTAGTAGACGAAATCGAAAACAAATCCAAGAAGGACAAGCGTTTTTCGGCGTGCCGCACCAAACTGCAAACCATCTTGATCGGCAATCATATGGTGTCGCTTCAGTCTCCGCCGCTGCATCAAGATGCAGATTTTGATTTTCACTGGTCATGGGTGCGAAATAACTGCTCGAAGGCTTCGTTGGCGTCTGGTAAAGACCGTGGGGAAATGGTGCTCGTGGCACACGCCCGAGTCCTACAGGCGCAAGGGCTCGACGTTGTCGCCATGATCGATGATCAGGGTGCCGTCAATCTCGCGCACAAGGCGGGCATACCAACTTTTAGTACAGTTGATCTATTCGTTCAAAGCATCATTCTCGGGGTCATTGTTGATAGACCTCAGTTGAAGAGACTCTACGGACTTGTAGAGGAAATGGACGACGGATTGCTTCCGTTCAAGCAAACGTTACTTAACCGAGAGTTTCGTAAATAGATGCGAACGTCGTTGGTGCATCGTGGTCAAGCCCTTTCGCCGTGCATCGGTAATATGTAAAGCTCATGATCGACTATCCTGGCACCTGCCGATTGTTTATGTGCCAGGATGCCAGAGTTCGTTTTACAAACCTTTGGCAATCGGCAGGCTATCCTTGTCCATTGCGACAAATAGATTTGAATGGCCGATTACAGACAAAAGGGCTACCAGTGTTGAACTGGTAGCCCTTTGATCTGCGCTTTTGGCGCTTACTCCACCGCGTTGCGCAGCTTAGTGCTCAGCCGCTGGAGCTCGATGAATTCATCCTCGCTCAACGCCTCGCCCATCAGCTGATGCAGCTGCTTGACGTGCGCCCGGCCAATGTCCCGCTGCGTGGCCAGTCCCGCCTCGGTGAGCCTGATCCGGCTCGCCCGCTGATCGGTGGGATCGGTGCACCGGGAGACCAGCCCGCGCTCTTCGAGACGGGTGATCATCCGGCTCAGGCTCGGCTGGGAGATCAGCAGGTGCTTATTCAAATCCACCAGGCGAGTCTCGTTCTCCGGTGCATGGCGCAGATTGAACAATACGTCGTATTCCCGGATGGAAATTTTGGCGAATTCGGGCATCGCGGTGATTTGGCGCATCACCGCGACCTGCGCCCGGAACAGTGCCTCCCACGCGTCGGTGGTGACCTTCAAGGAGGCCTGGGGGTTACTGGTCCCGGTCACTGACTTCTGGCTCCTTAGGGGCGTTGGCTTTCTCGGCTTCCAGTTTAGCCTTCTGGGCAGCAACGCGACCTGCGTGGGTTGGGGCTTCGGCGATATCCGGGGCCGCCCGCGATGCCATTTCCTTCTTCAGCTCTGGCAGCACGTACTCGCCGAACATATCCAGCTGGTTCAGCACGGTCTTCAGCGGCAGTCCGGCGTGGTCGATGAGGAATAGCTGGCGCTGGTAGTCGCCGAAGTATTCCTGGAAGCTCAGGGTCTTCTCCAGTACCTGCTGCGGGGAGCCTACGGTGAGCGGGGTCTGGGAGGTGAAGTCTTCCAGCGACGGACCATGGCCATAGACCGGGGCGTTGTCGAAGTACGGGCGGAATTCCTTGACTGCCTGCTGGGAATCCTTGGCCATGTAGAACTGGCCGCCCAGGCCGACTACAGCCTGGTGCGCCTTGCCGTGGCCGTAGTGCTCGTAGCGCTCACGGTAGAGGTCGATCAGCTGCTTGTAGTGCTCCTTTGGCCAGAAGATATTGTTGGCGAAGAAGCCGTCCCCGTAGTAGGCGGCGATCTCTGCCACCTGTGGGGTGCGGATCGAGCCGTGCCAGACGAATGGCGCCACGTCGTCCAGCGGACGCGGGGTGGAGGTGAAGTTCTGCAGCGGTGTGCGGAACTTGCCTTCCCAGTTGACCACGTCCTCATCCCAGAGGCGGCGCAGCAGGTTGTAGTTCTCCACGGTGAGGTTCACCGAGTCCTGCATGTTCTTGCCGAACCATGGGTAGACCGGGCCGGTGTTTCCGCGTCCCAGGACCAGATCTACGCGTCCGTTGGACAGGTTCTGCAGCATCGCGAAGTCCTCGGCGATCTTCACCGGATCATTGGTGGTGATCAGCGTGGTCGCGGTGGAGAGGATGATGCGTTCGGTCTGCGCGGCGATGTAGGCCAGCGTGGTGGTAGGTGAGGAGGAGAAGAATGGGCGGTTGTGGTGCTCGCCGATGGCGTAGACATCCATGCCGATTTCTTCGACCTTCTTGGCGATGGCTACCGACGCGTCGATGCGCTCTTTTTCGGTAGGGATCTTGCCGGTGGTCGGGTCGCGGGTGATGTCGCTGACTGAAAAGACTCCGAATTGCATGTCCACTCCTAAATTGTCGAGATACGCTGTGTGCTTACCTCTAATTTATATGCGTATGCATGTAATAACAAGTTGATGCGTCAAATATTCCCAGTTTAATTCTGTGTGAACGGTCACTTGGCAGTCGGAGGGTTCGGCTACGTTGCATTCGAGGTGGTAGTACCTTGCGAGGCTCGAATGCTTGGTTGTTACTGCGCCGTCGGGATTCCGGAAATGTCCAGAGTGTTGGCTTGGGGATCTGCGACCTGGGTGATTCGGCATGGAGGGGCCCGCTGGTGATCTAGGTGCGCGGAGTGGTCCACCTTTCCGGATGGCAGTAGTGGCCAGTGTGCCCTTAACTTCGTTGTGTGCCACCGGGAATGTCGACAGGGGCTGGGGCGATTCTCGAGCTCTAGTTGGCGCTGAGGAAAATTCTAAGCATCGATAATGTAGCTATTTACATTCACTATATGAGATTATGTTTATAGATAGCTACATTAGGAGCTGAAATGCTTGAGGCTCAAAAGCTTGGTGCAAGCCTGCAGGAATGGCGCATCATTCTTGGGCTGACCCAAGAACTGGTTGCTGAGCGGGCTGGCATCTCCAGGAGCACTCTGATTAAGCTGGAGCAGGGCGCCGGAGCAAAGTTGGAAACCTTCCTTGCGGTCGCCAAGGTTCTAGGCATTGCCGACCGTGTTCAGGAAGCTGTCGAGCCGCTCAACACTGACCTGGGCCGTGCAAGATCACGACTGCTTAGCCGCCAGCGTGCACCAAGGGGCAGCTCATGAGCCCGCGGAACCGCATAAAAATCAGAACCGTCGAGGTGCTAATTGGAGAGACTGCAACCGGCACTTTGGCGGTCGAGTCTGATGCACTCTCGCCACTGGAGCATATAGCCTTCACATATTCCGACTCTTGGCTTGCCTCTGATCGCTCCTTCGCTATCTCGCCTGAACTCCCATTGATCAAGGGGCCGCAGCGCCCCACCTTGGGACGGGAGATGTTCGGCTCGTTCATGGACGCCGCACCGGATGCGTGGGGTCAGCGACTCCTCAATGAGGAGGCCCGACTTCATTCCAAGGCAACCGGCGTACCTGCACCTAGGAATACGCAGATATCCCGGCTCTTCATGGTTAACGACCAGACGAGGCAAGGCGCCTTGCGGTTCCGTGAAAACGGAGAATTCCTCTCCAGCTGGGGTCGACGGGCAGGTGTTCGCGACCTGCCAGAGCTTGCTGAACAGTCCCGCACCTACGAGGAAACCGGGTACATAGACGAGCAAAACAGCTTGCTCATCGGGGCCGGATCATCTCCAGGAGGCGCTCAGCCAAAAGCCTGGGTTCGCGATGCGGATGGGTCGATGCTGCTCGCCAAATTCCCAAAGACCTCGGACCTGGGCAATGTCCAGCTCTGGGAAATGGTGGCGATACGCCTGCAGCAGCGAGCTGGAATCGAAGTTCAACCTTCCCGGCTGATGAGGCTGGATGAGTACCACCAGATCTTCCTCACCAAGCGTTTCGACAGGAACGGCGATGAGCGCATTCCATATATGAGCGCACGCACGGCCCTCCAGCTAAGTGACGGCGAGCATCCAAGCTATGTCAAGCTTGCCCGTGAAATTTCGATGATCTCATCCAACCCTGTGGCAGATTCCAAGGAGATGTTCAGCCGAGCAGCGTTCGGCGCCATGGTCAATAATATAGATGACCACATGCGAAATCACGGCCTACTTAAGATTGGCAGGGGCTGGAGGCTATCGCCGTCCTTTGATGTGAACCCCATGCGGACAGGCACCTCGGAGACTCCGCTCGTGCCGAGTGGGGAGACATTCGACCGGAACGTACTCGAACTGCTGGACCATCTTGACTCGTTCAGGCTCACCCGTACCGAGGCCGTCATGCGTCTGCGCCAGATAAATGATGCTGTCTCCCATTGGGCCGAGGAAGCGATCAGGCTCGGTGCCGAGGTCGATGAGACCGAATCAATGCACCGCGCCTTTGAGGGCTCGAACCGCAGCCGAGTCGCGGGCCTAAAAGACATCTCACCAGCCACTTCCATCAGCTTCGGGGAATCGGCGGGAGAACCCGGAGATTCCGACCAGCCGCAAGCTGGACAGGTGTGGATCAAAGCCCACCACCGTTCGGGCAGGTACGTCCCAGGGCATTATCGGTCTCGACCTAAGCACTAGCAGCACTAGGTGGAAGGGTAGGATCCACCTGATTGCTAATCAGCGATGCTCTCCAGGTGGAGGGCGGGCGAAGAGGTCAATAGCCTGTTCTTCGCAATCTTTGCTCGCTTTATCCTTGGGCAACATATCTTGAGCCGCTATGGGTGGACTAGGCCCGCACGATAGGCGATCAGCGCGGCGTCCACGCGGTTGCGCGCACCGAGCTTGAGCAGAATTGCAGTCATATGCCCCTTGACTGTTGCCTCGGTAAGCATCAGACGGACAGCGATCTCCGCGTTCGTCAGGCTCGCACCCACTAGCGCGAGCACCTCCCGTTCGCGCACGGTCAACCCCTGGACCAGAGACTGGGCCCGGGTTAGCGAGGCGGTATCAATTCCGCGCACCTTGTCGATCACCCGCCGGGCAATGCTCGGGGAGAGGGCGGCTGCTCCCTCGGCCACCGCATGGATCGCGCCGAGCAGCTCCTCGGGTCCGGAGCTTTTGAGCATGAACCCGGACGCCCCGCCGGACATGGCCCGGTCGATGTATTCTTCCTCGCCGAAAGTGGTCAAAATCAGCACCTTGGCCTCCGGTGCCTGGAGCAGGATTGATTCCATGGCGCTAAGTCCATCTTGCTGCGGCATGCGGATGTCCATGAGGATCACCGTTGGCTCTAGGCGCAGGGCCAGTTCGATGGCGCGCACCCCGTTTTCCGCTTCACCGATGATGGAGATCTCTTGGTCGCTGGACAGGATCGCGCGCAGTCCGGCACGGATCAGGGAATCGTCATCCACCAGCAAGACGCTGAGGGGCGAATCAATGCTCATGAGTGAGTCCTTGGCTTAGCTGGCGGGGTAGAGATGGTCGGTGGAGGTCAGTACGTCAGCGGTGAAGCACAGGCGGAACATTTCGCTGCCCAGATCAAGCACCCCGGTGCGTGCGGCGTAGTAGTGGCACTTCGCGCCGGGCGGGGGAGCAACTTCCTCAATGACCGGAAGCGGCTCATCCAAACCCTGAGCGTGGACTATCTGAGCGACCTCATCTTGGCTCATGCCCACCGATAGCCGTTGGAAATCCTTGGGGTGCAGCGCCGTAGCCCGATTGGTGGCATCTTGCAGGAGCAGTAGACCCGAGGCGATGACGGTGACGGCGATGATCGGCAGCAAAAGCAGGGCTCGCCGGCTGGGGCGTTTCACCGCGGGAAGGCTAAGCGGCAGCACCTTGTTGTTGCGGCTTCTCGTGATGGCTGCGGTGAGTGAGAAGTCCCGCGCAGTCTGCCTCACCAGCAGAGAGCCGCCCTGCGCTTCGAGGGCTGCCCGCAATGAGGCGAGGCCGGTGGCTCCGAGACGCGCAGGGGCAGCTTCAGCGGTCAATGGATTAGAGATCTGCACGGTGATGGGATTAGCCCGGGTATCCAGTTCAATGTCCACCGTGGCACCGGGCGCGTACTTCGCGGCATTTGTCAGGGTCTCCTGAACAACTTGATGGAGCAGTTCCGCCCCGGAGCCTATAGGAGGAGACCCCAGCTGGCTGAAGCTGATCGCCATCCCTTTGGCGCGCGTTTGCTCAATGAGCCGGTTGAGAGAATTGCCAACGGGTTCCATAGGTGCCGGATCACCGGCAGCATGCAGCACCCCGATGATCTGGTGCAGATGCTCGATAGCTTCATCTGCCTGCTTGCGGATCTTTGCCGCCTGCCCATATGCGGGTGTTCCTTTGTCCAAGGAAACTTGCAGCCCGCCGGACTGTAGGGCAAGCAGCGCGAGGTCGTGGCCCAGCTGGTCGTGCATGGCCTCGGCAATACGCGCCCGTTCGCGCAGTTCTGCCTGCACCACAACATGCCGTCGCTCCTGGGCGCGAAAGATCAATGATCTGCGCCGCGCCCGCCCGATCCACCACGGCAAGAGAGCAAAGAGCACCACACCGGTGAGGATATTCAGCGCGAAGGTCAACAGACTCACCGGGGAAGAGACAACGAGCGTCAATGCTGCGGCCAGGGTGCCGGCTCCGAAGGCCAGCAAACCATGGAGCAAAGAGGCCACATGCCGCCCGGCCAGATAGCTGAACACCGTCGCCAACGGCGCCAACAGGATCCACGCCCCATTGGTGGAGATCGGAACCAGATAAGCGCAGAGCGCCAAAGCTACAAGGAGTGCCAGCTGCTTCCACGTGGTTCTCATGTAGAACATGCTACTCAGCGAAGGCGCAGGCGAACACCGACTAAGGTAGGGGATGAGGCCAATAGAGTGCGGACCAATGGCCGGTGTGCACCGGCAGTCGAAATCCTAGGGTTGGAACAGAACCCAAGGAGCACATCATGATCACCTTAGAAGCACTGACCAAGGACTTCGGCGCCACCCGTGCGGTCAATCAGCTGAGCGTGAATATTGCGCCAGGCAAGGTGACTGGATTTCTCGGCCCCAACGGGGCGGGCAAATCCACCACCATGTGCATGATTCTCGGACTGGACGCACCGAGCCAAGGGCAGGCACTGCTCAACTCGGTTCCCTACGCGAAACTGCGCTACCCCATGCATACGGTAGGCGCGCACATCTCCGGCACCGCCGGCCACCCGGGACATAGCCCTCGCACCTTCCTGAAAGCCCTGGCGCAAAGCAATCGAATCTCGGCCACCCGCGTGGATGCGGTGCTGACCGAAGTCGGGCTGCAGTCGGTGGCCAGCAAACGGATCGGAGGGTTCTCCCTGGGCATGCGCCAACGCCTGGGCATCGCTGCGGCACTGCTGGGAGATCCGCAAATCCTGATCTTGGACGAGCCAATGAACGGATTGGACGCCGAAGGCATCGGCTGGATCAGGGCACTGATGCGCACGCGGGCAGAACAAGGTGGGACCATCTTCGTCTCCAGTCACCTGATGAGCGAAGTGCAGCAGGTGGCAGACCACCTGATACTCATTGGCCGCGGGGCACTGATCACCGAAGCGCCGACGCAGGAACTGATCAAGGAATTCACCCAACAGGTCATCACGGTGCGCTCGCCGAAGGCCACCGCGCTCGCCGGACTGCTGGAACGAACTGGAATTGAGGTGATGGCTACCGCGGTGGACCAGCTGGAGGTGATTGGCATGCCACTTGAAGGCGTCGGCTCCTTGGCCTTTGCCGGTGGTATCGAGCTGCATGAACTCAGCGTCACCCACGGTTCGCTGGAAAACGCATACAACCAACTGACACATGACACGGTGGAATACTCCGCCGAACTATCCGGGGGAGTGGCAAGGACATGAGCACGCTGGAAATCAATGAAATGAAGACCGGACACTTCGCTGGCCCGCTGCTGGGGGCCATCCGAGCCGAAGCGACCAAGTTCTTCGGACTCCGGGCCCTGGTAGGGCTCTATATCACGGGAATCCTGATGACCATCGGATTGGGTTGGCTGCTGGGCGCCAGCGCGAAAGCCAGTGGGGATAATAGCTTCGACACGGCGATGCCGGCACCGCTGCTGGTGTTCGCCACGCTGCAGTTCGGGCAATTGTTCTTCGCCGCTGCCGCCGCGCTGCAGATCACCAACGAGTACTCCAGCGGGAGCATCACCACCACCTTGCAGTCGGTGCCGCGCCGCAGCATTATGCTCGGCGCTAAGGCCTTGCTGCTGGCATCCCTTGGGTTTCTCACCGGAGTGATCATGACGCTTGCGGCAACCATTCCAACGGCCTTGAGCGCGGGGGTCTATGGGGTCTTCGACTTCGCGGATCTGCTCTCTGCCTGTCTCGGCGCAGGAGTTTATTTGGCGCTGCTGAGCTTAATGGTGCTCGGACTTGGCTTGCTCTGCCGGAACTCGGCGGGCGCGATTGTTTCTGCGATCATGCTCGTGATTGGACTGCCGCAGATCCTGCAGTTGATCCCGATGCAATGGGTGCAGACGCTGACTCAGTACCTGCCCACGAACGCGGCTACTTTTATGGCCACCGGTGCTGCCGAACCTTATGGGCCAGGCGTGGCGTTGTTGGTGCTGATCGCCTGGGCCGGAGTCCTGCTGGGCGCCGGATACGTTGCACTGAAACGACGCGACGCCTAGAAACCGTTGTTGATCCCGGCCGATTGCCTCCGAAGTTCTACAGACAGCACAAAACGAAGTATCCGGCGCGAGGCCGGATACTTCGTTTTGGGTTGGGGAGTCTGCCTTTACCCTTTGGTCCGGAGCTGGGCACGGTCACGCCATGCGGCGGTGCTCCAGAGTGCGAGCGCTATCAGCACCGGTTGGAAGAAAAGCCGGGTCAGTCGTTTCCCATCGGTATCCAGACCGAACGCATCGCGTCCCTCCTGCCATTGCGCGAAATTGCCGGGGAACACCGCGACAAAGAACAGGGCAACAATCCAGCCGACGTGGACTCGTTTTTTGATCAAAGCCAGCAGGGATAGTCCCAGTCCGATTTCGGCGACGCCAGAAAGTATCACCGTCAGATCTGGATCCAGCGGAACGAAGCCGGGAACTTGGGACAAGAATTCCTCGCGGGCAAAGGTCAGGTGGCTCACGCCGGCGAAGGTAAGGAATGCTCCTAGAACAATTCGTGCACCGTGCCGGGCGAACCCCAGCGGTTTCACCGCCGGGGACTTAGTCATCGCTGACGCTCACCAGTACGTCGATGTTGCCACGGGTCGCGTTGGAGTATGGGCAGACCTGATGGGCGGCATCTGCAAGTTCCTGCGCGAGCGCGTGTTCCATGTCGGGGATAATCACTTCCAACTCGACGGATAGCTTGAATCCGTTTTCTCCATCACTGTGCAGGTGGACTCGTCCGCCTACGCTTGAGTTCTCGATTTTGACTTTGCGGCTGCGTGCCACCACGTTTAATGCCGAGTGGAAGCATGCAGCATATCCTGCGGCGAATAGCTGTTCAGGGTTCGTGCCTGTGCCGGAGCCGCCCAGCTCCACCGGGGGAGTGAGGTTCAGGTCGAGGGTGCCGTCGTGGGTTCGCACGCGGCCGTCGCGTCCCTGGCCAGTGGAGAGCGACTCAGCGGTGTATAGGGATTCCATGGAACTGCCTTTCGTAGGTGGTGAAAGTTTGTGAACTGTTCCTCCGGTTATTGTTCCGGGGAAGTAATTTTCTGCATGGACGCTGTGATGCGGTGCAGGGTTGCCAAGAGTGCTTGCGCGCTTTCCAAATCCGGGAGACCGGTGCCGCAGGCAATCTGGGCTGGAATATGCGCAAGTTCTTTGCGCAGGGATTTCCCGGTGGGAGTCAGGCTGACGTTGACAACGCGGCTGTCATCCTCATCGCGTTGACGTTCAATGAGTTCCTTCTGTTCCAGCCGACGCAGCAGCGGGGACAGGGTCCCGGAGTCCAGCTGGAGCATCTCGCCGATTTCCCGGACTGGCTTTTTCCCTTCGGACCACAGCGCAACGAGCACCAGGTACTGGGTGTAGGTCAGCTGCCAGGTAGCAAGCAGCTCGGTGTACGCCCGGGTGGTTGCCCTGCTTGCCGAGTAGAGGGAGAAGCAAACCATTTCGTCAACTATTGCCATGAAATAATGATTGCACGCAATTCAATTGTGCGCAACTTAAATTATTGATCTTTTGGGCACGGTGCTTTGCGGGCTACTAATCGGGCTCTTGGCGTTAGTGGCGAATTGGTTATGGCTACGGAGTGCTTGGCTAGATTGAAGCATCCTGGGTCATCCAGCACCGTAGGGTGGTCCGGTCATGTTTCGCGCGGTTCGACTGGCATCGCTAAGCTGGGATTCATGAACATCGGCAAGCATCTGGCGAATGCCGGCGGGCGTAGTTACCCCCGTCTGGCGGTAGTTCGCTCGATGTTGCTGATTAGCGCGGTGCTTTTCGGTTTGTTCTCGATGCACGTGATGAATCATGGACTCTCGGCTGAATCTTCGGCTTCGCTCGGGCAGACGCATCCGGCAGAAGCCATGCCCCTGCACCATGCTCCGTTAGCCGATCCGGGCAATCATTCCGAGCAAGGCTGCGCCGACTGTCCGATGGGCCATGAGATGGCCGCCGCGGGTTGCGTATTGGCGTTGCTGGTCATGCTGTTGTTCTTGCGGCGACCGCATACCGTAGCCGTGGCTCGGTCGGTGTTCCTGCGGACCTTGTGCGCGGCTTCGAAGCTTCGTGGGGTCGCGCCGGGCAAGCCCGATCTGACTGCCTTGGGGATTTGCAGAACGTGAGCGTTTGGCGAGTCAATTGACCCGCCGCCAGCTAGTTCCGGTGCCGCCGCAGGCAGGCGCCGCTCACATTCCAAACTCATCAGGAGAATCACCCATGAACAAGCAGACCTTCTTTTCCAGCGCCCTCGCACTGGGCGCAATGCTCGCCTTCACCGGATGCGCCGGGGAACCATCGAGCACTCCGGCGCCAAGCGCCTCGGCTTCCGAATCGCATTCCGGGCATTCCATGGAGCAGTCCGCATCGGCCAACGATGCCGATATGGCGTTCGCCTCGGGCATGAAGATGCACCACGAACAGGCGATCGACATGTCCGACATCCTGCTGGGCAAATCCGGGATTCCTGCCGACGTTGTGGCCCTGGCCGAACGGATCAAGGCAGCGCAAAGCCCAGAGATCGAACGCATGGACCGCTGGCTTTCCGAGTGGAACATGCCCGAGGGCATGGATCACGGAGGCATGGACCACGGCGACGGGATGGTCCCGGAAGATGAGATCAAGGCACTTGAAGACGCAACGGGATCAGAAGCTGCCCGGCTCTTTCTTGAGCAGATGATCATGCATCACGAAGGTGCCGTGGTGATGTCCGAGACCGAAATCAATGAAGGTAGCTACCCGGCGGCCATCGACCTGTCTCAGCAAATCGTTGATTCCCAGACCGAGGAAATCAATGAAATGAAGCAGCTACTTGAAACGCTGTAGCCGGGAATTGGAGACTGAAAGGTTGGGGTTGACCGTGCCCAAAAAATTCATAGGCGGCAAAGGCACTCGTGCCAGAATTGCGGCTTCGGCCGCCGTCTCGGTGCTCGCGTTGGCCGTGTTGACCGGGTGCAGCACTGCCCCGGCGCCCGTTGCGCAGCCTGAGCCTACGGTGGTTGCGGCCGAGCGCACCGGGGAGTTCCTCGCAGAGCTTGGCCTGGCCGGGCTCGACGCCAGAGCGGCGATCGACCGGCTCGACCGGGTGCCGGTGGCGCAGCGTCCCAGCGATTTCACCGCCTCGGTGCAGCCGGCCCAGCTGGTGCTCACCGATGCGTCGGGACGCACCGCTGGTCTGCCGATGCCGGAAGATGAGTACTACCTTTCGGCGGCACCCTATGTAAGCCAGACCCACAGCTGCCATTTCCATAGCCTGACCACGTGCTTGGGGGAGCTGGCGGGAAAGGAAATCCAGGTGAAGGCAACTAACGCCGACACCGGCGAGGTGCTGGTGGAGAAGAGCGCAAAAACCTTTGACAATGGATTCCTTGGACTCTGGGTTCCGCGAGGAATCAATGTGGATCTGGAATTCGGCTACGAAGGCAAAACCGCGACGACCACGGTTTCCACCGCTGGCAGCGCAAACGCCACCTGCCTGACCGAGCTACCGCTGGTCTAAGGCAACGCGGCTGCGCAGCTAAAAAGCATTCGGGCCTGCAACCACATCTCGTGGTTGCAGGCCCGAATGCTTGGCGCCGGAGAGCTTAGTCTTTAGGCTCTTGGGTGGCCTTGTTCATCAGTTCCTCGAACTCCCGGCGTTCCTTGCGGGAGACCGGGATCTGGCCGGTCAGCGGGTTGACTACCTGGCCCGGAACCGCGTTGGGTTTGCGAGGTTCAGCTGGTTTGCTGTCCGCCGCCTCAGGCTTTGGCTTGGCATGCTTCTTTTCCTTGACCTGCACCGGCGTCTGCTGGGCCTCCGGAGTGACCTTCGCGGTGGCGCCGTTCATGGCCACTGCAAGTTCCTGAGCCGCCGTGTGCTGCTCGGTGGAGTGCTTACGGGCCGCACGGCGCAACTCGCGCTTCTCCTTGCGGGACTCCACCAGACGGTAGAGCACCGGTACCAGGATCAGGGTGAGCAAGGTGGAGGACACCAAGCCGCCAATGACCACGACCGCCAGTGGCTGGGAAATGAACCCCGACTGGCCGGTGAGTCCCAGACCCATGGGGACCAACGCGAAGATGGTCGCCAGCGCGGTCATCAGAATGGGGCGCAGACGCTGGCGGGCGCCCTGCATAATGGCCTCATCCAGCGGCATCGCAGGCCGCTCCGGGGTGTCTCTGCGGTACTGATTGATCAGGTCGATCAGCACGATCGCGTTAGTCACCACGATGCCCACCAGCATCAACATGCCGATCAGCGATGGTAATCCCAGCGGGATGCCGGAGATCAGCAGCAGGCCGATAGCGCCGGTGGCAGCGAACGGGATGGAGACCAGCAGCACCAGCGGCTGGATCAGCGACTTGAAGGTTGCCACCATGATCACGTAGACGATCGCGATAGCCGCCAGCAAGGCGAGATACAGCTGGTTGAAGGACTCGGCCTGCTCGGTGGCTGCGCCACCGATTTCGGCCGAGGCACCCTCTGGCAGGTCCACCGAGTTCAGGCGCTCGGTGACGTCCGCGGAGACCGCACCAAGCATATTCTCGGCCGGGGTCAGCGTGACGGTGGCGATGCGCTCACCATTGGAGGTGGTGACCTGCTGGACTACCTTCGTGCGTTCAACCGTTGCCAGATCCTGCAGCTGCACCGGACCGGTGGCGGTAGGGATCTGCAGTTCGCGCAGCTTATTCAATCCGTTCAGATCCATGCCTTCGCCGATCTGCACGGTCATGTCCGTGAAGTCCAGACGCAGGGTGCCGGCCGGAACGGGAGATACCTGGGAGGCGACAAGGCCTGCAAGCTGAGCTTCGGTGAACCCGGCCTCGGCTGCCTGATCTGCATTGATATCGATGGAAACCTGCTCGCGTTCCGCGGAGAGGTTATCCGTTATCTCGGTGACATGCTCGGTGCCGGTCAACGCTGCACGCAGCTTGTCGGTGGCCTCGCGCAGGATATTCTCATCCGGGGCCTTGACCTCCACGGTGACATCGCTGGACATCATCGCCGAGGAGTTCGAGCCGAAGCTCAGGTCCAGATCCTCTGACAGATCAAGCCCCTGGATTTGCTCGCGGACCGTATTGGTCAGCGCTTCCTGATCGACATCTGGGTCGGTGATCACGGTGAAGCTTGCGGTATCCGCGCCGGAGGCGAACATCGCCGCCATGCCGCTGGCTGTACCGACGGTCATCTGCACATCTTCCAGGCCCTCAATGTCCTGCAGTTTCGCTTCCACCTTTTCGGCTTCCGCCAAGGTGGTGTTCAGCGCGGTGCCCGAAGGCATCTTCGCGGTGATGGAGATCGAGTTCTCCCCGGTGGAGCCGAGCAGGTTGGTGTTCAGCAGGGGAGTCATCGCCACGGTGCCGGCCAGGATCAGCACGGAGGCCAGCAGCGTGATGACCGGGTGCTTCTGCGTGCCGTTGAGCACCGGCACGTAGGCGCGCTGCAGCCAGGACTTGTCTTCTGCCACATGGACCGTGCGGGTGGCCCCGGTTCCCGGGCGGTGCGGCAAGAACCAGTAGGCGAGCACCGGAACGATGGTCAGCGAGACCAGCAGGGAGGCGAGCAGGGCGATGGTCATGGTCATTGCGAAGGGGCTGAACAGCTCCCCGGCCAGGCCGCCGACCATTGCAATCGGCAGGAACACCGCCACGGTGGTCAGGGTCGCCGCGGTAATTGCCCCGGCAACTTCCCTGACCGCCAGCAAGATGGACTGGGCTTTGGACTCGCCGTGGGCCAGATGGCGCTTGATGTTCTCAATGACCACGATCGAGTCATCAACCACGCGGCCAATGGAGATGGTCAGCGCGCCCAAGGTCAGCATATTCAGCGTGTACCCGAAGAGGTTCATGCCGATGAAGGTGGCCATCAAAGATAGCGGAATGGAGATCGCGGTGACCAGCGTGGAGCGCACGGAGAAGAGGAAGATCAGGATGATGATCACTGCGAAGCCAAGGCCCAGTGCGCCTTCCAGCGCCAGGTGGCTGATGGAGTCTTCGATAAATGGCGCCTGATCGAAGATGGTGGTCATCTCCGCCTTGTTGCCAAGCTCGGCTTCCAGGTCCGCGATCATCGCGGTGACCGCGTGGGAGATCGCGACGGTATCTCCGTCCGGGGTCTTCGTCACCTGGATCGAGAGGGTCTCATCCCCGTTGGTGCGCGTGACGCTGGTGGCCTCATCGGCCTGGACCGAGACCTTGGCGACGTCCTTGAGCAGTACCGGACCGTTGTCTGTCACCAGCGGGATGTCTTCAATGGCAGCCAAAGTGTCAGGGGAGGAGCCGGCGATCACCGGAAGCTGCAGCCCATCGACGTCCATATTGCCCACCGGCATAGGGGAACCGGCATTCTCAATGCCGTCCTTCAGGTCGGCAATGCTCAATCCGGCCTGGTTGAGCTTGCCATCCTCCGGGATCACCGCGATGTGCTGGGAAGCGCCGCCGGAGACTGCGGCTTCGCGCACCCCGTCGATCTTCTGCAGCTTCGGCAGGGCGAGGCGTTCCACATCATCGTTCAGCGCTTCCAAGGACTCGTTCGAGGAGACCGCGAGCATCAGCACTGGAAGGTCGGCAATGGAGCCGGCCAGCGCGGTGGGTTCCACGTCATCGGGAAGTTCGGTTTTCACGTTGGAGATCGCGCGTTCCACCTGTGCACGGGCGCGGTCCATATCGGTGCCGTACTCGAAGGTCAGCGCGATGCGGGTGAACCCGGTCTGCGAGGTGGCGGTGGAGGATTCCAGACCCTCAACGGCCTGCAGCGCGGTTTCCAGCGGAGCGGCGACCTGTTCGTCGACCACCTCTGGGCTTGCGCCCATCTGGGTGGCCATCACGGAGATCTGTGGAAACTCCAGTGAGGGGATGAGTTCCTGTTTCAGGGATCCCATGGAGATCACGCCGAAGACGGCGGCGAAGACCGTGATAAGCGCGATGAGCGCCCGGTTCTTCAATGACAAGATGGCCAAGCGCTGCATGCGTGTGTGGTCCTAGCTGTGTCGCAGGGGGTGGGTCTGAGCACAACTTTAGTTGGTTGTCATTGCTCAACAGTCACGGAGAGATGTTAAGCACGCAAAAATCATCCGAATGGATTACTAGCACCTCGCCGACAGCAGTCCCTTCGGTTCCGCCGGTGTAGCTTTAACCGTTGATCGACTTCAACGCGCGGTGTTTTCTCTTGACCACCACGGCAAGACTCTCGCTACCGCTCATGGGGGAGTCCCCTGGGTTTTTCCAGGATCGGCTCTCCGGCATGCGAACCACTCGTACGAGGGTCCAAAGGGCCGCCGCACCAATTGCCGCGCCGGTTTCCGCTTGCGCCGCATGGGGAATCCAGATCTAGTCGCCGGTGTCGGGATCCATCGCGGCGTAGTACCTATCCAGCAGTGCCTTTTCGGATCTCCTGAGCTGCGAATTCGGATCCACTCTCGGGGCGTGCCGAATGGCCTCCTGGGTGTACCGAAGCTGCAAATGGCCGTCCGTGAAAACGGCACCCCTGAGGGAGACCAGTAGTTCCTCCGTGCCGAAGAGCCCGAGCCGGACGGTGACGAAGTCGGCGTCACCGGTGGACGCATCCATGAAGATGTTCCCCAGCGTGCCGATCTTTTCCCGTTCCGGTCCGTAGACGGTGCTCTTAGCCCTCTGCAATGCGTTGAGGTAGCCGTGGCCATGCATGGCAATGTCCTTCCCGGATGGCCCTTCCTCTGCCCAGCGAGCGAACTTCGCGTGGTCCCCGGACGCGGTCAACCCGGATGCCAGGTCGGTCTAGGCATCCGGGAAGGCCGGGGTATTCAATGCAAGCACAGCACCTTGCGTGCACGATTTCAAGAGAAAATCCAATGGAACACCACTGGCGCTGTGCTCAATTAGGTGGCGATGAGCTTCAGCTCCCGGTGAGCCAGCTTCGCGCCGGTGATCCAATTTCTCCATTCAATTTTCAGCGTGTAGGTTCCGGCCGTGGGCGGGTGCAGGAGCAGGTCGTACCGTTCGGCGGCACCCATGGTGAGGGTGTGCGTGAACAGGTGCGCCCGAGGATCCGGATGCATGCTGGTCGGGATTGCGTTCACCCCGGGGGCAGCGGTGTGCCGGAAGGGCCTGCCGTCGTGGGCCACGAGTTCTGCAATGCGGGCCGGCGTTCCGTCTTCGTTCAGGAACGAGATCTTGTTTGGCAGGTAGTTGCCGTCCAGGAAGCGCATCAGGCTTGGTGCCTTCCCATTTCCCTTGACATTGATGGGGAGCTGCTTCGGTGCCCACACCTCCTCTTCGCCTTCCTTGCGCTCGGCCAGCAAGCCGCCGGTGATGTAGAAGTTCGTGGGCTCAAAACGGTTCAGCCCCACGTCTTCACCGGACAGGCCGGCAGCATGCCCCAGCTCGTGCCACCGTGGATCGATGGAGAACGGCATGATCAATGATTCGGTGGCGATGTCGTACTCCGGTCCGTCGGCAAAGGCTCGCCGGTTTCCCGGGGAAACCGGGAAGCCGGGCAGCACGATGGGATCGATGACCAGTGGACCCAGCAGTCCCATCTGGGCGTGGAGCGGGGTGTTGACGTGGCAGTGGTAGAAATAGGTTCCTGCCGCGCCGTAGTTCGGATCGTGGGCACGCCCTGGTTCGGGCTGCCACTGATAGGTGTAGTGGTCATCAATTTCGAACGAGGTGTGCCCCACCCCGTCGTTCCGCGGGTCCGGCTCCATGCCATGCCAGTGGATGGTGTGTGGCCCCATGCTGGGCTCCACCTTGGCATGGAAGATATTCCGCTCCGTCGGCCGCAGGGTTGGGCCGGGGAATCCACGTTCACCGTCTGACTCATGGAAGACCCACATTTCAAACTCCGCGCCATCGGGAAAAACGAGGTCGCGGCTTGAAAGGTCCAAATCGACGGACAAGTGCGGCGTTTGTCGGAAGTACGTCTCCGGAGTGTCTTGCTGCATCTGGTGAGAGGAAAAATCTGCTTGGGAGTCGTACTCCCTTTCCTCGCCATCATCATCGGTCGGTGAGGCGCTCGTGGGCCGTGGCGAGGGCGCCGTCGAAGTTTGCGTGGGCGTCGGCGATGAAGACTTGGTAGGCGTCGGCGTTGAAGTCTTCGATGGTGAAGGTTTCGGCGTCGAGGACTTCGTTGGTTTCGGCTTCGGACTCCTCGTGGGCTTGGGCTTCTTGCGTGATTTAGGCGTGGGTGTGGGTTTCGGCGACTTGGTTTCCTTGCCCTTCTTGGAGGACTTTTTCTTGTCGTCGTCGTCGTCATCGTCGTCCGAGCGCCGTTTGCGGTCCGAGCCCACAGCTGCGCCTAGCGCGTCCCAAAATGGTGGTCGCATGGTCTTAACCTCCAGTCACAGGTGATTTGAGCTCCCAGTGGGCAACCAACCCGCCGGGGTACAAGCCGCCCGCCGCGGTTTGCGACATCTCGGCATGGCAGTGCATGGGGTACTTCCAGCTCTCGGTCCGGGCATACCAGACCTGATCGGTGGCATCCGGTGGACGCTTCATCGGAATGATGCAGTCTTTGCGGTCCATGGGTTCGAGCTCTACGACGTCCTCCCACTGCTGCAAGACCACGTGCCCTTCTTCATCCACGTACCCGAATTCACGTGGCCATTCGACGTTGTTGCGTCGCACGGTCCACAAGTGATTTCCGTGGAAGTGGATTTGGTGATTTGCGATTCCGGCATTGACCATCCTCACTGCCTGGCCGCCGCGGATGGTGCCCAGCGTCAAGTCCTCGCCGAAATCGCGGACATCGACCTGCCGCGGATATCCGGAAATCAAGGACTCTTCATGGGCCAACCGGTTGGTCGTATTGTCCGGGCAATGCCCCAGCGCCTCGTAGCCGCTGCGGTCGTTGAGCAAGAAATAGCGGGGAACGGCGGGGTCCTTTAGCGGATCAACCGTTCCGCCGGCAGCCTCGATATTTGCCCACTTGGTGTCAATCGCATGAGTCACCCACAGCCATTGCCTTTCAAATGCCATCTGGTTCGGCGCAACCCGCCAAGCATCTTCTGGATCAATGACAATAATCGATCCGAAGAGTCCCAGAGCGCGCTGCACGGGCGCATTGGTTGGATCGGAGTAGATGTAGGTGCCAGCATACGGTGCGTCGAATTCCAGCATTGCTTCCCCGCCCGGAGGAATCGGTCCGGTCCCGATATCCTGGCGGTGCGCCCCATGGGACACCGTGAGCTGGTGTGATCCGGAAAGCCGGTTGAAAACGCGCAATCGCACCTTTGAACCGGTTTCAACGATCATGGTCCGTTCTGGGAAAAAGCTGGCCCAGTAATTGCGCCTGATGAAGAACTGGCCCGGGTTCGCAGGGTCCGGTCCGGCCGGCCCCGGAGTCCCATTGGGCGGAAGCTCGGCGTCCAACGGGTAGCTCCGCGAATCGATGATTCGCCCGTCCCGGGTGAAGACCTTAGGGGTGATGCGCAATGAAGGCTGCCCATCCCGGAGCAATGTAGGGCGGTCGCCGAATCCTCGCTGGTAGACCAGTGAATCATCAACCATCTTGGTGTAGCCCTCGTTGATGTAGAGATCCAAGACTCCCGGCAACGGAGTGACCGCTACCGGAACCCGTGCTCGTGCTCTGAGCGGTGGTGCGGCCGCAGCTGGACGAGGTGCCGTAGCCATGGCCACAGCTGTTCCGATGGCTGCTGCTGCACCGAGCTTTAAGGCGTCGGCCCGATCAATGCCTCCTGGACGCAGTGCGGGTCCGTTCTCCGTGCCCGTTGTATTTGTGAGTTCATTGTTGCTAGGCATGGAGTTCCTCCAGGAATCCGGGACGCCAGTTCACGGCGGGCAGTGGCAGTTCTATGGGCTTGCCGCTCGGATCTGCGATGTCATCGAACAGGGCGGTGAACGCCGTGGCATCGGAAGGAACCAGGAAGCTGATATTGGCCTTGACCTGCGCCCCCGGAGCCAAGAGCCCCGGCGTCAGATCATTCCAGCGGTTGACCACGAGCCACGGTTGGCTATTGCCTTTGACGCGCAGCAACCCGGGCGAGAACATCTGGTCCTCGTCGCTTTCGTTGAATACCTCTAGCTGGAGGAGCAGATGGTCACCGAATGTCATATTCACCGGTTGGCGTGTTCCATCAACGGTTGACTGGTGTCCGGCATGGCCGCCTCCAGTGGAAGCTCCGGAAGCCAGGCGCGCCTGTCGTTCGGCTCGGGATATCCGAGCTTGTCCGAAGCTGGTTAGCACGGTGGTGGAACCCAATGGACCGCCGGCGGCAAAGGCTGCTGCCAGCGCGGCAATGCCGCCAGCGCCTAAGACGAGTGAGGCCCCCAGTGTGATGCCGAAGGCGCGTCGAGATAGCAACGGTCTTTCGGGCTCTGATTCGATTGGTCCCGAGTGATTGTTGTGATGCCGCGGAGCAGCGCAATTTCCCCAAGTTGCGAGCATGGCTGGTTCTTCCTTCCCCAAATTCATCAATAATCTCCGGGGTAGCCAAAACCCGGAGAAATCCCCAATGCTGTCAATACTTCCCAAGTATTGTAGCCAGTATGGGCCGAAGAAGCGGGGCTGTAAAGAGCTCGAATGGAATTATCCATTTTTTATAATTTTAGATGGACGAGCGGTAGAAAATTGACGAGGACCTCGCGGCTTGTAGTTGGCGAAGTTCCCCGGTATCAATCCCATTTGGCTGGCTCTCGGGATGCTCAGAGAAGCTCAGATCCGTCAAGGGACGGCAAAAGCCCGGTTAGTTGTCCCTCGACGCAATGCGAGGAAAAACGACTAACCGGGCTTTTAGATATTCAGCTTGGCAAGGCGCCTGACGGCTCCTACCTGCTAGTTCAGTTCCAGAGTCTTATCTGTGGCTGCCTTGACCTCGGCGTAGAGCGCCGGGTTTTCGTTCAGCTTGGTGCCGTAGGAAGGGATCATTTCCTTGAGCTTGGTTTCCCAGCCTGCGAACTGCTTCGGGAAGCAGCGCGAGAGCAGGCCCACCATGATCGGAGTCGCGGTCGAGGCGCCTGGGGAGGCACCGAGCAGACCGGAGATCGAACCGTCCGAGGAGGTGATGACCTCGGTGCCGAACTGCAGGACGCCGCCCTTCTTGGCATCCTTCTTGATGACCTGTACGCGCTGGCCTGCGGTGATCAGCTCCCACTGGGAGCCATCTGCCGCAGGGAAGTACTCGGCCAGTGCTTCGTCCTTCTTGGCACGTGACTTGAGCACCTCCTTGATCAGGTACGTGGTCAGCGACATGTTGTCCTTGCCCACTGCAAGCATCGGGATGATGTTATGCGGGCGTAGCGACAGCGGCAGGTCCATCTGCCCGGTGGACTTCAGGAAGTTCATCGAGAAGCCGGCGTACGGGCCGAACATCAGTGAACGCTTGCCGTCAACGAAGCGGGTATCCAGGTGCGGCACGGACATCGGTGGGGCGCCGACCGAAGCCTGGCCGTAAACCTTCGCGTGGTGCTGGTCGATGATCGCGTCATCGGTGCAGCGCAGGAACTGACCGGAGACCGGGAATCCGCCGAAGCCCTTGATCTCATCGATGCCGGACTTCTGCAGCAGCGACAGAGCGCCGCCACCGGCGCCGACGAAGACGAACTTCGCCTTTACGGTCTTCACAGCACCGCTGGCGTTGTCCTTGACGGTGATTTCCCAGCCGGCACCATCGCGCTTGAGGGTCTTGACCTTGTGGCCGTAGTTCACCGACGCGCCTGCGGCGCCCAGCGAGTTGGTCAGGTCTTTGGTCAGGCGACCGAAATCAACGTCCGTACCCGAGGCCACGCGGGAGGCTGCAACCTTCTGGGAAGCGTCACGTCCTTTGGCGACCAGCGGGGTCCACTCGTTGATGGTGTCTAGATCGTTGGTGTGCTCCATTTCGCCGAACAAAGCGTTCGGCTTCAAGGCGTCGTAGCGAGCCTGGAGGTATTTGGAGTGGTCCTCGCCAATGACGAAGGACATATGCGGCAACGCGTTGATGAAACCGGCGTCTGCGACGCGCTTGTTCTCAACGGCCCACGAGTAGAACTGGCGGGATACCTGGAACTGCTCGTTGATGCCGATTGCCTTGGCTGGGTCAACGGTTCCGTCGGCCTTGGCCGGGGCGTAGTTCAGTTCGCACAGTGCCGAGTGACCGGTACCTGCGTTGTTCCATGGTGAGGAGGATTCCTCTCCGGCCTTGTCGAGGTTTTCGAAAAGACCAATAGACCAGGTTGGTTCCAGCTGGTTGATCATGGTGCCAAGGGTGGCACTCATGATGCCGGCACCGATTAGTACTACGTCAAAAGATTCGGTTGACGTTTCAGAAGGCACGAGGATCTCCATCGACAGTGATACTTTGCTCTACTACAGACTAGACCTAGTAGAGCATCGGTTAAAAATCGTTAACTGGAAAGTGCTGGTGAGTTGGTCATCTGCACGTCGAGATAACTCTCATTAAGCATGGGTGAGGAAGGGTAGTAAGTGACGTTCGGGTTGAAGGCCAACGCGGAAATCGGAAATACCAGTGGGACCAGCGGTAGATCGGTGTTCAGGGTGGCCAAAATGGCTGTCATGGCTGCCGTGCGTTCTTCTCCAGGGGGCAGAGAACGAGCTACCAGAACCTGTGAGTCAAGTAACTTGGAGGTGTATCCGAACTCATGCTCTTTTGCGTCGAGAATCCCAGAGATAAAGTCATCTTCCAGCCGGTAGCCACCGGAAAAGCCCAGAAGGTGCATCCCGTTGAATTCTTTTGAACGCACCGTATCCACGTAGCCGTCGGTCCACGGAATGGGGCGTGGTTTGATCCGGATGCCTACCTCCGCCAAATCTTCGGCCAGTTGGGCGAAGGTGCGCTCGGGCAGCGGGAGGTAGTTTCGCGAGACCCGCAGCGGGTAGGCGAACTCAATAGTTTCGCCCTTGTAATTAATGTCCGCCAGCAGTTGCTTGGCCTTTTCAGAACTGTAGTTCAGCGTTCCTTCTGGATCGGGGACGCCGAAGGCCGGAGGCAAGATGCTCTGGGCAGACTTGGAACCCTGCAGAAAGAGGTTGTCGGCCATTTGTCCGCGATTCACCGCTTGGGCGATGGCCATGCGGAATTCCGGTTTGGCTAGCCACTTGTTGCGGTGGTCTAGTCCGAGATACAACACTGAGAACGGGTCGCGCTGCACGATGACCTTCGCATTGCGAACCAAGGTACGCATGATGTCCACGGATACCATATCGAACCCGTCGATTTCCTCGGCCATCAGCGCGCTTTCGCGGTTGTACGGGGAAGGGATCGGGGAAACCATCACAACTTCTGGATGATTCGGGTTGCTGCTGAGCTTCGACTTGTCCCAATAGTCGGCGAACAGCTCCAGCTTCACTGTGCCCTGATCGTTGGAAACGAACTTGTAGGGTCCAGTTCCGGAAGGAGCGGTGAGCAGCGCCTCGCTCGGGTTGCTCTTTGGGCCCCCGGTGAGCGAACTGGGTGCGGCAATTGCCATGCCTGGCAAGGTGAGCGCCTCAATGAGCCCCGCACGGCGCCGGCGCAGCTTCAAGGTGAAAACGTATGGCTCGGTAGCTTCGATGCCGGCAAAGTAGCTTGCGCTGCCGCCTTGGGATTTGCCGGTGAAAAGATCCTGGGCATAGACAGTCTTTAGCTTCTCCAGTTCGGCCAGACGTTGGGCCTCGGCAGCTTTCTGCTCCTCGGTGGCGGCCGTGCCGCCCTCCAACTTGAGAGTCAGTTCTGCTTCGGTCGGTAGCTTGGGAATGTCTTTTTCGTGGTGGAAGACGTGCATGAAGCCTTGGCTGGAACCCAGCTGCAGGTCCTCGGGTAGCTTGACCCAGCGGTTGAAGTTCGCCACGACGGCTTCGGCATTGAGTTCACTGCCGTCATGGAAGAGCACCCCGCGACGGAGGGTGAATGTATAGCGTAGGCCGTCCTCGCTCTCGGTCCATGCCTCGGCGAGACCGGCAATCGGGCTGCCGGTGTTCGCATCGATCGAGATCAGCGTCTCGTAGACCTGGCGAGTGATGCGGAATGATTCGTTGTCATTGGCCAACGCGGGATCCAAGGACACCGGGGGAGCGGAAGCTGCCAGACGCAAGGTGCGGGGGATTGCAGGTTCGCTTGCCGAAGCGCTGGCAGAGGCTGCGCCTTCGCCAGTTTTATTCGTGCAGGAAGCCAGCGCCAGTGTTGTCGCAGCGAGCGATCCGGTGAGCAGCAAGCGTCGCGTCACGAGATGTTGTTGCTTCGAAGGCACAGTGGTGGCTCGTCTTCCTCTTGATAACTCATGGTTCCCAACCGCGGTGGACCGGCAGCTTTCATGGCGGTGAACGGACTGGGTATTTATCAAAGATAGCGCACGCCACTAGCGGCACCCCTTGGAACTCTCGGAGGTGCCGCAAAGTGGAATCAAATTGTTAGCTAAAAAGCATTAACTAGTGACCTGATGCACAGCATTCTCGCCAAGTTCGCCCTTTGACCATGCGGTGAGCTGTCGCTTGAGCAGCCGCACCATGCGCGGGAAGAAAGCAGCAGTGTTTCCGCCGTTATGCGGCAAGATCAACGCGTTCGGGCATTGCCACAGAGGGTGGTCCTGCGGCAGTGGCTCGGGATCAAAAACATCAGATGCGACCGACAATCGCCCGGAGGCAACTTCGGCGACCAACGCCTCGGTGTCAACCACCGGGCCGCGCGCCACGTTGACTATCAATGCCCCGTCAGGAAGTTTGGCGAGCAAGTGCGCATCCACTAGATGATGGGTGGAGTCGTTGAGCGGAACAATCAGGATTAGCACCTCGATGTCACTGGCGTGCTCAGCCAGCTGGTCAATGGAAAATATCTGGCCATGCTCATCGGTGCGGGCGCGGGATCCGAAGCGAAGCAAATTCACTTCGAAGGGCTCCAAGCGTTTGCGGATCTCCTCACCGATTCCGCCGACCCCAACAAGGCCCACCGTTCGGTCAGCCAATCCAGTCCACTGTTTGGGGTTCCAAAGGCCTTTGCTTTGATCGCGAACCGCCTGCGGGAAGCCTCGAAGCGAAGCGATGGCAAGCCCAAGTGCCATCTCTGCTGTGGCTGCCGCGTGCACGCCGGCGGCGGTCGTGATGCTAGCTCGATCTCCCACGAGGTCAACCATTCCGTCGTAGCCGGTGGTCTGGGTTTGAACGTGGGTGACATTTGGCGCCTGACTGATGTTGCGCAGGCTGTGCGGGGAAGCCATGTAGGGGAAGATCGCAATGTCGATCTCGCAAAGATCCGTGGTCGGCTCGTTTACCAAGTCCCAAATAACTGGTTTGAGGTTGCTTGGTAGCTCGCCAACAGCATCAAGAAGTTCTTGGGTAGGAAAGGAAACCGTGCGTTGGGTATTCATGGGTTCACTGTATAAAGCTGATGATGCTCAGGGAAATAACCCCAAGTCATCTGCTGTAACGAAGGTCACCGGAGGGAGCGCCCCTCTCGATTTGCACTCCGGGCGAAAGCTGGTAAAGTTTTATCTCGTTGCGAAAGCGCGAAGCATAAAAAGCTTCTAGAACATCGCAGCGGGCGCCTCTAGCTCAATTGGCAGAGCAACTGACTCTTAATCAGTAGGTTTCGGGTTCAAGTCCCGAGGGGCGCACAGTGAAAAAGGTCGGACTTCGGTCCGGCCTTTTTGCATATCCGAGAAAACTGGCTCGTCCCCAAATTACTCGCTGACTTTAGTTATCAGTAACGATCCGCGGTCAGGCTGGCGGAACGAGTAGGCCTCGTTCTACAGGTACCGTCCACCGCCAGGGCTGTAATTGACTGAAAACATTTCTATTTCTAGTGCTATGAAGTTTGCGAGCTCAACTGCTCTGACTACTACTCCTGCACTAGGTTGTGTGCTTCGCAACATGGGCCGTTGGCATCAGCTTCTCGTTGTTGAAATCTTGAGTTCTGGATATCTGATCTTTTGAGATGAGCTGGTCTCATTTGCTTCGTTGTAAACGCCTTTGGGCCCAGCCTGGCCAGCATTCATCAGGGACGGGTCGATGCGGAAGTGTCGCCGATATCTTAGGCACGAAGACCCAGCAGTATTTTTCTTTTCCGCCTAGTTTGACGGACTCCTGAGCCGGGATGCTCGGCATCGCTTTCTGGTTGGAGCACGGCAGTTCTGGGAACCTGTGACACATTACTTCTGGTCCTCGGATGTCCCCGGATAAGTCCGGATCGGCAGCTCCTTCGCCGACTCCAGAATATGGGCTCACCTCGACTAAATGGCAGAGATCACTGCGGCATCTCGGAATTAATGAAATATGAACCAAAAGCGAATTTGTAGCGTAGAGGTAATATAAATCCCTTTGTACTCCAAATGGCAGTACAAGCGATTACCTACTCTTGGGTAAGTCAAAACCCCATGATCTTATGTACGAAAGAGACAATCGCAATCTTAGGGGTTTGTTATGGCATGCGCTTGCCAGGGGAAAGTCAACAATACGAACGGTCGTTGCCCGTATTGCAATGAGGCCATTGCTCATGGGATGGACACTTCTCGCCATCAGTGCAAGTTCGGAAACTGCACTAAGTAGGCTGATCGGTTTAAATTCGCCACCTGACTGCAAGGTACGTATTGGTTTGGTTCGAGCCGTTCACATCAATTTCCATTGAAAATGTTTATTCATGGATTATTTAATGAATTATGGGGATTCTGACAAATGGATGCTATTTTCTTAGTTTTAATAATTGCAATTACTGGCCTCTTTGTTTTGGGCTATTGGCAAAGTTCCCTTGCCAAAAAGGAACACGAAACTGTTGTAGGACTGAGTCGGGCCAGAGCAACAGAAATCGTTGAGTCTTCATTCGGAGGTCTACTGTGGGCCGACGTTCATGGACTGGGGGACATCAATAAGAAGAGACGCTCTTTCAACGACAGCGGTGCCACAATCTCCGTGAAAATCTCTACGACCGATGATGGAAAGACTCATGTTGTCGCCTGGATGTCTGAATGGAAGGCACGGTACGGGATGGTGGCCAGCTCCGGATGGCCACTAGCCAAGAGGGTTATTAAGAAGTTGGAAGAAGCTTAGATGGCTACCCGGGCAGTGGGCATCGATTTAGGCACCACCTACTCCTCAATAGGAGTACTGCAGGACAACGGTGAAGTTGAGATAATCCGGAACCGTGACGGAGAAGATATCACTCCTTCAGTCGTCCTGTTTCAAGAAGTAAATGGTGTGGATGAGCCCCTTGTGGGAACCATGGCAAAGCACTCGGCAGCAAGTGCACCGGATGACGTGGTGCAGTTTGTCAAGCGACATATAGGTGACTCGGACTGGCGCTTCACTTCCACAAGTGGCAGCAATTATTCCGCTGAGGAGATCTCTGCGATCATCCTGAAGCGTCTGAAGGAAGACGCTGAACTCGCCCTTGGTGAGCCGGTCAAGGACGCGGTCATTACCGTACCCGCCTACTTCGACGACGCCCGTCGCACGGCGACCAAGCACGCTGGGGCTATCGCCGGGCTGAACGTCTTGCGTGTACTCAATGAGCCCACCGCTGCGGCGCTTTCATTTGGTGTTGATACTTCAGCGCGAGGTCTCGTGCTTGTCTACGACCTTGGCGGGGGAACATTCGATGTGACCCTGATGCGGATCACCGATACCGGATTCGATGTGCTGGGCACCGATGGCGATCGAATGCTCGGCGGCTTTGATTTTGACAATAAACTCATCGAATACATTGCCGAGAAGATCAAGGAACAGGGTGGTCCGAGCGATCTGCTCGACGACTCGGTGCAGGTCGCATCGCTACGTGAAAAGGCCGAAATGGCGAAGCGAAGCCTGACTACTGTTGCCGCGACGACAGTGCATGTCTCCGCCGGGGGTGCCCAATACCGCGTACCGGTTGAACGCGTCGAGTTCGAACGAATCACCAAAGATCTGCTGAACCGCACCAAGGATTTGACGGAGTTCGTGCTGAGCGAGGTTGCAGTTACTTGGGGGAACCTCGATCACCTCCTGTTAGTCGGAGGATCGACTCGGATGCCGATGGTGCGTGAACTCATCGAGCGGTTGGCGGGAAGGCCAGCTGACCGCTCCGTGCGTCCGGATGAGGCAGTGACGCTCGGCGCGGCTATTCAGGCTGCCATGGAGGAAGCTATTCCTGCGGGAACGGACCTGACAATCTTTGACGGTAAATCGCCGGTCATCGCCGATGTCACTTCCCAGGGGCTCGGGGTCATCGTGCTCGAAGGAAAAAACAGCGGCGACGTGAATCAGGTGGTGATCCCGCGCAATAGCAAGATCCCTGCCAAGTTCAGCACTACCGTCTATACGGTTCAGGCAAACCAAAAGTCGGTGCTCGTGCAGGTGACCCAGGGAGATGAAACGAACCTGGACTATGTGGTGGAGATCGGTTCGAAGGACATTGCACTCCCGCCGTATCCGGAGGGTGCGCCGCTGCGTGTGACTTACGCGTACGACATCGACCAGACGGTATTCGTTGAAGTAACTGACCTCACGACTCATCTGTCTCTCGGGACGTTCGAGGTTGACCGCTTGGCCAACCTCACTGAGGACCAGCTCAAGGCCGCGAAGACCAAGATCTCGTCGCTTTCCGTCCAGTAACGCCCGACGTCCAAGTAAGGAGAAGCCTAATCATGGCCCTTGACAATTACTACAACATTCTCGGCATCGACCGGAATGCCAGCGCCGAAGAAGTGCAGAAGGCGATCGCCGCGAAAAGGCGAGAATGGACGCCTCGCGCTGGCCACCCGAAACTGGAAACCCGCCAACTGGCCGAGCAGACGATCAAGAATATCGCCGAAGCGGAGTCGCTCTTGCTCGACGCCTCGAAGCGTCGGGAATACGATACCCAACTCGATGCGCAGCTTGCGTCCCCAGAACCCACATCCGGCCCTGCTCAGGGTCGGGATTGGCTGCAGACCGCACGGGATTATTTCGCTCGAGGCAACAACTCGCAAGCAAACTACGCCGCGCGTGAAGCTACGAGCCAGCAGTCCGAAAATCCGGAGGCGTGGTTCATCCGTGGATTAAGTTCCGCGCAGCTAGGCAACGATTCCGATGCTGAATTCGAACTCAGTGAGGCTATCCGCCTCAATCCAAATGATGCTTCCTATCACGCGGAACTTGGCGATCTCTATAACGGCAACGAGCTCTGGGCCAAGGCCCTTCCTGAATACAAGCAGGCTAGCAAGCTCGATCCGGGGAACGTCTATTATGCAGCGTTCGTCGGCCACACCGAAGGCGCTCTGGGGAATACCGACGAGGCCTACAAGCATCTCAAGAGCGCTTATGAGAAACTACCTGACGACGAGACAATCCGGTACCTTTACGGTGCGGCGCTGGCCGACATGAGCACTGAGACCTGGTCCATCTATCACGATGGATCACGGACCATCCTGACCGAGAAACAGCTTAATTTCACTCAGGAGAAGCTTTCGGTTATCGAATCGCTGAAGATCGACGATAAAGATTTTCGAAATGACTTGGATGAGATCAAAGTGATCGCCGAGCGGGCCGAGAAGGTGAAATTGCGCTACGGCAGTCTAGGCGAACTCCTAGGATTTTTGAGTCTGCCCGTGATAGCAGCCTTGCTGATGCTGTGGTTCGTCGCAGCTGCCATGGGCTACCCGGATGTTCCCCCTGATTGGATCATGGTGCCTGTAATCGCAGCTTACATCGGGGCGCTAGTGCTTGTGATCCGCTGGCGGAGAATGCCCGGATGGAAGTGGACTCGGAAGCAGGCTCCCGCCTACGTCCGCAAAACCGGACTTCAATAGGGTAGATGGCTATGAGCGACCAAGATCCAACTATGGTGTCCGAGGCGATTAACGCACTGCGTGAGGAAGTCGAGCAGCTCCGTGATCTGTTCCAGCGGCGACTGCTCGAAGACAAAAGCAAAAAGTCACTGATAGAGGCAGTGCAGGAGCAATCGCGCGCTACCACCGACGTGCTTCGCTATCGCCAGCTCGAGTCGCTGGCGAAAGAAGCTCTATTGGCGGTGGACAGGTTGCGGGCTGAGCCCCCGACGCTGGAGCTGAATGACTCAGTTGCCGAGGAGCTGCTGGAGGTGTTCTTCCGCAGAGACCTGATCGAGGTCGACGATTCTGGAGACTTCGACGCGCGCGTGCACCAGATCATCGGCACGGTAAACGCCAGCGAGCAATTCCCGGTCGACAGCATCGTGTCCGTCGCACGCACGGGCTACTTGCTGGGCGACCGGCTCCTCAGACCTGCGCAGGTAACCGTGGCGGTCCAAGCCGATGGCTAAGCTTGATGCTGCAGCGCAAGCGTTCAGAACTTCGCATGCGAGACTGCTCGGTACCCTCGAAGCAGCCCAATCAACTGCCGGCAACGCACGGGATATTGCCTATCAGGGCGCGCAAGCGGTGCTCGAAAAGCAACAGGCGATCGCCCGAAACCAGGCCGCGCAGGCGGTAACGGAACACAGCCTGCGCGCCCGTGACATTGCCGAGTTCCTCCTTCGAAGCGACGGAGAACCGCTTGACGTTGCTCAGTACATTGGTTTAGGCCACCTTGGCGTTGATGGGTCTTCTTCGGGAGTGAATTCGAAGATCAGCGCCCCGTTCCTGCTACCACTATTCGGGCACGGGAACGTGGGCCTCGAAGCTTCAGCCGAGTGCCGCAGGGACGTGATCGAGAATATTCTCTGGAGAGCGCTCAGCGGCACGGCGCCAGGACAGCTGGACGTTTTCGTCTACGACCCGAACCTTTCATCCGTGATGGCGCCGTTTAGCACGTTGCGCGGCATTTCGGACGAGTCATTGCAGGTGGTGAGCTCAGCCTCTGATTTCGAACGCGAAATCCGCAGGCTATCCGGAGATATTCAGCGGATCAACGAGATGCTGCGCGGAGTTTCGTCCTCGCTGATCGAATTCCGGGCCAAAGCAAGTCATCCGGTTGAACGATTCAAACTGGTGATTCTCATTGACTACCCAGTGGGCATCGAAGAATCGCTGCACCGCCAAGTAATGGCTCTTGCCCAATCAGGCATCACCGCTGGGGTGGCATTCGTGTTTGCCTCTTCACCGGGCAGCGAAGGGAAACCCGATTGGTGGCGTGAAGACTCGCTGAACTCGCTGACAACGAGCATTCGTGAGCAGAACAAGATGCTGCGCTGGACGCGTCACCCAGAATATGAGCTCCAAGTGCCCAAAATGGACTCCGCTGCACTGGTTCGCGAAGTTGATGAGCTGGTCGCGAGTGCAGCTTCAGTCAAAGTTCCCTCGGTAGCCTTCGAACGCGTTGAGCAGCTTGAAAGCAAGTGGACCGAGAGCAGTGCCGAACGACTGCGGTTCTCGATTGGGCTTGCCGGACCAAATATTGCCGACGTCACCCTAGGCGACGAGCGGGACCAACGACACAACATCTTGATCACCGGCGCGGTCGGCCAGGGCAAATCCAATCTTCTCAAGGTGATCATCCACAGCTTGGCGCAGCGGTACTCACCGGATGAGCTGGAATTTTATCTCCTTGATTATAAGGAGGGGGTGACGCTCTATCCGATGGCGCCGACGCCAGGATCTCCCGATTTCCTTCCGCACGCCCGCGTTCTGGGGCTGGAAAGCGACCGCGAGTTCGGGGTAGCGGTGCTCAAGCGCATCGAAGCCGAGTTCGCCCGACGTTCGAGGCTTTTCCGCCCCTTTGGAGACAATATCGCGAAATATCGAGCCGCTGTGCCAGAGGCCGGTATGCCACGAATAGTGGTCATGATCGACGAGTTCCATATGATGTTCGACCCCAATGACAAAACTGCTGAGGAAGCAGCGCAGCTGCTCGAAGGGCTCGCCCGCCGTGGCCGTTCCTACGGTGTCCACCTGATCCTGGCATCTCAGACCATCTCCGGAGTTGCGGCTTTGATGACCCGTGAAGACGGGATTTATGCGCAATTCCCCATTCGTCTCGCGCTGAAGAATTCCGCCCAGGAATCGTTTGCCACGTTGGGTCTAGGCAACGATGGGGCTGCTCGGCTTCGGATGAGGGGCGAAGCGATCCTCAATCTCGACTACGGACTCATCGACTCCAACAGGCAGATTACCGTCGCGGTCGCCCAGGACAGCCAATTAGCAAGTTTGCAGCGCGGCTGGTGGCTGGAAACACGAGCTCGGGTAGAACGTCCGCAGGTATTCGATGGCGGCCGGCGGATCCACATTAGCGACGCAGTAGGCACGCTTCTCAGCATGCGCTCGCGCTTGGCGAAGTCCAGTGGTTCGGCAGTGGCACTGCTCGGCTATCCCATCGCGGTGACCGACCAGCCTCTTGGCATCTCTCTGGCAGCGGAGCCCGGTCGCCACCTCGCCATCCTCGGTGCCGGGGAAGCCAACGGCGTTGAGCAGGAAGTCGAAGCCGCGAACAACGCCATCGGAACTCTCCAGGCCGCCGCGATCTCGTTGGCGCTGCAGCATCCTGCTGGCAATGCCGAGTTCGTGAGCCTGGACCTGCTCGATGAACCGGTATTCGCGCGGAACAACCACGAGCAGTGGCTTTCGCTGATGGAGAGCATCGGCTATCCAGTGCATCGAGTCACGCGTGCAGAGGTGGCGGATTACCTCCAGGAGCTCGTCGCCGAACTCGATTCGAGGGAAGCCGAGTCTGAGCCGAGATACATTCTGGGATTCGGGCTGGACCGTGCCACGGCTCTTGACGTTCCAGACATGTTCGCCCGCAAGCCCTCCGAAGATCTTCAGCAAATTCTGCGAATGGGATCAGCAAAGCACGTTCATCTCCTGGGTTGGTGGGCGAACGCGGCGACCTTCAGCTCACATATCGGATTCGGTGGAGAGGGCTTCATTGATGCCCTGCTCATGCTTCGAATAGACCAAAGCAGCGTGCAAGAATTTCTCGGACCCTTCGTCAACTGGTCGGTGCGGGAGAACCGCGGTTTGCTGACCGATCGCACACAGCTGTCAGAGCCGACGACGGTCATTCCGTTTGTTCCTGTCAGCACGAGGGACGCATCGGTGATCGCCAAGACAGATTGGGAGGTGTAGCCATGGAGAAGTCCACCGCTCAAATAGCTCACCAAAGCTACGACCAGTACGAGCAAGCACTTGGCGCCCTGCTCCGGATCCCATCACGGCTGAACTCGGAATTGGCCACCGCGGCCACCACTGCGGCCGGTGCCAAGCAGGCTGCCGACAGCGTGTTTCAGCAGACCCAAGCGCGATTGGCAGGGCTGGGCCGGAACGCGAACTCACGCTACTCCTTGGCAGTCGAAGCGCTTAAACCGCACAATGTCCTTCTACCGCTCCGGGTCCGTGCGGAAAGCTCGATGAACGGGGATGATGCTGCTGTACGGCTGGCGGTTGCCGAACATGCTTCTACGATTACGGAGATCGATGCCGAAATCAGAAAGGCGATTGCGTCTGCGGCGCAAGACAAGGCCAGCAGCGGAAGCCGCGCCGAGGTTCGCCAGCAGGCCGCGCTCGCGCTGGATCTTCGTCGGGAGCGCATCGGCCAAGAACGAGCTCAGCGCGAAGCGGAGATCAAAGAACTGGCTCTGCGCGTTGGCCTCCGGCGCAAGCGCATCCTGATTTCCGTCTCAGCTGCGGCGGCCGTAGTGGCAGTGGCAGCCATCTCGCTGATTGTCAGCCTCATTAGATGAAATTAGAAACCGAAAGGGGCAGAAATGTCTCAGCTTAATAGCGTGAAGCAGCAACTCACTCGCATTTCCACAGATGCAAAGTCAACCGCAGCAGGGCTCAACGGATTTAAGTCCAAGTTCTCCCAGTCGGTGAGCCTCATTCAGTCCACCATCGGTGGTAGCGCCCAAGGGGTCGACAAGAACATGATCCAGAGCCTCCAGACCGCCGAGAAGCAGCTCGACGCGGCGATCGCAGCCTTGCAGAAGGCCTCCCAGGAGGCTAGCAAGTTCGCGTCCAGGCTCTGAGCCACCTAGCTGCGACCGGATTCTCATGAGCACGTTACAGGATATTTTGGCTGTTCTCGTTGGCGTGAACAAGCAGGTGGCACAGCAATCGGCAGGGTTGGCTCAGCAGGCCCAGCAACTTGGCCGGGCAGCTGCGATCGCGGCGAGTGTAGCCAATGGCTCCGGGGGCCTGGATGGCAAACGGACGGCAGCTGCGCTGCTGCAAGCGCAACGCTCCCTTGAGCAGGCCTCACGGCAGCTTCAGCAGACCGCGTTGGCCGGCAAGGGATTTGTCGCCCACTACGCCGAAGGCGCCATGGCGGATGCTAAGAGTGCATTCGGCGGCGGGACTCAGACACTGGAGCAAAGCCACGAACCGGGTCCGGGAACGGTTCTGGAGCCACGTCCGGTATGGGCAAGCGCTCGCTACATCGCACCAACTGAAGCTCAGCAGTCCGCCTGCACAAAAGCTATAGCGGAGTCCGGTGTGCTGGGGATCGATGGTTGGATCAGCGCAGTGAATCCCAACTATTCAGGTGGCAATGAAATGTGGACGAACAATTGCGGTCCCTGCTCTCGGGCGGTAGCCGACGCTTATCAAGGTGTTGCTACTTTAGGGGCATTTGGCGATAGCGAGATACCACCGGGGGAGTACGGCGAGATGTGGGCGGCTGTAGGTGTACAGCCGACGACGCGCCTGGCAAACTCCGGTCGAGTCAACGATCCCACTTTGTTTTCTGCGGGTGCTTACGCCGCGCTGTATACACAGTTGATGAAAGAGGGCCCTGGCGCGGTGGCCATTATCGGTGTGGATTGGGACGACCCGCGTGTTCCTCAAGGAATGGCTGGCGGGCATTGGTTCAACGCCTATGTCAATGAGAAAGGCGCAGTAGAATGGGCCGACGGCCAGATCGGTGAAGTCGGCGGGTGGCCACCGGGTTACCCGGTTCCCATCTGGACTATGGAAGCGGTCGTGCGGCCTTCTGCCGGACAACCGTGGAAGGCGGTACAACTCTCATGACGGATCAGCGGAATGACGCGGCGATTGCGACTCTGAACGGATGGCTCGCGGAACATGGGGTGCCTGACGCGCACACCACGCCAGAGGACTGGGAGATCAGCCCGTTTCAGGACGCGCTACTGATTGTGCCCGCTAATCAGCGCCGCACCAACCGTGTATATCTCGTGCGGGGCGAAATGGTATCCGCTTTTTCACCTTCAACGACGACTTTTGATGAAGGCTACGCAAGGCTTGGAAATCCTGAGGGACCTATGGCTACGGCCTAATTCACCGATGACCGCAATGCTCACGGATTGTCGCTATGCGCCATTTTCTCAGGATGCAGCCGTTGGGCAACTGGTGCGGTGCGCGCTTCGCACCGGGAGCTATTTTCCAATACCGGAGTTAAGGCAAACCCGGTCGGCTTCAAGAAGCGTCTATCGACCACGGGAGATTGCTACGGGCAACGTCTTATCTTGGCGTTCCGAACAAGACCCCGCAACACAACAATTAGCAAGGGCACCGCACACGACTAGCAGTGGATTCAGCTAGGTATATCGATCTGCTCCGGTATCCCGTCCCCATGAGCCCTTGCGAGGATAGTCACTGCAACTTCTGAATCTTTGGGCAATGCCAACACGGTGAGCATGCGGTAAACCGTTGGTTGGGAGAGCAGCCGCATTAGTTCATGCTCTATAAGTGCCGATAGCTCGGGTTCCAATGGCACTTTGCGGATGTCATTAAACTCTACGCTCAACCCTGCTCGCCTGGCCGAGCGCACCGCTTCGCGAAGAACATCGGTCATGAAGATTCGCGCCTGAATCTCATCGCGCAACTCCAACTCCAGCAGAGCGTACTCTTGGCGTTGAGCGTCGGTTAAATTCTCCGCATGTGCGTCAATGTCCAGAAGCGTCCAGCGAACACGTTCGTCGAGGACTCGGGTCCACTGCTCCTTAACTGTCCGGTAGGCGTACTCGGCGGCCTGTTGTTGGTAAACCGCCCGGCCTTTAGCCTCGGAGACCTGGATCTGCTGACGGTTCCGCTCTATTTGCCACCGAATGACAGCGGCAAAGAATACCCACAATGCAGGGGTCAAGATGCTGCCAAAGATTTCCATAGCGCCGACCTTGTTCAAAGTACCGCCTACGGCTTGAGCAACGGCAAACGCTACTAGGCCCGTCCAAGCCAGGGGAAGCTGACCGCGTAGGGCTAATGCGACCAGGATCATCTCGGTGGCACCGGCATTCCACCAGCCATATCCGGGAAAACCGTCGGGTAGACCGAGATTTACCAATATGGCCATAAGCGTTGTCGCACAAATGACCGCATACGCTTCGGTTCGGTGCAGGTTCAGCGAATCCCGTCGCCCAAAGGCCACGAAAATACTGGCCACGGCGCAAAGGAACAACGCAACGAGGCACGGCCAGAGGAGTTCCAAATTTGGCAGCGAGGCAATGCCCATAATGATGTGAGTGGTGGAAAAAGCTGTGACCAAGACGCGGAAGACGGGGCGGAGAATTTCCAAGTTGGTCATTGGCGTTGATCCTCATAACGGAGGATGACGCTGACCCCACGGTTGGGTGCGCTGCGGAATGCTGCTGTGCAACCAGCGTCGCGGCAGCGCGCAAGGATCGAATCGCGGATCCCTAATCGGTCTGCGTTAACCTTCGCAAAATCAAAACCCGGACCGTCGTCGGTTACCGTGATCTGCACACCATCACTCTGGACTTTGAGCTCCAGGCTACGAGTTGCGCGGGGTGCATGAGATGTACTATTGCGGACTGCTTCAAGGGCGGCACCGGCCAGAGCCTCATAGCTGGCTTGTGGAAGCTTTAGAGTTGATCCTTTGACACCGAGGGCAGTTGGAACGACCTGATAGGCACCAGCTTTTGCGGTCAGTTCGGCGAACAAGTCCGCTGGGGTGAACCAATAATTCTGCAGATTTCTGTCGAATGTGGCGTTCAATTCTGCAAGAGATAAATGCACGCGCTGGCGCAGCTGATCTGCGTTTAGCCCGTTAAATTCTACGGACGCCAGGCGCAGGGCGCTGAGCACCTGATCATGGATGAGCCGATCGACTTTGTTGCGTTCTTCGTCCGCCGCCCGTTGCACAGCAGCGGAACGGTACTGAATCATCAGCTGATCATGAGCATCATCCGTTCGCGCGGCGCTGCGTCGCAGGGCAAGGAAGGGTTCACAGACTACAAATGCCAATGTAAGAGCCAGAAGCGAGTCTTGGACGGACTGACTCCAAGGCCTGAGATGCCCCGCAGGCATAAGGGGCACTAGCAGTAAAAGCAAAGCAGTGATGGCCCCGTGCACATAGGTCCAGCGACCGCGTAAGGAGGCCGCAGCCACTCCGATGCCAGAACCCGAGAAGCCCCAAGCCCAGGTGGGAGGTTCACCGAGATTCTCGATGCCTAGCCAACCCATATTCCAGGCCACAAGGGTGAACGGGAACAGGATGCTGGCAGATAAGGCAAGTGCCTTGCCGAGCCGGAGATCCACGAATGAGAACAAGATTGCGCTACACACCAAGAGCGGCAGGAGCACGAGGCACAAGGTAAATAAGGAGAGGGGTTGCTCGGACATCAGGGGTAGTGCATCGGGCATTGCCAGTCCGAGGACAGCGAATCCGTAACCGCCGCCGAGGGCCAGCAGAATCCTGTCGATGCCTTCTGTCGCTTTGTGGGTTTGATAGTGGGTTGAGGCTGAATTCATTGTCTCGCGGCTAGTTCTGTTCGCCATCGATGACATTGTAGGCATCATCCTCTAGGGACTTGAGGAACAGCTCGTAGGTAAGCAAGCCATCTTCGTAGGCGCGTTTGCGGATGTTGGCAAAACCTTCTACATCTCGGCCAACGTTGAGGTATTTATCGCGGATTCGAGCCAAATTAGTTTTGACGGTGCCATGAAGTAACGGGGGATCGAGTCGTTTGCCAGTTTCAATCATGGAATAGCCCAGGCTGTACAACGCTAGGGTTTCTTTTTGCCGTCGGGAAAGTTTGGCATCAGGGTAATCAGCGCTTGATTTGATGGCCAGCGCAAAGGCTTTGGTGTAAATGATTCGTCCTTTGATGACCTCAAAAATATCTGCAATCAAATCATCAGTGCTGCGCTGTTTGTGCACGACTCCCGAGGCTCCTGCGCTATAGGCCTGGCGGGTGGTTTCGTGGCTTGGCATATTACTGATTACTAGCACCGGAATATCCCGTTCGCGAATCGCCTGAACGTTATCGCCCACGTTCGAATCATCCTTCAGCATGAGATCCAGCAGCACGATGTGCGGTTTGGGAAGTCGAGGCTCATGCTTATCGAATACGGTAAAAAGACTCTGAACCGTCGGTCCATAGACCACCATGAGCTTGTAACCGTCCGGGCTCCTACGCCATAGCTCTTGCTGAAGTCCGATACGTGTAAAGCGTTCGTCGTCAACCACGCCTATGATGATTCTGTTGTATTCATCTGGCACGATTGGGGTTCCTTCATCTGTCTTGATAATGCCGGCATGCAATATTTATTTTCGACATCTTAGAGTCGCTTAACCCATCTAAAGAATTGATTATATTTCCCTGGCATTCGAATCCAAAAAATTACGAGTAATGATAATAAGGTGAATTATTGCGCAAAAACTATTTGCGATCTAAATCAATTGGAATAGTCCTCTGACAAGCAATATTCAAAGATTTAACGTTGCAGTCGAAAAGCGTGGTCAACCGGTACGGTCGGCACTCCGTCCAAAATGCTAAGCCAGAAGTTTCGCTGGAGTCCTAAGGGCCAGCAATCCAGAATTGCTCAAAACTCTGTGGTCGATCTCGATTCGGGGAGTTCCAATGTAGGTTTGTGATCACTCATGGTGGTATCAAGCTCCGCGCCGCTGGCGTAATAACGTTCTTTCCCCTGACAAGAAAAGCAACGACGCAGCAAGCTTGCCTCAAGCTGACAACTTGCTCTTGCGCCAGAGCTGTAGGACCTGATCGATTTGTTCTTCCATCTGGATCGAAGTGGTTTGCTCATGAGCCCGGGCGACATGGTTCCGTCTGCGAATAGATCAGCGTCCAAGGTGGTTAATCCCCAAATTCTATGGCCTTCATTGCATTGATGATCCAAGCTTTGTCCAGTGGTTCACCATTCGTGGTGGTCGCGGGTTTCCAATATTTCTCCTCGTTGATCCGCAGATCAGGTCTTCCGGTGACCATCGCCAACGAGTATGGGGTGGGGAGCTGCATTCCAGAGAATGGAGATTGTTGCAACAATTTCGGCCCTCCTCGATGCTGTTGGTCCGGGTCTACTTACCGAGCATGTTTGTCTCCTCCTCTTAGAAATTGCCAGGCCGCTGAGCGAGAGTAGGGGGAGAGCTTGGTTGGCGAATGCGTTGAAGACGTGTTTTTCATGGCTGGCCTATGGCCGGGAATTCCTGGCGCCAGCCTAGAATTTCGCATGCAGGGCACGTGGCGTCGGGGCGAATCCATAGACGGATGCATTGGGATTCATTTGGAACTGCCCCATGGATCGGTTTATCGTCGCTTTGGAGGCGACCGGACCGAATGGTTCTGGTTTGTTAGCGGGAGCGACAGGTTCTAGTCTCTGATCTGCGGGAATTGCCAGCCGGAGCCAATACATTGGTCTTTGGAACATAAAAATTCTCGACTCAGTTGTTTGTTGCACTGAGCGGGATAACTTCTTGACGCAGACGGAGGGTTTCACGTTGGCTGACAGCGCGAAAATTGAACAACACCGGCAAACGGTCAGCGATCTCTCCAAGCCCGGTGAAGCGCTGGCCAAAGATTCTGCCAACGTGACAGTGCGAAACCCATCGTGGTTCACCGAGGTGGAACCGGGTAGTTGGGTGGCTACTGCTGAACGGCAGCGATTGCATGATCGGCTGAAGAGCGAATTCTTGACCGCAGTTCCTTTGGTCCGCGCCGATCGGCGCGCCTTGATTCTGGCCGGGCCTCCCGGGGCGGGCAAGAGCACGCTTCTCGGCCAGGTGCTGGAAGGGAAGCTGGAGCACTATGTGGTCATTGACGCGGATGAGTTCAAAGAGTCACTACTGCGGGAAGCCCAAGACGACGGAAGCTACGAAGCCTGGATCAAGCCGCGAACCGTGAAGGATCTTGAGGCCCGAGGCGAAGAATTTTTCCCCATGGATCTGGCAACGCTGGTGCATGAGGAATCATCGATACTCGCGGCGCAGCTGCGCAGCGACTGCATTGCATTGGGATACAACCTTGTTGTCGACAAGGTGCTCTCATCGGTCAAGCCGGCACAGCAGCTAATGCGCGAATTGGATGCCGCCCGCTTCAGCGTCCAGATTATCGAGGCGCACGTGCCCTATGAGGTTTCCAAGCAGCGCATAACCGAGCGTTGGGAGCAGTCCCACGAGGCCTCGCTGGATGGCGAAGACGATCTAGGCGCCCGCTGGGTTCCTTACGAGTTTGCCCGCGAGGTGTTCCAAGGCCCTGAAGGTAAATCGAAGCCGGAGGCAGTGGCTGAGCAGCTTGCCAATGAATGCCCAGCGGTGCGTCGTTATCGCGTCTACAGAACTACCGACGAGCAGATGGATGGTTCTCAGGGCTACGGGCAATTGCGAAGTGACTTCCGTCGAGCCGAACGGGGTGCGCCATTGGTCGAATCTGAGGTCGCCGGTCAGGCTGAGCGGCGCTGACGGTTTGTTGTTTCAGGCGAATGTGGCTCAAACCACGCATGAATCTTTGCCTAATTTTCCACGAAGAAACTTCGAAAGTGTCTAAAGTTTCACTCTGACTAGGTCTTATGTGCGTTTTGCAGGTGAGGGTGGCCGATTTTCCTTTTTGGGTGGGTTCTGCCTATGATTATCTACGTCGCAAAGACATGAACCGGAAACGGACTAGTCAGAGCGAAGTAAGCGCCTCTAGCTCAATTGGCAGAGCAACTGACTCTTAATCAGTAGGTTTCGGGTTCAAGTCCCGAGGGGCGCACAATTAGATCCGACCTGAACTATCAGGTCGGATCTTTTGTATATCCACGGAAAAGGGGTTCTACCGATGAGCAACGAAGCCACTACGCCTACTCGCCTAGCTGTGGGGGATCAGGCGCCAGACTTCACGTTGAGCGACGCCGAAGGCAATGAAGTTACCTTGTCCAGCTTCCGCGGCAAAAAGGCCATCGTGTACTTCTACCCTGCGGCGTCCACTCCGGGCTGCACCAAGCAGGCCTGCGATTTCCGCGACTCGATCCAGTCACTGAAGGCTCTGGGCTACGAGGTTCTGGGGATCTCCCCGGACGGCGTGACCAAGCTGGCGAAGTTTGCCGCGAAGGAAGAGCTCAATTTCCCTCTGCTGGCCGACGAGGACCATGCGGTCGCCGAAGCCTATGGCGCCTGGGGTGAAAAGAAGAACTATGGCCGCACCTACGAGGGGCTGATCCGCTCGACCATTGTGGTTGATGAACAGGGTCTCGTTTCCTTGGCCCAGTACAACGTACGTGCCACCGGTCACGTTGCCAAGCTGCGCCGTGACTTGGGGATTGACGCAAAGTAAGGCCATGGTTCGCCGATTTTATATCTGCGAATTATTCCGCTAGACTAGTTGAGGTCGAGTTACCGGGCTTCAAGCCAGGTGTAGCGCGAGCGAGTATGGCGGAATTGGTAGACGCGCTGGATTTAGGTTCCAGTGTCTTCGGACGTGAGAGTTCAAGTCTCTCTACTCGCACCATTGAAACAAAACCTCCCGAACGAGTAAAGTTCGGGAGGTTTTGTGCATTCTGCGGAGTGCTCGCTGGCGCCGAGCACCGAGCGCATTCGCAGTTCAGCGGGCGTGAAGTGCAGAAGCTCAGGTCCTGCTGTTGCCGCAGGCTGTGAGAGTAAGCTTTGCAAGAGGGTTCCCGTCATTGGGAATGCTGAAGGTAATTATTCAAGGGGTGGAATGTGGAGCGCGAGAAGCTGCCCACGATGTATAGCTTGGCGCAATCGGATCCGGAGCAAGCACTCATACCCCGCGCAGATATTCCTCCAGAGGACCTGGCTCAGATTGAGCGCATCATGGCCGAAATGGGACGTCTGCGCGCAGTGGAGCGACGGATCATGCACAGCGCGCAGAACTTCATGAAGCTCAACGAAACCGATATGCGCGCTATCCGCCAGCTCATTTCCGCGAAGCATTCCGGGCAAGCGGTGACGCCGGGCATGCTTGCCCGCCATCTGGGGGTTACCACCGCTTCGGTGACCAAGATGATCGACCGGCTCGTGGCTGGCGGGCATGTGGTGCGCAAAGCCCATCCCACCGATCGGCGCTCCCAGCAGGTGGAAGTCAGCGAAGACACGCACCTGGCCGCTCGCGAGCAGCTAGGGCGCCACCATGCCAAGAAATTCGACGTGGCCCTGGGATTGAGCGCCGAGGAACGTGATGTGGTGATCCGCTTCCTCGCTGGTACCTCCGAGGCCCTGCAGGACAGCCTGTATGGACCTGATCCCGGGGCAACCGAGGCCAGCGAGTAGCTTCCTAGACCGGTGTTCTCTCGTTTTCGGCTCGCGAAATGATGCTGCGCAGCATCGAGGAGAAGATCAGTCCGTGGAATGGGTACACGGACCACCAGTAGAGCCGTCCGCTCAAACCGTGAGGGAAGAAGATCGCCCGTTGGGTCAGCCGGGTTTTTCCTTTGCCCTCGGCGCTGAGCCGGAATTCAAGCCAGGCGCGTCCGGGAACGCGCATTTCCGCGCGCAGACGCAGCAGCTGGTCCGGTTCCAAGGCTTCGACCCGCCACCAATCAACCACGTCGCCTAAGGCAAGCTTCTCGCGTTGCCGCCGCCCGCGGCGCAGGCCCACCCCTCCGGCGAGCTTGTCCATCAGCCCGCGTACCTTCCAGAGCAGCGGGAATGAGAAGTACCCGGATTCACCACCGATGCGGCCAAGCACCGTGAACAGCTGATGGGCGTTTGCGGAGCTGTCTTGGGTTCGCTCGTCGACGTAGACTCGATGCCCGGCCCAGTCGGGGTCCGAAGGCAGCGGATCCGCAGGAGCCGAAACGGGGTGCGCCGTAGCCCAATTGGTCTCCACCGAATCGGTGCGGATCTTTTCCAGGGCCAGCGCGACCGCGCGCGGATAATCCGTCAGCCCGCCCGCAGGGCGTTCTATCAGCTCGTCGATTGCCCGGTTTTGGATCACGCAATCGTGCTGCAGCGAATCAACGAGCGCGCCCGCGAGGGTATGCGGCAGCGGGGTGACCAGATTTACCCAATGCGAGGCCAGTCTTGGGGTCAGTAGGGGGAGCGGGATCACCCAAGGTTTGCGCAGTCCCGCCTGCGCGGCGTAGCTGCGCATGAGTTCGGCATAGCTGTAGGCCTTCGGGCCGCCTATGTCATAGGTCCCGGATTCTCCGGCGGGTAGTTCTGCGCAGCGCGCCAAATAATGCAGGGCATCGCGTACCGCAATGGGCTGGACTTTGTTCAGAACCCAGCGTGGCGCGGGCATCACCGGCAGCACATCGCTCAGGTGCCGGATCATTTCAAAGCTGGCGGATCCCGAACCGATGACGAGCCCGGCTTGCAGGGTAAGCAAAGGCACCGGGCCGGATCCGAGGATCTGCCCGACTTTGACTCGCGAGGCCAGATGATCGCTGAGCTGGCCTTCGGGGTGCAATCCGGAGAGGTAGATCAGCTGACCCACGGATTCTTCGGTTGCCGCCTGGAGCACACTCCGGGCGCAGCGTTCCTCGGCATCCATGAAATTTTTGGTGCTGGACATCGAATGCACCAGGTAATAGAGAACGTCGGCTCCGGCGCAGAGCCTCCGTACCGCGGAGCTGTCCTCCAGCGTTCCGGTGATGATTTGAACCTGATCACGCCAGGGGACATCGCGCAGGCGATCGGCGCTGCGCGTGAGCACTCGTACCTGGTGCCCGCGTTCGAGCAGCAAAGGAACCAGGCGTCCGCCGATATATCCGGTCGCACCGGTTACCGCAATGGTGCTCATGACTGCTTCAACTCAGCTCGGGCGCGCAAGCGCAGTGCTGCTGCGCCCGCGCAGACCAGCAGCAAGGCCGCTGCGGCCAGCGCGCCGTAGCCGACGAGTTGGGACTCGTTAGTGCCGGTGAGCCGGCTATGACCGATCCAGGCAATGCCCCAAACCATGGCCAGCGCCGTGTAGAGCTTGCCCGCGCAGTACCAGCTGACCGCCACTCCGATGAGAACCGCCACTACCAGCAAAGCCAGCGCCGCAAAGGGTGCCCACGAGGCGTTTTCTCCCACGCCCCAGGAGGAGAGCAGCGCCGAGACGTTGGCAATGCTTGCCACATTGACCCAGCCCAGATAGACGCCGAAGGTCAGCCACATGATCCAGTGTTCGGCGCGCGAGCTGCTGCCGTATCTCACCAGCCGCACCAGGGTCCAGATCAAGACCAGCAGCAGCGCAAAAATCACCACGGCGCTCAGCGCCAGCAAGTCTAATTGCACCACGGCGATCCAAGCTGCGTTCAGCAGTGCGGAGGCCGCAACCGGCAGGCGCAGGGCGCGCAGTGTCGCCGAGCGCCGTCCCAGCGGCAAAGCCTGGAAGACGGCGAAGACCGCAAGCCCCAGATAGATGAAGCTCCAGATCGAGAATGCCGGTCCGGATGGGGCCAGCAAGGTCGAATCGGCGCTGAGGTAGCCGCCGGCCGCATCTTGAATGGAGGTGCCGCCCAGCGCGCCGCTGCCGATGAACGCCGCGGTGATCGCCGCGCCTAAGGCCGCGATTTCCAGGATCACCGTGGGCCAGGAGGCCATCGATGAGCCGCGTTGTGTTTCTTTCATGATCCGCTCCTCGCGGTTGGTGGGGCAAAAGATCTTGATGCTTAAGTCGACAAATGAAGATACTTAAACCATGATGTATCTAGAGAGGCTAATAATCAACCTAGCGAGAGAAGTTCTTCATGGCAACCACTGCGGGCATCAGGTACTCCCAAGTGCTGCGTCTCATGCGCCAATTCCAGCAGGCCTACGCGGCTGCCGAGGATGAATACCGCAGGGAACTAGGCCTGAACGACACGGATCTGCGGGCGTTGAACGCGCTGGGAGTTAATAACCAGCTCAGCCCCGGACAGCTTGGCGACAGGCTTTCAATCTCCACCGCGGGAATCACTTCGGTGCTGGACCGGCTGGCGGAGCATGGCTACATCCGCCGCGAGGACCACCCCCAAGACCGACGCAAGAAGATGATCATGCATGGAGAGAACTTCCCCGGGCTTCCCCAGCAAGCAGCAGGCAGGCTGCGCGGAATCTACCGGGCCTTCCGTGAATTAGATGAACAGCAACAGCACACGGTGCTTGGCTTCCTGCATGATGCCTGCCAAGCGTTGGAACCGGAACACGAAAACGAAACCCACCTTTGGAGCAAAGGGACATGACCATCCACGCCACCTCACACACGGCACCATCCAGCCAAGAGCCTGCGCTGCCAGGCTTTGCGGACGCCCGGACGCTGGCCGAAATCCGCCGGCACCTGGAATCCATTCTCAGCCAGGCCAAGGGGCGCGCGGAAAACTATTCCCCGCACACCGCCCTGCTCTGGGACCAGATCTCGCACAGCATGGAACATGGAAAACTCACCCGGCCTGCCCTGGTATTCCTCGGCTACCAGGCATTCGCAGGTCGTTCCCCGGGCCGCGCCATGGATCTTGCCTGCGCCTTTGAGCTGCTGCATACCGCGCTGCTGATGCATGATGACGTCATTGACCGGGACTACATGCGCCGTGGCCAGCCCACGCTTTCCGCGCACTACCGCGATCAGGCACTCGCCGCCGGACGCGGCGCGGCGGACGCCGAGCACCTCGGAAACAGCGCCGCGGTCATCGCCGGGGACCTGCTGCTGGCCGAAGCAATCAAGCTGGCGGCCCGCTCCGCGCACGGACTGGACTGCGAGGGCGCCGTAGAGGACGCCTTCCACCAGGCCATCGTGCAAGCCGGAGCCGGTGAGCTCGAAGACCTGCTCTACTCGCTGCTCGAAGAACCGGCCACCACCGGCGAGGTATTGCGCATGGAAGAGCTCAAGACCGCCGCCTACTCCTTCCAGCTGCCGTTGCAGGCCGGGGCACTGCTTGCCGGCGCCAGCGCGCAGCAAGCCCAGCGGCTAGGCTCGGTGGGCTGCCAACTGGGCATCGCCTACCAGGTGATTGACGACGTGCTGGGGACCTTCGGGGAACCGGAAGACACCGGAAAGCCGAACGATTCGGATTTGCGCGAAGCCAAAAGCACCATCTTGATCTCGCTGGCCAGCGAACAGGAAGGATTCAGTTCGCTGCTCGCCTCCTACCGCACCGGCAACAGCGACCTGCAGGCCCTGCGCCATGCGCTGGAAGAATCCGGGGCCGAGCAATTTGCCCGCAAACTCGCCAACGAGCTATGCGCCTCCGCCACCCGTTCGGCCACCTTCCTGCGCTTGCCTGCCGCCGCGCAGCGCATGCTGCACGAATGCACCACCCTGATTCTCGGACGGAGCAGCTGAGCCGTGGAACTGACAGATCTTGAGCGTTACGGCGACACCGCCCAGCGCAGCGCCCGCGTGGTGATCGGCTCCTACTCGACCTCCTTCTCGCTCGCCTGCAAGATGCTGGACCGTGCCACGTCCAGGCATATCGCCAACATCTACGCCCTGGTGCGGTTGGCAGATGAGGTAGTTGACGGGGTAGCCCGCGAAGCCGGACTGGACGCGGGGCAAGTCGCCGCCGCACTGGATGCACTCGAAGCGGAAACCGAGCAGGGAATGCAAAGTGGATACAGCACCAACCTCTTGGTGCACGCGTTCTCCGCCACTGCCCGGTCCACCGGCATCGGCACCGAGCTGACCCGCCCTTTCTTCTCCTCCATGCGCGCGGATCTGCTGCGCAGCGAGCACGACGCCAGCTCCCTGGAAGAATACATCTATGGCTCGGCCGAGGTGGTGGGGCTGATGTGCCTGCAGGTCTTCCGTGCCATGCCCGGAAGCCAGCAAAGCCATTCGCCCCAGGCTGCCGCCGCCGCCCGGAGCCTGGGTTCGGCCTTCCAAAAGGTGAACTTCCTACGCGATCTGGCCGCGGACAGCGAGCAACTGGGACGCAACTACTTCCCAGGCAAAGCGGCGCAGGGATTTTCCGAAGCACAGAAATCCGCGCTGGTGGCCGAGATCCAAGCCGACCTTGCGGTCGCCGAAAGCGGCATAGCGCTGCTTCCACCTGGCGCGGCGCGCGCGGTGCGCATGGCCCACGATTTATTCGCGGAACTGAACCGGCAGCTTGCACGCACCGCTGCCAGCGAGCTGCTGACCCGGCGAATCTCCGTCTCCACCCCGCGCAAAGCCTTGATCGCGGTCAAAACCGTGCTCGGCACTACTTCTTGGAGCAGCAAATGAAATCCTCTTCCTCCCGCGTCGTGGTGATCGGCGCCGGGTTCTCCGGGCTGGCCAGCGCCGGACTGCTTGCCGCCAGCGGGCACCAGGTGACCTTGCTCGAACAGCACCCCACCCTGGGCGGTCGTTCCGGACGCATCCACCGCGGCGGGTTCCGCTTTGATACCGGCCCTTCGTGGTACCTCATGCCCGAGGTCTTTGACCATTGGTTCACCTTGATGGGCTCCAGCATCGAGCGGCATCTGGAGCTGCGTGAGCTGCCGGTGGGCTACCGGACCTTCTTCGAAGACGGTGCCGAGCCGGTGGATGTGGGAACCGGCGAAGCGGTCAGAGAACTGTTTGAAGAACTGGAGCCCGGATCCGCTGGGACGCTGGATAAGTACTTGGCTCAGGCCGGTACCAGCTACGAGCTGGCACTCAAGCATTTCCTCTATGACGACTTCAGTTCTTTGAAGGGATTGCTCAATCCTGCGCTGGCACGCCATGCTCGGACCCTTGCGCCGCTGCTGGCCACCGACCTGCAAAGCTACATATCCAAGAGATTCAGCAATCGGCAGTTGCAGCAGATCCTCGGCTACCCTGCAGTATTCCTTGGATCCAGCCCGCGGCGTACTCCGGCGCTGTACCAGCTGATGAGCCACTTGGATTTGGTGGACGGAGTGAAGTACCCGATGGGTGGTTTCGCCGCGCTCGCGGACGCCATGGGGGAGCTGGTGGCCTCCCGGGGTGCCACCATGCACCTCGGTGCAACGGCGACAAAGATCGAAACCGGGAATCGGCCCGGCCCTGCAGTGGAAGCCGTACGCTGGGTGGGACCAGATGGGAAAGTGCATCGCACCGAAGCGGACTTTGTCATCGGCGCCGCGGACCTGCATCATCTGGAAGGCGAGCTGCTGGACCCGGAATTGCACAGTCACCCGGCGAAAAGCTGGAAGTCCAAGGACCCGGGCCCCAGCGCGGTGCTGCTCTGCCTGGGAATTTCCGGCCAGCTCCCAGAGCTGGAGCACCACAATCTGTTCTTCACCAGTGATTGGGATGACAATTTTTCCCGGATCCACCAGGGACGCGAGCTCGCGGAGCAGACGAGCATCTACGTCTGCAAACCGAGTGCCACGGATCCTGGCGTAGCCCCGGAAGATCATGAAAATCTCTTCATCCTCATTCCCGCGCCGGCGCTGCCAGAATGGGGCAGCGGGGGAGCGGATGGGCAAGGGGATTCCATGGTGGAGCGGGTCGCGGATGCAGCCATTGACCAGCTGGCCGCGTGGGCCCGGATTCCGGACCTGCGCGAGCGAGTGGTGGTGCGCCAGAGCATCGGACCGGCAGATTTCCAATCACAGTATGGCGCCTTCCGCGGTTCGGCTCTCGGGCTGGCCCACACGCTGGGGCAAAGCGCAATGCTCCGCCCGGGAAACCGCAGCAGCAAGGTGGCCGGACTCTTCTTCGCAGGTAGTTCGGTGCGCCCGGGGATCGGTGTGCCGATGTGCCTGATCAGCGGGGAGCTCGCCGCAAAGGCGGTGAACGGCATCAGTACGCCGGGCGCAATCAACGAGGCCCAGTGGGAACAGCTCTGCGGTGTCAGCCAATGACCTATCTATTGATCTTGCTGGGTCTCATAGTTTGCATGGGACTTGTTGATGCACGTTTCAAGCTCTTTGTCTTCGACAAGCCTCTGGCTGCGCTGGCTTGCCTGGGACTGGGTACGGCGTTCTTCCTGGTTTGGGATGTGATCGCCATTGCCCAAGGCATTTTCCTGCATCTGGATTCGGGGCTGATGACCGGGCTGATGGTGGCCGAGCAGTTGCCGCTCGAAGAGGTGTTTTTCCTGTTCTTCCTGTGCTATTCGACAATGATCGTGGTCAACGGCATATCGCTGCTGCGCCGATCGGTCAGTGCTTTGCGGCCAACCCGGGAAGGGGCGAACGATGTTTCTTGAATTAGGTTTTTGGTTCGTGGCCATCGCGGCGCTGGCCCTAATTGCGGCTATTTTGCTGCGAAAAATCAGGCTCGCGACGGCGCTTCCGGCCTTGGGGTTGGGGCTGCTGGTCATGATGGTGCTCACCGCCATCTTCGACAACGTGATGATTGCCGCGGGTTTGTTCGACTATGGCGAGCAGACACTGCTGGGACTGCGCATCGGGCGCGCCCCACTGGAAGACTTCCTCTACCCGTTGTGCTCGGTGCTGCTGATGCCCGCACTGTGGTGGCTTTTTGGCGGAAAACAGATAGAGAAGGTAAATATGAAACGGGGCAGTAAATGATCCGGGCAATCCTGACCACCTCCCGCCCCATTTCCTGGGTGAATACCGCCTACCCGTTTGCAGCTGCTTATCTGATTGCCGGGCAGCGTATTGACTGGCTGCTGGTCGTGGGTACGATCTTCTTCCTGTTTCCGTACAACTTGTTGATGTACGGGGTCAACGACGTCTTCGACTACGAGTCAGACCTGCGCAATCCGCGCAAGGGCGGGGTCGAGGGAGCGGTGCTGTCCAAAGATGCGCACCGCACGATCCTCTCTGCGTGCTTAGGTTTGTCGATTCCCTTCATCGCGGTTTTGCTATTGGCTGGCACCGTCCTGTCCAACACGGTGTTGGCGCTCAGCGTGGCGGCGGTGCTGGCCTACAGCGCACCGCGCTTGCGTTTCAAGGAACGTCCGGGGCTGGATTCGCTGACTAGTGCGGTGCATTTTGTCTCCCCGGCGGTCTACGGCTGGGTACTGGCTGGAAGCGGCTTGTCGATCACCCAATGGTGCGTTTTTGGCGCCTTCTTGCTCTGGGGGATGGCAAGCCACGCGCTGGGGGCCATCCAAGACATCATCCCGGATCGCGCCGGGGGACTGGGCTCAATTGCCACGGTGCTTGGGGCACGGGTCACGCTGTATCTGGTGTTATTCGCCTATCTGCTGGCCGGGGCAGTATTGCTGTGGGGCCTGTCGTGGCCTGCGTCCGCTGCGGCGCTGCTGGTAGTTCCATATGTGCTCAACGTGGTGCCGCATCTGCGTGTGAGCGATGAAAGTTCCGGGTCGGTGCACAGTGCGTGGAAGAGATTTCTGTGGATCAATTACCTCTGCGGCTTTCTGCTCACTATGCTGATTATTTACACCACCATCTCCGCTTAGCCGAGTAGGCAGACAAGGAAGTACAAAATTCTATGGACGTCATCTTGCTTTCCGAGGATGGCGAACCAATCGGTTCGTGCCCGAAGGACTTAGTCCATACGGAAAATACGCCGTTGCACCAAGCCTTCTCCTGCTACCTGTTCAACGAGCAAGGCCAGCTTCTGGTGACCCGCCGTGCGCTGTCGAAGCTGACCTGGCCCGGTGTCTGGACCAACTCCTTCTGTGGCCACCCGGTGCCAGGTGAAGAACTGGCCGACGCGGTGCGCCGGCATGCCGCGCATGAGCTCGGTGCGCAAATCAACGAACCCAAAATGGTTCTAGCCGATTTCAGCTACCGCGCTGTGGACGCCAGCGGCATCGTGGAGAATGAACGCTGCCCGGTATTCATCGCCACACTGGATAATGAGCTGATTCCCAACCCGGATGAGGTCATGGATTATCAGTGGGTCGAGGTAGCCAAATTGGAAGCCGCGGTGCGCGAAACCCCGTGGGCATTTAGCCCGTGGATGGGTTGGCAGCTGGCCGAATTCTCTCCGCAGGCCGATCTCTGAAATCTCCCGTTTTCTTGCGTTCCGTGCATCTCCTTGACCACGCTGTAAATGGGGCGTTTGGTACGGCACTGTACCGTGGGTTGTATGGGGCGGTCCGTTGTGGCCTGTCCCACACAGAAAGAGTAAACGACGCATGGATTCGACAAAAGGCCTTTCACTAGGAGTCATCGCAACTTCGCAGAAGACGGACGAACGGCGTTTGCCGATCCACCCACTGCACTTTGAGCGGATCGATGAGAGCTTCCGCAAGCGGATGATGGTCGAGACCGGCTATGGCCTACCGTGTGGCATTGATGATGAGAAACTCGCAGAGCTGGTCGGCAGAATCGCCCCGCGAAGCGAGATCATGAAATCCGCAGATATTCTCTTATTGCCTAAACCGCAGCACGCAGATCTCGAAGAAATGCGCGTTGGGCAAACGCTCTGGGGCTGGCCGCACTGCGTCCAGGACGAGACGCTCACCCAGCTGGCGGTGGATAAGAAACTGACGCTCATCGCCTTCGAAGCGATGAACCACTGGGGCACGGACGGAAGCTTCGGGCTGCACGTGTTCCACAAGAACAACGAGATTGCAGGCTACGCCTCGGTGTTGCACGCAATGCAACTGTGCGGTGTCACCGGTGACTACGGACGCCGGCTCTCGGCGGTGGTCATCGGCTTCGGCGCTACCGCCCGTGGAGCGGTCACCGCATTGCGCGCCCACGGCATCAACGAGATCCAGGTGCTCACCTCCCGTTCCGTGGCGGCCGTAGCCTCGCCGATTCACGCGGTAACTATGGTGCAGTTCGAACATGAGAGCGGACCGCACCTGAGCGAAGTCATCACCGACGACGGCAAGGTTCCTTTGGCCCCCTTCCTCGCCGAGAGCGACATTGTGGTCAATTGCACCCTGCAGGATCCCAATGCCCCATTGATGTATCTGAGCACCGAACAGCTAGGGGCCTTCTCTCCTGGAAGCATCATCGTTGATGTTTCCTGCGATGAAGGCATGGGATTCGAGTGGGCTAAACCGACCACCTTTGCCGATCCGATGTTCAAGGTGGGCCCGAACGTCAACTACTACGCGGTTGATCATTCACCTTCTTATCTGTGGAATTCGGCCAGCTGGGAAATCAGTTTGGGACTGCTTCCATTCCTTGAAGAGGTTATGGGCGGCCCGGAGGCGTGGAAGGAAAATAAGACCCTCGCACGCGCTATCGAGATCCAGGATGGTGTGGTCAAGAATCCGGCCATCTTGGAGTTCCAGAAGCGCGAGGCCCAGTATCCGCACGAGCTTTCGCGGAGCTGATAATCATCTTCGTTGGCTGCCTCGGTGATGCCTGAGGTTTCCACCGGATTTCCTGCTGGAATGACCTTGGCTGACGAGTGCACCTGGTACTCCGGCCAAGCATGCGAAACAAAAAAGAAGCGCAGCGGCAAATTTGCCGCTGCGCTTCTTTGGAGTTTGAGGTGATTCCTATGCGGTTAGACGAAGCTCTCGGTTCCTTCGATGGTGTTCATGAAATGATCCATGAAGCCCGCGAAGTCACGCGCATCAATTTCTTGGTCGATCAGCGCACCGAGCGTGACCGCGTCATCGATATGGATGTCGATGCTCGGGTGGCTCGGGATGCTGAAGCGGAAAACGCGTCCGGTGGAGGTGGCAACCTCATAGCCGCCGTCGCTGAGCAGCGCGAGCTGATTCACGTTGGTGTTGTTGATCGTAATTGCGGCTTCGGAAGCGCGCAGATCTGCTGAAGACACCGGGGCGAGGACTAATTCCGCTGGCTGACGTCGATATCCAATGACCTTGAGTCCACCGGAGCCGGCTATGCCGGTTCCCGCTACCAGGTTGTAACTGGCGAAGTTTGGGATCTGCGAATCAAAGGCCTCGTGCAGGAGGCGCTTGACGTGGTCGGTAGGATTTTCGTCTGGGCGTGGGTCCATAACTCACACTCTACCGATAATGCTGGACAATTTGACCAGTCTCCTCGTTTAGCGAAATATGTCATTGTCGCGTCATGGGTTGTCCAATTGGTCATATTGACTTCTAGAATTTGATTTATGAGCCAGGAGACTACCCCAGATATCAAACCACGTTCACGCGTGGTCACCGATGGTATCCATGCGGCCCCTGCACGCGGCATGTTGCGTGCGGTCGGCATGGGAGACGACGACTTCGCCAAACCGCAAATCGGCATTGCAAGCTCGTGGAATGAAATCACCCCGTGCAACCTCTCGCTGAACCGACTGGCGCAAGGCGCCAAGGAGGGCGTCCACGCAGGTGGCGGTTTCCCGATGCAGTTCGGCACCATTTCCGTTTCCGACGGCATTTCCATGGGCCACGAGGGCATGCACTTCTCGCTGGTTTCCCGTGAAGTCATTGCCGACTCCGTCGAGACCGTGATGATGGCCGAGCGCTTGGACGGTTCGGTGCTTCTTGCGGGCTGCGACAAGTCGCTGCCCGGCATGCTGATGGCCGCGGCTCGACTGAACCTTTCCTCGGTGTTCCTCTACGCCGGCTCGATCATGCCCGGTTGGGTCAAGCTGGAGGACGGCACCGAAAAAGACGTCACCCTGATTGACGCCTTCGAAGCCGTGGGCGCCTGCGCCGCCGGCAAGATGAGCGAAGAAGACCTGGGGCGTATCGAACGGGCCATCTGCCCGGGCGAAGGCGCCTGCGGCGGCATGTACACCGCAAACACCATGGCCTCCATCGGCGAAGCGCTTGGCATGTCCCTGCCAGGCTCGGCGGCCCCGCCTTCGGCAGACCGCCGCCGCGACATGTTCGCGCACAAGTCCGGCGAGGCAGTTGTAGAACTGCTGCGCAAGGGAATCCGTGCCCGCGACATCATGACCAAGAAGGCCTTTGAAAACGCCATTGCTGTGACCATGGCCTTCGGCGGCTCCACCAACGCGGTGCTGCACCTATTGGCTATTGCCCGCGAGGCAGAGGTCGAATTGAGCCTGGCGGACTTCAACCGCATTGGCGACAAGGTGCCGCACCTGGCAGACCTGAAGCCATTCGGCCGCTACGTGATGAACGACCTGGACCGCATTGGCGGAGTTCCGGTTGTCATGAAGGCGCTGCTGGATGCCGGATTGCTGCACGGGGACTGCATGACCGTCACCGGCAAGACCATGGCGGAAAACCTCGCGCATATTGCACCGCCAGATCCAGACGGCAAGATCCTGCGTGCAATTGACAACCCGATCCACAAGACCGGTGGCGTCACCGTGCTGCACGGTTCGCTGGCCCCGGAAGGCGCCGTGGTGAAGTCAGCTGGCTTCGACGCAGACGTCTTCGAGGGCACCGCCCGCGTCTTCGACCGCGAGCAGGGGGCCCTGGCGGCCCTTGATGCCGGACAGATCCAGGCCGGCGACGTAGTGGTCATCCGCTACGAAGGCCCCAAGGGTGGTCCCGGAATGCGCGAGATGCTTGCGATCACCGGCGCCATCAAGGGTGCGGGCCTGGGTAAGGACGTATTGCTGCTCACCGATGGCCGCTTCTCCGGTGGCACCACCGGGCTGTGCATCGGTCACGTAGCGCCAGAAGCCGTGGACGGCGGGCCAATCGCCTTCGTCAAGGACGGCGACAAGATCCGCGTGGACATCGAGGCGCGCAGCTTCGATCTGCTGGTTGATCCTGCAGAGCTTGAGGCCCGCAAGGTCGGCTGGGAGCCGCTGCCTGCCAAGTTCACCACCGGTGTGCTGGCAAAGTACGCAAAGCTGGTCAACTCGGCGTCAACCGGCGCCTACTGTGGCTAGGTAAAAGCCAAAGCGAGCCATTGGTTGGACGCCAAAGCGTCCAACCAATGGACATCCATCTCGTATAATGAGATACAAGGGGCTTCTAGTTGCTCTTTACCTCCCGGTGGAGAAAACTAGAGGTATGCAAACAACCACCGAGGTTCTACTAGTTATCAGGCGCGAAGCCTGAAACGTTGTCCACCAGGACAGAACGTCGGTAACGCGCCAGCCCCCTTTCGTCAATAGTGACGGCCGCGGGGCGTTTTTTATGCGCAAACGAAGAGATAGAACAGGAAAGGATCCCGATGAGCAACGTAACACCAGCCAATCCGGCCTCGGTTGCGAAATCAATTAATCGATCAAAGGATGCCACAACCGCTGTCTCTTCCGTAGTGGAAGCTTCGAACCCGGTACAGGGTCCGAATAATATCGTCGCTCCCACCAAGATGACGGGGTCACAAGCCATCGTCCGATCACTGGAAGAACTGGGCGTCAAGGACGTCTTCGGATTACCAGGCGGGGCCATCCTTCCCACCTATGATCCACTGATGGATTCGACCAAGATTAACCACATCTTGGTCCGCCACGAACAGGGTGCAGGCCACGCCGCACAGGGCTACGCCATGGTTTCCGGAGAAGTTGGCGTCTGCATCGCCACCTCCGGCCCGGGCGCAACCAACCTCGTCACCCCGCTAGCCGATGCCAATATGGACTCGGTACCCATGGTGGCAATCACCGGCCAGGTGCACAGCGCCTTTATCGGCTCGGACGCATTCCAGGAAGCTGACATTGTTGGCATCACCATGCCAATTACCAAGCATGCTTTCCTGGTGACCGACCCGGAAGAGATCCCACGGGTGATGGCCAGTGCGTTCTATCTGGCGCAGACCGGCCGTCCCGGCCCGGTGCTGGTGGATATCACCAAGGATGCCCAGCAGGGAGATATGACTTTCTCCTGGCCGCCAAAGGTGGACCTGCCCGGTTACCGGGTAGTGACCAAGGGGCACAACAAGCAGCTGCGCGAAGCCGCAAAACTGATCGCCGGCGCCAGCCGTCCGGTGCTCTACGTTGGCGGCGGCGTGATCAAGGCCAACGCGCATGAGGAACTCAAGGCCTTCGCCGAGTTCATCAATGCTCCGGTCGTCACCACGCTCACCGCTCGTGGCGCGTTCCCGGACTCCCACCAGCAGCACGTGGGCATGCCGGGCATGCACGGTGCGGTCTCGGCCGTCACCGCGCTGCAGCAGGCAGATCTGCTGATCACCTTGGGCGCGCGCTTCGATGACCGCGTCACCGGTGTGCTCTCCTCCTTCGCACCCAACGCGAAGGTGATCCACGCCGATATCGACCCGGCCGAAATTTCGAAGAACCGCACCGCAGACGTGCCGATCGTTGGCTCGCTGGATGAGATCATCCCGCAGCTGCAGGATGCCTGCACCACGCGCTTTGAAACCGATGCGCCGCAGGATCTGGACAGCTGGTGGGCACTGCTCAACCGGCTGCGCGAGACCTACCCGATTGGCTACACCGAAACCCACGACGGGCTTTCCGCACCGCAGAACGTCATCGGGCGCATCGGCGCACTGACCGGTCCAGAGGGCGTGTATGTGGCAGGTGTGGGCCAGCACCAGATGTGGGCCGCGCAGTTCGTGAAGTACGAGCGCCCGCGCTCATGGCTGAACTCCGCCGGGCTGGGAACCATGGGCTACTCGGTGCCTGCGGCAATGGGCGCCAAGGTAGCCCAGCCGGACCGTGTGGTGTGGGCAATCGATGGAGACGGCTGTTTCCAGATGACCAACCAGGAGCTGGCCACCTGCGTGATCAACAAGATCCCGATCAAGGTTGCCATCATCAACAACTCCTCGCTGGGCATGGTCCGCCAGTGGCAGACCCTGTTCTACGAATCGCGCTACTCCAACACGGATCTGAACACCGGCCACGGCACCGCACGAGTCCCGGACTTCGTGAAGCTAGCCGATGCCTATGGTTGCGTGGGCCTGCGTTGCGAACGCGACGAGGACATTGATGCCACCATCCAAAAGGCACTTGAAATCAATGACCGCCCAGTGGTGATCGACTTCGTGGTTTCCGCCGACTCCATGGTGTGGCCAATGGTCCCCTCCGGAGTCAGCAATGACCAGATCCAGTTTGCCAAGGGCATGACCCCAGAGTGGGAAGAGGAGGACTAGAACATGGCAAAGCATACGTTGTCGGTACTTGTCGAAGACGTTCCCGGCGTACTCACCCGAGTCGCCAGCCTTTTCGCCCGCCGTGCGTTCAACATTCATTCCCTCGCGGTGGGTCCCACCGAAATCGAGGGAATCAGCCGCATGACCGTGGTGGTCGACGCCGAAGGGGACTCCCTGGAGCAGGTCACCAAACAGCTGAACAAGCTGATAAACGTCATCAAGATCGTCGAGCTGCTGCCGGAAACCTCGGTGCAGCGCGACCACATCATGGTCAAGGTGCGGGCAGATGCGGCAACCCGCCTGCAGGTCACCCAGGCCGCCGAGCTCTTCCGCGCTTCCGTCATCGACGTGGCTCAGGATTCGCTGGTGATCGAGGCTACCGGCAATGCCGGGAAGATCGAGGCGCTGCTAGCGGTTCTCGAACCATTCGGCATCCGTGAAATCGTCCAGGCCGGTACCCTGGCCGTGGGACGTGGCGCCAAGTCGATGTCGGACAGGGCGCTGAAAACTCTCTCCGCCTAAACGGCACCAAGCGAATTTCCAGAACTTTCAATAACAAACTTCTTATTCGAAGAATACCTAAGGAGCAATCACAGTGGCTGATATGTATTACGAAGACGACGCCGACCTTTCAATCATCCAGGGCAAGAAAGTAGCCGTCATTGGCTATGGCTCCCAGGGCCACGCACACGCACTGAGCCTGCGCGACTCCGGCGTTGACGTCACCGTCGGCCTGGCCGAGGGCTCCAAGTCCCGCGCCAAGGTTGAGGCCGAAGGCCTGAAGGTCGCCACCGTTGCCGAGGCAGCCAAGTGGGCAGACGTCATCATGATCCTGACCCCGGACCAGGTCCAGGCTCAGGTTTACACCGAGTCGATCGCCGAGCACCTCGAAGAGGGCAACGCGCTGTTCTTCGGCCACGGCTTCAACATCCGCTTCGGCTTCATCCAGCCACCAGCCAACGTTGACGTTGCACTGGTTGCTCCAAAGGCACCGGGCCACACCGTACGCCGCGAATTCGAAGCAGGCCGTGGTATTCCTGACCTGATCGCCGTGGAGCAGAACTTCACCGGCGGCGCCAAGGAACTGGCCCTGTCCTACGCTGCAGGCATCGGCGGCACCCGTGCCGGCGTCATCGAGACCACCTTCACCGAAGAGACCGAAACCGACCTGTTCGGTGAGCAGGCAGTTCTTTGCGGTGGCACCTCGCAGCTGGTTCAGTACGGCTTCGAAGTTCTCACCGAAGCTGGCTACAAGCCAGAGATCGCCTACTTCGAGGTACTGCACGAGCTGAAGCTGATCGTTGACCTGATGTGGGAAGGCGGCATCGCCAAGCAGCGCTGGTCGATCTCCGACACCGCTGAGTACGGCGACTACGTCTCCGGCCCACGCGTGATCACCCCTGAGGTGAAGGAAAACATGAAGGCTGTTCTGGCTGATATCCAGTCCGGCGCCTTTGCCACCCGCTTCATGGAAGACCAGAAGGCCGGTGCCCCAGAGTTCAAGGCACTGCGTAAGAAGGGTGAAGAGCACCCAATCGAGACCACCGGTCGCGAACTGCGCTCGCTGTTCTCGTGGATCTCGGATTCCTCTTCGGATGACTACGTGGATGGTTCCGTAGCTCGCTAAGGCAAGCTTCGAACCAGCTCTATAGCTAAAACCACTGGCTCCGAACGACTGAAAAGTCGTTCGGAGCCAGTGGTTTTTGTTTTGGCTGGAAAGGCACATCCGTTCCTTGGCTTCGAGGAGGAGACAAAGAATAATGCATTGGATGGATGCGGGGCAGTGCGATCAATAGGTGCTTTAGTATTCAAGTAATTGATGGGAAGATTGCATTAGTGAATTTTCGCCGTAGGGCATAGCGGTATGGATAACGGGTATATTCGATCTCATTCAAAATGCTCGCGAGACACCGTGCCCGGCACTGAACTTGCTGAAATGCCAGCGGTGCAAAAGTGAATGCTGAAGGAGCAGAAATGGCTAGTGACGATATTGAGATTGTCTCTGACGGTAACGGCATAGCCGTTTTGGGCGAGCGTGGAGCCGTTGACAAGTTTATGGATTCCGTCGGACTGCTTTCTAAAGAACTCCCGCTTGATCGCTTGAGCCCAGCCGTAGGCATGGGAGCATCGGTGATGCAAGCTAGCAGTGGGATTGCAGAGAACTACGGTCGATGGGTCAAACTCTCCGAAGAATCGGCGCGGATTTTTAAAACGGCGGATCTGATGACTGGCTCAAATAAGGGGCTGGCTCGAGCTATTGTCATGAAAGACGGCAAGATAAGCAATCTACTCGAGATTGTCACAAGCCCTACCGCTTTCCTGTCCAACCCTGCTGTTCTTACGAGTGTTGGCGGCATCATGGCTCAGTACGCCATGCAACAGACCATGGACGAGATCACTGACTACCTGAAGGTGATCGACGAAAAAGTCGATGATATCTTGCGTGCGCAGAAAGACGCTGTTCTTGCAGACCTTGACGGCGTTGGGATGCTTATCGACGACGCAATGACCGTTCGCGAACAAGTTGGCCATGTAGGGGAAACAACTTGGTCCAAGGTTCATTCGAATGCCAAAACCATTGCAACGACCCAAGCATACGCACTGCGTGCTCTGGATGCGCTGGCAGAAAAGCTGGAAAAGAAGTCCAAGATGGGAGAACTTGCTAAGATCACCCGAGAGATCGAATCGAAGGTCAACCAATGGTTGGCCGTCTTAGCGAGATGCTTCCAGCTCCAAGATGGCATGTCTATCCTGGAAGTGGATCGAGTCTTCAATAATTCGCCTGAGGAGCTCGAGAATCATCGAGTTGGACTCCAAATATCTCGCGAACGCCGTATCACCCACATCACGCAGGTGACTGAGAAACTTCTTGAACGAATTGCTGCTGTCGCTGGATTGGCAAACTCCAAGGTGCTGTTGCACCCCAAGTCTTCGGGTGATGTCATAAAAGCAACAAATATCGTGGCCAACGATGTTGTGGATTTCCAAAGCCGTCTGGGAATCGAGAGCGCATACGGTGCTCTTGAATCCAAGAAGTGGCTCAAGGCTGTCTCTGAAGTGCGGGATAAGGTAACTGACGCGGGCTCCGATGGTCTTAACGCCATTAAGCAGTTTGGCGATGACACGAAGAACCGAGCCCTGGATAAGGCTGAAGGTATGGCGGCCTCACTAGCTGAGAACATCAGAAAAAGCCGAGATGATGACGATGAGGAAACAGCTAAAGACGTCATCGAAAAGTAATTTTCGACTCCAGTTTATGCAGCGTGTTCGGTGCCTCTGAGCTTTAGTTTTCTTTCAATAAATTGACCGCGGCGGCCTTCCTAGGAAGGCCGCCGCGGTCAATTTATTGTCTGGTTCACGGTACCAAGAAATTAGCAGGGAGAACTTAGATCTTCGAAGCGCGGTAGCCGGCCTTGCGAGCATCCGCGGTAGTCTTGAAGCATTCTTCTGGCTTCGTGATGTTGTAGAAGCGCTGACCCTTGACGTGGTACTTCCACTCGTTCTTGCTGCCGGTGCGGTTTCCCTTCACCGGGAAGCCAGCCGGACAATTGATGGTTTTCCCGTTCATCTTCACCGACTTCTTGGTGGAGGCCTTTTTCACCAGCAAAGTCTGAGTTTTCCTGACAGTCGAAGTCTTGCCCTTGAGCTGGTACTTCACCGTGGTGGTGACCTTGTAAGTGCCGGCAGCAAGCTTGACCGACTTCTTGTTCTTGGCCACCGACTTCTTGCCCTTGGTCACGCTCAAGAGCGCAGACTTGATCTTGACGTTCTTGGCCTTGGAATAGCTGGGCTTGATGGTTGCCTTCGCCGACCCCTTGACGGTCTTCGTCCCGATTTTCTTGATCGTGACCGCTGGCGCTTTCTTGGCAGCGACGACGCTAATAGCATTGGCTGCGGCTACCTGTGGAGCGGCAATCGCCGCGGTGGCACCCGAGATTGCTAGCGCGCCGGTTGCGATGATGGCAAGCGCGCGTTGAGCGAGTTTATTCATTTGTTCCCCATGAAAAGTCGATCCGAGTTTAGGACTCCTTGGTCCCCGAACCTGATTCTAATATGGGAATGAGCAGGAAAGTACTACGTCCTTTTTATTCGTGATTGCGTCGTTGCTAGTCGAAAATTCCAAGTTGAAGGGTTTTCCAACCACAGGAAAACGCTGCGGATCTCGGTGCCAAACCTGAATATCTACAGGTACGAGCCGGCGATGCTGTTGACTCACCGATAAATCTAGTGCGACTTAAGCACCTTCGAGACATAGCTCGCAAATCTCTAGCGTGCCATGCATGTGTGCACCAGACTCGGCACATTTTCGCGGGGGAGTGCTCGGATTCCTCATCGGATGACTACGTGGATGGTTCCGTAGCTCGCAAACCTTAGGAACTATTCCATCTTCAGTCTGCCTGGATCTTCAGGTTCTTGATTCCTCGGGGGCGACCTGCGAGGTACACCCAAAGGCTGAGCACCAGCAGTGTTGCGCCGAGCCAAATGCTCCACCACGGGAAACCGGGGATATCGGGTACCGAGCCGAGCGCATCAATATCCGCTTGGGGAGTTGGGTGTACTCGTTCGCCGGTGACCAGCATTCGGTGCGTATTGATCCCTAGGGGAGTGCAGGTGACCAAAGTGGCGAGATCCTTATCAAACTGGGGAGTCAGCGCTTTAGTCTCATCCGGTTCAACCGTTTGCGTTTCGGTGACTCGGTACGTCATGACCTGGTTGAAGACCTCGATGCTGAAGGTATCGCCGACTTTTACCTTAGGCAGATCATTGAACAAGTTTGCTTCGGGTAACCCACGGTGCGCGGTCAGCACGGTATGTTGGGACTGCCCACCGATGGGAAGTGCTGTTCCCTGTAAGTGGCCCACTCCTTTTTCTAGCGTCTTAGCATCGGTGCCGTGATAGATGGGCAGATCGATATCAACGGACGCCACACGCAGCCGGCCAATGAGCCCTTCGCTGTTGACGTTGAGCAGTGAGTTGTATTCAGTATCGGCTTTGACTGCTCCGTCGCTGGTTGGAACGTTGCTTCCCGGAGCCAACAGTCCACCGCCGACCAGCTCGCGATTATATTCATGGGCTCGCTGAAGTTCATCTGCAATTTGCTTTCCACCCTCGTGGGAAACTTCCGAGGAGATCTCATTGATGATCTTGGATTGGTTGTACTGGGCGAACCAGCTGGCCACGTGTGGATAGAGAAGCATGCCGGTACCTGCGAGGAAGACGATGGAGATCAGCAGAGTCGAGACAGGCACGCGCCAGCGCTGAGGCCGGGATGCCGGAGACTCAAGCGTAGAACTGAGGGTAGAACTCATGATACTTACCTATGATTTCTCAGGGTGCTATTACTTGAAAAAGAAAATGGTGGGAGAGCCAAGCGACGCTTAGTTCTCCCACCATTCTCATTTCACCGTTGCGGCGTCAAACAGAATGCGGGCTAGCTCTGCATCCTTGAGCGGCGACGCTTCACGAGTACTGCACCACTGGCGGCGGCCATCAAGCCAATACCAGCCATGGTGAACAGTACCGTTCCCGAAGCACCGGTTAGGGGGAGTTCCGGTCCCTCAGGTTTGTGGTTGGTGATCGTATTGATCTCAATCTGTCCGGCGGTCACCGTGAGCATTCCTGACCATGGATTAGCTGGAAGCACGTATCCTACCGGAGCTTTGGTTTCCTTGACCCAGTAATCTTCAGTCGTATCAGTGGTGATACCTACGTGTAGTTCCCAGGTGACTTTCCCATCAACGGTGGTTCCGGTAGCTAGAACCGGGCCGGAAGCGGTGCCATCGCTATTGGGTGCTGTGCCGTAGAGCTCGAAAACTGCTCCGTCCAGCAAGGCACCGTCTGTGCCTTCGCTCTTCTTGACCAGTTCCAAGGTGCCCAAGTTGGTGTTGGTCGAATCCGTATCCGGGGTGCCGTTGATGGTCACGGTCGCGGTATTTTCGACTTTGCCATTCTCCGGGATCGACAGAACCTTGGTCTTCAGCACTGCGGTCACGGTCGTCTCACCGGCGAGGTCGAGCTTTCCCAAACCAGCTTCGGTGAAAGTGATCGTGGCGTTGTCACCTGAGATGGTGTAATCGGTAACTGGAACCAAAGGCACAGCGCCGATCGAGACAGACTCCCAAGAAATGAAGCCCAAGTTAGACGTCATGTTGTCGGTCAAGGTGAAGGACTTGTACGGTAGAGCCGCATCGGGCACGGCAGTTGTCAAGGTCCAGGTGACGTCGTCACCCAGAATCAGCGCGGTGTCGTCCACGGTCTTGGTCAGTTCGATCGTGTCCAAAACGTTCTTAGGGTAGACATGGACTGCATAGTTCCATGACCCATCAGTGTTCGGGTAAGGAACGCTCACGTAGAACGGCGTCACCGCATTTTTGATCAGATTGTCACCCGAATCGGTTTCCGTGATCAGATACAGTCCCAGATCCAGTCCGCCAAAGAGTGCCGTACCGTCTGCTTGGGTGAGCTGTGTTGTTTCTGCACCCAGGGAATAGCCAGTGGGTAGCGTTCCGCCAGCGGTGTTTGTCGGTAGCGCTTCTGCTAATTCCCACCCCTCGGCGGTGCTCAGATCAATCGGGTTCCCGCCATGAAGCACTGGCTGCAAGGTAAATTCGACGCCCACCAGACCTGGGCTCGGATCCACGGGAAGCTCGGTGCCGTCACCTGGGTCGCCCGTAGCGGCGGAAGACTTGTGAACCGTGATGCTTCCTACGGTTCCCTCGACGATGTCATCAGCGGATGCGGCGCCCACCCCAATGAGGCCCATCCCAACAAGTGCCATGGCACTTGCTCCGGCAAGTAACTTGCCGAGTCTGCGTTGCGTGAACACGATTACTCCTTTTGTGCGAGTGGTTGTACGCCTACCCAAGTTCAGCGTGGTTGGTAAAAATTGTGGGTCTAGCCGAGGTTTCGGTGTCGACGAATTCGCAGAGACTTTCCGCCTAGTATGGAAAGGCCCAGTATCAGGATGCCGCCGCCGAGGAGATAAATCTGATCTCGCCCGATTCCACCGGTGAGTGGAAGTGTGGGACCAGCCTGCTGCTCATTTTTGATGGCGGCGAGCTCAACATGGAGTTCTTCACCTGCGACAACAAATGAATGCACCTCGGTGTCCTTGACATAGCCCGGGGGAGCAGTGGTTTCTTGCAGCGTGTAGCTTCCCCATTTGAGCTGCTCCAGTGCAAACTTGCCCTTGGCCGGGTCCATGTCCGGGCCGGTGCAACCGGCCGCGATGCAGTCCGTCACAGCAATTGCTGCGGAGTTTTCGCCGAGCGGTCCGGTCACGGTCCACTCAGATCCGGCCAGCAGATCGCCGCCAACGTTGGTCTTGGTCCAGGTCACCGAACCGGGGAGGGCCGTATTCACGATGGTGCAGGTGGCTTCCTGCCCGAGCTCCAACGTAATGTTGGCGCCGTCGGCTACTCCAGTACCTACACAAGTCCAACTACCGGGTTGGTAGCCGAGGGTCGCATCGTCTTCGGAAAGTGCGTAGGTTCCTACACTGACCGCAGCCTCGGTGATACTGGTATCTCCGGTTTTGCCGGTGATCACTTCAGTATCGCGCGTTGCACTCAGCGTCCAATCATCGACGGTTGATGTTCCGGCGAAAGCCTCGTTGTCAACATCCTTGACCAGGGTCAGCTGCTGGACGCAGTCCACGGTGTTCACGATTTCCACCACGTTGGGTGTTGGCGTCGCGGTCATGGTGTGCGTTGCAGTGAGCCCGCTGGTCCCATCGACGGTTGAACTGGTGACCTCGCACAGTTCAGGTAGCGTACCGGTTAGCGCTTCGGCGATCAGCACTTCATCACCGATCAGGTGGCCGGTGCTGGTTTCCCCGAAGGCGGCAGCTTGCTCATCGATGCTCAGTGTGGCATCGCCTACCGGCTGCTGGCCGTGAGCGTATTCGGTGCCGTTGACGATCCAGGTCTTAGTGACAGTCAGGTCTACCTGCTGGGTATTGGTCAAGGTACAGGTCACCTTGCTGCCGGCGGTGATAGTGATGGTGTTGTTTGCGCCTACGGTGGCACCAACACAACTTACGTCGGTGAGTTCGTAGCCAGTAGGGCCACCGGTTTCGGTGATGAGGTAGTCGCCTGCGCCGACAGGAACGTTGGTTACTTCGGGGCTACCGGTGATGCCGGACAGATCCGTTGTGCTGCCAGCTGCTTTCAGAGTCCAATCCGTGGCAGCTGCTTCGCCGATGACCTTCTTTTCCAAGGTCAAGGTTGTACAGGTGACGGTGTTAGTGATGGTGTAGTTGTTTAAGCCTGGCTCTAGTGTTTTTGTTCCAAGATCCCCTGAAGGAGTATTAATGCATCCCGCGGGAAGCGGAAGGACTGATTCAGCGATTTCGATCTGCTGGCCAACTTCGTAGTCGGTTTGGTCGCTCCGTTTGTTGTAGCTGATTCCGAATTTGGCATCAGTCTGGCCGGTGAGGTTCAAAGAGGCACTAAAATCTTCTGGCTGGGCACCATTGTCGAATGGCTCGCCGTCGATGACCCAGGCCTTGTCAACCTGCAGACTTGAGCAGGTACTTGGTACGTCGAGGGAGATCGGAGCGATCCAATCGCCGAGGCTACTTGTTTCTTGCGTGGAGGACGACGAGCGCAAATTTAGTGTTCCGTAATTTCCGGTACAGGTTGCAGGTCCGAAGAGCGTTGTCAGGTCTACGCCGATTTCCGCAAAGCCGCGTGCCGGAATGGTTGTAACCCCGTCGAATCCGAGAATGGGCACTGCATTTGTTGCACCCACAAAACCCGATAGGGTGGTTTGTTTTACCCAGGCAGCGGAGTTACCCGTGCCTACCCAGATGTAGGCACCGGCCAAGATGAGATTTCCGTTGCCGTCTTGCTCAATGCTTAGGCGCAGGTCACCTGGGGAACGATTTGGCGAAGGGGTAAGAGTTGCCCCGTTACTTTCAGCGTTAAGCTCAAGATTGTAGCGAATGGTGCCGGTGGTGGTTCCGCGATCAAATCCCAAAAATGCGTAAACATGGCCATTGCTGGTGGTGGAGTAGGCATAATTCCGGCCGATATCTGCTTGGCCGGTGGCGGTACCTTGACCCACAATCTGGTTTGCTAGCCATGGCCAATTTGATTCCTTAGGATCTGGTCCCCTACCGCCGAATTGAGTCGCGTCATCAAACCCATCATTGCCTGAAGGTGCACTTAGAACGGTGGTCCAGTCAGCTAGTGTGCTCCCATTTGCGCAGAGGTTCCCATCGAGCTCAAAACCGGCCAGAACTTGAGCTGATGAAATTTGCGGTTCTACGCAAGTTGCGCCCGCAGCCATGAGAAGTCGGCTCTTGCTGTCGATCGGCGTTGGCGAAATTGAAGGCCTCGATGATTCCGAAGGTACTGCTGTTGGAGATTCGACGAGTGGTTTAGCTTTGATCTTCGTCGGTGAAGGTTCCTGAACAGTAGCCTCTGCTGATGCCTTCGGTTCTTGGCTTGGGACGGCTTCTGGCGAGCTTGGGGCAACGCTCTGGGTTTCGTCGGGCACCTTCGACAACTCGACCTCAGGGGTCGGGGAAACGCTTGGAGCCATCAACTTTGATTCGAGCTCGGACGGCGATTCCGACGGTGTGGGTGTAGGTGTAAGTGCAGGCGTAGTAGGCGAAGCCGTGGCCGAGGTTTCTAGCGGCGCGGGGCCGGAAGATGCTGTGGCGAGATTTGTACCGGATGGAACGTCGCCAACAGATGTCGCGGATGCAGGTGCGAACGATCCTGCGAAGGCCAGAGAAACGGCTAAAGCTGCGCTCAGTGTTACGCCGGAAAATGCACGGAGGGAATTGTTATGCTTTGCAGATCGCCAGCGCAAAGACTTGTTATCCGAACAGTCACCGTTCTTACGGTGCGCGGATTTGCCCCCAACATATTTGCCAAACACAAAAACCCCAATTTTTGTGGATCTCGGCGAGAAGCAAATACTTAAGCTGTGCTAGAAAAAGCACGCAAACTCATTCGAGCCCCAAGCGCGAATGATTTTCCCCAAGTACATTGCGGCCCCCCAAGGCCCGTGCATGTATTTTGACTTAGCGTACAACTGATTCTTCAAATTCGCCATCTAAAGAGTCGAATTACTTTTTTGAATGATTACATTGCGCCTGATCCATCGTGAAGTCAAAGGCCTCTAGAGCACGCAGAGGATCGCGGCTCATGGGCCAAAAAATCGTGTTTCACCGCTGTTTCCAACAAGGATTTTCGACATCTGAATCTGCGGGCAGGGCATCATGGTACTTGACCGGGAGAGAAGCATCTAAGGCGATCAAACCTGTAAGCTCCGTCGAGTATCTGCCGGTTCGCGGACAATAAGCCAGGGCCGTTGCCACTATTCGGATTGCTCCATGTGGCTGAATAGAGGACGCACAACGTGACTTCAAAAGCTTAGGAGAATTCGGTACTTTTATTGCCCGGGAGGCGACAGTTCAAAGCTACAGGTACCGAGGGTGAGGGCTAATTCCAACGAGGATCTACGGCCTGTTAAGGGGAACGCTATTGATATGGGTTCGAAACGTAAAAATTCACAAACCCAATGGCCTCAGCCAGCATGATTCTCGCCAACATCCAGATGGGCGGTCGATGCACATTCCACATCATAACGACTAAGTGAAAGTTTTCACAAAGTCGTCTGAAAGCCACGTAATATGCGTAAATTCAACAGTTCCTGAGGCTTCTCGGCGTTAGGGTGGAACATGTTGGCGAACTTCAACAGTCGCCTTCATGCAAGCATCAGCCCAATGAAATCGCAAAGGTGCCACACCCGTGTCTGACAACAAGCCAATCGTACTCCTGGCCGAACAACTATCCCCAGCAACTGTCGCTGCGCTCGGTCCCGACTTTGAAATTCGTCAGACAGACGGAGCAGACCGCTCCCAGCTCCTCGAAGCGATCGCCGACGTAGACGCTATTCTCGTCCGTTCGGCCACCCAGGTGGATGCCGAGGCAATCGCCGCGGCCAAGAACCTGAAGGTTATTGCCCGTGCAGGCGTAGGCCTGGACAACGTTGACATCAAATCGGCCACCCAGGCTGGTGTCATGGTGGTTAACGCGCCCACCTCAAACATCATCTCGGCAGCAGAGCTGACCGTGGGCCACATCGTTTCGCTGGCTCGCCGTATTCCTGCCGCGAATGCCTCGCTGAAGAACGGCGAATGGAAGCGCAGCTCCTTCACCGGTATCGAGCTTTTCGAAAAGAAGGCCGGCATTATCGGCCTGGGTCGTATCGGCGCCCTCGTTGCGGCTCGCTTGCAGGGCTTCGGCATGGACGTCATTGCTTATGACCCTTATGTCACCCCAGCTCGCGCCTCCCAGCTTGGAGTCACGCTGGTGACTTTGGATGAATTGCTGGCCCAGGCCGACTTCGTGACCATCCACATGCCAAAGACTCCAGAGACGTTGGGCATGCTGGGTAAGGAAGCCTTCGGCAAGATGAAGAACAGCGCCTACGTGATCAACGTGGCACGTGGCGGTCTGGTAGATCAGGATGCGCTGTATGAAGCATTGAAGAATGAAGAGATCGCTGGTGCCGGCATTGACGTCTTCGTGACCGAGCCAAGCACCGACCTGCCATTCTTCGAATTCGAGAACGTGACCGTTACCCCGCACCTGGGCGCTTCCACCGATGAAGCTCAGGAGAAGGCAGGCGTATCTGTAGCTAAGTCGGTCCGCCTCGCACTGGCCGGCGAACTAGTGCCAGACGCCGTCAACGTTGCAGGCGGTGTCATCGACGAGAACGTTCGCCCAGGCATCCCGCTGATCGAGAAGCTCGGCCGTATCTTCAACGCACTGACTTCGGGATCGCTAACCAGCATTGATGTGGTCGTTGCCGGTGAAATTGCCTCACTGGATGTGAAGGCTCTTGAGCTCTCCGCATTGAAGGGCGTCTTCATGGACGTTGTCTCGGATCAGGTCTCTTATGTGAACGCTCCGGTGCTTGCCGAACAGCGTGGTGTGGCGACACGTTTGGTCACCACCGCCGACTCGCCTGAGTATCGGAACCAGCTGACCATCAAGGGTGCAACAAACGAGGGCACACAACTTGCAGTTGCGGGCACCTTGACCGGTCCAAAGCAGATCGAAAAGCTTGTGGGGATCAACGGTCACGAGATTGAGATCCCAATCACGGATCACATGATCATTGTTCGCTACTCGGACCGCCCAGGTGTTGTCGGCTCACTCGGCAACGTGCTGGGGGAGCAGGGCATCAACATTGCAGGTATGCAGGTTGCGCGTGATGAAGCACGTGCCGAAGCAGTTGCTGTCATCAACATTGACTCAGCGCTTCCTAGCGGAGTGCTTGACGTTGTTGGTGCGGCCATTGGTGCAAGCGTTGCCCGGGAGATCAACTTAGCAGACTAGTTTTCATCAAATAGGGTCAAGCGAGACCAGCCATGAGAGACAGATGTACTTATGGCTGGTCTCCTTCTGTTTGCGACCAAACTGAACTATCGGTCAAACGAACTGAATAGCAATATATTAGTGTTTTCTCCTCTTGATCGATCGCTCCGTTCGAAAGTAGGTCAAGCGATTTAACCGAAAAACTATGGTAGATAATCTTCGCTCGGCACTGTGAATTTATTGCCTGATTTGGCGCTAAGCTAGGATTTCAACTGATAGCCCATTTAGCGAATGCCCCCGCAGACTGTAGTGACGATCGAAGGTTGAAATATGACGTTGAAGCCAATGAATTCCTTAGAGTATGTCCTCATCAAAACTGATGCTTCGGAGATACAGATCTGTCCAAGAGCTGACGATATAGATTCGGCTCTGTGGAGCATTGAACGTATGGCTGGAATTTTACTGTCCAACCACGGTGCAAAGATTCATGCGTTATCTGATTGCCTTGTCACCAATATCAGCCTTGCAACGCTATTGAGGAACCTCGGTGAATGGGTTGCGATAGGTAAGTCGGATGCCAAAGAAGGATCTCGATATATTGCTCTGAGCGATGCCTACGGTTATGCGCCCTTATTCTATAGTCTTGTTCCAGGGAGTGGAATATTTCTATCTGACAGTTTTCAGGGTATCGCCGCCGGTCTATCTGACAACAATGTGACTTTGGATCTCGATATTACCCACTACGCGACAATGGTGTCCGCGAGGGGTTCACAATTATACAATTTGAGTAGCACTCGGACTATGTCTGAACAAGTTCAGATCCTGGACGTTACTAGTGTCCTAATTGTCGAGAAATCTGAAGCGAAAATAATAAATAGAAATAATCTGACTAATTCTGGATTTGCAGAAAGTTATGAGACTAATATTGATTTAGGGATTGAGAAATCCAGCGAGATTCTTGAATCGATTTCGTCCAATAATAATGGAAAGAAGAGAATTACCCTTTCGGGTGGAGTCGACTCTCGGATAGTTTTCGGGTTGCTAAAAAAAGCCGGTGTTTCTTCCGAATATCAGGTATTTTCTGACGATCCGAGGATTTGGCCTATCGAAAATTCTGTCGGTGTCATTGAACGTGATATTTCAATAGCCAATCAGATCCGCGAGGATTATGGGCTTTCTTGGTGGGACGGCGATAAAAAAGCTACGTTGTCAATCGATTTCTTAGAGTCACTGAAATTTTTTCAGAGCTACAGATCCAACTTTTCATATACTTTCAAACCGATGTCGACCCACGAACTTTTTATCGACGACGTAATTACCGCTAGAGGGGGAGGCGGCGAGCTTCTTCGTTCAACTGAAGGTGGAGCTACAGCAACTTCATCCTTTACCGAAGAAATGGGGGAACGACCTAACGTTGACGACCAGTTTTTTGAGTGGGTCTCAAAACGTTACTTGCAAGGATCGGTCAATACAGATTACTTCAGCCAAGGTTCGGTCGATCTTTTTACGGCTGAGCTCAGGGATTGCACAGGAGAAACTCCAGAAGAAGTCCTAAATTCGTTGTATTTTCGGACTCGCAACAGGGCACATTTTGGACACGCCCGGCTCGATTCTTCTGCGAATGACATTGTTTTACAGCTGCTATCGAACCCATTTTTTCTCAAAGCCTCATCCCAAATTGAATTTGATATGAGAAAAAAAGGAGATTTAGTTTCGGAATTATTTGACAAAATCGAACCCGGCCTCAGAGGGTATAATTTCGAAAATAAAACGTGGACTGATAAATTGAGCTTTGATAATCACCTGAACATAGTGTCTAGTGATAAACGTTGGATTAAATCGTTAGATTCTGCTTATATCACTCAACCTGAACCAAGGTTCCTAAAGGGGTGGAGTCCAGGTATTCGTGGGGAATCTTTCAATTTTAATGCGGTAAAATCCTCCATAAATTATGTCAAACGTGCAGCTTTTGCAATTGAGAATTGGTATAGTGGATCAGATCTAAAGGAACTCAGAGATCTCCATGCCCGAGTGATAAATGGCGCCAGCAATGGATACTTAAATTTAAGTGTTACGGTTGCCAAAATGGCATCAGCGATCGATGTTCTTTTTCCCCAAAAGGCTGGTATCAGGAGTTTAGTTTACGATACAGAAAGTTCGAATGGAAATAAAATCGATATTCACCGAATCGAAATAGCTTACCCATTTGGTGTTCAAGATGGATGGCAAAATGACCCAGTGTTTGAACATGTTTCTTTACTTGAAGTAAAAGGTAACGGACTATTGGCCACAATGTTACCAGTTTCGACTTCGATACGCTCGATGGAATACGCTTTTTACCTTCAAAGAGATGGAAAGACCGTCGATCAAAAATGGTATGGGCAACAAACCGCCGTCGAATTCGAAATAGATCAAACAATTGGCGGGTTGTATCGGTCAATTTCATTCGTCAGGCCCAAGGGCGAGCTGGGGCCGATTTATCACGTTGCATCGAAGGATATTCGTCTATAATCTTTGGGAGATGGCTTGCAGAGTCGGTAACCAGTCTCCAAAACATTGCGAATCAGTGGTAGATCAGGAAAGCTACGGTGTGCTTTAGTTGCTTTCTGCTAACGGGTGTCCCGTTGCTTCGATCAATAAAACCGGTTTGTCCCGCACCTCTCTCAGCGCCAAGAATCTGGCCTCAGAATTTCACGGTGTTCAGCCCGTATTGACCCGGTTCGTGCGTCAAATTGGTTTTATGGAAGTACCCCACGTACCACCTGTTTCGTGCCAAAGCCTTAGTAAGTACTCTTACTCCACGCTCGCGCTTCGCCAATTGCTCTCGAAGCTCGGCAGAAACTTCAGCAGGGATCACCACATAATCACCATTGACTTGTATTTTCGCCGAACAAACACCCTTCAAGTCGGTGATAATCCGCTTCAAACTCCTCCCAGTCAACTCCTGCAAATACCGACCAATTGCCAAGGCAGCGAACACCACGGTCAAATGAGCATCAATGGCGTCCTCATCCCGATAGAACACCGGAGGAGCGGAAAGGTCACTCTTAGTCATACGGAATGACGCTTCAACCTGCCAGAGGTCATGGTTCGAATCAAGGACCTGCTGACCTTTCATCAATGACTGCTCGACATTGGTCACGATAGCCCTTGAGCCCGGCCAGCACGTGGGCTCGCTCGATCCTGGCCTCATCCACCGCAGGCTTCATCCCGGTCGTTTTCACGAACCGTGCTTTACGCATCTGGCTTGTGCCTTCAGCGATGTCCATGGCTCGGCGCTCTATCAGATTGATGTACCGATTATCAGTGCGGAAACGCTTCACAGACCATCGATAGTTCACTCGGCGTTCTCGGCCTTTTGCACCAGTGCACATGACGCGCTTCGATTCCAGGATCTGCCCGTTAGCGAACCGGTTGCCTTTCGTATCGAAATGTTCTTGCAAGTCATAAGGTGCTTTGGACAGGGTGTCTTTGTAGTCTTTGTAGTCTTTGTAGTCTTTGTCGTAGCAGCGGTGCAGGCTGCGAGAATGGGTCCGCAAGGACGGGGGCGGTGCGGAGGTTTCATCGAGCACTCTGATGGTGTCTGCTTTGGACGTTGGCTCGATGAGCCTGGCGAGCATCATGGCGCAATCTCTCGTCACCAAGGACTTCGAACCCAAGGCGCGTATAGGCTACCGTGAGGATGTCCCGCAGTTCAGTGGCTTGGGACGCGACGACTTTCGCGGTGCCCGTGGCGCCGGCTCGTGGTCTTCCTCGGTTAGGAATCACGTCGGGCAGTGCGGCGTTTTGGGTCAAGTCAGCGACTCCGACCAGGGATGCGGTTCTTGTTCTAAATCGCCGAAGTCGAAGGCTTGTTGCCCTGGATGCAGGCGTTGCTTGGCGGAGCGCAGCAGCAGTGTTAGTTCGGCGTCGGTGTTCGCTGAGCCGATGTGTTCCACAGAGGTGGCTGTGCGTCCGGTTTGGTCCTCGACTTGCACGGCGACAGCGCCGGATGAGGTGCGGACCTTGCGGATGAATCGGGACCCTATTTATTAATAATTTCTTCGGTAAAGACGTGAAAACACAACATCAGGTCATCAATTTATTGAGGTTTTCAATCACAAAGCGTGGCACGAAACAGGTTCCAGGCCGGCTTCCAACGCTGACGAGGTCAAAAGCGGTCCGGCTGAAGGGATACAAGCGCTGGTGGTGAGAACCGTGAACACTTAGGTAAGTCTCTGTTTGATGGTGCCATTCGTTCGATAATTTCGTGCTTAAGGAACATTCAGGATGGGTAGGCAAGCTTTCCTAGCGCGGGTACCGACGAGGTTCCGCAACTGGTTGCTGATCAATAGTTCACTGGCCCAATGAACATAAAGACACTGCTTGGCCGGTTTCGGCATTTCAGGTTCATGACGTAGCGCACGCTGAACCTGGAAACACCAGAGCACTACCACCAGTCGAGAATTAGTGAAACAGTGGTATGCGATTGCCCCGTCCCCAACACCTGGGTCCATCCCTGGATAGACGGCTGCGTGTCAGTGAGCCACTCGTAGTGCTCAGCCTAAGCCACAGTGGCGGTGCTGCCGTCAAAGGATCCAACGCAACCTCCAAAACCGGCTGGGAGGGATCTAAGACGCTAGTCATGATAATTACTTGTCGCAAGAATGCATGAACCCGAGTTGACGCTAAATTGTGGGTGCATAAGCGCGCCGTGAGTAGTCTCATCGAATTGTAGCAAGTAGTCTTTAATGCGAATGCAGTTGGAATATTGAAACGCTAGCAAATATTCGCATTATCTATTGCTCAGGAGTCTAATATGAAGCCTATTGCCGTTGGCGGAATCGTTACTTCACTAGAGGATGAATTCCCCTACGTCGATGAGAACGCCGGGAACATGATTCATGGTCGCGCACCATACGAGATGTTCAGGGGCTCCGTCGATGTGCGACGCTCCGGGTGGAGATATCATTACGGAGCCAGGACTGCGATGGATTTCATCAACACCCAGTGTTCTCACTATATATTCTCTTGTGCAAATATGATCCAGTTTCAAAATCACACTGAGCGTAAAAAGCAGGCGTATGTCTCTCTAATGAATAGCCTTGACGCCTGCAAAGTTCCTCTTGTCATTTTCGGGCTCGGCGCACAGGCTCCCAAGACCGGCGAAGCGAACCGTGCCGACTTACCGGATGAAGCAATTGAGTTCATGAAGTTCCTCGGAGAAAAATGTGAGGTTATTAGTGTTAGAGGTGAATTTACCGCAAAAGTATTTGCAGATTTTGCAGGCGTACACAATACACAGGTCACCGGATGTCCATCATTTTTCCAACGCCCCAAAGCGTTTTCAGAACTTAGAGAATATTTGAGTGGACCGCGTCGTGGGGGTATTTCTTTTAATGCAACGCATTTTAGGAAACTTGAAGAAAAGAATCTCATGGCACGAGCCGTTCAAGAAGATAGCTACTGGTTGGAAGTTCATTCCAAGGAGATGCATAAATTTGCTACTGAAGCTCAACTTAGTCCGGAGACTGCAGAAGTGCCGAGCGCGTTCTACTCTTTGTTGGAGGGCACTGGCCCACAGCTTAAGCGTGAACAACTAGTGGACTATTTTGCCCGGCGCTACAGGATTTTTCGCGATGTAAATCCGTGGTATCAGTTCAACAAAGAATTCGTACGGTTGAGCTACGGAACGCGGTTCCATGGAAATATGGCAGCCTTGTTAGCGGGGCGCCCTGGCTTGTGGCTAACCCATGATTCGCGCACTGCGGAATTAACCAAGACTTTACATCTGCCGAATCTGTCAACTCAAGAGGCTAGCAGCATGACGACCGCCGAAATGGAGGAATATGTCGACTATGAAGATACATTTAACAATTTAGATTCACTATTCAATAATTTCAATAGTTATCTTCGAAATTTCTCCCTCAAGGAGATTGCGCTAGAATTCTAGAATCATTGCTATAGACACCATTTGTTGTTGATTGTTTTATGCGAGAGATTCATAATATAATTTTCGGAGAAGTGTTTTAGTTGATTTACTACTGATTGTAATTACTTCTGAAAATTTAGGTGCCTATTGACACGTAGGTGAATTTCAATAAAGAGAAAATCGATTCACTTGTGGCCCACGGTTCCATGGAAACACAGTGACATTGGTAGTTGAAGAGCAAGTCTTTGAATTGTGCATGATTATCACACTCACGAAAAGGTTGAGAAGCGCCCAGCTAGACGAACGATAATCGCACTTCCGCGTAAGAGTCCTAAGTACACGCATTGTAAGAGCGCGTTGAGCTGCGCTATTTGGTTAGCAGCCCGAGCGTACACACTGTATTTTAGACACATTTTCGATGAATGTCTTCCTTACTGGAATTAACTTCATATGGAACCAAGTTTTTATTTTAAATCTAGATCTGATGGACAAGTCGGGGAAACTAAATGGTAAACACTACGTTTCATAGCGATTATTCTCGCTTTAAGGATCGATTGTGGATCTGGGAATCTGTCAATCAGTTCATCAGAGAATCCTCGTTCCAGGATGGTATTCATCAGATTGGGCTTCAGGATGGTAGATATTTTGACATGCTGGTAAGGGGAGTGAATGGTCGATACAGCAACTTGCCAGTATTCTTCAATGGTGCTGTCATACGTTCGAATTCGGCGCCCCCTTACTTTTCGGGGAGCAAAGTTGCTGTGGACGCAGCTTCCCCCGTAATTTCGATTGCGGATCCGACCCTAAATCTCGCTGGGGATCTGGGAATCGGCTGGTACACAGGTGGCATTGGATCGAAATTTGATGCTGCATTAGTTACGGTACTCAACTTTCTTAGACTCCGAGCTGGGGCCAACCTCATCCTGGTCGGAGGTTCAGCGGGAGGCTTTGCCGCTTTACATTTTGCTGTGTTGCTCAAAGAGTCGGCTCTCGTATGGAACCCTCAAATAGATTTTCTTAAATACAACCCTGAACATGTAAGTAAATTCTTATCAACGAGATTTGAGTCGCCATCTTGGATGGAAACTCCCTCAGAAATTAGAAATGAAAACGGTCAGATCATAAACAAAGTCGCATCAAGTTTTTTAGCACGGACTGGTGTCGAAAGCGAGATTAGCAATCTTAATGGCCTAGACAGGCTGGTTTATTTACAGAACAGATCGGACAATCACGAAAAGATTCATGCGTTACCTGTCCGCGAAAGATCTCAATTTACACCAATTGGTTCTGGAATTTACAATAAATATGATAAAACGATGTTAGTAGCTGAATTCAATGAAGGTCATCGGGCGCCTTCCCGTGAGCTGATCACTTACGCTCTGATCAGAATGCTGAAAAGAGATACGACCACTCTATCTATCGCAAAAAATATCCTCAATAAATTTCAAATTACCGTGTAAACTCAAAGTTGTACATAAAGGTAAATCATAAAGCCTATTCGACTGTTCGTAGCTTTGTGATTCAATGTTAATTGATAACATGTGATTTATTCGCGTACATCTACCTTCTTGGTAAATACCAGCAGGCACACGTATCTCTATCCTTCGGTGATTTAGGTGCTTATGTGACATCACATAGATAACATATGGGTTAACGCCGGATGATGACTATATTAGTCTACGATGTATTTAGACTAAATTGAGTTGCAAGATAATTTTGTATTGGCGGGATAAAGCATGGATAATTCAACAATAAGTAGATGGTCTGATGCAAGCAGCAAGCGATGCGCTGTTAAAAATACGAACGGTCATCCTCAAATTACGCTTCCTAATGGTGTACCTTTTGAAATTCACGATGAGTTTTTCCCGGTCGACTGGAACATGGAATTTTCCAAGGACAAGGCCGCTGCACGGTTATGGTTTAGATCTTTAACTTATTTGCCGACGGTTGTCACTACGCAGGGCGATTGGCTCGTTACAGAACGAGTACTTGCCGACTTCCTGGATTTTATCGAAAAGGGATTCTTGAATCCCGCCGTGATTCGAATGCCATCTCTGGATCACGCGTTGGCGATTCAAATACGCGTGTGTTGTGAACTCTATCTGCGGGCAAAATCGCAGGAATTGCAAGCGAAAACGATTATAAGTCTTATCGATAAGATTCTGCCTATCCTTCTTGAACTCGCGAGAAAACCGCGGATGCGTTTGAATAATAACCATGGAATTATGGTGTCACTAGCACTTCTCCAGGTTGCTGTTTTTTTCCCTCATCTGGTTCCTCAAGTACAAGCAGAAAATGATCTAGTGGTTACACTTGAGCAACTTGGCACAATTATCGATGAAGACGGATTGAGCTATGAGAACACACCCACGTATCAGGGTTTGTTCGTTCGACTTCTGCAAGACTTCACGGAGCTCTCTTCCATGGATCCACGATTAGTGGTAGCCTCTGAAAAATATTCTCTAATACTAGGTCGTGTTTCGACCGCGTACCGTCGGTTATTACTTCCCTCTGGTCATGTACCACCACTGGGTGATGGTGGTTTAGGGAGAGAAATTGATTTATTGCCACTGACGGGAAAGTTTGTAAGCACCGATAATGGTATCTATGTAAATAGCAATCCCGATTCTTATCTCTCGATTATTTGTGGAGCTCGTTCGGCCGTTCATAAGCAGATGGACGATACTTCATTTTTATTGAGCCACAACGAAAAACTAGTTGTATTAGACGCTGGGGTCTACAACTATGACCCTGACAATGATATCGGCGCAGCAATACGTACTCAGCGGGGTCATTCAGGGTTGTATTTTCCAAAATTTGATCTGGAACCACTCAGCTTCTTCAATAATGGAGGATCGCCGAGGCGTGTGGTCGCAGATATGGAATACGTTGAATCTGACGGTCGAGATTCCATACAGTGTGAATATATATTAGATGGCTTTAGGGCCAGGAGAACATTTAATGTGCTCTCGCCAACTTCTTTTTCATTGATCGATCGTTGCTGGGCTCCTGACGGAAGTTCTGGAGTCTCTAGATTCTTGCTGTCAGACGATATGGTGTTGACGTTTTGCAACGGTCTTGTTGAAGGCTCCGACAATACTAATTGGATCCGAATAAGGGTTCAACCGGAGAGTAAAATTAGTATAAAGCGTGGCGTAGTGTCACATAGCCTAAAACAGAGAGAAAACTGTTGGGTGATTGAGAATCCTGTGAATCCGGGTGGCAGACCATCAATAATTGAAATTGAAGTCGGCTCTAATCTTTGAGCATCTGTGATGCTAACAGGCAATAAATAAACGAATTCATTGGTTTTCGACCGATGACGCATGAAATAACGTCTAAATATAAATGGACGCGTAACCAGAACAATATTGTCCATTGGTTCTAGCTCCCGTCGAATCAATGGACATTGCGACATATGCAGTCAAGGACATCTGGAACAATATTAGATGATTGAAACGAAACTATGCTGAGCACGCGATTCACGAAATTTACGTGCAATTCATCGAAACAGTTGGTCCTCAATGACTATATCGCCTCGTAATCGTGGAGAATTGCAGCGTCAAATCAGCTTTCTGCATTGCCGAATGCTGAATAGCGTTAGTTGGTGCCGCTAGGCCGGCGACTTGGTGTGAGACTCGCTGTCCACGAAGTCACGAGATCCGGTGTCTACGATGTGACGAGATTACACACCACGTCGTCAGAACAGCCGAACCACCCGAGGCTATTCAGCAGTTGCTTCTCCATTTCCGGATATTCAGTTTTGACACTTTTGTTGTACGCGAAAGTGCCCCCGATACCGGATTGAACGCATACCTAACCGTTCTTTCGTTTAATTCGCGACAGTGAGTACTTAGAGATACGCGCTTTCCGGTAACCGTCGGTCGCTCAGTCCTTTTGGATCCATCGAGTTTGTAACGTAATTAGCGCTTTCACATGAGAAATGAAGTAGCATTAATATGAACCTCAAGGTATGGCTATGCCTAAATTTGCAGAGTTCGAGTAACGACAAGATGCTAAGAGCCGCCTTCCTATAATCCTTGGAAAGACACATGATAACTACAGCGCCAACCCAGTATCTAGACGCGCCTACGTCACTCCAGAGTGTGAGAGTTGGGCATTCCATTCCAGCTGGTACTCGCAACATCGTTGTGGCTATCGCTGCAGAATGCACGTCTAACCTTGTCGAGCGCGGTGCACTCCTAAGTTATAAAATCTTTGATTCAAATGGAAACGTTTGTATCCCAGCGGGACATTTTTCGCAAAGTCCAAAACTTGGCCCTTTTTTCTACCTATCAATTCGTGACAGAGAAGACCAGCCAGTCCAGAAGACTGTAAAGTCCCTTGAAGTTCCTCCGGGTGCTGCACGCATTGTCTTTTCAGGTTTGGCCTGGAAGCCGAGTATGAAGACTTCAGTGCATGAGCTGCATATATTGTCCGTTGGCGAAAACGGTTTCGACGATTTAGAGGATAGCGGTATCCCTGAATGGATAATTGAACTCGGGGATCCGTCTCTCAAAAAACCATGGGGGCAGCGAGCAAAAAATCGTGCAAAACGTGAGCCAGGTAATTCTGAGCAATTTCGGAAATGGTCTATTGGGAAGGAAATCGTAGGTAAGCCCAAGGGCTTGCATGCGATTGCTAACGAATACCAGACAGCTGGACCGAAGAGAGCCAACAAAATTAAAGTCGCAATAATTTGCGACGAATTTACCTACAACAGTCTATCGCCCGAGTTCGAATCAATCATATTGCTACCCGAGACCTGGCGTGACCAAATCGAGGAATTTCAGCCGGACCTTTTCCTTTGTGAATCGGCATGGTCAGGAGTTGACAGTAAGACTCGTCCATGGCGTGGAAAGATTTACAGTTCGGTAAAATTTGCGTATGAAAATAGAACCACGCTTTTTGAAATTTTAAACTACACCAAAAAACATTCCATTCCGTCGGTATTTTGGAACAAAGAAGATCCTACTCATTTCCAGGACCGGATAAATGATTTTGTATCCACAGCTGCGCGGTTTGACTACGTTCTAACGACTGCTGAAGAAGTAGTTCCTGACTATCGCAAATTCTTGCCGTCAGACAGAGTTGGGGTGATGCAGTTTGCTGCCCAGACGAGGACGTTTAATCCATTGGGATTTGCCGAACGAGACAATGGTGCAGTGTTTGCTGGTGCCTGGTATAAAATTCATCGTGAACGCAGCCAAATGATGCACACAGGATTTCAGTACGTACTTGACGGGGGACTAGATTTAACGATTCATGATCGTAACTTTGGAAATAAATCAGATCTACAGTTCCCTGAACAATATTCCTCTTTTATTCGTAGACCCGTGAACCACCGCGCAACCGCCGCATTATACCGTAAATACTCGGTTGGTCTGAACTTCAATACCGTTTCGAACTCGAAGACGATGTTTGCAAGACGTATATTTGAACTGGCGGCCTCTGGCACCACGGTTGTTTCCAATTATTCGCCAGGGATTGAAAAGATCTATGGCAAGGACATGATTTATTTCGATCGGGACAAGAAATTGCTCCAAGACTATGATCCGGCAGAACGTTCCGAAATGGCTTTTCGGGCGCTCCAAACGACATTGGGTGCGCATACCTATCGGCACCGATTTGAAGAGATTTTGCGATTCATTGGGATGCCTTTTACTTCGGTTCGAGAAAAGCCGACAATGATTAGTCGCGTCGCGAGTCACGAAGAAGCCGAAATTGCATTGTCATATTTCGAGAACCGAACCAACATATACTCCCGGTTGCTCCTCGTCGTCTCCTCCGTGCTTCCAACTTCTCAATCGAGCGCTTACCTAACCAGGTACATGTCGAAGTTTGTAACGGTTATCTCCGAATCGCTATTAGTCCAAGAAAACGTACCTGCGAGCAATTTCGTGCAGACTGCAGACTTGATTTGGGTAGATCCAAGACAGGACTTGAGTCGGGAAACTGTAGAAAACACATTGCTGCACGGCGAATACACGCACCAACCTATAGTTTTATCTGATCGCAAAGATATTGGATGGAGTGCTGGAACAATACGCTCGGGAATGCGCATCACAGCCCCTGACGTCGTTCAAGCCATCCTGCAACCCAACACTGTCCGCCCTATTTTGGAGGTTCCTCGATGAGCTCGGCACAAACAATAATTGGTAGTGATTGTGCTCTAAGCATTGTGGTTCCCATGCACAACGCGGACAATAAGCTTGGTTTATGCGTCGACTCCCTTGAAAGCTTGGGCAGCTATACCCAATTTGAGGAGCTCCTGGGGGATCGTCAGTTTGAAGTCCTTTTCATCGATGACAAGTCAACGGACAGTACCTACGAAAAGCTCGAAGAGTTGTGCGGAGACCACGAAAATTGGGCCTTGTATCAAACGGAAAAGAACACGGGTTCACCATCGACGCCGAGAAATATTGGCATTGATAATTCACTGGGCGACTATATCTTTTTTCTTGATGGCGACGATGAAATCGATCCCGAAGGCATCACTAAAGCGCTAGCACTCGCACAGCAAATGGACCACGATCTGGTGCGCGGTTCGGTCGAGGTGAACTATTTGGGTGAGCGCCGTACCGTCGTTGACCGAATCAAAGTTGTCGAAAACATGCCTGTTGAGGACATGATCACCACCATTGCCAAGGGGCAGAGCCTCAATTGCTCTGCTTTATGGAAGCGTGACTTATTGGTCCGGCATAATCTCCGATTCGACCCGAATACTCGCATGGGAGAGGACTTGGTGTTCACCTCCGCAGGGATGAACAGGTCCGGGTCAATTGGCTATGTAGACCACCCCTTGTTTCACTATATCCGTCAGCCCGGTGGTGGAAACTCCGCGATGCACTATTATTCCGGTCGAGAGCTGCGTGAACTTGTCACATCTTGGCAGTCAGTTGAAGACTCATTTGCAGAGCGTGGATTGAGCTACATGGAACTGCATGGGGACAGGACAATTAATTACGCACTACGGTTGGTCATTCGCTACCTGGATCCAACAAATGTAGATGAAGATGACATTAGGTTCTTCGCTGATTTTTTTGCGCGCAATAAGACAACAATTCGAGAAATCAATTTCGCTGACCCACATGTTCAAGACCTTGTTGGCACCCTCGCAAGGGGAGACGTGAAAGTGATTCGAGAAGAAATTAAGCCACGGCTACTGATCGCTGGCCATGACTTGAAATTTATCAAACCGGCTATTCCCTTGCTCCGGAAGAATTACCAAGTTCAGATTGATGAGTGGCCAACTGAAGTCCTTCATACCGAAGAACTGAGTAGTAGGTGGTTAGATTGGGCAGACTTCATTTGGGTGGAATGGCTTACGGCTGCTTCCGTATGGTACTCCGAACGTGTGCGCCCAACCCAAACACTCGTGGTCAGAATGCATCGTTATGAGCTTGGCCGGAGCTACGGAGATCAGATCAAAAGATCTGCAGTCTCCGCGTTTATTACCATTGCCCCTCATTGCATGGAAGACCTAATCGAACGATTTGAATTTGATCGCGGCAAAGTACGTTTTGTTCCAAACTTCTACTTTACGGATTCATATAAGCGTGCAGACCCTACGAATGAAGACCGAGTATTCAAGCTAGCAATAATTGGTGCAGTGCCCCAACGCAAGGGCTATCTAAAGGCTCTTGAAGTTCTGTCAAAGTTGAAGGAAACTGACGATCGATACTCGCTATCGGTTATGGGTAAGAGTTATCGGGAGCTGACATGGGTTGCCGGAGACCCCCTAGAACAGGCATATTTTAGTGCTTGTGACAGTTTTATCGATGCCCATGATCTGAACGATAGCGTGCATAACCTAGGATGGGTCGATACCTACGATTCGGTGCATGAATATGGTTTCGTCCTGTCAATGAGCGAACATGAAGGCTCACATGTTGGTCCAGGTGAAGCTTTTTGCGCTGGCAATCAAGGCGTATTCCTGCCGTGGCGTGGAGTTGAATATGTGTACCCAGAAACATCGGTGTTTGACGACACGGATGCAATATCGGAATACATCCTTAGCATGCGGAATCTAGATGAATTCAACCGAGTCGCAATTGCTGGCCAAGATTACATGCGAGACAACTATGACATCGGTCTATTTACTGATCGAGTCGACAAGCTACTCCGCAGCGTTTAATCTAGTCAGAAATTAAAAACACAGAAGGCTCTGCGCTTTATCAGTCTAAATGCAGAGCCTTTGATGTATCAGAAAGTAAGTGAACTTTAATTCGATCGCCACCATCGAGGCATGTCTGGCGAGGCGACACATCTAACCAAATCTTGACCGCCGCTACGCCCGAATTGCGGCGCACATTTCAGCATCCCGTTTAGACGGATTCCCACCGAAAGTTAAGTGCTGGTGGACGGTCGATTAACATCGTGCTCTATGTCAGATGGGCCAGCGGCACACCGCGGACGAGTCGGCCTTCCCGATTTTTTCCACTAAGATGATAGACGATATTATTCTTCGTCCTGTGACGTCGCATCCAGCAGAGAGAAGGCCTTGGTTTGCCCAAACGTGTCGATAAATCCATATTGTTACTCGCGGTCAGAGGGCTGATCGACGTAGTACTGGCAACGGCTCTTGGCATGACGGTAGGGATTCTTAGCTCCAGCTTCCTAACTGGACTGCTCGTTGGTGTTGTAGCTGGGGTGTTCTTGGTAGCTCGGACATTGCTCACACAACGTGACGGCAGAATGAATGCGAAGTTCCGCGCGGACACGCGCGACCAGATGAAACGGATTCGGGTAGATATCTCGAAGAAGCCATCATCGTCGAATACCGTGGCGCCAAAAGCTGTTCAGGATCAGATCAAAAGCCTCGAGCAGAAGATAGTCACTTCACAGAAGTCGATTGCTGACGGATTAAACTCGTTATCATCCTCGGTACAAGCTGCTGGAAGTGTGACTCCTGGTGCCGTTAAGCCCTTAAACGTAGAAATAAACGTAAACGCGGATGAGCCGCAGGCTGTCCTCGCCGCAAATATTAAAAAACGCGTTAACCGCCCGGCGCCACTCCAAAACAAAACTTCCGCTTACAACCCAATCATTGACAAAGAACGCGTGCAGTGGGCCATGTCGAAAGAGGGACGTGACACTTGGCGCGCAAGTGATTCAGGTCAGGCTTACCGCGGTTCAAATCTTCCATATAGCCACCAGATTCCTGTGGCAATGATTGCCGATGATTTCACGTTTGGTAGCTTCCAGCCAGAGTTCAAGACATTGCGGTTAAAGCCAAAAACGTGGCGCGAACAGATGGATGCGCACAAGCCGCAAATGTTTATTTGCGAATCAGCGTGGCAGGGTGGCTCACCTTCGGAGCATCCATGGCAAGGAAAGATTTACACTTCGATTAAGTTCAAGCAAGAAAACAGAAAAGAACTTATCGCCATCCTGGACTACTGCCATGAGAACGGAATCCCAACTGTTTTCTGGAACAAAGAGGATCCTGTCCATTTCTCTGACCGCATCAATGACTTCATCCGTACGTCAGCACTTTTTGACTATGTCTTCACCACGGCCGTCGAGTGTGTAGAACTATACATTCGAGACGTTGGCGTACCGTATGCAGATGTTCTGCCCTTCGCAGTACAACCGAAACTATTCAACCCAATTGGCTCTTTTGGCGCATCAGCAAGCGTGAACTTTGCCGGAACTTGGTACGGCCGTTATCCAAAACGCGCCAAGGCTGCGTCGAAGATCATCGACAATGTTCTGGACTCAGAAAACGAAATGGTTATCTACGACCGCATGTATTCGTCACCAGATAAGGCATACGCCTATCCGGAGCGTTATAAGAAATACACGCGCCCAGCGATTTCCTACGCCGAGACGGCTGACACTTACCGAAAGTCGAAATACGGTATTACGTTGAATACCGTCGCTGATTCCGACACAATGTTCGCACGCCGTGTTTTCGAGCTTGCCGCCTGTGGAGCCGTAGTGCTCTCAAACACCGCACAAGGCGTTCAGCACTTCTTCGGCGATAGCGTTTACTATGCTGATCGCGATGATTTCGATATCAAGAGAATCACTGACGCAGAATACCTGTCGCATCAGCGTGCCAGCATGCAAATCGCTTTCCAGAACACGTACCGGCATCGCGCTGAACAAATCTTGAACGCTGTCGGGATTGCCCACGCAACATACTTCGACAAAGTGCAACTAGTTGCCCGCGTTGACGACGAAGCAGGCGCAGATCGCGCGCGTGAATACTTCGAAAAAAACCGCGACAAGTTTGTCGGCTTGCTGGTTGTCTTGAAAGACAACGCTGATCAGACACTTGCCATGGAGCTGACCCGTCGTTATCCGACCAGCGTTCGAGTCATCCGAGAGATTGAGATTATTGATCGTTCGCTGCGCTCGCGTAACGTGTTGAAGTCGCGCAAGGCTCTGGTAGTTGACATGGCAGACAAGGCGCTTCTGGGCGACGATGACCTTGGCTACCTCCTGGATGTAGGCAGTTCTATGGATGAACCATTGGCGGTCACTCCGACACCTGATATGAACCGGTTCCGGTATTCGCGGCAGCCACATCCTCACAATGTGTTGCTCAACGCAGGACAGGTGTTCCCAGTTCTTGCCGGCCGTACGAATGAGCCGTCGATCTTCCTGATCTAGAAGGAATATTCCAATGATTAGCATCGTAATTCCCACTTACAATTCAATTTCGAAGATGGATTTGACCCTTGAGTCTCTTCGCGGAATACCCGAAAAGGTTCCACATGAGGTCATTTTCGTCGACGATCAATCGAAAGATGATACTTTCGATGTTCTCTCCGATGAATGCGAAAACAACGACAACTGGAAGATTTTCAGACTTCCAGAAAATTCAGGCTCTGCTGCAAAGCCGAGGAACTACGGTCTGGAGCGTGCTAGCGGCGAGTTCCTTTTCTTCCTTGACTCAGATGACATTTTGATCCCAGATGGACTTGCGAACGCATATGAACACGCGATCAAGTTTGATAGCGATGCTGTCCGAAACAGTCTCCAAGTAGTCGCCCCCGACGGTACGACTCGGATGTCGGATCGTATTCCGGGTTGGGACAAGATTAAGGACCCAAGTTCGAGACTTCGCGCGATTGCAAAGTACCAAAGCCTAACCTGTTCGTTCCTCATGCGTCGAGACGTCGTTATGGACAATGAGATCCGATTCATGGAATCGCGCCGAATTGGTGAAGACATAACGTTCAGTTCCGAAGTGCTTACAAAGTGCCTGAGCGTGGCCTACAGAGACGTGCCAATCCGCAAATACGTCAAGAATGATGATGACGAAGGTTCTGTTACTCAGAAGCTGAACTCATCTAATTTCAAGGACTTCATTGAGGCTTGGTCCGATGTTGATGACATTCTCGGTACCAGTGGCGTTTCCTTTATCAAGGAACATGGCCATGCAGCCATGGATTATGCCCTGAGACAGTTCATCTGGTTTAAGACAGAAGACCTAAACCGTGAAGTTTTCGATTTCTTTAGTCAGTTCTGCAACACTCACTGGAACTACATATCAACCTTCAAGTTCAGCCGCCGATTGAACGAGCTAGTTCTCGCTGCTCGCGATGGTAATTACGAGCAGTTCGTTGATGCTTGTAAGATTCGATTGGTGCTTGCCGGCCACGATTTGAAGTTCATGAACGATCTTCTCCCAGAGCTGAAGAAGCGCTATCACGTGCGCACGGACAAATGGACCGGGCATACGACGCATGATGAAGCGCTGAGCCGCGAGCTTTTGGAATGGACCGACTACATTTGGGTTGAATGGCTACTGGGTGCAGCCGTTTGGTATTCCAAAAATGTAATGTCGCGACACCGTTTGGTCGTTCGTGCTCATCGGAGTGAAATGACCGTTGATTATGGACTGAATCTGAACCTGTCTAAGGTTTCTAAAATAGTCGCCATTGCGCCTCACTCGTTGAACGACTTCAGCGACAGGTTCGACATCCCGTATGAAAAGTTCGAACTGATCCCAAACGCGTTTGACGTTGAAGCGTATCAAACGGAAGCCGAAAACACAGACGAACGGCGCTTCCAACTGGCTATGATCGGCACAGTACCAGCTCTGAAGGGCTTCCATAAGGCCATTGAGCTCCTTGCCCAGCTGCGTGCAGTTGACGAGCGCTATCAGCTGAACGTCTATGGGAAGAAGTACTCCGAATACTCTTGGGTAATGAATTCGGAATCAGCTCGGAAGTACTACTCTATGTGTGATTCGCGTATTGAAGAGTTGGGCCTTACCGATTCGATTCACTATGAGGGATGGGTCAACACTAAAGAATCCCTTCGTAATGTTGGCTATGCACTGTCGTTGAGTGATTTCGAAGGAATGCAGGTAGCTCCTGGCGAAGCCTTCTGTGCCGGCGGTCAGGGACTGTTCTTGCCATGGCGTGGCGTTGAAGCCTGTTACCCAGACGAGTTTATCTTCGACTCCATCGAAACGATGAGAGACTACATACTTGCGCTTCAGAACGACGAAACATCGTTTGCGAGAGCATCGAATTATGGACGTGAGTTCATGCTTGAGCGCTATGATATTAGGATAGTTACCAGTCGGGTACTAGATTTGTTGGATCGTGTTCGCGCTTAGCGCCACGAATTCTTGAATATAGGGGAACCACTAGTGGAATATGTGCCGTCAGAGAACGACCGTCAACTCTTAGCAGCGTATGCGGGAGAATTTTCTGACGGCACACCCCGTGGCTGGGAGTTCAAAGAGTTGGTAAATGGCTGGGAAGTCACTTTACCTAATACCGCCACGCTGGCTACCGCTGAACTTATGGCTACTTCTGTGTGGGCAACCATTCCAGCTTCCGATGCGAACACGACAATTCTGTGGCGCAACTCGTTGGCCTATATCCCGCGAATTCTTCAGCTCAATAGTGGCAAAAAGGAAGTATCCATTGCTGAGCAAATAATCGGATCTTTCCTAACTTGGTTTGAAGCGACGGCTGAAAAAGACATCAGTTCCCTCAAATCGGGTAGCCAGGATCATCAGAGTGCTTTACGCATTCGCACGCTACTGTGGATTCTCTCTTTACTTTCACGAGAAGAACGACAAGAAGAGTTCGATCGATTTTTGTCGCTGTATTCGCGACTATTGATTGTTGAAAATCGGCTTCTGAACGAGCTGGATCTTTACCAGCCCAACAATCATGGAATCATGCTGGGCATTGCCCATCTTCATGCAGAAACGCTATTGCCAGACCTCTTGCCGGGTGCCGATGCACATGCATGGGTCGCTCGCTTGTACACAACTTTGGGCGAGATCATTGACGAAGACGGAATTGCTTCTGAGAATACGCCAATTTATCAAGTTTTCTATGTAATGCTTTTGGAAGACGCCGTATCGTTCTTAGATTGGTCTGGAAAATTTCCTGGAAGAGCGAGGATGTTCCAAATGCTCTTGCGTGCGGCGCAAATCGGCGTGCGTAAGCAGCTGCTACCGACTGGTGCAGTTCCGCCCTTAGGTGATAGCCCTGGCGGTATGCAACATCGTTTCAAACCTATGCTGGGAACACTTTGGTCGCCAAATAATGGAATCGCTGTCGTGAGCCGCGAAGCAGAGTATCTATCCTTTATTGCAGGTTTTAGAAGCGTTATACACAAGCAACTGGATGACCTCAGCATTACTTGGTGGCAAGATGGAAACTTCATTTTTCGGGATGCAGGCCTTCTTAGTTACGACCAGAACGACCCTGTTGCCGTCGATATGCGGGGTCCAAAAGGACATTCTCTTCCCACCTACTCACAGTTTGATTCTTGGACCACGAAAAACTCGATCTCATACGGGAAAAACACGAGTCGGTTGCGTGGGAAGCTGAATACACGAACAGCTAGTGAGTATCATTCGGATTTCACGGCACAGCTGTTTTTTGATGAAAAAAATATTATGCAACGAACTGTTAGCCTTGCACACAATCATTCACTGAAGGTTACTGATTCTTTTACCGCAACTGGGTTTGGTAGACCCCTTATTCGTTTTCTGCTTGATCCCTCACTCAACGTTGAGACCGAATCTGATCGAAGCCTTGTGCTTTCTCGGAAGAACTTCTATCTTTCCGCTCAAATCATCACATCTAAACCAGAGATGGAAATAGAAATTGATATTCGTGAATCTTTCGTCGCCTTGGAACACCACAAATTGGCGAAAACCAAAGAATTAGTAATCACGTTCCCAAGCCATGGGGGAGCGTTTGATGCCACCTCGACCTTTACTAAACTAGAATCGTAGGAATAGCTGCAATCATGATTGGCGTTACCGGAATTCTCAACAGTCTGCCACTTAATTTTCCAACTGAATTTCCAGAAAACTCAGGGAACATGTTACATGGCGATGTCCCATTTAGAATGTTCAATGAGTCTTACTTAGCGATAAATCGAAACTGGCCAAACTACAAATCTGGCGATCGCTTTAAAGACTTCGTTAATAATTCGTGCACCCATGTCATTATTACATGCGCTAATATGTTTCGTGCGAATGACTCGAGTCCAAGCATGAGGGCTCGATACAAAAAACTTGAAGAGATGTTGTCGGGCTATGATAAACCCGTAGTTTTATTTGGTCTGGGTGTACAAGCAAAAGAACAAAAACTTGATGGTCTAGAATTCCCACCAGAAGCAATATCGGCGATGCAGGCCATCGCGGATAGGGCGCATGCCGTCAGTGTCCGAGGCGAGTTTACTAAAAGTGTGCTTGAAAAGTTCGGTAACGCCAAGAACGTATTCGTCACGGGCTGCCCTAGTTTCTTTAGTGTTCCTTCTGCTTTCAAGGAGCTCCACGAGAATGTAAATTCTTTTAAAGGTAAGAGTAAGCTTCGGTCAGCATTCAGCGGTACATATTATAACCGAGAGTCAGAGATGTCTCTGATGACTGACGTAATTCGCTCAAGAACCTATCTTATTGAACCGCAGAACAAAGAGAATTACGAATTTTATAAATCAGTTGTTGACAATCCTGGTCTAGCGAAAGTTCCAGGTCATTTCGAGTATCTCGTAGACGGAAATAATCCCATAATCCAACGAGAAGAGTTAGTTTCATACTTCTCAAATCGATTCAAATTATTTAGAGATCTAAAACCTTGGGATGAGTTCAATAGAGAATTCATTGATTTTACTTATGGAACTAGATTCCACGTAAACATGTCGAGTTTATTGAGCGGAAAACCCGCTTTATGGTTAACTCATGATTCTCGAACACGCGAGTTAGCAGATACATTATGCCTGCCAAACTTGGATCTAGTCCAAGCCGGGAGGATGTCTCAGGTAGAAATTATTGAATCGGTGAATTACGATCCTTTATTCGAAAATCTTGATTTTATGTTTGACCGCTTTAACGAATTCCTAATAGCAGCGGAGTTACCGATCATAAGCAAGATCGGCCTGCCTTAGTTTCACTGATAAATGACTGGTGGAATGGTTCGATGGACTTCACTACCGCATCTATAGTCTTCCAGTTACAGTTTCGACAATAAACAGTAATATATTTCAATGTAAAAGGAGGCTTTTATGAGCGGATTCGCTATTTCAGTTGCCGATAACGGTAAACGGATGATTTCAAGCGACTTCACGCCCACAATGAACAAAGCGGAGCGCTATGCACTGCTCGGTGTTCATGGATGCGGAATCGTGAATTTGCAATTCGTTTATGACGAGCCTTCCGCGATCTCAGCCATAACGTCATACGGCAAATCACCTGAGTCTCTTGGGGAGACTTTACGAGGTTCACTCGCAATACTAGTCAGGGACACGTGGTATAACAGAGATTACTTACTAGCTGATCCATTTGGCGGCTGTATGGTGCAGCGCTACAAGTCAGATGGAAAGGAATATTATGCCTCTGATCTTTCTACTCTAAAGCGGCGGTTGGCTAGCGACTCAGTCACTCTCAAAAAAAGTATTGAATATATTATGAGCATTGGCCTCATGGGTAATGGTGGTATCGTCGAATCACCATTTATGGGGGTTTCAGTGTTGAAGCCTTATCACTACGTTCAGTTCGATGCATCTGGAGCGAATGAGATGCAATATCGAGTTGAAACGAATCTTTTAGATCCGTCCATGAAATTAGAAGATTCTATAGACGGTTTCTTGAATGATTTGAGCCTGAATGTTAACGCGGTCTCTAAGGACACCGCATCGGTAAAGATCAGTCAAATTACCGGTGGCATGGATTCCCGACTCGTACTTGGCGGGCTTATTGCGAATGAATTACAGGACGAGTTCGTGTATTTCGTCGGTGGTGATGATAACTCGTTAGATGTTCGAAGTGCGCGAAACCTATGTAGCGAACTGGGCCTCACAATGACCCGCTACTCAGGTGTCGACCGGAGCATTTCGCCCTCGGGCATCGACGAATTGACATGGCCGTTATTGGAAACTAACGGAGTTCTTCAAGGCTCTGCCGATCCTGGGTTATCTGCAAATTCAAATATAATATTGAGCGGGGGATACGGAGAGGTCCTCAGATCATTTTATGGTAAGAATCGATTGCCAGATTTGAGCAACCCTCAGAATACTTTTCGGCAAGTATACGGGGAATTCGGTCTTGGCAACAATACCAAACCTGGATTGTGGAGTGACGACTTCGTAGAATCGACGGGATTGTCATTACAGAACCTGATCCGGGAATCCGAACAAACGGGTATCAGAGGAACCGCGCAATTAGACTATCTTTATCTCTCTACGAGAAATAGATATTTTGTTGGAGAGATCAGTCGTTCAATGAGTACCTATACTCGTCGATTTGACCCCTTGTATTCACCATATTTATTGAGTATTCTTTCGAATTCGTCTATGGAATCACGGCACAGCGGCGAGTTGCAAATTTCTCTCCTGACTCGTTTGTCACGCGATCTTGTTGAAATTCCATTTGACACACCACGAGTCAGTGAAGATTTTGCGATTGCTAAGGGACTAAGGCTACGAAAAACCAGTGATCATGGGTTGCCGAACTTTGATGGTCGTCGGAACGCCATCCCAGTTAGACCATCAGGGATTTTACCGTTACCGGAATCGAATCGGCTCAAAGCGAGAGCTTTGGAAATCAATATGCCATATCATGCTTTGAGAGATGCTGAATTTGCTCGGATCAAGCTCCGTGAATTCATCAATGAATCTAATAGTTCCTTGCTGTCCTCGTACATTAATATTTCTCAATTTATGGCGTTTCTTGAAACTCCAGTTAAATGGAAGCCTCAAATCAGATTTTTGCGACGGATGGGGTCTCATTTAGCTTGGTATGATCTTTAAATGCTCATTTCGACGCTACGGAATTAAAATCTATTCATTCATAACCATAATTATGTAGGCTGCTTATTGGGCAGCGCTTGGGAGTTTTTGTGACTAATTCACCAGAGGTGGACTTAAAGGCACGTAGTCTTAAGATGGGTATACGGAATTTTTTCCAATTGGAAGTATTCGTTTTCGGTTCTATCCCCAAATCTGGGAATTTTGTACTTTACAGGAATAGGGTCGCAATCGATTCGGCAACTTCTTCGGACGGAAGATACTTCTACAATCTCGCGTCTTATGGAAACTATTACGTTACCTTTGAATATGTTGAGAATGGTTCGAAATCTATCATTAAGAGTGATTCTCTAAAATTCGATGGTTTCGGCGCCGACCCTAATGAGAAATTGACTAGAAAAGTTGCAGTACTTGGCGTGTCCCGATTAGCTTTTATAGTAGAAGAACTTCTGAAGTTGTCCATAGGCGCTGAAGTTACTTTTGTATCTTCAAACCCAAAACATGTCGGTTCGATCTTTGGCTCGGGCGTTGTTAAAGATTTCCGGCAGATTGATGTCGCAGAGTTTGACGAATGGATACTGATGAACGGTATAACCAATTCCGTTAAACGCCTGCTGGAATCATCAGGCGTGCGGCACGATATGTTGTCTGCAAATATGACTGGTCCTATTGACGGATATCTAAATCTGATTCCCATAGGGCAGATTCATGCATTGGCGCACAAATATCATCTACAGAAGCTTGATGTGGGCGCTGATTTCCTAGTTCGCTACATTAGGAAACGTTTCGGATCAGTCTTGCCGGCGACGGTAGACTTATCCGGTGCCCGTTTCGCCTACGGCTGTATCAGCACTGTTATCAACAAGAACGCGATCATAGGTAAGAACGTTACTATCGGTCAGAACGTCACCATTGGCGGTCGCAATGGACTAGATCCGTCAATAGGCGACGGTGTTTGGGTAGGGGCCGGTGCCGTTGTGTTAGGAGCTAAGATTGGCGCTAATTCGACGATTGGTGCGAACGCAGTTGTGACCAAAGATCTTCCGCCGGGCTCGGTGGTTGTAACTCCGAAGTTCCGCGAGCTTAACGGTTAGTCTTGGTTCCGCTGTTAGTTTGACGAGTCCGACAAATGGGAGACACCGGCCAGTTCGATCGGTCGCCCTCTATCGTGCTGGTGTGATCCTACATGTCATGGTTGTTCGTCTAACGGCGCAGATCGATTTTGTAGATTTCCGGATAATTTCGGAACTGTGGCTTATGACGACGAGCGCAGTTTATGGAGTCGGTTTTATACAAAGATTTTGGTTCAGTATTACAACTGAATAAATATACGTAGGCTTGAGAGCCCCCAAATATTGTCTTTCAGAACCACTAATTTGCCGATGATGCCAGTAACTCTGGGGAAGGGAGACACCGAATCTCAATAGTATGCTTAGACCGTAGCCTCTGAGGTTTTCTCCCTCATGTTGTGGTTGCCAATCTCTATCCAGATCCTGACCTGTTTCGTGCCACAGTTTGTGATCCAAAACCTCAATTAGTTCATGACCTGATGTTTTGATTTCACGTCTTGACCGAAATGCTTACCAATAAATAGGTTCCCGGTACTCTGAAGCAATGGGTTCTCGATTCATCCGCTAGGTCCGCACCGTATCCGACGCTGTCGCCGAGCAAATCGTGGACCTAACCGGACGCACCACCACCTCCGTGGAACACATCGGATCGGCGAACACCGACGCCGAACTAGCCTTGCTCCTGCGTTCCGCCGAGCAACGCTTGCATCCAGGGCAAAATTCCTTCGAGTTCGGCGTCGTGGAACAAGAACCCGGATCCCAGGTCGGAGTCGCTGACTGGACTAAGAACTCCGAACTGCCCGACGTGATTCCTGACCGCGGAAGACCCCGAGCCGGTACCACAGGCGCCGCGAAAGTCGTTGCGTCACCAGCCCCAGAACTGTGGGAAATCCTCACCGCAGCCTATAAGCGCCTTGGGTTCGAAGTCCTTGATGACGAGGGTTTTCGCGCCATGGTTCGCGTCAGATTCATCGAGCCGACATCCGAAACAGACGCCATAAGAGTACTCGTGAATATTCGAAGGTTTTAGAGCCACAGGCCACCTTGCCGGCGGCCCTGAACCAACTCCTCACCGCGACGGCGACCCGTTCCTAGCGCCCGGAATTCGAGTACGCCTCACGCATGTTGAACCCACCAGTCTCAACCCAAATCGTGTTGCGAACGATGCGATCCATAGTCGCGTCAGCCAACGCTCCAGCACCCAATCGGGCATGCCAGTCCGACTGCTTGTACTGCGTGCAGAAAATAGTCGACCCGGCGTCATATCTACGCTCCATGAGCTCGACAATGAACCTCAAGAACTCTCCGCTAGGAGGATCCAGTAACCATTCATCCAGTGCCAGAACACTGGAGATGGCATACTTGCGCAACAGTTTGTGCTGACCCATCGGCTAATCGACGGCTTGCTGCCATTCTTCTTCGAGATCCGGCATCCGCACCTACCCGGTACGGTACCGATGAACGCTGCAAAATAGCGTCGGATGGTACGGCTGTTCTGACGACGTGGTACTTCGTTTCTGTCCACCGGGTAACGGCCGTTTCATCTCCAGTCATGCTTCCTGGCGACTGGATCCGTTGGCCGCCATCCAGACGGCTGCTGGCTCCCAAGGCAAAATTTGGTGGTACCCAAACCTACTAATATTCACTTGACCTAGTTCGCAGTGAAATTCGGTGTCCCTAAACCAGATGGGACCCCGGCGCTGGGTATCGAGGACAGTAGTGAGCGCTCGAGCGGTCCGTTTACTGCACATGGACCTGAACCGTTGTGTGGGCTACGTCAAGCGCATCGTTCTTATCTGCCACGTGGAGGAACTGGAGGTAACGTCTTTCGCTCGTGAACTGACTGGATCTATCACGTGGCCTATGTCCGCAGTTGAAGGCAGTACCCGGTGTTCAGAATCAAAATGCCATGTCGTCAGAACAGCGGTTCCGACTAGGGCTTTTAACAGTAAGGGGCGACAATCCACGGAGAATGGGCAGGCTTCTAATCATGCCATCGCGGTGGGCCAGATCGGCGCCGGTCCTCCCGGCCAGAAGGACAGATCCCGGATATGACACCCTTCAGGGGTCAGAAGATTCATGAGTCACATCGGGCCGGAAGAACCAGTATCGCCCCGCCAGCTAGCCCCGGCCAGGCACAATCAACAATTACAGACGGTTCACCACTGCCAAAACCAGTGGCGATGGCATCGAAATAGCCCTAATAATAATGCGATTTTCGTTATCCATTGTCGTCAAAAATTGAAAATGTATCTGCCTGAAGTTCGGGACGAACAACTACAACGGAAATTCGAGCTTGGCTTTTAAGTAAGATGTCAGAGACGCACACCTAGTTAATGATTATTGCCCAAGTGGACTAGAATTTTGTCACCAAAATTCTTGTAAGCTTCGTCTACGTAATGAAATGGGGTAGCACCCCAAAGATGAGCCTCACTTGCTTTGGTCAGCTCACTAGACTGACTTACTAATTGGAATCCAAGTTTTTCGAGTTCGTCGTAGTAACGCTGATACTTTAAATTCCATGATGCTGCTGGTATGTCTCGAAATTTCTGCAGGTTCTTTCCATCGTCGGTATGCTCAGCAAATTTTGCTGCAAGTACAAATACCTTGTGAATATGCACATCTAAGTCCGCACGTACTTGGAATGCGGCATCCTTCCACAGTGAGAAGTGAGTGTCGCTACCGAATTCGACGAGATCTTGAAGTTCAGATTTGTCTATTATTTTGGTTTTATCCAACTCATTCGAGTACGTAATCCACGATCCTTGATACGGGAGCACTCCAAGTCGTTCATCTATTAGGTCGAGGATTATTACATCGCTGGTGAGAGGTCGTGTACTTGTTAGGACCTGACGGCCAGAAGACTGAAAGTCATTTTCGAGCATACGCTTTTGAAAAGCAGAGAATAACTCAATTTTCGGTGCCGTTCTCGGATCAGAATATGCACTGATCCACGACTGTCGGGCTGTGTAGTGTAGCGTCTCGAAGCGGATTTTATCGATACGGGTAAGGTCACGCGATACGCATGATCCATACACTAATGCTTTCTTCGGGGTACCTTCAGTCATGTGAGCCATCATAGCAACTTGACAGCTTCTTGTGGGTGTTTACTAGTCAGACGTCGATGGCATGCTCTCAATTGATACCGATGTGACCACTATTTTAGTTTCCTGTCGCCGCCATTTAATTATCGTCGCAACGCCAACGTATACGCCGTCTGGGAGTGTAAATTGCGTTACGGTACGATTCTTACCTTGCTTCGTTGACAAGTAGCGGAACCATCCGATTCGTGGATTTCCTGACCGGGAGATCGGTTGATTTTCAAAATGCGAATCCAGAGATGCAGGGTCGATTCGAAGCCCTTGTGCATCCACGAAAATGAAGCTAATTAACGAATTTCGGACCTCAGAGGACATATCGCAATTCATGGTAGTGGTAAGTTTTATTTTTCCACTCACGGGCTTTGGCTTTAGCCTTAAGCCTTTTCCTTCAAGGTCCGTAGCAACGACTATGAGTTCTTGACGCGTGGAGTCAGGCGATTCCGCGTTAGTAATATTGTTTCTAAGAACTGGGAAAGCCTCATGTAACTCATCCATGTCATGTATTGGCGGATGGCGATCCATATGGCGTTTGAGAGTAGCTATAAGAGTCGCTTCATCCGATTCTACGAGCCCTAGGGCGGTGTCCTGCGAAGGATGCCGTGTCCACAGATATCCGAGTTTTCGTGAATCTAGAATTACAGGATACGTCCTATCGGCGACGTTATGACCTGCAATTGGTAGTTTTGTCATCTCTCCAGCAGCGCTAAATTGATGAATGCTGGTGTATCCGATATTTAACATCGGATGATAAGTTTTTCTTGCGTTAAAGAAACGACCATCTTTGTAGATCGCAGACACGCCCGTTCCAAGCGATACTTGCATTCCGACAAACTCTTGTTTGATATAAGGGGAGTTCTGGTCAAAATAATCCGCCGGCAAAATATCATCATCATCCAGCCGGAATATGCCGAAAGGTTGTAGCGGATCACCTGAACCCAATAATTTTTCCTTGGCTACGGATTCTAGAGTTATTGGGTGTGAGCCGCGATTTTGTTTCTCGAGTTTTAAAAATGAGTATTGTTTTTGAGATTCAATAAGTTTTTCCTCATACTTATGGGGAAGAAATTCTGAATATGAAATTAGATGAGTAATATCATGACCTTTGGCCGCTGTGGCCAACTGAGGTAATGAGTAATTCACCAGGATATCTATCCGAGGGTTTAGTCGCGAATCTGAGAATAAATATTTTTTGTAGTCACCTTGAGTTTTAAAGCGAGAACCGTTCGTAGCCTTCCATGCGCCGGATACTGGCGCATAAACACTGAATTTCGTGTGGCCTATGAATATCAATATTCCTCCTATTTATCACTATGTTGCACTCCAGGATTAGCATTCGCTACATACTTGGCATGGTCAGTCTAATGGAAGCATAAAGCAATTCAAGTAGTAGAGTTAGTAGTTTGGCAACAAGTAGTAGGGTTGGTGGTGCGTCTTGTTTTGATGTCCTCAACTCTGTACATTGCGTTTTTCTAGATTAAGTTGTGCCTAGACGCGCAACATTACAATCGATGCAACTGTTTTTCGCGATTGCGCTCGGTTGGTCGACTATGAGTGTGTCAATTCCTGCATCGTTCACTTCAAGTGAGTGTCCGCACCATTTGTGTTGTCTACTGCAGTTCATCTACGAATTGTTAGGCTAGGACTTTTCGATTGTTAGAATCGTTGGTAAGTCGACGCCCCCTCGAGAAGCCGTGAGAAACTGACATTGAATTTTGCATCAAGTGATTTGCGGAAGGCCTTTTGGCACTTTCGACAAGGCGGTATTGTTCAGCTCCGTGAATGGATGCGACGTTCTGAGGCTGCAGGCAATAGATTCTCCTTACAAAAGTTTACTAGCGACGTCGAAAGGCACCTCGGTCTCAGCCTGCCTTCGCACGACCATCAGACATCCTCGCCTACTGGGAGTAAACTGAAAGTTGCTGTCATCCTTGACGACTTCAGCATGAAATCGTGGACTCCGGAATGGCAAGCGACAGAACTTAGCGTCAGGTCGTGGTCTACTCAGCTAAATGAAGGCGACTTCGATTTCCTCTTTGTGGAATCTGCCTGGGCTGGGAACGGTGGAGTATGGAGCTACCATCTAACTGGAACTTCAGCGCCTCGACCTGCATTTGTTGAAATGGTTGATGCATTCAAACGCCGTGGGATCCCGACAGTTTTCTGGAACAAAGAAGATCCTCCGCACTTTGATGACTTCCTGGAATCGGCAAAACTTTTCGATTTCGTACTCACATCTGACTCAAGAATGGTCGACCGATATCAGTCCGCATTGGGGCACAAACGTGTTGCATCGCTGAGCTTTGGTGCCCAGCCTCAATTCCATAATCCGGTACGTCCTGTAAACCAGCCACGACGAGATGTCGCATTCGCGGGAATGTACTTTTCACATAAGTTTCCAGAACGACGTGAGCAGATGGACATCGTTCTGGGCGGAGCCGTAGACATTAGTACCAAACTGCCAAATGGGCTTGATATCTTCTCTCGTCAGCATGGTGGAGAAGAAAAGTACCAATTCCCGGAACCATATGCTTCGCATGTAGTTGGTACATTGCCTTACGACCAAATGCTCACGGCAAACAAGTACTACAGCGCGTTCCTGAATGTGAACTCAGTGATTGACTCTCCCAGCATGTGTGCGCGACGCATTTTCGAGATTACGGCTGCGGGAACCCCTGTCGTATCGGCTCCCAGTGCCGCTATCAGGAATTTCTTTGATCCTTCGGAAGTTCTAGAAGTACAAACTCGCGAGCAAGCCGCACATGCCATCCGGAGTTTAGTTCGTAGTCCGGAGCTACGAGACCGTACTGTTCATCTGGGGCAACGACGAATCTGGTCTGAACATACGTATGCTCACCGCGCCCGTCAGATCGAAGAGTTTATTGGCTTGGAAACAAATGAGCCGTCGCCATTGTCAATGTCCACACGTCCGAAGATCAGTGCGGTCGTTTCCACCATCCGTCCGCAACAGATCCAGCACATTCTCTCTACCATTGGGTCTCAGCAAAAAGTTGACGTCGAACTAATACTCGTTTCGCATGGTTTCGCCATTGATCGTGACGAACTTGATCGTTTGGCTACCAAATCGAACGTTAGTAACTTCGTTATCTTGGAGATGGATAGAGAACTGACTTTAGGCGACTGTCTGAATGAAGCTGTTTCGCGCGCTTCTGGCGACTTCATAACCAAAATGGATGATGACGACTTATACGGGGAGAACTATCTCTTCGATCAGGTGGCGGCGTTGCGCTACAGCGGTGCCTCAATTGTCGGAAAACAAGCACACTTTATGTATTTGGCTGATTCAGACGCCACCCTACTGCGGTTTGCTGAACGTGAGCATCGGTTCACAAATCTGGTGATGGGACCAACGATTCTGGGGCATGCTGAAGTATTTAAAACTACACCTTTCGAGTCCCGAAGCAGGGGCGAGGATACACAGTTCCTACGAGACGTCATTGAAAGTGGGGGCACCATTTATTCCAGTGATCGATTCAACTTTATGCAGATGCGTGGGAATGACGGAATGGCGCATACTTGGGACGTGAGTGACGCTGAATTGACCGCTACTGGTAGTATTCAATGGTTTGGACGCAACGACCGACACATCTTCTTCTAACCCACAGTTAAGGTGTCAGTCAAGATTTTGGAATTTAGAGGTGCAGGGAAGTTGAAAATCATGCTGCTTACGCATTCATTTTCCCCCGAAATTTCACCTCCGCAACGACGTTGGTCAATCATCGCTGATGAATTGGCTTCACAAGGTCATCAGGTCAATGTTGTAACACCTGCTCCGCAGGGTACGACCAATGATAATCGCCCTGATCTACTGTCGAATCCACTGGTCACGATTCGTCACTATCCTTCAAAACGCCGTTCTAGGACGATGGTTGGCAAGGTTCTCAAACATAGCGTTGACGCCCTACGTAGCTTTCCCGTATCAATGAGCGGACCGCGGCCAGACGTTATCATTGCGACGGTGCCAGCACTTCCGACATTAGTTATAGGGTATCTTTCAAGCCGGTTGCGCCGAGTGCCTTTTGTTGTAGACCTTCGGGATGCGTGGCCCGATCTTCTTCGCGAGTCCCAAGTATTACGTTGGGGGTGGCTTGAACCTTTAGTATCCCGGTGTCTTGCGTTCTTAGTGCGACGTAGCGACTTACTAGTAACAGTGACAAATGGCTTAGCAACGAAGATGCGGCTCAAGGGCGCCGTGAACGTAGTCACTGTGCCAAATGGAGTGGAGATTGACCGTCCCGAGATGAAAGTGCCGTTGGTGCCACGTGGTGACAAACTTCGAGTGCTATATCTTGGAAATTTGGGACGTAGCCAAGGGTTGGACTTGCTCGTGAAGGCGATGAAGGAGCTACAGGATAAGGTGACTCTGCGAATTGTCGGCCATGGGACAGAGAAGGTAGCACTTACTGATCTTGCAGTTCAACTCGGTGTGGACGTTGATTTTCGAGAACCCGTCTATGGTACCCAAGTCTTAGAGAACTATGCATGGTCCGATACGTGCATAGTCGCATTACGGCCGGATTGGCCAAGCTTCGACCACACCGTTCCATCGAAGCTGTATGAGCTTTTATATCTTGACCAGCACGTCACTGGACTGGTGCGGGGGGAAGCCGCCGGCATAATTAATGCGTCCGGCGCTGGCGTGGTTGTTCCCCAATCCGTTGATAATTTAGTGAGTCACCTAAATGCTCTAATCGAGAATCCTGAGATGTTGCGGACGAACGGTGGAGGTTCACGTTGGGTGCGCGAAAATGCTTCTTTGCGTGAATCTGGACGAAAGTATGCCCTGTTGCTTGCAGGTGTCGTTAAAAAATCTGATCGTAGTTGAGAGGTTAATTTGAATCGGCAGACTACTGAAAATGTGCTAAACACTGCTCGTCTCGTTACATCTAATTTGAAAGACGATCCAAGTTATTTTGCGCTACAGGTGGCCCGTAAATTCAAAGCCCAACCTTTGGCTAGAGGTCTTAGGAAAGTACTCACATCTAAAAAAAACCCGAGTATCTTCATTGCATTGGGCGCAATGCTAGGAGACGACGCCCGGAATCTCCAACATGCTTGCGAATCGTGGATAGCGGACGAGTCGACCACCAAAGGTGGTGTGTTTCTGGCCAACTTATGCATAGCATCCGGACACTGGCAATTGGCCCAGCAGCTTCTCGCGCAGTCTACGGAATCGGAAAGATCAATTCGCGCCGAAGCTCGGTTAGCATGGTCGCTTGGAAACATGAGCGAAGCTATACGAGTTCTAGAACAGATACCATCTACGCGACAGAAACGTCATTATGAGTCTGAAGTTGCAGTTTATCGGGGTACAGAACCAGTCCTCGACAATTGCGAGCTAGAAATGGAACCACCGATTCATCAAGATTCGGTATTGTTTCTTGCAACTAACTCCCTGCCTCACACGGGTAGTGGATATGCACAACGTACCCAGTCGGTGCTTAGCTCGCTTGCAGATGCGGGATGGTTTGTCAGTGCAGCGACAAGAGTCCAATATCCGCTCAATATTGGAAAGCTGAATACCGCTCTTAAAGATAGAGTGGGTGAGATTTGGTATGAGAGGCTACTTCCACGAAAGCCTAGGCATGATTTGTCTGGCCGTGTTCAACAGCAGGCAGAAGAACTCTTAAAAAAGACGATTCGTGACCGACCTGCTGTACTGCATACCACCACGGACTTCACGAATGCACTCGCAGTCAAAGCAGTATCGGAAGCAACCGGGATTCCGTGGGTATATGAAGTACGCGGACAGCTTGCCGACACCTGGCTTTCAACAAGACCTGCTTCAGCGGCTGGTTCCGAACGTTATCGGTTTTTTGCGGAACGAGAAGCCTATGCGGCCAGAAGTGCTAGCTTCGTCCTGACGCTTGGTGAACAAATGAAAAGAAACCTTGTGGACGCTGGGGTCGAGGCAGAGCGAATTGAAATCTTGCCTAATGGCATTGGGGAAGAATTTCTCAAGGAGCCAATCGGAAAAAATGAAGCTCGAGCGCAGCTAGGACTTGACCCGGAAGCATTTTACATCGGGACGGTGAGTAGTCTGGTTCCCTATGAAGGGCTGGAGACAGTAGTTCGCGCGCTGGCGGGTATTAAAGATCACGGTAAGCAAGTGAAGTTGCTAATCGTAGGTGACGGAACTGAGAAAGAGAATCTAATTCGTTTAGCTGTCGACTTAGGTGTCCAGAGCCGCTGCGAGTTTCCTGGTCGGGTACCGCGCGAAAAGGCGCATCTCTACCACTCTGCTCTGAATCTTTTTGTTGTTCCGCGGGTAGATAATACCGTAACCCGCGCTGTGACGCCGTTAAAACCAGTCGAAGCATTAGCATCTCGTGTGCCTGTTCTAGCCTCCGACTTGCCCGCGCTTCGCGAATTGATCATTGATGGTGAAACTGGTCACTTAGTGAAGCCAGGGGATGCCGAGGAATGGTCCCGGTACATTGAGATGCTTCGAGATAACTCTGAAAAAGTCTCATACATGGGCAAGTCAGGCCGTCGGTTTGTACTTAAAAATCGAACGTGGTCTCAAAATGCAAATAAGCTAGATCGTGTCTACCGGTCGGTAATAAATAAACCGTAGTGATCCACCTTCTTACTTACAGAGGAGACCTGCGATATGGTTTGTAGGGCTCAACTCGTAATTCAATCGTTATAAGATAAGTTTGAACGCCCAGTTTTGGGAATGATACTCGCACCAGAAGGAAAGTCACTTTAGTGAACAGCATTAAAGAAGTCGCCGTCATCGGTTTGGGATACATCGGCCTGCCAACCGCCGCGATCCTCGCATCGAAGGGCATCAACGTCAAGGGTGTCGATGTTAGCCCCCGGACCGTTGAGGCAGTCAACAAGGGAGAAGTTCCGTTCGTTGAACCAGCGCTCGGCGAATTTGTATCAGCAGCAGTTGCTGCAGGAACTCTTAGCGCTAGCTTCGAGACTCCAGCCGCTGAAGCTTATATCGTTGCCGTGCCAACTCCGTTCAATGATGATTACACCGCAGACCTGTCCTACATTGAGGCTGCAGCAGCTGGTATCGCACCGAACCTCAAGGGTGGCGAACTGGTCATCCTCGAATCCACCTCGCCTCCAGGCGCAACTCAGCACATGGCTGACTACCTATTGGCTAAGCGCCCAGACTTGAACGCCGACAGCCTGCTCGTGGCACATTGCCCAGAGCGCGTACTGCCGGGTTACGTCATGGAAGAGCTTGTGACCAACGACCGTATTGTTGGCGGCATTACACCTGAAGCCGCTGATAAGGCCAAGGCCCTCTACGAGGTGTTCTGCCAGGCAGCAATTTTGACTACGGACGCCAAGACCGCCGAAATGGCGAAGCTGGTTGAGAACTCGTTCCGCGACGTGAATATCGCCTTCGCTAACGAGCTTTCCGTTATTTCAGACAAGATCGGTATCGATGTCTGGGAACTCATCTCCTTGGCGAACCGTCACCCACGAGTTAACATTTTGCAGCCTGGTCCAGGCGTAGGCGGACACTGCATTGCGGTTGATCCATGGTTCATCGTTTCCGCCGCTCCGGAAGAGTCCAAGCTCATCCGGATGGCTCGTGAAACCAACGACGCGAAGCCAAGCTGGGTTATCGACAAGGTGGTTCAGGCTACCAAGTCACCGGCGTTCAATGGCAAGGTTGCCGTATTGGGTCTTGCCTTCAAGGCAAATATCGATGACATGCGCGAATCGCCATCCATTGAAATCGCTCGCAAGCTGGCCGTCGAAAATCCAACTGTCGAGTTCTTGGTTGTCGAGCCACACGTTGAAGCATTGCCAAAGAAGCTTGAAGGCATTGCGAACCTCACTCTGACCCCATTGGATGAGGCGCTGGAAGCCGCAGAAGTTGTGACGCTGTTGGTTGATCATGATCAGTTCAAGTCGGTTCCTGCCACTGCGCTTGCAGGCAAGGATGTCATTGACACCCGCGGTCTCTGGCGCTAAATTCCCCACTGCTGACAAGGTAGATTCCCCATGAAGAAGATCATGCCGATCTATGGCACTCGCCCCGAGGCCATCAAGGTTGCTCCAATCGTAAAGGCCTTGAAAGAGGCTGAAGGATTCGACTGCGTAGTTGTTGTTACTGGACAGCACCGCGAGATGCTGGATCAGGTCAATGAATTGTTTGGTATCGAGCCTGACTATGACCTCGACGTGATTCAGCCGCGACAAACCCTTAACGGTTTGCTGACAAAGACCATTGCAGGTCTGGATGAAATCTTTGAAAAAGAAAAGCCGGATGCAGTAGTTGTCCAGGGTGACACCACAACCTCTACAGCAGGAGCTATCGCGGCCTTCTACCGTGGAATTCCAGTGGTACACGCCGAGGCTGGTCTGCGTAGCTACGACCTCTTCTCGCCATTCCCAGAGGAAGCCAACCGCAAGCTCACCAGCCAGATTGCCAGTCTTCATTTGGCTCCGACCTCGCTGAGCAAGCGTAACCTCGAGCGCGAGACGTTTAACAGCAAGGACATCGTGATCACTGGCAACAGTGTTATTGATGCATTGCTGACCGTAGTTGAAAAGAAGATCCCTTTCACAGATCCGCAACTTGAAGAAATCGTGAACTCGGGCAAACGAATTGTTTTGGTGACGACTCACCGTCGTGAGAACCAGGGTGAGCCAATGCGCGGAATCGGGCGTGCTCTTGCACGCCTTTCCGCTGCGGAACCGGATGTTCAGTTCATCCTTCCGCTGCACCGCAACCCGGCGGTGCGTGAGGCTTTGCTTCCGGAAATTGACGGAATTGCAAACATCACATTGACTGAACCGTTGGCGTATGGAGAATTCACTCGCATCATTGACGCTTCGACTGTTGTCTTGACCGACTCCGGCGGAGTTCAGGAGGAAGCGCCAAGCCTGGGCAAACCAGTATTGGTCATGCGACTGAACACCGAGCGACCGGAAGCAGTGACGGCAGGCACCGTACGGCTCATTGGAACCGACGAAAAGCGAATCTTTGACTCCGTCTCGGAACTGTTGAACGATTCTGCAGCCTATGAGGAGATGGCCAACGCGGTTAATCCTTACGGCGATGGAAAGGCTTCTGTACGCACAGTGGCAGCCATTGCAGAGCTCCTCGGTGTGGGGGAGCGAATTGAAGAATTCGATTCGCGTCTATCCGATGCGGACGACATGATGCGAGCAACAAGCATCTAACGCGCTGCGCTTGTGGGACTAGAACAATTTGTTCTAGTCCCATTTGCTTTTAAATTGAAGCAATACCTGGCGTACGTCGTCGTGTGCAGGAATCTTTGCTCTGTACTGACTAGTATCAAAAGTATGATGAATCAAACTGCCATATTTGTTGATGCCGGATTTTTATTGTCTTTAGGAGGGCATCGAGTTGCGGGAACAACGCTCCGTTCAGCCTTCACCACGCATTATGAGTCTTTAGTTCGTGGAATTGTGCAGACGGTTAAGAAGAATACTGGCCTAAATAACCTACGGGTCTATTGGTATGACGCGTCCAAGGATGGCCTATTTACGGAACAGCATAAGCGTATCGGTCTTATTCCTGGCGTTAAAGTTCGGCTAGGCCGTATTTCCTATAACGGAGAACAAAAGGGAGTTGATTTACGGCTTGCTTTGGACTTGGTTGGCGTAGCACGTCACGGTTCCGCTTCCGTTGCTTATCTTGTTTCCGGAGATGATGACCTTGCCGAGGCCGTAGAAGAGGCTCAAGACTTAGGCATGAAAGTAGTTTTGCTTGGATTGCAAAAGGACCAGAGTCGTTTGGGAGTAGCTTCGGTGGCCGAACATTTGGCCCTGACCGCAGATGCTATTGAAGTGATGCCCGATTCAATTATTGATAGTTCCTTCACCCGAATTATTGACTGGGATAAAGATCATTGCGCTAAGACCGCATTGGTAGCGGGCGCACCAACTGCTAAGCCTTCAGCAGCTCCAAAACCTGGATTCCCAACTCCGGCGTTGTTAGCGCAAAAGGCCCAAGTTCCACGCAGTGCAGAGCCAGCGACCCAAGCAGAAGTCGTCTACTCGTCGGGCAGTGAACGTTCTGGGTTCTATGGACAAGCTGCCTACGAACAGAAGGAACTGACCGCGGCTGAAGAAATTGGGGCCAAAGTAGCTCAATCCTGGCTTGCCAGTACAACCCAAGCGGAAGTAGTTGAACTTGTGGCGGATAAACCACAGCTACCGCCCGAAATCGACCGTACCTTGCTTAAAGATTGTGCCCAAGTACTCGGAGAGTGGAAAACGGATCAGCAAACGATCCGTCGCACCCTTCGCGGCGCCTTTTGGGATTATCTGGACCAGATCATGTGACAAGAAGATCGCCCTGACGAATCCAGCTTCCAACACCGACTAAGGTAAATTTGTATCGTGACTTCTCAGCAAAAACCCTTTTACATCACTACAGCAATTTCCTACCCGAACGGCACCCCTCATATTGGGCATGCTTACGAGGTAGTCGCAACCGACGCCATGGCGCGTTTCAAACGGCTTGACGGGTATGACGTCTTCTTCCTAACCGGTACCGATGAACATGGTCAGAAGATGATGCAGACGGCAGAGAAGGAGGGCATCACCCCTGCTCAGCTTGCGCAGCGCAACTCCGATGCTTTCCAATCGATGAATGACGAGTTGGGCACGAGCTACGACCGTTTTATCCGCACAACTGACGCAGACCACCATGCTGCTGCGCAGGAGTTGTGGCGCCGGATGGAAGCAAACGACGATATTTACTTGGATAAGTACGCCGGGTGGTACTCGGTACGTGACGAAGCCTTCTATACCGAAGAGCAGACCGAAGTTCGCGAAGATGGTATCCGGTACACAACCGAAACTGATACCGAAGTAACTTGGACCGAGGAAGAGTCCTATTTCTTCCGGCTTTCCAAGTACCAGGATAAGCTTCTGGCGCACTATGAAGAAAATACTGATTTCGGCGCCCCTCGCTCACGGTTCAACGAAGTGGTTCGTTTCGTTGAAGGCGGACTGATGGATCTATCGATCTCGCGAACAACCTTTGACTGGGGAATCCCAGTTCCCGGCAACGAGAAGCACGTCATGTACGTTTGGGTCGATGCCCTGACTAACTACCTGACCGGTGCCGGCTTCCCAGATGTTGAATCGGCTTCATTCCAGAAGTACTGGCCTGCAGACGTGCACGTTATCGGCAAGGATATTTCCCGATTCCATGCCATTTATTGGCCAGCTTTCTTGATGTCCGCAAAGCTGCCAGTGCCCAAGCGCGTGATGATTCATGGCTTCTTGCACAATAACGGCGTCAAAATGTCCAAGTCCTTGGGCAATACCGTGTCGCCAGATGATTTCGTGGCACGGTACGGGCTTGACCAGGTGCGCTACTTTTTCCTGCGTGAAGTGACCTTTGGCGCTGACGGTAGTTATAACCATGACACCATCGTTGCGCGTATTAACGGCGATCTGGCCAACAACTTTGGAAACCTCGCACAGCGTTCGCTTTCCATGGTGGCCAAGAACTGTGGGGGAGTCGTGCCGACACCCGGACCGCTCGCGGAAGCCGATGAGCAGATACTCCAAGCTGCCTCAGAGCTTTTGGAAATCAACCGGGAAGCGTACGCGCGGCAGGACTTCAGCCGCGCCCTTGAAGCCGTCTGGCATGTCTTGGGAGACACCAACGCATACTTCGCCGAGCAAGAACCCTGGAAGCTGAAGAAAACCGATCCAGCACGCATGGAAACGGTTCTCTACGTGACTATTGAAATTGTTCGTAAGGTCGCGATGCTTCTGCAACCAGTTCTCCCGCAGACTATGACCGGGATGCTGGACCTGCTCGCGGTCGGCCAGGGGACCGCACGTAACTTCGAGAACTACGACACCGTGCTGGTGCCAGGGACCGAATTGCCAGCACCCGCTCCAGTTTTCCCTCGGTACGAAGAAGAAAAGTAAGCCTTATGACGAGAATTCCACGCATGGCTTCAAAGCATGTGTGGAACTCTTGTTTAAGGAGTAAGTTTTAGGCGCTGACGATACCAGTTTGATATGCGATCACCACAGCCTGGACCCGGTCACGGGCACCGAGCTTGGCGAGTATATGTCCCACGTGAGTTTTTACCGTGGCTTCGGAGAGAAACAGATCTCTGGCAATCTCTGGATTCGAACGACCCAACGCAATATGCCCAAAAACTTCGCGTTCGCGAGGTGTCAATGAATTTACAGCCGACATCAACGTATCGTCGGTTTGTGTTGATCTTTTAAGCAGCGGGGCCATATGATCCAGGAGTCTTCTCGTCGTTGAAGGCGCGATCACTGCATCCCCACGATTTACCGTACGCACTGATTCCAGTAATTCTTCGGGCGGGGCATCTTTGAGTAAGAAACCACTCGCGCCAGCCTGAATAGCGCTGAACGCGTACTCGTCCATGTCAAAAGTGGTCAGCACAATGATGCGTGGCGTCTGCTTGGAATTATCTCGAGTTGTCAGTAGCCGTTCAGTGGCTTCGATTCCGTCCATTTCGGGCATACGGACGTCCATCAATATCACGTCTGCGGCGGCCAGCGCGGGAGAAGCCAAGGCCTCGCGCCCGTTGGAAGCCTCAGCGACAACATTCATGTCCGGTTGGGAATTGATGAGCATTCGGAAACCGCTACGAACCAGAAGCTGGTCATCGACCAAGGCAACTGTAATTGGTTCACTGGTGGTCATTCGGTTTAGTCCTCGGAGTAGGGGATGAACACAGAGACGGCAAATCCTCCGCCTGATTGCGGGGCAGCGGTACTGGTTCCATCGTATAGGGCGACTCGTTCGTGCAATCCGCGCAGACCTTGACCGGTACCGCCGATCCCCATATCGCCCACGCCGCGGCCGTCATCAATGACTTTAATTTCAACGCCTCTGTTGGTCCAGCTCAGAGTCACGTTTGTGGTTGACTTTGGGCCAGCGTGCTTCAAGACATTGGTTAGCGCTTCCTGAACACACCTGTACGCGGTAAGTTCTGCTCCGGTAGGTAGCTGGCGACGGGGAGACCCTTGGACCTGGAAATATACTTCCAGTCCAGACTTCACGGCAGTTTCAACGAGCTCTGGAATGTTTTCCAATGTGGGCAAGGGGCGGTGATCGACTTCTTCATCTGTGCGCAGAACGCCCAAAAGGCGCCGCATTTCACGCAGTGAAGAGCGGCCAGCGTCAGAGACTGTCTTCAAGGTTTCAACTGCAATGTTCGGGTCCTTGGCGGCCGCGTAGCGGGCTCCGTCTGCCTGAGTAATAATCACTGATAGTGAGTGCGCGACAATGTCATGCATTTCTCGGGCAATATGGTTGCGTTCATCCGAAGCGGCGAGTTCACGCTCAATCAGTCGTTCATTTTCCAAACGCTGCGCATGGGCGCGCAGTGCATTGAGAGTTTGCCGCCGACTGCGGGCCAGATCACCAAAGGTCCATGCCAGCATTACAACCAGCGACAAGCCCACGAAAGAGATAATCATGTCAATGGACAAGGTGGCATGTTCGTAGGCGCCTGGGCCGAAGATATTAAAGGTTGCAAGAATGGCGCCGAGCAATCCCACGCCCAGTGTCGCGAAGGATTGCCAGCGTTTCCCGTAGACGGCCATGGTGTAAATCAGCAAGGGCACCGACAGTTGCGAGGGGAGAAAGATTCCCTGGAAGAAGAGCTGCATGAGGTGAGCGAAGGCTACGACAAGCGTTGCGCCCCAAGGATAGCGGCGGCGAACCATTAACGGGGCGGACTGCAAGATGGTGATAGCGAACAAACTGAGGGCAAAACCCACACCGCCCCCGGTACCCATGACAAGCCCGAATCCGGTGCACATTAACGTGTAGAAAGCGCCAGTGAATAAATCGATACGGCCAGGATTCGAACGAATCCACCGGTCGATGCGCCGGTGTGGATTATTAAAGATCAACTGTTCCCTCATGCCTGAAGACTCGTACAGTTCGAGTCTAATCAGCGTTCAGTGGTCATGTCCTCATGCCACGGTTTGATGTTCTCGTGACTTACACCGAAATGATTCTCATTATTTGAGATGAGTTCTCATATGGTGGATTTGCTTCGTTATGATGAAAACATGGGAAACGTCATTAATATTGCTGTCATTCCAGGCGACGGCATCGGCCCAGAAGTGGTTGCCGAAGCTGTCAAGGTCCTGAAGTTCGTGACCAACGGTGGAGATCAACAGGTTGATCTCACCGAATACACGTTGGGTGCGGAGCACTGGCTCAGGACGGGGGAGACTCTGACAGATGAAACTCTTGAAGCTATCAAGCAGCATGATGCCATCCTGTTCGGCGCCGTCGGCGCGGCTCCTGGTGACATGCGAATCCCTTCGGGAATCATTGAGCGTGAACTGCTGTTGAAGCTGCGCTTCTCGTTGGATCATTTTGTGAACTTGCGTCCGGCCAAGCTTTACGCTGGAATCGAAAGCCCGCTTTCCAACCCTGGAGAAATCGACTTCGTTGTAGTCCGTGAAGGAACGGAAGGGCCGTATGTCGGAAATGGCGGTTCGGTGCGCACCGGCACTCCACATGAAATTGCGACCGAAGTCTCGGTGAATACGGCCTACGGTGTTGAGCGCGTCGTACGGGATGCCTTTACCCGTGCAGCTGCCCGAGAACGCAAGCACGTGACCTTGGTCCACAAGCACAACGTGTTGGTTTACGCCGGACACCTATGGCGGCGCACAGTAGAAATGATTGCCCCGGAATTCCCTGAGGTGACCCACGACTACCTCCACGTTGATGCGGCGACCATCTTCTTGACTACCGACCCTTCGCGGTTCGATGTCATTGTGACAGATAACCTGTTTGGTGACATCCTTACCGACCAAGCTGGCGCAATCACCGGCGGCATTGGACTGGCTGCCAGCGGCAACATCAACATGGATCGTACATATCCCTCCATGTTCGAACCGGTCCACGGCTCTGCTCCCGATATTGCGGGCCAGCAAAAGGCTGATCCGACAGCCGCAATCCTGTCGGTAGCGCTGATGCTGGAGCACCTTGGCATGTCTGCGGAAGCAGCTATGGTTGAGCAGGCTGTCGAAAAAGAGATCACTTCACGCCAAGAATTGACCGATCGCCGCACCACAAGCGAAATTGGCGATGCAATCGTGTCGCTACTGGCATAAGCTAAAAGTGATGTATCTCGATTAGTAACTAATCGGGGAACAAATCCACGGACGGGTGTTCCGCCAATGGCGTGGAGCACCCGTTTTTCGTTAATTGAGCAAGGAAGTCCTGAGTTAGATGGAATTCAACGAAAATCTTTCATCGAATCGCAAGAGTGCAGAAGAGCGCGCCGCTGTTCTAGCCAATCCGGGGTTCGGCGACTTCTTCACCGACCACACCGTGGTCGTTGACTGGACTGCTGGTTCCGAACCTGGCTCGGGCCAGTGGCACGATGCGCGAGTTGAGCCATACGGGCCGATCGCCATGGATCCCGCAGCTTCGGTATTGCACTATGGCCAGGAGATCTTTGAAGGCCTCAAAGCCTACCGTCACGAAGATGGTTCGGTGTGGACTTTCCGTCCGCATGCAAACGCTGCTCGCCTGAATAAGTCGGCGACTCGACTGGCGCTGCCGCAGCTTGATGAAGAAGTCTTTGTTGAGTCGCTGCGCAAAATCGTTTCCACCGATATTGAGTGGGTTCCAACTGGTGACGGAGAAGCTCTGTACCTGCGCCCATTCATGATCGCTACCGAGGCCTTTCTAGGCGTTCGTGCAGCACGTGAAGTTTCCTACCGTGTCATCGCATCACCAGCCGGAAACTACTTCGGCGGGGAATTAAAGCCGGTAGGCATTTGGGTGTCTAAGAACTACGCGCGCGCCGGCCGAGGTGGAACTGGATCCGCTAAGTGCGGCGGCAACTACGCTGCGTCCTTGGTGGCTCAGCTTGAGGCAGAAGAAAACGGATGCAAGCAAGTACTCTTCCTTGATTCTTTCAATGACAATGCTGTGGAAGAGCTCGGTGGAATGAACGTGTTCTTCGTGACCAAGGACAATAAGCTCGTCACCCCGGCCTTGACCGGCACAATCCTCGAAGGCATCACTCGATCCTCCATCATCCAGCTTGCCGAGGATCGAGGCATGGAGGTTGAGGAACGAAAGATCACCCTCGATGAGTGGCGTGCAGGAATCACAAGTGGCGAGATTTCAGAAGTCTTCGCGTGCGGAACTGCTGCAGTCATCACTCCAATTGGCGTGCTAAAAAATGGTGAAGAACTGATCGGTGATGAAAATGCGCCGGCAGGTGAAGTTACCATGTCTATCCGTGAAGAACTTCTTGGTATCCAGCGTGGAACTGTAGAAGACCGCCACGGCTGGCTGGAGCGCTTGGCCTAGAAGAGCAGTAAAAGTCGATAGAATAGCCCATGTAATTACCTTTACATGGGCTATTCGAATTTGACGTTGAGGAAATTGTAGATGCGCGTACTTGTCACCGGCGGTGCTGGTTACATTGGCTCCCACACGGTACTCCAGCTGTTGCAGGAGGGACTCCAGGTATCGGTCATTGATAATTTTAGTAATTCATCTCCAGAGTCTCTTCGCAGAGTGGTGGGAATTGCTGGACAGAACCTGGACGCATATCAGATCGATCTATTGGACACGAGCCGTCTGACTCAAGCTGTCTGTGAGATTAAGCCGGATGCAGTCATACATTTTGCCGGACTTAAAGCTGTTGGCGAGTCGGTCTCGCAACCACTGAAGTACTACAAGAACAACGTCGTTGGCACTCTGAACCTGCTTGAAGCTATGGATGAAGCTGAATGCCGAACCATAGTTTTTAGTTCTTCTGCCACAGTCTATGGTGATTCGACTGACTTGCCACTACGTGAAAATACTCCACGAAACGCTACAAATCCATATGGTCGCACGAAGCTGCATATCGAAGAGATGCTTGAAGAGCTGGCAGCGTCAGATTCGCGCTGGCGTATAGCGAATCTTCGTTATTTCAATCCCGTTGGTGCACATGAATCAGGTCTGATTGGGGAAGACCCCCAAGGAATCCCTAATAATTTGATGCCTTTTGTGGCTCAGGTAGCCATTGGAAAACGCACCGAAGTACAAGTATTTGGCGGAGATTATTCAACTGCTGACGGTACCGGAGTGCGAGATTATATTCATGTCTTGGATCTTGCTGCGGGGCATTTAGCTGCACTTGATTATTTGTCGAATGCTCAAGGTGTGCATGTGTGGAATTTAGGATCAGGCGCCGGATCTAGTGTGTTGGAAGTCATTGACGCTTTCGCTCGAATCTCCGGGCGATCGGTTCCCTATCAAATCACCGATCGCCGTCCCGGCGATGTCGCGGAAAGTTACGCACACCCAGAAAAGGCTCGACTAGATCTAGGGTGGAAGGCCGAAAGAGGCTTGGAACAGATGGTGGAAGACATGTGGCGATGGCAGTCAAAAAATCCCGATGGTTTTCCAGAAGTAGCTATGGAATTTCTGCATCAAGACGAATTGGCACTGTTCATTTCGGGAAATCAGAAACTGCCCTCGACAGACTAGCGGTAGCTGCGCGGCTGATTGCCACTACACGGAATATTTTACCTAGTCAAGTTCAGTGAGACTAAGTTGCGACTGCTGATTGCTGTCAGAGTAAATGCCCAGATAGCAGCGAATCGCAAAGGCGTTTTCCAGTATGATGCACTGTTAGCAAATGCTGATTTGCGCACTCAGGAATTGTTCACATAACTTTGCTATCGTCGAGAAGTTCAACCTACTCAACTACAGCGGAAGGTGATTAGTGCCCTCGGAAACTGATGCCTACGTTAAGAGAATTTCGCGTCGAGGCGTATTAGGCCTCGCGGCGGTAGCGACGGGTGGACTGCTCCTCTCGAGGGATACGACTGTTTCGGACCAAGAGCACGAATCCGTTCCTTCCTCAGATAGTCCAGATGAACTGCCCGGAATTGATTCATCTCCCTCCCTAACGCACCATGATCCAATTTTCACAAACTCTTTGAGTGCGGAACGAAACACAAGTGGGTCCCTCAAAAAATTCGAGAATGCGTTCTCTGCTTCTAAAGTTAAGTCCGCTATTCCGCTGCATGGTCTGAGGGAAACGGTAATTCCATGGTTCGCTGTGACTATAGTGGGTCCATCAAATCAGCTTCAAATCATTAGTCCGAATTCGCCATCACCTCTTCACGTAATTTCGATTCCTGAAACTCACAATGGCGGACTTGAATCGATGCTTTGGGATGAGCGAGGCAAACTGCTTTACTTGTCGACCAAGGGGAAGCTCCTCGTCTGGGACCCACGATCGCCAAAGAAGGTACGCGAGATTGGAACAGTACCTCAAGCAACGACGCTTTATGAATTGGATTTAGATTCAGTAGGAAACGTTTGGGGAGGAGCATACCCGAATGGTGCCCCATTTACCTATATAAAGAAGTCTGGTGAAATTCGGGTTTATCAGCGGTTGGCAGCTGATACGGATTATGTGCGCCGATTAATTATTGATGAAAACGATCAAGTTTGGCTTGGAACCGGCTCTCGAAACCCAAGAATTTTCACACATCCTGGTTCGGAACCGATGAATAGAACAGAAATACAATTGCCGCAGCCAATGGCAAATGGTTTCATTTCCTCACTTTCATTGCTTGGGAATAAGTTGGTAGTTTCGGCAAGTAATGTTCCAGAACAGCTTCTTCTAGACCGAACGAAGATGAAATGGGCGGGTCGTCTCGAGCGCATGTGGTCGGAACGTCGCGTGTCATCGAGCTACGAGACGGCGACTGCGAACCGGTACTTTAGCATTTCGGCCGGATACTTGTACTCCACTGACACCTCAACGTGGAAAGACTCGAAGCTCGGCCAAGTGGAGGCTGCCTCGCCGATTGGCCTCTTTGCCACAAGTCGCCAGGTACTCATTCTCAGTAGGGATGCTGACGGGCTCAAAACAGAATTTTTTGACCTTGCCACCAACAAAGTTCAGAGTATTCGGAGGAATAAACTAATCGGTGGGGCCTATACAATTCAATCCCTCTTGGGACTCGACAACGGACAGATACTCATTGGTGGCTACATGGGGTCCGGACTGGCGTCGATTCACCCAACGACGGGTGAACGGTGGCATTCCCCAGATTCCGAAGATGTGATTAACCAGGTCGAAGGAATGATCGAATTCGATTCCTCTCTAACCTATGTAGGTTCTTATGGCGGCGGAGATGTTATTAGTATTGATTCACGCCATAAAGAAAAGGCAGATAGTTACCTTCTGCTTGACCGGTTAGGAAGAGAATTTGGACAATCACGACCATTCGCTTGGGCCAGAAATTCTCACAACGTATTTTTTGGCACCGTACCTGACTATGGATTAGCCGGTGGTGTAGTTGGAATGATCGATCCTGTTGCCAACGAAATCGATTGGATATTGGACGGCGACGGTGACGGTTTCGTTAGAGCGCATTCAATTATAGGGTTAGATGCTGACGAACAGTATCTATACGGAACGACTACGGTCCGTAATGGGTACGGAATTCCAGACACAGAGGGGCCCTCAAAAGTCTTCAAGATGGAGATCGCTACCAAGAAGATGGTCTGGATCAGTTCGCCAATAATTGACGCTGGTGCACTTTATTCACCAAAAATCGTGGCCGGTTGGCTAATATGCGCCGATGTTGAAGGCGTCAATATAATTGACACGATCACCGGGAAGCTGGCGAAACGTCACCGACTTACCGATGCATTTAATTCAGAAGTTCGAGCAGGTTGGACTAGTGCCAACATCGCGCTGGTCGAAGGTGGATCGCGGCTAGTGCATAGTGCTGCGAACACAACCAGCGTTATCGATTTTAGAAAAGGAACGTTTGCACTTATCGGTAGTCCTAAAGCCAAGGAAAAATTCGGCACAAGGCTAGCTGTCACCCCAGATGGCAGGGTTTACAGCACGTTTAAGCGAACGACATTGGTTGAACTTGACTTGGAGCCAAGGCAACCAGCTGGCTAACAAACGCATCCGAATTGTATTGTCGTTTCAGGTCAATCGCACCGAGTTATTGAAGACCAGGATAAGTCGCTTCCGAGAATCTAGCTGATGAAGTAATCGTGGTGTTCGCCGGAATGGCAAGGTGGGGATCAAAGTAAAGTTTCAATGGCGAATCGAAAATCCTTTTGGACGTGGGTATATGTTATCGAGGATTTTTCCTCGCATGCCCTAGGCTTATTAGTATGCGCATTGCCAGATTTGTAGTTGATAGCGACCCTATGTACGGAGTCGTTGACGGAGACGACATCCATGTATTGGCGGGTGACCCTTTTTTCCAGGGCATTAAGACCACAGGTGCCACGCACCAACTAGACGATGTACGACTCGTTGCCCCAATCATTCCACGGTCAAAGGTCATCGGATTCGGCCGGACTTACCGCGACCATGCCAAAGAACTTGGCAACGAGGTACCTAGCGAACCGCTGATGTTCTTGAAGCCCAATACTTCGGTGGTTGGACACGGAGATCCAGTGACACTTCCATCGTTTTCGGAAGAAGTCTCTTTCGAAGGCGAGCTGGCCGTGGTCATTGGACGTATCTGCAAGGATGTCCCCGCCGAGAAGGCATCTGATGTGATCTTCGGATACACCGTAGCCAATGACTTGACCGCTCGAGATGCTCAGCGCACCGATCCACAGTGGGCACGTGCAAAAGGTTTTGACGGCGCATGCCCATTGGGGCCGTGGATCGAAACGCAGCTGGAGAACCCGGATGATGTTGGAATCGTCAGCCGAGTTAATGGTGAAGTCCGCCAAGATGGGTCAACCAGCGAGATGATCTGGTCGGTGAATGATCTGGTGGCTCGTGCATCTGAAGCCTTCACGTTGCTGCCCGGAGACGTAATCCTCACGGGAACGCCAGCAGGTGTTGGCCTGGTCAGTGAAGGCGACAACGTCGAGATTGAAGTTGAAGGTATCGGAACGCTACGCAGCGTCTTCCGCCGCTAGCCAAAGTGGGCCGGCGGTAGTCGATTCACCAATAGCGCGCTGGTCTTCGCATCCTTTTGTGATGCGAAGACCAGCGCGCTATTGTGCTTCTTGCCTTGCATCGGGACTAGAATGAAAACACCATGACTGATCTATCGCTGATTCCTACCGTGACCGAAGAAACCCCGGTTCGCGTTCGTTTCTGCCCATCGCCTACGGGCACCCCACATGTTGGCCTGATCCGTACTGCCTTGTTCAACTGGGCTTACGCGCGCCACACTGGGGGCAAGATGATTTTCCGTATTGAAGATACGGATGCGAAGCGCGACTCCGAAGAAAGCTACAACCAGCTGTTGGACGCCTTGGCGTGGCTGGGCATCGATTGGGATGAAGGCGTAAACGTCGGTGGCCCACACGAGCCATACCGCCAGTCCCAACGTGGTGACATTTACCAGGACGTCATTGCAAAGCTTCGCGCTGCAGGACACGTCTATGAGTCCTACTCCACCCCGGAAGAGGTTGAGGCACGCCACAAGGCGGCGGACCGAGACCCCAAGCTGGGCTACGACAACTTTGACCGCGACTTGAGTGACGAGCAAATTGCCGCATTCAAGGCCGAGGGGCGCGAACCGGTATTGCGTATTCGCATGCCAGAAGAAGACCTCACCTTCACCGACTTGGTTCGTGGCGAAATCACGTTCAAGCCCGGTACCATCCCAGACTTCGTGGTGGTTCGTGCAAACGGCCAGCCTCTTTACACCCTGGTGAACCCCGTAGATGATGCACTGATGGGCATTACCCACGTGCTACGTGGTGAAGATCTGCTCTCTTCCACCCCGCGCCAAATCGTGCTGTACCGCGCCTTGATTGACATCAAGGTTGCTCAGTACATGCCTCTGTTCGGTCACCTTCCATACGTGATGGGTCAAGGAAATAAGAAGCTCTCCAAGCGGGACCCGGAGTCGAGCCTGTTCTTGCACCGCGACCGTGGCTTCATCCCCGAAGGGTTGCTGAACTACCTGTCGCTATTGGGATGGTCGCTGAGCGCAGATGAAGACATTTTCACCCGTGAGCAACTAATCGAAGCTTTTGATGTCAAAGACGTGCTCTCGAACCCTGCACGTTTCGACCTGAAAAAAGCGGAAGCTATCAACGGAACCCACGTGCGCATGCTCCAGCCGCAGGACTTCCGCGACCGGCTCGTCCCGTACCTTCAGGCTGCCGAGCTAGTTGGATCCGAACTTACCGCGCGTGAGAACGAGATTCTTGACGCCGCCTCACCACTAGTTCAAGAGCGTATTGGGCTATTGGGCGAAGCCGCCGAAATGATGGAATTCCTCTTCAAAACCGATGACCAGATCGTCATTGAAGACAGCGCACTCAAGGGGATGCCAGCGAACCTTGTTGAGGTCGTGGAAGCAAGCATCCATGCATTGGAAGGCGTCCAGGACTGGAACGCTGAAGCCATTCAGGAAGCGCTGCGTGCGAAGCTGATTGACGAGCTCGGATTGAAGCCACGCCAGGCCTTCGGCCCGGCACGTGTCGCTGTCTCTGGAAAGCGCGTCTCGCCACCTCTCTTTGAATCGATGGAAATTCTGGGACGCGAATCCAGCCTCAGCCGTCTTCGCGCATTCGGCGAATCCCGCTAGTAGGGTAGAACCTGAATTGAGTGAAATGAAGAACGCCTTCGATGCTTCTGACCTAATTGGTTTGAGCATCGAAGGCGTTCTCTTCGATATTGACGACACCTTGGTGGATTTGCGTACAGCCGCCATCGAGGCGTTCATCTCGATGGTCGCTGGCAAGCTCCATGAAGTCACGCCCGCCCAGCTCCGGTTTATCGCCGAGGATTTTGCCGATGACAAAGCGTGCGCTTACGAGCGGTATATGTCCGGAGAACTCACATTCCTAGGGCAGCGCCAGCAACGCTTGAACCGTTCTTTCGAACTCGTAGGGCACGAGGTACTTCGCGATGAGGAGTACCTCATCTGGGCCGAGGAGTATGAATCTTTGGTCAAAGAATCTTGGAAACCGTTCGACGACGTACAGGCACACCTCGATGCCCTCACTGCGTGGGGGATACCGTTCGGGGCGGTAAGCAACAATATTGAGTCTTACCAAAGAATGAAGTTGGACAAGGCTGGCCTGTCAGGATTTTCTGTGGTGATCGGATCGGATACCGCGGGTGCTCCGAAACCAGATCCGGCACCATTTTTGGCAGGATGCTCTGGATTGGCAACCCAGCCGGCGAAGACTTGGTACGTAGGGGATAATCCAGTCAATGACGTTCTCGGAGCGAAAAACGCGGGACTAGTCGCCGTTCTAGTCGACCGTGACCTGAAGCCGGATCCGCGCCCTGAAATCACGGTGGGCGGCCTTGCTGAGCTCACCAACCTGATGCAGAGAATACTCATGGCCAGTGACAGCATCTAAGGTTCCAGCATCAATTTGTCATGGCTTAGGTACGTGGGTATAGTTAATTCTCGTGCTGTGGCGTGCGATCTGAATCTCTCGGAGGGATTTAGACCAAAGGCCCAAGTCACATTGGGATATGGTGTAATTGGCAACACAACGGTTTCTGGTTCCGTCATTCTAGGTTCGAGTCCTGGTATCCCAGCGCTTCACCAGAGCAATCTGGTGAGTTGAAGAGAAATCTTCAGCGTACGGCCCCATCGTATAGCGGCCTAGTACTCCGCCCTCTCACGGCGGCAACACGGGTTCGAATCCCGTTGGGGTCACGAAAACCACGACTCAGTCGTGGTTTTTTCCTTTAACTGGCCAAAGCATTCGTTTGCTGATGGCAGAGCGCTTTCCATAAGGCATGATGGAGCTTATGGAGTCCACATCATTGCCGCAGGAGCCTACCGGGCCGGCGAGCCCGCTGCCCGACGCAGGTGCCGTTCAGCTGTTGGATCGGTTCGCCAATCTCGAATCATCGTTGAGTAATCTGAACTTCATCCTCTCCTCCTCGCATTCCTCCTTAGCTGGAGAACAGCTAAGAGTGAAGGCCTTGCACCAGATCAATGACTATTTGGAGCCCCGTCTCAAGAATCTGAACGCCCCGCTGTTGGCAGTGGTTGGCGGATCTACCGGCGCCGGAAAATCCACCCTGGTGAATTCATTGCTCGGTGACCAGATCAGCCGATCTGGTGCAGTGCGTCCGACCACGCGAACACCAGTGCTCGCAGTGAACCCCGCAGATGAACCTTGGTTCGCAAATGAACGAATACTTCCTGAACTGACCCGGCTAAGCGGGGCAGGATTCAGCGAAGGTCATGGGATGGACCGTCACGACGCGCTACTGGTTGTGCCGCATCCGAACGTCCCGCGCGGACTGGCAATCCTCGACGCACCGGATATCGACTCGGTTTCAGATGATAATCGCGCGCTTGCCGGACAGCTCCTGAACGCCGCAGATCTTTGGATCTTCGTCACCACTGCAAATCGTTACGCCGACGCTATTCCTTGGGAAGTCCTTACCGAAGCAGGCGTCCGCGAAATCACTGTGTGCGTGATTCTCAACCGTGTCCCTGCAGGCGCCGAAACGGATATCGTGCCAGACCTGGAACGGTTGCTTGTCGCAAAAAATCTGGATCCTAAACTGCTCCACGTGATCAATGAGGTTCAGCTCGATGAGCGGACAATGATTCCCGGGGAGCGAATCGAGCCAATTTCGGCATGGCTGAATTCATTGGCTGCTGATTCCTCCGAACGCCAACGCATAGCTGAACAAACGCTCGAGGGTGCTATCAGGCGGTTGCACGAAGATTTGCGTGCGCTCAGTGACGAAGCCAATGATCAAGACTCTCAGCTTCAGGGTCTGGGGAAGGCCGCGACCGAACGTTTCGAGTTTGCGCTGGGAAAAACTACGGAGGCTTTAAACGACGGTTCACTCTTACGCGGTGAGATCCTCGCCCGATGGCAAGACTTTGTGGGAGCAGGCGAACTGCTACGAGGCATTGAAGGTGTCATAGGTCGAATTCGTGACCGAGTCGGTTCCTTCTTCAGTGGGCGGCCGGTCGCGACCCACCGGGTGGAAGAAGCCATAGAATCGGGCCTTCACACCGTTTTAGTCAGCGAAATAACCAATGCTTACCAAGACATCGATCGGAACTGGCGCAACACACCAATCGGGGAGCGCCTGCTTACGTTGCTCCCGGCAGAGCGCCCTGGCAAAGACCTTGAAACCAGGGCCGCGGATACCATCCGGGCGTGGCAGAAAGATGTCTTAGAAATGATCCGGAACGAGGGCGCTGGCAAGCGAAAGACGGCAAGGATCGCGGCTTTCGGCGTCAACGGGGTTGCGGTAGCACTCATGGTTGTCGTCTTCGCTTCCACCGCCGGTGTAACCGGGCTGGAACTAGGCATAGCCGGAGGCTCTGCCGTAGTAGGGCAGAAACTGTTGGAAGCAATATTTGGTGAAGACGCCGTTAGGCGTATGGCCTCGCGCGCACGAACCATGCTGGAAGCCAGAACGCGTGAATTAATGGACGAAAATCTGGCTGTCTATAAGGGACAAATCGAGGCTAATCTTCAGCCGGAAATCGTGAGAGAACTACGCGAACAAGTCAACGGACTGAGCAGGAAAGGATTCAAGGCATGAGCGAGCGCAAGGTGAATCGTGCTCATTCTGGGCTTGCCGAGCAAATCAATGCGGTAGTTTCAGCAATGCAAATTGCCGAACCATACCTTGAACCTGAAATCGTTGATCACGCCGCCGTGGTCATCGAGCGAGCAGAAGCTCGCCGCCAGCTCTCCGGGGATCACGTGGTCGTGGGATTGTTCGGCGCGACAGGGAGCGGTAAGTCATCGCTATTTAATTCCCTTGTCGAATCCGATATCGCACAGACTGGCGTCATTCGGCCCACCACCACCAAAACCGTGGCCGCGATCTGGCAGCCCGAAGGTGCCGGCGAGCTGCTCGATTGGTTGGAAGTGAGCGAACGCCATGTGCTCGATTCGAAGGTGCTTGGTTCGGAATCAAGAAAATCACAGGGACAGAGTGGGGGACTGATCTTACTCGACCTCCCGGATATGGATTCGACCTCCACCGAGCACCATCAAATTGCATCTCGTTTGGCGGGGCAAGTTGATTATCTTGTCTGGGTTTTAGATCCGCAGAAATATGCCGATGCTTCGATTCATCATGGTTACCTCAGTGAACTTACCGGACAACGCGGGAATCTCTTGGTCGTGCTCAATCAGATTGACACTATTGCGGACCACGACCGGGCACCCGTTAACGCCTCTTTGGTTGCTCTTCTTGAGAGTGAAAGAATTGGCCAAGTTCCTATTATTTTGGCATCCGCGCGCACTGGCGAAGGGCTTGATGCAATTCGTGGAAAATTCTCTGCAGCTCTGACTAGCAAAATGCAGGCTACTCGGCGACTACGAGCTGATGTTGACGAATTACTACGCACGCTGGAAGGCGGACTTGCGGTGCCCAAGGCTCGAATGCCTGGGCTGATGGAGCAATCCGAGCTAGAGCGGAATATCGCAAAAGCGCATGGAACACACCGTATTGCCGACGCAGTGCAGACTTCTTATAAGTTACGCGCCTCGACCAATACGGGCTGGCCAATCACCAGCTGGCTCACCCGACTGCGCAATGATCCGCTCAAACGCATGAATCTTGGGCGTGGAATTGAAAAGCCAGAAATTTCTCTGACGTCCCGCCCGGATCTTTCGGCCGCCGAGAATGCGGCAGTTGACCAATCAGTAGGGCGTTATCTCCACGACGCCACTGATGATCTGTCTCCACGTTGGTCGCAATCTTTGAAGGATGGCATTCATGAGCAAAAGGAACGGCTAACTAACGATATTGATGTAGCCATTGCAAGCACCACTCTGGGCGTTGAAAAGAAGTCTTGGTGGTGGCCGGTCACTAAGTTCGTCCAGTGGCTTGGTGTCATCGTGGCTCTGGTTGGTGCGTTGTGGCTGGGCGGGATAGCGTTGGCCGCATACTTCCAATTCGATTTGCCGCAGACGCCACGTGTAGAAGGGATTGCGATTCCCACGCTATTGGTTTTCACCGGGATTCTCCTCGGGATAGTCCTCGGGATTCTCGGTTCATTTGTAAATAGGGTGGTCGCTAGACTGAAGCGTAGGAAAGCACTCAAAAATCTCCAAAATTCAGTGTCTGGGGTTGTCCGTCGATATATCGTGGACCCAACAGCACACCATTTAGAGCAATACAACAGTTATGCAGCGTTGATTTCCAGCGCGGCGAAGAAAGCCGAATAGTAACCTGTGACTAATCAACAGACCGACAAAAACCTGACCGTGGGCGACATTGGTGAACAAGGGATCTTGAACGAGATCCTGCCGCTCTTGGATGCCAAGGACGCGGGACTCGGTCCAGGAGATGATGCCGGAGCGCTGCGCGTTGCCGGGGGAGAAGTAGTTGTCTCAGTGGACACGATTGTCCAAGACCAAGATTTTCGTTTGGTCTGGCCCAGCGGACACGAACACAAGGCGTATGACATCGGATGGAAGTCGATCGCGCAGAACGTCTCTGACATAAACGCTATGGGTGGCGTCCCCACGGGGGCCGTCATTTCACTTTCCATGCCAGCAGATGTTCCGCTTTCTTGGGCAAAGGATTTCGCTCGAGGAATTGCTGCCGCGATTTCTTCACTCGGGGCAGAGCGTTTGGCAGTCTTGGGAGGTGACTTGAGCCGGTCATCAGAAATATCGGTGACCACTACCGTGTTGGGCGAATGCGAACATGGCAAGATCCTCCGCACCGGTGCCAAGCCCGACGATCGGCTCGCCGTAGCAGGCCGAATTGGTGCAGCGGGAGCCGGACTAGCATTGTTGGATGGACAACACGATGCGACGACCTGGAGCCGTTCGGTGCTTCGTCTCGCAGATGCCCAGTGCAAGCCAACTCCACCCTTAGAGTCCGGACCCAGGGCTGCTCAAGCCGGTGCTCATGCCATGATGGACATTTCAGATGGACTCGTACGCGATGCAGGACGGCTGGCTAAGGCGAGCCGTGTCAGTATTGAATTGAATAAGTCAGCTCTTGAAATATTCGCTCATCGGCTGGAACCAGCGGCAAAACTTTTGGACATTGATCCTATGCAATGGGTGCTGCACGGCGGCGAGGACTTTGGGCTGCTCGCCTGTTTCCCGGCAGATGCTGAGATTCCAGAGGAATTCTCTGTGGTGGGCGAAGTGGTTCGTTTGACCGGCCGGCGTTCGAACGTTTCCCTGGATGGGAAGCACCTAGATTACCGAACGGGTTTCGACCACTTCGGATAGTAGGCCGATTTCCTCTGGTTTATCCCTCGGATTGGATCCGCAGCAGGTCCGAAAGCTCGCGCGCAGCATTGACTATTGAATCGTGATGAATTTTTCCCGGCTGACGGGTCAGCCGTTCAATAGGGCCAGACATCGATAGTGCTGCAATGACACGTCCCGATTGACCGCGTATTGGAGCCGATACCGAGGCGACGCCTGGTTCACGTTCGCCTAGTGACTGGGCCCATCCGCGGCGACGTACTCCGGCCAAAATGGTCGGGGTGAAGCGAGCATGTTGCAAGCCGCCGATCATTCGTTCATTGTCTTCCCAAGCTAAAAGTACTTGGGCAGCGGAACCTGCCTTCATGGACAGTTGAGTGCCCACAGGAATGGTGTCGCGCAATCCAACAGGGCGTTCCGCACTGGCGATGCAGACTCGGTACTCGCCCTGTTTGCGGAATACCTGTGTGCTTTCGCCGGTCAGGTCGCGCAGCTTCGTTAATACCGGCCCTGCCGTGCTGACCAAACGGTCTTCGCCTGCAGCGCTGGCGAGCTCAACGAGTCGTCCGCCGAGTTCAAATCGGCCGTGCAAATCTCGGCCTACCAGACCATGGTGGACTAGCGATTGGGCGATGCGGTGCACCGTTGGCCGGGAAATCTTCGTAATTTCTACCAGCTGTGAGAGGGACGTGGGCCCATTTTCTAATGCATTGAGAATGGCTGCTGCCTTATCAAGAACACCAACACCGCTACCTGTAGTCATGAAACCATTATCACGTCTCATTATTTGAGATTCAAGTCCAAATACTGGAAATGAGGTTCTGTGAAGTGTCAAAGTAAAGGTGTTGATAGTTCGTAGCTTGAGGAGTGTGTCGCATGTCCACCATGCAGTCGCCCCAGACTTTGGCAGAAAAGGTCTGGAATGCGCACGTAGTGCGCCAGGGAGAGGGGCAGGGCGAATCCCGTCAGCCCGATTTAATCTACATTGATCTTCACTTGCTACATGAGGTCACTTCACCGCAGGCCTTTGAAGGCTTGCGGTTGGCTGGGCGCAAACTGCGCCGCCCGGATCTCACTATCGCCACCGAGGATCACAACACCCCGACCCTCGACATTGACAAGCCCATTGCAGATTTGACCAGCCGCACGCAGATCTTCACCTTGCGAGATAACTGCAAGGAATTTGGTGTTCGCCTGCACTCATTGGGTGACAAGGAACAGGGAATCGTGCACGTGGTCGGCCCGCAATTGGGCCTGACCCAGCCAGGTATGACCGTCGTGTGCGGCGACTCGCATACCTCGACCCACGGTGCCTTTGGCGCTTTGGCCTTTGGCATCGGTACCTCCGAGGTTGAACACGTAATGGCAACCCAGTCGTTGAGCCTGAAGCCATTCAAGACCATGTCCATTAATGTTGAAGGTACGCTGAAGTCCGGCGTGACCGCGAAGGACATCATCTTGGCCGTAATCGCCAAGATCGGCACCGGCGGTGGGCAGGGCTACGTGTTGGAATACCGTGGTTCCGCTATCCGTGCCTTGTCTATGGACGCACGCATGACCATCTGCAACATGTCCATTGAAGCCGGCGCTCGCGCAGGAATGATTGCGCCGGATGAAACTACCTTTGAATATGTCAAGGGGCGCCCACATGCACCGCAGGGTGCCGACTGGGTCGCTGCCGTTGAATATTGGCAGACGCTGCAAAGTGACGAAGGCGCACACTTCGACAACGAAGTGTTCCTGAATGCAGATGATTTGGAGCCATTCGTGACCTGGGGTACCAACCCGGGTCAAGGCGTTTCACTATCGTCCACGGTTCCGGTGCCTGAAGATTTTGAAGACGAAAACGACCGCAAGGCCTGTGAGCGTGCGCTCGAATACATGGGACTCACCGGCGGAACGCCGATGAAGGACATCCGAGTCGACACCGTATTTTTGGGTTCCTGCACCAACTCGCGCATGGAGGACCTGCGTGCCGCGGCTGAGATCATCAAGGGCCGCGAAAAAGACCCGCAGGTCCGCATGATCGTGGTTCCCGGTTCTGCACGTGTTCGCCTCGAAGCCGAAGCCGAAGGTCTTGACAAAGTCTTTAAAGACTTCGGCGCAGAATGGCGATTCGCGGGCTGCTCAATGTGCTTGGGCATGAATCCGGATCAGTTGGCCGTAGGGGAGCGCTGTGCTTCCACATCAAACCGAAACTTCGAGGGACGCCAAGGCAAGGGCGGACGCACGCACCTGGTGTCCCCGCTGGTCGCCGCGGCCACTGCCATCCGTGGCACGCTGGCTTCGCCTTCGGATCTCATCACTGCTCCGGAATCGGTCTAGGAAGGAACACCACCATGGAAAAAGTTGTCACCCACACCGGGATTGGTGTACCGCTGCGTCAGAGCAACATAGACACCGACCAGATCATCCCTGCCGTTTACCTTAAACGAATCACACGCACAGGATTTGAAGACGCACTGTTCGCAGGCTGGCGACGGGATGAGAATTTCATTCTGAACACCGAGCCGTACACAAATGGTTCGGTACTGGTGGCTGGGCCGGACTTCGGCACCGGTTCATCCCGGGAACACGCAGTCTGGGCTTTAAAAGACTACGGCTTCAGAGCTGTCATCTCTTCACGTTTTGCCGATATCTTTCGGGGTAACTCCGGCAAGCAGGGTCTAGTTGCCGCCGAAGTTGCCCAGAGCGATATTGAACTGATCTGGAAGGAACTGGAAAACAATCCAGGTACGGAAATCACCGTGAATTTGGATGAACGAACTGTGCAATGCGGTTCCATCCTGGCGCCATTCCAGATTGATGACTACACGCGTTGGCGTCTAATGGAGGGCCTGGATGATATCGGGCTGACCTTGCAGCATGAGGAAGACGTCACATCCTTTGAAGCGACTCGTCCTGCCTTTAAACCGCAAACCTTGCCGGCGAGATCTGCTGACTAACAACGAATATATGCCTCGTCCGTACTCACTGCTTGGTGATTGCGGGCGAGGCATTTCTCGTTTCGCTGTGACTGCGAGTCGACTCGCCAATACTCCAACCCTGAAAGCATGCTCACAATGTGTGCGCCACGGGCTAAACTGCCCTGAACTGCTCCTGCGATGGCGGTATGCTTGCTAAGTCCTGCTTGTTTTGTTGGCCCACCGGTCCGGGCAGGAAAAACGACTACGCGATGAGGTTTATTCATACATGGGTAAGATTCTAACGGTCCATGGCGGTGTTCCCTTGAAGGGCACCGTTCGAGTAGGCGGCGCTAAGAACCTAGTCCCTAAGGCAATGGTTGCAGCACTGCTCGGAAGCACTCCCTCGGTACTACGCAACGTACCGGAAATTAAAGACGTCGCTGTAGTGCGTAGCCTTTTGGAGATCCATGGTGTCAAGGTTTCCCAGGATCCTGAAACCGGGGATCTGACCATGGATCCAGCCGCAGCGAAGAGCGCCTCGAATCAGGCGATTGACGCCCATGCAGGTGACTCGCGTATTCCGATTCTTTTCTGCGGCCCGCTCATCCATTCTCTTGGCGAAGCCTTCATCCCTGATCTGGGAGGCTGCCGCATCGGTGATCGCCCAATCGATTTCCACCTCGAAGTCTTGCGCGAATTCGGCGCGGTCGTGGACAAGGAAGCGGCAGGCATTCGTATCTCCGCACCCATGGGCCTGACCGGCGCAAAGCTCGAACTTCAGTATCCAAGCGTAGGAACCACCGAGCAGGTACTGCTTTCTGCGGTCCGCGCCAAGGGTGTGACCGAAGTCAGCAATGCTGCTATTGAGCCTGAGATCTTGGATCTCATTTCCTTGCTTCAAAAAATGGGTGCCATCATTTCGGTTCACCGTGACCGTGTCATCCGAATCCAGGGCGTTGAAACTCTTCGTGGCTATGACCACTACGCGTTGCCTGACCGCAACGAGGCAGCCTCTTGGGCTTCGGCGGCATTGGTCACCAAGGGGGATATCTTCGTTGAAGATGCCCAACAGCGGGATCTGACGGCATTCCTCCATGTCTACCGCCAGATCGGCGGAGAGTTTGAAGTAGCCCATAACGGCATTCGTTTCTACCACCCAGGTGGCGAGCTGAATCCGTTGATTCTGGAAACTGACGTGCACCCAGGGTTCATGACAGACTGGCAGCAGCCATTGGTTGTCGCATTGACGCAGGCGAGTGGCGTTTCGGTGATCCACGAAACTGTTTATGAAAACCGATTTGGCTTCACTGATGCGTTGGTGCGCATGGGTGCCACGGTGCAGGTGCATACAGATTGCTTGGGCTCCACTCCGTGCCGATTCGGACAGCGGAACTTCAAGCACTCCGCCGTCGTACTAGGCCCAGCGCAGCTCAAAGGTGCAAACATAGACGTTCCTGACCTCCGAGGCGGTTTCTCTCATATGATTGCTGCGCTAGCCGCAGATGGCACCAGCAAAGTCACCGGAATCGAAATTATCAACCGCGGCTACGAGCACTTTATGGACAAGCTCACTGCCCTGGGCGCAAATGTTGAACTGAGCAACTAGGGGAACACTGGATCGTGACAGATAATCTAGTGCACCGGGAAACAGCGAAATCCAAGACTGTCTTTGCAATCTTGGCCGGTGTTGTACGCCCGGCAATGAACGTGCTGATTGGCAAGACATGGAAGGACTTTGACAAGCTTCCCTCCGGAGGCTTTATCCTTTGCCCCAATCACCTCACCGAAATTGACCCACTGGTTGTTGGCCACGCGATTTACAGCAGTGGCCGCCTACCACGCTGGTTGGCCAAGGAATCCTTGTTCAAGATCCCAGTACTTGGTTCTGCTTTACGTGCCACCGGCCAAATCCCTGTTTCACGCAGCGCGTCGAACGCGGCAGATTCGCTAAGTGCCGCGAAGCGGGTCCTTGAAGCAGGCGGTGTCATTGTCATTTACCCCGAGGGTACGTTGACGCGTGATCCGAACTTGTGGCCAATGGTCGGACGCACTGGGGCCGCTCGTCTCGCATTGCAGACTGGTGCTCCGGTAGTTCCAATGGCGCATTGGGGTGATCAAGAGCTGTTTCCTCGCTATGCCAAGAAGATGCACCCATTCCCACGAAAACACGTCACTCTGAGTGTGGGGGAGCAAGTGCAACTAGATGACCTGCGCGATGGCCCTCGTACCCGCTCGGTATTACAAGAAGCAACCGACCGAATTATGGCTTCGATTACCGATTTGCAGGCGGAACTGCGTCAGCAGACTCCGCCCGAGAAACTTTGGAATCCAAGCGAACATGGGCAAGCATCAACCGGTCGAGAATTTGATGCACCAACACCTCCAAACGACTAAGTCTCTTCACCTAGCGAAGGAATCGCCTTGAGTAAGCCGTTACCACGTAAGATCGCCGTCATGGGTGCCGGAAGCTGGGGAACAACCTTCGCGAAGGTACTTGCGGACGCGGTGCCTGAACTGGACATTCCGGTGCAAATTTGGGCCAGGCGTGATGAGGCCGCAAAGGAAATCAACGAACGGCACACGAACTCACGTTATCTACGTGATACAAAGCTTCCAGCCAATGTGACCGCATCTTCAAGTATTGAAGAAGTATTGACCGGTGCAGACTTAGTGGTCTTGGCGATCCCTGCCCAGTCGCTTCGCGAGGAACTAGCGAAGTTCGCAGCGCACTTTGAGCAGGACGTCGTTTTGCTTTCCTTGATGAAGGGCCTTGAACGCGGTACGGATCTGCGTATGAGCGAAGTTATGGCTGAGATCACCGGAATTCCCGCAGATCGCATCGCGGTACTTTCCGGACCGAATTTGGCAATGGAAATTGCCCGCGAGCAGCCAACTGCTTCGGTGGTTGCCTGCACCAGCAATGAAACGGCACATTGGATAGCACAATTGTGCTCTGCACCCTATTTCCGTCCTTATACCAATGAGGACGTGCTCGGCGTAGAGCTTGGGGGCATTGTCAAAAACATCATTGCCCTGGCAGTTGGCATGTGCGACGGCATGGGCATGGGGGACAACACCAAGTCCACGGTCATTACTCGTGGTTTGGCGGAGACCACACGCCTAGTTATTTCCCTTGGCGGGCGTTTGGACACCTTGGCGGGCCTGTCTGGACTGGGCGATCTGGTAGCAACCTGTTCGTCCTCGCTCTCGCGAAATAACACCGCCGGCCGGCTTCTCGGGCAAGGGCTTTTCATTGAAGAAGTCAATGACCGGATGTCGCAAACAGCTGAAGGGATCAAATCTGCCCGTGCGGTCTTTGATCTCTCGCGCAGCCACGGGGTAGAAATGCCGATTACCGAAGCAGTGGTGATGGTCTTGGAAGGAAACTTAAGCGTGGAAAACATGGCTGAGCGCCTTCTGGCCCGAGAATTGAAATCTGAAGGGGAACAGCAGTAATGAGTCAGCGTAAACCACGAGTACTACTGCTCTTTGGCGGCCGTTCCTCTGAACACTCGGTGTCTTGTGTAACAGCAGCCGGCGTGATGCAGGAAATCGACAAAAATCGATTCGACGTGATTCCAGTAGGGATCACCCGTGAAGGCGCCTGGACTTTGGTTGATGAGGATTCATCGGGGTGGACATTGAGCTCCGGAAAACTCCCGGAAATCACCGTAGCTGACAGGCCGGTGCATCTTTCAAATGATTCCGAACGTACTTCCTTATTGCACTACTCGGACTCCCAGATCACGGATTTGGGTCAGATCGACGTGGTGTTCCCATTGCTGCATGGCCCCTTCGGTGAAGATGGCTCCATTCAGGGAATGCTTGAAATGTCGGGTGTCGCCTATGTAGGTTCAGGCATTGCCGCCAGCGCCATAGGCATGGATAAGCATTTCATGAAAGTCGTGTTCGAAAATGCAGGGTTCAACGTAGGACCCTACGAAGTTATTACTAACAAGCAGTGGCTACGGGACAGCGAATCGGCCCTCGCTCGGTGCAAAAACTTGCAGTATCCATTGTTCGTCAAACCTGCACGTGCAGGCTCCTCGGTGGGCATCACTATGGTTGAAGATTCTTCAAATCTTCGGGCAGCCATTGAAGCGGCTCGTATTGAAGATCCGAAAGTCATCGTTGAGCAAGGAATTAGCGGCCGAGAAATAGAGTGCGGGGTACTTGAAGGCCGTAGCTCAGCGCCCGCCCGCGCATCAATGCCTGGCGAAATCGCTGTTGCTGGCGACGCACATACCTTTTATGATTTTGACGCAAAATACGTTGATGGAACAGCCGCGAAACTTAGCTGCCCGGCGGTGCTCAGCGATGAAGCCACGGCCACCATTCGTGAATTGGCTGTCAAAGCATTCGATTGCATTGATGCCGAAGGGCTATCCAGGGTCGACTTTTTCTACACGCCGGATGGCCAGTGGATCGTTAACGAGATCAATACGATGCCCGGCTTCACGCCTTCCAGCATGTACCCACAAATGTGGGACAAAACTGGGATTGGCTATAGCGCACTGATTGACGAGTTGATTGCCCTGGCCTGCGAGCGAAAGATCGGTTTACGCTAGTTCGCTTAAGAAGTGTTTGACCGCCGACTACTCTTGATCTCGGCGGTCAAACACTTCTATGCATTAAAAGGGTCTGCATCGGTTCGCAGATGACCTTTAGAGATCTACAGTCTTGTCGACACTGACGCAGGCACCCTCAGCCGGAATGCGCGATGCTGCCTGGGAAAGCGAAGCCAGAACCGTACTTGATGGAATGACTTGCGGATCCAGAACTACTTCGGTAGCTGGTGTACGACCGTATGTGGTCAGTGTCCAAACTCCGCCGTCACCTTCGTGGGCAATCCAATCCACATCATTGACCGATACACACGGATCTGTGGTTGGTCCGGGCACCTCGACTCCGCAGCGTAAGACCACCTTTGAAGGGTCGCCCCAAGCGGACGTCGCCTGTGAATTCGTGCTGCGACGCTCAGCGTCGCCAATGAAGTCGGGGAGGATGACCATCATCTCGGCGCACAATGGATTTCCCGCATCTGCAGCAGGCTCAACAGCGGCAATGGAGCCGCACGCGGATAGCATGGGTGCAAATACCGCCAATCCAACAACTAGCGCACTTATACGCCCAATCCTTAGATTAAGTTTTGATGACTCTTGACTCTTATTAGTGAAAACTGGCACTTTATCAGCCTACCGTTCGTTTCTGAAAGATAGGATGTAAAGAGTTGAAACTGTGAAAGGTAGCATATGTCCTTTGAAGAGCAACCTGTACGACCGCGTGCGAAGAAGAAACGCACGGGCCGTGGAATCCTTATCGGGATCCTGGCATTGGTCGTTATTGCCGGTTTGGTAGCCGGTGGGTACGTATGGAACCTTGGCCGCACCTTTGATGAGAAGAGTGACAAGATCGCCGAAGCCTTCCCGGCAGAGGAGACGCGCCCAGAAGTCAAGGAAGAGTCAAAAGATGCCGTAAATATTCTGCTCCTCGGAAGCGACACACGAGCAACGCGTGATGCCGATGAAACCGAAGATGAATTTGGCACTTTACCTAACGGTGGACGTTCGGACACCATGATGTTGGTGCATATTCCGGCTGACCGCGATGGCGTATTTGTCACTTCGGTCATGCGTGATACTTGGTTGGACATTCCAGGAGTCGGCACTGCCAAGATCAACCGTGCTTTCGCCAGCGGCGGCGTTCCAAAGGCAGTTGAGACCTTAGAAGGACTCTTCGGTGTACGTATCAACCATGTCGCTTCTATTGACTTCGAAGGATTCAAAGGGCTGACGGACGCGCTCGGTGGCGTGACCGTCAATAATCCTCAGGCTTTCCGTCAGTCAATAACTAATGGCATGTATTTCCCAGCCGGGGTCCAGACTCTAGATGGCGAGCAGGCCTTGGCATTTGTTCGAGAACGTAAGTCGTTCCCGGGCAGCGACTACGGGCGTGTCAAGAACCAACAGCTGTTTGTCAAAGCAATGCTCGGACAGATCATGTCTAAGGATACTTTGACCAATCCAGCTAAACTGAACAGCGTCGTCAGCGAGATGGCTCCATTCATCGCGGTTGATGAGTCTTTGGACGCATCTACCGTGGCTGGCTATGCCACGTCAATGATGAATGTTCGTCCTAACGACATGACATTCTTTACACTTCCGAATAATGGTCCTGGTCGTTCAGCGGATGGACAGTCGATTGTGATTCCGGACATGGAAACCATTGACAAGTTTGGTACTGCATTGCAGGAAGACAAGATGGATGAATTCGTGAAAAGCACGGACCTCTCCCGCTAAGAACTGAAAGACCCGATTTCCCATGACACAAAAACTCGATACCTCCGTGCGCGCCATAGGTGATTGGTTGCAGCGGAGCGTCAAGAGTCTCGGGAATCATTCTGATCGACTGAATGCTATTAATGTTTTCCCCGTGGCCGATGGGGACACAGGGAGCAACCTGTATCTCACCGCTCGGGCGGGACAAGACGCGGTTAGCAAGCTGGAAAGCGATGATATCGGCGCATTTCTGGAAGTTGCCGCCCGCGCCGCTATGGAGTCGGCGCGTGGCAACTCGGGAACGCTTCTTGCGGTCTTCCTTAGCGGCCTAGCCGAACCTTGGCTCGGCCACGATAGGCTGAACGCCAGGATTTTGGCCAAGGGTCTGGAACGTGCAAAAGTCCGCTCATGGTCCGCATTAAGCGAGCCAGTGGAAGGCACCATGCTCTCGGTGATCAGCGCCGCCGCGCTGGCTGCCGGTTCCACCCTGGCCCACCTGAAAATTGATGCTGAAAGCCGCGCAGCGCTCGACTCGGTGCTAAGCCAGGTATCCCAGGCTGCACGTATAGCCGTGCACGGCACTGAGAACGAATTGCCTAGCCTTGAAAATGCTGGCGTAGTAGATGCTGGCGCGGTGGGGATGCTGGTAATTCTTGATGAGCTTTGTGCAGCTATCCGCGGTAAGGACACAGACTTTGAGTATTATGAAGGATTCCACGGTTATCATGTCCAAGATCCGCATGTGCATCTGATCCAAAATGTTGATCAAGGTGTCGAAGTAATGTGCACTATCACCTTGGACGCTTTGGGAGCCGCGACATTGCGCGGCCAATTGGATCGAGTCGGAGACTCCGTAATCATGTCGCCGGTCAATGCAACCAGCGAGGAATTCTACCGCTGGAGAGTCCATGTGCACGTTGCCCAAGCGGAGACTGCACTGGAACTCATCCGCCAACAGGGCGAGCCGGTGAACGTAAGCGTCACCGATCTGTGTACTCATGATGGATGAAATCCATTCGAATGCTTTTGAGTTAACTGAGCTTTCCGAGGTTTTGGGCTCCAAGAATGCCGGCGCATTGGAGAAGGCCTTCGGTTACACCTCCGTTGGACAGTTTCTCTGGCACTTTCCTCGTCGCTACGTGGATGTGGGGGAGTTAACTCCCATTGCCGAACTGCCCTTTGACGAACACGTCACGGTAGTTGCCCAAGTGGTCAACGTGAGCCAGCGTCAGATGCACTCCCGGCGCGGATTCATCTTTGAAGTTACGGTGAGTGATGAACTTGCCAGTAATGGACAAGAACTCCGAATGACCTTCTTCAACGGCTACCAAGCGCGCACTGACCTGCAGCCTGGAACCATTGCGATGTTCAGTGGCAAGGTGGGCTGGTACCAAGACCATTTGCAACTGAGCCAGCCGGATTACGCGATTCTGGACACCGCTTCGCAGGCAGATCCGCGTCCGATACCGATCTATCCGGCCTCGGCTAAAATGCCGAATAAGAAAATTCGTGATCTCATGGGCCTGCTGATGGAGAAGTTCACCGAAGAACACCTTCCGGAGTTCCTGCCACCAAAGATCCTTGAACAGCATCATTATCCGCGTCGTGCGAAGGCCTATCAAGATAGGCACAGCCCGCGTGAAATCAAACAGGCGTACATTGCCCGGCAGCGCTTCGCCTTTGAAGAAGCCTTTTTGCTGCAACTTTCATTAGCCGAACGAAGCCGAAAGCTGGGAAGACAACCTGCAATTGCGCGGTCGCAGGTAAAAGATGGCCTCGCCGACAAATTTGAATCGAAGTTGCCATTTCAGCTCACTGAAGATCAGCTGGAAGTTGGAGCGGAAATCACAGCTGACCTAGCTAGAGATCATCCAATGCACCGGTTACTTCAAGGCGAAGTTGGTTCGGGCAAAACCGTTGTTGCCCTTCGCGCAATCTTGCAAGTCATCGACGCAGGGGGACAAGCCGCGCTGTTGGCACCGACGGAGGTTCTGGCCGCGCAGCATTATTCCTCTATCAGGAAGATGCTGGGAAGCCTAGCGGAGCCTGGCCTCTTCGGAGAGGGCGAAGGAACCGGGGTTGCATTGCTGACCGGTTCGGCCAAAACGGCCCAACGAAGAGAAGCCCTGTTGGGCATTGCCAGTGGTGAGACGGGACTGATCGTCGGTACGCACGCGCTCCTAGGTGAACACGTGCGATTTGCCGAACTGGGCTTAGTCGTCATCGATGAGCAGCATCGATTCGGTGTAGAGCAGCGTGACGCGTTGCGCGCCAAGGGCGAAGACGCAGTACCGCATACGCTCGTCATGACTGCTACTCCCATCCCGCGAACGGTCGCGATGACCGTCTTTGGTGATTTAGACACCTCCACCATCAGGAAACTGCCTGCGGGACGTGCCCGCATCTCCACGCATATCGTTCCCATGCAGCTCACCGGATACCGGGACCGACTTTTTTCGCGGATACGTGAAGAAGTCACCAAAGGGCATCAGGTCTATGTGGTCTGTCCGAGAATCTCGGAAACTGCAGCGGAGCAAGGAATCTTAGTAGCCACCGCAGAAGACGGTGCAAACCAAACTATGAGCGTCGAAGCAATGGCTGAGCTGCTTTCGTCTATGCCTTCATTCACTGGCGTTAGGCTTGAAGCTTTGCATTCTCAGCTTGATTCCTATGACAAGCAAGACATCATGGACGAATTTGCTGCAGGACAGATTGATGTCCTTGTATCAACCACGGTGATTGAAGTCGGTGTAGACGTCCACAATGCGACCTTGATGGTGATTATGGATGCCGAACGATTTGGTATATCTCAACTTCACCAGTTGCGAGGACGTGTCGGCCGTGGAGGGTTGCCAGGTACCTGCCTACTGACTACCTGGTTGGATGCTGACCACCAATCAGTGAATAGACTGCGCACCGTTGAATCGACACTGGACGGATTCGAATTAGCCGAAGCGGACCTTGCCGAACGCAAAGAAGGAAATATTCTTGGCGTTCAACAGTCAGGTAGCCAGTCAACGCTACGCGAGTTGAGTATCATCAAAGACCGTGTATTGATCGAATCAGCCCGTGATGACGTTAAAGAGCTCATACAATCGGGAAATTGGGCCACCGAGCACTCACAGCTCGCAGCAGTTGTCGGATCCTGGATTGATCAGTCCACCAGCGAATTCTTGAATAAAAACTAAAATCTATACTTCGAAAGTGGCATCAATACATGAGCCGTATTATCTCCGGCATAGCCGGTGGCACAACTTTGAAGTCGGTCCCTGGAGATGCCACGAGGCCCACCACCGACAGAGTTAAAGAGGCATTGTTCTCTAGGCTGGAAAGCTGGAATGTCATTTCATCGGCACGTGTACTTGACCTTTTTGCCGGTTCTGGTGCACTGGGTTTGGAAACAGCAAGCCGCGGCGCGCGTCAGGTATTGCTGGTAGAGCTGGCACCAAAAGCAGTTAGCGTGTGCCAGCAGAATGCAGAGAAAATCAATGAGAGCCTAAAGAGCAAGGTCGCTTCGGTCCAGCGAGGCAAAGTGGATTCTATACTTGCAGGTTTCTTCGATGAAGAAACTTCCCTGCCACGCAAGACATTCGATCTGGTTTTCATGGATCCGCCGTACCCATTGACTGAGCAGGAACTGGCGGTGACTCTGGAGAAAGTGTCGCAGATACTAGCAGAGGACGCGACCCTAGTAGTTGAACGCTCGAGTCGTTCTCCAGAACCCCTATGGCCGTCGAGCCTTGAGAAGATTGCGGATAAGAAATACGGAGAGACTCACCTATGGTTTGCCGAACCGGTCCAAGTCTAAAGAGTGCTTGACCGCTGACGGAAAGGGGCCCGCAGCTTGACAAGCTTGGATAACCGAATCCTCAATTCTGTCCTTTGAGGCGGTAAGGATGAGATTTCCGGGGAATCGCCGAGTGAACATCTCGGGAGTAGAGCTAAGCAGTACGTGGCCGAAGGCAGTTTGTGCAGCCGAAACTTGGCGATCGGTGAAAGCCAGCGGCGGGTCGTCTCCGATATTAACGAAGAGCAAACCGTCTGGGGCCAATGAATTGTTAAGTTCTCCATAGTACTCTGGCGTGGTCAGATGTTCCGGGGCCTCGGGTCCACTAAAAATGTCCACGACGATGACGTCATAGAGCTCTCCCGACAACTCGTCGTGTAGCACCGCGCGAGCATCCGCCACCAGCGTCCGCAATCGGCATTCTTCTGGCAAGGGAAGATGCGTCTGGACAAAATCGAGGAGTTCTCGTTCGATGTCAACGGCAACGTGCGTGCTATTCGGATAACGTAGGGCACCCCAACGGGCCAAGGTCAGTGCTCCGGCACCTAGATGCAGGAACTTTAGCGGCGCTGTCCCGGGACGCAATACGTTCAAATGATTGGCAATTCGAGCCAGGTATTCATAGAAAATTTGTTCCGGATCGATCAGATTTACATGCGATTGTTCGGCATCGCCAATGGCTAAGATCTTGGCGCCGGGAACTAGAACATCCTCATAAATGGTTGCGTGAGCCTGAACACCCCCGAGCCAGCGTTTGATTGGTTTGCTGGTCATTTCGCTAACTCTTTCGGAAGGGTTTGGAGCAGCTCTACGGCACGGGTAATAACTTCGGGCTTCTTGCAGAAGGCAAAACGCAGTAGGGATGCGTAATCTGCTTGATTCTCTTGGTGCGCGAATACGGATAGCGGGATTGCAGCAACGCCAATTCGTTCGGGCAGCAACTTAGCCACTTCCTCAGCGCTTTCTATGCCCTGTCCCTTCAGATCGGCGACTAAGAAGTAGGTACCCTTGGGGCGAATTACTGGAATCCCCACGTCTTCTAAACCAGCAGCAAGTTGTGCACCTCGCGCACCGAGATCGGCGGAAAAGTTTTCGAAGAATGAATCCGGAAGCGCCAGAGCTTCAGCGACGGCTGGCTGGAAAGCGGGCCCAGAGGAATACGAGAGGAACTGCTTGACAGTACGTATGGCAGTGACAAGTTCTCTAGGCCCAGATGCCCACCCAACTTTCCAGCCGGTGAATGAAAATGATTTGCCAGCAGAAGAGATGGTGACGGTGCGTTCAAAGCCACCAGGAAGAGTTGCGATGGGAACATGTGGAGTTTCGAAGGTCAGGTGTTCGTAGACTTCATCTGCCAAGATGAGGCAATCATGTTTATGTGCGAGCGCAATTATTTCATTCAACACGTTCTCGTCGAAAACAGTGCCGGTGGGATTATGCGGATTGTTGACAATAATTAGTCGTGTTCTGTCTGTGACCGCAGCCCGAAGTTCGTCTAGGTTGGGTGCGAATGACGGTGCTCGTAGTTTGACTACCTTGTGGGCAGCATTTGCCAACCCAATCATTGCGGCATAGGAATCGTAGTAAGGCTCAAAAGTGACAACCTCGTCACCAGCTTCGACAAATGCCAAAATGGTTGCAGCGATGGCTTCCGTGGCACCGGTTGAGACGACCACCTGCGTGTCAGGATCAATTTTCAAATCGTAGAAACGCTCTTGGTGATCCGAGATAGCCTGTCGCAACGCAGGTATGCCGCTGCCCGGAGCATATTGATTCGCACCACTTCGGATTGCTTTGACTGCCAATTCTCGAATTTCTTCCGGGCCTTCTGTATCAGGAAAACCTTGACCCAAATTAATCGCGTGGTGCCTATTCGCCAGCCCGGTAATCTCCTCAAAGATTGTGACCCCAGGTTCTCCCGATGGTCCTAGCAGATTTGCACCCCGTGCTGTACGCCGCCATGGCTTTGATTCGTAGGTCATAGATCAATTATCCTTCGTATAACGAAATTCGCGTTAGGTAACACGCATGAATAGTTACGTGACAGCCCGTTGAAAATCACGCGCTATCAGCGGTTTGTTGATAGATTCAATATATGCGCAGAGCTGTATGCCCAGGATCCTTCGATCCCATTCACAATGGCCATGTTGAAATCATTGCCCGTGCGGCGAGCCTCTTTGACGAGGTGATCGTTGCAGTGTCGACGAACTACTCTAAGAAGTATCGTTTTAGCGAAGAAGAACGAGTCGCTATTGTCGAAGAGACAGTAGGTGGTCTTCGTGGTGTTACCGCTATGCCTATGGGGCAGGGACTACTCGCGGATTTCTGTAAAGAGCATGGCGCCGAAGCCATAGTCAAAGGACTGCGCAGTACCGTGGATTACGCTTATGAGATCCCCATGGCCGCCATGAATCGCCACCTCACGGGCGTTGAAACCGTCTTCCTACAGGCCGACACAAGATTTACTCATCTGTCTTCGTCGCTGCTCAAAGAAGTGCAGGCGCTCGGTGGGGATGTCGCTGAATACTTTCCACGTGCAGTTATCAAGAGGCTCTCGAAGAAACCATAAGAGATATTCAGATTCAACACCAGCTAGATACCTGTCCGGAGAGATTTGGACAATTTTGAACGGTAGGAACCAAAACACATGACACATTCATCACGTATTACCAAGGCCGTCATCCCGGCTGCAGGGCTAGGCACACGATTTTTGCCGGCGACGAAGGCAATGCCAAAAGAGATGTTGCCAGTCGTTGATAAACCAGCAATCCAGTACGTTGTCGCCGAAGCTGTAGGGGCTGGCCTGACCGACGTATTGATGATTACTGGCCGCAGCAAGCGAGCACTTGAAGACCACTTTGACCGGGTGCCCGCACTTGAGGCTACTTTGGAAGCCAAGGGGGATGAGAAAAAACTGCGTTCGGTTCGAGAAGCAACCGAGCTAGGCGACATCCACTATGTCCGCCAGAGTGATCCGCGCGGATTGGGCCACGCGGTGCTATGTGCCAAGCAGCACGTAGGGAATGAACCATTCGCAGTGCTACTGGGCGATGACCTTATCGACTCTCGTGATGAATTGCTCTCGATAATGGTGGAAACTCAGCAGAAGACCGGCGGTTCCGTCATTGCTCTCATGGAAGTTGAGCCCGAACAGATAAGTGCATACGGCTGTGCGGATGTGTCGGCTGTTGAGGGCGAAGATTACGTGAAGGTCAACGCGTTGGTGGAAAAACCCAGCGTCGAGGAAGCACCGAGTAACTTAGCGATTATTGGACGTTATTTGCTTCACCCGCAGGTTTTCGAAGTTTTGGAACACACGGCCCCGGGTAGAGGTGGAGAAATCCAGCTAACCGATGCGCTGCAAGAACTAGCAGTAGGCTCCGGCGAAGGTACCGGTGTTCACGCTGTTGTGTTCCGCGGACGTCGCTACGATACAGGCGATAAGCTGAGCTACCTCCAAGCTAATGTAACGCTTGCCGTTGACAACGAAGAACTCGGACAGGGTATGAAAGCGTGGTTGCGTACATTCGTCGCAAACCTTGAAGACTAGAAGTAATGGGCTACTCAGGATAATCACATTTATCTTGAGTAGTCTTTTTCTTTGCCCCTGTAGCGAGCATACAACTTGCCACGTGGGCAGACACTAGACTTTCTTTGAGAAGCTGCAGGAATGAATACCGACAACACAAGTAAAAGTTTTACGTCTCGTAGCGTCCGCTACGGTGTGGAGCGACGGCGAAAGCGCCGCCTGCGCGGCATTCTATTGTCGTTAGTTTCCGTGGTGGTCGTGGCAGCTTTGGGCGCGGGGTTCTATCTCTTTAGTCTTCAGCATCAGTTCAATTCGAAAACGAATACCTTGTCGATTGACTTCACTGATGAGCAGCAGAGTTCGCGACCTGTGAAAGATCCCGATGACGGCTCCATGAATATATTGATGCTGGGCGTAGATCATGCCGATGAAGAGCAATCTGATGCCGCGGCTTTAGACGGGGCTGTGAGTCAACGCAGTGATTCCATGATGTTGGTGCATATTCCAGAAAATCGAAAGCAAATTTATATCATGTCTTTGGTCAGAGATATGTGGGTCGATGTCCCAGGTTTCGGCCAGAACAAGCTCAACGCTGCGGTGTCATTTGGAGGGGTACCTCTGCTTATGCAAACCGTTGAAGGGCTGTTCGACACCAAAGTTGATCACGTGGCGATGATTGATTTTGAGGGCTTCCGCGAGCTGTCCACTGCCCTGGGTGGCGTTACGGTTTCCAACGAAATCCCTTTCACCGCGAATGACACGGACTACTTCTACCCGGCTGGAGAGATCACCCTCGAGGGAGATCGAGCCTTGCGTTTCGTGCGTGAACGAAAGTCTTTCAGCGATGGTGATTACCAGCGCGTCAAGAATCAACGCGCTTTCCTCGTTGCCGCCGTCAATCAGATGCTGTCCAACGATACATTCACCAATCCGCTGAAACTATACGATATTGTCGACAAAGTTTCGCCCTATCTGACCTTTGACTCAAAATTCGATTCGGCGACCATGGTTGGTTTGGGTATGCAACTAAAAAACGTAGACACCGAAAATCTAGAGATGTTCACCGTGCCAACGGCAGGCAGTTCAACCAGTGCCGATGGTCAGTCAATTGAACTTGCCAGCGAACTTGCAGTCGCTCAAATCTCGGATGCGCTGCAAACCGATACAATGGCCGAATATTTGGCGGAGTACCCGCCAGAGTAGAAGACCCCAATCATGGGTGGGAGCAATTGCACTTGCGTGAGCGGCGCGAAATCACGTATTACTAACACTCGTAAACTAGACTTTGAACATCTGTGCTGACGAATTTAAGTAGTAGTTAGCATTCGACAAGAGGACAATTTGCACATGACAGTGGCAGAGGAGGCCGAGAAATACGGCTTGCACCGAGTAGGGGCAAGGCCGTCTTTGGTCAACTATCTGAAACAGACGTGGGGTCGTCGCACATTCATTTACGAATTGGCGAAGTCACGCGTTCAGTCGCAGAACCAGCGAAACCGGCTGGGGATTATTTGGGTTGTACTCAAACCTACGTTCAATGCCCTCATGTATGGGTTTATATTCGGAATTTTGCAAGGCGGCAACAAACCTCAAGATTTCCCAATATTTGTGGTCATTGGGGTATTCCTCTTCGAGTTCTTCTCCTCATCGATGACTGGTGGTGCTAGGTCAATCACTGGCAATACTGCATTAGTTCAATCACTGGCATTTCCCCGCCTTGCGTTGCCCGTAGGCAAGGTCACGGAAAATCTGCTCACCCTAATGCCCATGATTGGCGTGATGTTCATTTACGCGCTGATTCTCGGCACCACACCGAAGTGGTCTTGGTTTGTGATATTCCCACTTATCGCCTTGTTTACGATTTTCAACATGGGCACTGCACTTATATGTGCTCGCATCACGGTTCATATTCGTGACTTCACGCAACTTCTGCCACTCGTGACCCGAATCCTTTTCTACACGTCTGGGGTCTTGTTCAGCGTAGACAAGTTATTGGATAAGTGGCCATGGATGATCAGGGTTTTTGATTTTCATCCGATCTACCAGACTTTGACCATCGCCCGAGGTTCAATCATGAACAACGAAAGTTACGATCCTACTGCATGGTTGGTAGTGGGCGGCTGGGCCGTGATCGCGTTGATCGCGGGCTTGTTGTATTTCTGGAAAGCTGAGGAGCGTTACGGCCGTGAAAGTTAATTTTGATGATCTAATCAATCCTGGATTGCATCCTGATTACGAGCCTGAGCCAATATTTTCAGATGACACGTCTTTTATTGATGTAGTTTCTCCCGAATCTGTCACCGCCTCACAGCTCCATATTGACTCTTCACGACAGCCTGTCGTCATGGTCGACAACCTGCATGTCAAATATCAGGTTTATTCAAGTGGAAAAGCTTTGGGAAACGCCGGTGCTCGTCGCCTGCTCCAGACTAAAACTCGTGGCGTTCGGACGGTTCACGCATTGAAGGGGATCTCCTTTGTTGCCTATGAAAATGAATCAATAGGTGTCATTGGATCTAATGGCTCGGGTAAATCGACCTTGTTGCGTGCGATCACCGGACTCACTCCGCCTTCTTCTGGTGCAGTTTACGCTCGTTCGCGGCCAAGCCTTTTGGGCGTCGGCGCTGCCTTGATACCAGACTTATCCGGTGACAAGAACATCACGCTTGGCGGTCTAGCGCTTGGTTATGATCGCCAAGGCGTCGAGAGGATGCGCGAAGACATAATTAAATTCGCGGAGCTAGAGGAATTTATTGATCTGCCGATGCGCACTTATTCATCTGGCATGGGCGCGCGACTCAAATTTGCAATCGCAGCTTCCAAACAACATGACATCTTGATTATCGATGAAGCACTTGCAGTAGGTGACGCGAAATTTAAAAAACGTAGTGAAGCAAAAATTCGTGCGATTCGTGAGAACGCTGGCACTATTTTCAACGTATCCCACTCGATGGGTTCGATCAGGGAAACCTGTAATCGGTGTATCTGGATCGAAAAGGGCGTCCAGAAAATGGATGGCGACACGGACACCGTGATTAAGGCTTATCAAGCCCACCTGAAGAAGAAATAAAGGGACGGATGACTGAATATCCTGGTGTTGCTTACGTAATGCCTGTGCTGAACGAAGCTGACTATCTACAAGAAGCAGTCGAATCGGTATTGGCTCAGGACTACGAAGGCGACAAGGAGCTGGTGCTTGCATTGGGTCCAAGCACGGATGAAACAAACCTTGTCGCGCAACGCATCGCCGCTCAAGACTCTCGGATTACGTTAGTAGAAAATCCGCAAGGTCGAACTCCAATAGCGCTGAATCTTGCCATTCGTAACTCGTCTAATCCCATCGTTATTCGCGTCGACGCTCATAGTGAACTCCCAGCTTCTTACACCAAGCGTGGCATTGAAACATTGAATCGAGTAGGCGCGCACGACGTGGGCGGACTTATGGACGCCCGCGGGCGCACGGTTCTCCAGCGAGCTATTGCCGCGGCGTATCACTCGAAATTCGGCTTCGGTGGACCTGCTTATCATTCAGGTGCACCAGAAGGCGAAGCTGAGTCTGCCTATTTGGGTATCTTCCGCCGCGAAGTTTTCGAAGAAGTCGGCTATTTCGACGAGAAGATGTGGCGGGCACAAGACTGGGAATTATGCCTGCGAATTCGACAAGCTGGGCATAAAGTCTGGTTTGATCCGGAACTCAAAGTCGGCTATTACCCGAGGGACAATTTCCCTTCCCTGATCAAACAGTCCTTTGCCTCCGGAACATGGCGGGGGGAAATTGCTCGCCGATTCCCAGAAGGCAAATCGTTACGTCATGACCTTCCACCGGTACTGCTAGCCGGGATTACTCTTGGGATCGCCTCAGCAGTAATTCAGCCCATCCTCGGTGATGATCTTCCGAAACCAATCAGTATTTTGCTAACGCTCAGCAAAGCGGTTCCGGTACTTTATGGTGCATGTGCTTTGATGGCCGGCTTTCGCGCTAAGGGACAAGGCCTTAGAGAAAAACTGCTTACCGCAGTCACCTTCCCGGCTATTCATCTTCCATGGGCCGCTGGCTATATTAAAGGCCGTACAGTGGGGGCCGGAAGTACTCTCGACAAGGGACGAATTAAATGAGCGTAGATCGACCAGCCCGGCCCACAATGGAGGAGTTGCGGCTGGTCTGCCAACCGCCGCATGTTCGAGCACGTAAAAACGCTGAGCATTGGACCGCTGAGCTGTATCTGCGCCATATCTCGATTTATCTCACGGCGCTGTTAGTTCGCACCCGAATCACGGCGAATGGTGTCACCGGGTTAATGATTCTTGCCGGCTGGTGCATGTCCCTTGCACTTCTGATCCCAGGGATCTGGGGACCGATTCTCGCTGTGGTGCTTTCGCAAGTCCAGCTCTACTTTGATTGCTCGGATGGAGAAGTTGCTCGGTGGCGCGGCACTCAGTCACCGCGAGGCATTTTTATCGACATGGTCGGTCACCATACGACTGAAGCACTTATACCTATTGCCTTGGGCTATCGAGTTTTCTTGGAACTCTCAGCAACCGGAGCGAACGCATCTCAGGCCTGGCCAACGCTATTCATGGCTGGCTGCTTGTCCGTGTTGCTGGTGCTGAACAGGTCCCAATCATTGATGGTGCACGCCGCTCGGAGCATGGCTGGACTAGCTAAACTTCCTGATACCGCAGAAGCTCGTTCAATCCCGGTGACATCTCTCGTAGGTCGTCTACGTTCCCTGGCACGCTTTTTACCGTTTCACCGGATGCTTCATGCGGTGGAACTCAGCTTGGTAATTCTTGCGTGCGCAATCATTTCTGCTCTTGCAGGAGCTCCTGGAATTGCTGAGAAGTGGATGATTTGGATTCTCCTGCCTGCGACGGTTTTGGTTAATATTGGTCATTTCATCGCGAACATGGCTTCCACACGGCTTAAAGCTAGTTAGTTCGAAAGGAGGAAGACGTTGTCTGCAAAAGAATTATCCCGCGTCGGTGTTGTAGTGCTGACCATGGGAAACCGCCCCGCCGAGCTACGCCGAGCTTTGGATTCCTTACTTGCACAAAAATCAGTCGAGATCGACGCTGTAGTCGTTGGAAATGGTTGGGACCCGGTTGATATTCCCGCCTCCATAAAGACGCACTTCCTTCCAGAGAACTTAGGGATTCCCGCCGGTCGCAATGCCGGTGTTAGCCAAGTGGAAGGTGAATTCCTCTGTTTTCTCGACGATGACTCCTGGTTCCTTGACGATGATTTTTTGATCACTTCAGTCGAACGTTTTAAGAAGTACCCGCATATGGGATTACTTCAGCCGCGTATTACTGATCCTAAATCCTTCGAGAACGATCCTACGCGCTGGATTCCGCGCTTGAACAAGCGCACGGCAGAAGAACCAAGCAAAGTTTTCCACGTGGGGGAGACCTGTCTAGTCAGCCCACGCGCGTTATTTGACCAAACCGGTGGCTGGGCCGCAGGATTTTGGTATGCGCATGAGGGTATCGAACTTGCTTGGCGCATCTGGGACACCGGGCACTATGTTTGGTATGCCGGCGACATGCGCATCGGACACCCAGTCGTGGATCCTCGTCGCCATGATGAGTTCTACCGGCTAAACGCACGCAATAGGGTTTGGCTTGCACGCCGGAATCTGCCTGCCCCATTATGCTGGATCTATCCGACTTCCTGGCTGTTGGTCGAGTGCCTGCGGATGAGGAAAAATCGCTCCGCTGTCAGTCAGTACATAGCTGGTTGGCGTGCCGGATGGCGTGGAAGCCCATGGCATCGAGAAGCTCGGCCTAAGCTTAGATGGTCGACCGTGCTTAGAATGACTATGGCAGGACGACCACCAGTACTTTAAAATTTTGGCGCGCGATAGAGCTCGCCACTAAGACTATGCACCAGCAAAATGGCGCGGAGGTAAACATGGCTAAAACAGTTCTTACTTACGGAACCTTCGACTTGTTCCATATTGGACACCTAAATATTCTCAAGCGTCTGAAAGAAAAGGGTGACCGGCTTATAGTCGGCGTATCAACAGATGATTTCAACGCTATCAAGGGCAAGAAACCAATTGTTCCGTTTGAGCAGCGTTTGGAAATCGTTCAGGCAATCAAGTATGTAGACTTGGCCATCCCGGAAGAGAATTGGGAGCAGAAGCGCCTAGACATCAAAAAGTATGATGCGAAGGTCTTCGGCATTGGTGAAGACTGGAAGGGCAAATTTGATGATCTGGGTGACGAAGTAGAAGTAGTCTACCTGCCGCGTACAGCGGGCATCTCAACTACAGAAATGAAGCGCGTTTTGAGCGAATTCGACGAACGCCACGTTGAATCGTTGAAAAATACCCTGGACTCCTTGAGCCAGATTGTCAAAGAGCTCAGCTAAGAACCATTAGTTCAAAACTCGTCCCTACCCGCAGAAACTTAGCCGTGTCTACAGATCATTTTCCTGAAATAGTAAAGTCCGTAGCAAAAAATGCGCTGAGGGCCATCGGGCGGCAGCCAGCGGTGAAAACCGTGACTAAACTTCTCAATCCAGCGGCTACAGCCGGACCCGCCGTTGGCATATCCGATGTGCGAGTTGCCGGTAGGGTCGCAATGTATTTCGGAGACGCGTCGAGCAAGCTCTATCAGGTGATCCAATGGTTGCCTGTCTTGGAAGAACTTCACCGGAAGCATGAAGTTCTCTTGATCTTTCGTACGCTCAGCGCATTTCGTGCAGCGTCGAAGCTTACGTCGTTGCCGAAGGTGTACATCCGTAAGTACGCAGATCTTATGGACTTCTACGATGACAATGACCTCAAGCTGATAATTTACGTCAACAATTCGTACTTGAATTTCCAGTCACTCGAACACCCTCGCATGGTTCACGTGCACGTGAACCATGGTGAGAGTGACAAGCTGTCAATGGTTTCTAACAGAGCAAAGGCCTACGACAAGGTATTCGTGGCTGGACCGGCCGCGATCAAGCGTCACGAATCAATGCTTGTTGATTTTGATTTCAGTAAACTTGTTATCACCGGACGCCCACAGTTGGACATCGAATTTGAACCCGAGCTAGAACCAAGTTCGCAGATGGATGTTATGTACGCGCCGACTTGGGAGGGCGAGAACGATGACAACAACTACACCTCTATCGATCTTTACGGTGAAGAAATTGTCGATGCTCTCTTGGCGAACCCAAGTTTGAGAGTTATTTATAAGCCTCATCCGCGAGTGCAAGGAAGTTCCGATCGTGCCGTGGCCATGGCGCATGAAAACATCGTGCTTAAGTTGGAAGAGGCGAGTGCATTCGGAGCCAAACACGTTGTGTGCATGGAGGGGAATATCCTTTCAATGTTTGGAGCCGCAGATGCCTTGATTACCGATGTATCCAGTGTGGCGTTGGATTTCTTGTATCTGCACCCAACAAAACCGTTGATACTTTCGGATCGGCGGACCAATCAAGCGAACCTTCACCGAGACGCTCCAGTCTCACAGGCATGTCAGGTCATAGACGCGAGCACGATTGGGAAGGCTGTTGAGCTTCTTCCTGCCGCACTAGTCAACGACCAGCATCAAGTAGCAAGAGAGGAAATGCGGCGTTTCTATTTCGGTGACTTAGAACTTGGTGATTCAACGGTGCGCTTTGAGCAGGTCATAGAGCAGCTGATGATGGAGCGCGAGCAGAAGCTTAGCGGTATCCGGCAGTGGCATCGATAGAAAATTATCAGCGAATACTAGGGATCGACGCACGCAATTTCTCGCTGCTTGAGAACCTTCATTCCATAGAATAGGTAGGTAATTCTATGTTGAGCAAGAATCGGGAGATGTCGTGGATTTCGCTGGATGGCGTGGCAAATTAGGAAGTACCGTGCCAGCGACACTTCTGCAAAAGCTCCTTGCAGCAAAGCAATCGGCGAATTTGCCGCCACTAGCTTCAGTAGCCCGGATTCGTTTGGAGAATGAAAAAGCTGTCATTGCTGTCGCCGATCGGCTTGGCTTGAATTACTCTTGGGATGAGTATTCCGCTACTTACGTCACGAACCAAGAATCTTGGGATCTATTGGAAGCGGAGCTTCTATTATCAGGGATGTCCTTCTACCGAATAGCTGAGACTGGCTCGTATGCCGCGTCCACAAGTTGGTCCGCGGGACTCTCACAACTTGATGCTCGGTCCCAGGGGACCGGAGCAAGATGGAATGTCTTTCCGGGAGAGATAGATCCTAAACACGATGCCTTGGACTTTGTGGGCCCAATTGATGTGGTCTACACGTGGGTTAATGCTGAAGATCCGAACTGGCTTGCTAATTACCGACAAGCATTAGTGGATGAAAACAGTGAACTCGAATCCAGCGCTGCCGATTTAGGCCGATTCGTTTCGCATGACGAACTCCGGTATTCACTTCGTTCTCTGGAACTAAATCTTCCATGGATCAACAACATATTTTTGGTGACCGAGGGGCATGTGCCTGAGTGGCTTGTTGCAGAACACCCCAAACTCACCATTGTTGACCATGCAGAGATCTTTGATCCACAGTGCCTTCCCACGTTCAACTCACATGCCATCGAATCACGTCTGTCCTTCATCCCGGGGCTCAGCGAGCATTTTATTTATGTCAATGATGATGTGTTTTTTGGAAAGCCGCTTTCTCCCAACACCTTCTTCGGGCCAACAGGACAAGCTAAGTTCTCCCTCTCCCAGGGGCATTTTGCGGATGCCGCGGAAACAGAACTTCCGGTGAATGTAGCTGCAGCAAACAACCGTGAACTTGTGGTTTCGTCCTATGGACGTACGACCTCGCGTAAATTTAAACACGTCGCTCACCCGCAGCGGCTCAACGTTCACCGTCTAGCCCATGAAAAATACAAAGAAAAACTGACCGCTACTGCGATGAACAAATTTCGCAACCCCGCGGATGTTTCTCTTCCATCATCCCTTGCACACCAGCTAGCCGCACGGACTGGTCAGGGTTATCCCACAGAATTCGACTACGCTTACTTAGATATAGGTAGTCCTAGTCTTTCGCTGCAGGCGCTTCGACTCTCTCGACGTAACCCGCCGCATATGTTCTGTTTGAACGAAGTTCGGCAGTCGACAGATACGCACCAACGAGCGCGCGTGGTCAAACTACTGCTTGAAGTCCTTTTCCCGTATAGGTCTTCATTTGAAAAGTAGGTTTTGGCTACACCGCCAAGATCTGAAAATTAGTGACGCACAATTTTAAGGAATATCGTCAGTGGTTCTAAAGAAGCTTTCCGCACAAATGCTGGTCCAGTCGCTAGTCAGCGATCTACGTGGCCAGCGACTGAAAAGGAAGTCATACCGCTACTACGCAGGCCATCACAGCCTAAGTCTTGAGTCACGCGACGGCGTACTAAGCCTAGATGCGGAACTGAACTACTCGCCTTTTGGCGTCTCGGTGTTGCATGGTCGAAATATTGTGTTTGGCGCACCTACTGTAAACGTTGAGCACCCAGGAACTGAACGTACCAGCGCTAGTGCAAAGATCGAGCTTGGGGCCCTGCTTGACGAGTGGGAAGACTACCGTGCGGAAAAGTTAGAAGTCGAAGAGAACACAGCACCGGAAGATGACGACGGTGCGAAAGCCGAAGAATCTGAAGTAGACGATGAAGGGCTCCCCGCAGGCACAGTACGTTTGGCATTCAGTTTCAACTGCTACTTTGAACAGTTGCCAAGCGGGATCGCCTGGATACAGATCGAACCCAATGGCGAACTCATGCGCCGCAATGAAGTTAAGGACCTCGTTGCCGAGGAATCCCTCGTCCTTGAGCGCCCGGTGATCGCGCATCGAATCATGGGAAGGTTCGAAAAGACTGAACTACGCGGTGCAGGCCGCTACCGGGCAGGTGAACGCAGTACCGGTGTTTACGTGAACAAGCGAGCTGAGATTTCCATTGGGCTGAATCGCGACGTTTCGCACTCTTACCGTATTCGAACAGATAAAACTCAAGTGCAAGAAGGAGTCTTCAGCCTCGCTGGAATTCTTGACACGCAAACTGATCGCTTGACCGGGGCATTGTTGCACATCGTAGGGCGTCGTTCTCAGGAAATTTTCGAGTCGCCCGTTGAACTGACGTTGGATGACGCACTTGCTGACCGTCGGTTTGGTAAAGCAACGTACACGTGGAAAGCCGCTGTGGACTTTGCCAAACAAGATTGGTCGTTGATCGACCGGGGCGACAATTACGATGTCTACTTGATGGTCGGGCTCGAGGGAAGCGAAGAACCACGTCGAATCCGAGTTACTAGAACCCCCTTCGTGGTTCGTTCAACCACCCACGCAGGTGCGGTCCAGAAGGGGAACCAAACACTGGCGATCTCGCCATATTTCACCTTCAAGGCAAAATCTACGTCATTGACTCTTGAAGTCTTCGAAAAGGAAGCCTTCGCGGTTCTGACGAATTCCAAGGCGCGGCATTTCCCAATCCTTGAAGAGGGCCGCAAGCCCATTTGGATTATCGGCGAGTTGGCCTACAAAGCTCAAGACAATGGGTTGCATCTGTTCCGTTATTTGCGTGCCGAACGCAAAGATATCGATGCTTACTATGTCATTGACGAAAACGCCCCAGATTTACGGAACTTTGACTCCATGGATCATGTTATTTTCCATGGAAGCAAAGAACACTTCGAGTTAGCTATCCGAGCATCTCGATTCGTGGGTACCCACCATGCCGATTACCTCTACCCCACCCGCCATCAAAGTTTTTCCTCACGTACCCGCGCTACCCGAGTCTTCCTCCAACACGGGGTTATGGGCACGAAATGGATGGTGCCCAATTATGGTAAGAATTCTCCAGGGTTCACCACGGACTTGTTCATGGTGTCCTCAGAACGCGAAAAGCAGTACATCGTCTCTGACTTCTTGTATTCGTCGGAAGATGTCAAAGTTACAGGACTGTCGAGATTCGACTCCCTGCTGGCGGAAGACACACCAACCAACGAAAACATGCTTCTGATCATTCCTACCTGGCGTGATTGGCTGCAGAGCGAAGACGTATTCCTCGAATCAGAGTACTTGCAACAGTGGAAAGATCTGATCTCCTCCCCGGAACTCGCCGCCCTGGCTGCCGAGCAATCACTAGAGATTGTCTTTAGCCTCCACCCAAATATGCAGCACTTCCGTGAGCATTTCAGAGATACTCCTGCTCGGCTGATCGTGCAGGGCGAAGTCGACGTTCAGGAATTGATCAAATCCGCCGCGGTGATGGTTACCGACTATTCCTCAGTTGCTTTTGACTTCAGCTTCCTGCACAAACCGGTGCATTACTTCCAATTTGATCGCGCTCGCTTCCTGGGCAAAAAAGGTTCCCATCTTGATTTGGACGCGGAGCTGCCGGGGCGAATTGCGTTCGATAGTGCGACCCTCTTGCGGGATCTTTCGGAAACGATGGTTCGAGGCAAGAGGATGGAAGCTGAATACGTGCTGCGTGCAGATGCCTTTATGACCAACCGGGACCAGCACAACTCTCAGCGCGTTGCCTCTGAAATCGAGCAGGCCACCTTGCGCCGCCGTTCGCAAGACGGGTGGAAGGCAGAACTGCCAGAGAAGCTCATGCGTCGTTTCCGAAAAGACAAGCGTTACTTCTCGGTGATGCGTGCACTTTTCAAGAGCATTTCTCGCACACCGGCCGACGAAAACCTGATTGTTTTCGAGTCAGGACTTGGCAAGCAATACGGGGACTCGCCTAGATACATCTATGAAGAGTTGGTTCGTAGCGGCGATACTCGTAAAAAGGTGTGGATCTATTCGGGCGCGCATCGCTTCACTGACGCCAACACAATTACCATAAAACGGCTGTCTCCCGAGTACTTCTGGTACTTGGCACGGGCAAAATACTGGGTAAGTAACCAGAGTTTCCCGCATTACCTGCGTCGGCGCAAGGACGGCATCTTCTTGCAGACCTGGCATGGAACGCCGCTGAAGCATATGGCATTGGACATCGAGGAAATCCATGGCCGCGATGAAGGGTACGTTCAGCGCGTACTCAATGCGACCAACCAGTGGTCTCACCTCATTTCACCGTCGAGGTACGCCACCGACATCATGAGATCGGCGTATTCGTTCTCCGGTATCGCCGCCGAACTTGGATATCCACGCAACGATATTCTAATGTCTGCCGACGCGCCGATCAGAGAAGCGAAGATTCGTGAAGGGCTCGGTCTCGCACCCGACGTTCGAACCATCCTTTACGCACCGACATTCCGTGATGATGCCGGCACAGGCCGCGGTCGATTCCGATTCGAGCTTCCTCTGGACCTAGAGGAATTTGACCGCCGTTTCGGTGCGGACACTGTGTTGTTGCTACGGATGCACGTGCTTGTTTCCAATGCGATCACGATTCCGGAAGAGCTACAGGCCCGAGTCATGGATGTCTCCGGCTTTGCGGATATTCAGGAGCTTTACCTGGCGACAGACGTATTGATCACCGACTACTCTTCGGTGTTCTTTGACTATTCCCTGCTACGTCGACCGATCGTTTTCTACGCCTATGACTTGGAAAATTATCGAGATAACCTACGTGGTTTCTATCTGGACTACCAGAACGAAATGCCGGGTCCGATAGTTGAGACTGAATCGGAGCTTTGGAACACTGTGCAACGTGCCCTGGAGGGCGAAGACATTGGGGGAGTGGACCGTGATAGTTTTATTTCCCGCTTCGCCCCACACGACGACGGATCAGCCTCAAAGCGCGTAGTTGAACGCTTCTTCCCACGAGATTGATCGTAAGTCAGTGAAGCCCGGCATCGATAAATCGATGCCGGGCTTCACCTCCGATGGCAGCCAACACGGACGAAATATAGATAATTGTCCCGGTAAGTAGGGAAGAATCATCAGGTAGCTCGCTAGCCACCGATGGAAGGCCAGCGTGATTCAGCACTGGCCGATGGTTAAAGGAACATTGTGAACAGATTTAGTACCCGAGTCGTCCTAGGAATTGGACGTCGTATCGAGCGTCGTGGCAAATTTCGAATTGCCGCAATTTTCTATGAACGGGCGTTGGCAACAAAGCTACTTAAATCTGATGAAATTCGTTTCCGGCTTGGATTCTGCCAGTTCAAGATGAAGAAGTATTCCTTGGCGATGGGCAACATGGAATCGGCAATCGCCCACCAACCACACCGCTTTGGTTGGATCCAGGCACTGGCCTTGAACATGCAGCGGATGAAAAAATTTGACCGGGCCCTTGAACTGTTTGCGGCGGCCTGCGCAGGGCAACCTCAGAATATTAGGTGGCATTCCCGATTCGCCAAGTGCGCGGTGGCTGCCCGCAAAAAGGAACTTGCGGGCTCAATTTTAGAGAATCTCGTAGCTAGATTTCCCTCCGAGCCGTCAAGCTCGGCGTCCTTGGCAGATCATCTGCTTCAAACAGGACAGCGGTGGCGTGAAGTCGAAGTACGCCTGGCATATGCACCAGTCCACGAACTAGACGCTCAGTGGATGCTGCTCACGGGCCAGGCCGCACAATTCATGGCCCGATTCGAAATTGCCCGAGACTACTTCCTGAAGGCGACGCTACTTGATCCGGAGTATTCCAAGGCCTGGTATGGGCTTGCTCGTGCCTACGAAGAGCTTGGCGAAAATATGAATGCCCAGCATGCCGATGCTCAAGCAGTGCTCACCAGCACCGACGAATCAACAGTGAATCTGGGTGTCGGACGCATGCACGAACGTGCCAACGACTGGAACCGGGCTGCAGAGTCCTATCGAGATGCGTTGGCCGACACCGGGAAGCCTGGAACCAGGCAGGCGTTGAACTATCGGGCAGGGGAAGTGAACAGCAAACTATTTAATCTAGAAGTTGCAGCGAGATACTTCGGGGAAGCCCGTGTAGCCGCCACAACTGTAGATGAACAGGTGTTGTCCGCTTATGCGCAAGCGCGGGTTTATGCTCGCGCCGGTAATTTTGCGAGTGCCGCGGAAACATACTCGACCTTCGTCGAATTGTTACCGGAGCAAAGCCGCGTGGAGGAGCCGGTGGCTCTCTACCGTTATGCACACGCGTTACACCGGATGAATGACTATGAGCAGGCAGCAAGGGTTTATCTTCGGGCGGCTAGCGCCTGGGGATACCTTAGCCAACCACTGAAGGTTCCAGCTGTAGCCGGCCCACGCGCTGCCCACCATATAGATCGGGCGCAAACGGCCGAACAGCGTGGGCAGTGGCATGACGCCGCCGAAGCATATCGCGACGCGTTATGGCATACCTCGACGACCCAACGGACGTGGCAGGCTCGTGCGGGACAAGCACTAACCAATATCGGTGAACCGCAAGCTGCCTGCGATTACTTTGAAAATATGCTGCTCTTCACCGAAATCTCGGTGGCAGGTATTGGGACAACGCTCAAGGGCGTCGGGCGGCACCGAGGCGCGTTGTTCATTCATGCGAGTGAACAAATGCCGATGGATGAGAAGCTCGTCCTTTTCGAATCGTCTCATGGAAAAAACGTACATTGCCATCCTCTGGCTATTTACCGTGCCATGCGCCAAGACGAGCGTTTTGATGGGTTCCGTTACGCATGGGTTTATAACGACCACAACGAGGTCCCCGCGCAGCTTTCCGAGCATCCAGAAGTAGCCATTATCAAACAGCACTCGGACTCCTATATCCGGTTGCTGGGAACCGCCAAGTACCTGGTGAATAACGCTACATTCCCGGCATACTACTCAAGGCGTGAGGGACAGCAAGTTCTCAACACCTGGCATGGAACGCCGCTAAAATTTATGGGAAAGCTCGTCAAGGGTGCAATCGGTGAGCATAGAAATGTGCAGCGCAACTTCCTGCACACCACTCATCTGATGGTGCCGAATCAGCACACACTGAAGACGCTGTCGCAGGATCACGACCTTGATGGGCTGTTTCCAGCTAACGTGGCATTGACCGGCAGCCCTAGAGTCGACTCGATGCTGAGCCTCACCCAACAGCGCCGCGCAGAGATTCTGACTGAACTTCGGATTGATCCGCAGAGCCAAGAACCAATCGTCCTCTTTGCTCCCACCTGGCGAGGGCAGCTCAATGACCGTAGCTACGATGTGAACTCATTGGTGACGGACCTCGCCAAAATGGCTCGAGGCAATCACCAGATGCTGTTCCGTGCACACCGCTTCGCGGAACAGCTCATCGGCGACGCGCAATTGGACGCAACCATAGTCCCCTCATCAATCGATACTAACGAACTGCTAGCCGTTGTCGACGTGCTGATCACGGACTATTCATCGATTTACTACGACTTCCTCCCGGCGCGAAAGCCTGTGCTCTTCTATACCCCGGACTTTGAAGCCTATGATGCCGAACGCGGTCTGTACTTTGAGCGCGAGAGCTGGCCCGGCGAAGTCAGCGACAACATTGAGGATTTGGTCCACAGTCTGCACCAAGCGCTTGAGGCGCCAGCAGGAGCTGCCCACCCAAACTTCGCGGAAAACCTTGAACAGTTTGCTCCGTTGGAAGATGGAAACGCCAGCGCACGGGTCATTGAATTTTTCTTCTGTGGCGACGACAAGCATGTTCTCGCCCCAGAGGTCGACACCCGTACCAAATTGCTCTTCTACCAAGGCCCATTCAAACCGAACGGAATCGCAACCGCCTTTGTGAACCTGATTGGCTCATTGGATCCCAGCGAATATCTAGTTGCGGTGGCAGTGGATATGAACGCCACGGGTGCTGACCCAGCTGCAATGGCGATCCTCAATTCATTGCCAGATCATGTGAAGATACTGCCTCGGGCCGGCGCCACCGCGATGTCAGCTGAAGAACGCTGGGTATCAGATTCTTTCCACGCGCAACGTGGTTTCAGCTCGACTGAGGCAGAAAATATACATTTGGGCACCATGGCCCGGGAAATGAACCGCAGCTTCGGTTCCGCTCGATTTGATATGGCCATCAATTTTGAAGGGTATTCACGGTTCTGGGCAGCTCTCTTCGCCGCTGGGCACAGCCACGCAACTAACACGAGCATCTATCTTCACAACGACATGGTGGGCGAATGGCTGCTGCGCTTCGGTACCATGCCAGGCTTGTTTGCTACCTACGGCCACTTTGACTCGCTGGTGTCGGTGACCGAAAGCGTTGGGCAGATCAATCGACAGCAACTAGGCGAACAATTCGGAATCGACGAATCAAAATTCACAGTGTCGGAAAACTTATTGGATCTGCGCAAACCTTCAGAATGGTCCGAACTGTCTGAACCAGTACACGAATTCAGCGGTGACGGCCTTACAGTTTTCGCGAATATGGCACGTCTTTCTCCCGAAAAGGGACAGTCTAAGCTATTGCACGCATTTGCTCGTGTGCATGCAGCCCATGCGAATACTCGTTTGCTGCTCATCGGCGACGGTCCGTTGCGTATGAGCCTGGAAGATCAGATAGTCGAACTTGGTCTAGACGGCAAGGTGGTGATCACCGGCTTGCTAGCCAACCCATTCCCGACCTTGAAATCTGCCGATTGTTTCGTCTTCTCCTCAGACTATGAAGGACAAGGACTTGCAATGATCGAAGCGATGATGCTGGGCCTGCCTGCCATCTCCACGGACGTCGTTGGTTCGCGCAGTGTGTTGACGGGCGGCTTCGGTTTACTTGTCGAAAACTCCGTCGAGGGGTTGGCCGAAGGCATGGAACGCCATCTCAATGGATTCAAAGCCGAGTTTGAGTTTGATGCCGAAAGCTATCAAGTGCAGGCGCTAGAGCAATTCGAATCTCTGGTGAACAAACGGGTGCCAACTGGTTCCCGCTTGGGCTAGGAGTCAAGCAGGGCAAGCGATTCGCCCAGGAACCGATCCATACTCGCGCCAGGCGTGATGTCCCCGAAGTACTCCTCAATAAGGGCATCACGTCCGGCGTCCTTGGTATCTAGCGCTTGGCGGACTAGATCTGCAGTGTACGGGGCTTGAACTGAGCTTAGGCTCGGTAGCTGCTCTAATGCAGGGGAGTCAGCCACGACAGCTTGAGAAGACACGGGCGTGGTGATGAATATTGGTTTGCCAGTAGCAAAGAAATCGTAAGCAACAGCCGAGATATCTGTGATGCAGGCGTCTGCCTTATGCCATTGCCAGCCCCAATGCGCGGTGTCGTCAAAGAGCAACCGTCCAGCTGATTTCGGATTCTCGGAAGAGAGTTTCTCTCGGATCCTCGCGACGTCCGCACCGTATTGTTCGACGTTGACTCCGGACCGGGGATGCGGGCGGAAGATTATGTTAAAGCCACCGTCATTGATCAACGAATTGATTACCTGGACACCGTGGCTTGATACCGATCCATAGTTCATTGAAGGTCGGTCTCCTTCCCAGGTGGGTGCATAGAGCACCGTGGGCAGCGAACTGTTCAATGCGTAAGGTGCAAGATAATCCGCGTCAATCTGTGGCCGACCTACCAATCGGGTTCGCTGTTCGACATCGTAATTACGCAAGTTCAGCGCTAAACGGTCGCGCGCGGCCTGTCCTGCACTGAAAACGTAGTCATAGGCCTTGAGCTGGTTAGACCACATATAGGCCTTTTCGCTTTCTCCATGGCAGATAAATACGTGGTTGAGCTCGTTGAATCGGATCATCTGGAAATTACGGATGTTCTGATTAACGTAGAACACCACGCTTAGATTTTGAGCATCGACTAAGGCTTCGATATCGCCAATGGTTGGAGCTAGATATACCGGTAGCGGGCATTCTTCAGACAAAGCCAAAGCGGTATCCGCACTGCGTGTAATCACCACGACAGGGACAGAATCGGACAGCTTCTTCAACGGTTCGTACCACTGGCGAATCTGATAAGCATTGACCATCGCGTCTGTAAAGTACAGTGCAACTTGGTATCGATGCTCTCCGGTGGGCTGATGGAATAACTGCCGAGCGTTCCGACTAATGTAGCCACGTTGTTGCCGGGCGTCCAAATGCATCTTGGCAAATCTAGCTGCACCGGCCAAAACTGGAAACGCGCGCATTTATCCCTCTCATGAACCTCAGAAACTCATGGACCATTCTATGCAAGGGATTATTTTGGCAATTGCTGGACAGGCCAAATGGCTGAATATTTTCAATTCGGGTGAAGATCAGGAACACGCTGGTGATAAATCAAGCAAAAGAGCACCGTCTTGTCTCGATACGAAGGCATGTTGCGATATTGTGTGTCTAGTGCAACATTGATTCATTGCCGTTTGAAGCGTTCCCGGTTTGGGAACTGAGCTTCAAACAAGCTAAGATGAAATGTCGGACTATGTTTTTATAGGAGTCATCATTAGCGATAAGCGTTCTGATCGATCGCCACACAGTGCACTCGATCGCAACTCGCCATTGGTTATATCAGCCATGGATCTTGGCCGAGCGCCAGGTTCCATGAAGACTCTTAATGAACAGGTTCCGGCACCCGCTGATGTGGGTAACGCACTCATTGGTATTCGTGGAGGATCTGAGATTTCCTTAGATCTTCGCCTCGAAGCTGTACACGAGGGCATTTTGGTATCCGGCATTGCCACGGTGGAAATCGCTGGCGAATGTGGACGGTGCTTAGCGCCTATCGGGTTCAACTACGGGGCTGATATTCAGGAACTCTTCTATTACGAAGAGAGCGATGAATTCGAAGAAGATGATGATGTAGATCAGTATTGGGTTGTCGGTGACTACATTGACATCGATCCGGTATTGCGGAATGCAGTGGGTACCGCCCTACCATTCCAGCCGGTATGCCGGGGTAATTGTTTGGGTCTCTGCAATGAATGCGGAGTGAGCCTCAACGATGAACCTGAGCACCACCACGAGGTAGTAGATCCTCGTTGGGCAGCGCTTGCGCAGTTGTCCGAGGCCGCCACAGAAGATGTGGCAACAGATAAAACGTCAGACGAGAGAGAAGAGAAGTAGTCGTGGCTGTTCCAAAGCGGAAGATGTCCCGTGCGAATACTCGTGCCCGCCGTTCACAGTGGAAGGCTACCGCACCGAGCTTGGTGAAGACCGTTGAAAACGGTCGCGTAACCTACAGCCTGCCTCACCAGGCAAAGGTTGTCACTGACTCAGCAGGTACCGAGTTGTTCCTTGAATACAAGGGTCGCAAGGTCGCAGACGTCTAAGACATGTCTTCTAAAGAAGAACTTTTGAAGCGTCTCGGAATCGACATAGATTCCGAGACGCTTCATCTTTCGTTGACCCACCGTTCGTACTCATACGAAAACGGTGGCATTCCCACGAATGAGCGCCTTGAATTCCTGGGTGACTCAATATTGGGCTTTAGCGTTGCCGAGCACCTCTACAAGACCTCTCCTGATCTCCCTGAAGGGGATTTAGCAAAGCTCCGTGCCGCAGTAGTCAGTACCCGTGCCTTGGCTGATATTGCCCGAGGACTCGAACTTGGCCAGCACATTCTCTTGGGTCGTGGCGAAAGCCAGTCCAACGGCGCCAACAAATCTTCCATTCTCGCCGACACAGTTGAGGCGCTTATTGGTGCCGTCTACCTGGTGCACGGCATGGATGAAGCGCGTGCCATGGTGATGCGGCTTGTCGGCCCCCTGCTGTCTGACCCGCAACTCCTCGGGGCTGCCACAGACTGGAAAACTGTCATCCAAGAAGAAGTGGCCGCCGCCAAAAACGGTGAGATGCGCTATGCGGTAACGGGATCCGGCCCTGATCATGCTCGCACTTACGAAGCGGAGCTGCTCATTGGCAATAAAACCTATGGCAAAGGCGCCGGTCCTTCGAAAAAGGAAGCCGAGCAGGAGGCCGCACGAAACACTTGGAATATACTTCACCCTGGTGAAGATCTTCCGAAACGATGAGACGTAGGTATGCCAGAGCTGCCAGAAGTAGAAGTTGTCCGTGAAGGATTAGATAAATGGGTTCGCGCTAGATTAATTGAGTCAACCCAAGTCCTTGATCCACGGTCCGTTCGGCGTCATGCCGACGGCGTACGCGATTTCGAGGAAACTCTTACCGGCTGCACATTGTCTTCGGTCGTACGCCGGGGGAAATTCCTCTGGATGGATCTCGAAGGTCTTTCAGAACCCGCGGCTTTAGTGGCGCATCTTGGGATGAGCGGCCAGCTTCTGGTCGAAGAGCCCGACGCGCCGGATGAAAAACATCTGAAGGTTCGCTTGACGCTCAGCGAGCGGTTCGATGCACCATCCGAACTACGCTTTGTTGACCAACGAATTTTCGGCGGAATGTTTTTGTCCCCGCTGGTGCCGACCACAGATGGGCACCCAGGAGGGTCAGGTAGCAATAAACCGTATATTGCACAGGCCGCCGCACATATAGCACGTGACGTCTTGGACCCGTATAGAGATCATGAGCGTCTCTATCAATCACTTCGTAAACGGACCACTGATCTTAAGCGAGCAATTCTGGATCAGGGGGTTATCTCCGGTGTTGGCAACATTTACGCTGACGAGGCGTTATGGCAAGCAGGACTATCAGGTCTGCGTAATACTGCGACAATTCGACGCCCAGAAGTTGAGCGCTTGGATGCGGCACTTGTTGACGTGATGTCACGCGCTCTCGAAGCAGGGGGAACCAGCTTTGATTCCCTGTATGTCAACGTCAACGGGGCCAGTGGTTACTTCGCGCGTTCCCTGAATGCCTATGGACGTGAGGGCAAAGCATGCATGCGTTGCGCCGGAGATGGACGAGAATCGGTCATCCGCCGAGACCCTTTCATGGGGCGCTCCTCGTATAGCTGTCCCATATGTCAGCCGCGACCTCGGCGGCGCCGATGACTTCTTCGCGAATTACTGCGTAAACTCGTTTTGTATTTTTTCATTGAACTGCGCCCAAGCTTCTACAGCCCACGGCCCGAATGGTTTATCCGTCAAAGTCACGCAGGCGAGCCGATTTTCGGGATCTACCCAGAGGAAAGTGCCTGATTGACCGAAATGGCCAAAAGTCGTCGCCGGATGGCTAGGGCCAGTCCAATGCGGACTTTTGGTGGAGCGGATTTCGAAGCCTAGTCCCCAGTCATTCGGGTTCTGCCTCCCGTAGCCGGGCAGTATGCCTGCCAGATTTTCGAAATGAATGCTGGTTGCATCAGCCAAGGTTTGTGGAGCCAGCAACGTTGGATTGAGCAATTCCGCTGCGAACAACGCAAGATCTGACGCGGTCGATTTACCGTCCTTGGCACAACTGCCGTCGATTTCCGTGTTGCTCATTCCCAGTGGCGTGAAGACGGCTTCTTGCGCATATTCAGAGAAGCTCATACCGGTATCTTTTTCAAGATGTTCGGCCAGAACTTCAAAACCGGCGTTTGAATATCCTCGCTTAGTTCCTACCGCGTAACGGATGGTTTTCGAGTCAAAGTCAAATCCAGCTGTATGCGCAAGAAGATGGTGCACCGTTGAGCCATCCGGGCCCGCTGGATCTTCCAACGTGATTGCTTCTTCTTCAAGGGCAATGAGGAACGCATAAGTGCTCAACAGTTTGGTCACGGAGGCTAGCGGGTAAACACGACTTGTATCTCCATGCGTGGCCACTATCGCGCCGTCCCCGTTGACGATTACAGATACCGCGTTATCTACAGGCCACTGCTCAATCTGGGCTAAAACGCTCATGGTTAGACCAATCCCTCATTATTCGTTCTCGTGATTGCGAGCGGGAGTCACCCAATCGTGGCATCGCTTCGCTAGAATTACGAGCAGGAATTGGGTAGCTTTCCCTAGACCAACCATATCGACACTAGACCGAACATAGGAACTTTACGCCGTGCATCTGAAGACTCTCACCGTTCGCGGATTCAAGTCTTTTGCTTCGGCGACCACCTTTGAATTCGAGCCTGGTGTGACCGCTGTCGTAGGCCCGAACGGTTCAGGAAAGTCGAACGTCGTGGATGCGCTTGCCTGGGTGATGGGGGAGCAAGGGGCCAAGACCTTGCGCGGCGGCAAGATGGAAGATGTCATCTTTGCTGGCACCTCGGGACGTGCACCATTGGGCCGTGCCCATGTGTCGCTGACCATTGATAATGCTGACGGCAAGCTTCCCATCGATTACTCCGAAGTTACCATCTCGCGAACTCTCTTTCGCGCCGGCGGATCTGAATATGCCATTAACGGATCTTCCTGCAGGCTTCTAGACATCCAAGAACTGCTTTCTGATTCCGGCCTGGGCCGCGAAATGCACGTCATTGTTGGTCAGGGCCAGTTGGATAGAATTTTGCACGCCACGGCAGAAGACCGCCGCGGTTTCATCGAAGAAGCCGCGGGTGTGCTCAAGCACCGCAGGCGCAAGGAAAAGACCCTTCGCAAGCTTCAAGGGATGCAAGGCAATTTGGACCGCCTGGAGGATTTGAATTCCGAGGTGCGCCGGCAACTAGCACCCCTGGGACGTCAAGCAAAAATCGCACGCCGAGCACAAAGTGTGCAACTCGATGTGCGTGATGCCAAAGCTCGGCTTCTTGCCGATGACCTGGTGTCGCTGAATAACAAATTGGCCCAGGACATTGATGACGAAACCAAGATTCAAGCTCGTCAGCAAGAAACCAACCTAAAACTGGAACATGTGAAGAGCCATGTGGCCAAGCTGACCGGAGAAGTCGAATTACTGGCGCCACGGTTCGGCCTGATCAACGAATCATGGGTGTCATTGACTACCCAATCCGAGCGATTCCGATCTCTATCAGCCTTGGCGCGTGAACGCGGGAAGCTGTTGGAAGGCAACCAGACGCACTTTGATTCAAGCCGCGACCCGGACAGGTTGGAATCCCAAGCGGAGCGCTTAGCCGAAGAGCTGGCAGAGCTTGAAGAGTCGGTGGAAGACCGGCATGAAATCCTGGCCGAAGCAATTGAGGACAAAGAGCAGGCTGAGGAGCAATCGCGGGCCGAACAACAGCGGATGGCTGCGCTGCTGCGCGCGGCTGCCGATCGCCGCGAAGGCATGTCGCGATTGGCCTCCCAAGTTGCCTCGGCGCGCAGCCGTGTCGATGTCACCCGTGCAGAGATTGCGCGCCTCGAAGACGGATTGCGTTCCTTTGACGCGGATCTCGAAGCGGACGCGAAGTCGCACGCGGAGCTATCGGTGGAACTGGAGCATCGACTTGCCATGGAATCCGCATTGAACGACGAATTCGACCGTACGGAAAAGGGATACTTCCTGCTCACCAAAGCACAGTCGGAGACGGCCACGCAGGAACGTGATCTTTCGGTCCAGATTTCAGGACTGAAGGCCCGCCTTGATGCGTTGCAGCTCAACACCAAGCGTGATGATAATTCCGAAAGGTATATCAAGCAGGCCCCAGAGGCGATTTTAGGTCGCCTCGGCGAGCTTATTTCGGTGACTCCCGGATATGAGCAGGCAATTTCTGCAATCCTCCGCGAATCAGCAGAATCTTTGGTCACCCGGGATCAGGAGTCCGCTCTGCAGCTGCTTGTAGAAATCGGATCGGACGGCGCCACGCATGCGAGCTTTGTCCATGCCTCGGCAACTCATTCAAGTACCCCAGCCCCAAAGTCGGCTGCGATTGCCGCCCGGGACGTCGTAGTTGCGGGACCAGAGATCGGCAATCTCCTGGACGCGCTGTTTGCCCACCACTACGTAGTGGAGGATCTCACCGAAGCCGCAGCGCTTCTGCGGATCGACCCACGCGCTCAGTTCACCACCCTGGAAGGCACCGCGGTCTCCGCGTTGCGAAGCTCTGCGGGGGACTCAGCTGGAGCATCGCTCATTGCCCAACAGGCTCTGGTCGAGCAGACGGCCTCCGAACTGGCCACGGCCCAACGTGAACTTGAAGACTGCGAAGCCAGTTTGGCAGCCCGTGCGCCGGTGCTCTCAGAGGCGCAACTGGCTTACGAGGATGCACAAGGAGCGCTGGCCGAGTCGGATGCCAGCATCGATGAGATCTCCAGCTACCTGGCCAAACTCGGGCAAAAGCTTCGCACGGCCCGCACCGATAAGGACACCTTGCACGAGCGGGTCCAGGCGACCCGTGAAAAGCTAGAGATCGAGCAAGAATCCTTGGAAGAGATCACCGAACGCATGGAGATGGCTTCCGAAGACCAAGATGAAGGTGCCATAGATGATGCCGGAAGAGCAGCCTTGGCAGATGCCGCCTCTTCGGCCCGCCAGCGTGAACTTGAAGCTCGCCTTGCCCTGCGCAGCAGCGAGGAACGTGTCAGTGCCTTGCGTTCGCGCGTGGAGGGTCTACGCCGGACAGCCGCAGCCGAACGCACCCACCGTGAAGTGGCGGCACGCCGTGCTGAGGAACGCAGGGCACAAGCGGCTAACGCGCTGCGCGTAGAACAAGCTGCCGAACGCGTCTTGCGGTTCATCGAGGTTTCAGTGGGCCTGGCAACCCAGGAACGGGAAGAGCTGACCGGCAAGCAGCGCGAGCTGGACCAGCTGCTTGCTAGCCAGCGGGTGGAAATCGAACAATTGACCGCAGAGCTCGCCCGCCTCTCGGACGCGGTGCACCGCGACGAAATGGCGCGAGCGGAACTGCGCATGAGAATTGAAGCGCTAGAGAGCAAGTCCTTGGAAGATCTGGGATTCTCCCCGGATCACTTGATCGCCAACTTTGGACCGGACCAGCTGATTCCGGAAGAAGCGGACCCCGACGACAAATGGGCCGAGCTTCGTCAAAATGTTGATGACGAAGGGAACCTCATTGGGACTAAACCCTTTGACCGAGTTGAGCAGGAAAAACGTCTGAAAAAGGCAGTGAGGGACCTCGCTGCCCTCGGCAAAGTTAATCCACTGGCACTCGAAGAGTTTGCGGCACTTGAAGAGCGGCACAAATTCCTCAGTGGACAGCTTGAGGATTTGAAGAAGTCTCGTAGTGATCTGCAGCAGATCATCAAGGATGTTGATGCACACGTGGAACGCGTCTTCACGGAGGCTTACAACGACACCGCGGTGCAGTTCAAACGAATCTTTGAGCGTCTTTTCCCTGGGGGAGAGGGTCAGCTGGTGCTCACCGACCCAGAAAACATGCTTACCACCGGTATCGAAGTTGAAGCTCGTCCTGCGGGTAAGAAGATCAAGCGGCTCTCCCTGCTCTCCGGTGGCGAACGATCCTTGACTGCCGTGGCACTGCTGGTAGCAATCTTCAAAGCACGTCCGTCGCCGTTCTATGTAATGGACGAGGTCGAGGCTGCACTTGATGATGTGAATCTGGGGCGCCTGATAACCGTCTTCGAGGAACTCCGTGAAGCATCACAGCTCATTGTCATTACGCACCAGAAAAAGACCATGGAAATCGCTGACGCGCTCTACGGCGTGACCATGCGCGGGGACGGTGTCTCTACGGTGATTAGCCAGAAGATGGCTCGCTCCGAGGCCGTTTAGCATCTATTTCACGTCTGTCGATATACTGGACAAAGGCCATCTGGTCGATTTCAGTGACAAATGATTATGCGGGTGTTTCATGGCGTTGTTCAGTAATCGCAAACGGGGCAAAACTGCTGTTCCTACTGCTGAGACCAGTTCTAAAGACTTAGCCCTGGAACCAAAACCCAGCACGGCGCCACTAATCAGCGTGATCATCCCCGTCTACAACTCGATGCCATACCTCACCGAGCTGTTGAATTCGCTGGAGACCCAAGATCTGGCAGCCGAGAAGTTCGAAGTCATCGCAGTGAACGATGGATCCACGGACTTCGGTGATGAAATTCTTGATATCTACGCCAAGCGGAACGCCAACTTCCGAATCATCCATCAGGAAAACAGCGGCTGGCCCGGCAAACCCCGAAACGTCGGCATGGACCAGGCCCGGGGTGACTACGTGTTCTTCTGCGACGCGGATGACCGCTTGGGCTCCGAAGCCCTTCGGCGTATGACCACCTACGCCATAACCCATGACCTCGACATCCTCATACCGAGGATGGTTGGAATCGGCGGGCGACGCGTCCAAGAAGGGTTCTTCGCCAAGACGCGTCCGGAGATCTCCCTCGAATTCGTCCTGGCCTCTTTATCACCGCAAAAGATGATTCGACGCGAGTTACTCGAACAGCACCAAATCCGCTTCCGCGAAGACAAAGTGCGGCTGGAAGACGGCATGGCGATGGTCCAAGCATACGTGGCGGCCGAACGCATCAGCATCCTCGCTGACTACGACTACTACGAAATCCGGCTGCGCGCGGATGGGCAGAATATCAGTGTGGGGCAAATCGACCCGGCCGGCTACGTCGCTTCGCTAAGCCACATTGCCCAGACGGTACGCAACCACACCCAACACGATGAAGCCTATACTCGGCGCCTCATTGCTGGACTGTTCACGCGCAAGGCCCTGTCCTTTTACGAAGGACGGCGCTTCATGAAATACGCTCCCGGGGCACGCCAAGCTTGGGTGGACAATCACCGGAAATACCTCAATGAATTCATCGCTAGCGACCGCGAGGCGGTGTTCAACCCCGCCCGGCTGGTTAAAGTCGAGCTCATCGCCCGCGGAGACCTGGCCGCTCTAGAACGTCTGGCCACCGCCGAAATTGAGGCCTCCGCCAATCCGAAGGTGGAGAAGATCCGCGCTTCTGATTCGACTCTCGAGGTCGTGATGAGCTCTCCGGCCGGAGCCCCAACACCTAGCGCCCTGCTTTTTGAAGACCGCGAGTCAAAAAAATCAGTGAAAGCCGAGCTTGTGGCATCCGATTCCCACACGTACGTTGCACAGTTCGCGAACCACGCGTTGATAGCGCAGATCCAGCGCTTGGGCAATGCGCTCGTCCACTACTCCGATAAGGACCGCCGCCGGATCAGTCTTTCGGAGGAAGCTGGCGAAGTGGTCCACGAGGGTGTGCGGGTATACCGCACCGCGAACGGATACTTGAGCGTGGATACGCGAAAGGCCCAGCGAAGTTAAATACCGCTGAGCCTCTCGGAACTACCTAACTAAAATGGTCAGCAGATATTCTGCTGGCCATTTTTCTTATAGGCCACGGTCTCGTCCAGCACCACCGGTCCGCCGAGCAAGACATTGGTCCAACCCTTCATGGAACGCATGGCGCTGGCTACCGAAGTGGGCATGCAACTTTTCTTAGTAAGCAACAAGGGCGCATCATTGTAAGAAGCAATCACGGCACCGGTGAGCCCGTCACGGAAATCGTCAGCCGTGGCCACGAACTGACGCTGTGAACCCTTAGGCCAGAAAGTTTTGGCAATAAGTGCGCTAGTGTCATAACGCGTGGCCCCCTCGTAGCGGATCACCTTTGCGTTCGGAATCGCATTGCGTACTTGGCGTTCGGCTTTCGCCGATATGGCGAGCGGACCACCTGCCAGGTACACACGAGTTGGCTTCAGGCGCTTGAGCTCGCTGATGGTTGCCGCCGGAACCGAGGCCTTCTTGGTCAGCAGCATCGGCGCTTCACGACCGGAAGCTACCGCAGCCAGCGACATGGCATCCTCGAAGCGTTCGCCCGTTGCCAGGAAGACCTGGTTGGAGGACTTCCAATTCTTGGAAATCTTCGCGCTGGTGTCGTAGAGGTCATGTCCCCAAACCCGGGTCACCGGTCCGTAGGCCTTTATCTTCTTGACGGTACTCTCGCTGATGGCAATAGGACCGCCAAGGACAATGATGTTCTTGGGCTTCAGCCGCTTCAGCTCCGCGGCTACGGAAGACGGCAAAGAGTTCTTCTGCGTTAAGAGCAGCGGTGCATTTTTCAATGACGCCAGGGGTGAACCGGCGAGAGCGTCAGGGAAGCGTTCACCGGAGGTGACAACCACGGTAGAAGCCGAGGAAGGGAAGGTGCGCTTGGAAATCGCCACCGGGGTATCGAACCAGCGGTGCCCATAGAGGCGAACGGGCTCCAGCCGAGTGGGCCATACGTCGGCATTGCCGAGATATGAGGTCACCATTCGGGAAGGGGTGCTGCGCGTGTTCTTGGCGAAGTCACGCAGTGAGGTGAGGTTGCCGTTCCATACATTGGCATCCACGTTCTTCGTGTTGCCAATGAGGTTCGAATTCGAGGAATACTGCCACACGTTGAAGGTCTTCCATCCTTCGGGAAGCTCACGTGGATTCTTGGGAACATCAGCGGTGGGGAAGACAGAAACATGCAGCGGCCAGTACTTGAAAGCCTCGGAATCGCCGGTGCACTTATCCCACCACGACTGGGCGGTGTAGATCATTGGAAGGCGTCCGGTGCTCGCCTTGATGGTATTGCCGAAGCTCTTGATCCAGTTCACCATTTGGGCTGGACTCATGCCATAGCAGACATCGCCCTTGCCCTGCGGGTAAGCCTTGGCCGAGTACGGGTTCCACTCGATATCCAGCAGCGGAGGCATGGTCTTGCCATCGGCTGACCAGCCGCCGCCATTGGCCAGGAATTCTTTGGCCTGAGCGGCGCCGGAAGAGTGAGCAGGCATGGCGAAATGGTAGGCGCCGCGAATGACGCCTGCGTCGGCAGAGGCCGCGTAGTTAGTATTGAACTTTGGGTCTTTGAAGAGGCTGGAAGGCCATGACTGGGTCGCCTTGATGTAGCCGAAACGCGCGCCATTCTTATAGGCCTGCGTCCAGTCGACGGTCCCTTGGTGATGGGATACATCGATACCCAACGGTCCCGGTGGGCGCCAGGTGCGAAGTTCTTCGAGTGACCCCGGCACCGCAATATTCAGTTCTTGCTGCTGTTCGGTTTCGGCCGCGACCTCCTGCGCGAGGTCGGCCAGCTCTGCCAGTGTCGGAGCGGTTGGATCGCCAGACTCATCGATACGCTTCTGGCCCTGACCCATGGTCGCGTCAATGAAATCTTCGCCGAGGGCGTCTAAGGCCAGATCCGCCAAGGAAATACGTTCCTTGGCCGAAAGATCGGTGCTCTGAGCCAAGCCTTCTTCAAGAGCCTTGGCAGGGGATCCAGCAAAGCTAGGCGCGCTTGCTGACACCGAAGGCGAAGGTTCGGGGTTCGCTGGCTCTGCTGAGTTACTCGGCAATGGCGTGGGGGAGGAGGAAACGGTAGGGGTAGTTTCTTCTGCGGGTGCTGCCACGGCAGGTGCTGCTGCAGCCAGCGGCAAAACTAATGCTGCCCCGAGGGATAACGCAAGCAGGCGCGTGCCAGCTAAGCGATGTTCAGGCATAAAAACTCCTGTAAGGAATACGAGTGTGTAAACGGTGATTCCATACAGTATATAAAGCCGACAAACGAAAGTCGCCCTGTTCGGCGTCGGGCTACGTTATCCGTTAGTTATTTGCCATGGTTTGCGTTTTCTGCATCAACGGAGACTGGGTGAATAGTTTTAGGGACCAAAAGCCAAGCAACTACGCCAATGAGGCAAGCAGCACCTGAGGCGCTCAACGCCACCTGGTAGCTGATGGCATCTGCCATGGCACCGGCGATCAGCGGGCCAATTATTGCTCCAAGGTCTGTGCACATCTGAAAACCGGCCAGTGCCTTGCCGCCATTGCGTCCGGAACCAATCACGTCTGCTACGGCTGCTTGTTGGGCTGGGCCTAAAATACCGCCGCCAAAACCAGCCAAAACCGAAAGGATAATGAACCCGGTCAATGAAGTGAAGTAGCCCATTGCCACAATGGAACCGAGCAACACGGTCATGCCAATGAGGATTGGGATTTTTCGTCCAATTCGATCCGTGAGCTTGCCCGAGAAGGTCAGGGCGACGCCATTGCCGACGGCAAAAATGGCGAGTGAAACACCGGCGACCTTTGGACCGAGGTCCTCGCCGAAGACCGCGAGAGCGAACAGCGGAATCATGCTGGTGCGAATGCCAAACGCCATCCACCCGTAGCTGAAACCCGAGGCCAAGGCGGCCCGGTAGGCAGGAGAACTCAATGCTTCGCGTGTGGTGACTACCTCCACCGCTGAGGCGGTACCGTTTTTCGTTGGATCCTTGTCCAGATCGCGTCTGCGCCCCAGCGCAAAATAAACTACCGCTGCTGCGATTACCAGAGCGGTGCCGTAGATGACGAAGGGGATTCGCATGCCAAAAGGTGCCAGGAGGCTGCCCAGCACGGGACCTATCACGTTACCCAGCAAGAACGACCCGGCGTACATGCCGGAGATTCGGCCTCGCGATTCATTCGGTGCCAGACGGGCAATGAGCGCCATGGCCGAGATAGTGAACATGGTGGAACCGAAACCGCCGAGCCCACGCGCAATGAGCAACTGCGTGTAGTCCTGGGCCACCGCGCACAACAGAGTGGACAGCGCAACCAGCAGGACACCGGTGACATAGATGCGTGGTTCGCCTAGCTTGCCTACCAGCACGCCTGCGACCGGAGCGAAGATCAGCCGAGTAAAGGCAAAGATACTCACAATCACGCTGGCGGCTGCAGCGCCTACATCAAAGCTCACCGCATACTGCGGCAAGATCGGTGCAATGAGCCCAAAGCCCAAGGCGATGATGAACGCTGCGACCAAAAGGATCGCGATTTCGCGGGGGATTGGAGGACGTGGCTTAGTCGAACGTTGACGTTGCATTGTGACCGGTTCCAAACTGTCATCACGACAGCGTGGTTAGACCTTTCTTCAGGACAATGAAAACTACTGGCGGTAGGGCCACAGCAAGTCTATGCCGTCTTGGCAAAGCCGTGCCCAACAGGTGACCGAGGACTCGTGCGAGGCCTAAGAGCATGGGCATTGCAAGACTGTGAGAGAATTTCACTCGTGACCGATCAGCTATTACTTACCATTATCATTGTCGCGGTCATCGCCGTGGTGGCCATTGGTGTCATCGCGTTCGTGGCCAAGGGGCGCAAGCCCAAGACTCCGTACACTTCCGAGCGCGACGCAGACGATTCGCCAACCAGCGCGTCCTCAGCCGAGCAAGGCGATACCCCGGCAGATGGGCAGAGCCCAACTGGCGCAGTACTGACCGAAGAACCTGCAGTTGAGCCGGCGGTTCCCGCCGCGCCAGCATTGGACGTTCCGGAGCCAGTTCAAGGACGCCTGGCGCGATTGCGCGCTCGCCTGACCAAGTCAAACAGCATGTTCTCCAAGGGTCTGCTGGCCCTGCTCAGCCAGGACTCAATTGATGAGGACGTCTGGGAAGAGATTGAAGAGACGCTGCTGTTGGCAGATCTCGGCACCGAACCAGCACTTGAACTCGTTGACGCGTTGCGTGAACGAGTCAAGGTCGAAGGCAGCCGTGACCCGCAGCGCGTGAAGGCAATGCTCCGCGAAGAGCTGCTGAAGCTAGTGGACCCATCCCTTGACCGCAGCTACCTGCCTGCCCCGCATCCAGACCGTCCAAGCATCATCATGGTGGTAGGCGTTAATGGTGTCGGCAAGACGACCACCATCGGCAAACTGGCTCGCGTGCTGGTCGCCGAGGATAAGGACGTATTACTCGGAGCCGCGGATACCTTCCGTGCCGCAGCAGCAGAGCAGCTGGCTACCTGGGGCGACCGCGTCGGCGTGCCGACCGTTCGTTCGGACATTGACGGCGCAGATCCTGCCTCGGTAGCCTTCGAGGCTGTCTCGGCCGGCATCGACCAGGAAGTCGATATCGTTATGATCGACACCGCTGGACGCCTGCAGAACAAAGTTGGCCTCATGGACGAGCTTGGCAAGATCAAGCGCGTGGTCGAGAAGAAGGCAGCTATTGATGAGGTACTGCTGGTACTTGACGCAACCACCGGCCAGAACGGCTTGGCCCAGGCCAAGGTGTTCTCCGAGGTAGTCAATGTTTCAGGCATCGTGCTCACCAAGCTTGATGGCACCGCCAAGGGCGGTATCGTCATAGCCATCCAGCGCCAGCTCGGTGTGCCGGTGAAGCTTGTAGGCCTGGGCGAGGGCCCGGATGATCTGGCGCCGTTTGATCCGGAAGCATTCGTGGACGCGCTACTCGAAGACTAATCTTCAACAGTCAGCAGAAGACACCGTGCCCCGTACTTACGTACCGGGCATGGTGTCTTTTTGCGTTAACAGGCATTGGCCTTGTGCCAAGAACTAAAAGATACAAGTGTTGTACTAATGGCATGATAGGCCTATGATCGGAGGCCACATGTTCGGTGCGCCTTTTATGGCGACACCGGGCACCAGGGACTCCCTCAATGGCGTGGGGATCAAAGGATCATTTCATGGCACCTGCAAATCTAAAATCCCACTACTCGCTGACGGTGTGGGTGACTTTGTGCGCCATGCTGACCTTCGGGTTGACCGCGCCGGCCACCGCCGCAACTCCAATAAATTCTGGGCTTGAATCAAAAAATATTCGTGTAGTGACCGGCGTCTTTGACGCCGAAAATGCTCCACCGTCCAAATACATCAAACGAGTCACCGAGACGCGAACCACGGTCAACCTGAACCTGCGCTCCCAGCCGACCACGAATTCCACCTCTTATGGGGTGATGAGCATGGGAACTGTCGTCACCCTGACCGGCAAGAAGGACGGCACTTGGAGCCAATTGAAATGGGGATCCAGAACTGGATGGGCCGCCAGCCAATATTTGGAAACTCGGACCTATACAAAAGACGAGTCGGTTCGGTACATGACCTCATTCACCCAAATCTTCGCGGAACCAAATCATAACCGTGCAATAGGCGGGGTTAATTTCCGTACCCAGGTCAGTCTGCTGAACGTCAGTGGTTCGTGGTCCCAAATCAAAACGGCCTACTACTACGGCTGGGTACCCTCCTCCAAGATCGCCAAGCTGCGCCCCGCTAAGACGTACCGCTACGTCTATCAGAGCGGCCCAATCTACTCCCATCAGGACAAGAGCAAGTCCAGCGTCGTTGGCCGCATCCACCACTCCGAAAAGTATGAGTATCGGCGCTGGGACTCCGCGAACCGCCGCGACGAAATCCTGGTCGGTGGCAAGTGGGTCTGGAGCTCGGTGACCAACAGGCCGTATGTTTCACCGCAGTACCGCTACGCGCAGGAAAACGGAAGCACCTACAACAAGGCCGATAAATCCAGCGACACAAAAGTCGGAACCATCTCGCGCGGCACCAAGGTGCGTTGGGGTGCATGGAACTCGGCAAATCGCCGGGACGAGATCCTGCTCAACGGGCGCTGGGTCTGGACCGGGGTCACCAATCGCATGAAGCCATCTGGTTATATACCGGATACCGTTTCCGTTTCACCTTACGGGCGTTTCGGATCCAAGAGTGCGCCCTTGCGCAAGTCCCCGCGTAGCGATCCCTATGACAGCATCCTGACTACCCTGAAAAAGGGAGATAAGGTCACGATTACCGGCAAGGCCGAAGGAGGTTGGGTCAGGGTGAAATACGGTAGCCGCACCGGCTACGTCAAGGAAGCCTCTGATCTCCGTAAAGACGGACCATACTCGATTGCAGTGTACGGCACCTTGCGTACCGGACAATCGGCGTACAACCTGATGGATGGATTCCAGCAGAAGGTGATGGACCAGCGCTTTGCACGGTCCTCCCTCTATCAACTGTGGAACGCAAACTGGACATTTCTGACTAACGGCAGTGGAACCGTGGTCAACGAGCAGTTCCAATACTCCGACTCACGAGGGCCAGCGATGCTTCGTAAATTGGATGTCTACGAGAGCCAACTGAAGTACAACGGCAAACCGATGTACACGAGGCAGAGGGTCGGCATGACAGACGGATCGCAGTCCTGGACCTATAAGACGACCAGCGAATCCGAACAAGTCGTAAAGAACTCGGGCCGCTTCATTTCTTCCGGAGATTTCCTCAAGCGCTCCTAGCCAAGATCAACACCATTCCGCCCTTGGGCGGCTCAAGCAGAAAGGCCGCACCATGAACACGAAAAAACGACTTATCGGGCTCACCACTGGCGCTTTGGTCGTGGCCGGTGCCGTGACCGGCGGAGCGCTATTGGCCAACTCCAACGAGGGCCCTCCGGCGCAAGCCAGCGAAACTGCGGATCACCAGATTGCAGATGTAGCGGTCACCGATCCGCAGACCGGTGACAAGGTCTACGTAGATTCCGAATCACAGGTGGTTAAGAAACTTGGTGAGGCTGGCAAGCTCACCGTCGAGGGTGAGAAAGTCCCATCTTTTGAAATTACAGTCACCAAGGTCCAAGCACTGGAGAGCTGCCAACTTCGAGGGTTCGGCCAACAGATCGAACCCGAAAACGGTACCTTCCTTCTGCTCGACATTAGCGCGACCCTCGATGCTTCGGCAGCAGCCGCGGTGGATGAAGAAATTGCCTTGATGCCCCTAGATGCATCGGTCTTCGGCGTATCGCAGGGAGAGAACGAGAACATCGCCTATGACCTGGATACCATTGCTTCCTATTCTTGCGAGGTGGCTAACACCTTGGATATTGCGGTCGGAGCCGGCGATACGGTCAATGGGCAGTTGATTCTCGACTCTCCGTACGACTCGGGACAGGTGATCTATGATCCGGAGAAAACAGGCGGTTGGACTTGGGGCTTCTAACAGCCCAAGGGGAATGAAGGAGTCTCCTTTTGCGCGCCTGCGATCCTTTGCATCCTCCTTTATCGAAGTTTTCTGAGTGTTAGATCACAGTGCGATCGATACATGAGGGAACGGATTGCCCTGAATGCGCGAGTGTGTAGGGATGTTGATGTAAAAATACAGATGGAACTGTTTCCGCTCGAGGCTAAGATTAGGTAACTATTCAGTCTTTGTTCAGATTAGATCGATAGACATGAAAAGTAGGCCTCGATTATTCGAGGCCGTTTCTACGTTGGCAAGCTGAGTAACCCCGTCTTGCTGCGTGAACCTATCCCCGGACAAAGGATCCCGCCGCACGTGAGTTTGCAGCAAACTGAGCCCGTCGCGACCGCACCCCAAACGAAGCCAACGGTGTTTCGTGGGGATATTCAAGGACTGCGTGCAATCGCGGTGGGAATTGTGGTGCTCTATCATTTCTGGCCCACAGCCCTGCCCGGCGGATTTGTTGGTGTCGACGTATTCTTCGTGATCTCCGGCTTCTTGATCACCACACACCTCATCAAGCGTCCACCAAAAAACCTCAGGGACGTGACTCATTTTTGGATGCGCCGCGTCAAACGACTGCTTCCCGCCTCATTTTTGGTCATTCTTAGTGCACTAGTTGGCGTTTGGCTACTGGCGCCTATTACCCTCTGGCAGGACTGGGGTTTCCAAGCCTTAGCTGCCACCTTCTATTTTCAGAACTGGTATCTCGCCACCTCGAAAGTCGACTATCTGGCCGAGGCAGATTCACCTAGTCCATTCCAACACTTCTGGTCCCTATCGGGTGAAGAGCAATTCTATCTAGTGTGGCCGATTCTCATTGGCGTGCTGATGGTGTCTGCTGTTCGTTTGAAGTGGAACCGTCGCAAGGTTGTCTTGACTGGTGTCGGACTGATCTTTGCGTTGTCGCTGGGGTATTCCATTTACGCGACGGCCAACGATGCAGGTACCGCCTACTTCTCGACCTTCACTCGCGCGTGGGAGTTCGCTGCGGGTGCTCTGGTGGCTACGTTGGGAGAACGTGCGTATGCCGCAAAGAACAATATTGTGAGTTTGTTGGCGGCCTGGGTGGGGCTGGCTGCGATCGTATTTAGCGCGCTAAGCTTCGACGGCGAAATGCCTTTCCCTGGTTACATCGCACTCCTTCCGGTACTTGGTACCGCTCTGTTGCTGCTAGCTCATTCGACACATAAGTGGTCTCCCAACAAATTGCTGGCTAACCGCCTAATGAGTTTCTTTGGTGATAACTCCTATGCCATCTATTTGTGGCACTGGCCGATATTGATCCTCGCACCATACACGGTGGCGGAATTTGGGCTCGCAGCACAGCTCGGTGCGCTGGCTCTCACCTTGGTGCTGTCAGTACTCACGCAGAAGCTCGTGGAAGTTCGCTTTCGCAAGTTCATCGAGGTATCCAAACGCTTCAGCGCTCCGCGATTCTTAGTTGTTGGCTCCGCGACCTTGGCAGTAGCCGCCGGCGCGTTCTATTCGATGAGTGGCGCCATCATGGAGGAGTCCAAGGACATTACCGCGTCAGCCAAGCGGGTCAGTGCCCAGGTTGGCGTCGATTGTTTTGCAGCAAACGGGCTATCTGATGAGTGCGTGGCCAAAAAAGGGATTCCGGAAAGATATCAGCAATTAGCTCCAGCCCCTATCGTGGCCAAAGAGGACAAGCCAGATATCTACAAGGATGACTGCTTCTCCGGTCAAGGCGACAAATATTCTGAGCGTCCCGTCTGCAGCTATGGCGAGGGGAAAATCAAGGTTGCTGTTGTAGGTAACTCACATGCCGGCCAGTGGATGCCGGCGCTGAAATCCATTGCAGAAAAACGCGGTTGGGAACTAGACACTTACCTGATCAGTCGCTGTGCAGTGATGGGCGAGCCGCAAGAATATGACGAGCAAGCCTCCATAGATGGCTGCACTGACTACGCCGGTTGGGTGACCGGTGAGATCGAGAAAAACGATTACGACCTGGTGATCTCGTCTAGCCGACAGTCGCTACCGATTGTCGGACATGATCTGGAAAGTTCCGAAGCGCCAGCAAAGGAAGCATTCGAAAAGACACTGCGTGATTGGGAGGCCACCGGCGCGCAGGTCGCGGTCATTCGGGATACCCCATTCCCCGGAAGCACCTTGGGCAACCTTCCCGATTGCGTGGCCGAAAATGAGCAAAGCTTGAGCGAGTGTAGCGGTGCGGCGTCAGAGTGGATTCCGATGGATCCTCAAGCGGACGCCGTGGAGTCCCTTCAGAATCCGAATATCGTGTCGGTTAGCATGAACGACAAATTCTGCCGAGAAGATAAGTGCCACGGCGTAGTCGGCGGTGTGATCGCTTATTGGGATCACTCGCATCTGTCGCAGACCATGGCGGAAAACCTAGCCGAACCACTGAATTCACGACTAGCCTCAGCGCTGAACAACGACAAGCTTTTCGCCACCTCGCAACAGTAAGCCCAATCTGCGGCCCTGTAGCTATGGATCGGCGTCAAGCATCCGAATATGGTTGTGGATCGCGTTTCTTAGGAAGAAACGCGATCCACAGCTATATCTTTGGCGTAATTCCACACCAGCAGGTGAATCAACCACGTTGTGTGACTGGCCTCGTAGCAGTTTGACCAGATATCCCGCTTGCAAGGATGAACAAATTACAAACAGTCGACAAAAGACTTGTGGGACGCCGCCGTTCTATCTATGATCAGAATCGTGGCGGTACTCTCTATTTAATCGCTACCAATAAATCGGTTACTTGGTGGTTATGGGTGGAGAGTTTTTCTGATGCGCAAACAACCTAAATTCAGTCAACGTGTTGCGGCAATCGTTGGCTTTCTCGCGTTGGCGGCACCGTTGTCACTTACGCCTTCGGCGCATGCCGTCGAGCCGGTCATGTCCGTACGGATTCAAAGCGCGGGGCATGAAGCTGAACACGCTCCACCGTCGAAATACCTGAAAAAAGTCACCGAGACCAGCACCACGGTGAATCTGAAGCTGCGTAAAAGTCCAGCCACGAATTCCGATTCCTTGGGCGTCATGCCCAAGGGGACCGTCGTTAAACTCACCGGCAAAGAACAAGGCAACTGGAGCCAGCTCAAATGGGGTTCAAAAACGGGTTGGTCTGCGACACAGTATCTGAAAACTCGTACCTATACCAAGGACGAATCCAAACGTTTTATGCGCAGTTACGCGTCGATTTACTCCACCGCGCAATTGACTCGACGCGTCGGGTCGGTCAATCTGCGCACTCAGGTGCAACTCCTGGAGATTCAAGGCTCTGCAGCGCATATCAAGACCAGCCATTACCACGGCTGGGTCAAAATCAGTCAGCTGAGTAGCAAAGCGCCGGCTAGGGCCTACCGCTTCGTACAGCGAAGTGGTGCCACGTACTCGCACTCCGATCCGAAGCAGTCGAAAGTTGTCGGGCGCGTCCATGTCGGCGAAAAATACGAGGTGCGCCGTTGGGTGGCCAGTAGTCGACGCAACGAAATCCTCGTCAACGGTAAATGGGTTTGGACGGACGTGACCGATCGCAAGGCTGTGACCGTCCAGTATCGCTATGCGCAAAGCACCGGCACGGTCTACAACTCAAGCGGCAAAGCCACCGGCACCATTCGACGCGGGACAAAGGTCCGCTTCGGAGCATGGGACTCCAAAGCCCGCAGGGACGAAATTAAACTTAATGGCAGATGGGCGTGGACCGCGGTCACCAACCGCAAAGCGCCACAGACCCAATATCGATATGCGCAGAAGAATGGCAATCTCTACGATCGCGCGGATAAATCGACAGACAGAAAAATAGGCACCATCACACGCGGTACCAAGGTCCAATGGGCGACTTGGAACTCTAAAAACCGACGCGACGAAGTGAAAGTCAACGGAAAATGGGTCTGGACTGACGTGACTGACCGAAAAAAACCCGCAGGCTTGCTTCCACCGGTCAAAAACGTTTCCGACTATGCACGCTTCACCACCAAATCTCTGAACTTGGCCAAAGATCCAAGCTCAAAGGCAAAATCGGTGGGCAGCGTCAAGAAGGGCATGAAGGTCACCGTCACTCACAAAGCTGACGGCGGTTGGGTCAAGATCAAGGTTGGCTCGAGCGCGGGATTCATCAAGGAAAAGGGCAACCTGCGACTGCACGGGCCATACTCGGTGGCGGTCTACGGGACGCTGCGCACGGGGCAATCTGCTTACAACGTCATGGGTGGTTTCCAACAGAAGGCGATGAATCAGAGGATCTCCAAGTCATCGCTCTACCAACTCTGGAATCGCAACTGGACATTCTTGACCAACGGTCCCAAGACGGTAGTGACCGAACAGTTCCAGTATTCCGATAGCAAGGGACCAGGAATGCTCAGGAAACTAGACATCTATGAAAGTCAGCTGCGCTACCAAGGTAAACCCATGTACACGCGTCAGAAGGTTCGACTGAGTGATGGTTCTCAGTCCTGGACATACAAGACGACAGCCTTCTCGGAAAAGGTTGTCAAAAATTCTGGTCGATACATCTCCTCAGGCGACTTCTTAAAGCGCTCCTAGGCAAGGAACCCCACATGAAAAGGCCCAATCAGGAAGTACTTGAGCGCAATGGTCGCCGACGGACGAAGCCAGTCATTTTGGCAGCCGCGGGTGTGCTGGCACTGGGTGCCGCAGGCTTGGTGCTTGGCAACACTTTCCAAGCGCAGGCCGAAAGTACTTCCGCTGATACTCAAAAGCACCTCGCTGATGTAGCCAAGACGGACGCCGCAACGGGTGAAAAAGTATTCGTTGATGCTCAAGCCCAGGTGATTAAGAAACTTGGGGAACCAGGCAAGCTAACCGTTGATGGCGCCACGAAGCCGTCCTTTGAAATCACCGTGCACAGTGTCGAGGTCCTTGAATCCTGCACACTTCGCGGATTCGGGGAGGAAATCAAACCTGAAAATGGAAACTTCTTGTTAGTTGATGTAAGTGCCAGCTTGGCATCCTCGGCAGCCAAAGTGGTGGACGAGGAAATCGCCTTGATGCCAATAGACGCTTCGGTCTTTGGCGTCTCAGCAGGCCAGAACAAGGAAGTGACGTACCAGCTGGATACGGTGGCGTCTTACTCCTGCGAGGTTGAAAACGCCCTGGACATTGCGGTAGGTGCCGGCAACGAGGTCCGTGGCAGGCTGATGCTCGACTCACCCTACGGAACTGGTCAAGTAGTGTATGACCCGGAGAAATCCGGTGGCTGGACCTGGGATTACTCGAGATGATATCTTCTGCGTTCTTTTTCGATCGGCGGCGAAGAATTCATTAATATAGTCGCTGATTGCATCTGACTTCACGCTGGAATGCACAAGTGAGCATCCGAGGCGAAGTGCATCGATGCGTTTAGCTATTTGCGTGCAATGCAATCTCACTTTACCGAAAAATATGGTGCTTTCACTGGATGAATCTGGACATTTAATACTGTTCGATTCCCGCGCTAATTGAGCTCAATTCTATTCTTTCGAGAACCCTTCGGCGGTACATTGACCCGTATCTAATAGTCACCGTTTTTGGGGTGTCGAATTCTTTTGTTTGGATAAAACCTAATTTAACCTTCTACTTTTTGGGCAGAGTAGCATTTCATAAATAGGTTAAAATTTGGAGTTTCGTTGAAGCGTTGAATATTTGCACAGGCGTTAGTTGGTGCACTTCAACCTTTAGCGACCGTTTCACATTTATTTTGATAAATATCGAATAATTCCGCGAAGTCTATTTACTTAAAGTGAATTTTCGATGATAGTTAAGCCAACTCGGGAGTGGGATCCCAAGCGGGGAAATAAATTGGGGGAACACGCCAGGGGCTCGTTGGTCCAATGGCGATTAGCGCTGGACCATTTCTTTGGGGAGAAATAAGATGCCACGCAAGAGAGGTGCGCCCGGATCTCCGGGCGCCAAAATCGGCGCACTGGCTGTAGCCGTGACGATGGTTGTTTCTGGGGCGATGACAGGTGTCCCTGCAGCAGTTGCAGCACCGCCGGAAGGCCAGGATTTCAACGTCTCACAAGGTGACCTTGAATTCATTATCAAACAAATCGAGATTTCTGAGGCTCATGCTGAAGATACGCTTGCGAATGCGAGTTCGTCTCCGTTATGCAAATCGACTGCCACGTTTGATATTCCTACGCAAACTCACTTCGACTTAGACGGGGATCCTTGTGTTGGATCGCCGCTATTGCCATTTGGTCTGCGAACGGTTGATGGGCGGTGGAACAACCTCATGCTTGACCAGAACGGATATGGTACGGCACAAGAAGTTTTCCCTCGTCTGTTGGACGCCGAATACAACGATGCCGAAGTGACGCCACCCTTTGCTCCGGGTAACAACACCGATCAACCGGGTGAGCAAACGAGCTACGCTCAGACCGACGGTTTTGTCTATGATTCAGAACCGCGAACAATCAGTAACTTGATTGTTGATCAGACTGTGGCGAATAAGGCTGCAGAGGCCGTTGCAGGTCGCGTTGAGGGTGCCGGGATCGAAGGTTCCGGTGCAGCTACTCGACTCTTCGGGCAAACAGCAGTTCAGACATCTGCTGCTATCAGTCAAGCTAACTTCCCAGCCGACGTTGACACGGTAATTGTCGCGAGAGTTGACGAATTTCCGGATGCGCTAACTGTCAGTGGCATCGCCCGGGCAGCTGGAGCTCCAGTGTTGTTAGTCAACCCGAACAGCATTCCGGAAGCTTCTGCAACCGAACTTAGTCGCCTTAGCCCGGAGCGCATCATTATCGCCGGTGGCCCAAACGCCATTAGCGAAGCAGTAGAAGCGCAACTAGCTGGTTACGCGCCGCAAGGCGTCACACGACTTGCTGGTGTCACCCGGTACGACACTGCAATCGAAATCAGCAAATATGCACACCCTGACCCTGTGAGCGATAACCCCGTTAACACGGTGTATATAGCTACCGGGCGTGATTTCCAGGACGCATTGGCGGTAGCTTCGCCGGCAGCCCGTGATGGTGCGCCAGTCCTGTTGGTTCGGCCGGATAGCATTCCACCTGAAGTGCTGACTGAAATCAACCGGTTAAATCCGGCTAGAGTAGTCATTCTGGGTGGACCGAACGCAGTTTCGGTTGAAGTTGAGAATGCACTTGCAGGCGCGTGGACACTGGAGCGTATCGGTGGCGAGACTGCCATCGAAACAGCGACTATGATTTCGGCGGCGCATTTCACACCGCCAGTTCCTGTGGTTTACCTGACGACTCGGGCCAATTTTCCCGATGCGCTTTCAATCGCATCGGTTGCAGGCACCAGAGGTGGACCAGTTCTCTTGGTGCCACCAAATGGCTCCCTACCTGAGCTTGTACAAGCGGAATTGACGCGCCTACAGCCAGCCACCATAGTGATTCTAGGCGGAGAAGTCGCTGTAGGACCGACTCTCGACGCATTGGCTAGCGAATTTGTGCCAGGTTCGAACTTCATGATCCCGGATATCGCGACTGATGAGGGACTTTCGGCTTCGGCTACGAGCCTCTTCACCATTTTCGGCCAGTTCTTCGATCACGGATTGGATCTCGTATCCAAGGGTGGAAACGGAACGGTAGTCGTTCCGCTGAAGCCAGATGATCCACTTTATGTGGAAGGGGCGCGTACGAACTTCTTGACGCTGACCCGTGCCACGATCGATGACACCGATGGACAACGCGAACATATCAACCGCACAACTCCATTCGTGGATCAGAATCAAACCTATGGTTCGCACGCTTCGCACAATGCATTCATGCGTGAGTACGTCTTGGTCAATGATTCTCCGGTACCAACCGGAAAGATTCTCAACGGTGAGGGCGGCGAAGGACTTCCAACTTGGAAGAACGTGAAAGACCAAGCGCGTACCGTGCTGGGCATCGAATTGACCGACATGGATGTATTGGACGTTCCAATGCTCTACACCGATCCATACGGTAGTTTGATTCTGGATGCGGCGGGCCAAGCACAGGTTGCTTTCTCGGACGGCCTGCGCTCGGGTAATCGTGCGACTCCGCTGTCCACCGAAGGTGCCGTTACCGCTAATGCATCATTCCTTGATGACATTGCCCATGGCGCTACACCTGATGGACCATCCGGTTATGATCCAGCCAAGCTGGAAAGCCACTACATCACCGGTGACGGTCGAGGCAACGAGAATATCGGGCTGACCTCCGTGCACCACGTGTTCCACTCGGAGCACAACCGCGTGACAGAACAGATCCGTGACGAATTGGAAAACAATCTGCCAGCCGAGCTGCTGGAGCGTTTCCAGAAGGATGGATTCTGGAACTATGGTGAACGCCTGTACCAGGCAGGACGCTTCATGACTGAAATGCAGTACCAGCACCTGGTGTTTGAGGAATTCGCTCGCCGTATCGCTCCTTCGATCGATCCGACGGTGCTGAACGAGAATTCGTACCAGCCGGGCATCAATGCATCGATCAGGGCCGAATTCGCCCACGCGGTATACCGCTTCGGGCACTCCATGTTGCGTGAAACTGTTCCTCGTGAACACAACGGGCAGATAGTCGAAATGCCACTGTTGGATGCGTTCTTGAATCCTGAAGCATTCGCCACGGCACCAGACGGTACGCCGTTGACTGCCGATGAATCTGCCGGCGGCATTCTCAAAGGCCTGGCCAATCAAACGGCCAACGGCGTTGATGAGTTTGTCACCGACACGCTGCGCAACAAGTTGCTGGGTCTGCCACTGGACCTGCCAACGATCAACCTTGCCCGAGCAAGGGAGACCGGTGTTCCTTCAATGCAGACCGCTCGTGAGACGTTCTTCAATGAATCCGGTGACTCGCAGCTTGAGCCATACGCTAGCTGGGAAGATTTCAGGCTCTCAATGAAGAACCCGGAATCAATCAGCAACTTCCTGGCCGCCTACTCAACACATGAGTCGGTAACCGGGGTGGATACGCTGGAGGCAAAACGCGCAGCCGGCACAGTATTGGCTGCTGATCCAGCCTATATGGCTCTTCCGGCAGCTGAAACGGGACTGAACGACGTGGATCTGTGGATGGGTGGACTTGCAGAAAAGCCATACATCTTCGGTGGCATGCTCGGTTCCACGTTCAACTACGTGTTCGAGGCGCAACTGGAGGATCTGCAAAATGGTGACAGGTTCTACTACTTGACCCGCAACCTGGGTAATACGCTCTTCCACTCCTTGGAAGCGAATTCACTCTCGCAGCTGGTCATCCGCAACACGACCGCAGAGAAGGTGCCGCATGATGTCTTTGCCGCACCGCAACTGACGTTCGATCTCTCGGATACGCAGGAGAATCTGAACGCCGCCGGGCTCACCGGGTCGGCAGCAAATGGCTGGCGCTTCACCGGAGCAGAGCACATTGTCATCCAGGACACCAACGAGGCTAGCAGCATCCGCGGCGGACTGGGCGATGACTCCATCTGGGGTCGTGGCGGCAATGACCGCATCGAAGGCGATGACGGCAACGACGCCATCATGGGCGGGGATGGCGATGACATCATCACCGACCTCTTCGGCGACGCAGACAGGTTGCAGGGCGAAGCAGGGAACGATGTGCTGAACCCAGGGCCCGGAGTCGGGGACCTCACCTTTGGCGGTTCGGGCACCGACTTCATGCTCGGCGGCCAGGATCGAGTCACAGCACACGGTGGCCTTGGAGATGATTTCCTGCTCGGTTCCACCGGCTCGGACATCCTCTATGGAGACGAGGGCAACGATTGGGTTCAGGGCAACGGCGGCAACGGCGACCTGATCCAAGGTGACATGGGTAATACCATGTTCAATGATCCGAACCTGTACCACGGTGGGCACGATATCCTCATCGGCGGTGGTGGCAACAACGACTTCGACGCAGAAGGCGGAGATGACATCATGGTTGCCGGTGGAGCCACCGACAGGTATTCGGGAGTGCTGGGATTCGACTGGGTGAGCTACAAGGGCCACCGGACACTGGTCAATGCCGACATGGGATTTATCGTTGGCATGCCGCAGTCGATTACAGGCATCCGTGACAGGTTCCTGCAGACCGAAGCAACCAGTGGTTGGAACGGAGACGACATCCTGCGCGGTTCGCAAGGCGGCGTGGATCTCACCTTCGATCCTGCCGGCGGAGCGATCGGCTACGGACACCATCTGACCCAAGATCACCTGAACCGGGTTGACGGCTTGCGTGACTTGCTCGGTGGCGGAGATGTGCCTGAATACGCACGTCCGTTCCTCCTGGACGACCCGACCACTTTCGATGGGGATCACAACAACAACATCCTCCTCGGAGGCATGGGTTCCGATCTGATCGAACCGCGCGACGGACGCAACTTCGTCGACGGGGATGCCTGGTTGAACGTGCGTGTTGAATACCGGCCAGAGGGCGGAGCCGTCGAGTCCCAGGATTCGATTGCAGCTTTCAGCACCCGGATGCTCAACGGCACCATCAACCCAAGCGAACTGCACATGGTTCGCGAAGTTCTTCAGCTGGAGAACGAAGCAGAGAACATCGACACGGTGGTCTTTGAAGGCATCGAGGAGGACTACACGGTCACCGCGCTGGCAGACAATGTGGTCAAGGTGGTCAACACTCTCGAAGGCGAAGAGATGTCAAACGTACTGCGGAACATTGAACGCATTCAGTTCAATGACCAAGTCGTCTGCTTGCCATTGGGAACCACCGAAACCTGTGGACAGGCTACAGGCGAGGTAGTGCTTGGCATCACCGATCCGATCACCGAAAATGGCGAGATCACCACGAACACCGATGGGGTCGAAGACCTCGACGGCATTGATTCTGATTTCACCTTCTCGCTGCAGTCCTTCGTGGAAGCCGGAACCGATCCGTTCTCCAACGCCTGGGTCACCACCCAGACGAATGAGTCCGGAACCTTCACCCTCACCGACGCCGAGGTTGGCGCACCGGTTCGGGTACTGGTGACCTACATTGACGGCAACGGCACTCACGAACAAATCGCCTCGGCAGGAACCGAAGCGGTGGCCAACGTGAATGACGAACCGGTTGGTCCGGTCATTGCTCCTCAGGCAGCCTCGGTTGGAGATATCTTGCATATCACCACCCAGATGTCGGATGAAGATGGCGCCGAATCCGTACTCGAAGAGACAGGTGGCGTTTACACCTGGCAGCAGAGGACAGAAACTGGCGACTGGAGCAACATCGACGGAGCCACCGGCGATGGAGCGACTATGGCTAGCTTCTTGGTAACCACCGGGCAGCAAAATCAGTTCATCCGTTTGGCCATCGAATACACCGATGATCAAGGGACCGCCGAAACGGCCTACTCCAACGAGACGAGCATGATCCCAAGCCCGACCAACCTGGCCCCCGAGCCAGCTCCGGTCGAGTAGAAGGGCAGACTCGCATCAAGGAGTAATCAGCCAGAAATAGAATGAAAAAGGCGCCGCTTGCAATGTTCACACATTGCAAGCGGCGCCTTTTGCTGTGTTCGGATCTGAGGCTACTTGATGCTCAGGTTTCCGTACGCGGTCAGATATGGACTGAGGCTGTGGCCCTTAGGAACACCCAGCCGCAAGATGGCTGATGCATCGCCCGAGCGCAACCGGACGCTGAGATCCAGCGGTTCCTTCGAATCTGTATTCGTACGGATATTGCCTGGGATGGTGAACGTTGCTGTTCCGTTCCCAATGGCCGAAGCCTCGAGCACGGCCTGAGTGTCTAACCCAGCAGCTCCTCGCGGAGCCACCAGTAATTCCATGGCATCGAATTCCAGCTGAAGACCATCCCAGGCAAGCATGAGCTCCAGATTTCCATCGGCGCAGAATCTGATGCCTTCGAGTACCGGTTTGACCGTAGCGAGCATCTGGGCCACCTGCCGGCTGCGTCGGGTATCGCCAAGGGCTTGCTGCCACCTGTTGAACGTTGACTCGTTGTTGAAATTCACTGCGCGGTTGAAGGCCTCAAGGGAAATTCTGGCCCTCAAATTCTCGTCCTTCAACAATTGCGAGACGGTTTCCGCCGCGCTGTCTTTCTCTCCGAAAGGCACCAGGTAGCCCGAAACGCCATCTTCAATGACATCACGTGGCCCGAAATCGACGTCGTAAGTCACCGGGATGCAACCGTTGGCCTGGGCTTCGAGCATCACCAGCGATTGGCCTTCGTAGCTGCTGCACAGCAACAGGACGGTTGCCTTCTGCAGATGCTGGGCAACCGAGGATATGTGGCCCAGGAAATTGACTGTTCCTTCGAGACCCAGATCTCGAACCTGCCGTTCCAAGGCGTCACGCTGCACGCCATCGCCAATGATGTCCAAGGTCACCGCTTCACCGGACTGAACCAATAAGTGGACGATATCGATGACTTCGTTGACATTCTTTCCAGCCGATAGTCGGCCAACGTAAACGACTTTCTTGGGATCCCGTTCAGCAGCTGGGGGATAGGAGGCAGGACCTTCTGTCGGATTGCCAATCACGAAGGAATTAGTGGCGTTGCCAAACCTGCGTGTGAATGCATCTCGCTGCGACTTCGTGAGAAAGACCAGACCATCCCACTCATGGCGCTGTTCAATGATGGGGCCGTGCGATTTTGTCAGCTTGCCGGTAAGGAGATTCTGCCTGGGCGCAACATGTGTGCTGTGGAATGCGTACAGTCTGACTGCTGACGGATGCTTCCAAACGCCGAGGAATGCGGCTGAATATTTGCTATCGACTATCAGGTTGGTGTCGGCATAACCGATGATCTCCGAGAGCCAGTGGCGGTACAATTTGGCAGCGCTTGGGAACTCCGCGACCGGTGAACCATCTGGGCCGAACAACTGCAGGACTCGTCTTTTCTTGGAGGAATCGTTGAGCTGCGGAAGTGTGCAGTCAACCATGTAGCGGCTGCCATCTCTGCGGTAGTACTCCCTGCAACGTAGTTCCGGCTCAGCATCAATTGTGAAGTCTCGGGATAAAAGGCTTTGGTCATCGGAACGGTGAATCTCTTCCGCAGCTATCCATTGAAATCCGTCCAGGTCACTGGCTTTGAAACCGGAGGCGGCGTCCTCAGGAAAATGCTGGGCGTAATACTCATGCAAGTTGACGATGGGCACATTCGCGTTGAGTTTCCCGGCCTCGACCAGCGCCCGACGCGTCACTTCGAAGTCTGGATTCGGAGCAAATGTCACAACGGCAGATGGAACTCCGCGCTCATGGAAAATATGGGCGCGGTCGAGGCACATCTTGGTCATTCCACCGAATATTTCGTCAACAGTCCAAGTCACCATCAGCGTGGGTAGGGCACCTGGTTTGTAATTGTCAGGAACACTGATCAAATGTTCTGCCGAAACCGGTGGGTATTCCTTGATCATCACAGCTACTTTCACAGATGGTTGCATGTCGGTCTCTAATCTTCAGCCTAGCCAAGAACCGTCAGCAATAAATTCATTTCTGGTGTTTCGTGAATCCACGTCCCATGGACCTGTGCTGAAACCTAGATCTTCATTGAAAGCTGAGTCGAAATGCAGCGAGCTCTGTTGAATGTTTTCTCAGGCGCTTACTCACAGGTCCTGCATTCAGGAGTCATGGAAGGGCGAATCCTGAGAGCCATTGCGTTTGTGTCGTTCATCAAGCCAGAATTAGTCTCTTGGCTCCGTAGAACCCATCGTAGCTGTCGGCAGATCTGCGACATAACTAGTAGGAAGCCGTATCTGCTCCAAAGCGATGGTGTGGACACCAACCCGCGGCGGCAGTTGCCGTTGGTGAAATCCTGGACTCATAATCCGAAGAACTTCAAAAGCACACTACGTTATTTTGATTCACTCAACGTGATCTGGAGATCCGAGGATTGACCGCCCGCGACCGAGGTCTGCTCACTAGTGCCGCTCCAACGCCTGCTATCAAATGAACAGTCGATACTGACTTCGTAATTGCCAGGGAGCAGGGTCACCCGCGTGGGCACAGTGGCGGAAACTGAGCCAAGCTTTAGCGTTGCACCGACTAAAGCACCGCCGCCTGAATTCACGCCATCGGAATTGTACGCAAAACCTTCACACCTAACATCCGGTGGCATTGGACTAGCTTGGATGTCGATGAAAATTTCACCTTGATTTGAACCAGCTATTGTTCCCGGCTCTGTGGTTGAAGAAGTAGGTGTCGCGCTGGCTTTCGGTGTCAAAATCGGTTGATCTGTCGCCGTGGCAACTGGTCTGCTTGTTTCCGGGGTTGGGTCTGTACTTGTGGTGATCCCGGTTGAAGGGCTAACGCTAGATTGGGCGTTCGGTTCGCCGCGATCCGAAGTTGGTCCAGTTGTGCACGAAGCAGTCGAAATGCATAAGGCAAGCATGCCAACCGCAGCAAATATCTTTTCCCCCAAGCGAAAATATTCCATATTCGAAGTATCCCAATGAATCACTAGATTGAACATGAATTAGAGGCATCGAAGCGTAATTGTGACCATCTACTAGAATTCTTCCTCGCAACGCGGCATACGGCTGCTATTTTTACTCTTTAGGCCCTGTAAAGAAGTGAAGTAAGAAGTGCAAGAATTTATCCTTTTTCACGGAGGAGCGCCCGAGGATGGTAAACAACTCGGAGAATCCATGTGTGGGCCTGTGTAACTTCTTGGTTTTCGCAATGCCTGCCAGATATAGCAGGATTTTCGATTTAGACACCAAAGTGTTGGCGTTAGGTGATGCGGCATATTTTCGTGAAAATTTATTCCCAAGAACGGAAGAAATGTGTGCCTCTGATCTGAAGCGATTAAATTCAAACCCGCATATCGGGAGTAGGAATTTGGATTATTTTCGCCCATATCTAGATTACTTTTCGAATTCGGCATAGTCTTGAAGCCTACAATCAATTCGTGCTTTGGGGGGACCGGATTATTGTGAAACGTCGTCATCATGTGACCTATTTTTTGCCCAGACACAGAGTCGTTCAGCGGAAAAGACCGTTGGTACTCTGGGGAACTTCTGCGCTGTCCGCGCTCTGTCTTACGGGAGCACTTGGCTGGCCGCTATTCGCCCAACCGGCTGAAGTCAGAAACGGAACCATTCCAACAGTGGTGGGCTCATTGGAGGCCAGTAGCCTAGATAGCTACCCAATTGTCGTTAGCGAGTTTGCACCGCTGGCCATATTCGGGGGATCGGGCAAAGCCTTGGCCATCGACGGACGTCCCGTGGACATGCCGCTCGATGTCTGGGAAGCAAACGGTGCGGACGAGAACTCCGGTTCTAACGCCACGGTCAACCAGAGGACTCAAGGCGATACGAAAGTACCCGCCGAAAGGGCGCAACTCGTGGGGAGGTTGAGTTCAGTCGGGCAGCTCCCTGGAAACCTGCAACTCATGCACCCAGTTACGACGCGTCGTATTTCCAGCCCTTACGGGTGGCGTGCCAACCCGACGGGACCTGGCAACCAGATTCATATTGGCCAAGATTATCCAATCTCCTGCGGCTCACCTGTCTACGCCAGCGAATCGGGAACCGTCACCGTTTCTCGATGGGCGGGGCACTCCGGAATGCGCGTGACAATCGACCATGAGCATAACGTCCAAACTGGATACAGCCACAACTCAAAGCTGTTGGTCAAGGTGGGTCAAAGAGTTCAGCAAGGTGAAGTCATCGCGCTTGCAGGAACGACCGGAAACTCCACAGGCTGTCACGTGCATTTCGAGGTGCTTGTCAACGGGCGCTGGACCGATCCACGTTTGTATCTGCCATCGATCCCTGGCCAACGTCAGGCGATGATCGATTCCTCGCGTTTGACCGTAGATGCCAAAAGCGCTCCTAAAGGCGACAAAAACAGCTCTTCAAAAAATGATGATGACCGTCAAAGCAAGGAATCACGCAAGGAACAGAATCCTGACGTTGTAGTGCCGAAGGACGACACCCCGGTAGTGCCGGAACCCGAGCCGAAATCGGAGCCCACGCCAAAGGCAAAGCCTTCGCCAAAGCCATCGGAATCCACTAAGCCTTCGAAGTCGCCGTCGGTCAAACCAACTCCTTCGCCTTCGAAGTCGCCGTCAGCGAAACCTACTCCGTCAGCGTCGGAAGAGCCTTCCAAATCACCTTCGGCTAAACCGTCAGCTTCTCCTTCACCGAGCCAGAGTGAAGAACAGAAGCCAACTCAAAGCCCTAGCAAGTCTCCGAGTGTGACTCCCTCTCCTACGAAGCTTCCGGAGAAGTCAGCAGAACCCACGGTGAAACCGAAGGTGACCCAATCTCCAAGTGATTCGCCCAAGGAGTCAGCTCCAAGCATCGAAGCGCCAAAGCAATCCGCAAAGCCGACTCCTAGCGCGAAGCCGAGTCAGCCTCCGAAGGTGACCCCGGAAACGCAGATTAGTCCGAGTGCCTCCGCGCCGCTGCTTAAAGTGCCGGATTCAAAGGTGCTGCCAACGCTAAAGTCCGATGAGTCCAAAACGCCAGACTCGTCAGCTCAAGAAAAATCTGCGAAGCGGCCAGAATCGACTGATCCAGAAGAGTGAAGCAGTTGAGCTTGCAACGGCTTATGCCTAGCGCCCTGAGCTTCGATTGCATCCGCAGAGCTCAAGATCCTCGGGGCTTGAGACATACTGCGGGTTTCGGGTGCAAGGTCCTGGACACGCGCATGGGGAATTGGCTTACAGGTCAGTACTGCAGGTAGGTCCAGCCGAAGGGCCGCGGACTGGAGTCAGAATATCGGCGTGCTATTGCGGGGCATTCTTGCCACGTCTAAAGGCAGATACCGTAGGTTCTCCTGGTAGCCAGAACCGCCAGGGAAATTCGGGACCACCTGCGATTCCTGCCACACCTACCCGCGGACCGACAGAGATGCGCGTCGGCACTTTCCGTGGTTCTTCCAGCTGGAAAGGCGCGGCGAAAAGGTCCTTTCCGTCGTGATCAATGCGGTTAATCCCCAACGCCTGTGCCACATTTCCTGGACCGCGGGCCAGCTGGGTATCTGCGAGTATCGAGCTGCTTTCTACTATTCGTGCCAGCCTGCGAGCCCGCGCAATCTCCGCGCCCTCGACAATTTCACCTGCACGAACCAGAACTCCTGAGGCAGCACCTTGTGGCGAACAGACGAAGTTGATCGCAAAGTGCATTCCGTAGCTGAAATACACGTAAGCATGCCCGGGATCTAAGAACATCGACGAGTTCCGCTCGGTGCGGCGATCCTTCGAGTGGCTGCCGGGATCATACGGGCCAGCACTGCCCAAGCCCATATAGGCTTCAACTTCGGTGATGCGAAGAGTCACCGTCCCCTCAGGGGAATCCACGGAGAATAAGGCTCCTAGCAACCTCGGGGCGACGTGCAAAGCATCCGGAGTAAGAAGATCTCGGTCCATCGTTCAAGTATGCCAAGGCTCGCTTAGAATTTGGTCGCCGCGCAGAAGACCCCCGTTTCCGGACACAAGTGATGCTCTGAAACTCACACCCGCGACTGAGTGGCAATAAAGAGCTCCTGACCGGTCCAACAATTTTTTGCACGCTGGTTGTCTTTGACGGCCGGGGACTTCTGCACGGTAATTTGATGCCGAACGCGCTTCCGCCGCGATCTTCTCCGGCTCGCCGAGCTATGAAACCAATATTGGCGCCTCGGCCACCGTTCCCCAGATCCAAGCAGTAAGCAACGAATGGCTCTAAGTACTGCGAAACGCAATTCGTCGGGTCGGCAGTTGCAACACGCAGCTGCCGGCTCGTTCAGCGTGCATATAAATATCCGGAAATCTGCCGGAAACACTTAGGAGAACTGAACGTCACGCCAACCCGTGAAATGTCACACCCCGGAAACGAAAGGTGGAGGCCCTCGAAATATCGGTGCCTAAGAATTAGTACTTGAAAGAACCTGATTCACTCACCGATACACCTAACACCTTTGAGGAGATGTGGACCCCATGGAGTTAGATACAGCCAGCCTATGGATATTGATCGCCGCAGCGCTCGTTCTTCTGATGACACCGGCACTAGGCCTGTTCTACGGCGGAATGACCCGCTCTACAGGCGTGGTGAATATGATGCTGATGAGCTTCTCGGCCGCCGCGCTCAGTGCGATCGTTTGGATTCTCTGGGGATATTCGCTTTCGGCCGGGGAACCGGCGATCGCCGGAATCATCGGCAATCCATTCAGCGACATCGCCATGCACAACACCGAACCCAGCGGACTGCTCGCCGCCGGGTTCTCCGGAACCTTCGCGCTGATCTCGGTGGCGATTATCTCCGGTGCCATCGCGGACCGCAGCCGTTTTGCACCTTGGCTGCTCTTCGTGCCGCTGTGGGTCTCGCTGGTCTATGCACCGGTTGCCTTCTGGATCTGGGGCGGCGGATTGCTCTCCGAAGAGGGCGTTCTGGGCCAGCTCTTCGGCGAAGCCATCGACTTCGCCGGCGGCGCAGTAGTCCACACCAACGCAGGTATCGCGGCACTTGTCCTCGCGCTGAAACTTGGACAGCGTCACAACTTCCATGATCGTCCCCAGCCGCACAACACCCCATTGGTGATGCTGGGAGCTGCACTGCTCTGGTTCGGCTGGTTCGGCTTCAACGCTGGAGCCGCTACCACCATCGAGGAAGCGGGCCTTATCTGGATCAACACCATGGGAGCTCCTGCGGCGGCGGTGCTCGGCTGGATTCTTGTTGAGAAGCTGCGTGGGCAGCGTCCGAGCTCGGTAGGCGTTGCCTCCGGACTGGTGGCAGGTCTAGTTGCAATTACTCCTGCCTGCGCCGATTTGGCCCCATGGGCTGCGCTGCTGCTTGGCCTGATTGCAGGTGCCGGTGCGGCTTGGGCCGTCAACCTGAAATGGAAGCTCGGCTACGATGATTCGCTGGATGTGGTTGGCGTTCACCTTGTTGCCGGAGTCATCGGCACCATGTACCTTGGCTTCTTTGCACTGCCCACCGAGGAGAGCGCAGGCGGGCTCTTCTACGGCGGAGGACTAGGCCAGTTGTTTGCACAATTCATGACGCTGCTTGTCGTCATTATCTTCTCGGCGGCAATGACCTGGGTCATCGCCACGATCATCGAGAAGATCACCCCGTGGCGTGTCTCGGCCGAAACCGAGATCGAAGGCATCGACGCAGCAGAGCACAACGAAAGCGGGTACCACTGGGCCAGCAAATAGCAATGAGGAAAATAAAGGGGTAGAACTCCGGGGCGACTCGGCAGTTCCGCAGGAAGCCTGCCAATGGTTCATGGGGCCAGCGGCAGGCTTCCTCTGCTTTTGCCGCAACCTGTCCGTGGCCTCCGGCCGGCCCGTCCTGGTAGGTGCGCAAGTGGCGCATCGCAGCCGGCACCAATCAAGGATTCTGCGTTCCGCTGCCGTCCACACCGAAATCCATATTCCGGCGTTCGTATTCGCGCTGGCTGAAGGTCGCTTGCTGGATCGATTCGACTTGGTCGAAACTCGACCCGATGGCCCCGCCCAAGGTTCCCAGCGACGCCGCCAGCCAGGCGAGGTTGACGTACTCGGCGAAGCCCACGGGATGCCTCAGCTGGTAGGCGAGGAAACCTTGGTCAATGACTACTATCGAGCCGAGCAAGAGCGCAATGAAGAGCAAAATGTACATTGCAGTTGCCGCCAACATCACGGTCAGCACCGTAGAGGTGTTGTACAGCACCAGGCGTTCGCGGTAGTGCTTGCCGCGTGGACGTTCCCAGAGCCTGTTGTGGAACAGCAGCCATAGCCCCAACAGCAGGATGCTGACAACGGTGATCAGCGCCAGGCGGAGGCTGCTGAGGTAGTCGGCCATGGACCAGATGCTGGTATAGAACACGCCGAAGGCACCGGTGGCCGCCGCCCCGGCGAGCGCCGAGGACAGCTGGGGGACCAGCCGCCAAGGTCTGTTGCTGCGCACCATGCCGGAGACCAGGAAAATCCGTCCACGCAGGCCCTTGAGGCTGACGTATCTTGTTGATGAGCGGCCGTCTTCGCTCGGCTCGTGCAGGCTACCGCTCACCGAAAAGGCACGGGCCGAAAGGGAAGTAGGCATCAGTGGTTTTCGACCGCCAGCCAATTCACGCAGGATGTCCACCAAGGCGGTGGTGAGGTTTTTCGGTCGGGCCATTCCAAGGCTCGGCACCACCAATGTTGCGGCGCCGAATGATTGACTGATGCTCCGGCTCACAGGCTGGCCCTGTCCGTACTGTGGTAAGTCGGTGAGGTAAATGATGTAGTCCCAGCCGAATTTCTTGCGCAGCGAGCCTACATGCTTGTTGAGCATCACCTGCCCAGATTCATCAAGGGGCAAAGTGAACGGGTCTACTTGCACAGACCAGCGGACCTGATTCTCGGCATTATCGTTTAATGCTTTTTCCAAACGTTGACGTACTTTGCCTGCCAATACTTGGGCGATCCCTGGGTCGGCGAGTAGACCTACGGTACGCAGACCTTGCTGTTGCTGTTGAATGATGCACCTCCGATGTGCGACGAGATTGTATTTGGCAGCTGTCGCCACTACGCCCACACTAGGAACTGCGCGGGCGAACGCCAAGAGCACCCAGTCTTCTCGAAGATATAAGACCAGGCCGGTTCCCGAGTGAGTTTTTGTGCCTTGATCCGCTTGATGCAAAGCGGAGGCCACTTAGCATGAGTGATTCTCGTACCGCTGCGGGTCTGGTTAGTCTTCGAGCCATGCACGCAGTACCGGAGCAAATGCTCCGGTACTGCGTGCATGGAATTTCAGTAGTTATGGCTTGCGGGTCAAAGTTCTGATGAACCAGGCTTGCTGCTCACACGCCTCAGCTCATTGACGCTTGTCTTCGGCCACGAATTTTGCGGCGACCGAATGGGCCTTGCCGGTCTACGCTATCCGTGATTGGTCGGAAACCTATTGGTTGTCGTACTGGTCATCACTTGAGGGATCCAAATCGGGATCAGCGCCGACCACAGGGTCTTCGTCGTATTGCACGGCTGAGGCGGCATCGGAGGGCTCTTCTTCTCCGACCCCTGGCTTTTCCGGGGATGCGGTCTGGTCCTTGAGTTTGTCGAATAGTTCTTTGGCTTTATCAACGAAGGACATGCTGTGGCCTTTCTTGGGTGGCAACGTGCGTACCAGCTGACTGCTAGATACTGCTGACACTTCCAGAGGCAGGTGGCTGGCACAAGGAAGGGTGCGTGCGTGTTCCCTGTGAATCCTCAAAGGCCGGAATTGCGGGGAACATTCTCCCGATCTGATAACTGAACCTGCGAACTAGCTGAAAATGTCGGCCGCCGCTGACCACGTTCCTTCAGATGAGATGCAGTCACGAGCCAGTGTGGCCGTGACATTGGTGCGTACCAGCAGGCTCCCGCCACGATCTGCGGCCTTCGCCGATGCCTAGAGCTGGCGACCGCGGCGTCTTCTGCACCCGCAACCGGTCAGCGGCGGAATACCTCAGCCTAGGACGGCGCTCGCCGGAGGGAGAAAGCTCCAGCGGCAAGGAACTGCGCGAGGAGCAGGTGGAAACTGCCAGTCGATGGGCGTGCCTTGACCGGAGGCTGGTAATCCGCTCAGTATTCGTGCGGGAGGCGAGATCAGTGCGTAGCCTCGAGGCAACAGGCAGACCTGCAATTGCCCGTCGGGGCAAGACCGAGCAAGGGAGGTAGACACATGGCTGAGCGGATCCTTCACCTTTCGTTGACCAAGGACCAACTCGCCGACTTGGTGAACGCTCTTGAAGACTATCGAGATGATTTCCGGATGACGGCCGAAGAATCCGAGCGAGGCTTCGGGCTGGACAGAGCTTATTGGAACACCCGTGTGGAGGAAGTCCAGCAACTCCTCGAGCTGGTGGCAACCTCAAGCAAACTCAATCGGCATTAGCAGTCCACTGGACTGCTAATGCCGATTGAGGAAAGTTCCCTGGCAGCCTACCGGTTAGCGCGACCCCGTGAACCGGGAAGGAACTGCGAGCGGTTGTATCGGTGCCGGGGCAACGAAGGCTGGAATGACGTGGGCCACTGCGCTATGTTTCCAGTACCTCACGCGGAAGGTCGACATCCCGCGCTGTTCGGCCCGCCTGAACAAATCGTCGATTCGAGAATCCGGGCCAGACTCTGCGACGAGCTCAAGCGCGGGCGACGGCTCGGAAACATGCAGCAGCCTCAAGGCATCCGTGCTCGTTTCGGTCATGGCTACCAGTACGGGGCCTTTATGCACCGAGACCAGCCCCATCACGTCATCCAACTTCTCCGAAGGTTGAGTCATGATGACAGGCATCCCCGATTTCCATCCAAATAACGCGAGATGCTTTCTTCCTTCTCTTGATCCCAGCAACTCTGCAACGCGTTGTGCCGTCTGGGACCTGACTAGCCGACCTGGCATTTGAACTACCCTCCACTTCTAGACGATACTTCTCAACTCAACTCAGTGACATCCGCAGTTGCCTGCTCGTTGCCGGCCCTCAGCTTCAGCAAGGCGTGAACCTGCAACGGCAAAACGGGAGTGTCGCTAGAAATTATCACTTTCGCCACTAATTTCAGAGTTATTCCCTGCATTCTCAGGAAATTTTCAGGTTTCATCGCCACTAATCAGTAGTTTTATTGGCGGGCAATCTTCGCGCCTTGGAGGCCCGGGATGCTTAATCAGCAAAGTGGGCGAGGGCCGAATCGAGAAGCGCCCTAGATCCTCCCGTGTGCCAGGCGGAACGCTGGCGTTGGGCGCCCGTTCCGTTGCGAAGCCACTTCTCTACGGCTTGTTCAATGAGCTCCTCATCATCGTTGGACCGTAGCGCCGAGGCTACATAGTCCAGCAATTGCCGAACGTGAATGGATGCCGCGGCATTAACTCCGGTGCATGGGTCCAGGAGATTACCCTGGAGTCCGGATCTGGCCGCCTGCCAAAGAGCGAGCTGGAGCAGCTCGGACGACCCCTGGCATTCGGGGGCGGGACGCTGGAGCACGGTATCCACCAGTGCCCGCATCAGCACCGCCAGCGCAACTGCTTCGGCGCTGGTCGTCTGGACGTCGCTAGATCGGATCTCAACCGTAGGGAATTTCTCGGAGAGTCTGGCGCTCCAGCCAATATGCCCGGCATCCGGCAGGGATTCGGAGCTCAAAAGTATTTCCTTGTGCTGCTGGTAGCTAGCCACGTCGTCGAAGTGAGGCGGTATCCCGTTGATTGACCATCGGCGGTACTGAATGGTGCGCCAGGAGCTGAAGCCAGTATCCTGGCCGCGCCAGAAGGGAGAATTGCTGCTCAGCGCGGTCAATACCGGCAACCACGGACGCAGGCCATTGAGCGCGCGGACTCCGGTTTCAAGGTCCGGCACTCCGATATGGATATGCATTCCGCTGATGTAGTGCTCATCTGCAAGTCCCGGCACCAGCTGTTGAACTTGGGCATATCTGCTGGCGTCGGTAATCTGCGCTGGATCTTCGGGCAGCGCGGGCGGCGTGCCGATGGCTGCAGGAAAGACGCCCAGCTCGCGGGCGCGGGTCAGCAATAGCTGGCGCGTTGCACGCAATGCATCCAGCGCCTGCCCGGCCTCTACGCACACCGCCGTGGCAATCTCGATTTGGGCGGCGAGGAACTCGGTTTGCACATTGCCCGGGTGCACCTGGGCATTAAGCCGGAGCAACTGCTCGGCTCGCTCGGAATCAAGCGGGGCGAGTTGGTAGGAGCGCGCATCAAAAAGGAAAAATTCCTCTTCGATGCCAAGGGTTCTCTTCACGAGGCAGCTCTATTCTCAAAAGGGCAGCTGCATGGGCAAATGCCGAGACGGAGTGATCCGGGCGTTCAGCTGTTTTCGAAGCCATTCAATTTGTGCGAACCATCGCAGTACGGCTTGATTGCCGACGCTCCGCATCTGCATAATGCGACGGTGCCGCGGGTGCGGGGAACAGGCTGTCCCTCGGCGTCGAGGATCTCGAAGTCCCCACGCACCAGCAGCGGTCCGCGCGGGCAGACGACGATGCTTGTTTCGCTTTTCGGTTCGTTCACTTGATTGCCTCCTGCGTGCGCAATGAGCTGTGTCCTTGGCTCCAGGCATCCAGTTGCCAGCGCCCCAGCAGGTCATCGATGAAGCACACCGCGTGCGCTCCGAAGAAAATCTCAGCTCCAATCCCGGGATCGGCTTCGATCAGCCCGCCGGCGAGGTCGCGCCCGGCAATCTGCTCATGCACCGCGTCGGCTTCCACATGTTCGTCGAAGTAATCGGTCACCGGGCTGCCGAAGCCAAGCCGGCGCAGCCCTCGGGCGTATCGCGAGCTCGGAATCGAGGAGGTCATCTCGTAGATGGCCAGATGCCCTGCAATGGCCCCGCGCATCCGGCGGTGCAGGCCGAACAACGACATCATATTAACCGAGGCCAGGGTGATTGCCGGAATGGCATCGATATATGCGCCGAACTCGGAATTTAGATCCAACCCGGCCATGGTCTTGGCGAATAGCTCGCTATGCATCGCCCCTGGCCGTCCGCTGCCGTATTCGTCGAATTGGATTTCCACCAAGGCGGATTTGCCGCGACCGCTCAGCCGCGGGATGGCCCAGGTATGGGGGTCGGCTTCCTTCAGCTGGTAGATGGATTTCTGGATCAAGAACTCCTGGACCTGCTCCACGCTGGCGTGGCGCGAAACGAATTCCGAGACCGAGGGGCCGGACGCAGAGTTCGCCAATTCGAAGAGCTTGGCGGCCACCTGCTCTGCGGTATCGGGGATGGGACCGATGTCGCCGACGGCCTCACGCAGCCGGGTTTCGAAGGCCGCTTCCAGCCTGGCCCGGAAAGCCAGCAAGCCCGGATGCCACTCCCAGTTATCGCTCACCGTCTCGAAACCGCCGTAGTGCAGTTCGTAGAGGGAGAACAGGCATAGCTGCAGGTCTTCGGCGTAGAGGATGTCGGTGGCGGCCAACGCCTCGGTGGCCGCGTCGTTCAAGCCCTGCAAATCATGCGAAGGATCGTTGCCCGCCAAGAGCTCCAGCAACAGCGAACTGGCGATACCGCGAGGCTGTGGAATTTTCATTTGGTCCTTCCTTACTTGCTAGGTGGGGTGCAGTAGAGAACAGCCTAGAGGAAAGGCGGATGATTAGTCCGGACCGCCTGCTGGCTCCCGGAATTCTCTCAGCTTCGGCCAAGATCCTTGAGCGCCCGGTGCGCGGCGTGCCAGCCGGCCATGCCGTGGACTCCGCCCCCGGGAGGCGTGGAGGAGGAGCATACATACAGCCCCGGCACCCCGAGGCTATAGGGGGAGAAGGAAGCGGTGGGGCGCAGGAACTGCTGCAGGCCGCTCAGGGACCCGCCGCCGATATCCCCGCCGATGAGATTGGGGTTCCAGGCTTCCAACCCGGCGGGGCTGGTTTCCACGCGGCGCAGGATCCGGTCCTTGAAGCCCGGGGCGAAGCGTTGGATCTGCGCGTCGATCAGGTCTCCTGCGTCACCGGCATAGCCCTGCGGCACGTGCGCATAGGACCAGATCACGTGCTGGCCGGCCGGTGCCCGGGAATCATCTGCCGAGGAAGGCTGGACCACCATCACGAAGGGGCGCTGCGGCATCCGCCCGGCGGCCACCTCGCGTTCGGCGCTGGCCAGTTCGGAAGCATCTCCCACCACGTGCACGGTCCCGGCGTTGGCCGTGCGCGGATCGCTCCACGGCACCGGACCGTCGAGCAGATAATCGACCTTGTACGCCGCCGTTCCATAACGCCAGCGGCTCAGCTGGTTGCGGTAGCGCGGGGATAGCCGTGAGCCGGCTACCGCCAGCAGCTGGCGCGGGGTGAGATCCAGCAAGTTCAGATCCGCAGGAGGCAGCTGAGCCAGGTCGGTGATTTCGGTGCCGGTATGGAGCTGCACGCCAAGGCCATCCAGCACGCGCAGCAGCGCATCGATGATGCTCCCGGTGCCGCCGCGCGCCACCGGCCAGCCCCAGGACTGGCCGAGCGCTCCGAAGAGCACCCCGAAACCCGAGCTGAACGGGTGCTCGAGCGGCAGCATGGAGTGCGCACTGGAACCGGCGAACAGCGCTTTGGCCTCGCGGGTGCGCAGCATCGCTGCGGTGAGCATTCGGGCCGGCGGCAGCGAGCGCACCCCGAAGCGTGCCATCAGCACCGGGTGCGGCGGAATACCCAGCAGCGGACTGGTGGCATTCTCCAAGATGTCCTGCGGCCGGCGCACCATGGGAGCATGGAGCAGCTGCCAGGCGCGCCGATCCCGGGGGAATTGCTCCGCGGTCTCATCGAGCCCCTGGTGCAGAAGCACCGAGTCGGCATCCTGCAGCGGATGGGCCAGCGGGTTGTCATGGAATTTCCACTCCAAGCCATGGCCGGCCAGGTTGAAGTGCGCGAAGGCCGGACTGCCGTAGGCGAAGGGGTGCGCCGCCGCACCCAGATCCACCACAATGCCTTCTCCAAGAGTGCTGCCCGAAGCCGCCGCTCCTCCCGCCTTCGGATTGCGCTCGAAAACCTGGACTTCGAAACCGTGTTCGGCCAGCACCGCCGCCGCGGTGAGCCCGTTGGGACCGGCGCCGACGATATTAGCCCTGCGCGTCATTTCCCGCCTCCAGAGCTGCCTTCCGTCTGCTCGGGCGCGAAGCGGTCCTGCCAGGTTTCATCACTGAGCATCACCAATTGGTTGATCTGGGACAGCGCACGCTGCTCCAGATCCTCCAGCAGGGCCCGGTCCAGCCGGGGTTCTTCATCAAGCATCAGTTGCAGTGTCTGCCACATGCGCAATTTTGCGTTGAGCAGTCCGGTGAGCACATCGAGCTGGACCTGCGCCGCGGAGATCTTGCGCTGTCTGAAGGGGTTGAACGGGTTGACCATACCGGCAAGTTTCGCCACCGGGGCGGCGGCCTGCGCCAGGGGTCCGCGCTTGAAACCTAACTGATCCATGAGCGCTTCCAGATCGCGTTGATCTTCTTCGACTTGCTTCCACAACGAGTTGAAACGCTCTTCGTGCGCGGTTCCGGCCCAAGTGTCCTTCGCGGCTTCAAAATGATTCAGTCCGGATTCGGACCCCAGCAGATGCTGGCTGAGGTAGCTGTGCAATTTATCCTGGTCGATCGAGTTGTGCGGCATCGCGGTGTTCCTCTGCATCTGAAGTGGAGCTCATGGTTATTAGCTAATTCGAACGATAGGCCGGTTGCCTCGCCTTGCCAATGCTCCGGGCGGATCACACGGGTTATTCCCATGCTTCAGGGGTTGTGTTTCCAGTATTGCGCCATCTGACGCTCAGCTGGTCCCGGGGAAGCTGGAGCGATAAATGAGTGGGTCTTCACGTGCTCATCCGGCGTCGGTGGGAGCTGCGCGGTGATCGATATCCGCGCTAATCTCATCGATTTCGTCCCGGGCGGCTGTCAACGCCTCGACCATCTCCCACAAGCGTGTGTGCTCGCTGCGTACCTGTCGAAGATCGGTTCCGCCGGTAGCGAGTTTGGAAAGATCAAAACTGACATTGGTGCGTGCGCCGGTGACCGCCGCACGCAACGCTCCCAGCGCAACGGCAACATCTGCAATCAGCGCCGGGTTCCCGTGCGCTGCTAGCCATTTCAAATCCGCAATAGCCGGTATGGCCAATTCGCCCAGGGCGGCGGAGGCCTTGGCCGCGCCGGTCGAGGCGTGAGCGATGGCCTCCTCCCGGTCCGGTCCAGGATCCTTGCGGAAAGCCGCCCCGAAAGCAGCCGAAGCCTCGGCGTCCTCATCGGCCAGACGGAGGGCTTCGCGTTTGAGATCCTTCGCCTTGGAATCCATCAGAGTCAGGATCTGCTGTTTACCCTTCTCCTCCGTTGAGGTGTATCCGCACACCATGGAAATCAGCGAGGCAGCTATGGCCAGCATGACTCCTGATCCAGCCCCGCCACCCAAAGCCCCGTTGGATTGCGCCAAGGCGCTGGTCCAGTCCAGAACAGAGGAATTCTGCGTCGTGGTGGATCCGGAACTATCCGCGGGTTGGGGCGGCTCTTGGCTATTCGTCATGTCCCTGGTCTTGGCTCATGGAGCCCTCTCCGGGTGGTGTTTCTCCCGGAGGAACTCCGCCGCCAGGTTCCAGACCGGTGATTCTCTGCTCTTCCGGGTCAGGGTTGGATGTCGCTCCGGCGTCCTTGGGTTCGTGTTCCGAGGACTTTGCAGGGTCGTTGCCGTTCATGGGTTCCGTCCTTTCTAGGGGGTGGTTTTGCCGCCGTTGACGTTCAATGTCTCGCCGACAACGTAGCTTGATTCGGCCGAGGCGAGGAACACGTAGGCTGGGGCCAGCTCTACCGGTTGCCCCGCGCGCCCCAGCGGAACGTTGTGCCCGAACTTAGGCAGCTTGTCCTTGGGCTGGCCATCAGAAACTTGCAGCGGTGTCCAAATGGGACCGGGAGCTACACCATTGACCCGAATGCCTCGCGGCGCCAACTGGACCGCCAGCCCCTTGGTGAAAGCATTGATTGCAGCCTTCGTCGACGCGTAATCCAACAGCGCGGGCGATGGGTCATAAGCCTGGACCGATGTGGTGTTGATAATGCTTGCTCCGTCTGGAAAGTGCTTCAACGCGGAGCGGGTGATGGTGAACATGGCCAAAATGTTCACCTGAAAAGTTTCCAGAACTTGCTCATCTGTGAGGTCTTCGAACCTCTGAATCGCGATTTGTTTCCCGGCATTGTTCACCAGAATGTCGAGTCCGCCTAGCTTTTGGGCTGCTTCGTCGGCCAGCGTATTGCGGTAATCCGCCTCCAGCAGATCACCTGGCAGCCCGATGCCGACCCGGCCCTCGGCCTCGATGAGTTCGAGGATCTTGCGGGCGTCCTCTTCTTCCGCTGGCAAATAGGCAATGGCCACATCTGCACCTTCGCGGGCGAAGGCAATCGCCACCGCAGCACCGATGCCGGAGTCACCTCCGGTGATCAGGGCCTTGCGGCCCTTCAACCGACCGGTTCCCACGTAGGAGGTTTCACCGTGATTTGCAGCTGGCTCAAGCTTGGCATCGAGTCCGGGTTCTGGCTGATCTTGCTTCGGCGGTGAGATCTTAGGATGGCGGGTTACCGGATTGTCCAGGGAAAGCTGAGCTTCGGTGCCATGTGAAGCGGATTCGGGGTTAGTCATCGAAGATCCTCCTACTCGGTGCGTTTTACTGCTCGGATCTTTCACGCTAGGACACCGGCGAACAGGTCTCAAGGCCCTCGCAAGACTCACGGGCAACGTTCGGGAAACGGGTTTTTTCAAGCCCGCTTTACGCGGAGCCAGTCGGACCAAGATGCTCGCGTACTGCCTGCTTGAGCCGCTGATCATTGAGCAAACTGAAATGGCCCATGGTTTCGAGTTTGATATTAGTGGCGCCTGCGAGCTCGCTACCGCCGGGAATATGTGGATCGAAGCGGCTGAAAATGGAAATGATCCGCGCATTCACGCTCAAGTTAGCCGCCAGTTTCAGTACCCCGACGTCATTGGGGGACAGGGCCCGCAAGCTGCGAATCGGTGCGTACCGGGCATAACCTGATCCGGAGAACGGGGTGCTGATCGCGATCATCTTATTGACCCGGTACCCCTGGGTCGAGGCCGCCATCAAGTATTTGCCAATGAGCCCGCCTTTGCTGTGCGCTACGAGCACCACCTCTTGCAAGTCCGCATCGGCCAGATACCTCGCGACGATTTCAGACATCGCCGGTACCGTGCCTCGGTTGTAGCCCAAGGTCGGAACCACATGCACCCGATATCCTGCCTGATGCAAATACCGGGCCAGTGGAGTCATGAACTGCCAGCTTTCCCAGATGCCCGGAATAAGGACAATGTGCTCCGCCTGCGCATCGGTGCTCGTGCGCAAGTGCTGTGCAAGCTTCGAGGGCAGTAGTGCACGCAACTGCCAAGCACCGGCGTACAAGTAGTCCAGCAGCCATGCGAAGGCCTGCTCGCCGTGCTGCAGCATGGATTTCACCTTTTACTCCTGCCGTGGTTGTCGGGGCGGAATCACAGTGAGCTGGCAACTGATGCCGATTGAGTCTCAGGCCAAACAAGCTTTGCGGGCGCATCTGGCATTTTTATTGTGGCACGCCCCCTGCCAAAGACTGCGAGGCAGGCCGGACTTCGCAAATTGCTTTTGAATCCAGGCGCCGCCGGCGGTGTTCTTCGAAGAATTTCAGGGCGTTGGTGTGGGAGCGGTTAGCCGACGCCTTGATTGTTGATATTCTTATAAGTCGAGTCCTGTGCGGTTTTTTGATGCGCACCATACGACCTATCGAAAGAAGTGCCCGGCACGTGTTTAATTCACTTTCCGATCGCCTGACAGCTACCTTCAAGAACCTGCGTGGCAAGGGTCGCCTCACCGAGGCGGACATTGACGGTACCGCCCGCGAGATCCGCCGCGCCCTGCTGGACGCCGACGTCGCAGTACCGGTGGTTCGCGCCTTCGTAGCCCAGGTGAAAGAACGCGCACTGGGCCTAGAGGTTTCCGAGTCGCTGAACCCGGGACAGCAGGTTGTGAAGATCGTCAACGAGGAACTCGTTGGCATCCTCGGTGGTGAAACCCGCCGCCTGAACCTGGCAAAGAACCCTCCGACGGTGATCATGCTCGCAGGTCTGCAGGGTGCAGGTAAGACCACGCTGGCAGGCAAGCTCGCGAAGCACCTGAAGTCCGAAGGCCACACTCCGCTGCTGGTGGCCTGCGACTTGCAGCGTCCCAACGCGGTCAAGCAGCTGCAGATCAACGGTGAACGCGCAGGCGTTCCTGTTTACGCCCCGCACCCGGGCGTCTCCTCAGAATTTGATACCGCCACCGGCGATCCGGTCGCCGTTGCTCGCGACGGTGTGGCCGAGGCGAAGGTCAAGCTGCACGACATCGTCATCGTCGATACCGCCGGCCGACTGGGCGTGGACACCGAGATGATGGCCCAAGCGGCGAACATCCGCGCGGCCATCAACCCGGACGAAGTGCTGTTCGTCATTGACGCGATGATCGGCCAGGACGCGGTCAACACCGCCCAGGCCTTCCATGAAGGCGTCAACTTCACCGGCGTCGTCCTGTCCAAGCTGGACGGCGACGCACGCGGTGGCGCAGCCCTATCGGTCGCCTCGATCACCGGCAAACCGGTGATGTTCGCTTCCACCGGCGAGAACCTGGACGACTTCGAAATCTTCCACCCGGACCGCATGGCTTCACGCATCCTGGACATGGGCGACGTGATGACGCTCATCGAACAGGCCGAGAAGAACTGGGACAAGGGCGAAGCCGAGCGGATGGCGAAGAAGTTCGCCGACCAGGAAGACTTCACCCTGGACGACTTCCTCGCCCAGATGGCCCAGATCAAGAAGATGGGCTCGATGAAGAAGATGCTGGGCATGATGCCCGGCTCGCAGATCTCCCGCCAGCAGCTCGAGCAGTTCGACGAGCGCCAGATCGACCGCGTGGAAGCCATCGTTCGCTCGATGACCAAGCACGAGCGCGTGGCTCCGAAGATCATCAACGGTTCGCGTCGCGCGCGTATCGCCAAGGGCTCCGGTGTCGCGGTGTCCGAGGTCAACCAGATGCTCGAACGCTTCACCGAAGCGCAGAAGATGATGAAGAAGATGGCAGCCGGCGGCGGTATTCCAGGAATGCCTGGTGCCGGTAAGGGCGCCGCTCGCAAGGCAAAAGCCAAGGGCAAGGCCAAGAAACAGCAGAAGTTCGGCAACCCTGCCAAGGCCGCGCAGGCTGAGCTGGAAGCCCAGACCAAGAAGGCCTCGGCACCTGCCGGTTCGGCGTTCGGCCAGGGCGCCCAGCAGGACTTCGATCCGTCGAGCCTGAACCTGCCAGCAGGTTTTGAGAAGTACTTGGGTAACAAGTAGTTCTTCAAGTTTGTGCAAGCTGCGCCTCGTGGACCTTTTGGTTCGCGGGGCGCAGTTTTCTATGTGCCGTGACAGCACCGGGCACTGCTTGGCATCCTACCTTTTGACGAACCAGACGCGTAAAATAAAAGTAGGGATCGTCAGGAAGACGAGTATGGCCATGGGTAAGAAGGGAAGGAAGCCAGCACGAGAAATCGCTGCTGACACACAACTCCGGACCGACAGTAACCTGCAGGTAGAGCCATTGACGCCGGAACGACTGCGGGCTCTGGAGGCCCAAGCTTCTTCCGGGGTCGCTGCGATGAAGGAACTAGTCGAGCTTGGTCGATCAAGCATGCCGATTGGCTCTCGGCTAGTGCACGGCGCGACGGGTAGTCTGAGCGTATCGCTGGAAAATATCGTAACCGAGATCCGCGATCAAATAGATCCACTGCTGGCGCCGCCTTCCGCTGTTCATCCATTGACTTCCATTGCCATGAACATGGAACAGAGCATCGCGGCGTTGGCGCCGGCCCTTGCCGAAATGGTGACGCCCGTGTCACCGCAGTTGGCTCGCAATTTGGCGGCGACAGAGAATGCCTGGCGGGAACTAGAAGCTGAATTCGGCCTATTCACCAGCCTTGAAGTATCCGCGCTCGTTGGTTCCAAGTCGCCGAACCGCAGCTACGCCTCTGAACAGCATTCCAAGGGGAAGCTGATCGCAGTTAGGCGTCCAGGAGGGTTGCGCTATCCGGGCTTCCAGTTCGACCGCGTAGAGCACATGATTCTGTCGGTTATTTCTGAGCTGATCGGTGTCGCTGATAGCGCCGGACGATCCGAGGCAAGCTTGGCGCTGTGGATGACTTCCCGCACAGGCTACCTTGATGGAAGTCGTCCAGTTGACCACCTTTCTTCCCAACCCGACAAAGTTGTGGAAGCGGCTCGGCAGTCCTTCGACATCCAATGGTGAGGTACGTCCCGGGACAACCGTTTGATCCGGAGGAGCGCATTCTGGAGTCCGGCACGCCGCTCTACCGCGTATTTAGCAACGCCAGAACGGGTGGCGTGACGCATTTCAACCCAGGTTTCGGGTCCGCCACCAGATTCGCTTTCTTCGGGGAACCCGCAGTCGCTGTCCTTTATGCAGCGCAGACTGAGGAAGCCGCAGTCTGCGAGACCATCCTGCATGAAGTTCCGCCAGGGCCCGGACGGGTCATGTACGACAATATTGCCGACAAAATCTGCGCCCCGTTGACGCCCACTCGGAATCTACGGCTCGTTTCGCTCATGGGCGACGGCCCGCGGAATCTCCAAACCGAAGCCAAGCTTGTTACCGGCACCTCGTCTTCGCAGTACGGCCGCACAGTTCGTTGGGCTGAAGCCGCACACAAGGCTGGATTCGAAGGCATGGTTTGGATGAGCAACCGGCGCAGTAGCGACCGGGATTACGTCTTTTTCGGCGACCGTGTCATCCCCGGAGACCTAACTGCTTTGGGCGATCGGGGCCGTATTTTTGCGGCCGGTCCAGACTTCGACTGGCTGGGTAATTACCTTGCCGGATTGGGCATCGACATCATGCTTCCATGAGTATCAGCGTCCAAGCTGAGCGACTTTGGAGCTCCACAAGTCACGTAGCCCGCAATTGCAGCATCGTTCCGTTTTGCGGGCGAGGATTTCTTTTCTCCACGCTGGCCTTTGGGCATCGCTTTGCCTAGTGCGTCTGGATAATTTCTACCGGAACCCATGTTCTTTTTCCTTGGTTTTCAGCCTGGATGCTCGTTTTAAGCGACAACGAGCTGTGGCCGCCCTTCACTCGATCTAGATCGAGTGAACGGCGGCCACCGCCCGCAATCCGGGCAGGCTACTTCGAACCGGCCAGCGACCGCATAGCTTTCTGCTGGCCGCGCGGAGCCCTTCTTGCGCCGGTGAATGAATCGGTGTCGTCACTGAGTTCACGTCCCTTGGTTTCGGGGAGCATGAAGATCGTGAAGGCCGAGATGGCCAAGAGCACGGTCATATAGATCAGGAACGCATGCGCACCGAATGTGGTGGAGAGCCAGGTCTGCAGATAGAGCGAGGTGCCGCCGAAGATCGAGGTGGCCACCGCCAGTGGTACCGCGACGCCTGCGGTGCGCACCCGGGTGGGGAAGAGCTCGCAGAATACTGCCGGTGCGATCGAGACGATCGCTGTCATGAACACGGCGCTTCCGGCCATGGCAAAGAACAAGTGCAGCGGGTCGCCGTCGATGAGGGTGGACAGCGGGAACGCCGTGATGATCAGGCCAATGTATCCGATGAGCATGACCGGACGGCGTCCTATTCGGTCCGAGAGCATGCCCCACAGTGGAAGCAACGCGATGAACCAGAGGTTCGCGCAGGTTCCGGCGAAGAGAATTGCTGTGGGATCGGCCTTCAGCACGCTGATCGAATACGAGGAAGCCGCCACCACCCAGTAGTAGTAGGCAACGGTCATGCCCACGGTCATCCCCACTACCTGGAGCACCGAACGGCGCATGATCCACATATCGCGAAGCACGCTTGGCTTCTTCTCGGCTGCGGAGGTCTTCGCGGCCGCGTCCTCCCGCTGCTCGGTGAACTGTTCGGTTTCGGGCATATTGCGACGCATCCACAGCGCGTAGAGACCGCCGAGGCCGGCGATGACAAATGGGATGCGCCAGCCCCAATCGTTCATCGACTCGGTGCTGAGCAGCGCCGACAAGATTCCGCCGAGCACCAGCCCGGCGGTGGCGCCGACGGTTCCCGAGGAGTAGATCAGCGATGACCACAGCCCGCGGCTCTTTGCCGGGGCGCGTTCGGAGAGGTACGAACCGACCGCAGGCTGTTCGCCTCCATAGGCCAATCCCTGCGTGAGCCGGGCGACGAGCAGCAGCACCGAAGCGAACACGCCAATGGTTGCGTAGTTCGGGCTCAGCCCGATGAGCAGCGCCCCGGCGGCGATCAGCCCGACGGTGATTGACATGGTGGTGCGCCGGCCGATGCGGTCGCTCAGCCGCCCGAAGACGAACCCGCCGATGGGGCGGCCGACGAATCCGACGGCGAACACCACCAGGGTGAACAGGAATGCGGACACCGGGTCATCTGCGTTGAAGAAGCTGGAGGCGAAGAACGGGGCGAAAGTGGCGTAAATCGACCAGTCGAACCATTCCAGCGCGTTGCCGAACCCGGAGCCTACCAGGGCGCGGCGGTTGTCTTCTATTGAGCTTTTCGTGGTCATCGAACGGCCTTTTCAAGTGATGGTGCGGGTATGGACAGATCCAAAGCGGTGGTCCCGCCGGCGAGTTCGGCCAGCCGGTCTGCAGCGAGCTGGGCATAGAGCGCCGCGCCGTCGGTGAGCACCGATTCGCTGAAGCGCACTTTCGCGCTGTGGTTATCGGCCGGTTCGCCCTGGCCTGCCACGGCATCTGGGGCGGAGAGCACGATAAATGATCCTGGCACTTCGGCCAGGACGCGGGAAAAGTCCTCCGAGCAGGATAGCGGATTCTTCAGCCTCGTGAAGCGCTGGGCACCAAAATGCTTCGCTATGGTCCGCGCGGTGAATTCGGTTTCCGCCGGATCGGTGATGGTGGCCGGGTATCCCGGTAGGACCTCGACTTCGACCTGTGCCCGGTGGCCCCCGGCGATTCCTGCTAGCAGCGGGCCGACCTCATTATGGAAGCGCTCGCGGGCGGCGGTTGACCACGAACGCACCGAGGCGTTGAAGCGCACCCGCTCGGGAATTGCGTTGGGGGCGTCCAGATCGCCGCCGGAGATTGCGCCGATGCCGATGACCACGGGGTCGAAGACGTCGAAGCGGCGCGTCGTAAAGCTTTGCAGCGCCAGCACCATCTCCGCGGCGAGCGGCACCGGGTCGATGGCCCGATAGGGGGCTGATGAATGCCCGCCGCGTCCGATCACCGTGACCTTGAGCGTATCGGCGGCCGACATGATCGTCTCGGCCCGCGTGGAAAAGGAGCCGAGCTGGCCGTGGCCGGTGAAAACGTGAAGCGCATAGGCCGCATCGGCGCGGCGTCCCGCGGCGTCCAGCACCCCTTCGGCGACCATCAGGGCCGCTCCGTCGTGGAGCTCTTCGCCGGGCTGGAACATGAACACCACATCCCCTGCCAGCTCATGGCGATGCGCTGCCAGTGTCCGGGCGGCGCCAACGAGCATCGAGGTGTGCAGGTCGTGGCCGCAAGCGTGCATGGCCCCGGGGATCTCGGAAGCGTATTCCAGGTCGTTTTCCTCCTGCACGGCCAGCGCGTCCATATCCGCCCGGAGCAGCACTACCGGGGCCTGCGAGTGCGGGCGGCCCGGTGCGCCTCCGCGCAGCACCGCGGTGATCGAGCTGAGCGCCTTCCCGCGGGTGATCTCCAATCCCAGTCCCTGCAGTTCGCGCAGCACCCGGCGTTGGGTGAGCGGCAGATCGAGGCCGACTTCGGGGTGGCGGTGAATGTCCCGACGAAGCTCTATGAGATCTTTCGCGAGGTCGGAGGCGAATGCGCGAGCGTCCATGCCTGGTCCTTCCATTGTCATTGAACGCGGCGGCTTAGGCTGGCGCGTATTGGTTGAGTAAGATACTAGGCTTGAGCCAAGTGAGGCAGGGCACAATGGGGGAATTCCTGCACGAATGGCCCGGCTCACCGACGATCATGTGCACAGGAGGTGCCTGGAATGACGATTACGTCACGTTCGGTCGACGAGCTCGACCGCCAGCTAGTGCACGCGATGCAGATAGCGCCCCGAATCACCTGGGCGGCCCTGGGGGAGATCATCGGAAGGTCACCGGCCGCGACGGCGCAGCGCTGGGAACGGCTGGAGTCCCAGGGGCTGGCGTGGCTGGTTGCCTACGAGTCCCTGGGCGCCCGCGCGGCCATGGCGTTTGCGACGGTGAGCTTGGACATGGCCCAGCGCGAATCGGCCATAGCCGAGCTGTGCGCCCATGAAAGCGTCATGGCGCTGAGCGAAGGAGCACGCGCTTCGCAGGTGCATCTGACCATTTCAGCCGATCGGTTGGAAGGACTTGTGGGCAGCGTGCTTGACCGGTTCGCGCATATCCCGGGCGTGCTCGATGTGCACGCGCGCTACGTGGCGCGGCTGCTTGCCGAAGGCGCCTCTTGGCGGCTGGATGCGCTGGACGCCGAGCAGCGCCAGCTCGCGCAGGCCAGCGCCAGCCGCAGCGGGCCGGGGGCGTGGCGGGAATCCTCGGGACCAGCCCTGGACGACGAGAAGAAGGCGCTGGCCGCGGCCTTGATCCGCGAGCCGCGCGCAAGCGTCGCGCATCTGGCCGAAACCCTGGGCCGGCACGAAGCGACGGTGCGCCGGCAGCTGAGCGCGCTGTTCGCGGCCGGAGCGGTGACCGTGCGCTGCGAGATGTCCTACGACGTCAGCGGCTGGCCTATCGAACGGTCCTGGTTCCTTCGTGTTCCGGGAGGCGATATCGGAGCGCTGACCGCGGTGGCGCGCGAATACCGGGGGCTGCGCCTGGTGGCGGTGACCGTGGGAGATGCGAATATCGTGATCACCGCGTTGAGCCGCACATTGGAGGAGTCGGCCGCATTCGAGGCGCGCCTGGTCGGTTCCGGGGCACGCGTTGATGTCGTTGAATCCATCCTCCACCTGCGCACGTGGAAGCGGATGCACCGGAATATGGGACGAGGCGGACGATCGGTGTGGTCTGAAGCCAGCGAAGTGAGCACTCCGGCTGCCGGGGAGACCAGGGCATCGAGCTGAAGCTCTAGGGCTCAGTGGATCTTGGAGCCAGTCTCTAAAGCCGGCGCCAGCGGGGAATCAACTGCGGGCTCAGCTTGGTCCTTGCGTGGGCAATTTTCGCATCAACTTTCCTCGCTGAGCGCGAGGAGGCCGAGGGCCGTTCCGGAGGGCTGGCGCAGGTCGACACCGGTGAGTTTCGCGAAGGAATCCAGGCGGTTGATGACCGTATTGCGATGGCAGTACTCGCGTTCTGCGGTCATCGACAGGCTGCCGGTGCTCAGGTAGATCCGGGCCGTTTGCAAAAGCCGCTCGCGATCGGCCTCCGGGACCCTTTCCAGGAGCCGGAATACCATGCTTCTCGGGTCGCAGCCCACCAGCGCCATGCGGTGATGCGCAATGGTTCGCCAGCGGTCCAGCGGGGTGTGCGCGCCGGCCATCCCCAGGGGCAGGTCCGCGAGCACCTCGCGGGCTATGCCGGCCGCCGCGCGAAGCTCGCTGATGCCGCGGGCAATCGGCGCGACGGCGCACGGCACCACCGAAACGGCCGAGGATTCCTCGGAGGACAGCTGCTGCCAGGCCGGAGCGTTCGTCTCCCAGAAAATCAAGGCCTCGTGGGCGAGCTCCAAGCCAAAGATTCGCCCGGTGACCCGGGGCTCCAAGCGCCGCAGGGCACGCGGCAGGTCCGCGCGGTTGGTGGCAACGACCCTGAAGTTGGCATGCTCCTCGATGCGCAGCGTTCCCGCGATGCGTGCCAGATCCGCTTGGCCTGGGGTCGATTCCCCGAAGAGAAGCGCCAGATTCCGCAGCTGGGTTTCACGATCGAGCAGGTCCTTGGCGCGCAGAGCTTCGGAATAATGCGTGTGCACCTGGGCGGTGTAGATTTCCACCGCTTCCCAGACGCGCTGGCCATGGGCAACCTGAATATCCGCGGGCAGTCCGTATTTAGGATTGCTCAATGCCGACCAGATGATGTTGAAATCCAGCCGGATCGCTGCGACCAGATTCTCCAATGGAATGCCGTCGGTGGCCCGTCGTGCTCCCAGCTCCGAGGCAAGGCGCTTGAGCTGTCCGTGATTGGCTACCGGATCCCTGAGGAACTGGATCAGCGCCACAAAAACCTCTCGGTCCACAGCTCGCAGTTCCGCGAGTGATATCGAAGATTGCCCGTAGGCCGGATCCGGGGCCAGGATCCGGATGAACTCATCCACGAGCGAGTCCACGTCAACAAGTAATTCATCGAGCACGCCCGCCCATGTTTGTTCGGCCATTATTGCCGCCTCCGCATAATCCCTATGGTTCACCTAACTGTGAAGATGCACAGTTATCAGGATGACCATAGCACTTTTCATCCATTGTGCCCTTGAATGTCAGGCACTAAATTTGATGAAAGTGAGCCACATCAAGTTGTGCGTATATCCATAGTTAGGCTTCGCAGGTCCTGCTGGATACGGGCGCGAGAAGTGCCCGAGCTCCGCGATACAACCTCCACGGGTAGGCGAACACCGTAGAAAACGAAACAAAGGACTTCAGGCGATGCGAGTAGCAGCCCTTCAATCACCAAGCAGCCCAGGGGATTGGCAGCGCAATGCTGAAATCGTGCGTCGGGCAGCGAACTCGGCCGCAGCCTCCGGCGTCCAGCTTCTGGTCACCCCGGAGCTGTTCCTCAGCTCCTACCGGCCGGCGCAGATCGCCAACGACCCAGGGCAGGACCAACGAAAGATGCTCGCCGAGATCGCCGCGGAGGCCGGGGTGCACCTGGTCGCCTCGACCGTCGAAGCCGAGGGCGAAGACCGATACATTTCGGCGTCGCTCTTCAGCGACACTGGAGAAGAAATCACCCGCTACCGCAAACAGCACATGTTCGGCGACGCCGAACTCGCAGTATTCACCCCGGGGACAGTGGACCCGCAGATTATCGAGGTCCTGGGGTGGAAGGTGGCCCTGGGCATTTGCTTTGATGTCGAATTCCCCGAATTCGTCCGCCAGACCGCGCTGGACGGGGCCGAGCTGCTGCTGATCCCCACCGCGGTTCCACTGCGCCCGGATGTCGCTGGGCAACCGCATGCCCTGGACACCAGAATGCTTTCGACCCTGGTTGTGCCCTGCCGCGCCTACGAAAGCCAGATCTTCATCGTGTATTCCAACCATTCAGGCCCCGGCTTCTCCGGCCTGAGCACCATTGCCGATCCCTTCGGGCAGCGGTTGGCTACGGCGCAGGATGACGAACAGGTACTGCTCGCCGAGCTGGACCGTTCAAGGCTTGCCCTGGCCCGCGAATCCGTCGACTACCTGGAGATCGCCCGCGCCGTGCACCCCACGCGCCGATAGCCTTCCGCAGCACCTTTTACCGCAACACACCCTCGCGCTTCCCGAAAGGCTTTTCCGTGCCCGAAACACCTCCCATTACGATGCTGCTTCCGGACTTCCCGTTCTCCTATGACCAATTCCTGCGCCACGACGCGGGCCTCGGCTCCGTTCCCCAGCAACGCTGGGGAACCGAAATCGCCATTGTCGGCGCCGGCGCGGCGGGGCTGCTCGCCGGATACCAGGCGATTGCGCTGGGGCTGAAACCGGTCATCTACGATGCCGAAGGCATCGGCGGGCGCTTGCGCGGCGTCGAGGTGCCCGGTTCCGGAGGCCTGATCGCCGATATGGGCGGCATGCGATTCCCGAAATCCAGCCGCGCCTTCTGGCATTTCGCCGACCTTCTGGGCGTCGAGTCGACACCGTTCCCCAATCCGCTGACCAGCGCCTCGCCGGGAACCACCATCGATATTCTGGGGCACACCGTGCGTGCGCAGAGCGCCGCCGATCTGCCCGAGCTCTACCGCACGGTGCAGGAAGCCTGGAAGGCCTGCCTGGGCGAACGCTCTGGCATCGAAGAAATGCAGGAAGCCATCCGGTCGCGCGACGAGGCAGCCATCAAGCGCCTCTGGAACGAACTGGTGCCGCGCTTCGACGACACCTCCTTCTGGGCCTACCTGTCCACCTCCGAGGCCTTCGGGAAGCTGCCATTCGAGGCCAAGGAGGCCTTCGGCATGATCGGCTTCGGCTCCGGCGGCTGGGACGTGAGTTTCCCCAATGCAATTCTGGAGATCCTGCGCGTGGTCTTCGTCGACGCCGAAGAAGAACACCGCCGCATCACCGGAGGAGCCAAGTCCTTTACCGACCTGCTCTGGACCCAGGCACCGGAAAACCCTGCCCACTGGCCGGCCGGCACCACCCTTTCCTCCCTGCACGAGGGTGCACCCTTGGGCGCGGTCACGCACATCCGCGACACCGGCGACGGCGTAGCGATCACCGATGCCAGCGGAACCACGCGGAATTTTCCCGCGGCCATTCTCACCACCCACAAGGGCTTGCTCTCCACCAAGATCAACACCGACGAATCCCTGTTCACACCCGAGGTGTGGATGGCGATGCGGCGCACCCATTACCTGCAGTCCTCCAAGACCTTCATCGCGGTGGACCGCCCGTTCTGGAACGACGTGGACCCGGACACCGGCTTGAACGCCATGAGCACCACGTTGACGGACCGGGTCACCCGCGGCACCTACCTGTTCGACAACGGCCCCGGACGCCCAGGTCTGATCTGCCTTTCCTATACGTGGAATGACGACTCGCTGCAATGGGCGCCGCTGAGCGCCGAGGAACGCGCGGAGGTCGCCATCCGCAACCTCGAGGAGATCTACCCCGGGCTTGATTTGCGCAGCCATGTGATCGGCAGTCCGGTGGCCGTGTCCTGGGAGGCCGAGCCCAACTATGCCGGAGCTTTCAAGATCAATCTTCCCGGCCACTACCGCTACCAGCGGTCGCTGTACTCCCACTTCATCGAGGCCGAGCCGCAGGACTGCCCGCAACGCGTCTTCCTGGCCGGGGACGATGTCTCCTGGACCGCAGGCTGGATCGAGGGGGCCGTGACCACGGCGCTGAATGCGATCTGGGGTGTGCAACGCGCACTGGGCGGCTCCTGCCACCCGCAGAATCCCGGTCCGGGGGACCGCTGGAACGAGCTGAAGCCGGTGGCGCTGCCATGATGATCGATACCATTTTGCGCAATGGCCGCATCCTCACCTGCGATGGCGCCTACCCGAACGCGCAGCGCATCGGCCTGCACCGCGGACGCATCGTCGGCGTGGACGCGCAGCTTGAGGGATACACCGCGCAGCGAAACGTGGATCTGGACGGGGCGGTGATCGTCCCGGGCTTCAACGACGTGCACGCGCACAGCGTCTGGTTCGGGCTCTCGATGTCCGAACTGGACCTTTCCGCCGCCCGCACTGCGCAGGATCTCTACGGGTTGGTCGCCGCCGCGGCGGCGACTTTGCCCGAAGGCCAGTGGCTCATCGGGGCAAACCTGGAGCTGCTGAACCTCGCCACGGAACCTGATTTGGCACAGCTCGATGCCGCAGCGCCGAAGCACAACCTATTCCTCAAATCCAATTCCGGGCACAGCGCCTTGGTCAACTCCTTGGTGCTGGAGCAAATCCGCCGCGCCCCGGGCTATTCCACGGCCCCCGGCAGCGGAGTCGTGCTCGATGCCCGGGGCCAGGAGACCGGCTTGCTTGAGGAGAATGCGCTGCGCCTGGCCCAAGAGCTGTTCATGCCCTACCCGCTGGATCGCATCGAGGACGCCCTGGAACGAGCCACGGCGGTATACGCCTCCGAGGGACTGACCAGCGTGACCGACGCCGGAATCGCCGGCGGCTGGATCGGCAACAGCCCCATCGAATTCGCCGCCTACCAGAATGTCCTGGACCGCGGCACTCTGCGCACCCGCATGAGCCCGATGATCACCCTCGACGCGCTGAACCTGCAGACCGCCGGCGGGCGCACCCTGCAGGGCGGGATCCGCACTGGCCTAGGCGATGACCGGCTGCGCCTGGGACCGGTGAAGATCTTCACCGACGGCTCGCTTTTGGGCGCCACCGCCGCGATGACCGAACCCTATTGCGGGTGTGACCACGGGAGCAACTCCGGCTACCTGCAGGCCGACGCGCAGCAGCTCACCGGTGCGGCGCTGGCCGCGGCGGCCTCCGGCTGGTCCCTGGCCCTGCACGCCATCGGCGATGCGGCCGTGGAGCTGGCCATTGAGACCATCGCGGAAGCCCGCACACGCCACGGCGCCCCGCGCATCCCGCACCGCATCGAGCATGGCGGCTACGTCCGTCCGGACCAGATCGCCCGGATCGCCGCGAACGGCATTGTCCTGGTGCCGCAGCCGCACTTCATCAACGCCTTCGGCGATGGCATGCGCGAGCTGCTGGGCGAAGACCGGACACGGTATTCCTATCCGGTCAGATCCCTGCTGGACGCCGGCGCGGTATTGCCGGGCAGCTCGGACCGCCCGGTGGCCGAGGGGCGGCCGCTGCGGGTGATGCAGTCATTCGTCGAACGCACCACTTCCTCCGGCGCGCAGTACGCGCCCGAGGAGCGGATCAGCGCCACCGAGGCGCTGCGCGCCTACACGGTGGGTTCAGCCGCGGCCACCGGCACCGCGGATCGGCTCGGCCAGCTGCGCCCGGATTTCCTCGCGGATCTGACCATTCTGGCCGAGGATCCCACCACCATCGAGACCTCGCGGATCGGCTCGATCGAGGTGCTCGCCACGGTGCTCGGCGGCGAGGCAACCCACGACCCGCGCCAACTGCTCGGCTAACCGCTTCACCATTCGAAGTACCAAGATAGAGGATCACATGGGAAAACAACCCGTAACACAACGCGCCACCGGCGAGGCGGCCTCGGGGCTGGAGCGCGGACTGAGCAACCGGCACCTGCAGCTGATCGCCATCGGCGGTGCCATCGGAACCGGGCTTTTCTTCGGCTCCGGAAAGGTCATCAGCCTGGTTGGCCCCTCGGTCATCTTCGTGTACATGATCATTGGCTTCATGCTCTTCTTCGTGATGCGCGCCCTGGGCGAGCTGTTGCTCTCCAATCTGAGCTACAAGAACTTCGGCGATATCGCCAAGGATCTCATCGGACCGTGGGCCGGCTTCTTCGTCTCCTGGAACTACTGGTTCTCCTGGGTCATCGCCTGCGTGGCTGACATCGTCGCGATCACCGCGTACGTGCAGTACTTCAACCCCGGCATCGCCGTGTGGATTCCCGCGGCGATCACCGCCGCGGCCCTGCTGGTCCTGAACCTGCAACCGGTGCGGGCCTTCGGCGAAACCGAGTTCTGGTTCGCCATCATCAAGATCATCGCCATCCTGGGCCTGATCGCCGTTGGCCTCATCCTGGTCTTCAGCGGGTTCACCAGCCCGACGGGGACCGAGGCGAGCCTGGCCAACCTCTGGGAGCACGGCGGGTTCTTCCCCACCGGCTTCGGCGGGTTCATCCTCGGCTTCCAGCTGGGCATCTTCGCGTTCATCGGCATTGAACTGGTGGGGACCACCGCCGCCGAAACCCGCGATCCGCACCGCAACCTGCCGCGGGCAATCAACTCGATCGTCGTGCGCATCCTGGTGTTCTACGTGGGCGCCATGGCCGTCATCATGGCAGTGACGCCATGGGATGAGATCAATCCGGGTCAAAGCCCATTCACCTCGATGTTCGGCATGGTCGGATTCACCGGTGCGGCCTTCGCCATCAACCTCGTGGTCTTGACCTCGGCGGCGTCGAGCGCGAACTCCGGGGTCTACTCGGCCAGCCGCATGGCCTACGGCTTGGCCAAGGACCGTCAAGCACCTGAGGCGTTGGGTGCACGGACCGCCCGATCGGTTCCGCGAAATGCGGTGTTCTTCACCGCGGTGTTCCTCATCGCCGCGATCCCGCTGCTCTATGCGGGGGACAGCCTGCTCGCCGCCTTCACCATCGTCACCTCCATCTGCGCGGCAAACATCCTCTTCACCTGGGGGATCATCGTGGTCAGCTACATCCGGTACTACCGCAAGCATCCCGACCGTCACGCCGCGTCGCGGTTCAAACTGCCCTTCCCGCGGGTGACTCCCTGGGTTGTCCTCGCATTCTTCGCATTCATCGTTGTGACCTTGTATGCCGGGGATGACACCCGCATCGCGCTGGTGCTCACGCCCTTGTGGTTCTGCCTGCTTGGTGTGCTCTGGTGGTTCACCAAGAAGCGCCTTGTCAGAAACGGTCATCCGCTCACCGCGGCGATCCCCGTCGTCAGCGCCGAGGAAATCACGGAGAACTTCCGCAAGGGATCCTGAGAATCCAGCGGGCGGCAACGGCGACAACGCCTGATCAAGCCCAAATCTGCAAGGACTCTGCCTCGAAACCGCGGGGCTGGCGAGGCAGAGTCCTGTTTTGGGAATGAAACGTTAGTACCGGGGACGCGGCAGCGGTGAACCGTTTCCTTGGCTTGTCGAGCATTACCAGGCGATACTCCGCCACTGTGCGTTGGCGTGCTGGCGCATGGTTGTGGGGCGACAGTTTTCTTTGCGCTGCGCCAGTTTTTATGGGGACCATTGGTTTAGCTTCCGGTCCAAGCGCCGTAGGATGGGGCCAAGGGGTACTCTCCCCATATTTTGGAAGTGCACGGCATTTCCAGCTAGGCGGCACATCATGTCGGACAAGTCACCACGCAAGGGCGAAGCGAAGAAGCCCGCAAAATCCATCAAGGAAAAACGCGCCGAGAAGCGCCTGAAGAGCGCCGATACGATCAGCGATCCAGTGCGTAAAAGCGCCAAATAAGAATTAGTGCCAAATCATTAAGTAGCGAATCCGCAGCTTAACGAGAGCACCCAGCCCAGCCTCTGCCTGACGGTTTACACCGTCAGCCGGAGGCTTTGCTGTTCCCAGCGAAATCCACCCGAACTCACCGGCAGCGCAGCGCCGGTTCGTCCGAACGCCATGCCCGGGACCGCGCGAATTTCGCGTGCTTTCTGTCCATGCCTAAACTGGTGAGACATCGACTGATCAAAGCGTGAAAAGGGGTCCCGGTTCGTGGACGATAACGAGTTCAGCTTTATCAACCTTGAATTTATCTTCTCAGGTTCGAAGCCTGAAGCCGCCGCCGATGTCCATGCTGTCCTCGCAGAACACCGGCTAGTCGGTTTCATCGATGGCGCGAGGACTCGTGAGCATGTCACGGAGGTGCTCGCCGAACTGGCGACGTTGAACGATGCCAGGGACCCGGTCCTGTGCAAGATGGGCCCGGAGGATGCGCTGATCCACGGCCCGCGGTTGACGGAGCTAGCCCACAGCCTCAAGTCGGCAAGCGGAGCGAGATACGTCTTGATCAACGGCGAGGAATTGGACGGCCCGGTCCCGGGCGAAGAGCAGCTTGGCGACTATGCAACGGATGTTCAGCTATTCCAAGGCTCCACCCTGAAAGTCTCGGAACTGACAATGTCAGCAAGCGCCGGACCCAATACTTTCACGGTGTTCAGAAATCTCACCGGGTTGACGGTCCTGCCCCGAATTCCACTAGAAGACTCCAACGTCTCCCGGGGGAGCCGGCCGTATCTGACGCTCTCGCGCAGCGGTAGCGTGCTCACCGCATCGATCCACTCAAAGGGACCGCTGCGTCCGCAACAATTCCCCGACTTCGTGTCCTACCAGATCGATTTAGAACGCATGAAGATTCTGGAGGCAAAATCCGGGAGCGATGCCGAGTTGCTGTTGAAGTCACTCGATGAGTGGAATGACGAGGTCTTCGAAGGCGAGTTCGAGGCGGTGGATCAATTGCTGGCTGCTGGCCCGGCGCGGGAAGAAGCGAAGTCGATTCTGCGGGCACCACGCTCGGCGCACAACCTCAAGAGGTTCTTGACCCTTTTTGGCTATGACCCGCGGAGCATCGACTTCCTATCGGGTGCGTCGGTTCCCGAGGACGCACGCGAAATCCACGTGCATGGGGTATTGAACGCGATCCGCGTCACCATGGAAGAGTTTGAACGCGAGGCCACCGGACTGATGGGTCTAATCTCGCGGACCGGGTGGAGTCCTCGGGCCTTGATTGTCTCCAGCGTGGCTGTTTTGGCCGCAGGGGCCATTGCAAACCGCGCCATGAAGACTTCGCCAAGGCTGGCTCGAATGCCCAAGCCTTTGCGCCGTAGCCTCATGTTTTTCTGGTACTCGGACGGAGTCTATTACCTTGCCAGGGGAGTCAAAGAAGCCTTGGATCCGGTGATGCAGAAAGCCAAGTCTTCCTGAATCAACGAGTTCGTCGTCGAATCCCAGCCAGATTTAGCCACCCGTAGATGGGTGATGATGCGGTGAGTGCTGAAAGGCAAGTTCGCAGACATTGGGATCCGAAATCCGCGGGAGTGAACCAACAAGTCAGAGTGCGCTGTGATTTGCGCCCTCTCAAGCTCATTTCCAATGATCTTGTATAGGGACCACAGCCCTTTTGATGGATGGATGATTCACTTCCAACGTCTGAGCGTAGCCCCGGGCCTTACTTACAAAATTGTATTGGTGTACTGGAATACGAAATGCACGACTTTGGTTCGCTAACGCACTGGTCTAATGAGCGACTCTTCATCGGACTACATAGAAGTTGAACCCGTTGGCCTGGCCACAGACGACTCTTTGAATGGTTCGCCACGAACTGCAAGTTGGCGTTTTGAGAGTCATGCTGGCCATGATTCAGGTGGTGGACGTGGCCAGTGCGCTCGGTCGCACCTTGGGTCCCACCCAATATCTCAGCGAGGTTGATTCGGTCGAGTATGCCCAGGCAGCGCGCACCGCATTGCCGGTGAGATCCTGGAGCGCCAGTCAGCCAGCTGGGAGTAGTGGGTCCATCTGCGATCCGGGTGAAGGCGGACTGGCCGGTGCTATTCGAAGGCGCCGCGTGAAATTGGCCATTGAGTGGAGGCTGGACTCACGGTGGGCGATTCTATCTCCGAAACCGCTGCAGGGAGTGTCCGCTGGCAAATTCCCACGCTTAACCTGCCGCCGCTTTGATGTACTAGAGCCACATATCCGTCTTTTTGTACGAGAATAAGCATGACCCCGAACATTGCGTGGGTGAAGAGCCGTGGATGAGAATAAGACAAGGCGGTGTTTGCCCAGTGAAGCCAGTAGTCGGGAGACAACTAGGGGACCGGTACCAACTAGTCGAATTCATAGCGCAAGGCGGAATGGGTGAAGTGTGGAAAGCCCAGGACTTGGTTCTCCAGCGCGAAATTGCGGTCAAGTTTCTGAGATTTGAACACGCTGAAAGTGCAGGGCACATTGCGAGATTCGAGCGAGAGGCTCGTACCATGTCATTGCTCCAGCATCCAGGGATCGTTCGGGGCATTGATTTTAGACAGGACGAGGGTCTCAACTACATGGTCATGGAATTCGTTCCAGGAACCACGCTTTCAGCTCTCATCAAAACGGAGGGTCGACTCGACGTCGATCGCACACTTTCCTTGATTACCCAGACAGCGCAGGCATTGGCTGCGGCGCATGGATCGGGATTGGTGCATCGGGACGTCAAACCCAGCAACATACTGATAACTCCAACCGGCATGGTGAAGGTGGCAGACTTCGGTATCGCATTCAGCGCCTCCGATTCGAGGCTGACAGTGACCGGCCAAGTGATCGGAACGGCACAGTACATTTCTCCGGAGCAGGCTAGCGGTCGCACGGCGACCGCGGCGTCTGATATCTATGCGCTGGGCGCTATAGGCTATGAATGCTTGACGGGAAGGCCGCCGTTTTCCGGCCCGTCCCAGATTGCAGTAGCAATCGCCCATATCAAGGACACCCCACCGCCGCTGCCAGCAGAGCTTCCCCAGGAGGTGCGCCAGCTGATTATGTCGATGTTGTCCAAGGACCCGGCGAAGCGGCCCTCATCAGCTGCTGCCGTCGCCAGGATAGCCGAGGAGCTTCGCAAGAAGGCTGCGTTGACCAGCACGAGTGGCACCCCAGTATCGCCGACTACGCCCCTCGAGAAGCCTCGGCCAAGACCGCACAGCGACAAAGTAATCAAGCTGACGACCCCTTTCGCAGAGGAGCCTAAACCTTCTCGGACGATGGCTGTGGTGTCCAAGATCGCTAGACCGGTCACCAGAGCGAGGGGAGGGGCCTCATCGAAGAGATTGGAAATCATGGATGCCACTGCAGTGGTGACGACGGCGTTGATAATGTTAACCCTGACGATCCTTCTGGCTTTCGGTCTGTACCCTTAGCCTCCACATTTTCAACCCGACAACGTGCTGGGCGTACGTGACGGGTTGCAGAGAGCTACGTGAACGCCGGTCTAAGGTGATCTTTTCCTATTGGGACGCCTGCGCTAGCAAACTCTGTTTCTTTCTATCACCCTCGGGTAGGCTGATGGCACTCGCACCTGTTAGAGCGCAGGTCAGCAATGAATCTTGGGGGGAACCATCATGCGTAGAGTTCGGTATGCATCGATTTTGGCAGTCTCGATGTTGGGGGTGACTGCTTGCGGCGGTGTCGATGCCAGCCAGGGTGAAGCATCGGCGGTGCCTACTCCGACGGTCAGCGAATCTCCTGTGGTTTTCACACCCAATCCCATGGACACGGTAGCGCCTCCGGAAGTCGAGGATCCTTCAACCTCCAGCGATGAACCTTACTGGCTTGATACGGGGTCGGGCGTCGTCCAGGAAATTGAGCTGGATTTGGAGCGAAGCGGTGGGTACAAGGCGTCTGCGCATGTCGAGTGGTATGCACCAAGAGAAGTGGAAGCCAGTAGCATCCCACTCCTCAAGAACCTGCCTGACGCAGACGATTTGGCGACGCGGGCTATTCGAGTGAACGTTGTCTTCACGCCAGAAACGGTGAATGGATTCGAATGGCCTTCCGACGCGCCATTTGGCCTGGTAATAAGTGATTTCGGTTCTAATGGACCTTCCGGTGGCCTAGGGATAGGGTACTCCTATTTAGATGAATCGGGCGCTTATGTACCGGTGATGGAGACCGAAACAGGAGTGATGTACTACTCGGATGATGGCGAAGAGATGAAGGTTGCCGCGGACATCATTTATTTCGCAAAGAAGACCCCGGAGAAGCCAGAAGGCGATTGGACCACTAGCTACTTCGGCACACATCCAACCACTATCGCCATCCCTTACTGTGTTCCGGATCAGTCTGCCAAGGGGATCAAGATTAAGGACGGAGGGATCACCTTGAGGGCTGCGCAGTACGGGGTTAACGAAGCTGGATGCTGGCTCATGCCGGAAAAGGTTTATTCCGACCCTCTGGCGCAGCTGCCTGTAAGCAGTTAGCACCGCTGCCATCCTTATCTTATCTGCCCACCATTTCACTCATAAGCCCCCTTGGCATGCCAAGATGGGCTCATGGGTGAAATGGTGAAGGTTGGCGGGGCTGAAAAGCCGCGGGATGAAGTGCTCGAGTACGCTGCAGACTATTTGAGCGGCAACGGGCGGTATGCTTACCCGGCCTATGATGCTTATCCCGGCACGGTCAGCGACCTGGTGGGCGACGCGGACTTGCTGGCTGTTTGCCTGTTGAACGCCGGTCAAAAGGCAATCCCCACTTACTACGGGTTGCAATCCCTCATTCCGGACATGAATGAAGTCCTGAAGCGTCTCCCAGAAGACGAACCGTTTGCTGAGGCGTCGGCCGGCACCCTCGACATCATGGCTGATTTCTTTGGGATCCTGGATGATAAGCCAACGACACAGGTAGGAAAGACCAAGTTGCTGAAGGTCTTGCACCGCAAACGCCCCGAGCTTATTCCGCTGTTCGACGAGAACATTCGTCGTTGCTACAGCGTGATTGGTGATGCGCCGGTGCCGCCGGTGAAGTCGCGCACCCATCGAGATTTCGCCGTTGCCTGGTTGCCTTTCCTGCAGCGAGACCTGGTCCAGCAGATGGATGTGTGGGACAAGATTGTCGGCCTGACAAACGGGGGCGTTCCCATCACACCGCTGCGCGCCCTCGACATCGTCGGGTGGGATCTGGGTCGAGGGCCGACTGCTTCAAGTGGGAGAGCTAAATGATAATCTCTACCTCCTGTATTCCCATGTTTACAACAATGTGGGAATATAGGAGGTAGTCATTCCCATCTTGAAACGGTTGTCCCATGAATCAGCCACGCGATCCTCGAGGGATCAGCTCCGGAGGCCAGTTCTCCCAGCGTCACCGTTCCGAACCAGGAGTCAGTCTGCCGGCAGCTGGATGGCCATCCATTGCCTATGAGGAAAAGCAATGGGAAGCCCAGCATGATCCGGCCCAGTCGAGACGACAGCGACTGAGAGCAGGTGGTCCCTACCAAGCTGCCATTGTTCCCAAAATCGCTAACGCCAACCCAGCAATCTCCGGACAGGCGGCAGCGCTGGTGGAGGAAGCGACCATCGAAACAGTCCGCTTCGACCGCGACTTGGGTGACGCCGCCGCACCATTCGCAGCCCTGCTCCTGCGAAGCGAATCCGCAGCCAGCTTCCAAATCGAGAACCTGATCGTCGGGGCTAAACGCATCGCATTGGCCCAGTTGGGGGACCGGTCCAGCAGCAACGCAGCCCTGGTGGCCTCGAACATCTCCGCGATGGTGGCCGCAGTCGACTTGGCCGACAATCTGGATGAAACCAATATCCTGGCCATGCACCGCGCCTTGATGGCTACCTCTGAACCGGAAATGGCGGGGCGCTACCGTACCGAAGCGGTGTGGATCGGCGGCAACTCCCCGCACGCAGCCATGTTCGTACCTCCTAGCCATGAACGAGTTCCGCAGGCCATGGAGGACCTGATCAGCTTCATGCAGCGTGATGACATCCCGGCGCTGACCCAAGCGGCGATCGCCCACGCTCAATTTGAGACCATCCATCCTTTTCCTGATGGCAACGGACGCACCGGACGCGCATTGGTTGGGTCCATGCTTAGGAACAAGGGGGTTACCGAGAAGGTGACCATTCCCGTCTCTTCTGGCCTGCTGACCGACACCAAGGCGTACTTCGATGCGTTGGGAGCTTTCCGCGAAGGGGAGATTGAACCGATTGTGGAGATGTTCGCCGAATCCACCTTCCGGGCCACCGCCAATGGGCGGCAACTGGCAGCGGACGTCCGCATCATTCGCCAAGAGATCTACGCCGGGTTCGGCCGTACCCCGGGGGAAGGGTTGAAGTGGGCAATCGAGCTGATCGTGCGCGAGCCGGCCATTACCGCCCAGATGCTCAGTGACACTGCAGGCCAGTCCTCCAGCGCCGCATACCGGAATATCGATCGTTTGGAACAATTGGGAGCCCTGAAGCTTTCGGGACATATCAACGGACACCGGGTATGGGTCGCACCGAAGGTCATTGAGGCGTTGGACAACTTTGCCGCCAGAGCTGGCCGACGCGTGCGCGTTTGAAGCGCGGAAGGATTCGTGACAGTACCAATGCAGGAATATTTCAGTCGTAGGAGTGTCATACGGAAGGGAAACGGCGCATGATGGAGAGACAAACATAGGTTAGGGAGGCTCCCAATGACTATCATGCCAACTCCAGCACGTGGCAACTCGGTCCGGGCTGCAGAATCAGAGGTCGTTGAAGCACTCACTGGCTTCCTGCCCGTGGCGCTGATCGCTTCCGGCGCGGGAGTCAAAGACCCAGGCCAGGTACGCAAGTGAAGGAGTGGGGCGCTGAAGCCCACCGCGGCGTCCGCTGCCCGGCTTCGCTTCCTCCTGGATCAAGCTTCATACATTGCCCAGAACGAATCGCGGGAGATCGCAGCCGCATGGCTGACCTCAGCTAACGAGCAGCTCGATTACGAGTTGCCTCTGAAAGCCGTCCGCGAAGAACGGTACAAGGGCGTGGCTGAAGCCGCTAAATCTTTCGTGAACGGCTACGCAGGTTGAACCAGCGGATCTGTCAGGAGACGGGCCTCTCGATTGTTGAGGGGTCCTGGTTGGGTTCCTTTGAGCGGCCCAGCAGCTATGCGATAGCTAACTGATTCTCTAAAACCCGTTCATCCTAAAACCGAGACTGCGTCAACCCATCCAAGGAACCATGGGGCAGCTTCACGTCGCTAAAGTTGGTGCCGTTCCTGATTGCCCGGAATGAGGCTTCCGAGCAGAGAGTGATGATGGGCTCGGGGTTTCCATCTCGGTACGCGTCAAGGGAGCGGTGGTAGGCGCCGATGTCCGCCAGGAGACCAGCAGAAACGGGCGTTGATACGTTGCGCGCGACGCCGTGGCGCTTTAGCATCGAGTGGTTTCAGAGACCTCCCAGTTCGGCCGTTTCCGTCCGTGAAGGGGTGGATGGTTTCAAACTGGGCGTGAACTATAGCTGTCTGAACCATCGCGGACACGTCAGTTCGTCGGGCGTAGACCATCAAATCTTCCATCAGTGCAGGGACTCGGTCGTGAAGCGGCGGATGACCTCTGCGCCGTATGGGCTACTTGGAAAAAGTTCCTTCTGACTATCACCTCTACTCACTGTGGCCCTGGAATCTAGCTGTCGGCGGCGTACCTTCTATCACTTAGTAAGTTATCTGATAGAAAATGATCCACCGGTTATCACTTAGGGATATCTTCCCGATGGTCTCGAAGAATTCTGGTTCCGCCTGGGGAAAGAACTCGCAAGTGTCTTGTGTTGAATCCGCCGAGGCAGGTCCGAGCCCGAAAGTCGGAGGGGGATTTTTCTACGGACTGCTTCTCCGGTATCCAGCTACGACACCGTGGATATGTATTTCGCTGGCGGACGAAAGCTAGAGAAAAATCTCCGATTATCTTAGGCTAGGACCAAGGGGTACCCTCCCCACTTTTTGGAAATGTCCAGCATTTCCGGCAAGGACGGCACATTATGTCGAACAAGTCACCACGCAAGAGCGATGCGAAAAAACCCGGTAAGTCCATCAAGGAAAAGCGCGCCGAAAAGCGCTTGAAGCATGCTGACACGGTCACCGAGCCGGTGCGAAAGTCAGCCAAATAATCAAAAGCCAGCCATGAGAGCTGTGCACTAAGTATCAAAACTGATCGAGCCCCTGTACCGCAGCGAATTATCGCCGGGCAGGGGCTCGATTGCGTTGGCCTTAGGGGAGCTGTGGCTCCACCTCGTAGTGCTCGGCCACCTGGGTGATGACCTCATTGGCGCCCTGGAGCGAGACCGAGGAGAGGAAGATCGAGTCGTCTACTGGCATGACCTCACCGGTCAGCTTCTTCCACAGCGGGTTGGAGGTGAACTTCTTTTCCTGCTCCCGTGAAGCGTCGCCCTCTGCGCCTTCCGGCGCCCAAGTGGACTGGAAGATGACCTTCGCGTCGGCCTTCAGGATTTCCTCGGAAGACAGCGGTACGAAGATGGACTCGGTGGTGTCCGGAGCGTCCTTGGGGCGCGGGATTTCCATATCCGCCATGATTTCACCGATGAAGGAATCCGTAGCGTAGAGCCGGGCGGTGTCTTCGCCTGCGAAGCGAACCAGCGAGTAAGTGGTGTCAGCATGCTTGGCGAGGATTTCTTTGCCCACGGCAGCCGCGCGGTTCTCGTATTGGGTCACTGCCTGTTCCGCTTCGCTCTTCTTGCCCAGCGCCTCGCCCAGCAGCACCACGTTTTCTTTCCAGGTCGGTCCGGTGGACTCGGAGAAGATGGTCGGCGCGATCTTGTTCAGCTGGTCGTACATGCCGCCCTGGCGGACGTCGGCCGAGATGATGATATCCGGGTCTGCGGCCAGCAGCTTTTCGAGGTCCGGTTCGGTGGTGGTACCCACGTTCACCGCTTCGTCGGTCAGTTCGCTGACATCGCCGAGGTATTCGGGGAAGGGGTTTCCGGACTTGCGGTATTCGGTGTACGCCACAAGTTCAGCGCCTAGCAGCAAGGTGGCATCGACGTAGGACGGATCCAGCGCGGCAACACGCAGCGGGCGCTCGGCCAGTTCGGCCTTCCCGCGGAAATGCTCGACGGTGAGGGGGAACCCGGCGTTGTCGGCTCCGCTTTCCGCGGCGGGAGCGTCGGAGGTGGCGGCACCGCCGCAGGCTGCGAGGGTCAGGGTTGCGGCGGCCAAGGCAGCGGATAGGCCGATCAAGCGCGAAGTATGCATGCGAGTGCTTTCCGTGAAGATGATTTACTTATTGGCGCATAGTCTAATTCCAAGACGCGAGCTTAGGTAAGGGTAAACTCAATCTGCGAAATGTACAGTAGCATGGTTCTGGCCCGCTTGGGCAGCATCTTGCGTCGCACGAAGGGTAATGAGTCATTTCACGTAGCACATCACGCGCCGCCAGCCTGCTGGTCCTGGCCCTCTCTGTGATCGCCGCCGTGCTGCTGAGCCTCTGGATCGGGAGCAGCACCGCGACCATCGCCGAACTGCGCCATGCCCTTTTCAGCCCCGATGACCGGGTCAGCGACATCGCCATCCGGGAGATCCGTTGGCCGCGTACGGTCACAGCCCTAGCCGCCGGGGCCGCGCTGGGCATGGCCGGAACCCTGATTCAAGGGCATACCCGCAACCCGATAGCCGAGCCGGGCCTCTTGGGCATCAACCAGGGCGCCGCGCTGGCCATCGTCTCGGTGGCCGTCTTCTCCGGTCCGCTGCAGCCCTGGCCGCAAGCGCTGCTTGCGCTCGGGGGCGCCTTGGTGGCTTCGCTGATCGTTTTCGGCATCGGCCGGGTCGATGGACGCGGTGCCTCGCCGATCACCTTGGTTTTGGTCGGAGCCGCGGTGACCGCACTGTGCGCGGGAGTGGTCTCGGCCATCGTGCTGCTCAGCGAGGCCGCGCTGGAGATGCTGCGCTTCTGGCAAGTCGGTTCCGTGGTCCAAGGGTACGACTCGTTCCTAGCGCTCTGGCCGCTTTTGGCGGCAGGGAGCATCCTCGCCTTGGCCAATGCTCGGGGGCTCAACGCCTTGACCCTCGGAGAAGATTCCGCCCGCGGCCTGGGCGTCACCGCGGTGAAAGCGCGCGGCATCGGTTTGGCGGCGATCGTGATGCTCTCCGGGCTGGCGGTCACGCTCGCCGGGCCCATCGCATTCCTAGGGCTGCTGGTGCCGCATGTGTCCCGGCGGATCTTCGGGGCGGACTACCGTTGGGTGATCCCCGGCTCCGCGGTGAGCGGGGCACTGCTGCTCGTCGTGGCCGACGTGCTCGGGCGCATGCTGGCGCGCCCGGGCGAACTGCCGGTCGGCGTGGTGGTGGCGATGCTCGGTGCGCCGTTCTTCATCTACGTGGCCCGCCGACGCAAGCCGGTCACGGTATGAGCGCCCGGCGCGCGGCACCGACCGCACTGCTTCTGCTCCTTGCCGCGCTGGCTGTGCTCTGCTTGCATCTGGCGATCGGCGGGACTCCGATTCCGCTGCCCGACGTGGTGCGCAGCCTGCTAGGGATATCCCCTGATCCACGCACCGAGCTGGCCATCATGGAATTCCGGCTGCCGCGCAGTCTTGCTGCGCTGTTCGCCGGAATGGGGTTCGGAGTGGCCGGCGCACTGACCCAAACGGTGGCCCGCAACCCGCTGGCCAGCCCGGATATCCTCGGCGTGACCAATGGTGCCGCGCTTGGTGCTGTCGCGGTGCTGGCGCTGACCAGCCAGGTGCAGGGCCTGCCGATGTTCCTTCACCTTTACGGGCTGCCGATTGCCGCCACACTCGGTGGGCTGCTGGTTTCGGCGCTGGTCTTTTCCCTCGTCTGGCACAGCTCGCTGGAAAGCAACCGGCTGGTGCTCGTAGGCCTGGGCATGAGCGGGCTCTGCGCCGCATTGACCTCATGGATGCTGACCCTCGGCGAAGTTTACAACGCCCAACAAGCACTGACCTGGATGGCGGGAACCGTCAACGGGGTCTCCTGGGCGGATCTGGCTATCGCCCCGCTGATAATCGCCATAGGCATCGGGCTCGCCGCGGCGCTGCGCAACCAGCGCGAGGTGCTCGCATTGGACTCCGATACCTCCCGGGCTCTTGGCATGAACTTAGGCCGGGATCGCATCATAATGCTGGGCCTGGCTACCGCGCTGGCGGTTGCCGCGACGGTGATTGCCGGGCCGCTGGCCTTCGTTGCGCTGGCCAGCGGACACGCCTCGCGATTGATTGCCCGCACCACCGTACCGCCGGTCGTGCACAGCGCGCTGGTTGGTGCCATCTTCGTGCTGCTTGCCGACCTGGCTGCCGCACGACTGTTCTCCGTGGTGCTCCCGGCGGGCGTGGCCACCGCAGTGATTGGCGCTCCCTATCTGATCTATCTGGTGATTCGCCAGTCCCGGGTGCGCACCGTCTGAGGCCCGGACGCGCCGACGCTAGTCGCGCGAACGCAACCCGGGAAAGTCCGAGTCGCGGAATTCGGTGCCCGCGACTACCCCGGTGCGGTGCCGTTCTTCCTCGGCTCGGCGCAGTTCGACTCGGCGGATCTTTCCCGAGATCGTCTTCGGGAGATCCGCGAATTCGATCCGGCGGATGCGTTTGTAAGCGGCCAGATGCTCGCGGCAGAATCCCAGAATGCTCTCCGCGAGTTCGGCCGTGGGCTCATAGCCCGCCGCCGGGATGATGTACGCCTTGGGTACGGTCAACCGCAGGTCATCCGGCGCCGGAACCACCGCAGCTTCGCCTACCCCTGGATGTTCGATCAGCACCGATTCCAGCTCGAATGGGCTGAGCTTGTAATCGCTTGACTTGAACACATCATCGGCTCGTCCCACGTAGGTCAGCACACCGTGTTCATCTCGCTCGGCGATGTCTCCGGTGTGGTACACCCCGTCCCGGAAGACGTCGGCGGTTTTTTCCTCGTCCTCGAAGTAGCCCTTCATCAGACCCAAGGGCCTAGGGCTGGTCACTAAGCAGATTTCCCCGAGGTCGCCCTCTTCGCCGGTGGCGGGATCCCGGAGGATGATGTCATATCCGGGCATCGGCCGGCCCATCGCGCCGATGGTGATGCGTTCTCCGGGCGGGTTGGCGATCTGCACGGTGGTTTCGGTTTGCCCGAAGCCATCGCGGATCACCTGTCCCCATGCGCGGTGCACCTGATCGATGACCTCGGCGTTCAGCGGTTCCCCAGCGGAGACAAGCTTGACCGGGGGAGTTTGAAGCAGCGACAGGTCTGCCTGGATCAACAGCCGCCATACGGTGGGCGGCGCGCAGAAGCTGGTCACTTGCTCCTTGGCCATCTGGCCCATCAGGGCAGCCGCGTCGAATCGTTCATAGTTGTAAATAAAGACCGTGGACTCGGCGATCCACGGGGTGAACAGATTTGACCAGGCATGTTTTGCCCAGCCCGGGGATGCCACGTTCAGGTGTACATCTCCTGGCTCCAAGCCAATCCAGAACATCGTGCTCAAATGCCCCACCGGGTAGGAAGTGTGGGTGTGCTCAACGAGCTTTGCCTTGGAGGTCGTGCCCGAGGTGAAGTACCGCAATAGGGTCTCATCGGCCCGTGTGGGTTCGCTCAATTCGAACTCAGCCGGTGCATTGAGCGAGTCCTCGTAGCTGAGGATTTCTCCGTCCGGTGCGCCGCCGATCTGAATGAGCCGGTAGTCTCCGCGAACCGTCTCGAACTTGTGCATCTCCGACTCGTTGGTGATCATCCAGCGCACATGGCCGCGCTCGATCCGGTCTTCGAGGTCCGCCGGGGTCAGCTGGGTGGTGCAGGGAACGAGAATAGCTCCGAGTTTGATGCCGGCAAGCATGGTTTCCCACAGCTCGACTTGGTTTCCGAGCATCACGGCGATCGAATCCGAGCGCTTCACTCCCTGGTCGTTGAGCCAACGCGCGAGCTGCGTGGAGCGAACCGAGAGCTCTCGCCAGGTGCGTCGGGTGGACGTTCCATCGAGTTCGGTGATGATCAGCGCCGGTTCCTCGCCTCGCTGTGGATCCCCAGCAAGCTGGTCGAACCAGTCGGTGCCGAAATTGAAGTGGGTGAACTCGGGCCAGCTGAAGGATTCCCTAGCCTTTGAGTAGTCCTTGCGGAGCTCTAATAGTTGATCTCGGGCTGCGCGGAATTCCTCGCTGACATTCATCTGTGTCCTCTAACTTCCACATGGCTTCAAAAGGTGACGTGCATTACGAGTCAATCTACTTTGATGTCAAAGCATTTCAAAGCACCCGCTCGCTTCTTTTTGCTCCTTCTGGGGATCGGGGACTGCAACCCTTTGGTTGGTAATGGAGAACACTTTAAGGAGATCCAGAAAGAACTTGAAGCTTCAACTAAATTGGAGTAGGGTAGAAACCAAGAACAGTCGAACGGTACCCAGAAAGGTGTCTCACCATGACGATCCTCAAAGCAGACAAACTCTCCGCCGAACTACATATGAATGCCGTCCAGCTCAAGGTGGGGGACATGAAGGTGATGAGCGACTACTACCAGAAGGCCCTCGGGCTTGAGGTGCTAGGCGAATCGGCCCAGGGAACACGCCTTGGCCGAGGCACTCAAACCTTGGTGGACCTGCAGAACGCTCCGGAACTTCAGCTGCCGGCATCCGGCGAGGCTGGCCTCTTCCATACCGCCCTGCTCTTCAATACCCAAGCGGACCTGGCAGCGACGGTGCTCTCCGCTGCCCAATTCGACCAGTCGCGCTTCGTTGGCAGCTCAGACCATCTGGTCTCCGAGGCCTTCTACTTCACCGACCCGGAAGGCAACGGCATCGAGCTGTACTGGGACCGCCCGCGCGACTCGTGGACGTGGAGCAATGGCGAGGTGGCCATGGACACCGTGCACCTGGACCCGAACGCTTTCCTCAATTCGCACCTGAACGAGCAGGCCATCGCCGCGCAGCGCACGACGGAGGCTGAAATCGGCCACGTGCACCTGCAGGTCGGCGATGTGGATACCGCCCGCGCCTTCTACGTCAACACCCTCGGCTTCGATGAGACCACTTCCCTGGGCAATCAGGCATTATTCGTCTCCGCCGGCGGCTACCACCACCACATGGCGATGAACGTGTGGAATTCGCGGGGAGCCGGACCGCGCAAGGACACCCTCGGATTGGGAGAGGTGCTCATCAACGTCCCGACCGAAGAAGAGATCGGCAAGATCGCCGAGCGCTTGAGCTTCGCTCGGGTCGAGAACCACCACACCGGCGCCGAGCTGCGCTTCATGGATCCCTGGAACAACCAGCTGCGCGTAGCGGTCGGCTAACCGCGCCGGATTTGACCAAAAACTGAGGCCACCGCGATGGAAGTTGATCTTCCTTCGCGGTGGCCTCAGTTTTTTGCGCTGCTCCTACCCGTTCCTGGTAGAGCCCAGCTTCGCGGCGGCTCGCTGAATGAGATTCTTCGGCCGCTGGTTATGCACCTGCGGGATCTCGATCGCCGCATGCTCCTGCTCCTCGGCGGTCTCGTTCCAGTAGGCCTCGCTCTTGGTCACCGTGGAGGCATCGGGCTTGTAGGGCGGCTTGTGGAACGAGAGGTGCGGGCGTTCCCAGGCGATATTCTTGCGCAGCACCCGCGCCGGGGTGCCCGCGGCGATGACGTTATTCGGGATCTTGCCGGTCACCAGGCTGCGGTAGCCGATCACCGAGCCGTCGCCGATCGTGGCGCCGGCCAGCAAGGTGGCCTGCGCGCCGATCCAAACATGGTTGCCCACGGTGATGTCCTTGGCCGGGTTGATGCGCTTGCCGGATCTCACATCGAAGATCGGGTGGCCGTCATCGGCGCGGAACTGGTTGCCGCTGGCGATCATCACATCGTCGCCGAAGCTCACGCTCACTCCCTCCACCGCGCTGACCAGTGCCCTGGCGGTGGTGGTCAGGTCGCGGCCGATGCTGACCGTGGCGTCCTGCCCGATGCGGATGTTCAGCTGCCAGCCGTTCTTCTTGCTGGGTCCGATGACCAGCGTCCCGTTGTCGCAGTCGAACACCAAATCCAGCCGTCCGATCCTGGCCTCCGGATCGACCAGCACGCGGTTGTTCTTCCCGCGGATCTTGATCTTGATGTTCTTCTCGAAGACGGTGGGGGACTCGATCCGGTTACCCAGCTCATCCTCGTAGCTACTGAGCGAGGTAAGTTCAATCATCGTCCCGACTATAGGCGATCATGCTGGCCGGCAGGCTGGATGCCCCGGCATTCGCAGGGGACTCCCAGCCGATTCATTCTTGGCGTGCAGGCCCCGTGCGGGCTAGCGGCCGCGCAGGTCCTCGATGAAGGAATCGGCGCGTTCGAGGTTCAGTGCGAGCTTATTGCGCTTCTCGGTGGCCCGCTGCAGGTAGTCCGCGAGCAGGGCGCGGGCCGGCGCATTCTCCGGGTCGCCGGCCAGGGTGTCCACTGTGTCCAGCAGTGAGCCCATCTCCTCCAGGGTGAAGCCCAGCGGCTTCATCGAGCGGATCACCAGCATGCGCGCCAGGTCCGCGGAGGTGTAGATCCGGAAGCCGCCCTCGCTGCGCGTGGTCGCCGGAAGCAGGCCCACCTCGTCATAGTGCCGGATGGTGCGCTGGGAAAGGCCGGTGGCTTCGGCAATGTCCCCGATGTGCATTCTCGGCTCTGCCTTCACGCCGGGAGGGGTCGTTTCGTTCATCTGCATGCTCCTTGTCCCTCGGATTTAAACTCTACCCTTACGTTAAGGTAGGTTTTAATCACTTCATGCGCCGCCGAGGCCAGTCCTAGCCTCGGCCGTGCAATGCCCGGCCTCTCGCCGCGCACACCCACTGATTCTATGCAACGAGGCGCCCCGGATCTCGCCCCGATCTTTGAACGGAGCCATAAATGGCCACGAAAACCACGGCAGAACACCCGGTTCCCACACCCGAAGAGCGGCAATCGGTGCTGCGCACGCTCAAATCTCCGCGGCTGCTCAAAACAGAGGTGCTCGCCGGGCTGGTCGTGGCTCTGGCCCTGATCCCCGAGGCCATCGCCTTCTCCATCATCGCCGGGGTGGACCCGCGCCTCGGGCTCTTCGCCTCCTTCACCATGGCGGTGTCCATCGCCTTCCTCGGCGGCCGGCCGGCGATGATCTCCGCAGCCACCGGCGCCATCGCGCTGGTGATCGCACCGCTGGTAGCCAGCCACGGGGTTCACTACTTCATCGCCGCGGTCATCCTGGCCGGCATCTTCCAGGTGCTGCTGGCGCTGCTCGGCGTGGCCAAGCTGATGCGCTTCATCCCGCGCCAGGTGATGGTCGGCTTCGTCAACGCCCTGGGTATCCTGATCTTCCTCTCCCAGGTCCCCGAGCTGCTCGGCGTGCCCTGGCTGGTCTACCCGCTCACCGCCCTGGGCCTGCTCATCGTGTTCGGGCTGCCCAAGCTCACCACCGCCGTCCCGGCCCCGCTGGTGGCCATCGTGGTGCTGACGCTGATCGCCGTCTTCGCCTCGGTTGCCGTGCCGACCGTCGGGGACAAGGGCGAGCTGCCCGGATCCCTGCCGGCGCTGTTCTTCCCGGATGTGCCGCTGAACCTCGAAACTCTGCAGGTGCTTTTCCCCTATGCGCTGGCCATGGCCTTCGTGGGCCTGCTCGAGTCCTTGATGACCGCTAAGCTGGTGGACGACGTCACCGACACCCGCTCGGACAAGACCCGCGAATCCTGGGGGCAGGGCGCGGCGAATATCATCACCGGCTTCTTCGGCGGCATGGGCGGCTGCGCGATGATCGGGCAGACCATGATCAACGTGAAAGCCTCGGGGGCGCGCACCCGCATCTCCACCTTCCTGGCCGGGGTGTTCCTGCTGATCCTGGTGGTGGTCCTGGGTGACATTGTGGCGTTGATCCCGATGGCCGCGCTGGTGGCCGTGATGATCTTCGTGTCCGTGGCCACCTTCGACTGGCACAGCATCAGGCCCTCCACCTTGCGCATGATGCCCAAGAGCGAAACCACCGTCATGCTGGCCACCGTCGTGGTCACCGTCGCCACGCACAACCTGGCCATCGGGGTGGGTGTCGGGGTGCTCACCGCGATGGTGCTCTTCGCCAACCGGGTGGCCCACCTGGTCACCGTGGAACGTCGCCTGGAGGAGCACTTCGGGGTACAGATCGCCAAGTACGAGGTCAACGGCGAGCTCTTCTTCGCCTCCTCCAACGATCTCTACACCCAGTTCCAGTATGCGGAGGATCCGGACCGGGTGGTCATCGACATGTACAACTCGCACCTGTGGGACGCCTCCACCATCGCCTCCCTGGATGCCATCAGCGCGAAATACGAGAAGTACGGCAAAACCGTCGAAATCGAGGGCCTGAACGCGGCAAGCCTGAAGATGCGCGAACGCATGGGCGGAAAGCTCAGCGGCGGGCACTAGCCCGGTCTAGCTTATCCACAGCTGGTCCGCTCACGCGGCGCACGCCAGGAAATAGCGTCATGATGGCTTCATGAGCATTTCCCAGCTAGCGGCCGGACTGACCGGCCTGCGCCAATTCATGACCGGGACCATCCCGCAAGGAGCCGCCGCGCTGCTCCTTGAGGTCATGGGCCTGTGCTTGGAGGTACTCGAAAAGCTCTCGGCACGGCTCCGCGAATCAACGGACCCGCGAATCGCCGCCGCTCATGCACTTTGCATCGAAAAAACCTTCCGCTACACCGTGCGCGAGCAACTTCGCGCGGTGGCCCACTGCGAGGGAACGGGAGCTCACCTGCTCGCCGCGGAAGAACTGAGCGCAGTGCGTGAATGCCGTGCAGACTACTCGCGGCCGGCGCAGCAAGAATCCGGGCGCACCCTCTACCGGGACACCGCCGGTTTCGTCGTAGGCTGGCTCGGCGTGGACTTCCACGAGGCCGATCGCCGGGTTCGCGACGCACACCTGCTGGTGGCCCGCCGCGCTATGGACGGCAGCGCCCTTTCGCCGCGCTTCGCCGACCTCGCGGCGTTGCATTCCGAGCATGATGGCCTCGATCCTCGCCGCGTCGCGAAGACTGCCCGCAGCCTGGACAAGTTGGAACCGGCGGATACCAGTTTCGAAGGGGCCGCGCTGGATCCGGTGGCAACGCACCACGACGGCCAGCCGATGCAATCGCACGCGGTTAAACTGCTTACCGAAGAAGACCGGGCCACCGGGGACAAGAAGTTCTCGGCGCTGCTGACCGGCTACCGCAAAGCCCACGAGCAAGCGGCCGAGCCCGAATGCGGTTTCTTCAGCCGCGGCACCCGCAACGGAGTGGATAGCTATCTGGTGCGCGTCAAAGGAACCCAAGCGGAGCAATTCCGCTCATTCCTCGGGCAGTCAGATAACCCGCGCACTCAAAGCGGCCAAGCAGCCCGCGTCTTCAGCCAACCCGAACCGGCACCCGAAACCCTGTTCACCAGCGCCGATCCAGCCCCAGCATGGGCGCAGATCCCGGCCGAGCAAGAATCCTCCGCACCGGAGGCCGCCGAAACACAGACTCCCAGCCCGGAGGCACCAGCGGGAACCGCGAACAGCGAATCATCTGCGCAGCCTGAAGCAACGAGCATCGCAGTCGAGGCGATTCAGGTCCCGATAGCTCAACGCCGGCTGAACGCGCTGCTCGCCTCATTGTCCCAATCCGGACCGGGCGCAAAGACCGTCACCCCGCAGATCTTGGTGAACATGCAGGTGCAGAACCTGCAAGACCTGGCTCAGGCCAAGGGGCTGACCGCTCACGGAGTGGAACTCGACCCCGGGGAACTTCGGCAACTGCTATGCGGCGCCCAAATCATCCCGGTAGTCTTCGGCGGCAACGGCCAGGTGCTCGATGTAGGCAGATCCCAACGGCTCTTCCCGGAGCCGATTAAGCGGGCGGCCTTCGCCCGGGACCGTGGTTGCATCGTTCCCGGATGCTCCGCCCCGCACGAAATGCTCGAGTATCATCATTGCAACTGGTGGGAACGCGGGGGCAAGACCTGCGTGGAAAACTGCGCGGTGCTCTGCCGTCAGCACCACACTGCAATCCACCGGGGATTACTTAGAATCGTCATGATCGATACTCTGCCGCACATTCTGCTGCCTAAATATCTGGACCCGGACCGAATACCGCGGCGCAACAGATACTTCCACGCCGCCTAGTTGCAAGCACGCGATTGCCGTTCGCCCAAGCCAATCGCCGGCCACTAATCGTCGATGCAGTCAGATGTCTTTTCGTCCGATGTCTTCTGGGCGTTGATCTGCCACCGGGACTTCTCATCGTTCCATTTCATGATGTAGTTGACCCGCCACATCGCGCATTCCGGGTTTTCGAGGTGGGCAGGTCCGAATTGCTCGTCCTGCGTTGTCCGAAACGCCACGGTTGCGCGCAGCAGATTCGCTTGTGGATCCGATTCTTCGACGTCCACTATCGACAAACCAGACCAACGCGAAGTTTGCTTATCCTTCGACCAGGACGCGGCATCTTCGGAGGCTTCGTACATTTCCGAGCTGAAAGCCGAAAATGCCGTATTGAAGTCTCCACCGTTGATCGCTTCGGCATGCTCTCTGAACGTTTGTGCGATGCCTGCCGCTTGATCGTTGTCGGCCTCGACCAGCGGAAGCACCGGATTATTGCTTGTATATGCGTCGCAGTCATCCGTCGGGAAGTGAACCGGATGGGTGATCCAATTTTCGATGGCCAGAGCGACGCGGGACCCCTGTACCGCGTAGGCGGAAACGTTCTTCCCGGCGGCCATCTCGATTCGGTCCGTGGCGATGAGAACACCCACCAACTCGCCCAGCCTATTAATCGCTGGACCGCCGCTGTTGCCTCCGTTCGCGCGGACGGTGGTGCGTAAGACGTTTTTGATGCTTTCCACGGTCTCGTAGGAAATTTCTTCGCCCAAGGAACTAATTGCACCGTCATTGAACTTGGGTGTTGCCAGATCTTCGGGAGAGTCGTCATTAAAATTTTCCACGGGGAATCCCATGATGGCGATATCTGTTCCGACGGCCGGATCCTCAGCAGCCAAGCGGAAAACATGGCCATCCAAGGACTTTTCCGTCATCAACAGCGCAAGATCTGCGTTTCGGTTGAACCCGATGACTTGAGCAGTGGTGACCTGATCGTTCAGCGATATCGAAAGGGAACTGGGAAGTTCTGAATGACTGCTTTCAACGACGTGCGCCGCAGTCAGGATCAGATTTTCCGAGATGAGAATGCCGCTACCGCGCCCTCCGAGCCCCTGGCAGTAACCGGCCTCAATGTAAGCGACGCCAGATTTGGTTTCGTCGAAGACGGCATCCCACGCTTTTTCCGTGGGTGGATCGCTGGGTGTTTTCGTGGGTGGATCAGGTGTCGGCGGTGGTTCGGGCGTCGCGGTCTCAGTAACAATAATTACCGACGGAGATTGGCTCCCGCCTTCTCGATCTCCCAAAATTGCGTCGCAACCGGTTGTAGAAGCAGTCACGAGGAGTCCGACCGACAATGCGGCTGCGAGTCGCCGACCCCGAATAAGATGCAGCATGATTAAGACTCCAATTCGCCAATGCGTCCCGACTTGTCGAGACACACCCCAAGTGACCATGAATACCCCTGTTCGCATCATAAGCAGAGAAGCCTGTTGGAGGTAGGTTTCAATGGTTTTCGATGTGCATTCGTTATGCAGCGTTCGCCAGTGACAAGGGGGAGAAATGATGGTGGCATGAACATGCTGCACTCCTGCCTTGGGCGCGGGCTGCGCCCACGGTGACCGTGAGGGCCCCGCAAAGAAAAAACCGAACACACTATTGAGGGGAAAACAGTGATTGTTGATGAACATCCCCCTGGAGTTCCCCAGAATGAGAATGCGCCCACACGAGAGCCAAGAGGACAGGCGCCGCTTTTGAGACCAGCCCCGCGCCACGGGCAGAATCCTGCCCGCAGCCACAGAGACCCTGGCGGAGTTCCAATCTCTGGCGGCGCAGTGAACGGTAGGTCGTCTGAACACCCAAGTGCGACTCGCATAGGCAGGTCTGCAGCTACGAAGCAGTTTCTACCGCCGACGCCTCAGCGCTCATCACCATTGGCCAAGAAGCTCGGACATAAACTACTCGGTGATGCCACCGATGCATGGAATCGGCTTAGCTCCTCGGCCGAATGCAGAATCAAAGCCTTGCCCATTCCAGGATGCCGTGTCATTGGCGTTTTGAGCTAGATGGAGGACGCCGAAGTGCTGGTAATCGACATCGCGTAGCCTTAATTGATGTGACCCACCGCAAAAGGGGCTTCCGTGATCAAGCTCATCTCATTGAACGTCTTTTTGAATGCGGAATAATTGGTGCGATGCCAAAGTGTCTGGCATGATTGGAAGGTACTCGATTTATTGTGGACCCTCTCTCCGTGATAGATCCTGTCCTTTTTTAGAGTTGAACTAGTACGGCCTGCCCCACAGGCGCGAAAAGTTTGGCTCGCCCATGTTGAGAAACAGGAGACCACTAAAGTGGCCGTAAAGATTCGTCTGAAGCGCTTCGGTAAGATGCGCGCACCTTTCTACCGCGTTGTCGTCATGGACTCGCGCGCTAAGCGCGATGGCCGTGCCATCGAGGAGATCGGCAAGTACCACCCAACCGAGAACCCATCGATCATCGAGATCGATTCCGAGCGTGCACAGTACTGGCTGTCCGTTGGCGCCCAGCCAACCGAGCAGGTACACGCACTGCTGAAAATCACCGGTGATTGGCAGAAGTTCAAGGGCATCGATGGCCAGGAAGGCACCTACAAGGTTGCCGAGCCTAAGCCTGCATTCGTTGCTCCAGACAAGGGTTCGGTGATCCTCAAGGAGGCCATCACCAAGAAGGCCGAGAAGCCAGCTGCCGAGCCGGCAGAAGCTGAAGCCACCGAGGCCGAGTAATCATGCTCGCCGATGCGCTGGACCATTTGGTTCGCGGGGTAGTCGAGGAACCGGAAGACGTCAGGGTTGCCCTGAAGTCCAACCGCCGCGGCGACCTGCTCGAAGTGCGTGTGCACCCGGATGATCTCGGTCGTGTGATCGGTCGTCAGGGACGTACCGCACGGGCACTGCGTACCGTGATGGCAGCGTTGGCTAAGGAGCCGATTCGTGTTGATGTTATCGACACTGATCGTAGCCGATAGCCAAGCAACTTTGAGGTCAGGCGCAAGCTGACTTCACCACAGAAGGAGTTTCTGCTCAACAGGGCGGAAACTCCTTCTCGTGTTTCACCAGCCAACTTTTGGCACCACAGCGCGTGGCACCGTCCCGTGAATCCAAGGAGAATGATCACCAGATTATGCGATTGCAGGTAGCACGTATCGGCAAGCCCCACGGAATCCGTGGCGAAGTGACTGTTCAAGTCCTCACCGACGTCCCAGATGAACGTTTCGCACCAGGCGAGGTACTCCATGTCATCGACGGCCCGGTCAAAACCCTGACCGTATCCCAGTCGCGCTGGAACAAGACCATTCTTTTGGTCGCCTTCGAAGAAATCAAAGACCGCAACACCGCAGAGACCCTGCGCCAGGCACGTCTCGAAATCGAGGTTACCGGCGAAGAGGAAAGCGAATCGGACGAATGGTACGAGCACGAGCTGGTCGACCTGAAGGTGATGCACGAAGGCAAGCAGGTCGGTGTGATCACCGCGCTGCGCACGAACCCCGCCCAAGATCTATTGGTTTTTGAAGACAACAACGGCGAGGAGGTCTACCTGCCATTCGTGGACGAATTTGTTCCCGAAGTTGATGTTGAAGCCGGCACGCTGACCATCACACCTCCTGCCGGGCTGCTGCAGCTGAATCAGGACGATTCCGAGGAAGAAAAGTAAGCAATATGCGTATCGACGTAGTCTCCATCTTCCCGGAGTACCTAGCGCCACTGGATCTATCGCTGATCGGTCGCGCTCGCGAAGAGGGCATCCTCAACCTGAATGTCACCAATCTGCGTGACTTCACCACAGACCGCCACCACAAGGTCGACGACACCCCCTTTGGCGGCGGCGCCGGCATGGTGATGATGCCCGAGCCATGGGGCCAGGCGTTGGACTCCGTGCGCGCTTCGGCACCCGCGGATCGCAAGCTCATCCTGATCGTTCCCTCCCCAGCCGGCGCGGTCTTCGACCAGCAGATGGCCTACGATTTCGCAGAAGAAGACCATCTGGTCTTCGCCTGCGGACGTTACGAGGGAATCGATGAGCGCGTCATTGAATACGCTCGCGAAGATTTCACCGTCCTACCAGTCAGCATCGGCGACTATGTGCTCAATGGGGGAGAAGTGGCCGTCATGGTGATGGTTGAGGCCATCGCCCGACTCATCCCTGGAGTGATCGGCAACCCGGAATCCCTGGTGGAAGAGTCACACTCCGACGTGCTGCTCGAATACCCGGTATACACCAAGCCAGCGGCTTGGCGTGGCCGAGAGGTACCCGAGGTATTGCTCGGCGGAAACCATGCGCGAGTGGCACGCTTCCGCCGCGACGAGCAGATTCGACGTACCGCCACGCGTCGCCCAGACCTGATTCAACTGCTCGATGCGAGCAAGCTGAACCGCAAGGACCGTGACGCGCTCTGGCACTCCGGATTTGCGGTAGTCGACGGCGAAATCATCGCAAAATCGGGACTGGATTGGGCTAAAGAGTCCTAGATCACCATCTCGCCGGGTTCGCGTACTCGCGCCGGTGCATGGAATATGGCAAAATTGTTTCTTGGTGTGTTTTTGTCCAATTCCTGCCACAGGGGGTTGAGGGACACAGAAAAACCGCCGCATCGACAGCGACAGTCTGTTGGTGGTAACACGTTTCGGAGAGATCGCCTTATCGGTTGATGAGCTCCGCTACGAGGATTCGGTGACCTGTGGCATTGATCCTAGAGGATGCACAATGCATATTCTTGACTCAGTAGATGCAGCTTCGCTGCGCTCCGACGTTCCAGCCTTCGCTCCGGGTGACACCCTGAAGGTTCACGTCAACATCATCGAAGGTAAGAACTCGCGTGTCCAGGTTTTCCAGGGCTACGTTCTTGGTCGCCAGGGCTCCGGCCTGGGCGAGACCTTCACCGTCCGTAAGGTTTCCTTCGGTACCGGTGTTGAGCGTACTTTCCCAGTTCACTCCCCAATCATCGATAAGATTGAGGTAGTGACCAAGGGCGACGTGCGTCGTGCAAAGCTTTACTACATGCGCGATCGTCACGGCAAGGCTGCACGTATCCGCGAGAAGCGCGACTTCGGCGGCAAGAAGTAATCTCTGTTCTCTGATGAACGAGATTGCTAGCCCCGAGCGAGCAATCACGAAGCGCCGGACCTGGTTTTGGGTCTGGCGCTTCGTTGTTCTCGCTATTATTTGTGGCCTGATCGCCACCCTATTCATCCGCGCCTTGGTAGTGGACGTCTATCGCATCGAGTCCATCTCCATGCAGAGCACCCTCGATCCGGGGCAAAGTGTCATGGTTGACCGTCGTGCGTACGCCGACGGTGATCCCAAACGCGGAGACGTCATCGTTTTTGACGGACGCGGCTCGTTCCTTCCTTACGCCCGCGCATCCTTCGCCGATGACCTGCTGGGCGCGCTGCGCCTTAGCGGGACCGAAAATACCTACATCAAACGCGTGATAGCCGTTGGCGGGGACACGGTGGACTGTTGCGGAACCGATGGCAAGCTCAGCATCAACGGCGTGCCGACGGATGAGCCCTATATATATGCAGGCGATGCAGCCAGCGAACAAAAATTCTCGGTGGTCGTTCCCGAAGGTCGCGTGTGGGTCATGGGGGATCACCGTTCAAGGTCTGAAGACTCGCGTGCCCTACTCGGCGCAAGTGGCGGAGGAATGATCAGTATTGACAGAGTTGTAGGTAGGGCAACGCAAGTTGTGTGGCCACTGGACCAGCGCGCAATCATCGAGTAACAACCTGCAACATCCCCGAGGTAGCGAAAAACTTTAAAAACTTTTCACGCTGGGCGAATATTTCCATACTATCAATGGTTGAATATACAAGTTTTTACCTTGCTGCTGAGAATTCATTGGGAATTCTCAGCCCGCACTTAGTTGACTAGCGATAAGTAACCGAACTGCAATCTTAAACTAACTTCTCGGTTCTGCTTCGGGTCGCTGAAATTCTCTTCGACGATGGAATGACAAGGGTAAATGTTCGCCTGAATATATCCGTTTGTTGGACTCGCTCCTTGAAACTCTCTATCAAAAACCGATATTGTTTCAATTTGGTAACAACACACTGCTTTGAAGTGCGCCCAGACCGGGTCGCGACCTTCAAGCGATCGCACCACTTAACTGGGAGAAGCTTTAATGCCAAAACCAAAGAACATGACTGCGCAGCGCGGCATTGTCGCTGCCGCAGCCACCGCACTGGTGGTTGGCGGTAGCTTCATTGCTCCCGCAGTTGCAGCTGATAAGGCTGAAAGCACACCGGCACCGTCGCAGAGCCCGAGCGAGACTCCATCGGCCTCGGATGTCGCTGTAGACACCAAGGGCTTGGATGAGGCCATCAAGCAAGACTTGGGCAAGTCGCCGGAGAAGTACCTTGAAGATGCAAAGGCAAACGACACCGTTGCCGAAGTCACCGAGAAGCTTGAAGCCGAAGGCGTAAAGGTCAAGGCAAGTGTCAAGGACGGCAAGGCCGTGGTTGAAGTTGGCTCCAAGGATGCCAAGAAAGCCAAGGAAGTCGTCGTTGCGAGCTCCGCGCCTAAGGCTGTGAGCCTGAAGATCAATGCTGAGGTCGGCAAGATCTCCAACGTGAATGACGTCTACGACGAACTTCGCGAAAATGTTGCACCAGCCGAAATGACTCGACTGACCGCAATCATGAACACCGGTGCCGGCAAGCCATTCGAAATCGTCGCAGCAGGACCAGCGAAGACCGAGAAGAAGGCAACGCCGAAGGCTACCGCCACCAAGGCAGCAGAAGAATTGCTCACCTTGGAAGAATTCGCCAAAGAAGCTAGCAACGTAAAGCTCGTAGAAGGTGCCAAGGCTAAGGCTGCAGCCCTGACCGACATTTACGGTGGCATGGGCTACGGTATGTCGAATACTGAAGACAGCGTTGAAGGTCTTTGCTCCATCGGCTTCAACGCTTGGAGCCCAGCAGGCGCCGACGCGGTACTCACTGCCGGTCACTGCACCGAAGACGGCGGATTCAAGAACACTTTCGTAGTTGAACACGATGCTCCAAACGAACCGACTGCGATCAGCGCCAAGCTGGGTGTCTTCGGTTTCAGCCAGTTCGGTGGCCCGAACAACTACGGTATTCCGATGACCCCGGACTTGACCCAGGATGACCTGGATAATGCCGAGCCAGGCACCGATATCGCCGTAATCGACGACATCAATCCTGAACTGACCCTGCACCCAGAAGTTTCGCAGTGGCCAGCTGGCGCTGATGAGCGTTCGAAGGTTATTCAGGTAACCGGCGTTTCGAAGGCAACCGTAGGTTCCGAGGCTTGCTCGGTGGGTCGCACCACCGGCTGGAGCTGCTCGAGCATTCTCGGCGAAGGCATGTTCTTCGTCGGTGGCTACGCCGATGACATTCGTGCCGTCTGGGGCTACACCGCCGAGAACCCTAACCAGAGCGTTCTGGACCAGGGCGACTCCGGTGGAGCCGTGCTCGTTGGAAACAAGGCTGTTGGCATCAACTCGGCTAACTCCGGTGGCGAAGATCGGGTCGAAAACACCGCAGACGATCTTGCCTTCTACACCTCGATGTCGGACGTCATGGCCAAGAACTACACCAACGGCTACACCGTCAAGTTCGCTGTGAACACCCCAGCTCAGACCTCGCCAGCAGTTGGCGCTGAGGTCGAGCCAGGCGCAACGATCACCGGTAAGGTTGCAGGCGCTTCGGCCGGCACCACCGTTCGTATCGTTGTTGGCGGCGAGCTGCACGCGAACCCTAAGGTTTCGGCGAACGGCACCTTCACCTTCGCTGCAGGCGATGCTGAAGGTCCATTCAAGTTCAGCATGACCGCTGTCAATGGATTCAATAAGTCGGCCAGTGCAAACGGTTCGGTAATTGTTGCGGCTCCGGAGCCAACTCCGACCCCAACTGAGCCAACCGCGACTCCTACTGAGCCAACGGCAACTCCTACTGAGCCAACCGCGACTCCTACTGAGCCAACGGCAACTCCTACCGAGCCAACCGCGACTCCTACCGAGCCAACCGCGACTCCTACCGAGCCAACCGCGACTCCTACCGAGCCAACCGCGACTCCTACCGAGCCAACCGCGACTCCTACCGAGCCAACGGCAACTCCTACCGAGCCAACCGCGACTCCAACCGAGTCGGCTACTCCAACCGAGAAGCCAACCGAGTCGGCTACTCCAACGGAGAAGCCAACCGAGTCGGCTACTCCAACGGAGAAGCCAACCGAGTCGGCTAAGCCAACTCCAACCAAGGATGATTCCGAAGAGCCAACTGAGGCTCCGAAGAATGATGACCAGACTCCAACCAAGTCGCCTGAGCAGAAGGATCCGCTGGCCGATACCGGTACCAGCACCGTTCCGCTGATCGCCGCTGGTGGAGCCCTGGCTCTCGTTGGTGCAATGTTCCTGCTGTTCCGCCGCGGAAACCGTCGCCACAGCTAAGGGATAACCCCTAAACGGTTGTAGCTTCGGCCACGACCAGAAAGTGCCCCGTTACCGTTGCCGGTAGCGGGGCACTTTCACTTGGCACACATGTGCCTCACCGAATACTTTGCAGAAGTCCAGATATCATCTTCCTAGGTGATCCCAATGACCTTGAGGCGGTAGTAACATGATCAAAAAATCCCCATCAGCTCGTCGTTCACTCGCATTGGCTTCCACCGCAGTCGTCGCAGGGCTCATGCTCTCCGGCTGCGGACAAGCTTCCACCAGCGGTGAAGGTACGACTGAACCTACCGGCAGCGAGAATGTTGTGGACCAGAACGCACTCCTAGAAACCAACGACGCATTGTCCGCCACCTTGGGGGAGGACTATGTGCAGGGCTGGATCGAGGACGGCAAGCTCAACGTGTCGACCACCGAAGAGAGCCAGATGAAGGCCATCGAGGATGCCGGTGCGACCCCGCACTTGGTTCAGTACTCCGCCGATGAACTGCGTCAGGCCATCAGCGACGTGATGAAGTGGCAGGCAGGCTTGGAAGCCCCCCTGAATGTCTCGATTCACGGTTACACCTTGAACCCGAAGATCGGTGGATTGACCTTGTCAGTGGATTCCAGCCACCTTGAGGAAATCAAGGGCTTGCTGGAAACGGACAAGCCACTGGGCGAGATCCCGATTGAATTCCAGAAGAGTGGCGGCATCGCCACCCGCGCCAACTAGGCAGCTGCGTCAAGGGCCGGCCAAGCACATCTGATGCTTGGCCGGCCTTGCACGTTAAACTTCGATTTTTACGCGCTGAGCTGGCCTCCGGCGGAACTACCTGCCCGCCAAGTAAGATGAGAAGCATTGCATGACAGTGAAAGGTAAGAAACCGAACGTGAGCGCCGAATCCGCAGAAGTACCCCCAACGCGGGGCCCGTTGTACCGGCTTTGGCGATTTGTGCGAGAAGTGTTGATCATCCTCGTCATTGCTATTGCGCTCTCCTTGCTCATCAAGACGTTCTTCTTCCGTGCGTACTACATCCCCTCGGGATCGATGGAGAACACGCTGCAGATCAACGACCGCATCTTTGCCAACCTGATGACTCCCGGCCCGTTCGACCTCGAACGCGGCGACGTGGTGGTTTTCCGCGACGACCTGCAGTGGCTGCCACCCTTGGAGAACGACCCGACCGGCTTTGAGAACGCGCTGTCTTGGGTGGGCATCTTGCCGGCGGCCGACGAGCAATACCTGGTTAAGCGCATCATCGGCATGCCAGGGGATACCGTCGAATGCTGCAGCTCGGATGGGCTGCTCACCATCAACGGTGAACCCATCGACGAATCCTACATTTACGACGGCGACGCGCCAAGTGACATCCAGTTCCAGGTCACGGTCCCCGAGGGGAAGATCTGGGTGATGGGCGATCACCGCGGCGCCAGCGCCGACTCGCGCTTCCACGTAGATGTCCAGGGCGGCTTTGTGGACCTGGAATCCGTGCAGGGCCGCGCCTCGGTCATCTCCTGGCCGCTGAATCGGATCGGCGCGATCGATACCCATGAGGAAGTCTTCGCGAACGTCCCCGACGCAGGCAGCAAGTAGAACGCCGGCCCATGGCAACAGCAAAGGCACAGCCAACGACCCTGGATCATGAGCGGGCGCTGGCCGCAGAGCACGGGGTGCGCTTCATAGGCGCTGTGGACGAGGTAGGCCGCGGATCCTTGGCCGGCCCGATCACGGTGGGCATCAACGTCATCGACATGCAACGGGTGACCGAGTTCCCCGAACTGCGCGATTCGAAGCTGCTCACCCCCGCGCGCCGCGAAGAACTTGTCATCCCGGTGCGCGAGTGGGCGCTCGGCTACGGCGTGGGGCACGCCAGCGCAGCCGAGATCGATCAGCTAGGGGTCACCGGTGCATTGCGCCTCGCCGGCACGCGCGCCGTCGCACAGTGCTCCGTGGCCCCGGAGGCAATCCTCCTGGACGGAAGCTATGACTGGCTCACCGCGCCGGAACAGGATCTTTTTGACCTGCTGGCCGATGACCGCGAGCCGGTGGGAGTCCACATTCCGGTTCGCACCATCATCAAGGGAGACATGACCTGCCAGGCGATCGCCGGGGCTTCGATCCTGGCGAAGGTGGAGCGAGATGCGATCATGGTCCAGGCTGCCACGCAGTATCCGGCCTTTGGCTGGGAAATCAATAAAGGCTATGCAACGGCCACGCATCGGGCAGCGATCGAAAAACTTGGCCCCTGCGAGATGCACCGGAAAAGTTGGAACTTGACTTCCAAGCCCGAAAAGGCCCAAGGTAAAACCTAGAGAAGAAGGAAAACCATGGCTGCCGAAGATCTCGAAAACTACGAATCAGACCTTGAATTACAGCTGTACCGCGAGTACAAGGCTGTGGTGGGTCTGTTTAACTACGTGGTGGAAACAGAACGCCGCTTTTATCTGGCGAACCAGGTCGATGTGAAGACGCTCACCGACTCCGGCGAGGTGTACTTCGAACTGAACCTCACCGATGCGTGGGTCTGGGACATCTACCGCCAGGGCCGTTTTGTGAAGACCGTGAAGGTACTGACCTTCAAGGATGTGAACGTCGAGGAGCTGAACCGCGACGAGCTGCAGATCCCTAAAGACGGACTGCCAAGCTAAACGCCCAGAACGCAAGAAAGGCTCCCAACCATCAACTGGTTGGGAGCCTTTCGCGTGCTCAAGGGCTTTACGCTAGTCGCTAGCTGGTCATGCCGTCGACGAACTCACGGTTTTCTTCCATCCACTGCTTAACCAGCGGCTGGTAGTCATCGGTGTCGTTCTCCACGAAGAGGAGGTTTTCTAGATCGTAGAGCGTATCCAGATCCATCTTGAAGTCACTCATCCACTTCGCCACCTCGGCGTGATCATCGGCAAAGCCCGCACGGCTGAAGGTGTGAATGCCTTCGGCGTCACCCAAGGAGCCCTTCGGGTCCTCCAGGTTCTTCACTGGGTAGGCGCTGTATGCCCAATGCGGCTCCCAGAGCGTAACGACGATGTTCTCATCGTTCTTCGTTGCGGTCTCCAGCTCGGTGAGCATCGCTGAGGTGGAACTGGTCAGGAATTCCATATCATCCAGGCCATAATCCGGGATGGCAGCCTCGTTCATGGCCTCGGTCAATCCGGCACCCGGCTCAATGCCCACGATGCGGTTGCTGAACTTGTCCGCGTTCGCCGCCAATTCTTCCAGCGAATCAATCGGAGCGTCCTCGTTCACGGCCACAGTTAATCGTGACTCGCTGTTCCATGCACCCAGATCCTCGATGTCATCGCCGTAATCTTCGAGGTAGGAGGCGTGCGTGACCGGGAGCCATACGTCGGTGGTCAGGTCGTAGTCACCTGAAGACAAGCCTTGGAAGAGGGGAGCGACGTCGGCGTTAATCAGTTCAACCTCGTAGCCCTTTTCTTCCAGGACTGCTTTCCACAGCTCACTGCTGGCGATGCCTTCGTCCCAGCCGTTGAAGACCGCGATATTCAACTTCTTATCTTCTCCGGCGGCTTCGGTGTCGCCACCGTTGCCGCAGGCGGTCAACGCCAAGGCGCTGGCCGCGAGGACCGCTCCAACCTTGAGGGTGTTGAGTTTCATGATCGTGATTCCTTTCGGGGTGGCGGTGTCAGCCGCCAGTTACATTGGTGGTTCGATGCGGGATGTTAGGCCGCGAGTTCTTGTTCTTTCACCGTGGCTGCCGCCTTGCGGCGCTTGGCGAACCAGGAAAAGAGCCCGGACTGCCGTCCGAAGGCATTGGTCAGCCGGTCGAGGATCATCGCAAGGATCACCACGCCCAGGCCCGCCTCGACGCCCAGCGCAGTATCCAGCCGGCCCAGCGAGGCAATCACGTCGCCGCCAAGGCCGCCGGCGCCGACCATGCCGGCGATCACGACCATGGACAGCGAGAGCATGATGACTTGGTTGACGCCAGCCATGATGGTCGGCAGTGCTAGCGGCAGTTGGATCTGGCGCAGGATGCGCCCGGAGGAGGACCCGAAGGCCTGGCCTGCTTCGACGACTTCCCGATCCACCGAGCGGATGCCCAGTTCGGTAAAGCGTACGCCGGGGGCTAGCGCGAAGGCGATGGTGGCCACGATGCCCGGGGCCACGCCGACGCGGAAGAGCATCAGCGCCGGAATCAGGTAGACGAAGGCCGGCATGGTCTGCAGGAAGTCCAAAAAAGGCCGGACGATCTGCGAGAAGGTCTGCGACTTGGCCGCCCAAATTCCCAGCGGAAGCGAGATCAACAGCGCCCAGAACGTTGCTACCAGCACCAAGGCCAGGGTGACCATGGCGTTGTCCCATTGGTCCATGCCCACGATCAAAACCAGTCCGAGCATCGCTCCGAGCATGAACTGCCAGCCGCGCGCGAAGAGTGCGATTAGCGCTACCAAGGCGATGATGATTGAGAAATGCGGGGTGCCTAGCACGTAGTAGACCCCGTCATACATTTCCACGAAGATCGCGCGGAGCAAGTCGAAGAACGGGCCCATATTGTCTACGACCCAGTCGACGCCCTTTTCGGCGACATCTCCGACCGGAATAATAAAGTCGTCCATTAGTTTTCCTCCCCGGCGCCCTGCAAGGCCGCACTGACAACGTTGCCCGGCAGTGGTTTATCCAGCACCGTCATTTCTTCGGTCGGTGGGGTAGTAGAGGCCAGCGCCGCCAGCAGCGTCACCCGCGGGATCACTCCGAGCAAGCGGTTCTCGCTATCGGTGACAGTCACCGGCAAGGGCGACTCCACCGAGGGAACGAACAGATCGATCAGCTGCGTATCGCGGTTGACCGATTCCAGTGGCTGGATCTTGGAGGTGATGGAAGTCTCGCCCTGGCGGACAAGCTTCAGGGCATCCCGGTCGGTGATCATCCCCAGAACCTTGCGATCCCGGTCGGTGACGATCGCCGCGGAGAGGAACATCTCGTGCATTGTGCGCAAGGCATTGCGCGGCCCGGCGGTCTCCAGAATGACAGCCCTTGTTGGTTCGAGCACGGAGGAGGCAGTCAGCACGCGAGCGCGGTCCACATCCTGCACGAATTGGGCTACATAGTCGTTGGCAGGATCCATGAGGATTTCCTCAGGGGTGCCCACCTGGACGATCTGTCCGTCACGCATCACCGCGATGCGGTCCCCAAGGAACATCGCCTCATTCAAATCGTGGGTAATGAACACGATTGTTTTGCCGAGCTTGGCTTGCAGCTGAACCAGTTGCTCTTGCATCTCGCGGCGGATCAGCGGGTCAAGTGCGGAGAACGCCTCGTCCATGAGCAGCAGTTCGGTGTCTGCCGCAAGTGCCCGGGCGATACCTACGCGCTGCTGCATGCCACCGGATAGCTCGCTGGGCATTTTGTCGCCCCAGCCGGTCAAGCCGACCAGATCTAGAGTTTTCGCGGCGGTGGATAGCCGCTGGGCCCGAGCCACGCCCTGCTGTTCGAGCGGGTAGGCGACATTGGCCAGTACGGAGCGGTGTGGCAGCAAGGCGAAGTGCTGGAAAACCATTGAGACGCGTTTTCGTCGAACTTCACGCAGCTTCGCCGCTGACATGCCGGTGATCTTGTCATCCCCGATGGTAATTTGGCCCGAGGTGGCGTCCCATAGGCCGTTCAGAGTGCGGATCAGCGTAGATTTGCCCGAACCAGAAAGTCCCATGACGACGAAAATTTCGCCTTCTTTAACTTCAAAAGAGGCATCAATAACGGCTGCGGTGTTCGATGCCGGCAGGTCTTGTCGCTTCGTTCCGGCTTTGAGCTTCTTCACCGCTTCCTGCGGCTTGCGACCGAAGACCTTGTACAAGTTCTCGACCTTGACGGCGATGTTGCTGGTCATTGTCTCCACTGCCCGTCTACCTGTGAAGGCACGAGCCGATTAGGGACCACAAGTTTCGGCCGCAGCAATCAGATCCTAGAACTAAAGATCGCTGGCACTCGCTTCTTGCTTGCGCGGCCCGAAGTTGGCCTCCAGATCGCGCACAGTCCTTGATTCTTTTATTCTTGGCTGACACAAACTGCATGTCGAGACCGATATCCACACTAACAAATTACCGGAGAATAGTTCTTCGGCATGGCGTGAAATCCTCCAATACTGTCCCGCTAAAACCTCAATTTATCGCGGATTCTAGGCCTAGAATCGTAAGTTATCCAATCGTTATATTCGACCGTTTCTTATCTGCTCGGAAAGTGTTTATTTGGGATATTTTGATATACGGGAAGCAGTGAGCTTGCACCTGCGATTAGTGTTCTATCGGGCATAGGAGGACTGTCCGATGTGCTGTCATAAGCGATGTGTGGGCAGCTTTCCACCGACGAACTCGAACATTCGAATCAATGAAGGATTGGAATCTCCAGGAAGAAATCTGCCGAGAAAAATTCACTTTATACGCGAGTTAAGCACCGACGATTGTGCCGAAGGGGAACCAAATTTGCGCAGGGCAGTTTATAATATCTATGCGAATCTGCCGGTGAGACGGTAGGTTCTACGACTGATTATGCATGCGTAAAGTTGCGGATTCTAGGTATGTAGTTGTGGCGCATTTCCCCGTTGGCCCACTCGTGGCTATTGCTTCCAGTAGAGGGAGAAGTCCGAGCGCTCAAACGATTCGATTACCGCGAGCATGCGCATTCTGCGCCTCCCTTGGGCCCGGCAGCGGTCGAACCAGGAGGCATCTCAACTGCATTGTGTTCGGGGAGTTTCTAGTGATTGGCCGCCATGCTGGTGTCGTTGCAAACTTGCAAACGAAATGGCTAGCCAAGCTGTTGTTTCATAACTACCGTTCTGGCCCAAAGTCTCTGAACATGCGGCCAGTGTGGCGCTGATCGGTCGTACGACTTGGCATTACAAATTCAAGCACCAGATCCAGAATGCCAACTAGAAAATTACGGTTAGCCAGCCGGTATCCACAGTTCTAGGAGGATGAAGCGATACTCGGCGAAGGCGGAGACCCTGGCAGTGTCCAAGCGAGGCTTTCGTGGATCTTTCAACGCATCGACTCATGGATAGCATGGTCAACCTCGTTCAACGAGCCCAATCGCTGGAAGCTTGGTATTACCCTGCCGACTGCGTTCTCGCTGGCGGTGAGCGTGCAGCTCTTGCGGACTTCTAGCAGCAAGACTAACTGTGCGGAAACTTCCAGTTCCTCCGCGTTATCTACTGCCTTGACTAAAGTGTCTGTGACGACAAGGCTGCCGTGGTTGTCCAGAGGCTGGATTCACGTATTTGCCTCACCGCGAATCGAATCAGATTGGCATCTCTGCACACCTAATCGTTCGCGACGGAAAACCCAGTGATTGGTATGCCTCATAGTAACGGGTTGTCCACATCTGGCAGCAGGCCCACAGACATCGAATCATCGTGAACGCATGATGGGGGACAAGGAATCGGATCTATTTGAAGGCTTCGTGATGAAAAACAAACATCAAGTGCTCGGGGATCAAGGTGAGCAAGCCGCCGTCGACTATCTCACCGCGCAGGGCTATACGATCCTAGAGCGCAATTGGCGCTGCAAATCAGGGGAGCTTGATCTAGTGGCGGCAGATGCGGACGGGTTTGTCCTTGCGGTCGAGGTGAAAACCCGAACCTCGGCACGCTATGGCACCGGATTCGATGCGATTACCCCAGCGAAATATCGCCGCCTGCAACGACTGCTCATCCAATGGGGCCACGCACGACAACGCTACATCGGGATGTTGCGCATCGACATAGTGGAGGTCCGCCCCGATGCAGAGGGGTTCAGCTGCGAACACCATGAGCAGGTGGGAGCATGAGCGTAGCGCGCACTTGCGCCGTAGGACTGCTGGGGGTGCAACCGGCGCTGATCGATGTGGAAGCAGACCTTGGCAATGGCATTCCGGGGTTTCTGATTTTGGGATTGCCGGACGCTTCCTTGAACGAGGCTCGCGAACGGATCAAAGCCGCTGCTCGGAACAGCGGAATTCCGTTAGCGAACCGGAAACTCACGGTGAATCTCAGCCCAGCTACACTTCCGAAATTTGGCTCGGGCTTTGACTTGGCGATCGTCGTCGCGGCCCTGGCCGCCGATGGTCAGCTGTCCGTACCAGCGCGGACTATCTTCTTAGCGGAGTTGGCCCTTGACGGCACACTGCGTCCGGTGGCCGGGGTTCTGCCCTCCGTTCGCTTTGCGAGCGCAGCCGGTTTCACGCACGTGGTGGTGAGCGCAGCCAACGCTCGGGAAGCTGAGCTCGTACCCGGCGTGCATGTCACCGGAGCGGAGCATCTGGGCGAAGTCCTCGGATTATGCGGGGCACCTTCGGATAGTATTCGCACCTACCTTAGGCACCGCAGTCAACCACCCGAGCAGGCGTCTGCGGCCGAAGAAACACCGCAGGATCTGTGCTTGGTCAACGGGCAATTCGAAGCCAAGCTTGCCCTCGAAATCGCGGCCGCCGGGGGCCACCACCTGATCATGGTGGGTCCGGCCGGAGCTGGCAAGACGATGTTGGCTCGATGCCTGCCAGGCATCCTTCCGCCGCTTGATGATGCCGACTCGCTCGAAGCGACGGCAATCCACTCAATTACCCGTGGCGGACAGGGCGGGATCAGGCAGCTTCAACGAACGCCACCCTTTGTCGCACCACACCATACCGCCTCGGCCTCCGCGCTGCTAGGCGGCGGCAGCCGCGCAATTCGCCCCGGCGCCATCACCCGAGCCCATGCCGGAATATTGTTTCTCGACGAAGCCACCGAATTCCAAGCCGGTGTGCTCGATGCGCTGCGCCAACCGGTCGAAGAAGGGCGAATCAACCTTGCCCGAGCCAGCGGACACCAGCAATTGCCTGCACGTTTCCAACTGATCCTGGCCGCCAATCCCTGTCCCTGCGGTCGCAATTTTGGCACCGGAACCGCCTGCACTTGCACGCCCAACGCTAGAAGGCGCTACTTCTCCAAACTTTCGGGCCCGCTATTGGACCGCATCGACCTGCAGGTTCGAATGAATGCGCTCACCGGACAGCAGTTGCTCGGGCGGGATGCCGGTGAGTCAAGCGCACAGGTCCGCGAGCGCGTTCTTCAAGCCCGTGCGCGGGCCGCCCAAAGGCTCAACCCTTGGGGACTGAACTGCAACGCACGCATGTCGGCCAAGATCCTACGCCAGGAGCTTCACTACCCGCAGGCCACCCAGCGGGCACTGGAACGCGTCTCCGAGCAGGCGGATCTTTCAGCCCGTGGCATGGACCGCATGCTGCGTGTCGCATGGACCGTCGCCGATCAGCAAGAGCACCAAGCGCCGACGGTGGATGACCTCGACGCTGCACTGCATTTTCGACAAAACCTCGAGCCCCGATAGGAACTGGTCATGCATTGCTCCTACACTCCCGAGCAGTTGTGCTTCGCAGAACTCAACACGCTGATCGAGCCGAACGACTACGCCAGCAACGGGCTGCTGCAGTTGATGAGCCCGGCCGAACTAGTGCAACTGATTCGCCGGGAGGACCATGTACCTGGCGGACTAGCCCCAGCCTTGGAAGAGGTGTTGGGACAGGGCTTTTCCGGAAGCCGGACGATGAGCTTGCCGGTGGCACTTGCCCGATGGCGTAAACGTTTGAGTTTCAGCAACCCGGTGGACGCACTAGACCGAATCTCGGCGCTCAACGGTGGATTGCTCACTCCCACGGATGCCGACTGGCCAGCTCAGTTCGATGACCTCGGGTTGGGCAAACCCCTGTGCCTATGGTGGCGCAGCAAACGTCCGGAACTCCTGGCAGCGCTGGAGGCAGAACGCTGCATCTCGATCGTCGGCGCACGGGACTCCAGCGACTACGGACATCAGGTGACTTATGAGCTGGCCCGTAAATTGGGTCTTCGCGGATTTACTATTGTTTCTGGCGGCGCTTACGGTATCGATGCCAGCGCCCACCGTGCTGCGTTGTCGGTCACGGATTTGGAGGCACCCAGCTATCCGACGATCACGATCCTGGCCGGGGGAGCAGACAAACCCTATCCGGCGGGTAACGAGACCTTGCTCAGGCAGATCATCGACACCGGGTTGCTGCTCTCCGAAGTGCCTCCGGGTACCGCACCCACTCGCTTCAGATTCCTCAATCGCAACAGATTAATTGCCGCGATTAGCAGGCTTACTTTGATTACGGAGGCGCGGCACCGATCCGGGGCGCTGAATACCGCGAGCCACGCGGTGGATCTCGGGCGCGATGTCGCCGCGGTTCCGGGAAGTGTTTATTCGCCGAACTCTGCCGGCACGCACCGACTGTTAGCCGCAGGTACGGCAGCCTTGGTGACCGGTGCGGCAGACGTCTTGGAGTTAATTGGTGTTCCAGCCGAACCAACTCCGCCAGCAGCGCAAACAGTTGATGTTCAGGATTTGCGCCCTACCGATGGGCTCAGCAGGCCCCAGTCAATGATCTACGACGTGATGAATTTCGTGCAGGGAAACGTACCGGATGAAATTTCGGCCTTGAGCGGTATCCCGATTCTGGACACTCTGCGTGCGCTGAGCGCCATGGAACGGCTCGGGAAAGTCGAGTCCAATGGGGCACGGTGGCGGTTGGTGCGCCGTGGATCCGTTTCCGCGCAGAACACGGTAAATTGAAGGAGATGAAGTCCGAACCTGTCAGCTCCGCACCACACCAGATTCCGGTGGCCATTACCGAGCCAATCGACGACTATCTGGATTATCTTCGCCTGGAGCGAGGCCGGAGCGAGAATACCTTGCGCGCCTACGGCGTTGACCTTCGACTCATGTCAGGCCACCTTGCCGGTAACTGCCACGTTCGACAGCTGACTGAGGTGAATGTGGATATGCTCCGCGAATGGTTGGCGGAGTTACACGAGGCGCAAATTTCTCGCACCACCATCGCCCGGCGAATTTCGTCGGTGAAGAACTTCTTCGCATGGGCGCTCAAACACGGAATCGTCGCCAAGGACCCGGCGCTTCGGTTGGTGGCCCCGAAAAAAGAACAGCGTCTGCCCCATGTGCTGCAGTCCGGACAGATCGATCGCTTGCTCTCCCGGCCAGCGGCCGCGCCGCCCGCTGAACCCTCCGATAGCCCGAAGACAAAAGCCGCTCGGCAAGCGGAACAAAAACGCTTAGCTCTCGCTGCCCGTGATCGGGTGATCGCGGAGCTGCTGTACGCCTCGGGGCTGCGCGTGAGCGAGCTCGTCTCCTTGGACATCGCTGACATTGATTTCGAACGGCGCACTTTGCGTGTGATGGGTAAGGGCAACAAAGAACGAGTGGTCCCTTTCGGGAAGCCTGCAGAGCGCGTGATCGAGCCCTGGCTGAAAAATCACCGCCGTGTCTTGGTGACGCCCGAAGCTGAAGGCGCATTGCTGGTTGGTTCCCGTGGCGCTCGGCTTAACGTCCGACAGGCGCGCCAGGTCATCGCGCAGGCTCTCGAATCTTTGGGGGACACCTCGGCGAGCGGACCGCACGCGCTGCGGCACACCGTGGCGACGCATTTGCTCGATGGCGGAGCAGATCTGCGTGCCGTGCAAGAGTTCCTGGGGCACTCGTCTTTGGCAACCACGCAGCTATATACCCACGTCTCGGTGGACCGGCTACGGCAAAGTTACCGGCAAGCACACCCCCGGGCATGATTGTTTGGGTGTAATCTACGAGAAGTTCCCGGTACAGCTGGCGAAAGCGCCCGGGTTCGGGCAAAATGGTACTTGTCGGTAGAAAATGCACTTCGACGAAGTTGACGTAGGGGAAGACGATCAACATCGTAACGGAGGATGGCATGTCTGCACCGATGACCAGAGGCGTGATCTTTATTCACTCGGCCTCTGCCGCGTTATGCCCACATCTTGAGTGGGCTATTGAGGCGGTGCTGGGTGGACCGGTCAAGATGGACTGGAACGACCAGCACGTAGCGCCTGGACTTCGTCGCGCCGAAATTACCTGGACCGGACCACAGGGAACCGGAGCCATCCTCGCCTCATCCATGCGCGGCTGGCAGCATCTGCGCTTCGAAATTACCGAAGAGCCAAGTCAAGGTTGCGATGGCAGCCGCTGGTCATTCACCCCTGATCTGGGGATCTTCCATGCAACCGTCGACGTCTCGGGCAACATTATGGTTGGCGAAGAGCGCATCCGTTGGGCCTACGAAAAAGGCGACGGAAACGCGGCCGTCTTCTTCCAAGAGATGTCTGTTGCCCTCGGTGAAGCCTGGGACGAAGAACTTGAACCATTCCGCCATGCAGGTGAAGACGCCCCTGTTCGATGGCTCAACCAGGTGGTATAACAACTGGTTACTAAGTCTCCGGGAGACCACTTGCGTCTTCCCGAGTAGATCCCCGGTGGTGCGGGGTGTTACCGCAAAAAAACGGGATCCCGATGCGAATCGGGGTCCCGTTTGCCGTAGGTGATATTTCAGCGCACCACGTCGTACACGTTTTTCTGAATTCCGTTGGGATACACGGCTGAATCGGTGAGCGCTAATTTCTGCGCCGGCAACGATGCCTCACTGAACAGCCTCTTGCCCGCGCCCAATAGCACCGGGAACACCAGCAAATGGTAACGGTCAATCAACTGGTGCTCCTGCAGGGAATGGAGCAAAGTCGTGGACCCGTGCACGATCAGCGGTCCACCATCGCCGGCGCGGAGCCGTGCTACCTCGGCGGCAGATCGCAAGATCTGCGTCTGGCCCCAGTTGTCCACCAAATCTCGGTTGTGCAGAGTAGTAGACACCACGTACTTTGGCATCGCGTTGTACTTCGGAAAGTCTTCGGTTAGATCTGGCCAGACGGAGCTGAAGGATTGGTAGCTGACTCGGCCTAGGAGCATGGCTTCAGCTTCATCTTGTTCGGACCCCTTCAGCGCGTAGGCCGCGGGATCAAAATCAACGCTGGACATGGTCCATCCGGAGTTTCGGTACCCCGGTTCGCCGCCCGGGGCCTCCATGACGCCGTCCGCCGAAATAAATGCTGTCGCGATGAGTTTACGCATGGCATTTGCCTCTTTCGTAGGTTGCCGATAACGCAGAGCCTAACAACGCGCGGGTTGTCGAACAATAGTTTGGACGTGCCAACCGGCGCTTAAAACACCGATGGCGGGGCAGCTCTAGAAAACTAGAGGTACCCCACCATCGAATCAAGCGGTAACTAGACGCTGCGGATTGCCACCACGGCATTGTGTCCACCGAAACCGAAGGAGTTATTCAGTGCCACGATGCTGCCCTCTGCGGGAAGCAAAGCTGGCTGGCCGGTAACGACCTTCAGCGGGATTTCCGGGTCCTGGTTGTCCAGATTGATGGTGACCGGGGCCTTGCGGTTGTAGATCGCCAGCGTGGTCAGCACCGATTCGACGGCACCAGATGCGCCGAGCAGGTGGCCCATCTGCGACTTGGTAGCTGAGACCCAGACATCGTCCAGGTGATCGCCCAGAGCGGCGCGCAGCGCGGTGTACTCCGGCTTGTCGCCCACCGGGGTGGAGGTCGCGTGCGCGTTGACGTGAACGACGTCCTCCGGCTGGATTAGACCATCGAACATGGCCGCCTTCAGCGCACGGGTTGCACCCAGACCCTGAGGATCGGGTGCCGTGATGTGGTGCGCGTCGGAGGTGACCGAGGTTCCGGCCAACTCGGCGTAGATGCGTGCGCCACGAGCCAGTGCGTGCTCTTCGGCTTCCAGCACCAGTGCGCCGGCGCCTTCACCCATGACAAAGCCGTTGCGGTCGATGTCATACGGGCGGGAGGCGCCCTGTGGATTGTCGTTGCTGCGCGAGAGCGCCTGCATCGAAGAGAATGCTGCGATCGGCATCGGGTGGATCGCGGCTTCCGCGCCGCCAACCATCACGATATCTGCCTTGCCCGAGCGGATCAGCTCAAGACCCACGTGCATGGCCTCGGTGCCTGAAGCACAAGCCGAAACCGGAGTGTGCGCGCCGGCTTCGGCACCCAAGTCCAGCGACACGGCGGCGGCTGGGCCGTTTGGCATCAGCATCGGCACGGTCATCGGAAGCACGCGGCGCGGGCCCTTTTCGCGCAGGGTATCCCAGGCGTCAAGCAGGGTCCACACTCCGCCAATGCCGGTGGCGAAAGCGACGGCCAGCTTTTTGCGGTCGAAATCTACGATCCCCGAATCCTTCCAGGCTTCGCGCGAGGCAACCACGGCGAACTGGGTGGATGGGTCCATGCGCTTGGCTTCCACGCGGGAAAGCACATCGGTGGCTGGGACCGAGGCGCGCGCTGCGAAGGTGACGGGCAGGTTGTATTCCTCCACCCAGGAATCGGTCAAGGTGGCGGCGCCGGAGACGCCCTTGAGGGCGTTCTCCCAAAGGGTGGGGACGTCCCCACCGATGGGGGTTGTGGCTCCGAGACCGGTGATCACTACTTTGCGCGCCATCATCAAACTCTCTACTGGGCGGTGTAAAAATATTGGGGGCCGGCTTCACGTACCGGCCCGTGCGTGCGGCTTTCCCACACAACGGGTTGCCGCGCCTCTGCAGGTGCGGCGGTAAGGCTTAGGCCTGTGCGGCGGCGATGAAGCTCACTGCGTCGCCAACGGTCTTCAGGTTCTTGACTTCCTCGTCCGGGATCTTGACCTCGAACTTGTCCTCGGCCTCAACGACGATGGTCATCATCGAGATCGAGTCGATGTCCAGGTCTTCGGTGAAGGACTTGTCCAGCTGCACGTCGGCAACGTCCAGGCCGGTCTCGGCGTTCACGATTTCGGCGAGGCCCGCCAGGATTTCTTCGTTGCTAGCCATCAGGTGGCTCCTTTTCTCGTTGTGCCGGAATGTTCCGGTCATTGTGTGTGGCGCAGTTCCCCGTCCGGGGCACTGTCCGGCTTAGATAAAATTTTACTGGTTCCCACCAGTCGGTGTTCGCCTTCGGGTTAAAGCTTAGGGCAGGAGTACTACCTGAGCACCAAAGACAAGCCCGGCACCGAAACCTATCTGCAGGGCAAGCTTGCCCGAAAGCTCCGGGTGCTCGCGGCGCATGCGGTCCATGGCCATCGGAATCGAGGCAGCCGAGGTATTGCCGTTCTCGGCGATATCGCGCGCTACCACCACCGAATCGGGAAGTTTCAGCTGCTTGACCATCTCGTCGATAATGCGCATATTTGCCTGATGCGGAATGAAAGCGGCCAGATCCTTGGCTTCGATCCCGGCCTCGCTCAGGGCCTTGCGTGCCATCTTCGCCATTTCCCAGACCGCCCAGCGGAAAACCGTCTGGCCGTCCTGGCGCAGCGTCGGCCACGGATTGGCGTGTTCCTCCAGTGGTTCGTCGACGGCGCTTTCAAGCAGCTCGTTTTCGCTGCCGAGCACCGATTCGCGCAGCGCCAGCTGCGAGTGAGTCATGCTGATCGCGTTCCACTTCGAGCCGTCAGAGCCCCACACCGAAGGGGAGATCCCCGGAACTTCGGAGGCACCGATCACTACGGCGCCCGCGCCGTCGCCGAGCAGGAATGAGATGGTGCGTTCGGAATTGTCGATGTAATCCGAGAGCTTCTCCACGCCTACCACCAGCACATGCTGGGCCAGCCCGGCGCGCACCAGCGCGTCGGCTTGAGCCACCGCGTAGCAGTAGCCGGCGCACGCGGCGGAGATGTCGTAGGCCGGAGCCGGGGTGGCGCCCAAGCGGTCGGTCAACGCGGAAGCCGCCGACGGGGTCGCATGCGGGAAGGTCACCGTTGCAACGATGACGGTATCCACCTGTTCGGCGGTGATTCCGGCGTCCTCCAAAGCACTGCGGGCGGCGGCTTCGGCCATATCGAGCACCGAGGTATTCGCATCGGCGCGGTGGCGGGTGATGATGCCGGTGCGCTGGCGGATCCACTCGTCCGAGGAATCGATCCACTGGCAGATATCGTCGTTGGTGACCACGACATCCGGGCGGAAGGATCCGGTGCCCAGAATGCGGCTGTAGGCGTTGGTGGCAGGGGTTTTCAGTTGCACGCTCATGATTGCGGAAAGGTGCCCGTCTGCTAGTTGGCGGTGTGCTCGGCGATGAAGTCGCGGGCTGCTGCCAGGTCTTCGGGGGTTTTCACAGCGAGGGTTTTTACGCCCTTCAGGCCGCGGCGGGCCAAGCCCACCAAGGTGCCTGCGGGGGAGAGTTCCAGTAGCCCGGTCACTCCCTGGACGGCCAAGGTCTCCATGCACAGGTCCCAGCGGACCGGGCGGGAGACCTGAGCTACCAGCGAATTCAGGTTCGCCTCGCCGTTGGCTACCGGGGCGCCGTCAAAGTTCGAGAGCAGCACCTGGGTCGGGGACTGCGGGTTCAGCGTGCTCGAGAGTTCTTCGAGCACTCCCACTGCTGGCTGCATGTGCGCGGTGTGGAATGCGCCGGCGACCTTCAAGGGGATCACGCGGGCCTTCGCCGGCGGGTTGGCCACTAGCGCTTCGAGCTGTTCCAGCGTGCCGGCGGCGACTGTCTGCCCGCCACCGTTGGCGTTGGCCGGGGTCAAGCCCAGTTCGTCGAGTTTGGCGAGCACCTCATCCGGGTCTCCGCCGAGCACCGCTGCCATGCCGGTAGGGGTGGCAGCCGCGGCTTCGGCCATCGCGTTGGCGCGTTCCCGGACAAAAATCATTGCATCGTTTTCAGCCAGCGCACCGGCCAGGGCCGAGGCGGTGATTTCTCCGACCGAGTGTCCGGCCAGGATGGCGCCGGCGGGCAGCTGCTCACCGAAGAGTGCGCGCGCGGTCACCAGGCCTGCGGCGACGATCAGCGGCTGGGCGACGGCGGTGTCTTTGATGGTTTCTTCATCCGAGACGGTGCCGTGGGCGATGAGATCGCGTCCGGTGATCTCGCTCAGGGCCGACAGATGGTCGCGAACGCCATCCACCTCGAGCCATTCGGTGAGGAAACCTGGGGTCTGGGAGCCCTGTCCGGGGCAAACGATTGCTAGCACTCTTACAGCTTTCCAAATAGTTGTGGCTTCACGCGCGGTATTTCGGTACCAAGCTCGTCGAACCTCTTTGTAGGAACTCTACAAAAGCTTATCGTACGCCGAGCACGAAAACCCATGTAATGCGGTTGTGTTGCGTCCGTTGAACTGTGCGGTCTCCATAAAAACATGAGCTCGGCTAGTCCGCCTCGGCAAGCCGTCCGACCACCAAAGCGGTCTGCAGCACAAATGCGTCGCGGGCCACCAGCGGATCCCAGCCGGTCACTTCGGAGACGCGTTTGAGCCGGTAGCGCACGGTATTGGCGTGCACGAACAGCTGCCGGGCGGTGCCCTCCAGGGAATGGCCCAAGGAAAGGTAGCTGGACAGCGTTTCGAGCAGCCCATTGCCCGCATGCACCAGCGGCACGTAGACGCGGTCGACCAGTGCGGTGCGCGCCAACTGGTCGCCGTTGAATACGCGCTCGGGCCACAGATCGTCGGCGCCCACCGGCGTGGGGGCCTGCGGCCAGGCCTTGGATGCGGCATAGCCGGCCACCGCGGCGCTGGCGGCGGTGTGCATATCCTTGACCGTCTCGGCCATCGGGGAATACACGATCGGGCCGGGCCCGAAGAACCTCGCAAAGCGCGAGAGGTCAGCTTCCTCGAATTTGGTATCCGAGAGCATCAGGATCGCCCGCTCGCCGAGCACTCCCACCAGCGAGTCGCTGGAATAGCGCAGCGCCATCCGGCGCAGCGCCGCGACGAAGGTCACCGAGTTCGAGCCCGGGGTGGTGCCCACCATGATGCGGATATTCTTCTGCGACTTCCAGCCGATGGCGGCGATGCGCGAGGAAAGGGAATCCTGGGATTCGCCGTGCAACACCGCGTCAACCACGTGCGCTTCGAGCCGGGAGTCCCAAGCTCCGCGGGTTTCCGCGGCTCGGGCGTACACGTCGGCGGCGGCGAAAGCGACCTCGCGCGAGTAGCGCAGCACCGCCTCGCGCAGCTGGGCCTGTTCGTTTTCCGCGGCGATATCAGGGACCTGGGATTCGACGACCTCCACAATGGTGCGCAGCAGGGCCAGCGCTTTCTGCAGCGAGATCGAGCGGGTCAGCTCGGTGGGGGCGGCGCCGAAGACGTCGTTCATCACCCAGGCCGGAGTGGATTCGGGTTCCTCGTACCAGGAGACGAAGGTGGAGATGCCCTTCTGGGCGACCAGTCCCAGGGCGGCGCGTTCGGCCGGTTCCAGCGAGCGGTACCAGGGCAGGGACTGGTCCAGATACTTCAGCGCCGTAGTGGAAAGCACCCCGAGATGGCTTTTGAGCCGGCGGATGGTTTCCGGCGTGGGCTTGGGCAAACGCACGGCGCGCGAGCGCACGCTGGATGTGGGTTCGACCTGAGGACTCATAATTCACAGCATACGGAAGTTTTCCGGTACTCGCTCGTAGGTTTGGCCCGCCGCAAAGCGAATATGAGGTTAATAACCGCAAGGGCGCGAAGGCAGTAGAACTGCCTTCGCGCCCTTGGGCATCAGCTTGGCCTATGCCGAGGCTAGGAGTCGCCGCCCGCGTTGCCGGAGGTTCCGGCATTCGGGTTGTTCAGGTCGTACTTGGCGTGCGCCTTCACCGCGGTGTCCGCCGGGATCTCGCCGCGTTCTGCCAGCGAGGCCAAGGTCTTGACCACCAGGGTGTGCGAGTCGATCTTGAAGAAACGACGCGCCGCCGCACGGGTGTCGGAGAAGCCGAAGCCGTCCGCGCCCAAGGTGTGGAATTCACCTGGAACGTAAGGCCGGATCTGCTCGGGCACCGCACGCATGTAGTCGGTGGTGGCGATGACCGGACCGGTGGTGGACTGCAACTTGTTGGTCACAAACGGCACCGGCCGAGCGATGGATGGGTTGGTGAGCACCGCGTCGTCGGCGATCTGGCCGTCGCGCGCCAACTCGTTCCAGGAGGTCACCGACCAGACATCGGCGGAGACACCCCACTCATCGGCCAGGATCTGCTGGGCTTCCACGGCCCACGCAAGCGCCACGCCGGAGGCGAGCAGCTGGGCGCGCGGTCCGTCGGTGGTCGCTTCCTTCAGCAGGTAGATGCCCTTGACGATGCCCTCGACGTCAACATTCTCCGGCTCGGCAGGCTGGGAGATCGGCTCGTTGTACACGGTGAGGTAGTACATCACGTTTGGATCTTCGTGCTTCCCGCCGTACATGCGGTCCAAGCCCGAGCGCATGATGTGCCCGATCTCGTAGCCGAAGGCCGGGTCGTAGGTGACTACCGCCGGGTTGGTTGCGGCAAGCAGCGGCGAGTGGCCGTCCGCGTGCTGCAGTCCCTCGCCGGTCAGCGTGGTACGCCCTGCGGTGGCGCCGATGATGAAGCCACGGGTCATCTGATCCGCTGCCGCCCAGAAGGCATCGCCGGTGCGCTGGAAACCGAACATCGAGTAGAACACGTAGATCGGGATCAGCGGTTCGTCGTGGGTGGAGTAGCTGGTGCCCGCGGCGGTGAAGGCGGCGACTGCGCCGGCCTCGTTGATGCCCGGGTGGATCAGCTGTCCGGCAGGGGATTCCTTGTAGGCCAGCACCAGATCGCGGTCAACCGACAGGTAGTTCTGTCCGGCCGGGTTGTAGATCTTGGCGGTAGGGAAGAAGGAGTCCATGCCGAAGGTGCGCGACTCATCGGGCACGATCGGCACGATGCGGTGCCCGAAGTCCTTATCGCGCATCAGGTCCTTGAGCAGGCGCACGAAGGCCATGGTGGTGGCCGCCTGCTGCTTGCCCGAACCGCGCTTGGCGAAGGCGTAGGACTTGTCCCCGGGCAGGGAGATCGGCGTGCTGGTCTCCTTGCGGCGGGTCGGCACCGCGCCGCCGAGCTCCGCACGGCGTTCCATCATGTACTTGTACTCCGCGGAGTCAACACCTGGGTGGTAGTACGGCGGCAGGTACGGATCGGCTTCGAGCTGCTCGTCGGTGATCGGGATGCGCAGGTGATCGCGGAAGCCCTTGAGGTCCTCCAGGGTCAGCTTCTTCATCTGGTGGGTCGCGTTGCGCGCCTCGAAGTGCGTGCCCAGGCCGTAGCCCTTGACGGTCTTCGCCAGGATGACAGTTGGCTTGCCCTTGAACTCGGTGGCTGCCTTGTAGGCCGCGTAGACCTTGTGGTAATCGTGGCCGCCGCGCTTGAGGTTCCAGATCTCGTCGTCGGTGTATTCGGAAACCAATTCCTTGGTCTCCGGACGCTGGCCGAAGAAATGCTCGCGGACGAATGCGCCGGACTCTGCCTTGTAGGTCTGGTAGTCGCCATCCGGGGTCTGGTTCATGACGTCGACCAGTGCGCCGTCTGGGTCGGCTTCGAGCAGGGCATCCCACTCGCGGCCCCAAACGACCTTGATGACGTTCCAGCCGGCACCGCGGAAGAAGGCTTCGAGTTCCTGCATGATCTTGCCGTTGCCGCGCACCGGTCCGTCCAGGCGCTGCAGGTTGCAGTTCACCACGAAGGTGAGGTTATCAAGCTTCTCGTTGGCTGCGAGCTGGAGGAATCCGCGCGACTCCGGCTCGTCCATTTCGCCGTCGCCCAGGTAGGCCCAGACGTGCTGGTCGGAGGTGTCCTTGATGCCGCGGTTATGGATGTAGCGGTTCAGCTGCGCCTGGTAGATGGCGTTTGCCGGGCCCAAGCCCATCGACACGGTCGGGAACTGCCAGAAGTCAGGCATCGAACGCGGGTGCGGGTAGGAAGGCAATGCGTGGCCTTCCTTGGACTTCTCCTGGCGGAAGCCGTCCATGTCCTCTTCGCCCAGTCGTCCTTCGAGGAAGGCGCGAGCGTACATGCCCGGGGAGGCGTGGCCCTGGAAGAAGATCTGGTCGCCGCCGCCTGCATGGTCCTTGCCGCGGAAGAAGTGGTTGAAGCCGACCTCGTAAAGGGTGGCAGCACCGGCGTAGGTGGAGATGTGTCCGCCGACGCCAATGTCTGGATGCTGGCCGCGGTGCACCATGATCGCTGCGTTCCAGCGCATATATGCGCGGAAACGGCGTTCTACGGACTCGTCGCCCGGGAATTCTGGTTCCTGATCCACTGGAATGGTGTTCACGTAGTCAGTGGTGGTCACGTGTGGGACACCAACAGACTTCGCGCCGGCGCGCTGCAGCAGCGAGCGGATGATGAACTGAGCACGTTCGGTGCCCTGCGACTCGACAAGCGAATCGAATGAGTCCAACCATTCCTGAGTTTCCTCAGGATCCCGATCGGATAGCTGGTAAGTCAAACCACTACGGATCTGGGAGATATGTTCCTCTACAGCCACGGATGCTCCTTGATTGAATTGCGGCTCCGTCGATTTGGTCTAAGTTTGGACCGGGCGACGGGTTGGGACTTTGAGACAGACACGCTTGATTGACGTGAGCATCTCGTTTCAACCCATACTCTAGTTCTTATGGGGAAGTGAAAAGTACACGTTTTTGACCCAAAAACGGCTTATATCTGACTTATTGAGTGACATATGCAACTCGGTACAGGAGCTATGCGGCCAATGGTCGTGTAAGAATGATGTGAGTCACAATGCATCGAGGTAGAATTACCGGCGTGTTACGTCGTTAGCGCTTGAATGGGACGACAAAAGAGTGTTTTGTTGTTAGTAACGCTTTGTATCAGCAGGAGGAATGAAGTGAGCAACGCCGTATCGGCAAACCCGGAACCCGCTAAGATCATGGGTTTCAAAGATGAAGACCTTATTCAGGAACTGGGCTATGACGAAGACGTGGACTTCGATCTTCGTGATGCTATCGAGGACCTGATTGGTTCAGAATTGCTCACCGAAGACGACCACGACGTAGTCGATTCAGTCATTTTCTGGTGGCGCGACGGCGATGGTGACTTGGTCGATGCCCTAATGGATTCATTAGAATGCCTCGACGAAGGCGGCATTGTCTGGTTGCTAACCCCTAAGCAGGGTCGGGTCGGACATGTGTCCCCAAGCCAGATTCAACAGGATGCTCCCACCGCGGGACTTCACGTCACTACAACCGAGGGTGTCTCTGAGGACTGGTCCGCCATCCGCCTGGCACCACGCAAGAAGAACTAATGATCGAAGCAGGTTCACGCCTGTTCGATTTCTCGCTGGAAAATCAGTACGGCGAAACGATCACCAGCACCCAGCTCGCTTCGGGCCGGGTGCTGGTGGTTTTTTATCCGTGGGCATTTTCCCGCGTCTGCGGATCCGAACTGGCGGAAATTCAAGAACACCACCAAAAGTTCCTCGATCAGCAGGTGCGAGTGGTGGCGATCTCGGTGGATCACAAGTTTGCGCTGCGCACCTACGCCGAGCAGCTTGGAATCGAGTTCGACCTACTCGCGGACTTCTGGCCGCATGGGGCAGTAGCCCAGGGAATCGGCGCCTTTGACGAGGAAAAGGGGGTAGCAACGCGCCTGACGCTCTATCTGGTGAACGGCGTCGTGCAAGAAGTGATAACCAGCTCGATGACCGAACCGCGCAGTCTGGAGAGCTACTTCGAGGCGGTCAAGAGGTCGCGGTGACGCGGCTCGCCGCACGCCGGGTGCCATCGATTTGCACGGTGAGGAAAATGCCGGTAAATTTATCTCTCGTTGGCTTGGATAAACGCAAGACAGCATAAAGGTTTGGGCCTTTAGCTCAGCTGGTAGAGCGTCACGTTTACACCGTGAATGTCATCGGTTCGATCCCGGTAGGGCCCACCACGCAAAACCCGTTCTGACTTGTCTGTATAGACTGGTTAGGGCGGGTTTTTTGTATTTTAACGCCAACTGATACGGGCCATTTAAGTTCTATTTCATCCCGGTAACCATAGAGCGAGTGTAATCGAAAGACATACTTTCATCTTCGGTGGTTACCTGAACTAATTTGAGTTCAGGAGTTTCCCACCCGACCTTTGACATGATATCCCAGCCCACATGCTCAATTGAGGGTTCATCCCATTTGCCGTTTTTGATAACTACTTTCAAGACCCCCTGCTCAGGTGAAGACCATTCGGCAATCTCGCGTTGAGCTGAGCCCTTGAAAAATGCGTTGAAACTTGCCGCGCCGTTGCCGTTCAAGAACAGGTTGATCATGTCATCTGCCCATGCTTGGCGCGGCGCAGTGGTCTTACTTTCACTGGCACTTGGCTTGGCACTCGGCTCGACCGACTTCGACACTGCCTGAGCGCTTGCCGAGGCGCTAGGCTAGGCTTTGGCGCTTGGAGTGGCATCGGTGGATTGATTGCCCGCAGTGCAGCCGGTGAGAGTGAGAGCGGCGATTAGGGCGTTCGGGGCAAGTTTCTTCACAGCAGTTTCCTCCAAAAGGTTTTGATACGAGTGCGACGAGGGCGGGCGACGGTTTTCGACTTAGCCCTTATTGATTTGGTATACGCGGGCATTGCTCAGCCCGGTTACTTCGGGAATCGTTGCCGTAGAGATACTAGGGTCCGCGATAGCTGCACATACTGCATCGGCGAGTTCGTCAGCGGCTAATGATTGCGCCTTGTCTGCAATTGCCTTCTTGGCAGCTGCTAGTTTCAAAGCTTCTAAATCATTGGCCATATTTGGCATCGTTTGCAGGTCCAATCGTTGCTCTCAATACTGTGTTTCTAGCCCATTAGACTTGATTTATTCTTGTAATCCCAACCCTAGTGGACAAGGCCTCATTATGCGGTGGACGGGATTTTGGCGTTAGGGCGCGACCTGTTCTTCCAGATTCTCACGCACAGCCCAGATTTCGGTCTGTGGGTTCTCGATGAGGTCCCAGGTGATGAGTTCGCAGCGGGGGTTGTGTCCGAGTCGTACTTGCACTCTCCATACCACGTAGTCGATCTGAACGTCTGTGTTCTTGGGAATCCGAAAAGTGGTATCTTCCCACCAGCGGGTGCGCTCAAACCATTTGGTCGGTTCCGACACCAATATGCCAGACCCGGCCGCCACGCCGAATGCGGAGCGGCTGGCCGGAGTAAAGACAACATCAACAGGAGCCATGCTGACTAACTTACGGACGTGAACCGACAGTAAAGTAAATTACGTTGAATGGTTGCCCGACACCACTAAAACTGCTGTTCAACGTGGTGCTCACCTCGCCTGATCGCAGTAGTGTCCGAGCACCGTTTTAGCCTTATGTTTCAAGGGTTTGCCCTCACGTTTACACCGTGAATGTCATCGGTTCGATCCCGGTAGGGCCCACCAAAATTTCATAGTTCAAAACGGCATATGTCCGATTTGAGAACACGATTCAGCGGCTCGCCCTCAGGGTAGGTCGCTGTTTTCGTGTAGCAAGATCGGAAAGCATGTGTTGGCGGTGTTAGTCCTAGTGGTCATGTGTTTTGGGTGTCTTCTGTACACCTTTTTGGCACTTAACCCTTGATTGCCTGCAGCCGATCATCGAGAGCTTCAGCAGAAGTGATGACGAAGCCCAGGAGCTCTGGCCTGTCTCTCAGTGAGGGGTGTCTCCAATTACTCGACTGCCAATCCAAAGAACTATCTGGACGTTGTCGATTAATGCCTAAGCGATGTGCGTCGTCAGGCTTCGAAAGTAGACACGGCGTTCCAAAAAGACATCCACACCCGAGCATGCTGTTGATCGGAACCGACTTGTAGGCTCCTGCGGTGTCGTGGCGCAACCCTAGGTAATGCATACCGTTTGAACGGCACGGGGTTCACCGGCGGGTATTGATTTCTTAAAACGAGGATCTTCGTCGGACGGCTGTTGTCCGTGGCAGGTACGGATGCCGAGGAAAGAAGATCGTGATCGGTGTCCTGCTGCCGAAAGCGCCTGTGAGCCAGGGGGCATTGGAATAGGAATACGCTCAGCGTGGTTACTGCTTAAAGCGACAATATTCCGTTTTGCGAAGAAAATACTGCAAAACTTCTACCTTAAGGAAACGATTTGCCTGTTCCGTTGAGCATTCTTGATCTTGCCTCTATCTCTGAAGGCTCCACTGCGCGGGAGGGGATCGCCGCTTCGATGAAGACCGCCCGGCTGGCAGATGAACTTGGGTACCATCGGCTGTGGTTTGCCGAACACCACAACACCCCAAGTCTTGCCTCGAGCGCCACGGCGTTGCTCATTTCGCAGGCGGCCTCGGTCACCGAGAGGATTCGCGTGGGTTCTGGTGGCGTGATGCTGCCTAACCACTCTCCGCTGATGGTCGCTGAGCAGTATGGAACCTTGGTTAACATGCACGGTGATCGGATCGATCTGGGTCTTGGCCGCGCACCAGGAACAGACGGTATGACCGCGCAGGCGCTCAGTCGTTCCTCCGCTGAGCCGCAAGAGTTTGCGCGGAGCATTTATGACCTGCAGGGCTGGTTCGGAGAGACCGGCACGGCCCACAGCATGCCGATCGTCTCCGCGGTGTCAGCCGGCATGAACGTGCCGATTTGGGTGCTCGGCTCCACGGTCAATGGTGCGTCTATCGCCGGCCAGTTGGGTCTGCCATTTTCGATCGCCTCGCACTTCGCTCCGGAACAAGTTGACCACGCGCTGAAAGTCTACCGAGAGGCATTCAATCCGCAGGCGGTGACGGCTCAGATAGAAAAGCCCTACGTGATGGCTGGCATCAACGTGATGGTCGCGGACACCGACGAGGAGGCTGCGCGAGAATTCACGGTGATAGAGCAGATGTTCCAAGATATTCAGCACGGACAATCACGCAAGCTGCAGCCTCCGGTGGACCCCGAAACGCTGGCAGGTCTCGGCGCCATGAGAAACCCGATGCTGAAGATCAAGGCGGTAGGCGCTGCCTCGACGGTGAAAGCTGAGCTGGATGCTTTCGTGCAGCGAACCGGTGCGGATGAACTCATTACGACGACTTATGCCTTCGATCCAGCTGTGCGTGATCATTCCTTGCAGCTACTAGCGCAGGCCTGGTTCTAACGCTTCGAGTTGTGGCGCAATCTGAGTGAGCCTGGACCGAACCGTGATGCGAGAGACGCACGTCACGCCCTGCTGATTTGCGCGGATAGGGAATCGCAAGTAAAGTTATTCTCTGTTGGCGCGAAGAAAATTCTTCGTTCAGCAATCGTCGGGGCCTTTAGCTCAGCTGGTAGAGCGTCACGTTTACACCGTGAATGTCATCGGTTCGATCCCGGTAGGGCCCACCAAGCAAAACCCGTTCTGACTAGTCTGTATAGACTGGTCAGCGCGGGTTTTTTGCATTTTTACGCCAAATGATAAGGGCAAGTGCTTCCGCGTATTTCCAACACTTTCGATTCATTTCCTAGTGCTGGAACTTTCCGAAAACTGTCCGGGTTTTGTCCCATTACTGTCCCGTTATTCGTCACTGAGTAGAGCCTGCGTGCGAGTAGACACATCATCAAGGTCTTGATCGAACAATCCAGCGTACGTAGCCAAGATGATCGATGCCGCGGCGTGCCCCAGCATCAGCTGCACGACCTTTACCGAAGCCCCGGACTGTACGAGCCATGACGCAGCCGTGTGTCGCAAATCGTGGACCCAAAGTCCCTTCGGTATCGTCAGTGCGCTCTTGTCACCCGGATATTTCTTTGCCTCAGCGGTTGCGTTTATTGACGCGATAGCTGAATCAAAATCGCGGTGCTTGAAGTTATTCGGCCTGATTTGGTGGCCACGAGCAGACTTGAACAAAAGTTCGTTAGGCCATCGATCTTTCACCAAGGGTTCGAGCATTGCCGAAATGTACGAGGGGATAGGAACCGTCCTGGCTTTAACATTTTCTGCTGGCCCAACAACCGAGCGGCCACCCTTTACAAAGACCACAGCGCGTTCGACGCGTATACGACCACGGCCGATCTGCACGTCCTTCACACGTAGTTCTACAGCTTCGCCGACGCGAAGCCCACAGCTAGCCAGTAACCAAATAAGGGGCCGTTATCGCTCGTTGACTGTGTCGGCCAGAGCGTTCATTGGGAGACATCTAATAACTGGTGCTCACGGGCTCGACCCGTTGGCACCAATGATCAGGCAGTAATAGTCAGAATCCCCAATTCCTAATCGCGAACTATCAGACTACCCAAAGGAAAAGCAGCCTGTTGGATTATTGCGGCACAAAGTCCCGGTCAGAGGAGATGGTACGGGTTCTGGAGTTGCTGGTGACGGATCAATAACCACTGCCGTTGTAATCCAGACGAGAGACACGAAGTACGCGACTAGCGAGATCTCCAACGGTCCGCTGATCTGGGGAGCGAAGAAACGCGGCAAGTGTGTTGTATCTGAAAATTACATCCCGGGTTACATGCTCTGGGTATATGAGAATGGAGCGCCCGATGACTAACCGAACCCCGCTAAACCCGGACGCGGTGACCGCCGTTGCGCGGGCACTAAACGAAGCCGGATGGACATGCTAGGAGGGCGGCATGGAGCCCGGAAATTACGATGAGTGCGAAGGCTGCCAAGAGGCGTGCGACAAAATCGCACGCAAAGACCTCGCCGCGTTGCCCGCCGCCCAGCCGGGAGTGAACATCCTGAAAGAACTCGACGCGTTGCCGATGTTGACCATTGTCCGCGATGCTCACGGACACCGTGCAGAGAAGTGGGTTCACGGCTTCAAGCTAGTTGGCGCGGCAGGAACATACTCGGTCTCCCTCCCTGCCCGTGTCCTGTACCGCCCGGAGGTGCCAGGTTTGGATTAATAGAAACGGGCGTGGCAGCACAAGAATGCTGACACGCCCGAAACGAAGACTAGGTTATGCGTAAGCGTAACCGGTAGACGACCTGAAGACATGCCCGCCGCTATTCATCATGTACAGCTTGAATGTCACCCGCTTACTTTCCACCTTGCCGTATTTATCCAAATCAATGCACGACCACGAGTCAAACACGCCCGTACCCAACTGAATAAGCGCATTCCCATTGACATAAAACGCGACATTTGCGGTGTAACCGCGTCCAACCTTTTGCTTGATACAGAACTCGTTGGTCGACGCATAGAACTTGTAGTAAATATGGCTCGCACCGTTGTAGGTGGAGCCGATGGATGTTCCAGCGTTAGCTGGGGCAGCACCCGCAACAGCGGTTCCGCCAATTAGCGCTAGCGAGAGTAACGCAGCGGAAAGTTTGCGTTTGAAAGACATGGGGACTCCTTGAGGGTAAAGAAAACGAACGGACTAAGAATTTCACAGGTGAATGACAGTGTCCACCAATCCCACAAAAATAAATCGTGCCGATAGGAGAACTAAATGGTTGTGAAGTTCACCGCGCAGGAGCTTGGTAAAGCGATCAAGCGTTACCGTGGCGAGCCAGCGTACGCGCCGGGGCCAGAGGTCAGCGGGAAGCTGATCTGTGGGGCGAAGAAGAACACTGACCCGTGCGGATCATCGCCTGTGCCGGGTGGTACCAGGTGCGGGAGGCACGGCGGCAACTCACTGAAAGCCAAAGCCGCGGCCACTCAGCGGATGGCTGAGCAGGAGGCCCGCGAGATCCTCGGCCATATCGACCCGGCGGCGCCGCGTGAGAACCCCGTCGAAATGCTCCTCAACTTGATCCACGGGACGTCTGCTGAAATCAGCTGGCTCCGGCGCAAAGCCAAAGCTCTCAACGTAGAAGCGCTCGTGTACGGGCTCACCGAACGGCAAGAAGGCATCGGCCCGCAAGGCCCAGTCGACATGACCACCCACAAAGTCGAGCAGAACATCTGGTGAAAACTCCTACGCGAAGCGGAAAACCAGTTAGCCTCCTGGACCAGCATGGCACTCAGGGCCGGTGTTGAAGAACGACGTGTCCGCATCGCCGAACAACAATGCAACCTCATCGCCCAAGCAATCCAAACGATCCTCGACGGCCTCAAGCTTACCCCGGCCCAAGCTAAGCTAATCTCGCAAATTGTGCCCGCAACCTTGCGAGAACTCACTGAGGACTAATAAATTAACAACCCGCCACACTGGTAAACCCGAAAACAAGGAGAAAGAAGTGACCATCACACGCGAAGCCAGACACCTAAGCCCGAACGACACCGGGAAAACAATGACCGCCACCGACCTCCTCACAAAACAAACCGTAACTGGCGAGTTCTACCGAATAACAGCCGCAGAAAACAGCATCGAACTAACCATCATCAACGGCGCGAGACACGAAGTCTTCCTCACATATAACGACACAGTCACCATCACCTGCACACCCACGCCACCAGGACTCAACCTACATAAACCAGTCACCGACCAGAACCAATAGGATGAGAACATGAATCTGGCCGAAAAATACTCTTGCGACATTCCGATGGAGGGGACAACCTTTGTAGAGTGCACGTTGCCTGGGGCTGGCGCACTTGAGTGGCTTACCGCATTTGGGACAGTTGGCGCAGTTGTCGCAGCAATCTGGATATCGCTTGCTTCAAAGAACAATCGCGACAGGGAGCGATGGGAGAACATCGCGGATGACTTTATCGAAGTACTCAACCAGATTTCATTGGAGTACCCGAACGTTCCTGAGGAAACTGAGGCGAAGTTCCGATCTAAGTTTGCTCGTCTTGCTTCAATATCCGATCGAAGATCCATCGGTATTTCATCCGCAGTGCTGACAGCTTTCAAGGTATCCGTTAGCCGCGTTTTGAGGAACTACAACAACACGAATAGCGAACTTGCAGCCAGCATGCTTGACGATGAATTCTACTCCCGCCGTAAGAGCGATGCGGAAGCACTTCTGTCTGAAAAAATCGCAGAATGGGTGAACTATTTTTCAGCTTTGGTGTATTCAAAAAACCAGCGGAGGAAGAAGTTGAAATCTATGGAAGCCATAGCTAAACAGCTGGACGAGAGACTTACGGCAATTGCCCACAAATCTGATTACAAATGGGGGGAATGATGAGCGAATATTCCATACAATTTTGGGTCACAATAGGCACTTTGGCTACAGCCGCCGCCACGATAGGTCTGGTAATCGGCGCATTCATGGCATGGCATAAAGCCAAACAAACCTTGGTGCAAATGCAGAAAGATGCGATAACTGCTTCTGAGAATTTTGATCGAGACATCATGCAGCGAGAGCGCCATGAAGGTGAGCGCCGTACAGACGCTACGATGTCTGGTTTGCTGTCGGCTGCGAGTGACCTAGTTGCCGCAACAAACGTTTCCTTGCATGCTGTGTACGCCGCCAGTATGGAGCTGCGGAAAGCCAACTTAAACTTCGTCATGACCTTCGAGCTGCAGAAGGGACAAGGCTCATTGGAGCAATTCTGTGCCTGCCTCTCATTGCTCGCGAAAAGCTCACACGCTACGGACAGAGACCTCGGTCGAGTAGCCAAGGACCTTGCGAATCAGGGGTTTGAGCAATTGTTCCAAACCCTGCTGTCGTTTCAACGTGAGGATATTGATATGCCAGGTTTTCTTGACGGAATTTATTCATTTGCAGAGGAAGTGAGTAACAACCACATGAGGCTCATCGGCAAACAAAATTGGAAAGACGGAAGGATCGTGAAGTGGTCGTGAATTGCCCAATTTGTGAGTACTCAGTACCGACCGGCCTGCACTTGTGCAGTCGCGACCATGGACGGTTTGAACTGGCCCCACAAACCTGACGACGGCCAACGAGCCGACACAACACACTGCGACCCGCTACGTGAGGCGCACACCGCAGACAAAAGACCGCCGTCAATTATTTCGCGGTACATTGAATACTGCTTCCAACAGCATTATGGGTGTAACGTCTGGGTCAGATATCCCCAAGTCCCGGCGGAGCTCATGGAGAACTCGGGAAAGTAGGTTTTGCACCGCTATGCTCTCGTCGGGTTCTAATTCAAAGCCCCCGCCAATTTTTTCCTTTGTGCTATGTAGGTACGTAATAAAACCTTGCCAGTCGCCCATTGCTTCTAACACTCGTGCGCTACCGTAGAGACTAACGAGCGACCGCAGATCAGCATCGGCTCTCATATCGTTTGTACCAACGAAGCTACTGACCAAGAGCTGGGCAACCCGTTGGTAAATTGTCTCTCGTTGCTTATCCAATGCAGTTTCTCGGTCACGCTTCCTCTGCTCGGCCCATGAAGATAGACCAAGCTGAGCGATGAGGGCTGAACCACCAGCAACGATCAGAGTAACCCCAGGCCCCACGATTCCAATGCCGCGATCTGCGAAGACGAACCGTCCAAACGCGAACGTTAACAGCGCTGTTCCTAGTGCCATCACGCTGACTGCGGCTACAGTCCCGACGTTCCTTCGCGAATGATCGTTTTCTAAGAGACTTAGAAAGCCCATTGTGGCTCTAGCCCAGAGTTTGTCTTTCTCCGGTACTGGAGTGGCAGATGATTCGTTTGACATACGTAACATTCTAGCGAGGTGCATTGTGTCCGCCGCATTTGATTGGGCGGAGTACGCTGCGCGCATGTTTGAATCACCTGAGCATGATTGGGAGACCCCCGGTCAGCTGGCAAAGGCTATCGAGCCGACGACTATTCAGACCCCGGCATTGGATCTCATTGACGAGTATATGGTGAAGGTTGAAGCTGGCGAGATTGACCGGCTGATTTTCAACCTTCCGCCGCAGGAAGGTAAATCGACCCGTGTCACGACGATTGGTCCGCTTTAGTTCCTCACCCGTAACCGTGACCGGCGTATCACAATCGTCTCCTACGCCGAGGACCTCGCCGACGAGTTCGGAAGAAACATCCGAAAACATATCTCGTCTAACAACGGCTAAGATGAAACACTCGACTTCGGCCTACGCGTCGCAAGAGACAATGGCGCTGCACTGCGTTGGAATCTCGACGCAGCCAAGGGCGGATTACGCGCAGTCGGTATCGGTGGCGGTCTGAGTGGTCGCCCCGTTGATACACCGTTCATTGACGACCCTATTAGCAGCCTTAGCAGGCTTACTTGAAACGTATCGTGAGCACGCGCGGGTGTCTTGACAGTCGGTCGGCATGACTCGTCTCGCGTCCGGAGAACCCGGCCAAGCCAGTACGGATGATCAGCGCGCCGACGTTGCGCAGCGACTGGGTGGTGAGGTTTTTCCTGTTTATCGTTGAACATGAAGGACTCCATGCGAGTCATTGAAATCAGCGAAAACATCGTTGTTTTATAGTACCGGGAATAGCTACGGACCGTTCATGAATTTCACCTAACGCAGGCGGTATCTAGGTTCTCGTCGGACGATTCAAGCAACTTCGGACAGCGGGTTCGTGGGTAAAAATACCAAAGCTGGGTTAGAGTAACGGTTGCGGTGGGACCTGAGTCGAAGTGGAGCCTGAATCTCCGAAGACGGCACTCAAGGTCACTGTCCCGAGGGGTGATTCCGCGTGGTTCGTAGTCTTGAAAGTTGATTGCGCGCGCCGGCGTGGGAAACTGGAGGTATGAGTGCTCCTGAAGAAAATGTGTGGCTCGCGGCAGTTCAAGCCAATCCAGATCATGCGCAGAACTACGCTCAGCGTTGGCGGAAGTTCGTCGAGGAAGGCAACGATATTTTCGGCGAAGCCCGAACGATTGATGCCATGGCCGAGCGTGGAAGCCGAATTCTCGATGCCGGCTGCGGTACCGGTCGGATTGGGGGCTGGCTCGCAGAGCATGGTCACCAAGTTGTCGGCGTGGATCTAGATGAGCATCTCATCTCTGTTGCCCGTGAAGATTACCCGACAGCGCAGTGGCAAGCTGGAAATCTTGCGACGTTCACGCTGAATGATGAGTCCGGTGCGGCCCAAAAGTTCGACCTCATCGTATGTGCCGGAAACGTACTCACCTTCCTTGCCAAGGCTGAACGGCTGCCTGCGTTGAAGCGACTTTGCGGGCACTTGGCACCAGAGGGCCGCCTCGTCGTCGGCTTTGGTGCCGGACGAGGCTACGAATTCGCCGACTTTGAAAGCGACGCATCAGAAGCCGGACTTGGCATGCAGCAGCGGTACTCCACATGGAATATGCACCTGCCGGCCGACGACTTCCTGGTCGCGGTACTAGGCCACGCCAAGTAGGTCGTCATGCTGGCCTCCGAGGCGCCGGGAGTATCCACCTCAGGTCGCCAAAACCACCATCTAACGCTGGTTTCGGTGACCTGGGCAAGACCAGAATTCGTCAGCTGCTGAGAGCACCATCCGAACCGTCGTCCAGCGATCTGGAACTATGCGGTGATCTTCAGCGTTTGGCTTGCAGCCGCCACAACGAGGTGACTTCGCGCGAGCGTGCTGCGTGAAGAATATCTGAGTCGTCCTTGGCGCGGGAGTGGGTGGGTGAGGTGTCGAGCCTGCCGATTACTTCGAGACCCGCCTGATCGATAGCTTCCAGCAGCAGCTCACGTGTGCGCAGGCCGAGCAGCTCGGCGAGGTCCGAGATGATCAACCAGCCCTCACCATTTTCGGTGAGGTGATCTGGCAGCCCACGCAGGAATTGCAACAGCATTTTGCTTCCCGGGTCATAGACCGCAGCGTCGAGGGAAGTCGGCGCGCTACCGGGCAGCCAGGGCGGGTTGCAGATGACCAGGGGTGCCTTGCCCGTGGGGAACATGCTGGTCAGTTCGGCTCGTGCAGCATCTTGGATGCCTAGGCGTGCAAAGTTATCGTTCGCGCAATCAACCGCCCGCTGATGGATGTCCGTGCCGATGACGTTCTTCACCCCGCGGGACACCAAAACGGCGGCCAGCACCCCGGTGCCGGTGCCGATGTCGAATGCCAGCTCCATAGTATTGAGCGGAGCCTTGGCCACCAGGTCGACATACTCGTGCCGGGTGGGCAAGAAGGTGCCGTAGTGGGGATGGATCTTCGCCCCCAGCGCGGGAACGTCTACGCCGTTGAGGAACCACTGGTAGGCGCTGAGCGTGCCCGTCAGCTCTTGCAGGCTGAGTACTGCGTGGCCCGAAGCGGGCTTCGTCTGTTGCGCGTAGCCAAATCCCACCGCGGGTCCGACAAGTGGCGCCCGGGAAAGCGGCAATGTCGCAGTACCATCGGGGGTGTCAAAATTCAGCGGGACCAAAATCATGGACATCATCCGCGAGCGTTGGGCTCGGGCTTGCCTGATGCCGTAGAACTTATCGGCGTCGGTCAGTGGCTTGCGGGGGACCTTGCTGCTGCCGGCCTTGGCCAGACGGCGGTCGATGGCGGTCAGCATTTGCTTGGCGTTGTGAAAATCGCCGAGCCACAGCATCGCGGTGCCCCGGGCAGCATGCCTCATGGCTGCGTCCGCGGTGAGGCGATCGTCGACGACAATGAGATCCTTGGGAGCTGAGCGCCCATTCGCGGACCACCAGGAAGCCGAGGTGCTAACGCCCTCGTGTTCCCAAGTGATTAATTGCTCGGCTGCAATGGGTGCGTGAGAGATATAAATCCACCTCATCTTTTCGTGGTGCTCACCCGATTAGCAACCGCGCACGAGCAGAACTGCTGCGAAGTTCGATAGACCCAATGATACCGAGGAAACCGGTCCATCAGGCTTTGATCAACGACCGGCCGGCGTTGATGAAGATCACCGATCACACGCCGCGCGGGCGTTTACATTGAGCGTCGGCTCAGCGGGGCGACCGCCGAAAACGCAGTGCCCCCGCATTATTTTCGGTGAAGTTTCTGCGAGTTGAAACCGAATGCTGGCCGCATTGACCTGTGCGTTTCAAATGGATTCGAAGCTACCACTCGCGGAGCGGAGGTGCTGGTGGAAACTACCCCTTCTTTAACCGGTGGGCGAGTGCTATCTTTAACTTTGTAACGCAAAGTACTTTTCATAGCGAACTACTTTGTGGTTTGCGTGAACGGCTCGGCGAAGGAGAGGGTACGTCATGAACAACGAAAATAGGCACGAGGTGGATCCGGCCCGGATCCTGCAGGACATCGAGGCGAATGCGCGGCAAACCCGCGAGGCCATGAGCCCGGATCAACGTTTGCTCTTTTCGATCTGGGGGACCGCGTGGGTGATCGCCTTCTTGGCGGTCTTCTTCACGCTTGCACCGCTCGGTGCCCCGATGCTGTCCAATGTCCTCGGGATCGGCATCGCCGTCCTCGCCTTCGTGCTTGCCATCGTTTTCTCGGCCGTGCACTCGGCCAAGCGCGCAATCGGCACCAAGGGCCCATCGATGCTTGAGGGCGCGATTTATGGAAATACCTTTACCCTCGGCATGATCTTTGCCGGGCTGCTTGGGTGGCGTCTGCATGTGTCGGGGCTCGATGCCATGGGCTTGGTGACCTTCGCATTAGCCGCGCTGTGTCTGGTGGTCGGCGTGCTGGTGGTCGCCGGATCATTGATCTGGAACGACCGCACGCAACTGATTTTTGGTGCGTGGATTCTCGTCGTCGGCCTACTCTCCTTGGCGGTGCCGGCCCCCTACAACCTTTTGGCGGGCGTGCTCGGCGGACTGGGGCTTATAGTCCTAGGACTGCTGTACGCAGCTCGGCCCGCATGGGTTTCGGGCGAGGTGGTGCGCGGTGGGCATGCAGGAGCTTGATCCGGTGATCCATGCGCAGGCAAGATTGCGCACTGTCACTGTGCTGGACACGCTGCGCCCGGGCGACAGCATATCGTTCCCCAAACTGCAGGGGCTGCTGGGGATGACTTCGGGGAATCTGGCCACGCACCTGCGAAAGTTGGAGGACAGCAAGTATGCGAACGTGGAGAAAATCCTCGAAGGGCGTTCGCCGGTCACCTATATCGCGCTCACCTCCAAAGGGCGCGAGGCCTTCGGAAACTATAAGCAGCAGCTTCGAGATCTGCTGGAAACGACGCCGTAGAGAAACTATCAGCAAACACTGAGGTTCCGGACAGTTTGCTCTAGGACTTCGCAGGTAGCGTCGGAAAAGTAAGTTGTTCGATCAATTGATAGGAGAACATCCAATGGGTTTGGGCGATAAGTTCAAAAACAAGGCGCAGGAAGCATCCGGCAAGGTCAAAGAGACCGTAGGCGACGCGACCAATAACGAGAATCTGCAAGCTGAAGGTGTGAAAGACCAGGCAGCTGCCAAGGCCAAGCAGGCCGGCGAAGCAGTGAAGGACGCCGCCAAGGATGTCCGAGACGATCTGAACAAGTAAAAAGTTTTTCACCAGCGGCACCCATTGATTATTCGATGGGTGCCGTTGGTGCTTTCGGAGCAAGCGGAGCCAGCGTGCCTATCGGGTCCGTGCCACCTCGCGCAGGGTTCTAACCACCGGCAGCGTGCTGTCTTCCTCCGCGTCCAGTAGCCGCGCAATGTGCGAAGCATTTGCGGCGTAGTGATCCGAGACGAGCGCTTGATCGATTGCCGTAGCCAATCGGATGACGCTCAAATCCTTGTACTTGATCGGCTCTACGCCTGCACCTAGAGCATGGACTCGGGCAGACCAGAATGGCTGGTCGGTGAAAATTGGCACCGTGATCGCAGGTAGCCCGGCGCGCAAACCTGCAGCGGTGGTGCCCGCCCCGCCATGGTGAACCACCGCGGCCATCTGGGGAAACAACCACTGGTGCGGGGTTGGGCCGATCCCGAGCACATCTGGTTCGCTAACTCCGGGGGCACCCTGCAAAATTGTGCGTCTGCCGCTGCGCCGTGCAACGTCGAGCATAAAGTCCGGTTCCATCGCAGCGGTACTGCCAAAGCCGATGAAGACTGGAGGCGGACCATCGGCGAGGAAATCGACCAGCTCGGTCGGTGGCGTCCAGGCGTCGTCGATGGCCGGCCACCAATAACCGCAGTTGCTCACACCGGATCGCCAGTCCGCGGCCCGTGGAACGACCGCCGAGCTGAACCCATGCAATACCGGCGCATTGGCACGCCTGCGTTGGCGTTCCGCGGAAGCCCGCGTGCGTTTGGGCAGTCCGAGGCTGGCGCGAATCCGTGCCGCCGGAGGGTCGTACGGAGCCTTGGAGGCGTTGATGAGATAGCCGAGGGCCTTGTTTCCCAATGAACCGAAGCTGCGTGCAGTGCCCAGGACCATCGGCGCGTATGCGGCGCTGGGTTCGGTGGGTTGCAGATGAGCGCCGATAGCCGGGATGCCTAATGCCTCCGCGACATCGTAGGCGAAGGGTGCGACCGAATTTGCCATGATCGCATCCGTGCCTCGTTCGGCCGCTTCGAGCGTACCGCTGGCCGCGGAATCGAAATATGTCCCCAATTCACGCATGTACCAACGCAATTGGCTGGCGCTTGGTTTGGCTCCCGGTGCGGCCGGGTTCACCAACTCGCTCATATCGCCGGGCAGCTCGTGGAAATTGCAGCCAGCAGCGGTGATCAGCGGCGCATGCGCAGCGTTGGCTACGATCGACACCTCAAAGCCGTGCTCCAAGAGATTTTTGCCCAGTCCTGCCATCGGAGCCACATCGCCCCGAGTGCCTGGAGCTACCATGAGCACACGCATTTTTCGCCCTCGATCCTAAATTGCGTTCACTGTTCGCAATTAAGTATATAGTCAAATAGAAGCAGGGGATAACAACCCGGCAAAGCACAACTTGGAGGAGCATGGTGCCGAAGAATGAGCAACCAGCTACGGCTGGTTCCGCTACCCGCCGCAGCACGGGCCCAAAGCCGCAGCACTCGCGCGAGAAGATTGCCCGCGCAGCGGTAGAACTGGCAGATCGTGAGGGGATCGCTGCGGTCTCTATCCGCGGTGTCGCCGCGAAAATAGGATCGGGCGCCGCCTCGCTCTATCGCTACGTGGATTCATCTGAGGAACTGATGGAACTCATGATCGATCAGGTGAGCGCCGAATATGAGTTGCACGACCTGAGCGGCAACGCAACCGAGCAGCTACTGGCTCTGGCTGCACAGGGCCGGAGCATTATGCACCGGCATCCGTGGGTAGCACCGCTGCTGCTGAGCAAAAGCGCGCTGGGGCCGCATGCGCTGGCCTATCTGGAGCGCGGGCTTGCGGCCTTGCAATTCACGGAACTCACCGGGGCCGCGAAACTTCAGACCATCGCCACGCTGACCGCCATCACCTCGGCTTTTGTGCAGAACGAACAAGGCGAACCAACGGGGGACACCAGTGAGCGAACCGCGAAGTCGTTGATCGCGGCACTTGAAACGGGCAAGTACCCGCTGCTTGCCGAGTCGATCGCCCAAGGTCCGGTAAGCGTGGACCAGGACGCGGTCTTCGCGACGCTCATCAGCAACTACCTGCGCGGTGCCGGGCTGGGTGATAGCTAAGCGCGAGATCGTCGGGCAGTTTTGCAGTTAGCCATGGTTCGAAATCTACTTTACCCCGGTGACTTGGTGTGAAAGCATGAGCAGATCGTAGTTTCAACGAAAACCGGGAGTTCACAATGGCTTCACCAGCCGAAACGACCATGGCGCAGATCAACGAACTGATCAGCCTCGATACCACCAGCCGCGACAGCAATCTGCCGCTGATCGAATTAGTGGTCGCCAAGCTCGACGCCGCAGGAATCAGTTCGCAGCTCATCCACAACGAAGATGGCAGCAAGGCCAACCTGCTCGCAACCATCCCGGCGGCCGACGGGTCGCGGACCGGCGGAATCGTCCTTTCCGGCCACACCGACGTCGTCCCGGTCGACGGACAGGACTGGTCAAGCGAACCATTTAGCGCACAGGTCCGCGACGGCAAGCTCTACGGCCGGGGCACCTGCGATATGAAGGGTTTCATCGGCGTCATTCTGGCCAAGCTTCCCGAGCTGACCGCCGCGAAGCTAGCCGAACCGATCCACCTGGCCTTGTCCTATGACGAGGAAGTAGGCTGCGTAGGTGCGGTGAGCCTGGTGGAGGAGATCACCCGCCAGAAGCTCGCCCCGCGCGGAGCCATCGTGGGGGAGCCAAGCAGCATGCGCGCCATCCGCGGACACAAGTCCATGAACGTTTTCCGCGTGGCCTTCAACGGCGTCGCGGCGCACTCCTCGCTGCCGCGAGAAGGACTGAATGCGATCTCCTACGCGTTGCGCTTCGCCAGCTTCGTGGAAGAAGTCTCCGAAGAATTGCGCACCGACGGCCCATCGGACGATGCTTTCATCGAGCCGACCACCACCATGAACGTGAACCGCATCGACGGGGGTATCGCGGTGAACACGATCCCTTCCGAATGCGTGGTGCACTTTGAATTCCGTTCGCTCGCGGTGGTGGATCGTGCAGCGCTGATTCAGCGCTTCCGCGACTACGCCAGTGAGCTGGAAGCGCAAATGCATCAGGTCAACTCGGCAGGTTCGGTGAACTTCGAGCAGATTGCCGGTGCCCCGGGCCTGGAAACCGTCAAGGACGCTGAAATCGTGGACCTCAGCGCTGCCTGCGGTGCGATCGCAACGGACGAGAAGGTTACCTACGGCACCGAGGCCGGCTTGTTCTCCGCCGCCGGAATCCCTACCGTTGTGTGCGGCCCAGGCGATATCGCCCAGGCGCACGCACCGGATGAGTTCATCGAACTCCAGCAGATCGTTGACTGCGAGAACTTCATTCTGCGTCTGGCCGACGAGCTGTCCGCATGAGCGCCACGGAACAGACGGCGACGCCAGAACAGCTGGCAATAGCTCGCAAAGCGGTAATTTCTTCCTCTATTGGTGCAGCCCTCGAGTGGTTCGACATCATTGTCTATGCCACCTTCGCCACCACCATCGCAAAGTTGTTCTACCCGGAATCCGATGCAGCTTTTGCGCTGATCCTGACCTTTGCGACCTTCGCCATCTCCTACCTCATCCGGCCGCTTGGTGGCATGGTGCTCGGCAGCTACGCGGACCGCAAGGGCCGGAAGAAGGCACTGACGCTCACCTTGATGCTGATGATGGTCGGAACGCTGATCATGGCCGTTGCTCCAACCTATGCAATGGTCGGGGTCTGGGGTGCGCTGATCATCCTGCTCTCACGCATGATCCAGGGCTTCTCCGCCGGCGGCGAGTTCGGCACCGCGACGGCTTTCCTGATTGAAAGCGCGCCAAATAAAAAAGCGTTTTACTCTTCGTGGCAGGTTGCCGCGCAAGGTGTTTCGATGCTTTTGGCTTCCGGATTCGGGTACGTGCTGACCACCCAGCTGTCCCAGGAATCGCTGGAGAGCTGGGGCTGGCGCGTGCCATTCTTCGTTGGTCTGCTCATTGGTCCGGTGGGACTGTATATCCGCGCGCGTCTGGAGGAGACCGAGGAGTTCATCACCACCAAGAAGGTCAAATCACCGCTGGGTGAGTTGTTCACTCAGCACTACGGGCGGCTCTTGGCAGGATCGGCAGCCATCGGCGTCGCCACGATCTCGGTTTACATGATCTTGTATATGCCGACCTTCGCGGTGACCAACTTGAATATCCCGGCGGATGCCGCGTTCCTCGGGGGAGTCGTCGCCGGTACCATTACCCTGATCACCGTGCCCCTAATCGGACACCTTGCTGACCGAGTGGGCCCGGCAAAGGTCATGACCTGGGCTGCTGTCGGAGCGCTAGTGCTCGCGTGGCCGCTGTTCAAAATTATGACAAGCAACCCGACCATTCCGGTGATGGTCCTGGTGATCGCATTGCTAGGCGTGATCATGTCCTTCTACTTTGGACCCTTGCCGGCCCTGATTTCTTCATTGTTCCCGGCAGCCATTCGCGGATCGGGCATCTCAGTGACCTACAACGTCGGGGTGACACTGCTTGGCGGTATTGCACCGCTGGTGCTGACCTGGTTGCTCAGCGTGACCGGATCTTTGGATGCGCCAAGCCTGTACTACATGGCCATCGCCGTGATTTCGCTCATCGGCCTGGCCTTCATTCGCTTGCGTTACAAGCTGCGTTAATAGCTGGCCCGGACAAAATGAAAACGGCTTCGAACTTCCCTCATGGAAGATCGAAGCCGTTTTTCTGTGCAGGAAACTACCTGACTACCAGCAGCACTGCGGTCCAATGGCAGAGGAAGGCCAAAACCGTGCAGGCATGGAATAGCTCATGAAATCCAAACACCGTAGGTATCGGGTTTGGCCGTTTCATCGCGTAGAACACCGCGCCCACGGTGTAAAACAATCCGCCGGCCAATATGAGGAGCAGAACCATGGGGCTCGCCGCCCAATAGGCGGGGATGTCCATCACCGCACCCCAGCCGAGCAGAATGTAAAGCGCTACGGAGAACCAGCGTGGTGCAGATGGCCAAAACGTCTTCACCAGTACCCCGAGCACGGCACCAGCCCAGATGATCGACAGAGTCAACGTGGCTTGAGGCCTGTCTAATATCTGTACTGCAATCGGTGTATAGGTTCCTGCAATCAGCAGGAAAATGTTCGCATGGTCAGCCCGCCGGAACCAGACCATAATATGCGGACTCCAATTGCCTCGGTGATACATCGCCGATGTGGCGAAGAGAGTAATTGAGGCGAGCGCAAATACAGCTGTAGACCATTCTGCAGCGTCACCCTGAGCGAGAACCACCAGGAGCAAGCCCAAAATGATGACGAGCGGGGTGCTCCATGCGTGAATCATCCCGCGCCATTTGGTTCGTTCGGTTCCTGGTGTCGGCTCCCGTCGCGGCTTAGGTGGAGTCGACTTATTGGCTTCGGAGAAATTGCCTGTCATGCGATTCCTTAGCTGGTCGAAGACATGTGCTTAGTTGTTTGAAGTCTACGTGAAACCAGCATTGACTCATTCCACCTTGGTGGACATGAATTGCGCACATGACGTGTCTATGAACGAAAGGCTCTCGTTCGTCTTGGGGGGTGTCTTTCGGTTCTGCATAGGGATCTCGTGTCGAAACTTTATTGGTGGATTGTCGCGGTAAGCTACCAGTTTGGTCGAAGTTTCTACTATGGGCGGTCGCGGTCATTCTGCGTACGCTACCGCGCGTCGATCTTCGCCTTGCACTTGCATGATCATTGGAGGAATTACATGCAGCGCCGTCTATTGGCCATGCTCGCAATCGGAGCCCTGGCGCTGACAGGTTGTTCAGATATATCCGAGCGCGACAAAGCCACGGCCGAGTATTCCTCGAATATCGTTCGCGTGGCTCAGCCAGAGGTGGCGGATTCAGCCGCGACCGGATCGACGAAGGTCAAACCCGGCGCCAAGCTCACCGGGCCGCGCGCACTAAATACGCTCAACTCGTTGCCGGTCAAGGGCAAGGCCCCGGCCACCGGGTATAGCCGCAACGGCAAGTTCGGTAACGGGTGGAAGGACTTCGACAACGACAAATGCGACGAGCGTCAGGATACGTTGTCCCGCGATATGTCCAAGGTGAAATTCAAGGATCGCAAGAAGTGCACGTTGCGTTCCGGGACGCTTCATGATGCATACACCGGGAAGCGGATCAACTGGAAAGCTAAGTCTGGTTCTGTCGATATTGATCATGTGGTGGCACTGAAGAATGCTTGGATTTCCGGTGGGCAAAAGCTATCCCAATCGCAACGGCAGGCATTGGCCAACGATCCGTTGAACTTGATGGCTTCGTCGGCGACCGCAAATCGCCAAAAGGGCGGGAAGGATGCGGCCGAATGGTTGCCGAAAAATAAAACCTTCCGGTGCCAATACGTGGCCACCCAGATTAGCGTGAAGAAAAAGTACGCCTTGTCTGTAACGAAGGCCGAAAAGAACGCCATAGCGATGGTGTTGAACAGCTGCAAGAGCCAGAAGGCCGCGAAGGTCAAGTCCATCAAGCCTGGCGGAAGTAAAGACAGTTCCAAGCCGAAGGCTCCGAAGAAGATCCAGAGTCACTACGTTAAGGGCACCGTGCACCCCGGCGCCTATTGCAAGGGCGCCGATAAGGGCAAGAAGGGTAGGTCGAAGGCAGGAAAGACCTACACCTGTAAGGGTTCAAAGACCGACAGCCGTTTGCGCTGGCGAGTCTAGGGATAAAAGAGACTGACCCACAATCCGGCACAAGCCGGGTTGCGGGTCAGTCTCTTTGTCTTCACCGAGGTCCAGTATTACCTCGGTCAGCAACTACGCTCTCTTTTTGGTGATGAAGCCCCAGATGACCAGGACTACCAGCGCACCGCCGATAGCGAGCAACCAGCTTGAAATCGAGAAGAACTCGTCCACACCCTTGTTGAAGATGGCGCTGCCAATCCATCCGCCAACGAGTGCGCCGATCACGCCGAGGACCAAGGTTGCGATCCATCCGCCGCCTTGTTTACCGGGCAAAATTGCTTTCGCGATGGCTCCGGCAATCAATCCCAGAACTATCCATCCAATAAATCCCATGGTTCTCTCCAATGGTCGAACTATCAGAAGTGGTCGGGTTTGACCTACTTAAACGCGACACTACTCGTCTTTGAGTAGGAGTTCCACGTCATCGGCGCTTTTTTGAGAGAATTTTCGGAAAACTTTCAACCGTCACCTGAAGGTTCGGGGATATTGGGACTGAACCGCGGGCTGACATGAGCGAACTCGCAGGGGTTTAGCTTCTAGATAATTTTCCCTTGACAGGCTGGTGTGGCGCTTCTAGTCTGTTTAAATCTGCTTTTATAACCCACTAGAACTATAAAAGCAGATATATGTTTCGCGCACGACGGAGTGAATAATGACATTGAAAAACGTGCCCATCATTGTGATGGGCGTTTCTGGAAGCGGTAAATCCACCATCGGAGCCCTTCTTGCCGCTGAACTACGGCAGGAATTTATAGATGGGGATGCGCTGCATCCGGAAGAAAACCGCGCCAAGATGGCGGCGGGCATCGCCCTCGAGGATGCTGACCGAACCCCGTGGCTCCAAATCATCGGGAACACCTTGGCGACGAGCCTCGACGCAGATACTCCGGTGGTGATTGCGTGTTCGGCACTCAAACGGGCCTACCGAGATTTGATCAGATCCCACGAACCCGGCACTGTATTTGTTCACCTCACCGGTGGCAAGGATTTGATTGGCGAACGCATGGCTGCACGGAAACACGAGTTCATGCCGAGCTCCCTGCTCACCAGCCAGCTGGCTACGCTTGAAGAACCAGGGAGCGATGAGCATGTGCTCCTTGGCGATATCGCGCGCAGCCCAGAACAAATCGTCAATGATTTACTCGAGCAGCTGCAACTCCAGCACTAGACCCTAAGCGCTAACAATCTCCATTGATCAAGGAAGACAATGACATCTGAGCTCGAAATGAACTGGACACTGGGCACCCCCGGCCTCCTTGGATTAGCCGTTGCGGCGGTCGCGTTGTTGCTGCTGCTCATTATCCGATTCCGTGTCCATGCGTTCGTGGCGCTGGTCTTGACCAGCCTGCTTACTGCCATTGCCGCAGGCATTCCGGCAGGCTCGATCATCACCACGATGACCAGCGGGTTCGGGAGCACACTGGCCAGCGTGGCCCTGCTGGTAGGTCTGGGAGCAATGCTTGGACGCATGCTCGAAACCAGCGGTGGCGCCGAAGTATTGACGAACTGGCTGATTGATAAATTCGGCGAGGATCGCGCGCCGCTGGCGCTCTCGGTTGCCTCGTTGCTCTTCGGTTTCCCCATCTTCTTTGACGCCGGTCTCGTGGTCATGATGCCGATCATCTTCACCGTCGCCCGCCGGCTCGGTGGATCGCTGCTGTTCTACGGTATTCCCGCTGCCGCCGCATTCTCAGCCATGCACATCTTCGTGCCGCCTCACCCAGGTCCGGTGGCTGCCTCCGGACTGCTGGACGCAAACGTGGGTCTCGTGCTCATTATGGGCCTGATCGTTGCGATCCCTACTTGGTACGTTGCCGGACACCTCTTCGCCAAGTACGTTGGCAAGAAGTTTGATGTCCCGGTCCCTGATATCTTGGGCGCCGCGTTGGGCGACGGGAAAGATGAGAACCACTTCAAATCTTCCCCTTCGGTGGGTACCGTCTTCAGCCTGTTGCTGCTCCCATTGATTCTGATTTTCCTGAACACGGGGCTGAATATGCTCGGTTCGGCTGGCGTCGTTGATCCAGAGGCAAGCTGGGTTCAGTGGTTGCGACTTCTGGGCGAAACTCCGGTTGCGCTGATCATCACCGTTTTGCTCGGGATGTACCTGCTGGGATTCCGCAAAGGCAAGGACAAGACCCTGATCGAAACGATCGTCGATTCCGCCCTCGGCCCGGTGTGTTCGATCATCTTGATCACCGGCGCCGGTGGAATGTTCGGTGGCGTCTTGCGTGCGAGCGGTATTGGCGACGCGATTGCATCTTCTCTGGAAAACGTTGGCCTTCCGCTGATCGTTGCCGGCTTCTTGATTGCCGCCATCGTTCGCGTGGCGCAGGGTTCCGCGACCGTCGCTCTGACCACGGCGGCCGCAATCATTCAGCCCGCCGTGCTGGCCGATACCTCGCTCAGCGCGTTGCAGGTAGTCACCATGGTTCTGGCGTTGGCGGCCGGTTCGGTCTTCGCGAGCCACGTCAACGACTCGGGCTTCTGGCTGATCTCCCGCTTCTTCCAGATGGATGTGCCCACCACCTTGCGCGTGTGGACCGTTAGCCAGACCCTGGTCTCGCTCGTTGGCTTCGGCTGCGTGATGGTGCTCTACGCATTGGCAACCATGCTGGCCTAGCCTCTTGTATTCGCCACCACAGAACGGCTCCCGGTATCAGCGGATTCCGGGAGCCGTTCTGTTTAACTTTTCCGATTGCGCGTGGAGCTTCGAATGGGCGTCCTGCTTAGCGTGGTGCGTTCGAACGCAACCGTTACTTACCGACCTTCGAATACAGCGCGCGTACCGCGGCCTGTACTCCGGTGCTCAAGGTCGGTTCGATCACCGGTGCGAAGAATGGCGAGTGGTTTGCAGGTGGTGGGCCGGCGGCTAGGGTTTGGGCCGTATTGCCGCCGAAGAACCAGAACACGCTGGGCACCCCAAGGGCCGAAGCCAGCGCACCGAAGTCTTCGCTGCCCATTACCGGGCTGCCGGGCAGCACTTGTTCGGCGCCGAACTCGTCACGGAACTGCTCGATGAGCAACGCGGTCTGCGCCGGGTCGTTGTACAGCGGAGGAAAATGCGACAAATCCTCAATCAACGGTTCCGGGGCCCCGGAGGCGGCTGCTTCCATGGCGATGATGCGCTTGATCGAGGCGAGCACGGTTTCACGCACCTCGGCCTCGAAGGTGCGCACATTGAGCGTGAAGACCGCCCGATCCGGGATCACGTTTTCCTTCAACCCGCTATGGAAGGAACCGATGGTCACCACCGCCGCGGACTGCGGGGCGACTTGGCGCGAAACGATGGTCTGCAAACGCATGACCATCGCTGCGCCAAGAACGATCGGATCAATGGAATGTTCGGGCATCGAGCCGTGCGAGCCCTGCCCGAACACGGTGACGCGGTAGGAGTCGGCGGTGGTCATCGCCGCGCCTTCCATCGTGGCGACGGTGCCTGCCAAGCCGTTCATGACGTGCTGCCCGTAGATCACCTCGGGTTTGGGTGCTTTGTCCCAGAGCCCGTCCTCGATCATGGCCTTGGCTCCAGCCCCGACTTCCTCACCGGGCTGCAAGATGAAGACGATCGTTCCGGCCCAGTCGTCGGTGCCCTGGGCATAAAGCTCGGCAGTTTTCAGTGCGGTGGCCATATGCGTGTCATGGCCGCAAGCGTGCATCACCGGAACTTCGGTGCCGTCCTCGAGCGTACCTGTGGCCTTGCTGGCATAATCCAGACCGGTGTCTTCTAGCACCGGCAGCCCGTCGGTATCGGCGCGAAATCCGATGACCGGTCCGGCCCCATTGCGCAGAACACCCACTACTCCGGTGCCGCCGCAACGGAACACCTCAAGCCCAAGCGACTCCAAACGCGCGGCGAGATAGTCGGCGGTCTGCTGCTCCTGCATTGAAAGTTCGGGGTTAGCATGCAAGTGCTTGTAGGTGGCGACCAGGTCGGCCGCCATGGCCTCGGTCATTTTCAGCGACTGCGGGACGTTGCTCATCAGATGCCTGCTTCCTTGGGCGCGGTGTGTGGCGGAACCGCACGGCGCCGCCACGGAGAATCGATCCGTTGCTAGTACACAGGTCCCTCCGGTGGCACCTCGCCTTCGGCCTCCTCGGGAAGTTCCGTGGCCTTGCGATCGCGTAGCACCCAGGCCAGGACCGCCGAAGAGATTACGGCGATCGCGGTGGAGAACAGCGCCATCTTGGGGGACAGCGGAGTGAGGACGAAGACCACGATCAGGGAGACCACCAGCGCGATCACCGCGGCCCGCGGGGACTTCTGGCTTACGATCGCCTGAATCAGCACCGCACCCATCACGGTGGGCAGGATGTAGACCTGAACGGTGTTCACGATATCGGCGGGAATCACGCTGACAAGCCAGCTGCCCAGTACACCGACAAAGATGAACAGCGAGGTCAGGTGAACCGCAGCCGCGCCGCAGATGGCCGCTACCGAGGCGAGCTCGCCCTTGCGTGTCCCGGGCTTAACCCCGATGGTCGCCTGGGCGATCATGGCCGCGGGAAGCAGCTTATTGGAGATGTTGCCAATCATGAACGCCTGATACATGGATGACGCGCCCAGAATTGGGTAATAGGTCAGCGGCTCGACGATCCAGATGACGCCGAAGACCGCCGCCAGCGCGGCGAAGGCCCCGAAAACTCCGGCGAGTTCGATGTCCAGGCCGGCGAAGAAGACCAGATAGACCGGTGCTGCCAGGGAGAAGAACAGGCCAATGATCATGGTGATCCGGCCCCAACGCGAGGTGGTTTTGTCGAAGGCGCCGAGCGCGTCGTGGATTTCGGTTGTCTTACTCATGGTGTGCTCCTTGAATCCGGTCCGGGCTAAGCGCGCGTAGCGAAGTGGGTAATGGCCAATGACAAGATGATGGCGATGCCTAGTGCCCATTCTTTAATCCAAGGTTTGTCCACCTGTTTAGCAATGAGCATCAGCACGGTCATAATCACCGCCGAAGATCCGAAAGCGACCACATGGATCCAAGACTTGGGCAGCTCTCCGATTCCCAGCACCATAAATGCCGCAACCATCGCTGCCCCGGGAACTACCATCATGATGGCCGGGTTGACTTTGCGCAGTGCTGAATCGCCGCGTTTGAGCAGCGGGGTGAGCACGAGTGTGGCGATCATCCACATGGCACCGCCAAGGCTCATGGCAGCAAGGGCCAGCCCGAAGACTGCTTGAGTATAGGTGGGGCCTCCGAGTTCGGCGCCAGCGGTGTTCACCGCGATGGCTGCCGCGGCCGTCTCATAGGACACCGAGCCGATCAGGCCGATTCGTACCAGCACCGCCGGGGTGCCGAAGACCGTCAGCAACGCAACCGCCACCATGACCACCGCCAGCGACGGACCCAGCGCGGAGATCGCGCCGGCATTAAAGCTCCTCTTGATCTCCTGCTGGCTCATTCCTATATGGGGTGCCGCGACTTTGGCGGCCTTCATGTAGATGACGCTCTGGAGCACGATGACCAAAAAAACGCCGATGGCACAGGCCCAAAGTACCGGTGAATTCGCCACGGCGAGAATGTCGGTGGAATTGTTGTCCACCACGGCTGGGATGTACATGAATGCTCTACCCTTCAGCGCAAGGTTCACGGCGTGAAGTGAGCGCCGAGTTGAACCAGTTTGGATGCCCGAGTGCACAAACTCGGCGCATTTCTTCGGTGAGCCGTGATACCCGGTGACCCCGCCCCAAAGGTTTCCATACGTGGCGGTGCTTGGAATCTGTGGGACTCGGCAAGACGTGTCCCGCAGTATCCGAGCATGCTCCGGGTTTCACCGGCCACGAGTGTTCGGAAGACTATGCAATTGTCCGTGGCCGACTGCCGCGTGCCACTAACCATACTTGACATGCGTCACATCGAGAATAGTTTTTTTGGGCGCGTTTGTGGAGGCGCTTAAGCGCTGAATAATTCCCTGACCAGTGATTAAGGGTGTGGCGTGTCCTCTGCGGCGAATTAGCACCGCGGCCGCGTGAGCTTACTTCTTCGTGCTCGGGTCGACGAATACGCGGGGCGCGCCTTCCCACAAGCTGCAGATTTCATTGTGGGTGCGGCGCATGATGCTCTCCATATTGCGCCGGGCGCCGAGCGCGTCCAGATGTGAGATGCTTTCGGCGACCGACTGGTGCCAGGCCAAGGCTTCTTCGTGGGGACGTTCGGGCATAAGCCCCAGTTCGGTGCGTCCGCGCAGGATGGCGGCAATCGGCGTGGACAGATTCGCGAACATCTCATTGCCCGAGGCCGCGAGCACTAAGCAATGGAAGCGAATATCCAATTCGAGGAAGCGTCGTAAATCGCCCTGGCGTCCGTAATGATTCATCTGAGCCGAGATCAGCAAGAGTTCTTTGCGCATCGCTTCGGGGGCGAACTCTGCGGCTAGTTCTGCCGCCATCGGTTCCACCGAGATGCGCAGCTCGGTCAGCGAACGAAGTTGGGCGCCGCGTTGCTCGCTAGCCAGTCGCCAGCGGATAACCTGGGTGTCGTAGGGGTTCCACTCTTCGGGCCCCAGAACGCGGATGCCTACGCGTTTGGTGCTAGTGACTAGGCCGCACTGCGCTAGAACACGCACTGCCTCACGGATCACCGAACGAGAAACCTGGAGCTTTTTCTCCAGTTCGGCGGCCAATACGATGGACCCGCGCGGGATGTCGCCGTTGACAATCCGGGATCCGAGGTGCTCAACTACATGAGCGTGCAGACTTGTTGCCATGGCGCCAGTTTAGCCAATATCTGCTGGTCAAGATGCTCTGGCGCAGCCAAGGAGAAAAATAAATATGCTTTAAAAAGGGTTCAAGTCTGGGAATCGATGGGTCCGCACGCGTAGAATGGAACCGTCACATGGCCGTGATGGAGGCCGTGAGTTCCCGGTTTCCAAAAAACGGTACAACTCCCCGGTAACTGATGGAGACTTATTTTTATGCCTGCACAGATTGGTGTCACAGGTCTGGCCGTGATGGGCGCGAACCTCGCCCGCAACTTCGCCCGCAACGGATACACTGTCGCCCTGCACAACCGCTCGGTCGCCAAGACCGATGCCCTGCTAGAGGCGCATGGCGATGAAGGTGACTTCATCCGCACCGAATCGCTCGAAGAGCTGGTCGCGAACCTCGAGATCCCACGCCGCGTGCTGATCATGGTGAAAGCCGGCGGTCCGGTTGACTCGGTCATCGATCAGCTGGTGCCACTGCTCGACGAAGGCGACATCGTCATCGACGCCGGCAACTCGCACTACACCGATACCCGCCGCCGAGAAGCCGCATTGACCGAAAAGGGTCTGCACTTCGTAGGCGTTGGCGTCTCCGGTGGCGAAGAGGGGGCACTGCTCGGCCCATCGATCATGCCAGGCGGCTCGGCTCAGTCCTACAAGGCCCTGGGCCCAATGCTTGAGAAGATTTCGGCGAAGGCCGATGACGGTACTCCTTGCTGCGCGTGGATTTCCACCGACGGCGCCGGACACTTCGTGAAGATGGTGCACAACGGCATCGAGTACGCCGACATGCAGGTCATCGGTGAAGCTTACGATCTCATGCGCAATGCAGCAGGCATCGAGCCGGCTAAGCAGGCAGAGATCTTCGCCGATTGGAACAAGGGCGAACTCTCCAGCTTCCTCATCGAAATCACCGCAGAGGTCCTAGGCCACACCGATGCTTCCACCGGCAAGCCGCTGGTCGATGTTATCCAGGACTCCGCAGGCCAGAAGGGCACCGGTCGCTGGACCGTGCAGTCCGGCTTGGATATGGGTTCGCCGGTTTCGGCGATCGCCGAGTCCGTCTTCGCCCGGTCGCTGTCCTCCCAGCGCGATATCCGCGCGGTGGGCCAGGAAGTCTTGGCGGCTAACACCACCGAGGTCACCCTGCCGGAGAACTTCATCGAAGACGTGCGCCAGGCGCTATTCGCTTCGAAGCTGGTTTCCTACGCCCAGGGCATCGACATGCTCACCTCCGCTGCCGGCGAGTACAACTGGGAACTGAAGATGGACGAGATCGCTGGCCTCTGGCGCGAAGGCTGCATCATCCGTGCGGCCCTGCTCAAGGACATCACCGCCGCTTACTCGGCAGATGAGAAGCCGGTCAACCTGCTCTTTGCTCCGGCCTTCGCCGAAGCAATTGCCAAGGCCGTGCCAGCTTGGCGCCGCGTGGTCTCGGTTGCAGTGCAATCGGGTATTCCAGTTCCACTGTTCTCCTCTTCGCTTGCTTACTACGACGGCTTGCGCCGCGACCGTCTGCCAGCAGCGCTGACTCAGGGTCTGCGCGACTACTTCGGTGCGCACACCTACCGCCGTACCGATAAGGAAGGCACCTTCCACACGCAGTGGAGCGGTGACCGTACCGAGGTCGAGGCAGTGGACACCCACTAGTCTTTCGGCAGCAACGAACACACCCGCAGATTCTGAGAATCTGCGGGTGTGTTCGTTTAAGCGAGGTTAGTCGTTGAGCAGCAGTTCGGCGGTGGTCAGCAGCCGCACCGCCTCTTGGGGCGCGATGCGCACCAGGGCAAAGGAAGCGACCACAAGTCCGGTGATCGCGGTGCTCAGCATATTTGCGCGTTCGTCGCTCACTCCGGGCAGCGCGCTGGTTACACCACGGAGTATCGCAGCCTGCAGCTCGGCGCGGTATTCGCCGATGAGGCGCGAAATCTGCGTGTCCTTTGCCAGCGGCGCGCTGGCGGTATTGATCAACAGGCAACCGTGCGCGGCGGGCAGGGATTCGGGGCGGGCGAAAACCGCGGCGAGCCCCTGCAGGTAATCGGTGAGCGCCGAGGCGGAAACCTGGTCGGTGAGCAGCGGGCGCAGCCGTGGCCTCACGATCTCGTCGAGGTAGCTGACGACAGCCGCATCGAACAGGCCGCGCTTGGAGCCGAAGGAATTGTAGATACTGGAGCGGCTGAGTCCCGTGGCGGCTTCGAGCTCCGGCACCGAGGCGGCCTCGAAGCCCTTGGACCAGAAAACCGAGCGAGCATTTTCAATGACTTCCGCGCGGTCGAAAGCTAGTGTTCTTGCCATCACATGCCTTTCCACTTTCGGTAACGACCATTCCAGTATATATTGAAATGGTCATTACAAAATAACTTTGGCCGCGAAGCCCGTAGGGAGCCCCTCAATCATGGTTATTACCGGACTCGTGCTTGGCGCGTTGGCAGCCGTAATTCACGTGTACATCTTCCTTATGGAATCCGTGTGGTGGACCACCCCGCGAGCGCGCGCGATTTTTGGAACCAGCGAGGCAGAAGCGAAGGCCACCAAGGAACTGGCCTTCAACCAGGGCTTCTACAACCTGTTCCTCGGAATCGCCGTTTTGCTTGGTGTGGGGCTCTTCCTCATGGGCCAGCCGGTGATCGCAGCCACCTTGGTGCTCACCGGGGCCGGTTCCATGGTGCTGGCCGCCACGGTACTGCTGATCTCCAGCCCTGACAAGGCGTCCGCCGCGCTGAAGCAGGGAGTGCTACCGCTGCTCGCGGTGATCTTCATGATCCTTGGTCTGGCCCTCTAGGTTATTTTCCGTACCCGACAACCACCCCGAGAAAGGTACTCATCAGGATGAGCGAATTTACCAGTACGCAGATCCAGCTAGCTAGCCGTCCCACCGGTTGGCCAACTGCCGAAAACTTCAACGTCACCACCAGCTCCTTCGAACCGCTGCGCGACGGCCAGGTGCGAGTACGCAATGAATTCATTTCCGTCGACCCATATATGCGCGGACGAATGAGCGACGCACGTTCCTATGTCGCGCCCTATGGCATTGGCGAACGGATCACCGGAGGCGCGATTGGCCGCGTCGTCGAGTCCGCATCCGAAGAGCTGCCGGTCGGAGCGGTGGTGCTCCACCAGCACGGCTGGTCCGACACCATCCAGGACGATGCCTCCAGCTTCAGCCAGGTACCCGAGATTCCGGGCATGCCCCTGTCATTGCGCTTGCATATCCTGGGCATGACCGGGTTGACCGCTTATGTCGGCCTAACCGAGATTGCCTCGTTGAAGGCCGGGGAGACCGTCTTCATCTCCGGTGCCGCAGGGGCCGTGGGCACCGCGGCCGGACAGATCGCCAAGCTGCTCGGAGCCAAGCGGGTCATCGGTTCGGCCGGCAGCGCCGAGAAGGTCGAATTGCTGACCAGCAAGTACGGCTACGACGCGGCATTCAACTACAAGGACGGCGACGTGCGTGGACAGCTGGCCGCCGCGGCTCCCGAGGGAATCGATGTGTTCTTCGACAATGTCGGCGGCGAGCACCTCGAAGCTGCGCTGGCCTCATTCAATGACGGCGGCCGCGCAGCACTATGCGGCGCCATCTCCGGCTACAACACCACGCAAAAAGCCGCCGGCCCGGAGAATATGGCCAACCTGATCACCCGCGGGCTCAAGCTGCAGGGTTTCACCCTCTCCAGCTACCTGCACCTGTCCGGGGAGTTCGGGCAGAAAATGGGGGATTGGTTCGCCTCGGGCAAGATCGCCTACGACGAGACCATCGTTGAGGGCATCGAGCACACCGTGGATGCGTTCCTGGACATGATGCGCGGCGCCAACACCGGCAAGATGCTGGTGCGGATCTAGCCGCCAGAACCATGGGGTGAGTGCCGCTGGGCTCTGCAATGACTTTGCAGAGCCCAGCGGCGCGCCTGTTCTCTGCCGTCGCTGCCAGAGTGCATCGAGAATTATGCCCGACCAAGACCAAGCGTGATTAGGTGAGCAAATACGCGGTTCGGAGGATTGAACCATGCGCGGTGAGATGAAAGTCGGTGGCTTCGGAGCTTGGCCGGTCACCGTTCGCCTGGCCGGTTCAAATTGCGGGAATGCATGAAAAGCTCCATTCCCGCAGGCCACCTCGCGGTTCCCGGTGCACAGTGCATCGGCGGCCGCCGAAAGCCGAGAAAGTATCTGGCTCCTACCCTTGGAGAGCGACAGCGTGAAGCGTAGAGTAGAAATAGACCGACCGGTCTAATTTATGCAGTATTTCTTCAAGGGAGAAGAATCATGCGTGTGGCAAGGGACGATGTCGAAGTCAGGATGGAAATTCCCGGCGCGGTGATCCGTCAGCGCAAGGGATTCGGCGAGGGGAGCGGATTCGAGTCCATCAGCGGTGAATACTTCACCCTCGCCGCGGGCGTGGACACCACCGCGTTGTTCGAGGGACTGGAAGGCGATCTGTGCCAGTGCCCGCATTGGGGCTACGTGCTGCAAGGCCGGATCACCACCACGGATTCCCTGGGCGCTCAGGAAACGGTCGACGCCCATGATCTCTTTTACTGGCCGTCGGGCCACAACGTGCGCGTCGATGCCGATGCCCAGATCGTCATGTTCAGCCCGGAGCAGCCGCACAGCGAGGTTATCGACCATATGATCAAGAAAGTCGGTGGCTAACCCCTCGTGGACGCACCGTCTCCTCAAATTCACCATCCGACTAAGCAGCTCCTGCTCGATGCGGGGATGCCGATGTTGCTGAAGCAGGGCTACAACGATCTGGGGATCCAGGCACTGCTCGCGGCCACCGGCACCCCGAAGGGCTCCTTCTACCATCACTTCCGGGACAAAGAAGATTTTGCGCTCCAAGTCATCGGGCAGTACATGCGCGGGGTTCATGACGGTCTGGACGCGTGCCTGAACAATGAAGAACGTGTTCCGCTTGACCGGGTACGCGCATTCTTCGAGCTGACCCAGCAGAGCTACCGGGATGAAGGTTATCTGGGCTGCCTCCTGGGGGGCCTGGGCCAGGAACTCTCTGGGGTGAGCGAGGTGTTCCGGCGCAAGATCGACGGATGTCTGACCCAGATTGCCGAACGGATCGCGGGCTGCCTTCAGCTGGCTGTCGAACGCGGCGAGGTTGCGGCCGGGGCCGACCCCCGAATCATGGCGACCCTCTTGGTGGATTGCTGGGAAGGGGCCGCGCTTCGCAGCCGGCTTCGGGGAAATGCCCAGCCACTGACCGAGATGCTGGACTTCTACTTCACCTCGGCCGTCGGCCGCGGTACCTCGAAGCCTTGAAATGAACAGCGCCAGAGCATCGCGAGCCCGAGCACTCGCTTTTTTAGACCGACGCTAGCGCTCCGCAGGCGATCGCGATCCAAGTCCAGCCGGCCCGTGGAGCCCAGGCGCTGGTCCTGCCGAAGGCGTTGTTCGGTCCCCATCCTTTCGCATAGGTCGATCAGGAACTTCTGGAATCGCTGTGGCCTGTTGGCCCCAGCGGATCATGGTTCGCAACACGACCGGAAGCAAAGCTGCGCGGCGCCAACACCGCAAAGTTGCCGGTCCGCATTTAGTCGATGCAACTGCGCCGCAAGGCCTGTGGGCCGGGCTAGGATCGAATCATGTATGGAATAGTTTCGGCATCCGGGACGGGCGCGGGACTGCTGCTGCTCGCCCCGCTGTTCGCCGTCATAGTCGCTGCGGTGGGAGCCTTCGTGGCGATTAGATCCTTGCAATTCCGGACCAAGATCGACAGCGCCGGGCAATGGTGGGCGCGCGTGGAAAACGCCGTGGACCATTGCCTGGCGGACAGCACGGTGGAGCAGAACTTGGGCACCACCATGCTCGCCCACCTCCAAGGCCAAGGCGAGATGCCAGACGGCTTGGATGACGCACAGCGCCGGGAGTGGGCGCATCTGAGTAAATTGCGCTGGAAGGTGCAACCCGAGGATCTGGCGATGATCCACGATATCGTCAAGGATCTGGCGCTGAGCAAGTCCCGGCGCTTCACTTCCATGGGAATACGCTTGAATCCAGAGCTGCGCCCCGAGCACGAGACCATGATGCGCCAGGCGCAGCTGGCGCTGCAGATCGACCAGAAACTGGGGCGCGTCAGCGACCCGGAGATCCTGAAGATCTTCACCAGCGAGTAGCTAAGCCTCCAGGCTCAGCTGCCGCGCGTGGAATGCGAAATGCGCACTGGGGTAGGCGTAGATCTCCGATAGAGACATGGATCGAGAGAAAAACGGGTCCCAGCGCTCCGGGAAATCCGTTCGCCGCGCTAAGGCCGCAGGGCTCTCGCGTTCCAGCGATCGTTCCAGGGCGAGCATGGTGCGCCGCAGCCGGCGCTCCATGCGCCGGTGGTTGAACACCAGTGCCGCCGCGCAGGAACCGGCGTAGTTCACCGGATGGAACAGCGGGGTTCCGGCGTTCAGCAGTCGCGAAAACCCCGATTGCACTCCGGCTGGAGCACGCACCAGCAAATGCACCAGCGGGATCAGGACGCGGACCACCATGTACCCGAACACCATATGGAAGAGCAATTGCTCATTGGTCCAGCGCGTTCCCGAGCTCCTGCGGCGCAGGCCCGCTGGAGAGGCCCCACGCAGATAGCCTTGCAAGCTTTGCGCATCCTGCCGGTAGCCCTGGATGATCCGGGACTTGGCTTCCTCCATGGCGCTACCCCTTACGCAGAGATCTCAATCCGGCCGGTGAGCCGACGAACTTCATTGTAGGCTCCGCCAGAGCCCCTCAGCGAAGCATGCGCAACTCGATCATTTGCGGCACCTCTGGATCCGCCTTTTCGGCTCCGTCGAAGGCGAATCCATTGCGCAGATAAAAGGCCGTGGCCCGCGGATTGTCCCTCGCCACCCACAGCATCCCCGGCTCTGCTCCCAGCACCGCATCGAAAAGGGCCTGCCCGATGCCCGTCCCATGAGATTGCGCCAGCAGATAGAGACTGTAGAGCTGCAGCTGGCACTCGCCGTCCAGGCTCGGACCGGCGAGCGCCAAGCCGACCAGTTCTCCTTTTTCTTCGGCCACGACCCGGCGCAGCTTCGGGTTTTCATCGCCGATCAGGCGTCCCCAGAGCAGGCGGCGTGACTCAAGGCGTTGAGCGGTGAAATAATCCGCGGGCAATAGATGCGCATAGCTTTGCTTCCAGCATTGGGTATGCAGCTGGGCAAGCGCCTCGATATCCTTAGGTTCGGGGGCGCGCAGGGTGAAGTCCATGCCTTATCCGGCGGTGTATTCGTTCAGGTGCTGGCCGGTGAGGGTTCCGGAGTTGGCCAGCTGCTGCGGCGTTCCTTCGAAGACTATGCTTCCACCGTCATGCCCTGCGCCCGGACCCAAGTCGATCACCCAGTCTGCATGGGCGATGACTGCCAGGTGGTGCTCGATCACGATCACCGTATTGCCTTCATCCACCATTTCGTCGAGCAGTCCCAGCAGCCGGTCAACGTCCGCCATATGCAGGCCGGTGGTGGGTTCATCCAGGATGTAGGTTCCCTGCCCCTTGCCCAGGTTGATGGCGAGCTTCAGGCGTTGGCGCTCCCCGCCGGAGAGGGTGTTAAGCGGTTGGCCGAGCTTGATGTAGCCCAGCCCCACCTGGTTCAGCCGTTCGAGCATGGCTTTGGCCTTGGGGATTTTGAGCTGTTCGAACGCTTGTTCGATACTCAGGTTGAGCACCTCGGCGATGTTCAGCCCCTCCAGGCGGTATTCGAGGACCTGCGCGGTGTAGCGCTTGCCTTCGCAGACCTCGCAGAGCAGCTGCACCCCGGCCATGGTGGCCAGGTCGGTGTAGATGAAGCCCACCCCGTTGCAGTTCGGGCAGGCGCCTTCCGAGTTGGCGCTGAAGAGCGCCGGCTTGACGCCATTGGCCTTGGCGAAGGCTGCGCGGATCGGGTCCAGGATCGAGGTGTAGGTGGCTGGGTTGCTGCGCCGGGAGCCGCGAATGGCGGACTGGTCCACCACCGCGACGTCGTCGCGCTTGGAAATGGTGGAGTGGATGAGCGTGGACTTTCCGGAGCCCGCCACCCCGGTGACCGCGCAGAGCACGCCCTTGGGGATGTCCACGTCCACATTTTTCAGATTGTGCGTGCTCGCTGCGCGGATCTGCAACGGATCCTTGCCGCTGCGCACATTTTGCTTCAATGGCACGCGGGCGGAGAAATGCCTGCCGGTGACGGTGTCGCTGGCCAAGAGGCCCTCGAGGTTCCCCGCGTAGCTGATATTGCCACCGTGCAGCCCGGCGCCGGGACCGAGATCGATCACGTGATCCGCGATCTTGATGACCTCCGGCTTGTGCTCGACGACCAGCACCGTGTTGCCCTTGTCGCGCAGGTCGCGCAGCAGGTGGTTCATGCGCTGGATGTCGTGCGGGTGCAATCCCACCGTGGGCTCATCGAAGACATAGGTGACATCGGAGAGCGCGCTGCCGAGGTGGCGGATCATCTTCACGCGCTGCGCCTCGCCGCCGGAGAGGGTGCCGGCCGGGCGGTCGAGCGAAATATAGCCCAAGCCGATCTGGATCATGGAGGCGAGAATCGCGCGCAGATTCACCAGCAGGGGAGCTGCATCTTCGATATCCAGTTTTTCGAGCACTCCATGCAGGTCGGTTACCTGCATGGCGGTCATCTCTGCGATTCTCAGGCCGGAAATCTTCGAGGCGCGGGCCTTCTCGCTCAAACGTGAACCCGCGCAGGCCGAGCAGGGTGCGGTCGTGGAGATCCGCGCGATCCAATCGCGGATATGCGCCTGCTTGATTTCCCGGCCCGAGTGAATGTAATTGGACTTGATCCGGGTGATCAGCCCGGCGTAGCTCATATTCGCCCCATTGAGCTTGACCTTGCCCGGTTCGGCATAGAGCATCCGCTCCAGCATCTCCTTGGGCATTGCGCTGAGCTTCACCTCCAGATCCGGCTCGGTTCCCGCGGTCAGCGTTTGCCATAGCCATGAATCCGGGGCGAAGTTCGGAGCCTTGATGGCCCCCTCGTTCAGCGTCTTGTCCCAGTCAAGCAGTTCATCCAGATCGATGCTAGCCTCGGTGCCAAATCCTTCACAGGTCGCGCACGCCCCTTCGCCGAGGTTGAACGAATACGCTCCGGCGCCCCCGGCGCTCGGCGTGGAATAACGCGAGTAGAGCACACGCAGCAGCGAATACGCGTCGGTGGCGGTGCCCACCGTGGAGCGGGAGTTCGCTCCCATGCGTTCCTGGTCCACCACGATCGCTGCCGACAGGTTCTCCAGCACCTCGACATCAGGGCGCGGCATCGAAGGCATGAAGGACTGCACGAAGGAAGTGTAGGTTTCATTGATCAGGCGTTGCGACTCCGCAGCGATCGTGCCAAACACCAACGATGATTTCCCCGACCCGGAAACACCGGTAAACGCCGTAATACGACGCTTGGGAATATCGGCATCCACACCCTGCAGGTTGTTCTCCCGTGCTTGGCGGACGCGGATCATATCGTGGGTATCTGCAAGATGCTGGGTCATGAACTAAATCCTACCCAGTTCCCGCAGCAACTCTCGGGCGCGGATTCGCAGTTCGTCGCTCAAATTGTGCAACGGGGCAGGCAGCGCGGAGTCCGACACCATCCCGAGTTCGCGGGCCAGCCCAGCAATGGCGCGAGCACTGCCTCCGCAGGCGGTGTAGAAGTCCCACAAATGAGCAAGTTGCCCCGATGCGGCGAGTGCCAATTCATGCTTTCCCTCCTTGGCTGGAGCCGCGATCCGCAGAGCCAGCGCCGGTAGCGTCCCGGCGAGCACGCTGTACCACCCATCGCATCCGGCTGCCAGGCCAGCGGCGGCGAAAGCGTCTCCCGAAATCCCCAAGGTGACATCCGCTGGGATCACCGAACGGATCGCTTTGATACGCTGTTCGGCTTGGTGCGGGTCCGACGGCAGCGGGGGGATCTTGATCGACACCACATTGGGCAATGCGCTGATGCGCGCGTAGAGCTCCAGGCTGAAGCTGAAGTGAGTGGTGCCCGGATTGTCATAGAGGATCACCGGGAGCGTACTCGCCTGACAGACAGCGGCAAACAGCGCAAAAACCTCCTCGTCACTCAACGGTTGGTAGCTCACCGGCGCCAGAAGCAATCCTTGGGCTCCGGCCAGCTCGGCTGAATGCACATTCGCCATAACCTGCGAGGTGCGTAGCGCACCGACGCCCACGAATACCGGCATACCGTTGGCATGCGAAACCGCAAGGCCAGCTACCCGTGCGCGCTCGCCGGAATCGAGGTAGGCATACATGCCGGTGGAACCGAGCACGGTGATCGAGTCCACGCCGCTGGTGGACAGCCGCTCGATAAGCTCGATGAAGCCAGGCTCGTCGAGCCGGTCCTCAACTAGGGGAGTGAGCGGGAAGGCGCTGAGCCCGGAAAACATTTCGAAGTGCTCCAAGTCATTTGCGGATAGACGGATGACCCTCATTAAACACGGGGGTGCCACGAGGGATCCGGCTGCCACGCGTGATGCTCGCCTCGCGGCAGAATATGACGCGGTGCAAGTAACTTTGTGCCCCCAACGACTAGGCGCGCTAGCGTTTAAACGTTGTCTGGAGACGAAACGCTGCGCGAATTCGCCTCGGCCGGGATTTTCTGGACAAAAAGCGAGAGTTATCGGCGCCGGGTGACGTCTCATCCATAGACGAAGCCCATGGTTTCTATGAATCGAAGCCAAGCCCTAACATTATGGAAGCATGTCGTACGCCACAAAAGCGCGTGGGCTCGACGCCGGACTGCTCGTCACTCATCATTCGTTACCTTGAAGGAAGCCCATGAACCTGTTGAAAAAGATCCCGCTACTTGGGTGGATCCTCGTTGCTATCGTCCTGGGCATTCTGCTTGGACCGGTTATGCCCGTGGGACTGGGCAGCGTATTCCTCACGTACAACTCGATCTTCTCGGGATTCCTGAGCTTCATCGTGCCCCTGATCATCTTGGGTCTGGTAATGCCCGCTATTGCCGAACTGGGTAAGGGCGCCGGCAAGTGGCTCGGAGTGACAGCACTGATCGCTTACACCTCGACCGTTCTAGCCGGTCTGTTGGCCTACTTCGTGGGTCGCTGGTTGTTCACCGCCTCGCTCAGCGGTGGCGGAGTTGAATCACTCAGTGAGGACTCCGGATCCGGATTCGAACCATACTTCTCACTGGTCAGCTCCGCCGGTGAAGGGGCAACCGAGATTGTCCTGGAACCAGTCATCGGTGTGATGAGCGCGCTGATCCTCGCATTTGTGATCGGTATCGGCCTCACCGCATTCCGCAGCACAGTACTCTTCCGCGGTGCGGTCGAATTCCGTACGATCATCGAAATGGTGATCCGCCGCATTATCGTTCCGGCTCTGCCATTGTTCATCTTCGGTATCTTCCTTGACCTTTCGGCCAGCGGCTCGGCTATGACCGTGGTAACCAAGTTCCTGCTTGTTGCCCTAGTGTCCTTCGCCCTGACCCTGGTGGTCCTGCTGGTCCAGTACACGGTGGCCGGCTCGATGACCGGACAGAACCCGCTGAAGGCACTGTGGAACATGCGCGACGCCTACTTCACCGCCTTGGGCACTTCCTCCTCCGCGGCAACCATTCCGGTCACCCTTGCCTCGGCGAAGAAGAACGGCGTCTCCGATTCGGTGGCAGGGTTCGTGGTGCCGCTGGGCGCGACTATCCACCTTTCCGGCTCGATGGTCAAGATCACCTGCTTCTCCCTCGCGGTGCTGCTGCTCACCGGAGGCGACGTTTCCCTCGGCGCGTTCTTGCCATTCATCTTGATGCTTGGCGTCATGATGATCGCAGCTCCCGGTGTTCCAGGTGGCGCTATCGCTGCCGCCGCTGGCTTGCTGGCGCAGATGCTGGGCTTCGGCGAGGTCGAGGTTGGCCTGATGTTCGCCGCCTACATCGCGCTGGACAGCTTCGGCACCGCCACCAACGTGACCGGCGACGGCGCCATTGCGTTGATCATGCACAAGCTCACCCGCGGAAAGCTTGGCGCGCAGGCGCAGGATCCTGCCGATGAGAAGGTCGAGGTCATCACGGGCAGCGATACCGCTTCGCACACCCTGGGCGACTAATTCTTCGCACCACCCCAAAAACCACGCAGGACCAACGCACAAAGCGTTGGTCCTGCGTGGTTTAAGGCCTCAATCCGTCGCTGGTGGCTACTTCGTGCCGGCCGGAACTCCGATGCGATCCAACAAATCGTTGGCTACCTCGGCGAAGTACCGTTCACCCCATTGCGTGAGGTACCCCTGCTCGACCAGTTTCGCATCGACCTTGCCGATCAGTTCCAGATAATCCGCCCGGGTCCCGAAGCTCTTCGCGAATTCTTCTGCAGAGATCAGCTCCATCGAACCATAGACCGCGCCCGGCTGCGCTGCCCCACGGAATTGGCCCAAAGAATGCTCGAGCAGTCCGTAGCGAAGCCCTCCAGCGACATTGCCGTCCGCAGCGAGTTCCAACTGGCCCGCTGACTGCTCGAACCACTTGGAGGGCGCGGCTTCGCGATTTCGCTTGGACCAATCGATCAGCGACTGTGTGGCCGCAACCACCGCAGGTTCCAGCGGGTAGGTATTCAGCGAGTCGCGGAACGCCTCATCGTGCACCGCGGTATTCGGCAGCCTTCCGGATCGGTAGATTTCGGCGTCAGCCGGGATGACCGGCGAGAGCAGATCGGTGTGCGCGGTACCCGGCACCTGCCAGTGCCGCCGATTGGCTGGCAGCTCCTTCTCGGCGAGGGTGGCGGCCCCGAACAGGCCCGCATCGCCCTCGGCGGTCACCGTGATGAACGGGACATCCAGCGCCGGCTCGGAGCCGGGCGCGGTCACCAGCCCGCCGGTCTGCGACTGCGCCAGGGGACGCTCCAGAACGGCGCCGACGGTGTTCAGATACCCGTCGAAGACCGGTCCGCGGTTAGCTTCGGTGACGAGCCCATGGAAGTTCGAGGCATAGGTGTTCAGATAGAGCCCCGACTGCGACTGGCCCATGAGCAGCACGGTCTTCGCCTGCTGCCCGCCGAGCACCGCACGGCCCGGCTTGCTCTCCAGCAGCGTGCCCACCTGGGTGATGATGTCCCAGGCGAGTCCTTCTTCGGCGCCGGGCACCACCATGAACGGATCGAAGGACGAGGGGTCATCGCGGTCGGCGATAATCGGCTCGCGCTCAGCATCCTCGACATCCCAGCTCAACGGCGCGTAGCGTTCGGGGTCGAAGTTCTTCAACGCGTCGACCTGGATGGGTTTGGAACTCACGCCAATGATCGTGTGCCCTTCTTCTGCGGCCCAATCCCACATGCGCCGCAGATGGTCTTCGCCGGGAAAACCGTTGGAGGCATTGAGGATGTCCACGAGCACCACGCCGGAAGAATCTGCCTTCTTGGCTGGGCGGCGCACCAGCATGTGGTTGGTGTAAGGAACGTTTTCGGTGACGACCTGCAATTCGCCTTCGGGATTCTCATAGACATTCGCTTCGCCGCGCAGGAAAAATTCCTCCTCCACGTAGCCTAGGTCCGAAACATCCACCGGCACCCGGGCATGCTCCAGCGCCGACCAGGGATAGCTGTCCTCGGTGACTGCGATTGGTCCGAGCACCTGCGGGACAGCTTCAAGCGTGTTGCTCTCCGCCTGCGCAGTCTTGGACGGGGAAGCGCCGGCCGGGGACGCGAGCGTTGCAAGGCTCAGCGCGCCGATGCAGGACACCGCCAGAAGCTTTCGGTATCGACGGTTTCCGAATTGATGAGGCACGATCCACTCCTTCGTGGGGAAAGTTGATGATCGGGATGCACCTGCGCACCCCTGGACGCCAGCGTGTCAGAGGTCACTTGGGGCAGTCCACTGGTTGCCATAACTTGCCAGCGGCTCGTTGGAATCCACGCGAAAATGCAAATGGCCCGGTGATTCGAACAGCAACTGCTGTCCAAAGCACCGGGCCACCTGAGGCGTTTCAGCGGGAAATCAGATCCACATCGCCGGATCGATATATTCCGCCGGATCCACCGCCGGCTTATGCTCTTCAGGCTTGCGCGGGCGATTCTGCGCCGGAATGCCGGTGACGATCGAGCCTGCCGGTGCATCCTTGACGACCACCGCATTCGCGCCAACGGCCGAGTCGGCGCCAATGGTGATCGGACCCAGGATTTTCGCCCCGGCTCCGATGACCACGCGATCCTCGATGGTCGGGTGCCGCTTGGTCTTTGCCAGCGACCGGCCGCCCAGGGTCACGCCGTGATAGAGCATCACGTCGTCGCCGATCTCGGCGGTTTCGCCGATGACGATTCCCATGCCGTGGTCGATGAAGAAGCGCCGCCCAATCGTGGCACCGGGGTGGATCTCAATTCCGGTGATCGCGCGGTTGGCCTGCGAGAGCAGCCTGGCCGGCCAACGCAGTGAGGGGTTCTGCCACATTTTATGCGCCAGCCGGTGAATCCAGATGGCGTGCAGTCCTGAATACACGAAGAAGTTCTCGGTATCGCTGCGTGCTGCCGGGTCGTGGGAGCGAGCGTTGGCGAGGTCTTCGCGTAACCGGAAGAAAAAACTCATAAATACAACCTTCATAGTGCTTGCAGCAAGCTGGCGTGCCCTTGAATTGGTCACATGACAAATCGGCGCGAACCGCACCGTGGACTTATTAAGATCCAACGACGGGCCACGCCGATTTATTCGCGGAGCAGGAAACTATTTCTTAGCCGCGGATGTCATCGAACAGCAGGGTGGAAATGTAACGCTCGCCAAAGTCAGGGATTACGGTGACGATCTGCTTGCCAGCGAACTCTTCGCGGGCCGCGATCTGCAGTGCACCCCAGACGGCTGCGCCGGCGGAAATACCGCCGAGGATGCCTTCCTTGACGCCCAGTTCACGTGCCACGGATACCGAATCCTCGATCGACGCGTCGAGTACCTCGTCGTAGAGCTCGGTATCGAGCACCTCAGGGATGAAGTTCGCGCCCAGACCCTGAATCTTGTGCGGGCCTGGCTTGCCGCCGTTGAGGATTGGCGAATCCTTTGGCTCGACAGCAACGATCTTCAGGTTAGGGTTCTTTTCCTTCAGGTAGCGTCCAGCACCGGTGATGGTGCCACCGGTACCGATACCGGCTACGAGCACGTCGATCTTGCCGTCGGTATCGGCCCAGATCTCCGGGCCCGTGGTGTCCGCGTGCACCTGCGGGTTCGCGGTGTTCGCGAACTGCTGCGCCCAGATGGCGTTCTCCGAGGTGGCAACGATTTCCTTGGCCTTTTCCACCGCACCGCGCATGCCATCAGCACCCGGGGTCAGCACGATCTCGGCACCATAAGCGCGCAGCATCACCCGGCGCTCGGTGGACATGGTCTCGGGCATGGTCAAGATGACCTTGTAGCCGCGGGCCGCGCCAACCATTGCCAGCGCGATGCCGGTGTTGCCACTGGTGCCTTCAACGATGGTTCCACCTGGCTTCAAGTCACCGGACTTTTCTGCAGCATCAACGATGGCTACGCCGATACGGTCCTTGACCGAGTTCGCTGGGTTGTAGAATTCCAGCTTCACTGCGATGCTGCCTGGCAGGCCTTCACCTAGGCGGTTGAGCTTCACCAGTGGGGTGTTTCCGATGATCTCGGTGACATTGTTGTAGATCTTGCCCATGTATACGCAATCCTTACGTGACTCGATGCAGGCCGCTGATGCCCGGCGAGGTTGGTTGGAGAAAGCCGTGAAAACGGCGTTTCATCCATAAAGTTTTCACTACTAACCCTAATCGGCTGACTCGCCGCTTAGTTCTCGTTAAGCCATTGAGCGTAATATTTCCTGACTTTTGCGAGCTTCGGGTCAATAATGACTCGGCAATACCCGACTTCTTGGTTCTCCGAGTAATAATCCTGGTGCACTTGCTCGGCCGGGTAGAAATCTTTTGACTCCTCGATGGTCGTCACGATCGGGCCCGGGTAAAGTGCCGCGTACTTTCGCATGCTCGCCTCGAAGACTCCGCGCTGGTTTTCATCCAACGGGAACATGGCCGAACGATACTGGGTTCCCACGTCGTAGCCTTGGCGGTTGAGCGTGGTTGGATCGTGCACGGTGAAGAACATGTCCAAAATGACATCGGCCGGAACTGTCTGCTCGTCAAAGATGACCGCGACCACTTCGGCGTGACCGGAGGTGCCGGAACACACCTGCCGGTAATCCGGGTTGCTGGTGTGTCCGCCCTGATACCCGGAAAGCACCGCGTGCACTCCGCGGGTGCGTTGGTACACGGCGTCGAGGCACCAAAAGCAGCCACCGGCTAGGACAAAGGTTGTCAGTTCGGTGTCCGCCACGGTCATCCGGGCGGAGAAACGATGGGGTGTGTCTAATCTGAGAATACTCACAGAGTCCATAACGTCGCGGCGTTGCATTATGTTCCTGACCCAGCTGTACCGCGTAGTGTGGAACTATGCAGAGCAAGGCTAATACCCCGCAGGATCCGGAGCAGAAGAACCCGACTTCGCCCTCCGCCAACTTATCTTCCGTGAGCGATGATGTGGTCGAGAACGATGCGACAATCGGTGCCACGACCCTGGGCGAAGTGCTTGAGGCCGTAGAAGAACTGTGGCCGCAGTCATTGGCCGAAGATTGGGATGCCGTAGGCCTCGTTACCGGTCGCACCACCGCTAAGGTGAAGAAAATCCTCTTGGCGGTCGACCCGACTATAGCTGTCATCAACGATGCGATCGCACGCGATGCCGACCTGCTGATCACGCACCATCCGTTGTTGTTGCGCGGGGTGACCCAGGTAGCGGGAACCGGCTTCAAAGGCGAAGCGATTCACCGGCTGATCGAAACCGGTACCGCCTTATTAACTGCCCACACCAACGCAGACAACGCGATCGGCGGCGTGAACGACGCCCTAGCTGACGCTTTCGGCCTCAAAGACTGCGTGCCGCTCGTTGAAACCAAGGATGGTCTGCCCGAAGAAGGATTGGGCCGTGTTGGATTCCTCGAAAAGCCGATGAAGCTGGAGGACTTCGCCGAACGCGTGTTCACCGTCCTGCCTGCGGTAGCCGGTGGCGTCCGTGTCGCCGGTGATCGTCTGGGCATTGTCCGCAAGATCGCCCTGTGCGGCGGCGCCGGTGATTCGCTCTTCGATGCGGTGCGCGCCCACAAGGCAGATGTATATGTCACCGCGGATTTGCGCCACCACCCGGCCAGCGAGGCGCGCGAAGCCGCCAACGGGGGACACCCCTTCCTGATCGACGTCTCGCACTTTGCCTCGGAATGGGTCTGGCTTTCCGCCGGAGCCCGCGCGCTGCAGAACGTGCTGCAGGACCTGGGACACGAGGTGGAAATCGAGGTGTCGCAGATAAACTCCGACCCTTGGGACTTCGTGCTCACCCCGTAGCGATGCTTCATCATCTTGAACTTTGGGTGGCTGACCTGAGCGCCAGTACCGGCTCGCTGGGCTGGCTGTTGTTGCGCCTAGGATTTGATGTTGAATCCACGTGGGCCAGCGGCGTCAGCTATCGACACCAAGAGTTCTACATTGTGCTCGAATCCGGACCGAACGTGATTGATGCGCCGCATCAACGCTGTGCCCCTGGAATGAACCACCTGGCCTTCCATGCCGGGAGCCGCGAGCAGGTCGAGGCACTGACCGCCGAGGCGCTCGATCACGGGTTCACACTGATGTTCCCTGATAAGCATCCGCACGCCGGAGGAGCAGAGCACTACGCCGCATACTTGGAGGACGCCGCCGGTTTCGAGGTCGAGCTGGTTGCTCACCGCTAGCGCAACCGCAGCTGGCGGTGACCCGGTGGATTCGGTTCCGGGTCACCGCCAGAAAATGCCTTTCGTCGCTAGCTCACCTTGACCTGAATGGTCTTGGTCTTGGTTTCTCCGACCTCATTGCTCAGCACCGCCTGGTACTGGTAAGTGCCGGGTGCTCGCTGGCTCAACGTTGAGACGGCTTTTTGTGCTTCGGGGGTAGCGACCGTCAGCTCCTGTTCGTCGACGAGCACACCATTCTCGTAGAGGCGATAGCCGCTGGCATTGGTGCCCCACCACATGTTGGTTTCAAGGTTCACCGTCCCGTCGGACTTCCCGGCGGATCCACTGAGCACGCCCGTAGTTGGGTCGGCGTCCGTAACCTCCACCTTCAATTCTTCGGTCCTCGTGGTTCCGGCAGCATTGGTGAGCACGGCTTGGTAGAGGTACACCCCGTTGGGCTTGCCGGCAACGTCCACCGTCGCCTGCTGGGCCGCAGGCGAATTCGGTTGGAGCTCTTGGCGGGAGATCTCCGCACCGTCCTCTAGCAGCACGAATCGTGAAGCGTTGGTGCCCCACCACAGGTTCATGCTGATGGTGAAGTCACCATCCTTCAGGCCTGTGTCATGTCCGTTATTGTGCGAAAGCACCGCACGCGCCGGCTGGTTGGTCTCTGTGTCCTGGGGCGCTTGCGGAAGCTGTGCGGCGGCCAACGAATATTGGGCTTCGACCTGACGCAAGCCATTTCTTGCCGTCGAAACCTCGGTGGAGGCCACGAGGGTACCGGCTTCGATATCCGACGCGGAAAGTTTTCTTGTGGCGCTCGCCGTCTGGGATTCTCCAATTTCCAGCGCGGAAATATCATTTCCGGCCCACTGCAGGTCCGTTAGCCGGACGTTGCCGTCGTTGGAAATTGTGAGCTCGTAGGCAACGACGTCACCGAGCGAGGCATAGCCATCGCCGTCCTTGTCGACGAATACCGGTTCGGCTACCGAGATGCCGAGCCCGGGATTGCGTTCAATGAGGTCTACTTCTTCCCCGGTGATCTGGTATTCGTCAACAATCGCATTGACCTCACTCAAGCGTCCCGAGGTCCAATGCGTTGAGGGGACGAAGAATCCATTAGCCAGATCGTCAGCAGTGACCTCATGGGCAGGGGTAGTGCAATTATAAGACTTGCCGGCGGCGAGGTTCGAATAGCGGCAGTTTCCCGAAGGGCTAGGCTCGCCCACCGGTTTGGCGGCGAAAGGTGAAAAGTTGCCTTCCGTGGGGACGATCCACTGGTTGATATTCCCCGTGTTTTTCACCAGGAAATGATAGGGAAGTTTTTCCCCGACCTGATAGGGATCCGCTGCTAGATCACGGTCGGCATCGCCGCGTTTTCCTGCGACGTCGATGCCCGTGACTTCCTTGCCTGCGATGGCGGTTTCGACAACAGCCTGCGAGGTTTTGCCCGCGTCGGTGGTGAACTGCAGTTGGAGGTTTTGCTGGCCGTTGGCTACGACGGAGATATCCACCGGCAGCGCCACCGTAGTGCTTTCGCCTGCTGGCAGGTTCTCTACATCCACCGGTGCCGCCGAGAAGTTTTCGGAGGAAACGAGCTGCACCGAACCGGAGAGCGGCTCGCTTTCCTGATTGGTGATGGTGACTTCAACATCGTGGGTGCTTCCAGCCTCGGCGCTGAAGCGATCGGCAGACAGTGGCGCGCAGACGTAGTTCAGCCACTGTTCATCGAAGGAAGCGAACTGCATATTGTTGGTGTAGCTCGCCTCGAAGAAGACTCCGAACTGCCCCTTGTCTAATGCGGTAGCTACCGAGTAGGCGGAGAATCCGCGGCGGATGGTGCGCAGACCGGGCCAGGTCTTGCCGTCGTCGCAGGAGACTCGTGCCGAAACATTCTCACGGGCGGTTTGGGAATTGGAGCCGGTGTAAAGCAGCTTCTTTGCATCTGCGCTATTTGCTTCGGCGTTTGGGTGCATTTGCGTCACATGAGCGTTATTTGTTGGATCAGGAAGGTTCTTGTCCTGTTCGACCTTCGAATAGCTATGCCCTCCGTCGTCAGAGATGGCAACTTTTCGGTAGCCGCCGCCTGCCGAATCGCGGGAGTTGAGCATGATACGCCCATCGGAAAGCTCGACAACTTTATTTTCATCCATCGAATGCCCGGTAAATTCGCCGCGCTGCCAGGTCTTACCGTGGTCATCGGAGTAGATCGAATATGCCTGGATGGATCGTGAACCGTCCGGCTGCATGACGTCGCCGGCGTACTGCTGGATCAGGCGCCCGGCGTATGGCCCCCGCGTGACCTGAATGCCCTCGCCGGATGTCGCGAACGTTCCACGGACTGCCCCCGGGACTGCGCTATCGCCCGGTTTGACTACGTCGGTGATCAACCGTGGTTCGCTCCAGGTTAGCCCGGCATCCGTCGAATGCACCACGGCTGCGCTCAAGACGTTGCGATTGGCGTCGTCATTGCCCCAAGTGCTTCCGTGGAAGCCCTGGTCTTTGGAATACACGAAGAAAGCGAAGACCTTTCCGCTCTCTCGGTCCACCACGTAGCTTGGATCCGAATAGCCGTATTTGCCTTCTGTTGCCGAGCCGGAAAATCCTTCGGCAATAGTGGTGAGCGGGCCCCATGTGGCGCCATTGTCCGTGCTTCGTCGTTGGATAATGCTGTTGGCATTGGGGGCATCGGCGGCGCTGCCTGGACGGGCGTCCCACGAAGTGATGACAACTCCGTTTCCAAGGTGCGCCAAAGCAGGGATGCGGTAGAAGAAGTTCTCCGCTGTACGATCCGCACCGAGATTGAGCTCGGAGTAGCTGCCGGGGGGAGTTTGGGGATCGGCTTCAACGACCGATGATGCTGCTTGCGCGCCAGGCGCCCAAGCCAGGGGCAATATCAGGGCTGCTGCGGCTGCTGCAGCCAGGGTCTTGCGGTGATTCTTGGAGTAAATCCGCACGGGCTAGCTTCCTCTCGAGAATGGGGGAGTCCGTGAATCAAATTGGACGTATGACGTAGGACGTCATACGTGAAGCCTATGTGAATCGCATCACGTTCGTAAGGGTGTAGTGCAATAATTCTCGAGCGAAAAGATGCAAAGCAGATTTCGTGGCGGGATACCCCTAGTCAATTTAGGCGCGCAAAGTCTAACAGGCAACGCGTTCGGAATTCTTTGCGCAGCTGTATTCAACCCGTCCCGACGGGCCTCAGCTTTGTTTGGGGATCATTTCGAGCGGTAATAATGTTTGGACACAGCAAGCCAATTAGATTTCACTCCCGGCGGCTTGCAGAAACTTGAATGCCCCAGCACTGCGTCAACAGTCTGGGGCGTGGCAACCGCTTACAAGGAGCGATCACGTGTCCAATAATACCCCGCGCACTAATGCGCGCACCACAGGCCGCGGTGTTTTTACCCCGGTCCCACATATTGCGCTGAACACTCGCGCAGCATCACTACCCGAAAGGCTACGCAGTCCGTGCACGCCAACACTCTACAGTCGAGTGGGATCTCTGGGCATGGGTAGATCAAGATCAAACTCTCAGCACCGATTACGTGCGCCGCGACGTGCCAGAATCCGCATTCACGCTTTCGCTTCCTCATCTGTCTGCGGTGACCAGCGATGCGTAAAGCAATTCAGCACACCGTTCAAGCTACCTTCTACAGCTCTCTGCTGTTCGCTATTGTCGCTATTCCACAGTTGTTGTGCGCTGCCCTCGGTGCACCTGTGACACTGTAAGGGGCGCCATGGGAACCGGAAGAATCGTAGATACCTGGCATAAGAAAGACAAGAGCCCTTCCTCGCGCTATGGCATAGGCCAGCGTTGGCAAGCCGTCTGGAGCGATGGTAAAGGCGGAGAGACTAAACGCTCATATCAGACGCAAGACGCTGCCAAGTCATGGATTGACACACAAATCTACGAAACTACGCGTAACCCGTACACACTCCGCCGTGACGTTACCTTCGAAGCCTATTGGGACCTGTGGAGGAGCAAACAGGCTCACCAACGGACGGCGTCTCTGCGAACCATCGACACACAAGGCAAGTAATGGATTCTGCCCTCATTCCGTGGCAGGACTATGCAAGAAATTACGCGGGAAGATGTACAGGCCGCCGTCAACGCGTGGTCAATGGTTCTGGCGCCGTCCACGTTTGAAGTGACCATGCGCTATCTGCGTGGCCTATTCAACGATGCTGTCTACAGCAAGCAAGTGAACGAGTCGCCATGTCAGCGAATTCGAATGCCGGAGCTTGTTCAGGCCGCGGGTATCGAACTGACAGATGACGTACTGAGTGAACTAGTCGCTGTTCTTCCTGCGCCCTACAATGACGCTGCCAGGATCTGCGCGGCCACCGGGTTACGCCCTGGCGAGCTCATCGGGTTGTCCAAGAAAGACATCAACTTCAAGGCCGGGCGCATTCAGCTGCGCGAACAAGACACCAGCACCAGCGCCTCGAACGTCAAGCGTGGCGCGCTGAAAACACGGTACTCCACGCGCATATCAGTTTCGGCCCTAAGCTCGCCAGTATCCTGCAGCGCCTTAGCGACGCCTCAGGCAGGAGCGGACGCCTGTTTCAAGAGAATGGCAAGCCGCTCCTTCGCACTCACTTCCAAGCGGCATGGAACGACGCTAGGAAAGAGCTCGGAAACATCGGCCCCGGCTGGCACCAGCTGAGGCACTACCATGCGAGTGCTCTAATTTCACGCGATTTTTCCCCTGTCGCCGTCGCCTCCCGAGTTGGCCACAAAGACGCGAACAAAACTCTTCGGACTTACTCACACATGTGGTTCGACGAGGATGACCGTTTAGCGGAAGCTTCGGAGGCCAACATCTAACTGGCCATTACTCTCATGCGCGCTCTTTTCGATTCTCAGCGCCTAAACGATGAATCCCCGGGATACTCACACTCACTGGCCGAACCGCGGCCAGACCGTCGCGCAAAGGCCACGCGCACACGACGGGCTACACCTGCTCGCTCTCATTCTGAGAGTGGGCTACTGGTGTTGGAATGGCGCAGGCAGTGAGCGGTGGGCGCCGGAAATTTCGGGGCAGGGGCAAGAGCAAGCCCACCCGTGGGTGCCCGCTAGCGCGCAGCGCCACTAGTCGTATGTTGGCTAAGATATGTTGTTTCTATGGAACTCGGTGAATTGATACTCCCCGCAGCTATAGGCGCAGGTGGAACAATTTTAGGTGTATTGGTGACAAACAGCCATACAGTTAGACTCGCAAGACTCAATCACAACTACACGAGGATCGGCGCTGAGAGGCTCAGGCTGGAAGAGACGGCCCAAGTTCTAGAGCGCTGGACTAATAATATGATCGCTATCCTGCCGTTCTACTATCGGGCAGAGACCTCGGATCTCATTGAATTCGTTGATACTGATTCCGGTAAGAAGAACCGCGAGGATGGCGAAAGACTTAAAAATCTCTTGACTTCGGGCAAAGTGAATTCAACATCACCTCAAGTTCAGGATGCTTACCGGCAGCTGGCAAGCCTGTGGGCAAGTTTCACCGACAAGTCGATACATACCTTGACGCTCAAGAAGAACGGGCATACGCCGGAATCTTCGTATGTGGACGCCATGGAGTTCCGAGAGAATTTCACCAAAATCGTTGACCACATTGGGATCCTCTTGAATGCGCCCGAGCCCAGTTGGGTAAAGAAGTTCTGGTTGAACCTTCGAGAAATGATTCGCGGCAAGTTTACGCGGAATAGTGGTGGCGCATAAGACTATTAATTCCCCTCCGAATGAGGGATAAAGCCCGCTGGAACTTTCCGAATTTACGGAAAGACCAGCGGGCATAGTGGAGAGATTAGTCTTGCGAAACAGGCGTTTCTACCTTCGTAGGTACTGCGTTCATTGCCAACACATACGATGCCGAAGTTGCTGCAGCAATCTGTTTCAAGTAGCCAGTGATTGCCGTTAGTAGGCCGATAGGAACTAGAGCGAATAGAACGGGCGTGCCACCCGATAGCGCGATAGCAATAGCAAGCAATAGGCCTATCGCAGCGACGAGCAAGCCGATAGTTTGGAGTACGCCACCTTCGCTTTGAACGTGTTTGACAGTCGGCGGAGTGTAAGTATTCTTTCCCATGATCCTGACCATAACAACAGAACCTATTCTCTGAGCTATTCGTTGCGAGTGATGATGCCGGTTAGGTATTCGGTCCACTCACGAGTTTCCGGATTGTAGCTATCGCATTTCCACGGAGACTAGTTCATTCGGTTCATGGCTTCCCAGTGTGCTCACCATTTGTCGTTGGCGGTTTTGTTCTTCGGAGATTGAATTTTCGTCGTCGGTGTTTTTTGGAGATTTTTTGGCAGCAGCCGTTTTTTGCGTGGGCTCCCTCGTAAGTTGAGAGAACGACGATGGGTATTCCTCTAATTTCTCCTCTAGGTATTCCTCAGTTGTTCCTGAGGTTGTTCCTAGGGGTACACCTAGCGGTCTCAGGTTGGGTTAGATCTATGGCGTAGCCAGGGGTAAAAACTTTGCTCTGGGTACCTGTAGCTGTCTCAGATTGAGTCGAGACTCGAACCTGTCGCCACTTCACATTGCCGCCTTCACCCACCGGTTTATAAGTGACCGTGGGATCCAAAGCGAGGGCATACTCAGCGCGCACATCTGTCCGCGCTTGGCCATTAGAGACGATTGCACCTGACTTAGTGAGAGCTCCGAGTACACGGACTGCAGTGCGTCGGGCACTCTCTCGCTTGCCTTCTAGGTCGGCTCCGAGCGCATTCGCTAGAGCTTCCCAGCCGCCGAAATAGACTCGTGGTGTGTCCGCATCCAGAGAGATGTTTGCCATGAAAATGAGTGTGCGCATTTCGCGGTGATCGAGATGTGTCCAGTGAGCAAATGCCATTGCTACATTGCTAGCTCCCATGCGATCGCCTCACCTTCGTTGTTAGTTTTTTGTCAGTCATTAGTGGCGGTTACAGCCCCTGCCAGATACGAACGCCGCGTTCTTGACCACTGGCTGTTGTACTTGGGCCCCAGCCAACTGCCTCTGCGATGCCGTGATGTTGGAGGGCAGCAAATAATGCGCCCCATTGTTGGGGTTTTTCTGGTGCGGGGAGTCCTAGCCGGCGGAGGACTTCGGCGGTGAATCGTTCGCCGTCTGCAGCTAGCGAGCAAACGATGTCTAGTGCCTGGTCGCGCCATTGCTCAGTGGTGTACGCGAAGGCGGATTGTAGACCGTCCGTATACCCGGGTAGTGCTGTGTTCGGATCCAGTTTTAGCAGCTGGTCTAGGAAATCGGCTTTAGTCGTTTGGGGGTTCATGCGGCCACCGCCATAGTCATGGTGCGGGGCGTGAGTAGATCTCGTATGCGTGCGCACTGCTCGGCGGTGAGTGGGGGAGCGGTAGCAACGAGTAGGGCAACCTGTTCCGCTATGGACGGGATGCGCTCGGTAGATTCGATATTCAGTTGTGGGGTGGCCATGGCTTTACACCTGGCTCCGGAATGCCTGTTCGGCGTCGGAGAGTTTGATGCGCACCGACCGGGGGTCGAACCGGTAAATCCTTAGCGTGCCGTCTTTGATGCGACGCTTGATTGTGGAGCGGCTAATTCCGTAATGTGCGGCTACTGCTCCGATAGAATGGAAAATGATGTCCTTAGGGATAACCATTTTCTGTCTCCTCGTTTCTGGCGATTCGGGTTTGCGGTGAATGTTTGAACCGAAGTTGTTTGCAGCGTCTTCGATTCTTGAACCCCGGGTTGTCTTTGCAGGACTTCCCGGGGTTTCTTAGGTTCTAGCGATACCTTGTGAACCCATCATAAGCACATTTTCACTTCATGTTCATCAGCCTAATCGCATTCTGACTTGGGTATTAGGGTTGTATCACAACCACTTTGTCCAACTGATGTTGTGGATAAGGTTGTGTGTATCGGTAGGCTGGTTATCACGTACTTCATGAAGCGTTTCAAATATAGCCATGTCGCCTTGGGTAGGCGCAACGCCCCTTGAATCGATTTAGATAGGCGCTAGAAAACAACTCGCTTACAGTTCACAAAAAACAGTCCGTCATAAAATAATCTGAAATACCTTTCGAAAGCCACGAAATCCAACTGGAATGCCAGGCGCATTAGTTCACCTAAGATCAGAGCATGATCACCGCCGAACAATTCAAATGCGAAATACCTCTGCCCAATGGGCTGAAAGAGGGCGTTCTTTACTGCAGTACCAACGCGACAAATGCGGCCGAAATATGGACTGCTGCCGCCGCCGTAGTTACGGCCCTTGCCACGGCCGGACTTGTGCTTGGCGTCGTGATTGCTTTTCGGCAGATCAAAGAAAACCGACAGATGCACGAAGATCAGCAGCAGTTGGATGCGCTGGCCAGTTACATCACGGCCATGCAATTCTTCGAGACGCTCAGGGCAGGGGATGAAGAAGAGCTTGTTGAAGCAGCGACTCGCGTAAGGTCTACCGGGCTACTGTTCGCGCTTGTTTTTCGTATTCAGAATCCGCAGACGATTGGCTCAATTCGTAGATTCGAGGAATTGCTGATCGACTTCGCGATGCTGGAATTCCAGATGCGAGACAAGAAGACGTATTCGAAAAATCACTACGGATACAACAAGTCGTTAACGGAGCTCGCGGGAGCGGCGACCGAAGCGCTTCCGCGATTGCGGCAACGGAATTTCGGGATCGACGATCTGAGCAAACTATTTACGCAAGCAGCGAATGACGCTCAATCTCAGAACCCAGAGTCAGCTATCGAAGCTCTTGTATTCCGCGGACTATTCGGGCGCAAGAATCAATAATCACGAATAAATGAGAAACGCGCCCACAGCCGTTATATACGGTGTGGGCGCGTTCTTTGTACTTCTATAAGTCATCTCAAAAGCTGTTTGCCATTACCTCGAGAATCATTGAGTTCTCGGGAGCGCGCACTACTTCCACGTGACTTCTACGCGGCGAGGATCGAAACGGCGAGGGGCCGCGATATGCACAGACTTTAGCCTGATCGTCATTATCGACTTGATGACTGCGCGCTGGTTTTCAAGAGTGGCATCAGCCCACCATTCTCGAATGTCACCTGCCTCCACGGACGGCACAGCAGTTCCGGCGCCGAGTACGGCTAACTCGTTTTGTGCTGCTGAAATCTTCCCGCGCAGTAGCCCTGTGATCGTTGCGAGTTGAGACGCTTCAATAAGTCCGGAGGCGAATGACTCGGAGCCTTGATCTAAGCGGTTCCGCAGTACTGCTAGCTCTGTCTGTAGCTCGGCTGCGCGCTTCGGGTTCTGTGGTGCTGACAAGTGCCGGCGTACCTCGTCGTCGGATAGCCTGGCCAGCACTAGCTCAGTGATCATTGCATCGATGGGCTCAGCCGTTTAGAAGCTGTGCCCTTGCCCACGAGTCGCGCTTTATAGTAGTCCTTGTTTTGGATCTGCACCTTTGAAGATCGAGTGGATCCCTTCATCGGTGCGCCACACTCGCCGCACTCTAGGATGCCAACGAGTAGCCGGCGCACCTTCGATTCAACGTTTGTGCGCTGCGCAGGGTCGGTAAGGATCAGAGAGGATGCCAGCCAGTCAGCTTCGGAGACGATTGCGGGCGCTTGTGCGTCACCAATGACTTTGCCTCGGTGTGTGGATTTACCTGCGTAGGTGGCTCGTTTCAGCATGTTGCGCATGGCTGTGGAGTTCCACTGCAGGTTACGGCGGGTAACTAGTCCGCGGTCGTTGAAGTCGCGCACCAGGCTGCCGAGTGATGCACCGTTGAGGAATTTGCGGAAAGCTTCGGCGACTTCCGGCGCTTCGACGGGATGCAGTCCAAGTTTTTTCTCTGGACGTCGCATGTAGCCATAGGGGATAGGCCCGCCAACGTAGGCGCCTTCTTTGGCTAGTTCGAGTTTCTTTCGCTGGATGCGGTCTGACTTGTGTTCCGATTCAAAGCGGGCCCAAGCTCCGAGGGTGCGGGCTACTGCGCGGCCGGAAGCAGTCGACAGGTCTATTTCCCCGGCTTTGACGGTGAGTGAGTTTGTGCCGTTGCGTTCGGTGAGGTCTATGAACTCTTCGAGCTCTCGCGGGTGTCGGTGCAGTCTGTCGGTGTGCCATGCGATGATCACGGCAGGTTTGCGGTCTGACCGTTCGGCGAGCATGCGGCGGTACTGTGGGCGTACTGCTCCGTTGTAGGGCGAGACGTCGTTGTCGATGTAGACCTCGGAGACTGTGAATCCGCGTGCCTGGGCGAGTGCTAGGCAGTCCTCTTTTTGGCGTTCCACGCCTTTGAATGTGCCTAGTTCATCTTTGGAGATTCGGCAGTAGATGACCGCGGATTGGAGGGATTCGACCATGATTCTGTTCTATCTTCTCTTGCTGTCACTTGACATACTTTCCGAATGGGTTCGTTCATGCCGCATGCTGTTGAGGTGAGTGCCAGAAGAAGCAACCCGGTGCGATTTCACATCGGATTCCATCAGCTGGTGTCCTCCTGCGCAGCCGAGGTATCCCGAGAGCTCTTGCTCCGAAGAGATGCGCAATGGCGGAACGCGCCTGAACTGGATTATTCAGCGTTGTGCCGAGGCTCGAACGCGAGACGGAATCTCGCAGAAAAAGCCGGGCGCAATTGGCGCCGGCGGGTCCAGCTCAGCGAACTATTTTGCGGTGGTGAACTGGTGATCTGCGGATAGCAGGATGCTCAGGGCGCGGCCCTTTTTGTCTTCGACTAGGCTCGCTTCCCATTTGGTCTGGGCCAGCGCGAGCAGTTCCTCCGGGTTTTGCGGGGCCACCGGCTGCTCCACTAAGAAGCGCGCGACCTCGCCGCGGGTGTGCTTGGCGAAATGCGAGACCACTTTCGGGACGCCATTGCGCAGCTGGAACACATTCACCGCAACGGAATTGCCATTGCTCGGCTTATAGGCTGCGGCGTAGGTGCTGGAGCGGGCATCCACGATCAATTGATCGCCAGCGGTTTCGTCGAGAACCGGGGTCAGCCGCTTCTTCCACCAGCTCGCCAGCTTGCCTAGTGGTTCCAGCTTCGCCGACATGGATAGTCGGTAGGGCGGGATCTGATCCCCGAAGCGTACTGCGCCCCAAAGGGCCGAGACAACGATGATCGAGTCGTCGGCTCGCTGCTTGGACGCAGCATCCAGCGAAGCATAATTCAAGGCTTCGAAGAGCACACCCGAGTAGATGTCATGGGCCTGGGCAGCAGGTTCGGTATGCAGATTAATATTGCGGGCTACCTCTTTGGCCAGCGAGGCACCCACGCCAAGGACCTCCATGGCGTCTTCGCGAGCCGAAACTTCAGCGAGCGCCGACAGGACTAGCCGGCGGTCGGCAACCAGCCCCGGGAAGGAAAGGTCGCTGATTTCAAACGGGGCGCCTTCGGCGTGGGCGGTCTTACCTTCGGAAGGCGGCAACAAAATAAGCACGCCTTCCAGCTTATCGGAGATCAACCGCCGTTTATTTCAGGGCCGTTGGAGGTTGCCGAAGATGAAGCATGTACCAAACGAGCGCCACTAGCTACGCTGAGACCGTAAGCCTGCAATCATCGAACACAGCGAGGAAATAGCATGCCCGAATCTCCGGAAACTGCAATGCCAGGTAGCTCTGAGCGGGACTATGACTTGATCGTGCTCGGTGCCGGGCCAGCTGGCGAGAACGTCGCCGACTATGCAACTAAACGCGGGTTGCGCGTGGGGATCATCGAGTCCGAATTGGTTGGCGGCGAATGCTCTTACTGGGCATGCATGCCATCCAAAGCCCTCTTGCGCAGCGGCCAGGCGCTGCGCGCGGCACGCCGACTGCCCGGGGCACGCGAAGCGATCACCGGTGGCCTTGACGTTGAAGCGGTCCTCGGCCGACGCGATTCGTTCACCAGCAATTGGAATGATGAGGGCCAGATCGACTGGCTGGACTCCGCTGGGGTCGAGCTGATTCGCGGCCACGGGCGGCTCGCCGGACCGGGACTGGTGCAGGTCGGTGACCGGCAGTTTTCGGCCCATGCCATCGCCCTGGCAACCGGTTCCATCCCGGCACTTCCCGAAATACCTGGTTTGGCCGAAGCCAACCCGTGGGGAACCCGTGAAGCGACGGCAGCGCAAGAGGTGCCGCCACGGCTGATCATCGTTGGTGGTGGAGTGGCGGGAACCGAGCTGGCTTTCGCCTTTTCTGCCCTTGGCTCCGAGGTCACGATGCTCGCCCGCGGCGCCTTGCTTAGCCGCGAAGAGCCTTTCGCCGGTGAGCTCGTGGCGGCTGCCCTGAGCGGCGAAGGCGTTCAGCTGGTCCAAGGCAACTCTCCGGTCAGGGTGGCGCGGGACGAGCAGGGAATCGTGGAGGTCCTGTTGGAGGATGGGACCCAGCTGCGGGCCGAGGAGCTGCTGGTATCAACCGGCAGGCGGCCGAACACGCAGCAGCTCGGCCTCGAAGAGGTTGGCCTGGACCCGCACGGCACGTTGGAAGTCGATGACACGATGCTCGTGGCGGGTACCGACTGGCTGTACGCCGTGGGAGACGTCAATTCTCGCTCACTGCTGACCCATCAGGGGAAATACCAGGCCCGAGCCGCAGCCGAGGCAATCGCTGCAAGGCAGAAAGGCTCACCGGTTGTGGAAGAACCTTGGGCAATGCATAGCGCCACGGCGGATCATGCGGCGGTACCGCGCGTGGTCTTCAGCGACCCGGAGGTGGCGGCCGTCGGGCTGACCGAACGCCAAGCGCGCGGCCAGGGCCTGGACATTCGGGTGGTGGAGCATGATTTGGGCGCCGTGGCCGGGGCAAGCCTGCACGCGGACGCATATTCGGGTCGAGCAAAGCTGGTCGTCGACCAGGTGCGCTCGGTGATCATCGGTGCGACCTTCGTCGGGCAGGACGTCTCCGAGCTGGTGCATGCGGCAACAATCGCGATCGTCGGCGAGGTGAGCATGAACCGGTTATGGCATGCGGTCCCGGCGTACCCCACCATGAGCGAAATCTGGTTGCGGCTGCTTGAGGAGTACCACTATCCAGCCGCCAGTGTGGCCAGCAGCTCATAGCCGAAGTCGGCGCACGCAAACTCGCGGGGCTAGAATGGTTAACGAATGGGATGACTAGGCGATCGCGTGCCGTGCAAACGGCCCGAGGAACGTCCGGGCTCCATAGAACAGGGTGGTGGGTAACGCCCACTCGGGGTAACCCGCAGGCTAGTGCCACAGAAATTAGACCGCCAGGTTTCCTGGTAAGGGTGAAACGGTGGTGTAAGAGACCACCAGCGTCCCGGGTGACCGGGATGGCTTGGTAAACCCCACTCGGAGCAAGGTCAGACAGACTGCGATATGAGGGCTGTTCGCCCCATGCAGTCGGGTGGACCGCTAGAGGCTGTCGGCAACGGCAGTCGTAGATAGATGATCGTCTCCGCGCAAGCGGACAGAACCCGGCGTATCGGTCATCCCATTCACCATCCACCAGCAGTTCGGGTGAGATGATTCACAGGCGTCCAGCCCCGCAATCGGGGCGCACCGTCTAGAATGGATACGTACTTGCGGGGATGATCCTGTTACCCCGCACCACCGCAAAAGCAATGGTGCTTCTCACGGTGCCAACCGACTTTATGGATCTGTAAGTCGGCTGAATTGGAAGGATTTTCTGTGACCCAGCAGTCTGTCGTTGCCCAGGAAGAATGGAGCGGGCGCGAAGAGCTCGCCGAGGCCATGATTCCATTGATCGGACGTCTTTACCGCAAGAACAATGTGGTGACCTCCATCTACGGCCGCAAGTTGATCAACCAGTCCGCAATTGACATCATCAAGGCCCACCGCGTCGTGCGCCGGATCGATGGCGAGGAACTGGCCCTGACCACGACCATGCCCCTCCTTGAAGCAATTGAGACCTTGAACCTCGGTTCGGTTTCAGTTGATTTGGGGCGCCTGAACAAGAAGTTCACCGAATCTGGTTCGCAGGACCTGAACGCATTTCTGACCGAAGAACTCGGCGACAAGGTCGGCCAGGCTGGCGCCTCCGACGTTGAGCCGCAGGATGTAGTGCTTTACGGCTTCGGTCGTATCGGCCGCCTGCTCGCACGCATCCTCATCGAACGCGGCGGCTACGGCCTGCGCCTGCGCGCCATTGTGGTGCGCAAGGGCTCGGATGATGACATCGTCAAGCGCGCTTCGCTGTTGCGCCGCGACTCGGTGCATGGCCGTTTCGACGGTTCGATCACCGTGGATGAAGCCAATAACACCATCCAGGCCAACGGAACCCTGATCAAGGTCATCTACTCGAATGACCCAACCACCGTTGACTACACCGAACACGGCATCAACAATGCCATCGTGGTGGACAACACCGGTCGTTGGCGCGACGAGGCTGGCCTGTCCCAGCACTTGCAGGCCAAGGGCGTTGCCCGCGTTCTGCTCACCGCACCGGGCAAGGGCGATTTGAAGAACATCGTCCACGGCATCAACGATTCCTGGATCACCGCTGAGGACAAGATCGTTACCGCCGCCTCATGCACTACCAACGCGATCACCCCGGTGCTGAAGGCGTTGAACGACAAGTTCGGCGTCATCCACGGGCACGTCGAGACGGTTCACTCGTTCACCAACGACCAGAACCTGATCGACAACTTCCACAAGGGTGAGCGCCGTGGCCGTTCGGCGGCCCTGAACATGGTCATCACCGAGACCGGTGCCGCTAAGGCAGTGGCTAAGGCGCTGCCCGAGCTCGAAGGCAAGCTGACCGGTAACGCCATCCGCGTTCCGACCCCAAATGTATCCATGGCGATCTTGAACCTGAACCTGGAGAACGGGACCACCAAGGAGGAGCTGAACGCTTACCTGCGTGAAGCCTCGTTGACCTCGAGCCTGCACCGCCAGATCGACTACATCGATTCCCCTGAGGTTGTTTCCTCGGACTTCGTCGGCTCACGCCGCGCGGGCATCGTTGATGGTTTGGCCACCATCGTTTCGGACAAGAACGCCATCGTTTACGTTTGGTACGACAACGAATTCGGTTACTCTTGCCAGGTTGTGCGCGTGATTGAATCAATCGCAGGCACCCACCCGGTAGCGGTTCCAGCAGTACAGGCACAGGCCGCTAGCGTCTAAGCCGTCAGCAAGCAGTGCGAAGCCCCGATCCTCCTGCATGGATCGGGGCTTCGACTTTTAAATCGGCCATCGAAACTGTATTGCTATTGTTCGGTACATGTCATCAATAATCCGAACCGGCTATAGGGCAGGCCCACTAGGTATGGCGGCGCTGTTGGGCGCAGCCATCTTCGCGTTCTCCGCTTGCAGCTCCGGGGGACCGTCCAGCGGATTAGGTCTCACCTCCGGTAATCCCCGTGCAGTGGTTGACGAGCGGAGCTCGGCTGCCGAGGGACTGGCGGCCGGTGAAGGTGCGGGGAACCTGCTGGTCGGCGCGGGCGGATGCTTTGCACTGGATGCCGATGACGGTCCACCGGTGTTGCTGGTGTTTCCGGAAGAGGCACAGATCCTCGCCGACGGCTGGCCGGGCGTGAAGATCGCGGACGAAGAGTATCTGGTCGGCGACGAAGTGGTATTCAGCGGCGGGTACCGCAATTTAGCTTCGGCAGAGCTCGAAGCAGTGACTGATTGCCAGCCCCAGGAAGAGGCGTTTTTCGTGCATGCATCGCCGGGGCAATGACACCAAAAACCTCGTTCGAATATTTGTTCTAATGGCGCTTTTGGCGCCGCGGCCAATCTGCCTCGCTCCGAGCGCGCAGGCAGTGTTCTGCTACGCTCAACGCACCAAGATCGGGGGAGCGCGAAAATGCGACGAGATCAATTGTTGTCAGCAAGAATGGCCAGTCAATTATTGCTGGAGCCGGCAGGATCGATTGTAAGCGGTGCTGAACACCTGCTAGCTATCCAGTCTCAGGACTTCACCGCCGGCCGCTACGCGCTGGCCCAGCGTGCGGGAGACAGCGTAACTCGGGCTCAGGTAGATGAGTTGTTCAATTCGGGCAAGCTTGTTCGCTCCTGGACGATGCGGGGCACCCTGCATATCTGCTCGCCGCAAGACCTCAGGTGGCTGATGAGAACCACCAGAGAGCGGACGCTGCGAGCTGTCGCGCCACGACTACGCGAACTGCAGATAGATACCGGCACCATTGAGCAAGCCGCCGGTGTCATTTCCGCTTATCTCACTGCCCATGGTCGAGCCAGCCGCAAGGAACTGTTCGCCGAACTGAATGCTTACGATATACCCACTACCGGGCAGCGTGGGATCCACCTGTTGATGGTGCTGGTTCAACATGGGCTGATCTGCCTGGGGCCAATTCCAGTTGATGCAAAGCTGGCCGCCCAGGATTTTGTCCTTTTGGAGCACTGGATTACCGAACATCATGAGCTGGAGAATCCGCTGCAGGATCTATTGCGGCGCTATCTTGAATCCCATGGACCGGCGACCCTTCGGGATGCCGCCTGGTATACGGGCCAGACGCTCACGACAATGAAACTCGCCGCCAACGAGCTAGGCGGGAGTCTTGAGCGAGTTGGCGCCGATGAGCCTGGTGATGATTACTGGGTGGTGACCGATTCCCTCGCCCACCAGCTCTGGGAATCTCCGAGCCGCCACGGCCTTCCCACGCGATTGCTGGGAGCGTTTGATGAATACTACTTGTCCTTTGCCAATAGAAGTCACGTGGCGGATGAGTTCCTCCAGCAACAGATCGCGCCCGGGAAGAATGGAATGTTTTTAGCGTTCTGGCTCGTGCAAGGGCAAGCGCAAGAAATCTGGAACGCAAAAGCAGCGCCGACCGATCCTGTCGGTGCGGCGCTGCATCAGCGGTATGTAGATTTCAGAACGGTCCGGTAAACCGTGATGGCTTAATGCCCGAATGGGTCCTCGTCGGTTCCCGGCAGCCACGTATTACCTGGAACGCCCCAGCCCAGAGCCTTCTTGGCCTTCAGCCAACGCTTATCCCAGCGTGGCGTGAGCTTGTCCACGTACAAGAAGCCGTCCAGGTGATCGAATTCGTGCTGCAAGATGCGAGCGAACCAGCCAGTGGCTTCGAAGGAGACCGGCTTGCCGAATTCATCCACGGCTTCAACCTTGGCGTAGTCGGCGCGCTTGAGCGGGTAGTTCAGTGCCGGCACCGAAAGGCAGCCTTCGGCGTCTTCATCTGGATCCGGACTTGCCTGAGACACCTTGGAGAGGGTTAGCACTGGGTTGATGAGTACCCCACGCTCCGGTGCGCTATCTTGATCCGCATAGATATAGGTGAAGATGCGCAGACCAATGCCGATCTGAGGGGCTGCCAGGCCTACCCCGTTGGCCGCGTCCATGGTGGTATGCATGTCGGCAACGAGCTGACGGAGTTCGTCGTTGAACTCGGTGACTTCAGCTGCGCGCTGATGCAGTACGGGTTCTCCATAAACGGTGATCTGCCGAATGGGCACGTGATCGGTTCCTTTCGAAAGTGCTTTGACTACTTATCCAATAGTTTCATGGCTCATCTGCCTTGTGCCAATACGGCTATTCGCCAAAACGAATAACGCTAGGAGTCAGTAAGCAGCCCGTTGGGCACAACTGTATCGCTGCCGAACGCGGGCTCTATTGATTTTCGGCGGGTTTACTAGTCGATATCCGTAGCTGAGGCATTGAGACGGATAGCAGAGCACGCCTTATGAGGGTGAGTTCCAGGAGGCTAAGGTGGGCACAGGTGATATGCGACTCAGCGAAGGTTCGAGGACCATTTCTACACGGGACTGCTCGGAGCTAGTAGGTGCGGAAGCATGAAGGCGTGCAGTGATGGGGGATGCAAAACGCAGTTTCGAAGATATGTTCGACTGCCTTTTGTGCTGCCAAACCGGTGCGAACTGACCGCGTTAAACAGGAAATGCTAACGCCCCCATGACGCTAGCCTCCCCGCTGAGCTTGTTAGGCGCTCTTGTCGATGCGAGTGTCTAAAAGCCTTGTTCCCAAGATATCGAATTGTGGATCCCCCAAGACCCCATAAACATAATTCGATCCCCACGGGTCTTAGTCTAGGTCGTCCAACCCTTATTGAGCACCGGAATTCGGACACTAGGTAGTCTTTGGCCCGGATACAGGTATCGTTTTGAACTTCTCATCGAGGATTTCATCCGAGATAGCCACCGAATCACTGACCGGAAGGAGCTGGCGGCGATCGGTGATGCCCAATTTGGTGTAAGAACGCTGTAGGTGGCCTTCCACCGTACGGGGGGAGAGGAAGAGTTCCTCGGCGATTTCTTGATTGCTGCGAGCACGTGCGGCTAGTACGCAAATCACGTATTCGCGTTCGGTTAGTAGAGAGCGAACGATACGTCCGCGCCCTAGCGAGGGAGTGTTGACTTCTGTCAGTGGGGCGGCCAAATCCACCGAGAGCCCGAGCATCCGCGTCGAAAGTGCGCGCCGACCCAGACTCCGTGCCCGCGAGGATGCTCGATGAGCGAACTCCGCTGCATAGAGCGGGCGATCTGCCGAAGCATGGGTATCGCAAAGGCGCACAATTGCGTCTTCGCTCAGCGAGTCCAATACCTCTGCATAGCCGGAGAGTGCCTTTGCCAAGGGCCCCTGAACCTGCTCGGCGGCCACGTTGAGCTCTGTCTCTCCATCGGTAAGCTCCAGTCTCCATGCGTCATGAAGCAAACGCATCCTCAACAATTTGCGCCCGAATTTGTCGGCATGGACTATGCACTGATGCAGATGCTCCAGCGCGGCTTGACGGCCTTCGAGTTCAAGGATCACCGGCAGTAGGTAGCGCTGCGCCAGAGGGCGCATGATCTGCCCTGCCACATGGGGGGCCGAGCGAGCCACGTTGTAATGGAAGCGGGCCCTGGGTCTATCTCCAATCATTACCGCGGCCGCCGCCGCGAAGGAGGAGGTAAAGCCGGAAACCAAATAAGGATCAGACACCGAAATGAGCGCCAGCGCCTGTTCGAAGGAATCGAGAGCTTTAACTGCCAGTCCTTGCTCCAAAAGCTCAATGCCCATGCCGGTCAGGTAATTTGAAGGATTCAAGGCCAGGGAGGTGAAATCAATGCCGGCCAATATGGAAGTCAGTGCCTCACCACCTCCACCCAAGGCCGACATCAATGTCGGAAGAGCGAAAACTATCTCCGACTGCACCGCTGGAGTAGCAGTTCTCCAAAAATCACCCGATACCAAATCCAGAAATTCCTCGAGCGCGTCAACCGGTTTGCCGGCGTAGCAGTCCTCGATGATCGCATGCGCTAGGCAAGCGGTGCGAAGTTCGGGAGAGATTCTCTCGTCGCTCGCATATTCGCGAAGTTTGGCCAAGTCCACAATTTGCTGTGCTCGGGCGCGCAGGATCAATCCGAACGCACGACTCTCGACCGGATCCTGAGGCCCTGCATCAATGATTTCTAGCGCCAAGTCAGGACGCGCCAGGCCGGAAAAAGCAATCCTAGCTGCCACACCTCGCACTTCGGCGCTCCCGGTAAGCAGTAAGGGCTTGAGAACCGCTAGGGCGGCCTCGGACTTGGCGAGCTCATACAGGGCATCTGCCCGAAGCACCAAGAGCTTCTCCAGCATGCGCTTGTCGGTAAAAGCATCGTGCCTCACGGAATCGGTCAACGCGACCACTTGCGCAAAACGGCGCGCGTCCGCTGATCCTACGACATCTTCGAATAACTCGGACGCCGGCACCTCAATCCCCAATTGCACACGGTGAGTGGTGAATCGTGCTCGCGCTCGCGAAGTCAATACCTCGCGGGGAAAAGCATTATCAGCGCGCAGCAGATAGCCGCGAAGCTTCGATGGCGACAGGGTACTCAATACACTTTGCGGGGCTAACCCCGCACTCAAGTCGACCGCTAGATCGCGCTCGCCGGTGGCCTCATCCACGGAAAGAACAATCAGCTTGGCTAGCCGAGAGTCCAGCAGCGTCGGTAGTGATTCTCCGAATAATCGTTGGGCCAGCGGATAAGGCAGTCTTCCGGTGACCGATAGCAGTTCGATTGACTCTCGGACTTCCTCCGGCTGCTCTTTGAGCCGTGATGAAATGAGGTCGGAAATTCGTGATCCTTGCGGGGTCCATCGCTGGTCGAGTGTCCAGTAGCGGCCCTTCAGGGTCAGAGCCCGAGCGGTCTGCGCATCAAGTGTGAGTTCGCGCAAATGCAGCGCATTTCCGCCGGAAAGCTCCTGGAGCATCACAACGGTACTGGAATTGACCTGGCCGCCGAGCACATATTTGAGAATGGCTTCCGTATCTTCGAAGGTCAGCGCAGAGAGCTCGATGCGTTTTGAATGAGCATCGGAGCTAAGGTGACGCAATGATTCTGGAAGTTCATGGGTGGCAGTAGTTGCCATAACGAGTTGGATATTCCGAGATAGTGACAGTTGAGCCAGTACTGCTGCACTTTGTTCATCTGCGTATTCTGCTTGATCAAGGAGCAAGCAGAGTCTTTGATTCGTCGTGTATTGAACCAGCGCCGAGATCATTTCGCCCGGTGTGGAACCTCGGCTTTCCAAGGGTAGCTGCGCGCAGAGTGTTGTTAATAGTGCGAAAGGTACATGCACAAGAGCCTTCGCCGCGGTGAGCCAATAGAACTTTCCCGCGCAGTCCGAGAGAATTTGATGGGCGAAAGTTGTCCGCCCTGAACCCTGTTGCCCAACCACAAAGATTGCTGCCCCATGTCCGATTGCCAATTGTGCTTCCCTGAAACTGACTAGGAGCGAAGGGAGGACTGTTGAAACCGCACTGAGGGGACCTAACATAGGCACAAGTGTGTACTTCGATCTCGGGCTGGTCAAGTAGCCAAGTTCATAATTCAGGTAGCGTTTGGGGTATACAAGTAAAGCTAGTCTGACTTAAACTGCGCGTTTGTTGGTCGCACCGAATTTAGCATCACCGTGAACCAGGGCTAATTCCAGCAGATATTAAAATATGCATGTGGAATTATGGGAAGCATTTCAAGCCGAACTGCGTGGGAGTGCGGCACTTCTGTGCGTCAAAGAAAAAAATCGGTCTGATCCACAACTTTCGTTTTGGATCAGACCGTTTGTCTGGGGTGAGTAACGGGGCTTGAACCCGCGACCTTCTGGACCACAACCAGACGCTCTACCAACTGAGCTATACCCACCATGTTTACTTAGCTACTAGTCGGAACGCCACAGGCGCTCAAACTGATTTCAAGCAACGAGAAATACTATACACGCATCTGGTCCGAAAATTACAATCCGAGACGAGTTCAAGCGGGGGAGTCGGGCGTTAACGAAAAAATGGCCTGATCCGCAACTTTCGTTTTGGATCAGACCATTTGCCTGGGGTGAGTAACGGGGCTTGAACCCGCGACCTTCTGGACCACAACCAGACGCTCTACCAACTGAGCTATACCCACCATATTTGCTTCGTCACTAGTCAGTTCGCTTTTGCGTCCCGACTTCGTATCTGGCAACGAGAAATACTATACACATACTCGGGGGGTGAGTGCCAACTCGAAAGGGCCCTAATTCGCTGTGTTGTGCATCACGCGTATTTTAGGGCCCTGACTAGTGGTTACTTTTCGGTTGCTGCGGAGAGCTGCGAAGCTATCGCGCGGGCTTGGTCCGAGTTCGGCCCCGGCGAGGGAACCATGATCGCGGCCCGGTAATAACGCAATTCATCGATCGAGTCCTGGATGTCACCGAGTGCACGGTGATTGCCGGTTTTGGCGGGAGCGGCGTAGTGCGCCTTGGTAAACCAGCGCCGGCTCAATTCCTTCAAAGTGGAGACATCGATGATGCGGTAATGCAGGTGCTCGATAATCTCCGGCATATCGCGTGCCAAGAAGTTCTTATCGGTCCCTACCGAGTTGCCACCCAACAGGGCCTTGTTTGGTTCAGGAACATGTTTGCGGATGTAGTCCATAACCAAGCGTTGCGCTTGATCCATTTGCATTCCGCCATCAAGTTCTTCCAGGAGTCCCGAGACTTGATGCATATTGCGCACGAAGTCACCCATTTGAGCCAGGGCAGCCGCAGGTGGCTGGATGACCACCTGAATGCCCTCATCCGCGATATTAAGATCCGAATCGGTGATCAGTACCGCTACTTCGATCAACGCATCATGAACTAGGTCCAAACCTGTCATTTCGCAGTCGATCCATACAATTTTTTCTGAGTTACTAGCCACATAACCAATCTACCCTTTGCGCGGGTTGTGGGAGAGCATACGAGTCGAAAGCTTTGTCGATGATGGTGTCACACCGGAAACCCGGTGGTGCACAATGCTAAAATCGACTGAGATTTCCGGACGTTGAATTTAAGGCTTTCCACTGATTCCCCGGACTCAGCATCGATTTTTAAACAAACTTTTTGTCCAATCCAGCACGAGGTGTCATGGTGTCCGCTAGCAAACCAGAAGTGCTGGAATCCCAGCCGTATCCTGGTGTCAATAAGACGCTGCTCAGTGGCATCGTCGGTTCGTCCATGATCCTCTTCGGGTCGTTTGGGACGGGCTGGCTTGCCAGCGTTTCACCGCTGAACCGTGATCCGTTTTTCATCATGGTCCGTACTGAAGCAACCGGTGTGACCATCAGCGTGATCTTGCTGGCGCTCGGTTGTTGGCTGCTATTTCGAGCCTGGTGGCGGTTGGGGCAGAAGCTCAATTCCTGGGACGAAGGCTCGCTGAAGATTGTGCGCCGCGCGGTCTGGCTGTGGAGCATTCCGATGCTCATTGCGTTGCCGATCATGAGCCGCGACGTCTTCGCCTATATCGGGCAGGGCAGGCTCGTTGACGCGGGACAGGATCCCTATGTTGACGGCATCTCCAGTTTGAACAATTGGTTCCAGCTGGGTGCCGATACGATGTGGGCGCAAGACGGCACCCCCTATGGCCCGCTCTTCCTCACCATTGAATTCATTGTGGTCAACATCGTGGGTGGCTCGACAGATGTGGCGGTACTGGCATTCCGTGGAATTGCTCTGATTGGAGTGTTGCTCTGCCTGCGGTACGTTCCTAAACTGGCCGAATTGCACTCTGTGTCGGGGGCCAAGGCGGCGTGGATGACCGTGGCCAACCCGCTCTTCCTGGTGAATTTTGTTGCCAGTGCGCACAATGATGCGCTGATGGTCGGGCTGTCCGTCTGGGCCGTCTATCTCGCCTGTAAACGCCACGGGTTCTGGGCCATTGTGGTGCTTGCGGCCTCGATTGGGGTCAAGCCGATCACCTTGGTGCTCTTGCCATTCATCGGTTTGCTCTGGGCAGGACCGACGGCCAGCTGGCCGCGACGTATCTTGTACTGGGCCTACTCCGGGACCATCTTCCTCGCGCTTATGACACTCGTAGGCTGGATGAACGGGTATTGGTTCGGCTGGCTCGACGTGCTCCTGAACTACAAGGGCGTCGGAGTTTCCATCATCGCTCCATTGGGCATGTTGACCGTTGGGCTTTCAGGCATCTTCAATTCCTTCGGCCTGGAATCGGGCTGGGTGCTCCCGGTGGTGAAATCCGGCGGGCAGCTGCTCGCGGTGGGATTGGCCATAGTTCTCATGTTCCGCGGAAAGTACTCGCATTTGGTCCAGCGCATGGGCATCGCCTATGCGGGGATCGTCGTTCTGTCTCCGGTGATTCAACCGTGGTATCTACTGTGGTTGCTGCCGTTCTTCGCCGTTACGGGTCTGCGGGACGACTGGCAGATGCTCTGGTTGCATCTGACCACGATCTTCTTCTTGGCCTATCAGGCCGCAGACCAAATCTTCGTCTGGCAGTTCTTGCAGGAGAGCCTGGTGCCAAGAGTTCAGCTGATCTCTTGGAGCATTTCGATTATCTGCGCCTTGTACCTGATCTTCCTAGATCCGAAGACTAAAACGATTTGCCCTGAATTGCTTAGCTCCACAAACTGGCTGAAGAAGAAAAAGAAAGCCTAGTGAGCGTGGACGTGCGAAATTACGAGCGGCATGCCACACCGCTGAGAAACCTCGGGTGGCAGGGATTCGCGGCTTCTGCGATGATCACCGTGGCTTCGTGGGGGATCGGCTGGTTTCCCCGGAGCCAACTCTCGCCGCTGGCACGCAGTGGCTTCTTTATCGAGTTCCGCACCGAAGTTTGGGGCGTGATTAGCTGCATTATCCTGATGGCGCTGGGATTGGCGTGGCTGACCCGAGCCTGGATTTTGGCTCGGCCGCTGGTTGAAACCGCTGATACGATCCACTCAAAACAACTGGGCAGATTGATCGCCATGTGGTCTGCGCCGCTGATGTTCAGCTTTCCCATCCTCAGCCGTGACGTCTACTCATACTTGGCCCAAGGTCGGATGCTACATGCCGACAAATCTCCATATCATGAGGGCATTTCGGCACTTCCTGGCTGGTTTGATGGAGGTCCCGATGGCCTCTGGGCGCAGTCTCCTTCGCCATACGGGCCCTTCTTCTTGGTCTTATCGCGCATAATCTACTTCGTTTCAAATGGTGTGCCGGAGATCGGTGTGGGATTGCTGCGCGTTGTCGCGCTGCTCGGCGTCATTGGTTGTTTTCACTTCACCGCGAAGCTCGCTCAAAAAATGGGGCAAAACCCGAACTGGTCCAATTGGGCCGTCGTGGGCAACCCGCTGTTCTTGTTGACCATGATTGGCGGCGCCCACAACGATGCGTTGATGATTGCCGGCGTGTTCAGCGCCTTCGCCCTAGCCTATGACCGCCGTGCCATCGCTTCGACCTTCGCGCTGGCCATTGCGGTCTCTGTCAAACCAATCGTGCTTTTGGTCTTACCGTTTATCGGATTGGTGCTGCTCGGTCGCGACCACCGGCTACGCGCGCGCTGCGTCATCTGGCTGAAGGTTTTCTGCTATTGCCTGGCCTGGCTTACGGTGATCGGCGCGGTTACTAATCTGTGGTTCGGCTGGTTGCCAGCAATGTTCACCTCTGGCGACGCGGCCTTCCCCTATGCTCCGGTGGGACTGATTGGCTGGTCGCTTGGCAACCTCGTGGGCTTCCTCGGCGGACCGGTGGCGCTGACTCAGTCGATCGTGGTGACACTCTTTCAGGTCTTCTCCCTGCTGATTGTCGCCAAGCTTGCCTTGGCCAAGAATATTTCCCGGCCTGTCCGCTTGGCCGCGTGGGCCCTGTCTGCGGTGGTTTTGCTCGCGCCAATCATCCAACCTTGGTACATCTTGTGGATGATCGCTCTCTTCGCGATTTCGCACCGCGTCTCGTGGTCTTCGGAGAAGCTTATGATCTACTTGTCCAGCTTGATCCTGCTGGTGGTTTTCGTCGACCAGCTATCCATCGAACAGTGGCATATTGTCTGGCTGATGCGGGTCTTGGCAGCCGTAGTCGCGGTGGGTCTGATTGCCGGTCTCTTCCGATTTGATCCGAAGACGCGCACCGTGCTCAGTGGCAACACCGGACCAGCTACCATCCCGGGATCTCCCAGCGGACGATAACGAAGCTCACACTGAACATCTCAGCTTCTTGGTATCTTTCTCGGCTTAGATAGAAATATGCAAACGATGTTTTGGCCCGCGACGATAGCCATGCTCGGTGGTGCGCTGTTCCTCGGCGCCGCCGGTATCTTCCTGCTCGCAATCCAGTACCACCGCCACGGGCGGTTATCCTGGCGTCGCACGCTGACCACCGGTGCCGCGGTGATTTATGGTTTTGGCTTGTTCAGCTACACCATGCTTCCGCTGCCCGAAACACGTACTGCATTTTGCCGGCCGGGGGTTGCCATCCCACAGCTGAATCCGCTGAACTTCCTCAACGACTTCGCCCTATCCTACGAGCTGGGCATGCGTCACTTTTTGACAAGTTTTACGCTGTGGCAGGTCTTATTCAATGTGATCTTGTTCATGCCTTTGGGTATTCTGGCGGTTCGTTGGCTGCGCGGAAATATTCTCCTGGGCACGCTCATCGGACTTACCGCGAGCCTTGCTATCGAGCTGACTCAGTACACCGGCATCTGGGGACTCTATACCTGCGCCTACCGTGTCGCGGATGTGGACGATCTGCTGACCAACACCCTCGGCGCACTCATAGGTTCGATTGTGGCCTACCTGCCGATGTTCAGTTGGCTCACCGGGCCGCGTGAACCGAGCGCCGCGATTGCCGCACCGCGCGCGGTGACCCGGATGCGTCGATTCATGGCCAATGCCTTCGACATAGCTTTCGTGCTTGCCCTGGTAATGCTCACTACCTTTGCGCTGGAAATCGCCGAAAAACTGGGCGCACCGCAGGCTTCATATAATTTGACGGAGCGGTGGATCCCTTCCATCTCGGTGGCGCTGGTCTTCCTGCTCCCCACTCTCGCTCCGGGGCGCGCAAGCCTGGGGCAGCGTTGCGCCTGGATCCGTATCGCCGGAAACAACGCTCGCGAGGTCTCCGCGTGGAAGGCCTTGCTGCGCAGCATCTTGGGTCTCGGCGGAATTTCCTTTGCCTTCCAAATCGCCGATAGCATCTGGGCTGTCAGTCCCTGGGCCTGGCTGAGTTTGCTCGTCCTCGGTTACTTGGTGCTCAGTTCGATCTTCCTGCTCATGGATCGCTCCGGCCAAGGCCTGGCCGGCAGGATCACCGGTACCAAATTCGTCGATCGCCGGATGCGCTAAGCGCGCACCGCACAACGTTCAGCCGATGAGGCTAAAATAGTTCCGGAGCCGGTGCCCGATACCGCAGGCAACTACATTCGCTTTGTTGACGTTCCTATTCATTTCTCGAAAGTAAGGTCTGCCCCGCAGCATGGATAATAAGCCAGAAATTCCGCGCGAACCTCACCGCGCCGTCCTAGGCACCGCCGTCGGCGCTACGGTCTTGATCGCGATCGGTGCATTCGTCCTATCGTTTGCGGCCTTGACCGACCTCGCCGAACGCTCAGGCATCCAGTCGAATCTGGCCTGGATCTGGCCAATCATCATCGACGGCATGATCGTCGCGGCAACGGTAGCGATCGTTGCGCTGAACGGATTCAACCGCAAGGCAATGATCTACCCGTGGTCGCTGTTGTTCTTCGGCGCTATCGTATCCACCGCGGCCAACTCCACCCACGCGATCCTCACCGTCGACTCGATCGTCAACGGTGTGCCACCGCTGGTATCGGCACTTGTCGCCGCCATGCCGCCAATCGTCTTGCTGGCCATCACCCACCTGACCGTGCATATGTACCAGAAGAAGTCCGAGGCCGCGAAGCTCCGCGCCGAGTACGACTACGATGAAGCCGAAGCCAACGCCGAGAAGTACGGCGTCGCATACGATGACGGCTACAACGCCGCACTGACCGACTCCCAGCAGGCCGAAGCCGAACGCGTTGCCCAGCTTGAGCAGGATCACCAGGATGCCATCGCCCGGGCCCGCGCCGAGGCGATTGCCCAGTCCCGTGCCGAAAAGGTCACCCCGCTGAAGCAGACGCAGCCAGCTGGCGCACCGGCCACCGCAGCGAAGCCGAAGAGCGAAGAAAAGGCGCCACTGTACGAAGATATGGCCAAGCGGCTATCCCGTCCGCAGGCCTAAGGTTTCCACCCGCTTAACAGCACACGAAGGAATTATTGCATTTCACCGCATTAGGAGGCATGACTATGGATCAATCGACCAGTAGCATCGAACCGGCACAGTTCAACGACCAGATCGACGAGGCAGTCGCTCGTTTCGAGGCGGTCGGGGCGGAGCTCGACGAGGTGCTCGCTGCGATGAAAATCAAGATCCGTTCGTTGTTCCATGGCAGTGAAGTCCAACCTTTGTTCGTCACCGGGCGGGTGAAGACCCCGGAGTCCTTCCGGGCTAAGGCTTCGCGCCAGCTGCAGGAAACTCCAGAGTCGAGCCCGGTGCTCGAATTCCCGAATCCGCTGCGCGAAATCCACGACATGGTGGGTTTGCGCATCATCGTGATGCTTCCCCACGAAATCCAGCAGGTCGCGACGTTGATCAAGGCGCACCGCGAAGATTTCGATTGCCGCAGCGACCGCGAGAAGGACATCGGTTCGGTGGAATCCGGGACCTATGGCTACTCCTCGCGCCACCTGCTGCTGAAAACCCGCAATGAGCCGAGTGTCTCTAAGTTCCAGGCGGCTCTGGGCAAACCGGTTGTTCCCAGCGGCAACTTCGTCTTCGAGGTCCAAATCCGCACGGTGCTCCAGCATGCCTGGAGCGAAATGGAACACGACATTCGGTTCAAACATCCCGGCGAGGCCGCCTGGAACCCGCAGATCGACAGGCATTTCACCGCCACCTCGGCGATGCTCGAAACCGTTGAAAACTACTTCACCGACATCGACGATCTCTACCACCGGATGAACGGCTACCACGACCGCGAGGGTCTGGGCGCCCAGCAGCTCACGGGTGAGAAGATCGGTGAAATCTGGCAGACCCTGCTGCCACATGTTGACCGTAAACGCGACGACGACTGGTCCTGGGCGGCCGAACTGCTCGGCGCGCACGGCATCGACAAGACCTGGCAGTTGGCCGAGCTCCTGGACGCGAATGTGGTCACCGAGGTCCGCGCGGCCCTGGACCACCGGTATTCACCGGGTCCGGACCGCCTGCTCGACGATGTGCTGCTGTGGCGCTTCGGCAAGGAGCATATCGAAAAGACCAATGGCTCGGATCTGCGCCGCGAGGCGTCACTGCGCCGCCGGTTGATTCAGATGAAGGACTTCCGCTCCACGCAGCGCGGCTAAGCCATAGGCCTCCGCCCGCCACCGATGCCCGGTGGCGGGCGGCTGCTTTCTGCCGCCGGTGTCGATTCGCACACAGTAAGACTTAACCCAGCACAGCGACCGGTAGGATAGTAAAGTTGCCCTTGATAGGGCCAATAGATTTTCCTTACCCCGTTTCGAAAGGGCCACACCATATGATTTCCGTAGCCAACCTTGAGCTACGCGTCGGCGCCCGCTTGCTGATGGACGAAGTAAACTTCCGCATTGACAAGGGCGACAAGATCGGACTGGTGGGTCGTAACGGTGCCGGTAAGACCACCATGACTAAGGTTCTGGCCGGGGAAACCCAGCCAACCGGCGGCGACGTGACAAACAAGGGCTCCATCGGCTACCTGCCGCAGGACCCGAAGACTCCGGATATGGAGCAGCTCGCGCGCGACCGCATCCTCGCGGCCCGTGGGCTGGATATCGTGCTGAACAAGCTTGCCAAGAACCGCGACGAGATGGCCAGCGACGACGCCGCGGTCTCGGCCAAGGCGATGCGCCGCTACGACCGTCTGGAAGCCGAGTTCATGGCCGCCGGCGGTTACGCCGCAGAATCCGAAGCCGCCGCGATTTGTTCGAATCTGGATTTGCCAGAACGCATCCTGGACCAGCCGCTGAGCACGCTCTCCGGTGGCCAGCGCCGCCGCGTGGAGCTCGCCCGAATTCTGTACTCGGATGCCGAAACACTGCTGCTCGACGAGCCGACTAACCACTTGGATGCCGACTCCATCACCTGGCTGCGCGACTTCATCAAGAATTATGCCGGTGGCGTGCTGATGATCAGCCACGATACCGGCCTGCTGGATGCCACCGTGAACAAGGTGCTCTTCCTGGACGCCAACCGCGCCACCGTGGACGTCTACAACATGAACTGGAAGCGCTACCAGATCCAGCGCGAAACCGACGAGCGCGCCCGCAAGCGCGAGCGCGGCAACATCGAGAAGAAGGCTTCGGTCTTGACGGCGCAGGCCAACAAGATGAAGGCCCGTGCCTCCGGTGCCTCCGCCGCCCAGTCGATGCTCAAGCGTGTGGACCGCATGCTCTCGGGACTCGAAGATGTGCGTGCCAACGACCGTGTCGCGGCGTTGCGCTTCCCGGATCCTGCCCCTTGCGGCAAGACCCCGCTGATGGCCGAAGGCCTGTCGAAGGCCTACGGTTCGCTGGAGATCTTCACCGACGTGTCACTGGCGATCGATCGCGGATCAAAGGTAGTCATCCTGGGCCTGAACGGTGCCGGCAAGACCACCTTGCTGCGCATGCTCGCCGGCGTCTCCGAACCGGATACCGGTGAGATCGTCCCGGGCCACGGCCTGAAGATCGGCTACTTCGCCCAGGAGCACGACACCCTGGACACCGAAGCCACCGTGCTGGAGAACATGCGCCGCAACGCGCCCGATCACCTCAACGATGCAGACGTGCGTTCGATCCTCGGCTCGTTCATGTTCGTCGGCGATGACGTGAACAAGTCTGCCGGAGTGCTCTCCGGCGGTGAGAAGACTCGTCTTGCTTTGGCCACCATCGTAGCTTCCAGCGCCAACGTGCTGCTGCTCGATGAGCCAACTAACAACCTGGACCCCGCCTCGCGCGGTGAGGTCCTCGGTGCGCTGTCCACCTTCCCTGGTGCAGTGGTCATGGTCAGCCACGATGAGGGCGCAGTATCCGCTTTGAAGCCTGAACGCGTTGTCATCCTGCCCGATGGCGATGAAGATCTGTTCAACGACGGCTACCTGGAATTGGTTTCGCTGACCTAAACCAGCGACATTCCATGGAAAGGGCCGCACACCACTTGGTGTGCGGCCCTTTTTGGGCTCGCCTCGTGCCATGAAAACGCGACGGAAATACGGGCATAATAGAGTGTCAGTGGCGGGAGAATGCTTCGTGGACCTACTGATCATTTGGACCCTCGCGGCGGGATTGACCGTCATCGTTTTCTACGCGGCATGGAAAGCGCAGCCGGCTCGTTCCGCAGAGCATGCACCAGGCGAGAAGGGTTCACCGCGCAAGCGCATTACCGAGTTGATTGCCTCGTTTGATATGCAGAGCTGGGGCTTGTTCATCGCCGCAATATGTTTTCTTCTCGCTGCTTTGGTGCGAACCATCGGTGCGTTTGACTGAGAGCACTCGTTCCACGCCCCCGGGATTATTGGCATCCCTCGATAGCTCCAGCAGTAACTTTCAGGCGGCCTTCAAAATCATGCGGCGCAAGCAGCATCCGGCTCGGTCCCCAGGCGCTTCGTCCACCGGGCACGGTTCAGGGGATCTTCGCACAAGGTATGAACCACCGGACCCGTAAAGGTTGCTCAAGAGAAATGAACGCAAACCCGAAATCTTGGCGGGCCCAGAACAAGTTCGGAGATTCAACCGCGAATGCTGCAGATCATTTGGGTGTTGGTTCTTCGGTTAACCAGACACGGTTGCTGCAACTCCCGAATAATCAGGTGTCGCAACAACCGTTATAACTCCGCATCCTGCTGGAGACTGAATTCTAGTTGCGCTTAGCGCGATTCACTGGAGGCGCTGGCGTCTCGCGGTTCATCGAGCATTGCATCCTCGTAGGCCTCATCGGTCAGGGAACCATCACGCCTGAACTTCTTCTCCTGCTTCGCGCGCAGCTTACGCACCCGGTGCACCGGTTCGTCGAAGCCCAGCGCCTTCGCCTCGGCTAGCTCGGCGGCATCTTCGGCATTGATCTTTCGCTGTTGTTTCACCGCGTACCAGAAGCCCACGAAGGCAAGCGCGCCGAAGGCGTACCACTGGTAAGAGTAGGACAGGTGCGGTCCTTCATCGGTGTCGGGCTTGTCCAGCGGAAGCGGAGAGGAAGCCGGTGCCGGGTCTTCGGCGTACATGATGCCGTAGGCGCCTTCGGCGATCGGGTATTCAAGATCCTCGGCATAGCCCGGAAGGAAGATGGAGGCTAGCTGGCCCTCGGGGGCACCGCGATCCAGTTTGATTTCCGTTGGCTTCAGGCGAGCCTCCAGAGTGACAGTGCCCGCTGGGGGAGCGGGCACCTCGTCGGGACGTCCGTTTTCGGAGTTGCCGATGGGCAGGTAGCCGCGGTCGATAATGACGGTGGAACCAGTTTCGGTGCGGAAAGGAACTAGCACCTCATAGCCCGGGCGGGCCGCCTTGATGCGGTTACGCACGATGCGAGTGTCTTCGGTGAGATATTGGCCGGTGAGCTTGACCGTCATCCAGGTATCTTCCTCGGGCAGCGCATCAAACTTTGACAGCGCGTCGTTCCCGGATACCGGTTCGGCGTCATAATTGTTGTTCACATGCGTGATCGCGGTGAGAACTTCGGCGCGGCGATCTGCCTGCCACTTGCCAAGGCCAGTACAAGCGGCGGCAAAGATCACGACGAGCAGCAACCAGCCTACCCAGCGGGTACTGGCCAAAAAACGGTACATTTACTGATTAGCTCCTTCGCCCATTGGCAGGGTTTCTTTATAGAGCAAGCGTTCCTTGAGATAGGTTTCCAGCCATCCGCGATGTTCTTGGCAGGCTAACCAGATCTTGCGTCGTTCCGGGGTGTGGATTTTGGGGTTATTCCACAAAAGCTGAAATTCGGCTGGCTGTCGGCATCCCTTGCGGGAGCACTGCACCGGGGCCGGCGCGGCTTCTGCGCCACCGAGTGAACCCAACAGATCCATTTACTGCTCCTTCGGAGTCGCGCTAGGCGGGGTCGGCTCTACGAGCGTGCCGTCGATGATGACCACTTCTGGTTCTTCGACCTCGGTGGCCTGGGCCTTGTTTTCAAGCTGTTCCGGTGCGGGGCCGGTGAAGAACTCCGCCGGCGGTTCGCGCTTTGTCAGATCGGCACCACCGTTGGCGATGACCACCGCGATATAAGGAAGGATGATCGCCCCGGCCAGGAATACCCAGCGTATCCAGCCCTCAAAAAAGAAGGCCAAGATGAAGCACACCATGCGCACGGTCATGGAGATCGTGTATTTGCGTATACGCAGATCGCGCTCGGAGCTATGGGACTCGTGCGCTTCGGTAATGCGATGAACCGGTTGGTCTTTGGGACCGTGGTTCGAGTGCTGATGTGACATGGCTTTCGAACTTCGCTCAACGGGGGTATTTCTGCCTTCATTCTCTCACTTGAGCCTGTGAGAACCGAATTTCTACATGCCGTCGAAGCGGTAATACTGCATGGTAGCTAATAGGATTGTTCTCAGAGTAGCTACTGACCTAAGCAAAGTGCCTGATCTCTCGCCCGCAAACTGATGGTGTGCGGAACTGGCATGGATGGAGAAATACATTGAGCACGGATACCACCAACGGCCGCAGCGTACTGGTCACCGGCGGAAACCGCGGAATCGGCCTAGCCATTGCGCGTTCTTTTGAAGCCAACGGTGACAAGGTAGCGATCACCTACCGCAGTGGCGAGGTACCCGCTGGGCTGCTAGGAGTGAAGGCAGATGTCACCGACTCAGAGTCGATAGACGCGGCCTTTAAAGAGGTTGAAGCGGCTCATGGACCGGTCGAGGTGCTCGTTGCCAACGCAGGTGTTACCAAAGACACTCTCCTGTTGCGCATGAGCGAAGACGACTTCACCTCGGTGATCGACACGAACCTGACAGGCGCCTTCCGCGTGATCAAGCGCGCGACCAAGGGAATGCTGCGTCTGAAGCGCGGGCGCGTAGTGCTGATCTCCTCGGTGGTTGGCCTCTACGGCTCGCCAGGACAGATCAACTACGCCGCCTCCAAGGCAGGACTGGTTGGCATCGCACGTTCGCTGACCCGTGAACTGGGCTCACGCAATATCACCGCCAACGTGGTTGCACCGGGCTTCATCAATACCGAAATGACCGCAGTCCTTCCCGAAGAGACCCAGAAGTCTTACTTGCAGTCCATCCCGGCCAACCGCTTCGCCGAACCTGAAGAGGTCGCCAATGTGGTCCGCTGGGTTGCCAGCGATGAAGCGGCCTACATCTCCGGAGCCGTGATCCCGGTCGATGGCGGCCTGGGCATGGGCCACTAGAACTACCCCCAATCTTCAATCATCCGAAGGAGTAAGAAAAGTTGAGCGAATACAAGGGTGCAATTGTCACCGGTTCTTCCCGCGGCATCGGCGCAGTCACCGCACAGATCCTCGCCGAGCAGGGCATCGGCGTGGTGATCAACTACCGCGCGAAGGCTCCACGAGCTAATAAGATCGTGGCTACCATCGAGGAAAAAGGCGGCAAGGCCGTCGCAGTGGGCTCGGATCTCACCACCGTTGAGGGCCCCCAAGCCTTGGTCGACGCAGCGGTTGAGAACTTCGGTTCCCTCGACGTGCTGGTGCTGAACGCCTCTGGCGGTATGGAAACCTCGTTGGGTGAGAACTACGCGCTGCGTTTGAACCGAGATGCGCAGGTCGCAATGCTTGAAGCTGCCCTGCCAAAGCTGAGCGAAGGTGGCCGCGTGGTCTTCGTGACCAGCCACCAGGCGCACTTCATCAAGCAGGTCTCCACCATGGAAGCCTACGACCAGGTGGCACAGTCCAAGCGTGCAGGTGAAGACGCTTTGCGCGAGTTCATCCCGAAGCTGGCAGAGAAGAACATCGAGTTCGTTGTTGTCTCCGGAGACATGATCGAGGGCACCATCACGGCGACCCTGCTGAACCGCGTTGAACCAGGCGCAATCGAGGCCCGCCGCGAGGCAGCCGGCAAGCTGTACTCCGTCGAGGAATTCGGCGCAGAGGTTGCCAAGATGGTCTTCGCCGATGTGGAATCCGGTCACACCGAGTATGTCGGTGGCGCCGCGGACTTCCTGAAGCAGGCTGGCCAGTAATTATCTGCTAATCAGAGGTGTAAAGCCTGTTGCCCGCTCCCATGAATTGGGAGGGGCAGCAGGCTTTACGCTTCTGGGCAGGGTTTCGAAAAGGGTAGTTGCCCAGTGCAGAATGCTCAGCGACTAGCGTGTCCACTGGTAGGGAGTGGTTGTCGAGACCCGAAGCAGACCGTAGCGTTCGAGGATGGGGCGGGAGTACTCAGTCGAATCGCTATGGATCAGCGTTTTGCCCATCTTCAGTGCGGAGCGTGCACGAGCAGCTGTCAGTGCTCGGTAGATCCCTCTTCCGCGCCATTGCTCAAGGGTTCCACCGCCCCAGATTCCCGCAAATTCAGTGCCTGGAACTGGTTCAAGCCTGCCCGCACTGACGATCTGCCCATCGGCCTCCGCAATCCAGAGTTCCATTCCGTCATTTGTGGCGAGGCGCATTAACAGCGCTTCAGCCTGATGCTCTGAAACCGGATCGCCGAAGGCTTCGTCTTGCATCGCGCTCATGGCACGCACATCTGCCTCGGTTGAGACTTGGCGCAGGCTAACGCCTGGCGGCAACCCGACGTCTACCGCGAGATTCGAAGCCTGCCCAATCATGATGGATTCAGATTCCCCGGCAACAAAACCATTGGCGAGCAATTCTTCATGCAGTCCGGGTGCATGATCGTGACCGCGAGTCTTCCATTCAACTTTGGTGATCTCGGGCGCCAATTCGTAGTGCGCCAATGCCTCGCGGACCAGGCTGGAGAGATCAACTCCGCTGGAAATATCAACGTGCGGGTAAGTGACGAAGCCTCGGCCATTCTGGAAGCTCACCAAACGTAATGGACCGAGCCGGGCCACGCGGATCGCGCTCGGTGTCTCTGCGTCGGTGCGTAGCTGCGTGTCGTAAAAACCAAGAAATTTTCCGGCTAATGCTGAGTCCATGAGTAGGTCCTACCCGCTAAATGATTAAAAAGGGCGTCTTCTGAAATATCAGAAGGCGCCCTAAGAAGTTGAGGTTACGGCTTCTCGCCGCAGACCACCTTGTGCCATGGCTGGTAGGTCCAGCTCTTTACATCAGGTGGCAGAGTCTTCGAACCGTCAACGGTCACACGGTTACGCGTGATATCGATGGTAAAGCCCTTCTGACCGCCGCTTTCAGAAACACAATCCTTAGCGGTGTTGTACTTGGTCTCCGGGTTCGTCTGGTTGTACTTGCCCGAACTCTTCTGGGAGACCTTCCAGTACTTGGTGCTCCACAGGCGGGTGTGAACCCGATCGCCGGACACCCAAGCCTGAATCATTACACCGTAGGGGGAGTTGTTCTTCCAGATCATGTCGACCGAGCCTTCCCAGAGGGTCGCTTCGCGTCCTGCTGGGTAGCGTTCGAACCAGCGGGAGTGCGGCTTGTGGGTGACGTCATCGAAACCGCCAAGGAAGCCGACGTTGTACAACTGGGTGGAGATCTGTGAAAGACCGCCGCCCACTGCCTCGCTGGAGAAACCGTCAACTACGACGCCGGAACCGAAGTAGCCGTTGGCGACGGTGATTGGGCCCAGCGCCTCGAGCAGCGAGAAGTTTTCGCCGGGTTCGACCACGGTGCCGTTGATGCGTTCAGAGCCCGCGCGCAGGTTCTTGGTGCGGACCGTGTCATTGGTCGGGTAGGGGGTCGAGAACTCGACGATTTCTTCCTTGATGCCCAGCTTCTTGGCGTCTTCTGTGGTGAAATCGGCTTCGGAAGCGGTCAAGACAACCTTGGCGGTGCGTTCCTTCGTCTCGGTCGCGGCCAGTACCTTAGCCCCTAGACCCTTGGTCTCAAGTGCGACACCAGCCACCGACTTCGTAATAGTCGGCTTGCCGTTGGCCAAGGTGATGCGTGCATTCTTGGCCGTGCTGCTTAGCTCAGAATTCTTTGTCGCCGCTTCGAAGAGCTTCTTATCGTCCAGAGTGATGGCGGGGGCGTCATCCTTCGGAGTGTAGCTGGCTGCGGCGGCGATCGAGTCAACCGAAATATCGACCTTTTTCTGATCCGAGGTCAAAGTGACTTTGCCCGCGAGCAAGGATTTCACCTGGTCGTCATAGAAGGCTTTCAAGGCATCGGGGGAAATCTTAGGCTTGGTGACGTCGCTGGGCAGCTCAATACCCTCGGCGCCGATTCGCCACTCTTCGCTAAGCAGGTTAGCGGCTTCATCTTGCTTCAAGCTGACGCCGTCCACGGGTGCGACAAGCTTTGCTTTGCCGCTGGCGAAGGTGATCTCACCCTCGGTGACCTCAGCATTAGCCTTTTCGGCCAGGGCCTGAAGCTCCGTGTCAAGCTTTTCTTTGTCTACGTCGACACTTGCGGTGGCGGTGTATTTGCCGGACAGGCGATCTATCAGATCCGCCGGATTAGCTTCGTATCCGGTCAGGTCGGCGACCGTGTCATCGATATTGAGCGTCAGGCCTGCCTTGGCCGGATCAAGTTTGTAGCTCTTCGAATTTACGAGGACCTCGAACGGCTCCGCGGCCAGAGGGGCCACGGACTCACTCAAGGCTACACGTGCTTCGTCCTGGCTCATCGAACCAATATTCACCCCGGCGATGCTCGTATTCGCTGGGATCTGGGCACTCACAAAGGCGGCGCCTCCGAAGTAGAGCGCTGCCGCAGCGACCACGCACGAACCGGTAATGATCCATGGCTTGGCCTTGCCCTTGGAACCGTTGCGAGCGGCGGGTGAGGATGAACTGTCCGGGGAGGGAGTCTGCACTTGTCTGTTAGCTCTTTCGAAAAGCGATTGGGGTCGGGCACAATACCTGAATAATTACTTCCAAGTACAGTAGTGCACCAAAAGAAATACTAACGGGTGGAGCAACCGACACGCTGAGTTGTGTGAGCAATCGCCTGAATTGTTATCGACTTGTTGGATTTCAGGCCTCGAAGTCGTTCAAAACTAGGTCAGCGATCACATCCAGTCGACTGAAATCGATGCGAGCGCCCGCTTGTTCCCGCAAGGCCGGCTTAGCATTAAACGCTACACCCAGCCCCGCGGCGCTGACCATGTCTAAATCGTTGGCACCATCTCCGGCGGCAATCGTTGCTTCCATACCGATGCCGTGTTCAGCGGCCCAAGCGCGCAGCATCTTTTCCTTCATGGCGCGATCCACGATCTGACCGTGCACCGTGCCGTCCAGTAGCCCAGCCTTGATTCCCAAATTATTTGCCAACGCGTGGTCCAGTTTGAGCTCTGCTGCCAGCGGGTCGAGGATCTGCTGGAATCCGCCGGAGACAACGCCAACGATGTGCCCAGCCGCATGGAAGCGCTGCACGAGTTCGCGTGCGCCATCGGAGTACACAACGCGCGCAATGACTTCGCTCAAGACGGTATCTGGCAGGTCTTTCAGGGTGGCCACTCGCTGAATCAGCGACTGGGCGAAGTCCAATTCTCCTCGCATTGCGGCTTCGGTGACCGCAGCGACCTCCTCTTCGCGGCCTGCATGTGCCGCAAGCAATTCGATGACTTCCTGCTTGATCAGGGTTGAGTCGACATCCATCAGTAGTAGCACGCGTGGCGCATCAGTCAGTGCGGAATCCACTACCGTCACGCAGGCATCCGATGCCTTAATCGCGCCGGACGCAATGTAGGCATCAAATATCTCTTGTGCTTTGACGCGCAAGGCGGTCGAGTCGGCATTCTCGAAACGAGCCTTAGCCACCAGGCGCTCTGCCGATTGCTGCACATTAAAGGTGGCTTCTGGGGAAAGAGGCATCGCATTGCCTAGATGGTCAATGAGCGAATCGAATGATTCGCGGGGCAGTGCCGGGCGGGAAACGAGGGTCAAAGTTGAAGCCATGAAACTATTTTCGTCTCTGGGGCCGAGTACGACCAAACATGACGGCCGGTTCGCCCCACCGGCAATAAGGTCAATGCACTTGTACAAGTTAGTTGTATAATCATTAGATGGCCAGTTATCCATTGGATCCCGAATTGCCCGTAGACCTCCTCGACGCGATCTACCCCTTGCTGGGATTGCTCAACTCGGTGCGCACCATCTCTGCGGGCAAGCTTGGCATCTTGTCCCTGGCCGCAGAGCAGGGGAAAATATCTGCGGCTGACATGAAAGACAGGCTTGCGGTCAGCCAGCAAGCGATATCTGTAGCCGCCAAAGAACTGGTCGAGATGGGATTGCTCGCACGCGACAAAGACCCCGCGGACCTTCGTCGCACCTGGTTTCGGCTCACCGATGCCGGAACTAAAAAACTCTATATCGAACGCGCACAGGCTCGCACCATACTGGCGGAGGCAATCAGCGCCAAGCTCGGACACAACGAACAGCTCGCCATCCGCCAAGCTATCCCTGCCCTGACGCAGATTTCTCGGGCCACAGATGAGCCAAGGTAATCCTCGGCTAGTCCCGGCCCTGATCTTCGCCGCTCTGTCCACCGCGATTGTCAGTTCGCTGGGCATGCTGCTCGTCCCTTCGATTGCGGAAACCTACGAAATTTCGGTCAGCTCGGCCCAATGGATGCTGACGGTGAACCTCTTGGCCGGTGCCATTGCCACACCTGTGATGGGCCGGCTCAGCGACGGTCCGCATAAGAAAACATTGCTACTGGTTTCGCTGATCATTATTCTGTTCGGTTCGGTACTTGCCGCGCTCGCTCCGAATTTTGCGACCTTCCTCATCGGGCGTTCCATGCAGGGACTGACCTACGGAATAGTGCCGGTCACCATTGCCCTTGCCAGACGATATGCAAACCCTGCCACCGTGCATCATTCGATCTCGACTCTCTCGGTGACGGTCGCCACCGGAATCGGCATCGGTTACCCACTGACCGGTGTGGTTGCCGGACTATGGAGTTTCAAATGGGCTTTCTGGTTCGCTGCCGTGTTCGTCTTCATCGTGATCTTCGTGGTGCTGCGCATTATCCCCAACGGCCCCGATGAAAATGCACCCCGAACAAATTTCGATTTCCTCGGCGCACTGCTGCTAGCGGCGGGTCTCGGGCTGTTGCTGCTGGGAATCAGTGAAGGCTCGCACTGGGGCTGGGTCTCAATCCCCACCGCCACAGTGCTGCTGGCAGCGCTGATCCTCCTGACCATCTGGGTGAAGGTCGAACTGCGTGTGGCGCACCCGCTGATCAATTTAAACACCTTGCGTCAGGGCGAGGTGCTATTGGCAAACTTTGCTGCTATCGGGCTGGGCGCGGCCTTATACATCGGAATGTCGGTAGCCAGCTTGGTTGCCCAAGCGCCAGCCACCACCGACTTCGGACTGGCCCTGCCGGTATTCTGGGCAGGCTTTGTCATCATGCCGCTCTCGGTGGGAAGCCTCGTGGCCAACCGATTGGTGCGCCGTTTTGGCCACCACCTCGGATACGCCGCACTGCTACCGATCGGCGCGGTGCTCTTCGCCGCGGCGGCCACCTTCCTGTGGCTCGCCCATTCTGCGCTGTGGGAACTGCTGCTGGGCATGCTGGTTTTCGGTTTGGGAATGGGGGCCAGCTACGCGGCGATGCCGGCGCTGATTGCGCGGAGCGTGGCGGCCGAACAGCTGGGAAGTTCGGTCAGCTTCAATCAGGTGCTGCGCACCGTGGGCAGTTCCTTCGGAACCGCGGTTTCCGCGGCGATCATCGCCATGCATGCAAGTGCTGGCGGGGCTACCACGGGTGAAGGTGTAAACCTCACCTTCGCGGTGAGCGCCTTCGGGTGCATATTGCTCAGCCTGTGCTTGGTGATCCACTTCTTCTACAAGGCTCGAAAACATCGCGCTTAGGCTGGCCTCCGGGTCTCGGTCGGTCCGCCGCGGGCAGTGGAGTCTTATTCCACATCAACAATGGTGTTTCCAATTAGTGAATCAGAGAACGAAAGTCTAGGCTTAAAAACCATGAGCGAAGTGCTATCTTTCAACGATGTCAGCGTGGTGCGCGGGGGTAAAAACCTGCTCAAGGACGTGTCCTGGGAAGTCAAAGAAGGCCAGCGGTGGATTGTGCTGGGTCCTAATGGCGCCGGTAAATCGACCCTGATGAACATTGCAGCCACCCGTCTGCATCCCTCCCGCGGTACCGCGGGTATTCTGGGTGAAACCATGGGCAAGGTCGACGTTTTCGAACTGCGACCGCTGATCGGCTTGAGCTCGGCATTGGTCGCCAACGCCATTCCGGGCAACGAGACCGCGCTGAATGTGGTCCTCACTGCCGCATACGGGATGACCGGACGCTGGCGTGAGCAGTACGAACGCCTCGACGAACGCCGTGCCTTCTCGATGCTCCACCAGTGGGGCATGTCCACCTTCATGAACCAGCCATTTGGCAAGCTTTCCGAAGGTGAGCGCAAACGCGTACTTATTGCCCGTGCGCTGATGACCGATCCGGAATTGCTGATTCTCGACGAACCAGCCGCCGGCTTGGATCTCGCCGGACGCGAAGAGCTGGTCACCAAGCTCACCGAGCTTGCCTCCGACGAGGACTCCCCGGCCCTGGTGCTGGTAACCCACCACCTGGAAGAAATCCCGCCAGGGTTCACCCATATCTTGATGCTCAAAGACGGCGAAGTAGTTGCTTCGGGCGATCTTGCCTCCACCCTCACCGAGGAAAACCTCAAGGCAACCTACGGGATGGAGCTGAGCATGCGCGAAGAAGCCGGCCGCTACTCCGCTGTCGCGCGTCGCCAAAACTAAGGACAAGGCTGAACCGTGATCGAATTTTGGCGTGAAGCGCTAGTACTGCTCGGCGGCCTGTGGGCGGGAACGATCAATACGGTAGTGGGTTCGGGCACGCTGGTGACCTTCCCCATCCTGGTCGCACTGGGAATTACCCCGGTGAATGCGGTGGTTTCCAACGCGATGGGCCTGGTTGCCGGAGGTTTCTCCGGAGCCTGGGGCTACCGCCGGGAAGCCGCAAGCGTCAAGAAGACCTTGCTGAAACTGGTGCCGGTCTCCCTGGTTGGCGGCCTGATCGGTTCTCTCCTGCTGCTGAACCTGCCCGAATCGGTTTTCGGTGTCGTCGCACCGGTGCTGCTGCTATGCGCCTTGGTGCTGGTGATTTACCAGCCAAAGCTCGCCGCCTGGGCCAAGACCCGGCAGGCGGAGCATGGCGGAAGCGACCCGGATGACGCAGACCGGGCCAAGATCCCGCTGATTCTCTACGTGCTGGTCTTCGTCATCGGCGTTTACGGCGGATACTTCACCGCCGCTCAGGGCGTATTGCTCATGGCGGTTTTCGGTGTCTTCCTCCAAGCATCGCTGCAGCAATCCAACGCGATCAAGGTGATCCTTTCCCTGATCGTGAACCTGGTTGCCGCCGGGATCTATTTGCTGATCGCACCGGAACGCATCCATTGGCTGATCGTCCTGCTGATCGCCGTGGGCTCGCTGATTGGCGGGTTGATCGGTGCGAAAGTGGGCCGTAAGCTTTCCCCGGGATGGCTGCGCCTGGTCATCGTCATCCTGGGCGTCGTTGCCTTGACGAACATGCTCTACAAGTTGGTGGCCGGTGCCTGAGATCACGAACCCCGAGCGCATCTTGCGGGTAGAGGATCTTCATGAGGATGCGCGCTTGGACGAATACCTGCGGCTCTCCGAAGCCCATCTGCGCATGCGCACCGATGTGGAAAATGGCTTATATATCGCCGAAAGCACCACGGTGGTCAACCGCGCCATCAATGCCGGCCACGTGCCGCGCAGCTTCCTGCTTGCCGAAAAGCATTTGGGCCAACTCACCGAAGAGTTCGAACGCTTTCCCGAAGCGCCGATCTTCATCGGCGACGACCAGCAACTCCAAGACTTGGTGGGCTTCCATCTGCACCGCGGCGCGATGGCCTCGATGAACCGTCCGGCACCGCTGGACCTGAGTGAAGTGCTCACCGCCAGCTCGCGGATCGCGATCCTCGAAGACGTCGCCGATCACACCAATCTCGGTGCGATCATGCGTTCTGCATCCGGTTTAGGCGTCGACGCGGTGCTGATCACTCCGAAGTGCGTTGACCCCTGGTATCGGCGCAGTGCGCGCGTTTCCATGGGCACCGTATTCGATCTGCCCTGGGTGCGGTTGAACTCTTGGCCGGAGGATATCCAAATACTCAAGGAGCATGGCTACACGATGCTGGCCATGGAACTGACCGAGGACGCGGTGCCGCTCAACGCAGTCGAGATTACCCAAGCGAAGAAATTCGCGATGGTCCTGGGCAACGAAGGCAGGGGAGTAGCGGAGCAGACCCTGGCCTTGGTTGACCAGGCGGTGATGATCCCGATGCACCGCGAAGTCTCCTCGCTGAACGTGGGCGCGGCCAGCGCAATTGCCTTCTGGCACCTGTGCTCCGCACCACGCAATTGAGTTTCGCAGAACTTGGCTTTGTGAGATAGGATGGAATGTCTGTGTATCGACTACTGGTCGAGGTCGCAGACTAATTTTCCGAGCAAGTAGCTGCTGGCAAAATCCAGTGGCCATAAACCAAAAGGTGTATAGCTATGAAGGCTGATATTCATCCACAGTACGGTCCAGTTGTCTTCAACGACCTGGCTTCCGGCGAGCAGTTCCTGACCCGTTCGACCCGTTCGTCGGACAAGACCGTCGAGTGGGCAGATGGCAACGTCTACCCAATCGTCGACGTCGAAATTTCGGCTGCATCGCACCCGTTCTACACCGGTAAGCAGCGCATCATGGACACCGCTGGCCGTGTCGAGCGCTTCAACGCCCGCTTCAAGGGCTTCGGCGGCAAGAAGTAATTCTTCGCCCCTCGCGAGCTTTGAACGGCGCGATTCCAGTTTGACTGGAATCGCGCCGTTTGCTCTTTAACCCGCCGCCAACCTCAGACGATAGAATCGTCATATGAAGCATCATGGCGAATACAAGGTAGTCGGCGGCAAATTAGTCGTCGTAGATCTCGAAAGCATTAACGGGGTGATCGCCAACTCCTCGGTAAACGGCGACTTCTTCCTGGAACCGGACGAAGCCCTGGAAGATCTCAACGCGGCCCTCGACGGGCTGCCCACCGAAGCCAGCCACGGCACGATCCGCGACGCGGTCAAAGCGAACCTGCGCGAAGGCGCGGTGATGTTCGGCTTCGACGCCGATGCCGTGGCCCGCGCGGTACGCCGCAGCTTAGGCCACGCGACCAAATGGGAAGACCACCAGTGGGAAATCCTCGGTCCGCAAATCATCCCAGTGGCCGAACAAGTAGCCCTGGATGAGGTGCTCACCCGGCAAATCGCCAAGGGGGAGCGCAAACCTACCATCCGTTTCTGGGATTGGGACGAATCCGCGGTGGTTATCGGTTCCTTCCAGTCCCTGAAGAACGAGGTGGACCTGGAACAGGCCAGGCACCACGGCATTAAGGTGGTTCGCCGCATCTCCGGCGGCGGCGCGATGTTCATGGAGGCAGGGAACTGCATCACCTATTCGCTGTACGCCCCGGACTCACTGGTCGATGGAATGAGCTTCGCAGATTCCTACCCGTTCCTCGACGACTGGGTTATGCAGGCCCTGGAATCGGTGGGAATCAAGGCGCACTACAAGCCGCTCAACGATATTGCCACCGCCAGCGGGAAAATCGGCGGAGCAGCGCAAAAACGCCTGGCTAACGGCGCGCTGCTGCACCACGTGACCATGAGCTATGACATCGATGCGCAGAAGATGGTCCAGGTGCTGCGCATCGGCCGCGAAAAGATCTCCGACAAGGGAATCACCTCGGCGGTGAAGCGCGTGGATCCACTCAAGACGCAGACCGCGCAGGACCGGATGCAGATTATTTCGACGATGATGGACACCTTCGCCAAGCGCACCGGCGCTACCCGCAGGCAGCTCGACGAGCAGACGCGAAAAGCCGCCCAGGACCTGGCCGAATCGAAATTCGACACCGAGGCCTGGACGGCTCGCGTACCATAAAGCCAGCGTTTTTTAGCGGCTGATCCGGCTGAAGGACTGCGCCTGCAAGCTGCGCTGAAGCTCTGCACGTTCCTCGATCAGGATGCGTTGCAGGGCGGCCGGCGCCGCCTGATGCGCTTCAAGCCAAGCGTTGGCCGCAAGCAGCGTCGGGTTCTGCGCCGGGTCGCCGGTCAGATCCTGTGTGCCCGGGTAGAGCCCCTCGATCACGCGCGTGGCGAATTCCATGCTCATTGTTTCGAAGACGGGCAGAATGGCGGTCCAGTACCGCTGCTGGCAGTCGGCCAGAAGGCTCGCGGATCCCATGGAGAACCCCTGGGCGATCGCGGAGAGCGCATCATTGGACAGCGGACCGTTGTCGTCGTGGCCCATCAGCACCGTGTCGAAAGCCGCTTCCTTGACCTCGGCAACTGGTCGGGCGGCCAACGCGGTGCGCACCGAATTCTGTGCGACGCTGCTCGGGTTGGCCTTCGCCGCCTCATGCATTCGGGCCTCGGCGGCGGCGTCCATCCGGCCGGAAGCCGCGAGGGCGATATAACTGGCCCAGCGCAGCTGCTCGTCGACGGTGACTTGATAGGGATTGGGCTCCGCGGCGAGGAAGGAATCGATGACTTCCGCCGACACTCCGGCCCGCGCCAGACGCGCCAGCGTGCGTGCGGTGGTGGTTTGCTGATCGCTGCCGGACTGGAAATCGCCGAGCCAGCCGGTGAGCATCTGCGCCGCCCGTTCGCGCAACGCGGCGCGAAGTTCGGGGGCGACATACTTGGAGATCGAGGTGGCCAGCTGATCGAGCAGCATCGAGAACACCCCCGAGTCCTCGATGGTGTGGGCGTGCTCCAAGATCGCCGCCACATAGCTTTGCGCATCGAGTTTTCCCTGGCGGACCGCATCCCAGAGTGAAGCCCAGCAGGTGGCGCGCGGCAAGGACTCCTGCAAAGCCCCCAAATTCTCCAGCAGGGTCTTCAGTGAGCGCTCATCAAATTCGATCAACGCGTAGGTTTCATCCCCATCGTTGGGCAGCAGCAGGTCCGGGACGCTGCGTCCGATCAGGAACTCCAAATTGACGCTGGCACCCAGCAGTTCCACACGCTTGGATTCGGTGCGTTCCAATCGGCCAGCGCGCAAGGTGTAGGCGCCGACACTCAATACATGCGGACGGATGATCTGCTCGCCGCTGATTGGATCGATGCCGCGTTGCTCCAGCGCCGCGGAGGTGATGAGCCCCGCCTGGTCCACGGTGTATTCAACCGCGAGCTTCGGCACCCCGCTGGTCTTCAGCCAGGCGTCGGCCCAACCGCGCATATCGCGTCCGCTGGCCTTTTCCAGGGCCTGCAGGAAGTCTTCCAGCGAGGTATTGCCGTACGCGTGCTCCCGGAAGTAGGCGCGCGCCGCATCGCGGAATGCCTCTGCGCCCACGAAGGCGGCCAGCTGCTTGAGCACGCTGGCGCCCTTGGCGTAGGTAATGCCGTCGAAATTCTGGTCCGCGGCCAACAGATCCGGAATATCGGCCACGATCGGGTGGGTGGTCGGCATCTGGTCTGCCACATAGGCCCAGGCCTTGCGGCGGGCGGCGAAGGTGGTCCATGCGGTGGTGAAGTCGGTGGCCTCGTCATTGGCCAGCGTGCCGATGTAGTCGGCGAAGGACTCCTTGAGCCACAGGTCGTCCCACCATCTCATGGTGACCAGGTCGCCGAACCACATATGCGCCATCTCGTGCATCAGGGTGTTGGCGCGTTGCTCATGCTGCGCCTCGGTGGCGTGCGAGGTGAACACGTAGCGTTCGGTGAAGGTCACCAGTCCGGGGTTTTCCATGGCACCGAGGTTGTACTCGGGTACGAAGGCCGAATCGTACTTCCCCCATGGGTAGGGGAAGTCGAACAGTTCGTGGAAGTAGTTCAGTCCCTGGCTGGTCAGCTTCAGAATCTCTTCGCCATCGAAGTGCTCGGCCAGCGAGGCGCGGCAGGTGGCCGCCATCTCGATGTTCAGCTCTTCGCCGTCCGCCAGCTTCTGCAGGTGCGTTCCGCGCACCACGTGGTAGGGGCCGGCGAGCACCGCGGTGATGTAGCTGGAGATCGGAGCGGTCGGCGCGCAGGCAACGGTTTTGGTGCCGTCGCCATTGTTGACCTCGTCAACGATCTGCTGGTTGCTGGCCAGATGCCAGGCCTCCGGGCCGGTGAGGGTGAAGCGGTAGCTGGTCTTCAGATCGGGCTGTTCGAAGCAGGCGAAAACCCGCCGCGCCTCGGAGGGCTCGAACTGCGTGTAGAGATAGGTCTGTCCATCTTGCGGATCCACAAAGCGGTGCAAGCCTTCGCCGGAGCGTGAATAGATCGAGCGTCCGGTGATCCGCACGGTGTTCGGTGCGTCGGTGCGCAAGCCGCTCAGATAGATGCGTGCGTCGAGCACCGCATCCGCTACCGGGATTTCGGACCCGTTGAGCACAATGCTTTGAATCGACTCGTGTATGTAGTCGATGAAGGTTTCGGGGGAGGCCGCCGAGAAGCTCAGCGTCGTGACCGCTGCGTAGGAAGTTTCTTCCTCGGCGGTGGCGTTGCTCAGATCAAGCTCGACTTCTGCGAAGTGCCAGCTGATGCTGGCGGCCCGCCAGGCTGCCTCATCGCGTCGCAGGTTCTCATTGGGTGCATAGCGTTCTAATGTGTCCACCCTTACAGCTTAGCTGTGAAATAAATGTTTGATAATGCCTGAATGGTTGGCAGTTATTTCGCCTCGGCGTGCATTCGGGCCAGCAGTTGGCGAATTCCCTGGAAATGCTCGCCCAGCAGCACGCGTGCCTGATCGATATCCTTGGCGCGCACCGCTTCGAGAATGACGCGGTGGGCCGCCGCGGTCTCCAGCAGCGTCGGCTTATCGGGCTCTGCCTGGCCGATCACGTCGTGAATCGAATGGTAGACCTCCCAGAACACGCCCAGCAGATTGGTGAGCAGGGTATTGTTCAGCGGCTCGAAGAGGACCCGGTGGAAATCCCGGTCCGCGTCGGTGAACATATCGCCTTCGACCGCCGATTGCTCCATGCGCACCACGGCGGCCTCCAGCGCCAGCAAATGCTCTTCGGTCACCGCGCCGATGGCCTGGCCGATTAGTCCGACCTCCAGGGCCTGGCGCACATCGACCAGCTCTCCGGCCTCGTGGCCGCGATGGCGCAGCGACATCTGTCCGCGGAAGGAGAGTGAATCATGCAGCGCGCTGAGCGTATTCTCTGCGACGAACATGCCAAATCCGTGCCGGGTGTCGATGATGCCCAGCGCCTGCAGGACCTTCACCGCTTCGCGCAGCGAATTGCGCCCTACGCCGAGTTCGGCCATCAGTTCCTGCTCGGTGGGCAACGGGTCTCCAGGGAGCAGATTCCGATCCAAGATCAACGCGGTGATATCGGAGGTCAGCGCCCGCAGGCGTGCCTTCGCGTCGGTGCGGCGTGGCCCGTTAGTTGTCATGAACTTCTCCAATTTTCCAATTCGCGGCTGTGAGCTAGTTGACCACCGCTAGTGATTACCATTACAGTCTAGGCTATAGATCGGACATCCTACGTCCGACGAACTCACTTTATTTCCTTGGAGGTGGCATCGATGGCACTTAACGAAGTGGCAAACAAGCCCTTTGCTCGTCGAGACTTTTTGAAGATTACCGGCATGGTCGGAGCGGCCGCGGCATTCTCCGCCAGCCTTGCCGCTTGCTCGTCGGGCAGCAGTACCGAAGGATCCGGCGGAGCGGGCGGCACCGCTGCCGCAGGCGTGCTCACCGCAGGTATTTCCTACGCCCTGTCCACGGGGTTTGACCCGATGACCTCCTCAGGGGCCACGCCCTACGCGGCGAATATGCACATCTTCGAAGGCCTGGTCGATCTGCACCCGGCCACTCGCGAACCGTATCTGGCCTTGGCCGCCGCACAGCCGGTTCAGGTCGATGACACCACCTGGGAAGTGGCCCTGCGCGAGGGTGCGACCTTCCACGATGACAAGCCGGTCACCGTCGAGGATGTGGTTTACTCCTTCGAACGCGTGCTGGACACCAAGAACGCCTCGCTGTTCGCGCAGTTCATCCCGTTCATCAAATCGGTCAAGGCCAAGGATGCGAGCACCGTTTCCTTCACCCTGAACTATGCATTCCCGCTCTTCCCAACCCGCATCTCCGTGGTCAAGGTTGTCCCGAAGGCGATCGCCGCCAAGGACCAGCTGGCCTTCGACGCCTCCCCGATCGGCTCCGGCCCCTACAAGTTCGTTTCCGCCACCAAGGACGACAAGATCGAATTCGCCAAGCACGCGGGCTACAACGGCAGCCAGGGCGCCACGGCGGAAAAGATGACCTGGTTCCTGCTTTCCGATGCGGCCGCTCGCGTGACCGCCATGGAATCGGGCCGCGTCCAGGCCATCGAAGACGTTCCCTACCTGGACATGGAACGGCTCAAGGCGAAGGCCACCGTCGAGTCGGTGCAGTCCTTCGGCCTGCTCTTCTTGATGTTCAACTGCGCCGAGAAGCCTTTCGACGATGCCAAGGTCCGCCAGGCGCTGCACTACGGGCTGGACACCGAATCCATCATCCAGACCGCGCTGCTGGGCAACGCCAAGGCCGCGACCTCCTATATGCAGGACACTCACCCGGAGTACCTCAAAGCGGACACCGTCTACAACTACGATCCGGCCAAGGCCGAAGCGTTGTTGAAGGAGGCCGGAGTGAGCAACCTGAGCTTCGAGCTGAAGACCACTGACACCTCCTGGGTGAAGGACATCGCCCCGCTGATCCTCGAATCCTGGAATAAGCTCCCCGGCGTATCGGTGACCATGCAGAACCTGCAGTCCGGTGCCTTGTACGCAGATAATGTGGACTCCGGGAAGTTCACCGTGGTCGCCGCCCCAGGTGACCCATCGGTGTTCGGCAACGATCTGGACCTGCTGCTGTCCTGGTTCTACCGCGGAGATGTCTGGCCCAAGGCCCGCTTCCGCTGGAGCGGAACCAAGGAGTACAAGGATCTGCAGAAGCTGCTCGATCAGGCGGTCAAGGCCGAAGATGCCACCAAGGCCAAGGAAGCTTGGGCCAAGGCCATCAACCTGATCGCCGCCGAGGTGCCGCTCTACCCGGTGCTGCACCGCCAGCTGCCAACGGCCTGGAACCCCGATGCGGTAGACGGCTTCGCGCCGCTGCCAACCACCGGCGTATCCTTCGTCGGAGTATCGCCTAAGGCATAACCTCACCATCTGGCCGGGCTCCGCCCGCACGGCGCAGCCCGGCCAGTAACGAGTCACATTCACTTCCCAACCCAACGGAGTCATTGCGTGGGAAATTTCCTCAACCTGCTGCTACGCCGCCTCGCGGCACTGCCCGTGATGATTCTGGGCATCTCGCTGCTGGTCTTCATCATCCTCAAACTCGCCCCCGGTGACGAGGCAACCAGCGCCCTGGGCGAAGGTGCCTCGCAGTCGGCCAAGGAAGCCTACCGAGAAGAACGCGGACTCAACGATCCGATCTTCATCCAGTACTTCGCCTTCCTCGCCCGGCTGATCCGGCTGGACTTCGGAACCACCACGCCACCTGCCCAGTCGGTGAGCACCATGATCCAAGGCGCTTTCCCGCTGACCTTGCAGCTGACCTTCCTCGGCGTCATCATCGCCGTTCTCATCTCGCTGGTCTTCGGTGTGCTCGGAGCGCTCTACCGCGACAAGTGGCCGGACCAGCTGGTGCGCATCTTCTCCATCGCCGCGATCGCCACCCCCTCCTTCTGGCTGGGCATCCTGCTCATCCAGTGGTTCGCCCTCGGCGCGAATCCGCTCTTCCCTTCCGGCGGCGCCGCCCCCGAAGGCAGCGGATTCGGCACCTGGCTGAGCCATATGGCCCTGCCCGCGCTGGCCCTGGCCATCCCGGTTTCCGCCTCGCTGACCCGCGTGGTGCGTACCTCCATGGTCGAAGAGCTGGATCGCGACTACGTGCGCACCGCCATCGGCAACGGGGTGCCGCGCAACGAGGTAGTCAGCCGCAATGTGCTGCGCAACGCCCTGGTCACCCCGGTGACGGTGCTGGGCTTGCGCATCGGCTACCTGCTCGGCGGCGCGGTGGTCATCGAAATGATCTTCTCGCTGCCCGGCATGGGGCAGCTGATCATGAACGGCATCACCAACCAAGACACGAACCTGGTCCAGGGCGTAGTGCTGACCATCGCGATGACCTTCGTGCTGGTGAACATCGCCGTCGACCTGTTGTACCTGCTGATCAACCCACGTATTAGGACGGTGTAGCGATGACCATCATGGCCCCACGCAACAATCTGGTGCAACGCCTCAGCGAAGGCGGCAGCCGCTTCCGCGCGCTGACCTTAGGCTCCAAAATTTCCTTGGCCTTCCTGGTCATCGTGGGATTGCTCGCGCTGCTTGCCCCGGTGCTCTCCCCGCACGATCCACTGGCCACCGGAATCCCGGCCCAAGCTCCGGGAGCCGAGCATCTATTCGGCACCGACCGCCTGGGCCGCGATATCCTCTCCCGGCTGCTGCACGGCGCGCAGGCCTCGCTGCTGGTGGGCCTCTGCTCGGTGGCGCTGGCGCTGGTGCTCGGCGGGCTGCTCGGCGCCCTTGCCGCCACCAGCAGCAAATGGGCCAACGAGACGATCATGCGCATTATGGACATGCTGATGGCCTTCCCGGGCATCGCCTTGGCCGCCGCGCTGCTGGCCTCGCTGGGCAACTCGCTGCCGGTGATCATCCTGTCGATTGCGATCATCTACACCCCGCAGATCGCCCGCGTGGTGCGCGCCAACGTGCTCGCCCAATGGGGCGAGGACTATGTGCGCGCCGAACGCGTAATCGGCGCCGGACGCTTCTTCATCCTCGGCACCCACGTGCTGCGCAACTGCGCGGCCCCGGTAATGGTTTTCGCCACCGTGATGGTCGCGGACGCGATCATCCTCGAAGCGTCCCTTTCCTTCCTCGGCGCGGGCATCCAGGATCCGGCCCCGAGCTGGGGAAATGTGATCTCCTACGGCCGCACCCTGGTGCTCAACGGCGCCTGGTGGGCCACCACCTTCGCCGGTTTGACCATCCTGCTCACCGTGCTGGCGCTGAACATCCTCGCCGAGGGCATGACCGACGCGCTGGTCAACGTGAAGGGCGCGGGCAAGCCGCGCGCAAAGAGCGAAGAGCGAGCCTCCGTCACCAAGGCCGCCACCGACGAGCACGCCCACGAGCGGCTGCGCCGCGAACTTCAGCTGCTGGCACGCACCGAATCCCAGCGCACCGACCGGCTCGTTTTGGATGCGGCCGATCCGCGCACCATCCTGGAGGTCAAGAACCTCTCGATCCGCTTCCCGGATCGCTACGGTGCGACGCAGATCGTGCAGGACGTCTCCTTCACCGTGCGCGAGGGCGAAACCATGGCCCTGGTCGGCGAATCCGGCTGCGGCAAGTCGATCACCTCGCTGGCGATCATGGGCCTGCTCGGCCCCGGCGCGAAGCTGTCCGGATCGATCACCTTCGAAGGCAGGGAACTGCTGCCGGCCACCGCCGACGGCGGCACCCTGGCCGGAGACGACAAGGTCTACAAGGGATTGCGCGGCGAGTCGATCGCCATGGTCTACCAGGACGCGCTCTCCAGCCTGAACCCCTCGATGCTCATCGGCGAACAGCTGCGCCAGCTCACCCGCCGCGGCGGACGCAAGAGCCCCGAAGAGCTGCTGGCGCTGGTGAAGCTGGACCCGCGGCGCACCATGCGCTCCTACCCGCACGAGCTTTCCGGCGGGCAGCGCCAACGCGTGCTGATCGCGATGGCCCTGTCGCGGCGCCCGAAACTGGTGGTCTGCGACGAGCCGACCACCGCGCTGGACGTCACCGTGCAGAAGCAGGTGGTGGACCTGCTCAACGAGCTGCGCGAGCAACTCGGTTTCGCAATGGTCTTCGTCAGCCACGACCTGGCCCTGGTCGCCTCGCTGGCCCACCGGGTCACCGTGATGTACGCCGGGCAGGTGATCGAGGCCGGCCCGATCCGTTCGGTGCTGGCCAACCCGCAGCATGAATACACCCGCGGACTGCTCGGCGCGGTGCTCTCCATCGAATCCCAGGCAGAGCGCCTGCACCAGATTCCGGGAACCGTGCCCAGCCCGTACGACTTCGTGCCCGGGGACCGCTTCGCCGAACGCAGCCAGCGTGCCGACGCGGACCCGCACCAAGCCACCAGCTTCGTTCCGGTGCCCGAGAATCCCGAACACCGCTGGGCCAGCCACGAGAACGCAGGAGTTAACCGATGAGCACCAACACCATGCCGGTCATCGAGCTGCGCGGCATCCATGTGCACCACAAGATCCGCGGCGGCAAGCTGTTCTCCCCGCGGCTGATCAAGGCGGTCAACGGGGTGGACTTCACCGTGGCCCGGGGCGAAACCGTGGGCATCGTGGGCGAATCGGGCTGTGGCAAGTCAACCCTCGCCTCGGTGCTGGTCGGCCTGCAGGAACCCACCAGCGGACAGGTGCTCTTCTCCGGCAAGCCGGTGGGCAAGCGCTCTGCCGCCGGGCGCAAGGAATTCGGCCGGGCCGTCGGGGTGGTCTTCCAGGACCCGGCCACCGCGCTGAACCCGCGCATGAGCATTATGGACACGCTCACCGACCCGCTGCGTGTGCATGGGATCGGCAATACCGCCTCGCGCACCGCCCGCGCCCTCGAGCTGCTCTCCGTGGTCGGCTTGCCGGCCTCGGCCGCCACCGCCCTGCCCAATCAGGTCTCCGGCGGGCAGCGCCAGCGCGTGGCCATCGCCCGGGCGCTGGCGCTGGAGCCGGAGGTGATCGTCGCGGACGAACCCACCAGCGCGCTCGATGTCTCGGTGCGCGCGCAGGTGCTCAACCTGCTCACCGACCTGAAGGCGCAGCTGAACCTCGGCATGGTATTCATCTCCCACGATATCCAGACCGTGCGCTACGTCTCGGACCGCATCTGCGTGATGAACTCCGGGGTACTGGTCGAAGAAGGCACCGCCGCGCAGGTATTCGACGCGCCGACCAACGAGTACACCCGCACCCTGCTGGGCGCAGCACCCTCGCTGCTCCAGCTGTAGGCACCCACCATTTCAGGGCCCGAAGCATTGGGCCACAAGTAGAAGGATCAGTTCCGTGGCATTTGTTAACAACCCCAAGTACACCGGCGTCATCCCACCGGTAGTCACCCCACGCTCGGCCGCCGGGCAGATCGACATCCCATCCCTTCAACGCGTCGTCGAACACCTGATCGCCGGGGGAGTCTCCGGCCTGTTCGTGCTCGGCTCCTCAGGCGAAGTTCCCTACCTGTCCAACGCCGAACGCGAGCAGGTGATGCGCACCATCGTGTCCGCCAATGCCGGGCGCGTGCCGATCCTGGCCGGCGCCAGCGAGCAGACCACCGTGCGCACCATCGAGGAAGGGGCGAAGCTGCTGGCTCTCGGCGCCGACGCGCTGGTGGTCACCACCCCCTTCTACGCCTTGAGCAACGCAGGTGAAATCGAGGCGCACTTCCGCGCGATCAAGGCAGCGCTTCAGGTGGACATCTTCGCCTACGACGTGCCGGTGCGCACCCACCACAAGCTGCCGCTGGATGTGGCAATCCGCTTGGCCACCGATGGAGTGATCGTGGGCGTGAAGGATTCCTCGGGAGATGACGTGTCCTTCCGCCAGCTGCTGCTAGCCGCCGGCGGCATCGAAGGCTTCTCGGTCTTCACCGGCCACGAGGTCGTCGTGGACGGTGCGCTGCTCGGCGGTGCGCACGGCGTCGTGCCGGGCCTGGGCAACGTGGATCCGGCCGGCTACCGCCGCCTGTTCGACCTGGCGGTTGCCGGGAACTGGGCGGAAGCCGCCGCCGAGCAGGACCGTCTTGCGGCCCTGTTCAACATCGTCTACACTCCTGATTCCACCCGAGTTTCCGGCGGTGCCGCTGGCCTGGGCGCATTCAAGACCGCACTGGTTGAGCTCGGCGTGATCACGTCGAACACGATGAGCGTGCCCATGGAAGCGCTGAACGCGCAGGAAGCCGCGGCCATCCGCGTCATCCTGGATGAAACCGGACTGCTGACCGCGGTGGCCAGCTGAGCATGAAGAAACACCATTTCGGCGCCGGCGCGGTGCTCGCCCTGGATGTGGGCGGCACCAAAATCGCCGGCGCCGTGCTGGATTCCCACCGGCAGATTATCGCCACCGGGCAGGTGCCCACCCCCGCGAGCGCTGGAGCGCCGGCAGTGCTCGACGCGATGGCGCGGCTCGTCGCGCAGCTGCGCGGGAAAACGACTGAAGAAATTCTGGGCCTCGGCTTAGGCGCGGCAGGAGTCATCGACCCGGCGAACGCGCGGGTCAGCTCAGCGACTGACACCATCGCCGGGTGGGCCGGAACGGATTTGCGCACCGAGCTGATGCACCGCACCGGATTGCCGGTCCGCGCGGTGAACGATGTGCACGCCCACGGCCTCGGAGAAGCCCACGCCGGCGCCGGGCGCGATGCCGAGCAGGTCTTGCTCTTCGCGGTGGGCACTGGCATCGGGGGAGCGCATCTGCTCAACGGTCAGCTGCACTCCGGAGCGCATCATGTGGCAGGGCATATGGGGCATGTCGACTCGCCGCTGGCGGCCGGGCTTCCCTGTTCCTGCGGCCGCACCGGGCATGTCGAGGCCATCGCCGCAGGTCCGGCGATCCACCGCAACTATCTTCGTCTCGGCGGCGACCAGAGGGTCGCCGATACCCGCGAGCTGGCGGCTCGGGCAGTCCAAGGCGATGAGCTGGCGAGAACCGCGCTGCGCACCGGAGCCCGGGCCGCCGGCATGGCACTGGCCTCACTGGCGAATGTACTGGATCCGGACCTGATCATCGTCTCCGGCGGTATGGCAGGCGCCGGGGATATCTGGTGGCACGCGTTGCGTGCAGGCTACGCGGACTCGATTATCGACCTGCTGGCGCACACCCCGATCGTGCCAGCCCAACTGGGCAACGACGCAGCATTTTATGGGGCGGCCAGCTTATTCTGGTCGACCAACGAAAGGAACTAAAGCAATGTTGCTGAGCGACAGAGAACTAGCTGCACTGCGCGGACGCTTGATCGTCTCGGCACAGGCCTACCCAGGCGAACCCATGCGCAATCCGCAGACCATGGCGCAAGTCGCCGCGTCCGCAGTGATCGGTGGGGCAGCCGCCGTTCGCGTGCAGGGAATCGCAGATATCCAGTTCACCCGTTCGGCGGTCGAGGTACCGGTGATCGGGTTATTCAAGGACGGCCACGAGGGTGTGTTCATCACCCCGACGATCCATCATGCCTTGGCCGTGGCTCAAGCCGGTGCGCATATTGTGGCGCTGGACGGCACCCGCCGTGAACGGCCCGATGGCGAGAGCTTGAGGCAAACCATCACCGCGGTGCACGAACAAACAGGCGCGCTGGTGATGGCTGACTGTGGTTCGCTCGACGACGCGCTGGCGTCCGCCGAGGCCGGTGCCGATCTGATCGGCACCACCCTGGCCGGATACACCGGCGAACGAGCTAAAACCGATGGCCCGGATCTGGAGCTGCTGGAGTTAATCGCCGCGGCCGGGCTCGACCGTCCGCTGGTCGCCGAGGGACGTATCCATACCCCGGCCCAAGCCCGTGCGGCGTTGGAAGCCGGCGCGTTCAGTGTTGTGGTTGGTACCGCGATCACCCACCCGGCGAGCATCACCGGATGGTTTGACGCGGCGCTGCGCCGGTAGAAAACAGTCTTCTGGCCAATATGCTTTGACAAATTTCGGGCTCAAAAGATTGTGGCCCGGCAAGTGAACGGCGCGAGTGAATTCACCACCATTCGCATGCCGCCATAAATTATTAGCTTCCCTTCGGAACTTGTCCGATCTGCTTTCGGCAAATTTATCTACATCTTCGAGAGGCGACTTCGACGATGTTGATTCCATTCCTTAGGAAGTGGACAACTTTCGAGGGTCGGCACTCAGTAAATTACTGGGTCAGGCGGGAAACATTGGCAATTACTGCCGGCAGATCATCGCCTAGCTGATCAAGGATGCATCGCTCGTGTGGAACGACTTTCTCAGGTAGTTCGGCAAGGTCAAACCAAGTAAGTGCAGACGTTCTTTACGGCTCCATGATTCGAGGCACGCCATTCCAAATGGTGCATTCGAAGAAGAAATCTACTCGTCCTGCCGAAGTTCCGTTGCTGTATTGCGGTCGGTGCATGGTGGTGAGCGGCTCTAGCTGCGTGGCATTCAGCTCAATCCCGAGTTCTTCACGTGCCTCACGAACGGCCGCTTGGACGGCCGACTCGCCAACTTCGATATAACCCGCGGCAGCATTTGACCAGTGGTTGTCAAAGTATCCGGTGTCCTGCCTGCACTGTAGGAGAACCCGATGTTCATTTCGAATGACTACGTAGCTTACTCGTGTGGGCTCGTCCCTATTTTTGATGTGAAATCACAGTCTTTGCTGGTCTAGTTCGTTGACTCCGGGCACAGCCCCTGAGGGAACCAATGGTTCAACGCTAATTGTGCAGTTACCCAGTCGGCATTGTGAAGAGTTCGAGCGTAAACACGACTGTGAAGAACAGAGCCATCCAAAATGCGACGAGGGCCCAGTTACCAAAGAACCTGTCCTCTTTTGAGTGCGTGCGCTTCCGTTCTCGGCGTTCCCAGAAATAAGTCCCACTAAACACCAGCGTCAAAAATAATGAAATAAGCATTGGCGCTAGCATGGTCTTTCTCATTCCGGTAGGCTAAAGAGTATTACTGCTGATGGTAGCAGGAAGATCGCTCGGATCCTGTGGGAGGCGACAATGACTAAAGGCCTAGTGGATACACCCATTTCTCATGATGCATGCCCTGCCGGAACACGAGTTCTATTCATTTTCGCGCCCGGCTTGTCGATTGCACTGACACTGCTGGCCTATTGGCTGGCCAGCCCTTGGATACCGGAGCATGTTGCAATTCATGTTGGGCCCGACGGAGTTGGCTACGGATCAGCATTGCGCATGCTCGTAACCTGTTGCATTATCGCAACGGTGGCGTTTATCGTCGGCGGGTTCACCGCAAGGGGATTCTTTGTGTCGGGACACTGGTATCAGATTGAAAAATCGATCGTCGTGAGCACGGAATCGTTCGCCTATGCGGTGCTTGGTGTTGCACTTGGTGCCGTCATGAGCACCTTCGGGCAAGAACCCAATGGCTCCACCAGTCAGAGTGTGGGTATTGGACTATTGTCGTTCTTGCTCGTTTTTATCGTCTCGGCCATCGTTTATGTTTTGGCGCTGCCCAAGGGGCGCTTTGAAGAGCTGGATGCCGCATAATTCACAACAAGTCTCGTACACCTTCGTGAATACCTCGGTGTGCACCGGCTAGAGGATTGTGCTTCAGGCAGGCCAACGCCAGCTGGGTTGTTTACTCTTGCTGATGCTGCGGTAGGTGAATGACCGGGGGCTCATAGTCCCGGACCACTCCCGTCGCTGGTGGCGCCAAGGAGCGGTAGGTCCGTCCGTCTCCGGTGTCGATCACGATGGAATGGGGCAGATACGGATCTACTTTTTCATACCAGCCCGGCAGTTCCTTCGCTTTATTGCAGAAGGAGCAGCGGAGCGAAGAATTGTGGACCGTGGTCGGCCCATTGAGGTGTCGTTGGACCACGTGGTCGATTTCTTCCGGGACTCCGTTGCAGTAGGGGGTTTGGCAGTGCACGTCGCGGATTCGGATGAATTCTTTGAGTCCTTCGGGGAATTCGCGGGCTTTGGAGTCCATGGCGATGAGGTCTTGATTCCCTGGGGCGGTGTAGATTCGTTGGATTTCGGGGAAGGTGTAGATCCGTCGGTTGAGTTCGTCATCGTGGACGGTGAGGTGGAAGGGGTCTTTGAGGTCTACTCGGGCTCCGGCGACTAGTTCGCGGGCGTATTGCGCGGGGAGCATTCCGTAGCCTGGCAGGTTTGCTGGTTCCCGGTCGCCGAGGAATAGTGCTTTGTCGGTCATGATGAGCTTGACGTCCAGGAACAGCGGGATTTTGGGTGGGAATCCGTCGAGTTGGCTGCAGATGAGCATGTCTGCTTGGAGTTGTTTTTTGGTGCGGGGGTCTTGGCCGGTGCGGTGGATTGCTTTGGCGCGGTCTTTAATGGATTTGGCTAGTGCGGTGCCCTCGATGAGGGGGAGTTTCGCGCTGAGCAGGACGCAATTTTTGCCTTTGCGGAAGTGGACGTGGCGATTGGCGGCTTCGTCTTCGGCTTGGATGGCTTTTTCGCTGCTTTGGAAGCGTTCGGTGAATTTGCGGACGGTGTCGGTGATGGCGTTGAGGCCGAGGTGGGTGAACATGTCCGGGTGGGTGGCGAAGAGGGCGTCGAATTCGCGGCGGGGGTTGGTGTCGATTTCTTGGAGTGGCGCGGTGATGGCGAGTATTTGTCGCTCGGTGAGGTCCCCTTGTTCGAAGGCGTGGGCCAGGTGTGGGGTGTCTTCGTTGAGGATGCGGCAGGAGGTGAGGTAGCTGCAGGCGCCGTGGGTGGATTGGCGGCGGTTGATGGCGATGGCTGCGGCGGCTCCGCGTTCGCTGCGGTCGATGTGGATGCCGCGGTCTTCGTGGTCGCGGACGACTTCTTTTTCGTAGTGGTAGGCGAGTTTGGCTTGGGCTGCGCTGCAGCTGGCTTTGAGGCGTTCCAGGTCGTCGATGCTCTGGGTGAGGGTGGCTCTGTTGCGGTGCTGCAAGGTGGTGGCGAGGCGGGTGTTGAGGTCTTCGATGAAGGGCATGGGGGTGTCCAGGACGCCTGGGGTGGGTGGCCTGGTTGGGGGCTGGGTTTCGAAGTCTTTTTTGGCTTCGTTCTGTTCTTCGAACATGTTTCCACTGTACGGGGTGGTTGGGACGGTTTGGGGTGGTGTTTACCAACTGTGGATTAGCGTGAAAACGAATACTTCACGGGTCAGTAACTGACGCTCGTTTATGTGCTGCAACCTGGGTACTCGCCGCTGATAATTTTCGAAGTCCGATGTTTTGCACCATGTTCAGGTGTCCATGCTGGCGGGCCGGGAGGAAAGAGTCCGCAATTTTCATGCTGAGGCATTAGGGCTAGTTGAAGTTCCGAAATCATCCGCTCTGCGAGTCGGGGGAAGTCGCTGGTTCCGAGCATTTGAGGCAACACAGTTGCAGCAGTGGTCCGTGTTGTGAGCGAGCGGGGTTTCCCCCAAGCGAAAAAGAGCATCCTGATTTTGCTGTCGAAAGAATTGTCAGGTTAGAACGAGTTGCCGACAAGGTTGCGAACGCCGGGTTCAAATCATCCTGGAGCGAGCGCCGTAGCTTTGAGGGTAAGAACGGCTCCATTGCCACGATCGTTTCTGCCATCGCGTTGAAGTCCTCGCGCTGATCAACAAGTGATATGCGGATTATTGGGTAACTGGCTATTCACTTGGTAAGGTTCATTCTAATGAATGGGCTTTAGGGGCTTGCAGGAGAAGAGGCATCGTGGCGGAACAGAAGAAGATGTACAACAGAAACTGGGCTCTCGGATGCCTCGGTGGGCTACTGGTCCTAGCGTTGGCTGCTTCTGCGTGGATGTATAGCGTGCAGAGCCGGTTACCCGCAGTGCTTGCAGTTCATTGGAATGGAAGCGGTGAGGTTGACGAGTTTGCGACCCTTGCCAATGTGGCCTTGACGACCGTGCTGCTGACGGTTTTTATTGGTGTTGCCATATGCTTGTCGGCGATTATGATGCGTGGGCATTCGCTCATGCTTGCTCGAATCGGATTGGGATTCGGCGTAGCTTTGAGTTCCATAGTCACCGGCCTATTCGTCGCGCTCGTGGCCGGTCAGATCGGTTTGGCGACCGCAGAACATGCTGAGTTGTCCGGGCCAGTGATTGCCGGAGCAATCGTTGTATCCGCCCTGGCTGGATTTGCAACCGTTATGGCCTACCGTCCCGAGGAGATCGTGCGCGATCAAAGCGTGGAAGCCCTTCGAGCGAATGACGTAGCCAACGATCCAGCTTCCGCAGCATCGCAAATAGAAGCGGGGCGCGCGGCTCAGCGCGTAGTGCACGTAATTCCGTTGAGGGTGACACCGTTCCGCTATTTGGTGGTGGCAATAGCGCTACTGGCGGTTCTTGTCGGATGGTATATGGATCAGTTTTATCTGGTATTTTCCTCTACCGTCGCGGGAGTCTTCTACTGGATCTTTTTCGCCGGGACCTTTGTGGTGGACGCGGCGGGTACCCGGTTCGTGGCCTCCGGTTTTTGGAAGGTAATGAAGCTGGACTACGCCGATATCAAAGGGGTCCATATTAAGGACCTGAAAGCGCTGGATTACGGTGGCTGGGGTTACCGATCTAATATTTCGGATCGGGGGTTCATCACCGGTGATGGCCCCGCGGTGTTGATCGACATGGGCTACTACCAGCAACAGGTCATCTCCATGCCTGATCTAGAAACTGCAGTAGAAACCGCCGCGCTGATCAACGCATACCGAGCGGTGGAATCCTCGAAATCCGCGGCCATCAAATAGGTAATCTGGTCTCTCCGGGAAATAAAGGGCCTTTGACTACTTCAGCGACCTTGTGCTGACCAATGACTGAATACCGCTGTCAAATTACGCCAGTGCATGGAAAACGCTGGCTTCCAATTCAGCTTTGTCGCGCTCGCTTTGGCTCTCGGCCAATTTGATCCGCGTGGATTGTCTCAATACAGAAAACGGGTCCCGCCCTAAGTTCGCATCTGAAACGCTTTGCGGTATTCCACCGGCGCCATTCCCTTGATCGCCCGGAATCTTTGGCGGAAGGATACTGGAGTCGCATATCCGACCGCACGGGCGATCTCGGCAATCGAGCTGGTGCTCTCTTCTAACAACTGGCTGGCCTCATCTACGCGCCACGTCATCACCCATTGATGGGGTGTTGTTCCTGTTTCTGCAGCGAATCGTCGAAGGAACGTACGCTCGGACATGCAGGCGAACTTAGCATATTCAGCCACGGTTCGGGTTTGGCTCGGATTTTCCAACAGCAAGGAACGGACCGCATGGAGCGCCTGTCCATCTGAATCTTTGAGGGCTACCGGACTACGTACAAATTGTGCTTGACCTCCGGCGCGATGTGGTGCCATCACCATGGATCGAGAAACCGTTGTCGCAACCATTCCGCCGCACAACTGGCGGATCAAGTGAATACTCAAATCTATGCCCGCTGCCACGCCAGCGGAAGTCCACACGCGATTGTTGCCCACAAAGAGTACCGACGGATCGACTTTGATTTGAGGGAATTTTTCGGCGAATTTATCGGTCAGCCCCCAATGCGTGGTCGCTTTGTGCCCATCCAAGAGCCCGGTTGCCGCCAAGACAAATGCGCCCGAGCACAGCGAGGCAATGACTGCCCCACGTTGGTGCGCTTCACGGATGGTTCGCAGGTATATCGAATCTGGAATGCTGTCGGGGTTACCTAATCCGGGGATCAGCAGCACATCCGCATTTGTAGCCCAGGTAAGGGATCCATCGGCAGCGCACGCTGCCCCATCCGTCAGCTCTACTAGTTCTGACTCATCCGAACACCTACGAAGTTCTATGTCCACGGGTGGAGACGAGATTCTTTCGGTAGCCCATGTCTCGGCGACGATGGCGACGTCAAAAAGTCTTGATCCTGGCATTAATAGCAGGGCTACATTGAGCATCTGACCATTATATGGCGGTAAATCATCGAACAGTGTCATAACTGACTCTCACGCTTTGCGCCGTACCGGCGGCAAAGTTGTAACCATGAATGAAATCGACGACCAGACTGCAACATCGACCCAAATGCCATCGGTGCAGACATCCGAGAACGCATCACATCCACGGGAAAAACTGGTTTCACAAGCAGCGCTGATCATTATCGATGTGCAACAAACTTTTGATCGCGCCGAGTACTGGGGGAGACGAAATAACTCCGAGGCCGAAAAGAATATTCAATGGCTGGTCGAAAGCTGGCAGGAGCGGGGACTGCCTATCGTCATGGTCACCCATACCTCTGATCGCATCGAGTCAACTTTTCATCCACAACACGCAACGTCGAAGCTGAAGCCCTTCTTGGCCGATGTCGTTCCGACCATCAAAATCACTAAGACCGTGAATTCAGCTTTCTACGGGACTCCGGACCTGGCCAGATGGTTAACTGGCCAAAATATGGATCGCATCGTTCTTTGCGGAATTCAAACGAATATGTGCGTGGAAACCACCGCGCGGATGGCCGGAAATTTGGGTTTTAAGACGCAGGTGGCGATCGATGCCTGCCACACCTTCGAGCTCAAAGGCGACGATGGCTTGATGATCAGTGCGGAGCAGCTAACACAGGTGACAGCCGCTAATTTATCGGAAGGTGAATTCGCCTCCGTCGAGTCGACCGCGTCAATCATAGGACGGCTGCGAACCGAGACCCGGAAAGCCGCAGCTTTGGCATCGCTCGATTTCTATTGCACTAGGCAAACAGGCAGTGCTTCAGCTTGCTGAAACCGCGGTTTGAGACGTATTTAGCGCGGTAGTGAAGACCCGGCGCTGACCTGGGTGGCGATCGGAGCATTGCCGTCTTGAGATGGAAAACCTGCGCAGCACGCCCGCCAGCAGAGCATTTTGCTGGCGGGCGTGCCGCGGTCTTAGGCCCGGGAGTTCTTCAGCGACTTCTCGCTGATCGGTGCCTGGTCGCTGGCGCGCAGCTTGGCGAAGTACGCCATAGCCTCGTCCTGGCGTTCGGCTTCGATGCCGCTGGAGATCTCCGCGCGCAGGTGGTCCTGGGTGTAGCCGAAGGCATCGACCAGTTCCTGGGCGTGCGGGCGCAGGCGGGCGAGCAGGCGGTTGATGTAGCCCGGCAGGGTGCGTGCGCGCTGCATGGACAGGCGGCCATTGGCCAGGAACCAGCCCAGATCGTCCTCGATCACGCTCAGCGCGAAGACGTCGCGCAGCCAGGTGAGCACCTCGCAGGTGGGCGCGTCGGACATCTTTTCCAGGGCGGCGGTGAAGGCCTCCCAGCGCAGCAGTTCGCCGTGCGCTCGGGCCGCGGCGATGAGCAGGTCCTGATTTTCGTTGAAGGCGTTGGCTGCCTTCAGCTTGTCCTTGCCGGCGGTGCGCAGCGCGGTGGCCACCTCGGCGATCTTTGCGTTGATCCGGTCTGCGAGCAGCTCGCGCTGGTTTTGCGGATCCTTGAAGAAGTTTGCGCTCTTGCGCTCATCGGAGATGTCCACGAAGGCCTGGCCGACGCTGCGCAACCCCGAGCGATGCAGCGCGGTGGTGCCCACCTGCTTGGCCACGTAGCGGGCCATGGCGCCAGTATCGAGCTTGCGGAACTCCTGGGCGTAGTCGGTGAGCAGGCGTTTGCCCACCAGCTGCAGCAGCACGTTATTATCGCCTTCGAAGGTCACGTAGATATCAAGGTCCGCGCGCAGCTGGGTGAAGCGGTTCTTGGCGATGAAGCCGGCTCCGCCGCAGGCCTCGCGCGCTTCCTGGATGGTGTCCAGGGCGTCCCAGGTGCTCAGCGACTTGAGCGCCGCGGCCAGGGTTTCCAGGTCTTGGCGGTCCTCGTCGGTGTCTTCGCGGCCGGAGAACACCGCGTCGAACTTGTCCAGCAGCTCGTCGTGGGCGAAGCTGGCCGCGTAGGTGCGCGCCAACCGGGGCAGCAGCCGGCGCTGGTGGCGCTGGTAGTCCAGCAGCGTGGTTTCCTCGGTGTCCGAGACGCTGTTGAACTGGCGGCGCTGGTTGCCGTAGGTCACCGCGATCTGCAGGGCCATCTTGGAAGCGCCGGTCGCCGCGCCGTCCAGCGAGACGCGGCCCTGGACCAGGGTGCCGAGCATCGTGAAGAAGCGGCGGCCCGGTGAGGAGATCGGGGAGCTGTAGCTGCCGTCGGGAGCCACGTCTCCGTAGCGGTTGAGCAGGTTGGTGCGCGGGATGCGCACCTGGGTGAAGTGCAGCCGGCCGTTGTCGATGCCGTTCAGCCCGCCCTTGAGCCCGTCGTCTTCGCCGCCGATGCCGGCCAGGAACTCGCCGTTGGCGTCGCGGATTGGCACGTAGAAGCAGTGCACCCCGTGGTTGACGCCATTGGTGATCAGCTGGGCGAAGACGGTGGCGGCGATGCCGTGCAGCGCGGCGTTGCCCAGATATTCCTTCCAGGCCGCGGCGAAGGGGGTGTGGATGATGAATTCTTCGCTGTCCGGATCGTAGGTGGCGGTGGTGGCCACCGCGGCGACGTCCGAACCGTGGCCGATCTCGGTCATCGCGAAGGCGCCAGGGACCTGGAGATTCATCGCGCCGGGCAGCCATTTGGCGTGGTGCTCGGCGGTGCCCAGATGCATGATGGCGCCGGCGAACAGGCCCCACTGCACCCCGGCCTTGATCTGCAGCGAGGGGTCCGCGGCGACGAGTTCCTCGAAGGCGGCGATGGATCCGCCGTGGTCATCCTGCCCGCCGAATTCCTTCGGGAAGGCGCGCTGCACGGCCTGCTGCTCGACGAGGATCTTCAGCTGGCCGAGCACCTGCTCGCGGTGCTCATCCATGGACCACGAGGGGTCGCGCTGCAGCTTCGGGTCCGCGGCGCGGGCCCGGGAGTCCTTGCGGATTTCGGCGTAGGGGCCGAGCAGCTGTTCGGCGAGGGCGTTGACGTTGATGCTGGTCATGGTGGAGCCTTTCGAATGCTAGGAGCGGGAGTTGGGGGAGATGCCGTGGGTGAGCCAGGCGCCCAGGGCCTGGGCAAGTTCGTTCAGGCTGGGCTTGTCCGGGGCGTCGGGCTGGCGCAGCCAGAGCTCCCCGGCCGAGCGGATCATGCCCAGCGCCGCGCGCGGCCAGAGTGCGGTGGCCTTGGAGGGGGTTAATGTGTGCGAGGCGAAGTGCGCGCTGAGCCGTTCGTTCATCAGCGAGGTGACCTCGTCGAAGAAGGCATTCAGCGCCCCGGTGGAGCCGGTGGCCGCGCGATCGGGCATGATGAGCACATCCGGGGTCTGCGCGGTGACGAAGAAGTAGAGGTTCGGGCTGCCTTTGGCCAGTTCCAAATAGGCGGTGACCATCGCGCGCAGCGCCCCGGCCTCGTCCCCCTCGGCGAGCCCGGCGGCGATGATGGAGTCGCGGAAGTCGGAGATGACCACGGCACCCAGCGCCTGGCGCAACCCTTCCTTGTCGCCGAAGTAGCGGTAGTACACCGGTTTGGAGGTGTTGGCGTGGGCCGCGATCTCCTCCATGGAGACCTGCGGGCCGAGCTTGTGCACCGCCTTGCGGGCAAGCTTGAGCAGTTCCTGGTGGCGTTGGCTGCGGTGCGCCTGCCAGCGGGCCGAGCGGCCGTCGGTTGCCGAGTCGTTATCGGGGGTGATCTTGTTCACGTAACCCACAGTATCATGTACTCTTGGTTACAGTAATACTTCTCACAACCCTAGGAGTTCCTCCATGGCCGATCAGCCAGTGCGCAATGCAGTCATCATCGGTGGCAATCGCATTCCCTTCGCCCGTTCGAACACCGCCTACGTCAACGTCTCGAACCAGGACATGTTCACCGCGGCGCTGGAAGGACTGGTGGCACGCTTCGGTTTGCAAGGTGCGCGCCTGGGCGCCGTTGCAGGCGGCGCGGTGCTCAAGCACTCCAAGGACTTCAACCTGATACGCGAGTCGGTGCTCGGCAGCTCGCTGGACGCGGCCACCCCGGCCTACGACGTGCAGATGGCCTGCGCCACCGGCATGGAGGCCATTGGCTCGCTGGCCAATAAGATCAAGCTCGGCCAGCTCGATTCGGCCATCGGCGGCGGGGTGGACACCACCAGTGACGCGCCGATCGTGGTTTCCGAGGGACTGCGCGCGGTGCTGCTGGAACTTTCCCGTGCGCGCAGCACCAAGGCCAAGCTGACCGCCCTGTCCAAATTGCGCCCGGCGCATCTGGCCCCTTCGGCTCCGGGCACCGGCGAACCGCGTACCGGATTGTCCATGGGCGAGCACCAGGCGATCACCACCCACGCCTGGGGCATCACCCGCGAGGAGCAGGACGAGCTGGCGCTGGCCAGCCACCAGAATCTGGCCGCCGCCTACGAGCGCGGCTTCTTCGACGATCTGCTCACCGCCTTCAACGGCCTGGCCAAGGACAACAACCTGCGCGCCGACTCGAGCCTCGAAAAGCTCTCAAAGCTCAAGCCGGCCTTCGGCAAGACGCTGGGCGACGCGGCGACGATGACCGCGGCGAATTCCACCCCGCTGACCGACGGCGCCTCCGCAGTGCTGCTGGGCAGCGAAGCGTTCGCACAGGATAATGACCTGCCGATGCTGGCGAACTTCGTGGACTTCGAGGCCGCAGCGGTGGACTTCGTGCACGGCGGCGAGGGGCTGCTGATGGCTCCGGCCTACGCCACCGCACGGCTGCTGGCACGCAATAACCTCACCCTGGCGGACTTCGACTTCTACGAAATCCACGAGGCCTTCGCCGGCACCGTGCTCGCCACGCTGAAGGCCTGGGAGTCGGAGGAGTTCTGCCGCGAAAAGCTCGGACTGGATGAACCGCTGGGATCGATCGACCGGGCTAAGCTGAACGTCAACGGCTCCTCGCTGGCCGCCGGGCACCCCTTCGCCGCCACCGGCGGACGGTTGATCGCCAGCACCGCGAAGATGCTGCATGAAAAAGGTTCTGGCCGCGCGCTGATTTCCGTGTGCGCAGCCGGGGGACAGGGCGTTGTCGCAATCTTGGAGGCACGAAGCTAAATGGCAGATAAGTACCTGGAACTAGTTAATACCGGCATGACCAAGAAGCTGGCCAAGCTGCTCGGACTGCCGCGTCCGCCGCGGCTGCGCCGCTACACCCCGGACACCGCGCTGCTGCCCGGTCCGGTGCTCGTGCTCGGGCGATCCGCGCATGCCGCGGCGCTGTGCGACACGCTGGTTTCCTGGGGGCTGGACGTACGCCGCCACGACGCCGGGCAGAGCAAGCTCGGCGGGATCGTACTGCTGCTCGATGAGCTCACCCACCCCGAACAGCTCTCCGAATTGATGCTCAGCACCGGCGCCGCGCTGCGCCAGCTGGTCCCCGGAGCGCGTGTTGTCTCCTTCTCCCGTCCCGCCTTGGCCGAGGATGCCCCTGCGGTGGCCGCGGTGCGCCAGGGCATCGATGGGATCATCCGTTCGCTCGGGCGCGAAATGCGCGCCGGAGCCACGGCCAATGGCATTGTGCTGGAAAATGCGACCCAGGCGGACAGCCCCAGCGCGCTGGGCGCCTTGCGGTTCTTCCTCTCCGGGCGCAGCGCCTACGTCGACGGCCAATTCCTGAGCGTGCGGACCGAGCAAGGCGAGCTCCCGGCAGATTTCCGTGCTCCGCTGGCGGGAAAGGTCGCGGTGGTCACCGGAGCTGCCCGCGGCATCGGCGCTGAAATCGCCCGGACCCTGGCCCGCGATGGGGCGAAGGTGGTGCTGGTGGATATGCCGGCGGCCGGGGATGCGCTGGCCAAGGTGGCCAATGAGGTCGGCGGCACCACCTTGCAGCTGGATGTCACTGCCAAGGACGCCGGGACGCGGATCCTGGATCACGCCCTGACTCGGCACGGCGGGCTGGATCTGGTGGTGCACAACGCCGGCATCACCCGGGACAAGCTGCTGGCGAATATGGACGCCGGACGCTGGGACTCGGTGATCGCGGTGAATATTTCCGCGCAGCTGCGCATGAACGAGGTTTTCCTCGCGGCCAAGCTGCCGGGCTTGCGGGTGGTCTCGCTGGCCTCGACCTCCGGGATCGCCGGGAACCGCGGGCAGACGAACTATGCGGCGAGCAAGGCCGGTGTAATCGGCATGGTGCGCTCCAGCGCGGCGCTATTCGCCGAGAAGGGCGGCTCGATCACCGCGGTGGCCCCCGGGTTCATCGAAACCGAGATGACCGCGAAGATCCCGTTGGGCACCCGGACGGTGGCGCGTTTGGTGCTGCCCTCGCTGATGCAGGGCGGACTGCCGGTGGACGTGGCCGAGGCGATCGCTTTCCTAGGCTCCGACGCGGCGGCCGGGCTGAACGGGGCGACCTTGCGCGTCTGCGGCCAATCGCTGGTGGGTGCCTAAGTGGATGCCGAACTAGTCACCGAAATTCCGAGCATGGCAGCGGTGTATGCCCGGGCGGTGAAAACCCTCACGCGCAAACCGAAAAATCCGGTGCTGCCCGAGGTGACGCTGATCTTCCACGGGGCGCGCGCGGATCAGGAAAAACTGACTGCCTTCCGCCAGGCAGTCAGCGCGCCGGCCAATGGGAAGCTTCCGAGCCTGTACGTGCACTCGCTGGCCTTCCCGCTGGCGATGTCGCTGATGCTGCGCGATGACTTCCCGCTACCGCTGCTGGGCATGATCCACCTGCGCAATGAGGTGAGCGTCGCACAGCCGCTGGCCCAGGACGAGGTCTTCGACGTCGAAGTGAATGCCGAAAACCTGGTGCCGCATGCCAAAGGCGCCTGCTGTGATCTGGTGGTGAAGATCGTGGTCGCCGGGGAAACCCGGCTCACGCTGCGCAGCACATTTCTGGCCAAGGGGGTCAGACTTTCCGGGATGGCGCCGGAGGCCAAGACCCACGAGCGTTTTGTGCCGCCGCGCCGCACCGCTGCGTGGAAACTCGATGGCGGCACGGGACGGCGCTGGGCCGCGGTGGCCGGGGACTACAACCCGATCCACCTCAGCTCGCTCAGCGCCAAGGTCTTGGGCATGCCCGGGGCGATCGCGCACGGCATCTACCTGGCCGCCCGCGCGCTGGCCGCTATTGAACCAGCCAACGGGAACTACGAGTGGGAGATCGAATTCCAGACACCGGTGGTGCTGCCGAGTGCCGTGGATCTGTCGTTTGCGCCGAGCGCTTCGGGATTCGCGGTGCAAGGCTGGAATTCACGGAAAGGCAAACCGCACTTCTCCCTGCGGCTGACCCGCGAGGAATAAAGCGTGCTGCGCCCTAGCCGGGGAAGGTCTGTAATGCCATAATGTGCGTATGAATGCAGATAAGAGAGTTTGTTCGCTGCAGGTCGACAGCCAGTATGTGGAACTCGCGGTGGAGGTCTTCTCCATGCTCGCCGACGCCACCCGGGTGCGGATCATCTTGGCCCTGCGCGAAGGTGAAATGGCGGTGGGCACGTTGGCCGGCATCGTGGGCAAATCCCCGGCGGCGGTCTCCCAGCATCTGGCAAAGATGCGTCTGGCGCGGATGGTTTCCACCCGCCAGGACGGCACTAAGGTCATGTACCGGCTGGAAAACGAACATGCCAGGAAACTGGTGGCCGACGCGATCTACCAAGCCGAACATGCCCTGGGCGGCGTGCCCGCGCACCACCGCGGCGAGCGAGGCACACCGTGAACACCACCGATGAATTAGGCCACCACTCGCACGAAGACCACGACGGGCACGTCCATCGCACGGGGTTCAAGGGGTGGCTGATCGAGCTGTTCATGCCGCATACCCATGATGCCGCCGATTCCATCGACGACGCCATGGAAGCCAACCGGGAGGGCATCCGCGCGCTGAAGATCAGCATGGTGATCCTGCTGGCCACCACGCTGTTGCAGGTGATCGTGGTGGTCATCAGCGGGTCCGTGGCGTTGCTGGCCGACACCATCCACAACTTCTCCGATGCGCTGACCGCCGTGCCGCTGTGGATCGCGTTCATCCTGGGCCGCAAGGTGGCGAGCAAACGCTATACCTACGGCTACGGGCGGGCCGAGGACCTGGCCGGGTTGTTCATCGTGCTGGTCATCGCGCTGTCCGCGGTGCTCGCCGCCTGGCATTCGATCGAGCGGCTGGTCAACCCGCAGCCGCTGCAGAACCTGTGGTGGGTGCTCGCCGCCGGGCTGATCGGCTTCGCCGGCAACGAGCTGGTGGCGGTCTACCGGATCCGGGTCGGGCAGAAGATCGGTTCGGCCGCGCTGGTGGCCGACGGGGTGCATGCGCGGACCGACGGCTTCACCTCCCTGGCGGTGGTCTTTGGCGCGGTGGGCGTGATGCTCGGCTTCCCGCTGGCCGATCCGGTCATCGGCCTGCTGATTTCAGCGGCGATCATCGTGCTGCTTGCCGGGACGGTCAAAAGCATTGGCCGGCGGCTGATGGATGGCATCGAGCCCGAGCTGGTTTCCCGCGCCCGGACCGCGCTGGAAGGGGCACCCGGGGTGCTGGAAGTCTCGCGGCTGCAATTGCGTTGGGTGGGGCACCGGCTGCAGGGCAGCTCAACCATCGTCGTCGCCGACGCGGCACTCTCGCAGATCGAAGGGATCATCGCCGAGGCCGAGCAGCGTTTAGCCGCGGCGTTGCCCAAGCTCGAGGACATGGTGATCACCGCGTCCACGGGCGAGCCTCGGCGCTGAGCCGCCTAGGAACGGCATTGGCAGGACATGCGGTAGCTGGCCAGGGTGGCAACCGCGGCCCGCTCCCAGGTGAATTCGCCCGAATTCTCCAGCGCCGCGTGCCCGGCCCGGGTCACGCGCGCCGGATTGCGGGCCAGTTCGATCAGCTGCTGGGCCCACAATTGTGCGGAGGGCTCGGGGATCAGCCAGCCCGAAACTCCGTCGTCCACCGCGTAGCCCAATCCGCCGACCCGGTTGGCCAGCACCGGAGTGCCGCAGGCCTGTGCCTCGGCGGCGACCAGTCCGAAGGTCTCGGACAGCGATGGCACGGCCACCACATCGGCGTTGGCGAAAACCGTTGCCAGTTCCGATGGCTGCAAGGGGCCGAAGAAGCTCAAATGCTCGGCTACCCCTTCGCGGCGTCCCAGAGCCGGCAGGTCGTATTCCCCGCCGCCGGACAGCGCACCGAAGAGCGAGGCGGTAATGCGCAGATCGGGAGCGCTGCGCTGGGCAATGCCCAACGCCTCGATGAGTAGATGCGCGCCTTTCAACCGCTGCATGCGCCCGGCATAGACCAGATGCAGGTCATCTTCGCCCAAGGGGCGGGCAAGCTTGTCCTGCTCCGGGTGGAAAATGCGGTGGTCCACCCCCGGGAGCACAACATCGAGCCGCTCGCGTTCGAGCTGGTAGAAGCGCTCGAGCTGAGCGGCCTCGACGGGAGTATTGGCGATCACCCGGTCGGCTTGCGCCAGCAAGGCCCTTTCGGACTCTTTGCGCAGCTCGGGTTCGGTGAGACCGGATTCGAATTCCTTGGCCGCCGCCGAGGTATGCATGGTGAGCACCAGCGGCACCTGCCACGCTGCGGCAAGTTTCTGCCCGACGATGCCCGAGAGCCAATAGTGCGCGTGCACGATGTCGATCTTAAGCCCGCTCAGGTGCGCGGCGATCTGCTCGGCGGCCGGATCGATAATGGCAGGCAGTTCGTCTTTGCTTAGCACCTGGCCGGCGGCGACCTGCACCTGATGCATCCACACGCCCGGATTTACCTCCACGCTGCTGCTCGGCTCGGCGGTACGGGTGAGCATGTGAACCTCGTGCCCGAGCGCGCCAAGGGCGAACGAGAGATTCTGGATGTAGACGTTCATGCCACCTGCATCTCCGGACCCTGGCTGTTGCATGGGGGAGGTGTGCAGGGAGAGCATGGCGATGCGCATGTAGAGAGGCTCCAGCCGGATCGAGAATAAGACCGTAGGACAAATGAGGGTCGTGTTGATATTACCAATTACCGCAATAAGGTGTTTCGGGGTAGACCCTGTCCAGCAATGTTCGAAGTGTGGCTGGTCCTTCGATGGACTAAAATATGGTGCAAGGTAAATGGCGGACCAAATGTCAGATCACCGCGTTATGCGCCGGAGGCTAAGTCGAGTTACTTGAATTCTGGCAACGGTGGGTTGCTTAAGAGCAAGCTCGATATCGTGCAACCGATAAATTGGCGGAGTACTCATCGCCACCTGCCACCACAAGATTGCTTAGGCGACGCGGCGTCGCGAGGTGGATGCATCCCGGGCAGATTCCGGTAGCGAGCGATGCGGTCGTCCTGCGATCGCCCGGGCAAATCGATTCTGCACCTACTGCTAGCTCACCTTAACCCACGCATCGACGGGCTAACCGAGGGGCGGAGATCATGGCCATTGAAAGTAGTTGATGCGGTTCATGAATCACCGTGCAACGAAACATGGGACAAATCAGGAGCTTAAACTGGTGGTACGGCCGAGACACACCTATCCAAAGCCCGACGCAAAGGCTCTAGGTTCAGATCCTCCCTTGCGATTCTGCTTGTCTCGTTCAATTCGTTACCTTGTATAGATTGCCAAACCAAGTACCAACCGGCGGAAAACGCTAGTCTCGACCAGTAGGTTCGTTGCATCCGACCATTTCCCTCACGGAACGGGTGAATGTGGTTGAGCTCGTCGTAAAATTTCGCTAGTGAATCAATGAAGCCTTCTTTATCCAGGTCTTTGAGATGGTTGCGATTCGCCAGCTCGGACATGACATTGTCGATAAGAAAGGGAATGTGAGAGCTGGGTGCAAAAAATTGTCCTGATCCCCGCCGCATATTAATGGTCCGGTATTCGCCGGCCCAATCGTAAACATCCTGAAATAGATGCCTGTGGAGGCCTTTTATTTCCGAGGCATCACGAGTTGGTTCCACTAGTTCATGATCGCGAAGTTGAACGACACGTGCGTGAAATAGGTCGGCTTCGGCCTTCGCGAGCGCTTGAGACGAGTCGGCCCCGACTAAGTTCCGCAGAACTCCATCGGGGCTGATCAAATACGGATCCTCGATACTATTATTTGAGGCCATATCGTTCTCGAGTAATCCTCACTAGCTCATCTGCCGTGATATCACCCGCAACGTAATTTTTTGATTCTTCAGCATATTCCGAGCTGACGGTCAAACCTTCAAGGTATACGCTGTGAGTGGCTTCATCCACCCAAGCAGTTCGCATTTTAAGTGTAGACATGTGCGCTCCCGCAAGTGTTGGTTCTACTATTCTACCGGCGCCGGGATCCTATTCCAACTAAGACGAGTGGGTTATCTCCTGAGTAACTGAGTCGGAGCTAAGGCATGGAGGCTGGGACTGAGATGCGTCCTCGGCGATCGCCTGGTTGGGACTTAGGGATTTAGCCCCTGTTTGCTGTCAGTACTGGTATATAAAAAATCCCCGGTTGACCGAAGTCAACCGGGGATTTCACCTGTGCGCGAAAGGGGACTTGAACCCCTACCCCCTTGCGAGGACTAGCACCTCAAGCTAGCGCGTCTACCTATTCCGCCACCCGCGCAGGTTATGCGTTGTCTGCGTTGTTATCGCTGGCAACGAAGTAAAACTTTACCACCGTCCGGCGACGTTTACCAATCGGGCAGGATTGGCCATCAAGGCTCCAAAATCCGCGGAATCATGCGGGAAACTCCGGCTTGATTAGTGGTTTAACATAAAATTTCGATGAATCAGTGTTGAGCGTCACAGCAATTCGCTCGTTTACTGGGATCTGACGAAGGTTTTGCGCCACCCCTTCGCCAAGCTGCAGTTTGTTCTGCCGGATGCAGCTTAGGCCCGCACGATCGACCGTAGCTGTTCGGCGCCGAGTACCTGATTGAAGATTTCGCCATCCGGTTCCAGCCAGTGGCCTGCGGCAAGATTGGCCAAGCGAACCGGTTCGTAGCCCAGCGCGCTAATCAAAGTCTCTGCGAGGGCGGCGCCTTCTGGGTAATCGGTGGCGATCCCCAGTGCCCGACGGTGCCCAGCCTTCACCGATCCGTCGGAATCCAGATCCCAATGGCTGATGTGGTTCAGCGCCTTCACGACCCGCGACTCCGGAAAATGCGCGGCAATGGCCTCGGAGCTGGACAGCCCAGCACGCAGGCTGATTTCCAGCCAGTCCGGCAAGGGTTCGTCCTGCCACCGGTTTGTCGCATCCAACAACACCAGACCCGCCAGGCTGGCCTGCGCCACGTCGTCCAGGTCCTCCTGAGGGACCATAAGCACGACGAAGTCGACGCCCGCACCGATGTCTTGGGCCGGCACCGCCTGTGCCTGCGGAGCGTATTGAGCCAGATGGTATTTCATCTGGCTCACGGGCCTTGAGGAAGCGATGTTGACCGCTATGCCGGCAGTCGCGGCCGCACGAGCCAAAGCGGTGCCTGCACGGCCTGCACCCAGGATGCCAATGCGTTCAATTCGTGCCGCCGACGGGTGGGGGCTCTGGCCCATGTGGATCCTCCTACGTTCGTACTTGAAGCCTAGCCGCAGTTGCCGGGTTGGCGCATGAAAAAGGCCACCGGCCCGAGTGTGGAACTCGGGCCGGTGGCCTAGATGGAGTTTGGCTAGCCGCCAAAGAGCGGAGCGATGTTCTTCCAGAGCTGCTGGATGCCCAGGGAGATGAACAGTAGCGCGGTAATGCCCAGCGCCGTGTTGGTGTGCCAGCGGTTCGCCCAGCCCTTAGGGATGCGCTTGCCGTTGAGCAGGCCCAGCAGGGTGATCGCCAAGAATGGCATGAACAGCGAGCCGAGCACGCCATAGGCGAGAATCAGGGCGATTGGCTGGTCCAGTAGGAACAGCACCATCGGCGGGAAAGTCAGCCACAGGACGTAGAACTTGAAGTACTTGCCGCCGGTCAGGGTGTCCTTGTGTCCAGCAGGCTTCTTGCGCATGTGGCCCCAGAAGTCGGCGAACATCAATGACACGCCGTTCCATACGCCGATGATCGATGAGAATGAAGCGGCCCAGAAGCCCACGAGGAATCCGGTGCCGACAAAAGTGCCGTAGCGCTCGTTGAGCACTTCGCCCAGATCCAGCAGGCCGCGGTCACCTGCGGAGATCGAGACACCTGCGGCGCGAACTACTTCAGCGCCGACGATCAGCATGGCGATCACGAAGATACCGGTCATGACGTAGGCCATCGAGTTGTCAATGCGCATTACGCGCATCCACTTAGGGGTGATCCAACCCTTTTCGCGCAGCCAGTAACCGTAGGCCGCCAGAGTGATGGTGCCGCCAACGCCACCGGCCAGAGCCAGGGTGTAGACCACGCCGCCGGACGGAATCATAGGTACGAGACCCTTGAGCATTTCCGGAACGTTCGGTACGGCAATGACCGCCAGACCGACCACGGTGACGAACATGATGCCCACGAGTACGGCGGTGACCTTCTCGAAGAAGGAGTAGCGGCCGAACCAAACCATGGCGAAACCGGCCAAGCCCATCAGCACAGCCCAAATTTTCAGGTCCACCGCGGGGAAGAGAGCCGCCAGCGGCATCGCCGCCGAGCTCATTGCCGTGGCGCCATATACGAAGCCCCAGATGATGATGTACGGGCCGAAGTACCAGGTGGTCCACTTGCCCAAGGACTTCCAGCCCTCGAAGATGGTCTTTCCGGTGGCCAGCGTGTAGCGCCCAGCGCCTTCAACCAAAACGATCTTCAGGATGACACCCAAAATAACCGCCCACAACAGGGCGTAGCCGTACTGGCTACCGGCTACCAATGTGGCGACCATGTCGGCCGCGCCCACACCAGTTGCCGCAACAACCAGGCCCGGGCCAATAATCTTCCATTTTGGTGGTCCGCCACCGTCGCGGTCGGCGTGAACCGGGGCGCCCTCTGCGCCCGGCTGATGCTGTTCGGCCATGAGTGAAGTCCTTAAAGTGTTTAGCTCGTATCCGGTGCGAGTACCGGGATGCCTCAAAACAGTTGGTGTGAGCAATGATCGTCGTTGATCTTCATCACGGCAACTAGAGAGACAGATCTAATGTATGGGTGAGTAGCATCATAACCAAGGTGTGAGCCAAGTCTTAAGTGGTTCTTAGGAAACCAATCGGTCGGTAAGTGGTCGAATTCAGCTGATAAAGTGCTTGACAGTGCGTGGTGCACCAAGGATTGAAAGGACGTGGCCTTGCAGCTGCTCATCGTCGAGGACGACGACGCCGTCGCGACGGCTCTTGCCGATGCCGTGGCAGCTGCCGGACACACAGCCCAATGCGTCACCCGCGGGGAGGACGCGTTGCTGCGCCACCGGGAAGCAGACATGATCCTGCTCGACCTCGGCCTGCCGGATATGGACGGTCTGGAGGTGCTGCGCAAGCTGCGCCTGGTCACCACGACGCCGGTGGTGATCCTCAGTGCCCGCAACGACGAACGCAGCGTGGTGCGCGGGTTGCGCCAGGGCGCTGATGACTATCTGGTCAAGCCGATCGGACTGACGGTGCTCCTAGCACGCATCGAAGCGGTGGCCCGCCGGTCGCGGATGAGCTCCCCGGTTTCCAAACTCCTGCAGGTCGGCGAGTTGAGCATCGATCTTGACACGCGGGAGGCCCAATTGGGGTCGCGGGCGCTGAACCTGACCGCCAAGGAATTCGATTTGCTGACGCTGTTGGCTAAGCATGCCGGCTCGGTCATCACCCGGGAACAGATCCTTGATGCCCTCTGGGGCGACGCCTTCGTGGCCGTCTCCCGTTCCCTGGACGTCCATCTGACAGGGTTGCGCGCCAAACTTGAGCGACCAGGAATGATCATCAACGTTCGCGGTGTTGGCTACCGCATCGAGGCAAATCTCCAGTGAGATGGCGGGTCATCGCTATTCTGGGCTCGCTGCTGGCTTTGCTGGTAGTGATCGTCTCGGCGGTGCTGATGCAAAATGCGAGCGTTGACGCGACCCAGGAGCTGCGGTTGAGCCGCGAAGCGTCGCTGAACCGATTCATCCAATTGGGTGCCCAGGCCGAAGCCGATGCCGAGCACAGCAAGGTGCAGCTGGAGATGGACACCTATTCCGAACTCTATGACGAAGGGCTGCTGTTGCGCCTGGGCACCGTGACGCTGACTTCCGGCCAGCTGGATCCTACGGCGCCCAAGGTGGTGCGGGCGTTGGAGAATACCGAGCTGAACCTCGCGCATACCGATATCCCCACCATCAATCCCTTCGCCGCTGACCACGCGCTGATTGCGCGCCCTTTTGGCAACTCGACCCAGGTCCTCGGCTCGGCGCTCATGGAGGTAAACCTGGACACCTCACGCCAGCTGGTCCTGCAGCGCTGGGCCATGGTGGTGCTGTTGAGCCTCGCTTCCGGGGCTGCCTTGCTGCTGCTCGCGGACCGGGTCACCGCCTGGGTGCTCAAGCCGATTCACCGGCTTAACGAAGCAACCAAGGAATTGGCGAAAACGAAGACCTCGGCCCCCTTGGAAGCGGCCGGTCCGCCCGAGCTGCGTGAATTGGCGCATTCCTTCAGCAAAATGTCCGATGTGATGACCGCTAGCCTCGCCGCGCAGCGGGAGCTGATTGCCGAAACCTCGCACCAGCTGCGCAATCCCGTGGCGGCCCTGCGGCTGCGGGTCGACTTGCTGAAGCTGCGCCTTGGTTCAGAGGCGAACCCGCAGGCGGTGCAGGCCGTTGAGAAGGAATTGCGCCGGGTGGAGTCGCTGCTGGACGCGGTGCTCCGGCTGGCCAGTGCGGATCATCGGCTCTCCGAACAGGCAGCGGGCAGCACGCTCGCTGCCCGTGCGGCGGATGCAGATGCGGTAAGGGTGCGCGAACTGCTGATTGAAGAAATCGAACGGCAGTCCATGGCGGCGCGGCAAAGCGGTACCGAGCTGCTGCTGGACGCCGGGAACAACGCGGATGTCCTCATTGCCTGCAACGAGTTCGAGCTGCAGCAGATGCTCGCCGAGCTCTATGAGAATTGCCTGAAGTATGCGGCAGGGTCGCCGATAGAAACCACCCTTCGGGCCGCGCCGGATCTTGTTGAAATCACCATCCGCGACCATGGCCCCGGACTGGGCGAAGCGCAGTTGGCTCAGGTGACCGAAAGGTTCTGGCGCGCCGACCCGAACGGGACGACCCCCGGCACCGGGTTGGGCATGGCGATCGTGGAACGGCTCGCCCGCGCCAACGGGGGAGAACTGCGGGTAGCGGCGGCAGCAGGCGGTGGCCTGTCCTTCAGCTTGCTGATGCCACGCGGCCAAGGCCACAGCGGGGGCGGTCCAGGTGCTTAAATACGAAAACCAGGGCTCGGGGCTCCCTGGCCGACGGCGACTGCTGCGCTGGGCGGGGCTGGGTGCCCTCGCCGCTACTAGCTTGCCGGCGTTGGCCTCCTGCTCGCAGGGGGCGCTGATCGAGCGGCTGAATGTGGCCGGCGGCGAAAGCGGCGGCATGTACTTTGAATTTGCGAACCTGCTCGCCACGGCCCTGGTCCGCTACGGCATCGCCGCGCACTCCGAAGCGTTGCTGACCGAGGCGAGCGTCGAAAACCTCGAACTGCTGGAGAACGGGCAGGCAGGGCTATCGCTGGCCCTGGCGGACACCGTGGCCCAACGCGAACTGTCCGCGGATTCTTCGCTGGTGGCTCTGGGCCGGGTCTACCAGAACTACTACCACTGCATCGTGCGCCGCGACAGCCAGATCCGAACGCTGGCCGACCTGTCCGACCAACGTCTGGGAACAGGAGCGCCGGGTTCGGGCACCTGGGTGACCGGGCAGCGCATTCTTTCAGCCGCCGGGCTGGAATCCGAGGGAACAAAGCCGAGAGAACGCCAATTGGGCTACGTAGCCGGGCTCAAAGCGCTGGAAGCCGGGGAAATTGACGCGCTCCTGCTATTCGGCGGCATCCCGGTCAGTTCCATCACTGAGTTGGGACTCAAAATGGAGCTGCGATTGATCAATCTGGCAGGGGTGCTTCCGGCCCTGCGCACAGAGCATCCGCGGCTTTACGAGCACGTGATCATTCCACGCAACACCTATCCGGGGGTGGCCGAGGTCAATACCGTGGGAGTGGCGAACCTGCTGATGACAAGCGCTGGGCTGCCGGACCGGGTGGCGGCGGCGGTCGTCGAGCTATTGGTGAACCATGCGCGTGAACTCATTCCGCGCAATAGCGCCGGAATTCAATACCTCACTCCCGATACGCTGATCTCCACCGGCGGGCAACCCCTGCATCCAGCGGCCGCAGCCACCTACCGCAGACTCCATGGCTAGGCGAGGCCGAGCACAATTGCCCTCCGCGAACTAGGGTAGATAGCAAATACGGCCGTCACTGCGAACAGAGGTCCACAAGATGCCCAGCACCCGCTCCTATGAACTGATGCAAGATGAAGTGGTGCAGATCTGCCGCAAGCTGATCACCATCGACACCACCAACTTCGGCGAGAATAACAGCCATGGCGAACGCGAGGCCGCGGACTATATCGCGGAGCTTTTCGCCGAGGTCGGCCTGGAGTCTGCGATCTACGAATCGGCGCCGGGACGCGCGAACCTGGTCACCAGGATCCCCGGCAGCGATCCGAGCCTGCCGGCGCTGGTGGTGCATGGGCATCTGGACGTGGTTCCGGCGATCGACGAGGATTGGTCGGTGGACCCCTTTGGCGCTGAGCTCATCGACGGCATGATCTGGGGCCGCGGAGCGGTGGATATGAAAGATATGGACGCGATGATTATCGCGGTGATCCGGCACCTGATGCGTGAGCAGATCAGTCCGCGCCGCGATCTGATCATCGCGTTCTTCGCCGACGAGGAAGCCGGCGGCGACTGGGGCTCGATGTGGATGGTGGAGCAGCATCCAGAAGTCTTCGCCGGGGCCGGGGAGGCGATCAGCGAGGTCGGCGGATTCTCCACGGAGATCGCCGGGCAGCGTGCCTACCTGGTGCAAACCGCGGAGAAAGGGATCGCCTGGATTAAGCTCGCCGCGCATGGGGTGGCTGGACACGGTTCGCAGCTCAATACGCAGAACGCGGTGACGCGCCTGGCCGCCGCGGTGAGCCGCATCGGTGAATACCAGTGGCCGCTGTCCTATACGAAAACCACGCGCGCCCTCTTCGAGGAGCTGGCCCAGATCTGCGGAATCGAGTTCGTCGAGGAAAACCCCGGCGAGCTGCTCGAGGCGTTGGGGGATACCAGCCGCTTTGTCGGCGCCACGCTGCAGAACACCTCGAACCCCTCGGTGCTCAAAGCCGGCTACAAGCATAATGTGCTGCCTGGCTATGCCGAGGCGCTGATCGATTGCCGCACCCTGCCCATGGAACACGAATCCACCATCGAGAAACTGCGCGAGCTGGCCGGAGAACACGTCAACCTCACTCTGCTCCAAGACCAGCAGTCGCTGGAGGTGCCATTTAGCGGTGAGCTGGTTGATTCGATGGTGCATGCGCTACAGGCCGAGGACCCCGAAGCGCTGGTCTTGCCTTATATGCTCTCCGGCGGCACCGACAATAAAGCGCTGGCAAAGCTGGGGATCACTGGCTACGGTTTTGCCCCCTTGCAGCTGCCCAATGATCTTGATTTCACCGGCATGTTCCACGGGGTTGATGAGCGGGTGCCGATTTCGGCTCTGAAGTTCGGAACCCGTGTCCTTGACCGACTACTGCGCGACTACTAGGAGAAGCCAACTTGCCTATTGAACAGATCCTCAGCGCTGAGCTGCTTGAACGATTCCGCGAACGCGCCGGAAGCTATGATGCCGCCAATGCATTTGCCACCGAGGACTTCGAAGAATTAGTGGGCCTTGGTTATCTCAAGGCTTTGGTGCCCGAGTCCCAAGGCGGTTTGGGGTGGACCTTTGAACAGGTGGTGCTCGCCCAACGCCGGCTGGCCAGCGCCGCGCCGGGCACCGCATTGGCCATTAACATGCATCAGGTTTGGGCCGGTGTCGCCTATCTGCTCGCGGCCCGTGGGGACCGGCGCTTGGATATGGTCACCGAGTGGATCGCAGCCGGAGAGGTGATGGCCTTCGGGATTTCCGAACCCGGAAACGACTCGGTGCTCTTCGACTCGAAAACCTCGGCGCAAACCCTGGCCGATGGGTCTGTCAGCTTCACCGGCACGAAGATTTTCACCTCGCTGTCCCCGGCGTTCACCCGGCTTGGCGTGTTTGGCAAGGATGAGGCCAGCGGGGAACTGGTGCACGGCTTCCTCGCCCGCGGTGCCGGGGTCCGCTCGCTGGAGGACTGGAATACCTTGGGCATGCGAGCCAGCCAGTCGCACACCACTAAATTGGAGGGCGCGGTGGCCCCGGCCGGCTGGGTGCACTCGCGGCTTGAGGCGGGGCCGAACGCCGATCCGCTGATCTTCGGGATCTTCGCCTCGTTCCTCACGCTCACCGCGAGCGTGTACGTCGGGATCGCCGAACGCGCAGTGGAGCTTTCACAGGCGGCGTTGAACTCACGCACCCATCAGGACGGCAGCAGCTATACCCAAGATGTCCGCGCCAGGGGAGTGCTGGCCCAAGCTGGAATGCGCATGATCAGCCTCGACGCCCTGCAGCGTACCGTCGCCGGGGATCTGGAAGGCAAGGTGGACCACGGGAAGAGCTGGTTCCCGCGGTTGGTCACGCTACGCACCCTCGCCGGGCAGAGCGCACGGGAAAATGTGGAGGCTGCCGGTCAGCTGCTCGGCGGCGGCGGATATTTCCGGGGCAGCGAATTCGAACGTTTGTACCGCGATGTGCAAGCCAGCTGGTATCACCCATCCAATGCCGCCTCGGCGGAAAATACGGTGGCCAGCTGGCTGGTCGGGCCCTTAGATTCCTGAGCGTTCCATCGTGCTGACCACGCGAATCACCTTTCGGCGCAACCAATATTTGCTGGCGCCACCCTCGTAACGCAGGGTGCGCATCAGCTCCCATTTGCCGTTATCCGAATGCTCGCGCAAGGCTGTGCGTGCCACCTGCTTGGATTCTGCAGGGAACGCGGTGATCACCAAATACTCGTATCGGTCATCATTATCCAAGTGCAGCGGAGCCTTGATTAATTCCTGAAGCATTTCACCCCTATCGAAAGAACGATTTCGGTTGTAGCGTGTGACTCATGAGCACCGAACCGAGATACGCCCTGCAACTGCTGATCTCACGACTCGAGCAGCACCTGACGGTGGTTTCCCAGAGCCGCGGATCTGCCGATGCCGCGGTTGACGCTGCCTTTGGTTCGCTCGCCGAAGCGTTCGAGCTCTATGAGGATGCACTCTACGACCAGTATTCTGAACTACTTCCGTTCACCATACCTACGGATGAGGACGATGACGAGTGAGTACGGCCACGGTTTGAATTTCGTTTCGAAAGCCGTTTAATCACCGAGAATCCCCTCCAAATGACGTAGTGTCAAGGGGTGAATTGGTTTGAAGCAGCTTTCCTCGGGTTAATCCAGGGCCTGACAGAGTTCTTGCCCGTCTCCTCATCGGCCCACCTGCGTATCGTGGGTGAACTCTTGCCCAATGCGCAAGATCCCGGTGCAGCCTTTACCGCAATCACCCAATTGGGTACCGAAACCGCGGTGGTTGTCTTCTTCTGGCGCGATATCGTGAGGATTATCGGTGCCTGGTTCAGGGCGCTCACCGGTAAGATCCCGCATTCGGACCCGGATGCAAAAATGGGCTGGTTGATCATTGTCGGTTCCGTGCCTATCGCCATCTTGGGACTCCTGCTCGAAGACTATATCGACTCGAACTTCCGCTCCCTGTGGATCGTGGCGACCATGCTGGTACTCTTTGGCCTGTTCCTGGCCATCGCCGACCACTACGGCAAGCAGGAACGCACGCTGGATAAGCTCACCGTCAAACACGGCGTGCTCTACGGTCTGGCCCAGGCGATGGCGCTGATCCCCGGTGTTTCGCGCTCCGGCGGCACGATCACCGCCGGCTTGCTCATGGGCTATACCCGTGAATCAGCCGCGCGCTATTCCTTCCTGCTGGCCATTCCAGCGGTGTACGCCTCGGGCCTGTACAAGCTGGCAAAATCCTTCTCCGAGCCAGGGGTCTACAGTCTGGCGCAGACCGGGCTGGCCACCGCGATCGCCTTCATCGTGGGCTTCTTCATCGTTGGCTGGTTCCTGAAGTACGTCTCCACCCACTCTTACCGGTTCTTCGTCTGGTACCGGATCCTCTTGGGCCTAGGATTGTTCGTTTTCCTTAGCCTCGGAATGATCAGCGCCTAAAACTCTTTCCTGACACGGGAATAAAGTTTGCGCTCGTTGACTTGCCCTTAAAGGAAGATCGTCTATACATCTGCGAAAGGATGTACTCAGTGCTCGCGTGGAAGTCTCCGCAAGTGCCACATGTAGTTGGCTCCGCACCTATTTTGGAGGTCTTCAATACCTCCAGCGGAACCAAACAGGCCACCGCACCGGCAGATAAGGCCAACGCCCCGGCAAGCATGTATGTCTGCGGGATCACCCCGTACGACGCCACCCATATGGGACACGCCGCCACCTACGTCACCTTTGATTTGCTGCACCGCACCTGGCTGGATAACGGCCGCAAGGTCACCTACACGCAGAACATCACCGATGTGGATGATCCGCTGCTCGAGCGCGCGAGCGCTACCGGGGTTAACTGGCAGGATCTCGCCGAAGATCAGATTCAGCTATTCCGCGAGGATATGGAAGCGCTGAACGTGATCCCGCCGCAGCACTACATCGGCGCGGTCGAATCCGTCGACTGGCTCGTTCCGGTGGTAGAGCGGCTGCTCGCCGCGGACTTGGCCTACCGGGTTCCGGCAGGAGCTGACGGAGTGGAAGGCGATATCTACTTCGATACCCTTGGCGCGCAGAACGATGCTTGGAAACTTGGACGAGTCTCCAACTATGACCGCGAAACGATGCTCGGCTTCTTCGCCGAACGCGGCGGGGACCCTAAGCGCAGCGGCAAACGCGACGCCTTGGATCCGCTGCTGTGGCGCATGGCCCGCGACGGGGAACCATCCTGGGAGGGCGGCGAGCTGGGCACCGGACGCCCGGGCTGGCATATCGAGTGTTCGGTGATTGCCCGCAGAACTCTTCCGGCGCCGTTCACGGTGCAGGGCGGCGGGTCGGACCTGATTTTCCCGCACCACGAATTCTCCGCGGCGCATGCCGCAGCAGACGACCAGACCGAATTGGCCCAAGCCTACGTGCACACCGGCATGGTGGGCCTGGACGGCGAAAAGATGAGCAAATCCCTGGGCAACCTGGTGCTCGTCTCCAAGCTGCGCGCCGCTGGCGTGGAGCCGGTGGCCATCCGCGCGGTGCTGCTCTCGCAGCACTACCGGACTGACTGGTCCTGGACCGATCAGCTGCTCGCACAAGCCCAGGAACGCGTTATTACCTGGCGCACCCGGATCACCGGCGCGGGCCTGGCCGAAGCCACCGCGCTGCTGACCCGGATCCGCTCACGCATGGCAGATGACCTCAACGCCCCCGCGGCTTTGGAAGCCATCGACCAGTGGGCCGCCGGCGAAGCCGAGGGCAGCGGTGAAGGCAGTGAACTGCTCACCCGCGGAATCGATTCCTTGCTGGGTCTGAAGCTCTAAAAGCAGCGTTTCTCCCCAAAAGCAGGTCCGAAAGTTCGGTACCTGCTTTTGGGGATTTTTTATGCCCGAAGAGCTAGATCTCGAAATCCGGACCGTGCTCTTCGCCGCGCGAGCGCCCCCGGCGGCGCAGATAGCGCTCGAATTCGCGGGCAATGGATTCGCCGCTTGCCTCGGGAAGTTCGCTGGCATCCGAGGCTTGCTCGAGCCGCTGCACGTATTTGGATACATCCGGATCCGCGGCCGAGAGCTCATCCACCCCACGCTTCCAAGCGCTTGCATCCTCGCGCAGCTTCTGCGAGGAAACCTGCATCGGAACCAATTCTTCGATCATCTCCACGATCGCCAGTTCCACCCGCGGGCTGGGCGCTTGGGCGACATAGTGCGAGAGCTGCGCCCACAGCGACATGGTGGGAATCCCGTTTTTTTCAAATTCGGCGCCGAGCACCGAGGGAATTCCGGTGGGCCCCTCGTATCGGGAAGCCGAAACCTTGAAGTACTCCTGCAATTTCGGGTGATCGCTATTGAGCACCGTTGGCACCGGGCGGGTATGCGGCACGTCGGCCAGCAAGGCGCCGAGGGTGAGCACCGCATGGACGTTTTCCGCCCTTGCGCGCTTCACAATCTGCGCGCAGAACCCCTGCCACTTGTAGGTTGGCTCCACTCCGACCACCAGCAGCAGATCCGCCGGGGCGAGCGGAATATCGATCCGGTAGAGGTCGGTGGTCGGCCAGTCGATAATCCGGCCTTCTTCGGTCAACCGCGAGTGCGGCCGGGTGAACTGGTAGTCGTAGTAGTCATCCTTGCCCACGGTGGCCAGATGTTTCGGCTCAGCGTTGTTCAGGATGCGGCGCACCGCATCGCTGGCGGCCGAACCAGCATCATTCCACCCCTCGAAAGCCGAAATTAAGATGGTGGGACGCATCTCATGTTCGGTTTGCGCAACGAAGCCGTTCAGCGTTGGTGCGTGGTATTCCTCGCTCATGACAAACCCCTTTCCAGCCTGCAGACCGCCCCGGCCGACTCGGCGAAGCGGTTTAGCACCACTCTTCCATCTAGAATGGAGTCATGCCAAGCACCAAATCAGCGTTCGATGCAAAAGTTCCATCCCATGGCCCCCAAGCGGTGCTCTGGGATATGGACGGTACCCTCATCGACACCGAACCCTATTGGATTAACGCGGAAATGGAACTCGTTAGATCCCATGGGGGAATCTGGAGCGAGGAGCAGGCGTTCAACCTCGTCGGCCAAGCATTGCCCAACGGGGCAAAAATCCTGCAGGAAGCCGGCGTCGATCTGAGCATCCGTGAGATTATCGAACACCTTTCCGCGGAGGTTGTGGCGGGTTTGACCAATGACATCCCTTGGCGGCCCGGCGCACTGGAGTTGCTGAGCGCTGTGCATCAGGCGGGAATTCCGCAGGCTCTGGTGACCATGAGCGAGCGCAGCATTGTGGACGAGCTGATGATGGCGCTCCCGGAAGGCATCTTCACCGTCAGCGTCACCGGCGAAGAGGTCACCCACGGCAAGCCGGACCCAGAACCCTACCGGCGCGGACTGGCTCTCCTGGGCGAAAAATTGGACCGCGAGTTCAGTGCCGCACGCTGCATCGGCTTTGAGGATTCCAAACCCGGGATCACCTCGGCCTCCGCGGCGGGACTGCACGCGGTGCTGATCCCCAACGCGACGGACCCGGGCGTGGGGAACTGGCGGCGAATCGATTCGCTGGTGGACGTAGATCTTAGAACGATGACCGATTGGTTGGTGCAGGTTAACGCGTGAGCGAAGTTACCGAAAAAGCCCCGGGCTTGAAACTTGGCCGCATCGGCGGGGTGCCGGTGTACCTGTCGAATTCGTGGTTCATTATCACCGCGGTCATCACCGTGGCCATCGGCATACAACTGTCCAATAATGCGCTGATCCCGCCGCTGGTCGCCTATCTGCTGGGTTTCGCCTGCGCTGTGGTGATCGCGCTGGCGGTACTCGTCCACGAAGTGGCCCACGCGCTGACCGCGCGCGCGTTCAAATGGCCTGACGCGCATATTGTGCTGACCTTGATGGGCGGGCACACCCAATTCGGTTCGTTCAAGGCCAAGCCTGGCGCCTCTCTGGCGGTGGCCATGGCCGGGCCGCTGTCGAATTTTGTGCTTGCAGGCCTCGCCTGGCTGGCGTTGCAGCTGCCGGAGCTTGGGTTGTACCCGGGGCTGCTGCTGAACTTCTTCGTCTACGCGAACCTGCTGCTCGGCGCGTTTAATGCCTTGCCAGGCTTGCCGCTGGACGGCGGCCGTCTGGTGGAATCCGCGGTCTGGAAACTGACCGGATCCCAATTCAAGGGAACTATCGCCGCTTCCTGGGCCGGCCGTCTCATCGTCATCGGCGTCTTGATCTGGTTTGTCGTGGTGCCGTTCCTCAAGGGCGAGCGGCCAGAGCTGCTCACCATGGTGGTCGGGGTGATGGTGGCGGTCTTCATGTGGCAGGCCACCACGGCGCTGATCAACCACGCCAAGATGATGCTGAACCTGCCTAAGGTGATCGCCGGGGATTTGATGTCCCCGGCCAGTGCGATGATGTCGGTGGCCACGGTCGCCGACGTGCTGACCCGCAGGCAGAACCGCGGCGGACACATCATCTTGATCGACCCGCAGGGCATGCCCTGCGGCGTGGTCGACGAGCAGGCGTTGAGCCGGGTTGACCCGGCCGGGGCCGGCCAAGTATCCGCGCTTGCGGTATCCCGTGCTCTGGGCCATGGCGCCGTTGTGGCCCAAGACTCCGATGGCCGGCAGCTCATCGATTATTTGGCCAGCGTGAGCAGCGCAGAATACGCGGTCATCGATTCACGCGGCACCGTGGTGGGTTTGCTGCACCAACGCAAGATCATCGCGGCCGTCACCGGCCGCAAAGCCTAAAAAGCTCTACAACAAAGGAAAACTCAGTGAGTGCTCAGAACACCGCAGCGCCGCATGGCGCGAATGCCCGACGCGGCCCCTTCCGCGTCGGTGACCGCGTCCAGCTGACCGACGAGAAGCGCCGGATCAACACCATCACCTTGGAAGACGGTGGAGAATTCCACACCCACCAGGGCGTGCTGGGACATGATGCGATCATCGGCTCTTCGGAGGGCACCGTGATCGAAAACGTCGAAGGCGTGCGCTACCAGGTGCTGCGTCCGCTGGCGAAGGACTTCGTGCTGTCCATGCCGCGCGGCGCGGCCGTGGTTTATCCAAAGGATGCCGCGCAGATCATCCAGTTCGGCGACATCTTCCCCGGTGCCCGTGTGGTGGAGGCAGGGGTGGGCTCTGGCGCGCTATCGATTTCGCTGTTGCGCGCGGTTGGCGACCAAGGCTACCTGCATTCCTACGAGCGCCGCGAGGAATTTGCGGATATCGCCCGCGGCAATATTTCCACGGTCTTCGGCGGCGAGCACCCGGCCTGGCATTTGTCCATCGGAGACTTCCAGGAGAAGGTGCTCGAGGTGGAAGAGCCGGGCAGCGTGGACCGCGTGGTGCTGGATATGCTTTCGCCTTGGGAATGCTTGGATGCGGTAGCAACCGTACTGGCGCCGGGCGGGGTATGGACCAACTATGTGGCCACCGTGACCCAGATGTCCCGTGTGGTCGAAGCGATTCGCGCCTCGGGGCAGTTCACCGAGCCAGAATGCTTCGAAACCATGGTGCGCGGCTGGCATGTCGACGGCCTCGCGGTTCGCCCGGATCACCGCATGGTGGCCCACACAGCGTTCTTGATCACCACCCGCCGTCTGGCCGACGCTCAGGACGGCATCCCTAAGGCCAAGCGCATGAAGGAGCACGGCTACTCGGCCGAGGACCTGAACGCTTGGACCCGGGAGCACGACAAGGAGCAATGGACCGACACTGCGCTGGGTGAACGGGGCATTTCGCCCAAGAAGCTGCGTCGCGCCGCCAAGGACGCAAACCGCCCGAATCGGATCCGCGAAGGCGAAAACGTCTCGGATCCCGAGAACTAACGTTTCAATATGTGAACTAAAGCCCTGGGAAATTCATTCCCGGGGCTTTACGTTCATAGGATGGACTCAGAACGACCCGCGTATCCAGAGCCAGTAGCTGGGCCGCGTGGCGAACGGCGAGGTTTGGGAGAGTACAACGTGAGCGAAAACAACGAGGCGCAACGCGTCGCCGAACGACTTGAGATGACCGAACGCCAGGTCAACGTGCTTCGCGATAAGAACCGCAACCTGGATAAGCAGCTTGCCGGAATCAGCGGAAATAACCAACGCCTCGTGGCGCTGCTGGAGCAGACTCGCGAACAAATCATCAATCTCAAATCCGCGTTGGAAAAAGACGGCGATACCCCGTTCAGCCACGGAACTATCGTAGCCAAACATCCGCGCAAGCACCCCGAAGCGGGACTGGGCATCGAAACTACCGCCGCACAGGCGATGGACGTAATCCACTCCGGACGCAAGATGCGCGTGGCCATCAGCCCGCTGCTAGATTTTGCCAAGCTGCACGTTGGCCAGCAGGTCCTGCTCAATGAGGCGCTGGTCATCGTTGCCGGACTGGGCTATGAGCAGTCTGGAGACCTGGTCACGATCAAGGAAATCCTGGAGAACCACCAGGCGGTTGTGATGGCGCGCGGGGATGACCAGCGGGTGATCGAATTCGCCGAGCCTTTGCGCGGAGAACACCTTCGCGTAGGGGACCAGCTCACCATCGATGCCCGGACCGGCTTGGCCATTAACAGGGTGCAGCTGACCGATATGCAGTCGCTGGTTCTGGAAGAGGTTCCGGATATCGATTACTCCGATATTGGTGGACTGAATTCGCAGATCGAAGCGATCCAGGACTCGGTGGAGCTGCCGTTTGCCCATCCCGAGCTCTACCGCGAACACGGATTGAGCGCACCCAAAGGCATCCTGCTCTATGGTCCTCCGGGCTGCGGCAAGACGTTGATCGCCAAGGCCGTGGCCAATTCGTTGGCCCAGCGCGCCGCGGCTCGCAAAGGCACCGGACAGGCCCGAAGCTACTTCTTGAATATCAAGGGCCCGGAACTGCTCGACAAGTATGTGGGCGAAACTGAACGTCATATCCGGCTGATTTTCGCTCGAGCCAGGGAAAAGGCGCTGCACGGCGATCCGGTAGTGGTGTTCTTCGACGAGATGGAATCCCTGTTCCGCACTCGCGGATCCGGACTGTCCTCGGATGTCGAAACCACTATCGTGCCTCAGCTGCTGGCCGAAATCGACGGGGTTGAACGCCTGGATAACGTGATCGTGATTGGCGCGTCAAACCGCGAAGACATGATCGACCCGGCGATCCTGCGTCCGGGACGCTTGGACGTGAAGATCAAGATCCGCCGACCTGACGCGACCGGTGCAAGCGAGATCTTCGGCAAATACCTGACCACCGAGTTGCCGCTGCACGAGTCCGAGGTGGCAGCCGACGCAGGGGATGCCCAGAGGACCGTGGACCGAATGATCGCCGGCACCGTTGAGGCCATGTACTCCACCGAACCGATCAACGAATTCTTGGAGGTCACCTACGTCAACGGACAAGTGGAGGTGCTCTTCTTCAAGGACTTCTCCTCCGGCGCGGTCATCCACAATGTGGTGGACCGGGCCAAGAAGCACGCGATCAAGGCGCTGATCACCAGCGGCGAACGCGGGTTGAAGATGGAATACCTCTTGCGCGCGGTGCGCGAAGAATTTGCCGAGCACGAGGATATGCCAAATACCACCAACCCCGATGATTGGGCGCGGATCTCCGGACGCAAGGGCGAGCGGATCAGCCACATTCGTTCGCTGGTCAAGGCGAAGGATGCCTCGTGAGCGCCCGGCGCTTAGTCGGCCTTGAGACCGAATACGGGATCATTCGCCCCTCGATGCCGCAGGCCAACTCGACAGTGCTCTCGGCTCAAATTGTCGACGCCTACGCGCAGCTGGTACGCGACTCCGGCTCGGATGCCCGAGCCGCCCGCTGGGACTACACCGATGAATCGCCGCTGGCCGACGCGCGCGGGCACTCGGTGGACCGTGCCCAAGCCCATCCGAGCCAGCTCACAGATTCCGAGCCAACGCTCGAGGACTCCGGGATCTGGACGGCCGAATCGATCGCGCTGGACGGCAATGACGCCCGCGTGGGTGCGACGCTGTACCAGGAGAAGGACACCACCGATGTGGTGATGAACATGGTGCTCGGCAATGGAGCGCGGCTCTACGTGGATCACGCGCACCCCGAATATTCCAGCCCCGAAGTCACCTCGCCGCGCGCCGCGGTGCTCTGGGACCATGCAGGGGACGAGGTGATGCGCCGGGCGGCGGCCACCGCCGCTACGCTGGGCAGCGGCGAATTGTTGCTCTACAAGAACAACACGGACAACAAGTCCGTTTCCTACGGTTCGCACGAAAACTATCTGGTGCCCCGTGACGTGGAATTCTCCAAACTGGTCGGTGGATTGACTGCCTTCTTCGTAACCCGGCAGATCTACTGCGGGTCGGGAAGAGTGGGCCGGGGCATGCTCGGGCGCGGAGCCGAGTTCCAGATCTCCCAGCGCGCGGACTTCTTCGAGGCCGAGGTGGGCCTGGAAACGACCGTCAACCGCCCAATTATCAACACCCGCGACGAACCGCACGCCAACTGGGACAAATACCGTCGGCTCCACGTGATTATCGGGGACGCGAACCTCGGGCAGATTTCCACGCTGTTGCGTGTGGGCACCACCAATTTGGTGCTCGGCCTCATCGAAGCTGGAATGTCGCCGAACCTCGAACTGGCGGATCCGGTCTCTGCCCTGCAGCAGATCAGCCATGACCCCTCGCTGCGCACCACGGTGGCGCTGCGTGGCGGTCGCAGGCTCACCGCAATTCAGATCCAGCGCAGTTACCTGGAGGCCGCAGAAAGCTTCTGCGCCCAGCGGGAACTGGACGATCCGGACACCACCGAGATCCTCGGCCGCTGGCGTGCCATCCTCGACACGCTGGAAAAAGATCCCTTAGAGGCCGCCGCTCAGGTCGATTGGGTGGCGAAGTACAAGCTGATGAAGTCCTACACCGAGCGGCACGGGGTCGGATTCGACGATGTTCGGGTGGCCTTGATGGACCTGCAGTGGGCGGATCTTCGTCTGGACAAGGGCCTGTATTACCGCATGGCATCGCGAGGACTGATGGAGACCATCTTCAGCCAAGAAGAAATTAACGCCGCCGTGGATCATCCTCCGGAAGACACCCGCGCCTACCTGCGCGGCATGACGCTGCAACGCTATGCTCCATACGTGGTGGCGGCAAACTGGGACGCGCTGTCCTTCTCGGTGCCCGGCGCCCGCAAGGTCAGCCGATTCCACATGCCTGAACCTTTAGCCGGAAGCAGAGCCCAAGTGGGGGAACTCTTCGACGCAGATCTAGAGATCGCCGAGTTCATCGACCAGTTGGCACGACGCCGCTAAACGGCGCAGAATGAAAAGCAGAGACGCTCAGCAATGAGGCGTTTTGACAGAACTTAGGAGAACACCATGACTCAGGAAAATTTCTCGGCCCGTCGCGAGACCCAGGCCCAAGGCGTCGAAGCCGAGCAGGTGCAGGTCAATGCGACCGGCACCAGCGCAGGAGTTGATGATCTACTCGATGAAATTGATTCGGTGCTCGAATCGAATGCCGAAGAATTCGTGCGTGGATTCGTTCAAAAGGGTGGCCAGTAACCTACGGGTAAACAGGCAGCAGGCAATCGTTGCCGGGGCTACCGGCAACATCAATGAGGGGAAGTAACTTCTGGTGGATCGCAGAATCTTCGGTCTGGAGACCGAATTCGGGTTGAATTACGTGCCGTCCGACGGTCGGCGCCTCACCCCGGAAGACGCGGCACGACACCTTTTCCGCCCCGTCGTCGCTTGGGGACGTAGTTCTAACGTGTTCCTGAACAACGGCTCGCGGCTCTACCTCGATGTGGGTTCCCACCCGGAATATGCCACCGCAGAATGCGATCAGCTCTTGCAGCTGATCGCCCATGACCGGGCGGGGGAGGCAGTGATGCTCGATCTGGTCGAGCAAGCCGAGGAGCAATTGCTCGAAGAAGGCCATGAGGGCCGGCTGTTCTTGTTCAAAAACAATGTGGACTCGGCCGGCAACTCTTACGGTTGCCACGAAAACTACCTGATTCCACGCAAGATCGAGTTCAAGCGACTGGCCGACATGCTCATTCCCTTCCTGGTCACTCGCCAGCTGCTGTGCGGTGCCGGGCATTTGGTGCAGGTGGAGGGCGAAACCAAATTTGTGTTCTCCCAGCGTGCAGACCACATGTGGGAGGGCGTCTCCTCGGCCACCACCCGCTCGAGGCCGATTATCAATACCCGCGACGAACCGCATGCCGATGCCGAATACCACCGCCGCCTGCATGTCATCGTGGGAGATTCCTCGATGAGCGAAACTACGCAGCTGCTCAAGATCGGAGCCACAGACCTGGTCTTGCGGCTGATTGAATCGGGGGAGATCTATCATGATCTGCGCCTGGAAAATCCGATTCGCTCGATCCGCAACATATCCCACGAATTCACCGGCCAAACTGTGGTGCGTTTAATGTCGGGCGATGAGCCAACGGCATTGCAACTGCAATGGAAGATTTTGGAACTAGTTAAGGCATTTGTGGCCCGCCACGGTGCACATCACGATCAGGTCGAACGAGTTCTCGAATTGTGGGAACAGGTGCTCGTCGCTGTAGAAAGCCAGAACTTCTCCCTGATCGACCAGGACATCGACTGGGCGATCAAGCACAAGCTGATCACCGGATATGCGGCAAAAAACGATCTGGGGCTAGATTCGCATCGAGTCGCGCAACTAAACTTGACCTATCACGACATCGACCCTAGACGTGGAATCTTCCACCTGTTGCGCCGCCGCGGGCTGGCCAGCTCGGTGCTCGACCCGGCACAAATCCTGGATGCGGTGGAGAACCCGCCGGCCACCACCCGTGCGGCGGTACGCAGCAAATTCATTCGTGCCGCACGTGCCACCGGCCGGCGTTACTCAACCGACTGGGTTCATATGAAATATGAGGAAGGCGAGGGCGGGGTGGTCTTGTGCAAAGATCCTTTTGCCACCACAAATTCAGCGGTTGATGAGCTCATCGAAGTGATGCGGCGCCCCGTATGACCAGCTGAAAACAAGAAATTTCACAGTAAATGGCCCTAAGCTGGATGCAGATCGTCGTGCCCTTGCCTCGGCAAGGTGCGTAAGCAGAGTAAATAATTCTTATCGGAAAGAAGATTCGTGCGAAAAGTTTTGGCAGTATGTGCAACCGCGTCCGTCCTGGCCCTAGTATCCTGCGGTTCGGGCTCTAGCTCCCTGAGCAAGGTCGAAGTGAAGCCGGCCGCCGACGAGCAGACCGCCCCCGAGGTGAACTTCAAGGCCCCGCTGCTCACCGATAAAGAAGAGGCGGTCACCGTCGTTGAGGGTGATGGCGCCGACATCAAAGAGGGCGACACCATTGACATCCAATCGGGTCTCTACAAGACCATTGATGGGCAGCTGACCAACGAAAACTTCACCGGTGCGACCACTCAGATGCCGGTCGATGCCGCGCTTAAAGAGCAAATGCCGGAACTCTATGAAACTCTGCTGACTTCGCAGGTCGGCGACTGGATCGCTTACGCGGCCATCGATGGCGTGCAGCAGCCGGACGGCAGCGTCGCCGAGCCTGCCGAGGGCGCTCGCGCCGAGCGTCTGATCGTCATCAAGATCGCCGAGTCTGAGGCAGCTACCCAGCCGTTGACCCAGGACGAAGTCAAGAAGCTCAAGGACGAAGGCAAGCTGCCTACCGTCAAGACCGGCAAGGGCGATCCGGCGATCACCATTCCTAAGGACACCGAAGCCCCAGCAGGTCTAGCGGTGGATGTTCTTGAAGAAGGCACCGGCCCGGCAACCACCGACACTTCCAGCGCCAGCGTCCACTACCACGGTGTGCGTTGGGAAGATGGCAAGAAGTTTGACGGCAACTTCGGCTCCGATGCGGGCTTTGAGATGCAGATGTCCGGCGGCGTCATCAAGGGTTGGCTGGAAGGCCTTAAAGGACTGAAGGAAGGCAGCAAGGTCTTGCTGAGTATTCCTGCGGACATGGCCTATGGAAAGAACCCGCAGCCGGGTCAGCCAGAAGGACCACTGGTGTTCTACGTAGAATTAGACAAGGTAACCGAAAGTAAATAATAGAAAGGCCGTAAACATGTCCTTTGGAGAACGTAATTACGAGCGCACCAAGCCTGAAATCGACTTTCCAGGCACCGATGCACCTACCGAACTGGTTATCAATGACCTGATCGAGGGCGACGGCGCCGAGGTCACCCCGGGCACCACCGTTCAGGCGCACTACGTAGGTGTTTCTTGGTCCACTGGCGAAGAGTTCGACTCTTCGTGGGGCCGCGGTTCGACCCTCGACTTCCCGGTGGGCGTCGGCATGGTTATCCAGGGTTGGGATCAGGGCCTTTTGGGCATGAAGGTCGGCGGCCGCCGCCGTCTGGAGATCCCTTCGGAGTTGGCCTACGGCGAACGCGGCGCTCCAGGTGCAATCGCACCGAACGAAGCCTTGATCTTCGTCGTTGACCTGATGGGCACCAAGTAAGCCACTGAAGTTAGCCCCAAGAGTTGCGTTCTTTTCGCAATTCTTGGGGCTTTCTCTGTCTTCAAAGTCTTAGATCAGCACGGAAGTTCGTTAGGGTAGGCACGTGAGCACAAAGCAGAGTGACGGACCCAGCAAGGCGGAACGCCTGACAAGTCTCATCTATGCGTTGGCAACTACCGAACGAAAGTTCAACGCCGAACGCATCGGAGACTACCTGAACCCCGATGGCAACCCGGAGGCTCGTGAAAAGGCCATCGAACGGTTGAAGGACGATATCCGCAACGAGTTCGGTCTGCGGCTGATATCCGAAAGCGTCGACGGGACGGCGTACTACAGAATCGATACCAGCGACTGGTTCTTGCCCGCTATCGACTTCACCGTTGCTGAAACCGGGATGATCGCCCTCGCGGCGAGCCTTTGGAAAGACTCGAAGCTCCAGGCTCTAGCCCTCAGCGCCGCGGCGCGCATTACCGGAAACCAAAGCACGGAATTGAGCATCGCGCCCTATGCTGGGGCGATGCTTCCGCGGCTGTCCATGGACGACCCGAATTTCAAGACATGCGCATTGGCGGTTTTCAATAAGAAAACGCTGAAGTTCGATTATCAGGACGCCCAGGAAAACACCACGAAACGCGTCGTGGACATGTGGGGGATCGGTCAGCGATTCGGAAACTGGTACTTCACCGGCTGGGATCACTCCCGCGGCGCAGAGCGGGTTTTTAGGCTTAACAGGGTGCAGGGAAACTTTGCCACCCAAGTACGCCGTGATGGCGCCTCCAGCAACAGTTACAGGGCACGTCCGCAAGACTTTTCGATGACCCAGGTGCTTCAGGATTTTGACTTGCGCAACCCCGGACATCTTGCGGTGGTCGAAGTGCTTGATGAGCAGGCCACCCCGTTGCGTGCCCGTGCGATCAACGGCACGCGCAGCTCCTCGAAGCTGAACATCGGCTACGCAGACCGGCATTCATTCGCAGCTGAGCTAGCAAGCTATGGGGCCTCAATCAGGGTACTGGAACCAGCTGCGCTAGTTTCCCAGGTGGCAGATATTCTCCGCCAAGCTCGAGATGCGCAAGCCGAGATTCCTCTGCGCGAGTCCGTGAAGAACGCAAAGTTCAAGCCGCACCGCGCTATGGGCCGAAGCTCGACCGCCCAGCAGGTGATGCGAAATATCGACATGATCCAGTTCGTGGTCTCCCAGGGGTCGGCAACCATTGGCGAGTTGAGCGAACGCTATTCGTTAACGCAGTCGAAGGTTCGCGATGAGCTGGCAATGATCATGATGTGCGGCGTGCCAAATGGCCAGCATGATGAACTGATCAACGTTAACGATGGCGATCTGGATTCGGATGTAGTCACCATCTCCAACGCGGCCCTTCTCGCAGAACCGCAGAAGCTTGCCCCGCTGGAGGCGGTGGCGGTTCTGGGCGGTTTGAACGCGCTAGTCAGCATCCCCGAATTTGAGCACCGAGAAGTGCTACTAACCGCCTTAGAGAAGATTAATGCCGCGGTGGCACGCTTCGAGGGCTGGAATGGCGCGCTGGGCTTCGCCTTGAATCAGGTCCGCGAACACGACACTCCTGCGCAGCTGATCAAGGCGCTGCGCAACTCCGAAGTCGTGGAAATTGATTACTATTCGGCGAATTCGCAAACCCATCAGTTGCGCGTCATCGAGCCGTTGCGGATCATTGAGGACGGTCCCGTCCAATACCTGCGTGCCTGGTGTCGAACCCGCCAGGCAATCCTCACCTTCCGGATTGATCGTGTCCTCGAAGCCACCCTCACGGGGGAGCACTTTGAACTCACCGAGCGTCATCAAGACGTTGAGAAGCTAGATTTTAGTTACTCGGCAAACAGCGATGATCTAGAAGTTGAATTTTTCGTGCATCAAGACGTTCTGCCGGTGATTGAAGCCTTCAACCCGATAGCATGGTCTCAATCCAAGGTTGACTCAGGTCATCTTGCGAAAGTGCAGCTTTCTCATCATCTCGTTGCCGCCCCCTGGGTGGCTCGTAACGGCGGTAAGATTGTTGTAGTCGCCCCTGATGCCACTCGCGAACGCGTGACCAAGTGGTTGGACGACGCTATCAGAATGTATGAGGATTGATAGATGCTTCCTTGGTGGTTTTGGGTTCTCTTGTGGACCGTTCTAGTCCTTGCAGCGCTGCTCCTGGCGGTGCTTGCAGGGTTCCGTTTATTCCGTCGCGGCATGGCCGTGCTCGGCAGCGCTTCGGACGCAGCTGACCACATTAGCGGAGAATTTGCCAAACCCGGCACCGTAGTTAACTACGAGCCGGTGGGTCGGCGATACCCTCACGGGACCGAAGCAACTCATGGCGATCCTGAGAAAATCGCCAAGAAAAGGCTCAAAGGCAAAGCCGAACGAATTGAGGCGCGACGTGTCAAACGCGTGGCTCGTCGCAGTGATCGAGGACAGGCGCAAAACATGCGCGATGTGAAACTGTTCTGACGTAGACTTAAGTTTGAGAGAAGGGAACCAACATGTTTGGTGGTTTACAGGGATGGCATTTGGTCATCATTATCGTTTTGGCATTGCTGCTTTTCGGTGCGCCAAAGCTTCCAGGATTGGCACGCTCGATGGGTCAGTCATTGCGTATTTTCAAGTCTGAGGTTCGTCAGATGAAAGACGATGACAAGCCGGAAACCGTTGACGGGACCGTGAACGAACCGAATCCCGACGAAAAGAACAACTCGTAGACCTTTTCAGTGGTAAATAGCAAAGATAAGGCGCCGCGCAGCAATAAGAAGGCGCGAGCCAAAGACGCCGAGGGGCGGATGTCCCTCAAAGACCATCTGATCGAAGCGCGAAATCGACTTTTCAAGTCGCTAATCGCGCTTGCGATCGGTACCGTGGCAGGGTTCTTCCTTTACGACGAACTCCTCGCGCTTCTCATTGAACCGGTGAAAGCGGCCGGAGGATCGGTCGTTTTCACAGCCGTCATGTCGCCATTCGACATTCTGCTGAAGGTCGCGATCTTCGTTGGGATAGTCGTTGCCTCCCCGGTCTGGATCTATCAGATCTGGGCTTTTATAGTGCCCGGATTGAAAAAGAAAGAACGCCGTCTCGGCTATTCTTTCGCCGCGGCGGCCGTACCGTTGTTCCTCGGTGGCGTGGCAATGGCGTATTTCGTCTTGCCTTTTGCACTGGAATTCTTTATTGGTCTTTCACCAGAAAATTCCGACAATCTGCTCAACATCTCCGAGTACCTGCCATTTATATTCCGGCTGTTGTTCGCCTTCGGCCTGGCAATGCTGGTACCGGTATTGATGGTTGGCTTGAACATGGTCGGAGTGCTGCATTCGAAGGTCATTCTCAAGAACTGGCGTATTACCGTCTTCCTGATTGCCCTCGTTGCAGCCATGGCGGCACCAGGCGGAGACGCGATCACCATGTTTGCGCTAGCCGGACCGCTCTTCCTAACTTTCGCCGCGGCGACGCTGTTCTGCTTCTTCAACGATAAGAAGCGGGCCAAGAAGCAGGCGGCACAAGATGCAGCAAATGAAAATATGGCGGACGGGACCGCCTCATCGATCGATGAACCAAGTCCCGAGGTCTAGCACCAATAGGTAAGTGTTTCGGAACGGGGATCCCGTTCCAGAAAGTGAACGGCCGATAGTGACTTCACCCGCGGAGCGATACGCGAATTCCAAGGAACGACAGGTCGAAAGCGGCACCTATTTGCCTGACTTCCGCGCCAGCGTGTCCTTCAACCTCGACGAATTCCAATCACAGGCTTGCCATTCGGTGGCCAAAGGGCATAGCGTCCTGGTCGCAGCGCCCACCGGTGCAGGCAAGACCGTAGTCGGCGAATTCGCCATCTATCAGGCGATTCACGAAAACCGCAAGGCTTTCTACACCACCCCAATCAAGGCGTTGAGCAACCAGAAGTATTCCGAACTGGTCAAACGTTACGGGGCGGAGAAGGTCGGGCTGCTCACCGGCGACACCTCGATCAACAGCGAAGCTCAAGTGGTAGTGATGACCACCGAAGTGCTTCGCAATATGCTCTATGCCGACTCCCGCACCCTGGATGGGTTGGGCTACGTGATCATGGATGAGGTCCACTACCTAGCCGATAAGTTCCGCGGAGCGGTGTGGGAAGAAGTCATCATCCACCTGCCTTCAAATGTGCAGACAATTTCCTTGTCGGCCACCGTTTCCAACGCCGAGGAATTCGGTGGTTGGTTGGACACCGTGCGCGGGCAGACAGACATTATCGTCTCCGAGCACCGACCCGTCCCACTCTTTCAGCACGTGATGGTTGGCCCTGAGCTTGTGGATCTCTTCGCCGAAGACGTCGCGTTCGACCGGGCAGCCGACGAAGATGCCAAGATCAGCGTCAATCCCGAATTGCGCAAGCTGGTGCGCAGCAACCGTCCGGTTGGGCGCCCTCAGCGTGGTGGACGTGGACCGCAACGTGGCCGTGCCCAAGCACCAGGGCAAAGCCGTCGAGTTAGTCGCCGTGACGTGATCTCGCGTCTTGAAAAGGCAGAAATGCTGCCGGCGATCTTCTTCATTTTCTCCCGCAAGGGCTGCGACATGGCCCTGCAGCAGTGCGTCTCGGCAGACCTGCGGTTGACTACGAATGAGGAAGCCGCACAGATCGTAGAGGTTTTGGACGAAGTCGCCTACAGAATTCCAGGTGAAGACCTCGACGTACTCGAATTCTGGTCCTGGCGCGACGGGTTGCTGCGCGGCATCGCCTCGCACCATGCCGGACTTCTGCCCATCTTCAAAGAAATTGTGGAAGATCTTTTCGCCCGAAACTTGATCAAGGTGGTCTTCGCGACCGAAACTCTGGCCTTGGGCGTCAACATGCCTGCACGCTCGGTGGTGCTGGAAAAGCTGGTCAAGTTCAACGGCGAGTCTCATGTGCAGATCTCCTCAGGGGAATACACCCAGTTGACCGGTCGTGCAGGACGCCGCGGGATTGATGTCGAAGGCCACTCGATCGTGCTGTGGAACCCGGATATCGAACCTGAAGCCTTGGCCGGATTGGCTTCTCGCCGCACGTACCCGCTGAACTCATCCTTCCGCCCGACCTACAACATGTCTACCAACTTGTTGGCGCAGTTCGGACGCGAACAGACCCGCCAGATCTTGGAATCGTCTTTTGCGCAATATCAGGCGGACCGTTCGGTAGTTGGCATGGCGCGCCAGGTGCGTTCACGTGAAGAGTCGTTGGCGGGATATGAGAAGTCCATGGAATGCCATCTGGGTGACTTCCGCGAATATTTGAAACTTCAACGCGACCTTTCCGAGATCGAGAAACGCGCGGCCAAAAACCGCAAAACCCTGCGCCGTTCGGCCGCCGAAAGTTCCTTGCAGGCGGTGATCCGCGGTGATGTCGTGGATCTGCCGGGTGGACGACGTTTCGGACGCGCGGTCATCGTCGCTCTGGACGAGTCGCTCTACAACCCGCGGCACACGGTCCTTACCGAAGAAGGCCAACTGCGTCGACTCTCCGTCGAGGACCTCAACGGCCCGATAGAGATCCTGTCTCGAATTCGGATCCCCAAGGGCTACACCGGGAAAAGCCCTAAGGAACGACGGGACCTGGCCACGTCCCTGCGCGACGCGATTTCCGCAGAGCGCCCGCCGCGCCAGGACGCCCAGAGCTTCAACTTCGAAGGATCCGACTCCTTCGAACGGGAGGGCGACAAGCTGCGCCTAGCCCTGAAGGATCATCCATGCCATGCCTGTTCGGACCGGGATGCGCATATGCGCTGGGCCGACAGGTACTGGAAACTGAAGAAAGATACGGACAAGGCGCGTCGCGCGATCCGCGGACGCACGAATACGATAGCTACCGAATTTGACAAGGTCTGCAAGGTACTCGAGCAGTTCGACTATCTGATTCCCAGCAATGACGGTGAAGACTACGAAATTACCGAATCGGGCCGTCGGCTGCGTCGCATCTATGGCGAGCGTGACCTGTTGACCAGCCAAGTTCTGGAAACCGGCAAGCTCAACGGGCTGCACCCCGAAGAGTTATGCGCGGTGGTTGCGGCGCTGGTCTACCAGGGACGGCGCGACTCTGATCGGCCCGACCCTAAGATGCCCACCGACCGGGTTGGCGATATCTGGACTCAGACGATCAATATCTGGGGCCAACTTTCCGATGCCGAAGAAGCTTTGGGGTTGAATCCAACCGCGCCGCCGGAGGCTGGCCTGATCTGGCCCATGTACAAGTGGTCGCGAGGTGCTTCGCTCAATAGCGCCCTGCGCGGGGGAGATATGGCGCCGGGAGACTTTGTGCGCTGGGCCAAGCAGGTAATCGACACCTTGGATCAGTTCGGCAAGAACACCGACCTGCCGGTGGATCTGGTGAAGTCCGCGCGTCAGGCAGTTGACATGGTTAAGCGTGGCGTCATCGCCTATTCGAACGTCCTTGATTAATCGCATCCGGTTTTGAGAGCAAAGGAAAATAACTCGTGGCACTAACTCTGTACCGCAATGGATCCATCTATTCCGCAGCCGATCCTTTCGCAACTGCCCTGGTCATCGACGGGGATACCGTCGCTTGGCTTGGCGGTGAAGAGGCCGCCGAACGCTACGCGGCCAAGGCTGATCGGGTGATAGATCTCGAAGGCGCGCTGGTGACGCCGGCTTTTGTGGAGTCCCACACCCATTTGGCGGCCCTCGGTCGAAGCCTTGGGGGAGCAGACCTGACCGGCGCCACCTCGGCCACAGAACTTCTGAGACTGCTGGCGCAGCGTGCCAAAAGCGCTGAAAATGTAGTAGTCGGCCAGGGCTGGGATGAAACGGCCTGGTCCGATCCGGCGCTTCCGAATGAAACCGACCTGACATCGGCCTCCGACGGTCGGCCCTACTACCTGTCTAGGCGCGACGTGCATAGCGCACTGGTGAACCGGGAACTGCTCGACCAGCTAGGACTGGGCTCCATCACTGCCGGTGTCGTACGCGGAACCGAGCACGACGAGGTACGCCGGGCGCTGCTGACCCAAGGACCAGCGGTTGAACAATTCCAGCTGCTGGCCCTGGAATATTACGCCTCACGTGGTTTTGCGACGGTCGTGGAGATGGCTGCCCCGCAGCTGGAGGGCCGTGCGGCCCTGGACCAGCTGCTGGCTACCGACCTCACGCAATTGCCGCAGGTGTACGCCTACTGGGGCGAGCTGGTTGATAGTGCTCAGCAGGCCGATGAATTGATGCGTTCATTCCCGCAAGGCCGCGTGCTTGGCCTCGGCGGAGACTTGAGCGTGGATGGTTCCCTGGGCAGCCGTTCTGCCTTCTTGCGTGAGGACTACAGCGATCAGCCCGGTCACCGCGGCGAGGCGTATTTGAGCGTTGAGCAGATCGCCGCCCACCTCGTCGCCTGCTCGGAGCAGGGGATCCAGGCGGCTTTCCACGTAATTGGAGATGCGGCGCTGGATCTGGTGCTTGATGGTTTTGATGCGGCGGCCGAACGAATCGGTATCGCAAAATTGCAGTCTGCCCGGCACCGCTTGGAACACGTTGAAATGGTGGATGAGCAATCGCGTGCTCGGCTCCTTTCCTACTCGATCACCGTCTCCATGCAACCGGGATTCGATGCACTCTGGGGAGGCTCCAACGGCATGTATGAACAGCGCCTGGGTGAGCGCTCGGCATCAATGAATAATCTTTCTGCCATGCTGTCCAGCGGCGTTCCGCTGGTGCTTGGCTCGGACGCGCCGGTCACCGAGGTCGACGGCTGGGCAGTGGTGCGCGCCGCCATGTCCATGAGCAACCAGGAAGCGCGTATTTCAGCTCGTGCAGGGTTTATGGGCCAAACCCGCTCGACCTACCGGGCCATGGGGGAGATGAATCCGTTTGCTGGGCAGTTGATCATCGGGGCTCCAGCCACTTTCGCCGTATGGAGCGCGTCCGAATTAGCAATTCAGACCCCAGACGAGCGGATCAGTTCTTGGAGTACCGATGCGCGTGCGGGAACGCCGATGCTTCCGGTTGTTGATGAAGAAATTCCCATGTGCTTGCGAACCGTACGAAGCGGTATAACGCTGTTCGACCGGCTGGATTCGCGGAATTAGCCCGCAGCATAATCCACTCCGCCGCAAGTTCTCCAATATCATAAATCTGCCCTTTGATAAGTATCGATTTAGTGAAGATTGTGGTCACCATGTGGTTGACAGGCGGGGTAGGGGAACGGCTAGGCTGGGGGACAGCGCCTCATCGTAGTGCAGCTGCATTGCGTTCGAAACGACGCAGTACGATAGTGATCCCCGGTGACCTTAGATAACATTTCGCACGCCTCGCGCATGTGAGATTGGGCCGAAGTCACCGGGGATTGCTGTGTCTGATAGTGCTGCGGGTTTGCAGGTGACTATACTTTAAACTTGGCTTTACTCTCCGCCCTGTTCGCAGGCTGGAACTTCTGTTGTATATCTAGAAAGGTGCCGCCGCGTGCGCGTCATTACGATCATTCCGACATATAACGAATTGGAGTCGCTCCCGCTGACCGTGGGCCGTCTTCGACAGGCCGTTCCGGATTCGGATGTTTTGATCGTGGACGATAACTCCCCGGACGGCACCGGTGAGCTTGCCGACAAGCTCGCGGCCGAGGACTCATCCATCCACGTTCTACACCGCACCGGCAAAGAAGGCCTAGGCGCGGCCTACATTGCTGGTTTCCGTTGGGCACTAGAGCGCGACTATGAAGTCCTAGTGGAAATGGATGCCGACGGCTCACACATGCCTGAGCAGCTTCCACGTCTGCTGGAGGCAAGCGCTGCCGGAGCCGACCTCGTGATCGGCTCGCGATGGGTCAAGGGCGGCGAGGTCGTAAACTGGCCGCTTCACCGTAAACTGATCTCCCGCGGTGGCAGCTTCTACGCACGCACCATGCTCGGCCTCCCACTGCGTGACATTACCGCCGGCTACCGGGCTTTCAAGCGCACTACCCTTGAAGCGATCGATTTCGATGCGGTAGAGTCCCGTGGCTACGGTTTCCAGGTCGACATGACCTTCCGCGTGGCGATGCTGCGCAAGAAGATCGTCGAAGTTCCGGTGACCTTCGTCGAACGAGAGCTTGGCGATTCGAAGATGAGCGGCAACATCGTATTCGAAGCAATGTGGAACGTTACCCGTTGGGGACTGGGCGCTCGTTGGAAGAAACTGACTTCCAAGAGGTAGCACCGACAGCATATGAAAAGGGAGGCGGTTTCCAACTCGATAAGTTGGAAACCGCCTCCCTTTTCTGCTGAAGCTTAGTGAACTACGCTGATTCGCCACGCGCAGTGCGCAGGTGGGTCAGTCGGTCACCCAAGATCTTTTCAAGTTCTTCCTCGCTACGACGCTCTAGCAGCATGTCCCAGTGGGTACGTACTGGCTTCTCGTTCGTAACTTCAGGGGCATGGGCTTCGCCGTGTACCAGCTTCGCCTCTTTGCCGTTCTTGGTCAGCCAAGTGGCAGGAATTTCGGCTTCGGCTGCGAAGACGATGAAAATACCTTCGCCCGTTTCGGTACGGTACTCCACACGCTGACGGGCAGCCGGCTCCACACCTGCCTCAGATTCCATGCTCTGTGCACCTAGGCGCATGCCTCGTAAGCTGCGATCGCTCATGATTTTCCTCCGCGGTGTTTAAAGAATTCGCTACACGTACCAACGATTGGTGTCACCGGATAATTCCCAAGGAATATTCACGACACCAAAACATCCATTATACGCGTCGATGGCGGGGTACGTCGTACGCACCCCGCCACCGAACTGATGTTATTCACCCTACATGCTCAGAAATTAGATTCCCGAGTTGTTATTTGGCGGCTGAACCGTTCCATCATTTGGGTTTTGGCTGTTGCTGAACGCGCCACCAATACCCTTCAAAGCTTCGGTCAGCTCGCTAGGGATAACCCACAGCGTATTGCTCGTACCCTCGGCCAGTTTCGGCAGCGTCTGCAAGTACTGGTAAGCGAGCAACTCAGAATCCGGCTTACCGGCGTGGATTGCATCGAAGACCTTCTGAATGGCCTGGGCTTCACCGTCTGCACGCAGGATCGATGCCTGCGCATCACCTTCAGCCTTCAGGATCGAGGACTGACGGGCACCTTCAGCGGTCAAGATCGAGGACTGCTTAACGCCTTCTGCAGTTAGGATCGCCGCGCGGCGATCACGATCTGCGCGCATCTGCTTTTCCATCGAGTCCTGGATCGAGACCGGTGGATCGATGGCCTTTAGCTCGACGCGCGAGACACGAATGCCCCATTTGCCGGTAGCTTCGTCCAACACACCGCGCAACTGGCCGTTGATCTGGTCGCGGCTGGTCAGAGCCTCTTCCAAATTCAAGCCACCAACAACGTTACGAAGGGTTGTAGTCGTGAGCTGCTCAACCGCCTGAATGTAGTTCGCGATCTCATAGGTAGCAGCACGTGGTTCGGTGATCTGGTAATAAATTACAGTATCGATCGATACCACGAGGTTGTCCTCGGTAATCACCGGCTGCGGCGGGAAGGAAACAACCTGCTCACGAAGATCAAGCATTGGCAAAAGCCGATCCACGAATGGGATCAGAATCGTTAGCCCCGGAAGGAGGGTTCGATTGTATTTGCCTAGACGTTCCACAATGCCTGCGCGTGCTTGCGGCACGATACGAACACTGCGCAACAGAACGACGATCACAAAGATCGCCAGGACGACAAGTACAATTGTCGTGCCAAATCCATTTTGCATGGTGTGTACTCTCTTTCCTAGTGCGTAGTAATAGAGTTGTTAAACCGAAACGGCAGTTATGCTTCGTTATTCGGTGCTGGGGTGAGGTAAGCGGTGGCGCCTTCGATGCGGTTGACCACCGCGTAGGAGCCTGGCGACATAGTTGCCGCGTTCGCTTCGGCTCGTGCGGTCCAGGTTTCACCGGCGATCTTTGCCGATCCGGACAGGCGTGAGGTCGGTTCCAGAATCAACGCATCCTGTCCAATCAGGCGTTCAATATTTGTCCGAAATCCTTCGGGAGATTTCTTCAGATGTATAATGGCAACTGGCCTGACCAAAAAGATCATCAACAGTGACATCAAACAGAAAACGACAACTTGTAGCCAGATAGGGCCGTTGAAAAGCGCTACGCCGACGCCGCCTAACGCGCCAACGCCAAGCATAATGAAGTAAAGATCCAATGAGATCATTTCAATAATGGCCAACAGCAGGAATAACGCGAGCCAGATAACCCACGCATTGCTGATAATCCATTCTGCCGTTGTCATGGCATCCACCTTTGTTCAAAAGAGCAAGAGCCAATTGCGAGTGGCCTTTGCTCCATTCTGCCGTAAGACGAGATGAAAAGCGGTAGTCATTTTGGTGGATTTTCTAGCCTAGGCGGACGAACATATGTACTCCGAAGGATGCGTTGACTCTTTGGGTTCCGAGGGATTCGGCTTTGGCGCGTAAAACTTCGGGGGAGAGGTGATGTCCCGCCGGCCCCATGAACGCCAAGTTGAATAAGTCGCTAGTCTGCAGATCCATCGCATAAGTTAAGTTTTCTGTCTGCTGATGTTGCAGTCCGGCGGAACGGAACTTTTCGATCAGCGATGCCTCTTTGTTTTCAGCGATACCAAGCATTCCCAGGGGCTCGCGGATCTCTTGTAGGTGGTCATCGGCGGCGGTAACAACCAAGCAGATACCGTTTGCGCGTAGAACGCGATGAAACTCTTGTGGATTGTGTGGAGCAAAGCAGTTCAAAACCACATCGCGCGATTGATCTGCCGAGGGTAGGCGACGCCAGACATCCCAAACCATGGCCAGCGTGTGCGGCAGTTTTGCTGCGCGACGCATGGCGTAGCGCGATATATCCAATGCCAGCGCATCAACTTCGGCTTCGGTTTCAGATATCGACGCGATCATTTCGCCTAGGTAGTATCCGGTACCTGCACCTGCGTCGAGCACATCAAGTTTATTCTCTGGATGGTGGCCCTCAATAGCTGCACAGAGCGCTTTAGCCAAGGGCGCGTAGTGACCCCGGTTTTGGAATTCCTCGCGGGCAATCACCATCGGTCCGGTATCTTCAATGAAATTTGTCCCGCGTCCAGTTAAGAAGTTGAAATACCCTTGCTTGGCAGCATCAAAACAGTGGCCGCCCGGGCAACTCAAGCTGCGTCTCGGATCGTCGGTTAAGACAAGGACCAGATCGCAGACAGGGCACAGAACCGTGGTGCTTTTCGTCATTAGAATTTCAGTTCCTCTTGGGCATGGCTGAGTTCAAGTCCTGGGTAGCGGTAAAGTTCGGTCTCATTAATAAGCGAACGGGTAAGCGCCTTGTCGATATAGACGGTACCGGCTAAATGATCCGTTTCGTGTTGCACGATTCGCGCCTGCCAGCCGGAGAATTCGCGGGCAATTTTTGTTCCTTCACGGTCGCTGAAATTGCAGATAATCTCGGCGGGACGGTGAACTACGGCTTGGAACCCTTCAAAGGATAGGCAGCCTTCGTAGAAGACCGCCTCGCGCACACCGGTCGCTCGATAGGTGGGATTGAAGATTTCAAAGTATTCCAAAGGGGCTCGTTCACGTAGCGCGGCGGATTCCTCGTCGATCGAGTACAAGTCTTCGAGCACCGCAATTTGAAGCGGGATGCCGATCTGTGGTGCGGCTAGCCCAACTCCGGGAGCATCGTACATGGTGCTTCGCATCACCTCTAACAGCTCGGTGAGAAGCTGTTCGGGAAGCTGGGCATCGTAGCGCTGAGCTTGTTGTCGCAGTACCGGGTGCCCCAGTTGAACAATCGGGACTACTCCATCCTTGGACTCGGCCAAGATGCCCGCTACCAAGTCGGTCAGATCTTCTGCATTTAGTTCTTTAGAGGAATTCACTTGGTGATCCGATCAGTAGCTTCTTCTGAATATTGCAGTTGCGCCAACCGTGACTCGAGTCGGGCACGTTCCGTATCGTGCAGTCGATGACCAAGATGTTCTAACCGATCTTGAGTGTAGAGGTGAACCTCTAGGTCTTTGTCGTAGAACACGTCAATGAGGTTGGCGAAACGTCGTTCCTCGTCCATCGGCATATTATGGCTGGCCGGTACCGAGGTGATATGCCAGCAGGTGAACTGAGAGGCGAGGGTTAGGTAGTCGGCGGTATTCCGGCGGGTTCGGCAAAGCTGGTCAAAGGAGATTTCGATGGTTGAGCCACGGTATCGAGCAGGCCCGATTTGGTCGTAGCCAATCTCAATGAGTGAGTCAAAACTTGATTCGTCGATAGGGGAGTAACCCGAGTTAAGCGTGCCAGCGAGGTAGCCTTCGCGACGCATTTCAGCTGGTGCGTCAAGCGTTCGGTAATCCACGGCAGAATCCAACTCAAAGACGGAAAATGTTGAACGAACTAGTTCGATAGTCGGCAAAGCGAGGTGGTGGAAGTACTCGTCATCCAGGAGCTTTTCTGGCTCGTAGTTTGAGGTCGTGACCAAAAAGATTTCCTGCTCTTGGCAGTACTTCACGAGTTTGGCCATAAACATTGCATCTCCTGGTTCAACGCAGTGAAACTCATCGAACAGCAATATTTTGATGCCGGTGAGTTCGCGTTCCAGTCCCTGTGCGAAAACTGAACCGAGGCTCTGCTTCTGGCCATGTTCGGCGGGGCTGTTGATTGCCCGGAAGAACTCATGGAAGTGGTACCGCGCGGTGACCGTCTTATCCAGATCGGCACAGAATGCATCTAGCAACATCGATTTACCGCGTCCTGGCGGGCCATAGACGTAAACTCCGCCTGTGGCTCGTACCGATGGGATTGAAATCGCTCGGCTAAGTAGTTGGATAAGTTCGTGCTGACGCTTATCGAGCCTGAATCCCTGGCGCTCGAGAGCTGAAACTACACGGCGCCTACGTTGCGCGAATCGACGGGTACGCAGCAATCTAGCAGGCAGAGGTGAAGGCATGTCTAAATCTTCCCATTAGCTCTAGCGACTGCCAATTTTATGCTCGTCAACATCAGCGATCACTGAGGGCTGAGAACGTCAGAATAGGGAATTGAGAAGTCATACGAGTATGCAAATCTACAAGTCAGAAGCACATTTGAATCAATTGAAGAAACAAGTAATTTTAGGGGAGAGGTTCATTGGTTCCGAATGTTTATGATCAAGGCAATCATAAATTCACCACTTAGCTATCGCTTTTTTCGTTCTCGTGACCATAATGGTTGCACCGAGGCCTCTTTGTGTGGCGTGTCGTTGGCATCACAAACTCCGGCCAAATGACTAGTCGAGGAGTGGGGATCATGACCAGTGAATACGCCGGGTTGCCAACACGCGAAGACATCATATCTAATGATTTGCTCGACATGTCCATGATCATACTTAAAACCTTGTCAGATCCAGCCAGGCTGCAGATGCTTTGGGCGCTGAGTAAGTCAGAACACTCCTTATCGGAGCTGTCGCAATTCGTTGGTGTCAGCCCAACTGTCGCCGGGCAATTGCTTGCGAAGCTACGAACTACCGGAGTGCTGCAGACGCGCAAATCTGGCCGTCACGTAATTTACTCGATGCAAGACGAGCGACTCAAGAAGTTCATCGGACAAACTTTGGATTTTGCCGAATACCGTCTACAGATCAGTAATGATGATCTGCCGGCGATCTAGCCTTCCAATAGAACTGTGCAATCGTTTACTCGGAGAATACGTGCGTAAAACAGGCGATTCTCACCCCTGCCGAACTAATACGTATTCAGCCGATAATCTACATTATGTAAAGTAGTGGAAATCTGACGCTCCCCAGGGTGGTCTTGCGCATGGCATTTGTCCCGGCTCATTGCAGTTGGGTGCATTCTAATTTCTGTCTCATTTTTAGCGGCAAGAACATCGTTTTCACGAGTGCGGGAATCGCTTGTCAATTAGCAACTGGTTTTAGAAGCAAGGCATACCGATGGCGGAACTCGTTAATGCGGAAGCAACATGTAGTAATTCACGCGCAGTCAGTTTGAACGGAATGCGCGAATTAAACGCACGTAGTTCGAGCCGATAGTCTAGAGGCAGAGATAATCTCGAAGTTGTTCTCCCCCACCACTCAAGGACTGAAATCAGCCCATGTCTCCAAGCGCCCTCTATCGAACCGTTGCCAGAGCCGAAGCCGTCACCTGGACCATGCTCATCATCGCAATGATCTTAAAATACGGGGTAAAGGTCGGCGATTGGCCCGTTTCCATTGCCGGTTTTATCCATGGGTTTGTCTTCCTGTCCTACGTTGTCATGTCGATTCTTGTAGGCATGAACCAGCGCTGGAGCAAACGTCTCATTATCGGAGCCGCGGCTACCTCGATCATTCCGTACCTCACTATCCCATTTGATAAGTGGCTGGAGAACAATGGAAAGCTTGTTGGCGCATGGCGCACAACCGCGAGCGACCATCCTGATGATAGGAAATGGACCGATGCAGCCATGCGTTGGATGGTGAGCCGTCCGGTGCTGACCGGAGCGATCCTGTTGCTTGCAGTAGTCGCGATTTTCTCGACCATGCTGGTCCTTGGCCCTCCGGGCGGACGCGGCTAGCACCCTGCAATAGGCCATGGATAAGTCGGTCATGCTGTCCACGTATTTAGGCGCGAGTTTGTTTTCTTAACCAGCGACAACCACTATTCCTGAACACTCGGAAGCGTTCAGCCAAACTCGGGTCTAGCAGTTCGTTACCCGGTACCAACTGGTAAATGAGACTGGGGCGCGACGCCCCTCGATCCCAAGGCGCCGTGACCGTGCGCGGAGCTTCACAGATAACCGCTTCTTCTTCAATTCCCGCACCATTGATCCGCCTTCCGCTGAGAATCGTCCTCACCAGGATGGGCCTGATCAGCTACGTTCAGCTACGTATTGCTAAGGCCAGTTGGTTACGCGCTGCTTCGCTGGATTTCACGTCCGGCCATGGCAATTCCGGCAGGAGTAGCATTGGCCGTGTGCCGGGAAGCCTGGCCGCCAAGTGGTCCCGTCGGGAAGGAACTAGCCATGCGCGTCTTGATCATGTCGTTCGGTACTCGCGGCGACATCCAACCCTATGCCGCCCTCGCTGGCGAGCTTGCACGTTCCGGGCACGACGTTGATTTTGCGCTCCCGGAGGGGTTCGCAGATCTAGTACCAAAGGGTGGAGCTGGAAGCATCACGCACTACCCCGCCGGTTCCGAAATGCTGCGTCTGCTTCGCGAGGTCATGCCCGAGCTGCGTGGTCCGCGCGACGTGTTGAAGACACTGGGAATCATGACCTCCGCGATGCGCGAACTGAACGCGGAGTGCTGGGCTGCGGCGCAGTCCTCGCGCCCGGACATCATTGTGTACCACCCCAAGTGCTTGGCCGGGCAGCACATCGCGCAGGCGCTGGGGGTGCCTGGCGTGCTTTCCCTCCCGCTTCCATTTTTCACGCCGACTCGTGCGCATCCGGTGCCTTTCATCGGCGGCGCCTCCTTCGGGGCGTGGGGCAACCGTGCGACCTTTGAATTCAGGCGGATGGCAGGGATCCTCTACGGTGGCATGATCAATGACTTCCGGCGTGAGGTCGGACTGGGCCGCATAGCTCGCCTCGCGGACCCGCTCAAGAATCCCGACGGGAGCCCGGTCCACGTCCTGTATCCATACAGCAAACACGTGCTGCCAATCCCCCGCGACTACCCCTCGTCAGCCCACGTCACCGGTTACTGGTTCCTGGATCAAGGCGATGATTCAACTTGGGAGCCACCTGCACGGCTAGTGGACTTTCTCGCGAACGGAGCGCCTCCGGTCTATGTCGGGTTCGGTTCCATGGGCTTTGGCAAGGGCGCAAACGAGCGCCGGGAGGCGATTTTGGCCGCGCTGCGGGTTAACGGTCTGCGCGGGATCGTTGCGACCGGGTGGGGCGGGATCGCCGCGGGTGAGTCCGGGACTGATGACATCCTCGTCCTGGAGGGCGCTCCGCACCAGTGGCTCTTCCCGCGCGTCTCGGCTGTCGTGCACCACGGCGGTGCCGGCTCAACAGCGGCCGGGCTGCGGGCGGGGCGGCCGACACTAGTTGTGCCGTTCCTCGGAGACCAGCCGTTCTGGGGAGCGCGTTTGCACGCGCTCGGTGCCGGCCCCACTCCGCTACCGGCTAGGAACTTAGGTACCGGACTGAACGAACGCATCGGCGACCTTGTCCGCACGGAATCCTACGCGATCCGTGCTGCGGGGTTAGGCGCGGCAATTAGAGCCGAAGATGGCCTCAGCATCGGCGTGCAGGTGCTGGAGCAGATCGTCGACGGGACTGCGCGGTGAGCCATGTTCGGCCGGCCTGGCGCCGAATGCTCGCCTAATTCCGGGCAGGTTTACGCGCCCGGAGGATTTTCGGGACCAAACGTATGAGTATCAACATGCACAGCAGCTCTACCAGCGTCTGGGTGACCACAACAGTGGGTGCCAGATCGTATTCTGCCGGCAATGCCAGAGCCAAAGGCAAAACAACTAACGAGTTTCGGGTAATTCCGCTGAAGACCAATGCTCGACCCGCAGCAACATCGGAATTCGATAATTTGGCGACAATCGTTCCCACGGCAGCCATGATGACAGCGAAAGCCACAAATATCGGCAGGACACGAAGCACCTGGTGCAGTTCCGACGTTACGAGGACGATCTGTGACCCTACGACCGCGGCAAGAGTCGCCATCATGAGAGGCACCATTAACCACTGGGCGGCCGAGTTGACGGTACCGACTCGGGGAGATCGTTGGGCTAAAAATCTGGTCAGGGTTGCCGCCACCAGAGGGAGAACGATGAGCCCCAGAAAGGCGCGAAGAAACTGTTCTGGCGCAAACAGTTCTACTGCTTGTGGGCCCATGACCAGGAAGATAAACGCTGGTATCAGAACCATCTGCAATATCATCAGCATCGGTGTTGCGGCCAGCAGCCGATGGCCTGCTCCCCCGGCAACATTCGTGAACACAATGACATAGTCCACGCACGGAGCCAACAGCACCAGCAGGACGCCAACCAGCAGTGCATGATCGTATTGCACGAAGCGAGTTAGGCCAAAGACAACTAGGGGAACCAAAAGGAAATTTACGAGTACTAGCGCACCCACAAATTTCAGGTCTTTGAACGCCTCGCCGAGTTTCCCTAGCGGCAAAGCTAAGAACGTGGCATAAAGCAAGAGCCCAATCAGTGGATTGATCGTGATTTCCAGAGCGGTTTTGCCTGCGGGCAACCAGAGCCCGAACAAGCAGCCGAAGAATATCGCAGCTAGATAGAGGGTGATCTGGTGTCGTTCCATCCAGATATCACCGGGCCAGCTTCTCATGCCTCTTAGTCTAACGATCTTCACAGCCTGCTAGTGGCGGCGTACTTTTGTGGTGAAAGCGACTGGTCTGGGTGCAATTCAGGAGTAATTGCGTTCAGGCCATTGCCTAAGATGGAAGCATGTCTGAAAATATTCGCAAATGGCCGTTGTGGGTCGCCGTCGATCTTGTGCTCATTATTCTTTTTGCACTTCTCGGGCGCCGTGAACATGAGCATGCGTTGTCAATCACTGGAATTTTGATGACGGCTCTCCCATTTCTGATCGCTTACCTGATCATGACGCTGATATCCCGACCGTGGACGACCATCAACCGTCTATGGCCAACAGGTGTTCTCGTCTGGCTCGGCACGGTCGCTCTTGGACTTGCCTTGCGGGTGTCGATGAATTCGACCGCGGCACTACCGTTCATCATCGTGACCGTTTTGGTGCTTGGCCTATTCTTGATGGGTCGACGTCTGATCTGCAAGCTCGTGGCTCTTCGCTCAGTGAAGAAGTAGCACGCCTAGGCCATAGCCAGCGGCGGCGACTAGGCAACTTGAAAAAGTACCAAGGATGAACTGCTCGGCCGCCTGATGGTTTTTCAATTCAGCGAACCTGCCGAGGCCCTTGACTGCCAGAACGACCGCGATGCCTTCTGGCCAATGCGCCCAGAGCGTCGCAACAATCGCAGACCGCTCCAAAAGGCCGATCCACAAACCACCGCGCAGTGGTGATGGGTCGGCCTTTGGGCTTTCTTCCACTTGGTCCTGGCGCGAAGCCAGCTGGAAGATTAATTCCGTAAGCGGCCCGCCGAAACTCACGGCAAAAAGCACACTGACCGCTATGACCAACACTTCGGGAACGACGGTAGGATCTTCATCGAGTCTGGCGGCAAGTCCCAGAATCAGAGTCAGCACGGCAGCCAATGCCGCGAGGACCGTCAATACGTTGCGCAGCTTCGCCTTGGCACCCTGTGCCCCACCGAGGAAGCTGGCCCCCACCGCAATAATTACTGCCACGACGAGAACCGACCAGGCGACCCAAAGCACGGTCACTCCCCTAACTGTCGCAGTTGCTTGGACAAAGACTTGGTGGCTTCCGCCATCATGCGGTTCGCTTCGAACCACAGCGCTGCTGAAAGCCTAGATGAGACTGCCTGCTGTGTGATACCTAGGCGCGCCGCAATTTGCTGTTGCGTCAGACCTTGATCGGCTAATGTGCCGGCCTCCCAGGCCGTGGCGCGACGTTTGGAAATGATGCAGGCTGTGAGCTGGAGTTCCGCTTCCAAACGAGTGGCTTCTTCAGTGGGTCCTTCAACGGCTACGTGTGCGTTCGTATTCTTGGCCCGTTCCACCGCATCTCTGGCAAACACGAAAGCCGGTCCCCTGCCGGCACGCGTTTCTTTGGGCAGTGGAAGCTCTACCGCTCCGAAGCCAAGGCCAACACTCCAATCCCCCGAGGCAGCCATCATCACGGCTAGGTGGATGGCTTCCATTGCGTCATCAAAGACAGCTTGGACTTCATCGCCTGCTGTTCGCTGGAACGGACGAATGTGGGAGACAGTGGAGTTGGCCTGCTTTATTAGTGCTTCAACCTTGTCCTCGTCTTTACGCGAACGACGCTGGTCGATAGTTAAAACGATCATATCTACAATGCTAATCTTTTGTATTGCTTTTTACAAAATTTAAAGATTGTTTAACGGTTGTCATAACCTTGGTCTCACACTGGGGACACCTCCGCGCAGTGCACTAGAGTTATTTTATGAAGCAATCCCCCAGAGCGGGGAATTTTCCAACGTTGAGAGGTTTTCATGGTTACCGCATTCGTCATGATTCAGACGGCAACCGACAGTATTCCTGAGTCGGCGAAGCAGATCTCTGAAATCGAAGGTATTAGCGAGGTGTATTCCGTCGCCGGAGACTGGGATCTTATCGCTGTGGCACGCGTTCACAAGCACGAGGACTTGGCAGAGGTTATTGCTAATCGACTGTCAAAGATCCCAGGCATCCGCCAGACCCAGACGCATATTGCCTTCCGTGCCTACTCGGCACACGATCTCGAAGCTGCCTTCTCGCTCGGTCTAGACGACTAAGTAAGCTGTTCCTACAACAAAGGGAGCTTGTCTCGGTTGCTTTGCAGCCCGAGACAAGCTCCCTTTCTTGTTCGTGTTTTCTACTTTCCTACGAACTTGGACGTTGTTGAAGACCAGGTATTCAATGCCTTAGCTGCGGCACCTGAATCCAGTGAATGCTCCGCGCGTAGAATCGCCGCGCTCATCCGTTCATGAAAACTTCCGTTGGCTTCTTGCGCGAAGGCCACCATGCCCGCCGCGGAGTTCAGTACCACGGCATCTCGCACCGGTCCGGTCGCGCCGGCGACGATGTCGCGCACCACTCCCGCATTATAGGCAGCATCTGCACCGCGTAGGTCGTCAAGCGTTGCGCGAGCAATGCCGACATCTTGTGCGTCAAAAGCGAATTCTTCCACTTTGCCATTTCGCACTTCCCACACCATATTCGGCGCGGTTGTGGTCAGTTCATCCAGCCCATCATCGCCACGGAAGACTAGCCCGCGTACCCCTCGACTTGCTAGAACGCCAGCCATAATCGGAGCCATGCGCAAGTCCGAACAGCCAATAGCCGAAGCGCTCGGTAGTGCTGGATTAGTCAGAGGTCCCATGAAGTTGAAGGCTGTAGGCACCCGCAGCCCTCGACGCGCGCCGGCGACATGGCGCATTGAAGGGTGGAAAATATTCGCAAAGCAGAATGCGATACCAACCTCGTCATAGACGTCTACAAGGCGTTCGATTGGTACATCGAGGTGCACGCCGAGGGCCTCGAGCACATCGGCAGAACCCGAGGAGGAGGAGGAGGCACGATTTCCGTGCTTGACGATCTTCACCCCAGCACCGGCACACACCAAAGTGGACATGGTGGAAATATTCACGGTGTTCTGGCGATCGCCACCGGTACCAACAATGTCCAGTGTTTGTGCATCGATGATCAGTTCGCGCGCATTACCCACCATGGAGTCGACCAGGCCGGTAAGTTCCGCCACTGTCTCCCCCTTGGCGCGGAGCGCAACTAGGAAGCCGGCGATCTGGACGTCGCTAGCTTCGCCGGTCATGATTTCGTTCATGGCCCAAGCCGCTTCTTCACGACTTAGGTTCTCGCCGTTAATCAGGGAAGCCAAAAGATCTGGCCACGTTGGGAACTTTTCATTTGCAAGGCTCGTTGACACGTATATAAGCCTATCGATGCTGCTCCCCCGCTGCTACTTCGTGTCGTTGCGTGATGGCTTGCAAGACATCGAGCTTTTCGCCGAAAACACCCCTAATTAGGGCACGTTTGTCTTTCATAAATGATTGTTTCGTGCGGCGCGCCGGGTCAAGCTCTACGAATTGTAGAAAGAGTTTTTCGGCTACTTCCGCATGTTTCCGCGGTTGTTCTCATAGTGTGTCGTAGAAAACGACATTGAACCATGGTTTGCATTGGTATCTGAGGGCTGTTTAGAGACATAATGACAGTGTGACAACTGCGACTCATGCCCCAAATACGACGGCGCCACATGCGCCGAACCGCCCAAACATGGTGTCGGTGGGAACGATGGTGTGGCTCTCCAGCGAGCTCATGTTCTTCGCCGCCCTCTTCGCCATGTACTTCAGCCTCCGGGCTGCCGCGCCCGAGCTTTGGGCGACTGAAACTGCAAAGCTGAACGTACCGTTCGCGCTGGTTAACACCTTGATTCTGGTGTCCAGCTCGTTCTCGTGCCAGATTGGCGTGTTCAAAGCAGAAGAATTCAAGCCTCGCCGTTCCGGTGGACTTTTCAAGTTCAAGGAATGGGGAATGATCGAATGGTTCATCCTTACCTTCATTCTTGGCGCGATCTTCGTTTCTGTTCAGGCCTACGAATACGCCGTGCTGGTTAGCGAAGGCGTAGCGCTGAACTCGAACTCGTACGCTTCCTCGTTCTACATCACCACTGGCTTCCACGGCATTCACGTGCTCGGTGGCCTATTAGCATTCTTGCTAATTATTGGTCGAGGAATGCTAGCTAAGAAGTTTGGTCACTTTGAAGCGACCGGCGCCATCGTTGTGTCTTACTACTGGCACTTCGTTGACGTAGTGTGGATCGCGCTCTTTGCGATCATCTACTTCCTGCAATAGGCAACTAATATCCATCAGTTGCCTCCACAGAAGTATGGCAACACCACACCAAGAAACTAAGTGAGGAACCAGCAAGTGAAGGCTCTTTCGAAAAAGCGCCGCCACCCGCTCGCCGCTGTGGCCCTGCTGTTGTTCGGATTGCTGGTCACCGGCAGTCTGTACACTGCAGCCGGTAGCGTAAGCGAAGCGAAGGCAGCGGAAACCACTTCTGCATCGGTAGCCGATGTAGAGGAAGGCCAGAAGCTTTTCGTAGCCAACTGCGCCACCTGCCACGGCATGAACGCCGAAGGCACCGAGGAAGGCCCCTCGCTGATCGGCGTTGGCGCCGCAGCGGTTGACTTCCAGGTAGGCACCGGCCGTATGCCAATGCAGATGCAGGGCCCGCAGGCCCAGGTTAAGCCAGTTCAGTTTGACGAAGACCAGATCTCGCAGATGTCGGCCTATGTTGCGAGCCTCGGCGCAGGTCCAGCAATTCCAGACGGAGAATCCCTGGATACCACCAAGGGCGATGCAGCCCACGGTGGCACCGTCTTCCGAGTGAACTGCGCAATGTGCCACAACGCCGCTGCCGGTGGTGGCGCGTTGACCCGCGGTAAGTTCGCACCGACGCTAGCCGGCGTCTCAGAGAAGCACATTTACGAAGCGATGGCTACCGGTCCGCAGAACATGCCAGTGTTCAACGACTCGAACATCACCCCGGATGAGAAGCGTGACGTTATCACCTTCCTGAAGACCATTGAGGCTAATGGTTCTGCCGGTGGCGCTTCTCTTGGAAACCTTGGCCCAGTGGCTGAAGGTCTCTTCGTTTGGACCGCCGGTTTGGGCATCATCATCGCCTTCACCATTTGGTTGACCTCGCGTCCTTCCTAAGGCTTTCGCGGTGCAAACCGCAAACATCACTACGTACATAAATTCCTAACAGAAGGATGAGAGAGAAACATGGGCGACCATAGTCACGGCAGTCCCGAAGAATCGGGCACCGTTGCTAAGGCTGACGATGTAGCTCAGGACCGGTTCCCGGATCCAGGACTCCCCCCACATCGTCCGCGTCTCGCAGATCGCGATCCGCGCGCAGCCAAGCGACACGAGCGCCAAGTTGCGCTGCTATTTACCATCTCCATCATTGGCACGCTGTTCTTCTTCGTGGCTTACTTCGTCCTGGGCCACCTGGGCGAAATGACCTTCGCTGAACTGCGTGTGCAGAACGCTGCACTGGGTCTGGGCACCACATTTGCGATGCTCGGAATTGGTGTAGGCATCGTTCACTGGGCCAAGACTCTGATGCCGGATCACGAACTCGTTGAACAACGTCACGAGATCAGCTCCGAAGCAGATCGCCAGGATGCTGTCGAAATTATCGACACCGTGATCGAAGAAACCGGTATCAAGCGCCGTCCGCTGATCCGCAACACCCTGATTGGCGCCATTGCTTTGGCTCCAATTCCAGCAATCTTCATGTTCCGCGACCTTGACCGTACCGGTAAGACCGCGCACCAGATGATCGAGCAGATGCGTCACACCTTGTGGGACACCGGCGTTCGTCTGACTCGCGATCCATCGGGAACCCCGATCAAGGCCTCGGACGTGCAGCTTGGCTCAGCTTTCCACGTGATCCCTGAGGGTCTGGACGAAGCAGAGAACATGCTGAACGAAAAGGCTAAGGCCGTTGTGCTGCTCATGCGCATGGACCCACAGGAGATGAACATCTCCGAGGGCCGCGAAGACTGGCACGTGGATGGCATTGTTGCCTACTCGAAGATCTGCACCCACGTGGGCTGCCCGATCGCTTTGTACGAGCAGCACACCCACCACCTGCTGTGCCCTTGCCACCAGTCGACCTTCGACCTTGCCAATGAGTGCAAGGTAGTCTTCGGCCCGGCTGGACACGCACTTCCGCAGTTGCCTATTACCGTGGACGCTGACGGCTACCTCGTAGCTCAGAGCGACTTCCACGAACCTGTAGGCCCAAGCTACTGGGAGCGTGGTTAATCATGGCATCGACTACTGAATACACACCTTCAACCGCTACCGGGCGGATCGCGAACTTCGTCGATTCCCGCGTTGGCGCTTCGGGTATGGTCAAGGAATTCGGTCGCAAGATCTTCCCTGATCACTGGTCATTCATGTTCGGCGAAGTAGCGCTGTACACCTTCGTGCTGCTGCTGCTCTCCGGTACCTTCCTGACGTTCTTCTTCGATCCATCGATGACTCACGTCACCTACAACGGTTCGTACGTTCCGTTGAAGGGCATCGGCATGTCGGCGGCTATGGCTTCGACCATGGACATCTCCTTCGATGTTCGCGGTGGTCTGTTCATGCGTCAGGTACACCACTGGTCGGCACTGCTCTTCGTAGCTTCGCTGTCCGTGCACATGCTGCGCGTGTTCTTCACCGGCGCCTTCCGTCGCCCACGTGAACTGAACTGGGTTGTCGGCGGCGTGCTGCTGATCATGGGTCTTGCTGCTGGCTTCACCGGCTACTCACTGCCAGATGATCTGCTCTCCGGTAACGGCCTGCGCATTATTGACGGCGTGATGAAGGCTCTGCCAATCGTTGGTACCTACCTGTCGATGTTCTTCTTCGGCGGCGAGTTCCCCGGCGTTCACGTCATTCCTCGCTTGTACTCGTTGCACATCATGATCGTTCCTGCAGTGATCATCTTGCTGCTGGTCATTCACCTGTTCATGGTTGTGACCCACAAGCACACTCAGTACCCTGGCCCAGGTCGCACCAACGACAACGTTGTTGGCTTCCCAGTTGGTCCGGTTTACGCAGCGAAGGCCGGCGGCTTCTTCTTCATCGTCTTCGGTATCGTGGCGTTCATCTCCGGTCTCTTCCAGATCAACCCGATCTGGAACTACGGTCCATATGACCCATCACCTGTTTCCGCTGGTACCCAGCCGGACTGGTACATCGGATTCGTCGATGGTGCGTTGCGTTTGATGCCTGGTTACCTCGGTAACTTCAGCTTCGAATGGATCATCCCATTCCCATGGGGCGATAACACTCTGGTCCTGAGCGTCCTGCTTCCAGCGCTGGTTCCTGCCGGTGTATTGTTCATGGTGATGTTCGCATGGCCATGGATCGAACGTTGGGTGACCAAGGATAACCGCGAGCACCACCTGTTGGATCGCCCGCGCAACGCTCCGTTCCGTACCGCTGTTGGTGCCGCTGGTGTTGTCTTCTACTGTGTGATGTGGGCAGCTGCCTCGTCTGACTTGATCGCAACTCACTTCCACATATCGCTGAATGACGTAACCTACTGGCTACGTACGCTGTTCTTCCTAGGCCCAATCTTTGCCTTCTGGTTGACGCGACGTATCTGCTTGTCGCTGCAGCGCAAGGATCGCGAGATCGTATTGCACGGTCGTGAAGCAGGCATTATCCAGATGTCCCCAGAAGGTGGCTTCTCGGAGAAGCACGAGGAAGTTGACGTGTACAAGCGTTACCTCCTCACTAACTTCAACGACAACAAGTACATTCCGGCTCAGCCGGATGCAGCAGGACACATCTCCGGCTCGGAGAAGCGTCGTGCAGCTATCTCGAAGTTCTTCTTCGAAGATCGCGTTGCCCCAGTTTCCCCAGCGGAGCTTGAAGCTGCACATGCAGCCCACGGCCACCATGAGGTTGAGGGTGAAAAGCAAGACTCGATCGAGAAGTAATATCGACTCGCATTAGTCACAAGAAGAGGGACACACCATCTGGTGTGTCCCTCTTCTAGGTTTAATGCCGCTTTACTGCGCGCTACTCCCCCGCATTTGGTATTGCTCGGGCAGCGCGATCTTCCAGGAGGCATTCAATTGATCTCGGCGGAGCACCATGTCGATCATTACGGGCGCTGGCTGAAGGAACGCACTGTGCAAAGTTCAATCTCTAGACCGACTAATCGTTCAGTGCCCCATGCAAGGGATGGGTGGCAAGCTCGGCTTCCTGAGCTCGATTCCTCCCAGCGAGTATCAGGTAATCCTTTCAGCGCGGATACGAGAACGACCTGGCGCTGACGTCGAGTGCATTTTGGTACGCACTCGGGGATCATCGGTTCAGCGATGGGCGCTAAGCGTGTGGCTTCATTCACGCCATGTTCGGCAATAAGTTCTCGCTTGGCAGCCATGATCCGATCGACCCTGGCCTGCTCATTTCGCTCGCACCGGCCGCTCGGTTGGGAGGCGACTGGCATGAATTGACGTTTAGGGAATAATAGATGACTAAACTCAGTTATGACTATAGTCGGTACTGTGCGGGACCGGATATGCATCCACTCGTTCTCCCACGCGGGCCCAGAGCGTTCCGCCGGGAGGCTTGATGTACCGACATCCATGACCGACCCAAATAAAGGATTCTTCCCCATGGCTTCGACTTCCCTCTGGCAACCATTCACCCTCGGACGGGTGAACCTTGCCCACCGGCTCGCATTGGCCCCCATGACCCGCAACCGAGCCAAACCGGATGGCACCCCCGGAGACCTCTCCGCGATCTACTACGGGCAGCGTGCCTCGCTCGGTCTTATCATCACCGAAGGAGTCCAGCCCTCGGCCGACGGGCAGGGATACCTGAACACCCCGGGCATCTACACCCCGGAACATATCAAAGGCTGGCGGAAGGTCGCCGACGCCGTGCGCGCCGAAGGCGGTTCACTGTTCATCCAGCTGATGCATGCAGGTCGCTCCGCACACCCGGACAACTCGCCGCACCACCGCCAGCCGGTGGCGCCCTCGTCGATTGCCGCAGGCCAGGACATCGCGACCCCGACCGGGCAGCAGCAGATGGCGGTCCCGCGCGAGCTGGGCACCGAGGAGATCTCAGGCGTGATCTCCGAATTCCGCCACGCCGCGGCCTCCGCGATCGCAGCCGGTGCTGACGGTGTGGAGATCCATGGCGCCAACGGCTACCTGCTGCACCAGTTCCTCTCCCCGAACGCCAATCATCGCACCGACTCCTACGGCGGATCGGTGGAGAACCGGTCCCGGTTCGTCATTGAAGTAGTGCAGGCCGTCGCAGAGGAGATCGGCGCCGACCGCGTCGGCATTCGACTCTCCCCGGCCATGCCGCTGGGCGGAATCGAAGAGGGCGACACCGAGAGCGTGCGGGCACAGTACCGCCACCTGGTCGGGGAGCTTGCGTCCCTGAACTTGGCCTACCTGCACGTGCATCATGTGGGCGACGACGAATTGCTGCGCTCCTTCCGCGACGTCTGGCCCACAGCGGTGCTCGTGGTGCGCTACGGCCGCACCCGTGAACAGGTGGCAGATGACATCGACGCGGGGCTTGCCGACATTGCCCCGCTGGGCCGGATGGCCTTGGCTAACCCGGACATCGTCGAGCGTCTGCGTACCCACGCCGCGCTCAATGATCTGGATCCCGCAACCCTTTACGGCGGCGGCGAAGCCGGCTACGTCGACTACCCCACCATGGCCCACGCCTAAGCCTGCGGCCCGAGCAACGAGAAGAAGGAATCAATCACATGTCTTCACTTAATGGTGCAGTTGTCCTGGTCACCGGAGCCAACGGTGGCATCGGAACCCATTTCGTCCACGAAGCTCTAGCCCGTGGCGCAAGCAAGGTCTATGCCACAGCTCGCAATCCGCGTGTTTGGGACGACGAGCGGATCATTCCGCTGGTCCTGGATGTCACCGACACAGCCTCGATCCAGGCCGCTGTGGCGGCCGCCGGAGACGTGACGGTGTTGATCAACAATGCCGGAGCTTCGGTGTCCAGTGCCGGGATACTCACCCATACCGACGAGGAAATCCGGGCGAACGTCGAAACCAACTTCCTCGGACCCCTGTTTGTAGCACGGGCGTTTGCGCCGGTGTTGTCGGCACACGAGAATTCGGTGCTGATCGACATGCACTCGGCCCTGAGCTGGTATGCAGTCGCCGGAATCTACAGCGCCACCAAGGCCGCCCTGTGGTCTGCGACTAACTCGCTGCGCTTGGAACTGGCCCCGGCAGGAGTGCAGGTCCTCGGGGTGCACGTGGCCTACGTAGACACACCTATGGCCGCGAACGCCACCGATCCGAAGACCGACCCGGCGGACCTGGTGTGCATCGTCTTTGATGCCATGGAAGCCGGCCAGCACGAGGTTCTTGCCGATGCCACCTCGGAACAGCTGAAGGCGGGGCTCAGCGCACCGCTCGAAGCGCTGTACCCACAATTGGCCAGCACGAGAGCGTAAAGACCGCCCTGGCACACCGTCGCACGCAGTGCCACTCACTTGAGGAGTTCCCGAGCAGTGTCATCGGCCAAAGCATTCCCGGCAGATAGCTCTCCCCCGGGAAGCGAAGTCAGAGTTTGATTCGTTTCTGGAGCACGCGTGCTTATACGCAGACGAACCATGAGCCGGTCCCGCAAATACGGGACCGACTCATGGTTTTGTTGCATCTGCCCAAGGCCGCATTCGTAGCCGGTATGGATCTGCACGCATGAGCGTTGGCTGCCTCCACACGCTAGGTGGATCGCTTCACTACGGAGGGATACCCGACCCCGAACCGCGCCGCAACGAAATCTGACAAAGACCATGGCAGAACCTACGGGTTAGCGACAGTAGCGAATTAATGGGCTAAACCCGAAATCTTGTTCCGTTGCCAGTGGAACCTCCGATAGAACCCTCGCCAATGGCGCTGTACGCATATCTAAGGCTAGAAGTTTTCGGTATAGCGGGGAGTGCGTGTTCCGAGCCGTTGCAGCGGCACAAAGAGCTTGTATCGATCTGAGCGATACAGTGAAACCGAATAGTCGGCGAGGCGCTCGCCAATGTAGGCATACCGGGTGATCTGCAAAAGTGGAAAGCCCGGTTCAACACCAAGTAAAAGCGCCTGTGCGCTGCTTGCAGCGGTGCTTTCCACTTGGTCTTCGCCCCACTCCAGCAAGATGCCGTAGCGCTCGTGGAGAGCCTGATAGAGCTTGGACGGCGGTGGACCGTCGGTGAAGCCTGGCACGAGGTCCGCAGGCATGTAGTTCTCATCCAGGCTCATTGGGGTGCCGTCCGCAAGCAGTAGTCGTTTGAAACGGATTACCGCGGTGCCCTCGTCGACCATGAGCTGCGCACTAAGGTAGGTGGATGCCTTGAGCTCGTCGAATTCTAGAACTCGTGCGTCGGGCACCATGCCGCGGCGCATCATATCTTCGGAGTATGAGTGCAGCCGTACTCGAAGATCCATTTTTTCCGGGACAACAAAAGTGCCGATGCCCACCACGCGTTTGAGCACCTGCTCATCGACCAGGGCATCAATAGCTTGGCGGATAGTCTTTCGGGCCACTCCGAAATGGGCCGCCAGCTCACGCTCAGGCGGAATCTTATAACCTGGCTTGCAGGATTCCCGGGCGTGGGTTTTGAGAATGTCGCGGATCTGGCGATACTTGCTCGTCTTACTCTGGGCATCGAGTGTGGCGGTAACGGCTGGCGTCGGCGAGTAACGCACGATGATCTCCTTTGACGCGGTGGTGCTACTTAAAATACTAACGGGGTGACAAGTAAGAACTTGTCACCCCGTTAGGAGAACTACTTAGTGGGCGTGATCGCCGCGGCTGTATTCGTAAACCCAGCCAACGAGTGCGATTACGGATAGGCCTGCTCCGATGAAGAAGACCCACCAACCAACGGCCAGGCCGAGGAAGCCAATTGCAGCGGCACCGGCAAGTACCAGTGGCCACCAGCTCCATGGCGAGAACAGGCCGAGGTCTCCGGCGTTCTCGTGGATTTCGCCATCAATGCGGTCCTCTGGACGAGCACCAACACGCTTGGCGGTGAAGTACAGGTAACCGCCGACCATGGCCGACAAACCGGTGAGCATGAGCAGAGCCAGCAGGCCAACCCATTCGTTCCAGTTGGTCATGTAGCCGTAGACGACTGCCACAGGGGTGAAGAAGAAGATTCCACCCAGGAAGAGCCAGGATTCAACTTTCATCTTTACAGGTCCTTCTGGTCAGCCGGTCCGAAGATCTTTGCGGCACCAGCAGTAGGAGTGGAACGACCACTCAGTTCTGGGTGGTGCAGATCCAGCGCTGGGCGCTCGGAACGGATACGTGGGATCGAGTGGAAGTTGTGACGTGGTGGAGGGCAAGATGTTGCCCACTCCAGCGATGCGCCGAAGCCCCATGGATCGTCAACTTCAACCTTCTTGCCATTGCGGTGAGTGACCCACACGTTCCAGAAGAACGGAATCATCGACATACCCAAGATGAAGGCGAACACGGTCGAAACCTGGTTCATGGCGGTGAAGCCATCTTCTGGCATGTAGTCAGCGTAACGACGTGGCATACCCATAACGCCCAGCCAGTGCTGGATCAGGAAGGTTCCGTGGAAGCCGATGAAGAGCAGCCAGAAGTGAATCTTGCCTAGACGCTCGTTGAGCATCTTACCGGTCCATTTTGGCCACCAGAAGTAGAAGCCGGCGAACATTGCGAACACCACGGTACCGAAGACCACGTAGTGGAAGTGTGCCACCACGAAGTAAGTATCGGATACGTGGAAGTCCAGCGATGGAGCGGAAAGGATAATACCGGTCAAGCCACCGAACAGGAAGGTGATCAAGAAGCCGATGCTCCAGAGCATTGGAGTTTCGAAGGTAATCGAACCTCGCCACAGGGTACCGATCCAGTTGAAGAACTTCACACCGGTCGGTACAGCGATCAGCATCGTCATGAAGCCGAAGAACGGCAGCATTACGGAACCGGTCACGTACATGTGGTGTGCCCAAACGGAAACCGAAAGAGCTGCAATGGAGATGGTCGCGAAGACCAGACCCTTGTAACCGAAGATCGGCTTGCGGCTGAAGACCGGGAAGATTTCCGAAACGATACCGAAGAACGGCAACGCAATAATGTAAACCTCTGGGTGACCGAAGAACCAGAACAGGTGCTGCCAGAGAACGGCGCCACCATTATCCGGGTCAAAGATATGTGCACCGAAGCGGCGATCTGCACCCAAAGCGAACAGCGCAGCTGCCAACGGTGGGAAGGCCATCAGGACCAAGATCGAAGTGATCAAGGTGTTCCACGCGAAGATCGACATGCGCCACATGGTCATACCAGGAGCACGCAAGCAGATGATGGTGGTGATGAAGTTGACGGCACCAAGGATAGTACCGAAGCCCGACAGTGCAAGACCGAAGACCCAGAGGTCTCCACCGATGCCTGGCGAGAAGGTGGTGTTCGACAGTGGTGCGTAAGCGAACCAACCGAAGCTAGCGGCACCCTGGGGGGTGAGGTAGCCAGCCAAGGCGATTGTCGAACCCAAGGAGAAGAACCAGAAGGCCAACGCGTTCAGACGTGGGAAGGCCACATCTGGGGAACCGATCTGCAGAGGCATCATCACGTTGGCGAACCCTGCGAACAGCGGGGTTGCGAACATCAGAAGCATGACGGTGCCGTGCATGGTGAACAGCTGGTTGTACTGTTCCTTGGTCTGCAGGATCTGCATACCTGGTTCGAACAGCTCTGCACGAATCAGCAGCGCCATGACGCCACCGATGCAGAACATGATGAACGAGGTGATCAGGTACATGTACCCGATCTTCTTGTGGTCGGTCGAAGTGATGTAGTCGACAAAGAGTCGACCCTTTGACTTCGGCACGACGGATGGGGCAATCGACTTGACGTCGTCGGTAGCGTACTCAAACGTAGTCATAGCGATTACTCTCCTTCCTCTGCGTGACCGTGCTCCACAACGATGGAGTTGACCTTGTTAGGCTGACGGTCGTATTCCTCACCAATGTGGCCATCTTCCAGCTTGGCAAGTTCAGCCTTGAACTCTGCGTCGCTAACGACCGCAACGTTGAAGAGCATCTCCGAGTGGTACTCGCCGCATAGCTCGGCGCACTTACCATCGTAGTTACCCTCAACCTGTGGGGTCAGGTAGATGTAGTTGGTCTTACCTGGAATCATGTCCAGCTTCTGAAGGAATGCTGGAACCCAGAACGAGTGGATAACATCGCGGCTGTTGAGCTCGAGAGTTACCGACTTACCTGCAGGCAGGTACAAGGTTGGCAGTGATTCCTTCACGCCAGCCGAGCCGTCCTTGTTCAGGTGAGCCTGCTCGCCAGCGAAGTACTTCTCCTGGCCCTCGTAGCTGTAGTTGAAGTCCCACGACCACTGCTTCGCGCGGACGTCTACGACGACCTCGGAATCTACAGGAGCGTTGATCGACTTCTCAACAGTGTTATTGAAGCTAAAGAAGACCAAAACAAGGACCAAGGGAATGGCCGTGTAGAAGATCTCCAATGGCAGGTTGTAGCTCAGCTGACGTGGGTAACCAGTATCGGTCTTACGGCGACGGTAAGCCACGACGCACCAAAGCATCAGACCCCAGGTCAAAATTCCGATAATGATCACGGCGATCCAGGAGTGAACCCATAGATCCTGGATTGCTCCAGTGTGGTTCGTGGTATCGCGCTCCACGTTTGGGAGCCAACCGCGTTTAGCCTCCGCTGTACATCCCGTCAGCAGCAATGCGCCGGCGCCAACCAAAGCAATAACTTTTGCCTTGGCAGTTCCGCGACTGCCGGTTCGGTGTTGCGAACTCACAGACGGCCCTTCCTCTTTGTTGGTGCAGAATGTGGTCTTCATAAGTCACCTCGCGGTTAAACGAGTTGCACAGTGAGGTGGCTCACGAAGGGAAACATAGTTTTACTACTTAATGTAGAGCTTACCCTCTTCGACCCCAGAATACCGAAAAACGCCGCCGTTCCAACGAGAAATTTCTTCAACGTTTGAACGGCGGCGTTAGTTCCCTAAGGCCTAGTGGAAGGAATCTCCACAGGCGCAGGAGCCGGAGGCTGCAGGGTTATCAATAGTGAAGCCCTGCTTTGAAATTGTGTCTTCGAAATCGATCGAAGCGCCGGAGAGATACGGCACGCTCATCTTGTCGACGATGACTTCCACGCCGTCGAAGTTTCGCACTGCGTCACCCTCGAGCATGCGCTCGTCGAAGTAGAGCTGGTAAATCAGGCCCGAGCAGCCGCCAGGCTGAACGGCGATACGCAAACGAAGATCGTCACGACCTTCCTGCTCCAGAAGTGAACGTACCTTCAACGCAGCCACGTCGGAAATTTCTACCTCGTGGGTTGGTAGCTCGGTTGAGTCACCTTTTGTCTGGTCAACTGCTGCAGTCATGATTTTCCTCCCATACTGCTTGGTGTGACGACATCACCACGAATTTCTTCAGGGTAAATGGCGCCTGTTCTTGATTCAATACTACGTCGCAGACACTGAAAATGCTCTCAGAAGTTCTCCTTGTATGACGCGGTTCACAGGCCTTCGGAGTTAATCCGCGCCAACAGTAAGGCTTCTGCAACAATCGCCTTCTGGAAGTCCCCAATATGAAGCGACTCATTCGCCGAATGAGCCCGCGAATCGGGGTCTTCCACGCCTGTCACCAGAATCTGAGCCTGCGGGAATACCTCGAGCAAGTCCGCGATGAACGGAATCGATCCTCCCAAGCCCATGCTGACAGGCTCCACTCCCCACGATTGTTCCAGAGCCCAGCGTGCGGTTCCATTGGCCGAAGCTTCGAGATCCGCCTGATAGGCGCTGCCGGCTTCGGTAGCCACAAACTGGACCTCGGCACCACGTAGGTCCACGGAGTTCACATGAGCTTCCAAAGCAGCCAGAGCCTGGCTTGGTTCCTGCCCGGGAGCCAAACGCATCGAAACCTTGAAGCGCATCTGCGGGATCAGGGTATTGGACGAGCGATCAACACTGGGCATATCCATTCCAATGACACTGAGCGCTGGTTTATTCCAGAGCCGGTCGGTGATCTTGCCGGTGCCTGCCAGTTGAACGGACTCAAGCACCGAACTGTCGCGACGGAACTCGGCCTCGTCGAAGTCGACATCGGCGCTATCGTTCGCCACCAATCCGGGTACTGCAACCGATCCATTTTCGTCGTGGAAAGACGCAATGAGCTTCGCTGCAAGAATCGGCGCGTCGAGCACCGGACCGCCAAACATGCCCGAGTGAACTGCGTGCCCCAATGAGCGCACGGTGATTTCCGCGGCAGCCATCCCGCGCAATGAGCTGGTCAGCGCCGGGACTCCCACGGCCCAGTTCGAAGAGTCGGCCACGACGATGACATCGGCGGCAAGCTTGTCCTGGTGGGCCTCGAGGAAGTTTCTAAAGGACGGCGAACCGGCCTCTTCTTCGCCCTCGAAGAAGTAGGTGACGCCTACTCCGAAATCTGCCACGGACTCCAGCACCGCACGCAGGGAGGCGATGTGCACCATAATGCCCGCCTTGTCGTCGGCTGCGCCGCGACCGTAGAGCCGTTCCCCTACCTTCGTGGCCACGAAGGCCGGAGTGTTCCAGTCTTCTTCGTTCCCCGGAGGCTGCACGTCGTGGTGCGCGTACAGCAGGATAGTCGGCTTGCCTGGCTTGGCCATACGGCGAGCCACCACTGCAGGTGCACCCATGACGCCGTTATCGTCCGGCTCGCGTAGAATCTCGACACTTTCCATGCCGGCGTCGCTGGCCAGTGCGGCCACGGCCTTGGCGCTTTCTTCCAGGTTGGCTGGATCGAAGGATTCCCAAGCGACTCCGGGGATGGCTACCAGCGAGCTGAGTTCTTCGAGGATCCTCTCGAAGTTCTTCTCGATATGACCTTTAAGGGCAGTGACATCGACGCCATGGTTCGAGGCGACGACTGAAGAATTATTTGTCATGTCTTCAGCCTAGCAATGACCTTGGTTGCTAATGTCACTGTGCCGCAAACAAACCGGTAGGATAGGGGCGTGTTTGGACGTAAAAAAAATGACTCTCAATCCCCCGCAAATGAAGAGCCGACTGCACTGGCTCCCGATTCAACTGACGGCCGCAAGACTGGCCCGACCCCTAAGCGCAGCGCGCAGCAGGCTAGCCGCCAGCGCCCTTTAGTGCCTACCGATCGCAAGGCAGCGAAGGAGGCCGACCGTCAGCGACGCATCGAAGCTCAGAATCGCTTGCGCATCGCCAATGAGACCGGCGACGAACGCTATCTAATGCCTCGCGACAAGGGGCCGCAGAAGCGCTATGCCCGTAACTTCATCGACTCGCGCTGGATGTTCAGTGAATTCATGATGTTCGTAATCTTCGCATTCCTTATCTTGTCGTTGACCTTCAGCCAGAACCTCTCCGTTCAGATGTACGTACAGGGTGCACTGTGGGTTGTCATCGCTTTGGTGATCATCGAATTGATCGTCACTACGGTGCTGCTCAAGCGCCGCTTGGTAGCTAAGTTCGGCTCCATGGATCGAGGCATCCGCATGTACGCGGCTATGCGCGGCATGCAGTTCCGCAAGCTACGTCTGCCGAAGCCGCAAATCAAGCGCGGAGCCGACATCGACTAGTTTCATTGTCCAAATCTTCAAGGGCGGATTCCGTATGGAATCCGCCCTTCTTTTATGTCAGTCAACCCCGCAGCAAGCGAAACCATGCACAAGTCAGAAAGCTTGTGGATTGATTTACAAGCTTATAATTATTAGACGCCTGAGCTGCCGCAGATCGGTCGCGTTTACCCTTGTAAACGCGTTTACTAGCTTTTGCAAGAATCCACAACGTTTAATTGTGGTATTGAAAGCTACGCAGAGGCAAGACGCCCTTTGGGGCGGCAGGCCTCTCCCCCAGTGATAGGCAGTTCGCCATGATGAAATGGTGGCCAGAGACGGTGAAGCTCCCGAAACTATGTTTCGGGAGCTTCACCGCGATCCATCGGCTACAGATTAGCGGCGGCTAGCTAATTCGCGGTTGATAGCACGTGCCCAGAACGGACCTTCATACAGGAAAGCTGTATACCCCTGTACGAGGTCGGCTCCGGCGGTTAGCCGAGCGTCGACGTCATCGGCGTTCTCCACACCGCCGACAGAAATGATAGCCATCCCAGCTGGAACCAATTCGCGTAGCTGGCGAAGCACTTCCAGCGAGCGTTCTTTCAACGGTGCGCCGGATAATCCGCCGGCACCAATTTCTTCGACCTTTGTGGCATCGCTGGACAAGTCTTCGCGGCTGATAGTGGTGTTGGTAGCAATAATGCCATCCAAGTTCAGCTCGGTTGCCAACTTCGCGACATCGGCGACGTCTTCATTGCTCAAGTCCGGGGCAATCTTAACCAGTAGTGGGATATGACGACCGGCGACTTGATCGGCCAAATTCCCGACTTCGCTGAGAAGTGGTCGCAGCGACTCAACGCTTTGCAATAGACGCAGGCCCGGAGTATTTGGGCTGGAGACATTGACCACCAAGTAGTCCGCATGGTTGGCCAGCTGGCGGGTGGACTGAAGGTAATCGCTCACCGCGTCGTCGAGCTCCACCAACTTGGTCTTGCCGATGTTCACCCCAATGACCGGGCGAGTGCCCGCATAATCGGACTTGAGCTGTTGACGAGCGGAGGCAACTCTGGCCGCGACGACCTCGGCGCCCTCGTTGTTGAAGCCCATGCGGTTAATCACGGCGCGATCATCGACGAGTCGGAAAAGCCGTGGCAAAGGGTTCCCGGGCTGCGCCTGGCCGGTAACGGTACCGATCTCAACATGGCCGAAGCCGATGTCGCTCAGCGCCAAAATACCGGTGGCACCCTTATCGAATCCGGCGGCCAGGCCGAAAGGCGAAGGGAAATCTATACCCATCACGGTTCGACGGAGCCTAGGATCCGGGGCAAAAAACTTTCGAACTGCCTTGGTCAATCCCACGCGTTGCATGAACTTGATGGCGTCAAAGGCGAAGTAATGGGCCTTTTCAGGATCCATCTTGGTGAAAACGTGTTTGAAGACCAAAGGATAAATGCGCATGGATACTAGTTTCTCGTGAAGTTCCCGATTCCGACAACTTGCGGTCGGTATGCTTCAACATATGAAGGTGTCATCGAATGTACCTAGCGGGCAGTGGCCGGACTTCACGACCACAACCAAACCAGGCGAATGGGTGCCTGATCCCCTAGGCGATGGCTTCGAGTACACGACCTTGGACTTCGGTATCGATGCAGAGGGACCAGCCGTGGGCACACTCGTGCGCTACAAGCCGACAGGTTGGCGTAATCGTTTACTCCGAAGGTACACCGGCGTGGTGCTCAGCGTGCATGGATGGAGCGACTACTTCTTCAACAGGGAGCTTGCGCAGTTCTGGAACCAGCAGGGGTACCACTTCTACGCTTTGGACTTGCGACGCTACGGGCGCAGCCTTCGCGCCGAACACGAAATACCGGGCTACGTCGATGACCTCGCCGTTTATGACGAGGAACTGGTCGCCGCCATGGAGATGCTCGGCGCGGCCCATCCTGACCTGCCGATCATCGGGCAGGGGCACTCGCAGGGAGGCCTGATCCTTAGCTTGTGGGTTGCACGTACAGCCCCTCGCATTCAGGCATTGGTGCTCAACGCGCCGTGGCTCGAATTTCAAGGGACCGCATTTTTGCGCGTTCCGATGCATGGCATCCTCGAAGCGATCGGCCGCACCAATGGCCGGCGTAAATTGGCACTGCCGGAGTTTGACCACTATTGGAACTCATTGAGCGATCAAGGGGTCGGCGCGTGGGACATCCATCGAATTTGGCGTCCTCGTCTGGCGTTCCAACCAACTACCGCTTGGATGAAAACCATTCTCGACGGTCATGCCACTGTCGCCAAGGGCTTGAACCTGACGCAACCTATTTTTGTCATCAGTTCAGATGCTTCGCATTTCAGCACCAGTTATTCGCCGGTAATGCAGAGCACCGACTCGGTGATTGACATACACCAGATCCGATTGCGTGCCTTGAAGCTGGGAAGTTTCGTGACGCTCGCACAAGTGCACGGCGCGATGCACGACGTATTCACCTCGGCCGAACCTGCCAGGGCCGCCGCCTACCAGGATCTAGCTTTGTGGCTGCGGATGTTCCAATTGCGCCGCTAGCTTGTCGGCTTATCCACTGCCCCGCCGTAGCGTCGATCGCGTTGCGCATATTGCTCGACGGCGGTGAATAACGTCCTGCGGTCCACGTCTGGCCAAAGCTGATTGAGGAAAACCATTTCCGCGTAGGCCGACTGCCACAACAGGAAGTTGCTTGTGCGCTGCTCGCCACTGGTGCGCAGGAACAGGTCAACGTCCGGAAGCTCCGGGGCGTACAGGTATTTACCGAGGGTTTTCTCGCCCACTGCTGAAGCTTTCAGCTTTCCGACTGCCACGTCTTTTGCAATCGCGGCCACCGCGTCACCAATTTCGGCGCGGCCGCCGTAATTCACGCACATGGTCAGCTGGCAACCGAGATTGTCTTGGGTCAGCTCCTCGGCCGCGCGAAGCTCGTTGACCACCGATTTCCACAGGCGCGGTTCACGCCCAGACCAACGGATTCTTACGCCCCAAGAGTTCAAGGTATCGCGCTGGCGGCGAAGCACGTCGCGGGAGAAACCCATGAGGAAGCGAACCTCCTCCGGACTGCGCTTCCAATTTTCAGTGGAGAACGCATAGACGGAAACGTGCTTGATACCCATCTCCACCGCGCCAGCCATGACATCGAGTAACGCGGCCTCGCCGGCCCTGTGTCCTTCGGTCCGTGGCAGCCCACGCTGATTCGCCCAACGGCCGTTACCGTCCATGACGATCGCAATATGCTCGGGGACCAACGCTGCCGGGATGCTAGGCATCACCGGGTTAGCTGGGTGCGGATATGGTTTGACCGGACCTGGACGGCCGGTGATGGGGCGCAGCTTGCTCATGTTCTCTCCACGTGTCCTAATGACTTCACGGCACGTTCCAGGTGCCATTGCAGGTATTTGGCAACGATATCCGCTGCCTGACTTCTTGCTCGAGGCCCGGCCTGGGATATCGTGTCCCAGTCCCCGGTCAGCAAAGCTTGCAAGTATCCAATGGTGATCGGATGAGGGGCAAGCGATCCGGCTGGCCTACATGCGGCGCAGACGACCCCGCCGAGATGCACGTTCAGCGCTTCATGCGGTCCCGTCGTTCCGCATCGCGCGCAATCGGTAAAAGATGGGGCCCAGCCGGCAATGGACAGGGCGCGAAGGATATAGGAATCCAGCACGGCTCCCGCGTCAACCCGATGTTTGGAGAGCAACGCGATAGCGCCGTGCAATAACAGATACTGCTGATTGGTCGAATCGGCATCGGCTTCCAGCAGCCTCTCGGCAATCTCGACCATGGCGGTGGCCACCGTGTAAGTCGAATAATCGGTAACCAGCTGCTGGCCATAGGGGTGTCGAAGCTGAGCCTGAGAGACTACATCAAGATTTCGTCCCATCACGATCAGCGCATCGACCTCCATAAACGGCTCGAGGGTTGCTCCAAGACGCGAGGAGGTGCGCCGTACCCCTTTGGCGACCGCGCGAACCAAACCTTTGGGGGTGATCAGCGTGATGATCCGGTCGGCTTCGCCGAGTTTATGGGTGCGCAACACCAGACCGCGGGTGCGGTAGCTGCGCGAGGCGAATCCGGAACGTGACACATCCTCAATTCTCCCACCTCAACTGCGCAAGACTAAAAACGCCACGGTGCACAACCGAAGTTGCGCACCGTGGAGTCAGTATCCTCGAGCGATTAGGCGGCGTCGCGAATTGCTCGGTTCACGGCTGAAATTACTGCCTTCAGCGCGGCGATATTAGTGTTCGTGTCCAGGCCGATTCCCCATAGGATGCGATCTCCCACGGCGCATTCGACGAATGCTGCGGCGCGGGCGTTGCCGCCTTCGCTCATCGCGTGTTCGGTGTAGTCCAGCACTCGCAGGTCTACTCCGTCGTCGTTGAGCAGCTTCACCAGGGCCGAAAGTGGACCGTTGCCCTGGGCGCTACGTTCGTGAGCCACACCGTCGACGATCAGCTTGACGTCCAGCTGGAAGCTTCCGTCTTCGGCGGAGGCCGCGGTCGCCGAGGCGATCTCGTAGTGGCCCCAGGCGTTCAACTCGGAGTCCTCGCTGACCGGCAGGTATTCATCCTGGAAGACGTTCCAGATGGTGGACGAGGAGACCTCGCCGCCTTCGGTTTCGGTCTTCTTCTGGATGACCCCGGAGAATTCGATCTGCGCACGGCGTGGCAGATCCAGGTTGTAGTCGTTCTTCAGCAGGTAGGCCACGCCGCCCTTGCCTGACTGCGAGTTCACGCGGATTACCGCTTCGTAGGAGCGGCCGATATCCTTCGGGTCGATCGGCAGGTACGGAACCGCCCAAACCATATCGTTCAGTTCCTTGCCGGCAGCCGAGGCCTTGACCTCCATGGCTTCCAGGCCCTTCTTGATGGCGTCCTGGTGGGAGCCGGAGAAGGCGGTGAAGACCAGGTCGCCACCGTAGGGGCTGCGCTCTGGGACCGGCAGCTGGTTGCAGTACTCCACGGTGCGGCGGATGTGGTCCATATCGGAGAAATCGATTTGCGGATCGATGCCCTGACCGAACATGTTCATGCCCAAGGTCACCAGGTCGACGTTGCCGGTACGCTCGCCGTTGCCGAAGAGGCAGCCCTCGATGCGGTCCGCGCCGGCCAGGTATCCCAGCTCGGCTGCGGCTACGCCGGTGCCGCGGTCGTTGTGCGGGTGCAGGGACAGAATGATCGAATCGCGGTTTGCCAGGTTGCGGTGCATCCACTCGATGGAGTCGGCATAGACGTTCGGGGTGGCCATTTCGACGGTGGCCGGCAGGTTCAGGATCATCTTGTTTTCCGGAGTTGCCTCCAGCACCTCGGCGACGGCCTCGGAGATCCGCTTGGCGAAGGCCAACTCGGTGCCGGTGTAGGACTCCGGGGAGTACTCGTAGGTGATTTTGGTGCCGGCCAGCTGCTCTTCGTATTTCTTGCACAGCCGGGCGCCTTGCACCGCGATGTCTACGATGCCGTCCTCATCCTGGCGGAAGACGACTTCGCGCTGCAGGATCGAGGTGGAGTTGTACAGGTGGACGATGGCCTGCTTGGCACCCTCGAGCGACTCGTAAGTCCGCTCGATCAGGTGCTCGCGGGACTGGGTCAGCACCTGGATGGTGACGTCGTCCGGGATGCCACGTTCGATGAGCTGGCGGACGAAATCGAAGTCCGTCTGCGAGGCCGAAGGGAAGCCGACCTCAATTTCCTTGAAGCCCATCTGCACCAGCAGGTCAAACATCTTGTGCTTGCGTTCGGGGCTCATCGGGTCAATAAGTGCCTGGTTTCCATCTCGCAGGTCAACCGCGCACCAGCGCGGAGCCTTGGTGATGTACTTATCTGGCCAGGTGCGATCGGGAAGGTTGACTTCGATCTGGTCCTGGAAAGGAACATACTTGTGGACTGGCATGTTCGAAGATTTTTGCATGTTCTGCATTTCGGTTATCCCCTAGACAATGTTGGTGCTTAGTTGTGTGGGGCCAGACAAGAGCTACTCCGCGGCGAGAAGGTCGGCCGAATAGACCACTAACGGTCTCTTGGATCCTCGCAGCGGCAGATTAGAAGTAGAAGCTCGAAATGCACTTTTTGAGCATAACACCGCTTTGAACTGCGACGGGATTTGCTACTCAATTGTGTCAAATAGTGGACATCAGACGGTGCGGATCCATTCGGCAGCCATGGACAACCCCGCCGAAGCGCGCGAACAATAGGACTTCAAACCAAGTTGCACGCCGAACTAGGCGACTGAACTGCGGAAGGAAACAAATGAAGGCGATCATCATCGGCGCAGGAATTGCCGGCCTTGTCGCGGCGCGCCAGCTTGGTCTGTCCGGCTGGCAGGTACTGGTGCTTGAACGCTCTAAGGAGCCGCGCCCCGACGGCTACATGATGGACTTCTTCGGCCCTGGCCTGCGAGCCTCCGAACGCATCGGGCTCTACCCCTATCTGGCAGAGGTTGCCTACCAGGTGTTGGCCGCTGAATACGTTGATGCGAAAGGCCGGCGCACCGCGAGTCTGGACTATCAGAAATTCTCTGAGCTGGCAGGCGGACGGGTGCTCACGTTACTACGCCCGGATCTGGAAATGGCCGCACTCAAAGCCTTGCAGGATGTTCCCACGGGCCGAGTGAGCATTCGCTACGGCGCAGAAATTGAACGGGTCAAAACGGTGGACGCCGGAGTACAAGTGCAGCTAGCGGGCCAAGAGCGTCCGGAATCCGGGGACCTCTTGGTAGGTGCCGACGGGATCCATTCAATGGTCCGGGCCGCGGTCTTCGGGCCCGAGGAAGACTACCTGCGGCCCTTGGGGATGCGGGCGGCCGCCTTCATCGTTGAAGAGCCACAGCTGAATCGGGAGTTCAAGAACCGTTTGGTGCTCAGCGATACGGTCGATCGCACCGCCGGGATCTATGGTCTGCGTTCCACCGAAGTTGCCGCATTCCTGGTCTATAGACAGCCAGCCGAGGAGCTTACCGACGATCCCCGGCAGCGGTTGCGCAAAGCCTTCGCGGGAGTTGATGCGAGGGTTGATCGGTTGCTTCAGCTATGCCCAGAGCGACCCTACGATGATGCCGTAGCCCAGGTGATCATGACCGGCTGGCACCGCGGACCGGTGGTGCTGCTCGGGGACGCGGCCGCCGCGGTATCGCTGCTTGCCGGGCAGGGCGGCTCCATGGCCATCGCCGGCGCCGCGGCCCTGGGCGATAGCTTGGCCACGGTCACCGCGCCGGCTCAGCTGCCGGGCGCACTAGCCGACTATGAACGGAAAATGCGTCCGGTTCTGGCCACCGCACAAGCCTCCGGGCGGCGTGCGGCGAATACCTTCCTGCCCAAAAACAAGCTGCAGCTGCTGGTGCGCCGCTGGATCGTGCGATTAACCCACCTGCCCGGGGCAGATAATTTGGTGGCCAAGCAAATCCTCAAGCGCGTCGCGAAATAGCGCAGGCACATTGCAGAGGTTCGCCCGGGACTATCCCCCGCACAGTGGACGAGCACCTGGCGAAAAAGCATCAACGTAGCCGGCTTGGACACCGGCGGTATGATGCTGCAGTACCGCAATTGGGCAGCATCGAGGACGCAATCCGGGAGGAATCCATGGAACACGATACGAGCGGTGAGCACGACGGGCATGACATGTCGTCGATGGCGGTGGGCGCAACGCTGCACTGCCTGACCGGTTGCGCGATCGGGGAAATCATCGGGCTCCTGGTAGGCACCGCGGCGGGGTGGGCGAATCTGCCGACGGTAGCACTGTCGGTCTCTTTGGCTTTCCTCTTCGGTTATGCGCTGTCGGCCATTCCGCTGGTGCGCGGCGGCATCGCCCTGTCCGCCGCCCTGGGCCTGGTGCTCGCCGCCGACACCCTGTCCATCGTGACGATGGAGGTCGTGGACAACCTCGTCATGCTGCTCATTCCCGGAGCCATGGATTCCGGGGTCCTCAACCCCGTTTTCTGGGTTGCCATGGCCCTTGCCCTGACGGTCGCCTTCTTCGTCGCTTGGCCGGTGAACCGGGCCCAGCTGCGCCGCGGCAAGGGACATGCGGTGACCCACAAGGCGCTGGGCGAAGGCGCGGGCATGGATAACCGGCAGCTGGCCATCGGCATCGGCGCTTTTCTGCTCGGCGGATTCGTCGCCTCGCTCGGCACGCTGCTGCACTGACCCCTTTTGCGCCGCGGGCGGAGGTGGCATGCTGGTGGTGTGATGCTCACCCTGGATGATCTGCCCCGCACCGCGCTCAGCTGGAAACTGCTGCCGGCGGTACTGCTCTCGATGTCCGGCGTGCTGCTCTTCGCCGTAGCCAATGACCCGGCGGGCTACACTACGCTCGTGCTCAGCGTGCTCACGGCAGCATTCATCGATCGCCAGCTCGCCCGCCACCTGGGACTCATCGCGGCGGGACTGGCGATCATCAGCTTCGTTCCGCTCAATGCCGATTTGAGCATCGGGCACATGCTCCAGATGGGTGGTGCGCTTGGATTGGCCGTGCTGGTGCCCTGGCTGGTCTCGCGGTTTGCCTACCGCGAGGAGATCATCAAATTTCCGGTGAACACCGGACGTAAATGGCCGTTGGTCGCCAAACTGTATCTGCTCGGCGTGGTAGCGCTGGGCTTCCTCATCTTGCCGGTGTACCTGATCAGCACGGGGGTCTTCCAAAACTGGCCGGACGCCTCGGATCCCACCATCTTCTGGCGGCTCTTCCTCGGAGTGAACGCCGTTGGCATCTGGGATGAGCTGTTCTTCATCTGCACCACCTTCACGCTGCTGCGACGTCATTTCCCTGATTGGCTCGCCAATATTCTGCAGGCAGTGATCTTCTCGTCATTTCTCTGGGAGATCGGCTACCAAGCCTGGGGCCCACTCCTGACGTTCCCCTTCGCCCTGCTGCAGGGCTACACCTTCAAGCTGACCAAGTCGTTGACCTACGTCGTCTCGGTGCATTTGATCTTCGACTTCGTGCTGTTCCTCGTGCTGGTGCACGCGCACAACCGTGATTGGCTGCCGATTTTCTTCTACTAGGTTCCGGGGCGCGCATGCAGTTCCAAGACAGCGGGCCGGCAACAGTCCGTGCGCTTGACTTTGGCTGATGACAACCTTCGACCAGCTGCCCGATCCGTGCACGAGTGCTGCACTCTGGCACGGAGAAATCTCCGCCGAATCGCTCGCCAACCTGGGATCCCGGATCCCAGGCGGCAAATCGCCAGCTAGCCGCCGGCGGGTGCCGCCGAGGCAGATGGTGCGGTGTTGACCTCCACCAACAGTGCCGCGGAGATGGCGTCGAATGCGCGCAGCGTGCGGGAGAGCTTGGCAGGGCCCTGCGGGGTCGGCCAGCTGGACAGCTTCACCGCCACCACCTCAGCGGGCCGATTGATGTAGACCATCTGCCCGTGGATGCCCAGGCAGAGCATCACATTGTCACCGGGGTACGGGAACCACATCTGGTTCCGGTACATCCCGCCGGGCATGAGGTTGTCCACCGGGCCGTCGGCAAAGGCATCGCGGGAATCCGGGGCGCCGGCCAGCGTTTGGGCGATCCATTCTTTCGAGAGAACCTGTTCGCCGCTCGGCGAGAGGCCGTCGTTCAAGAAGAGCGAGCCGAACCGGGCCATATCGCGCATCGTGGCGTTGATCCCACCATCGAATATTCCGGTGCCGAACTGGTCGACGCCGATGGTGGCATCCGACTCGGCGCCGAGCTTGCCCCATACGAGCTCGCTCAATAACGTAGCCATGGGCTTCTTGGAAGCGGACTCACAGATCCAGCCGAGCATGTCGGTCTCGCAAGAGCGGTACTCGAAGACCCCGCCGTGGGCGGTCTTGCGCACCAGGGTGCGCAAGTACGGGTACATGCCGGTGGGGCCTGGGGCTTTGTGGGCAGACCAGCCAATGGCTTGCCCCAGCATCCGCACCCCGGCGCTCGGGTCCAGATAGTTCTCGGAGAAATCGATGCCGGAACGCATATCCAGCAACTGGCGCACCCTGGCCCCGGCATAGCCATTCTCGGCGACCTCCGGCAGGTAATCGGTCAACCGCGCGTCGGAGTCAAGCACCCCGGAATCGATCAGCGCTCCGGCCACCGCGCCGATTAGCGACTTGCTCATGGACATCAGCAGGTGCGGGGTGCCGGCCGTCATCTGGCCGAAGTACTGCTCGGTCAGCACCGTTCCGCGGTGCATGAACATCCACCCGTCGGTTTCGGTCGCGCCCATCACCGAGCCCACGCTCAGCGGCGCTTCTCCGGCGAATGCCGGGGCCAGCCTCACCGAATCCAGGTCACGGTGTGCCGCTGGAAGCGGCGCCACCGGACCTTCACCCCGGGAAATCAGCGCCGTGGGCAAGAAGTCGGCCATATGTTGGAAGGACCAGCGCAGGTTCTCGGGAAGCCGCCAGTTGTTCATATCCACTGGGTCCGGGGTGTGACCCGGGTTGGTGCCGTCCATGTGCGTTCCCTATCTATTGCCGCGCGAATTATTATCTGGACATTACCATCGAGTAACCTCCCTTCCTCGGTTAATTCCCGTGCCGTTGCGTTATCGCCTAATTATGAAGCCGCACTGGCTCCATTCCCGACGCACTTTTCCGCTGGGCAAGTGGGGTTAATACTTGGTAACGCGATTCCGTGCATCCAGTTCGCTGCACGCCTGCGCAAGAGCCTCAGTCAGGCCATGGTGTTTTCTCGAGGTAGCCGCCATCCGGTGGCAGTTAAAAACCTGACCCCGGGTCGCCTCGAGGTGAGGTGATCCGGGGTCATGAAGGCTATGCCAGAAGGAGCTTAGAAGCCCAAGCGTCCGAGCTGCTTCGGGTCACGCTGCCAGTCCTTGGCAACCTTCACATGAAGGTCCAAGAAGACCTTGGTTCCCAGCAGCTTCTCGATGCCCTGACGGGCGTTGGATCCTACTTCGCGCAAGCGTGATCCGCCCTTGCCGATGATGATGGCCTTTTGGCTGGAACGCTCAACAAACAATGAGACGTGAATGTCAATTAACTGCTTGTCTTCGCTGCGTCCCTCGCGTGGGATCATCTCTTCGACCACCACGGCCAAGGAGTGCGGCAGCTCGTCGTGCACACCCTCAAGGGCTGCCTCACGGATCAGTTCGGCGACCATCTTCATCTCTGGCTCGTCGGTCAGCTCGCCGTCCGGGTAGAGCGGTGGGCCCTTGGGCAGGTGCTTCACGAGCACATTCGCGACCTCTGCAACCTGGAACTCCTTGACTGCGGAAACCGGGATGATGGCTGCAAAGCCCTCTTCACCAAACTGTTCCACGCCCAGTTCGGCGACAGACATGAGTTGTGCCGCGAGCTGCTCGCGATCCACCAGATCGGCCTTGGTGACCAGTGCGATAATCGGTTTGCGCTGCAGCTGGGCCAACTGGGAGGCGATGAAACGGTCGCCGGGCCCGATCTTCTCATTGGCAGGCAAGCAGAAACCAATCGCATCCACCTCGGAGAGGGTCTGCGCGACTAGGTCGTTCAGCCGCTGTCCCAAGAGGGTGCGCGGGCGGTGCAGTCCAGGAGTGTCGACCAAGATCAGCTGCGCATCATCGCGGTGCACGATCCCGCGGATGGTGTGTCGGGTGGTCTGCGGCTTGGCCGAGGTAATGGCCACCTTCTGGCCTACCAGCGCGTTGGTCAGCGTGGATTTGCCAGCATTTGGGCGCCCCACGAAGGAGGTGAAACCGGAACGGTAGTTTTCGGGCCAGCCACTGGTGGCCAACAGCTTGTCTTTATCGCTCATCTGAGGATTCCTCGTCGTTCTCTATATGATCGGATGCGTCCGTTTCCAGACGCTCTACATGGATTTTGCCGATGCGGTTGCGGCGGCCCGCCAGGGCCACCACGGTCAGGCGCAGACCGTAGACATCGGCAGTGGAACCGAGCACGGGCACGGATTCCAACACTTTGGATAGCAGACCGCCGACAGTGTCTACATCTTCATCATCGATGAACACATCAAAATGATCTGCGACGTCATCGATGGATACCGAGGCCATCGCGAAGAGCGAGCCGTCGGGGTTTTCAATCAGCTCGGTGCGTGAACGGTCATACTCGTCGTCAATTTCTCCGACGATCTCCTCAAGCAGATCTTCCAGGGTGATCAGGCCGGCGGTGCCGCCGTATTCGTCGATGACCACGGCTAGGTGAATGGCTTCTTGCTGCAGCTCCTGCAAGAGTTCTGCGGCGTTCTTCGATTCAGGGACGAAACGCACCGGACGGGAGAGATCTTCGAGTCGCTCCGCCTGCTGCAGGCCGTGGATCTCGGAGATCACATCCTTGAGGTAAATGATGCCCTGGATGTCATCGGTGTCTTCGCCAATCAGCGGGATCCGCGAATAACCCGAAGCCATGAACAGTTCCAGTGCACCGTTGATCGTATGCTCTCGGGTGAGCACTACCATGTCGGTTCGTGGCACCATCACCGCTCGGACATTGGTCTCTTCCAGATCCATCACCGAAGAGATCAATTCCGCGGATTCTTCGTCCAGGTCTTCTCCTTCGCTGGCACGATCCACAATGTCGCGCAGGCGTTCCTTGCCTAGGTAGCCGTCTTCGTCATTGCCGGGACCGGGGCTCATCGCGGTGCCAATGCTCGCCAGCCAATTAGTAATCGGGCCAAGCAGTACACGCAGGAGGCGTACCATCGGTGCGGTTGCGCGCACCACGTTGCGCGCATTGGACCGGCCATAACGCCGTGGGGACACACTCACTAGGACGAACCCGAGGGCTGCCATGACCATGGTCGCCACCAACCCGACCATCCAGATGTTATCGATCCAGCGGGCCACCAGCAGAGCGACGGCCACCGCAGAGGCCGTTTCGAACCAGATACGCCAGAATCGTATTGCCTGGGCATGTGATTCGCTGTCGTCCAGAATGTGACTTATCGCCTTGGAATTCGACTCAAGGCGCAATCGTTCGGCTGCATTGCGGGACAAGGCGTAAAAGGCTGAATCTGCGGCGGTGAGAATTGCGGCACTAGCCATGAAAGCCAATGCCACGATTAATAGGACTATGCCCACCGGTTATTCCACCGTTTCCTTCGGCGCCGGGCGGCCGGTGTAACTCTCTAGCAGTCGTCGCTGCAGTGTGAACATTTCAGCTTTTTCTGCAGGATCTTCGTGGTCGAAGCCCATTAGATGCAGCATGCCATGGGTGGTGAGCAACAGGATCTCGTCATGGACAGGGTGTCCCCCGGCCTTGGCCTGGGCTTCGGCTACGGTTGGGCAGATCACGATATCTCCAAGGATTCCGCTTTCCGAAGGGGCCTTCTCCGAACCAGGACGCAGCTCGTCCATCGGGAAGCTCATCACATCGGTGGGACCTTCAAGATCCATCCATTCCACGTGCAGTTCGCTCATGGCCTCTTCATCGATAAAGACGACGGAGACTTCCGTTTCCGGATGGATGAACATCGCCTGAGTGATCGAATCGGCGAGTTTCTGCACATCTTGCAGATCCACTTCATAGTCTGTTTCGTTGTTGACTTCAATGCTCATTTACTTCTGCCGTCCCCGCGAATGTACTTTATGCTGTTGGGTGTCCCAGCGGTCGTACGCCGTGACAATGTCTGCAATGAGGCGGTGCCGCACCACGTCGCCGGCGTCCAGGCGGCACAGGGCGATATCGTCGATACCTGCCAATACGTCGATGACCATGCGCAGTCCGGAAACTGAGTTTCCGGGCAGGTCTACCTGAGTCACATCTCCGGTGATGACCATCTTGGATCCGAAGCCCAAACGCGTGAGGAACATTTTCATTTGCTCGCTGGTGGTATTCTGCGCTTCGTCAAGAATCACGAACGCATCATTGAGCGTGCGCCCGCGCATGTATGCCAAGGGAGCGACTTCGATGGTCCCTGCCTCCATTAACCGTGGAATGGTTTCCGGGTCGATCATTTCGTGCAGCGCATCGTAAAGCGGGCGCAGGTACGGGTCGATTTTCTCCGTGAGGCTTCCGGGCAGAAATCCTAGTTTTTCGCCAGCCTCTACGGCGGGACGAGTCAAGATGATGCGGCTGACCTGCTTCGCCTGCAAAGCTGCCACAGCCATGGCCATAGCCAAGAAGGTCTTTCCGGTACCCGCAGGCCCTACACCGAAGGTCACCGTGTTGTCTTCGATGGCGTCGACATAGCTTTTCTGATTCAGTGTTTTCGGCCGAATAGCGCGTCCCCGACCGGAAAGGATTTTCAACCCAAGGACGTCGTTGGGCGCATCGGCACCGCCGGCAGAAAGCATCTTGATGATCTGCTCAATGGTGTCTGCACTCATCCGGGATCCCCGGCTGGCAAGGGCACGGGCTTCTTCGGTGACGCGCTGAGCTTTGCGCACTTGGACGGGCTCGCCGACCAAAGTCAAGGAGGCGCCATTGGGGCGGAACTGCACCAGCGGGTAAGCGCCAGTCAGAATGCGCAACAATTCGTCGCTTGGACCCAGCGTGGCAACCATGAGTTCGGGAGTCTCGAAGGTGATCGTCAGTGACGCGGGACCGGACTCGACCGGCATCTTGTTCTGTTCAACCTGCATGCAGTGCTTAGTGCCCCTTTATTGAGCTTGGCATCGATTTTCATTCTTGTACCCTTACAGTCTATCTAGTTCAGCACGCTAAGGGGATATTTTCGCGGGTAGCTTCAGCACAAAGAATCTGAAGCGATTCTAAAGTATCTGAGGTGGCGAAGGTATAGATTTGGTTACGAATGCTTCGATTAGCTCGTTTTTAGCCTTCTCAGTCATCTTCATGTGCCAAACTATTTGAGCGCCTGCGATGGCTTAGCAGGCAGGCGTCAAATGATTAATCAACGGATTGGCAAGTAGTGCGGGGTAGAATAACGGGGTTGATCTCAAAACGGGCTACCGTCGTTGGGGTCTGTTTAACTCTCGTCGTAGCAGCTGGCTGCGGTATCGCCACGCGCGAAGAATCTCACGAAATGCCGATCAGTTCGGCTGCCGCCACCATGGGCTTGCCTCCTGCTAACGATTCGGTCGAGCACCATTCATCGATCGACAGGCTCCCGATCTACTGGCTAGAAAATATGGATCAGGGCGTTTTCCTCTACCGCGAGTACGCCACTAAAAACGCCACGGGCGAACCTATCGGCGATTCGATTTCCTACTTGTTGAACGAGAAGCCGGCAAACTCTGTGTGGTACACGCATCTAAAGCCGACCAGCGAAATTGGCGTTTCCATGAACCAAGACAATGTGATCACTCTGGATCTGCCGGAGAAGGTCTTCAGTGCAAAACTTGACCAGGGACTTTCCGAACGTACGATTCAGCAGTTGGTGTTCACTGCCTCTGCCGCCGCATCAAATGCAGGCCTCTTCGTTGGCGCACTGCCACCTAAGGTGAGAATTCTGGTTGATGGCCGGGCCAACGCTACGGTCTTCGGCGACTTGCGCCTGGCAGACTCCTATGAACGCGACGCCAGTTTCATGGCTCCAATTTGGATTATCGATCCTCAGCACGGTTCGACTTTTAAAGCCGGTCAGGTTCACTTCACCGGCCGCGCCTCGAACTTCACCGATGGCATCTATTACAGCTTGGAGAGCAAGGACAAGTCGGGGAAGCTCACTGTGCTGACCGCCGATGACCGTATCCCGGCAGATACGGTCAGTAGCGATGGCTCCTTCGAGTTCGATAAACAGCTCAGCGTAGGTTCCTACAAACTGACTTTCTGGGGCAAAGAATCCGGATCCGAGGATAAGATCGCCCCGGTATCCAGCGAGTTCTCCATCAAATAAGTTTTGAAATTCAGTGCCAATTAAAAAGTTCCGCAGACTCTCGGTCTGCGGAACTTTTCAGGTACTGGAGCTTGCGGCCCTTACAGCTCTCCGAGCAGATGACGCACCAGGACGAGGGCTGCCGGTCCAGCAGTCGAAGCGCGCAACACGTGCTCGCCTAAGAGTGCGGCTTTGGCACCAGCGCTGAGGAACTGATCCAGTTCGGCGTCGCTGATGCCTCCTTCGGGACCCACCACCAACGTCACCCCGGCATGTGCGGGAGCCGACTCGAGCCATGACCGGGTTTCTTCGGCCACCGAGCATTCGGCGGTTTCATGCAGGATCAGAACCAGTTCGCCCTTGGATGTAAGGTCCCCGATCAGTGCGGCCAGTGCCTTGGACCCGACCGGTTCCAAGACCTCAGGTTCGAAGGCACGGCGTGACTGCTTTTGCGCCGAGCGCACCTGCGAACGCCATTTAGCTAGGGCTTTCGCGGTCTTCGGCCCATTCCAGCGCACGATCGATCGATCGGCTTGCCACGGGCGCACCGTGAATATTCCCAGTTCTACCGCCGATTCCACGGCTTGCAGATCTCGGTCGCCCTTGGCCAGTGCTTGCACCAGGCCGATTGGGTGAGCTGGCGGCGCTTCTTCGATCCGCGCCACGACGGTCACGCTGAGCAGATCCTTGGTCGCGGCGCTGACCTTAACGCACAACCGCAGACCCCTGCCGTCGAGCAAGTCCAGTTCTTCGCCAGGCGCCACACGCTTGACCGCGACCGCGTGGTGCGCCTCGGGCCCGGTGAGGTCCAAGGTGTCCCCCACCTGGGCTTCAGCGGCCTGCTGAGCATCGATCACAAAGCTGTGATTGCTCATGGTTAACGCTGGTTCAACTTGTCTCGCAGCCGCGAGAACATGCCACCGGACTGTTCAACACGTCCAGCGGTCATCTCTTCACCACGCAAAGCAGCCAACTGCTCGAGCAGATCGCGCTGTGCGGCGTCCAGCTTCGTCGGAGTCTCCACCTGCAGGTGAACAACGATGTCGCCACGCTTGCCGCCACGCAGGCGCGGCACACCCAGCCCTGGCAGAGTGATCGTATCGCCGTCCTGAGCCCCTGATTCCACGGTGATCTGCTGTTCGCCATCGAAGGTTTCCAGCTTCAACTCGCAGCCGAGGGCGGCGCCGGTCATTGGAATGGTCATCTTGGCGTGCAAATCGGTCTGCGCGCGTTCGAACACCTTATGACGGCGTACGTCGATTTCGACGAAGAGGTTGCCGTTGGGTCCACCACCGGGACCGGCTTCGCCCTGTCCGCGTAGCTGAATGCGGGTACCGGAATCGACACCGGCCGGAATGTTCAGCGACTTCGAGACGTGCTCGCGCACGCGCCCCTCGCCGTTGCATTCATTGCAAGGATCCGGAATGGTCGTACCGAAGCCGCGGCAAGCCGGGCAGGTCTCCACGGTCATCATCTGGCCGAGGAACGAACGCACCGGACGCTGGATCTGGCCCGCACCGCGGCAGGTCTCACAGGTGACCGGGCTGGTGCCAGGTCGGCAGCAAGAGCCTTCACAGACTCGGCAGGTGACGGCCGTTTCCATCTCCAGCGGGTATACGGTGCCCTTGACAGCGTCTTCCAAATCGATGGTGATGGTGATCAACGCGTCTCGACCAGCTTGCGTGCGCGAGGCAGGCCCCTGAGCCTGTCCGCCGCCGAAGAACTGTTCGAAGATATCGCCGAAGCCACCGAAGTTCTGCCCACCGCCACCGAAGCCCTGCTGGCCGTTGCCGTTTAGGTCACCAGTGGCATCGAAGTTGGCGCGCTTCTTCTCGTCGGAAAGGACCTCATAGGCGCGTGTAACGAGCTTAAACTGCTCGGCCGCCCCTTCGCTGGGGTTTACATCGGGGTGCAGCTTACGCGCCAGTTTGCGGTAGGCGCTCTTGATTTCCTGCGGGGTCGCATCCTTAGCAACACCCAGCGTCTCGTAATGCGAGCTCACGATATTCGCCGTGTCCTTTCGTAAAAATATAAAACGTTGTTGCTGACGAAACTAGTTCGTCAAAATCTTTGACAGGTAACGAGCAACCGCCCGCACCGAAGCCATGGAGGTTGGATAATTCATCCGCGTCGGGCCCAGCACTCCAAGCTTGTTCCTGGCATCTGAGCCATAGGTCGTCGCGATGACCGTCGCATCGGAAAGCTGCCCATAGTGGTGCTCGGTGCCGATGGCTACTGCCACACCCCGAGAGTCTGCTTCCAGTTCCGAGAACAGCTTCAGCAACACCACCTGTTCCTCAAGTGCGTCGAGTACCGGGGTGAGCGTCAGCGGGAAATCTCCCACCGAACGGGCAAGGTTCCCGGTCCCCGCCATCACGATACGCTGTGTGTTTGCTGCACGCGCCATCTCCTGCAACAAATTGAGCACCGTGATAAACAGCGTATCTTCTAGCAGCTGGGCGGGAATTGAATCCGTGGCTAGCGATCCCACAAGATCAGCCAGCTGCCGACCGCCGAACGCCTTGAGCACGCTTTGCTTCATGCTTTGCAGTTCGTCGTCTGCGTACTCCCTCGAGGTGGCGATCATCCGCTGGTCCACGGTCCCGTTCGAGGCAATCATGACCATCAATACCTGGGTTGGGCCAAGTCCGACTAGATCGAGGTTCCTCAACGAAGCGGTGTCATAGTGCGGTACCTGGATCAACGCCACTTGGTTTGTTAGGCGTGCCAGCAAACGCACGGTGCTATGTAAGACCTCGTCTAGATCTTGGGAATTATCCAAGATTTTGTTGATGGCCTCACGCTCGGCACGCGATAGCGGCTTAAGCTCGCCAATCTGGTCAACAAATCGGCGGTAGCCTTTTTCCGTGGGAATTCGTCCCGAGGAGGTATGCGGGGCAACGATGAGCCCCTCTTCTTCCAGCAGCGCCATATCGTTGCGAATCGTGGCAGCCGAAACTCCAAGGTTATGCCGATCAAGCAAGGCCTTGGAACCTACCGGTTCATGTGACTGGACATAGTCCTCCACGATGGCGCGCAAAACGTCTAGACGTCGAAACTCGCTCATGTCAACACCTCCTAGAATTCCCTCAAGGATTTGGCACTCTAACCTATCAAGTGCCAAGTCTAATACCTTCATCGGTTGCTAGCATTGGATTTCGAGCGTATTCGATCACAGCGAAAGGCAGTACGTGACCAATTACTCCTGGGGAGCCCAAGACCTCAGTGCACCGGCACCTAAAAAACTGCGCCAAGTTCCGATAGCCATCGGCCTTTTACTCGAAGATGTGGACAGCGGTTGGGTCGGCGAAGTGGTGCGAACCGAAAAATCCGGTGGAATGCGGGTGATCGTATTAGAGGACCGACGCGGAAAAACGCGCTCGTTCCAGGCCGGGTTCGGATTCCTGCTCGAAGGTGAGCCGGTGGAGATTATTGAGCCGCAGTCTCGGGTGGCCCCGCCAAAGAACATGGTTTCTGCTTCCGGATCCCGTGCGGTCACCGATTTGAAGGCCCGCACGGCACGCGCCAGCCGCATCTGGGTAGAGGGCAAGCACGATGCTGAACTGGTAGAGAAAGTATGGGGCCATGACCTGCGCGTTGAAGGCATCGTAGTTGAGCCTCTGCATGGCGTGGATGACCTAGCCGGAGCTATTCGAGCATTCAACCCCTCGCCAGAGCGCCGCTTAGGAATCCTGGTTGACCACCTGATTGCGGGCACCAAGGAAGAACGTATCGTGAAGGAAGCGATGGCGGTACCAGGTGCGGCGAATCATGTCCTGATTCTGGGTCACCCGTATGTCGATGTGTGGCAGGCGGTGAAACCGGCAGCACTTAATATCGAGAGATGGCCGGTAATTCCTCGTGGAACCGACTGGAAAACCGGAATATTACGTGCATTCGGCTGGCCGCACTCAACGGCCGAGGATATCGGGCTGGGTTGGCAGCGCATCCTATCCCGGGTTGACCACTACTCACAGCTCGAACCGCAGCTGCTGGGAAAAGTCGAGGAGCTCATCGATTTTCTAACCAGCGAAGATTACGGTTTCCTAACGATTGACCAATAGTTGGATTTTTAGGGCGGGTTGTCCTAAACGTCGCTAGATCCTCGATAGAATCAGATTGACAACACCCTCCTATCCAAGGAAGCGCCACGTGACTGCACGCAAGACCGTACCACCGGAAAATTCACGCTTCGAAGGTTCCAAGGTCTCGGCTTTGCCCTTGACTCCCTCTGAGGACCGTCAATGGGCCATGATGTCGCATTTCGGCGCAGTACTGGGATGCATTCCAGCGGCCATCATCTTCGCCGTGTACCGCGACCGCGGACCTTTCACCTCGCAAGAGTCGAAAGAAGCGTTCAACTTCACGTTCCCGCTAACCATTCTGGCAATCCTCTTGAACGTGCTGACTCTTGTGCCCGGGCTTGGTTGGGTCTTTGCTGTAGCAACCGTCGCACTGTGGGTCTATATGACACTGATGGGCGCCCGTGCAGCCATCCAGGCTAACAAGGGACGCCCATACCGCTACGCTTTCAACCTGCGGCTAATGAAGTAACAAACCCTGTTGAAACTTTAGAAGTCCAACAGTTCGCGCACTACAAGGTCGGCCAGGAGCCGGCCTCGTTGCGTTAACACGATAGTTCCGGCAAAGGCCGCCTTGGGTTCGATCAGTTCGTCGGCAATGAGTCCCGCGACTGCCCGACGACCATGCTCATCCAGTTCGGCGATCGGCATGCCGCTGTCTAATCGGGTCAACAGCATCGTTCGCTCTAGTTTGACCGCCTCGGCATCGGGGAACTCGCGGCCATGGCCTGGCGAGATTCCACCGTCGATCCGCTGCTGATAGGCCGAAGGGTGCTTGACATTCCACCAGCGCAGGCCACCAACGTGTGAGTGGGCGCCGGGTCCAGCACCCCACCAGTCTCCACCTTGCCAGTAGGCGACGTTATGCCGGCAAGCATGCCCATCGCCCTTGGCCCAGTTGCTGACTTCATACCAGTTGAAACCAGCGGCGGCGAACATCTCGTCGGCAATCTGATACTTTTCGGCATGATCGTCATCGTCGATATTCGGCACCTGACCGCGACGAATTTGCGCTGCAAGCTTGGTGCCATCTTCGATAATTAGCGCATAGGCCGAAATATGGTCCGGCTCGTAGCTCAGGGCCGCTTCGACGCTTGTACGCCAATCTTCCACGGACTCCCCCGGGGTCCCATAGATCAGGTCTACACTCACATCTAGGCCGACCTCACGAGCCCACTGGACCACCTGCGGCACCCGCTTGGGATCGTGGGTTCTTTCCAGAACAGCCAGCACATGTGGCACCGCAGACTGCATGCCGAAGGACACGCGCGTAAACCCGCCATCCTTGAGCTCTTGCAGGCTCTCGCGGGTCACCGAATCAGGGTTCGCCTCGGTGGTGACCTCGGCGCCGGGCTTCAAACCGAACTCGCTAGTGATCCGAGCCAATACCGACACCAGGTCGCTAGCCGGCAGCAACGTGGGTGTGCCGCCACCGAAGAAGACGGTTTCGATTTCACGATGCGGCAAGCCGGACTTATCCATCACTCCACGAGCGAAACTGATTTCCTGGCTAACTGTGGCTGCATAGCTGGCCTGGCTCGCCCCGGAACCCAGTTCCGTTGCCGTGTAGGTGTTGAAGTCGCAATATCCACACCGAACGGTGCAGAACGGAATATGAACATAAAAGGACATGGTCCGCTCCTGCGCATTGTGCGAGCACAATGCGGGGAGCAGACCATCGGCTGGAGCCGGATCGCCATCAGGCAAAACTGAGGGCATTTACTTCTTTTTCTCTTCGCCTGTGGACAACGCGGCGATGAAGGCTTCCTGCGGAACCTCCACACGACCAACCATTTTCATTCGCTTCTTACCAGCCTTCTGCTTTTCAAGCAGTTTACGTTTACGGCTAATATCGCCGCCGTAGCACTTAGCCAGAACGTCCTTGCGGATGGCTCGGATGGATTCTCGGGCAATGATGCGCGATCCGATAGCGGCCTGAATAGGCACCTCGAACTGCTGGCGTGGAATCAGTTCGCGAAGCTTGCCGGTCATCATCACGCCGTATGAGTATGCTTTGTCGCGGTGCGTGATCGCGCTAAACGCGTCCACCTGCTCACCTTGCAACAGAATGTCGACCTTGACCAGGTCTGCAACCTGCTGCCCGTCGGCTTTCCAGTCCAAGGATGCATAACCACGCGTACGTGACTTCAGGTGGTCGAAGAAGTCGAAAACGATCTCGGCCAACGGGAGCGTGTAACGCATTTCTACGCGCTCTTCGCTGAGGTAATCCATGCCGCGCAAGGTGCCACGGCGCCCCTGGCATAATTCCATGACGGAACCGATGAATTCCGCTGGCGCAAGAATAGTTGCCGAGACCAAAGGTTCGTGAACCTCAAGAATCTTGCCTTCAGGGAATTCCGAAGGGTTAGTCACTGTGGTCAACTGCTTGTCTTCGCCCATGACTTCGTAGACCACGTTCGGAGCGGTAGAAATTAGGTCGAGGTTGAACTCGGCCTCCAAACGCTCACGAGTGATTTCCAAGTGCAGGAGCCCCAAGAAACCAACGCGGAACCCGAAGCCCAAAGCAACGGAGGTCTCTGGCTCGTAAACCAGGGCAGCGTCATTGAGCTGAAGCTTATCCAAGGCGTCGCGCAGCGCGGGGTAATCTGTACCGTCCATTGGGTATAGACCAGAGAACACCATAGGCTTCGGGTCTTCATAGCCGCCGAGGGTCTCGGTGGCAGGCCTCAAGCTATTGGTGACCGTGTCGCCGACCTTAGACTGGCGTACATCCTTCACGCCAGTGATCAGGTAGCCAACTTCACCTACACCCAGTCCTTTACTTGGAACCGCGTTTGGTGAGGAGACGCCAATTTCGAGCAGTTCGTGCGTGCTGCCGGTGGACATCATCTGGACGCGTTCGCGCGGTCGCAACATGCCATCGACGACTCGAACATAGGTGACCACACCGCGGTAGGTGTCGTAGACCGAGTCAAAGATCATTGCACGTGCAGGAGCATCGGCCACACCAACCGGCGGCGGAAGCTGCTTGATAACTTCGTCCAGGAGCTCCTCGACGCCCTGACCGGTTTTACCTGAAACCTTCAAGACATCGTCGGGATCGCAACCGATGAGATTCGCCAATTCTTCGGCATACTTTTCCGGTTGCGCGTTGGGCAGGTCAATCTTGTTGAGCACCGGAATGATATTCAGATCGCTCTCGATGGCCAAATATAGGTTCGCCAAAGTCTGCGCTTCAATACCCTGTGCGGCATCAACTAGCAGAACAGCACCTTCACAGGCAGCTAGGGAACGCGAAACCTCATAGGTGAAGTCAACGTGGCCAGGCGTATCGATCATGTTCAGCGCATAGGTCACGCCGTCAACTTCCCAAGGCATGCGGACAGCCTGGGACTTGATGGTGATACCACGCTCACGTTCGATGTCCATGCGGTCCAAGTACTGGGCCTTCATGTCGCGGGCTGAGACCACGCCGGTGGACTGCAACATGCGATCAGCCAGGGTGGATTTACCGTGGTCGATATGGGCAATGATGCAGAAGTTACGGATGAGCGACGGATCGGTCGCGGCTGGCACCTGGGCGGTGCGGGCCAATGGAGACACCTAAGCAGACCTCATTTGCAAACTAAGAATAGACGCGGAATTAGGCTCCATTCTGTCATGATTTACGCGTCACTACCTATTTGGAACCGCGAGCCCTGATAGTTTGTCGATCATGGCTTTGAATGTGCAGAAAATTCTTTCCCTCGTTGTGCGTGCAGTTAAAGTGTTTAACTCCGCACGTTCGAACGGTTCAAACAACTCCACCACTACCCGCCGGACGAGCAATGCTCCGAGCCGAGTTCCTCAGGCTCACGGAAACAGCAATGACCGGTCCGACGTTCCTGGCTCTGGCTACCCGGGTGATTTCCGCGGCACAGTCCACTACGAATACAACCCGAGCCTCGATGGTGAAGCGGATCCCGGTGAGGTGGTCTGGGGCTGGGTCCCTTACGAAGAGGATCCCAGCCAGGGAAAGGATCGCCCAGTACTAATTATTGGTCGCGACGGCAACTGGTTGCTTGGCCTCATGCTCACCAGCAAAGACAAAAACAATGATGGCCGCAGCAATCCGGACTATCTGGACATCGGCACTGGCTCCTGGGACCGCGAGCGTCGCCCCAGCGAGGTCAAGCTCGATCGAATTATCCGACTAGCACAAAGCGCGGTGCGTCGCGAGGGAGCCATCCTCGATGAGCAACGCTTCCGCAATGTGGTGAACGCCCTAAATAACGGCCGCTAGGCGTTGGTCGTTGCCGTGGCGTTCTGCTAGAGTTAATTCTTGTGTGTCACGCAGGTTGGGTGACACGCCCCCTTTGGGTCGCCATAGGTGCCCCACACCGCTCAGTCGATGGCCCGAAGGATGAACCCTCTACCGACCGTATTTCGCAATAAACGAGAGAGTTTATTAAAGTGGCAAACATCAAGTCCCAGAAGAAGCGTAACCTTACCAACGAAAAGGCTCGCCTACGTAACGTAGCAGTCCGCTCGGAAGTTAAGACCGTGATCCGTAACGTCAACGACGCAATTGTCGCCGGTGACAAGGATAAGGCAACTGACGCATTGCGTCTAGCTGGCAAGAAGCTCGACAAAGCTGTTAGCAAGGGTGTTCTTCACAAGAAGAACGCTGCTAACCGTAAGTCGTCGATTGCCAAGAAGGTTAACGCCCTCTAAGCAACGCTAAACTTCAGCAAGATCCTCGAAACCCTTGGGTTTCGAGGATCTTGTGCTTTAATCACCACTTTTATGCCACGTAGCACTGCGTTAGTGTTCAGCTATGCCTATAGTCAAAAAATCAGTTGATAGCGGCTTAGGAAGTGTCCTTCATCAATGGGAGATGCCTGCCACTCCAGATCAAGTGTGGCAGGCGCTGACCGCAGCCGAGACGTTGCCCAGTTGGCTCGGCAAACTGGATTCCGGAACTTTTGAGGTCGATCAAGTGATCACGATTGAGCATGCGCCGAATTATTTCTGTACCTCAAAGGTGCGACGATGCGAAACGCAAAAGCTATTGGCCATGTCCTGGCAGTTCCCCGATGAAGAACCTTCCGAATTGCAGATCGAACTGATCGGGCGAGAATCCACCACCGAGTTGCGGCTCGTACATCGGGGTTTAACCGGTGAAACCGCCAGCTATCTGATCGGCTGGCACACTCATCTGTTGTACTTGGAATACCTGATCGCCGGCACGCCTCGCCCTATGGATGATTTTTGGTCTCTCTACGACCAACTCGCCAGCGCTAGCGAGTACGGTGAGACGAACGCGAAATGAAGAAACTAGTTGGGCTATCGCTGTGGTGCTTTGGAGGCAATAAACAAGATCGCGCGTTCTAAGGCATAGCCTGGCGAACGCCCACCGCCTTTGACCATGCGATCGGTTTGCGCGATGTTCTCGATGCACAACACCACATCAGCACGTTTCCAACCGCGTGCTTGCTGTTGGGCGGCTTGGACTTGCCACGGAGCCATACCCAGTTCCGAGGCCAAGGACGCAGCCGGCTCATTGACCCCGAGAACTTTCGCCAACTGACGAACCTTCATCGCCAAGGTGGCGACGATGGGAATTGGATCCGTTCCGGTGTCCAAGGAATGGCGCAAGGTGGTCAACGCCAATTGCGCATTCCCAGCCAGAGCGGCATCCGCCACTTTGAAAGCCGTCGCTTCGATTCGTCCACCGTAATACCGGTCAACAACCTCTTGGTCAATGGTCCCCGTAGTGTCCTGAATCAGCTGGTGACAGCTGGATCCAAGCTCTGCCAAGGAATTGCCCACCGCAGCCACCAATGACTTCACCGCATCATTGGTAATACGACGCTTGGCTGATTTGAATTCGGCCTGTACGAAGTCAATTTTCTCCGCGTCACGTTTAATTGGCTGGCAATTTACGATCAACGCGCCGGAGGACTTAATGGCGTCCAGCAATTTCTTGCCGCGAGTCCCCCCAGAGTGGTGCATGATCAGCACATTCTCTGGTGCCTGATCCTTTACATAGTTCAAGGCATCTTTGAGGAAGTACTCGTTCATCGACGCTAGGTCGTGTACTTCAACGAGGTTTGCACTGGAAAACAACGAGGAGCTAGTGGCTAGCAACAGTTCGCCTGGCTCGTAGTTGGCCGCATTGAGCCGGGTATGTTGGATGTCCTCGCGGGTTGCAGCTTGGCTGCGCAACAGTTCGAAAGCTCGCGATGCGAGATACTGTTCGGATCCGGTCAGCAGAATCAAGGGTTGGGGTGTCAAATCCCGCCAAGATATTCCCGGAGATGCTTGCGCGCGTGCCATCGAGCTCCTTTATGCGTCTTGCGTTATCTCGATCCTACCGAACTGCCGGCCCGATCGCCGTGGCGAGCACGTTGCCCGGTTCAAATGTGAGCAGAACCGTACCTTCAAGATCGGATCTGATGACACGAGTGCCGGTTCTCTGCGCGGCATCGAGTATTTCTTGATGCGGATGACCATAGGAATTGTCTTTGCCAACTGATATCAAAAGGACTCGGGGCTTTAGTTTTTCAATAATTTCCGTGCCCCCATTCCGCGCTCCGTGATGCGAAGCCTTGAGCACTTGAACCGGGGGTTGCGGCAGCTCGGATAGCAACTGGTGCATTGCTTCTTCTTCCAGATCCCCGGCGGTAAAGAAGCTCACAACTTGATCTTGGACAAGAAAATCAAAGACGATCACTAAGGAGGTGTCATTCGGTTCCGCATATCGCGCGCTGATTTCATTTGGCCCTATCACTCTGTAATGCACGGTGTCCGTGCCAGCGCTATCCCCCGGTTTGAGGACTGCTGTACCCGGCCAGCGGCTAGGGTCGAAGCCGGTGGAAACTAAACGCTCATCGATTTGCAGTCCTGTCGCTTCCACCTCGGCGAAACCGCCGAAATGATCTGCGTGTTCGTGCGTGATGAAAACCTTGGATAGCTTTTGGATCCCAAGCTGTTTGACGCAGGCAGCCACGCCCCCATCGGGCGGTCCGGCGTCCAGGAGCCACCCTTCGTCGGGACCAGTATGAATCACGAACGCGTCTCCCTGTCCTACGTCGCACATCGCGACATTCCATTCCACTGGGATGGCCGGACGGTAGAACAAGGTCGCCGGCAGCACCATCGCAGCAAGAAGGACCACGACCACCGCCAACGCGATGCCAGCCAGCCGATGAATACTCGCGTGCTCGCTTTCATAAGTGCTTAGCAGCAGGACGGCGAACACCACCGAGAATCCAACCGCGAGGCCGATACCGGCAATTCCAGGCGGCCAGGGACGTGAGGCTCCGGGTAGCTCAATCACCCAAAGCGCGAGCTTTCCGATCCAGCATGCCGGGAGCCCTGGCACCCAAAGTAATATGTCGGCAACCGCAGGCAGCGGAGTGCAGAACAGCAGGCAAATGACGCCCACGCTGGTGATCAGGGGCAGCAATGGTGCAACCAATAGGTTGACAGGCAATGAGTACAGACTGAAATTCGAGTTCAAGGCGATGATCACGGGAAGACAAGTGAACTGCGCGGCACAACAAATTGCAGTGAGTTGTGCAAACCAGATCGGGAAGACGCGTGAGAGGATTTCAGTGATTGCCGGGGTCAGCACGATGATGCCCAATGTGGCAAGAACTGATAAAGCGAATGCCGGTTCCACTGCTAGTGACGGATCGATGAGCAATAATACGGTTCCGGACAGACTCAATATTCCTAGGGATCCGCGCCCACGACCCAGCATGAGCGAAATGGTTGCGATGATGCCCATCAAACCGGCGCGAAGCACGCTCGGGTCAGGTCCCACGAACCAAATGAATAATGCCAGAAAACCGATGCTCAATAGTGCGGCCGGCACCCTGGGCACGGAGAGGAGCCTGAGGATAACGAGCGCCATGGCGCCAAGCAGTGCCACATTTGAGCCGCTGACCGCGGTGAGGTGGCTCAGACCGCTGTCTTTCATAGCCGCGGACAGTTCTTCGCTTTGCCCCGAGCGGTCCCCGTAAAGCATGCCCGGAAGAAGTCCGCGAGCCTCATCCGGAAGATTTTTCACGCTCAACGTGAACCTGCTTTTCAGATAATCTGCCGGCGTCGGTTCCTGCCACGTCTGGACTACAGGTTCGCTCTTTGCCTTCGCCCACCAAGCGAAGGCGCCTTTCGTGCCGGTAGATTGCAGGTCAAGAATTGTTTCGAACTCATCCGCGCCGGGTTGCAGCGGGTAGGGCAGGCTCAGATACACGGGCGTGGGGCAAGCGATCCAACGGTCCTTGTCCCAATATTTTATTATCTGCGCAATTCCCTTGCTCATTCCTTCCCCGTCGAGGCGCGGCTGATCAGTGAAGGAAATTACCACCCGTCGCTGTTGTTCTGCACCCTCAGGCAGTTGGCAATTATCCTGCCCTAGGGTGACCACGCTGACGCTGATCGAAGCCAGGAGCAAGAGCAGTGGGCCGGTAAACCAAGGCGCGGAGGAAGGCGCATCGTGTCGCCTGCGTAGCAATAGCGCAAAAATTATCAGGAAGAGCAGCAGCACGATTGCGGTGATTAAGAACGGCGGTTGCATGTAGGCGGTCACCCACGCTCCAGCCAAAATCCAAAGTCCACGAAAATCTGTCTTCACGGGATCACCAGTTCCGCGAGCTCTCCCAAGAGCACCGGGCCGATTCCAGAAACCGCGTCGAGTTCCTCAACACTGGTGAAGGGTCCATTTTTGTTCCGAAAATCGATAATTCGCTTGGCCAGCGCCGGGCCAATGCCCGGAAGCGTCTGCAAGGCCTCTGCATCAGCCTGGTTAAGCGAAACCTTCGAGTTACCCCCTTGGGCTGGCTGCTCCCCCAGCGTTGCGGTGGAATCGGTAGTTTCGGGCAGGATGATTTGTTGGCCGTCGGTGAGTTTGGCCGCCAAGTTCAAGAGATCCGGACGCGCTTTTTTGGTCATGCCGCCGGCTTTGTCGATCGCATCGGTAATCCGCGAACCGTCGGGAAGCTCATACACGCCCGGCTTTTTCACCGCCCCGACCACATGAACGGTGACCGTCGCGAGCTTTTCGGTGGCCGCCGGGTGTTCAGGATCTGCCACCAGTGGAATGGAATCGAGTTCTTCGGCCTCCGGTGGCGGCGAGAAGATGATTGAGAAGGCAACCCAGACCAGAACCACGAGTACCAGCACGAGGGCAGCGACCCGCGACACGGCGAAGCGCAAGCGGGTCGGCCGTGGCGCAAATTTACTGAAGAAGTCGTGGCGCCCCATGGCCGACAGTCTGCGCCACAGCTACGAAGGGAGCTGTTCCTCCGGCTCGGATTGTGGATTCAGCGGCGCGACGGCCACGGCGAGTACCCCGATGCCGGTATGCGCCGCAAGCACAGCGGGCAGGGATTCGATCGACACCTGCTGTTCGCTGAGCGGGGCGAGTTCGTTAGCGATTTCGGTGGCAAGTTCAGCCGCCCCGAAGTGCATCACGCCAATGCGTACCGGCCCCTGGGCTTCAGTGGCCGCTTGGGCCCCGAGCGCTACCAGTCGTGCCTGGGCACGGGCGAAAGACCGCGGTTTTTCGATCGGGTGAATCGCTCCGTCTGCGATGCTCAAAATCGGTTTGACGTTCAGCAGGTTGCCAACCACCGAAGAGATGGTGCTGATTCGTCCGCCGCGGCGCAACTGCTCAAGACTTGGCACGGCGAAGTAGACGGAGTTCTGCGTCGCGCTGCGAGCGATCTGCTCAAGCATTTCCAACGGTGCGCCGGCATCGCGAGCAGCAAGCACATCGGCGACCGCAAATCCTTGGGGCATGGCTACGGTCCGCGAATCGATAACCTTCACCGGGACCTCGATGCCCTCCGCTGCCAAGCGCGCGGCCTCCACCGTTCCGGATAGCTGCCCGGAAAGGTGAATGGAAATGATCGACTCGCAGCCGGCGGCGGCTAACGCCCGGTAGACGCGAGTGAATTCTCCCGGTGCCGGACGCGAAGTCTTGACGGGTTTGCCCATGGCAAGTCCCATCATCAAGGCGTTCAGATCCTCGCCGTGCACGTGGTTGTCCACGATAATCGGGATTCCCAGGCAGGCAAAATCTTCGCTGTCCAGCAAGTGTGCTGGCAGGCATGCGGCGGAGTCGGTGACCACGCCGATTCTGGTACGCGCAAGCCCACGCGGGGCCAGCCACTTAGGCAGCCAGCCCGCGCGTGGGCTCTTCGTGCGTTCGTTCATGCCCTGAGCTTACGGTGCCGGAACCACATTCACGAGCTTTGGCGCACGGACGATGACCTTCAACGGTTCTTTTCCGTCGAGCATGCGAATCACCGTCTCATGTGCCAAGGCCTGCTCGCGCAGGTCATCCTCGGAAATGTCGATCGGAACTTCCAGACGCGCGCGGACCTTGCCCTTGATCTGGACCACTGCGGTCACCGTATCGTCGACCAGCAGCGACTCGTCGACCTCTGGCCAATCGCTGTTCACAACGCTCGGTTCGTAGCCAAGTTCGGCCCACATATCCTCTGCGGTGTAGGGGGCGAACATCGACAGCAGCTGAGCGGTGACGGTGGCCGCCTCGCGGACGGCCGGGTCAGCCGAGCCGGCACCGGAATCGATGGTCTTGCGGGCCGCGTTGACCAATTCCATGGTCTTGGCGATCACCACGTTGAACTTGCCCGAATCCAGCAGTTGGGCTGCCTCATGCACGGTGCGGTGGGTGACCTGGCGCAGCGCCTTGTCACCGGTGCTGAAGTCCACGCCCTGGGCGCTGGTGACATCCTGGGCGATGCGCCAGGCGCGGGCCAGGAACTTCTGCGATCCGCTTGGCGACACGTCGGCCCAGTCCACGTCGTCTTCCGGCGGGGAGGCGAAGATCATGGTCAGCCGCACCGCGTCAACGCCGAACTTGTCCAACTGCTCGCCGAGGTCCACACCGTTGCCCAGGGACTTGCTCATGGCCTTGCCGCCGTTGAGCACCTGGCCCTGGTTAAGCAACGCGCTGAACGGCTCGGTCGCGTCGATCAGGCCGAGGTCGTGGATGACCTTGGTGAAGAAGCGCGAGTACAGCAGGTGCAGGATGGCGTGCTCGACGCCGCCGACATACTGGCCTACCGGCATCCAGTCGCGCACTGCCTTCGGATCGAAGGGGCCCTCGGTGTAGTGCGGGGAGACGAAACGCAGGAAGTACCAGGAGGAATCCACGAAGGTGTCCATGGTGTCGGTGTCGCGCTTGGCGGCTTTCCCGCACTGCGGGCAGGCAACGTTGACCCACTCTTCGACGGCGGCCAGCGGGCTGGTGCCCTTGGGTGCCAGCTGCTCGCCGCGCAGATTATCGGGCAGGCGCACCGGCAGCTGGTCATCCGGTACCGGGACCTCGCCGCAATCGGCGCAGTGGATGATCGGGATCGGGGTGCCCCAGAAGCGCTGGCGGCTCAGCAGCCAGTCACGCAACCGGTAGTTGATCGTGTGTTCGCCGGTGCCAGCGGTCTCGACGATCTCAATCGCCTTGGCGACCGCCTCGGTCTTGGTCAGCCCGGAAAGCTCGCCGGAGTTGACCAGCTTTCCTTCGCCGGCCGTCGCGGTTCCCGACACTGCCGGGTCCTCTTCGCCGGTTTCCACGACCACGCGCACTGGCAGGTCGAAGGTGCGGGCGAAGTCCAGGTCGCGCTGGTCGTGCGCGGGCACGGCCATGATCGCACCGGTGCCGTAGTCGGCCAGCACGTAATCCGCGGCCCAGACCGGCAGCTTCTCGCCCGAGAGCGGGTTGATCGCGTAACGGCCGGTGAACACACCGGTCTTTTCGCGCTCGCTTGACTGGCGTTCGATTTCCGAGAGCGTCTTGACCTGCTCCTGGTAGGACTCCAGCGCTTCGCGGTGCTCGTCGGTGACCAGCTCATTGGCCAGCGCGGCATCCGCGGCGACGACCATGAACGTCGCCCCGTAGAGGGTGTCCGGGCGGGTGGTGAAGACCGGGATCTTCACCTCGGCCAGGGACTCGTGGGCCTCGATCTGGAAGGTCACCTGAGCGCCTTCGGAACGCCCGATCCAGTTCTTCTGCATCAGCAGCACGCGCTCTGGCCAGTGGCCCTTGAGCGCATCCATGTCTTCGAGCAGGCGATCGGCGTAATCGGTGATCTTGAAGTACCACTGGTTCAGCGACTTCTTGGTCACTTGGGTGCCGCAGCGTTCGCAGGCTCCGTTGACTACCTGTTCGTTGGCCAGCACGGTCTGGTCCGTCGGGCACCAGTTGACCGGGTGGTCCTTGCGGTAGGCCAAGCCCTTTTCGTAGAACTTGTTGAACAGCCACTGCGTCCAGCGGTAGTACTCCGGATCCGAGGTGTGCAGACGGCGATCCCAGTCGGCGGAGATGGCGTAGCGCTTGAAGCTCTCGGCCTGGGTATCGATGTTCTTGTAGGTCCACTCGGCCGGATGCGCATTGCGCTTAATGGCGGCGTTTTCAGCGGGCAGGCCGAAGCTGTCCCAGCCGATGGGATGCATGACGTCAAAGCCACGCAGGCGCCAGTAACGTGCGACAACATCGCCCATGGCAAAGGCCTCCGCGTGTCCCATGTGCAGGTCGCCGGAGGGGTAAGGGAACATATCCAGCACGTAGCGACGTTCACGGGTGCCATCGTCGGCGGGCTTGAACACTTCTAGTTCATCCCAAACCGGTAGCCACTTGGACTCGAGGTCCTTGAAGTCGTAGGTTCTGGTCTCGTTCGTCGATGATGTCACTGAGCTCGTCTCACAAACTTGCGGAAAAATTTCCTGACGGAAAAACTTGGTATTGTCTCCAGACACAACAAAAGCCCCCAAATTGCCACTCGGGGGTACGGCCTCGGGCCGCTCTTAGACTAGGTCGCGCTGAAAATGCATACAGCGATTCTATCGCAGTTCCCGCCGCACCGGTGCATCGATGAACCGCCAACTGCCCCGCACCAAAAACGGCACGCCATACAGTCGCCTCCCCGCTCCGCTTCGAGCAGACCTTCTCTCGGTGTATCGCTGCCCGAGCGCCATCCGGTGCCGCAGCAATAATCACGCACCACCATCTTCATCCGCAATGCCGCAAAGCCCCGCAGACTCTGGCAGTCAGGGCCTGGAACTAAGCGGTGCGAGCTTTCCCAGTGGCCAACTGCGCTGTGATCCGCCGATCGGCCAATCATCCCTCGATGACCGCGCAAGATTTATTCTGGCGACTTATCCACACATCGAGGGCGAAGCTGAGCAGCAAGATCGCCTAGGCCGAATCATGGAGCTATGAACACGCCAGCACTCATCACAGCGCTGCACACCTTGTGCAGAGCCCCGCTTCAGTTCGGGGCGCACCTCACCGGTGCCATGCTCGTGCAACTGGGAGTCCAATGCCTGGCCCTGTTCACCGCCATCGGCCACCTGGTCCACCAGTCCGGGGACCCGCGGCTCGTCTTGGCCTACTCGGATATGGTGGAGCAATTCGCCCAACAGTTGCACCTGGCTCAGCTGACCATCGCACTGGACGCGGAGGCCAGCGGCGCGCATGCCTTGAGTTTGGAAACCTACGATGCCCTGCGCGACGGTACCTGCAGCTTCGAGGCAAACCCCGAACTAGCCGCCGGCCGCACTTGCTATAAGAGCACCGGGGATCTGCTCGCCGCCTGGCTCGGGCTGAACTACTTCGAGGCTCAACGCCGCATCGAGGATGCCCACTTGCTCATCGGTCGCCGCACCCCGCAAGGCACCATCTGCGAGCCGCGCTTCCCGCACCTGGCTAAGGTATATTCCGAGGGCAGCGCGGACCGCCGCACCATCGCAGCCACCGCACGGCGTCTAGAGAAGCTCGAAACTACCGACACCACCTTCGACGGTATCCCTGCAGAATTGAAAGCACGCGATACCGACGGCCGTTTACTTGAAGAGCACGCTGCAGAGTCGCTACGCGGGCTTGGCCCAAATGCGGCGCGCAAAGAGATCAGCACTCGGATCAGTCTGTACAAGCAACTCAACGGCGATAAGCTGCCGCCGAAACTCGGCCTGTTCATCGGTCCGGTGGTCCAAGGAGTTCACGAATTCACCCTTCGCACTCTTGCCACGCAGGCACAGCTGATCCGCTCGATGGCCGTGCAGTCAAGCGACCCTCGCACCAAGGCTGGCAAAGCGGCTCGCTCCCACGCTCAAGCCGACGGCAATTCCGAAACAATCAACGACCCAGCCTCAGATCCGGTAGCCACTGAGCCCACGGACCTGGCCGCAGCAGAGCCAGTTGAAATATCCGGCTTGCCCGGCACAACCATGGAGACGACGGCCGAAACACCGCAATGGATGCGCACCGAGTTGCCAATGCCCGCTTGGGCCTGCGCAGACCCCGAAACGACCGAGGCTGCACCCGACCAAGTAGCAGCCGGCGGCGAGGATGATGCAAACGGAGAATCTGCTTCCGGATCCGGAGAGGTCAGCGTCGAATTGCGCAGGCTCAACGCGCTCATGGCGATTCTCGCCTCTCCCGCGGTCGGAGGAAAGAGCCATCCGGTTATTCCCCGATTCTTCGTCTATATGTGGCTCAGCGACCTGCAGAATTTGGGCCGGGCCCATGGAATAACTTCTAACGGCGTTCAACTTCCGCCCGGCGAGCTCAGACGGGCCCTGGCAAAAGCAAATGTGATCCCCGTGGTGCTCGGCGGCAACAGCCAGCCCTTGGACATGGGCAGATCCAGGCGCTACCACGAGGGCTACGTGAGGATGGGTGTGCTGGCGCGCGATCGAGGCTGCATAGTGCCCGATTGCACCACGGCACCGGATCAAGTTGAAATCGACCATTACAAGCGCCCATGGTCCGAAGGCGGGACCACGAGTGTTCGTTCCGGGGTGGCAGTCTGTCCCGATGGCCACCACAGCCGCCATGTCGGGCACATCGATATCGTCGACGTCGACGGCCTGCCACACGTCATCCTGCCACCACACCTGGACCCGGAACAGAAACCGCGGCGCAACACCTATTGGGACGCACTGCAGTTGGGTGACGCGCCGATTCCCGACCCCGCCAATTCAGAGTCAGCCGATAGCCCCGAGATGGAAGACCCACCGGAAAACCTCGGTTGATGAGCCCAAATCCTCCAGATGATCGACTGGCATCTGACTGGCACCGCCGGTTAAAAGAAGCAGACCTTGAATCAACGTTCATCGGTTGATTCAAGGTCTGCTTCTTTCCGCTCACCGGCAATGTCGATGGCGGCGAAGGCCGAATTAGGCCTTCGTGTCCTCATCCACCCAGTCGAAGGTGCGAGTAACTGCCTTTTTCCAAAGGCGCAGGCTACGCTCGCGCTCTTCTTCACCCATGGCCGGCACCCAACGCTTGTCCTCGGACCAGTTGGTTTCCAGTTCGCCAAGGCCTTTCCAGAAGCCCACGGCCAGGCCAGCGGCATATGCCGCCCCTAGTGCGGTGGTTTCGGTGACCTTTGGACGAACCACCGGAACACCAAGGATGTCGGCCTGGAACTGCATCAGGCTTTCGTTGGCCACCATGCCGCCGTCGACCTTCAGTTCGGTCAGTGGCACTTCGGCGTCCGCGTTGACCGCATCAAGCACCTCGCGCGTCTGGAAGGCGGTGGCCTCCAGCGCGGCACGGGCAATATGGTTTTTGTTCGCGAAGCGAGTCAGGCCCACGATGGCGCCACGAGCCTCGGCCCGCCAGTATGGGGCGAACAGGCCGGAGAACGCAGGGACAATGTAGACGCCGCCGTTGTCGTCAACCTTGGCTGCCAGCTCTTCGATTTCTGGAGCAGTGGCGATCATGCCGATGTTGTCGCGCAACCACTGCACCAGCGAACCAGCCACTGCAATCGAGCCCTCCAAGGCATACACCGGAGCGTCATCACCCAGCTTGTAGGCCATGGTGGTCAGCAAACCGTTGGAGGAATGCACGATCTCGGTGCCGGTGTTGAAGATCAAGAAGCAACCGGTACCGTAGGTGTTCTTCGCAGTACCGGCAGTGAAAGCCGCCTGGCCGAAGGTGGCGGCCTGCTGATCGCCCAGGATGCCGGCGACAGGAACTTCGCGAAGCAACTGGTTGCCGGCCACCGTTCCGTAGACCTCAGATGAGGAACGAATCTCTGGCATCATCGAAACCGGAACACCGAAGTCCGCCAGAATCTGCTCGTCCCAGGACAGGGTCTTCAAATCCATGAACAGGGTGCGCGAAGCGTTGGTCACATCGGTGACGTGCACACCGCCGTCCACGCCGCCAGTCAGGTTCCACAGCACCCACGAATCGGTGGTGCCGAAAATCAGGTCACCGGCTTTAGCCCGTTCGCGAGCGCCTTCGACGTTGTCCAGGATCCACTTGATCTTGGTTCCGGAGAAGTAGGTGGCCAGTGGCAGGCCGACGCGGTCCTTATAACGGTCCACTCCCCCCTCCTTGGCCAAGTTGTCGACGATGTCCTGGGTGCGGGTGTCCTGCCAGACAATTGCGTTGTACACCGGTTCGCCAGTGTTCTTGTCCCAGACCACCGCGGTTTCCCGCTGGTTAGTGATGCCGACAACTTCGATGTCGTGGCGGGTCAGGTTAGCTTTGGAGAGGGCCTGGCCGATGACTTCGCGGATGTTGTTCCAGATTTCGGCTGCGTCGTGCTCCACCCAACCCGCCGCCGGGAAAATCTGTTCGTGCTCGAGCTGGCCTACCGAGATGACCTCGCCTGCATGATCGAAGACGATGGCTCGGGAACTGGTGGTTCCCTGGTCAATTGCGATGACATATTTTTCACTCATGATTCACATCTCTCTTTCTAGAACAGTAGACCGGCGCCGACGCCGCCTAGTAGACCACCGATGACCGGACCGGTGATTGGCACCCAAGCGTAAGCCCAGTCCGAAGAACCCTTGCCCTTGATAGGAAGGATAGCGTGTGCAAGTCGAGGACCGAGGTCACGAGCTGGGTTGATGGCGTAGCCGGTTGCTCCACCGAGGGACAAGCCGATAGCTACAACTAGCAGTGCGACCGCTAGTGGGCCCAGTTGGTGGGGGGTCTTACCCAGACCGGCGATGACGAAGACGAGCACGAACGTGCCAAATACCTCGGTGACGACATTCCAGCCGTAGGAGCGGATCGCCGGACCGGTGGAGAACACGCCTAGCTGCGTGCCGGCGTTCTGCTTGTCATCGAGATGCTTTTTGTAGGCCAGCCAGGTACCGACCGCGCCGAGGAAGGCACCGATTAGCTGGGCCAAGAAGTAGAGCATGGTATTGGCAAAGGTGATTGCGACGCCCGGTGCATATTCGGTGATATCTGGGTTGATCATGATGCCCAGGGTTACGGCGGGGTTCAGGTGAGCACCTGAGATACCGGCGACCCAGACACCGCAGTAGACGCCTAGACCCCAGCCGAAGCTGATGGCGAGCCATCCGGCAGCGCTACCAAGGGTGCCTTTCAACGCGACATTGGCGCAGACACCGCCGCCCATGAGTAGAAGGATAAATGTGCCGGCTAGTTCGGCAAGAAACACGTGAGTGGACAACATTGACCTCTTAGTGATTTCGTAGGCCGACGGCAATCTGCCGTCGGACGGTGCAGATTACGCGAGGATGACCCCATGGCTGTCTGCAAGTACCGAGAGCGAATGGTCGATCTCGGCTTCGGTCTGGGACTGATCCCAGCCCATTGGTGTCACGAGGTGCGAGGCTACCTCGATGACCAAAGCTTTAGTAACCAACCCGCGGAAGGCGAGATTGGTTCGCCGGATGAAGACGTCAATCAGGCGACCCACCTGCTCATCTTCAACCAAATAGGTGAGTTCTTCGACGGACAGTTCGCTGCTGTGCTCCAGGAGCTCTTCCCGCTCGCCTAGCTGTTCCAGCACCGCGTCTGCCCTGGTGCCGTAGCGCTCGAGCAAGACACGCAGACGTGAATGCGGTGCACGCTGTTCGCGAGCGGCATACCATGCGGCAAGCTCACCATCGTTCTTCGGGAAGTTCTTGCCGCCGCCGATGGCCACGCCTTCGGTGCTGACCTTTGCGCTTTCGCCCAGGAAGGCCAAGGCCTTGCCCCCGAGGTTTTCGGCCAGCGCACGGAAAGTGGTCCATTTACCGCCGATCAGCGAAAGCATCGTGGTGGTATCGGTCAGGCGGGTTTCTTTCACCTGGTAATCGCGCGAGACGAAGCCTGGGGCGGTATCGTCGTGGTTTGGCAGGGGACGAACGCCGGAGAACTTGTAGACGATATCTTCCTCAGCCACGGTGATCCGCGGGAAGACCTGTTGAATCAGGTCGAAGAAGTAGTCCACTTCCTCATCGGTGCAAACTGCAGGCTCACGCATATCGTGTTCCAAGTCGGTGGTGCCCACCAGGACACGACCGAGCATCGGGTAGATCAAAACAATGCGGCCGTCTTCATTTTCGAAGAAGATCTCACGCCCGCCCGTGGCCGCAAGCAGTTCCGGGTGATCCAGCACGATGTGCGAGCCCTTGGTGCCACCGGTCCACTTGGTTTGCTTACCGAGATCCGCGTTAGTCAGGTCAACCCAGGCGCCGGTGGCGTTGATGATGACCTCGGCGTCGAAATCGAATTCCTCACCGGTGAGTACATCGCGTAATTTCGCGGTTCCCGACTCAACTCCTGCAAGTTCAACGTAGTTCGAGGCGCGTGCTTGGTCGTTGGACTTCAATCCGTCACGCAATACATCCAGGGTAAGCCGTTCGGGGTTATGCACGGAGGCGTCAAAGTAGGTAGCCGTGTACTTCACGTCGTCACGCAAAGCCGGCAGATCCTTAAGGGCGGCCTTGGCGCCCTTGAAGTTATGCCACGGGGTGTTGCGTCCCCCAACGCCGGCAAATACGTCATACATGATCAGGCCGGCTTTGATAAGTGCCGCACCTCGTTCGGTAGGCTTTCCCGACTTGTGGCTCAAGAAGCGCATCGGGGCGCTGAGAATTCCGGAGAACGTGGAGAAGATCGGAATCGTGGTCTGCAGCGGTTTCACATAGTGCGGTGCGATCTCCAAAAGGGAGTTGCGTTCCTGCACCGATTCGTGGACCAATCGGAACTCGCCGTTTTCCAGGTAGCGGATACCGCCGTGAATCATATGCGAGCTGGCACCCGAGGCACCCTGGCAGTAGTCGCCTCGTTCCACGAGGGCTACGTCGATTCCCTGCATCGCCAGGTAGCGGAAAGTTGCTACGCCATTGATGCCGCCACCGACAACGAGCACGCGCGCCTTTGGCCGTGCACGTAGTTGCTCTAGCTGGTCCCGATTCACGATTACATGCCCCTTTATTGACGATTGGTACGTGTCAACAGTTAGTCTGGTCACCATGGAACGAAACGGTCAAACGAAATGCACAAACGTGCAGAAATGGTCCGATTGATGCAGATATCCCCCAGCACCGGTCCGTATAAACTGCCCAATCCTGGCACATCCGTGCAAGCCAGCCCGAAGGCGAAGGATGCGCTGCGTGCGGCTCAGTTGTACTACCTGCAGGATATAAAGATGGAGGTGATCGCCCGAGAACTCGGCGTTTCCCGCTCCACGGTCTCCCGCTTGCTCTCCCACGCCAAACGCACGGGGATGGTGTCGGTGAAGATTAATCCCTCCGCAAACATGTCCGCGCTAGTCGGCAACCAGCTCGCCGAGCAGTATGGGATCAGCGTGCATCTGGTCCCCACCGACGGTTCGATGGACGATACCGAACTACTCCAACGCGTTTCTGCGCACGCGGCCTACTTATTGGGCACCATGGTCGCCTCTTCCATGACCATCGGAGTTGCCTGGGGACAAACGATGCAAGCGGTCTCGGCAGCTTTGAACAGCCATCCCACCCATGATTCGGTGGTCGTCCAATTAAATGGGGCTGCAAACCCCGTTTCCAGCGGGGTGCGCTATGCAAGCGAAATCCTCACCCGCTTCGGCCAGGCGTTCACTGCGCGCACCGAGCAGTTCCCAGTCCCGGCCTTCTTCGACAAGGCCAGCACCCGTGAAGCGATGTGGCAGGAAACTTCCGTTCGACGCGTATTGAACATCCAGCAGGAAATGAATTTGGCGGTATTCTCGCTTGGCGCGGCCGATTCAAAGCTTGCCTCCCAGGTGTACCGCGGTGGCTATCTGAGCGAATCCGAAACTAAACAACTCCGAGACAAGGGTGTGGTGGGTGATGTCGCCACAGTGTTCTTCGACAAGCACGGTAACGACGCGAAAATCGATATCAATGCCCGAGCGACCGGACCGACCCTAGCCGCATTGCGTCAGGTGCCACGACGCTTCTGTGTGGTGGCCGGCCGGGGCAAGCTCAATGCCGTGCGTGGGGCACTCAATGGTGGGCTGATCACCGAGCTGGTCATCGATGAGGGCACTGCGATGGCCCTATTGGACGGGTAGGCTTTAAGCTATGAGCCCACGCACTGAATTGGTTACCACCCACGCCCTGTACGGCTCGACCACCAAGGTTTTCAGCTATCCAGCCTGCGCCGATAACAGCGCCGGGGTTATCTTTGCGATCCATGGATTTCGTGGAGATCATCACGGGCTGACCCGAATCATCGAGCAGCTGCCGCAATATACGATCATCGTGCCGGATCTGCCTGGGTTCGGCGCATCGACCTCGATGCAGGTGGATCATGACGTTGATGGCTATGCGATCGCGCTCAACGACCTGGCCGACGAACTTCAGTTACCTGCGGGCGCCATCTTGCTAGGTCATTCCTTTGGCTCATTGGTCGCCGCCAAGCTCGCCACGCAACGCGACTTTGCTGCGCTGCTCCTGCTCAATCCCATTTCCGAGTTGGCCCTTGACTCCTCACAGGCCTTTATCGCCAAGCTCACCGGTTTCTACTACACGCTATGCGCAAAGCTCCCTTCGCGCCTTGGCGAGGCGGTGCTCCGCTCAACGCTGTCCTCGGACGCGATGAGCCTGGTGATGACCAAAAGCAAGGATCCGCAGATGCGTGGATATGTGCGCGATCAGCACCGCGCCTACTTTGGCGGTTTCCATTCTCGCGACACACTCGCCCAGTCCTACCAAGCCTCGATCAGCGGCACGGTTGGCGAGTACTCCCGGGCAATCGGCATTCCTGCGTTGCTGGTTGGCGGCATGCTCGATGAGCTAGGCACGGCTCAAACTCAGGAAACTCTGCGGGCGAGCTTCAACCAAGCGGAACTGGTGATGCTGCCAGAAGTTGGACACCTGATCCACTACGAAAAAGCACCCGAAACCGCCGCAGCCATTACCGAGTTCCTGGCTCGACAGGACGTCTAAACGCGGATCAAAGTACCTCGTCGGGATCCACCGCGATATTGACCACCGGGTCTTTGGCGGCGGACATTCTGGCACGCAGTGCACGCAGGGTCGCGGTAACTGCCGCACCATCAGCGTAGGAGTAAAAGAGCACATAACGGTGTTCGATCGGTGGACCGTCGATTATCGTCGGTCCATGAATCTGAAGTCGGTCGCGCATTGCCGGGTCAAGTGCGGCGATCAACCGTTCGGAACCGGGGCCGGAAATCACCGCGCTGCGCACCGCTGGAGGTAGGCCAAGTTCACGCCGCTCCCCCAGCTCGCGCTCGGCAAAGCTCGCCGGGTCGTAGCGCACCAGAGCGGCACCTGCCGGGCTCGGTGTCCCGGTGAGCACCACTACCCCGGAGCTGCTGGCCATGGAGGCTGCGGTGAACCATCGGCTAAGCACTTCTTCGGTATTGCGCAGGGAATCATGGGCCAGCATCTTGTCGGCATCCAACAGGAGCACCGCGCTGTATCCGGCTTCCACGAAGGGTTCGACCCCCGGAGTGGCGACGACAAGCGCAGGTTTGCCGTTCAACTGCCGCACCGGTTTGGCACCAGTGGAGGAAATCACCGGCACCTTCGGGAAGGCGAGTCCCAGCTCATCTGCTGTGCGGTCGGCGCCGATGCTGGCTGCCCGGATGCGTGGAGAGCTGCATTCTGCGCAACGGTACTCGCGGTATTGCTCTCCGCACCATTTGCAAGCCACATGCTGACCTGAGCCGCCAAGCTGCAGCGGGCCCTGGCATTGTGGGCACCGTGCAAGGGTTCGACAGTCTTGGCAGGCCAGGGCGGGCATGAATCCGGTGCGGGCCACCTGGACTAAAACGGGGCCAGTTTCTAGTGCTTTAGTTGCCTCGCGCCAGGCAAGGGACGGGATTCGAGCCCGAGCCAGTACCGGATCGCGTTCCAGCTCGAAATCGTTGGTGGTGGCCACCACTCGCGCGGTCTGGGCGCGCAAAATCTCACGCGGCACCTTCAGCTCGATGGCCCAGCCGGTAGCGACCAGGCGCTGAGCCTCCACCGAGCGCGAGGGCGAGGCGATCAGCAGCGAGCAGTTTGCATGCGTGCTGCGCAGCAGCGCTACCTCGCGCGCATGCTGGTACGGTGCACGTTGTTCCCGATGGGATTGGTCCGAATCTTGCCACAGGACAATCAGACCAAGATCCGGCACATGGCATTGGGCCGCCGAACGGGTGCCGATCACGATCTGCACGTGGCCCCCGATGGCGCGCAAGAAGTTTCGGTACCGCGGCGTCGGCCCGTCATCGGCCTGCAAGCGCGCATAGCAATCTTTGCCGTAGTGTTCATCCAGGTGCTCGGCTAAGCGTTCCAGGTCGCTGGCATCCGGAACCAAAATCAGGACCCGTTGCGCACGCGCGAGCACCGGGCGGCAGGCATCCAGCAGGAATCCAGGCCAGGAGCCAAAGAAGTTCGGCACCCAGGTGGCCACGGCCCGCAGCGTGTCCCCATTGGCCCAGGCCTGCAGGGTTTGCGCTCCCTGCTCGTAGTGTTCGACCTGGTTCGGTGATTCTGGCAGGGTGGGCAGCTGGTCGAGCAGCTCTTCTTTTTCCACACGCGCGGCGCGTGGCGGCACGGCCAGGCGCACCACATCCCAGACGGTGCCGGCATAGCGATTCGCCACCAGCTCGGCGACCTCAAAAACTTCACGGTGCAAGACGACTTGGTCGCTGACCAGCTTCGCCAGTGCCTTGAGCTTGATCGGCGAGGGATGGTCTTCGAGGATTTCGGTGATGAACCCGGGCAGCTGCTGTGGACCGAAGGGCACCTTGACGCGCGCACCTACGGCCGCTGCTTGGACCATCGAGGGCGGCACCTCGTAGTCGAAAAGCCGGTCCAGATGCGGGACCGAAGAATCAATCAGCACCCGGGCAACCCGTTTGATACGGGCCGGCTCGGGTGCTGAGATCAGGGCATCCTGCTGCACCTGGTTCCTAGGCGTTGAACCAGTTGCGCAACGCGTCCACGCGGTCCAGGCGCTCCCAGGTGAAATCGTTGTCGTCGCGGCCGAAGTGGCCGTGCGCAGCGGTCTTCCGGTAGATCGGACGCAACAGGTCGAGGTCTTCGATAATGCCCAGCGGGCGGAGGTCGAAGATCTCGTTGATGGCGTGGGTGATCTTCGCTGGATCTACCGTTTCGCTACCGAAGGTTTCCACGTAGAGTCCCACCGGACGAGCCACTCCAATGGCGTAGGCAACCTGCACCTCGGCGCGACGAGCCAGACCCGCTGCGACGACGTTCTTGGCTACCCAGCGCATCGCATAAGCGGCCGAACGATCGACCTTCGAAGGATCCTTGCCGGAGAAGGCGCCACCACCGTGACGGGCGAAACCGCCGTAGGTGTCCACGATGATCTTGCGGCCGGTCAGACCGGCGTCGCCAACCGGGCCGCCGATGACGAACGGGCCCGAAGGGTTCAAAATGATCTTCACATTCGAGGTATCCAGATCGATGCGCTCCAGAATCGGCGCAACCACCTCTTCCGCGAGATCTGCCTTAAGGGTTTCCAACTCGTACTCTGCGGCGTGCTGGCTGGAAACCACTACGGTATCCACCGAAACCGGGGTGTCGCCGTCGTAGCCGATGGTCACCTGGGTCTTGCCGTCGGGACGCAGCAATGGCATGCGTCCGTTCTTGCGCACCTGGGTCAGCCGCTCGGAGAGACGGTGAGCGAGGAAGATCGGGGTTGGCATCAGCGAGTCGGTTTCATCCGAGGCATAGCCGAACATCAGACCCTGGTCGCCAGCGCCCTGCAGGTCGCGTGGACCCTCGGCGGTTCCCTCGCGGGATTCCAGCGAGTTGAACACGCCGTCGTGGATTTCCTGGGACTGCTGGCCGATGGACACCGATACGCCGCAACGGGCGCCATCGAAGCCATTAGCCGAGGAGTCGTAGCCGATATCCAAAATGGTGCTGCGCACGATCTCGGGGATCTCGACATAACCGTTAGTGGTTACCTCGCCGGCCACATGCACCAGTCCGGTGGTGGTCAGCGTTTCGACTGCAACCTTGGAGTTCGGATCCTGTGCCAGCATGGCGTCGAGGATTGCATCCGAGATCTGGTCGCAAATCTTGTCTGGGTGTCCCTCGGTGACGGATTCCGAGGTGAAAAGACGAAGTTCGGGGCTAGTTGAAGTCACCTTTTTACTCTATCTGGTCTGACCGACCGATTGCTTTTAGTTGCGACGTTACGTGACCAAGCGCTATATGGCGCGGCTCACTTTATGACGCGTGAATGTCCGATTATTGCGTCGGCGATCTGTTCTATGACAACCCGTGCAACGTCCAGCTTGCTTCCCTTGGCCTGTACGCTCGGGGCCTGCGAGGCGAAAAGCACTTGAATGCTGTTGGTGTCCTCGCCGAACGTCAGCTGCGCGCCGACCTCGTTGACCACCAGCATCTCGCAGCCCTTGCGTTCGAGCTTGGAGCGGCCATAGTCCAGTACGGTGCCTTGCTCATCGCCCGTCTCGGCAGCGAAGCCAACGATCAGCCCGGGCAAGGTGGCATCTTCGGAGCGCGCCTGGACGATCTCGGCGAGGATGTCTGGGTTGCGTACCAAGGTGATCACCGGGGCAGAGTGTTCGTCGCGTTTTTTGATCTTCGAGTTTTCGATGGAGGCCGGACGGAAGTCGGCGACCGCCGCGTTCATGATCAGCACATCGTTGCCCGGCGCCTCGGCAAAAACGGCCGCGCGAAGTTCCAGCGCACTGGAAGCGTGGACGAGGCGGACCCCATGCGGGGCGGGAACTTCAAGATGCGTCGCGAGCAGGGTCACCTGCGCGCCGGCGTCTCGGGCGGCTTGGGCCAGGGCGACGCCTTGGCGGCCCGATGAACGGTTGCCGAGGTAGCGGACCGGATCCAGCGGTTCACGCGTTCCCCCGGCGGTGATCAGCACCCGCTGCCCGGCAAGCATCGGGGTACTCAGCAGTGGTGCGATCTCAGCGAAGATCTCTTCCGGCTCAGGAAGCCTTCCAGGGCCGGTGTCCTTGCCGGTCAGGCGCCCGCTTGCCGGTTCGATGATCTTCACTCCGCGGCTGCGCAGCGTGCTTACATTGGCGCGCGTTGCCTGGTGCTGCCACATTTCGGTATGCATGGCCGGGGCCATCACCACCGGGGCCCTGGTAGCTAGCAGCGTGCCGGTCAATAGATCATCGGCCATCCCGGCGGCGGCCTTGGCCATGATGTCCGCGGTCGCGGGGACGACGAGCACCAGATCTGCCTGCTGGCCTAGCCGCACGTGGTTCACCGATTCGACTGCGTCGAAGACGTTGGAAGTCACCGGGTTCCCGGATAGTGCTTCCCAGGTTGCGTTGCCAACGAAGTTGGCTACGTTCTCGGTGGGAATTACGTCGACGTGATGCCCGGCCTCGCGCAGCAGGCGAAGCAACAACACTGACTTATAGGCGGCGATCCCGGCCGAGACGCCCAAAACTATACGCTTCACGCAGTTCATCCTTGGTGATTTATAACCTGGTGGTTAAAGAAAAAGATGGCGTCCGCACGGGACGCCATCTTTGATATTAGTCTTCGGTGACTTCAGCCCGAGTGATCTTAAGCAGCTGGTTGTCCAATTCGCGTAATGCGATGGTCAATGGCTTTTCGTTCAACTTGGTCTCAACCAATGGACCTACATACTCGAACAGGCCTTCGTTCAGCTGTGCGTAGTATGCGTTGATCTGACGTGCACGCTTGGCCGAATTCAGTACCAGCGCGTACTTCGAGTCGTTGGTCTCAAGCAACGAGTCGATCGATGGGTTAATGATTCCCTCTAGATTGGACACAGGACTCCCTTTAGTCATTCTTCAGCCCCATGAGGGCAACAAGCTCTTCGGCGGCACGTGGAACATCATCATTGACGATGGTTACATCGAATTCTGATTCGGCCGCAAGTTCCAGTTTAGCGGTTTCTAGCCGGCGCTGCTGCTCTTCGGCGGTTTCGGTACCGCGCCCGATCAGTCGGCGCACCAATTCGTCCCACGATGGCGGGGCCAAAAAGACAAATTTTGCGTCAGGCAAAGTCTCTTTAACCTGCCGTGCGCCCTGCAAATCTATTTCCAGCAATACCTTCTTGCCGTTGGCCACCGCGTCATTAACTGTTGAGCGAATGGTGCCGTAGCTGTTTTGCCCGTGCACCACCGCCCATTCCAGCATGTCGTCGTTGTCCACTAGCTGATGGAACTTTTCCGGGCCCACAAAAAAGTAGTGGACTCCATCTTGTTCCCCCGGCCTTGGCTCCCGAGTCGTTGCCGACACTGAGAGCCAAACATCAGGATAATTATCACGGATGTAGGTAGAGACGGTGCCCTTGCCTACGGCCGTAGGGCCGGCTAGAACTGTTACCGACGCAGCGGTCATTGACTACACTTTCGTTTTTGGCGGAGATTGTTTGAAGTGTTCGGTGATTGCCGTGCGCTGTTTGCGTCCCAATCCACGTAAACGGCGGGAAGGGGAAATGCCAAGACGCTCCAGCAAGTTTGCTGCGCGTACTTCACCGACACCCGGCACCGACTCCAAGAGATCCATGACACGCATGCGTCCCACAGCCTCATCTTCGTATACCAAGTCTAGTACCTCCGTGATGGAGATTTTGCCGGCACTGAACTGGGCTTTAATTTCCGCACGGCGGGTGCGGGCGGCCAATGCCTTGGCGCGGGCCCGGATGCGGTCTTCGTCTGAGAGTTCTCGCAGTACCATCGTTCAGCCATCCTTAAATGTGTAGTGGACTAAGGCTATGTTGTGAACATAGCGATCAAACGCGGTTATTGCAAGAGTAATCGCGTTGTGGCTACCAGAAACTGTAGTAGCCACAACGCGATTCTGCTAGTTATTTAGCCTGCGGCCAATAATTCATCGCGAACTTGCGATGCTTTTGCGCGTAATGCGTTTACACTAGGACCCGCCTGGAGGATATCCCGGCTGCTTGTGCCCAGCACCTGATGGTAGCTGCCGGCAAAAGCAGTGGCGATGTCCTGCGCCGTAGCCCCTTGCGCGCCGAGCCCGGGGGTGAGCAACGGAGCCTTGGTCAGACTCAGGTCAATACCCAATTTCTTGGGTGCATCGCCGATCGTTGCGCCAACCACCAAACCGACATGGCCCATATCTTCAGCGCCTGCATTTTCCGCACTGACTTGGTCAATAATCGATTTTGCAACCGACTTTTCCCCGCCGACATGCTGCACAGAGGGTCCTTCGGGGTTCGAAGTCAGCCCCAGGACGAACACTCCGCGACCGGTCTGCGCGGCCAGATCGATGGCCGGGCGAAGGGACTCGTAACCCAAATATGGGCTCAGGGTTACCGCGTCGCTGGCCAGCGGCGAGGCATCGTCCAACCATGCGGTCGCGTAGGCCGCCATGGTCGATCCGATGTCGCCACGCTTGGCATCCGCGAGAGTTAGAATCCCCGCGGATTTTGCTGCGCTGAGAGTTTCCTCCAAGGCAGCGAATCCGGCCGAACCAAATCGCTCGTACAAAGCGACCTGCGGTTTAAGAATCGCTGCCACACCGACCATGGCTTCCACCACGGTCAGTGAGAAAGATCGCACTCCGGCGGCGCTGTTTTCCAAGCCCCACGCTTCGAGCAGCCCTGGGTGCGGGTCAATGCCCACACACAGGGGTCCCGAGGCCTCCATCGCCGCCCGAAGGCGGGTTCCGAAGCTAGGAGGCATCGCGTGCCCCGCGCAGGTTCTTATCGTGCTCCTGCAAGCTGGTGACATCCCACTCATATTCGCGCAGCGCGTCGATTGCCTGCACGCAGGCGCCGAACTCGGCGACGGTGGTGATGATCGGGGTGCCCACCGAAACGGCTGCGGCACGGATCTCATAGCCGTCCCCGCGGGCCTCGGAACCCGTCGGGGTGTTCAAGATCAGGCCGATCTGGCCGGCGTTGATCAAGTCGACGATCGACCCACCGCCCTCGTGGACCTTGCCAACCACCTGGGTTGGGATGCCGTTGCGGCGCAGCACCTCGGCGGTGCCGCCGGTGGACAAGATCTCGAATCCGATGTCAGCCAGGTGCTTGACCGGGATCACGATGGAGCGCTTGTCGCGGTTGGCGACCGAGACGAAGACCTTGCCGCCGGTTGGCAGCGGGTTGTTCGCCGCCGCCTGGCTCTTGGCGAAGGCGGTATCGAAGTACTTGTCGATTCCCATCACCTCGCCGGTGGAGCGCATCTCAGGGCCCAGCAGCGAGTCGACGACCTTGCCCTCCGGGGTGCGGAAGCGAGCGAACGGAAGCACCGCTTCCTTCACCGCGATCGGTGCGGAATCCGGCAGGTGGGTGCCGTCTCCGGTGGCCGGCAGCGAGGTGCCGCGCAGTTCGGCGATGGTGTGCCCGACGCCGATCAGCGCGGCGACCTTGGCCAGCTGCACGCCGGTGGCCTTCGAGGTGAACGGCACCGTGCGCGAGGCACGCGGATTCGCCTCGATCACGTAGAGGGTATCGCTGGCCAGCGCGAACTGGATGTTGATCAATCCGCGCACGCCCACGCCCTCGGCGATGGCCCGGGTGGCTGCCGCCACGCGGTCGCGCACATCCGGGCCCAAGGTGATCGGAGGCAGGGTGCAGGCCGAGTCGCCGGAGTGGATGCCGGCTTCTTCGATGTGCTCCATGATGCCGCCGACGTACAGGTCGGTGCCGTCGAACAGGGCGTCCACGTCGATCTCGATCGCGTCTTCCAGGAAGCGGTCCACCAGCACCGGGTGGTCCACGGTGATTTCGGTGGCGTTGGCGATGTAGCGCTCCAGGTGCGCCTCGTCGTAGACGATCTCCATGCCGCGTCCGCCGAGCACGTAGCTAGGGCGCACCAGCACCGGGTAGCCGATGGTGTCCGCGATGGCCTTAGCGTCGGAGAAGGACACCGCGGTGCCGTTCTTCGGGGCGATCAGCCCGGCGTTGTCCAGCACCTGCTGGAAGGCGCCGCGGTGCTCGGCCAGGTCGATGGCCTCCGGGGAGGTGCCCAGGATCGGCACGCCGGCGGCCTTCAGCTCGGCGGCGAGCTTCAGCGGAGTCTGCCCGCCCAGCTGCACGAAGACGCCGAGCACCCCGCCGGACTGCTCTTCGGCGTGGATGATTTCCAGCACGTCTTCCAGGGTCAGCGGCTCGAAGTACAGGCGATCGGAAATGTCGTAGTCGGTGGACACGGTTTCCGGGTTGCAGTTGATCATCACCGTGTCGTGCCCGGCGGCGCGCAGCGCCATCACCGCGTGCACGCAGGAGTAGTCGAACTCGATGCCCTGGCCGATGCGGTTCGGGCCGGAACCGAGGATGATCACCGAAGGCTTCTCGTGCGCAACCACCTCGGTTTCCTCGTCGTAGGTCGAGTACATGTACGGGGTGAAGGCCTCGAACTCGGCCGCGCAGGTATCCACGGTCTTGAAGACCGGGCGCACGCCCAGCGCGTGGCGGATCCCGCGGATGACAGCCTCGGACTTGCCGGTCAGCGCCGCGATCTGCGCATCGGAGAAACCATGGCGCTTCGCCTCGCGCAGCAGCTCCTCGGACAGGTCCTTGTTCGCGGCGATCAGCTGCGCGGTCTCGTTGATCAGCGCCAGCTGGTCCAGGTACCACGGGTCGATGGCGGTGGTTTCGAACAGGCGCTCGATGGACACTCCGGAGAACAGCAGACGCTGCACCAGCGACAGACGCTCGGTCGAACCCTTCACGATCGAGGCCAGGGTGGCCTCGTGCTCTTCTTCCGGGATCGGCTCGAAGGACAGCTCGGAACCCTTCTGCTCCAGGGAGCGCAAGGCCTTCTGCAGCGCCTCGGTGAAGTTGCGGCCCAGGGCCATCGCCTCTCCGACGGACTTCATGGTGGTGGTCAGGGTCTTATCCGCCGCCGGGAACTTCTCGAAGGCGAAGCGCGGGACCTTGACGACAACGTAGTCCAGAGCCGGTTCGAAGGAAGCCGGGGTCTTCTTGGTGATGTCGTTGGGGATCTCATCCAGGGTGTAGCCCACGGCCAGCTTGGTGGCGATCTTGGCGATCGCGAAGCCGGTGGCCTTGGAGGCCAGTGCCGAGGAGCGCGAGACGCGCGGGTTCATTTCGATGACGACCACGCGGCCGGTATCAGGCTCGATGGCGAACTGGATGTTGCAGCCACCGGTGTCCACGCCAACCTCGCGGATGACCGCGATGGAGATGTCGCGCAGGTTCTGGTACTCGCGGTCGGTCAGCGTCATCGCCGGGGCGACGGTGATCGAGTCGCCGGTGTGCACGCCGACCGGATCGAAGTTCTCGATGGAGCAGACGACCACGACGTTGTCGTTCTTGTCGCGCATCATCTCCAGCTCGTACTCCTTCCAGCCCAGGATGGACTCCTCCAGGAGCACCTCGGTGGTCGGCGAGTACTGCAGGCCCTGGCCGGCGATGCGGCGCAGGTCCTCGGCGTCGTAGGCCATGCCCGAACCCAGTCCGCCCATGGTGAAGGAGGGACGCACGACGACGGGATAGTTCAGTTCCTCGACGGCGGCGAATGCCTCGTCCAGGGTGTGCACGATTACCGATTTGGCGCTCTCGGCGCCGCAGCGCTCGACGACGCCCTTGAACTTCTCGCGGTCCTCGCCGAGTTCGATGGCTTCGATATTCGCGCCGATCAGCTCGACGTTGTACTTTTCCAAGGCGCCGGACTTGTCCAGCGCGATGGCGGTGTTCAGCGCGGTCTGGCCGCCCAGTGTGGGAAGGATCGCGTCCGGGCGTTCCTTGGCGATGATCTTCTCCACGACCTCCGGGGTGATCGGCTCGATGTAGGTGGCATCGGCGAATTCCGGGTCGGTCATAATGGTGGCCGGGTTGGAGTTGACCAGGATGACCCGCAGGCCCTCCTCCTTGAGCACCCGCAGTGCCTGGGTGCCGGAGTAGTCGAATTCGGCGGCTTGGCCGATGACGATCGGACCCGAACCGATGACGAGTACTGATTTGAGATCGGTGCGCTTAGGCATTACTTGCTGTCCTTATCTGCGGCGGAATTCATCGCGGAAACGAAACGGTCGAATAGGTATGCGGCATCGTGTGGGCCCGATGCTGCCTCCGGGTGGTACTGCACGGAGAAGGCAGGGATGTCGAGGCAGGACAGGCCCTCGACCACGCGGTCGTTCAGCGAGAAGTGCGAAACTTCTACCCGCCCGAAGCGAGCCACCGGTGCGGTGACTGCGCCTTCCAGCGGGGCGTCGACGGCGAAGCCGTGGTTCTGGCTGGTGATCTCCACCCGTCCAGTGGATTTGTCCATCACCGGCTGGTTGATGCCTCGGTGGCCGAAGCGCAGCTTGTAGGTGTCGAAGCCCAGTGCGCGGCCCAGGATCTGGTTGCCGAAGCAGATGCCGAAGTACGGCATGCCTGCGTCCAGCACGGAGCGAACCAGCTCCACCTGCTTGGTGGCGGTGGCCGGGTCACCCGGGCCGTTGGAGAAGAACACTCCGGTGGCGCCGGTGGCCTTGATATCTTCCAGGCTCGCGTTGTACGGCAGCACGTGGACGCGCAGTCCGCGCTCGGCCAGGCGGCGCGGGGTCATCGACTTCATGCCCAGGTCCACGGCGGCGACCGTGTGCAGCGGTTCGCCGGTGAAGCCGTGATCGGCCGGTTCCACGGTGTAGGCCTTGTCCACGGAGACCTCGGCGGAGATGTTCCGTCCGGCCATCGCAGGCTGCGCGCTGACCAGCGCGACGAGCTCCGCGTCGCTGCGGTTGGCTTCCTCGCCGGAGAAGATGCCCGACTTCATGGCCCCTGCGTCACGCAGGTGGCGGGTCAGCGCCCGGGTGTCCACGTTGCGGATGCCCACGATGCCGTAGTTGACCAGGTCTTCGTCCAGGGTGCGCTCGCTGCGCCAGTTGCTCGGACGGCGGGCCGCGTCGCGGACCACGTAACCCGAGGGCCACATGCGCTTGGACTCCGGGTCTTCGCTGTTCACGCCGGTGTTGCCTACGTGCGGGAAGGTCTGCACGACGATCTGGTGCGCGTAGGACGGGTCGGTCAGGGTTTCCTGGTACCCGGTCATTCCGGTGGTGAACACTGCTTCGCCGAGGGTGCTGCCCACGGCGCCGTAGCTACGTCCACGGAAGATGCGGCCATCTTCGAGTACCAACACTGCTGGTAGGTTGCTCAGGGAATTCACTTAGTTTGTCTCCTGCTCGGCCGCGTCGGCTTGGTGCGACGCCAGCAACTGATAAATCTTGGCGGTGTCCTCGTGGTAGCGAGGACGGAATCCGGTGTCGAAGGTGAAATCATCCTTCACCCAGGTGATCACGATCAGCCCGTCTTTTTCGACGAACTTTCCGACCATGCCCGAGGAGCGGGTCACCTTCACGTAGGCGGTCCAGGGAATGTGCACATCGCTGGTGCCCGGGCGCATCAGGTGGACGCCGCCCTCGCCGAGTTCCAGGCGGGCATTGGCGCGGACCCCGAGCTGGTGCACGGCGATCCGGTCAAGCCAGTCCTCGAACCGGGTGGTGGCCACGTACATGCCCTCAAAGCTGTGTTCGCTGCTGTCCGCAAACTCGGCGTAGGGTGCCGGGACCCCGGACTGCCGGCGTTTCATATTGCGCCAGCCGATCAGGATCAGCGCACAAAGCAGTACGACGACCCCGATGGTGACCAGCGCCGAGGTGAGTTCGCCGCTAGTCATTGGCAACCCGCGGGCTGGCCAGCGCGCCATCGAGCACTGTGGCGTGGCCGTGGTAGAAGGTGGCGTTCACGGCCCCGGGTAGTTCCATGCCCGCGAACGGCGAGTTGCGCCCCTTGGTGGCCATTGCATAAGGATCGACGATCCAGCGCGCTGCCGGGTCAACCAGGGTCAGGTTGGCCGGCTCCCCCACGGCGATCGGGCGGCCCTGATCGCTCAGGCTGCCGATCTTCGCCGGGGTCTCGGAGGTGATCCGGGCGACGTCGGCCCAGGATAGCAGTCCGGTCTCCACCAGCGTATGCTGCACGATCGACAGGGCGGTTTCCAGCCCTGTCATGCCCATCGCGGCAGCTCCCCATTCGCAGTCCTTGGCCTCGGTGGGGTGCGGTGCGTGGTCGGTGCCGATCACGTCGATGGTGCCGTCGGCGACGCCGGCGCGCAGCGCCATCACGTCTTCTTCGCGGCGCAGCGGCGGGTTGACCTTGAACACCGGGTCGAAGGTCTTGACTTTTTCGTCGGTGAGCAGCAAGTGGTGTGGGGTGACCTCGGCGGTGACCTGGATGCCGCGGGCCTTGGCCCAGCGGATGATCTCCACCGAACCGGAGGTTGATACGTGGCACACGTGCAGGCGCGCGCCCACATGTTCGGCCAGCAGCACGTCGCGGGCGATGATCGACTCTTCGGCCACAGCCGGCCAGCCGGCCATGCCGAGCACCGCTGAGACCTCGCCCTCGTTCATCTGCGCACCCTCGGTGAGCCGCGGCTCCTGGGCGTGCTGGGCGATCACCCCGTCGAAGGCCTTCACATATTCCAGCGCGCGGCGCATCAATAGCGGATCGGAGACGCAGACTCCGTCATCGGAGAACATGCGCACCTTGGCGCGCGAGTCGGCCATTGCGCCGATTTCGCTCAGCTGCTCACCGCCGAGACCCACGGTGACCGCGCCTACCGGGCGGACGTCCACCCAGCCGGCCTTGCGGCCCAGCTCGTAGACCTGCTCCACGACGCCGGCGGTATCGGCAACCGGGGTGGAGTTGGCCATCGCGTGCACGGCGGTGTAGCCGCCCTTGGCCGCGGCCCGGGATCCGGTCTCCACCGTCTCGGCGTCTTCGCGGCCCGGTTCGCGCAAGTGGGTGTGCGGGTCCACGAGGCCTGGCAGCAGCACCATGGCGGAGGCGTCGATCACGGTGGCGCCATCGGCCGCGGTGATGGTGCCGATCTCGGCGATCTTGCCGTCACTGATCAGCACGTCGGCGCGTTCGCCACCGAGCACGGAGGCCTGTCGAATCAAATACTTCATAATCAGTTCCTTAGATCAGGTCGCCGGAGAGGAGCATATACAGGCTTGCCATGCGCACCGCGACGCCGTTGGTGACCTGTTCCAGGACCATCGAGCGTGGCGAGTCGGCGGCAGCCGAAGAAATTTCAAGGCCTCGGTTCATCGGGCCCGGGTGCAAGATGAGGGTATCGCCCCCGTTGGCCTCCAGAGCCATCAGCCGGGTGTCGTCCAGTCCCCAGTAGCGCGAGTACTCGCGCGGATTCGGGAAGAAGGCATCCCGCATGCGTTCGCCTTGCACGCGCAGCATCATCACCGCGTCCACCCCGGAGGCGATGACCTCGTCGAGGCTGTAGCTGATGGTGCACGGCCAAGCGCTCGCGCCCACCGGCAGCAGGGTCGGCGGGGCCACCATGGTCACCGAGGCGCCCAGGGTGTTCAGCAGCCAGAGGTTTGAGCGTGCGACGCGGCTATGCAGGATGTCTCCTACGATCGCGACCTTCAAGCCGTCCAGTCCGCGGCCCAACGGGGAGACTCCCTCGCGCAGCGCCAGCTGGCGGCGCAGGGTGAACGCGTCGAGCAGCGCCTGGGTGGGGTGTTCGTGGGTGCCGTCTCCCGCGTTCACGATCGGCAATCCGATCCAGTCGGTGGCGGCCAGACGTGCCGGCGCCCCAGAATCCGGGTGGCGGATGACAACCGCGTCCGCGCCAATTGCCAGCAGGGTCTGCGCGGTGTCCTTCAGCGATTCGCCCTTGGACACGCTGGAGCCCTTGGCCGAAAAGTTGATCACATCCGCGCTCAACCGCTTGGCGGCGGCTTCGAAGGAGATGCGGGTGCGGGTGGAGTCCTCGAAGAACAGATTCACCACGGTGCGTCCGCGCAATGCCGGAAGTTTCTTAACTTCGCGGGTACCGGTTTCGCGCATTTCCTCGGCGATGTCGAGGATTGCAATGGCTTCGGCGCGGCTTAGATCCGCGGTGGAGAGCAGGTGCTTCATGCGCTGGCCTCGATAATTACTTCGTTGCATGAATCGACTTCGGACAGGTGCACGCGCACCTTTTCGCTTTTCGCCGTAGGCAGGTTCTTGCCCACGTGGTCCGCGCGGATGGGCAGTTCGCGGTGTCCGCGGTCAACCAGAACCGCCAGCCGGACGATGCGCGGGCGGCCCCAATCGGAGAGCGCATCCAAGGCGGCGCGGATGGTGCGACCGGAATAGAGCACGTCGTCCACCAGCACGACGACTTTGCCATCGATGCCGCCTGCGGGCAGGCGGGTTGGCGCCGGGGTGCGGGTGGTGGTGTGGCGCAGGTCGTCGCGATACATGGTGATGTCCAGCTGTCCGACCAGCGACGCGGGGTCAAGCTGGGTCGGCGCGGAAGCGGCGATGCGCTGTGCGAGGCGTTGAGCCAACGGATAGCCGCGGCTTGGAATGCCTAATAGCACCAGATCTTCGGTGCCCTTGTTGGCCTCGATAATCTCGAAGGCCACGCGGGTCAGTACACGTTCGATATCTTCGCCGGTCAATACCGTGCGGGCCACATCGGACTGTGAATTCTCATTCATCGGTGTGCACCTCTCCCTTCTCCGCCTCACGGGACGGGATTTAAAGGAATATTGCTAGTTCAAATTATCACGATCCGGCCGCCAATCCCTAGCGGAAAGCTATGCATGACACTGAATGATCGGTGATGTCTCTCACTGCGGGATTCGGGCTTGCTCAGGCGGCACCTCCAATGGCGGGAAAATACCGCTGCACTGGTGGATCGGGAGGTTGGAATTGTTGTCTTTGCCACAGCGCAACGCTGGAAACACCGAGGACATAAAGTTGAGTTTTCACTCAGCTTGTCCGATGCCTCCGTCCACGCATTGCGTGCCTGCCGCGCCGATTCTTCGATGCGGTTCACCAGTTAGTCAGCAACGGCATTTGTCGGCGACCGAGCCAATGGCCACGATCGGCCGCGGCGCAGAATTTCTGCGGACTTGGCCAGGTGAGGCAGCAGATCCTGCATTCTCGTGCGCGGAACCGAGCGCCCAGCCAACCGCTCGAGGCAAAACGAATCGTATTGGGGCAGGCACGGCCAGTCGGTGGTCACGCGGGGTTGTGTCTAAAGCTGCGCACCCCAGGCTCTGCGTCCCGGGCATCGGGCGGGGCCAACCACATCACGGGGACGATACTCACCGTGGACTAACGCCCTCGTTATCCCCAATTGGCAAAGCTCGGGCTCTGCCGAAAACCTAGGGGTTAAATACCGTAAGCCGAAACCCAGCAGGTTCCGGCTTACGGTAGATCGGGAGAATCGAGGATTAGTCGACCAGGGTGTCCTTGACGCTTTGAATGCGACCGAGCACGCCGTTGACGAACTCGGGAGACTCGTCGGTGGACAACTCGCGTACGTTAACGACGGCTTCGGCCACGGCAACCGCGTCCGGAACCTCGTCGTTGTACAGCAGTTCCCACACGCCGATGCGCAACGCCATGCGGTCCACGGCGGGCATCCGCTCGATGGTCCAGCCCTTGACGTAGCTTTCGAGCACCTCGTCGATGCGGTCCAGATGGGCGGTGACGCCCTCAAGGATCGTCAACGAATACTCGTTGAGCACAATGTCAGAATTTTCGCGGCGCGCGATGGCTACACTGAGCGCATCGACGTCGCGGGCCTCGGCTTCGAAAAGAAACTCAAGTGCACGACGACGCGCCTTGGCGCGGGCCCTCACTAGGAGACACGTCCCAGGTAATCGCCGGTGCGGGTGTCAACCTTCACCTTGGTGTTCTGCTCGACGAACAGTGGAACCTGGATTTCCTTACCGGTTTCCAGAGTTGCCGACTTGGTGCCTGCCGAGGAGCGGTCGCCCTGGAGGCCCGGTTCGGTGTAGGTGATTTCCAAGATGACCGAGGCCGGAAGCTCCAAGTACAGTGGGCTGCCGTCGTACATGGCAATGGTCAGTTCCTGATTTTCCAACAGGTATCCGGCCGAGTCGCCCACGGTTGGAGCAGGCACGGTGATCTGGTCGTAGTCTTCCAGGTTCATGAAGACGTAGTCTTCGCCATCCTGGTAGAGGTACTGGTAGTCGCGGCGGTCAACGTTGGCCAGCTCGATCTTGGTGCCAGCATTGTAGGTCCTGTCCAGAACCTTGCCGCTCATCACATTGCGCATCTTGGTACGGACGAATGCGCCGCCCTTGCCTGGCTTGACGTGCTGGAAGTCGATGATGGTCCACAGTTGGCCATCGATCTTAATGACCTGACCATTCTTGATGTCAGTTGTATCCGCCACGGGTCCTCAAATCCTCTATTTTCGCCAGCATGCACTGGCATTATCAAAAATCCATTTATCACTATAGCAAACCGCGATAACGGCTAATTCCGCGCGCGCTCCTCGGCAAGCGCCAAACACGCGGCAGACGCGTTGACCAGGTGCTGGGCTGAACCCATCTCCTGGCGCTGTTCCAAGGCCGCACGGAAGCGGGTAGCCGCTGCCTTGTAGTCGCCCTTTTCGAAGAAGGACATCGCCAGGTGGTGCTGCATCAGCGGCTCGTAGTAGGTGCCCGAGAATTCATCCACCAGCTTGCGCAGGCGGTTGATCGCGCGATCGAAATCACCTTGCAGGCGGGTCAATTCGGTGTCCAGCACGCGTAGGTGCGCGTTGGTCGGGTCGCTGAAACGCGACTCGGCGATCAGGTTGCCGGCCTGGGCCAGCTCCCCGCGCGCCATGTGAATGACTACCTGGTCGGTAGGAGTGCCCGAACTCATCGAACGGTCTGCGGCTTCTTCATCGGCGATGAAGGGACGCAGGTTGCTCGGGTCGATCAAAACTCCGTCGATGGAGGTGCCCACGCCGTCGTGGTTCACCGATGCGACGTCGATGGCGTATGCGGTGAATTCGCTCATGCTTACTCTCCGATTTCTTGGTAGGCAGCGAATAACAGCGAGTTATCTGGCACCTCGTAGATGCGTGGCTTGCCGATGGCTTCGAGTACTACAAAGCGCAGCTGGTCGCCACGGGTTTTCTTATCGCGCTTCATGCCATCGAGCAGGGCCATCCACTTGTCGTTGCGGTAGCTGGTGGGCAAGCCCAGGGACTTCAGGATGCTGAAGTGGCGATCGGTCACCGCATCGGAAGTGTAGCCAACCGAACGGCCAAGCTCCGCGGCGAAGCACAGTCCGATGGAAACCGCGGCCCCGTGGCGCATCGCGTAGCGTTCGGAAAGCTCGATCGCGTGGCCCAGGGTGTGTCCGTAGTTCAGGAATTCGCGCGGTCCTGATTCCTTCAGGTCCTTCGAGACCACATCGATCTTCACCGCGATGGTGCGTTCGATGATTTCACGCAGCCGTGCGCTGTCCGGACGGATGGCGTCTTCTGGATCTTCTTCGATCAGTTCCAGAATGCGCTCATCTGCGATGAACCCGCATTTGACTGCTTCGGCCAGCCCGGTGACCAGTTCGTTCTTCGGCAGCGTTGCCAAAGCGTCGAGATCCGCAAGCACCCCGGCAGGTGGATGGAAAGCTCCAACCAGGTTCTTGCCTTCGGCGGTGTTGATGCCGGTCTTGCCGCCCACGGCCGCGTCGACCATGCCCAACAGCGAAGTGGGAACGTGAATGACCTTGACCCCGCGCAGCCAGGTGGCCGCGACGAATCCTGCCACGTCGGTGACTGCGCCACCGCCAACGGCAACCACGGCGTCAGTGCGGGTGAAGTCGTTCTTGCCCAGAACTTCCCAGCAGAATGCGGCAACCTGGATGTGCTTGCCCTCTTCGGCATCCGGGATTTCCGCGGTCAGCGAGGTGAATCCGGCTTTTTCCAGATCGTCGCGGACCACGTCCCCGGTGGCGCGCAAGGCCCGAGGGTGGATCACCAAGACCTTCTTAACCGCTGGGCCCAGAAGTTCGGGCAGTTGTCCCAGTAGTCCGTTGCCTACCAGAACCGGGTACGACTCCGCGGCGGTGGCTCCGGTGACTTGAAGTGTGGTGGGTGCTAGTGGCATCCGAGAAGATCCTCCTGATGGTGCTGATCTGTACAGCCTACGCGGGAGCGTACCGTGATTCGCTATCTCGTGGTGTGAATCACATGGCTCTCAATGGCTTCGACAAGCTGCGCAACGCTTAGATTGTCGACCTGTAAGGTCAGATCAGCAAGGGTTTTATAAATATCGTGTCGGGCCTCGTAGAGCTTGGTCCACGTGGTGAGTGTTTGATCACCGGCGAGCAGCGGGCGGTTCGTATCCCCGGCGAGGCGGCGTTTGGCGGTAGCAAGGTTCATCGCCAAGAAGATCACGGTTCCCCCGCGCAGCACCGCCCGGTTTTCTTCGCGCAGCACCGCCCCACCGCCGGTGGCGATCACCCCGGCCTGCAGTTCGGCCAGCGCTTGGACCTCCAGATCGCGGAAGTATGCTTCGTCGTGTGCGGCAAAGATCTGCGGAATCGAACCATGGGCGGCTACGATGTGCGCGTCAGTATCGGCGAAATCGGTGCCCAGTGCCTTGGCCAGCGACTTGCCCACCGTTGACTTGCCGCTGGCCATCGGCCCAATGAGGTAAATCATCTGCCGGCTAGACTCCGGTCGAACCTAGATTGGCGGGAATGCTCGCCAGGTAGCTTTCGATATTGCGCTTGGTTTCGGCTACCGAGTCGCCGCCGAACTTTTCCAACAGCGACTGGGCAAGTACCAGTGCGACCATCGCTTCGGCCACGACACCGGCGGCCGGCACCGCGCAAACATCCGAACGCTGGTGGTGCGCGGTGGTTTCTTCGCCGGTGGCAGTGTCGATGGTGGCCAGCGCGCGGGGCACTGTGGCGATCGGCTTCATGGCCGCACGCACGCGCAGCACCTCGCCGATGCTCATGCCGCCTTCGATGCCGCCGGCCCGATTGGTTTCACGCTTGATTCCGCCCGTGGTGGCCGGCACGATCGCGTCGTGGGCGGCCGAACCGCGTCGGGCCGCGGTGAGGAAGCCGTCCCCGACCTCAACACCCTTAATTGCCTGAATGCCCATCAGCGCGCCGGCCAGCCGGGAGTCCAAGCGGCGGTCCCAGTGCACGTAGGAGCCGATGCCCGGAGGCAGGTTGTAGGCGAGCACCTCGACGACGCCGCCCAGGGTCTCCCCCGCCTTATGCGCGTCGTCAACCTCTGCGACCATGGCCGCCGAAGTCTGCGCGTGGAAGCAACGCAGCGGATCCGCGTCCAACGCCTGCACGTCCGCCAGGCTTGGCAGCGGTGCATCGATGGGCGCCGCGACGGCGCCGATGGCGGTGGTATGCGAGACAAGATCGATGCCAAGCTCGGCCAGGAAGGCCTGCGCTACCGAGCCGAGGGCTACGCGGGCCGCGGTTTCGCGGGCGCTGGCGCGTTCGAGCACCGGACGGGCATCGTCGAAACCGTACTTCTGCATGCCGGTGAAATCTGCGTGTCCGGGACGCGGACGGGTCAGCGGCGCATTACGCGCCATGGAGGCCAGTTCGTCCAGGTCTACCGGGTCCGCGTTCATCACGCGTTCCCACTTGGGCCACTCGGTGTTTCCGATTTCGATGGCCACCGGGCCGCCCTGGGTCTTGCCGTGGCGCACGCCACCGAGGAAGGTAACCTGGTCCTTTTCAAATTTCATGCGCGCGCCTCGGCCGTAGCCCAGACGCCGCCGAGCCAGTGCATCGCGCACCGCTTCGCTGTCCACCGAGACTCCGGCGGGTAGGCCTTCAAGAATTCCAACTAGTGCCGGGCCGTGTGATTCGCCCGCCGTCAACCAACGCAACATGGATTCCATTTTGCCATGACATCCCCGCTTTAACCGCGTCGATGAAGCCCCAGTGAGCGATACATCGCATTTGTGACGTCTTCGCGGGTTTGCGTGTCGAAGTCCGCAGCGCTGAAATAACGGGCTTGTTCCACCGCCTGATGCACCAGCATATGAAGCCCGGAGATCACCGTGCCGGCCCAAGAATTAGCTAGTTTGCTCGGCCACGGGTCGTAGGCGACATCCAGCAGCAGGCCTCGGCCGCGGCCAAGTTTCTCCACCCAGCTATCGGCGGCGCGCGGCGGCAAGGTGCTGATCACCAACCGGTCCGCTTCAATTCCTCCGGGTCCGAGGTCCTGAACCTGGATCAGCTGCACATTCATGCCCAGCTGATCGGCCAGCGCGGTGGCCCGCTGCGCACGGGTGGCATCGCGCACCACCAATTTGAGCTCTTCGACGCCAAGTTCAGCGACGGCTTCGATGGCTGCCAGCGCCGTATTTCCGGCGCCGAGCACGGTGGCGCTTGACGCCTGGCGCAGCTGCGCGTCGGCCAACGCCAGCACGATGCCATCCACGTCGGTGTTCTGCCCAAAGAGCGTGCCGTCGGCCCGCACTACGATGGTGTTCAACGCGCCCAAGCGCGCCACCCGCGCGGAAACCTCGTCCATCAGCGGGACGAAGGAATCCTTCAACGGCATGGTGACCGAGCATCCTGCCCACCCTCCGGCGCGCAGCTTCGCCGCATGCTCCGTCACCTGGGAGGGATCAAGCTCGATGGCTTGATAGTCGATGTCGACACCGAGCAGCTCATAGGCCGCCCGATGCAGCAGCGGTGATTTGGAATGCTTGATGGGTTTGCCGAGAACGCCGGCGTGCCTCACTTGCAGATCTCCGAGTTTGCGTCGCACCAGGCGCGGAATTCATTCTGGTTGCGCAGGTGTTCGTCGTAGTTCGAGGTGAACTTCGTCTCGCCGCTCTGCGTATTGACGGTCACCCAGTAGTAGAAGCCATTGTCTTGCGGGTTCGCCGCCGCCTTGATCGCCGAGGTTGCCGGGGAGCCGATCGGGGTGGGCGGCAGGCCACGGTGCACATAGGTGTTGTACACGTTGCTCGCGTCCCGCTTCTCCTCCTTGGTGAACTGCAGCGAATAGCGGTTCAGCCCGTAGATCACCGTGGAGTCGGTCTGCAGCAGGCCATGGGTTTCGACGTTGGCCGGATCCAGGCGGTTCTGAATGGCGCCGGAGACGATCTCATAGTCCTTCGGCGTGGCTTCTGCCTGCAAAATGGAGGCGATCTTCAACGCCTTGTAGCCTTCGTCCAGGTCGGTGATCCCGGCCTCGGCCAGTGCGTCCTTGGTGGAGTCCACCATGTTGCTCAGCACCTTCTCGGCGCTGGTATCCAGAGCAAAACGGTACTCTCCGGGGTGCAGCCATCCTTCGAGGTTCTTCACCGATTCGGGCAGGCCGAACTTCTCTGGCTGGTTCGCCAGTTCGCCCAGCTTCTTCTCGGTGATGCCGGATCCCTTAGCGATCTCGGCCAATGAGGCCGGCAGCCGCATATTGGCCTGCAGCCCAATGTAGAAGACCTTATCCGGACGATTGTCGACCAATACCTCGGTTGCTTCCGCGGCCGGCATCTGCAGTTTCAGCGGATAGGTCCCGGGGTGGATGACCAGATTTTCCGCATCCGAGTCGGCCAGCGCGTCCATGAACAGCTTGTCGCTGGCCACCACGTCGAGCTCTTCGAGTTTGCGCGAAATCAATGCCGGTCCCCAACCGTCTTCAACGGTGAATTCGACGGCCTGACCGCCCGGGCCCGGGTAGTCGTCCGGGTTGAACTGCTTGACCAGCGAACGGATGAAGTAAAAGGATCCGGCGAGCACTAGCGCGAAGATCAAAAAGGTTGCAAGCATCACCAGATTGCGGCGGCGTTTGCTGCGCTTCTTGCGGGCCTTCACCGCGCCGGCGGCGGGAGCAGCTGCGTGCAAGGGCTCGGGCTGCGCTTCGGGATATTCGGCGGGCAGCGGCTCATGGTGCGGTTCGGACTCCGCCGAATCCGCACCACTGAAAAGCTGCCCACCGGTCAGTTCCGGGGTAGCAGGGGTTGCGAGGCCTTGCGGCTCGCCGGCTGCAAAACGTGCGTAAAGCTCGCGATGTGTTTTACGCTGCCGTTCGCGGCGGGCTTCTTCTCGCATCAACTCTCCCTGTGGATTCTCGCGGCGTGCTGTTATTTCAACACGATGCGGCTGGCTTGAACGCGGACACCATTACGTCGCATTTCAAGCACCTGTTGCAGGATTTCTATGGCGGCCGCCTGGTCGACGACCTGACGATGATCTTGCATGCGGCGCCCCGAGGCGTGCAACGAGCGGTGCGCACTGACCGTGCTTAATCGCTCGTCGACCAAGAAAATCTCAACCTCGATGCTAGCCGCATTTGCCTCTTCGGCCAAGGCTATCGCGTAGTCACGAGCCATTTTTGTGGATTCCGTGGAGTTTCCGGCCAGGGATTTAGGTTCCCCGATGAAGACCTCGGAGACCTCGCGGTCAACAATCATGCGCAATAGCAGGCGCCGATCCGAGTTCTTCTTCGCATCGCGGCGCAAGGTCATCACCGGGGTGGCCAGGATGCCCGATGGGTCCGAGACCGCGACGCCGACGCGGGCCAGGCCCACGTCGACGCCGAACGCAATCTTAGCCATTGGCAAGGGCCGCCCGAATTGCGGCCAGCGCGTCCTCGATCTTCGAGGCGTCTGCTCCGCCACCTTGGGCCATATCGTCCTTGCCGCCGCCGCCGCCGCCGAGCACTCCGGTGGCGGTGCGCACCAGCGCGCCGGCCTTGAAGCCGTTGGCGCGCGCCTCCTCGTTGGTCACCGCGAGCACCAGCGGACGGGAGTTCGACACACCGATCAGCACGATCACCGCGGCCTGCGCTCCGAGCTTGCCACGCAGATCCAGCGCCATGGTGCGCAGCGCGTCGGCCGAATCGATCTCACCGGCGTTGTGTGCCAGCAACCGGGTGTTCCCGATGCTCTGCACTTTTTCCAGCAGGCTAGCCGACTGGGCGAGCATCGCGGCGCTCTTGAGCTCCGCGATCTGCTTCTCAGCGGCCTTCAGCTTCGCAACCGTGTCATTCACACGCTCGGAGACCTGGTTGGAGGGCACGCGGAATAGTCCCGACAGCTCGGAGACCAGCGCACGCTCGGCAGCCCCGTGGCGGAACGCCTCCATGCCCACCAGCGCTTCGACGCGTCGGTTGCCCGAACCCACCGATGCCTCGGAGAGCAAGGTGAGCTGCCCGATGCGGGAGGTGGATGGCACGTGGGTGCCACCGCACAGCTCGCGCGACCAGGCGCCGTTCATCTCCACCACGCGCACGGCGTTGCCGTACTTTTCGCCGAAGAGGCTCATCGCGCCCAGCTGCTGCGCCTCGGCAATGGCCATCTCGTTCGTGATCACCTGGTGGTTCGAGGCGATCGCCAGGTTCACGACCTCTTCGACCTCGGCGCGGGCGGCAGCGGAGAGCGCCTCGGCCCAGGAGAAGTCAAAGCGCAGGTATCCGGCCTTGTTGAAGGAACCGGCCTGGGTGGCGGTCTCCCCGAGCAGTTCGCGCAAAGCGGCGTGCACCAGATGAGTGGCCGAGTGGGCCTGTTCACCGGAGTGGCGGCGGATCGCATCCACCTGGGTGCGCACCAGCGCGTCTGTGGGAAGTTCACCTTCGCGCACGATCACCTTGTGCACGTTCAGGCCCTTCACCGGGGCCTGCACGTCGGTGACCTCGAGGACGAAGCCGTCGCCGGTGATCAGCCCGATATCGCCAGCCTGGCCGCCTGCTTCGGCGTAAAACGGGGTCTCGTCGAGCACGAGCTCAATTTCTTGGCCCTGCTCGGCGAAGTTCACCAACGCTCCGTTGGAAACGATGCCGCGGATCTTCGATTCGCCCACCAGCGTGTCGTAGCCGGTGAAGTTGACCTTGCCGGACTGCGCCAGCTGGTTGAAGACGGTCAGGTCAGCGTGTCCGCCCTTTTTGGCCTTGGCGTCCTTTTGGGCGCGGGTGCGCTGCTCGGTCATCAGTTCGCGGAAACGCTTCTCGTCAACCGCAAGGCCTGCCTCGGAAGCGATCTCCAAGGTCAGGTCGATGGGGAAGCCGAAGGTGTCATGCAAGGTGAAAGCGTCATCCCCGGAGAGGTCTGCGCCCTCGGCCTTGGCTGACTTCAGTGCATCGTCCAGCCGGATGGTGCCCGAGGCGATGGTGCGGCTGAAGGCGCGCTCTTCGGCGTAGGCGATGCGTGCGATGCGCTCGAAATCCTCGGCGACGATCGGGTAGACACCCTTCATCGCGTCGCGGGAGACCGGCATCAGCTCCGGAAGGACCTGCGTGTCCACACCCATCAGGCGCATGGCGCGCACCGCACGGCGGATCAGCCGGCGCAGCACGTAGCCGCGGCCTTCGTTGCCCGGGGTGACGCCATCGGAGATCAGCATCAGCGAGGAGCGGATGTGGTCCGCGATCATGCGCAGGCGCACGTCGTTCGCGTGGTTTGGATCTGCCGGGTCCTCGGTGGAGGTGTAAACGATGCCGGCAAGTTCCGCGGCCTTGTCGAGCACCGGACGCACCTGATCGGTCTCGTACATGTTTTCGACGCCCTGCAAGATCATTGCCAGGCGTTCCAGGCCCAGGCCGGTATCGATGTTGCGCTTGGGCAGTTCGCCCGCCACATCGAAGTCGGTCTTGGAGCGTACCGCGGAGAGCCGGTACTGCATGAAGACCAGGTTCCAGATTTCGACAAAACGGGTTTCGTCGACGGCCGGGCCGCCATCCAGACCGTAGGCCGGGCCGCGGTCGTAGTAGATTTCCGAGCAGGGACCGCCGGGGCCGGGCTGGCCGGTGTTCCAGTAGTTGTCTTCCTTGCCGGTGCCTACCACGCGCTCCGAAGGCATGCCGATCTCGTCTTCCCAAATGCGGCGCGCTTCGGTGTCTTTTTCTTCGCCGTCCTCGTAGACGGTGACCCACAAGCGATCCTTGTCAAGACCGTAGCCGCCGTCTTCCAGCGAACCGGTGAGCAGCTCCCACGCGAAGTGGATCGCGTCGCGCTTGAAGTAATCGCCGAAGGAGAAGTTGCCGCACATCTGGAAGAAGGTGCCGTGGCGTGAGGTCTTGCCGACCTCTTCGATGTCGCCGGTGCGGATGCATTTCTGCACCGAAGTGGCGCGCGTGTAGGGCGCCTCCTCCTGAGCGGTCAGGTAAGGGATGAATGGGACCATGCCGGCCACCGTGAACAACAGCGACGGGTCCGATGAGACCAGCGAGGCGCTGGGTACCGCTGTGTGCCCCTTCGCGACGAAGAAGTCGACCCAGCGGCGTGCAATTTCCTGCGTTTTCATCGTGTTACGGATGATCCCTTCACTTAGCGGTGTCCACGCCCAAGGCGGAACGTAATTCTACTTCGCGGGAGTTCATTCCTTCGCGGAATGCTCCCACTACCTCTGAGATGCGGTCGGCGTACTTGCCGACCTGACGGTTCAGTGCCGCCCCGGAGGATACTTCGGTGTATTTCTTGGTGGCGAGGACACCGAGGCCCACGCCGATAACAACCCACAAAAGCTTTTTCATTCTAGTCTCCCCTAACGGCTGCGGCGGCCCTTGCCGCTGGTGTTCGCATTGATCGCTGCCTGCACACCCGAGGTGAATGCGGTGATCTTGATCAGTGGCTTGCCCACGGTGGCTGCCACCAAGGAGGACAGCGCGGAGACGTTGGCGCTCGCATCGGAAACGTTCGAGGTGATCGCGTCGACCCTCTTGAGCTGGTCATTGGTCGTGGCGACGGTGTTGGCCACCTCGCCAATCAGCGGGGTCGTCCCCTCCGAGAGGTCCTTGATGGAGTTGCGAAGCTCGTCAAACACCTTGCCCAACTTGATGATTGGCACCGCCAACAATGCCACCAAAATGGCAAAGACGCCGGCTGCGATCAGCCCTGCAATATCCGAACCCGACATGTGCTTCCTCTTCTGCTTTGGGTGTTTGCTGCCACTCCAGCTTATCGAATCGCGAAGCGTTATTGGTAGTTAAGCCAATGGCCCGCAACCGAGTCGGTTGCGGGCCATTGAACACGCGCTAGATTTAGCGTGCGTATTTTCCCGCAGTTCCGGGGATGAACGCTCCAAAGCGCGTCCTCCCCAATGTTTATAAGGCGTTCGACCGTGTTAGTGGGTTTGTTCTCACTATTCCAATACAGTCCAAAACAGGCCTAAATCGGCTCGTGCCGGGAGCCAACCGCCACAAAACCGCCACAAGGCACTACTCGCCCCGATCAACCCGAATACTGGTTCGCTGCGCACCTTCGGGAACCATACTGAAAGCTTCATCCCTGGCTGTCTCATAAACGTTGCCATGGACCGCGACGGAACCAATTTCGCCGTCTTGCTCGTAAGTTACTTTTACTTCCATAAGGCGAATCTTACGCTGGATTGACGCTTGCCTTAAATGCGAAAGACCGCCCCACCCTCGTTTTGAGGATGGGGCGGTCTTTCGCTTAGTGCAAGGTGATGGCTCCGTGGATCGCACACTCATTGGTGGCGGTCCACTTGCCTTCAACGGTCTCACCATCAGGCATGATCACAGTTGTTGGGAGCGGGGGTCCTTGTAGAGTTTCCTCACGGGATTTGCTCCATGGCCAAAGCTTCATGCTCTGATCATCTCACACACGGTCCTACTGTGCTTCGTGCTTGCCTGGCTCTTCGTCAGGGATTTTGGCTGGTCCGTGGACAACAATGCGCTGGGTGATTTCGCTTTGTTTTAGTCGTTCTTTCACAGTTTCCGCGAATTCGTCAGCATCAAGTTTTACGGTGACGGATTTTCCAGCGGTGAAATCCGCATTACCAAGGCTCGTTGCCAACGAAAGGATCGCAGACAACAGGCCAACGCCAAGAGCTGTCGGGAGTACGGCTTCCCACGGCACGTCCCATGCAGACACCGCTGCACCAATCGACGCTACCAGTGTTGCAATGAACGATTGAACGAAAGTTTTGGTCAGACGCTCAGCAGCGCCCTTCCAGAATGAGAGGGTGAACATAATTAGAGTCCTAGTCGTTTCTGGGTAATTTCTGCGGCGATGCCGTCCTGGACAAGTCCGGTGCGGCGTTGGAAGTCGCGCACGTTCGCTTCGGTCTGGTCGCCAAAGTCGTTGTCCACGATCTGCTTGGTGTACCCCTCGGAGCGCAGCGCACTCTGCACCCGTCCTACGTCCGCACCGGTGGAACCGTTCTGCAGGTTTCGGTATGTCTTCGAAGGCTTCGAGGCGGTGGGCTTGATTGGCTTCTTCGGACGGCCAAGAGCTTCATACTTGGCTTGAGTGACGGGGCCCCACTCTTGGTCTGGGTAGAGGCCGTGGTCACGCTGGAACGCCTCCACCGCGCCCTTCAACATCGGGCCGTCTACACCGTCGGGGTATCCTGCGTCGTAGCCCAAAAGGTTCAGGGCCTTCGCGATCGCAATATTGTCTTCCTTCGTGTTGCCGCTGGCCGGGGTGGACGGCTTGCCCGAAGTCTTCGACGGCTTGGAACCCGGCTTCACACCGAACTTCTTGAACGCCAGCTGCGGGTCGTAGTGCGAGTTTGGATCCTCCCAGTCCTCCCACAATTCGAAGTGCGTGTGCGGACCCGACTGGTTACCCGAGGAGTCGTTGTAGCCAATGAGGTCACCGGCGTTCACCCAGTCGCCGACCTTCAAGGACGAGAGCGGCATCATGTGGTTGTAGCCGTTGCCTTCACCGTCAGGGTTAGCGACCAGGCCGCCGTTGCCGGTCTTATACGGCGCCCAAGTACTGGACCGGTTGCCGTGCTTCGCGGTGCGGTGAAGCTTCTTGATCGTTCCAGCGAACGAGGCATAGACAGGCTTGCCGGTCTGGCCTGGGCGTGGTGGTGCGATATCAGTGCCAGCGTGGCCTTTGTAGCCACCGCTGCGTTCGTGGTTCTGAGTAAGTCGTCCTTCGAAGGGGCTGATCATTGTGCTGCTCATGGGTGGGGTTCCTTTCGGGTCTGTGAGGTTGAGAAATTCTTGCCAGCGGTTGGTGGCGCGCATCTGGGCCGGGCAGTCTTTGCCTGTCCAGTGCGTGTGGTCCACGACGTCGTCCCGGGTGAGCCCGTGATCTATGCGTAGCTTGCGGACTTCTTCGGCGGCGTTGCGGAAGGCTTGCTCGTAGTCGCCGTCACTGTTGACACAGATCTCCACTGCGATACTGTCCGCGGCCCCTGGTCCTGCGTGCCAGCATTGCGCGGTGTCCGGGTAGGAGCGGATCGCCTCGGTGCCATCGACTTGAATGTGCCAGGATGCTTGGCGCACGTTCCCGGATGACTGGAGATCGGCGTGGGCTTGAGCATTCGCGCCGCGGTCAGCGTTTGCGGTCTCATGGACCGTGATCGACGTACACCGGCTGATACCGCGATACGTCTGGGCGGCGCTCGCGACTAGCTGCTCTTTCACATGTCCACCTTTCGGGCATAGAAAAACCCAGACACCGTTTGCGTCTGGGCATAAGAAAAGCCACTCCGAAGAGTGGCTAATTTGTTGTGCTTATTTTAGTTTTCGATGATACTTTCCATTTCCGACACGATTGAATCAACGGATGTCTCTTTCGCCTTGGCAACAACGTACGCCGCAATCCAGCATGAGATTGCAATGCCAAGTCCCACAACCGAAGCACCAATGAATGCCGGGGTTATCCAAGCAAACTCTAATTTCAGTTCGACTGGTAAAACGCGAGCAGCTGGTAGCCAGGCGAGTAGCCCGAGACCACCTGAAATGAAGATGCCAAGAGCAGCGTACGCGAATGCAGAAAAGCCTTTCTCCGTTTCTTTCAATCCCTTGATCTGGGTTTTGATACGTTCCCAATCTCTTGTACGCATCAAAGTAACACTCTCCTTCGGTACGCTCAGGTTATGGTCTTGTTGAAACTGAATATGTGTTCCTGCGGAACCGCCAATGTCAGCCATTCTCAGGCCCGCCCGTGGCGTAATCGTTCTGTTCGAGGATGCCAGACGATACTGCATTGATCAGCATCGTGTACGCGCAATTGTTGCAAACTACCTGCATTGCCGGATAGGTTCCGGATTCTCCGCCAATTATGAATGCCCCGCCTTGGAATGGGCGTAGTTCCACCATTTCGCCAATGTTCCATGACATCGTGGAGCACACTGGGCAAGCCATTCCATTAGGGGCTTTTTGACTTAACCACGCTATGGTTCTTTTGCGGTGCGCCTCAATGCGCTGTTCTCGGTTCATTTCTGTCATTCAACAAATCATACGATGCAAGCACCCAGGCCCTAATTTGGATGTTTCCAATACAAGTAACCAAATGGGTATAGAGAGGGCCAGCGCTTGCTAGTCCTTGGTTATGGGAGGTCTTCTGCGTTTCCGCCGCCGTCGATGTATTTGGCGGTGAGTTCGCGGATTTGGTCGGGGATGGTGGCTTGTGCTTGCCGCCGTTCTTGTTCGATGGCTACGTCGGTGCGGAGCGCGTCGAGTGCTTCGTCTGTCAGTTCACGCAGGTTCATTGATGCTCCTAGTTAGGGATTCCGGGAAATGTTGTCGGCCAAGGGTCGCCCGTCGTGAAAGTGACTGGAACAATAAGGCAGTTCGCCGCGAAAATTTGGCCATTGTGAACCAGGTTTCCTGCGCTGATACTGAATAATCGCTGCGGGATTCCTAGCGTGTCGCACAACGGGAAAGCGTCGCCTGAATTTCTTGGTCGGAATCCGATAGGTAGCTGTAGAGCAGTGGGGGAAATTGCGCCGGACGCGTTGAAGTACCCGCCAATTGTTACCTTGTTTCTCACGCGCTGAACTTTGAAACTGAATGACGGCGCGCCGTATCCTGCCCAGCCGTTAAGCATGTCCTCTGTGCGATACCGGCGAACCCCTGTGTCTCCCTCAATGACCTCCCACCCCGTGTTCCCGGTGCCGGATTTCTTGAGCCACCGCCACGCGCCCGCCGTGCCAGCGGTGTCGGTGTAATAAGTTCCCGGTGGTGCGGTCACGACACCCAGTGGTGAGCCGACGCCACGTAGCTCGAAAGCGGTAGGGTTGCCGGGCGCGCCAGGGTCGCCGTCCTGCCCGTCGAATTCGCCGTTATTGGCGCGGGTTACTACATCCTCCGCGGCGGCTACTGCGTCGGCGGCAGACTGTGCGGAAGCCGTCGCGGCATCGGCGGCAGACTGCGCGGACAATTCAGAGCCACCCGCGGCGGCAACCGTAGCATCACGCGCAACTTCCGCGGCATCCTTAGCCGAACCCGCCGATACTGCGGAAGTGTTCGCCAGTCCGGCAGACTCCCCCGCCAATAACGCGCTTTCGGAAGCCGACAAAGCCGACCCCGCCGACCCGCTAGCCGACGCGAAAGAATCGTCGGCAGACTGCGCGGCACTAGTCGCGGAACCCTCCGCGTCAACCCGCGCCGCTTCCACATCGCCAGCCAGCGCCTTACCGGCTTCCAACTCCGCCCACCATAAAGGATCGGGTGCGGCTACCGGATCAAGCGTCGCCCTATCCACATGAACCAAATCCGGGTAATCAACCGGCAAAAACTCACCCGGCGCATTTGGATCCGGCAACGGCTCAGGAACGGCCACGTATGCATATTCGGGCGATACTCCGAACCCATGCGAATAAACCTCCCACACCCAACCGTTGCCAGTCGGTGCAAGTTCCACATCGGCACGCCCCGAATCTTTCGGGATTTCAACCGGGAAGCCAACCGGCAAAATCAATTCATCCGGATCACCCACCACCACACGCTCACGCGTCGGAGTAAACCGCAACGTCCCACTAGCAGGGGTGCGAGTACCATCCGCTGTGGGGCGCGTCCGGAAAAATCTAATAAGAGTCACAGCGCAGTCCTTTCGAGGGCATAAGAAAAGCCCGGACCAGGTTGGTCTCGGGCTTGATGTTCAGATTGGGTTATTCGGCAGGTGGCTTGTTGGAGTACTGATCGTGCAAGTCGCGGAGCATCGGAGTCCAGTTCTCGGTTTGCTTTGTGTGGTCGGAGAACTCCTGCCGAAGCGCTTGGGTCTCACGCCGGCCTGCCCGATCCTCCGCATGCAGCATGCCGATGTCCTTGCGAGTCTCGTAGTGGTCCTCGCGTAGACCACGCACGTCACGGCCGAGCTCTTTGAGTAGGCCCATCGTCGCCTCATGCCGTTCGTCCCCTTCTTCGCGGAGGTTGGTGTCATGGCTGTTCTTCACCTGCTCGCGTGCTTCCTTCGCGTCCTTGCCGATCACGGTCAGCTTCTTTCGAAGCGGGAGCCCGACTGTAATAAGTGCTCCCAGGACGATGCCGAGGGTGGTTATGGCTTGGACGATGACAGCTTCAGTCAGCCATCCGGGCATGGCAGCTCCTATAAAAGTTGAGTGATGATTAGACACCCTTGCGGAGGGCATAAAAAATACGCCCTCCACATTGGCGCCAATTGACGAGTGACGATCTCAGGCGGCCACTGTGGACAGGACGCCGGTGTCTGACACTAGAATTTCCCAGAGCGCACCGTTCGGTGACGCAGTGACGAAGTGGCCGTTGCGCTTGATCTTGGCGACGACAACACCGTTGAGCTTGAATTCCAGAATGTCCCCGGTTCCCCACACCTGATTGAACGATGGGGTTTTACGGGTGTCGTTCATGAACTCAAGCTCGTTAGTGAGCCGGAACCAACGTGAGTAATTCCCTGCGTCGTCCCAAGGTCCGAGCATGAAGAAATCTCCGTCACCCTTGTAGTCCGGGGTGATAGACGAGTTCTGGGTGTTGTTGATCTGGATCGACGGCTGAGACCGGCAGTTGTCAATAATCATCGCCGAACGTGCGTTGGAGTACTGGTGCAGCACCCATGCGGTGGTCGCTCCCGGCCAGTTCTGCGTGTTGATCGCATACCCTTGGCCATGGTGATCCTGGTCGATGAACGTCACCGACGAACCAGGTGCGTCCTCCTGCAACCACGGCAAACCTGTAGGTGGCTGTAACGGGGTATATCCGTCCACTACACCGGCTTGGCTCCAAACACCCCACACGCCTGAAGTGTTCTTCGTTTGAGTGAAGACGCCCTTGCTGTTCGTGTACTGGCGGTTATTGCCCGACTGGAGCAGGAATCCTTGCAGGTTTCCCGGGAAGCCGAGGGACTGGGCGACACCGTTGTTCGGTGCTTCCCACCAGCCGTCCTCGAGAACGTCCATGTTCTGCTGCGCGATCAGGACACCAATGGTGACGCCGTCGCCACCGCCACCACCCGGTTTAGGTTCCCAGCCCTGCCAACCGTTGGTGGTGCGCCGGTTGATCCATTCGCGGTTTGGCTGTGCCCACTCTTTCATTTCGGCGTACCCGTACCCAGCAGGATGTGAGCCCTTGCGAATATCGCCGACCTGCACCGGCAGATTCCATACCGACTGCAGCTGCGCCTGGTCATTGAAATACCAGCCGTCAGGCAACGCATCCCACACCATCGTGCCGTGAGTCGCGGTGCGCAACCGGATCGGGCCGAGTGCCTTCGGTGCCCACTCTTGCCAGCCGGACGAGGTGCGCCGGCTGACCTGAGTCGTGCCAACAGCACCCCACGTGGTGAACTCGCGAATACCGAGAGCCCCGGACTTTGCTGTTTCAAGGAAGCCGACACTACTGACCGGTAAGTTCAGGGCATCAGCAACAGCTGGGGACGGGACCAGCCACATGCCGTTAGCGATCGTGTCAAGGTTGCTCGTGGTCGTCAGAGTACCCTTGAACCAGTCCGGGCCAGCTGGACCCACTGGGCCGGGCCCGCCTGCAAGGTTGCTAATCAAACTCCATGTCATGGTCTATTCCCATCGGTAGAGGTCGTTGGTTGATGGCTTGAACCACCACTGGCCTTTTGCTTCTGAAACTGGCGGTATCTCTGAGACCCAGACGAGGAGCTGGTTCGCGCCGCCGACACCTGCGCTTTGGTCGATGAGATCGCCGATGTTGTGAGGCCCACCTCCGGGCACTTTGACGCGTAGTGTTCGGTCACGGAGTGTTCCAGCCGGGGTGTTCCAGACCAGTTCCACGTCGTACCAAGCGTCTGCGTGGAATCCGGAAGTGGCAGTGAGGTTCACTTGGAACGCACCCGAAGAATCCGGGACCACCGGATACGCGGTCGTCGGATAAACGTTGCCCTTGCCACTGCCAGTAGCCGTAACGTTGGTGACCGGCTCAAGATGGAAGATGATATTCGGGACCGCGCCCGGCATGGGTAGGCTTCGCAGGTCAAAAACATTCCCCGTAACTATCGGCATCGTGCCTCCTTAACTAGAAAACCCACCGTCTATGCGGTGGGTTGGTTAGCGAGTTTGAGCAGCGCGTTTGCTTTCGCTTGCGCGACTTGCGAAGACGATAATGCTTGCCTGAGTTCTTCGATGATTGATTCACCGATGAACACCTTTTGCCTCAGCTCGACATTCTCTGCTTCTAGCTTTGTTACGGGATCTTGACCACTGAGTTCCGCCATTTGTCGGCTCCTTAGATTAATGTTTGTGTTATGCGCCCAAAACTTATTGCCCTGATTGCTGTATCCGCTCTCGCGTTGGCCGGATGTGGGGCTTCTGAATCAACTCAGAACGTTGCAGTTCAACCGACAGCGGCAACCGCGGAAGTAGCCGAATCCAGCAGCGCGTTAGATGAGAGCGGAGCCGAGCATTCACAGGTCGCAATTGAAGCGGTGGAGGAACAATTTGCAAACCACGTTGCCTCCCGTTCAAATGCATATGCGCTTCCAGTAGCTCCCAAAAAAGAAAAAGCAATCGAGGCACTTCACGACTATTGCGAAAGCGATAAGCCCATGGATCTTTCTGATACGAAAGAATTGAACGAAACTATGGAGTCGGCCGCTGACCAACGTTATTGTGACGCCCTGGAAACTGAATAGCCCGAGAACTAGGTGATGTGGAAGAACAGTCCATTCGCAGGGTTGAAATAAACATTCGACTGTACGCCTTGGATGCTCGGCAACCCGCTAATTCGTAGGCGCTGATTAGTTATCTCGCTGGCTGAGCCGATGAAGATCTGAGGGAACCGGGCAGCCTGAGTCGATTCAAGCTCACCACGCACCCATATCTTTGTTGCGGTGAGGTCGATTCCATTTGCACGCGCTTTGACTGTCGAGGTACCTAAGAAGTCCAGAGTGGCTCCAGTACTGTCCAGAGCAACCGATGAACTCGTGGACGATGACAAGGCAATACTGTCGCCTCCGCTTCCTGACACCATATTCCCGCCCGGTGCTTGGATCATGTAGATGCTGTTCGGATCGATGACTACATCACCAAACGTTGCTTTCCCGTTCGGTTCGATCTTCGTGACGCCAGCTTTGAGCACTCCACCAGTGAGAAGTTCCAGATCGTTCTTGACCGTCGTGCGTCCCTGAATATCTAGCGTCCCGGAGATAGTCGTGGGCCCGTCAACAGCGAGCAAACCGGTGATCGTAGTGTCGCCACCGATGTCAAGGATGCCGTCCAACGTGGTGGGCCCGGTGACGTTCAGTTCGCCCAGGATGTTTGTTGACCCCGTGATTGTGGTCGTCCCTGAAATTTCCATCGGGCCAGTAACAGATGTTGAACCAGACAAATTGATCTGCCCCGACGCGTTCAACGTGCCCGTCACTGATAGGACACCCGAAACTGTGGCAGTGCCCGCAACCGCCAACAAACCATCCACATAAACCGTGGAACCAGTTGTCCAATGAGTTGAACCGCGCTCCACAGTGGTCGAAGCAAGGTCAGTTTTGGTGCCGTAGTTGCGTTCTTTTCGGTTCTTCCGGGTGATGTTCTCCCCGGTGAGGTCTACCCGACGTGCCACGCTAACCTCCCTTCGGTTGGAACTCGATGTCTACGAAATCGCTCGTAATGTCACCGGAATATTTGAGCACCTGCCACTCACGCCAACCATCGGTGAAGTACGGGTCATCGCGGATGTACCAGTTGATGATCGTTCCAGGGCGTAGTTCCCACAAGTTTCCGAGGATTGGGGAGTCAAGTTTGAGCCTGAACCCCGCCTGCCGCACAGCCCCATTGGTAGCCACCAATGAGGAAGCCGCTTGATCGTAAAGCTCAGGACCCTTCTTGATGTTCTTGAACTGCTCCACACGTTCCAACGCCGGATAATCCGCAATATTCGACGATTGCGATTCTCGGACAAGCATGCCAGGGCTCTTAGCGGTCTTCTTGCCGGAACCTTCACCGACCGCAAACATCTGTGTCGCTACGTCGCGTGCGTTGGTTTTGATCCACAAACCCTCAGCCGGACAATCGACAGCCGAGAAGTTCACTTCGATCTTGTTCAGCGACAGGTCACCAGTACGCAGGGTGAAGCGGACACCGCCAGCGCCGTCCCACTCTGGGCGGAAGTCAACATCTGGACCGTCTGAAAGATCCATGATCTCTTCCATGGCGCTCAGTGCGGTGTCCATGTTGTAGCCGTTGTAGGTACGGGATCGTCCGCCCGTGTAGTCGTCCTCGTAGACCATCGGCACGCTTCGATCCGAACCAGCTACTGCGAGTTGGATGATCCGCTTGATAATGGTGTCGTATTCCAACCCAGAATAAGTTTTCTCCCAGTTGGTGATGTTCTCGTCGCGGACCTCGCTGATTAGGCGTGCATCCCAGAGCGACCAAATATCCTCGTGAGTTAGATCCAAGGTTTGCGAGTCACGGTCATAGTCCGCTTCCCAAATTATCCCCGTATAGACCACGACATTGTCATAATCCACGACGATGCCACGCTGCCCAGGATACGAATCGTTCAGACCCGCAACCGCTGCCACATCAGGATCAGACAAGATCAGTTTGGTTTTTCCGCCGAAACCGTGATTGAAGCCCCGCTCCCATGGTGAGAATTCCGGTTTCAATTCCACCCGGTCAGCCCACGTCTTGCTAGAAACACTCCACACCCGATAACCAGGCATACGGCCTCCTTAGATGTAGGTGTCGTTGTAGCGGACGGTGACGTTTGCGTTACCGGTGATCCACATGGTCTGAGCCAACCCCGGCTTGATCGGTTGAAAATTCGCTGTGGAGAAACCACCCCGAACCACCGAACCGCCGGCCCGGAGAATCCCAGTCCGGTAGTCAATGGTGTGAGCAACGCCAGATACGAGAGGCTGCGTCACCGATACCAAACCGTTGATATTCAACGTGTACGAACCAGAACCAGTCACAGTGACCACAGGCCACGCAGGAACAGTCCCACGATGGAACAACGACGGATAACTAGACCCCGAACCAGTAATCTCGTACGACTCGCCATACTTAAACGGATCAATCGCTTCGAGCGGGATTTGGAATTGGAGGAACGTTCCGGTTACTGCGGTGAACTCCGGTGTGCCTCGCGGGTCGACCGTAGCCCACTGTGTCGGGCCGTGCCCTTCGACCAACAGCTTCGCTCCCCCACGGTGGCCGAGAGCGTTCAAGATGCCCTCGGCCTGGTGGAGGTACTCGTGGTTCTTCGTGAACAGCCGGCCGTTTATGGTGACCAGTCTGTTCTCGTAGTACACGGGGGTTTTGTGGCTTCCGTCGCCGGCGGTGCGTGGTTCGCTGTTGCGTTTCACTGCTGGGCGTTGGTTCCACCCGGGCAGGCTGTTGATTTTCCAGATCCCTTCCCGGCTCGTCCCTGAGAGTGGGAATCCGTCTAGTGTGACTAGCTCACCCAATGCGCATCCCCACCTTCGCTAGTTTGCTTGTGATACGGTCTTCGACGGCTTGTGCTGCTCGCTCAGGATCACCAGCACCGTGCACAATAATGTCGCCGATGCTGATCATTGAGCCCGCTGATCCTGTGTTTGCTGCGTATCCGCCCGCTTGTCCCCCGCCGGCGTAACTGGCGAGGTGTTGCACGCTGGGGTCGTCGGCGTTGATGGCGCCGAGTACACGGTTGTATTTGTTGGCGGAGGTGGCTCGGATGATCCACTCTTCGTCGTCCAAGTTCGCGGCAGGTCGCCCGTCCGAAGTGACACCGAGGATCATGTCAGTGCCCAACCCTGTGCGAGGTAGCTGTCCTCCGTCCTTGTAACCAGGAAGACTGAAATGTCCGCCACGAGAGTTGTTGGTGAGTCCACCGGATCCGCCTCGGTGCACCGTTGATGCGCCCTCGGAGGTGTACAGCGTTTTGACGTTGATGGTGGAGTACCGGTTGCGTGCAGCGTTTCGGAGTTGCTCTTCCGCGGCGCCGGTGATTGCCTCAGCGGTGATCTTCGCGATCCGCTTTTTGGCTGCAGTCTCGTCGATCTTGTTGCCAGCTTCATCTGTGCCGGTTTCGGATACTTCGATACGCCCATCAGGCATTTCGGTGATGATGTAGCCCAACGCCTCCAACGCCCGACGTACCTCCGGGCTGTTCTCCGTGATCTGAACTTTTCCATCCGGTGTGGACTGGACTAGTTCGTGAATCTCAGTGAGCTTTCGCGCCAAGGAATCAGTGTTCGAGTTGAACTGGACATACACGGAACCAGGTATCAGGTTCAGTTCATCTGCAAGACGTTTCGCTTCGTCTGCGTTCATTCCCGCCGCTTCGGCGTTCTTGATGTACTGTTCCCGGCCTTTTCGCATGGTTTCGGAGAGTTCGGCTGTGCTTGCGCCGTTCTCTCGCTGTGCTTCCATGCTTCTGTAGGTTGCTTCAACTACGGCATCGAGAGCGCGACCGTTTTCGCGACCCTTCTCTGTCGTCTCGTCTAACGTCTTACCGTTTTTGGTGATGGTTTCGTTAGCCTTGTCGAATGATTCTTCGAGTGCCCGTAGTGCCTCGTTCTCGTTGAGTTGCACCATGCCAGCGTTGACGAGTGAGTCGTACCAGTCGTCTACAGCGTCAGCGGCTTCCTTTGCAGCCTTCGCAGCGTTCTCATATGCGGTGGCCGTGCCGTCAGCACCCTTAGCAGCATTCTTCGACTCAGCGTCAGCTAAACGCAGCGCGGCAGCGTACTGAGGGAAAATCTCGGCAAGCTTCTCCACTGGCACGCCTGCTTCTTCGGCCTTTGCCGCGAGAATCTCGTAAGTGTCCGCTGCTTGTTCGGTGTTACCGGACTTGACCATCCCAGTGAGGACGGAGTCCAGCTGTTCGAAGTTCTTGGTAACGAACTCCATGTTGCTGGATCCGCGGGAACCGAGCGTCAAAATCTTCGAAATGGTCTGGTCGACGCTGTCACTGATTGAAGGGTCGCCGATGATTCGGAACGCTTCACCTAACCCGTCAACATCAAGCCCGTTGAAGAAGTTACCTTTACCGGTGAAAATGCTTTCGAGGTCTTGTCCAGCCGAACTAGTGCCGAGTAGTAGGGCGTTGAGGTTGTCGATGTTGGCTAGGTCTCCGGAGGAAACCATTGAGCCGATCATTGGGCCGACAGTTGCTAGGGCTAACAGTCCTGCCGCCGCGGTCCGTGCTGCGCCACCCACCTTTCGTGTGCGAGTTTCGAGCTGGGTCATCGGACCTTCGGCGCGTCGTGCTGCTGCGCGCAGATCACGTAGACCGGTGACGGTGCTGATGATGTTTGGTGCGATCTTCATGAACGCACCAGCTACCAGCGCGCCAACACCAACGAGGCTTGCTAGGACGGTGAGCGCGGTTTGAGCAGGCTCGGGCAGGTCGGTGAACCAGCCCACTAGGTCGGCAACACCATCGGCCAGGCTGGCAATGACTGGGAGAAGGCTTGCGCCTGCGTCGATGCCAGCGTCCTTGATATTGTTCCAAGCTACCTTGACCTTGGATTCAGCGGTCGCGTAGCGTTGCGCGGCTTCGTCGGCTAGAGCACTGTTTTCTTCCCACGCCTTGGAACCGAGTTCCAGCGATTCGGTGAGCAGGTCACCGGAGTTCGCGAGGGCAAGCATGACTTGCATTTCCTCGGTGCCCTTGATGCCCATGTCCTTGAGCGTGGCAGTGAGGTTGCCGCCAGCGTCGTTGGTGCGGGCGATACCCTCGGCGACGAGCTGCAGGGCTTCCATTGGTGAGCTGCGGAACTTGGCCGCGAACTCGTCAGCGGAGGTTCCAGCAACGTCTGCGAATGCCTGTACGGATTCGCCGCCCTCATCAACAGCGGTACGCATTTTGAGTAGGACACGAGTTGCTACGCCGCCACCGAGCTCAGCACGCACGCCCATGGATGCGAGAGTGTTGGACAGGGCGAGTACGTCGGCTTCGGAAGCGTTCAACGACGCACCAGCACCGGCGATACGCTGAGCCATCGAAAGGATCTCAGCTTCGGTTGACGCGCCGTCGTTACCTAGTGCGACCAGGGTGGAGCCGAACCGTTCCACGCCTTTGGAACCTTCACGTTCCATCGTGCCCATCACGTTGGAAATCTGGGCGATGTTCGTTGCCGCGTCTTCGGCGGTCAGGTTCGTTGTTTCGCTCAAATCAATCATGGTGTCCGTGAACCCAAGAACATCATCACGAGCAACACCCAGCTGGCCGGCAGCTTCCGCCACACCAGCGATCTCCGCATGCGTGGAGGGCAGTTCTTTGGCGAGGTCGCGAAGCCCGTCTGAGAGCTCCGTGTACCCTTCCTCGGTGTCATCAATGGTCTTGCGAACACCAGCGAACTGGGACTGCCAATCCATGGCCGCCTTGCCAGACAAGGCGAGTCCACCGGTGATCAGCAGACCTGCACCAACCATGGTTTTAGATACTTGATCCCATGATTTTTCGTGCGTTTTCGCTACTGCTGTAAGGCGGCCGATACCCGATTCAGCTTTTGTGCCGGCTTCCTCGGTTTTCTTGGCCGTCTCTTTCGCTTTGGCGGATACCCGGTCCATGTCCTTGAGGAATGAACCGATCTCAGCGCCGACAATGACTCGGAGGTCTTTTACAGCCAAAGGTGACACCGCCTATTTAGTTATGCCTGTCCGACGTGAGTGTCTTTCAGGTAGATCTTTTGTCCCGGCCACGTGTTGCGGTGCTTGTTGGATGTGAACGTTTCGAGTTCTTCACAGACGTGGCAGATCGCGTCGTCGTGGACTTCGAACCTGCCGACGTTGTTGTCACCGCGGGTGACGTGTGCGGGCAGCCCACAACCACTGCATATGGTTTTCAGGTATTTCGTGTATGCGATCTGCATGATTTTGTCTTGGTCGCAGTACTTCCCGTCGTCTTCGCGTACGCCCAGTAGTACGGTGACGGGTATGCGGCAGTCCCGCGCTGTTTCCACCAGGTCGAGCAGGTGGGTCCAGCGCGGGGTTCCGAGGGCATCTACGATTTTGGGACGGTCACCACTGGAATATCTTGGGTAGCACGTGCGGAAGCGTCGGCAAGTAGGCGCATTTGCGCTTCGCCGAGTTTCTCGTACAGGGTGCGGGTCTGGTCGAGGGTGAGGTCGACAAGCGTGCCCTTGTTCATGATGGAGGTTGATTGCGCGATCATGCGTAGGCGTAGTTCGCGTTCAATGACCTTCTTGGTGAACTCGTTTACCCCCAGGCGGACGGATGCGTTCACGTCGGCAGGGTTTTTGATTTCCATGCGTGCAGCGGATTTGAGCGCTTCACGCTTTCCGAGTTCCGCGGCCTTGTCGATTTCCTTGGAGCATTCGGTGAGTACTGCTTCGCGGATCGCATCAATTTCGCTGTTGTTCAGTGAGGTGACGCGGAAGATTTTCTTGGATGCGTGGATGCGCATTTTTAGCGCGTCGATTTCCGCATCAAGTGCGGCATTCGGGTTGTTGTTTCCGCCCAGTGCTTCGTCGCCTTCGGGCTCGGTATCGACGGGTACGCGTTGTGCGTTGAGAGCATCGATCTCGGCGATGAGGTCGAAGCGTGCGTAGAGGTTGACGTTGTGGACGGTGCGTTCGCCCATGGCCAGCCACTCGTCGAGGTCGAGTTCGCTGTTTGGTTCGATGTTCTCTGACACGGTTTGACTCCTGATGTTTAGTGGGGTGGTTACTTGACTTTGAGGGTGTAGCAACGGCGGTCGAAGCCTTCGAATGCTTCGTTGATGATCCGGGCGCCGTTCTCGTCGCGCACGTATTCGATGACGCGGATCCGGTCTGCTGTCATGTTGATCGACACGGTGTTCTCTGGGTTCAATCCCAGCGCTTCAACAGCTGCTTTGAGCTGGTCGCGGGTTACAGTGCCTTCGTAGTGGCGTTTCTCAGCCATGGTTGACTCCTAATGTTTGGGGTGACTCCAAGCTGGTTTAGAGTCCGGGCGGGGCGGGAGTCAAGCACCCCGCCCGGACTGGTCTTTGGTTACGCTGCAGCGACTACAGCTCGGGCGGTGAAGCCCTGGGGGGCGAAGCTCTGGTTGAACTTCTCATAGCCCGCAGTGGCCGGCGACAGCGGACGCGGTGACAGGGTGAGTACCTGCATGACAGATACCTCGTCACCGGTGGTGATTGGGACATCGGACGGGTCTTCACCATCAGCGACCTGACCGATGCGTTCCACTAGGAACCCGCCAATGCCCTTGTCGGTGAACGTAGTCCACGCAATATCTTCGACATCGTCTTTGAAGCGGAACATGTCGAAACCTGCTTCGACGGTGTCCATGCCGGGTGCGCCAGCTTCGATGTCGTCGCAAGGCGATGGGTCAACGACGATAGCGGTACCGGTGATGCCGAATTGGTAGTTGGCAACGGTGACGAGGCAGGTCAGCTGTACACCGGCTGTAACCTCGGCTGCGGTCGGTGACTTGCGATTGGCGATGGTTGGCACCCACCACAGTGCGCGGTTGTTGGTGTTGAGCATCTTTGGACCAGTGGGGGCCATGGTTACTTACCTACTCTCGAGGATGGGGCTTCGGCAAGGTTTGGGAATCGTCCGTCCAGCCATGTTTCGGGTACTGGTCGGCGGACTACCTGACCGGTGGTCTTGTCGTAGACCCGCACTTTCTTGCGTGGGTCGTACGTGCGTTCTGGTCGTACTGGTTCGGTGATTCGGGCTACCACCGCGGGGGTGGCTGGCTCGGTAACCGGTTTGGGGGTTGCCACGGCGTGGCCTCCTTTAGTTGGTGGTGACCCGCCATTGAAGTGGCAGGTAGAACCGGGCCGGGGTGACCTGGTTGTCTGGGAGGGGCACGGCGACCCGGAAGCCGTCGGTGTCTGGTTTCAACGGGTGGTTGCCGATGCGCGTGTTTGTCAGGGCGGCCTGAACCATTTCCGCGCATATGCGGGAGTGCCCGGGGGTGGGGCCGACGCAGTTCGTTTGGGGTGCGTAGTCGTGCACGAGGGTGTCTGTTTTGCCGGTGAGGTCGGGGTCGCCAATGTCGGCGGTGATACCGGAGAAAACTAGGACGTATGGGAGGACATATCCTGCACCGTCTGTAGGGAGCTTCGCGGGGATGGTGCCGTCGTAGATTCGGCCGCCCAGTGCGGTGATTGCTTTCAGAGTGGCCATGAGTTCAGCATGGAATTGTGATGCGCTCATTTATGAATCCATTGCTTTCTCGATGATCTCCGCCATAGCCGCCATGAACGCCGCCCCGTGCTGTTCCGCTGCCGGGCCCATGAATGGTTGGGCTGGCATAACGCTGGTGCCGAATTCCAAATATTGGGCGTAGTTTGCCGATGCGCGCACCTCAGCTGAGGGGGAATCTTGGGTGACGTTGCGCAGGTCGCTTGTTGTGATCGAATTCTTCAAGTTGCCTGTATCCACGGGGGCGAGGGTCTTCGCAGACTTCTCGATATCCTTCGCAGTTTTCTTCACCACGACCTTCGCCATCGCCCCGGTGCGCTTTGACACGTTGCCCAGATTTTTGCCCAGGGTGAGGAATTCTGATGCGTCAAAGCTCATAAGATCCGCCCCGTTCGGTAGGCTTCGGGCATGACTGAAAAACAGGTAAAGCCCGTGAAGTTGACCCGTGCTGCATTCTTCTTCGCTGTACTGGCCGTGCTCGGCTTCATTGCTGGGACTATGGCGCCGATCTGGTCAGTTTTCGGCGGTGTGTTCGCAGTGTTGGCGGTGCTGATTTTGCTCTTATGGTGGATCAACAAACGCAACGGCAGGAACGTCTAAGGGTTTTGTTGGGTTTGGTTTTCCCATGCGATGAAGTCGTGCGCCCAGAGCAGTGAACCGGTCATCCGCTGTTTCAGGATGTACTCAACACCGCCACTGGTGATCAGGTCGCCGCGCTCCCCCACGTAAAGCTTCGGGAGCGGGTTCGCTTCCAAATATGGGAGCTGAATAAGGTATTGGCGGGTTTCGGTTGGTTGCCCTGCAGCGTCACCGGACTGTTCACGCTTCAACTCTTGGACCCGGCACTGGCCAGCCCAAACTAGTTCTCGCGGTGTCCAACCTTCGACCGGTGGGAAAGGCGCTGGGCCTTCGGTGACGCGCTCTACAACGCAGGTCGCGGTCATGCCACCTGCTGCCACTGGGCGGTGGTGTTCAGCCCACCCTTGCGGGATGATCCGGGTTCCGGGGAACGGCATTACAGCACCCGCCATTCCTCAGCTTCTAACCGGCCACCGCCGGGCTCGATGATTTCAAAGACACCACCGAGATCAGGGTCTTCATCATCAGCCTGCCCGCGAAGCCCGCCGGCGAGCTTGCGGAGCGCTTCCGCTACCGCTGGACCGTCGGATGTTAAGTCTTGTGTGCGGATCTTCTTCGACACCAAAACTTCGCTTACTGCGATAGCTTCCAGTGCGTCGGCTGCTGCACGCTTCACAGCCCACCGCGAACCGTCCGCCCAACCCTGCAGTTCCAGATAGGTTTGCAAGGTCTGGTCGTCGATCAAAGGTGGAGTGGCCATGTCTGCGATCAGCACACGAACCTGTCGTATTGGTATTTCGTAGTCCATGACCACCCCTCCTAGGATTGATTTACTGCGTGTGCTTAGGCGGCACCCTTGGACGCGTAAACGCCCGTGGTGAAGCCCTTGTCGATGCCGTACACGTCACGGCCACGGAACCAGATGCTGTCGTCGTTGAACGAGCCAGCATCTACAGGCACTGCTCCACCGCCTGGGCGTTCGCCCTGATCACGCTTGACACGGATGTCGACGTTTTCCTCACCAGAAAGCAGGGTGCGGATGATCGACGGCAGATCCGAGGAACCTGCAGGAACCAGTGCCCAGCCGGTGGACTGCGCTGCGCCGAGACGCTTGCCAACAGCGCGGGATTCCAGCGGGGTCACAACGCCCTTGAATGGGTTCTGCACGCGGGTCTTGGTGACCTTTGAACCGTCAGTGACCTGCATTTCCAGTTCGTACGCGTTCAGGACACGTAGAACCTCGGAGCGCATGCCGGACGAGTGGATCAGGACGAGGTTGGACACGTCCACCAGATCGCCGCGGTGGTCTACGACCTGTGAGAGCGACTTGATCGCAGCATCCAGCGCGTCAGCGCTAAACACCACAGTGGCGACGGTGCCGAAGAACTCGGTGCTCCAGTTGCCGGTAGCGGAGTCGACCAGCAGGTCGGCGACACGGCTGTTCTGGCCCTTGATGGAACCGTTACCGAGCGCTGCGGGGAAGTTCGCGAGTGCGGTGAACTGGCGGGAACGGCGAAGCTCCCACGACAGGCCGTAAGACTTACCGTTCTTGCCGGCACCGTGAGTCAGTTCGGTTTCGCTGAGCGAACCGGACTTGTACTCTTCCAGCTGCTTGACTGGTTCGAACTCGTCGGCGCCCCACAGGTCAATCAGCTTGTGACGGTTGAAGTCGTCAACAGTGATGTTGGTGAGGATCGGCTCGAATTCCTTGACCGCTGCTTTCTGTGCGGCGATAGCCTTCTTGGTGAAAGCGTCACCCAGAAGGATTGGGAAGTCGTCGGTGCTGAATGCTTCGAGCAGGCGTGCTTGTGCGAATACGTCTGCGCCGGTGCGTCCGGTGCCGAACAGTTTGGCGGCTTCGTGTACGCGTTCGTCGTGGGACGATGCGCGGCGGAAGCCTTCCTTTGCAATGTCATGAATAGTCATGGTGTTGACTTCCTTTCTTAGGCGGTTGCGCCGGCGGTGTAGCCGAGCGGCACGACCTCAACGGGTGCGGTGCCGGTGGTCTTGGTGGCCAGCGCTACGCCCCATGGGGTATTGCCGGTTCCGGCGGCGGTGAGTGCGCCTGCGGAGGTGATGAACACTGGCAGGCCTTCGCTGGCCAGTGCGCCGGCTACTGGGATGTTCCAAGAGCCGTCTAGCCAGATGGTGACCTTCTCGCCGCTCAGCGCGTCGATCTGTGCAACACCGCTGATCTGGCCAACCTGTACCGGGTCGCCGGACTTGATGTCCTTGGGAGCGGTGACCGCGATGTGTAGGGCGTTGGTGTAACGCTGATTCTTTGCCATGGTGGAGCCTCCTTAGAGTGCGTTGATGATGTCGTCGTCGGTGATGGTCTTCGACTCGGACACATTGCCGTTGCCTAGTCCGCGTGGGGTGCCTGCGCCCTGGTCGGCTGCAGTTTTGGCGGCGGCTTCGGTGACTTCGGTGCGGAACGCGTCTGCGTCGAAGTCCTCAGCCGTTGCTACGGACTCAGCGAGGCGGGTGTAGAGCGCGGGTGCGTCCTTGCCGAAGGCTTCGGTGACGATGCCCTTGGCCTTGTCGATGCGGTTCGCGGTGGCTTCCTTGGCGCGGTCTGCGGCCTCGGTTGCTCGTGCTTCCTTCTCGGCTTTCAGTTCTGCTTCCAGCGCGGTGGCCCGGCTGGCGGACTCGCGCAGGTCGGCGAGTTCCTTGTCATCAATGGTTGCCATGGTGGCTTCCTCCTGATTTTCGGTTACCCCAGCCGGGACCGGCGGGGAGATTACGGGGTCGTATTCGACGCGTCGGCGCACCTCAACAGGTTCACCGGAGAGGGTGACGTTCACACCGGTCAGTGAGTACTGCTGCCGGTACGTCTTTCGGGAAGTTTCGAAGTAAACGAACGTGTCATCGTGGTCTTCCAAGTACGCCCACGTGTTTTCGTTGGCGTGCGCGTCACGCACTGCAGCAGATAGCCACATGCGAATGTCGTCCGCTGTGGTTTCTTTGACGATGGAACGCGATTCGATGACGCGGGCGGCTTCGAGCACGGCTTCGATCTTTCCTCCACGGCCAGCAACGGTGACGAGGTCTGTCCTGTTGAAAGGGTTGGGGATAATGCGTTCCACAACTTTCTGACCGGATTCGTTCACACTGATATCGGCGCTTGCGCTGATGCTCGCCCCGATGTGTTCGTGGAAGTCGTCAACGAGGTCACGCCATGCAGACGCAACTTTCGCTTCGGCTTGAAGTGCGCCGCCTTCGCCGATGTAAGCGTCCTCTTCCAGCACGATTGCGAGGTTCCGTAGGGATCCTTCGGGACGTTCGAAGCGTTCGGTGTCCGTGTCGTGGTCGATCATGCCCAACGTTCCACGAGGGAAAGCACGCTCAGCGGCTGCTGTGGCCAGCACGTCGGGTTTGTAGTCGCCGCTTGAGCCTTGGCCGGGGCTTATGAGGGTGAGCAGGATACGTCCGGGCCCACGCCGGGTGGCTGTTGCCGCCTCGCGGATCTTTGCCATGGTGTGTCTCCTAGAATGGGAAATTATGGGGTTAGACAACAGGAACGACGCGCCGGGTGAACCGGGTGCTTGCCCGGGGCATGAATGGAAAGTCCATGGCGTGTATCTGCGGAACACGGGTGCGTCGATGGCTATCGTCTGCAAGTGGTGCGGAACGATTCAGTACGAACCGTCACCCACCGACGGGCTGTAGATCCTTCACCGGTGTTGCCACGTAGGAGTCCCGCCAATCAGGCGCGGTGCGTTTGGTGGCTAAAGCGTCCCAGCTGATTTCGCCGTCTGCGAGTAGTTGTTTACGGGTTGGGCCCATAATTGCGAGTTGACTGTCTTCGGTGAGTCCGTCGTACCAGGCGCGTGCGTCCGGGAACGTGTCGGCCGGTTCAGTGACGGTGGTAAAGCCGAGTTCCGACCAAGTTTTGGTGACGTCGATGCGGGCGCAACGGCATTGCGGGTGACCTTCGGGGCCGAACTCGTCAACCTCAAACAAAGTGCCGTGCTTGGCCAAACAAGCCGGGCAGGTGCGCCGGTCAAGGGTGCACTGCCATTTCCAGCCGGTCAGCAGATCCTTGTTCTGCTTCGCGGAGGCGAGCGACCCATTACGGTGCGCATCCAGCATCTCAGTCCGGGCGATACGCTCGGCACGTGCCAGCCCACCATTGAACTGGCCCTCGGTGCGGCGCATAATCTTCCGGGCAACCTCACGCGGGTTATCCCCCACGACGATCCCGCGGATCAGTTCTTTCCGCATCGCGGCCACCGTCCAACCTGCCAACGGTTTCGTGGCCGAATGGATTTGCTGGGTGATGCGGGAGACGATCGCGTCCAACGCATCCGGTGCCGGCGCGTCCAGATCGAAACTCACGCCAGCAATGTTCGGTGGTAGTTGGGTGCGGAGGATAGCTTCATGCGAGGCGACCGCGTCCAGCAGCACATCCGAGAGGTCATTGGTCAGCAATTCGTTTGCGTCCCGTGTGAGCTCATTCAGCGTGGCGCGGGTCTGGCGTAGTGCGGATTGTAGGCGCCGGTTTCGTGCGACTACTGCACGGGTTACCCGGCCTTCCGCACCCTGCAGCAACTCCAGTATCGCCTCGTTGAACAGCGGGCCGAGGGCGTCCCACGCGGTAACCCACGCTCGGGTGAGTTCGATGACCTGGTCATCGGTCATGCGTTGGAGTCGTCGGCGGGCGTCGGCGGCTGCGCGCAGGGTTTCATCTGTCACAGCCACCGACAATCACCACCTATTCGCCTTGCCCGTCACGGAACGCGTCCGCCGCAGCTTGCCCAGCAGCAACTAGCGGATCAAGGAAGTTGCCTTCTTCGTCCGTGAGTTCTTCGAGCCACTCGTCAACGTCACTGACACCCAATGCACGCATGATCAGCTCTGCTAGAAGCAACGGCGGAACATGCCCGTCAGCCTTTTCCAAAGCGTCCATCATCGTTTTCGGATCGATTTTCGAGATGTCTGGGAACACTATGGTCAGCGTCCGGTCGTCCTCATTGGGCAACTGGGTTAGCAACCTGTCACCGTCGCGCACCGTGGTGCCACGCAAAGGGCCACGCGGTGCGATGATCGCCTGGTCGATGATGTAACCGAGGATCTGCCGGCGGGTCTCACGCCACACGTCCTGCCGAGTAAGCATGGTCAGCTCGGTTGGCTTGTCCAATGTCTCTGCGACAGCGCGTGCGCCAGTCTGCCCCGGATCCGCTAACAACATGGTGACCGGGATACCCAGCGCGGTGGCGACCATGGCAGCCAACGGTTTCGCTGAGTTGGAGTCGATGGTGGCGCCGGTCTTCGGGATAGCTTCGAGCTTCGTGTCGTCCGTCGCGTTGACCGAACCGCCCGGCATCATGCCAGCAACTTTTTCAAGCTCACGGCGACCCTGCGCTGCAGTACGCTTTCCGCCCTTGCCGACGCGCTGCCAAACGATCTTTGACAGGGCGTTCATCATGATCGCCCACGCTTCAAGGAATTCCTTGTAACCGCGTGCCCAAGGCAACGCACTATATGCGTCGCCGATGCCGTACTGCCAGCCAGTCAAAGCGTTCACCTTGACGTGGTAGATCGGTGCATCCCAGATGATGTCGTGCTCACCGAACCGCTTGGAACGGATCAGTGGCCGGTAATCGTATCGGGGATGGTAGGTGGTGACTTCATGCTCATTACCGGAGGCGTCGCGTCGGTTCCATACTCGCTTGTAGTAGCGGACGGAGAGGGAATCTTCGGGGTCGGTGATCTGCTCCTGAATTTCTTCAAACGGCAGAACACGTGGCTTCACACGCCCAGTCAAAGGGTTGGTGAATAGTGCGAAGAACACGTTGCCGTCAGTACCTAAAGCAAGCTCGTTACGGGCTTGTGCTTGTGAACCGGCGAATACTTCCCGTACTTCGGGGTCATCTAACCACGCCTGCACGAGCTCGTTCACGCTCTCACCGGTGGCTGTGGTGCCAACACCCTGCCCGAAAACGTACGCTGCACGCAACTCCAAGCCACGCTTGATCAGCGGGTTGGCGATAGCGAACACACGGCACAACTCAGCGTTGCGTCGGCGTGCTTCCGGGGTGAGTTCTCGTTGCCCGTCCTGCAAGATCCGTTCCCAACCAACATCCTCACGAGCCAAAGCCAACTGAGCCATCGACTCAGACAGCGTCTCAACCTGGTGCTGCAAAGTATCAACAGTGCCAACAGGGACAGTTTCAGTGGTGCCAGATTCACTCGCGAATCCTAGCCAAGAGCGAAACCCCACGGGCGGCACCTCAATTCTTTAGTATGGCGACAAGTAATAGCCCTGCTCGTCGACGATGTCGTAATCATCCGGCTGCACAACATCGTCTTCGCCGCCGTCAATCCTGTGCAGGAGCAACTGGTTCACGGCTTGGGACATGGTGTCCAGCTGGTCATCGTTCGCACCTGCAGGGAATGAAAGGGCTTCTTGGGTGAAGTTCTCCACCCAAGGGCACAAGCTCGTTGCTGGTAGGACGATGTTCTTGGAGAACGCTAGCGGTGAGACAGCGGAGACGCGAGCGTACTTCGAGCCGACTGGTTCGACGGGGATCAGCCCGATAATGGTTTTCTGCAACGCGTTCATTACCGCGGGCCCGTTGGCTTTGTCTTCCACGAGTTTCGCGGTTGCTTCGGGCCACTTAGCTGTGAGTGCTGTGATCGCTTCGCAGGTTTCGTTGAAGTTCATCCGCCGGCGCACCTGGTCTAGCAGGTACGCGACGTTGCCGACTCGCAACCAGACTTGGCCGACAACATAGTCTGAGGTGTTCTCACCTTTGAAGGCGAGGTCCCAGGACTGTATGAGTTCGTGGTCTTCGCGGTCGATGCCGGGTATTGTGTGCCGGCCGTCGGGGTGTTCGATCCATAGTGGCTGTTCGTAGCGTGCCCACTCTGTTGGCAGGACTCCACCGTCGTCCAAGGTTGGGTTGCCCTGGTAGAGGGACTGCCACACTTTGGGACCGACCGCGACTCGGATCTGTTCCCACTGCAACGGTGTGCGTTGGCGGGCGGAGTCGAGGAACTCCCCCGGTTTGCGGCCGAGCGGGTCGTTCTCCGTCGCTTCGGCAGGAATGTTGAGGACTGTCCAGCGGTCTGCGTCTTCACCGGCCATGAGACGGCCAGCGAGGTCGTCAGCGTGCCAGCGGGTGAGGACTAGGACTACGGGTGCGCCGGGTGCGAGGCGGGTCATGCCGACTGACTGCCAGAACCCCCACGCTTGCTCTCGATACGTTTTCGAGTAAGCCTGCTCAAGGTTCGATATGGGGTCGTCAATGAACAGTGCGTCAACGGGGCGACCGGTCAATCCGCCACGGATACCGACAGCGCGGACACCGCCCTTGGCTGCGTCGAGCTTCCAACGCCGTGCAGCACCGTTGTCCCTTGCGACTCGTAGGCCGAGGTCGAGGGTTTCGTCTTCGCCGTTGTTCGACGAGATATGGTTTCGGATGTTCCTGCCGAACTCGTCAGCCAAATCTTGGGCGTAGGACACGATAGCTATACGCCGGTCACGGTTGCGGGTGAGGAACCACAGCGGACCAATCGTAGTCACGCGGGTGGACTTCCCTTCCTGCGGTGGCAGGTTGATGATCAGGCGGTCAATCTCGCCGGATTCAACCTTCACCAGGTACTCGTCGATCAGATCCAACGCGGGAGTCTGAATGGTCGTCGGTTCGATAGCCTTCGCGAGCTGGCCGGGAGTCAACCAATCGTGCGTTGGGGCTTCGAACATTCGCGCAGCGTATTCCGCCCAATCAAATGCGGCGGACACGATGCACCTCCGTTTCGTTGAGCATAAACGTCGGTGGGTAGCCTTATGCTCACAGACAACGGCCCAAACTCGTGGGTCGTGATTTGACAAGGACACATTAAATGCAGAAATTCGACATCATAAACAACTCTGAGCGCGTAATCCGAACGGTTGAAGCGACTAATTACCGTTTGGTTGATGGGTATTTCAACTTCAAGAAAGGCGACAGGCTTGTCCTGTCGATTTCATCCGGCGCGGTTTCCATCATCGAAGAGGTCACAGATGGATCGTAGTTGACGGCGGTTAGTATCCGCGTGTGTTTCGCATGAGCCGTGCGCCATCGCTCCGCTAGGTGCGGTGGCGCACGTGCACTGCGTCTTGTTGTGTTGTCGGCTCGTTGGCCGCCGTCAAGTTTGTGGGGCCAGTTTGTTGCCCCGACTGGTGGCGGGCCCGTGTTCATGGTCGGTGGCTAGAGCTCCCACGGTTGGAGCGGTCTCCGACTTTCAGCAAGTGTTTGTGCGGTTGCCTGGGTTCCAGTCAAAACAACCGCATCGTTCCCCGCCAAGGATTTGAACCTCGACTGCCAGATCCAAAATCTGGTGTGCTGCCAATTGCACAAGCAGGGATTGCCGTATGACTGCTACGGCTTGACTGAGCCAATATTTCGTTTCCTTGGACGGAGTGGCAACGCGTGGACTCGAACCACGTTCACCCGCTTATGAGACGGGCGCTCTACCAATGAGCTACAGTGCCGAAGCCCCTTTTCAATTAGGTAGGGGCCACACCTTGCCCCACGCTCCTACGGGAGGTCTGGGGCTTTGTGCGATGCCCGGGAATCGAACCCGGTTGCCATGATGACCCTTGCCTGCTTTCGCTGCTGCATCGCTCCCCGCCTCGTGTGCGGGGCTATACGGTTGTGCGTGCAATTTGGTGCCGGTCTTGGTAGTTAGCTTCACGCCTATGGGGGTTCGTGGCTCTACTCTCGGCTGCTCATGTCGATAAGATTTCCCAATTTGCTGCGCAGATCGTTTCGCTAGTTACAGTTCTTCGATCTTGGCTCTTAGCCTAGGTGCAAAATGGGTGGTTTTGCAACTACTGAGTGCGTGTGTTGCGTTTGGCGCTTGCTTTTTGTTGCATGACTTGGATTACTTCGGCTGGTGTGTGGCCCTCCTGGCGGGTGTTGGTGTCGCATCGTGGGTGGAGCTTTCCGCGTTTGGCCCATGATTTGGCGGTGTTGTAGTTGATTGGGTAGCCGGCGGCTTTCAAGGCGCGGACGATGACGGAGAGCGGCGCGACGTGGTGCCAGGCTTGGGCGATGCGGTCGGTGATGCGCTGCGTTGCGTCGTGTTCGCGGTGGCAGGTGTCGCATCGGCCTGTGGTTTGGGTTTCGTGGCCTTGGATGGTGCCGGCGCATTTGGTGACGGTGCCTTGCTCGTCGAGGTCTAGCGCCCCGCACTCCCCCAATGGACGCTTCACGAGCGGTCGGTCGGCCGCCGAGAGTACACGTCGTTCAAGGTCACGCAGCTCTAGGTAGATATCCCCCACGTATTCACGCTTACGCATCGTCGCGGCCATGGCGCGCAGGTACTCGGCAGCGGGAAGCGACTTAGCAAAGATCCGAGGATTGCTCGGTTCCTCCTGCTGGTTCACCCAGTCCGCCAACTGCATCAACCGCTGCTCAAACTCACCAAGACGCTCCGACATATCCAAATTCACGGGTATCTTCGGCGCCGAAGTCCCAGCAGAACCAACACGAGGCGACACACCCTGATTCGCCAACGTCACCCGCGCCGTGCCTAGAGTGTCCGGCACACGATCCAGCACCGCCCGAAACCGCGTATCGCAATGGTTGCACAAGTAAAGGCCGGAGGCGGTGGAGTACTCACAAACAAGGCAGGCCATAAGTTACTTACCCTTCGATTGGCTTTCATGATTCGGTTGGTTTTGACGATCATATTTCCACAATCGCAGAAGGAGATAGATAAATACGATTCCCCGAATTCTGCGATGTTTCCGGCTTAGAGAAGCCAAAGCTTCTCGGTACTTGTCGACGCGTTGAAGATACAGGTCACGATACCCATATTTAGGCTTACCTTGTCCGGTGGCGGGATGGAGGTACTTGCTAGTCTGTTCGATCACATCCCCAAGTCGTAGGCTAAATACTCGAATCGACCAAGGCGCGTATATAGATAATTTCGTCCATTCCTGTCGAATCTCTTCATTAGATTTGTTGAGCTTTTGAAGGATCACAGTTTGAACATCTTGGGGTGGACTATCGGACAAAATATGATCGAGTGAAGCTTGATAAACCATCACGGAACTCACTAACTTTGCAACATTCTCGCGAACTTTATGGTCTCTTTCAGCACTGCGCTCAATCGCCTGACCGATAAGCGTGAAAACTGCACCCACAATTACACCAGCAAAGCCAACTAGAGCAATGCCATATTTGACCATAAATTCCTCGTCCATGCTCTTATCCTATCCATCCTGATCAAGCACTGATCGGTGCAAATCGAGCCCTGCCGGAGTGGGCGTGCCGGTGATGGTGACCTTGGTGCATGCGGGTACGTCGCCGTACTTTGGGCCGGATGGGCTTTGCACTATGAGTGTGGTGGTGCCGTCTCCGAGGTGTTTTACTGCGATTAGTGCGCCGGAGATACGGTATGGGCCGGTATGTTTCCCGGCGGTGGCGACAAAGTCGACGTGTTTGCCACGGTCTACCCCTGAGAGGTATTTGGCTTGACGGGTGGTGGTCACTTTTTCCTCCTTGTACTTGTGTTTACAACTGCATAGGTTTGTTAATTTTTAGTCTTCGGTGAGTTCGCGTAGGGCTGCGGGGACAATTTGCGGGATTAGTTTGGCTTGGGTTGGGGTGAGTTGTAGGCCGTCGAGGATGGTTTGGATTGCTTGGGCTATGAGGTTGCCTTGTTGTTCGGCGATGCGGACACGGCGTTCTTCGACGCCGGCACGTAGGGCCATGCTGGTCCAGGATGCGAGCTGGTTTTCTGCTTCGCGTAGGAGCTTCCACCAGATGTTCTGTTCGGTCTTCCATGTGGTCATGTCGACTGGGCCTTGCGGGCCAATGCCTTGCTGACGTTCGGTGAGCCCGTACACAAGCGCTTCGTCGTTGAGTGCTTTGACTTTGCGGCGCAGCCAGGAGATTTCCGCGGACTTACCGTGGATTAGGTTGAGGAGCATTTCTACGGGGTTCTCACGCGGTGCGGACGGGTCGATGTGCCCGAGGATTTCCCGTGCTTCCTGCTCCGCCATGCGTTGGGTGGCTGCGGCCTTCGCCTTCGGTGAGTTGCCACCATGCCGCCCGCACCTGGTACCACCGGGTACCGGGGAGGAACCACACGGGTCAGTGGTTTTCTTCTTCGCCCCACAGATCAACTTCCCGTTGACCTCCTGCCCCGGCGCGTACGCTGGTTCGCCACGGTAGCGTTTGATAGCTTTGGTGAGTTCTTGGGCGGTGATCCTAACGGCCATTTACTTCCTCCTTGTACTGGTTGGCGCGAGCGACCATGACGTTTTCCATTTCGGTCATGCGGTCTGCGCAGTGGGTGAAGCGGTATTCGTTGTGCCGGTTTTTTAGGTCAGATTGCCAGCGCGCTTCGGCGTGGATCACGTTCGCTGCATCCTTGTACGCTTCCGCTTTCGCTTCGGCGCGCACGCCTTCGAGCCAGCGGTCGAACTCGGCCCGCGACCTAACAGGCTCTACGCCGTCGGTCACATAGCGGTCGTGCATGTACCGTTCGCGCACGGACTCGGTAACCGGTGCGCCCGCCCCGCCGTGCATTGCGGCTTGTAGCTTCTCATTAGCGCCCATTGGTGGCCTCCCTTATTCGTTTGGCGAGGGTGCGGAGAGATTGCGCTGCGGGGATGCAGGCAGGACCCCACGCACCAACCTCGTCCGCTGCTCTTTCCAACTCCACTACGCGCTCCTCCTGCATGTGCTTTTCCAACACCTCGGCAACATGTTTCAGGTGTTCATCAAGCTGGATCGAACCAGCGAAATACTCATTGTTGTAATAATTTCCGCAACTGCAATGGTTGCCGGGATCTACGAATCCTCCGGGTACAAACAGGTGCGCTTCGAGAATTTCTTGGATGGTCATGGCTTCACCACTTCCGCTTTACGTACATGATGACGAGTGCGGCGATACCCGCGATTACTAGTGATGCAATAAATGCGCCGAACTGCCACAGGCCGTCTATGGTTTCTTGGCTAGGCACCTGGCACCACCGGGCGGTATAGGACGCGGGCGGGCAGCTTTACCTCAATATGCATGAGCCCTTCGTCTTCGTCTTGGTCGGTACCGTACCAACGCGGCGGGTACGGGCTGTCTATGCGGATAAGTTGAAGCACGTTCTGTTCCGCGTCGAGGAGCACCGACTCACCCGGCATCGCTTGGACCTCTTCCACACTGTTCACGAACACCAAATTTTGGTTTGGTTTTGAGTTCGTTAGAACTTCCGGATGGGCGACGGCGATTCTTTCGGCAATACGTGCGTCCACCCATGCGCGGTGAGAATACCCTTGATCCGGTATCGCATGGAACTCTTGCCACTCCGCATTCGTGAGTTCGAGTGGAGCCACCGGCAAAGACGCGAGGTAAGCCCTCACCGCTGCGTTTGCGTCTCCCTTATGTGAGAACTGCGCATAGCCGAAGCCGTTGCGACTTGCGATAGCTTCACCGGCTGCTTCCAGCGCGTCCTGGTTTAGCGGGGTGTTAGTCATCGGTTTTCTCTTTCAAAATAGTTTTGTTCAGAACTTGACGCGTCGTAAATTACGACGTAGACTATTGCTATAAGGCAAACGGCATAAGCCACCAGCCTCACCAGATAAGGACAAAGACAATGAACGCAGCAGCCATGGAACGCCGGATCGCCACCTACGCAATGCACAACCCAGCTGGAATCAAAACCACCCGCACCCTGGGGCCAAAGGCCAGGGCTGCTGGATTCTACGCAGTAACCTGGACCGCTGAGCAGATCGCAGAAATCATCCCAGCCGGTGGCGCAGTCGTTATCTTCGAATCCTTCGGCTACGTAAAGGGCACCGAGCGCTTCGGTCGCAGCACCTTCATTCGCACCGAGGATGCCATCGAGGCAATTGGGGATTCCGGGCAGACCATCATCGCCTACCCATTCGGGGAAGGCCGCACGGCTCGAATTCTCGTAAAGTAGAACCCAGACACTGGCGGGGCTTCGGCCCCGCCAAACCTTCGATAGGAATAAAGCCATGAGCATGACCCCAGCTGATTTCACCATTGCCCGACGATTGATTGGACTAACAGCACAGGAGCTTTCGGAGAAATTGAACGTCCAGCTCCGCTCAGTACAGCGATGGGAATCCGGGCAACACCCGGTCAATGATGGGGTCGCGGGGCTCATGTCCCAGCTGGTTTCGGAGCATTCCATCCTAGTGGGAGAGATCGCTACCCTCGCGATCCAGGGAGAGCAGGTCTCGCTCCCCAAATCGAACTGGAACATCGCCGCTGCTTCCAGGGTGCTGTCCTCGAACCCAGAGGCACGGTTCGACTGGGCCGAGTAGCCCACCCCAGGGAGAATAGGTGCGAGGCTCACTTCCCTACCCTCATTCCGAGGCGTTCGGTAATTTCGGCTACGTCATCGCTCAGATCAACACTTGAGCCCTCAGCGCTTACGTGCAGTTGAGCTAACGCGATCAGGTTGGCTGTGCGCTGCTCGTAAGCGAGTGCGAGGGTGGCGTTCGAGACGGCTGACGTATTGAGGTTCAACTGATCCTCGGCGTTGATCGGCGTGCAGCCAAGTGCATCGTTGGCCATAACCGCAAACGGGTTACCGGGCAGTAAGCTACTCACTTGTTTTCTCCTTGGTTGGTGCGTGCCATACGGTCGGCGTAGGCGATAGCTTCGGCGAATGAATCGAACTCGTCCAGATGATCAAACCCTCGATATACGTTGAAGAGCAGAGTCCCCTCAGAAAGCTTTTCGACTTCAACAGTGACCCGCTGGGGGTTGCTATCCGAGAAGTAGATCGAGAAAATCCGATGCTTTCGAATAACCCCGTCTGACCAGGTGCCGTTATCGAGGCGATAAGGGCCAGTGCGATTCTCTCCCGTGCCGTGGCAGGGTATGCAGTCCCATGAGTCGCCGAATGCGCCATAGAGTTTCCCGCCGCCATGACACGGCTTGCACTTAGCCACGTTCCCCACCTGCCAGTCCTGCGTCTGCCAGCTTGCGGGTTTCGCAGGGGAACGGTGCGTCATCGTAATTGCCTGACGCATCGTACGATGCATCTTCAATGTCATCGATGATCGTCTTCGCTGTGCACTCTCGGCACAGGCGCGCAATCACAATCCGCTCCCCATCTGCATCGAGCTTGAATACATTGCTGTCGTGATCCCACTCGTAAATAGTGATTTCATCGTGCGTTTCTTGGATCTGCTCCAACGCGTTCTTCATGGCCGGGACGCGGTGTAGACCGTTCTCACTCATGGGGTTCACCTTGGATTTCGGTTGGTTTGCAGTCTGTCCAGCACGATGACTTGTGGGATTCGGGGAGTTGGCAAGGCGTGCATTCGTAACCCCGCCCTTGCCTGATTTTGTGGTCACCGTGCCACGAATTGGTGCAGGGGTTCCTGCAGGGTTCACGCGTCTCGTCAAAGAACTGCGCTTCGGTCTGGTCCTCACCGTCCCCGTAGTCAAGTCCGCAAGGTTCACATTCGAGCACTTCACCGTCGAAAGTGGTTTCGGCTCCACAGGCACCACATTTCGGGTACTGGACGCTGCACACTGGAAGGCTCATTCCTGCTCACCGTCCAGTGCCCGGAGAGCATGATCCAGCGCGATGACGGCTGCCTCTGCGCTGATCCAGTAGGCCGAGCCTTCCTGCTCCCACTTGTCGCGCTGGTCCCGCACTCTTGCGTTGGCACGCTCAGCCCGTTCAAGGCGGGTCTTGAGTTCCCCGGCGACTTCGGCGAGGTCATGCCACGAATGCGAGTGCATCGGCTTAGGTTCGCCCTTGAGTGCGTTCGCGGTGGCCAGCAGGATCGCCGCGAGCTTTGGGTTCAGCTCGGCATACTCGGCTTCGGACTCAGCCAAATAGAGTAGGCGGAGCACTGTGGACTTGTCGAGCACGTTGCCGTCATTCACGAGGGCGCGCATCTTCTCGAGGTCTAGTTCGTTGGTCATGGTCGGCCTGCCTGGTGTGCTTCGAAGGCGAGTTTCACGCAGTCAGCGAGCGGCACCGACTCGGGATGATCCGGCGCGTGATCGACTGGGATCGGATGCGCCTGTTCGCAGTCGTACAGGCCGCGTTCCAGCTCGATGCTGGTTCCGAACATGTCCGCCTTCGCTTGCAGTTTCTGGCCGGTGGTGTATTCGACGGTGCTGGTTGCGCGATCAGCCGGCGTGCATCCGACTAATGCCACAGCTATGACCCCTATGGCCATAGCGATGCTTGTCGTTTTCATGTTGGTTTCCCCCTCCGTGCTCCACTCTCAGATGGTGGAGTGTTTGCTTATCGACAGTTGCAAGCCTAGCAACTTGTGGTTGCAACTACAACCACAAAATTATGCGTCCACTGGTTGAATAACAAGCACCTCAGCTAGCGCTTCTGCTCGCCGGGTTTGCGCGTAGTGCTTTCCACACATCCCACGAGTTCGCGACAAGTTTTTACACCCGGACTCCGCGCATTTAGGTCTCAATTTCTGCCCAGGGTTCTCCACTTGCTCCCGTGGCTTACCCGTTACGCCTTGCTTCTTACATGGGTTACACCGCGTGTATTCCTTGCGCGTTGTCCCTCCGCCGCAAATCAGACAGGTTCCGGGAAAATGCTTTGACCGACGTTCCTTGTGAACAATCCTGTCCTGCTCGCGCTTACACTCGTCCGAGCAGTAGTTTCTCTTTCGTACGTGGCATCGTTGGATCGTAAATTCGTTATCGCACATGCAACAGCTGGCAACGGTTCGTCGCCCCTCGTAGGAACATTCCATACTGCAGTACATTGCTTCCGAGGTTGACTTAGGGGCTTCGAACTCGTTCCCGCAGTGCTGGCACTCCCGGCGCAATTTACGTTTCATTGCCGCTTGCGTGCACACCGGCGAGCAATGAATCTTAGGGCTGGAAGAGTTTTCCCATGAGTCGTAAGTCCGGAACAATTCGCCACATTCAGCACAGGGCTTCTTAGGCAGTTCCAAATCTCCGATGAGGTACACCTGTACGACTGTTCGCGCCTCGACCTTCGATACGAACGACTTGCGTGCAGCAATTTCTAGCACCTGATTATCATCAACCCAGGCCACTCGATTTAGACCGTCCAGAACTAGCTTGACCATGTTGTCAACGTCTCGACGCTGACGGGTTCCGTTGTAGAAATGGGCTCGCATCGCATAGGCAGCTTCGGGGTCTTTATTGAACTTTTTGGCAACTTTCAGATACGCGGCCGCCATTGCATGCTCACCGACCTTGGTCTTCTCCGGGGTATAGGCGACCGTCTTACTCCCCTGCTTGGTGAATCTGGCACGGGCTTTTGAGACTGGCTCACCATGGACGGTGAACTCTGCAAGTAGCTTGTGCTGCTCGACCCCCTGCGGGACGAATATTGAAGCCGTAGAATCCATTTTGAGAGCCTTTCAAGAGATTGGACGAGGAAACACCCGTCCGAGTGGTTTGCGTCAGCGTGAACCATGATTGCGTCCGAATTGGGCAGGGTTCGCAAGCACTGAGTGCAACGGTTGGCATAAAAAGTTTTAGAATGGGGCTACGCCCCGGGTTGCTTGGAGTGCTTGACGAACTGCTTTGGCGCCTTCGGGTGTTGCTTCTGGTTTTGTTCCGATGCGTTTGCCGAGCATGGTTTCTGGCCTGTCTCCGAGTTTGATGTCTGCCCAGCAGCAGGTGCAGGTTCGTGCGTTTTCGCCGGCGTGTTCTTCGCAGGGTGGTTCTTGGTGTTTTTTGTGTCGGGATCCTGGGGGTGCGGTTTGGTCCCAGTGTTGGCCGGTGGCTGGGTACATGGCTGGGGTGTGTTTGGCGTAGAACCCTTCGGCGTTGGTTTGGGTGGCGTAGTGGGCTGCTGCGCGGATCGCGTGGTCGAAGTTGTGGCCAGGGAGTCCTCCGTCTTGGTTTGCTTTTTGGAGGATTCGGGCGATTCCGTTGGTGTCGAATTCGGGTCGCATGGCTGCGAGCATCCGGGTGAGTCGTTCGCCTTGGGATTTGGTGAGGATCATGGTTTTTCCTTCCTGAGGTTTTTGCATCAGCATCGTTTTTTCGCGTGTGCGTTAAGTTTCTGGACGATGCTGCTTTTCTTGATTGAATTTCCAAACAGAAAGATGAGAGTTCTAGGTGACCACTTAACTCTTGGTCTTGGTCTTGGTCTTGGGCATTGTTCCGAGCGCGTTCTCGTCAACGTTTAGAACGTGTGTGGAACGCGTTCTAAACACCGTTCCGAGCATTGCTAGAACGGAGCTTCTCCCCCGCTCTGGCCACGTCCCTCCTGCTCCTTCTTGAGCCTATGCTTCTCTTTACGCGCAGCCGCATCCGCCTTGTCTTTGAGCACCTTGTCCTTGGTTCGCTGGTATTCGCCCCATGAGAGAAATTGGTACCCATCTGCGGTTTCTTCCCAGAGTCGTACTTCGACAAGGCGTTTTGCGAGTGATTTCCCGCGGGGCCAAGACTCTATAAACCAGGCGGGCACTGCTCCGTCCGTGAGATAGTCGGTGCAGTAGGTGCCGGAGACGAGCCAGAGACCCAGTGCTTCGAGTCCTGCGACGCGCATTTTTGGGTGCGAGTGCATTTTGTCGTCGGCGTTGAACCATGCCATTAGTCAGTCCTCGCTAACTTGATCAATTGAGGCCAGTCCTCCGTTGGTATTGCGTAGCATTCGTACCAACCTGCACCTCGATTACCTAGGCGATCCGCAGCCTGCGTCCGGCCCTTGAATGCTCGTCTGTACTTTTTCTCTATCTGGGCTTGTAGCCATTGCTCAGCCTCTAGCCCATGGATCAGTTCCCCATAGTCAGCTAGGTCAAGCATTTGGCCACCGCGAGCCAGGAACGTGCCCCAGCGTCGCTGTCCGTGGTTGGTGTTGCCGATTTTGACTACTCCGTCGCCCCATCCGACGACGTAGCGTTGCGGGGTTAGCAAACGTCCTGCAGATAAGTGCGGCGCGGGTTGATCCAACCGAGGTGGGTTCCAATCGCGGATCACTACTTCGCTCCTATATATCGGGCTACTACTTCGTTTCCGGTGGAGTATGCGTCAAAGTGTCCTGCTGGTCGGAAAGCTGCGCGTACACCTTTTTTGATTTGCCATGCCATATTGGCGGCCGCGTTTTGGGTTCCGGTGGTGGTGACTTTGACCCATACCCCAGGGTTTTCTTCGAGGTGTTCAGCTACGTCACTGTGTGCCCGGCGTTCTCGCACATGGGATGGTCCTGGCCGGTATTCGTACTGCGTGGTCATGGTGTTTGCTCCCTCTTTGGATATGTCATGCTTACTAGCTTAGCAAGCGCTAGCGACTAAGATTGCCACTAGCGCTTGCAATTAATTGCGCTACTAATCGAGCTGACTAGGCTTTTCTATCTGCCGTGTCCAGTGCCAGCCGCCTGAGCATTGGTAGTAGCGGATGGGTTCGCTGTGTCCGGTTTCGGCGATGATTTCGGCGCGGATCCGGGCTGCGTCTTTCTTGGTTGGTGCCCAGACTTTCCCGCAGTGAGGGTCTGGGCAGACCGGGCGCGGTGAACGCCACGGATGCGGTTGCGCGGTCATTTCTCACTCCTTTTCGGGTTATGAATCTTGCATTCTTGAGTAACTCCGACTTTCACCCCGCCGTACTGGCTGTGGCCAGGAACGTGGCGTGTACCGTATTTCGTGTTTCCTCGGCAGTCGCGGATCGGCGCACCGGGTCGAACGAACTTCTCCGGGTAGCCGTCTGGAATGTCCCACTTGTACGAATACCCGGACGGCTTGCTTTCGAGCACTGGCAGGTCGCGCCAGCCTGCCCAGCAGTGGTCTAGGTGCGCTTCCCACGCTTCGTTTCCGTCTTCATAGATACCTGTCCAGTGCACGCAGTCGTGGCAGTAGACCCGGTAAACGAGGCTTCCGACGCACTGGCATCCTTTGCCCCAGTGACTACTGCACCGAAGTTCGGCGTCATAGCAGGTCGCTTGATGCGCAGAATCTCTCCCGGACGCTTCCTGAGCCGACCAACCTCGGTATGGTTTCCAGTTGCCCTTATCCACGTGGAACTCACGGTGGTGAGCTTCCTTCGCATCGAACATGGCTTCAAGATCGCCGGGGTGCAAGAACGATCCAATATCGCCGGGAGTTGCTTGCAGAATTAGTTCGCCAGACCATTCGGCGTGCGGCTCCGATGCGAGCAAGTCGAAAATGTCCAACTGCCCGTCGATGACAATCATTTTCTGGTTCCTTTTTGTGTTGATACTGCGTGGGCTCGGAGTAGTTCTTCGAGGGTGAGTCGCTTGCGGACCTGCTGGTCTTGGCTGTGGCACCCGCACTGCTTCTTGTAGGCGCACACCTGAAACGGTGTCCAGCAGCAGGACTTTCGGCAGGCGCTCATGATGCGACCTTTAACGCTCGCTTTGGTGGGAACATTTCGTGTGTGGCAGCGTTCAACCTTTTTCGGCCTTCGATGCGTTTCCATTCAGCCATTTCTTCGGGTGTAACTTCGGCGAGCTCTAGGCCTTCTTCGTAGGCTTGCTTGCGGATCTGCTCGGCCTCCGCCCTGGCGTTGGCGAGTTCTCGGCGTGCGTCGGAGAGTAGTTTGTCTGATGCTTTCTTCGCCCGGATGTTCTCCTTGGCAACGTTGCTGATAGCTTTTTTCTCGGCAGCTGCGAGTACCCGGTCAGCCTTCGCCAGGGTCGTGTCGGCTCGTTTCTTGGCCGCTAATTGGGTTCGTTCAGTGTCCTTCTCAAGGTTTACGCGCTGGGCTTGGACGCGGAGCCGTATGGCTCGGAGTTCTTCCTTCGCAGTTTCACGTTCTATCTGGTGTTCGGCGTTGATCCGTTCGGCTTCGGTGCGTGCTTCGTTGACCAGCTGGTAGGCGTAGGCTCGTGCGTCGGTGACAAGTTGGTGGGCCGGGCGTGCGAGGCGTTTGCGGCGTTCTTCCAACATCCGGTCTAGTCCTGGGTTGCTCATTATTTTTCTTTCTCTTGATGGGTTGGGTGGCCCCGAAACGATTCCTGTCCGGGGCCACCCCGGGGTTTTCAGTTGGTTATGAGGTTGGGCCGTTTGGCCCCGTGATGGGTGCTTCGTATACCCGGTTGCATACTTTGCAGGTCAGCCAACCGCATTTCATGCCTTTGCAGTGCGGTACCGAATACTGGGCCGACAGCTTCCGGCAGCGTGGGCAGACCATTAGAACGGTGCTTCCGACTGCCCGCCGGACTTCCAAGGATCGTTAGCCGGTGCGTTCCAACCGCCACCCTGATTAGCGGTGGGGTCGTAGGTGTTTGCGTTGCTACTCCCCCGATTTGCACCGCCTTCGCCGTTGCCCCGAGCTGTGCGGGTGACCTTCGCGGAGGCGAACGTGAGTGACGGGCCGATCTCGTCTACTTCAAGTTCCATGACGGTTCGACGTTCACCTTCCTTCGTGTCGTAGGAGCGGGAACGCAGGCGACCTTGGGCGATGACGCGCATGCCCTTGGTCAGGGACTCTGCAACGTTTTCCGCGGCTTCACGCCATACGCTGCAGCGGAGGAACAGGGCTTCGCCGTCTTTCCATCCGTTCGTCTGCTTATCGAAGATGCGCGGAGTTGATGCGACAGTGAAGTTCGCAACCGCGCTGCCGGATGGAGTAAAACGCAACTCTGGATCCGCGGTTAGATTGCCGATCACCGTGATAACTGTTTCGCCTGCCATTACTGGTTCTCTCCTTCTAGAATGTCCGCGATAGCGCGGAGTGTTTCGGGCCCGTAGGCGACTCGTGGGTTGCCCGTAGGTTTGAATCCGAGCATGTTTTCACCCCGGTAGATGTGCCCTGCGACGGCGAGCACGTTTTCTCCGTCAAAGTCTTTTGACAGGGTGAAGCTTTCTCGGTCGTCGTCAGCGAGCTGTACGGTCGTACCGTTGACAGTGGTGATCTCGCGCATTGTTACGCGACCTCGCCATCGACGATGGTGTAGGCGCCTTCGTGGTTGCCTTCGACCATTTCCACCCAGATCTGGAAGTCATGTTCCCGGGCGGTTTCTTCGACCAGGGCGAGGGAGTCGGAGTCGAGCAGGCTGCCGTCGCTGATGCGGATGACTCGCAGTGCTGGGTTGAGCGCGATCGCCATGGCCATGGATACGCGGATCTGCTCTGCGGTGGATGCTTGCTTGAATGGCACGCCCTGGTAGGTGACGCCTTCTTCGGTGAAGCCGAGGCCGTCGACTGGGAACTGTGCGGATGCCAGCCCGTCGGCTTTGGTCTTGTCGATCTCGTCTAGCTTTGCGGTGAGCGTGGCAGCCTGGTCGGTGGTTGCGTCGTGCTGGAACTGCAAGGAGCCGCGTTCTTGCCTCTTGCGTACGAGCCGGTTGGTTTCCTCGGCCCCGTCGATCTGTCCGCGCAAAGTTTCGAGGTCTGCGGAGTAGTCCGAAACGTTGCCAAGGAAATCAGTCACCTTAGCCAAGTGCTCCCGGGCCGCCGCTAGCTGTCGTTCCAAATCCTGCACCTTGTACTGTGACTCGTTCAGGTCGGTCAGGTACTTGGCGCGCTCCTGCTGTGCAGTTTCGAACTTGCGGTACTCCCCCAGCAGTTCGGACACGGACACTTCGGTGGCTGGAAGGTCTGCCGGGAGCTCGCCGTACTGGGCTAGTGCGGCTTTGAATTCCTTCACCCGGTTGTTCACTGCCGTTCGCTCCGCGAAGGCTTCCTTGCGTGCGCTTTCCAGCTGTTCCGGATCAAACGGGAGCTCAACCAGATCCAACAACTGGGCGAGCTGCTTCTTGTCATCTAGCAGGGTGAACGCCAGCGGATCCAGCGACAGTTTGCCTACGAGCTCGTCGAGCTTCTGCTGTGCTTTCGGGTACTTCGCACCATCCTTAGACGTGAGGGTGAGCCGGGAACCGGACGGGGTGAACACCCGAGTGACCGTCAGGTCCTCAGTTTCTAGGACGATCTCAGCGCGGTCTTCACCGTCACGGATAGGCTTCGGTGTGGTCTTGCTGTTGGCCCCACCCAAGGCCGCGGCGATGCTGTCGAGGATGCTGGACTTCCCTGCCCCGTTCTTTCCGGCAACAATGACCAGGTTGCCGTCCGGGTCAGGCTTGATTTCGGCGAACTTGGCGCGCTTGTAGTTGGTGGTGGTGAGCGAAATGATTTTCACGGTGACTCCTGTGTTTGTGTGTTTGGTTTGGTGGCCGCCCCGCCCCCAAGCAAGGGCGGCCACCGAATAATTCGTCGGTGTTAGTTCTTGGATGCTTCTTGACCGGCGGTCACGATGCGGTCAAGGGTGAGCTTGTCTGCACCGGCAGCACTTGCACGGTTGTAGAGGCTTCGCAGGGCTTGCGCGTTGCCGGCTAGCGCTTCGAGTTCTTCATCCCACGTTGGTTCCAGTACTGCTGGGCCTTCGTCGTCCTGCATTTCCCCTGTTTCCGGGTCGAAAGCTGGTTCAGGTTCCTGCGGTGCTTGTGGTTCGACTGCTGGTGCCGGGGCCGCTGGTGCGGGTGCGACGACCGGGGCCGGAGCATCTGCCTTTGCCTTGCGGGTGATCTTCGTCGTCTTCACCGGGGCTGGAGCATCTTTCGGCTGCTCCCCCAAGTCCTCCAGCTCCATTTCCTCAGCGCTATACGGCATACCGGCCAGCACGTCCGGAGCAATCACACGGCACGCTTCGGCCTGAGCCTTAGCGGTGAGCATCGCGATAGGGTCCGTCTTGTACTTCGCGTTGCTCGTGTACCCGGCGAGAGTGGCACGCTTGATACTCCAAGTGAATTCCTGCCACCGCTCAGACCCCTTGCGACGGGCGCTGACGGTCACCGACTCGTTAGTGGCTTCGGTACGTTCCACTTGATGCCCTTGCGCCATGACGAGAGCGACCATGGTTCGGGCGTACATTGCTGGTCGCCCGTGCACTACGAAGATGTTCGCAAGCGCGTTCATCGGGTCGAGGCCCACCGACTTGCCGGTGAGGATTGCCGCGGCTGCAGCTTCCGGCTTGCCCATGAAGTCCTTCGGCACGAATGCCGTCTTGCACAGGGCGGTTCCGAGCTGGTGCGCGGCGCCGAGCTCTGCCGCCCATTCGGCCAGCTGGATGGTGCCAGCAGTAGTGGGTAGCGGGTTATTTCCAGTGAGCTCTACGGCTCCGGCGTTGATTGGTTGGATGGTCATGGTGACTCCTTCTAAGGGTTAGGCCGCGTCCGGGAAGTTCTCCCGGATCTTTGCGACCATGGTTTGAAGATTGGTGATCAGGTTCTCGACCTCATCGACCGGCATGATGACCTCGTAACCGCGGTTCAAGGATCGAGCCGCCTCATGCGGGGTGCAGATCGGATTCATGTCGATTGCGATTCGTTCGTCCTCGAACCACAGGCTGACTTCCTCACGACGAGCTACGTCCTGAAATACGTAGACCTCGGAACTCATGCCGCCACGTCCTGGATGTGTGGAATGCTCATGGGTTCGCTGATCAGGGTGTCCCGAGCCTTCGTCGCGTCGAAGGTGGCTTTAGCGTGGAGGAACATTTCGAAGTGTTCGTCGATCTGTTCCGGGGTGCCGGCCAGCTGATACAACGACGTGCCCAACGGCTTGCCCTCGTACCGGGCGTTGATGCCCTCGCGGTCCATCGGCGTCACGTGAGCGACGAACGTTGCGGCAAGTTCCGGGAACGGAACTTGCATATCGCCGTCCATGTAGAACTCACACTTCGCATACGCCGCACACTGCAACGCGGTCTCCCCGTAAACACCCTTGGAAGTTTTCAGGTCGATCATCACCGGCTTGCCACCGGCCAAGAACGGCGACGTGGCGATCAGGTCGAACTTTCCCGAGTACCAGTGCTCACGGTTACCGGCAATGTTCTCGGCCAGCACCGGGGTGACCTGCCATTCCTCAAGGAACGCCAAGTACCCTTCGATGAAACCGAGCAGATCATCAGGTGCGTCAACTTCACCGGTGAGGATCAGATTCTCGGCGAGGTCGTGCACCTCGGTGCCGCGCTCTGCTGCCGCGTCGCGTTCCTTAGTCGGCAATGCTTTGAGGAACCGCACCGCACGTTCAGGATCCCCAACGAGCAAACTGTTCAGTTCGCCAGCGTTCTCCGGGTTAGCCACCCACTCGGCCACGACCTTCGGTGCCCAGCGCACTAATGCTGGCTTCGGGATGCCGCCTCCGAGGATGGTCGTCACGCCGGTGACGTGCTTACCGTCCATGCGGTAACGATGTGATGATTCTTTGAAAACTAGACCCTGCACTTAGATCACTCCCACGTTCGTGTTGATAATTCCTTCGAGCCAGAAAGCCGTTCCCGCCATCAAGACGATCCAGACCCCGAGCCCTGTGACGATGACTCGCTCACCCTTGCTGGTGAGTTTCAACCCGTTTCGTTCCAGCCACCGGTTCATGCTGCATACTCGTTCCTGCGGAGGAACCGCTCAATCGCTGACTCGCGGATCTTCCAGATGCCGCGTCGTCCACCTTGTGTGAACTTGATCGCTGGCAAGTCCCCGCGGCGGATGTACTCGCGGACCGTCTCCTGGTGCATGCGTAAACGCTCTGCAGCTTCGGCAACGATCAACAGCTCGTCTTTGGCTTGCGTGCTCATGGTTGGTTCCCTTCTTGGATTCCCAGCCATTCGTACTGGTGTCCGCCGTGCCGGAATTTAGTCCGGGAGACACTGTTTGCGACCTTGACAATCAGTCCGCGACGTTGCGCGGTGGTGAAGATCGGACCGACCATGTTCTGATGTGGTGCTGGGCGTCCGATCTCCTGCCGGAGGTCGTCTGCTGTGAACTGCCGGCCTTGCGTCGCCCAGCGTTCAACAATGTCCAGCGCGTCTCCGCGCCATTCGGTGTCTTCAATTGCCATTGGTTGTGCAGTCACCGGCGTGTCCTTTCAAAATATTTGTGCAACTACAAGGCTCAAGCTGAGCAAGCAGTGATTGCTTTTTCGGGGTCGAAAAGTACGGTTACGTCCACGCCGAGGACCTCCGAAATACGTTCGGCGGTTTCGGGTTTGCAACTAGTCTTTTTGCCGGACGCTAGCTGGCTAATGAATGCCTGGCTTACGTCGGCTCGGCGCGCTAGTGATCGCTGGGTTGTCTTGCGCGGATCGATTGGTTCACCATTTCTGTAGGCTTCCAGATCTTCTTTGGTGTAGACGAATGTCCTCAATCGCTGCACTGAGGCTAGTCGCATAAACATTCCCTCCTGCCACTTCTTCTTGGTTCTGAACGGGGACATCTGTAGACCTTTCTAGTTATCAGTTCTTGCAACTGGTGATAGTAATATCTTGACACACTGGTTATCACTTATGCAAGTACTGGTTGCAAGTTTTTATTAATGAGACGCTGGGAACTTTGAGCGCACGTCAACCAATTGGTTATCAACACGGGGTTCATGGGGAAGAATTACTGGTTATCAGGTAGAACATGCGTGCGATGGCACCAATGGCAGCGACTGGCAGAGGATTCAACACATGAACACGAAACCAACCCAAGGCATTCGCGAGCTCATCCTCAACAAACGTGGTGACCGCAGCCTAGAAGCCCTGTCCCGTGCATGCGGCGGAGTTCCGACACGCGCCAACCTCGACCGCCTCATCAACAAGCCCGTCCTTAGCTGGCCAAAAGAAAACGCCGTTATCATCGGCCTCGCCAAAGGCCTAGGGGTACGCGTCATAGACGTGGTTACCGCCTACGCCGAATCACTCGGCCTACCAATTGTTTCCGACATGCATGACATGACCTTGCCTGGTGCCGGCGCCTTGCCAGAATCATCTCAAAGAGTCCTGCGGGACATGTCAGAAAACATGCTGTGGTGGCAAGAGCAAGCCGAAATTAGCCATACTCAGCAAGAAGTCGCCAGCGTTCACGAGTTGTTCCCAGCCGACGAACAGCGCCTCGCTGCAGACAAGGGCGAAAAGGGTATCGACCCTGAACAATTGCCAGAGGACTAAGTAACTCCCGGGAGTTCAGCGTGAGCTGATCGCTAGTTGGGGCACCAATGATCTAATTGTCGGTTCAACCTTTTATATTCGTACTTATGTTCGAAGAAGTGCTTTCACGCATACGCCCGAAAATAGTTGAATGCTACCTGCCGCACGGCTGGTGGGGAGCCTACGATCTCACTACCCACACAATCCTCCTGCGTCCCCTCATGGCGCCCATCCAGCGGCGCTCCACGCTCTCGCACGAGACCGCCCACGCATACCTAGAACACACGGGCCATTCACCCCGCCAAGAGCGCCAAGCCGAAGAGCTCGCAGCTTCCTGGCTAATCAAGCACCACGAATTCCAAGCAGCGAGCCGTATCTACGGCACAGCAACCGCGCTAGCCCACGAACTCAACGTGCTCCCCCGAGACATCCACGCATACATGCGCCTACTAGCGCGCACCCAAAAACAGGAGACACCATGGCCACTGGGCGAATAAACGACCTATGGCACCGCAAAGACCGCACCCGTACCACAAGATACGGCAAAGGGAAGCGTTGGCAAGCCGTCTGGACGAACGGGAAAGGCGAAGAGACTAAGAAGTCCTTCGACTACAGAGACGGCGCTCAGGCATGGATAGACGCTCGAACAACAGATTCGGTGATCAACCCGCACGGCCTGAAACCAGACATGCTATTCGAGGACTTTTGGGAGAAGTGGCGCGCCCACCAAACGCATCAGCGCCCATCGTCGCAACGGATGATCACGTCCGCAGGAAACAAAACAATCATCCCCGCTTTCGAAGGCGAATACATGACCAGGATTACCCGGTCGGACGTACAGAACGCAGTGAACGCGTGGCGTGAACGCGGGCTAGCGGCCAGCACGGTGCGTCTTTACTACACGTACGCGAGACAGGTGTTCAAAGAGGCCGTGTACGAAAAGGTCATTCGCGAGTCACCGTGTCAGAGAATTAGCTTGCCGGAGGTGGAGAAAAAACCTTTTAGGTTCAGCAGTGAAACGCTGGCGAAACTATTAGAAATAGTTCCGGAACCATACTCCACGGCAATGAGGGTAGGTGCCGCCACAGGGTTGCGACCCAGCGAGCTTCTTGGACTGACGAAGCAGGATATTGATTTTGCCAATGGGGTGATTCGATTGACCCTGCAGGATTCGAGTAAGCGCACGGGGCAGTTGTTGCGTGGGCCGTTGAAAACGAAGTACTCAAAACGGAATGTGAGCTTCGGACCTGTTGTGAGGAAGATTCTGTTGGATCTTTACAATAATCCGGGGCCGGAGGGTCGGCTATTTCATGACAATGGGGTGGTGCAGATGTGGAAGTTCCACGAGGAGTGGTTGAATGCGCGTAAGTTACTGCCGGAGATTGGCTCGGGGTGGCACCAGTTGCGCCACTATCACGCGAGCGTGTTGATCTCGCACGGGTTCTCACCGGTCGCTGTTGCGGGGCGCTTGGGGCATAAGGATGCCAATGAAACTCTGCGGACTTACGCCCATATGTGGGGCAATGACAGCTCTGAAATGGCTTCGGTTTCAGATACAGTTGTGGCGGCCTAGCAAGGCTAGACCGCCACAAAACCGCTACAGCTAAGCTGGTTCCCTTTGTTTATAAGGGATCAGGTATTAGCGTGCGTAGTACTCGACCACGAGGTTCTCTTCGCAAGTCACTGGGATCTCTGCGCGCTCAGGAGTGCGCAGGTAGGTAGCCTGCAAGGCTTCCAGCTTCACGTCCAGGTAAGCAGGAACTGCTGGAAGCACGCTTGCGTGCTCGCCGGCTGCTGCCATCTGGAAAGGAACCATCTTCTCGCTGCGTTCGTGCACGTGGATCAGCTGACCCGGCTGCACCTTGAACGATGGACGGTCCACGCGCTGGCCGTTAACCAGGATGTGACGGTGCACAACCAGCTGACGAGCCTGCTGGATGGTGCGGGCGAAGCCTGCACGCAGAACCAGGGCGTCTAGGCGGGACTCGAGCAGTGCCAACAGGTTGTCACCGGTCTGGCCGCCAAGGCGCTTTGCTTCCTTGAATGCGTTGAGCATCTGAACTTCGCGGATGCCGTACTGGGCACGCAAACGCTGCTTCTGACGCAGACGAACCGCGTAGTCGCTGTCCTGCTTCTTGCGGGCACGGCCATGCTGGCCGGGACCGTAGGGACGACGCTCCATGTACTTTTCAGCTTTTGGAGTCAGGGCAAGGCCGAGTGCGCGCGAGAGGCGCACGGTACGGCGGGCACGGGCGTTAGCCATAAGTGTGTCCTTTTCGTTTTAGCGACGGAATCTACTGGCCTCCGGGACGGAGAGTGTTGGGGCGTCGCGGCCCTCGACCACTGCAACCTGACTCCCGCACGATGACTCGCGCGGGTTTCATGGCTTGCCAGCCAAGGATCAAGTCTACACGATTGACCCCTGCCAGCAGGTGACCTGTAACGAAGCTCGCTAACGTTTCTTCTTGTCCTTGCCCCGAATGATCTCGCGCAGCCTTGCCAGCCGATCGGCCAGCGAACGCTCCACTCCGTTGGCGGTCGGGCGGTAGTAGTTGGTACCGAGCAGATCGTCGGGCAAGTACTGCTGGCTGGCGATCGAGTGCGGGGCATCGTGCGAGTAGATGTAGCCGACCCCATGGCCTAGTTGCTTGGCCCCCGGATAGTGCGCGTCGCGCAGGTGATCGGGAACCAAGGAGCCTTTGCCTGCCTGCACATCGGCGATGGCCTCATTGATCGCGGTGTAGGCGGCGTTGGATTTCGGTGCCGTGGCCAGGTGCACGGTGGCATGTCCGAGGATCAGCTGGGCTTCGGGCATGCCGATCAGCTGCACCGATTGCGCGGCGGCCACCGCCAGCGGCAGGGCGGTCGGATCGGCCATGCCGATATCCTCCGAGGCGCTGATCATCAGCCTGCGGGCGATGAACCGCGGGTCTTCCCCGGCCGAAAGCATGCGCGCCAGATAGTGCAGGGCAGCATCCACGTCAGAGCCGCGGATCGACTTGATGAATGCGGAGATGATGTCGTAATGCTGGTCCCCATCCTTGTCATAGCGCTGCACTGCCTGGTCCATGGCCAGCTGCACATGCTCGTCCCCGATGTTTATCGGCGGCTTCGCCGAAGTCCCGGCGGCGTTCCAGGCCACCGCGCCGGCGGCCTCCAGCACCGTGAGCGAACGGCGGGCATCGCCCTGGGCCAAGCGCACGATCGCGTCGCGCTGCTCGAGCGGCAGGATCACCTGCGCATCGAAGCCACGCTCGTCGTTAACCGCCCGCTCCAGCAGCGCCGCCACATCCGCGTCGGTCAGCGGGCGCAGGGTCAGCAGCAGGGAGCGCGAGAGCAGCGGCGAAATCACCGAGAAGGACGGGTTTTCGGTGGTAGCCGCGACGAGCACCACCACCCGGTTCTCCACCCCGGGCAGCAGCGCATCCTGCTGGGCCTTGTTGAAGCGGTGGATCTCGTCGAGGAAGAGCACGGTGGTGATTCCGCGCAGGTCGCGGTCGTCCTTGGCTTGCTCGATCACCCGGCGCACGTCCTTCACCCCGGCGGTGATCGCCGAGAGCTCGACGAATTTGCGGTCGGTCGCCCGGGCGATCACGTGCGCGATGGTGGTCTTGCCGATGCCCGGCGGGCCATAGAGGATCACGCTGGCCGGGCCCGCCAACCCGGTGTCCGGATGTTCGGCGAGCTGCCGCAGCGGGGAACCGGGCCCCAGCAGATGCTGCTGGCCGACCAGTTCGTCCAGCGTCTTGGGGCGCATGCGCACCGCTAGCGGCGGGCGCGGGCGCTTGATCGAACCGTCGTCCAGGGCATCCAGCAAATCGTTCACTCCCCCAGCCTACCGATACTCTGGTAGCTGCGAAGAAAGGATCACATGCGCGCAGTATTACAACGAGCCAGCCGGGCCAGTGTTGAAGTCGAGGGTTCGATCGTCGGGCAGCTGCCCAGCCCGGGCCTTGTGGTGCTCTTGGGCATCACGCATGAAGACGAGCAGGCCACCGCACGCAAGGTGGCGCAGAAGATCTACGGGCTGCGCATCCTGGAGGATGAGGCAAGCTGCGAATCAATCGCCGCCCCGCTGCTGGTGATCAGCCAATTCACGCTCTACGCCTCGGTGCGCAAGGGCCGGCGCCCCTCGTGGTCGGCCGCGGCGCCCGGCGCGCACAGCGAACCACTCTACGAGTATTTCGTGGACTACCTGCGTGGACTCGGCGCCGGCGTGCAGACCGGGGTGTTCGGCGCGATGATGGAGGTCAACCTCACAAATTCCGGCCCGTTCACGGTGATCGTGGATTCCGCCGAGCTGGCCTAGCTGCCTGTACCCATCGAAGCGGAATCGGTTTCCACGCTGACTGCAACATCTGAATCGCGCCTGGAGTCAATCGGTAAACGTAAATAATCATTAATCCATTGCTCCAAATCTTTGCTGGACTCTACCGTTAGATAGTGGCTCATATGATGAGGTTGCAATGCAGACATCAGCGCCAGAATCTTCCTGGCAACAATCACCTGCTCATTACGTTCAATTGTCGACGCCGCCCCGAAATCCGCCAATGACAGCATTCTATCTTTCTGATGACTCCCACCGTGCATAACAGAGACCAAAGCTTGGCGTATAGGTACAGATAAGGTACCAATCCCAAGGGCTTCATATGCTTTTATGATCGCAGAGGAGGTGATGCTCTTTTGGCCGTAGATAAATACGCCGAATGCTTCGAATACTCGTCTTAACGCGTTTCCAATACTGATGGCTTCTAACTCTGACTCATGTGGTGTTTCATGATCTTGAGCAAAGTTGTAAATAAACTTAAGGAGCGTCCTGTACTCGTGTAGAGGCTCGTCAAATGATTTTCCTCCTTCGCGAAGCGAAACCTGAATTTCATCATTATTGCCGGTGTTTCGAAGTAACCACGGAACAACTTTCCAAGTATCTTTCGTTTCGTCAGCTATCTGTTCGAGAATTGCCTTCGAAGTCTTTCCTAAATCTTGGAAGATTCCAACGTCATGTGTCAGCATCAGGATTTTCAATCCTCTAGCTGATTGCAACAGGCCTCCGCATTGACTCTCAATGAAGCTAAGAATACCAACACGGTTGTCTACGTCTACGCTAGAAATTGGATCGTCGAGCACCAGCATGGTCTTATTCAAGTCAAGATCTTCAGTAATACATTGCCGTAGGAGAGTAAAGTAATAGCATAAGGCGAGAATGTTCCGCTCACCTACTGATAGTCTGTGTGGCTTTAAGTACCGCCCTCTGCTTTTAATACGGAATTTTCCTGACGCTAATATGTCGCCATCAACAACGATTTTCAATCTACTTGAATCAGCAAAAACCGTAGCAATGTTCCGGTTAATTTCGTCAGCGGCAACTCCTTCGCTTCGTAAAGCCGATGTTAATTTAGCCACTTCTACATCGCAACGTTCTAATTCCCGCTTATACCCATCTACGTAACGTAGCTTGCTTGTCGCTTCTTCCGTGGCATGTTCGTAAGAACTGAGCGATACTTTGACTTCAGCTCTAGTTAGGCGGTCATTAGTAACAAGCGCTTTTCGCTCTAGCTTTCGAACGTTATTCACATTTTCGTTCCATTTGATCTTCTTAGACCCAAGTGTCGACAGATCCTTATGAAGCGTCATAAGCAATGTATGGATCTTAGAAAAATCGACATCCATCGGGGAGTACAAGCGATTCTTTTTGGCCTGAACGGACATATTCCACTCGCGAATGACCTGATCGATCTCTGCAACAAGTCTCTGAATTTTTTCTCCGAGGAGTTCATCCAAAAGATACAGACTTCTACTTAATTCGATTTCTAACTTTCGAACAAGACGCTTGTCCAGCTTTGCAAGAAATAACTTTGCCGGTTCGTCGACGGCTGCCGCAATAGCGTCCAATAGGAGCTTTCTGTGATCCTCACTTACTGCTTGCTGGCACAAGGGACAATGCGTTGGGTGCTCATTCTCAAAAATCTTTTTAGCTTCGCTTACGAGAGCTCCATGATGCTCGAGGGCGAAAGCCACTTGTTTCGATAAGCCCTCACCGGTCGGCGCATCAAGGAAAGCAGCAAATATTTGGTCGTTAAATATTGCTTGTAATCCGTCCAGATCGAATGTCGGTACATTTTCGACAATCAGGTCTCCACTTCGGCTACTTTGCAGTTCAGCTTCCGCAATTTGAAACGCATTTCGCAACTCATCTATGGTTTCGGCGGGCAAGGGCATACTTGAAAATCTGTCCAGAACTTGCTTATTGACTCGAGAATTATTACGGTTCCCCTTTATCCTCCGTTCCCGTTCGGCCCACCCTTTACGTAATTGATCTGAGAGCGCTGCCTCTGACCTCGATACGACATTAAGTGCTGCCTCATATACCGAGGCACTTTCCTCACACTGCTTATCGATCCCGTTTCGGCGGTCGATAGCCTGATCGAGATCATCCTGAGCCTGCCCTGACTTACCAAAGAGCACCAGCGCACGTATTCCGTCGTCCTGGATCCTTACGTTGCTTTCAATGAAACTTTCGTTGAAGACAAGTGTTTGCGCTATAGCCTGCGCTGGAATTGTTTTTTCGTTCTGTCCGCCAACCAGGAGAGTCGACGTGAAATCAATTTCGTGGTCAGATTCATCGATTTCCTGGCGTTCAACTGAATATTGGGCAAAACCTTCCCCAATAGTCGTCTTGCCAGATCCATTTCGCCCGAATACAACAGAAATTCTCTGGTTCCGCTCTGGAAAGAAAGTAAGTTTTGTTGGTTCAACTATTCCGCGACCGCAAAGTTCAATACCAGTAATCATCAATACCATTTTTCTTTTCAAGTCAGCTTGAGCTAGTTGTGCCCAAAGAGGCGTGAAATGCTTTTCACTAGTAAACATAACAAATTCCATAAGTGAAGATGAATATCCGACCTAATATGACCGTTTCATTCACTAGCCAGAAAATACTAAAGTCATCTGTCGCTCAGCGATATTTCGAATGCGAATGAAAAACCAAAAGCCAAGCTGTATCCCAATGGGAACAACTTGGCTTTTGATAATCTTCCATGTCAGGCTTTTAGCCTGATTCCGGTTATCTAGTTACTTCGCTTCGGCCACAGGGGCCTCGGCCTTCTTCTTTTCGGCCTTGAAGTCGATTCCGGCTTCCTTGCGCTGCTGCGCGGTGATCGGCGCAGGAGCCTGGGTCAGCGGATCGAATCCGCCACCGGTCTTCGGGAAGGCGATGACGTCGCGGATCGACTCGGAACCGGTGAGCAGCTGCAGCACGCGGTCCCAACCCAACGCGATGCCGCCATGCGGTGGGGCGCCGAACTTGAAGCCTTCCAGCAGGAAGCCGAACTGAGTCTGCGCCTGCTCGTCGCTGACACCCATCAGCTTGAAGACACGCTCCTGCACGTCGCGCTGGTGGATACGGATCGAGCCGCCGCCGATTTCGTTGCCGTTGCAGACGATGTCGTAGGCGTAGGACAGCGCCGAACCCGGGTCCGTATCGAAGGTGTCCATGAACTCTGGCTTCGGGCTGGTGAATGCGTGGTGCACTGCGGTCCAGGCACCGGCGCCCACCGCAACGTCGCCGGAAGCGACCGCCGCGGAGGCTGGCTCGAACATCGGAGCGTCAACGATCCATACGAAGGCCCAGTCGCCGTCCTTGATCAGGCCGGTGCGGTGGCCGATCTCCACGCGTACCGAACCGAGCAGCGCCCGGGATTCGGCCTTGTCGCCGGCGGAGAAGAAGATGCAGTCACCGGGCTTCGCGCCGGTAGCCTGAGCCAAGCCGGCTTTCTCCTCATCGGAGAGGTTCTTCGCTACCGGACCGGCCAGCTCGCCGTCTTCCTTCAGCAGCACGTAGGCAAGTCCCTTCGCGCCGCGCTGCTTGGCGAATTCCTGCCAAGCATCCAGAGTGCGACGCGGCTGCGCGGCGCCACCGGGCATAACCACGGAGCCGACGTAAGCGGACTGGAACACCTTGAAGGAAGTGTTGGCGAAGTACTCGGTCATCTCGGTCAGTTCCAGGCCGAAGCGCAGATCCGGCTTGTCCGAACCGTACTTGGCCATTGCCTCCGCGTACGCCATGCGGCGGATCGGGGTCGGGACCTGAACGTCGATCAACGACCAGATTTCCTTGACCAGCTTCTCGCCGAGCTCGATGATGTCATCTTCCTCGACGAAGGAAGCTTCGATATCCAGCTGGGTGAATTCCGGCTGGCGGTCCGCACGAAAGTCCTCATCGCGGTAGCAGCGCGCGATCTGGTAGTACTTCTCGAAGCCGCCGACCTGCAATAGCTGCTTGAACAGCTGCGGGGACTGCGGCAGCGCGTACCAGGCACCCGGGCTCAGGCGGGCGGGCACGACGAAGTCGCGGGCGCCTTCCGGAGTGGAGCGGGTCAGCGTCGGGGTTTCGATCTCGACGAAGCCCTCATCGTGCAACAGGTTGCGCGCCGCCCGGTTGACCTCGGAGCGCAGACGCAGGTTGCGCGTGGGAGTTGGACGACGCAAATCCAGGTAGCGGTGGCGCAGACGCGCTTCCTCGCCGACCTCAACGTGCTCATCGATCTGGAAAGGCAGCGCCGCGGCGGTGTTCAAGACGATTACCTCATCGGCAATCACTTCGATCTCACCACTTGGCAGGTTCGGGTTCTCGTTGCCTTCCGGGCGACGCTCAACCTTGCCCTTGATCTGCAGCACGAATTCATTGCGCAGCGGGTGGAAGTCCTCTTCGTCGCGCACCACGATCTGTGCGAAGCCCGAGGCATCGCGCAAATCGAGGAACGCCACACCACCGTGGTCGCGTCGACGAGCGACCCAACCGGTGAGGGTGACCTGCTGTCCAATGTGCTCGGCGCGGAGTTCGCCCAGCTGATGAGTGCGTAGCACTACGATCCTTTCGGTCGGTTGAGACTTGAAATCTCTTCAGTTCTTCTCGATGACGAGTTTAGTGCACCGTAACTAGTTAACGGTGTTGTACAGATCTTCGGCCGGCGGCTGCCAGGTGGCGGCATCCGCGTTGACCTGCTCGCCGGAGCGGATGTCCTTCACCTCGTGGGTGCCGTCTTCCTGGGTGAACCAGACGAACGGAATCCCGCGGCGGTCAGCGTACTTGATCTGCTTGCCGAACTTCTCGGCGCTGGAAGCCACCTCGCAGGCGATCCCGCGGGCACGCAGCGACGCGGCCACGTCCTGCGCCTGGTGCCAGGAATCCGCGTTGGCCAAGGTGACATATACCACCGAAGGCACGCTGCGCGCGGCGCTGACCAGCTCTTCGGCGAGGATGCGCGAGATCAGCCGGGTGACGCCGATGGACAGGCCCACTCCCGGGTAGTTCTTCTTGCCCTTGGAAGCCAGCGACTCGTAGCGACCGCCGGAGCAGATCGAGCCCAGGGACTCATGTCCGACGAGCACCGTCTCGTAGACGGTGCCGGTGTAGTAATCCAGGCCGCGGGCGATGGACAAGTCAGCCATGACCTTGCCCGGCGCACGCTTGGAGGCGGCGTCGATGACCTGGGCGAGCTCATCGAGCCCGGTGTCCAGCAATTCGTGCTCTACGCCCAGGGCGCGCACCTGCTCGACGAAACCGGTGTCCAGGGTGCGGATCGCCGCCAATGCCAGCGCGGCGCGGGCCTGCTCTTCGCTGGCTCCGACCTCGGTGACCAACAGCTGCGCGACCGCGTCCTCCCCGATCTTCTCCAGCTTGTCGATGGCGCGTAGCACCGCATCCGGATCGGCCAGACCCAGCCCGCGGTAGAAGCCCTCGGCCAGCTTGCGGTTGTTCACGCGCAGCCGGAAATCGCCAATAGGCAGGGCGGAGAGCGCGTCCGCGATGGTCAGCGCGAGCTCCACATCGTAGCTGAAGGGCAAGGTCCCCTCGCCGACAACGTCGATATCCGCCTGGGTGAATTCGCGGAAGCGGCCGTCCTGCGGGCGTTCGCCGCGCCAGACCTTCTGCATCTGGTAGCGGCGGAAGGGGAAGGCCAGGTGGCCGGCGTTCTCCACCACATAGCGGGCGAAGGGCACGGTCAGGTCGAAGTGCAGGGCCAGCGCGTTGGGGTCGTTCTTGTCATCGGCCTCTGCGGCCAACCGGGAAAGCCCGTAGACTTCCTTGTCGATTTCGCCCTTGCGCAGCAGCTGCCCGCGGGTTTCCACCGCGCGCGTTTCGATATTTGCGAACCCATGGAGTTCGAAGGTGCGACGCAAGGTGTCCAGCACATGCTGTTCGACCGCCCGCTCGGCTGGAAGCCATTCGGGGAAACCTGATAATGAGGCCTTGCGTGCCATGAAACTCCTTAGTACAAAATGGTTGCCCATCTATCCTACGACGCAACACATTGGATTACTGTGCACGTCGGCTTACTAAGAAACGGAGGTCACAGGTAGAGTAACCTCTAGCAAGTGATCAGTTAGCGAAAGAGTTTCAGCGGTGACCACCAGTCAGAAATCCGACGACAGCCCGAACATCCCCTTGCCACAGGCCCATAAGCCAGTGGCAAAGCCGGTAGTGGCTCAGCCCGTCGACCACAGCACTCCCCTCGAAGAAGCGGCCAAATTTGCCCGTGTGACCGACGATGGGCACGTGTTTGTCATCATCGACGGCACCGAGCATCCGGTCGGGCAGTACCCGGACGCCAGCGAAGAAGAGGCCCTGGCTTACTTCGTGCGCAAGTACGATGACGTCGTTTCGCAGCTGATGCTGCTCGAACAGCGTGTAGCGGCCAAGGCGCCCAGCGGCGACATGCCTAAAACCCTCGATACCCTCGCAGCTACCTTGGCCGAACGCCACCTGGTCGGCGATATCCGCGCCGTCGAGGCGCGGATCGAGTCCCTGCGCGCCGCGGTGAGCACCCTGGCCGCCGCGCAGCGCCAGGCAAATGAGGCGGCCCGCGCCGAGCAGCTCAAGGTCCGCGAAGGACTTGTCGAGCAGGCCGAGGCCCTGGCCGAGAAGCGTCCCGAGCAGATTCAGTGGAAGACCGCGTCTTCCGCGATGAACGACCTGTTCGACACGTGGAAGGAAACCCAGCGTTCCTCCGTGCGCTTGCCGCGCGCTACCGAAGATGCCCTGTGGAAGCGTTTCCGCGCCGCCCGCACCACCTTCGACCGGCACCGCCGCGCCTACTTCTCCCAGCTGGACGCGACCAACTCGCAGGCCAAGACCGTCAAGGAAGAGCTGATCGCCCGCGCCGAAGCGCTGGCGAGCTCCACCGACTGGGCAGGCACCGCCGCCGAGTACCGCAAGCTCATGGACGAGTGGAAGAAGTCCCGCCGCGCCTCGCGCAAGGACGACGACGCACTGTGGAGCCGCTTCCGGGCCGCGCAGGATGTGTTCTTCCAGGCTCGCGCCGCCGAAAACGCTAAGGTCGACGCCGAATACGCGCAGAACCTCATCGTGAAGGAGGCCCTGCTCGAAGAGGCCCGCGCCCTGCTGCCGGTGAAGGATCTGACCATCACCAAGCAGAAGCTGGATGCGATCCGCGGCCGCTGGGAAGAGGCAGGCAAGGTTCCGCGTGCGGATCTGCAGCGTGTCGAATCGGCGCTGCGCCAGGTCGAAGAAGGCGTCAAGGGCGCCGAGGACGAGCAGTGGCGCCGGTCGAACCCGGAGACCAAGGCCCGCTCGAATTCGATGCTCACCCAGCTGCAGGAAACCATCGCTGCCCTCGAAGCGGATCTTGAATCGGCGAAGAAGCAGGGCAATGCCAAGCGGATCGCCAAGGCGCAGGAAGCCTTGGACGCCCGCCAGATGTGGTTGAACACCCTGGAGAAGTCCTCTGCCGACCTAGAGTAGAATCCACAATTCGATAGAACACCCCCTACGCGGCGGCGCTTGCTGGTTCAGTAGCTTCATGGAGAAAGTTACGAGACAGCGCGTCGCCGCGTTGCGTATCCCCGAAGACCTGTTCATAGTCGGCGAACCCTTCACCCGCAATGAGCTCGGCGCCATGGAAACCCATGGGCTGCTGCGCGAATCCATTGGCGGGTGCTTTGTGGAGACCAGGTTCCGTTATGACTCGAGCGCGCGGGCGCGTATCGCCGCGTTCGTCTCCGGTCGCCAGCTGGGCAAGAGCGATGTGCTTTGCCAGCAGACCGCCGCGTGGATCCATGGCTTGCTGCCCCACGTGAATACTGTCTGCATTTCTTCGGCTGCCTATCATCGGCCGTATCGGCCCGGAAACGGGCTGAGCTTCGAATTCGTGCAGCTAGCGATCGAGGAGGCCGATGTGGTGAATCGGCAGCGGGTGAAACTCACCGGATTGCTGCGCACGGTGTGCGACGTGGCCTGCTTTGACCCGTTGCCCATTGCGACGAGCGTGTTCAACCAGATGCAGCGGCTCGATGATCCGTTTCTGAACCTGGCCGCCGTCGGCGAACGGCTCGCCCAGCTCGATTCAGCTCCCCCGGTGGAACGCGCGCTGCGGCTGGTCCAGTCCTACCAGGCGCGAGCGGCCTAAAACCAACGCCGCCACCGGTTGCGCTTTCGCGTCTCGGTGGCGGCGTTCGTTGCACGCGGCTTACCGGCGGCTGCCGGCGGTGGTGCGGTACACGTCGTATACCCCGTCGATGCGGCGGACCTGATTGAGCACGTGGCTCAGGAACTTCGGATCGCCCATCTCGAAGGAGAAGCGGGAGATCGCTACGCGTTCGCGGCTGGTCTGCACGCTGGCCGAGAGGATGTTCAGGTGGCTCTCGGAGAGGATCCGGGTGACATCTGAAAGCAGCGACTTGCGGTCCAGCGCCTCAACTTGAATTTCGACCACGAACACCCCGTGGTGCTTATCCGTCCAGGAGACCGCGACCAGCCGATCCGGCTGCTGGGCCAACTGAGCCAGGTTCAGGCAGTCGGTGCGGTGCACCGAGACGCCGGCGCCTCGGGTGACGAAGCCTTCGATCTCATCCGGAGGCACCGGGGTGCAGCAGCGGGCCAGCTTGACCAGCACGTCGCCCACGCCCTGGACGATGACGCCCGCGTCGTTGCCTGTGGTGGGCTTGGCGAGGCTCGGGTTGACCGTGACTTCCTCATCGACCTGTTCGCCCGCAGGCGGGCCGGTGAGCGCCACCAGATGCTCGATGACGTTCTGCGCACTGGTATGCCCATCGCCCACCGACTGGTAGAGCGCCGAAATGTCCACATGGTGCAGGTTCGTGGATACCGTGGTGAGCAGCTCGTGGGTCATCAGCCGCTGCAGCGGCAGCTGATTGCGGCGCAGCTCCTTGGTGAGCAGCTCCTTGCCCTTTTCGATCGCCTCTTCGCGGCGTTCCTTGCTGAAGTAGGCGCGGATCTTCGCCTTGGCGCGCGGAGACTTGACGAAGTTCTGCCAGTCTTGGGATGGACCTGCGTCTTCGGCCTTGGAGGTGAAGACCTCCACCACATCGCCCTGCTTCAATTCCGTATGCAGCGGAACGAGTTTGCCGTTCACCCGTGAACCGATGGTGCGGTGGCCTACATCGGTGTGGATGGAGTAGGCGAAGTCGATCGGCGTCGCCCCGACCGGCAGCGACATGATGTCGCCCTTCGGGGTGAACACGTAGACTTCGGCGGAGTTGATGGTGTAGCGCAAGCCGTCGAGGAATTCTTCGGAATCGGTGGTGTCTTCCTGCCACTCCATCAAGGAGCGCAGCCATTCCATGTTCTTCTCCGCGGAGAGCATCGAGTCCCCACGCTCCCCGTGCTTGTACTGGAAGTGCGCGGCCACCCCGTTTTCGGCGTGCAGGTGCATTTCGTGGGTGCGGATCTGGATTTCGACCGGCTTGCCTTCGGGGCCCATCACCGTGGTGTGCAGCGATTGGTAGAGGTTCAGCTTCGGCAGCGCGATGTAGTCCTTGAACCGTCCAGGCAGCGGATTCCATTCGGCGTGCACCACGCCCAATGCGCCGTAGCAGTCCTTCACCGAGTCGACGGTGATGCGCACGCCCATGAGGTCGTGGATGTCGTCGAAGTCCTTGCCGCGAACGATCATTTTCTGGTAGATCGAGTAGTAGTGCTTCGGGCGCCCGGTCACCGAGGCGTGCACGTTCAGCTCGCCAAGTTTGCCGTTCAGCCGTTCGCGGAGGCTGGCTAAGTACTTTTCACGCTCCGGGGTGCGGTCCCCCACCATGCGCACGATCTCTTGATACACCTTGGGATGCAAGGCGGCGAAAGAGAGGTCTTCCAGTTCCCATTTGACCGCGTTCATGCCCAGGCGATGCGCTAGCGGCGCGAAGATCTCCAGGGTTTCCTTCGCCTTGCGGGAGCTGGACTCCGGGGACACGTAGCGCCAGGTGCGCGCGTTGTGCAGGCGGTCTGCGAGTTTGATCAGCAGCACGCGGATGTCGCGGGACATCGCGACCACCATTTTGCGGACGGTCTCGGCCGGAGCCGCGTCCCCATAGGTGACCTTGTCGAGCTTGGTGACGCCGTCCACGAGCATCGCGATTTCTTCGGAGAACTCCTTGGTGACCGACTCCAGCGAATAGTCGGTGTCCTCCACGGTGTCGTGCAGCAGCGCGGCGGCGAGGATCGACCCGGTCATTCCCATTTCCGCAAGGATCGTCGCTACCGCCACCGGGTGGGTGATGTAGGGGTCACCGCTTTTGCGCTTTTGTCCCTCATGGTGCTTCTCGGCCACCTCGTAGGCGTGGATCAGCAGGTCCAGATCCGCCTTGGGATGTTTGGACTTCACCGTGCGCAGCAGCGGCTCTAATGTCGGCGAGGTGCTCGGTGTGCTACCTCGGCCCGCAAAACGTACTAGGCGTGAGATCGAGCGCCGCTTCGAATTGTTCAGGTTCGGCGTGTTTGCCATGCCTCGCTCCTTCCCACCGTCACCGGTCATAACGGTGCTAGGTGCCAAGCTTGTGATGCCGGCTCCATGCAATGTTTTAGTTCATTCGTTATAGCACGTTCGCGCGGTGACAACTAATTACGCAAACTTTTCCGAGACCAAAAAGTGCCCCGGATCGAAGGATCCGAGGCACTTCCCGTTCAGCTTATCCGCACGGATTGTGTGGGAAAGCGATTTGCTGCTTAGGCGTCGAGCGTTTCCATCTTCTTGTTGTGCTTGCGCACATCCTCGTCGCGATGGCGCAGCCAGTTATACATCGGCGCCTGGACGAACAGCGTGGATAGCGCCGAGATGATGATACCGACGAACAATGCCAGCGACAGGTCCTTCAGCGTACCGGCGCCCAACAGGTAGGAGCCGATGAACAGAATCGCCGCGACCGGCAGCACCGCCACCACCGAGGTGTTGATCGAGCGCACCAGCGTCTGGTTCACCGCGAGGTTCACCAGCTGCTGGAAGGTGCGCTTCTGCTGCTGTGCAAAGTCCTTGGTATTTTCGCGGACCTTGTCGAACACCACCACCGTGTCGTAAAGCGAATAGCTCAGAATCGTCAGGAAGCCGATGATCGCGCTGGGGGTAATCTCAAAACCGGATATCGAATAGATTCCGGCGGTGATGATGATAACCACGAACAGGCCGACGATTGCCGCTACCGACATCTTCCAGGTGCGGAAGTACGCGGCCATCAGCAATCCGACGAGCACCACGAACACCAGCAGGCCAAGCATTGCCTGGCGTGAGACGTCCTGTCCCCAGGTCGGACCGATGAAGTTACTGGTCACCTCGCTGGATTCCACCCCGTAGGATGCAGCCAGCTCGCCGGCCACCGCGATGGTCTGGTCATCGCTGAGCAGTTCGGTCTGCACGCGCATGGTGCCCGGCGCGATATTCGTGACGGTAGCTTCGGCGCCGGAAGCGGCGCTCTTCACCACTTCTTCGCCAAGGCCGATGTCGGTATTCTCCACTCCGGAAACCATGAATTCCGAGCCACCGCGGAAATCGATGCCAAGGTTGAAGCCGCCCTTGACCACCGGAACCAGAATCGAAGCGATCACCAGGATCGCGGCGATCAGGAACCACATGCGGTGCTTCTGCGTGAACGGGTAGGAACGCTTCCCGGTGTAGAGCTCATTGCCCCACTCTGCGAGCTTATTCATTATTCTCCTCCCGGTTTGCTTCGGCACGGCGGCGTTCGGCGATGGTCATGCGCTTGGCAGCCTCACCGCTCGCCTTGGAGTTCTTCTTGCCCCGGTTCGCTTCCACGTTTTCGTTGAAACGGCGGACCTTGCCAGCGCCGCGGTACAGCGGCACCACACCGAGCAAGGACGGATCCAGCCCGGAGAGGCGGTGTCCGTCGGCAAAGAACTTCGTTCGCGCCAGCAGCATCAGCGTCGGGTGGGTCAAACCGTAAACAACGATGAGGTCGATGATTGCGGTCAGGCCCAAGGTGAAGGCGAAGCCTCGCACGTTGCCCACCGCCACCACGTAGAGCACGACGGCTGCAAGCACGTTGACCGCTTTGGAAGCCAGGATGGTCCGCTTAGCGCGGGACCAGCCCACGTCCACGGCGCTTGCCAGCGAGCGGCCATCGCGCAACTCATCACGCACACGTTCGAAGTACACGATGAAGGAGTCGGCGATCAAGCCGATCGCGACGATCAGACCCGCCACACCCGCCAGGGACAGGCGATAGTTCATCGCCCAGCCAAGCAACACGATCGCCAGGTAGGTGAGCACGCCGGAAACCAGCAGCGACATGATCGTCACCAGGCCCAGTGCGCGGTATTGGAAGAGGGAGTAGATGAACACCAGGACCAGGCCGATGACACCGGCGATGAGGCCGGCCTTGAGCTGGTCGCCACCGAGGGTGGCGGAAACCTGCTGCTCGGACTGGATCTCGAAGCTGATCGGCAGTGCGCCGTATTTCAGCTGCTGAGCCAGCGCTTGGGCGGACTCTTCGGTGAAACCGCCAGAGATCTGCGGGCGGCCATCGGAGATCACCGCGTTGGTGGTCGGGGCCGAGATGACCGTTCCATCGAGCACGATTGCGAACTGGTTCTGCGAACCTTGCAAGGCGATCAGACGCTGGGTGGTTCCCGCGAAGGTATCGGCACCCTGGCTATTGAACTCGATCACTACGACCCATTCGCCGGTGACCGCACCCTGCACGCCACGAGCCAGGTTGGCGTAGGCGTCAGAAATCTGGTCGCCCGGGATTTCCTGCGGGCCGAGAATATACTTCACGCCCTGGCGCGGGTCGCAGGAAATCGTTGGCTTGGTAGGATCCTGCTCGGTGGTTTCACGCTCCGCCAGCACCGTAGGGCAGTCGTAGGCTTCAAACTCCTTGTAGAGCTCTTTGGTGATCCAGTTGGTATCCGAAGGGTTCTCCGGTTCGCCATTTGGTTCTGGCACATCCGCATCGGGGGTGAGCTGTTCCTTGGGCGTCGCCTCGAAGGCACCGGTGATCAGCACCGGACGGAACTCCATATTGGCCGAAGCCTGAATCAGCTCGCGGGTTTCGGCATCCGGGGTACCGGGCATCGAAACGACGACGTTGCGCCCGGACTGGGTGGTGATTTCCGTTTCGGAAACGCCCGAGCCGGCTACACGCTGGCGGATGATCTCCACCGCCTGGTCCAGCTGCTCCTGGCCGATGTTTTCGTCACCCTTGACCCGCGGGGCCAGAATCATCTGGGTGCCGCCTTCAAGGTCTAGCGCAAGCTTTGGGGCGGCACTGGTCTGGCCCGTCGATACACCAGCAACCAGAACTCCGGTTGCGATGATGAAGACGACCAGCAACCACAGCAACGCCTTGCGTGCCTGTTTTACAGGTCCAATTGATGACATCTATTGTGCTTTCTTGAACTGGTGGCGTGATAGTCAACCACCGCGATGGTGCCTGCCTTAGGCGTTGCGGTCGTCCTTGCCTTCGCCGTTCAAACGACGCAGGCTTTCCTCTGGGGATTCGGCGACGGCAGGAGTCTGCGCGGCGTCTTCAACCGGGGCGGCGGCAGGGGCATCGGCGTCCAAGAAAGTCGAGATGGCCTGACGGTGCAAGGTGAGCACGACGCCGTTGGCGACCTCAACAAGAACGCGATCCTGCTCATCGATGCTGATGATGGTGCCGAAGATCCCCGAGTTGGTCATCACCTTGGCGCCCGGAACCGACTTGGTCTTCAGTGCTTCCTGCTGCTTGGAGACCTTCTTGCGGCCGCGGATCATCATGATGATCAGCACTGCGAACAGGGCCACCATCAGGATTATGGATGGGTTGAAGCCGCCACCGGCTGCCTGGGCAAGGACGAGGGAATTCACGTGTAATACCTGCTAACGATTCGTTAAAAGAATTAAGACGCCCGGGCATGCCAAAATCGGGGCATGTGTCGGGCGTCTCCAGTCTAATGGCTGAAAGCAAATCGCCTAGCCATTTACGCGGGCAGAGTAGAGTTATTCACCTAATCCACATCCGTTTCATAGTTTTGAGCTCCGGCAAAAATCGCGTCCTTGGGCATCACAAGTCCCAGATGCTCCCATGCGGAAGGCATCGCGATGCGCCCGCGCGGGGTGCGCCCCATCAATCCTTCGCGGACCAGAAAAGGCTCGGCGACGGTTTCCACCGTCTCGCTTTCTTCTCCGACGGCGATCGCCAAGGTGGACAGCCCCACTGGGCCCCCGCCGAACTTCTTGCACAGCGCTTCGAGCACCGAACGGTCCAGCCGGTCGAGCCCCTTCGGGTCGACCTCATACATTTCCAGGGCCGCCCCGGCAGCACTAGCGTCGATCTGCTCGAGCTTATTGACCAGCGCCCAGTCGCGCACGCGGCGCAGCAGACGGTTGGCAATACGCGGGGTGCCACGCGAACGGCTGGCGATCTCGCTGAACGCGGAGGAAGTCACGCGCAGATCGAGCATCATCGCCGAGCGGCGCAGCACCAGCTCTAATTCTTCGACCGCATAAAATTCCAGATGCCCGGTGAAGCCGAAACGGTCACGCAGCGGTCCGGGCAGCAGCCCGGCGCGCGTGGTCGCACCCACGAGGGTGAAAGGTGGAAGTTCCAGCGGAATAGCGGTGGCTCCGGCGCCCTTGCCGACAATGATGTCCACACGGAAATCCTCCATCGCCATGTAGAGCATTTCTTCGGCCGGACGGGACATGCGGTGAATTTCGTCCAGGAAGAGCACCTCCCCCTCGGTGAGCGAGGAGAGGATTGCGGCGAGGTCTCCGGCATGCTGAATGGCAGGGCCGGAGGAAATGCGCAGTGGTGCGTTCATTTCGGCGGCGATGATCATCGACAGCGTGGTCTTGCCCAGCCCCGGAGGTCCGGAGAGCAGCACGTGGTCGGCGGTCCGCTCGCGGATTTTTGCCGCTTCCAACACCAGCGAAAGCTGCTGGCGCACCCGCCCCTGGCCGACGAAGTCATCAAGGTTCCGGGGGCGCAGAGCTGCCTCGATCACCCGTTCTTCCGGTTCGCTTCCGGCGTTTGTCAGCTGCGTGGAATCATTCACGGGGTCATCCTATCGGGCGCGAGCGCCGGTGGACATGCTGCGCAGTGCCGCACGAAGTATTTCGGAGACGTTGCCGGTTTCGACAACCTCTGGATTCGCTTTGCCCAGCGCCGTCAGCGTGGACTGGGCGTCCTTTTCGGTCCAGCCCAACCCGGTGAGCGCCTCGATCACCTGTGGCTCCCAGACCGAGGCGGTGCCCGGGCGGCCCGTTGCGGTATCCACGCCGGTGGGAACGAGTTTGCCGTTCAGTTCCAGCACGATGCGGCTGGCGCCCTTGGGTCCGATCCCGGAGACCTTGGTGAAAGCGGCGGTGTCCTTGGAGTTCGCCGCGACGCGGACTTCTTCGGGGGTATGCACCGCCAGGATCGCCAATCCGGTGCGCGGTCCGATGCCCGAGATGCCGATGAGCACCTCGAAGACCTCGCGTTCATCGGGCGTGGCAAAACCGAAGAGCGTCATCGAATCCTCGCGCACCACCATTGAGGTGTGCACCGTGGCCTCGCGCCCGAGGTGCAGGGTGGACAGCGTGCCGGGGGTGGCGTGCACAAGCATGCCAAAACCGTTGACGTTGATAACCGCGGTATTCAGGGTTGCCGCCTGGACCGTGCCGGTCAATGAGCTGATCATGCCACTCCTCAAAAATATGTTCGAACGATTCCAGCTTATCGAAGATACCTACGAATGGCGATTAGCGGCGCGTTGCCCGGCGCTTCGAGGAGGCTTCGGCGGCGATCCACGCCTGCTGCGCGGCGGTGAGCTGGTTTGCTCCAATCCGGCCGGCCGAGGCTGAGGCCGAGGCATTGGACCCGACCGCCGCACCACGCCACCCGTGGGCAATGGCCAGAGCCACCGCGTCGGCCGCATCGGCGGGCTTGGGCGGCTCGTCGAGCCGGCAGATCTTTGCGACCATCTTGCCGATGGCAGCCTTGGTGGCCTGGCCGCTGCCGGTGACCGCTGCCTTGACCTCGGTCGGGGTGTGCAGGGCCACGGGAATGCCGCGGCGGGCCGCGGCGAGAATCACGATGCCGGTCACCTGGGCGGTGCCGATCACCGTAGACACGTTCGCCGAAGCGAAGACGCGTTCCAAGGCGAGCACGTCGGGCTGGTGTTTCTCAAGCCAAGCGTCGATCGCGTCGGCGATGGTGAGCAGCCGGGCGTCCAGCGGAGTGCCCGTCGGGGTGCCGGCCACGGTGAAGCCAACCAGTTCAACCTGCCGGTTGGCTGCGACGTCGACCGCGGCCAACCCGCAACGGGTCAGGCCGGGGTCGACGCCTACGATGCGTAAGGCCAAACCGGTGTTTAGTTCTCTTCGTCGAGGGCCGCGCGGACCTCGTCGGAGAGATCGGCGTTGGTGTAGACGCTCTGCACGTCGTCGAGTTCTTCCAGGGCCTCGAACAGGTGCAGGAACTTGCGCGCACCCTCGACGTCCAGATCCACCTTCATCGACGGGATGAATTCCATCTCGTCGGTTTCGTAGGCGATCTCGGCTTCGTCCAGGGCCGCGGCCACTGCACGCAGATCCGAGGGATCGCAGACGATCGCGAAGTTCTCCTCTTCGTCCAGGATCTCGTCGGCGCCGGCATCGAGCACCACCATGAGCAGGTCATCCTCGGTCAGCTCGCCCTTCGGCAGGCGGACGACGCCCTGGCGGGCGAACAGGTAGGAAACCGACCCGGGGTCCGCGACTGAGCCGCCATTGCGGGTGATGCCCACGCGAACCTCGGAGGCCGCACGGTTTTTGTTATCGGTCAGGCACTCGATCAGCAGCGCAGAACCCTGCGGGCCGCGTGCCTCGTAGATGATCTCGGTGTAGTCAACGACTTCGCCGGTCAGCCCCGCGCCGCGCTTGACTGCACGGTCGATGTTGTTGATCGGGACCGAATTCTTCTTCGCCTTGCTGACCGCAAGTTCCAGGGCCGGGTTGCCGGCCATATCGGCGCCGCCGACACGAGCGGCAACTTCGATGCCCTTGATGTACTTAGCGAAGGCCTTGGCGCGCTTGGCGTCGATCGCGGCCTTCTTATGCTTAGTGGTTGCCCATTTGGAGTGGCCTGACATGCTTTAAGCGTCTCCTTGCGTGATATTAATGAAAAATTCGTGGATAGCGCGGCTACCGGTAACTTCCGGGTGGAAGCTGGTGGCCAACAAATTTCCCTGACGTACTGCAACGATTCTACCTTGTGCGCGGCTTTCAGGGGCCGGAACCGTGCTGAGCACCTGCACGTCGGGCCCGACTTCCAGGGCCTCCGGTGCACGGATAAACACCGCGTCGAGGCTATGCCCGGCGAATTCAAGGGGGTATTCGAAGGAGTCGACCTGTCTGCCAAAGGCGTTGCGGCGCACCAGCATATCGATGCCGCCCAGGGTCTGCTGCTTCAGCCCGGCGCTGGAAACAGCCGGGTTCTCCAACCGGTCCGCGAGCATGATCATGCCGGCGCAGGAGCCGTAGGCGGGCATTCCGGCGGCGAGGCGCTCCTTGATGGGTTCTGCCAGCCCATAGCTGCGCGTGAGCCGATCGATCACCGAGGACTCCCCGCCCGGGATGATCAGCGCATCGACCGCGGACAACTCCTCGACGGTCCGCACCGCGCGGGTCTTGACCCCGAGCCCGGAAAGGGCATTGAGGTGTTCGCGGAAGTCGCCTTGGAGCGCGAGCACGCCGATAACCGTCATGAATTTACCTTCGAATATTGCTGGGCTGAGCTGGCGTCGGAAATTTAGCGCCGGATCAACGGTAGTCCTTAATGGCAGCTGACGCGGCGCATGTTTCCCGGTGTGTCGCGGACGCCTTGGTGCGGGCGAACAATATTGATAGCTTGCAATTGAGGTTTGGCGGGAGCTCTGTCGGCCTTCGACTTAACCCGATTCGCCTAGGAGCTGCCCGATGGATGCCCAGTACGAAACCTTAGAACTGCCAGGGGACGTAAACATGCCCGCACTGGCCTTGGGCACCTGGCCGATGCGCGAGCAGGAGGCGCAAGATGCGGTCACCAGTGCACTGCGTCTGGGCTACCGGCATATAGACACCGCCGAAAACTATGAGAATGAGGAAGCGGTGGGTGCCGGGCTGCGCGCCAGCGGGCTGCCGCGCGATCAGGTGTTTTTGACCAGTAAATTCAATAAGCGCTGGCATTCGCTCTCCGGGGTGCACCAGGCGTTTGAAAACTCGGCGCAGCGCCTTGGCGTGGATTACCTCGACCTGTTTCTGATCCACTGGCCGAACCCGGATCAGGGCACGTACATCGACGCGCTGGCCGGACTCGTTGAATTGCGCGAACAGGGAAAGATCCGCGCGGCCGGCGTCTCGAACTTCAAGCCGGCGCATCTGCAGGCGGTGCTAGACGCCGGGTTGCTGCCTGCGGTGAACCAGATCATGATCGACCCCGCGCATCTGAACGCCGAGACGATGGCGGCAAATGACGCGCACGAGGTGCGCACGGTTGCCTATACCCCGCTAGGCCGCATGGGTGATTTCCTGCAGGCCGGGCCGATCACCGCTCCGGCGGCGCAATACGCTAAAACTCCGGCGCAGATCACCTTGCGCTGGCATGTGCAGTCAGGCCGCGGCGCCGCACCCAAGTCGGCGGATCCGCGGCGGCAGGCGGAGAACCTGGAGATCTTCGACTTCGAGCTGACGGATGCGCAAATGCGCGCGATTGATGCGCTGGATTCAGGGGACGGTCCGAAGATGGACTCGGACAGCTTCGGGCACTAGTCCAGCGTCAAACAGCGCTGAACTTCATTGAAAGTTGATCTCCGACCGTGAATCGCGGCTCATGCGCCACTTGCATAGCAGGGTGGCGCATCGACTTCGATTAGCGCACTCCCATGCCGAGGCTCGTGTACGCCTCGACTCCGAAGCCGCTGGCCTGATGCGCCTTGATCACATTGAAGGCCTGCTCCTGGTTTCCGACGATCTGAGCAACCAGCCGGATCGCTTCCGCCAAGTCGACGCCCTTCGGTTCCTGGGCTTCGGCGACAACCGGGAACGCCTCCAATATCGATAGATGACTGACCTGCTGCGGCTTTTCTCCTAGCGCACGGCTCTGGATGGAACCCAATACAAGCGTCAAAGCAGCTCGCGCTTGCCCCACGACGTGGTTGTATGCAACTGCGGCCTCGAACGCCCTATCTTCTCGGTATTGCACGCTGAGTGTGAGACTAGTGAGCAGATCTCGCAACTCCGAGATCTCTTCTTCCAATTTCGCAATGCGGTCTTCGGTCATAATTCACTCCTAAAAGTAGAGGCTGACAAAATCTTACAAAGTACCAAAAGCCCGCCTTCGACAACTGATGCGATGACCATGTGTGGTTCCATCGCCGAGCGACCTTTGAGACCGTTGCAGGTCTCGAAACGGTGCTGATTCCTCGCTATGTCCGGGAAATTGGCCACGCCATCAATGACGTACCCAATCTCGACAGAGCGCCACTTAAGTAATCTTCGTGCCCTCCTACGCACGGCTGGCGCTGCATGCGGTGAAGCCATAGAGAAACCTTGAAAAGTATGTTCTTCAAGCACGACGCCGACGATGACGAGCTCAGACCGCTAGCCGAACTGGAATTCCTTGTCATTCCCGTGGTTTCGGGTAGATTTTTGGAAAGGTTGAGCCACAGATCCGAGAAGTGTTTGGAGCCCCATTGAACAATCGAGCGTTGCCCTGGGCGGTACTATCCGTGAAATTCATGTCGGTCCGGTGCGGAAGGCACATGTTATGTGCCTACTCGATGATCAGCGTGGCCGCTACGCGGGGGCACCTGGCTAATTAACTTCCCAGGGCACCAGCCCGTCGTCGAATGCATCAAAGGCGTTCACGGTTTGCGTGGTGCGCGCAAGCGAAGCCTTCGCATCGGCGGCAGGCAGGCAGTCGCTTACGGTGGCCACCTGGCACCAGCGCACCGGAGAATTGCTGAGCTGATGCGGAACCCAGGCCAGCTCGCTGAGCCCCCACTCATCCTTCGGATTGCGGGTGAAGGTGGCTTTGATGCTGATCCCCTCGCGGTTCAGGATCGTGGGGGTGGCGTGCTTGGCGACCGAGTTGCCCAGGCCGTAGACGATCCAGGTTCCGGCATGCTTCTCGATGGGCAGCACCGAGTGGGTGTGGTGCATGTAGATGAAGTCAATGGCTCCGGATTCGGCCAGGGTGCGTCCGAGCTTGCGTTGCGCCTCGGTGGGTTTGCTGCTGTATTCGGCGCCCTCGTGGATTGCGGCGACGACGAGCTCGGCTCCGTCTTTGCTTGCTTGTTTGGCGCGCTGGATGAGTTTGGGTGCGCTTACCCCGGTATCCACCTGCCAGTCGGTGTCCGCGCGCATCCCGTTCAGCGAATAGGTGCTGGCGATGACCCCGAGCTTCACTCCGTCCACCGTCATGATCGGAGGCGCAGCTGCCTCCTTGGCGGTGCGGTAGGAGCCGGTGGCGAACAGGTCCTGCTTTTCCAAGCTGTCCAGGGTGCGGTTGACCCCGGCGGTGCCCTTATCCACGGTGTGGTTGGTGGCGGTGGTGCAGCCGTCGTAGCCGATCTTGGCCAGGTCCGCGACGATCTGCGCTGGAACGCTGAACATCGGGTAGCCGGAGTAGGGCGCGGTGCCGATCGGCGTCTCCAGGTTGCACAGCGCCGCGTCCGCGTCCTGCACATAGGGTTTCAGCCCTGCGAGCAGCGGCAGGAAGTCATATCCATCCGGCGTTTTAGCTTCATCGAGCAGTTGCGGATGCAGCAGAACATCGCCGGTGGCCATCAGCGAGAATTCCTGCGGCTCGGGAGCTTTGCTGGCACTGGCGCTGGGTGCGGCGGGGTTTGTGGCCGCCGGAGCCGAACTGGTCAGGGAGGGCGCGTCCTCTTCGGCCGCGGAACAGCCTGCGAGCAGGAACAATGCGAGGATCGCGGGCAGCGCGCGTGACTTCATGGGTTCCACCCTATCGGCTGGCCGATCGTGTTAATGCAAGCTAAATCACGTGTCCTGTGGTTATCTGGCACTATGCCCAACCCGCTTCTGAAACCCAGCGTACTGCCCTACCAGTGGCCAGATTTCGCGAATATCACCGCCGAAGACTACCTGCAGGCCGTCCGCGCTGGTGCCGAGGAGCACCTCGGGCAGATAGCCGCCATCGTGGCCGACTCCGCCCCGGCGGACTTCGAGAACACCTTCCTCGCGCTGGAACGCAGCGGGCAGCTGCTGCGCCGCACGCTGATGGCCTATTTCAGCGTGCTTTCGGCGCACGGCACCGAAGAACTGCGCGCGATCCAGTCCGAACTCAGCGGCATCATGAGCGCGCAGAGCGACGAAATCCAGCTGAACCCGGATCTCTATGCGCGGCTTAGCGGTGTAGACCTTGGAACGCTGCAGGGCGAAGATGCCCGGCTGGCCGGCGAAACGCTCAAATCCTTCGAGCTTGCGGGCGCCCGACTGGACGCGCAAGCCAAGGAGGAGCTCAAGACTCTGAACGCGCGGCTTTCCCAGCTGTCCACCGAGTTCTCCAGCAAGGCGCTGGAAAACCAGAACGCCCACGCGGTCTACTTTGCCGAGGCCCAGGAGCTTGAAGGCCTGGAACCGGCCCGTCTGGACTCCGCCCGCGCCGCGGCCGCAGCTGCCGGGCACGAGACCGGTTTCCTCTTGCCGCTGGTCTCCCCCACCGGGCAACCGGTACTGGCCTCCTTGGCTCGGTCCGAGTCTCGCCGCAAGGTATTCGAAGCCTCGCTCAGCCGCGGTTTGGGCGAGAACTCAACGCTGCCGCTGGCCGCGGAGATGGCCGCGGTGCGGGCTGATCGGGCGGCATTGCTCGGTTTTGCCAACCATGCCGAAACGGTGCTGGCCGACGCGACCGCGCCATCCACGCAGGCAGTGGCCACGCGCCTGAAGGAGCTGACCCTGGCCGCAGTGCGGAACGCGGATGCCGAAGCGGAAACGCTGCGCGAATTGGCCGGCGGCCAGCTGAACGCCTGGGACTGGTCCTACTATTCCAATCAGGTGCTGCGCGAGCGCTATGCGGTGGATTCAGCGGCCCTGCGTCCCTACTTCGAACTGGATTCGGTGTTGCACCAGGGCGTTTTCGCCACCGCCGGAAAACTCTATGGGCTGAGCTTTGCCGAACGCTTCGATTTGCCGACCTATCATCCACAGGTGCGGGTCTGGGAGGTAAGCGACGCCGATGGGTCTGCATTGGGCCTGTACAGCGGAGACTTCTTGGCGCGTGGGACGAAGAAGGGCGGCGCGTGGATGACTTCCCTGCGCGATGCAGCTTCGGATTTGGGCGAGCGTCCCATCGTGACCAATACGCTGAACATCGCCGCGCCCGGCGAAGGCCAGCCGATCCTGCTGACCTTGGATGAGACCAATACGCTTTTCCACGAGTTCGGGCACGCCCTGCACGGGCTGCTGTCCAACGGGAAGTATGCGACGCTTTCGGGGACTTCGGTGCCCCGGGACTTCGTCGAATTCCCTTCGCAGGTCAACGAGATGTGGGTACTGCACCCCGAGGTGGTCGGCGATTATGCCAAGCACTACCAAAGCGGCGAGGCGCTGGCGGAGCAGACCATAAAGAAGATCCGCGCGGCAGAACTGTGGGGCCAGGGATTCGCGACCACCGAATATCTGGCGGCCAGCGTGCTGGACTGGGCCTGGCATACGATTGCCCCCGGCACGCGCATCGCTGATCCGGAGCAATTCGAGCGTGAGACATTAACCAACTTCGGGTTCACCCCCGAATTGATCCCGCCGCGCTATCGAACCGCGTATTTCCAGCATATTTTCGCCAATGGCTACTCGGCCGGGTACTACTCCTACATCTGGTCCGAGGTACTGGATGCCGACACTGTGCAGTGGTTCGAGGAAAATGGGGGCTTAATGCGCGAAAATGGAATGCGGTTCCGTGAGGAATTGCTCGCGCGTGGAAATACGCGCGATCCACTAGAGTCTTACGAAATGTTCCGCGGTCGCAGCGCACGGGTAGAACCGTTGCTGCGCCGTCGAGGATTGGTGAACGCAGAATAATGACGACAATTGCCTCCGCGCAGGAAGCTCTCAGCCATTGGCAGCAGGCCCTCGCGGTAGCCACCGGCGGCAAGATCTTTACCACCCACGGATGTTCTTGGGCCTGGCAGCCGGTGCGCAAGCGCCTGGTGCTGCTGTTCCCCGAACATGCCGATCCAGCGGGGCTGCGTCCGGCGCTGGCCGAGGGGATGCGGCTGGGTGCACACCGGGTGGAGGCCTGGGTGAACTCCGGGTCCGATGCCTCGGGGCTGAAGGAAGCCGGCTTCACCGACAGCGCGCAGATCGCTTGGCATGCCGGACGACTGGCGATCCCGATGAATCGCTGGGAGGGGAAAATCCGCTTGGGCAATAACGTTCCCGAGGCTACCGGCGCGGATGCCGCCGAACTGAAGGTGACGAATCTGTGGCGTGACCCTTCCTCTCAGCTTTCCAGCGGGCACCCGGCGCTGCGGCGCGTGGAGCACGCGGTGGCGCGCACCGAAGAGGGCGACATCGTCGGACGCGGATTCGTGCAGCAGGGTCTGGGCGGGCAGCTGATGGTGCATTCTCTGGCCGTGGGCACCGGCTATCGGCGCCAGGGCGTGGGGACCGCGCTCTTGCATGGGCTTTCCCGTGCGCTGATCAACCCGCTTGATCCGCCCGATGAGGAAGCAACCCAAGAGCTGCTGGCCGCCTGCACCCCGGGTAGCGCCGATTTCTTCAGCTCCAATGGGCTGCGTCTGCTCGGCCGCGGAAGGCATATGATTCTGCGCTCCTGGAAGTAGCTTCCAGCAAAGGACTGTGGCGGGACACCGGTTTTCCACCGGTTCCCGCCATTGCCGTTTAACTCTTGTTTTCCCCGATTCAGGGTTTGACCCGGTAGACGAGCCGGGCGAAGGGGCCAGCTTGGCGCGCTTCGGTCAGTTCCAGCTTCTCGCTGCCGATGGTGCGTGGCAGCAGGGCTGCTCCCCCGGCCAGCGTGGCCGGAGCGATTGTCAGCGCGAGCCGATCCAGCGCATTGATATCGAGGAACTGGCCCAGCAGTTCCCCGCCGCCGAGCACCCAGATATCCGCCTCGCCCGCCGCGCGCCGAAGCTCCGGCAGGTGCTCGGCGACCGAGCCGCTAAGCAGTTTCACATTCGCCCCGTCGGGAATCGGCAACTGCCGGTGGGTGAAGACGTAGGTTGGTTTAGCTCCGTAGAGCTCTTGCCACCTAGCCGGCTCCGCCATCAGGTTTTCGTGTTCCAGCACCCACAGGTAGGTGTTGGCACCCTCCACGTGCACGCCCACGTTTTGCGGCAGCAGCCCCGGATCGGGTTCGCCGGCACCGGGGACGTCGAAGAGCCATTGCAGGCTGTGGTTCTCATCGGCCAAGAAGCCGTTCAGGGTGACGGCCGCGTCGAAAATAATTTGCGTCATGGGCTTAGTCTGCCATTCTTCGCAACTGCTGCAAGCACGGCACCGGCATCTTCACGGAATTCTTTGCGAAGGCCGAAACCCCTCGGCGGTTGCCGGCTTTCGACTGGCAAGAACTGATCGTTGTACGCGTTGACAACGGCGCTTTCGCTTCCAAAAGAGGCAGGAACTCAAGCTCCTTGCGTTAGAATTGAAGTCATCATGATCAGCCCGTTGCCGCAAGGTGCGGGCTGATTTTCTTTGTTGGGCGGCCCGTGGCAGTGTACGCGAAACCGTGGCTATCCGTCGACGAACAGATCGATCGACTCATTGGGCACGGTATGGAGATCGAGGATCGAAACCGAGCTGCGGCAGTCCTCCGAGGAGTTGGGTACTACCGGCTTACCAGATACTTATACCCGTTCCGCCAGTCCGAGAAGCACGTCGATGCCCATGGGCAGACTCGGATCCGGGTTCTCAGTGATTACCGACCCGGGACAAGTCTGTGGCACGCGGATCAGGTCATCGATTTCGACCGGCAACTACGGATGCTCGTTCTGGACGGTGTTGAGCGCATCGAGGTCGCCCTGAGGACGCAGATTGGCTACGTACTCGGCCGGAGGTCACCCTTCGCCTACAAAGACTCGAGCTGTTTCACGGCCGCCTTCACGAATCATGGAATCGACGCACACGCCCGCGCACCGAGCCGGCATGAACAGTGGCTCCAGCGAGTCAATGATCGGAGGGCCAGCTTCGACGAGCAGTTCGTCGAGCATTTTCGGGAAAAGCATGAGGACCGAATGCCGGTCTGGGCGTTCACCGAAATTCTAGAGCTCGGACATCTCGCCGTCGTTTATCGTGGACTTCAGAAGGCAAGATGCGGAGGAGATAGCCTCGGCGTTCGGCGTTCCGGCGAAGAAACTCATGATCAGCTGGGTCTCAAGCCTGAATTACGTGCGGAACGTCGCGGTGCACCACGCGAGACTCTTCAACCGGAAGCTACAGAACGCAACGGGCCGACCCAAGACCGGGTTAGTCCCCGCGCTCGACCACTTGCGAGACGAAAATTCTTCGAAGGGCATTTTCGGCACCTAGAATGCCTTAGAGGTCATTGCGCACTTGCTGCCATCCATCGACCAGGGCTCGGATTGGTCGATGGATTGGTCGCGTTGCTACGAGACTTCCCTGAATCTCATGCCCTGTCTATCGAATCAATCGGTGCGCAGCGGAACTGGGAATCTTTCGCGCTCTGGCGTTGAGTTACATCAGGCCTTGGTCCCGTGGCTTTCCAGCTTGAGTAACGTATGGCGAGGTCATCGTCTGCGCAAGGGTGTATCTCCATATCCCCACTGAACATGACGGACAGAAAAAGGGTGGTAAGAACGGTCAGGCACAGGCCGTTGCCTAGCGGTACTTGTCTGGGCCTGTCCTTCGCGTCGCGCGCCAGAAATCCAGTCGCCACTACGGAAAATCAATTCCGTAGACTTCCGAACACATTCCGAATATACTCTTTTTATGAGTTTCGCAGCAAGTCTCCCTTCAGCCACAAGGCGCTCCTCCGATCTGAGCAAGCACTCCGCCGAGGTCTTCGCCGAGGCTGAAGACCACCCAGTGACGGTGACCCGGCGCGACGGTGAGTCGCTGGTGCTCATGTCACAGCGCGAAGCCGAGGGCCGCTCGCAGCTGCTGAATTTCGCCGCACAACTCATCACAGTCACTCTTGACGGCAGCGGCTCGCTCGCCGAACGAATGACCAAGGCTTTCCCATGGATGCTCGCCCTTTCACCGGTAGATCGGGAATCCTGTACGCAAAATCTTGTTGATGCCGCGCGCGCCTCATTCTCAACCAACCAACCGCATCTGGCGATTGCGGAGCTGACGTCTTGGAAGGAAACTGCCACGGCCGTCGCCGCCGGACTCGGCAACGTTGACCTCGAGTGGCTCGGCGAGGACATGACCGTGGAGCGCCCCTAGCCGTGGCGTCCGCAAAAAAGGGCGAATTGGTTCCTCGCCCTCCAAAGCGGGTCGAGTACGAAATCCGGTTCGCAACTACAAGCGCGCGAAGAGGGTGGCAGGACCTCGTCGCCACCATTCGCAACCCCATGACAGAGACTTGGGACTTTCTCACGCTGACTCCCCTGACCACGACACCGCTGAACTATAGGCTCAAGGGCGAGCTCGGCACGATCTCACGCGGGGAGGCGTCGCACGAGCGGTGGCAACACAAACCGACTGCGAAGGGAACGGCCCGCATCTGGTTCTACGTCCACGAGCGCACGGTCTTCCTGGAACAGGTTCACACGAGCCACCCGAATGAAACGAAGTAGCCCCTTTTCGTCGAATGAACTACGTGGACTCGCCACTCTGCGGGCGAGTCATGCCAAACCGTGCCCACATCCAGTTCTGATTTATCTGCATCTCGTGCTGGTCGAAAGGCAGACATCTGCCAACCGCCATCATCCGTTGATCACTGCATCTGCCTGCAACGATGAGCTTAACGAACCGGGGCCACGCCACCCATTGCAGGCAGCATGACCCCGGAGAGTGCCAGTTAGTAGCGTTTACCAGCCGCGCTCGGAGAGGCGGTGTGGCTCGGGAATCTCGTTTACGTTGATGCCGACCATCGCTTCGCCCAGACCGCGGGAGATCTTGGCCAGCTCATCCGGGTTGTCGAAGAAGGTGGTGGCCTTCACGACGGCCGCGGCGCGCTGCTCCGGGTTGCCGGACTTGAAGATACCCGAACCGACGAATACACCATCGGCGCCCAACTGCATCATCATCGCTGCATCTGCAGGGGTGGCGATGCCACCGGCGGTGAAGAGCACCACGGGAAGCTTTCCGGTCGCTGCGATTTCCTTGACCAGCTCGTATGGGGCCTGCAATTCCTTGGCCGCCACGTAGAGCTCGTCTTCTGGCAGAGCTGCCAGCTTGGCGATTTCGGCGCGGATCTTGCGCATGTGCCCGGTGGCGTTCGAAACGTCGCCGGTGCCTGCTTCGCCCTTGGAACGGATCATTGCCGCGCCCTCGTTGATGCGGCGCAGTGCCTCACCCAAGTTGGTTGCGCCGCAGACGAATGGCACGGTGAATGGCCACTTGTCGATGTGGTGCTCGTAGTCTGCCGGGGAAAGCACCTCGGACTCGTCGATGTAGTCCACGCCGAGGGACTGCAGGATCTGCGCCTCGACGAAGTGGCCAATGCGGGCCTTGGCCATCACCGGGATGGATACCTCGGCGATGATCGAGTCGATCATGTCCGGGTCGCTCATTCGCGAGACGCCGCCCTGTGCGCGGATGTCGGCAGGAACGCGTTCGAGTGCCATCACTGCCACGGCACCGGCATCTTCGGCGATGCGTGCCTGTTCTGGAGTGACAACGTCCATGATGACGCCGCCCTTGAGCATTTCGGCCATGCCGCGCTTGACGCGCTGGGAGCCGAGGACGGTATCGCGACGCTGATCTGCTGATGACATTTTCGGGAAATTCCTTTCGAACACGTGATTGCACAATGGTGCTATGCCAGTAATCGTAGGAGCGCTTTGCTTTATTACCTCCCGTGTTGCGTCACAATAGCCGACAGGTGGATTTATCCTCCAGTTGCGGGTTAGTGCGTAACATTGACTATAGAGATCAATCCACTAGTCAACGAGTTTTTTATGCGGGAGTTCAGGGTCCAGCTCCAGGGCGTCCGCGACCCGGTATTTTGCCGGTTGTCCGCAACCTTCCGGATCTGCCTTCTCCAAGCGCGCAACCTCGTCGGAGATGTGGCGCACCAGCGGCACATCGTTGCCGATATCCTCGGCCACCGAACGCAGCTGTTCGGCGTAGGCGACAAGGCGCTGGGTATAGCGCTTGGTGAAGGAAGGATCTGGATCGCTGGCCCGGCGATGGGTCCATTCGAAACTTCCGGCCAGCTCCTCGATAGCGGGTTTGACCGACTCCATCACCTGCAGCAGTGCGCGATCCGCCGCCTGGGGAATTGCGCACAAGCCAAGCTGGTAGAAGTGCTCGGTGCGCACCGCAGCCGCTAGGCGTTCCAGCGGGCTAAGTGTTTCCAGCCAGTCGCGCAGGAACTTGTCGCAGGCCTCGTCGTAGTCAAAGTGCAGCTCTTCGACCAACTCGGCCAGGGTGCCGATTGAGTACTGCGCGGCACCTTGGACTGCCAAACGGATTTCATGCTCGGTGCCGCCGATTATCCAGGCGCGGAGTTCTGCTAGGGTTGCGGTCGATGTCATGGCGCGTACCCGGGTGGGAACCCGCCGTGATGCTTGACGGATTTGGTGTTCTCGTCCCAGATGTAAGTGGAGAGCGCGCGGCCCGAGGCGTCGGCGTTCGATTCTGAGTTTTTAGCGTAGCTAAAGGTGACCTGCAAGCGTGCATCGGCAACGCGTTCTACCTCGGGGTAGAAGCCGAAGCCAGTCCGGGTCGCCGCGCCTTGATAGGTGCTCCCGTGGAAGAGGGCAATGATGTAGGGAGAAGATCCGGTGGCCCCTTCGATGGGAAAGGTGATCCATGACAGCGCGGCGCATGGGTCATAGGTTGCCGCATCTGCGGAGTCCGGATCCCACTTCCAGCCCATGACCGCGCCGGTGGAAATCTTTGGCGCAGGCAGCTTGGCCGCAAGTTTCGCCAGTTCGCCCGTGGTCATTTCAGGTCCACAGGATACCTCGGGTGTTTCGCTCGGTTCAGCTGCGCTGGAAGGTGGCATGGCGCTGGGCTCGCCCCGAGGCGAATCGGACTCGGCTTGCAGAGCCTCGGGCGCAACGCACGCGCCAAGAAGCAGCGCAAGTGCCGCCGACAGCGACAGAACCTTGAGAGTGCAGCCTGCACTACGGTGCATGATTTCCTTCGGCAATGCGCGTGGATCTTGAGCGGACAGCAACAGTCTAGCTACGTTGATCCGAGTTTGATCTAGCAAATCGCCAGATGAGGCAGGGGAAATGGCCTTAAACGCAGCGGGGCGGTAAGAACGATTCAACGTTCTCACCGCCCCGGGTCAAGCATTTCCTATCCCTAGGCCGGGTTTTCGCTATTCCACGCATCGGCAATGGCCTCGCGGACCTCGGAGAGCGTCTGCGGGATGGCTTTGGTCTGCGCGATGATCGGGAAGAAGTTCCCGTCCCCGCTCCAGCGCGGCACGATGTGCTGATGCAGGTGCGCGGCGATGCCCGCTCCCCCAGCTTCGCCCTGGTTCATGCCTAAGTTGAAGCCCGCGGGGTTGGAGACCTTGCGCAGCACGCGCATCGACTGCTGGGCCAAGGACGCCATCTCCGCGGTCTCTTCCACAGTGATATCCGTATAGTTCGGCACGTGGCGGTAGGGGCAGACCAGCAGGTGCCCCGGGTTGTACGGGAACAGGTTCAGGATCACGTAGCAGGTTTTCCCTCGGTGCACGATCAGCGCCTCTTCATCGGTGCGCTTCGGACCGGCGCAGAACGGGCAGCTAGCCTCGTCCTTTACTTGGTCCTGCCCGCCCTTGATGTAGGCCATACGGTAGGGAGTCCACAGGCGCTGGAACGAATCCGGCACGCCGGCGAGTTCAAAATCGTCGGTGACGGACCGATCCGTTTGGTGTTGCATACCCATGGACTCCCTTGCCTGTACTAGTTACTGTTGTCGCGGCTCTTGATGGCCTCGACGATGCGGGCTACCGCGTCATCGACCGGAACCTGATTCTCTTGGCTGCCATCGCGGAAGCGGAAGGAGACCGCATTCGCGTCGGCATCCTCGCCACCGGCGATGAGCACAAACGGGATCTTGTCCTTGGATGCGTTGCGGATCTTCTTCGGGAAGCGATCCGAAGAGTCATCAAGCTCCACGCGCACGCCCTGGGCCTTCAGCTTGGCGACGACCTCGGCCAGATAATCATTGAATGCCTCGGCCACCGGAATGGCACGAACCTGGACTGGGGAGAGCCAGGCCGGGAAAGCGCCGGCGTAGTGCTCGGTGAGCACACCCAGGAAGCGTTCGATGGAACCGAACTTCGCCGCGTGGATCATCACCGGTTCCTGGCGGGAACCGTCGGCTGCCTGGTATTCCAGACCGAAGCGTGCCGGCTGGTTGAAGTCGTACTGCACGGTGCCCATCTGCCAGGTGCGGCCGATGGCGTCCTTGGCCTGAACCGAGATCTTCGGACCGTAGAAGGCCGCGCCGCCGGGATCGGCGACGAGCTCGACGCCGGATTCGGTGGCTACGCGTTCCAGCACCGCGGTGGCTTCGTCCCACTGCTCGTTGGAGCCGATGAACTTATCGGACTCGTCACGAGTGGACAGTTCCAGGTAGAAGTCCTCCATGCCGAAGTCCTTGAGCAGGGACAGCATGAAGTTCAGCAGGTGCTCAACCTCGGCCGGGGCCTGTTCCTTGGTGACATAGGAGTGGGAATCATCCTGGGCGAAACCACGCACGCGGGTCAGGCCGTGGACCACACCGGACTTCTCGTAGCGGTACACATGTCCGAATTCGAACAAGCGCAGCGGCAGCTCGCGGTAGGAGCGGCCACGGCCACGGAAGATCAGGTTGTGCATCGGGCAGTTCATTGCCTTCAGCCGGTATTCCTGACCCTGCTTGGTGATGTTGCCGTCCTCGTCGCGCTCCTCATCGATGTGCAGCGCCGGGAACATGGTGTCCGCGTAGTACGGCAGGTGCCCGGAGGTGTGGAAGAGCCCATCCTTGGAGATGTGGGGGGTGCCCACGTACTGGAAGCCCTCTTCGACGTGGCGATCGCGCACGTAGTCTTCCATCTCGCGCTTGATGATGCCGCCCTTGGGGTGGAACACCGGCAGGCCGGAGCCGAGCTCATCGGGGAAGGAGAACAGGTCAAGTTCCGCGCCGAGCTTGCGGTGGTCGCGGCGCTCGGCCTCGGCCAGGCGCTCCTGGTAGGCCTTGAGGTCTTCCTTGGTTGGCCAGGCGGTGCCGTAGATGCGCTGCAGCTGCTTGTTCTTCTCGCTGCCCAGCCAGTAGGCGGCGGCCGAACGGGTCAGCGCGAAGGCGTTTTTGATCAGCTTGGTGTTCGGCAGGTGCGGGCCGCGGCACAGGTCCTTCCAGACGATGTCCCCACTCTTGCGATCGACATTGTCGTAGATGGTGGTTTCGCCGGCGCCGACCTCAACGTTGACACCCTCGCCTGAGGTGTCATCGGAGTCCGCCTTGGCCAGCAGCTCGCACTTGTAGGGCTCGTCGGCCATTTCGGCCTTCGCCTCATCGGGGGTGACCTCGCGGCGGGCGAAGAGCTGGTTCTGGTTGATGATTTTCTGCATCATCTTTTCCAGCTGCTTCAAGTCTTCCGGGGTGAACGGCTCTTCGACGTCGAAGTCGAAGTAGAAGCCGTCGGTGATGTAGGGGCCGATGCCGAGCTTGGAGTCCGGGCGCAGCTGCTGCACGGCCTGGGCCATGACGTGGGCGGTCGAGTGGCGCAGCACCTCCAGCCCTTCCGGATCGCTGATGGTCACACGGGTGACGGTGGTGCCTGCTTCAAGCTCGCGGGCCAGGTCGCGCAATACGCCGTCGACGTGCATAACAACCACGTCTTTATCCTTGGCATAGAACTGCAAACCGGTTGTTCCCGCGTCCACCTGGACCTGCTCGCCATCGATGGTGAGAGTGCGCTGCTCGCTCATGAGATCGGGTTCTGCCTTTCAATCTGTGATGGCTTCATAGCTTGTGGCATACCTTGGCCACAGCCAGCCATCATCCAGTTTAGTTCAGGTCGCCGACATAGCGTGCTTTCACTACAGGTTTTACGGCGTTTGATCCTCGCCATATGATTCATTCAACAGGGACTCCTCGGAGAAGAGGCTCATGACATGCCATACCTGGCGTGATTCCGCCGGCTGGGAGCTGCTGATTTTGCCGCTCTTCAAGTCCTCGCGGAAGGCCGGGACCACCTCTTCCATCCGGTGTATGAGCTCTTGCATTTCATCCTGGGTGAGCATAAGATTGCTCGTTTGCATCTGCGCCTTCACCGGCCCGGGCTCCTGCCCCCGATAGTGCTGTTCGGCATGGTGCAAGGCAGCCTGAAGACGCCGCTGCTCATCATGGATGACCTGCCCCAGATATGCGTCCATGGCGGTTCCGGTTTGATCTTCCGGCCGCTCCCCGGCCTCGCCGGTGGTGTACCCGCGCGCCGCGGGCTTCCACACGCGATCCCGCTTGTCGCGAGCCAGCTCAGGGGCTTCGAGGATCATCTCGGCTTTGGCCAACTCGCGCAGGTGGAAGCTGACCTTATTTGCTGGAATCCCCAAGGTGAGCGCCAGATCTGCCGCACGAGCCGTTTCCATGGCAGAAAGCGTGTCGAGAATCTGCCGACGCAGGGGGTTGGCGATGGCTTTGAGCATGGGTGTTGTGAATGTGACCGGCGGCTCGTTGTGGCTCATGAGCACATGATAGCAATTCCCCAATTTAAATTGCGCAAGTTCTATTGCGCAATATTATTTGCGGACTTATGGTTGATTCATGCCCCTCACCCCAGCTCCGGATCTGCCCACCGTTGTGCCCGAGGCTAATCAGCTGCCCCGGCTTTGGGCCCAACGCGCCTACCGGCGCTGGTGGGCCGCGGACACCTCGGCCCTGCTGGCCGGCGGCATCTACCAATTCGCCCTCCCCCTGCTGCTGCTCGCGGCCACCGGCTCCCCCGCCCAAGCCGGCGCGCTGGCGGCGCTGGGATTGCTGGCTCGCACGAGCCTGACCATGGCCGGCGGAGCGATGGCGGACCGGGCCGAGCGGACGCGGATGATCGTGCTCGGCGGGCTAACCGGCGCGGCCCTCTCCGGGGCGTTGGCGGTGGCGGCGTGGACCGGAAGCCTTGGAACATTGATCCTCTGCGTGGCCCACGTGCTGATGGAGCTGCGCTCGGGGTACTTCTCAAGTGCCAGCAACGCCGCATTGAAGGATGCGGTGCATCCCGGGCAATTAGGCCGTGCGATGGCGGCGAATCAGGGGCGCGATGCGACGCTGATCCTGGCCTCGGCGCCGCTGGCCGGAGTGCTGCTGAGCTTCGGCGCGGGCCTCACCCTGCTCTTGGTCAGCGTCCTGCAGATCATCTCGGCGATGGCCGGGCGGATGCTCGCCGCCCCGTTGCGCGTCGCCCGCAGCGTACGCGGCATGCCCACGCAGCCCACCGAGAACATCGCCGGCGGAGTGCTGCCGGGGATGCGCTGGTGCTTCGCCCGGCCCCAGCTGCGGATGCTGCTCATCTTGATTGTCGTGGTCAACCTGGGCACCAATGGGATGATCACCACGCTGATTTATGGTTTGCAGCAGCGCGGCGAGGCGCCGTGGTTGATTGGGCTGGTCTCCACGTGCATGGGCGTGGGGATGCTGCTGGGCTCGTTGCTAGCCACCGGGCTGATCGACCGTTTCCGTACCGGCCCGTTGACCTGCTTCTGCCTCACCACACTGGGGCTGGGAAGCCTGTTCATGGGGTTCGGCTCCAGCCTGTGGTGGATGGGTGCGATGCTTGCACTGTCCTTTGTCAGCGTGCCGGCGCTGAATGCCGGAGTCGGCGGCTACTTCATGGCGGTGATCCCGGCAGAGATGGCCGGACGGGCCAGCGCGCTGGTGACCTTCATGGCACTCTCGGCCCTGCCGCTGGCACCATTGTGCGCCGGTATCGGCATCCAGTGGCTGGGCATGGGACCCACGCTGGTCTTCTTCGGATCGCTGGTAATGCTCACCGCGATGGGTGCGTGGTGCTCACCGCTGATTCGCGGGATCCCCGGCACCAAGCAGTGGAATGAAGTTCAGCTGGCAACTACCTCGAATGAGCAGGAGCGCAGCGCCAAAGCAGAAGCGGAGGCCAACCCCAGCGGTGGGTCCCGCGGAACCAGCGCATCGCACGGCGGCAAACGACTGACCCGCGCGCATCATGGACGTTTCCCCGACCCCTACGGCCAGCAACCTCACACCACCCATCGCCCGCTCCCGCCAACCGAGCAGTGGAACTACCTGTAGGCGCGAAGGCACAGAACCTCTACCGCGCGGATCGTTCTGGATCTAGGCTTGAACCATGAACAAGCCGGCCCCGCCGACCATCAGCGCAATCACCCTCGGCGTGCGCGATGTCGGTGCTTCAACAAGGTTCTACACCGAGGGACTGGGGTTCGAGCTGGTCCAGCCGGCCCACCCGGAGATCGCGTTCGTTCGTGCCGGTCACGGACTGATGCTCGCGCTCTGGGACGTCTCGCAGATGCCCGGCGAATACGGCAACATCGGCCACGGCGAGAAGGCTCCCCCGCTATCCTTGGGCCACAACGTGCGCTCCGATTCCGAGGTTGAACATCACTACCGGCGAGCGCTGGATGCCGGTGCCAGCTCGGTCTCCGAGCCGACGGTGCAGCCTTGGGGCGGGATGAGTGCCTGCGTGGCCGATCCTGATGGGTTCCGCTGGGATTTTGTGCATAATCCCTCGTTCGTCATTGGAGCGGACGGGCATGTGACTTCGGTATAGCGGTTGCGGATTGCTTGGCGGCCCGTTGCTTTACCGTGCTCGCCGCGCACGGATGAACTCGGCTTTGCCGGCGAGGTAGCCGATTCGGTCCCCGGGGTTCTGCAACGCCACGCTCCGCTTGAGTGCACCATAGGCATCGCGTTCGACTGGGTGCGTGCGCAGGTAGTTCCGAAAGGCCAGGTAGCCGGTCCATTCGGTTGATCCGTGCTCGATGGCGTGTGCGTTGACCAGCCGGATTCCCGGTTCGATTTCGAATCCGTACATCAGGTCCGGACGGTAGGCGTCCTTTTCGCCGAGGCAGAGAAAGCCCAAGCTCAGCAGCCAGTGATGGATGCGATCCAGATTTGCGGCCGGCTCGAAGCCGATGGCGAGGTCGAGAATCGGTTTGGCGGCAAGCCCGGGAACGGCGGTCGATCCGATATGTTCGATGGCCCTGATTCCTGCCGGCCAGTTCACGTCCAGTGCGTTCGCGACGCCGGTGAACGCCTGGGCCCAGCGCGGGGACGGCGCAGCCAGAGCGACGACTCCACGGCGCAGCCCGAGGTCCGCTTCGCTCAGGCTTGCCACCAGTGCCGAATCCAGCGGCTTGGGAATCTCGGTTCGCAGGCGCCGCGGCCTGTTGGGTGGGCTGGTGCTCATGGAATGATCCTATGCCCCGCGCTGGTCCAGTCCCTCGGCGTTCATGCGCTTGGCCAGTTCGCCCACGCTTTCCCCTTCCGTGGCGGCTTGGCTGAGTTTGGGCCGGTAGCTGGGTTGCGGCCGATTGGCGTCGCCTAGATACCCGGCGGCCGGAAGCGTCTCTGGTTGGTGCAGGTCCCAGGCGTTCAGGGCCTGCAGGGAGATGCCGCGCGGTCCGGTGCGCCGGGTGATGCCATGGATCAGCAGCATGCGTGTGGAGAAGAGCAGCGGGCCGGTGCGCTGCTGGGTGTCATCGAAGAAGGTGGCGTCCACGCACCCCGTTCCGTCGTCGATCGAGATAAAGACCACCCGCTTGCCCCCGCGCATCGGCGGAGTCTGGGTGGCGATGCGCACCCCGGCCACCAGCACTTCGGCGCCGTTGCGCAGGTGGAGCAGTTCCACCGCCTGGGTGATGGGCAGGTGGGCCAGTCGCGCGCGGTAGGAGGTGATCAGGTGTTCGCTCACGTCCAGGTGCAGCAGGTCCAGTTCGGTGCGCACTACTTCTTCGGTGCTCAACTGCCTGCCGGTGGCTTTGATGTGCTCAATGGCGCCCAAGGGCAGGGCGAGCTGTCCAGGGCCGGGCCGGTATTTGGCCGGGATGCTTGCGTGCGCCATGGATTGGGTGTGGGCGATGGTGTCCGCCCTGCTGGTGCCTGCAAGGAGCGAGTCGAAGACGCCGAGCGCCGCAAGATTTTGGTAGCTGCGCCGGGACAGGCCAGCGCGTTGGCGGACGTCCGCGAGGCTGTCATAGGGTTGCCCGGCGACCAGCCGGGTGACCTCGCGTTCGCTCAGTTGGTGGATATCGCGGAAGGCGAGGCGGATGCCGTATTGGCCGGGGCGGATGGTTCCGGCGGCGCGCGGGACGGTCGGCGTGCCACGCACAGCATTTTCGAATACGCGTTCGACTCGGTAGTGGCCGGTGGAGCGGTTGACGTCCAGCGGGAGGATGGGGATGTTCATGCGGCGCGCCTCGGAGACCAAGAGGCGTTTGGGGTACATACCCGGGTCGTGCTCCCAGATGCCGGCGAGGAATGCCTCGGGGTGGTGCGCCTTTAGCCAGGCCGAATGGTAGGTGGGTACGGCGAAGGCGGCCCCGTGGGCTTTGCAGAAGCCGAAGGAGCCGAAGCCCGCGAGCACCTTCCAGACCTTGTCGATGATCTCCGGCGCGTAGCCCTTTCGCGCAGCGCTGGTGCGGAAGTATTTTTCGACCGCGGGTTCTTGGGCCGGGTTGCCCAGATGCCGGCGGTAGACATCTGCCATCCCCAGGGTGCAGCCGGTCATCACGTGGAGCATGCGCAGCACCTGTTCATGGAAGACGGTGACCCCATGGGTTTCGGCGAGCGCGGGCTTCAGATCCGGGTGCAGGAACTGCTCGGGAGCGAAGCCGTGGCGGTGCTCCAGGTAGGGCTTGACCATATTCGATTGCATGGGTCCGGGGCGGAACAGCGAGATGTCGATGATGAGGTCGTTGAATTCGGTGGGGGCGAGTTTGCCGATCAGTTCGCGTTGGCCCGGGGATTCGATTTGGAAGCAGCCCAGGGTGTGCGTGGAGCGGATCAGCTCATAGGTGATGGGGTCATCCAGCGGAACGCGGGCGAAGTCGATCTGCCCATTCTCTTCGATGTACTCCGCGTGCCGGTGTCCCCCGGCGCGGGCGACCGCCTGCTTCGAGGGGTGCAGGCGTTTGATCTCCTCTAGCGTGTAGGCGATCGCCGATTGCATGCGCACTCCGAGCACGTCGAGCTTGATCAGCCCCATCAGGTCCATATCGTGCTTGTCGTACTGGCTCATGGGCAGTCCCATCCCGGAAGGTTGGACCGGGGTGCGGTCCAGCAAGCTCGCGTCGGAGAGGATCACCCCGCAGGGGTGCATGGAGATATGCCGCGGCAGCCGGTCCAGGCGTTCGGTCGCGTCGATGAGGATGTCCAGTTGCCCGTCGGAGGTGATGCGCTTGGCCAAGGGGGCGAGTTCAGGCTTTTCCTCCAGCGCCTCGCGGAAGGAGGAGGCCGAGAAGCGCCAGAGCTGCTTGGCGATCTCGTCGACCTGTTCTGGCTCCAGACCGAGTGCGGCTCCGGCGTCGCGGACAGCGCCGCGTGCCCGGTAGGCGTTTTGCATGCTCATCAGACTCACGCGCTCCTCGCCATAGGTGTCGAAGATCTTGTGGTAGATCTCGTGGCGGCGCGCGGATTCCACGTCGATGTCGATATCCGGCAAGGTGGTGCGGGTATCGGAGAGGAAACGTTCGAAGACCAGATCGTGCTGCAGCGGGTTGACCTGGCTGATGCCCAGCAGGTAATTGACCAGGGAGGAAGCGCCGGAGCCGCGGGCGGCCACCCGCACGCCCATGCCGGTGATCAGGTTGACGGTTTCGGCGACGGTGAGGAAGTAGCCGGCGAAGTCCAGCCGTTCGATCACCCCCAGCTCCAAAGCCAGCTGTTTCTCGATCTCGCTGCGGCTGGTGTTCGGCAGCAGCCGCGGAGCGGCGGCGAAAACCCGTTCGGTCAGCTCCTGCTGGGCCGGACGGTGCAAGCCGATAATTTTCGCTTCGGGGATCACCGGCTGCTTCCAGCCAAGATCCGTATGAGCATCCAATGCCGCCCAGTCGGCGAGCTGCTCCGTATTGCGCAGGAGCTTGTAAGCCCAGGCGCGTTCGGTCACCCGGGAGAGGTCTTGGGCCAGCTGGTGCATCTGGGCCGGGGATTTCAGCCACCCCTGCCCGGTGGGCTGCAGTTCTTCCAACGCGCTGAGGCTGCCGAGCACCCGGGCAGAGTCGAGAATGTCGGCGGTGACCGCCCCGTCGGCATCGGCATAGCGCACGGCGTTGCTGAGCACCGGTGCGACGCCCAGCTCCGCGGCGAAACGCAGCAGCTTGCTGGCGAAGCCCAGGCTGTAGCGCTTGCCGGGAGCGGAGAGATGGGTGGTGATTTCTGCGCGCAGCTGCCCGCCGGCCAGCTTCTTCCAGTGGGCCATCAGCGCACGGGCCTGGGAGTACTTGCCGCGTTCGATGGCCCGCGAAACGTCGGATTCGGCACCGAGCAGAAGCATCAGCTGCCCGCCGGCCAGCCGCGGCGCCAGGTCGGCTTGGCTCAGCCCGATGATTCCGCGTGGGTTTTGGTGCGCCGCGGAGACCGCTCGGCACAGCGCGGCGTACCCGCGTCCTTGCGTGTTTCCGCGGGCGAGCAGGATAATGCGTCCGGCGGGTTTTCCATGGCCGTCAAGTATCGCGAGGTTAACTCCGAGGATCGGGCGCAGCCCCTCGGTGAGGCAGGCTCCGACATGCTTGACCGCGCCGAAGAGCCCGTCCCGATCGGTGAGCGCCAGCGCCTCGGCTCCCTGCGCGCGGGCGGCGGCCGCCAACTGGGGCGGACTGGAGACGCCATAGTGCGCGCTATAGGAGGAGGTGACATTCAGGTGGGTGAAGCTCATGGTCGGATCCTTCGAAACAGCTTGGAATACCATTAGAACAAAGTTTCGAAAGATGTGCATTTATGCCCGGTCAGGCGCTGATTGGCAGTTCCTGGTTTACCCGGATCAGTCGCCAGTGAGTGGATTGCGGGTCGAAGCTTACGTCGATGCTCCGAGTGGGACCGCGGCCCGCCGCTTGGGTTATTTCAAGTCGCCAGATCTCGTAATCCACTAGTCCAGCACCGATCCCGCGGGGTATGCGCAGGTTTTCGTCCCACCACTTGCGGCGCTCGAACCATCGCTGAGGCTCAGCGACCAGCCGATATTCGCAACCCTGCCAGGAAATCCGCAATGGCACCCCGCTCGGGGCGCAGGAAACCTGAATCGACTCGGTAAAAATGCCCACGTGCAACTCCTTCAACCCTGCTAACTCAATCTTATTCGAATACGTGTTCGAACAATAGTTACGCTAGTCAGATCGACGGACAGTTTAGGTTGGTGACGTATCAGAGCCCCGGCCGCGTCTAGGATTCGGGAGCTTCGCGGGGCCACGCCGCCAAGTGGCGCACTTTGCCGTCGCGCAGCGTGAGGAACGGTTGAGCCGGTGGAGGGTTCAATTATTCCTTCGGATCGCCCGAATTCCAGAGGGACTGAGCGAATAGACCCGACGCATGGCAGCGCTCAGCGCAAAAGAGGAGGAATAACCGACGTCACGGGCTATCTGCCCCAATGAAGAATCGGTGCTCTGCAGGGCATCCCAAGCCAGCGCCAAACGCAACCGGGTGAGGTATCCAACCGGCGGCATTCCCATGGCTTCATGAAACGCCGCGGAAAAGGCCGAACGGGACATGGCAGCGATCCCGGCAAGCAGTGCAACGCTCCAGGGCTCCTCCGGCTCGGACCACATTGCCCCCACAGCAGCTGAAATCCCCGGTTTTGCGCCTGGGACCATGCCAGCCCCCGGCATTTGCTGCAGTACTTGGAGTGCGAGGATATCCAAAAGCCGATCTAAGACCAGCGACTGCACAGGCCCTTGCCGCTCGGCTTCAAGGTGCAGCAGCTCAACCCAATTCCAGAGCGCTGCATCCTCTATCAGGCATAGCGCTCGCCCCTCGCAGATCAAGTCGGTAATCGCGCTGGTCGTGGTGAAGGTGCAGACCAACAGCTGGTCCGCACCGTCGCGGGCGTTACCCCACGAGCGGACGCCGTGCCGCAGGGTCTCAGTGACCGGCCGGGCCGCAGGGCCGAGGCATTGCTGGTCTGGTCCAATCAGGTATGTTTCAACGGCGGCGGCACGCGGCTGCGTGCTGTCCGCAAACACCCGATAAGGCGCCGTCCCATGAATGACCACTAAATTTCCCGGTTCGGCTTGGACCGTTGCTGCACCGCGCTGCACCGCGCAAGATCCGGTGCGCACCGCCAGGATTGTCAACGCGCAGCGATCTTGGACTTCGACTTCCCAGTTCCCTTCCATGCTCATACGCAGGATGAAGCCATCACGGGCACGCGGCCCCGTGGGAAAAGCATGTTGAGCGCTCACTCCCTCAGATTGGACGATGGCGCATGCTTTGTCGAGTTTCAAACATTCTGCATCTGCAATCCGTGCGCTTGAATGAATACCATGCACAGGAAAACGGCTCCCACCCCAGCTCTCACGTCCCGGACAGGGGCGGTGAGATGATCCCCGAATGGCTAGCGGCCGCATTGCTCATAGCAACTATTAGCAGCGCTGGGATTGTTGCTGGATTTTATGCCGCCTTCGCACTGGTGGTCTTCCCGGCACTGACCTCGGTCCAGAATTCGGCGGCCGGCGACTTCATGATTTCGGTGAACCAGCACGCCGAACGGCCAGCGTTTCTCGGCTTGTTCTTTCTTAGCCTCTTGAGCAGTCTTGGCTACACCGCGTACGCCTTGGCGCAGGGCCTGCTGGTCCCTGCGATGGGCTCCCTGCTGGTGCTGTCCGGCGCGCTGCTCACCATCTTCCTCAGCGTTCCCCTGAACCGTGCCCTGCAGCGCGCAACGATACCGTGGACGCGCTATCGGCGCCGCTGGCACCGAGTCAATGTGCTGCGCGCAGTAGGCTCCGCAGCCGGGGCACTGCTGCTGCTCCTCACTGTCTGATCCATCGCATTGCCATGGCCGAACGCAGCGACGCCGATGCGTCGGAGTACGCCGCGCGCGAAACTTCTTACGTCACTGTGTCCCGAATACTCGATTAGCTTGGAGCGCACCGATAGCATCAAGACACACGAACAATTAATCTCAGGAGCAAATCCATGCCGCATAAGGTCAAAGCCGTTATTTCCCGCGCCAAAGACGCCCCGGTTGAGGTCGTCGATATCATCGTTCCGGACCCGGGACCCGGAGAGGTCGTTGTCGACGTGCTGACCGCCGGGGTCTGCCACACCGATCTGCACTACAAGCTCGGCGGAATCGGCAACGACTACCCGTACCTGCTGGGCCACGAGTCCACCGCGGTAGTCAGCCAGATCGGTGAGAACGTCACCAATGTGGTCGTAGGCGACCGAGTGATCCTGAACTGGCGTGCGGTCTGCGGCCAGTGCCGTGCCTGCGCCAAGGGCCAGGCGCAGTACTGCTTCAATACCGCGAACGCTACCCAGAAGATGACCTTGGAGGACGGCACCGAGCTCTCCCCTGCATTGGGCATCGGATCCTTCGCCGAGAAGACCCTGGTTGCCGCGGGACAGTGCACCAAGGTGGATGAGGACGCAGACGCGGCCGCCGTGGGCCTGCTCGGCTGCGGCGTGATGGCCGGCATCGGTGCGGCCATGAACACCGGTGAGGTCAAGCGCGGCGAGTCCGTAGCGGTTATCGGCTGCGGCGGCGTAGGAGTGGCAGCGATTGCCGGCGCCAAGCTGGCCGGTGCCACCACCATCATCGCTGTGGATCTGAACCCGACGAAGCTGGAGACCGCAAAGCAGCTCGGCGCCACCCATACCGTCGATTCCTCGAAGGTCGATCCGATCGAAGCGATCAAGGAACTGACCGGCGGCTTCGGCGCAGACGTGGTTATCGACGCGGTGGGCCGCCCGGAAACCTACAAGCAGGCCTTCTACGCCCGTGACCTTGCCGGCCGCGTGGTGCTCGTCGGCGTGCCGACCCCGGATATGAAGCTGGAACTGCCGCTGCTGGACGTCTTCGGACACGGCGGATCGCTGAAGTCCTCCTGGTACGGCGACTGCCTGCCGAGCCGCGACTTCCCGATGCTCGTGGAGCAGTACAAGCAGGGCCGGTTGGACCTGGACGCCTTCGTCACCGAGCGGATCAAGCTGGACGAGATCGAGGCAGCCTTCGACAAGATGCACGAAGGCACCGTATTGCGTTCGGTGGTGGAGCTTTAATGAGCGCGCAGATCGAGAACATTGTCACCTCGGGCACCTTCTCCCTGGACGGAGGCACCTGGGAAGTCGACAATAACGTCTGGATCATCGGCAACGATTCCGAGGTCTTGGTGATCGACCCGGCTCATGACGTGGAGAAGATCCTCGAGCAGGTCGGCGACCGCGAAGTGATGGCCGTATTGCTCACCCACGGGCACGATGACCACATCCGCGCCGCGGTCGAATTCTCCGATGTCGTCGAGGCTCCGCTGTACCTGAACCCGGCCGACACCATGCTCTGGGAGAACGTTTACCCCGAGCGCAAGCCCGATGCCGAAATTCAGGAGGGCGATACCTTCACCATCGGCGACACCACGCTGACCGCGCTGCATACCCCGGGCCATTCCCCGGGTTCCACCTGCTTCTACGCCGAGGACCTGGGTGTGCTGTTCAGCGGTGACACGCTGTTCCACGGCGGACCGGGGGCTACCGGCCGCAGCCACTCCAGCTTCGAGACGATTATCGAGTCGATCCGTACCAAGCTGTTCGTCTTGCCGGAGCAGACCGTGGTGCACACCGGTCACGGAGATGCCACCACCATCGGCGCCGAAGCGCCGAATCTTGAAGAATGGATCGCGCGCGGACACTAAGCTGCGCAGCTTTCTTTGACTACCGGCCGGCTTCCAGAAGCTGGCCGGTAGTTTTTAACTCCAGATACACGCGGTAACTGGAGTGGGCATGGGAAGATAGTTCCCATGCCAGAATCTCTAGCCGCGGCACCGCGCAAGATCCCCACGCTATCCTTCGGCCTCGGAATTTTCCTTTTACTCGCAGGCGTCGGACTGCTCTGGTGGGACAGCCGGCAGATGGTGACGATCTATTCCGGATCCTATGTGTCGCTGCGCGAGGATACGTTCCATTTCGGGCCCAGCGCCACCATGCTGCTGGGCCAGCTTTTGCTTGGACTCGGGCTCGCCGGCTGCGCTCTGGGCTGCGGCTTTCTGCTCTCCAAGGGCACCTGGCTTGGCCGGATCGCGCCATGGATCCCGCTCGGGATCGGTGTGCTGTTGCTGCTTGCCGCCGGAGGTCTGCTGTGGTGGGACAGCGTCCAGGTGAAAACATTTGGCTGGTTCGCCTACGCGCCCTTGAGCACCGCGGAACTCCATGGGCAGATTTCGGCGAGCGCCGCGTTGATCTTCGGAAAGATTGCTTTGGGACTCGGCTTCGTGATGCTGGGCGCCAGTACCGGGCTCACGCTTGGCCGGCGCGCCGCGCGGCGGGGCCAGGAGAGCTAGAACAACGACTTGTGCTCTTCGATCAGCTCTGCCGAATCGTTGCGCACGTTGCCTACCGCGGGGTCCACCTCGTACAGGCTCCAGGTGGAAGCCACATCGTAGGCCCGCGCGCGGACCTCTTCGATGAGCCCCTCGCCGTCAGCGTCACTCGGGTTCAGCCAGCGGGAGAACATCTCCGGATCCAGCGGGATCGGCAGCCGGTCATGCAGCCCGGCGAGCTCGCCTAGCACTCCGGGCTCCTCGACAGATGGCGAATCCATGGTGAGGATCGAGGTGGACAGGATCCAGTCACCGTTTTCGTCCTTCCACCATTCGTAGAGTCCGGCGAAGAACATCAGTTTCCCATCCTCGCGGTGCACAAAGAATGGCCGCTTTTTGCTGCCTTCCTTCTTCCACTCGTAGTAGCCCTGCATGGGGACGGCCGCGCGGCGCTTCTTGACCGCTGACCGGAAGGTCGGTTTGCTGGCCGCGGTCTCGCTCCGGGCGTTGAAGGCGCGCACCCCCACCGACAGCTCTTTGGCCCAGCCGGGAACCAGGCCCCACCGGGCCACATGGACCTGGCGGTGCAGTGCATCGTCGATCAGCCGTTCGAGAACGATCGGCACATCCGTGGTGGGGGCGACGTTCCATGAGTGGCGCAGCTGGAGGTTGTCGTCTGCCTCGGCTTCGGCCTCCGCGACGAGGTCGCCAATCGCTTTGGCCATGACGTAGCGTCCACACATCTTTTTCGCCTCTCTTCGAACCTAACCGATGGGCACCAGTGTAGTCCGCGCCCCGAGCTTGGGTGCGGACAAGAAGTGCGTCGCAAAATTCTTCTGACCCGCGGGCGCAAAGTGGAACAAATCGATAGTTCACGTGGTTGCATGAAGTATGAGCAACGAATTAAATCTTGAAAAGTATGTTCCTGCTGCGGGTGGGGTCACCATGTTCACCACCAGCTGGTGCGGATACTGCCGCAATCTCAAGCGGCTGATGGATCAGAAGGGTGTGGCGTACACCGAGGTAAATATCGAAGATGTCGAAGGCACCGCCGAGATCGTGGAGTCCTTCAACGGCGGTAACCAGACCGTCCCGACCTTGATCTTCCCTGATGGCACCGCGGCTACCAACCCGCGCATCGAAGAAGTCGTCGAACGCGTCGGCCTCTAAGCCCCCGCACTAGACCGTTCTAAGCATTCGAAGCCCGGCGCTTTTCCCCGAGAGGGGAAAGCGCCGGGCTTCACTTGTTGAACCGCAGCCGTGGAGGCTTAGGCCTCCAGCAATTCGGTGTGCTCCCGGTAGACGGCGAGCAATGCCTCGATAAAGCTCTCGACGGTGACCCCGGAGACAAGATCATCTGCGGCGCCCACGGTGGACGGCTCCATGGGGATTTCCATCGCCCGGTACACGGTATCGAGCACCGAACGCAATGGAGCGGAATCCTCGATGACAAAAACGCTACTGAACAGCCATGCCCCGGAGATCACCCGTTGCGCGGTACCGATAAGTTTTACCGGGACCTCGCTGCGTGACCCAGCTGAGGGAACCCCATGGACCGAGTAGTCCCCCGGGCAGTACTCGCCGGGGATCGGCCCCACATGCGCATCAACTTTCAGCCGGCGGAAGGCTCGCGCATAGAGGTCGGCGAAAACCTTAAAGCGTTGCTGTTGCCCAATGATCGCTTCGGCGTGCGGTTCGATATGATCCACGATCAGCGTGCCGCGGTGATAGGCCGCCGCTCGCCCGCCGGCCTTGCGCACCAGCGGCGCGAAGCCGGCAGACTGGGCCGCTTGGGCGGCACGTTCAAATCCAGGCAGACGGATATCGCGCTGGCCAAAAGCCAGCGTTGGATCGGGTCGATAGAAACGTAATAATGGGCCCTTGGTCCCGGCCTGAACTTCTCGCAGCAGATGAACCCCGCGCTCCAAGTCAGCTTCGGGATCTCCGCTGGCTTCCTCAAACTGGTAGGAAAGCGGCGCGCTCGATTCGGGATTCCAAAGGGTCATGTTCCGAGTCTAATTCAGTCCGCTTCGTACACTGGCTCACCGCGCCTTAAAGGAGCGCTCGAGGCTGTGATGAGAGGCTCAGAATTCGGGTAACGGCAGGTTCTGCGTGATAATAATCTGGTGCCTAATTCTTCCACCCCAGTGATCCTTCTCGGCGGTCCATCCGGTTCTGGCAAGTCATACCTTGCCAACCGTTTTGGCAATCCGCACCTTCCACTGGACGAGTTCTACCGCCAGATCAGCGAAGATGGGCACCCCGAATTGTTTCCGCGCACCGGATACGGGGAAATCGATTGGGATCATCCGCGTACGTGGAACCAGCATGCAGCTTTGAACGCGGTCGATGAACTGCTGCTCCAGGGCCATACTGTGGTGCCGAATTATTCGATCACTACCTCCAGCTATCACGGGCATCGCGAAGTGCATGGAACCGGCGGTCCGATTATCGCCGAAGGAATTTTCCTCTCCGAGGTGCTGGAACCGTTGCGTGCCAAGGGAATCAACGTCCAGGCCTACTATGTGGATGAACCTGCGCTTCTCACCACGGTACGACGCTTCATCCGCGATGTTTCCGAGCGCCGAAAGCCGGTCCGGTTTTTGATTAAGCGCGGCTATGCGCTGTTCCGCGCTCACGGCGCAGATCGCGAAACCTACCGGGCCAAGGGCTTCACCATCATGCCTAAAGCCCAGCTGAAGAAGCTACTGGCTGAATTAGCGGCTGCTAACGATTAGAGCTGGCGCACGGTCAGTATCTGCTCGGCGCGGCCAAAGGGTCCGTTGACATCGTGAAGCACGGTGGAGGTCAAGCCAATACCGTCGCTGCCGTAGCTTTGCTGCACTTCGAGGCCCAGCCATTCTCCATCCGGCACACGGTACATATGGATCTGCAGATCCAGATTCGGGAACATCCAGCTGCCATCGCCAGGTTCGACGCGGGGCACCACTCCATTGGCGGTATCCACCAGCCCGATCAGACTTGCCAATCGCGAAGCTTGTACACCATCTAGCAACGCATAAGGTGTCCGCAGCCAAGCGATTCCCTTACCCGCACGGCGGCCGGGAACAGCGCGTAATTCGATGGAACGGATGTACCCACCGGGCCACTGCACGGAGATGTTCTGCGGTTCGCCGTCCTCGGGACCCGGTACCTTGGAATCTTCAATTCCAGCAACCGCGGTTGAGTCTGCGGTGATCACTCGCCACGCCCTAGCTACGATGCTAGTGCGTCCCTTGGCCGTCATCTCGGCTTCGATCAGTTCAATGGTCCGGCCCGGACGAATCATCCGCGTGGTGACCTCAAATTCACCTGCGTGAATCAGTCCGTGGATTTCGAAGCTCAGCCGGGCGATGCGCATGTCGTCGCGAGGCTGGAAGTTCTCCAAAGCATGGGTCAAGATCCCCGAAGCCGGGGCCATATGCTGTTCGTGAGGATTCCATGCGCCCTGGGTATGCCAAGATGACCGATAGCGCCCATCTCCCAGCTCTTCAAAGTAGAAGTCGCCGTTGGCAAGGATCTTGTCCAGTTCATCTTCGAGCTGGTGTGTCATGAATCGATCTCCCGGTCTGCAAGCTGAATGGTTCTTGGTCACAGCCTAGCCAAACTTGGTTCGTGGTGCGGCTTAGTTTGCATGCCCGTCGTGATGATGCGCGCGCGTGCCTGCGCTGTCCATCATGCTCAGCACCTCAGCGACACCACCGATGGCGCGAACCGAGTGTGGGGTCATGGTGTCGAATTGCGCGGCCTGCCCTGCCTTCACGTGGAAGACACGTTCACCGAGCCTGAGCTGCACTTCGCCCGAGAGCACGGTGAACCATTCTTTGCCCGGGTGGACCCTGTCCTCTGTCGGGATCACCTGCTGCTGCTGCGGGTCGTACCGGATCTTCGTGACGATCACCCCGTTGACAGCATCGTCGTCCGATAGTTTCCACATCGTCATTCCGGGAACAGCAATCGGCTCGGGTCCGATGATCACCCCTTTCCCGTCGGCGGGCGCCACGAGCTCATCCAAGGTGGTGCCCAGGGACTTGGCGATAGGCACCAGCTGGTCCAGGGCGATCCGGCGGTTTCCGGTCTCAATCCGGCTCAGCGTCGAAACGCTGAGTCCTGCCCGGTGGGCAAGGGCCTCCAGAGACCACCCCTTGCCTTGGCGTAGGGCTCGAATTCGCTGTCGAATGACCGAGTCTAAATCCAGTTCTTGCGTCATACGCAAAAACATACACGATAACTGCAAGGCATCGATAGGTTAGATAGTGATTCGATAACCCCAGCCAAGGAGAGCACCATGGAAAAATACGACGCCATCATCGTTGGAGGCGGCAACGCAGGACTAGCCGGAGCGATCGCACTAGCCCGTTCGCGGCGCAAAGTCCTAGTGGTCGACGAAGGCAATCCACGCAACGCAGTCTCAGCTCACGCGCACAACGTGCTTGGCCATGAAGGCATCAGCCCGCACAAGCTATTGGAGTTAGGCCGCGCGGAGGCCACTGATTACGGAGTCGAGTTTGCATCAGCCCGCATTGAGTCACTGAGCGGCTCGCTAGAAGAAGGATTCATAATTTCCACCCAAGCCTCCCAATGGCAGGCGGAACGAATCCTTCTAGCAACCGGCCTATCCGATGCCTTGCCAGAGATTCCAGGACTTCAAAAAGCTTGGGGCACCTCTGCCCTGCATTGCCCGTACTGCCATGGATGGGAGGTACGCGATCAGCAGATCGCCATTTTAGGTGTCAGCGAAATGAGCACACATCAGGCTCTACTCTTTCGCCAGCTCAGCGACACTATCACCTACGTTAACCACGCGCCGAAATCCCTGACAGCAGAAAACCGCGCACTGCTCGCCGCAGTAGGAATAGAAGTTGTCGATGCGCAAGTCACCGACATAGCCGTCAGCGACGACGGGCAGGTACAGTCCTTGGCTTTGAACAACGGGAGCACCCTTGGCGCTCAGGCAGTAGTGGTGGCAAGTCAGATGAAGGCAAACGCATCGCTGTTCCTCGGCTTAGGCGGAGATTTGAGCCAAAACCCCATGGGAGAGTTCATCTCGGTCAACGAAATGGGAGCCACGAGCGTTCCCGGGGTTTACGCCGCCGGAAACATCTCAAACCTAGGGGCAATGATCGGTTTGGCGACCGCAGCCGGAACTATGGCTGGCGCCGCCATCAATGCTGATCTAGTTATGGAATCGGCCAAGAAAAAATTAGCTAGAAAGTGACTCAAGGCTTGAACCCTCCCCCAAGGGCAGACAATACGATATCTACATGGAATACAGCATTGGGGAATTTGCCGCGTTGATGAACGTGACGGTGAAGACGCTTCACCACTATGAGAAGCTCGGTCTGCTCATTCCGACTCGGGTCGATCAGTTCACGGGCTACCGAAAATATAGCTCGGCTCAGTTTGAAACAATGATGCAGATTCGCCAGCATCAGCATCTTGGACTCCCGCTGGCTGCTATCAAGCGGATCATTATCGACGAAGTCGATGATGACTCGTATGAAGCTATCCTCGAAAGCAGGAAGGTCGCACTGCGAGATCGGATCACGAAGGATTTACAAACCTACGGTGCGCTTGCCGCCACTTTGGGCGTCGAAGATGCGCTTTCAGGGTTTGCCGAGATGCATTCGAGTATGTTCGTCATCAATTACGACAGGATCCCGCCGCCAACACTCAGCGGATGCCTGCGTCCGATGCCACCGCAAGTTGAGGGCTCCGGCTTCAGTCCAGTGCCTCATTCTGAGCTGGTCAGCATTTCGGTCCCTCTCTCGTCAAGAAGCGTCGGCAATCTCAAGCAAGCAACAAAGGCTCTTGCCGACAAGCTTTTGCCGGGAACCGACGATGGTGAAATCAAATCTCAGATCTGGTACTGGATCGAGACAATGGACGAGCCGGATGCCGGGACCCCATTCAGAATGCACGCGGGCATCGAGGCAAGAGAGGACATATCGTTTGCACCGGAAGCCGTGAAAACTAATTTGCCTGATTTTCAAATTTCTTTCACCGGTCAGAATTTCCGAGCATTTGGTTCTGGAGCATGGCGTCAAATGACCAATCATGTGCACCACGAGATGTATGAGCAAGGCGCTCTGCCAACCGGTCCGCTATTTATCCAACTAGGAAAAAACACTGATTATCTCGGGGATTCCTTGGCATTCCAAGGGGGTGTCCACGACGATTCAATTCGTCGATCCTTTGACGAAGACGATGACCCGGACGGCGGAGACGGACCCACCAACCCATTCGATCACTGGTACTCCGATATGTAGCCCTGAGTGCCCATGTCCTACGGCCTGGCTCTTGATGAGAGGTCGACTGTAGGACAAGCTCGAAAAATGATGGTACGCTTAATTTGTTACCTCGACGTTTGAAGGTGTGAGTCATCCGCCAGCGAATGTTAGCAGTTTAGATTTGTAGCAAGACAAGCAAATCGTCTGTGCAGCAAATCGGTTCAACGATTCTTCGGAATTAGCGAACTCCTATCGAAACGAATTTTCATCTTCTCTTCTTCACCGCTTACAGCTCGTCCAGACGCTTCTCAGCGTTTCCACGATGCGGCTTCCAAATTCTACTCCACTGACTCTGGCCATGATTCCACAGTCATGTCTATGGACCGCAAGGACATTTAGCGTGCGTAGCGACCTCCGTTTTGGCCGGTATCGGCAAAATCAGCATTCGATAGCTGATACCGACGGCATGGAAATCGCCCAAGATAGTACTGCTCGAGGTAACCACTAATTTTCCGTTTCGGATTTCGACTCGGCAACAAGGTCACGTAGTGGCCAATGAATAAATAAGGAAATAAAAACATGGCTACTGGCACTGTTAAATGGTTCAACGCTGAAAAGGGCTTCGGCTTCATCGCTCCTTCTGATGGATCGGCAGATGTGTTCGCACACTACTCCGCTATCCAGAGCTTCGGTTTCCGTAGCCTCGAAGAGGGCCAGAACGTTGAATACACCTTGGAAGCCGGTCCAAAGGGCCCACAGGCAACCAACATCCAGGCTCGCTAAGCTTTAGCAACCGCCAAACTTCTGGTGCAGTATCGTCCGTTTCGGATGGTACTGCACCATTGGTGTTTCTAGGGGTCTTTATCGTTCCGTTGAACTTCGCTTTGCAGCTTCTGGCGGTCGTTCACGCAGGATACCTACGCCTAGAAGCCGAGCCGGAATCGAAGCTAGCTTGGGAAACGCACGCAAGATTTTCGCAATAGGTACCGGCAAGAGAACATCACTGCTCGTATTCATCAACCGTTGTAGCCCTAAATGCATAATCCGCTGAGCGCTCTGAACCAATATGGTTGGGAGGATGCGTCGGTACTGTACAGCGGCCACGTCTCGATCTGAAATTGTTCCGGCTTTGAGCGGTTCGGCAAGTATTCGGGCCGCCGCGACTGCATCCTGAACCGCTAGGTTCACGCCCACTCCCCCAACCGGGCTCATGGCATGTGCCGAATCGCCGATGCATAGTAGTCCGCGACGCCACCACCGTATCGCGCGGTTAAGTTTCACATCCAGCAATTTAGCGTCCTCGAAGGTCAGCGCCGATACACCATCTTGGAGTTCGGGCGCAGCTTCAATAATTGCCCGGTGCCAAGCTTCAATACCCTCAGCACGAAGCTCTGCGTCTTTCCCCTTCGGTAAAAGCATGGCGGTTTGAACGTACCCGTGCCTTGGAATGAGCACAAATGATCGGTTCCTGGCGAAAGCCGGAGACAGAACATTCTTTATATTCAGTTCACCGGAGATCTTGAACCACCAAACATCTATGGGCACCGCAAACTCTTTAATGGCTATCCCCGCGGCATTCCGGATGTTTGACCATCTGCCATCTGCGGCTATGGTCAAAAGCGCACGCATCTCGCCGATTCCTTCGGGACCCGAATAGCGCACACCCACGACGCGATCCTCCACAGTGAGCAGCTCGGTCACTTCGCAATTCATCCGAAGATCAAAATTCTCTTCGTCCTCTCCGGCGCGAGCCAATAGATCGAGGAAGTCCCACTGTGGAGCCATCGCGATGAACGGATAGGGATGCTTGACCAGCGACAGATCAAGTATCGTGGTGCGGATCCCGTCTTGTGCTGGAAATTTTGCCTGCGTCACTTTGCTGTAATTGATCTTGTCGAACTCTTCCATCAGTCCGAGTTCGTCAAGTAGCTGCAACGTCGATGGGTGAATGGTATCTCCGCGGAAGTCGCGAAGAAAATCCTTATGTTTCTCGAATACGGCCACCGGGACTCCACTACGTGCTAGCAAAAGTCCCGCCACCATACCGGCCGGGCCTCCTCCAACGATGATGCACCGAGTCCTAGGTTCCATGAGAGCTATCCCTTCAGCGATTGTCCCTGAATTTCACCTTGGCACTAATTATTATTCATGGATAGTCTCGGACGTAGAGCTTTTGATATTTAGCATGCTCATGATGACAGCGAGAGCCAACAGGACTAGCGCTAATCCTTGGAACCCGATGGCGGCAAGAATCGGACCCGCGCAGAGCCCACCTAATACGCCAGCCAAGCTCATGCAAAGGTCTGAAGTTCCTTGCAACTGTGGGCGTTCGTTGATTCCCACCGCACCGGAAATCATGGTTGACCCCGCTACCGTTGAGGCGGACCAGCCCAGGCCCAAACAAAGCAAAGCTATGGTAGTAACCACATGATCCGCGGAGTTGGTCCATACCAAGATGCTGGCGGTGATGAGTAGCGCCTGCCCTACCAGGATGATCACACGTGAGCCGCATTTATCGGTCAGCCATCCAAAGACCGGTGACAGCGCGTACATTCCTGCCACGTGCATGGATATGGTGAAACCTATTAAGGTGAGAGTTGCTCCATGATGTTGCATATGGATCGGGGTCATCGACATCATCGATACCATATACATGTGCGACAAGGCGACGGTGAGTACTGCACGACGGGCTGGCATAGACGTACGCAATATATGCCAGCCACCGCGGCGAGGCTGGCCGGAACCAGCTCGGCTCAAAGCCTGCCGTTGTGCTACCCGCAGCGGATCGGGCCGTAGCCCAATCCAGTAAACGAGTGCGCCGGCTAGCTGAGCACACATGGCGATAAGGAAACCGCCGGTATAGGGCGGCAAGTCGATGTATTTGGCGATAACTTCACCGGGTTCAAAGAGATTCGGACCAATGACTGCACCGATGGTCGTTGACCAGACGACTACCGAAAGATCACGTCCGCGAGTTGCCTTTGTGGAAAGATCCGTGGCGGCGAAACGCGATTGGAGGTTCATTGCGGCCCCCGTACCAAGGACCAACATACCCAGCATTAATAGCGGCCAGAAGTTGAGGAATGCGGCGGCAATAATGACAACAACGCCGCTTGCCGCCAGCAGGGCACCGCTCGAGAGGGAGATTCGTCGGCCGTGTTTCTGGGCCATCAATGCCAGCGGAATCGCCATAAGCGCCGCCCCCAGCGTATTCATCGTGGCAGCCATACCTGCAAGTGAGTCCAGACCCGAGATGCTGACAATCAACAAGGATCCCAGGGTCAGCGTAGCTCCGCCGCCTAGCCCTCCAAGGATCTGGCCAGCCGCAAGTACCGAAATCGATTTTCGTCGAATCCGTTGCACTTGCTGTTCATCTAATGTGCCGAGATCATTGGACGCCGATTCGATCTGCACATTCACCCCCCGCGTTCGCTCATCAATGAATCCGTTTCTACTGTCCAAGTATCCACGATACGCAGCTGGTCGGGGGCGAGTTTCTTCGGGCATGACAATGGCCCCGTTGAGAAACGGGGCCATTGCCAGGAAGTGACTAGGAACTTAGAAGTCCCAGTCCTCGTCCTCCGTGTTCACAGCTTTGCCGATCACGTAGGAGGAACCCGATCCGGAGAAGAAGTCGTGGTTCTCATCGGCATTCGGGCTCAGCGCCGCAAGGATCGCCGGCGATACGTCGGTGACTGTTGCCGGGAACATCGCCTCGTAGCCCAGGTTCATCAGAGCCTTGTTGGCGTTGTAGTGCAAGAACTTCTTAACGTCCTCGGACAGGCCAACCGGATCGTAGAGATCATGGGTGTACTGAACTTCGTTTTCATACAGCTCGTACATGAGCTCGAAGGTGTAATCCTTCAGCTCCTGCTTGCGCTCTTCGCTGGCTCCTTCAAGTCCCTTCTGGAACTTGTAGCCAATGTAGTAGCCGTGAACGGCTTCATCACGGATGATCAGACGGATCAGGTCCGCAGTGTTGGTCAACTTCGCGTGCGAAGACCAGTGCATCGGCAAGTAGAAACCCGAGTAGAACAAGAAGGACTCGAGCAAAGTCGAAGCAATCTTGCGCTTGAGTGGGTCTTCACCGTGGTAGTAGCTCTCAATGATCTGAGCCTTCTTCTGCAGGTTCACGTTCTCCGTGGACCAACGGAAAGCTTCATCGATTTCCTTAGTGGAAGCCAAAGTAGAGAAGATCGAAGAGTAGCTCTTTGCATGCACCGATTCCATGAAGGCAATATTGGTGTACACGGCTTCTTCGTGAGGGGTCAACGCATCCGGGATCAGCGAGACCGCGCCTACGGTGCCCTGCAGGGTATCGAGCAGGGTCAAGCCGGTGAAGACGCGCATGGTGAGCAGCTTCTCGGCCGCGGTAAGAGTTCCCCACGACTGAATGTCGTTGGACAGTGGAATCTTTTCCGGTAGCCAGAAGTTGTTAACGAGACGGTTCCAAACCTCTACGTCTTTATCATCCTGGATGCGGTTCCAGTTGATTGCTTCAACCTTGTTGGCGAGCTTAATCTTCTCGGTCATTGCCCCTCATCGAAACGCTAAATCGTGTTAAGAACTTGCTTACAACTCTACCGTTCTTTCGAACTCTACAGATGCAGCCAAGCATAAAGTTATTGTCAGATCGGTGAGGACCTGACGTGGTATTTCATATGCAACAGCTGCCGTTTGGTCAAACCAAGCGGCAGCTGTTGCGTGATGTTAATGACCAGCTAACCGATCAAAAACTTGAGGTATTACAGTGCGCAGGAGACGCAACCTTCAACCTCGGTGCCTTCCAGCGCAAGCTGGCGTAGGCGGATGTAGTACAGGCTCTTGATGCCCTTGCGCCATGCGTAGATCTGCGCCTTGTTGATGTCACGAGTGGTCACGGTGTCCTTGAAGAAGAGCGTCAGGGACAGGCCCTGATCTACGTGCTGGGTTGCAGCGGCGTAGGTGTCGATGATCTTCTCGTAGCCGATTTCGTAAGCGTCTTCGTAGAAGTCGATATTCTCGTTGTTCATGTAAGGAGCCGGGTAGTACACGCGGCCGATCTTACCTTCCTTGCGGATCTCGATCTTCGCTGCGACCGGGTGGATCGAGGAAGTCGAGTTGTTGATGTACGAGATCGAACCGGTTGGCGGCACAGCCTGTAGGTTCTGGTTGTAGATTCCGTGCTTCATGACCGAATCCTTCAGCGCACTCCAGTCTTCCTGGGTAGGAATGTGGATTCCGTCGAAGAGTTCGCTCACTCGCGCGGTGGCCGGAGCCCACTGCTGGGTGGTGTACTTGTCGAAGAATTCTCCGGATGCGTACTTCGAGTTTTCAAAGTTGTCGAAGGTTTCGCCGCGCTCCATGGCGATCTTGTTCGACGCAGTTAATGCGTGGAACAGGATCGTGTAGAAGTAGATGTTGGTGAAGTCGATGCCTTCTTCGGAGCCATAGTAGATGTGCTCGCGGGCCAAGAAGCCGTGCAAGTTCATCTGGCCCAAGCCGATGGCGTGCGACTTCTTGTTTCCGTCAGCAATCGATGGCACCGAACCGATGTAGGACATGTCCGAGACGGCGCTCAATGCACGAATGGCGATATCGACTGAACCTTCAAGGTCCTTGCCATCCATAGCCTTGGCAATGTTCATCGATCCAAGGTTGCAAGAGATGTCCTTGCCAACCTTGGAGTAGCTCAAGTCATCTGCGAACTCGGAAGCCGAAGATACCTGCAAGATCTCCGAGCAGAGGTTCGACATCGTGATGCGACCCTCGATCGGGTTCTCACGGTTTACGGTGTCCTCGAACATGATGTACGGGTAACCGGATTCGAACTGGATCTCTGCCAAGGTCTGAAAGAATTCGCGGGCGCTGATCTTGGTCTTCTTGATGCGCGAGTCATCGACCATCTCGTCGTACTTTTCGGTAACGGAGATTTCGCTGAATGGCACGCCGTAGACGCGCTGCACGTCGTATGGGCTGAAGAGATACATGTCTTCGTTCTTGCGGGCAAGTTCGAAGGTGATATCCGGGATGACCACGCCGAGGGAGAGGGTCTTGATGCGGATCTTCTCGTCGGCGTTTTCGCGCTTGGTGTCCAAGAAACGGTGGATATCTGGGTGGTGCGCGTTGAGGTAAACCGCGCCTGCACCCTGACGTGCGCCAAGCTGATTTGCGTAGGAGAAGGAATCTTCAAGAAGCTTCATCACTGGGATGACGCCGGATGACTGGTTCTCGATCTGCTTGATCGGTGCGCCGTGCTCACGCAAGTTGGTTAGCGACAGCGCTACGCCGCCGCCGCGCTTGGACAGCTGCAGTGAGGAGTTTACCGCGCGGGCGATGGATTCCATGTTGTCTTCGATGCGCAGCAGGAAGCAGGAGACGAGTTCGCCGCGCTGTGCCTTGCCGGCATTGAGGAAGGTGGGGGTTGCGGGCTGGAAGCGGCCAGCGATGATTTCATCGACCAGGCTCGTTGCAAGCTCCTCATCGCCACGGGCCAGGTGCAGGGCAACCATGCACACGCGATCCTCGTAGCGCTCCAGGTAACGCTTGCCATCAAAGGTCTTCAGCGTGTAGGAGGTGTAGAACTTGAAAGCACCCAGGAAGGTTTCGAAGCGGAACTTCTTCGCGAAGGCGCGCTTGAACAGATCGCGGATGAAGTTCATCGAGTACTGGTCGAGGGTTTCACGCTCGTAGTACTCGTGCTTCACCAGGTATTCGAGCTTCTCATCCAGGTCGTGGAAGAAGACGGTGTTGTTATTAACGTGATCCAAGAAGTATTGGCGGGCTGCATAGCGGTCCACCTCGAATTGGATCTTGCCGTCTGGACCGTAGAGGTTCAGCATGGCGTTCAGATCGTTGTAGCTCAGGCCCTGCATATTAGCTGGGAGCTCTTTGGTGTCATTCATCGTTACTTCTTCTTGTGCGACGCTGGTGCCCAAAAGGTTTCAAGCCCTTCATTGACGTTGAGAACATCTTCCGGCGTTCCCATAAGTTCGAATGTGTATAAAACGGGTACGTTGCACTTGGCGGCAATTTTCTTGGCCGCGATGCAGTAGTACTCGCCGAAGTTCGTGTTCCCTGCGCCAATCACGCCGCGCAAGTTTGCGCGGTTCTCTTCGTAACCCAGAAATTTCATAATCTGGGGAAGGATTGAACGCTTTCCGCTTTCGCCGCCGTAAGTAGGTATGAGCAATACATACGGTGCCGTTGCGATCAGTGGCGGTTCGGTTGCAAAAACCGGGATTCGAGCCGCACTGACATCTAATTTTTCTACAAAGCGCAAGGTGTTCTCCGATACCGAGGAGAAATAAATCAAGCTGGTATCGGTGTGCACCTTGGCCTCGCGAGCCTCAGCGTTTTGCCTGCGATCGGCAACTGCTGCTGGTGGCATTTCTTCGCCTCCGCTGGATGGTCGACGAGTAAGTTGCTTGGACCCCGCGAAGGATCCGGATGCCGACTAGTTGGCTACAGCCAAGGTAGCGATCTTGTCTGGGCGGAAACCCGACCAGTGATCGTTGTCGGTGATAACGACAGGAGCCTGCTGGTAGCCAAGGCCGCGGACGTGCTCCAGGGCGGCGGCATCCTGCGAGATGTCTACCTTGTTGTACTCGATGCCCTGCTTGTCCAAAGCGCGGTATGTAGCGTTGCACTGCACGCAGGACGGCTTCGTGTAAACGGTGATTGCCATTTCCCTGTTTCCCCTTTGTAAAAAGTCCTTGTTGTGGCTCGGACTCCACCATTTTCTGGTGCTTCCGGCTATCCTTTCGGATGCCCCAAAATACTATCTATGGGGTGTTTACGGTGTTTCACTCACCAACGCTTCAATACTACATCTTGTGTTTGGTCGGTCAAGTGAACACAAGATGATGTATTACAAGTATGTCATTCATCCACCGAGCCGTCCACAGCCACTGTGGATATTAACGGTCATTTAAACCCCGATTTCTCGCGGTCGGCCAAAACTTGTCCACAGTCTCGCGGATGGTCAATGTGGTTTAAAAATTCTTCATGTGAGATGTTCCTCGGCGTGTTCTCGTCACCTTGTCTGGCGACCGGACACAAGATGTGCCCTAGCCCTAGTGTCCGGCCTCGAACCGACATTTTAGGCGCGCGCTGGCGCACTGTGGGTAAGTTATTTCAGGACCCTTGCCCCGCGAAGGCCGGGTGCACCCCGGCTAGCGCCTCGGAGGTTCCGGCGACCGCTAGAGGCACCGCCTCGGGTAGAGCGAGTCCGGAGAGCAACGCGCCGGTGAGCTGTCCGAGAAAACAATCCCCCGCGCCTTTTGCGTCAGTGGCAATACGGCCGGTATCGAACTGCTCCAGCTCTTCCTCGTCCATAACTAGCAAGCAGCCGATGAAATCGTCGTCTTCGGTGGGCGCGGAGGTGACGATTACGTGCTCGGGGCCAGCCTCCATGAGATCCAAGGCCGCGTTGGCCGCATCTTGCTCGTCATGGATCTCGGTCTCGGTGAGCAGCCCAAGTTCGAAACAGTTCGGCGTCATCAGCCAGGCATGTTCGATCAGGTGCTCGGCATAGCTGGAGGCGACCTCCTCGCTCGCGTAGAGCCCGACATCCGTATCGCCGAAGGCGGTATCCAAGATCAGATGCAGCTTCGGGTAGCGGGCTTGGGCAGCGACGAACCACTCTGCGATGATCCGCCCCTGGCTGGCCGCCCCGAGGTAACCCACTACGACGTAGCGGGCATTGCGCAGCGCGTCGCGGTTGATCAGATCATCCAGAATAGCGCCAAGCCACTGATCAGAGATCGGGCCTCCGGCCACCGATGGGTAGTGCGGGAGGTTGCTGAGCAGCACGGTGGGGATCGCCACCGTGCGATGCCCGGCCAATTCAATCATCCGGGCGATGACGTTGTTGCCGACCGATCCGTAGGCCAGCTGGGAACTGAGCACCACGGCGGCGACCGGGCGCGTGTCTAGCTCAAAGCCGCTCACGCGGTGGCCTGAGGGTACTGGCGGGCGCCGAAAATGCCCTGGCCCACGCGCACCACGGTGGCGCCTTCTTCAACGGCCAGCTCGAAGTCCCCGCTCATGCCCATGGAGAGCTGATCGAAACCTTCGGGGGCTCCATCTGCACGCAGCTGCGCCGCGGTGGTGCGCAGCAGTGCGAAGCTGGCACGGATGGTGGACTTCTCGGTGCTGTTCGCAGCCATGGTCATCAGCCCGCGCGGGATGAGCCGATCCAGCGGTGCGATGGCTTCGAGCAGCGCGCCTGCCTGTTCGGCCTCGATCCCGGATTTGGTTTCTTCACCGGAGGTGTTCACTTGGAGGAAGACCTCCAAACTGCGGTCTTCGGCTTCGAGGCGGCGCTGCAGGGTTTCGGCGAGCTTCAGTGAATCCAGGGCATGGAATTCGTGGGCGAAGCGGGCCACGAATTTTGCCTTATTCCCCTGCAGCGGACCGATGACCGCATAGCGCAGCTCGGGGTAGTCGGCGGAGAATTCCTCGTATTTGGCCAGCGCCTCCTGAACCTTGTTCTCCCCCAGGGTGTGCACCCCGGCCTCGATAGCCAGACGCAACCGGGCAGGTTCAATGGTTTTGGTCACCGGCAATAGGCGCACCGCACCGGCTTCGCGGCCGGATCGGGCGGCGGCATCTGCGATCTTTTGGTTGACGGTCGCCAGGTTCCGGGCGAAATCCTCGGTGGTTGCCGCCTGTGCCGCGGCCGGTTGCGAAGTGATCAAAGCGCCTGCGCCTCTTTCTGATTGGTACTGCTCACTGCTTAAAGCCGGCCCCGCTAACGCGGGACCGGCTTTAAGCATAGGCATAGTTCCCGGCGCTAGAACATTTGGCGCCAATTGGTCTTGGCCAGATCGAATAGTTCATCACCCCGCCCGGAGAGCACCGTGCGGATGGCATAGAGCGCGAAGCCCTTGGCCTGCTCGACCTTGATGCTCGGCGGCATGGACATTTCCTGCCGGTCGGTGACCACATCCAATAACGCCGGCCCATCGTGGGCGAGGAATTCTTTGACCGTGGCTTCAAGTTGAGCGGAGTCCTCCACCCGGAAGCCCTTGAGCCCGGCGGCGTTGGCTACCGCACCGAAGTCAGGGTTCTCCAGTTCGGTGGCGTAGGTCACGAACCCGGCCGCCTTCATTTCAAGTTCCACGAAGTTCAGCGAGGAGTTGTTGAAGACGACCACCTTGATCGGCAGCTTATTCTGCGTGGCGGTCAGCAGCTCGCCGAGCATCATCGCCAGGCCGCCGTCCCCGGCAAAGGCGATCACCTGCCGGTTGCGGTCGATCGCCTGAGCTCCCAGGGCGTGGCAGAGGGCATTGGCCATCGAGCCGTGGTTGAAGGAGCCCAGTAGTCGGCGGTCTTCGGTCATGCTCAGGTAGCGGGCAGCCCAGATCACCGGGGAACCCACATCTGCGGTGAAGATCGCATCTTGATCCGCCGCCAGATCGATCAGCCGGGCCAGGTACTGCGGGTGGATGGCCGCTTTGCCCCGCGAGGGGGTGGCCAGCTCGTCGAGTTTGGTGCGGGTTTTCGCGTAGTGCTCCAGCGCGTCATTCAGGTGCTTGCGCTTGGCCTGCCGGGGCAGCAACGCCGACAGAGCCGTGGCGGTGTCTTTCACCGTGCCCACCAAGGGCACATCCACGGTGGTGCGCCGGCCGAGCTGCTCACCGCGCAGGTCGACTTGAATGATGCTGGCATGCTGCGGATAGAACTGCTGATAGGGGAAATCGGTGCCGAGCATCAGCAGCACCTCGCACTCATCGATCGCGCGGTAGCCGGAGGCGAAGCCGAGCAGGCCGGTCATGCCCACGTCGAAGGGGTTATCGTATTCGATATGCTCCTTGCCGCGCATCGAGTGCACGATCGGGGCGGCGAGCTTGTCAGCCAGCTCCATGACCTCCGCGTGCGCCCCGGCGGTGCCTGCTCCGGCCAGGATGGTGACCTTGGAGGAACCTTGCAGCAGCTGCGCGGCGCGGGCAAGTTCCTCGGGCGCCGGCAGAACCCGCGGGTTGGTTTTGACGATCGCCTGGGTGCCGGTGCGCTCCATCTGGGAGAGCGCCACATCCCCGGAGATCACCAGCACCGCAACCCCGCGCTTTTCGATGGCCTCACGCATGGCAATGCGCAGCATCCGAGGAAGCTGCTTCGGATCTGATACCTGTTCGGCGTAGACCGAGCAGCCGCGGAAGATTTCTATCGGCTGGGTTTCCTGGAAATAGTTCGACCCGATTTCCTCGGTAGGGATCTGCGCGGCAATGGCAAGCACCGGCACTCGGGAGCGTTGCGCGTCGTAGAGCCCATTGATCAGGTGGAGGTTTCCCGGCCCGCAGGAGCCGACGCAGACGGCCAGTTCCCCGGTGAGTTCGGCTTCCGCGGTCGCGGCGAAGGCGGCGCCCTCCTCATGGCGATGATGGATCCATTCCATCTCACCGTTTTCACGCAGCGCATCGGTCAGCCCGTTCAGCGAATCCCCCGGGACCCCGTAGATGCGCTTGACACCCTGGGTGTGGAACTGTTCGATCATGTGTTCGGCGACGGTAGGCATTAATTTCCTCCTGCAAACAAGGGTCCGGTTGCTACCGGCTGATATCGCTCAGCCTACGAGAAAAAAGCGGCGCCTGGCCAACTGCTAGCCGGCAAAGCCTGGCCAGTAATGCGAATCGGGCAAGGCGCGGGCACCGAAGATCCCCTGGCCTACCCGCACCACCGTCGCGCCTTCGGCGATGGCCAGCTCGAAGTCTCCGCTCATCCCCATGGATAATTCTTCCAACCCGATCCCCTCAGGTGCCTGCTCGCGCAGCTGGTCGCGCAGTTCCCGCAGCGTGGTGAAGCAGGTACGCACCGCCTGCTGGTCGGTGGAGAAGATCGCAAGGGTCATCAGGCCTTTCACCCGCAGCCGATCCAGTCCCGGCAGGGAACGCAAGAATCCCGCCGCCGAAGCAGGTTCCAAACCGAATTTGGTTTCCTCCCCCGAGGTGTTCACCTGAACGAAAACATCCAAGGTGCGGTCTTCAAGTTCCAAGCGGCGCTGCAGCGCGGTGGCCTGGCGAAGGTTATCCAGGGCTTGGAATTCGTCGGCGAAACGCGCCACGTCTTTGGCCTTATTGGACTGCAGGTGACCGATCACCGAATATTTGAGACCAGGAATGTCGGCTAGGTTTTCGGCCTTGCGCGCGGCCTCTTGCACCTTGTTCTCCCCCAGCCACTCCACGCCTGCCGCTATGGCCAGGCGTAGCCGGTCTTCGGGCACGGTCTTGGTCACCGGTAGCAGCCGCACGCTGCCCGGCTCCCGCCCGGCAGCCTTTTCGGCCGCCGCAATGCGCATCCGGACCGAGGCCAGGTTGGCTTTGAACTCCGCGACGGTTCTCGCGGTAGGCGCTGCGCTTGAATCCGGCATTGACTGGCCCATACGGTAATGCTCCTGCATCAACTAAAGAAGTTACTGATCTGGCTTCATCGTAATACGCCAAAGGCGCCCCCACGCCCGAAGCTACTAGGCTGGAGGCTACCAGCGGGCAGAAGAGCCATACTTTGGAGGTTGCAGTGGACGAACAGTCAAGCGGTCACGTGGTCGATGTGCGAAACATCCCGAAACCCGAACGCCACAGAAAAATCATGGAGACCTACGACTCCTTGCCCATCGGCGGATACCTGAGCCTGCTCAATGACCACGAGCCGGTGAACCTGCACACGGAATTTGAACGCAACCTCCCGGGCACCTATGCCTGGGAGGCGAACGAACGGATCGGCGGGGACTGGGAAGTCATCATCACCAAGCTCGCCAGCACGCCGGCGCCGCGCATCATGACGAATACTGCATGGCTCGGAGAACAAGCCAGCCCGGTAGACGGTGCCATCTGGAAACTCGAACCAGACAACCGTGATCTAGATGCGAATGTCATCGCGCTGGCGCCCAACCAAGAAATCGGCGAACACCGCGGCCCAGACCTGGACGTGCTCATCCACGTGTTCGAGGGCACCGGAACCCTGCGCACCGAATCCGATTCGATCTCGCTGAAGCTCGGAGACGTTCTCTACCTTCCGGCACGTTCCCGACGGCACTTCATTGCCGGGGTCCATGGGCTGAAGTACTTCTCGGTGCATCAACGCAAGAAGACGCTGGGACTCATGCCGGTGATGCGGCCCGACGCCGGTTAGCCTTCGAAGCGTCCGGAGTCCAAGAATCCTTCGAGTTTCGCGCGGTGCGGGGCGAGGTCCAGTCCTTGGGCGTCCAACCACTGCTGGCTGTAATAGGTGTTGGCGTAGCGCTCGCCGGAGTCGCAAATGAGCGTGACGATACTTCCCTTTTCACCGCGTTCGAGCATTCCTGCGATGATCTGGAAAACCGCGTAGAGGTTGGTTCCCGTCGAGCCACCGGTCCAGTGCCGGGTGTGCGCCCGCAGCAGATACATTGCGGCCAGCGAGCCCGCATCGGGCACCTGGATCATATGATCGATGACCCCGGGCACGAAGGACGGCTCGACGCTAGGTCGGCCGATCCCCTCAATCCGCGACCCAAGCCCGGTGGAGTGCGCCATATTGCCGGTTCGCCAGCCCTCGTAGAAGGATGAGTTTTCCGGATCGGCCACGGCCACCTGCGTGTCATGTTGGCGGTAGCGCACATACCTGCCAAAAGTTGCGGAGGTGCCGCCGGTACCCGCGCCGACTACGATCCACGAAGGGATCGGGTAGCGTTCGGCCGAAAGCTGGGAGAACACGGATTCGGCGATGTTGTTGTTTCCACGCCAGTCGGTGGCACGTTCAGCGTAGGTGAACTGATCTAAGTAGTACCCACCGGATTCCTCGGCGAGGCGACGGGCCGCAAGATCCACTTCACCTGCGGCATCAACTAGGTGGCACCGGCCACCATAGAATTCGATCAGCTCAATTTTCTCCAGGCTGGTAGTCCGGGGCACTACCGCAATAAAAGGCAGGCCAAGCATGCGAGCAAAATAGGCTTCGGATACCGCCGTGGAGCCGCTGGAGGCTTCCACAAGCGTGGTGTGCTCATCGATCTTGCCATTGACCAAACCGTAGAGCAGCAAAGAACGAGCCAAACGGTGCTTGAGCGACCCGGTGGGATGCACCGATTCGTCCTTCAAATACAGGTCGATCCCCCATTGCTTTGGAAGCGGAAAGACGTGGAGGTGGGTATCGGCGCTGCGGTTCGCATCCGCGTCAAGCAGCGCGATAGCTGCTCTGACCCAGTGGTTTGATTTGGTAGTTTGCTCAGTCACGAACCCACTCTATCTCTACTCCTTGGCTCGGCGCAGAACGCCCACGCGTGTGGCCTTCGGGCTGCCTAGCGGCTGGATCAAGAGCACAGCCTTGGGGCAGGCAATTGTGTAGCTTACCTTGCCAGAAAGAGATCAACCTGCGTCGTTATGCACGGTTCGCTTTCGTTGCTCCCGCTGCTGGCTGGTCCGATAGGGTGTACCGCATTATTCATGAGCCCAAACAGGGCGTACTCCATCAATTGGAATCTAAGTGATTTCAGGAAGTTTGCCGGAGATAACAAGCAGAGTTTTTTGCGCCCTCGCCGATCCGTGCCTGCAGTGAGACTCCGCCCCTTGAATGCGTCCGGTGCTTACCGACCTAGCATCCACCGCTCGTGTTGGCCAGGAACCGCGCAAAGCCAGACAGACTCAACAACTAAGATTCTTTGGACCCTCGAACCGATTCTTCGAGAACCAGCGTCAGGAGACCGGGGAAGCGTCGATCGAGTTCTTCATGGCGGATCCAGTTGCGGTGCCTGTTTCCCTGCACCTCTTGCTTGATGAGACCAGACTCGCGTAGGACACGCCAATGGCGGGTGAGCGCGGATTTGGACACGCCGAAGTCCGAGTTGCTGCATGCTCGGCCCGGTTCTTCCGCGAGCTGCATGATAATCGCCCTGCGCACAGGGTCCGCGAGAGCTGACATCACGGCGAAGAGGTCAAATTCCTCCTCTTCCGGAATGGTGAGCGGGTTTGCCAAGCGACTTGCCATGAGTCCTATCCTAATTTGCCACAGAAAAGATGTACACCGTAAGGTGTACATGATGTACGTTTGATGTACGGGGCTGCGCGTACATAAATTGTCCCGACTAGCTTCCCGAAGCGCAAGCCCAGGTAACCAGCGACACTGACCCATGCCCAGGAGCTCGACATGAACGAAAGAAGGACACCCGTGAAAATTTCCATCATCGGCGCCGGCGCAATCGGCGGCAACCTCGCCCGTCGGCTCAGCGAAGCCGGACACGACGTGCTCATCGCAAATACCCGCGGTCCGCAAAGCATAGAGGCCGAGGTGACCGCTACAGGTGCACGGCCAGTCTCGGCGGAGTCCGCGACCCAGGACAGGGACGTCGTCATTCTGGCGGTTCCGTTCGGCGTTCAGCCCCAACTGAAAAAGTTGCTTGCAGCAGCGCAGGAGTCCACTGTCGTCGTCGACACCTCAAACTACTACCCCGGCATGAACGGGCATATCGAGGCCGTCGTTGATGGCCAGGTCGAGAGTCTGTGGAGCCAAGAGCATCTGGGACGTCCGGTTGTGAAAGCCTGGAACGCCGCCTTGGCCGAAACCCAGCGGAATATGGGACAGCCGACCGGTGCCTCTGACCGCATCGCCCTCCCAGTCGCCGGAGACTCCGATAGAGCTCGCGCAACCGTGATGCAGCTCGTGGACGAGAGCGGTTTCGACGCATACGACGCCGGTGTCCTAGCGGAATCGTGGCGCCAGCAACCCGGAACCCCCGCCTACTGCACCGAGTTGGGACTCGAAGAGCTCGAACATGCTCTCCTCGCCGCGGAGAAAGACAAGGCTCCCGCGACCCGCGACCGGTTGATGGAGCATTTCGGTGCATTGAGGACTATGCCTTCACATGAGCAAACTGTTGCGATCAATCGCGCCGCCCACTACTAACCCAGTCAGCCCATAAGCCAAGGGCGATAGAGAGCTCCGAGGCGTCCGGAAAGGTGGCCAGGAAGCCACATTTGCTTCGGTGTGCAGTCACGCTGCATATTTGGCTTGGCCTAGAGCACTCAATATCAGCTTTGCGGCTGCTGTGAGTTCGCAATGAGCTAAACCCTCTCCTATTGAGAGTTATCTTCACGCTGGCTAGGGTAGATTGAGTGGCCCGAGTTACCAAAAAGTAACAAACCACGGAAACCTCAACGAGAGTAGGGTAAAAATGTCCAAGACTGCCAAGACTTTCAAAGAAGTCGAGAAATCGCTGAACAAATTCGCTAAGTCAGCCAAGGCAGAAATCCCGAAGGATCTTCGCGAGACGTGGAATAACGCCATCTCCGGAGTGAACGGTGAAGCCATCGGCAACGCGGGTGCCAGCCTGATCGAAAGCGTCAGCGGCAATTCAAAGGCCGCACAGCGCACACGTTCATCCGTTGAGAATGCGGTAAAGACGGCGCAGCAGAAGTTGGGCGCGCCTAAGAAGTCTTGCAAGAGCGGCAAGCTGATGCTGGTCGGCGCGATCGTTGCAGCGGTTATCGCAGTGGTTGTTGCCAGCACTAAGAAAAGCGCCGCTCACTAATTCTCTCGCAATCTCCATAGTGACTAAAACCGTGGCTCTGAAATTTTCAGAGCCACGGTTTTCGCGTTCTCAGCGCAAGTAAAACAGCCGAAGCTACCGAACGCTTATTGCCTCTATCTAGCGAGAACGCCACTACTCTCTTCACGGCTAGTCCAGGATCTCAGTAAGCTCCGAATCGGCTTTCAGAATACATAGTCCCGTTTGCAGCCGGAAGGGTTAAGGGCTCGGTGGAGGCAGAACAAGGAAACTGTATTAAGGCTCCCACTCAACGAGCAAAAGCGTGATTTCAACAAGGGATCGATCTCAAGTCAGCAACCTACAAACAAGGACGACCTAGGACTAGGGGCTGCCTTCCCTCAAGTCCCGTAATTTTTTCAGATACGCATTCTCAGCCAAAAGGCGCCGGCTTTCCTTGCGAAGCTGTTCTTCCTCGTTCAACGGTGGTTTATTTACTGCTCCAGGTGGGCGACCTCTACGCTTCGGTTCAAGCGCTTCGTCGCTGCCCCTTCTCCAGCCCCTTGCCTACTTCTGAACCACTTGGTTTGAGCTGTGGTGGAACTCGGTAGCTAGGTTGATAGATTTCTCGCCTGCGAAATAGCGCCCTATGACTTCGTCCTTAACCTCGAAGGTGCATGAAGCATGTGCTATTTTCCATGAGGCAAAGCCTGCCATGCAACCGCCACCCATGCATCCGCTCGAACAATTCGGCTAGGTGCTCGCATTGATTCTCAGATAGTTCGCTTCCTGCGCGCATGAAAAACTCCCCAAAAGTTGTTCTGATTACTCAGTCCAATTCTTGAGGAGCTGTTCAAAACCTCCGGGCAAAGCCGATGCCAGGAGTGCTAACCGCTACTTTTCCAATGGATTTCGACGAGCACGCGAGTTCTTCATCGCTGCAGCGATCCCTAAGCCTGTGGCAACCAATCCGACTGGAATCAGCCAAAGACTGTTTGCCCCGGTGTCAGCGAGTCTTTCGATTTTGCGCTGCTCGGAGCTCTCCTCTGAAGGTTCCACGGTAGGTTCGGAGCTAGGCTCCAGTTCAGGTTCTGTGGTATCCACGTTCGGAGATTCTTCCATGTCTGGACGCTGGGTGGCCTCGGCCGTCGGCGAGGCTTCAGTTGATGGCGACCCTTCTGGCACGTCAGTCTCTTCTGGAACCTGCGACGCAACTGGGCGTTCAGTTATCCCAAAGACTTCTTCAGCCGTACCCAAATTAGCGAACACCGTCTCACCGCTTGCATCATCCACTGCGTCATTATCGGTGACGATGTAAACATCGCCGTTGCCGGCGACGGCGAGGCCCTCGAGCTTTTCCTGGGTCCGGCCATTGGTTGCTTCCAGGGTCGGAAGCACATCTACTGCGAGCTCCTTTTCCAGCATGGTTACCTCACCAGCCGCACCGTCTGGAAGTTCGAACTTATAAAGGGCCTTTAGCTGGGCGTTCTCACCGATGCGCTTGTCGCGCTCGATGACGGCGAACGATCCGTCCGGAAGTTCGGTGATTTCCGACAGCCCATTCCACGAACCGTCTTCACCGGCGGGTTCAAGCTGGTATCCATACCAAGTGAATTCACCAGATTCCGGAACATACTTACCGATGCGGACAAAGTCTTCGCTAGGCACTTCACGCTGCAGGGTGAAGATCACTTCTTCATCTGAGCCTTGCCCACGCACGCTGACTCCCTCGAGCCCCTGCCCGCCCAGTTCTCCGACGACTTCTGGTGGCAGCGGAACTGCCTTGGTGACTGCGCCGGCTTCATCAATGAGTACTAGAGCATTTCCTATGCCTTCTTCACCTTCATGCGCTGCCCAGAATCCGCCCTCGGCACGCGCCGCGATGCCTTCAAAGTCTAATTCGGCCGGTCCACCGTCCTGGGTCACAGGCAGGGAACTCTCGATCAGCGCTGGCTTCTGCGAGATGTCGATGGAATATATGCGTGGTTCATAAGCACTGTCGCTGACTGCATAGAGCTTCTCCGGATCATCGATGTTGCCACTCAAGCCGCTCAGTGCGCCGAAGGGCACGAGGTTCTCTGTGCTGGATGCCAACGCTGGGAATTCTGCTTCGGCTGCGCCAAAGGAGAACAGCGTGAGAGACGAACGTACGCCCTTATCTGCTTCATCAGTTTCCGAGGCCACGGCCAACAAGTCCCGGCCTGGGATCGGCAGAATACCTTCCGGGCCGTTGGTGGTCGGCAGGGTCTGCACGTATTCCGGGTTGGTTGGATCGCTTAGCTCGTAAACCGCGACGAAATTTCCTCGTTCCGAGGCGACGAAGGCGTAGTCGACTCCGTTGAAATTATCGATCGCGAGCCCCTCGGGTTCCGTGCCCTTCTTCCCGGCGCGCTTCTCCGGGAACAAGCCTTGGGAGAGCGCCAATCGTTCGAAGGTGTTTCCTGCGTCCCAGGCTACCTCGCCGGTTTCGGAATCGAAGATAGTGAAACCGCGGCTGCCGCCTTTCCAGTCCCCTTCATTGGCCGTAGCGAGGTAGCGATCTTGGATCCAGCCGATCGCGTCCGGTTCGCGCGGAACGTCCTTCAGTGAGCCGGTGGGATCCAGCTTTCCGTCTTCTTCGATGTCAATGTTCTCTAGATCAACGCTTCCTGCACTGAAGGCGTTGACAATTTCACCGCTTGGCAAGTCGATGAGGACTACGCCGTTGTTTTCTTGGAGGGTTACCGCCAATTGGTTTTTGGCATTGATGGTGACGTACTCGGGCTCAGGATCCTGTGGGGTGTCGAATCCAGCGTCGATAAGCATCGGAAGGGCAACTGGGTCTTCGCGGGTTCCCGACGTCAGCGGTACTTCGCGGATGCTCCAGGCTTCGGGGTTTTCGCCTGCGAGATCTAGGATCTCAATAGCACCGGCGGGCGCCTGCGGCAGACCACCGTCGCCGGCGTCTTCGTCGCGTTCGTTTTCGATGGCGATTGCCGCGTAGGCGCCGTCCTCGGAGATAGCGATCGAGTCCGGCTGTCCGGTCAGTTCAATGCTATGGACCAGAGTGCGGTCTGCGATGCGCACAACGTCAACGCGTCCCGAAGGGTTCGAGTAGCTTTCGGAAGTATTCACTACAACGAAAACGTACTCGCCATACGCGGCGACGCTGGTTGGTTCATCCTCTGGGCTGCCGAGCTGATGCAGTGGCAGTGTTCCCAGGCCCTTCGGTGCAGCGGGGTCACTGATATCCACGAATCCTACCTGGCGGGCGAGCGCATCAGAGTAGATCAGAGTTTTGCCGTCTTCGGAAACGGTCGAGATTTCGGCGGCAGTTTCAGCTGCGGCCCCGTCTGGGTGGTTCTGGTACACCGGGTACGTTGCGGTGCGTTCAAAATAGCTCCCAGCATCGGCGGTTGCGACCCCCGCCATAGTTAATGGCGTAACGCCAACTGCGCCAACCACTATTGCTGCGGCGAGAATGCCTGCAGATTTCTTTACGACTCGGTTCACGTTTCCTGTCCCCATTAAGCTTAATGTTTGCTTGTAATGTCCTCCTAAGATTGGCAAACGATAACCACCAGCCCGTGAACACCGAGTTAATCCGGGCCGACACGTAGGAACCGAATTGGGGTTGGGGGTACTCAGTTGGCTGGCATTAGCTCCATGCGGCAAAGCGGTGGTTTCGGCGCTCCATCCGTTCACCCATACGACCAGATACGGCAAAAGTTCCATGGCCGAGGAATCCACGAATTTTTTCGCGTTGCTTCAAAGTGTCGCCTGAGTCGAGTTCAATGCGCATTTCCATGGACATCGCCCTAGCCCACAGTCCTCGACGGCGATCGGTGATGCGTCCAGTCGCGACGGCGTTGACGATCTGCCCCAGCAACTCAATGCTCTTTGCATTGAGTTCGAATTCCCATTGCGAATCAGCGATCTCTGCTAGCGCCCGGGGGCTGTCCGAATCGAATTCAAGGTGCCAGTGAATTGATGCAGTTCCATCGCCGTAAGGCAAAATTATGCATTGCCAAGTTGATCGAATCTGATCGTGGCCACATTTCCATAGGTGCCCTTCAAACTCTCAAGAAGCTCTACCAGCTTTTGTCGAAGGTTCGAGGCCCTGAAGCTCCAGCTGCGTAATTCTTCTAGCCGGTCCAGTTCGTCGGTCATCTCAAAATCCGCTTGTGGATTCCAATCGTGAACCCGAGGCAGAAGTTCTTCATCTGCGACGTCCAGGTAGACGAGGATGGCGTCATGATCAAAGTCGGCGCCCTCTGGCACGGAGACAACCGCGGTGACTGCTGGCGGTTCGTCTGCTGGAATCATCTGGCGAGGATCCCCCACTGCTGAGACATACCGACGATCGACGTACTCGATGGCTAGGACGCGCGCCGTTACCGGAGCTACTGGAACACCAGAGGTACTTAGCTGTTCGTGATCATCTAGTTGAAAGCTGATTTCGCCATTCGGGCTACGTAGTTGTCCCAGCACCCACCGAATCGTGTCGCCTGTGCTGAACGCCGATCCGCAACAGCCGTGCAGGGAACCATCTAGTTCTACTTTGATCTGCATGTAGTCAATCTAGTCTGGAAAATAACCCAATGAAATAACGCTGAGGACAAAGCCAGAGTGACACATCTTATGTGCTCAACTGAGCCGAAATAGTAATCGCGGTTAGGATGGGTTGGTGGCACATATCGACGTTTCCGACATCCAATACTTCCTTTCCGACGGCACCCAGCTGCTGGGCGGAGTCACCTTCAAAGTTACAGCCGGTTCCAAAACCGCATTAATCGGGCCAAACGGCACCGGTAAGACCACCTTGATCAAGATCATCTCCGGTGACCTCAAAGCCGACGAGGGCGCGATTAATCGCTCCGGCTCGATGGGTATCATGCGCCAGTTCGTGGGGCAGGTTCGCGACGAATCGACGGTGAAAGACCTCCTTCTTTCCACTGCGACGCCTTCCGTAGCTGCTGCGGCTGCAAAGGTCGCAGCGTGCGAAGCGAAGATGCTGGTCAGCGAGGATGAAAAAGTCCACATGCGCTACGCCGAAGCGATTATCGAGTGGGGCGACGCCGGTGGTTATGAGCTTGAAACCACTTGGGACAAGGTCTGCATGGCAGCGCTGGGCATCCCGTTTGATCGAGCCCAGGACCGCCAGGCGCGAACCTTGTCCGGCGGCGAACAAAAGCGCCTCGTCTTGGAAGCGCTTTTCGAAGGCAACGATGACCTTCTACTCCTGGATGAGCCGGATAACTATCTGGACGTACCAGGTAAGCGCTGGCTTGAAGCGATGATGGCTCGATCCCCCAAGACGGTGCTATTCATCAGCCACGACCGCGAGCTGCTCAACAACGCGGCGACGCGCATCGTCACGCTGGAGCCAGGCCATGGTGGAGCCACCGCGTGGATCCACGGTGGTTCGTTCGGCTCCTACGTGCAAGCACGCAAGGAGCGCAACGAACGCTTTGAGGAACTGCGCAAGCGCTGGGATGAGGAGCATTCCAAGCTCAAAGAATTGGTCATCATGTATAAGACCAAAGCAGCGTTCCGTTCGGATATGGCGAACAGATATCACGCGGCACAGACACGCTTGGACAAGTTCTTAGAAGCTGGTCCGCCTCAAGCGATTCCGCTCGAGCAGAACGTGAAGATGCGGCTGAAGGGCGGCCGCACCGCCAAACGCGCGGTCGTAGCCGAAAAGCTAGAGCTAACTGGGCTCATGAAGCCCTTTAGCAATGAGATCTGGTTTGGTGACCGTGTTGGCGTGCTGGGCTCCAATGGCTCAGGCAAGTCCCACTTCCTGCGGCTCCTGGCCGCTGGCGGTACCGATCCTGAACGCGAGCACCTGCCGGTTTCAGACGTGAAGCTTGCCGAAGTTCCACATGAAGGAACTGTAAAGCTCGGTGCGCGAATTCGCCCCGGCTACTTTGCACAGACTCATACCCGTCCCGACCTATTTGGCCGCACCTTGCTGGAAATCCTGCACCGCGGTGACGAGCACCGTTCGGGACTTGCCCGTGAGGCTGCAGCTGGCGCTTTGGATGGATACGGACTGGCCGCTCAGTCGGAGCAGAAGTTCGAGTCGCTGTCCGGTGGCCAACAGGCCCGTTTCCAGATCTTGCTCTTGCAACTATCCGGAGCGACCTTGCTGTTGCTTGATGAGCCGACAGATAACCTCGATCTGCATTCCGGCGAAGCACTAGAGCATGCGATCGATTCCTTTGAAGGTACCGTGCTCGCGGTAACTCACGACCGCTGGTTTGCAAAGTCGTTTGACCGCTTCTTGGTCTTTGGCTCTGATGGCAAGGTCTACGAGTCCGATACTCCCGTGTGGGACGAAAAGCGCGTCCAACGAGACCGCTAATCGCTGAGTGGATTGTCCCGCGTGAGGAACTGCCATATGTTTCCAGTTCCTTGCGCGGGACTATCGCAATCAATCAGCAACGAATGAGTTTGATCCCGATATGAGTCGCGTCCAAGAGATTTTTATTCTTGGCAAACATCCGCGCATCTGAAAATAGCTCCACTGCTGCGCACCGGACCGCGGGCAACCCGCAAACGAACTACCTGTCGTTTTCGCGCTGCCCGCGTGGGCGAATGAATTATTCGACAAGCTTGCCGACGGCGGAGACTTCTTGAATCAATTCCGCTATTTCTTCTGGAACCTCCACGATGGGCTCCCGGCTGATCCCTGTTTTTGGCGACCAAACCAGATTGACCTGCAAAGCTGGGTCCATGTCCGGGAAGTCGCTGCGGTTGTGGCAGCCTCGAGTTTCGCGGCGTTCCAAGGCAGCCTCCAGAGTTGCTCGGGCGGCCAGCGCCGATGACTTCAGATCAAAGGCATGCGACAGGTCTTGGAACCCTGCGATGTCAGGGTGAATTCCGACGTTTGCCATGCGCTCTTCGATCGCGTCCAGTTTTGCGAGTCCGGTAAGCAGCCCTTGCTCGTCGCGGACCACTCCGGCGTGCGCGGTCATCAAATCACGAATGGCGCGCTGCAACGCACGTACGTTCTCCACGCCATCTGCGGCCAACAGATTCTCGATGTCGCCTCGGGCCTCGTTGATAGCCTCCGCGGAACGTGGCTGCGACTCAAGCCCCATGGCGTACTTGGCCGCAGCCTGCCCGACGATGCGCCCGAAAACCAGGAGTTCAATCAGCGAGTTGCCGCCTAAGCGATTCGCGCCATGCAGTCCGCTTGATGCCTCACCGATCGCGTAGAGCCCGGTGACTTCTGTTGAATGATCATAAGGGTCCACCCAGACGCCGCCCATCGAATAATGTGCGGTTGGTGCGATCTCGATGGGCTCGCGGGTGATGTCCAGCATCTGCTCTTCGAGCATCGTCTGGTAGACCCGGGGCAGTCGCTCCATGATCAGCTGGCGCGGCAAGTGGGAAACATCGAGCCAGACACCGCCCTTCTCCGTTCCGCGTCCTTCCCGAATCTCGGTATAGGCTGCGAGAGCAACTCTGTCACGTGTTGAGAGCTCCATACGTTCCGGGTCGTAGTTCTCCATAAATCGTTCACCTAGCTGGTTGCGCAAGATTCCGCCTTCTCCGCGTGCGGCTTCGGAGATAAGCGTCCCTGCAACCGATTCGGGCTCGATAATTCCCGAAGGATGAAATTGCACGAGTTCCGGATCCCGGAGGCGTGCACCGGCCTCGACAGCCAGCCGGAACGAATCTCCGGTGTTCTCGTCACGTCGCGAGGAGCTTCGACGCCAAATGCGGTTGTGCCCACCGGCGGCAAGGATAACCGAATCAGCATGGATCAGATAACGAGTTCCGTTGTTGACGTCGAACCCGTAGGCGCCGAAGATCTGATTGTCTTTGACGAGCAATCGGGTGATGTAGACGGTGTCAAGAATTGGAATCTCGAGTTGCTCGGCGCGTCGTATCAGCGTGCGTTGGATTTCCAGTCCCGTGTAGTCCCCGGCAAAGGCGGTGCGGCGGAACTTGTGCGCTCCGAAGAAGCGCTGTGAGATCCGACCGTCTTGTTCCCGGGCAAAATTCATCCCGTACCGTTCAAGATCTTCGATTCCGCGTTGTGCTCCTTGGGCTACGGTCTGCACAGTACGCGGGTCGGCGAGGAAATAGCTTTCCTTGATGGTGTCTGCAGCGTGTTGCTGCCAGCTGTCTTCTTCGTCCATGGTGCCAAGTGCTGCGTTAATTCCACCGGCCGCCAGAGAAGTGTGCGCATCGTGACGCGGACGCTTTCCTACAGCCAGTACATCTACTCCGAGTTCGGCCAGTTCGATTGCCGCCCGAAGGCCGGAACCGCCGGTCCCGATAACTAGGACGGAGGTCGAAATCTGCTGTTCTTTGCTGGTGTATGTGGTCATGCCATCAAGCATCTGCCCTTTGATAGCATGCGTCCAATGAATTATCTTCATGGTTTCGATAGCCGTATGCTATTAGACATGAATCTAGAGCAACTGCGGGGTTTCGTCACAATCGCTAAGGTGGGTCACTTCACACGTGCAGCCGAGGAGTTGCATCTGACCCAACCCTCATTGAGCCGTCAGATTGCGACGCTCGAACACGATTTGGGTTCCCAGCTATTTCATCGAGCGCGGGGCAATATCACGCTGACAGCAGCCGGTGAAACTTTGCTGCCTCTGGCACGGCGCATGCTCGCCGATGAAGAAAATGTGCGCATTGAAATGGCGGAGCTCGCAGGCTTGCGCAAAGGTCGAGTTCGGTTGGGAGCTCCCCCGACCTTGTGCGTCTCGCTGGTTGCCGAAGTGCTCGAGGTATTTCACAACAGGTTCCCTGGAATTGAGCTTCACCTCAGCGAAGCCGGATCCAAGAAACTGTTGGACGAACTAGCTGGCGGACAGCTGGATTTAGCCCTGGTTGTCACCTCGGAGCACTCGGTGGCTGAGCAAAATCTGGACAGTCTCCCACTGTTATCAGAAGAACTTGTTGTCATCGATTCAACTAGCAAGCCACGTCTTGGAGGCAAAGCATCCTTAGACCTAAAGGCCTTGTCGAGGCTGCCCCAGATAGTTTTTTCGCAAAGCTACGACCTGCGGGCAAGCACGATGAACGCCTACCGCGCACAAGGGCTCACTCCCAACGTGATCTTGGAAGGCGCCGAGATGGATGCGGTATTGCGCTTCGTCGAAGTCGGGTTGGGTGTTGCGGTTGTTCCGGCGACCGTACTTGTTGATCGCCCGGGGCTCAGCGCCGCCGCGCTGAATAATCCGCAGTTGACGCGAACCATTGGACTGGCGCATCGCCGGGACGTTTCACTGACTCGTGCAGCTTCTGCCATGCAGGGAATCATTCTAAGCACGGCTCAGGAACTGGCCGAACGTCAACCTCGAATCACAAGCCTTCAGTCCGTTGGCTAACTCAATCCTTGACTCGCAGCCCGAGGTAAGTGGCGAACTCATGCGAAAGAGCATTCAGCTGTTGCTCGCTAATCGTTGCACCGCGCAATCCTTCGATGCCTTGAACTTGCGAGAATTCCAACCCGGTCAGATCAACCGATGCGAGGTTAGCGCGCTCCACATTCAGAACGCCGGTACGACAATTTTCAAACCTCACCCGTTGAGCCTTGGCCTGTTGCAAATCAATTTCATCAAAGGTGCAATCCCGGAAGAGCACGTCACGCAACTGTGCCGAGCGAAGGTTGACCCAACCGAATTTGCAATGATCAAACACTACCGAGTCGGTCGAGGAATCCGAGAGATCAGCCGAGCCAAAGCGACTGTGGATCATCCGCACGTCATTCAAAGTCGCCCCCGCACCTTCGACGATAGGCGCGCTGAGCTGCTTGAACTCGCATTGAATGTAACGTGCGTTGCGCATAGAAAGTTCACCAATATTCAATTCAGAAAATAGGCAATCCTCTAGGCGACCGTCGGTTAGGTCAAGTAGATCCCGGTCATACCCGGCGAAATGGAGCACCTCGACATACCCGCCACTAAGCAGGTCCTCCACCGTTCCAGCTTCAAGATCTGGAAGTCGAAATTCACGAATGCGCGGAGCCATACCGTTTGTTTTGAGACGAGCCATTCCTAGCTACCTTTCAATTCTGCAAAAATATCCCCACCGGAACTACACGGTGATTATTTTGCGACGTCTGCCAGCGCGGGATTCAACTCGGGCCACTTAAATTCGTAGCCGGAGCCTTCAAGAGTCTCGGGTAGTACCCAACGGGACTTCAGCAGCATTTCTGGTTCAACCCGAAGCACGAACATCGCTGGTTCCAACATCCAACGATACGCCGGTATCCCGAACCTACGCCCGGCGACGCGTCGCAGGCTCGACATGAGTTCGGTGTTTGTCACCGGGTGCGGAGAGCTGAGGTTTACCGGTCCGCGGATTTCTGAATGCTCAATCAGATGCCAGATCGCGCCGATGACGTCATCGATGTGAATCCAGCTAAACCGCTGCTGGCCCCGCGTCGGATAGTAGCCACTTTTCTCCGGCCCCGTAGGTTCTGGACCTATTCCGCGGTATCTTCGGTGCGCAGGCCACCAACCATCTATTTGCGGCCCGCCGATACCCCATTTAGCAAGTCCAAGGAGCTTCTGGCTTGCCGGCCCATCGCCGAGCACGATCGCCATGCGCAGAGCCACCCTACGGGTCGCAGTCAACTCGCCTGCCAGGAACTCCTGCTCCCAGTTGCGTGCGACATCTACGGAAAAACCCTCGCCGATTTCTCCGTTGCTTTCAGTATTTGGGCGGTCCATTGCGTGGCGATAGATTGTCGCAGTCGAGGCATTCAGCCACAGTTTTGGCGGATGCCCAGCCGCGGCTACCGCCCGATGCAACATTCGTGTCGTATCAACCCGGGAACGGAGAATTTCGTTGCGCGCCGCATCGCTGTATCGACAGCCCACGTTCTTTCCCGCCAGATTGATCAGCAGCTCGGCGTCGTTGACTGCCTCATCAATTGCAGGCTGATCAGCCCAACTGACCGGTCCGCTGCGGCCAACAATGCGCAGCTCATACCCTCGAGCCGACAGCTCATGGACAAGCCGCGCTCCGATAAACCCGGAGGCTCCGGCAATCACTGCACGACGTGCTGACAACTGCATTCTCCATCCATCAAGTCCGGCATGAACTGAAGTTTGGTGTCAGGATACCGCTGGCGCCGCGACCAGCCGCAATCCTTGGTGAGTCGCCATCTAGTTTGTGCTTTGCACAAATCCAGTGTTTAGAAGTCTTCGATCACAAGTTTCTTCATATTCAGCATCTTTTCGAAGGCTCCGGGGCGCGACATCAGTTCGCCCATGTTCTTCGGAACCACCTGCCAGCTCACGCCGAATTTATCCTGCAACCAGCCACATTGTTCGGCCTCCGGCACGGCGGAAAGCGCCTCCCACAACCTGTCGATCTCCGCTTGATCTTCGCACTGGACTTCAATTGAAATCCCCGGAGTGAAACTGAATGGTTGGGCGACGGCAGAATCCATAGCTGCAAAGTTTTGCCCGGCCAGTTTAAAGTCACTGAACATCACCGCACCGGGAACTGTCACCTCGGTTGGCTCCGGGTAAGGAAATCGGCTGCCTAGCTGCGCGTTTTCGAATACCTCAACATAGAAATCCACTGCAGGTACCGCTAGATTCTGGGCGGTTCCACCGAACATCAATGACGGGACAATGAAAGATTCAGTTTGTCCCGGTTCGGACTGCATTAGCTGCCAACTGATGCCATAACGATCCTGCACCCAGCCGTAGCGGGCGCTGAAATCGTAGGTATCTAGCCCCATCAGGACGCTACCGCCGTCAACGAGCTGATCCCACGTTTGATCGAGCGCTGAACGGGCAGCGTCGGCATCACCAGAATAATTAGCTGGATCAAAACTGACAATGAATGAGATAGACGGGTTAGGAGTGAAGTCATTTCCGGCATTGATCAGCGTGAGCTGCGTGCCGTTCAAGTCCACGGTTACCGTCAGCGGAGCACCAGCAAGTGGCTCTTGAAAATCGAGCAGCCCTTCGGTGGGGTAGCGCGATTCTACGAAGGTGGAAGTGTTGGGAAATACACCTGCGTAGAACAGTCCAGCTTCTTCAGCATTGGCAGTGAACCAGAGATTCGGGATGAACTTTTGCATGGTAAGTCGCTCCTGGTGAGTGGAATCCCGTCTAATGACCACCAAGAAGTCCTTGAGCCGCCTAGGTCATATTCCGGGTTACCACGCCTACGCTACTCCGGGCGTGTGAGCAGGTAAATAGAGGGACGGTGAATTCTGCGCCAACCGCAAACTACGCTACGAAACCGGCTCGTTCGTAGGCGTTTCACGCTTGCGTCCGGTGAAGTCATCCATCGAGCTATAGATTTTCAGAACCTTATCGGCTACAAGGTCCCACGCGCCACGCGGCAAGACACCGCGAAGCAGCTGCCCGAACTTACTCGTCCACGGAAGAAGCACCAGTGGCGTTCCGCGCAGCATCGCGGTCCATGCCTTGGCCGCCACATACTCGGGATCCATAATTGGGGTGAGCAACATACTTTTCGCACCGGCGAACATTCCGGTCGAGACGTAGGTGGGACAGAATGTGGTGACCTTGATATCTGATTCGGTATCCCGTTCCAGTTCTAAGCGCAGTGAATCGCTCCAGCTCATGGCGGCTGCTTTAGAGGCTGCATACACGCTCATATTCGGATTCGAAACTAAAGCGGCAGCTGAAGCGATCGTGAGGATTCGGGCAGGACGTCCATCCTGACCCATTTGCCCCAGAAGTGCGTGAGTCAGATGCATTGGCGCCAATGCATTAACCGCCATGATGTCGCTGATTTGCGCAGCCCGATGATTCGCAAACGACGCGCCAGTGACGACCCCAGCATTATTTACCAGCACGTCCACCGAACCGGCGGCGAGAGTCTGATCTGCTGCGGCAATGATCGCTGCCTGATCACGCAAATCGACTGTTTCGGTCTCGATGATGCTTGCGGAATTCAGTTGCTCCAATTCATTGGCGAAGGTGGAAAGCATCTGGCTGGAGATATCCCATAGAATGACTCGCCGGGCACCGTCAAGGCAGGCTTTTCGAGCGAAGATCGCCCCCATGCCTTGGGCCGCTCCGGTAACCAGGACGGTCAATCCCGCTACAGATTCCAATGGCGTATTCGTACTCATCATTTCTTCTTTCGCAGACGGTCCATTAATGGCCAAGTGAACCTTAGCCTATAACGTGAGCCGCATTACATCGGGTTAGTCAGGGGCGCGCCCACACCATCAAGTCCGCAGGCTGATGCTCGCCGAAAATATTCGAGCACGGATCTTCGCGCTACCCTTGAAGAAGTGCTCAGAAATAACGCCCTAATACGTATTCTTTCTGGCAGCCATTCCGATGTTTGCACCCAGCAGAGGATCTAAGTAGTGCGTATTGACCGTCTCGACGCTGACCTCATCGAGCTTCTCACCGAGTCCCCCATGCTTCCGGTAATGGAATGCGCCCGTCGCCTCGGCGTGGCCAGGGGCACGGTCAGCAGCCGCCTTGCCCGCCTGCACGAAGGCGGAGTCATCCGGGCCATCATCCCGCAAGTTCAGCCGGCCGGCTTCGACTACCAGCTGGTCGCCTTTTGCTCGGTGGAAATCATTCAAAAATACGGCCACGAGCCGGTCGCCACAGCCTTGGCCGATTCGATCCCTGAGATCGTGGACATGTATACGGTCACGGGAACCTCCGACCTTCAATTGCGCGTGGTCGCTCGCAATGCGGTTGACCTACAAGCGATCTTCGATCGGATCAACCAAGTTCCCGGAGTCGCGCGCACCTCGTCGTCGCTAGCCTTGCGCGAACACTTCCAGGGCAGAACTTTGCCGCTAGTTAAGGCTTACGCAAAAAATTCTCCGCCAGAAGAAAAGACTATACAGATCGACCATTAATTTTGGCCGACGAAGTCCAAACGGTATACAGGGTGCATAGCCGACAGCGCATCGATTGCGCCCTGTGATTGCCACCACCTACAGTTTTTTCTTGTGACTCGCTTCACCTTCATTTGGGCCTTGGTTGCCTAAGGGAATGGCGAAACCTTGAGCCCGTCTCAATTTTTTGGGCGTACCGAACACCACCGGAATGTTCCAAGCGGTTCATGACTTTTAGAGAGGAATCAATGAACATCAATCAACGCCCCTCCCTTGCCGCCGTACCGGCCTACCGTCAGGGAAAATCTGCTGCTCCGGGCGCTTCAAAGCTCTCGTCGAATGAATCACCGCATGCGCCCTTGCCTTCGGTAGTTCAAAGTATCGCTGAGGGTTTAGAGCATATTCACCGCTACCCAAATATGGCGGCACCGGAGCTGATCACGGCGTTGGCTGATGAATACAACCTGGATCCAGAAGAGATTAGCCTGGGCGCCGGTTCAGTTGAAGTTGCCTCCCAACTCATTCATGCTGTCACTGGCGAAGACGACGAGGTCATGTTCGCTTGGCGCTCCTTTGAAGCGTACCCATCACTGGTGCGCATTGCCGGTGCTGTTCCGGTCGAAATACCACTGGATGCCGAATTCAAGCATGATCTGCCAGCGATGCTGGACGCCATCACCGAGCGCACCCGGCTCATTTTCATCTGCAACCCGAATAACCCCACGGGTACAGTTGTTGCGGCGGACGCTTTGGAAGAATTCGTGGCGGCCGTCCCCCGGAATATTCTGGTGGTCATCGACGAAGCCTACGTTCATTTTGACCGTTCGGATATTCGCGCCGATGGGCTGAGCCTATTCCGCCAGTACCCGCATGTTGCGGTGCTCCACACCTTCTCAAAGGCTTACGGTTTGGCTGGCCTGCGTATCGGATATGCGATCAGCCCCAAGCCGGTGGCACAGAATCTGCGTAAGGTTGCGGTACCTTTTGGCGTCACCGATCTGGCTCAGCGTGCAGCGGTTGCCTCTCTTCAAGCCGCCGATGAGCTTGCCGTGCGCATCGACGAGGTCGTCGAACAGCGCGAGCGGATGCTTGAAGGTCTACTTGCTGCCGGTTACCCGGCAGTGCCTTCCGAAGCAAACTTCGTCTGGGTAGCAGCGGCGGAACGTACCGCCGAGCTGGAAACCTTGTTAAACGAAGGCAATGTGGTGGTCCGTGCCTTCCCAGGTGAAGGACTGCGCATCTCCTCCGGTAGCGTTCAGGACGTTGACCGCGTCTTGGCTGCCGTCAACAGCAAGGTACAGGTAGCTAGCCTATGAGCACGCGAACCAACGTCCGCCCGGCGGAAGACTCGAAAAAACTCCATGCAGGTCTAAGCCAGCGTCAGATCTCAATGATGGGTCTGGGCGGTGCGATTGGCGCGGGCCTGTTCATAGGTTCCGGCCAGGCTATCTCCATTGCTGGCCCGGCAGTACTGCTCTCCTACCTCATCGCCGGCACAGTGGTCATCGTGATCATGTCGATGCTAGCCGAAATGGTAGCAGCCGACCCTTCGTCCGGTGCCTTCAGTACCTTCGCGCACAAAGCCATGGGCAGCAGCGCAGGAAGTACCGTTGGCTGGCTGTATTGGATCCAGCTGGTCGTAGTCATTGCCGCTGAAGCCACCGGCGCTGCGGCCATTGTCGCCGCTTGGTTCCCAAGCTTCCCGCAGTGGACATGGGTCTTAGGTTTCGTGGTGCTGTTCACCGGCGCGAACCTGCTGGGCGTTGGCAATTACGGCAAATTCGAATTCTGGTTTGCTTTCATCAAGGTCGCGGCGATTATCGCTTTCCTGGCCGTCGGCGCGATGGTCTTGTTCGGCATCATCCCGACCGATGCACCCGTTGGCCTGGCCAACCTCGCGTCGCACGGTGGTTTCGCACCGGCTGGTCTCACCGGCATTGCAGCTGCCTTGCTGATCGTGATCTTCTCATTCGGCGGTACCGAAGTTGTTTCTATCGCCGCAGCCGAATCCGATGATCCACAGGGCAACATCAAGCGCACAATTAAATCGGTCATGATGCGAATCATGTTCTTCTACCTTGGTTCCATCATCGTGATCGTTGCGATCCTGCCATGGAATACCCCGTCCATCGTTGACGGTCCGTTCTCGGCAGTCTTGGGCGTGCTGAACGTACCTGGTGTGGAATTGCTGATGAGCGCCGTCGTGGTGATCGCGCTGCTCTCAGCCATGAATGCGAACATCTACGGTGCTTCGCGCATGCTGTATTCCCTCGGTACCCGCAAGATGGCCCCTCGTTCGGTCACCCACGTGACAGGGAAGGGAGTACCCGCCAAGGCAGTGCTTAGCTCGGTTGCTTTTTCCTTCATTGCCGTCGGATTGAATTGGATCTGGCCGGATGCTGTAATGCCGATCCTGTTGAACGTGGTTGGCTCGACAATCATTGTGATCTGGTGCTTCATCGCGGTGACCCAGTACATCCTGCGCCGTCGAGCTGAACGCGAGGGGACAGAACTTCCACTGAAGCTCTGGGGCTTCCCGTACCTGTCGTTGGCGACCATCGCCATGATGGTTCTCATCGTGTGCATCGCGATGACCGACGCAGTGGCCAGGACCCAGCTACTGCTCACGCTCGGGCTAACCGGTCTATTGTGGCTGGTTTCCAAGGCATTCCGCCTAGGCGCCACCGCGCCCAAGCGCTAGCGCGCAAAACGTAGTAGCTCAGAGGCCGGCGGAACCCAGAAAGGGTACTGCCGGCCTCTGAGCCATTAAAAATGGAAACTAGGCCGACTGGCGCTTGACCATTTCATTGATCCAGATGGGCGCAAATGGGGAGGTGCATCCTGGCGACGTAGGATAGTCGGCCAAGACCTGCAGCGACTCGCCGATTTCCAACGCCCGGCCACGCAGTGCCAAGTGTTCGATACCAATCTGCGCCAGCGTATTATTCATGGCCCACTGCAGGCGCTCCGGAGCCTGTTTCATTTCAGCTTCGATCACATCCAGCAATTTGTCCAAGTCAAGGTTTTCGGGTGCCTTGACGACCTGATGCGCGGTCAATTCCCAACCGGCACTGGCGACCACCGGGTCCGGATCCTGCATCAATCGCTGACGTAGGTCTTCAAGATGCTTGCTCTTCTTCACCACGTAGCTCAAGAACCAGCCCTGAACCTTCGGACGGTCACCTTCACGGATCCAGGCTTCAAGGTCATCCAGCGAGAAGGCACGGGGCTTGCAAATAAGAATGGCCACCAGACGCGACGTCGTTTGGCCGGTCTTCCACAGTTCTGCTGCAAGCTCCTGGTTGCTCTTCAGTGCTTTGGCCAACGCTCGCAATTTGCCAAGGTTTACTCCGAAATCATCACCGCGCTTTTCGTTGACGGCACGCATTTTCGGGTTCTCCAAGGCAGCCAAAGCCGCTTGGACGTCGGCTACGGTGCTCGACGGGTTCAGGCTAATATCGGCGCTCATACCTTCATCTTCTCTCAAATTCTCTTCCGGCGCCGCCTGCGCGGGGTCAAGCGCTGCTGGATTGGTGAACAGCATTCCTATTTCAAAGCCAGCTTGGGCAAGACAGTTAGCAGCCAGCGTCGTTGTCCCAACGTCTCGACCGCTTTTGGATGGTAGTTATCCCTGACCCATTTCACCGCGTCGGAAGCAGGGATCCCAGCGAGCACAGCTAATACCGCCATTGCTGTTCCGGTTCTTCCCACTCCCCCACGGCAAGTAATTTCGACTCGTTCCACGGCCGCTCGCCCATATGCTTCGCGTAGCGCGTTTAAGGTGTCGTCCGTCGACGAAGGAATCGAGAAATCACGCCATTTCACCCATAGATATTCACGGTCAGTGAATTTCGGATCTCTTCCCAGAAGATACACGCCAAAATCAGGTGGTGGCAATATCCTGCTTCGTTTCAAGCTCGAACTACGGACAAGGATCCCATCGGGAAACCGCACCAGATGTGCTTGCTCAGTCCACATATTCGGCTCGTCAGGTGAACGCTGATCGGTCATGCGCTGTACCCCCCTATCCGACGCTGGAGCGGACCGGTTGGCGGAGGATCGTTCGCAGCTTGGCAGGCGCTACACGACGCGGATCGCTGAGGTAAATCTCGTGATGTTTACCAGTCATCTCAAATCCCTGCTCGGGGATAAATTGATGGTGCATCCGGTGCAGCGTTTGGGCTTCGTCGTCGTATGCACCTATGTGCAAGGTTTGCACACATAGCCCCTCTCCGAATGCCTCAAATCGCACCTTGCCCAGAGCAGCTGGAGGCTCCTTCTTCTCCAGTTGCTCGTGGATGGTTTCAAACATGGTCCTGTCGATCCACTCGGGCAGCATGATCATCATGGTCCAGTCCCACTGGGATTTATCTCTGTGTGCAGTAAATGCAGACATGTCTTGGGCCCACCAGAGTCCCTCTAAGGGCATCACAACGTAGTCTCTGCCAAGTTCACGTTTACTCATGAACTTCAGTTTGTAGGCCACCGGATACAGCGCTTGCAGGGCGTGAGCGTACTCGGCCGAGGTATTCGGATCCCCGTGCCCATCAATCATGAGGTACTTCAGCTCGGGCACCTCGACTAAGCCGAACACCTCATATTTGGCCTGATAGCTCGGCAGAGCTTTCTTGAGATCGACTTTCGCGTTCATGAAAGCATCCGTTTCTTTAGAACCACCGACGACGCCTGAAGATGACGTAAAGGAACGCTGCGAATCCAATCATCAAGACGACTGCGGCCGGGTAGCCAAACGCCCAATGCAGTTCGGGCATCACGTCAAAGTTCATTCCGTATATTGCCGCTATCAGGGTCGGTGCGAAGAGGATCGCTGCCCAGCCTGAAATTTTCTTCATATCCTCGTTTTGACGTTGCGCCACCAGAGTCGAGTTTACATTCAAGATCTGCGACAAGGCATCACGATATTCAACCGTTTGGGCGTGTGCTCGGGTGAGGTGATCTGTGACGTCTTGCAGGTAGGTTTGCAGTTCGTCGGGCACATCGTATTTGGTGAAACCGGAGGAAAGCGAGCGAACCACTTCAAGCAGTGAAGCAGTAGAGTGCTGCATGTCGATGATCTCTTGACTCAGCCGGTAAATACGTTCGGTGACCGCCGCATCGCCGCTAAATACTTGCCGTTCAATCTGTTCCTTATCGATTCCCAGACCTTGCAAGACCGGGACGTAGCCGTCAACAATCTCGTCTAGCAGGCGATAAAGGACCGCCTCGGCACCCATGCTCAGTAATTTGTGGTCCGTCAGTAAGGTCCTGTCACGAGCCACAAATTCATCGGCGGCGGTGGTTTCAAGTTCTAAGCCCGGCGTACCGTCGATCCAACGGTGATCTTGGCAAAGCACCGCGATGGAACCTTGGCGAAGGAGGATGTGAAATTCTGAAAGCTCGACTTCTTCAAGATCATCCAAGTATCGAGCCGAACGCACCACCAATAACAACACGTTTCCATAGCGCTCAAGTTTTGGCCTTTGCCGCGCATGCATCAAGTCGTCAACCAGCACTGGGTGTAATTCCCAGGCCGCAGCAATCTCGTGAATATCTTGCTCGTCTGGCGTCGGATACAGTGTGAGCGATGCGCGTCCTGCGGCACTGGCAGCGTATTCCAGGGCACCCGTAGGCGAAGTAGCAGCCGGTGCTGCCTTCACCGTTCCGTTGTCAACGAAGCGCACCATAAACGGCGCATGTTCATACTTCAGAGCATCTTTAGCTCGGCTCGTACGTCGCAATACCTTGCGGGTTGGTTCCCTCATCTGGGCTCCTATCCAAAATTCTACGAAACTTGGGTGTAGGCGATTCCCGCGGCAGTCCGGTGTCTCGAACGGGCTTCGACGTATCGTACCTCTCTAAGCTATAGCTCCAAGTGGGTTATTGATGTCTCTACACGTGTCTTTTCGAGTGTTACTGGTCATTTTGCAGCAATGGGAGCAACCCGCATTCACGAGCCGTCACCGTTTCCGCAGTAGTCAAAAGGGAAAAGTATAAATGAACCAAAAATTCGATGCGCTGATCCGTTTACTCTGCGTCACAGCCGGACACAGTTCCCCATGTGATGTGTTTAACAATAGCTTCATTTTCTGCGTGAATAGCTAGTCGACATGGTCGTTTGCGTTTTATGAACTCGTTCGTGCAGGGTCGCAGGTCACAACCCCAGGTGATTAGTTTAACTATCAATCGTTGTCACTGCTAGCCTACCTATCGTTCAGTTATTGAACTGGAAGTTCGTTTATCGAACCAATAATCACTTTCTTTAGGTAGGTCGCATGAACATCAAGGCACGCATCGACGCGTCCCCCATGTCGCGGATGCAGATGGGCGTAATCACCATCTGTTTGGCGTTGAACTTCATTGACGGGTACGACGTGTTGGTCATGGCTTTTTCTGCCGACAACATTTCTGCTGATCTTGGACTAAGCGGTGGACAGCTAGGCATTCTGCTCGCTTCAGCATTGCTCGGTATGGCCCTGGGAGCACTGTTCATTGCCCCTGTGGCGGACCGCATTGGCCGACGCAACGCAATCATTGCCAGCACCAGTGTCATCACGCTGGGCATGCTGGCCTCGGCTTTCGCACCGAGCTACGAAATCCTGCTCATCTTCCGCGTTATCACCGGCCTAGCCGTAGGCACTATGCAGACCTCACTGAACGTCTTGGTTTCCGAGTATGCCAATAATCGTCGTCGCGCCACCGCGGTGTCGATCTACAGTACCGGGCAGCCCATCGGTGGCGTCATCGGTGGCATGATCGTTGCATGGCTATTGGCTACCTTTGCCGATTGGCGAGTTACTTTCATCGTTGGCGCAATCATCACCGCAGCAATGCTGCCAGTGATATTGCGGTGGCTCCCCGAATCAATCGACTATCTCAACGCCAAGCGTCAGCCGAACGCCTTGGAAAAAATCAACAAGGTACTGGCGCGTATGCATCAGCCGGCTTTGGACTCATTGCCAGAGCCTGAAATAACCGATACCGGAAATGCCAATCTCGCTTCTCTCTTCCGCAACGGCTTAGCCTTGAAGACAATACTGCTGGCCTTTGCAATGATGATGATCATGGGTAGCTTCTACTTTGCGAATTCTTGGACTCCCAAGCTTCTGACCGAGTCTGGCTTCTCATCAAATGCCGGAATCACCGCAGGCGTGCTGTTCAGCTTCGGCGCGATTATTGGCTCGTTGCTCTTCGCCTGGCTTGGCGCCAGATACGATACCCAGAAAATGGTGGCGGTCTTCGCAGTGGCAGCAGCTCTCGCTTTTGCCGCCTTCGGATACTTCGCCGACGGTATCACCGCAGCGCTGGTTGCTGCAGTCTTCTTAGGCATCTCGGCTAACGGTGCGATCGCCGGAATGTTCTCGCTGGCTCCGAGTCGCTACGACGCGAATGTCCGGGCAACAGCGGTGGGCCTGATCGGTGGCATCGGACGCGCAGGTGGCGTGATCAGCCCCATCCTTGCCGGTTCCCTGATTGATGCGGGCTGGATTCCTGCAGACATCTACTTTGTCTTCGTCATTCCGTTGGCGCTGGGAGCCTTGGCCCTGTTCATTGCTCCGCGTGCAGCAGCGCGACGTGCAACACGAACCGAACAACTCGTTACTTCGGCCTAACGCCGAGCAAGCAATACGCCGCAAGGTAGCCCGTTCTTAACACAAGAGCGGGCTGCCTTGCGGTTTCTGTCCTTAAAGTTCTGGCTGGCAGCACCGTCTAGTACTAGCCGCTCCCCCGTCTAAACTGATACCGCCACTGCGCGCCCGCATAACGGCTCCTAAAAGGTCCTGCTCCGACCGTTGGACTGTGTACTTTTGATACGGTAACCAAGTGAAGAGATCTCAAATAATCGCGCTGGTCGCGGCCCTCATTATTGCCGCCGCGGGGCTCGCCCTTTGGAATCCTTGGGATCCCTGCGATGCACCTTCAGCAGTGTGCGAAAAGTTCGGCGAGATCCAGAAGCTGGACGGTGTAGCCTCGGTAAAAATCGACTACGAGACAATCACCGTTGACCCTAAGGATGGGGGTAGCGCCTCGGCCTCATGGACGGTTAATCTCTCAGAAGATCAGCAAGACAGCGAAGCCATTGCCACAGCAGTTCGTGCAGAAAAGATCCTTCAAGGAGCGGCCGTTCCCGCCGTTCAGCTGCGCAATTATTCGCAGTACGTGCTTGGTAAACCTCGGGTCATCAAGTCGGCTGAGGCAACCGGAGAATACTTTCCGCTGCTTGTCTCCGCTGATGAAGATCTTGAAGGTGAACTTCAACAGGCCTTCACACTCAGAAATGCCGGAGCATTGCGCGTCACCAACTCCTCCGTGGTCGCCGCCGATGCTTCTAGTATGCGTGAGCTAGCAAGACTGTCTCACAATAGCGACTATGTCGTGAGTCTGGAAACGGAAGACCGGAAGGTGCGCTATACACCAGACCCTGGAATCGATTTGGAAAAGCTCGCATTAGTCATCGAGGCCGGAGCATTGCCCAACGTAGAAACAGCCATTTACGGCAGTCAGATGCTTTCCGTTCACAGCGCCTCGGCCGATAGCACCGTGGAAACCAGCGCCATTCAGCATTGGCTCGAGCAGCGTACACCTCCAAACGACGAACCGTTGAAGTACTCTGTTTCTTCGCCGGGATACGCGAAAATTCTCGAGGGGTGGATCGGCTCGGTGCCCCCGGACTCGCATACTCCATCACCTGCTCCGCTCCCCGAAGGAGTCGCAGCATGGCCCCGTGACCCCGACGCGAACTACTGTACCGCCGACGATGTTAGATTCACTCTCAGCACCCCGGACGCAGCACTAGGATCAAGATACCTTTCGATCTACGCCACCAATGTTTCCGACCAGCACTGCGCGCTCCAAGGCCTTGCAACGATCGACTTTTACAACAAGGACGGAGTTACACAACAAGATGTCACGATCTCCGCAGACCCCGGTATCAGCCCTGATATAGTCGTCATTCCCGTAGGAGAAACCGCGATCTCCACCATGAAGTGGGGTGCGATGTCGACGACAAACGATCCAGATGAAACGGAATTTCTGGAGATTAGCCTGCTGCCGGGGCTCGAACCGGTGAAGCTCACACCAAAAATTGACGGTGCCGACACCTCGTTGGACATCCTTGATGAGGCGGAAATCAGAATTAGCCCGTGGGTTCAAGCTTTAGAAGGCTGGAACAAACCCAACTAAAAGGAACGAATCGTCAGCCAAATATCCAGGGGCCAAGAGGTTCGTCTTCAAAACCTCCGCTGGCCCGGCTGCCGTCACGGAATTCTGTCCGCGGAAGAATAACTCATCCGCAGTATTGCAAGATTGCGATGTGTTCACTGATCGTGGATGCGGATGCCATTCTGGGAATTGCGATGAATCTTCGTAAATCAGGATGACTGCGCCTCATACGCCAAGATGTATATATTAGACGTCACACGTACAGTTCCGAGCCGAAACTGTAAACTATGTCGCGACTCTTCACATTTGTGGAGCTAAGGGGAATTGAACCCCTGGCCTCTTCGTTGCGAACGAAGCGCTCTACCAACTGAGCTATAGCCCCTGAACAGCTATGACTCTACTCTCACGGATATTCGACGGTTGGGTGATCGCATCGATAAGGATAGAAATTATAGGAATTCCGTGCTCGGGAGCACTCATTCCAGTAGAGCTCAACATCGAAATAACCGAATGGCGAGGACCTGCGTCATACAAAGTTGACTGTCCCGCAAATCGCCTGCCACGACTTCAGATAGTTGGCGCTACCTCGGTTTTGGAACCGACGGTTTTTAGGACTCCAAGCTTGTTTTAGAGCGAACCTCTCGAAGCCGTACGCGTTACTTTGTACTGGCTTTATTACCAGATGAGCTGTTCACGACTTGTACAGGTTCTAGGATTCTTGCAATGCATTGAAGTGCATTTTCGCCTACGACGATAGCTACGCTCACGAACGTTCAAACTCAGAAAAGCTCAGGGTACCAAGCAGCGCTCGCTACTTGGTACCATGACGTTTCGACGTCCAGTCCATTTTGCAGGCAGCATACCTACGTAAGCCCGCTGGATTAGCATTCAATTAGATTATGAAGTTACTTAGCTGAGTTTCGCGCGCACCATTTGCGACACAGCCTTGCCATCGAAACGTCCAGCGATCTCGGCACCAACTGACTTCATAGCAGATCCCATATCTTTCATGGTGAGCGCATGATCGGCCGAAAGCTCAGCCATGATCCGGTCCACGATGCCTTGAGCCTCAACTTCGGTCAGTAGCTTCGGCAAATAAGTCGAGATGAATGCAGCTTCAGCTAATTCTCGCTTGGCCATTTCGTCGCGGTTGTCTGCTGCGGCAACTCTGGCAGTTTCTTCTCGATTAATGACTTCTTTACGAAGAAGGTTTTCGACGTCTTGGTCGGTCATCTCAGTGGGATTTTTACCAGATTTTTCTTTGGTGCCGATTGCGCTCAAGATATTTCGCAAGGTGGTCTTTTCCAGCTCGTTACCTGCCTTCAGGTGAACAATGCTGTCATCACGAAGACGTTCTTTTAAACTCATGGCTCTTCTCCTCTAGTAACTACTGAGACTGACTCTACTCGTTTGTTCAAGCGACGTTTAGACTGACTTTTTCCGAATCAACCTCAGGCTCTCAATCCGTAAAATCAGAAACCTGGCAGATGATTTCCACGTCGACTTGTCTGAGTCCGGTAGCAATACTCTCTAACTGATCCAGAATTCAACGTGGACCAGCTCGGTTGATGGCCGGATCATTGTTCTTGGCTCGACAAACAGAAAACCCCGGCCATCGGCCGGGGGAACCCGATAAAGATTTGTATAGCCTGTCGCGGCTCTTCGAAATTTGTGGAGATAAGGGGATTCGAACCCCTGACCTTCTGCATGCCATGCAGACGCGCTACCAACTGCGCCATACCCCCAAAAGGATTGCTACCTGATAAGGCAACTCACTCATCATAGATGAACGCCGAATCAGGAAGCAAATCCCATACTACTAGGTCTTTATTTGGCTTCCGTAGGAAGTTCGATGACCGGGCAGTCAGACCATAAACGCTCTAGAGCGTAAAAAAAGCGGTCTTCCTGATGCTGTACGTGGACAACAACGTCGCCGTAGTCTAGGAGGACCCAACGGCCCTTGCCGAAACCTTCACGGCGTACCGGACGAATCTCGAACTGTTCGAGGACCTTGGATTGAATTTCGTCAACAATTGCGTTTACCTGTGGCTCAGAGCCACCGGAGACGATAAGGAACGCGTCGGTTACGCCCAGTCGTTCGGCGACATCAAGTGCCACAATGTCTTCTGCCAGCTTGTCGGCTGCGGCAAGTGCCGCAACGTTAACTAGGGCGATAGAGTCTGCGTGTGCTCCCATGAAGTGGGGGTCTCCTTTTAGAGGTATAGATCAAGAACTTAATTGTCCTACGAAGTCAGCGAACTGATCAACATGACAATGCCCGCAATAAGCGCTGCACCACCGACGCTGAGCGCCGCAATCATGGCAATCAGTCTGTTGTTTGCTCGTCGCACACCGTGGGTCTGAGCGTCCAGAGGCTGTAGCCCTTGGGCGTTCACCGCGTCGACGCGTGGCATTTCAACATTTGCTTGCGTGGCCCCAGATTCAACTGGAACAGGTGCCGATGCCGCTGGAGCCTTTGGCTTTGAAACGGGAGCCGGCTTGCTTGCTGGCTTAGGAGCAGGCTTCGGCGCAGGCAAAGTCTGAGGCTTGGCGGAGACTGGTGAAGGTTTGCCAGGTGCAGCTTTTAATTCAGGCTTGACTAAAGGTTTTACAGTTTTTGGTGCAGGTTTTACTGGAGCTTTCACATTGCTTGGCTTCTTTGCGGCCTGCGAATTGTGCTTCAGTTTGTCAGATAATTTTCCACTGGAATCGAGATCTAACGAGACGCTTTCGGTCTGTGGACTCTGTACACCGGTCCTGGCGATCCGATCTTCGACTTCACGAATATTGCCCAGAGCGCCGGTGAATGGATCAGACAACGCCTGATCCTTGCCATTCTTGGCGTTCTCAATCCGGAGCCGTTCGCGTTCAGCAGCCCGACGGGAAATAATGGCTGCTCGCGCTGCCATTTCACGCTGGTGGGCAAGAACTTCGAGATCAATCTCACCGTCGTCTTCGTTCAAAAGATTCGGATCGACGAGCGATTCGGGAGCATGTGAACGTCGTGCGGCTAGCGCCTCTTCGACACTCATCACGGTGGTTTCCGGTGAATCGTCACTAGGCTTCGGTTTGGCCACAGGCTTGGCAGCACTTGACTTCTGGCTTCCCGCGTCGGCATTCTGATCCGCTAGCGTCTGAAGCCGTAGCTGACGGCGAGTCAGGGGCTTGGGCTCTTCGGCAGGTTCGACCGTTGGAATATTCGTGGTGAGTGCGCCGACTTCTTCCTGAAGGCGTCGACGCTCACGTAGCGCTTCTCGGTCGCGAGCGCGGCGCAAGGAGGCGCGCTCCCCCATTGGCTTGTCCGCTGAATCGTCTGAGGTGTCGTCAGCCGGCGCCGAACCGGCCGCGGGCTTGGCCTTGGGTGTGCTAGCGGTAGGCTTCGCAGGAGTCTGAGCGGGCTTAGCTTGTTCATTCTTCGCCGGAGCGGATGAAGCATTGGCCTGTTCGGCCTTTTTAACCGGCGGTACAGCCTTGGGCTGCTCGGCGGGTTTTCCAGCTACCGCCTTCGCCTCGGCGGCCTTGCTTGGTGCGCTGGGCGCGCTTGGAGCATTTACCGGTTTCGAGGCCGAAGCCTTAGCCGCTGGTTTGTTTGATCCTGGACTTTGCTGTGCGCCAGCTGCTGGCTTTACAGGTGCTTTTGGACCAGGGACGGAAGTTTTCGGGTCAGCTGGGCTAGCACCTGCCGAAGGCTTTACATCCTTCTTTTCAGTTGCTTTCTGATCTGCGAGCTGCTTGGCATCCTGCTCGGCTTTACTGCTAGCCAGCATGGCTTCCATTTCAGCGCGCCGCTTTTCACGCAAAGCTCGCCGGCTTGAAGCCGGCTGCGTGCTATCGCTCATCCTGTTCTTCTCCCGACCGCGTAGACAAATACCGTCACCCTTACCTAGAGATTATGCCGTGTTGGACGTATCAATGTGAGGTTACGACTCGGTATAAAGCCCATATTTTGCAATGTACTGCACCACACCGTCAGGCACCAGGTACCAAACGGGCTTGCCTTGGGCTATTCGCCCACGGCAATCTGTGGAGGAAATCGCCAATGCTGGGATTTCTAAAAGTGAAACATTCTCTTGCTCTAGTTCTGGAAGAACATGGCCTGGACGGCTGACGCCAACAAAATGTGCCAAGTCCCAGACTTGATCTACATCCTTCCAACTGGCAATCTTACTCAGCGCATCCGCTCCAGTGATGAAGAAGAGTTCGGCCTCTGGCCGTTCGGCACGAAGATCAAGCAAGGTGTCGTGCGTATACGTCGCACCCTCACGATCAATGTCGACACGACTCACGGTGAAACGCGGGTTCGACGCAGTGGCAACCACCGTCATCAAGTAACGGTGCTCTGCGGCGGTCACATTTCGAGCGACCTTCTGCCAGGGCTTGCCCGTAGGCACGAAAACAACTTCGTCTAAATCATACTCAGCCGCGACCTCGCTGGCAGCGACCAAGTGACCATTGTGGATGGGGTCAAAAGTACCGCCCATCACGCCAAGGCGCAATGGGCGGTTCTTGTCCTGTGGATCCGCCAAAACTAGTGCTTGTCTCCGTGGACCTTAAACTGACGGTGAATGTCTTCTACTTCGTCGTGATCTGCGTGACGCAACCCAACATTGGTGTAGGAAACGGTGACCAGCAGCAGAACCATCAATGCTAGGAAGATACCACCACCGACGATGATTGCCATGGTATGTGGGTCAATCCCGGTGGAAGCAGCTTCAGAAGCCATAATCAGCGCGTTCAACTTATTTCTCCAGACGTTTTATCGAGACCAGATCCGCTAAGCAAATACAGGTCCGAAAAGTATCGGTACGATTCTTCTACATCTTACCGAAGACAGAGGCTATAAACTATTTACGGATATGCCCGTCGCCCTGAACGATCCACTTGGTGGTCGTCAGTTCTGACAAGCCCATCGGCCCACGGGCGTGCATCTTCTGCGTAGAGATGCCCACCTCAGCACCCAAGCCCAGCTGGCCACCATCGGTAAAGCGGGTCGAGGCATTAACAATCACTGCCGCAGACTCGATTTCCGCGATGAACCGTTCGGACTCGGCCAACGACGAAGTAACGATTGCTTCGGTGTGACCGGTGGAGTATTCGCGGATATGCTCCAACGCTTCGTCCATCGTGTCAACGAGCTTCACCGCGATATCCAGGTCAAGATACTCGTTGCGCCAGTCATCTTCCCCAGCAGCAATCGTTTCCAGCTCCGGGACCAGAGCCGCAGCACGTGCATCGGTGTGCAGGGTGACCCCGGCCTCGGCCAGGGCTTTGAGCACGCCTCGTGCGGCAGGAGCGTCCTTGGAGATGAGCAACGTTTCCACGGTGTTGCACACGCTTGGGCGGTGGGTTTTGGCGTTGAGCAGGATATCGGTTGCCATTTTTTCATCGGCGCTGGCGCCCATGAAGATGTGCACGTTGCCCTCGCCGGTTTCGATAACCGGAACCTTGGCGGTGGTGACCACGCGCTGGATCAATTCACGGCCTCCGCGTGGGATCAATACGTCGATACGTCCGCGCGCTGCCATCATCGCGTCTGCGCCTTCACGCCCAAATTCGTCCACCGAGATCACGAGGTCCCGAGGCAGGGAAACGGATTCGAGGGCATTACGGATGTAGCCGACCAGGGCTATATTCGAGTTCAAGGCAGCGGAACCGCCGCGCAACAAGACTGCGTTGCCACTCTTCAAAGACAGTCCAGCGATATCAACAGTTACGTTGGGGCGGGCTTCGTAGATGGTTCCGATCACTCCCATTGGGACGTTGATCTGACGCATCCGCAAGCCATTAGGAAGCGTTTCGCCGCGTACGACGCGGCCAACGGGATCTGGCAGTCCGATGAGCTCTTCAAGGGCTGAGATCAAACCGTCGATGCGCTTGTCATCAAGTTTCAAGCGATCAAGCATTGCGGCGCTGGTGCCGCGTTCACGACCATTCTCCAGGTCTTTGGCGTTTGCCGCCATAATTTCTCGGCGATGGCTATCGATGGTCTCTGCGATCGCACGCAAAGCCTTATCTTTCCAATCACGGTTTGCCCGCGACAGAGTACGCGAGGCCCGGCGGGCGCGATCTGCCAGCTGGTTGACCGACGTGATGACGTCGGTGGTGGATTCGGTCTTGGTTTCGGCTGAATCTAGACTCATATCTCCCATTCTATTGGCCTCCTTAGATCAAGGCCAGATCGTCGACATGTACTACTGCCTTGTCGTAACCCTCGCCAAGCATTTCGGTCAACTCGACGGTGGTGCGTCCAAGCATTTCCGGAAGCTCTTCGGCCGAGTAGTTCACGAGTCCACGGCCAATGACATTTCCGTCTGCATCGCAGATTTCCACTGCGTCCCCGGCTTCGAATTCACCGCGGATTGCCGTGATACCGGCGGCAAGCAAGGAATTCGTTCCATTGGCCACCGCACGCACCGCACCGGCATCCAGGATCAGTCGCCCCTCGGACGAGGCAAGGTGTGCTAGCCATACGTCACGGGCCGAACGGCGTGTATTGCGCGCGGCGAACCAGGTGCCAACGTCTTCGCCCGCCAGCGCCTTTGCGGCATTGTCGGTGCTGGTAACCAGTGTCGGAATGCCCGCCGAAGCGCTCATGGTGGCTGCGTCGACCTTGGTGATCATGCCACCGGTGCCAACGCCTGCCGAACCTGGGGTACCCAGGTCAACGGCGTCGAGCTCATCGGGGTGGCCCACATGCGAGATACGGCTTCCACCCTCCTCCGGGTGCGCGTCATAAACCGAATCAACATCGGAAAAGAGCAACAGCGCATCGGCCTTGATCAGGTGGGCAACCAACGAGGCGAGCCGGTCATTGTCACCAAAGCGAATTTCCCGGGTAGCAACCGCATCATTTTCATTCACGATTGGGAGCACGCCCAGGTTCAGCAAGCGCGTCAGCGAACGAAGCGCGTTGGTGTACGTGGTGCGGTGCATCAAATCATCCGCGGTCAGCAGCACCTGACCGACATTGATGTTATGTCTAGCGAATTCTTGGGTGTACTGCGCCAGCAGCAATCCCTGCCCGACGGCCGCTGCCGCCTGCTGGGTGGCAAGGTCCTTGGGACGCTTGTCCAACCCCAGCGGCGACAGCCCGGCGGCGATCGCGCCGGAGGAGACCAGCACAATCTGGGTGTCGTCATGCACCGTATGTGCGAGCGTATCTGCCAAGAATTTCAGCCGCTCATGGGAGATTCCCCCGCTGACGGTTGTCAGCGAGCTGGATCCCACCTTGACCACTAGTCTTCGTGCTTGAGGCAGATCTCGAAGTGAGGAAATTGAAGATAGTGTCTTGGTTGCTCGCACATTCATACTTAGTCTTCCTTATCTGCTGCCCGTTTCTGAGCAGCGCGTTCAGCGTTCTTCGCATGTACCGATTCGGTCCAAATACCCGCCCGACGCTCGGCTTCAAGCTCTTCACGTGCGGCGGCTTTCGCCGCACGGCGCTCGTCATGCTCCTCGCGCTTTTGTTCACGTGTCTTGCGGTTTCGGTCTTCCAGACGTATATCTTCGCCACGGCGCGAGCCGAGCAATTCGGCTCCGGCTGCCATGGTTGGCTCCCAGTCGAAGACCACAGAGTTATCTTCGGCACCGATAACGACCGCGTCGCCTGGCTTGGCACCGGCCCTGAACAACTGGTTCTCAACACCCAGCTTAGCTAGGCGGTCTGCCAGGTAGCCGACAGCCTCATCATTACGGAAGTCGGTCTGCACGATCCAGCGCTCAGGCTTTTCACCGATCACTCGCCAGAGCGGTTCGAAGTTCACCTCTTCGCGGCGAATGACGAATTCCGTCTTCTTTCCGGTGCGCTGACGCAGCATCGGAATTTCAACGACAGGGGCTTCCTCAACACGCTCGGAGCGCGCCTGTTCTACCAATTCAGCCATGGCGAAGGTCAATTCGCGCAATCCATTACGGGCAAGTGCGGAGATTTCAAAGACGCGGTAACCGCGTTTTTCGAGCTCTGGGCGCACGAATTCAGCCATGTCGGCACCGTCAGCCATATCAACTTTATTGAGCGCGATAAGCTTTGGGCGCTCGGTCAACGCAATGACATTACCGTCGGTTCCAGCGAAGGTGGAGTCAGCTTCGTAGGCTGCCAGTTCGGCTTCGATGGTTTCCAGATCATGGATCGGGTCGCGGTCAGTTTCCAGCGAGCCACAGTCGAGCACGTGCACGATGGCGGCACAACGTTCGACGTGACGCAGGAACTCATGACCCAGTCCCTTACCTTCGGAGGCACCTGGAATAAGGCCGGGAACGTCGGCGACGGTGAAGCGCACTTCGCCTGCCTGCACGACGCCCAGGTTTGGTATCAGCGTAGTGAATGGGTAATCGGCAATCTTTGGCCGCGCCGCGGAGATGGAGCCGATCAGCGAGGATTTACCTGCTGAAGGGTAGCCCACCAAGGCGATGTCTGCCACAGATTTAAGTTCTAGGACTACTTCTTGGCCGGTACCCGGGGTGCCTAGCAGAGCGAACCCAGGTGCCTTGCGCTTATCGGAGGCGATGGCGGCGTTACCCAGTCCGCCCATGCCGCCTATGGCGGCCACGTATTCGTCGCCGGTCTTGACCAGGTCAGCGAGGAGGTCGCCATCCTTGGTTTTGACCACGGTGCCCGCAGGCACGCCGAGGATCAGGTCTTCGCCCTGCTTTCCTGGGCGTAGTCCTCCCTGGCCGGGTTCGCCGTTGCTGGCCTTGCGGTGTGGCAGGTGATGGAATTCAAGCAGCGTCGTGACCTGTGGGTCGACGCGCAAGATGACGTTTCCACCGTCACCGCCCTTCGCCCCGTCAGGACCGCCTAGGGGCTTGAACTTCTCGCGCTTGATGGACACACAACCGTGGCCACCATTTCCTGCGGTGACATCTAGAGTTACGCGATCAACGAATGCAGCCACGGGGCCATCTTCTCCTATAACGGGGGTGCGAGTTACTACTCGCTTAAAGTCTATCTATACGCACACAAGGGGCGGACCGAAATCGGCCCACCCCTTGTGCACTCAAAAAATTGTCTGTCGCCTAAATTAGGCAGCAGTTACAATGTTCACCACGCGGCGACCACGACGGGTGCCGAACTCGACTGCGCCAGCAGCCAAAGCGAACAGGGTGTCATCCTTGCCACGGCCTACGCCGGCGCCTGGGTGGAAGTGGGTGCCGCGCTGACGAACAATAATTTCGCCTGCCTTGACATCCTGGCCACCAAAGCGCTTTACGCCTAGGTACTGTGCGTTGGAATCGCGACCGTTGCGAGTGGAACTCGCACCTTTCTTATGTGCCATGCCTTTTAGCCTCTTTCGCTACAAAAATGGTTAGTACGATCAGCCCAAATTAGGCGATCGAGGTGACCTTGACCTTGGTCAGAGCGGCACGGAAGCCCTGGCGCTTCTTGTAACCGGTCTTGTTCTTGTACTTCTGGATAACAATCTTCTGGCCGCGAAGGTTTTCTACAACCTCGGCGGAGACCTTGACCTTAGCCAGGTCAGCAGCGGCGGAAGTTACCTTCTCGCCATCTACCAACAGCAAAGCTGGAAGCTCAATGGAGCTGCCTAGGGCAGCCTGAAGACGGTCTACGGTGATGAGGTCTCCAACGGAAACCTTCTCCTGGTGGCCGCCTGCGCGGACAATTGCGTACACCACGTGGGTACTCGCTTCTACTCGACGTTTATTGTCTTACCGGCGCAGAAATCAACCCGAACACCTAATAAATTAGATGCCTGAATCAGGGATCTCATGCGCTTGTGCCTTGACGCCGAGCGGATCGAAATCCGTGATCTTGGCGTTTAGCACCGATGAACCAGATTACGCTAGTCCACACCACTGGGGCAAATAGAAACTGCCCCAGCGGGTGAAGCGTGATCAAGTTCATCTATTTCAGTTCACGAACCGGAACCCCAACTCCGAGCATAACCGGTTGCCCGGCAGCCTCGGCTGGCTTTACGTTTCGTGCACTGCTGGTATCCATCTGGACCACCGAACCGGTGGCAGCGGATACCTCCGCCACACGAACCTCTGCATTCGCATCGCCCTGGACCGAGGTGGCCCGACGGCTGCGTCGCTTTGGTTGTGTGGAACTCTGTGGGGCTGCAGCAGCTGCTGCAGCCGGTGCGCTTGCCGTGGAAGCCGCAGCAGCGGCAACCTCGGCCTGCGAGGCGGGCATCGCCAGTCCGGTCAGCGTTGGCTGGTCCGAACCGCTAGGAGCCACAGCGGACTCACTCTGGACGCGCGTGGCTCGACGGGATCCACGTTTGCGTGCGCTTGTAGGCGCAGGCTGCTCTTCTGCAGCCTGTGCCGGCGCCGGTGAAGGCTCGGCATCCGACGCAGCGGATTCATTCTCGCCTGGCTCACCGGCTTGCGCCTGCTCGCCCTGGCCGCGGCCGCGTGAACGCGAACGTGAACGACGGCGTGACTTGCGCCCGCCCTCGTGCTGCTCTGCGCCTTCGGCTTCTTCTCCCCCGGGCAAAGCTGCTTCCAAGGCTTCCAAAGTTACCGCAGCGTCTTCGGCAGAGCTGTCGGAAGATGTTGAGCTCTTGGCGACCGGCACGGTGGCTCCATCGAACTTCAATCCTTGTTCGACTGGCTGGTCCAGGTGCGAAGCGGCTGCAATATTTGCCAGCGCGTGGCGGGTTGCTTCATTCTTCTCGCCGCCCTCCACCTCGGTGATCTCGGTGGCATGCTCGTTGAACTTCGGCTCTTCGCGTTCATTACCGCGACGGCGGCGACGTTCAGCACGAGGAGTCGAAGGCTTCTCCGCGAACTTCTTGGAGTGCACTTCGCCCGAAGCCGTGAATGACTTGCGGTGCTCAACAGGCTCTTCGTGAGTGACGAAGCCGCTGCCGGCACATGCCTCGCAGGATTCACCAAAGACCTCAAGCAGGCCGGTGCCCATGCGCTTGCGCGTCATCTGGACCAGGCCAAGGCTGGTGACCTCGGCGACCTGGTGCTTGGTGCGGTCTCGACCCAGGCATTCAACCAGACGGCGCAACACAAGGTCACGGTTGGCTTCCAGCACCATATCGATGAAGTCGATGACGATAATGCCGCCGATATCGCGCAGACGCAGTTGGCGGACAACTTCCTCGGCTGCTTCCAAGTTGTTCTTGGTGACAGTCTCTTCGAGGTTGCCGCCGGAACCGGTGAATTTGCCGGTGTTCACGTCGATCACGGTCATCGCTTCGGTACGGTCGATAACCAACGAGCCGCCCGACGGAAGGAAGACCTTGCGATCGAGTGCCTTGTTGATCTGCTCATCGACGCGGAAGTTGCTGAAGATATCTTCGGACTGCTCCCACTTCTCCAAGCGGCTCATCAGGTCAGGGGCCACGTACATCACATAGGCCTCGATGGTGTCCCAGGCCTGCTCGCCGGAGACGATCAGCTTGGTGAAGTCTTCGTTGAAGACGTCACGCACCACCTTGATGGTCAGATCTGGTTCCGAGTACAGCAACTCTGGAGCCAGGGTCTTGGTCGAGGAAGATTGCGCCTCGATGCCTTCCCACTGGGCACGCAGACGGTTGATGTCATTGGTCAGTTCTTCTTCGGATGCACCCTCGGCGGCGGTACGGACGATGACGCCCGCATTTTCCGGCAGGTGGTCCTTCAAGATTTTCTTCAGACGCTGGCGTTCCACGTCTGGAAGTTTGCGGGAAATGCCGGTCATCGAACCGCCCGGCACGAAGACCAGGTAACGGCCAGGCAGGGATACCTGGCTGGTTAGCCGTGCGCCCTTGTGGCCTACCGGATCCTTGGTGACCTGAACGAGAACCGAATCTCCGGCTTTCAACGCGTTTTCGATACGACGCGGCTGGCCTTCCAGCGCAGCTACATCCCAGTTGACTTCGCCGGCGTAGAGCACCGCGTTACGGCCGCGTCCAATATCAACGAAGGCCGCTTCCATGGATGGCAATACGTTCTGGACCTTGCCCAGGTACACGTTGCCGATCAGCGAATCCTGCTGGGTCTTGGAAACGAAATGCTCGGCGAGCACTCCATCTTCCAACACACCGATCTGGATACGATCCTCGCGCTGGCGCACGATCATCTTGCGTTCCACCGATTCGCGGCGAGCCAAGAACTCGGCCTCGGTGATCACCTGACGACGACGGCCGGTCTCGCGGGATTCGCGGCGGCGCTGGCGCTTGGCTTCCAAACGGGTGGAACCGCGCACCGAAGTGACTCGGTCCGAAGCGGGAATGTGCGATTCGGTGCTGGCACGCGGAGCGCGCACACGGGTGATGGTGTTTGGTGGATCGTCTTGCGAACCTCCGTCGAGCTCCAGATCAACTTCACCGCGACGACGGCGGCGACGGCGACGGGAGGTCACATCGTCCGCGTCCAAGTCCTCGTCCATCTGGCGCGCGCTGGGTGCGCTCTCCGGCTTGGCGGATTTCGATACCGCATGCTGCACAACCGTGTGAGCGGCCTCAGGGATCGCGAACGGGTTCATGATCATGGAGCTGCCGTGTTCGGCCAGCAGGGCGCCGGTATGGTCCTCTGGTGCAGACTCGGAACCTTCGGGAGCCTTCGCCGGCTCGGTCACCGCGGCTGCCAGCTTGATGCCGGTTTCCTCTGGCGCCTGCGGCGCGGTAGCTACCGGACTCTCGGTGGAAGGGATTTCCTCGGAGGCCGCGGCAGCCTGCTCGACAGCGTCGCGGGCGACCTGCTGACGGCGTTCAGCCTGGCGGCTCATGCGCTTGACCGAGTCAGGAGTGGATACCTGGGTACGGCGCGTTGCGCGCCAACGGTACGGGCTTTCTTCGACTCCGGCAGCGGCATTTAGCTCTGCCAGGGTCAACGCACGTCGCAATGGACGTGATGGGGTGGTGGCTACAGTGGTGCGGCGGGCTCGTGTTGAACGATTGCCTCGCTTACTTCCCTGCGCCCCTCCTTTTCGCTGATTTGATGCGCTCATTTAAATTCGCGTGCTCCTAGTTCAAATTCCCGCTTCGGCGACCTCCACAGACGGTGCCTAGGCTGAAACAACATTCGTCACGTGTCTTTCGGCCGTCTTCGAAGAGTCGGCCAGACACAAAAGTCCTTGTGTGTTCCGCATCTTTGTTCTGACTTGAATCAGTTAACCGATTCAAGAGAACTAGCTGCGGTTCAACGTGGCCATTGAAAACCGGCTGCTTTCCTTTGCAGCCCTACGATCCGCGGTATTCCTTCGGGAGGCGCACGTAATGGGCACTCAACCGAAGCGATGCATCGCTTGACGATCTGTCGTTTCAAAAGTCTGTCGTTGGGTTGAAAGCAGACTGTGGATCCGCGAACAACCGCTTCCATTCTCTCATAGTTAGTTCATCGCTAGTTCACTAGCTCATATATATTGCACAGAAAAACTTCATAGTATGTGGAAAGCAAGGTGCGCAATGACCCGCACTCGTCTGAACATATGGAATAGTCAAGACATGGTTTCATCACTTGAGAGTCCAAAGAACTCGGGCGTGTTGCCCTGGTGGGCAAAAGAACGCGGTTTCGGAGTATTTGCCGTGCTCACCGGCACGATTGCTTGGATCGCGTCTGGGATTTTAGTCCTTGAACGCCTTGAGCTGTACAAAGATCCCGATTACATCACCGGCTGCGATATCAACCCTTGGGTTTCCTGTGGCACGGTCATGAAGTCCGACCAAGCTGCACTGCTGGGTTTCCCGAATCCACTACTGGGCATCGTCCTTTTTGGCGTGCTGATTACCATCGGAATGGCGCTGCTTGCGGGGGCCAAGTTCCGCCGCTGGTTCTGGATTGGAATTCAGACTGGAATCACGCTAGCCATGGTGTTCATCGCCTGGCTATGGTCCCAGGCCCTATATGAGATCAACGCCCTTTGCCCATACTGCATGGTCGTGTGGGCGATGATGATTCCGCTCTTCGTCTTCACTACATCCCGCAACATCGTCAATGGAGTGATCCCCGCAACCGAAGGCATGAAGAAGTTCGCTACGGAATGGAGCTGGATCGTCATCGCCATCTTGTATGTACTGGTTATAGCCTCCATCGTCATACGCTTCCCGAACGCTTTCTTTGGATAAGAACGCCCGACGCCGAGTCATTTTGGGGATCAGTGCGATTGCGCTGGTCCCCCTTGGCTTGTTCCTGCGTTTTCTGCCTTGGGGACTCTTCGCCGACCTCGCTGGCGGGGTTTTATATGCGGCGCTGATCTACGTTTTAGTCGCCTTCATTGTCCCAATGCGTTCGCGGCTCACCGTCGGACTCTGGGCGCTGGGGTGGTGCATGGCGGTAGAACTTCTGCAACTCACCGCATTGCCGCGAGAGGCTGCGATCCTCTTTCCCCCCTCGCGGCTGGTCTTAGGTACCGGCTTCGCGGCTACCGACCTTCTGGCGTATTCCGTTGGAGTATTGCTAACTGCGCTGGCTGATCGATCAGCTCGCCTCCGACGGTCCTAAATCCAGCTAACAGCGAAAGGCGGTGGCGCACATGCACCGCAAAAAGCTTTATGAATACGCGGATTCTCGGCGAATTTTCGCCCATTGCCTTGCGATGGCACGGGCCCATCAAATGACGCAAGTCACCCATACCCAAGCTAAAGAGACTAGATTGGGGTCATGGGAAGCCACAAATGGAACACAGAAAACGCCCAAGATTACGGCATCAACCTCCTGACTTCGGATACGATCCGGCTACGCGAACTACAAGATGACGATCTGCAGATCTTGGCCCAATGGTGGAACAGCCCTGAATTCATGGCGCTGCAGGGGAATATCGTACTTCCGCATCCAGGCGTCGAAGCGGCGAACCTTTTCAAGGACTGGAGCCTGAACCGTGGCACCAAGGATGGCGTGGGCCTCTCGGTGACCTTGCCCGATGACACCTTGATCGGCCACACCGCACTCTACAATTACAATGCTCCGGCCCGATCGGCCGATCTCATGCTGATGATCGGTGGATCAAATGTTGGGCAGGGCTACGGCACGGTCGCAACCAAGATGATCGTTGACTTTGGCTTCCGTGAAATGGGGTTGAACCGGATCGGACTAGGGATCTGGGCCTACAACGAGCGCGCCTTGCGCACCTTCTCCCGCGCCGGTTTCCGCGAGGAGGGACGCCACCGTCAAGCTGGTTTCCACGACGGCACGTTCCACGACCGTATCCTTATGAGCCTGCTGGCCGACGAGTACTTCGGCCGCTAACCCGGGAACTTGGAAATTGGGGTGTTTCTTCAACCTTAGGTGGAGAAACACCCCAATTTCATGTGCTCTGAGACCACAAAAGCGAAAGCCAGCGCAGAAATCACGTTTTCTCGGCGTTGTGACGATTCCTAATCAACTCGTTAGCCTATTGTTGGAGCTAGCTAGTACCAGTCTCAAGGAGCACCCATGGATTTTCTCCGCAAATTAAAGCTACCTAAGCGCAAGCCGCCGGCCGCTCCGGCGCCGTCCCCGGAACGACCCGTGGGTGAATTGCTCAGTGAGTCAGAAGTTACCAAACCGGACTTCACCGTTCATTCACTGTGGACAGATATGCTCGGACGACTCGGCATCCGAAGCGCTCAGATCTTGATCGTTGGCGCCTTGGCAGCCTGCTTCGTCATCGGATTATTGCGACTGACGATGATCGTCATTCCAACCTTGCTTGCCGTGATCATCTCGTGCGCGCTATGGCCCTTGGTGCTGAAGCTCCGCAAGGTCTTTTCCCCGTTAATATCCGCCTGGATTGTATTCCTCAGTTCGCTGTTGGTTCTTGGCGGCATTGGCACCGGCTTGGTCTTCTCGGTCATCAAAGAATGGCCGAAGCTCGTAGACCAAGCGGTGGAAGGCTTCAATCAGCTCAACGACATTGTTCTAGGATTCATTGGCACTATGCCGTTGTCCATCGACCAGGCCCAGATCGACGGCGTCGTGGATACCGTGACCTCGTTCCTGACCAGCTCCCAGTTCGGTACCGGTGCTCTCAACACGCTTAGCGCCGCAGGTAGCTTCGTCACCGGCTTGGTCTTGCTCCTGGTGATCTTGTTCTTCTTCCTGAAAGATGGAGACCGGATCTGGGCCTTTGCAGTATCTTGGACGCCTAAGCACTACCGCAACAAGTGGATCCTGTCCGGTGACCGCGCGCTGCGCACCTTCGGTGGCTATATTCGCGGAACCGCTACCGTGGCTGCGGTAGATACCTTGGGCATTGCCGCAACCTTGCTGATCTTGCAGGTTCCGCTAGCGCTGCCCTTGGCTGTGATCGTATTCCTCGGTTCGTTCATTCCAATGGTTGGTGCCACCGTGGCTGGCATCTTGGCTACCCTGATTGCATTGGTCACCAACGGCCCAGTCGTGGCCCTGATCGTGCTCGCCGCAGTCATCCTGGTCAACCAGCTCGAGGGCAACTTCCTCCAGCCGGTAGTGATGGCAAATGCATTGAACTTGCACGCACTGGTGGTATTGATGGCCCTGACCGCTGGTACCGTGCTGGCAGGTATTATCGGCGCCGTCCTGTCCGTGCCGCTGACGGCTGCGGCTTGGGCAGTGATCAAGGTGTGGACCGATCGAGATAATTCGGATGCCGTGGATGATGCCCAGAAAGACATCCGGGCGAAGGTCAAACCCGGCGAGAAGAAGAATCTTCTAGAAAAAGCCAAGGAAACAGCTAGCCCAGAGCCTGCCCCTAGCGCAGAGAATAGCTAAGCCTTTCTTGCCTCAGGTCTTGGCCTCGTCCTTCGGATGAGGCCAAGACCTTTTTATTCCCCTCAGATAGGTGCCTCGATGAATCCAACCGACCGAGAAGTAATCATCACCCGAGAAGGTGTGTCGCTGGGGCGATACCGCGCTTCCGATTTCGCGGCAGTCCATGAGTACGCCACGGACCCCATGGTTTACCGCTATGCCGAGTGGGGGCCAAATTCCGTCGAACAGACCCGGCAGTACCTCTCAGAGGCCAGTATGCAGAACAGTGAAGCACTGACGTTGGCGGTCCTTGTCGAAAATCAGGTCATTGGCGGCGCGGCGGTGTGGACCACCAACGCCGACCACCGATGCGGTGAACTCGGCTATAGCCTGAATCAGAAATTCTGGGGTCGCGGATATGCGACTCTTGCAACGAGGATGCTGCTCGATCTTGGATTTTCCTATTTAAATCTCCACCGCATCACTGCTACTTGTGCACCTGAAAACTCGGCTTCTCGACGTGTTCTAGAAAAGACTGGATTTAGCTACGAAGGGCTCATGCGCGAGCATAAACTCATCGGAGATCGGAGACGTGATTCCTTGCTCTTTTCACGGCTTGTTACCGACTAGATCTGTCACATGATGACCTGAAACATTGCGCTTCCATCGACTGATGTGTTTAATGTGACTCAAGTGAAAGATGTGTATTGAAGTGACAAGAGCAAGTACACGAGAATTCTTGCCACCGCCCCGACGCTCAATCAGCAGGAAGCACTAAGCGCCAGTTCGGGACACACTTCCATTCAAATTCGAAGTGCCGCGAGGCACTCACCGCGATATTTGGGAGGTACTCATGCTGAATTTCAGCTATGAGGAAGCACTAAAGAATTTCTCGAGTCTTGTCGACAACGTAGTCTCAGAACATGCTGTCGTCTCCTTTTCCAGGTCCCCGAGAGAATCTGTCGTCATGATCTCCAAAGACGACTATGACTCGATCCGTCAGTCTTCGGCGCGCTCTTCAACAAATGCCTTTTGTGGCCCATCGCCCTCCCCCAGTGCGGCTCTGCTCCCGCATACCCATAACTCCCTCGACGACTGGCTCTAATGCTTGCCGGGCGCACCGTGCAACTGAAAATTGCCGCCGCACGGATCAGCTGCACCGAGCTATGACATGGTGATCTGCTCCAAATAGTGTCCTGCGGGGGCTGACAGGCACACCCCGAACCCTCCAATTTCTGCGTTGCTCAGCCCTGTTTTGGTGCGCTGCGGATCGGCCCAAGGCTGAAGTTCTTGATCGGTAAACCACGCATAGGCATGATCAAAATGTTCCGCATCAAGCAAGAATTCGTAGCGCTGAGCCGGACAATCGATGTGCCGTTGCGCAAATGACAGCAGCACGCCAACAGGCAAAGACAGGTCCCTGAGCTGCCACCAGACTTCGCTTCCTGAACTTACACGGTGACGCGATAGAACGTGGAGCTTTGTTGCGCGTGGAGGCCAGCGAGGATTAAACGGCTAAAATTTGAGGTCGTAAATTCTCCTGCGAGTTGCGATGAGGATTAAATTTCAACTCCGCCCAGGAGGGCCACAACTCATTTGATTGCCGGATGGCCTTCGTTGCAGTGTCGCAATGCGAGAATTCCGGTATCCACGGGCAATAACGAAATTTTTCGTCGGTGCCGCCATACAAGCACGCTGTGATACTGTTCGGCGGCATCGCGATCCTGCGGTCTTGGCATTAGAAAATCCCTGCGGGGAACCACCTCAGTGATGGATTCCCACAGGGATTTCTAGCGCTTTCGCGAGCAGTTCTAGGCCGGTCTACTTTCCGAACCAGATGTCGATCTCACGTTCTGCGGACTCAACGGAGTCTGAACCGTGAACCAGGTTCTGCTGAACCTTCAGTCCCCAATCGCGACCGAAATCACCACGGATGGTGCCAGGTGCGGCGGTGGTTGGATCGGTGGTTCCTGCCAACGAGCGGAAACCTGGGATAACTCCTTGGCCTTCGGCAACAATCGCGACGACCGGGCCCGAGAGCATGAACTCAACCAGTGGCTCGTAGAATGGCTTGCCTTCATGTTCGGCATAGTGCTCGGCGAGCACCTCGCGCGAAGCGTCGACCTGCTTCAGCTGCGCGATGGTGTAGCCCTTCGCTTCGACGCGAGCAAGGATCTGGCCCGTCAGGCCACGCTTCACACCGTCTGGCTTGACGAGAATGAGTGTACGTTCGGTCATGTTTCTACCTCTTCGTTTGTGGATACTTTTGGTCTGATTAAGATTCTACGTTTGGATGGGCGCGGTCCCACTCTTGCTGAGCTTCCGCACGACGCTTGTTCTCCAGGTCGATTTCCCCACCCTTCTTCAACGCGTACCACCAGCACAGTCCGAAGAAGACCGACAGGTAGAACATGTCCACCAAGATGAACCCGGTCAGGAAGAAAATAACCTGAAGGATCCAGCCGATCAAGTAGCCGGCAGGCTTGCGCAACAGCGCGCAGGTGACAATGCACAGCACAGCCAGCGCAGCACCGAGGCTGAGCACCACGGCTGGTTCGGCACGCTTGAGCCCAAAGGCGGCCAAGGTGACGAAAATCGCCAGAAACGCCTCGCAGGTCAATACGGTCGAAGCAAACATCACCTTGGTGGAGCGTTGCTTCTTCTTCATTCCCGGACGCCACTCGCGCTGCGCCCTAGTTAGCTTGGCCATTAGGAGTTCTGCCCTCCCTTGAGCAGTAGTGAGATTTCGCCTACCAGTGTAATCGAACCGGTTACCAGCACACCGCCGGCCAGGTCGTCCCCGGCCTCTGCCCGGCCCACGCACCATTCGACCGCGTCTTCAAGATTCTCAGTGACGTGCAGGTCTTCTTCGGGCCATCCGGCTTCGACTGCCATGGTGGCCAATTCCCCTGCAGGGATGGCTCGCGGCGAGGAAGACTGGGTCAGGCACAGGTCATCAACCAGATCGCCATACTCTTCACGCATGGTGTAGAGCATCGCTTCTGCGTCCTTATCACGCAAGATGCCCACCATGAGTACCAAGCGGGAGAACCCGAAGGATTCTTTGAGGGCCAAGGCGCTGGCCTTGATGCCGTCCGTATTGTGCCCTGCATCAACCAGGACGCTGGGAGCGCTGCGCACCAGTTCCAGACGGCCCGGGCTGGTGGTTGCGGCGAACCCGTTGCGCACCAACTCGACGTTCAGTTCGCGTTTCCCGCCGCCGAGGAATGCCTCGACAGCTGCCAGTGCCACGACGGCGTTCTGCGCCTGGTGCGCGCCGTAGAGCGGCAGGTAAATCTCGTCATAGCGCGCGGCCTGCCCTTCGATGGACAATACTTGGCCGCCAACGCCCATGGTGCGTTCGAGTAGCTTAAAATCCAAGGATTCAAATGCCATGGGAACTTCAAGTTCGCGTACCTTGGCGGCCAGCACATCCGCTGCGTCCGCCGGCTGTATTGCGGAGACCAGGAAACCACCGGGCTTGAGGATCCCAATCTTTTCCTCGGCAATCAACCCCGGGGTATCCCCCAGCAGGTCGGTGTGGTCCAAGGAAATCGGAGTGATCACCGAAACGTCGGCATCTGCCACGTTGGTCGCGTCCGTGATTCCGCCGAGGCCTACCTCCAGGACAACAACCTCCACCGGAACTTCGGCGAAAATCGCGAAGGCCAGGATGGTCACCGCTTCGAAGTAGGTCAGCCGGTTTTCACCGCGCTCGGATAATTCTGCATCCACCAGCTCCACGAACGGTGAAATTTCGTCCCAGACCCGCACGAATGTCTCATCATCCACGGGTTCCCCGTCGATGCTGATCCGCTCGGTGACCTTCACCAGGTGCGGCGAAGAGTAGCGACCGGTTCGGATATCGTGCGCCTGCAAGAGGGACTCGATCATGCGTGCAGTTGAGGTTTTCCCGTTGGTGCCGGTGATGTGAATGACCGGGGAGGATTTCTGCGGTTCGCCTAAGATCTCCATGGCGCGGAACATCGGTTCCATGCGAGGTTCTATCTTATTTTCTGGCGCGCGCGCCAGCAGCTGCGCGTAAACGCGCTCTAGATCGCTCATGCGGTCGGCTCCACTTCAATCTTCGCTTCGGTGAGTGCCCCATTGGCAACCAGCTCCAGCTGGGCGGTTAGGGTTTCGCTGCTCACCAGCTCGCGGTTCAATTCCAGAGCTGCCACAACCTCGGTGGAGGCGGTGATCACGGTGCGGATGCGATCCGAGACCTGCAGGTCAGCTTCCTTGCGTGCGGACTGGATTGCACGGATCATATCGCGGGCGGTGCCCTCGGCTGCCAGTTCGGTGGTGACCTCGGTGTCTAGTACCAGGAAACCTCCGTCGATGACCGCGGCGGCGATTTCGGCTGCCTCATCCACCACGGTGTCCAGGGTGTATTCGCCCTCGACCAGTTCGAGACCGCCGGCGGTGACTACTCCCTCGGTCACCGACCAGTCACCTGACTTCGCTCCCTTGATGGCCTGCTGCACGGTCTTGCCCAGGCGTGGGCCGGCAGCGCGGGCGTTGACCACGAGCTGCTGGCTGATGCCGTAGCTGGCGGTGTCTACGCCCGCGGCGTCGATCAGGGTAACGCTCTTCAGGTTCAGCTCGTCCTTGATGATCGAGGCATAGGTGCCCTGGAGGCGCTCGGCACCGGTGAGCACGATCTTCAGCTCGGCCAGCGGCAGGCGCACGCGCAGGTTCTTGGCCTTGCGCAGCGAGGAGCCCACCGAGCAGATCTTGCGGGTTGTTTCCATGGTTTCGAGCAATTCGGTATCTGCCGGGAAATCGTTGGCATCTGGCCAATCGGTCAGGTGCACCGAACGTTCTCCGGTCAGCCCGCGGAAGATTTCCTCGCTGGCCAGCGGCAGCAGCGAGGCGGCGACCTTCACCAGGGTTTCGAGCGCCGTGTACAGGGTGTCGAAAGCCTGGGTGTCTTCTTCGAAGAAACGCTGGCGGCTACGGCGCACGTACCAGTTGGTCAGCGTGTCCATGTAGCGGCGCACCGATTCGGTGGCATCCGAGACTTCGTAGGCGTCAAGCGCTTCGGTGACCTCGCGGACCAGCGCGCCGGTGGCTGCCAGCATGTACTGGTCCAGCGGATCGGTGGAGCTGTGCGAGCGCTTCGCCTGGTACCCGGCACCGCCATTGGCGGAGTTGGTGTACAGGTTGAAGAAGTGCCACACGTTCCACAAAGGCAGCAGCACCTGGCGTACGCCATCGCGGATTCCCTGTTCGGTGACAACCAAGTTGCCCCCGCGCAGGATCGGTGAGGACATCAGGAACCAGCGCATGGCGTCCGAGCCGTCGCGGTCCAGGACCTCGGTGACGTTCGGGTAGTTCTGCAGTGATTTGGACATCTTCTGCCCGTCCGAGCCGAGCACGATGCCGTGGGAGATCACGTTCGTGTATGCAGGGCGGTCGAAGAGCGCGGTGGACAGCACGTGCATGGTGTAGAACCAGCCACGGGTCTGGCCGATGTATTCCACGATGAAGTCAGCCGGGTGGTGCCCGCCGTCAAACCATTCGCCGTTTTCGAAGGGGTAGTGCGCCTGAGCATAAGGCATCGAACCGGAGTCGAACCAGACGTCCAGGACGTCTTCGACGCGAGTGAGGGTGCCGGACTCGGCGCAGCCCTCGTGGGCGCGGGTCAGCTCGTCGATGAACGGGCGGTGCAGATCTGGCTCACCTTCGTGGTTCAGCGGCAGGCGCCCGAAGAAGTTCTTGATTTCTTCCAGCGAACCGAAGACCTCGCGGTGGGTGCATTCGACTCCCGAACATTCCCACACCGGGATCGGCGAACCCCAGTAGCGATTGCGCGAGATGGACCAGTCGCGGGCGTTTTCCAGCCACTTGCCGAACTGGCCGTGCTTGACGTTGCCCGGGATCCAGTTGATCTGCTCGTTGAGCTCGACCATGCGGTCCTTGATCTTGGTGACCTCCACGTACCACGAGGAGATCGCGCGGTAGATCAGCGGGGTGCGGCAGCGCCAGCAGTGCGGGTAGGAGTGCTCGTAGGAAGCCTGCTTGACCAGCTTCCCGTCTTCCTTGAGCACATTGGTGATGGTCTTGTTTGCATCGAAGACCTGCACACCTGCGATGTCGTTGAGCGGTCCGCCGGCGAACAGGGGCAAGAACTTCGCGCCCTCGTCTACCGAGAGGATGACCGGGATGCCGTGCTCTTCGCAGACTTTCTGGTCATCTTCACCGTAAGCCGGAGCCTGATGCACGATACCGGTACCGTCGGAGACCGTGACGTAATCCGCGGTGACGATCTGCCAGGCGTTCTGCGTTTCGTACTTCTCCACGTCGGCGAAGGTGTCCCACAGCGGTGCGTAACGCACCCCTGCAAGTTCGGAGCCCTGATAAGTGGCGGTGATGGAAGCCGTTGCTTCCTTCACATCCTTGTAGCCAAGCTCCTTGGCGTAGGAGCCGAGCAGGTCCTTGGCAAGCAAGAATGGACCGGCTGCCGCGGAAGCCTTCACCCCTGCCTCACCGGCAGGAACGACTACGTACTCGATGCTTGGGTGGACCGCCAGCGCTTCGTTGGTTGGCAGGGTCCATGGGGTGGTTGTCCAGGCGAGCGCCTGGACGCCGGCAAGCTCCTTGGAAGCTTCGGTCTCACCGGCAAGAACGGTGAAGCCCACGGTGACGGTCTGGTCCTGGCGGTTCTTGTAGACGTCATCATCCATGCGCAGCTCATGGTTGGACAGTGGAGTCTCGTCCTTCCAGCAATATGGAAGCACGCGGAAGCCCTGGTAGGTCAGTCCCTTGTCGCTGAGCTGCTTGAAGGCCCAGATGACCGATTCCATGTACTCGACGTTCAACGTCTTGTAATCGTTTTCGAAGTCGACCCAGCGTGCCTGGCGAGTGACATAGTTCTGCCATTCGTCGGCATACTTCATCACCGAGGTGCGGCAGGCATCATTGAACTTGTCGATGCCCATGGATTCGATTTGTTGCTTGTCGGTCATGCCCAGCTGCTTCATGGCTTCCAGCTCGGCTGGCAGGCCGTGGGTATCCCAACCGAAGCGGCGTTCGACACGCTTTCCACGCTGGGTCTGATAGCGGGCTACCAGGTCCTTGACATAGCCGGTGAGCAGGTGGCCGTAGTGCGGCAGGCCGTTTGCGAAAGGGGGGCCGTCGTAGAAGACGAACTCTTCGCCCTCTCGCTGATCTATGGAGGCCTGGAAGGTGTCGTCGTTCTTCCAGTATTCGAGTACGCGCTTCTCAATTTCTGGGAAACGCGGTGAAGCCGGGGTTGAACCGGTCGGGTCGGTGGTGACCTTTGGGTAGAAGCTCATCGAAATGGCCATCCTTCAAGCGTAGGGTCGAAAAATCTTGCCTACGAGGACGACACTTGGCCGCGGTACCACCCCGCTTATTCCCCACCGTGATGCTTGCGCACAATTGTGGCGAACCGCTTCTCATCAGCTATGTCGGGCTGGACCCGCTTGGTTCTACTAAGTCAGGAGCGAAAGAGGCTTCCTGACTGTTCTTCCAAGGACTCCCCGGTGATATCCGGATCAACGTCGTCTAGCTTCCAGTCTAGCGCGTCTTTCAAGCACTGAAAACTCAATTCAGCGTGATGAAAGCTGGATCACGTTCAACGTCTTCAACGTATTCTTGGATCTGCTTTTCGCCGTCGCGTAGCGCGATGCTGTAGAGCAAATATGCGGCGCCGGCACAAAGCAGCAAACGCGCCAAGGGCTCCAGCTCGGAGAGCATGCCCGAAGCGATGGTCATGAGCACCAAAAAGATGAGCAGGCGCGGACTCAAGGCGATACGCTGCTGATTCGGTCCTGCTTTTCGCTCAAGCACCATACGTAGTGCACCAAGGACCGCCAAACATCCGGCTAGACCCATAGCCCAAGCCAAACCGAGAGATCCGGATTGCCCGGCAATAAACATGATGAGCGCAATACCAGCCGCGCTTCGTCGAAAAGACTGCTCTTGAGTCATCGGTCGCTTTCGTCCCTTGCCAATAGAAGTGGCTCCCAGTCAAGCAGGCTTTGGGACGAACCTCAAGAATTTGAGAAACAAACCACAGGTCAAGGACGGGAAAAATATTCTTGCCAAACACGCACGGGCAAGGCGAGATTGTCGAGCACTGAGAATAAACGCAGAGTGCCGAGGGTAGCTTGAACTTGCAGGCAAGGGGATACGGAAAATTGCTTGTCCCTACATTTTCAGAATATAGCGTGTAGGGGGCCTTGCCGCAAGGCCCCCTACAGGGCTCACAATAGGTACTTGTCCCCACCGTGCACGCAGTAACAGGCCGGAGCAACGAACATGCGCACCGATCCGATTCACAGCTATTTCCAGCTAACCGACCATTTGGAGGACGAGCAGATAACTGAGCAAATTTTCGAAGATCAAAATCAGATGCGCCGCATCGCTCAACGCTTGGACATGCAACGTCAGGAGGTGACCCAGCGTATTGCCCTGCGCGGTCAAGACAGCGCCGGAGCCCTCCAGCAGTCACTCGAACGCGATGTTGACTTGCACCAGATGGCCCGCAGACTGCATTCGCTCGAACGTTTAGGCCCCGATGCGTGCTTGGGGTTCATGGTTGATGCCACTACCGGACAACGCACCTATGTGGGCAGAGCCGGACTGGCCGATGAGAACTCCCACCAATTGCTGGTGGATTGGCGCGCACCGGCCGCCGAACCATTCTTCGCTGCCACGCACGCTCATCCGATGAACCTTTCGAGCCGGCGCCGCTATCGCTGGCGCCAAGGGGTCATAGTTGATTTTTGGGACGAGGTCTTTGACCTGACGCAACTCACCGCCAGCCCGTCCTTGGACGAACATTCCTCATTTTTGGCATCTCTCGGAGCCAGCAGGATAGGAAAAATGCAGGATGTGCTCTCAACCATCCAGGCGGATCAGGACGCAATCATCCGCACCTCTGCCAAGGGAGCGCTCGTAGTCGACGGCGGACCCGGGACCGGTAAGACTGTCGTCGCGTTGCACCGCGCCGCTTATCTGCTACATGCCGATGCACAGCTGCAAAGTCGTGGAGGCCGGGTGCTCGTGCTCGGCCCGCACGACGCCTACACCGCCTATGTCTCAGATATCCTGCCCAACCTAGGCGAAGAAGAAGTGCTCGTTTCCACCTTGCAGGCAATGGTTCCCGAAATTCGGGACGCGCGCACCGAAGACTCCGCCCAAGTTGCGGGGTTGAAGACCTCAGGGGCAATGCTGGATTCCCTGAGCCGGGCGGTGAGCGTCTTTGAACAACCCCCAGCCCAGGATCTGCTCATCGAGACCCGGTGGGCGGACCTGCGGTTAACCGTGCAGCATTGGGAGAACGCCTTTGCTGGCGTGGTCCCGGGCAGCAACCACAACGAATCCCGGATACAGATTCAAGAGGCACTCGAAGAACTCTTGATCGATCAGCTTCCCGAAGGCTGCGCACCCGAGAAGCAAGTCCGAGGCGAACTGGCCCAAAATATCCAATTGGCCGAAGCCTTCGAAGAGCACTGGCCGTTGTTGGACCCGACAAAACTGCTGTGCGCGCTGTACTCCATCCCGGCACTGCTGAGTTTCAGCGCACCCTGGTTAACCGATGAACAGCGACAGCTCCTGCTACGCGAGGATCCCAGCGCATTCACCGTCGAAGATGGTCCGCTATTAGACGCCGCGCGTTTTCTGGTGGGTGACCCGGATCTAGAGTTTGCCAAGCGTCGACGCGAGGCCTTGCTTTCCGCCGAGCGCGACATGGTGAGCCGTGTTATCGATGATCTAATTTCAGCCGCAGACGATATGGAAGATCTTTCGTCCCAATTGCGCCACTCAGATCTTCAAAACACGTTGATTCAGCAGCGCACCGAAGAGGAGCCCTCTTCCGACGTCTTAGTGGGGCCGTTCGCACATGTCATCATCGATGAGGCGCAGGATCTCACCGAAGCCCAGTGGGCCATGGTGCTACGGCGTTGCCCGTCCGGGAGCCTGACAATCGTCGGTGATCGAGCCCAAGCCGCTGGCGGATTCACCGAAACGTGGGAACAGCGCCTAGCGCAGGCTGGCATTTCCGAGTGCCGTGTTGCCTCGTTGAGCGTGAACTACCGCACCACCCAACAGGTCATGGACGCCGCCGAATCGGTGATTCGTGAGCAACTTCCAGATGCAAACGTGCCCACCTCGATTCGAACCGACGGCGCGGCAGTCATTTACGCCAAACCAGCCCAGCAGCAGGAACTATTGCGTCAATGGCAGCGAGATCACCCAATGGGGGTCGGTGTGGTCATTGGCGACCCCACATTTAGCGAGACGGACCGGATCCGTTCGCTGAGCCCGGAACATGCGAAGGGACTTGAATTCGATTTGGTAGTCCTAAACCGTCCGGAAAATTTCGGTCAAGGAATATCCGGCGCCGTGCACAGATACGTGGCGATGACGCGTGCCACCGCTCAGCTGATTATTCTCACCGACCAGCCTAGATAGCGAGCCGGTGGTTGGTCGGTGCAACCCGCTTAATCGCCCAACCACTAGGCCCGTCGCCTGCCCTATTATTTCTCCTGTGTCTCCGGCTAGATTGAATGCAGGACACCATATATGGGGGCAGAAATGAATCACGGGCTGTTCGCGGTAATAGACACAGAAACCACCGGCTTATTCCCCGGTGCGCACGACCGAATAGCCGAGATCGCAGTGCTGACAATGAATCGTGACGGGGAAATCTTGGACCGTTGGGAAACCTTGGTCAACCCCGGACGGGATCTTGGAAAGCAGAGCATTCACGGGATTCAGGCCCGTGATGTGCTCACAGCACCTGCCTTTGAGCAGATTGTCGACGAGCTGGAGTGGCGGCTTTCCGGCACGGTGGTCGTCGCCCACAACTTATCCTTCGACGCGCGATTCCTCGAAGCGGAGTTTGCACGAGCCGAGCGTTCACTGCCCGACTTCTACTTGCCCCGCGGACTATGCACTATGAAGATGTCCCACCAATTCCTGCAAGGTGCCGGACGATCCCTGCAAGACTGTTGCGACTCCTTTGGCATTAGCTTGCACCAGGCTCACAGCGCCGCGGGTGATGCCGAAGCGGCGGCTGTGCTCCTCTCACGCTATCTGGAGCTGGAACCTACGCTGCCCGACTGGGACGTCCTCCTGGAACAAGCAGCCTCGACGCATTGGCGGTCGAACGCTCCGGAGGTCTTGCTTACCCCCGCAAAACGGAGCACAGGCGCTGGTGATCCGACGGAACACTTTTTAGAGCGCCTGGTCCAGCGCTTGCCGGAATTGACCGGTTCGGAGCAATTCGACGACTATCTTGCCGTGCTGGATCAAGCACTAATCGATCGTTACCTATCTGCCCACGAGCAAGCGCAACTTGTTGAGCTGTCTAAATCCTTGGGAATCGATCGAGCTCGAGCCGAGCAACTTCATCTGAATTACTTCAATTCATTGGTTAGCGCGGCTTGGCATGACGGAGTACTCACCGAAGCCGAACGCTCGGACCTAGAGCAGGTAGCAAAGCTCTTAGGCATCGACCAAGCGATGCTGGAACAAGCATTGCGTCATCCGGTAGACGGTGATTCCGCCAATGCTGTCCAAGGTGCCGGTTCGGTTCATAACCGACTGGAACCAGGAAGCCTCATAGTCTTGACCGGCGATATGAGCCGCCCCCGCACGGAAATAGAAACCTTGCTATCCCACGCCGGATATAAGCCACACGCCGCGGTCACAAAGAAGGTCAGCATGCTGATTGCTGCTGATCCCGATTCGCTATCCGGCAAAGCACGAAAGGCCCGTGATTATGGCATACCCGTAGTCGGCGAAAAATATCTCTGGGATAACGTGCTTGATCGCTAACTGAGGCAATTCGCCGGGCAGAGTCCGCTTACGGCTCTGCCCGGCGAGCTACTATTTCATGGAATTAGTTGGCGAAAGTATCGGCCAACTTGCCCTCTGATGTCCACAGGGCCACCGAATCGCCACCGTTGTTCAGCACGCTAGCGGTGCCGCCGTTATAGTAGGCATCATCCGCGTTGGTGCCCGGGCCGGTGTAGACACGCAGCTCTTCGCCAGGCTCCAACACGTACCCCTCGCCAATCGACAACAGGTTATTTCCAGCATCTCGAACGAGGTAGCCGGAGACGTCGACTGTCCGCTTGCCAGCGTTGTTCAATACAACATGCTCGCCGGTCTCGGCCTGGACATCATTGCCCGGGACGTCGTTGACCGAATCGCCAATGACCACGCCGTTATTCGATGGGAAGACTTTCTGCCCCTTCAGATGGCGTTGGATCTCCTGCGGGAAGTCACCGGTCAGGCGTTCAACGCCAAGATCCAAGGAAGCCTGCGCGGCTTCGGCAGAGTTCACCGTGTACACGCCCAAACCAAGACCTGCATCCTTCACACGCTGCGCACCTGCTTCGTCCAAGGTGCGGTAGCTGGTTCCGAAGGAATCGGCGAAGGTGGAAATTTCTGCCAGCTCGGATTCGCTTGGAACGGTACCTACCAACTGCTGCAAGGGGACGTCTGGAGCGATTTCGGCGAACTTCTTGTTGGACGTCGCATCGAAGCTGAGCACCTCGATCTTTCCGGCTTCTTCCAGAGCTTTCCACTGCGGATCGGTGGCCAGGTAGTCGGCGACTACCTGCTCGATGCCAGGAGAGTCAGCTGGCGACTTGATCTCAATAAATACACCGGTTTCGCCATTCAGCGAATCTGCCACTGCATCGAAGTGTGGGATTTTTTCACCAGTGAATTCCGCGGAGAAGTATGAACCGGCATCCAACTGCTGGAGCTCGGCCCAGGTGAACGAGGTGATTGGGTCATTCTCGCGGCCGGGGAAAACCTCGGCCACATTGGTGGTGCGGGCGGGAGTATTGTCGTGGAAAATGAATGGCACCCCGTCGGCGGAAAGTTGAATGTCAATTTCCACGAACTGAGCACCGGAACGGCTGCCGGCGTCTACCGCTGCAAGGGTGTTCTCTGGAGCCACTCCTGCGGCGCCACGGTGACCGATCAAGATGGTCTCGCCCTTTTCATCCTTGGGCGCTGCCATTGCGGGACTGAATGCTGTTGCTGCTACGCAGGCGGCCAATGCGCCTACTGCGATTGAACGAAATTTCATCTCAGAAGTCTCCTCATTGTTCCATTGGGTCCTCTGCCACGATCGCTGATGGAAACATCGCGCTTCTAAACGCGATATGAATCAGAGCTAAAGAAACGCTTGAACCGGTGTTCGGCATGCATTACAGCGAATTCGAAATCGTGCCTTAGCGCGGCGGGGAGCAACGTTTCGATAGAGTCAGAGACATGAATTCTTGCGCTAATGCAGATGGTGCCGTGACGGTGGGCGCATCTTGAAGGCCCCTGACAGCACCGCAACTTCAGTACTTGGCAGCCAGAAGTCTTCAGAGAAGCTTTCCAAGCAACGTGTGCTTTCGGTGCGCGCGCTGCGTTGGGGCCAACACCTGATCACCGCGGTGCTTCTGCTCGTCGCACTGCTTCGAGCTATCTCCAGCTCTGACTCCAACACATGGTTGGCCAGCGCAGCCGCCACGCTATTTGCCCTGTGGTATCTCTTCGGGTTCGTGGTGTTGCGGTCCAAGGGAAGCACCAAACTCCCGGGCTACTGGCTAGCGTTCTTGTTGGCCAGCTGGGCTCTAGGCATGGCGGCCTCACCAGAATTCATGTGGGTGGCGTTCAGCCTCTGGTTGCTCATCGGTCACCAGCTTGCATTGGGGCTGTCTGTGCTGTGGTCCGCTGCGGTATACGTGGTGACGGTCGTGGCACCGTTCCTGCATCAGGGAGAATCAACTGTTTCTGGAATTGTGGGGCCTCTAGTCGGCGGAACCTTCGCGTGGGGAATCTCGCGCGGATACTTACAACTTGAACGAGACATCGCCGAACGCAATGAACTGGTCGCCTCACTATTGCGGGCCCATCAGGAAATGGCTGACCTCCAAGAGGAACTGATCCGTTCCCAGCATGAAGCCGGCGCCCTGGCCGAACGTACCCGTGTAGCACGAGAAATTCATGACACCATAGCCCAGCAGCTGTCTTCCATTGGCCTTCATGCCAAAGCAGCGCTGGATTCACAACAGGCCCCGCAGGCATTCATTGCCCTGGAACGGATCGAATCGCTTTCCGGACAAGGACTTACCGACCTACGTAGAATCATTGCCGCGATGTCACCAAGCGAACTGGATACACAAGCCCTAGCCGGTGCTTTACGGCGCATGCTGATAGATTTCGAAAAGGACTGTTCAGTGTCCAGCGAACTGCGAGTTGATGCCGAACTGCCAGTATTGGATCCGGGGATTCAGGTCGCGTTGCTGCGAACCGCTCAGTCCGCGCTGGCCAATGTACGCAGGCATGCGAAGGCCTCTAAAACCGTCGTTTCGCTAGCCGATACGGGCGACGCCATCAGACTGGACATTGTTGACGATGGTATTGGATTCAACTTAACCAACTGGCAGTCGGCACTCGGCAAAAATCTCGAGTCCGGTGGATTCGGACTACCCGCCATGCGCCAACGCTTACGCGAATTAGGTGGCGGGCTAGACATCGAAAGCACGCTGGGCGAAGGTACCGCGCTATCGGCCTACGTCCCATTGAAGAACCCTGAGGCGGGAAATTGATTAACCTGATGCTGGTTGACGACCATCCGATTGTGCGAACCGGGCTGCGCGCACTTTTCGAAAACTACGACGAAATTACCGTGCTATCCGAGGCAGGAAGCGGAGAAGAAGCGGTCAGGCTGGCCACCGAAAAACCGGTGGATGTCGTTTTGTGCGACCTGCGGCTAGGCGACGGAATGAACGGCGTCGCCACGACCGCAGCACTGCGTGCGCTACCCGATCCACCACAGGTCCTCATCTTGACCACCTTCGACAAAGATGCCGAGATCCTGCAATGCATTGAAGCCGGAGCCGCGGGGTATCTGCTGAAGGACGTCGCCTCCCAAACGATCATCGATTCGGTACGCCAAGCGGCAGCCGGATACACCGTACTGGCACCCGAAATGGCCCAACGTGTCGTTGCCGGTCTGCGCAAACCAAGAATTGCTTTAACAAGCAGAGAAACAGAAGTTCTCAAACAGCTGGCCACCGGGTCGAGCAACCGCGAAATTGCGCGTACGCTGTTCGTTTCTGAAGCAACAGTGAAGACCCACCTGGTGCATATTTTTGACAAGCTTCAGGCGCCAACTCGTACCGCAGCGGTCCAAGCCGCGCGCAACCACGGACTAATCTAGCAACCAGCAACCGCCGGCGGTATCAACCGATCGGTTGACAAAGAGTTCGAACGCTTCCACGATTTGCCAAACCTATCTTTGGCATTGACTAGAAGTATGAAACATCCAGTCCTCACTTCGGTAGCGAACTCGCTGACCTCACGGCGCGGTGCGCGCCTTTGGTTGCTCGGCGCGCTCGCAATCATCCTCGCAGTTTTCGGTTTGCTAAGCTCCATGCCGGCAGCCGAACGCAGCACCAGCACCCTGGTCGACGGTTCTGATTCGGCCAAGGTAGAAAAACTTCTGGAAGAAATTCCCGATTCCGGAAAAGAATCCGCTTTGCTCGTTGCGGGTCATCCCGATCAGCACACGTTGGATACCAACGACCTCAAAAGCCTGGAATCCATCTCGGAGAAGCTCAGCACCGAGCTTCCCTTAGAGATCTCCAAGCCGCTGCTCAGCGAAGACGGCCAGCTCTCCTTGCTGACAGCTTCGTGGGACAGTTCGGGAACCGACGGCGATCGACAGCTCGTCACCGATCTGCGCGAACAGATCAGCGTTGGCAACAACACGGGATTCTTGATTGAGGTCTCCGGCGCTCCAGCGTTCGGCCTGGACCTGTCGGCCACTTTCGCCGGCGCAGACTTCACGCTGCTCGCGGTGACCGTTGGCATCGTTGCAGTCCTGCTGATCCTGACTTACCGCTCACCGATCCTCTGGTTGATCCCACTGATCGTGGTGGCATTGGCTGATCGAAGCGCGAGCCTGATCGCCAACGCACTAAGCCAGCCGCTGGATCTGCACTTCGACTCAGGCGTACTCAGCGTCTTGGTCTTCGGCGCCGGCACCAACTATGCCCTGCTGCTGATTTCGCGCTACCGCGATGAACTGCAGCAACATTCAGATCACCGTGCAGCGCTGGCCAGCGCCTGGCGGAATAGCTTTGAGGCGATTGTTTCCTCGAACCTGACTGTTGTTTTGGCCTTGGCCACTTTGGCGCTTGCGGTTATGGAAGACACTCGCGGATTGGGCATTGCCTGCGCTGCAGGGCTGCTGATCGCTGCGGCGTTCAACTTGTTCTTGCTCACCCCGCTGATGGCTCTGTGCGGCCGCAAGGTGTTCTGGCCTTTGGTACCTCGACCAGATCAGGTAGTGGCAAAGCGTTCTCTGTGGGGCAAAGCCGCCGCCGCGGTCATCAAACGCCCCATAGTCAACCTTTCGGCGCTGGTGCTCATCTTGGTGGTCCTGGCTTCCGCGCTCGGGGCAACCAACGTTGGGTTGCGCCAGACCGAGCAGTTCCGTAGCGCCACCGAATCCACTTCCGCCACCGAACGAATCGCAGAGCATTTCCCGATCGGTGAAACCGCTCCGATCACCGTGCTGGCAAAACCTGGCACCGGCGAAGCGGTCACCGAAACCGCCGAAAATGTTCCAGGCGTGGAGCGTGCAAACCTGCTGCCTGCCCTGCCACATTCTGCGCTCGAACGAGTGATGGTCATTGGCAGCAGTGAATCTGGTTCACCAGAGAGCTTTGAACTAATCGAATCTCTCCGCAGCGAATTGAAGCAGGTCCCAGGCGCCGAGCCCTTGGTCGGTGGAACCATCGCTGAAGCTTACGACGCGCATCAAAGCCACCTGCGTGACTTTGCCGTCATCGCACCGCTGATCGTGGCTGTATGCCTAGTGATGTTGTGGGTAGTTACCGGTAAATTCCGCACGGCGTTGGTGTTGTCGCTGACCAATTTGCTCAGTGCTGCAGCTGCGGTTGGTTTGGGGTCTTTGATCGGTTCGATGCTCTTCGATACGGCTGCCCTGGATGTTCAAGTACCGCTGCTGGCCTTCGTCTTCCTCGTCGCATTGGGCGTTGATTACACGATCTTCTTAACTCAACGCGTCAAGCAGGAATCGAAACAGATGCCCCTGGACGCAGCGATCGTCAACGCGACAAGCCGAACCGGTGCCGTGATCACCAGCGCTGGCGTGGTCTTGGCTGGCGTCTTCGCCGCCCTATCGAGCTTGCCGCTGATGGTTCTTGGCCAACTTGGCCTCATCGTAGGTCTCGGAGTCCTGTTGGACACCTTCGTGGTGCGAACCTTGCTCCTGCCAGCACTATTCATTTTGCTAGGTCGTGCCAAGTCGCCGGTCTTCGGTTACCGCGGCCCCAGAATTACCCCCGAAAATTCCTCAACTGTCGAACTCATTGAAAGTAAAACTCATGCGTAAGCTCATCAACATCGCCTTTGCCTACATGCTCGTAGGCGTTGCTTCCGGACTCTTCTACCGTGAATTCACCAAGATGAACGAGTTCCCCGAGGGTGGCTGGACTCAGCTGTCGGTGGTTCACACCCACCTGCTGGTCCTTGGTTTCATCGTCACCTTGCTGGTCCTGCTGCTGGAGAAGGCCTTCAATATCAGCGCTCACCGCAAGCTGTACGCGTGGTTCCTTGGCACCTACAACGCCGGTGTAATCCTGACCGCAGGAATGCAGGTCACTCACGGAATGCTCACCGTTCTGGGTCTTGAGTCATCCAAGATGATCTCCGGAATCGCCGGGCTTGGACATATGGCACTAACTGCAGGGATGATCTTGCTGTTCGTCATGCTTCGTCGCAGCGTTCCAGCGGGCACCCAAGCTGACAAGGTCGAAAAGCTCAATGTCTAGGGGACCTGAAAAGGGATGAATGTTATGGGAGGGGCATTTGCCTCTCCCATAACCGCTTTAATCAAGGCCCCCGGTTTTCCCGACTGTCGCCTGAACTCGGGCGCTCTTAGGATCGGGTGGATCGTTTTCATGCTTTTGAGGGGCTCAAGAGGATTTCAAGGTTGCCCTGGTTAAAGGAAAATGGCACTCGATGATCCGAAGATCATCGAGTGCCAGTTATTCCTGAACCTGTCTACTCGCTACAGGCTCTTAGCTAATTTTTTTGCTCGCGCAAACTCCAGCATCTCGTTTCGCTCGACGACCTTGATACGGTCGCGGGTGATTTCACCGAAGCGAGTTTCCAGGGTGCCGGCAGCAGCGCCAAGCGCCTTTTCCTGCTTGTCCAGGCTCATCCAACCGTCCCAATCCGCATAGTCCACACCACGGGACTCCAGGAGCTCGGCTGCACTCTGCTCAGAGGCAGGGACCGGAAGGCTTCCTAGGTCCGAAAGCAGGTGATTGATGGTTTCCAAGGCATCGCCCTTGGTGTGGCCGATCAATCCAATTGGACCACGCTTGATCCAACCGGTCGCGTACAAGCCATTGATGTGGGCGCCCTCAGCGTCCAGCACTCGGCCTTCAATGTTTGGCAATACGCCTCGCTGGCCATCATATTCGATGCCATCCACTGCTGAGCCGAAGTAGCCCACCGCACGGTAGACGGCCTGAACTGGGTACTCGATAAATTCGCCGGTGCCCTTGACGTTACCGGTGCCATCGAGTTCATTGCGTTCAAGCTTCAGGCCGGTGACCTTGCCGTCTTCACCAAGGACCTCGACCGGGGACTGCAAGAAGTGCAGGTGCAGGCGGCGTGAAGCGCTGGCGGTTTCCTCGCGCTCTTCCTGTTCAATCAACCAGTTGGTCAAGGTCGCCACCATGGTTTTGGTCTGATTGCTGGTTCGGATTGCTTCTTCAGAACCTTCATCAAAGTCGAAGTCTTCTTCGTACAGGACGATATCCACGTCCTTGGAGTGCGACAGTTCGCGCAGTTCCAAAGGAGTGAACTTCACCTGTGCTGGGCCACGACGGCCGAAGACGTGCACGTCGGTAACTGCCGAGTCATTCAGCTGATCGAAGATGTGAGCCGGGATTTCGGTTTCCAACAGCTGGTCTGCATGCTTGGAGAGGATACGGGCGACGTCCAACGCGACGTTGCCGTTGCCGATAACGGCAACTTCCTTGGCCGACAGGTCCCAGTTCTTATCTGCATCTGGGTGTGCGTCGTACCAAGAAACGAAGTCTGCGCCACCGTGGGATCCATCAAGTTCAACACCTGGGATGTTCAGGTCTGCGTCCTTCTGGGCGCCGGTTGAGATGATGACCGCGTCATAGCGTTCGTGGAGTTCTTCCAAGCTGATGTCGCGTCCCAGACCAACGTTTCCGTAGAAGTTGATCCAGTCATTGTCTAGCACCTTGTGCAAGGCGGTGATGATGCCCTTAATGCGTGGGTGGTCCGGGGATACGCCATAGCGAATCAGGCCGAACGGGGTTGGAAGCTCATCGAAGAGGTCCACCTTGAGGGACAACTCGCCAGAAGATACGGGCTGGCTCTTATTGAGCAGGTCTGCTGCGTAGATGCCTGCAGGACCGGCACCGACAATGGCAACGCGCAGGGCGCGGGAGGTCAAATGCTCCGGTACGTGAATTTCACTCATCAAACAACATCTACTTTCTTAGTCAGCGAATGAGGCCGACGCTGCGGCGTCGACGGTGTCCAGCGGTTGAACTCCAACCAACTGGGTTGAAGCTTCAGGTGCTAGACGAACAACGTCACCGATCACGATGACGGCCGGATTCGCCACGGCGGCCTTATGGGCGCGCACTACAATCTCTTCTAGCGTACCGATAGTTGTCCGCTGCGTCTGTGAGTAACCTCGCTCAACTATCCCAATTGGCGTACTTGACGCTAAACCACGAGTAAGCAAGGTCTCAACGATTTGTGGCAGGTTAGACACCCCCATTAATACTACTAGCGTGTGGTCCGCGCGCAGCGGGACGTCGGTGAGATCGTCGTGACCGCTGATCACCGTGAACCCGGCAGCCACGCCTCGATGGGTCACCGGGATTCCCGCTGCGGCAGGTACCGAAATGGAACTGGTGATCCCCGGAATGACACGAGTGGAAATTCCATGCTCCGCGGCGAAGAGCATTTCTTCACCACCGCGACCCAAAACGAATGGGTCACCGCCTTTCAAGCGAACCACATCCAGTCCTTCGGAAGCGTACTTGACTAGCAGTTTATTGATTTCATCCTGTGTTTTGACGTGGCAACCAGGAGCTTTTCCGACATCGATGACCGTGACTTCCTCGGCAAGGTCCGCCAAAAGTGCGGTGGGACCAAGTCGATCGGCAAGCACCACATCCGCCGCCAAAAGTGCCTTGTATCCGGCCACGGTGATGAGCTCAGGATCTCCCGGGCCACCGCCAATCAGGGTTATTTTTCCCTTAGCCATTATTTCCTCCAGTTCGATTCATACCCCGGTCGCGCAACAGCTTGCGCTCCAAGGGGGCAAAGCATAAAAGTTCAATGAGTACACCGACGAGCAAAATCACCAATATGACCAACATCACCAAGGGAAGGTCTGCGAGGTCGCGACCTCGTTGCAGCAACGAGCCCACACCGAGTGCCAGCGATCCACCAACTGCGATCAGTTCCGCGGCCATCAATGACCGCCAAGCGAAAGCCCATCCTTGCCGGAGCCCGGCTACATATCCAGGCAACGCGGCGGGCAGTTCAACGTGCCAAATATGCTGACGTTTATTTGCGCCGAGCACCGTTGACAGTGCCCGGTATTGTTGCGGGATCAGATCAATTCCGGAGAGCAATCCGTTAATAATTGAAGGAACCGCGCCCAGCAGCAAGACCGTGTAGATAGTCGCATTGCTTAAACCGAAGAGAATGATGGCCGCCGGAACCCAAGCAATAGATGGAAGTACCTGCATGGCCGAAATCAGCGGCCCAATGCCTTTTCGGGCCAGTGGCTGATGCGCCAACAACAAGGCAATTGGCGTTGCGATGAGCACCGCGAGCAGAAATCCCGTCAAGGCACGAAACAGGGACGTGCCGACGGCAGATACCAGCGTTCCATTGGCCAACATTTCAGGGAGTTTCGCGGCGACAGATCCAGGGCCTGGAAAGAGATCCTCCCGGATCGGAACCGCCCACGAAGCTATCTGCCACAGACTAATGAGCACGACCACGGTGATGATCGGTGCAATAACCGCATCTAGTGATTTCGTCGACTTGGCTTGGCGTGCGGCTTTCGCCGCAGACCCGCTAATTTGCTGAGTCAAGGTGCTCATGTTTTCGCTGCTCCTTCCTGAGAATTGTTGTCAGCTCATCGGCGAGGGCGGCCGATTGCGCGGGGTTGTTCCTTAACTCGGTGGAGATACGCCGGGTCTCTAGAATTCGTCCCGGATGGGAAGAAAGCACCAAGATCCGCCCCGATAGCCGAATCGCTTCGCGCACATTGTGGGTGACGAAAACGATTGTCTTGCCTGTCTGCTGCCAGAGGTTCCGCAATTCTTCATGCAACATGTCTCGGGTGATCGCATCCAATGCAGCAAATGGCTCGTCCATCAGCAACACCTGCCGGTCTTGAGCGAGTGCCCGCGCCAGCGCCACACGCTGCCGCATGCCTCCGGAAAGTTCATGTGGCTTTTTCTTTCCTGCATGCCCTAACTGAACCAGTCTGAGCAGTTCCACAACTCGCGCTTCACGTTGTTCGGCCGGATATCCCCCAAGTTTCAAAGCCAATGAAATATTCTCGGCTGCGCTGAGCCACGGGAGCAGATTTGCATCTTGGAACATGAAGGCAGCACCGTCTTTAGGGACTTCAATCCATCCGGAGGTGGGCTGAAGCAATCCGGCAATCAGGTTCAGCAGTGACGATTTACCGCAGCCCGAGGCACCGAGAATGGCGATGAATTCGCCGTCTTCAATCTGGGCGCTGAGATTCTCTATCACCAGGTCCGAACTTTCATAGCTCAGCGACACTTCATGGAGTTCCACACCCATCAGCTTGTCCCGATCCATTGGCCATCTACGATCTTCGAAAGATCTCCGGATTCACCCAAACCGACGGATTTGATATGTTCCATCAACGTCGGAAACGTACTCTCCAACGGTTCTTCATCGAAACTGACCTCGCCAAGAGCCGCGCCGATGACCGTATCCGGCAGGCTGCTCCCGTTGAGCTCGGTCAAAGATTCCTGAACCGCGGCCAACCGCTCGGCGCTCTCGGCAGAGTTCAACCAATCGATGGCTTCGGAATTAGCTGCGACAAGCGCCTTGACCGTCTGCGGGTGCTCTTCCAAAAAATCCTGGTTCACCACCAAAACGGTTGTCGGAAACTTGCCATCCGGCCACAGCTGCGCTTCGTCCACCAACCGGCGAGCGCCGTATTCCTCGACGAGCAGCGACGCATGCGGCTCCGGTAGCCATGCCCCGTCGATTGCCTCGCGGGCGAATAACTGTGGAACTGTGCCATTTGAGCTTGGCGTCACGGTCACCGAGTCCTGAATCCCGCGTTCGAGCAGGAAGTGCCGCAGGGCCACATCTTGGGTCCCGCCGAATTGCGGCGTGGCAAGCTCAGTACCGGTCAGCTGATCAACCGACGCAATATCTGCTGATACCACCAGGCTCGCTCCCCCGCTCGTAACACCGGCTACTACCTTCAGCGACGTTCCTCCACTGGACAGGTAGCTGTTCAGCGCGGGAGTGGGACCCAGATATGCTGCATCCAGCGCCCCGCTGTTGAGTGCTTCGATGGCAGCCGGGCCGGCGTTGAAAATCTGTGTCTCCAATGCCGTGGAATCCTCGCCCAGCGCCGATTCCAAGAACCCACGCTGATCGGTGATGAGCGCCGGGGCATGGGTGACGTTGGCAAAGTACCCTAGGCGCAACTGCTGAGCTGGGCTTGGCGCGGCCAGCGAACTTCGTTCCGTGCTCGGCGGCGGAACAACGGTAGTGGTCAGCGCAAATGCCGCAAGCAAACCAACGAGCACGATCCCGGCAAAGCGGGCGCGGTGATTGGGCTGTTCAACTAGCGAGGTGAATCGTTGGCGTTCAAGGGACTGCTGATCAGGCGGCTGCATTCTGAACCTCGATAATTCCCGCTGCCAGGGTCTGCCCGCTGCTCGGTTCGATCAGCAGAAATGATCCGGCGGTGCGTGAGTCTTGGTAGTCGGCGACGGATAAGGCCGCCGAGCTGCGTACCGTCACTCGTGCCAGGTCATTCAGATTCAGCTCGGTGGCTTCGCTCTGCGAGAAGTCGGCCACGTTGATCACATGGTCCAGGGTTTGGATCTTCGCCTTCGCTACCTTCGTGCCGTGCTTGATGAGAAGCTGCTGTCCGGCGGTGAGCTTTGCCGGAGCAAGGACACAAATGTTCGCTTCGATTTCGCGCACCGGCTCTTCAAGTTCCCCCAAAACGATGGTGTCCCCGCGTGCGATATCGATCTCTTCGCTCAGCTGCACGACGACAGCTGCTCCGGCGAGCGCGGTATCCACCGCACCGGCAGGGGTTCGGATGGCCTTGATTCGGCTGCTGGTTGGCTGCCCATTGGACAAGATGGCTACCGAATCACCGACCGATAGGCTCCCATCCACCAGGGTGCCAGCGTACCCGCGGAAGTCGCGGTACTCGTCGGCATTCAGTCCTGCGGCAAGTGCCCCTTGCGGGCGGATGACGTACTGGACATCCAATCGGGCGACACCGTGGTTGATGGCCGGTTCGAGGTCTTCGAGCAGGCCTAGCAAGGTGGGGCCGGCATACCAGTCGCTGAGCGCCGACGCCTCGACGATGTTGTCTCCGTTCAGCGCCGAGACCGGGATGACCGCGCTCTGCGTAATCCCAAGTGCGCCCGCGATACCTAAGATGTCGCTTTCAATGTCGCTGAAACGTTGCTCGTCCCAGCCGACCAGGTCCATCTTGTTTACGGCCACCACCAGCTGCGGCACGCGCAGCAATGCAAGCACCCCGAGGTGGCGGCGGGTTTGTTCCAGGACACCGTGCCGCGCATCGACCAGCACTATCGCCGCATCCGCCGTGGATGCCCCGGTGACGGTATTACGGGTGTATTGCACGTGGCCGGGGCAGTCGGCCAGGATGAAGGAGCGGTTCTGGGTGGAAAAGTACCGGTAAGCCACGTCGATGGTGATGCCTTGTTCCCGTTCGGCACGTAGCCCGTCGGTGACCAGCGCCAGGTCCAGGGCCGGTGTCGCTCCCCCGAAGCCGCGTTCGGCGCTGGTTCGGGCGATATCGTCCAGCGAGTCTGCGAGGATCGCTTTGGCATCGTGTAGCAGCCGGCCGACAAGCGTTGATTTTCCGTCGTCTACCGAACCTGCGGTGGCGATACGGAGCAGTGTCGTAGTCATTTTAGAAGTACCCTTCGGTCTTGCGGTCTTCCATTCCCGCTGCTGATATTCGGTCATCTGCCCTGGTCGCGCCGCGTTCGGTCAAAGTTGCCAGGGCTAATTCGTCCAGTACCTTGGGCACGGTATCGGCCGCGGAGAGCACCGCGCCGGTGCAGCTTGCATCTCCCACGGTGCGGTAACGCACCTGGCGGATGCTGACGATTTCCCCTTTGGCTGGTGTCGAAACGGCGGTGACCGCCCGCCACATGCCATCGCGTTGGAAAACTTGGCGTTTGTGGGCGAAGTAGATCGGCGGGAGCTGGATTTGTTCCTGCTTGATATAGGCCCAGATGTCGCGTTCGGTCCAGTTGGAGATCGGGAAGGCGCGCACATGCCCACCGGGTGCATGCCGGCCGTTGTACAAGCTCCAGATTTCTGGGCGTTGGTTCCGTGGATCCCAAACCCCGAATTCATCTCGCAGGGACAAGATGCGTTCCTTGGCGCGTGCTTTGTCTTCGTCGCGGCGCGCCCCGCCGAAGACTACGTCGAAGCGGTTGGCCTCGATGGTGTCTAGCAGCACCCGAGTCTGCAACCGGTTTCGGGTGCCATCTGGCAGCTCGGTCAACTCGCCGCGGTCAATATATTCCTGCACAGAGCCGACGACTAGGTTCAGTCCGTAGCGGGCCACCACCTGGTCACGGAATTTGAGTACCTCGCCGAAATTGTGGCCGGTGTCGATATGCACTACGGGGATCGGTACTCGTGCCGGGAACACCGCTTTGGCTAAGAGGTGCAGCACGACTACCGAGTCTTTGCCTCCGGAGAAGAGCAAGCCGGGATTCTCGAATTCGGCGAGCACTTCGCGGATGATGTGAATTGATTCGGCTTCTAAGGCGTCAAGGACGCTGCGCCGCGCTTGGGTGGGCGCATTAGCTGTGATGGTCATTTGCTTCTCTCCTCGACTAGATGTGTATGCCGCATTCGGTTTTCGCAAGCCCCGCCCAGCGACCTGCACGGGGGTCTTCACCCTCGGCCACCGGCCGGGTGCATGGTTGGCAGCCAATGGATGGATACCCATGGGCGAGCAACATATTCACTGGAACTGAGTGTTCCGTGGCGTAGCCGATGAGCTCCTCGAAGGACCAGGCGGCCAACGGGTTGAACTTCACTAATCCATGGGTTTCGTCAAAGGTCACCAGCGGCGTGTTCGCTCTGGTAGGTGCCTCGTCGCGGCGCACGCCGGTGAACCAAGCCCCGTAGCCGTTCAGGGCTTTCTTCAGTGGATCCATCTTTCGTTGCTGGCAGCAGGATGCTGCATCGCGGGCAAATAGGTCCTTGCCGAATTTGGCATCTTGCTCGGCGACCGTGAGCTCGGGCAGCACGTCGATGATGCGTACCGGAAGAGCTCGGGCTACCTCGTCCCTTGCCGCGATGGTTTCGGCGAAGTGATAGCCGGTGTCCAAGAACAGCACATCGACTTCGGGAATCTTTTCGGAGACCAGATGTGGGAGGACTGCGTCGGCCATGGAGCATGCCACCGCAATCTCACGCAGTTCAAAATGCGCAGCCGCGAACTTGATGACCTCTTCGGCGGTAGCGTCCCAGCCAAGCTCTTCGGCCCCCAACGCGGCAATCTGCCGGAGTTCTGCTTCGGTGCTCATACCAGCTTCTCCTCGTCCGCACGGTGTGCCCATGCGGCGAAAGACTCATTGTCTTCGGCGTGGGTTGAATAGCTTTTGACGACGCGTTCCACATATTCAGGTAGCTCATCGGCCGCGACCTTCAGTCCGCGCACGGTGCGGCCGAGTCCGGCCTCCCCGTTTTCGAAACCGGCTAGCGTTCCGCCGAGATGCACCTGGAATCCGGAGACTTGCTCGCCTTCGGCGTTGGTAATCAGCTGTCCCTTCAGGCCAATGTCTGCCGTTTGGATACGGGCGCATGAGTTCGGGCAACCATTCACATGCAGGGACAAGGCTTTGGGAAGCTTTCCCTCGTGATCCGCTAGCCTTGATTCGATTTTCTTGACCGCGTCGATGGTGGTGTCTTTGGTGTCGACGATGGCCAGTTTGCAGAATTCGATGCCGGTGCAGGCGATTGCCGAGCGTTTGATCAGTCCGGGGAATGGATCCAGCCCGAGTTCCTGCACCGCAGTGGTGAAGGTATCTATCTGCTCTGCTGGAATATCCAGCGCGATGACCTTTTGGTGCGGAGTGGTGCGTAGCCTGGTGGATCCAGCCGCTTCGACGAGGTCTGCCAATCGACCAAGAATGCGTCCGGAGACCCGGCCCACCGGTGGGGTGAGCCCGACATAGAATCGGCCGTCTTTTTGCTCATGCACCCCGGAGTGGTCACCCGATTCTTCCGGCTTGGCCGCTGGCGGACCGTCGGGAAGCTCGTAGCCCAGGTATTCGTCTTGGAGGACCCGGCGGAACTTCTCGGTTCCCCAGTCTGCGAGCAGGAACTTCAGGCGGGCTCGGTTGCGCAGACGGCGGAAACCGTAGTCGCGGAAAATGGAGGTGACTCCCTCCCATACTTCGGCCGCGTTTTCTTCACTGACGAAGGCGCCGAGCCGTTCGCCCAGCCTCGGGTTCGCAGACAATCCGCCGCCCACCCAGAGGTCATATCCCGCACCGAGTTCCGGGTGCACGACTCCGACCAGCGCGAAGTCATTGATCTCGTGTACGACATCCTGATTTGGATGGCCGGTAATGGCGGTTTTGTACTTGCGAGGCAGGTTGGAGAATTCCGGGTTGCCCACATAGCGTCGGGCGATCTCTTGGATCACCGGGGTGGGGTCGATGATTTCATTTTTAGCGATCCCTGCCACCGGTGAACCCAAGATGACGCGCGGGACGTCTCCACAGGCTTCGGTGGTGTTCAGGCCCACGGCTTCGAGCCGGCGCCAGATTTCGGGCACATCGACCACATCCACCCAGTGCAATTGAATATTCTGGCGGTCGGTGAAGTCTGCCGTGTCACGTGCAAATTCGGTGGAGATCCCTGCAATAACGCGCAGCTGCTCGGTGCTCAGCGCCCCGCCGTCAATGCGCACTCGAAGCATGAAGTACTTGTCTTCAAGTTCGTGCGGCTCAAGGGTGGCGGTCTTTCCTCCAGGAATGCCCTGGGCGCGTTGGGTGTATAGACCCCACCAACGAAAACGACCGTGCAGGTCATCTGGATCTATCGAGTCGAAGCCCTTGAGTGCGTAGATCTGCTCGATTCGTTCACGTACGTTCAGGCCGTCGTCGGCGGCTTTGAGTTCCTCGTTGTGGTTCAACGGCTGTTGGCCGTCTATCTTCCATTGACCTTGAGGTTTAGCTGCCCGCTTGGGGCGAACAGGTGCGGTTGATTGCGTCATGTAAGCCAGCGTAGAAACCAGCCCCTAGGGGCTGGCAACCACGAGTAGTCACATGACCGCGCTTTACTCAAACACGATGAACTTCGTCATCTGGGGACAACTAGCAGGCCGCTTTAAGCGCCTCTTGGAGTCTTACGAAGAAACATTTAGCGATCATGACGTCCGGTAGCAGCGGGCTTGTTATCACCGAGGCGCCCGTGCTAGCTAAGCGGGTTTGAAATAAACCGTCGGCTAAAAGCGCGCTCAGCACGAGCACTGGTGCCTGAATTTCGGTGGCTAGCAGATCCTGGATAAGTGGCTTGGCGCCCGCACAGTATGCAACCTGGACTTCCCGTCCAAGTTCAGCCGAGACTAATTTCGCCAGTTCCCCGATCTGTTGTTGACCCGTTTCAAGTCTGGTTCCGGCAGCAGCTAGAACAACGGTTGAGTGAAGTTCAAGATGAGCTTGCGCGCGTCGCGCCAAAACGTGGGCAAGCTCGGGCAAGGAGCCAAGCGGAGCGGCCGCGGTGGTGTTAGCTCTAGCTTTCACCGCGCCGGCAATGTCGTATGTCGTGTGCACGCCATCGGCCACCAGCAGCGGCAACACCACTGCTGGTTCATCCGCGGGCAGCGAGTCGAGCACTGCGGGAATCTGCGGATGCTGGACATCTACATAAGCCTCATGCCACACCAGCTCGGTGAGCCCCGAGTTGCGTGCCAGTTCTTCGAGCTGTGCACGCAACTCGTGGATAAGTCGTTGGCCGCGTTCGTCATCGGTGCCGTGCGAAGCGGCAAGTACGTGAATTCGTCCCATCTACGGAGCCCTAGCCCTTGCGGATCAGCTTGTGATTGGCGGCCTGAGCCTGTGGCCGAATCACTATTTCGTCGAGATTCACATGCGCCGGCGCGCTGACCGCGTAGCGGATCACCTCGGCCACGTCTTCTGCGGTCAACGGTTCAGCGACCCCAGCGTAGACGTTCTCAGCGGCTTCTTTGCTCCCCAGCCGGCGCAATGCGAATTCTTCGGTCTGCACAAGTCCAGGAAGAATCTCGATCACGCGAATGCCGTTTTCAACTTCCTCCAGACGGAGCGCCTGGCTCATGGCTCGTTGCGCCGACTTTGCGGCATTGTATCCACTACCGCCTTCGTAGCTTGCCAATGCAGCGGTCGATGTGACGTTCAGGATCGTGCCGCCGGTGGTACGCAGGGACGGCAGCAGCGCTCGGGTCAACCGCATGGTGCCCATAACGTTTGACTGCCACATGAATTCCCAGTCTTCGTCTTTGGCTTCAGCCCAGTAGTCGCTGCCGCGTGCGCCACCTGCGCAATTGACCAGCGTGTCCACGCCGCCTTGTTCAGCGACGCTAACTACCAATGCGTCAACATCAGACTGCACGCTCACGTCGGCCGCCAACGCTATCGCACCGCTTTCCTCGGCGAGGGCGTTGAGCCTATCGGCACGGCGGGCCACTGCAAATACCTTCCAGCCCTGCTCGCGCAGCGCGCGAACCGTCGCCTGTCCGATTCCGCTGGATGCCCCGGTGACGAGAGCCGAGCGGGTGCTTTCATGATTCTGAGAAAAAGTCATGTCCCAACCATAGAACTTCGCAGCTTCGAGGCGCGAGGCGATGAATCTGTCTTACGTGAATGCCTTCTGAATCCCATTAGCGTCAGCGGACCTGCATGTGCTCAGCCAGCCGGGCATAGCCGGCTGCTGAGGGAAGGGTAGAAGATTCAGACCAGCATTCGAAGCCCGCCGTACAGACCGCCACTGGTCAAGTGGTCGAGACCATGAATCACAATGCCTGCCTCCCCTGCAAAACATGGAAGAATGGAGCCATGGCAGAAGACAACTTGGGCACAGACACGCCCGCAACGGTTTCCGTTCCTGACAAGCCCGCTTTGGAAGGCTTGGAGGAACGTCTTTCGTCCCGGTGGCGCACCGAGGGCACCTATCACTTCAACGAGGACACGACCCGCGAGGCCGTTTACTCCATCGACACTCCCCCACCAACTGCTTCGGGTTCCCTGCACGTAGGACACATGTTCTCCTACACGCAGACCGACGTGCTGGCTCGTTTCCAGCGCATGAGCGGCAAGAACGTGTTCTACCCGCTGGGCTGGGATGACAACGGACTACCGACCGAACGCCGTGTACAGAACTACTATGGTGTTCGCTGTGATCCGACCAAACCATACATTGAGGGCTACCGCCCCCCGGAATCCCCGGCCAAGAACCAGCGCGATTGGGATGTCGTTAGCCGCAAGAATTTCATTGAAATCTGTGAAGAATTAGCAGTCGAGGACGAGAAGGTCTTCGAGCACCTGTTCAGCACGTTGGGCCTATCGGTTGACTGGCGCATGACCTACCGCACGATCGATGACAATTCCCGCGCAGTATCGCAGCGTGCCTTCTTGGAGAACCTGGCTGAGGGCGATGCCTACATGGCAGAAGCGCCGACCCTGTGGGACGTGACTTTCCGGACTGCAGTGGCCCAGGCCGAACTTGAAGACCGCGAAATGCCCGGCGCCTACTACCGCTATGCATTTGATGCCGAGGGCGGTGAGCAGGTCTTTATCGAGACCACCCGCCCGGAACTGCTTGCAGCCTGCGCAGGTCTCGTGGCCCACCCCGAAGACGAGCGCTACAAGCACCTCTTCGGCAAAACCGTCACCTCGCCAATCTTCGGCGTTCCAGTTACCGTCTACCCGCACCCGCTGGCCCAGCCAGATAAGGGTTCAGGTATCGCCATGGTGTGCACCTTCGGCGACTTGACCGACGTCACCTGGTGGCGTGAACTGCAGCTTCCAACCCGAGCCATCATTGGCCGTGACGGTCGCATCCTGGCTGACACCCCGGAGTGGATCACCACCGAAGCAGGTCAGGCCGCTTACGCAGAGATCGCGTCGAAGACCGTATTCTCCGCCAAGGAAACCGTCGTCACGATGCTCACCGAGGCAGAGCTGCTCGACGGCGAGCCGAAGAAAGTCTCCCGTCCGGTGAACTTCTTCGAAAAGGGCGACAAGCCGCTGGAAATCGTCACCTCCCGGCAGTGGTACATCCGCAATGGTGGCCGCGACGAAGAGCGCCGCAGCCAGATGATCGCGCGCGGAGAGCAGATCGATTTCCATCCTTCGTTCATGCGCTCGCGCTACGAAAACTGGGTCTCGGGGCTAAACGGCGACTGGCTTGTTTCCCGCCAGCGTTTCTTCGGCGTTCCGGTACCTGTTTGGTACCAGGTCAACGAACATGGCGAACCGAATTATGATGCACCGATCTTGCCCGAGATAGCGCAGCTTCCTATCGACCCGGCTGCCGACGCTCCAGCAGGTTTCAGCGAAGACCAGCGCGGCGTGGCCGGCGGTTTCATCGGTGACGCAGATGTGCTCGACACTTGGGCTACCAGTTCGTTGACCCCGCAGATTGCGGGCCGCTGGGGACGCGACGATCAGTTCTTCTCCAAGGTCTACCCATTCGATCTGCGTCCGCAGGGCCACGACATCATCCGCACATGGCTGTTCTCCACTGCTGTGCGTGCAGATGCGCTGCACAATGATGTTCCATGGAAGCACGCGGCCATTTCCGGTTGGATCCTAGATCCAGATCGCAAGAAAATGTCCAAGTCCAAGGGCAACGTGGTGGTTCCGAACGAGGTTCTGGAGAAGTTCGGTTCGGACGCAGTACGTTACTGGGCGGCCAGCGCCAAGCTGGGCGCGGATACCGCCTACGAGATCAACCAGATGAAGATTGGTCGCCGTCTAGCGATCAAGATCCTCAACGCTTCGAAGTTCGTCTTGAACTTGGGCGCCACCGAAGCCAACGTTCTCACCGATGATGCATCGGTGGTGATCAACGGTCTAGATCGCTCACTGCTACTGCGCCTGTCCACGGTTATCCAGGACGCGCAACGTGCCTTCGAGAACTACGACTACGCCCGCGCCTTGGACATCACCGAGTCCTTCTTCTGGTCGTTCACCGACGACTATGTCGAACTGGTCAAGGATCGTGCCTACGGTGGCCATGGAGCCGAGGAGCAGGCTAGTGTCCTGGCAACTCTCGCCACGACCTTGGATTCGGTGCTGCGTTTGTTCGCACCGTTCCTGCCGTTCGCTACCGAAGAGGTCTGGGGTTGGTGGCGCACCGGGTCAGTGCACCTGTCGCAGTGGCCGAGCACCACGCACCTGACCGCTGCTACCGAAGGTGCCGACGCAACAGTACTCCCGACCGTTGGAATCGCGCTATCTGGCATCCGCAAGGCCAAATCGGATGCCAAGGTCAAGCAGCGTACCGAGGTCCTTTCCGGTGAGATTCATGCACCGGCAGCGCAGATCGAACAGCTTCGTGCAGGCTTCACCGACCTGAAGTCGGCGGGCAACGCACGCGAACTGACGTTGGTTGAGGCCGACGGCGAGCTGAGCGTAGTGAACGTGGAATTGGCTCCTGCCGAAGAAGCCTAAATTCCGAAATAGTGAATGAGAAAGGCCGTCGAGAAACTCTCGACGGCCTTTCTCATGCCTGAACAGTATCTTGAATCGGATTTTGCGAGAGACGTTCAAGTTAGGCAATGGTTCTTGACGCCTTGATATTATTTATTCATGGCCTAGAGTCAAGGGGTACGCTCATACTACATATTCAAGCTACTCTCTAGAGAGGCTCGTATGACTACCGCACCGGAAGACCCACATGACTCCGATCCGCTCAGCGAGGGACAACGTTCGAACCCCGTGCCTGGCGAATCGCCTACGCCCCCAGCCAACTCCGAACCGGTTGGATCATATCCAGGTCAAGGGAATCAGCCGCAGCCGGGTTACCAGGCACAAGGCCCGGATGAGAACCTCCAGCGGATTCAGCTCAACGGCTGGCTTTCTGCGTTCTTCGGCATTATTCCAGCACTGATCTTCTTCATCATCGATAAGGAACGCACCAACCCGATAGTTAGAGATTTCCACCGAGATACCCTGAATTTCAGCATCATCCGCGCGATCATCGGTTTACTGGCCTTACTTCCCGTGATCGGTTGGGTCATCGGGTTACTAGGCGGAATCGCCTGCTTCGTGGTGGCCATTATGGCTGCAATCAATGCTCCGAACGAGTATCAGGCAAGGCGCTCCTACAAATATCCCTTCAACTTCACGTTCGTGAGCTAGCCAAGCAGCTAGGTTGAAGGAAACATACTAAGCACTGCTCTCGAACCCTCGGGTTCGAGAGCAGTTGCGCGTTATCCATAAGACACCGAGGCAGACTCAGAGGTCCTCATCATCATCGAGTTTCCCCGCTGGGCTTTGGATTTCTACATGCATCGGTTTAGCATCCTGTTTACGTATATCGTCAAAATAAGCGAGCTGTTCGCTGACAGTTTTAGGCAACTTCTGGCTAGCACTCTTACCTTTGGCGCATTCGCCAGCATCGTCATCTTTTGATTCCAAAGCCTGCTCCTCAAAGAGTTTGGGCGGAATGTCTTCATCGACATTCCGCCCAAATCACTTCTTGCTAGTTCTGTGCTGCGTTATATGCCTGTTCTACGACCGACCCCCAGTAGGGGCCGAACATCGTGTTTCGCACTCCACTGTAGCCGAAGCTGTTGACGGAGTTCTGGTATCCATCAGATCCACCGAGGAACCATGGACCGCCGGAGGAACCGCCAGTCATGTCGCAAGGAATGCCTTGGGATTGCGACTGTCCGTAAGGATCAGCTGTGGCACGTCCGCTGCAGGACTGCAAAGTCTCTCCGTTGAAAGGGCTCGCGGCAGGGTATCCGAAGGCCGTGTAGCTCAATCCGCGCGCCTGGTTGAAGGCGACGCCTGAAGCTCCAACTTGATCCGCGAGGCTTACTCCGCTGTTGTCGGTGACAACCGCGAAAGCGGTGTCGTAGCTAATGTCTCCGCCGTTGCTCCACTGCGTTGGGGCGACCAGTTCGGTAGCCGCGAAGGATCCGTAGGGAGCGTTGCCATTTTCATAGGCGGGAACGAACACCCATCGAGTTGCGAATGCGCCCGGTCCTTCATTGGCACAGTGGCCCGCTGTGGACACGGTCGACTCATTTGCCGATACAACCGAGTTGCCCGAGCAAACGTAATCAGAGCCACCAAGGGTGAAGAATACCTTGCCGATGTGTGACACCGGAGAGACTGCGGAACCCCGTTTCGGCTTGTTGGCGTTTTCGTTGCGCATCTTCGCGTCCTGGCCGGCAATCTTCTTTGATTTGCCAGCCTTCAGCGGAGCGTTTGAAGTGGCCTTACCGTTCGTGAGACTATCAGCGGACTTGGCATTCTCCATACGCTCGGGAGTCCAATAATCAATGGCATTTTCTGCCTGCGACAAGGTAATGCTTGTCGACTCGATCTTGTCCGTGGGGGCTGTGGGGGCAGCCATGGCCATCGATGCGCTTCCACCGATGAGTCCTCCGGCGAGCAAAAGCGCAGCGAATGCCCTGCCCTTGTTTTTGCCTTTTTTCGGGCCTTGATTTTCGTATCTATCTTGCACGTTTTCTCCCTATTTGGCGGATGGGGGCCGCCATCGAAAGCATGTGCCGAAGCACCTGTGGGAGATAGTCAAACACACCTTTCAGGCATTACCTAGGGGTTACCGACAAGAAATTTGAGGGTTCATTGTCGTAACCGTCAAAAAATCTGAAACTGATTTCTTCCTGCTAATAACTTCTGACTGGAAGTTTCAAAGCACTGAAAACCAATGCCCATCTTTCGCGTAAGGGAAATTTTCGTTACTCACCAGTAATTTCCGGGAAGCGCCAAACCCGCGTGCCGATCGACTGGACCGTCCGTTCCGATGGGTAACGGCTTTAATTTATGAAAGCCTTGTGAGGCACTTCATATTATTTGCATGGAAAATTCCTACAATTTTTTTCGGAACAATTAGTAAGAATTGATACAGTAACTCCGGACTAGTCACTGAGAGCGCTCCCCCGGGACGAACGAGGTTACTTATGATGCGTCGTGAATTAATTGCTCATGAATGATTGGAACCAGATCTATCGGTTATCTCGTTTCAAAAGCAATGAGCCCGGCCAAGAGGACTTGGCCAGGCTCATTGTTGGTGGTTACAAATACGGATTACTCGAAAATCGGGTCTTCGGTCCGGCTACGCTTCATCTCGAAGAAGTATGGGAACGATGCGAGTTGCGCTGCCGCGTCAAACATCTTGCCGGCGTCTTCTCCTGTTGGGATGCGTGTGATAACCGGCCCAAAGAACGCGACACCATCCACAGCGATGATTGGCGTTCCGACATCTTGGCCAACCTTGGAAATGCCTACCTCGTGACTTGCACGAAGTGCAGCGTCATTTTGATCGGTATTCGCCGCATCTGCGAGTTCTGCAGGCAGACCTACCTTCGCAAGTGCCCGTGCAATTACCTCATCACGATCTGAAACCTTTTCGTAATGGAAAAGTTCGCCCATGGCCGTGTAGAGCTTGTCCCGCACTTCATCGCCATGATCTTGAGCGGCCTTAATCACGACGCGGACTGGTCCCCACGAGTTGTCCATGGAAGCGCGGTAGCCTTCTGGAAGCTCCCGCCCTTCGTTTAGCACCGATAAGCTCATTACATTCCAGCTCACATCGATATCGCGGACCTTCTCAACTTCCTTGATCCAGCGGCTGGTCGCCCATGCAAAGGGACAGATCGGGTCGAACCAGAAATCAACTTGAGTGCGCTTGGGCATGAACCCTCAACTTTCTACCGAAAACTCAACGGGATATTAAACTACGCGGACTTCTTATTTCGCTTGGCCGCGACATCGTGTGAAAGAAGTAGCGGCGCTTCACGGTCCATCACCGTGCCACGGGTGACAACCACTTCCGCAATTTCTTCAAGGCTTGGCAGTTCAAACATAATCCCACCAAGAGTCTCCTCCAAAATGGCGCGAAGCCCACGAGCACCGGTTTCACGTTCGATAGCCAGCTCCGCGACCGCGTCCAACGCCTGTGGTTCGAAGCTCAGCTCCACACCATCCATGCGGAACATTTTCTGGTATTGCTTGACCAATGCGTTCTTGGGCTCAGTCAAAACTCGAACCAGGGATGCGCGATCAAGATGCTCGACGGTCGTGATCACTGGCAGTCGACCGACAAATTCGGGTATCAAACCGAATTTCAGCAGATCTTCCGGACGAACATCGGAGTACGACGGGGTTTCGGATTTCAGAGCGGTCAAAGGCGCACCGAAACCGATGCCCTTACGTCCCGCACGCGAAGAAATAATCTCTTCGAGTCCTGCGAATGCGCCAGCCACGATGAACAGAATATTCGTGGTGTCTAGCTGCAGGAAATCTTGGTGTGGATGCTTTCGTCCCCCCTGCGGTGGAACTGCGGCGACGGTACCTTCAAGAATCTTCAGCAGTGCCTGCTGGACCCCTTCACCCGAAACATCGCGAGTAATCGATGGATTCTCGCTCTTTCGCGAGATCTTGTCGATTTCATCAATGTAGATAATGCCTGTCTCGGCTTTTTTCACGTCGAAGTCTGCGGCTTGGATTAGCTTAAGCAGAATGTTTTCAACGTCTTCACCAACGTAACCAGCCTCGGTCAGGCTAGTCGCGTCTGCAACGGCGAACGGGACATTGAGTTTTTTAGCCAGCGACTGTGCCAGATAAGTCTTGCCGCAACCGGTAGGACCAATCAACATGATGTTGGACTTTGAAACCTCAACATCATCCAGTGGGTTGTCACTGTTTAAGGCAGCGACCGGAGCATGCTCCTTCGTGCCATGTATACGTTTGTAGTGGTTGTACACGGCTACGGACAGAGCGCGCTTCGCGTTCTCCTGGCCGATCACGTACTCCTCTAGGGAATTGAAGATTTCAAGCGGTTTTGGCAGCGAGAAATCCTCGGAGACCTGTTCTTCAGCAAACTCCTCTGCAATGATTTCATTGCACAGTTCGATGCATTCGGTACAGATGTAGACTCCGTGGCCTGCAATTAGCTTCTTAACCTGCTTCTGGCTCTTTCCGCAGAAAGAACACTTCAACAGATCCGAGCCTTCGCCCATACGTCCCATCGCACCGATCTCCTGTTTGCTTGAGTTGCCGTGGACTATCACAATTCTAGGTCAGATAACCCCAAAATTAGCTGAATATGGCGGTCTACCTGCGTGGTGTCCTCCTCTTGTGGAGAACACACCTACAAGGTAAACCGCCAATATTCAATGATTATTCCGCGTAATGCCTAGATGCCGAGCTGAGCGCGGTTTACCTTACGTGGAGTAAGCACTTCGTCAACGATGCCATATTCCTTGGCGTCGGCGGCAGTCATGAATAGATCGCGCTCCACATCGTCGCGAACCTTCTCCACGGACTGGCCCGAGTGCCCTGCGATGGTCTCTTCCAGCCACGCACGCATACGCATTACCTCTTCGGCCTGGATCTGCAGGTCGGTCGCAGTACCGCGTTCGCCCCCACCCATCGATGGCTGGTGGATCAGCACGCGGGCGTTTGGCAGGGCCAGACGCTTGCCCGGCGTGCCCGCGGCAAGCAGCACTGCTGCTGCAGAGGCTGCCTGGCCGAGGCAGACGGTCTGTACCTCTGGGCGAATGAACTGGATAGTGTCATAGATCGCGGTCATTGCGGTGAACGAACCACCCGGTGAGTTGATGTACAAGGTGACATCGCGTTCCGGGTCCATGGATTCGAGGACCAACAGCTGTGCCATAACGTCATCAGCCGATGCGTCGTCGACCTGGGCGCCGAGGAAGATAATGCGATCCTCGAACAGCTTTGCGTATGGATCCTGTCGCTTGAACCCGTATGGGGTGCGCTCTTCGAACTGTGGCAGGATGTAGCGGGCCGACGGGGTCTGACCGCTAATGGCTTCCGGATTGAAGTTCATGGTTTTCTCCTAGGACAAATCTTTGGGATTCAGGCGGATGTGTAAGACCGACTACTTGTCGGTATCGACGCCGCCACCACCGGTGACTGTGCCGGCATTCATGGCGATCTGATCGTAGAAGCCGTATTTAAGGCCTTCTTCAGCAGTGAACCACTTATCGCGCTGGTTATCGATAAGGATCTGCTCGACGCTCTGGCCGGTCTGCTCTGCAGTCAGCTCACTCATGATCTTCTTCATGTGCATGATCAGCTCTGCCTGGATCTTGATGTCCGAGGCGGTACCGCCGATGCCGCCGGAAGGCTGGTGCATCAGGATTCGAGCGTTCGGGGTAGCGTAGCGCTTGCCCGGAGTGCCCGAGGACAACAGGAACTGGCCCATCGAAGCGGCCAGGCCGGTTGCCACAGTCACGACATCATTGGGAATGTACTGCATGGTGTCGTAGATTGCCATGCCCGCGGTGATGGAGCCACCTGGTGAGTTGATGTAAAGGTAGATGTCCTTCTCAGGATCTTCCGCCGATAGCAACAGCAACTGCGAGCAAATAGCGTTCGCATTGTCGTCGCGGACTTCGGAGCCCAGCCAGATGATGCGCTCCTTGAGCAGGCGGTTGTAGATGTAATCCTCACGGCCGGCCGGATCAACGGTGGCCATGGTGGGAGTGCGCGAATCATTTGACATGTTCTCTACCTCTTCCAAACGTGTAGATCAGATTTTGAAACCCTATTTCGAATCTCAAAGCTGCAACTGGTTACTTTGAGATTACTGACTTCAACCCAGCCATGGGGCCTTTCATGCCCCGTTTTCGCTCACGGCGCATGACTACCCCGTGAGCGAACAAAAAATGGCCGCCAGCCAGCTTGTTTCCAAGCTGACCGGCGGCCATCTAAATTCCGGGACTACTTGGCCTCGGTGGTCTCCTCGACCGCTGCAGCTTCGTCTTCCTCGGCTGGCTTCACGAAGGAAGTCAGATCAACAGCTGCACCGTTCGAATCGGTGACGGTTGCGAATTCCAGAACCTTGGCAAGCGCCTTGCGACGGCGAACTTCGCCCATCAGCATTGGTACCTGGCCGGCACCATCTAGCATCTGTGCGAACTGGTTTGGCTCCATGCCGTACTGACCTGCGGTCTGCACGATGTAGTCGATCAGCTCGGACTGCTCAACGCCAACTTCTTCAGCGTCTGCAACAGCGTCCAAGATGATTTCGTTCTTGAAAGCACGCTCGGTGTTCTCACGAACCTCTGCACGGTGCTCTTCGGTGTCGTGGTCAGCTTCAGCGTCTGGTGCGTTGAAGTGCTGTTCGATCTGCTCTTCGATGACCGATGCTGGAACAGGGACCTCGATCATTTCGACCAGCTTGTCCAAGACGAGCTCGCGCGCCTCAACACCCTGCTCAACAACCTTGCCTTCTGCAGCGTCCTTGGTCAGCGACTCGCGCAGTTCAGCGATGGTGTCGTATTCGGAAGCAAGCTGAGCGAAATCATCGTTCGCTTCTGGCAGTTCGCGCGACTTGACGGCCGAGACGACAACCTTGACGGTTGCGGTCTTGCCAGCGTGCTCGCCACCGGCAAGGGTGGTCTCGAAAGTTGCGTCTTCGCCAGCAGACAGGCCGGTAACAGCCTCGTCCATGCCCTCAAGCATGTTGCCCGAGCCAACCTGGTAGGACAGTCCCTGAGCTGCGTCAACCTCTTCGTCCCCAACCGATGCGGTCAGGTCGAGGGTGACGAAGGAGTCTGCAGCTGCTGGAGCTTCAACGTCCTTCAGGGTGCCGAAGCGACCGCGCAGGTCATCTAGGGCCTTTTCGATGTCTTCGTCGGCAACTTCCTTAGCCTCGACGGAGACCTCAATGCCCTTGTAGTCAGGCAATTCAACCTTCGGACGAATATCAACTTCGAAGGTGAAGACCAGCTGGCCTTCGCCTTCCTTCTCGATCGAAGGAAGCTCAGTGATGTCAACTTCTGGGCGCGATAGCGGGGTTAGCTCGCTCTCGACCATTGCCTTCTGGTAGAAGTCGTTTAGACCCTCGTTCACAGCGGTTTCAATGACGTAACCGCGACCAACGCGCTGATCGATCATGCGAGTTGGAACCTTGCCCTTACGGAAGCCTGGAACCTGAATCTGCTGAGCGATGGTCTTGTACGCCTCATCGACGCGGGGCTTCAGTTCCTCGTAAGGAACCTCAACGGTTAGCTTCACCCGAGTCGGGTTGACGTTTTCGACGGCGCTCTTCACAGCGTTGTACTCCTGAGTGTCTAAGAATTAGGTCTGATCTGCAAAAAACCCCGCAACATGGTGGCGTTGCGGGGTTATTCGACAGAGTCGGGGTGACAGGATTCGAACCTGCGACCTCACGCTCCCAAAGCGCGCGCTCTAGCCAAGCTGAGCTACACCCCGATTAGCAGTGATTAGTCTAACCTGAGTTATCCTTTATCCACTAATCGTTTGTGATGCATACCGGTAACTTTTTACAGTTTCCGGTGATCACCAGAGCTAAATTATATTTAGTTCTCGATTTCATGAGATATTAACCGAAGTTTTCATCGTCATGAGTCGGGGTAACAGGATTCGAACCTGCGACCTCACGCTCCCAAAGCGCGCGCTCTAGCCAAGCTGAGCTATACCCCGTTGAACACTAAGCGAAAATCCCTTTTCACCTGAGCCAACATCTTGTGAATCGTTGCTGGGTTTTTGTTATCCCTGCGTGATCACAAGAAATAAATTTACACGGGTTCGCGCTAAATGCAAAATCGGCATCCTGCTGGCCATTTTCGACAACTTCAGCGAATTTACGCGGAATTTCCGGCCTTGACGTCCCTTTTTGGAGTAAATAACTGAAAAAGGTGAGGTGAGTAACAGGAAATTTGAACGTTTTTCATCCTTTCTACATTCAGACCATCCAGCAAGTTCCACGTCGACTGCTAGCCGCCTAACTAAATGGGGCCAGGCAGGGTCTATGCAGAACCCGCCGCCGGCTAGGCATCAGGACTACGATCACCCTATGGCGATAACTTGGGCATTGACCTTTGACTGCAACGCACCGGTGGAGCAAGCAAACTTCTGGAAGGTGGCACTTGACTATGTGGACGCTCCCCCGCCTCCAGGGTTCTCCTCCTGGGGCGATTGGCTGATCAAATGCGACGTACCCGAGGACGAATGGAATGACGGAGCGGTGATTTGCGATCCGACAGGAGACGGCCCGCAAATTTCAATGCTGAGGGTCCCAGAGGGGAAAACAGCTAAGAATCGGATTCATCTCGATCTGAAAGTTGGCCTGGGTCGGGATCAGCCGACGCACTTGCGCCAACAGAGGATCGAAGAGAAGGCCGGACAGCTTATGAACCTGGGCGCAAGTGAACTCGAGCGGCACTTCATCAACGGCGAACTGGATCACGTCGTGCTTGCGGATCCTGAAGGAAACGAATTCTGTGTGGTGTAAGTAGCATTCGAACACCTACGCAAAAAAGGTCCCGCCTAAGCGGGACCTTTTTTATATGGAGGGGATGACGAGAATCGAACTCGCATCATTAGTTTGGAAGACTAAGGCTTTACCACTAAGCTACATCCCCACATTTCCCGACTTCATTGCCGCGAACAGAATTTAGTCTAGACCATAAATATAGGTCCATGCAAATCGGGTGATTTGCCGTCCGACTTGGACACATCCCCTATAGCACCACGTGGACCTCGGTAATGCGCTAAACACGCCGTGGGTCTAGATCTCCTAAGTTGATCTGCCCCACGCATCCAGTGGCTAGCGTGAATCGCCTTTTCTTCGCGGCAGCTTCTGGCACCGCGGACACCAGTACAATTTCCGACCAGATACTTCTTCGAGTCGAATACTCCCGGTACATTTACGACACCCCATCCCCTGACGCTGATAAACGTAGTAAGCGTTGTCCGGCCAGAGCACGCCTTCAGGATCGCGGTCCTCTTCACGCGTAGTAATGATCTTTCCATCGCGGACCCCATCCTCCATGATCGCGACAATATCCCACCATAATTTGTTGGCGGTTCGCCCGGACAGTTGGTTTGCCGGAAGGGCTGGGCAAACACGATTCCGAAACAGTGCCTCGGCGCGATATATATTCCCAACGCCACTGATCAGGTTTTGATTCATCAAGGCTACGCCGATAGGCGTGCTGGTGCGCGCGAGATTAGCCCGGAATTCCTTGAGCCCCTCATCCAGGTACATCTGATCAAGACCCGGTTCGATCTGCCCTTTGGCAGATTGAAAGCGTGCCGATGCCCCCGCTAAAGGATCAGGCCCAAGCTTTGCTAGTTGCCACTGCACCTGGTCCGCTTCTAAGACTTCACAAGCCGTTGGGCCGCGCAGATCCGCCCAGCCATGTTTGGACACAATGCGAGCACGAACCGCACCGACCGGATCAGGCGGTCCGGAATACAACTCGGTCCCCTGCATGCTGGCTTCGCGCTCTCCAATGCGTCGTGGCGCACCGATCGACGAAGCTCCCGCGAAGAGGCTGTCACCACCAAAATCAAACGCCCCATAAAGGCCTAGATGCACTCGAAGGTACAGGTCGTTGGAGAAGCGGCAAAACAGCTGTTTCCCTTTGGCGAAGGCGCGTTCAAGTTCGTGACCGTCGATACGTGAGGCATCCGAGGCAAAGCGACCTTGGGGCGAAGATACTTGAACCGTCTGTCCCCCAAAGACATCGTCAAATTGGCGGGACAGACGATGCAGGGAATGTCCTTCGGGCACGGTTAGTCGATGACCTCGCCGGTAGTTTCGAAGGTGGCGATTTTACCGATGCGGCGTATATGACGCTCGGCATCGCTAAAAGGCTCCGCTAGGAATGCCTCAATGAGCTCAGCTGCTTCTTCTACCGAGTGCTGTCGTCCGCCGACTGCGATGACATTTGCGTTGTTGTGCTCGCGAGCAAGTTTCGCGGTATCAAGGTTCCATGCAAGCGCTGCGCGTACGCCCTCAACCTTGTTCGCCGCGATCTGCTCGCCATTGCCCGATCCGCCGAGGACAATACCCAAGGCGTCTACGCCAGCACGCTGATCACTAATCACCGCTTGAGCCGCGTTAATGCAGAAGGCCGGGTAATCATCTTCCGGGTCATAGGACTTCGGACCATGGTTGATCATTTCGTACCCCTTGGCCGTGAGGTGCTTGACCAAGAAGTCGCTCAGTTCCAGACCTGCGTGGTCAGTGGCGATATGCACGCGCATGTTTTAATGCCTCATTCGTTGGGAAAAGTCGAATTATTGCTCCCTCCAGCTTAGCGACCCAGCTGGCCCAGAATCGAACTCTGCGGTGTTTCGAGGTTTCTGTGACAACTCATGCGAGCACGTAGCATTTGCCTGTTATAGAAGTTTTTACAGTCAAAGACTTGCGTGCGCCCCCGTTGCCAGTGACACAATGGAGGAAGTTATTCAATATTCGTTTCAGAAACTGAGGCGATATCCTTTCATCGCTTCAAGACGGAGAGCCCAATGCCCGGAATGAACCTCACGCGCGCCGAAGCTAGTGAACGCGCGAAACTGATCAATGTCGACAGCTACGAGGTGAGCCTAGATCTGACTAAGGGCGACCGCGTATTCACTTCCCGCACCACGGTACGCTTCACCGCGACCCCAGGAGCCAGCACTTTTATCGACGCGATCACCGACACTGTCCGTTCGGTGATTCTAAACGGCACCGAACTGGATCCGGCGGTCGTCGCCGACGGGGTGCGGATCCAACTCCCTGAACTCGCGGCTCAGAACACTCTGGTCATCGACGCCGATGCCCGCTACATGAACACCGGCGAAGGCCTGCACCGATTCGTCGACCCTGTTGATCAGGAGGTCTACCTCTACTCACAGTTTGAAGTCGCCGACTGCCGCCGCATGTTCGCAGTATTTGAGCAGCCGGATCTCAAAGCAACCTTCCAGTTCTCGGTGAAGGCCCCCTCGAAGTGGAATGTCGTTTCCAACGCCCCAACTCCCCAGCCAGTGGTTGACGGCGAAGCCTCACGGTGGGACTTCCCAGCCACCCAGCGCATTTCCTGCTACATCACAGCGCTAATCACCGGACCCTACGAGGTCGCACGGGATTCATTGGTCTCGGCCGATGGCCGAACCATCGAGCTTGGAGTTTTTGCCCGCGCCTCGATGATGCAATACCTGGACACCGAAGATATTGTCACCATCACTCGTCAGGGATTCGAATTCTACGAAAAGAACTTCGGAGTTGCGTACCCGTTTGAAAAGTACGACCAGCTTTTCGTACCGGAATTTAATGCCGGAGCCATGGAGAACGCTGGAGCCGTTACCTTCCTCGAAGAATACATCTTCCGTTCCCGCCCGACCCACGCCATGGTGGAGCGCCGGGCGATCACCATCCTGCACGAACTGGCACATATGTGGTTCGGCGACTTGGTCACCATGAAGTGGTGGAATGACCTGTGGCTCAACGAATCCTTCGCGGAATTCATGTCGACCCTTGCCGCAGCACAGAATACCGAGTTCACCAGTTCGTGGACGACCTTTAATATTATGGAAAAGAACTGGGCCTACCGCCAGGATCAGCTTCCGAGCACCCACCCGATTGTTGCCGAGATAAACGATTTGGAAGATGTAGAAGTCAACTTTGACGGCATCACCTACGCTAAGGGCGCCTCGGTGCTACGCCAACTGGTGGCCTTCGTAGGCCAAGAGGAGTTCATGGCGGGCGTGCGCGAGTATTTCAAAAAGCATGCATGGTCCAACACCGAGCTACCTGATCTGCTTACCGAACTTGAGTCAGCTAGCGGGCGCGACCTGAGCGATTGGGGCGCTTCCTGGCTGGAAACCTCCGGCGTGAATACGTTGAAGGCAGATATTTCGGCCGACGAGTCCGGACGCATCTCGGGATTCACCATAAACCAGTCCGCCATCGACCAGTTCCCAACACTGCGCAAGCACCGGCTGGCAGTAGGTTTCTACACCCTCAATGAAGGCAAGCTCGTGCGAGTCCACCGTGAGGAACTTGATGTTGCTGGTCCATCCACCGAAGTGCCGGCACTTGTGGGAATGCAACGCCCCGATTTGGTCCTGCTCAACGACGACGACCTGACTTACACCAAGATTCGTCTCGATGAGCTCTCACTGGCAACCGCCACCGAACATTTGAAGGACTTCACCGAGTCGCTGCCGCGCACGCTGGTGTGGAGCGCCGCGTGGGATGCGGTCCGCGATGCCGAGACTCCGGCTAGCGCCTACGTGCAGCTGCTGCTCAACAACATCGGACACGAAGTTGATTCCTCGGTCATCATGGTGCTGTTGCGCCAGTTGAATACGGCGTTAGATTTCTACGTGGCTAGCGAGAATGCCAAGGAGCTTTCTGTGCAGGCTGCCGACCGCCTGTGGGAATTGGCCCAGCAAGCTGAGGCAAGCTCTGATAGCCAGCTTCAGTTCGCCAAGGCCTTTGCGCATCGTTCCCGCACCGCCGCGCAGCTGGACCAAGTAGCCGGCTTGCTCGATGGCACAGTTCTGTTGCCTGGTCTAACCCTGGACACCGATCTGCGCTGGTCCCTAGCGATCGCATTGTCCGCCGGGTCTCGCATGGATGAGAAAGCCCTCGACAAGATGCTGGCAAACGATGACACCGCCAAGGGCAAGGCAAGCTGGTTCACCGCTCGGGCAGCTCGTCCAACAGCTGATGCGAAGGCCGAAGCCTTTGCCGCGGCTACCTCCGCGACGCTGTCCAATGTTCAGCAAGGTGCGGTAATACTCGGTTTCAATATTGCGCACGATAGCTCGTTGCTCGAAAGCTACACCGAGGATTACTTCAACCTGTTGGTCAGTGCTTGGGAGAGCTATTCGCATGAAATGGCGAAGCAGATCGTACTCGGCTTCTACCCCACTTCGGCAGTCTCACAGCAGACCATCGAGCGTACCGATGCCTTTTTGTCGCGGTTAGGTGAAAAGCACCCGGCAATGCGCAGACTGTTGGTTGAAAGCAGGGCAGATGTGGTTCGGGCGTTGGCCGCACAGGCCGCCGACGCCAATGCCTAACTTTTAGTTTGCACCAGTGGTGTGCGGTGTGGCGCGATGGGGTTATCGTTCTTAGATAAGTACGGAAACTACTCCTTGTGCCGCAACGCACACCACAAGCGTTTTAAAGGGTGGGAGAATAGCAGTATGGACCTCTCGCAGCACAGCTACCAAGTCGCCATCGAATGGACGGGTAATCGCGGAGCTGGCACCAACAGCTATCGTGGCTATGGCCGTGAACACATCATCCGCGCGGACGGGTTACCGGACATCGCAGGCACGGCTGATCCTACTTTTCATGGCAGCCCAGATCGCTGGAACCCCGAACAGCTCTTATTAGCCGCCTTGAGCCAATGCCACATGCTTTCGTACCTCCATGTCGCGGTAACCCACGGGGTCGTTGTCACCAGCTATCAGGACCAGGCCTCCGGTACGTTGCGGTTAAACCGAGATAACAGTGGTGAGTTCACCGAAGTAACTCTCCGTCCGCAGATTCAGTTGGCCGATGAATCCCAGCGAGAACTCGCAGATTCTCTTCACCAGCAAGCCAATAAGGTATGTTTCATCGCTAGATCCGTGAATTTTCCGGTTCTCCATGAACCAGTTGCCGAATAATTTCAGGAAAGTACACATGAGCGATTTGAACCCACTGCCCCACACCGTGAAGCGCGATCCGATGAACAACCCGGTGGTTACCGGCCCATCAAGCGAAGAATTCCTGCAATTAGCGCAGGCTCCCGCGGATGTATCCGACTACGCCGGAACATTCTACGAGCAAGTGGGCGGTCGTGCAGTCTTCGCGCAGTTGAGCAAGAACTTCTACGCATCCGTTGCAGATGATGCGGAATTCCGGGAAATGTATCCGGAAAAGGATCTATTTCCTGCGCAAATTCGTTTACAGCTATTTCTGGAACAGTACTGGGGTGGCCCGACATCCTACTCGGAGCACCGCGGACATCCACGACTGCGCATGCGCCACATGCCTTACCTCGTCAACCCGCACAATCGAGATGTTTGGCTCGGGCATATGAACAAAGCTATCGATCAGCTAGAGCTACCAATGCTCCATGCCGAGACGCTGCGTGATTATTTTGATCGAGCCGCGCATTCCTTGCTCAACGCGTCAAGCTAAATTTGAGTGTGATATTCCGCGCCAGTATCGATGGCGCGGAATTCATTTTTTAACCAAGCATTGCGGAGCGGCGCAGCAACACATGTCCTAAACCGTTGCTGACTCTGATCCAGTTCCCTTGGCGCAGTACACGGCTTTCGCCCTCGGGAGTCAAGAATCCCAAAGCATGCATCGCAAAGGCGGCGCCAAGCGGCAAACGAGGATTAGAATTTTCTAGCTCAGAAGACCAAATCCGTTGACGGATTTGCGCTACGACCGGTTTTCCCGGATTAGCCGGTAAAGCTTGGGCGACCGCGTCGATGCCTGTCTGCGTGGCCGCGGAGAGTACGTCATCAGGAACGCTCCCAGCATCTTCCCACCCGGACATTGGAACGGTAATTCCAGCCCAGCTAGGATTTTCTTCCACTGGCGGCAACGTGAATTCAGTGGACGTTTCGCCCATTCGTGCCAAGCGATCCTGAATTGCGGAGAAGGAATAGCAGGCGTTCACCTCTCCGGGCACGGCTAGCCGATGCACGCGCATGCCAAGTATGGTGTAGTCTCCCTGGCCTAGCTGAGCTGGGACCAAAACCGGAACATAAACCGCAAGGGCCGTGCCTCGGGCGGTCAGCAAGACTCCATCGTCTTCAATAGCTTTAGCTCTGCTCAGCAGATTGGCTAAATCGCTCACTGAATTGGAGTCTTCAAAAACAAGTGCATCACTGGCCATAGGGTAATCGTCTCATGACTTGAACAGATTCATTGGGCACCCTTAAGCGTTTTCGTCATATGCCTGCACTGTCATGCGGTGCTTTCGCAAGATTCTTGACACTTGTCACGATAGAGTTCTCAAAGTCATCGAAAGCACGTCAAGGAGTCATTATCGTGACAGAGGAACTAGGCACTACTCAAATCCTGTTAGATCTATTGGATCTAGACGGAGACGACCGGGCGCGTACTGATGAGGATATCTTCATAGGAAAAACGCCTAAACAGTCTCGGACGCGAGTATTTGGCGGCCAAGTCCTGGCCCAATCGGTCGTTGCTGGATCGCGCACCGTTCCCGAAGAACGGGCAATTCATTCAATGCATGGTTACTTCCTGCGTCCAGGTGATGCTTCGCAGAACATCACCTTCGGTGTTCAGCGGCTGCGCGACGGCCGATCATTCTCTGCCCGACGCGTGCATGCCTACCAAAACGGCGTTCCCATCCTTTCCATGATTGCGTCTTTCCAGGAACCAGCTTCCGGCCTGGATCATCACGATCCGGTGCCATTTGAAGTACCTCCCCCGGAAACCTTGCGTACGACGGCGGAGATCATCGGCCAGTTCGACCACCCGGTCGCTCGCGAGTGGGCTTATGAACGGCCGTTCGATATGCGCCACATTACCGAGCCGGTTTACCTTCCCGGCTACGACCAGCATGAGGCGATGGCTGCGGTATGGATGCGCACTACTGCCCCGATGCCAGATGACCCAATGCTGCACCGCGCCGCTTTGGCCTACGCCAGTGACTACATGCTGCTTGAACCAGTGATCCGACGCCATGGTGTCAGTTGGATTCATCGTGGCTTGAGTATCGCCAGCTTAGACCATGCCATGTGGTGGCATCGTGAGTTCCGTGCCGACGAATGGCTTCTCTACGTGCTGCGCTCACCGAGTGCTTCCTCGGCTCGCGGGCTCGGCACAGGGCAGGTCTTCAACGCAGCCGGTGAACTAGTTGCAACCGTAGCCCAAGAGGGTATGGTGCGACTACCAGAATTTTTAGCAGAAGACGATTAATTGCAAGCTCGCAATTCGATTACTGCCTGCACTTCATCGAGAAATATGCATCCCTGGACAGGGGTTTAGACGCTTGTTCTTTGGCAATAAGAACCAGACGCGCGGCAATATTGGCCTTCAGATTGGCAAATATCGTCGCGCGTCTGTTTGTTTCGGTAGAACCCTGAAACTCGCAGTCTAAATTTGGCTTTCAGCTTCGCCGGTTTCTAACCTTCGAGCACCAGCGCCTTCCTGGGCAAGCTCATCTTCCGGATTCAGTAGCGAGCACGCTTGCATCGAGAGGCACCCGCAACCGATGCACCCCATCAGCCGATCCTCTAATTCTTCGATTGCGCGCCGACGGCGCTCGAGCACACGTTTCCATTCATTAGAAGCGTGTTGCCAGTCCTTTTCTGAGGGTATTTTGTTCATTGGCACGGGTTCAAGAGCCCGACGGATGTCCGCTAAAGGAATGCCGAGTTTGCTTCCTACCGTAATCAGCGAAATGCGTCGAAGCATATGGCGTGGATATCGCCGTTGATTACCGGAAGTTCTTGTCGAACAGATCAATCCAATTTCTTCATAATAATGCAGCGCTGATTTCGCCACTCCGGTGCGGTCACTCACATGGCCAATCCCGAGAAGCTCGTGTCCGGGTTCTACATTTTCGATCGCGTCCACTCCCCTGTGCCAATCATCACTGACTATAAAGTTGACCTCAAGTTTACTTGAGGTTCTATTCTAGGGGTAGTTGGTGTCTGTCCACACAGAAACTATTCGACTAGAAATCATGGATCGCAATGATTCATAAGCGAAGGACGATTCACATATGCAGAACTTGTCGGCTGATTTCCGCGATGCATTTCGGGCACACCCTGCAGGCGTAGCCTTGATCACCGCGTCGGTTGCTGGCATTCCCTATGGACTGACAATCTCCAGCCTGGCGTCGTTGTCCATCGAGCCCGTGGCCGTTTCTTTTTCGCTCACTAAAGAATCCGGCGCCGCAGGTGCGGTACTTTCCGCAAGTTCGTTCATGATTCACATGCTGGGCGAAGACCATTCGGAACTTGCCAACAATTTCGCACGCCCCGGTGCACCTCGCTTCACGCCCGAACAGGGTTGGTCCTATCTGCCTAGCGGCGAACCGCATTTCGACAAGGCTCCAGTGTCCATGCGTGCACGGATCCACTCGTCGATTAGCGTCGGTGGTTCGCGACTCATTGCGGCAGAGATCCTTCAAGTCATTCAGGGGCAGTCAACTCAGCACCTGATGTACCAGAATCGCGAGTATCTGAAGCTGCCCTCGCTGCTCGATGCGTCGGCGCAGTGTAAATAGCCAAGGCAATCGGCGTCAGCCTTACCTGGGTAGCCCAAAGGCCACCACGAAATTAATTCGTGGTGGCCTTTGGCTTCGACTCAGACTTAGTCGCGAGTCAGGCGACGGTGGGTCACACGGTGCGGCTTAGCTGCATCGGCTCCCAAACGTTCAACCTTATTGTCTTCGTAAGACTGGAAGTTTCCTTCGAACCAGTACCAGCTCGATGGGTTCTCTTCCGTGCCCTCGTAAGACAGGATGTGGGTGGCGACTCGGTCCAGGAACCAACGGTCGTGCGAGACGACCACTGCGCAACCCGGGAACTCGAGTAGAGCATTTTCCAACGACGAAAGAGTCTCTACGTCAAGGTCGTTAGTAGGCTCATCGAGCAGCAACAGGTTGCCACCCTGCTTCAGGGTCAACGCAAGGTTCAGACGGTTACGCTCACCACCGGAGAGGACACCGGCCTTCTTCTGCTGGTCTGGGCCCTTGAAGCCGAACGCCGAAACATAAGCACGCGATGGCATTTCGACCTGACCGACCTGGATGTAGTCAAGGCCCTCCGAAACAACTTCCCATAGGGACTTTGTCGGATCAATATTTTCGCGGTTCTGGTCAACGTAGGAAATCTTGACGGTTTCGCCGATCTTCAGCGATCCCCCGTCAAGTTCTTCCATGCCGACAATGGTCTTGAACAGAGTCGATTTACCGACACCGTTTGGACCGATCACGCCGACGATGCCATTTCGAGGAAGCGAGAAGGACAGTCCGTCGATTAGCACACGTTCGCCGAAGCCCTTTTTCAAATCCTGGGCTTCGATGACGATCTGGCCCAGGCGTGGACCAGGTGGAATCTGGATCTCTTCGAAATCAAGCTTGCGGGTGCGTTCAGCTTCCGCAGCCATCTCTTCGTAGCGGGCCAGACGAGCCTTCGACTTTGTCTGGCGACCCTTGGCGTTGGAGCGAACCCAGTCGAGTTCTTCTGCCAGACGCTTAGCGAGCTTCTGGTCTTTTTTGCCCTGTACTTCCATACGCTCGCGCTTCTTCTCCAGGTAAGTGGAGTAGTTGCCCTCGTATGGGTGCAGACGACCGCGGTCAACTTCACAAATCCACTCTGCAACGTGATCCAGGAAGTAACGGTCGTGAGTTACGGCCAAGACTGCGCCTGGGTATGCAGCCAAGTGCTGTTCGAGCCATAGTACGGACTCGGCATCCAAGTGGTTAGTAGGCTCATCGAGGAGCAACAGGTCTGGCTTCTGCAGCAACAACTTACACAGGGCGACGCGTCGACGCTCACCACCGGAGAGGTGAGTGACCATTTCATCGCCCGGTGGGCAGCGCAGGGCATCCATAGCCTGCTCAAGCTGATTGTCGATGTCCCAAGCGTCGGCGGCGTCAATGGCCTCCTGGAGCTTGCCCATCTCTTCCAGCAAGGTGTCGAAGTCGGCACCTTCCTGAGCCATCTCTTCAGAGATTTCGTTGAATCGGGTGATCTTTTCATAGATCTCGCCGACACCTTCCTGGACGTTGCCCAGGACGGTCTTTTCTTCGTTGAGGGGTGGTTCCTGTAGCAAGATGCCCACAGAGTAACCCGGTGAAAGACGTGCCTCACCGTTGGACGGGGTATCGATTCCCGCCATAATCTTCAGGATCGTTGACTTACCAGCACCGTTAGGGCCCACGACACCAATTTTGGCACCCGGGTAGAACGACATGCTTACATCGTCAAGGATGACTTTGTCACCAACGGCTTTGCGAGCCTTGGTCATCGTGTAAATGAATTCCGCCATGGTCTTAAGGCTAGTGCCTTAGTGGGTGCAAATCCGAATCCATGCACCACTAATTTGCTCCAGTGGTGCCCGGTTTCACACGTTTTCTCGTGGCACCACTGAAAGTGGAAGATTTATGCTGCGTCGGTATCTCTTTCAGGCCACGTAGCATCGGTGTTTTCGTTCATGGATCGGTTGGAAGATTCTGAATGAGAGGGATGTGAGGAACGTTCAATGTCTCCTGAGGCATTTCGCACTTTTGTGAATTGCGATGTCCCAAACTTCAAGTCATGGCCGAATGAGAAAGCCTCTATATCAGCGCTTGTTCCGCGCGAGCCATCCGAGCGTTCGAACTGTCGTATTTGAAGCTTGCCGACCACAACAATGTGGTCCCCCTGCTCCAACGATTCCAACCCGTTCTCGGCAAGCCCCCGAAAAGCACTGACAGAGAACCAATTGGTTCCTGCATCAACCCACTGTCCGGTTTCTGGGTCCTTTTTGCGTTCATGTGTCACCGCACGAAACTTGAGCACGGCAAGCCCCTGCGGGGTAATACTCAATTGCGGTTCTGTTCCAATAACTGCACGGATGGTCAAAAGATCACTCATGACGATCTTCTCCTCTAGTCCTGCCCCGGACTGGTCCCGGGGTTTCAGTCCATGCTGAGGCCGTGCCCGTCAGCTTCAGTACTCTTCAATTCATTCTGTGGATAACTTGGACCCATTTTTGTCCGAAAGGCTCCAGCTAGAACCATCAAAACGATCACGACCGCCGGCAAGATCCAACCCGACCAGCCCAAGATTGAGGCCTTGGTTGAGTCAAGCATTGATCCCATCACCATGAACAGTGATACCAAGCCCACACTGGCATTGAAGACGCCATGAGCCAACGCGGCTGGCCAGACGGATCCACTGAACGTGCGCAGCCACGCAAAAATTGCTCCTACAACGATGCACATTCCGCACATCGCGGCAAGGCCCCACGCACCTTTTGCGAAGGGATAGTTGTACCCCAACAAGATCAATGGAGCGTGCCAGATTCCCCAGATGACACCTGAACTCAAAATTGCGGGCAGCTGACCCAGTGGCTGCAGCTTGGGCCATAACCACCCACGCCAACCGATCTCTTCACCCAGTGCAGGGATAAGGTTCATGAGTCCGGCAACGAGAATAATCCCTGCTTGGCCAAGCAAATACTTGGCTGGACCGTCGGTCCCCGCCACCAAGTTCAAGATCATGAACTGGTCCAAGTCTCCGGGGAAGACCCCGAGCCACGTTCCGATAATTGGCGCCTGGATTATTAGGGCAATAGGCAGTAGGTAGGCAAGCAGCACTGCGGTCAGAAATCGTGCGGGCTTGCCGATTGGAACCAGTCCGACTTCCTTGAGGAACTGTTTTCCGCGACGTTGAAGCAAGCTCATGCTCAAGGCAGCGATGGTGGGCGTCATCATCATGCCCATGGCGATCCACATAAATTGGGGGTGGTGGAGACCCGCACCTTGCCATAGAGGCAAAGCTACGAGCCAAGCGAGCCCCAAACTTATGGCTGTATAACAGGCGATACTTTTCAGTCCGCCAATTCTCCATCGCTGCATACAAAGGTTCCCTACTCAACGGCTAACAAAGCGGTCCTCCTACAACACTATCTGTTCCAGTTAGAGATCTTGCTGGCCTATGGGCTAAACTAATTTTCGGTTATGCCTCCGTAGCTCAGCTGGATAGAGCAAGAGCCTTCTAATCTCTAGGTCGCCGGTTCGAGTCCGGCTGGGGGCACCACCTGAAAAGCGGTTCTGATTTGGCTAAAGCCGAGTCGGGGCCGCTTTTCTTTTTGCCTAAAACCGGATCCAGTGTGGCAGTTTTGTGGCAGTTTTGTGGCAGTTTCTAAAAAGACAAGCACAGACAGTCACAGATCTAAGCCGAAAAAAGAACTCACTTATTTGCGCGACGACGACGCAAATCATCCAGAGACACCACATTGGACTGAACCGGATCATCCGCCCACATATTAGAAATCTTGTCCGCTGCATCCTGCTTCATCTCATCAAGCACATGCTGATACCTGGTCAGCATGGCCGTCTGCGACCAGCCCAAAATATCCATCACCACACGAGGCTCAATCCCCAGAAGGAGCAACGTCGTCGCCGCCGTATGCCGGCCATCGTGCAGACGAACTTCAGGAACACCTGCAGATCGACAGAACTCCTTCCACGCACCCCAGTCCGCTCGATAGTCCGTCGGCCGGCCATCTGGGCGCGCGAACACCAGATCATACGAATTCCCATCCTGATCCACGTAAGGCGACCACGAGTCTGACCGGTTGGCCAGCTGTACCTTTCGATGATGCCGCAAGGAATCCTTGAGCTGCTTGGGCATGATCGGCGCCCTCGTCCCAGCGTCCGACTTCGGGTCTCCCATGAAGAACCCTCCCCCTTGACGCTCCGGGCACCCGTCGCCACGCTTTCGACCACAGCTAGGATCATCTTCGCCTCCCGCGCACCCGTGCTTCCAGGACAGCGTGTAGAGCTCACGCTCGATGCTGAGCTTTCCGGTCTCAAAATCAATATCAGTCCACGCGAGCCCCAACGCCTCGCCCTGCCTCGGCCCAAGGGTGAGCGAGAAAACCCACCGGGCACCGTCATCGAGCTTCAGCGCAGCAGTAATCAGAGCCTTCACCTCGGCGGTCTTGAGAACTGTCGGGTTGAACTTGGCCGGCTGTGGCGCGTCCAGCAAGTTGGCAGGATTGACGCCCAGGTGTTTGCGCTGCACGGCAACGTTCAGCCCCCTGGTGAGAACGCGATGCACACCTGCAATCGTCGATTCCGACAGCGCGCCACTACGCGCTTTGACCTTGGACCCCTTCGGCGGATCCCACGGCTCACGCATTGCCTGGTAGATCTGCTCAAGGTCCTCCGGCTGCAGCTTATCCAGGCGCTTCATGCCAGCGCGGTGAGGGCGGACATAGCGGTTTATTTTCCCGCGGTAGTCCACCATGGTTCGCGGTTTGATGCGCGTCGTTGGCACATTATCGAGCCAGTGGTCCAGCCAGTCTATGAATCGCATGGAGCTGGTGCTGACGAGGATCCCGTTGTCCAGGTTCTTTTTGGCGGCGCGGAGGTTGCGTGTGCATTCGGCGCTGGTGGCGCCGTAGATGGCTTTGCGGATCATGGACCCGTCTGGCCGTTGCCCGATGGTGAGTTCGGTCCGCCAGACGCCGTCTTTTCGTTGGTACGGCTTGGTGCCTTCGCCGTTGCCGCGGCGCGTTCTTTTGGGCTTTTCGGTCTCAAGCGTCATTTCATCCTTCCTTTCTTGTTTTGGGTATGGCAATTAATGACACAAGTGACACGTTGTTGTGTTGACTTCCTTGTGCGCGTGTGTAACGCGCGCGCACGCAAGGACGTATAACCGGAAGTGGTGTCGTTGTGTCATTAACTGACGTTTGGGGTTGCTAGGCTGCTTGCCTTTGCAGGTAGCAGAGCCTTCGCTCGGCGGACTTGATGTCCAGCGTTTCAACGAAGGTTTGGAGGACCGTGGGCAGTACTCCGAGCAGTGCGGCGAGCTCTTGCGCATGAAGCTCGGTCTTGGCGTGCTCCATGACGTCATCCAGGCTGAGCAGCTGGTGAGCCGCCCAGCGGTTAGCTTGAGCTTCTTGCTTCCCGGTGACACCTTGGTGCCCATAGTGCGCGTGGCCAAGTTCGTGCATGAGTGTGCATCGGTATTGCACCGGGGATAGATCCGGGTGAAGAGTGATTAGTTTTTTCGTGTGGTCGTAGACGCCCCACCAACCTAGTGGCGGAGATGCCGAACGAACTTTGATTCCTAGCTTGGTGGCTAGATGATCAGGGCTCGTGCGGTAGATCGTCGAATGCAATATTGCTGTCCCCCTTATGCGCAGCCAAACCGTAGTCCTCGGCTTCCTTTTCCGTCATGGATGAATAGTCCGGGTCCGCCCCCAGGGCACCGTCAATGTCGTCCGAGGTGATCGGCCGGCGCAGTTCAGTAGCTGGCCCGTTATTCACGCGGCGCAGCATTTCGTGGAGTAGCTCTTTTTCGGTGACGTCACTAAGGCTGACGGTAGCCGCCACTTGTGCCGCTTCCGACTGCGTGATGATCCCTGCTGCAATAAGCCCCTCTACGGGGTTGATCTTGTATGCACGGCAGACCGCGACGATAACTTCCGCGCTTTCGATATTTCTATTGAAAGTACTCGGGGATTGGCCAACTTGTAGCGCCATCTGCCGACGGGTTGCTCCTGTGCGCGCTTCTAACCATGTCTCAATGCTCATTGCCATAAGTTCAGTATGTTTCATTTATGACACAAAAGCAAACACTTTGACCCATAACTACGGATCACTTCGTTTCAACATTGAAACAATAGTGTTTCATTAGTGAATCACAGTGTTGTGATTACGGAACATATGTGCCACGATTGAAACACAACGAACCACAAACGAAACAAAGGGAGGTTGACGAGATGGCTAAGCGACTCCAAGTTCGAGAAGGTCTAATCACTCGACTCCGTGAGCTGTACCGGACTCCCAGTGAGGACGCCCAGGCACGCCTCATGGGTGTTAGCCGGTCAAGCATTCGTCGCATCGAAGCTGGCGAGCAACCATCAGCTGATTTCATCGTCGCACTTTGCGAGACATACGGGATGGGCCCTGGCGAAGCATTCGTCATCGCAGACCCCGAAGCGAACACCGCTCAGCAGAACGTCCACGGACTAAAGCTCAGCGCTTAAAGCAAAACGGCCCTCAGCTGCTGTAACAGCTGAGGGCAACCAATCAACGAATTGAAAGGCGTTATTTGTCATGCCCAATTTACCACCAAACCTGCTCCCGGTGCAGCAGGAGATCCCAGCTCGGCTGGTCTACAACGTCCGCGAAGCCGCCAACCTTTTGGACGTCGGCAAGGACTACCTCTACGAGCGGATCAACGCTGGCGAGATTCCAACTATCCAGCTCGGCTCCCCGCTCCGGTCCATGCGCCGCATCGCGGCATCCGACCTGCAAGCTTTCATCGATTCCCGTAAGGAAGTGGCCTAAGTGAGCGTAGTCAGCATCGCAGAGGGCATGACCTGCCACATCGGCAAAGGCAAGACCGTCTGGGAAATCATCAAGATCAACGGCGCCACGCACACGGTCGAACTGTCCGCGCTGGGCAAAGGCGGCTATTCGAACCGCTCAGCCTCGGTAGACGACCTGACGCACTTGGAGAAGCAGACGATCACCACTCCTCTCGGCCGAGTCATCACTGCACGCATCTCGGCACGGAACTCAGCTCATAACCTCCACGACCGGCTCAGGTTCTCCAACCCGACGTCACTGCGACTCGCAGCCGTGAAGGCATTCGAATCCGCCAACGCCTACATCCAGCTGGTCGAAGCCCACAACGCAGACCTTGCCGACCTGGGCATCAAGGCCGAGGACTAACCATGGACACGTTCCTGGAGGGGCTATTCAGCCCCACGTTCAACGGGGCAGACCTCTGGGCCCTGGCGATCTCCGTCGGGCTGATCCTACGCATGGCTATCCCGCTCGACCAAGCCGACGAGCGGTCGACCGATGAGTAACGGCCGGATTCCCGCACGGATCAACCTCAACGATTTCCCCGCCCACCTACAGGGCATCTACCACCGCACTAATGAAGAGAAGGAAACCAGCACCATGACTCAGCAGAACATCAACCCAGCAAGCAATCTCCTCAACGAGATTGACCAGGAACTAGCCGCCAACGCCTCCAACGTTATGGCCGCCGCCGCAGTGGCATCGCACCAGTCCAAGGACGAGCAGATCCACCTCCTCGCCGTCCTCGTAGTCGACCACGACGAACAGGCCAAGCAGCACGCCAAGGCAGCGAAGGAAGCCAAGGAAAAGCTCGCCCAGCTCGTCGGCCACGGTAAGCACGAATCCGGGAACCTCACCATCAGCGTCGCCAACGCAGCTTCCCGCTTCAACAAGACCGCCTTCGAGGAGCAGTACCCCTCCGAGGTAAACCCCGGCCTGTACGCCATCACCTTGGACACCAGCGCAATCCCGCCAAAGCTCAAGAACCAGTTCATGGTCCCCGGTGAGGGCTTCGGCACCATCACGGTCAAATAGGCGACCACCATGCTCGGAAAAGTACATCAGCCCAAAGGTGGTGAACACCTACAGGACTGGGCCAACGCATTGGCCGCGGAGTACATGGACGTCGTCACCAAGGGCATGGCATCCCACGAACGATCACACCAGAAACTCATCGGGCCGTCAGAAATCGGCGTCCCATGCGACCGCGCGCTACTGAACAAGCTCGCCCAAACCGAGGAGCCAGACCGAGGGCCAGCATGGCGGCCACAGGTCGGCACCGCACTCCACACCCAGATGGAGGAATGGTTCGGGAAGCTCGCCGAAACATGGTTCGTCGAAGACCGCGTCGAAGTCGGACGTATCGGCTCAGCCGTCATCACCGGCAGCACGGACTTGTTCTACCGTTCCGGCGCGGTGCTCGACCACAAGTTCGTCGGACCTACCCGGCTCCGCGGATACAAGGGCAAGGGTCCCGGCCAGCAGTACCGCGCCCAAGCTCACCTGTACGGGCGGGGCTGGGCACTGGACGGGTTCCCCGTAAAGATCGTCATGATCTGCTTCCTTCCCCGCGACGGGGAGCTAGACGACTCCTTCTTCTGGTGGGAACCATACGACGAGCAGGTAGCGCTCGATGCCCTCGACAGGGCGAACAAGTACTGGAACCTCATCGAACTATTCGGCCTCGAGGAAGCCATCAAAATGTTCGCCCCATGCGAGGACCAATGGTGCCCATGGTGCGCACCAGCCAACAAAGTCACCGCGGCTAAAGCCCGGAACCCATTTGCAGTCTAAAACCGTCCAGAAAGGACAAGACCATGAGCGTTTTCTCAACCACCAGTTCTAGCAGTGCCAAGTTCGAAACTCCCGGGCAGGTCGTCGCCGGGCAGATCACCGAAATTGGTGAACCATTCCACGCAACCAAATTCGGAAGCTCCGAAAAGGATTCGTGGCCATCGGGCGATCCGAAGATGAAAGTCTCGGTCACTCTCAAGACTCAGGAGCGCGATCAGGCAGACCCGAACGATGAAGGCCTGCGCAGCATCTACATGACTGTGTCCGGCACCGAGGGCGGTCAGCTATGGGCGATCAAGCAGGCGCTCCGGGCCGCGAACGTGAAGGACCTCGCTGTTGGTGGTCACTTGGCTGTGCGGTTCGCAGGGTTCGATCCAGAGTCCAAGAACCCGCAGAACCCGAAGAAGATGTACCAAGCTCAGTACACTCCGCCGGCCGGTGGTGGCGCGTTCTCCACGGAGCCAGCACAGCAGGCACCTGCCCCGCAGCAGCAGTACCAGCAGGCTTCCCCGGTGCCGGTGGCTGGTGTCCCCGGTCAGGCTCCGGCTTGGGCTACCGGCGGTCAGGCACCTCAGCAGCAGTACCAGCAGCCAATGCAACAGCAGCAGGCACCGCAGGGTGACGGCAACCCGTGGGCGAACCAGCCACCAGCGCAGCAGGCTCCCGCCCCGCAGCAGCAGTACCAGGCACCGGTTCAGGTGAACACCCAGACCGGAGAGATCCTCACTCCACAGCCAGCACAGCAGGCACCACAGCAGGGTTACCAGCCGACCCCGGCACCACAGTTCCCATCCCCTACCCCGCAGCAGCAGGCTCACCAAGCCAGCGTTGACGTAGCCCAGATTCAGGCGATGATCGGCGCCGGTGCAAGCGAACAGCAGATCAACGCTGCAACCGGTGCCAGCTTCGAACAGATCGCCGCGATCCGCAACCTCGGCTAACAGCCCCACCAATCCCCTGGGCGGGGTAACCCACCAGTTGCCCCGCCCAGGTACCACCCCGCACGACCATCCCGACAAGGAGAAGCACCATGAGCACCACCGAACACAACGAGAAGTTCGCCAAGCCGTTCGCCGCGTTCCTCACCGAACAGGGACGCACCCACGACGAACTCACCGAAACACTGCACGAACTCATCGAGCAGGTCACCGAAACCGGTAAGGCCGGCAGCGTCACCCTGACCATCAAAGTGGAGCCGGACAAGAAAGCCGAGGGAGTCTACCGGATCAGTGACAACGTCACCACGAAGATCCCACAGCACGACCGCCCATCGCGCATCTACTACAAGGACAAGGCCGGCAACCTGTCCCGCAACGACCCTAACCAGGAAGCGCTCGCCGGACTCCAAGTCCTCGAATCCCCTGCAGCCCCAACCGTACTCAAGAAAGCGAACTAACTCATGAGCACTCTCACCGAAGCCGAAGTAATCGGCGATTTCGCCCAGATCGCAGCAGAACCAACTCCCCTCGAAAAGGGAACGATCTACAGCGTCAAGAACGGCGACACTGTCAAAGTCATCGACACCGACAGCTACCTCGACCGTCCACGTCGCAAGACCGGCCTCGGCACCGTCCGTGACTCCGATTCATTCATCGCCTACCTCGACAAGCACGGACTCTCCGGTGAAACCGAAATCTACGCCTACCAGCGCGACAACAAGATCACCGCGAGCATCGACGCAGGAACCGACGAGGAAGCAGGTTGGGCCGGACACAAGCTCACCCTCCTGCTAGAGAAGTCCCCCGAGTTCACCAAGTGGATCAGCTACTCCGGAAAGCTCCTCACCCAGACCGAGTTCTCAGAATTCGTCGAAGAGAACGCCGCGGACATCATGCACCCGGCAGCAGCCGAAATGCTCGAAATCGTGTCCAGCCTTCAGGTCGCACGATCAGCTGACTTCGAGTCCGCGGTCCGACTCTCTGACGGCAACGTGCAGTTCGGATACCGGGAAACCACGAACGCCAAGGCTGGCACCACTGGCCAGCTGACCATCCCCACCGAATTCAGCCTCGGCATCCGCCCATACCTCGGCGGGAAGCCGTACCAGGTGCAGGCAAAGTTCCGGTACCGTCTCCGCGGCTCAGAGCTGCTCCTCGGCTACAAGCTCGAACGGGTCGATGACATCCTCGTCAACGCGTTCGACGGCGTCGCAGAGAGCATCCGTGAGCACGCTCTGGGTAACGACTTCCTGTACCTGAACTCCTAGCAGTACTTCTCCACCCTTGGGTGCCCCTGCCCCGGTAGGGGCACCCAAACCAAACACTCACTGAAAGTAGACCCACATCATGACTATCATCCAGGATCGCCTAGACCAGCTCACCCGCGGCGAAATCACCCTCGACAAGGGAGCGCACATCGACTTCGAAACCGGGCACTGCGCCATGGAAGTCGTCGCCTACCTAGCAGGCCTCGGACACACCGACGCACCAGAGTGCTCCTCGCCCGTCCTACGCACCTACACGATCAACATCAACGACGCATGGGACGAAGTGCAGCGTCAGAAGCTGATCCCATTCCTGCCCCGCATGGTTGGCACCAACGGCGACGGCAAGGATGAACAGCGCTCATATTTGGCATTGGACTGGCTGATCCGCACCTACACCCCGGCATGGCTAGAGCTTGCAGGGTTGAAGGAGACCGCTCAGGAGCTCCGAGACTTGCGCCGCATCGTGGACATGGTTGCTGCAGAGAACGCGGGAGTCGTGGTCCTCAAGGCAGAAAAGGAAGCTTCCGCCGCCTGGTCCGCCGCTCGGTCCGCCGCCTGGTCCGCCGCTCGGTCCGCCGCTCGGTCCGCCGCCTGGTCCGCCGCCTGGTCCGCCGCTCGGTCCGCCGCTGAGTCCGCCGCTGAGTCCGCCGCCTGGTCCGCCGCTGAGTCCGCCGCTGAGTCCGCCGCTCGGTCCGCCGCTGAGTCCGCCGCTCGGTCCGCCGCTGAGTCCGCCGCCTGGTCCGCCGCTCGGTCCGCCGCTGAGTCCGCCGCTCGGTCCGCCGCTGAGTCCGCCGCCTGGTCCGCCGCTGAGATGGTACTAGCGCCAACAGTCGAAACTCTCCAAGCATCAGCCTTGGAACTCCTCGAATCCATGATCAACCCCGCATAAATCGAGTTTGTCCCAGCCTGACTACTCCCGGGCTGGGACAACACCAAGGGGCCGCGCAATGGCGTGCACCCGGGCACCGCACACCCCGGGACCTACCCGTTCGAATCGGGTCGGCTCCACCAAACAAAAACACGCACCACAACAAGCAAGGACCACGAACACACATGACAAGCATCCTCGAAGCAGCAACCGAGCTCCACCACGCAGGATGCTCCGTAGTACCCGTCATGGCAGACGGATCCAAACGCCCCGCCGGCCAATGGAAACGCTTCACCCAAGGCCACGCCACCACCACCGAACTCACCGAATGGTTCAACCCACAATCACCACTAGGCCTCGGAATCGTCACCGGCCCCATCAGCGGCAACCTCGAAATGACCGAAGTCGAAGCAGCAGCAGCCCCACGACTCCAAGAACTCGCCGATCTCGCCCACAACTCCGGCCTCGGCGACCTCTGGACCCAACTCTGCACCGGCTGGTTGGAGCAATCCCCCTCCGGCGGATACCACTGGTTCTACACCATCAAAGACGACACCGTCCCCGGCAACACCAAAATCGCCAAAGACCACACCAACCAAGTCCTCGCCGAAACCCGCGGCGCCGGCGGCTTCGTCATCACCGCACCATCAACAGGCGGCGTCCACCCCACAGGGCTCCCCTACGTCCGACTCTCCGGCGGCCCCCGCACTATTCCCTCCATCACCATGGACGAACGCGAAGCCTTCCACGGCATCCTCTCCACCCTCGGCGCCACACCTCCAGAACCACACGACACCCTAGACCCCAGCGTCTTCTCACCCCACCACCACACCAACAACCACAACGCCCACGGCGGACTCACCCCGGGCGACGACTACGAAAACAAAACCGACTGGGCCCAAATCCTCGAACCACACGGCTGGACTCTCGTCTTCGCACGAGGACGCACCCGCTACTGGTGCCGACCAGGAAAGAAAAACCAAATCTCAGCCACCACCGGCCACGCGGATGACCGCGACAGGCTCTACGTCTTCTCATCCAACGGCGCACCCTTCGAAACCGACACCCCTTACACCAAATTCGGTGCCCACTCCCTCCTCAAACACGGAGGTGACTACTCCAAAACTGCCTCCGAACTCAACAAAGCCGGTTACGGGCAAGAGCGCCGTGTCCAAGTCACCCCACCCCCAGCGCCAGCACTCGTGGTCGCAGCAGTGTCCGACACCCAAACCGCCACCGACTGGGCACCCGCACCAGCCACGGCGAGCGCCGCACCCATCACCAGCAACGCGCCCGCGCCCGTCGTGAAACTCGACGACCACCGCACCAACGGCGGCACCTCCCTCGCGCACTCAGACGACGGCAACGCCCTCAACCTCGTCAAAGACTTCGGACACCTCATCCGCTACGCACCAGAACGAGGACGCTGGATCGTCTGGGACGGCATCAAATGGGTCTGGCAAGAACGAGGCGGCAACCTCGTCCGCGAATACGCCAAACAAGTGGCCCGACGCATGCCCGAAGACGACAAAGGCACCCGCAGCCACAAAAAAAGCGCCCTCTCAGCCGTCGGCATCACCAACATGCTCACCCAAGCAAGCACCGACCCAGCCATCACCGTCCGCATCGACGACCTCGACGCCCGCCCCTGGGAACTCAACACCCCCGGTGGCATCATCAACCTCCGCACCGGCCAACTCGAACCCAACAACCCCGAACACCTCCACACCAAAGTCACCGCCTGCGCACCCAACCCCAACGCCGACACCACCATCTGGGACACATTCCTCGCCACCACCTTCCCCAACAACAACGAACTCACCGGCTACATGCAACGCCTCGCCGGATACTCAGTCGTCGGAGAAGTCCGCGAACACGTCCTCCCCTTCGCCCACGGCAACGGCGGCAACGGCAAAGGCGTCTTCATGGAAACCATCGCCAGCATCCTCGGCGACTACGCCACCAGCACCCCCAGCGGATTCCTCATGGCCGGCCCCTACCAAAACCACTCCACCGAAATCGCCCGACTCACAGGCATGCGCTGGGTCATCTGCTCCGAAGTCAACGAAGGCGACCGTTGGGACGAAGCCAAGGTCAAGCAGCTCACCGGCGGCGACAGGCTCACAGCCCGGTTCATGCGCCAAGACGACTTCACCTTCAAACCCACCCACCACCTCTGGATCATGGGCAACCACCAACCAGCCGTCGAATCCGGCGGCGACAGCTTCTGGCGCCGACTCCGACTCATCCCCTTCACCCACACCGTCGCAGAAGAAGCCCGGGTCGAAGATCTGCAAAGCATCCTCGCCAACGAACACGGCCCCGCAGTACTCGCCTGGATAGCCCGAGGCGCAGCACAATACGCCGCCGGCGGACTCAGCGAACCAGACCAGGTGAAAGCAGCCACCCGCGAATACGCGCAATCCGTGGACACCGTCGCCCGATTCCTCGATGAAGAATGCATCACCGGCGACGCAGCCACTCACATGTCCACCCCCACCACCGTCCTACTGCGCGCATACCAAGAATGGTGCAAAAACAACGGCGAGCACCCCATGGAAGGGCGCGCGTTCACCACCAAACTCACCCACCAAGGCATCCTCACCGGACGCAAAGCACCCCGCGCCGGAAACATGCGCATGTACGGCCGCGTCGGCATCATCGCCACCCAAGAACAATCCGACCCACACGAAGGCGACCGAGGCGGCTACTAACCACCCCGCCACAACCAAAGGAGATAACGATGAGCACCACCACTTTCAAGACAGCAACTGGTTCCAATCGGGAGCTAACGGTCAAGCGCTCTGATGGGGGTTCAGTCCAAATCCGTCATTACGACGCTGAACACGAATCGAGCAAGTCAAAGACGTTCTTCCTCAACCCCACGGACGCACCAGCGCTTGCCCTCGCAACCCTCGAAACGGCGGGAGTCACGGAGCATGACGAGCACGAAACGTTACTCACGAATACCCACTTCGCCAAGGCCATGTATCACCTACGCTGTGGCATCGAAGAGGAAGAGCGCGCCACCGCCGAAGCCAATGAGCAGGCCAAGTTAGAAGCCGAAGCGCTGGAACTCTACAACGCTTGCAAGTTCCCCGGCGAGATCACTCGCATCGCAAAGAACTGGGACGAAATCGAAACCGGCGAGGACGTCAGAACAATGTGGGCCAACGTTGCCCGTCGCGCACGAGAAATGAGCGGCAACGTCGCAACATCCACGGTAGACCCGCGTGAAATGAGCGCAGAGAAGTGACTTCCCTGAGCATCTACCCAATGCGGTCCAGCATGCGCTCCGGCAAAACCCGGTACGCAGTCCGCGACCCCAAATGCCCCGACGGCCCACACCCCACCCGCTGGTGCAAATGCCAAACCTTCACAAACCGCACCGAAGCCGAAACCTACATCCAAGAACAAGAGACCAAACCATGACCACCGACCAGCTCATCAACAAAGCCAAGCACGCGCTACGCACCGGAAGCAGAGAAGTGAGCGGGGGTCCTGCTCTCCCTGGGGCGAGTTATTCGGCCCAGTCGAATCGCGCCTCTGGGTTCGATGACAGCACCCTGGAAGCGGCAGCGAGCCACCAGCCACGCGGACGTTCGTTGTCACCTGTTGGAATCTTCACAAACTCACCCTGGGGCGCGTCTTGGAGGCGTTGGGTGGCGAGGTCATGTTCGGCCTTCAACGCTCGCATTTCTGATTCAACGCCCTCATTGATTGGACGCTCGCCTCGCTCCCAACGCTGGGCAGACCTCAGCTGGACGCCAATGTGTTCTGCTACATCTTGGGCTGACAATCCGATCAAGCGACGGATCACAGTGAATTCAGCGGCGGTCATGCTCATTGCGTTGCTCCTGCATAAAGAGTGGCGGGGCCGAAGCCCCGCCGGTGTATGGGTTCTACTTTACGAGAATTCGAGCCGTGCGGCCTTCCCCGAATGGGTAGGCGATGATGGTCTGCCCGGAATTCCCGATTACCTCGATGGCATCTTCGGTGCGAATGAAGGTGCTACGGCCGAAGCATTCGGTGCCCTTTACGTAGCCGAAGGATTCGAAGATAACGACTGCGCCACCGACTGGGATGATTTCTGCGATCTGCTCAGCGGTCCAGGTTGCTGCGTAGAATCCAGCAGCCTTGGCCTTTGGACCCAGGGTGCGGGTGGTTTTGATTCCAGCTGGGTTGTGCATTGCGTAGGTGGCGATCCGGCGTTCCATGGCTGCTGCGTTCATTGTCTTTGTCCTATTCGGGATCGGCGTTCGACCTGTTGTCGTTTGCCTTATATCCATAGTCTAGGTCATAAATTATGACCACGCAAGTTATGAACAAAACTATTTCGAAAGAAGCAATCATGAGCCACCCAACCAACTGCCGATGGAGCTCCGCGCGCAAACCAGGCTTCACCATCAGCCACCCAATCCTCGCCACCGCACCAGGATGCACCGACGAACGCCACCCCTTCAGATGGTGCAAATGCAAAATGTTCCGCACCCTCGCAGACGCAAACAAATACATCACCGAACAAGCAAAGGAACCGCAAATGTTGGGCGACCCGAGAGACACAGAACACGTCGAATGCGACTGCGTCCCAACCCTCGGACCGCCACACTGCCACCTCTGCTCGGATGAGACACGAGTAGCAATCTGGCCCTGTTCGGATCATCAAAAAGTTGTGTCACAACGATGACACCACCCCGGCGGACAAACCCCGACAACCGGCGACAATCACAGTCATTCAAGACAGGGCGCGATGCATCAAATGACACACCCCCGTTCGACAGACCCCGACCGTAGCCGAAACCAAGGAGGCGAAAGCATGAAAAATCTAGAAAGTGGCAGCGTCCTCAGCCTCAAAAACCGAGGTGTTCAAACCAGACACCGAGTACACGTTGGAGTCACTGGAGCGCTTACGCTGACCGCCCAGCTCAACCAGGGCACGACCGATACTCCGATCAGAGATTGTCGCATAGCGATACTTCGCCTCAGCGCCACGCTTCCACTCACGGTACCTCTCGAAAACTTGAGGAGATGGCAGACCTCCTTCCCAGCGTCCACCATCAGCAAACCAAGCCCTGACAAGCATGCGAGCGCTTACGGCGAGTGGAGAAGTGGAAATCTTACTGGTGTCCACGGGTGTGATGTTCTGTTCGGAATTGAACGAGGTTTTGCAGCTGGGGCAGGTGACTCTTTCCATAAACAAAGTTTATCACTGATGCATGATTGTGTATCAGTGACACGGTTCGACACGTTTCCAGTTATACGTCCTAGCGTGCGCGCGCGTTACACACGCGCACAAAGGCTGTCAATACGGAGCTGTGTCAAAGGTGTCGCAGATACATGAAAATGTATCAAGGCGAAAATCAACCCACACTCTTCGGACCCCCGGCGAAAGCCGTCAACAAAAAACCCGAACAATGGCTCATCGAAGCACTCAAAACCAAAACCGGCGGATTCCGAAACACCCGATGGCAACGCTGCCCAACCTGCAAACAAATCACCCTCACCGGAATCAACAGCGACAACTGCGCCTGGACAATCACCGTCGACCCCACACCACTCACCCCACACGACGAACTCCTCTGCACCCTCACCGGACGAGACACAGCCTCCGCCATCCCCAAAGGCACCAACTACGAACTACACCACCGAGCAAAAGACATGATCCAAGGCCACCCACCAGGCAAAGGCCTCTACGGACTCGTCTTCCCAAACCACCAATGCGGCGCCAGATTCCCCGGATTCCACAAACCACACAGCACCGCCAAATGGGACCCCACCAAAAAACCCGAATTCTAAGGACCACACCTTGAACCAAACCATCATCGGACTCGACCTCTCACTCACCAGTACCGGACTCGCCATCCACCAATCCGGAACCATCACAACCCACCGAATCCAAACCAAAGGCAAACGCGACGACACCTGGCAACAGCGCCACGACCGAATGAACCACATCGTCACCACCATCACCAGCCACGTACCCGAAAACACCCACGCCTTCATCGAAGCGCCGGCCTACTCCCGGTCCGACTCCGGAACATGGGACCGCGCAGGCCTCTGGTGGATGACCTACACCGCCCTCCAACAAAAAAACTGCGCCATCACCCCCATAGCACCCAACCTCCGCACAAAATACGCACTCGGCAAAGGAGGCGGCAAAGACACCGGAAAAGACAACGTCCTCGCCGCAGCCATCAAGCGATACACCGACATCGACATCACCGGCAACGACATCGCAGACGCAACCATCATCCTCGCCATGGGCCTACGACTCCTCGGCCAACCCATAGACCAAGACCTACCCCAAACACACCTCGCCGCCCTGGCAACAATCCAACTACCCGAAGGGCACGCCAAATGAGCCACTGCACCGGCACAGACTGCGAAAACGAAACCAGCACCTACCTCTGCACCCCATGCACCACCGAGCTACATGGCTTCATCAGCCTGATCCCCGACCTCGTCCCCATACTCAAACTCATCACCACACGAGAAGAGCAACCCTTCACCAACCGCACACCACCGACCAGCATCATCACCGGCGGACCCTCAACCCCGCTCAACCTCTCCGCCGACGCACTCGCTCAAACGCTCACCGAAGCACTCACGCTCACCGCCAACGAGTACGCGCAGCAAAGCGACGCAGGCAACCACAAGACCTACATCGAACACCAAGTCACCCAAGCCGACATCATGGTCAACGGTGAACCCGAAATCCAGCACACCCCCGCCTACCTCGCATACAGGATGAAACAAGTACTCCCTATGCCCTCCAAGCACCTCATCCCCTGGTTCGCCGAAACATTCAAAATCAGACTCACCGACACCAAAATTCGAAAATGGGCCGAACGGGGAATCATCATTCGAGCCAACGCGCCAGGACAACACCCCACCTACCATCCAGCAGAGATTCTCAAGGCTCACAGCCTCAAGAACAGGCCTGAAAGTGTTCAAAACTGATAGAATCGTGACAAGAGCGGTGTTTCGCGTACCCAAAACACGAACACCACACCAAAGAACCCGGTAATGACCCAAGTCAGCCGGGTTTTTTCATGCCCAAAAGTGGAGAGCAACCACTCAGAAGAACCACCAAGGCATGCACAACTGAACAAACTCGGCGCCAACCCCAAAGCCGCCGAGCACCCCAAAGATTTGCGTCAACACCGTCCCGCCATCACGGATAACTTGCGGTGAAGGTCGAACAGGCTGGACTCATGGCGGGTTTTCTACCGGCTGCCAATGCACGACCTGCGCAAAACCACTTACCGGCACGACCCTGCCGCACGACGGGAGGAGACAAATGTGGCCCGGAACAACTACACCGCGAAGCAGAAAGCCGAAGCGCTCGTCCTCTATCGAGAGCACGGACCTACAGCGGTGCAAAAGCAACTGGGCATACCGAAAAACACGGTAGCTTCCTGGGCGAAGGCCTCCGGCGTACGTACGGTACGAACCTCGCGTACGCGCGCGGCAACCGAGGCTCGTTCGGTAGACCTCAAGGCGCGCCGGCAAGAACTCACCGGGCTGCTCCTCGAGGACGCTCACCGGTTGCGCGCTCAGCTCTGGCTACCAGCGAAGGTCATCAACTTCGGCGGCAAAGACAACACCCTCGCCGAGACCACACTTGACGAGCCCTTGTTCGTGGACAAGAAAAACATCATGTCCAGCGTCAACATGGCCCTCGGCTCAGTCATCAAACTTGAGGCCGTCGACAACGACAACGGATCCGCCAACGCGAAGTCCATGCTGGAACGCCTCGCCGAACAACTCCAAGGGGTGACACTTGCCGACGACGGTTTCAGCGGAAGCAGTGAGCCCGAAGCAACTCCACTTCCTCGCGAAGAGTAGCTACCGAGTCAACATCCTCGAAGGGGCCATCCGCTCAGGGAAGACGATCATCGCGATCCTCCGCTGGTTCCTGTTCGTCGCAACAGCACCCCGCGGTGGCGAGCTCCTCATGATTGGCCGCACCCGCGACAGCGTGTGGCGCAACATGGTCGCACCCATGCAGAACCCAGACCTGTTCGGCCGGCAGGCAGCCCAGGTGATCGGTAACTATGGTGCGCCAACGGTGAAGATCCTCGGTCGGACCGTGCACATCATGGGCGCCAGTGATGCTAAAGCCGAGATGGTGTTGCGTGGCATGACCGTCGCCGGCGCACTCGTCGACGAAGTCACCACCCTGCCCGAGCAGTTCTTCACACAGCTCCTCGGCCGTATGAGCGTCAAGGGTGCCAAACTATTCGGTACAACAAACCCCGACAGCCCAGCACACTGGCTGAAGCGAAAATTCCTTGACCGCATCGGCAAAGGCCTCAACGGGTGGGCGCGCTGGAAATTCAACATCGACGACAACCCATCGCTCGAACCCGAGTACGTCGACTCGATCAAGAACGAATTCACCGGCCTCTGGTACCGGCGCTTCATCCTCGGCGAATGGGTAGCCGCCGAAGGTGCCGTCTACGACATGTGGGACCCAAAGAAACACATCGTCCCCTGGGAACGACTCCCACCAATGACCCGCATGCTCGGCGTAGGCATCGACTACGGCACCACCAACGCCACCTCCGCCATGATGCTCGGCCTCGGCATAGACCACAAGCTCTACTTCGTAGACGAATGGCGATACGACGCCAAACAATCCCAGCTACGCCTCACCGACTCCGACATCAGCGGCCGGCTCCGCACCTGGATGCAAGAAGATCACCTGCCAGGTGGCCAGCTCATTCAGCCAGAGTGGACCATCGTCGACCCGGCCGCCGCCAGCTTCAAGGTGCAGCTAGCCACCGACGGGATCACCAACGTCATGAACGGCGACAACAACGTCCTCTACGGAATCCGAACCACCGCATCACTGCTATCAGCTAACAAGCTCGCGGTGGCCGACAGATGCACGGGGTTCACCGAAGAAGCTCCCGGCTACTCGTGGGATCCGAAGTCCACTGAGAAGGGCGAGGACAAGCCCCTCAAGGTCGCCGACCACAGCTTGGACGCTGGCCGGTACGCGACCACCACCACCGAATCGAACTGGCGATCCCTTGTGGACCTTGCCGCCTAAGGAGAAGTCATGGACCCGATCGAAGTGAGCGGACGAGTAACGCTATCGAGCAGCCGACCGGACTACTTAGTGCCCACCGTCGGCAGGATAGTCCACTACCTGCCACCGACCAGGACAAAGCCACTCGCCGCAATCATCACCGACGTAGAAGAAGACGACTTCGTGAACCTCACAGTCTTCCTCGCCGACGGAACCACCAAGCCAGCCAAGAACGTCTGCTACACCGAGCAGCTCACCGAGTTCTGCTGGACCTGGCCAAAACGCACCTAGCCCGAAACCCCGAGGAGGACGCTCATGCCACTACCGGCAAACGGCACAGCATGGCCGCCCAAACAACTCGCGCCAATGCGAACCAAATGGGACGAATGGGCCGCCTGGTACTCCAACGACCTCGACCAGCTCACCAGCGTCTACACAGGCAAAACCCGACCAACCAACATCGGCATCGTCCGCACCGCAGTCCGCGCCGTCACCCGCTTCTTCTGGGGACAATCCAGCGCAGACCTCACCGCGACACCAGAGCGGAAGCTGCACGTCCCTGTCGCGTCAGACCTCTGCCAGGCTTCCTCCGACCTCCTCTTCGCCGAAGCACCCGTAATCGCCGTCGAGCACGAGGACGCTGTGGACGAGGACGGCAACGCAATCGCGCCACCGGCCAACGTGAAAACCACCATGGAACGCCTAGAGCTGATCACCGGCCCAGACTTCCACAAAGCACTAGCTGACGGCGCAGAAACCGCTGCTGCGCTCGGCGGCGTGTACCTCCGCGCCACCTGGGACACCAGCATCAGCCAGCACCCGTTCGTGACAACCGTGGACTACGACGCCGCATACCCGGAATTCCGGTGGGGTCGACTCGTCGCGGTGACCTTCTGGAACGTTGTCAAGACCGAAGGGCAGATAGTCTGGCGGCATCTCGAACGCCACGAGACGGACGCGCAAGGCATCGGAGTGATCTTCCACGGCCTCTACCAAGGCACCACGGACAACCTCGGCCACGTCGTCCCCCTTGCTGAGCACCCCTCAACCGCGGATCTACCTGTCGACGCTGATTCCAAGATCAGCACGCTCACCGAAGGGCTCGATGTCTTCCACTGGGAGAACATCGGCCCCAACCGGCTGTGGCGCAATGACCCGCTCGGCAAATCGTTCGGACGGTCCGACCTTGACGGCATCGAACCGCTCCTCGACGGACTAGACGAGGCGTACACCTCGCTCATGCGTGACATCCGATTGGGCAAGGCCATGCTGGTTGTTCCCCAGTCGATGCTCACCAATAACGGTCCAGGCGGCGGGGCATCGTTCGAACAGAACGAAATCTACGCCGGTGTCAACGCGGCACCGGGCTCCGTGGCTGATGCGAAGCTGGCCATCGAAAAGGTCCAATTCGACATCCGGGTCGCTGATCACGAACAAACGATCTCGTTGCTCTGGAATCAGATCATCCAGTCGGCCGGCTACTCCGCTCAGACCTTCGGCGAAGGTGGAGATGTCGCAGTCACCGCTACTGAAGTGTTCGCCAAGGAACGCCGCTCCGGGCTATCGCAAGGTAGGAAGGGACGCACGGTCCGCCCAACGCTCATAGCTCTCGTGCGGAAGATGCTGGCTATCGACAAGGCCGTGTTCGGCAGCGGTGTCGACGACACACTACCGATCACTCTTGAGCTGGCCGACGGCATCAAAGACGACCCCGAAGCACTGGCGCGCACCGCACAGATGCTTTGGACCGCGCAGACAGCATCCATCGACACTCGTGTTCGCCTGGTCAACCCGGGCAAGGACGAATCGTGGATCACGGCCGAGGTCGAACGCATCAAGCAGGAGAACGGTATTGGTAAAGTCGCCGACCCTGAAACGGTTGGGGTCGACGGCAACAACCTGTCTGGAATGTTCGGAGGCTAACCAATGCCATTCAGGCCTGACGATGCTACAGACCTCGCCGAAGCGATCCGAGACATGTACGTCCGCTCTGAGTCGCTGATCTTGCAGGAGCTGGCCCGGGCAGTAGCTAAATCTGCTAATGCCCCGGACTGGCTCACTGAACGGCTCATGTCGCAGCGTCGCATGATCAGCGCCTTGGACAAGATCCTCAACGATCTTGACAATGAGATTCCCGGCGCCGTCGAAGAAGTCACCAAGCTCGCGTTCAATCGTGGGCAAGGCTTCGCCGACGCTGACCTCAAAGGGGTCGGGATCAGCATGGATCTGAACGGTGCCGTCCGTGACACCAGCACTGATGTCGTTCTCGCGAGGGCGGCGGTGCAACCGTTGTCGGCTATGCGGTTGCAGGTGCGGCGCTGGACCATGGACGTTTACGCCAAGGTCGGCCTGCTCGCAGCTGAACAGGTCGCGTCCGGTGCGTTTACTCGCCGTGACGCTTCCCTACGGTTCCTGCAACAGCTCGCTGGGCAGGGCGTGGTCGGGTTCGTTGACCGTGCGAAGCGTTCCTGGGAGATGGGTGCCTACGCCGAAATGGTGGGTCGCACGACCGTCGCCCAGGCAGCGCTTGAAGGGCATGCAGAACGGCTGGAATCGTATGGCGTCGACACAGTAATCGTGTCTAACGCTCCTGAGGAATGCAAAATCTGTCGCCCCTTCGAAGGACAAGTGCTGTCCCTGCGAGGCAAGACCGAGGGCACCCTGTCAGACGGGCGAACGGTGATGATGACGCTGGCCGAGGCTAAGGGCCGCGGATTGTTTCACCCGAACTGCCGGCACTCGCATTCGATTTACCTCCCGGGCATCACTAAGGGGCCGGGTAGGGATACGGCGGATCCGCAAGGTGATGCTTTACGGCAACGGCAGCGCGCCTTTGAGCGTCGCATCCGTGAGTTGAAGCGGGAGAAGCTCATCGCGGAAGAGTTCGACCCCGCCGCGGGTAAGGCAGCAGGGTCGAAGCTCCGGGCCAAGCAGGCCGAGTTCAAGGTGTTCCGTGATGAGAATGACCGGAAGGTTCAAACTCACCGCACCAACATCAAGAACCGTTAGGCAGGTCCGCTAAGCGTCCATAGGAAACGATGGCCTTTAGGGCAATACGCCTTACCAACCGGTAACCAATCCTTCTCGCCCGATAGCGTACCCGCGTCACGATATGACCATCGCTCTTTGAGCGTTGTATCGCATGTAGGGCAGTTGAACTGCGAATCTCGAATCTCAGTGTTAGCCATTTTGCACTAGCCGCCCGGCTGGCTTCGCTGTACCGGCAAGGAGCGCGTAGGCCTCTGCGCAATCCCGGTAAGCCGCGGATGTTGTGTTAGTAGACGAAATCTTTTTCAGTAGAGCCAGCTTGGCGGCTGCAAGTTCGTCATTTAGTTCTTTTTGCGTTGCCACGATATTTCCTTCTGTCCATGCTGTCCACCCCATGTGGCCAGCCATCTCGAACCATATCGAATACCACCGACACTTAACTCGAAAGGCTGTTGTCATGCCAAATATTAAGCTCATCCACGGAATTGACCTCACTGCCCCGGGCGGTCTTGATGCCCTCTTCGCATACCGCCGCGCGCAGTTCGGTGATGCTCAGATGAACGCCAACGCAGGTGGCGACGGTGACCCAGCCGGAACTCCTGCCGGCACCCCAGCAGGCGAACCAGCAGGAACCCCCGCGCCCCCTGCAACACCAGCCACCCCTCCCCCAGGTCTCCCCGCGCCAAAGGGTGACGAGGCTAAGCCGTGGGACGGCAAGATCGAATCACTTGACCCAGCCGTGCAGAAGGTCATCAGCGATCTTCGCAAGGAATCCGGCGATGAACGCGTGGCAAAGAAAACTCTCGACGCCATCACCAAGGCCCTCAACCCAGACGCCACGGACGGCGAAAAGCCCACCGCTGAACAGCTGACCGCCCAACTCACCGAGCAGGCCACAGACGCCAAGCAGGCCCGAACCGAACTGGCCGTTTACAAGCTCGCAGGCAAAGCAGGCGCCGACGCTGACGCACTCCTAGACTCCCGCGCCTTCCTGGCGAAGCTCGCGGCACTCGATCACAACGACACGAAAGCCGTAACTAAGGCAATCACCGATGCGATCACCGAAAACCCCAAGCTCAAAGCAGTCCTGGCGGCTGGGAAGAGCGGCGCAGATTTCTCCGGCGGGTCCGGCGAACAGCGCACCAAGAAAAGCGTGAGCCTCGCCGAGGCTGCCGCTAACCATTACGGCACCAAGTAAGGACTGAACCCCCATGCCCGTAACACTTGCCCAGGCGTCTCAGAACGCTCAGACCGAGTTCGACACTTCCGTCATCGACGAATTCCGCACCAATGACCTCATGGAACTCGTCACCTTCGACGACGTTGTCAATCCCGCCGGTGGTGGCGCCACCCTGACCTATGGCTACCGCCGCCTGGTCACCCCGGGTGAAGCCGACTTCCGTGCGATCAACTCCGAGTACGTACCGAAGGAAGCAACCACCCAGCAGTTCACCACTGAACTGAAGGTCCTTGGCGGTTCCTTCCAGATCGACCGCGTGCTCGCGAAGATTGGCCCTGCAGCTTCTAACGAGGTTGCATTGCAGACCTCGCAGAAGATCAAGGCGGTTCAGGCCAAGTTCGGCGAGGCTGTAATCCTCGGCGACTCTGCCGTGGACGCAGACTCGTTCGATGGCCTGTCCAAGGCGCTGGCTGGGTCTTCCACCGAGGACTCGACCGCGCGCGACTGGTCCGGCCCGATGACTCAGGCTCTCGCTTTCAAGATCCTCACCGACGTAGATGATCTGCTGGCCAGCCTCGACGGTGCAGCGGGTGCTCTCGTTGGCAACAAGCGCACCATCCAGCTGATCAAGGCGGCAGCCCGGTACGCCAACCAGGCTACTCAGACTGTGGGTCCTCGTGACACCACGATTATCAGCTACTACGACGCACGTCTGGTTGACGCTGGCTTGAAGTCGGGTTCGGCAGCACCGGTCATCCCGATCACCGCTGGAATTACCGACCTGTACGCTATCCGATTCGGTCTGGACGGCTTCCACGGACTGTCCACCCTCGGCGGTCAGGTCATCAATTACTACGCCCCAGACTTCGACACTCCCGGTGCTGTGAAGACCGGCGAAGTAGAAATGGGCCCAGTCGGTGTGGCGTTGAAGAAGACCAAGGCCGCCGGCGTGTTCCGCGGCATCAGCCTAGGAGCCTAACCATGGGTGCTGATCCGCGTAACTACGTGGAGCCAACTCTGATCGGGTCGCCGTTGCGTGATGCAGCGGTGACCCCTTCAGCGTCGGACTTCCTCGCACCAACGAACGCTGGTGCCCCGGGTGAGCTTGGCAACCCGCACGGCCCCAACGTCATCTCTCCCGGCCTGCACGGCGACGAGAGCGTACGCACCATCGCCACCGGGCCTGTTGGTGCTGCACCAGATCCGCAAGAAGCAGACGAGCTGGCAAGCCTGATCGCTTCTCAGCCAACTGCTGACACACCTGTAGAGCCGGAGGTATAACCATGGCGAGCATCAAGGCCCCCGTGGCTGAATTCAATGGCATTGTCGGTGGCGTTCAGTTCGCTAACGGCACTGCCGAAACCGACAACCAGGCAGTGATCAACTACTGCAAGGGCGCCGGGTACACCGTCGAAGTTGAGCCTTCGGGCCCGTTCGATCCGTCGAAGCACAATGTCGGAGAAGTCCGCGCTTACGTGGAAGGGCTGGATGATTCCGACCCTGAAGCGCGAGACGCAGAGTTCACCCGTGTTGTGGAGGCGGAGAAGGCTGGGAAGAACCGTTCCAGCTTGATCGAGTCTTGGGAAGGCGTACCAGCCAAGACCGAAGAGCAGACACCAGCCGAATAACCCAAAGGAGGGGCATCATGCGAATCTATGCAACAGCTGCTGACGTTCAGGAATGGACGGGCCAAGCACCGCCGGATAACGTGGTGCCCCTTCTCCGCTCGGCTTCAGCACTTGTGGAGGAAGCGACCATGATGGCCGTGTATCCGGTCGACAACGACGGATTGCCACGGCGTACTGCTGACGGCGATGCGTTTCGGGATGCTACTTGCGCGCAGGTAGCTTACTGGGTGGCTAACAGTCTCGATCCGTCCGCTGGCGGTTTGGATGAACTGTCTGTGAAGGTCGCTTCATCCAAAAGCATCAAGGGCGCGTCGGTGTCTTACGATGCTGCCGACGCTGCCCGGAGCAAGCAGGCGCGCGTGGATGCTCTGACCACCTTGTCTCATGCAGCGTTCGCTATCCTCCGCAACGCTGGACTGATCAGCCCGGTGGTGACCAGGTGAGCGCCGCCGACGAGTTAGAAGACTTCTACGACAGCCTCGTTACCGTCCGAACGTTCCTCGGCTCCGGTGCCTGGGGCGACGAGTGGGCAACACACGAGAACGTCCGTTGCTTCCTGGACGAAACTCGCACGCTCGTTCGTGATGGGCAAGGTGCCGAGGTCATCTCGGAGACCACACTGACAGGGCCGCCCGAGTACTCCAGCATCTTCACTCCCGGATCCGAGGTCGTCTTGCCTTCCCGTACAGCGAACGTCATCAAAGCCGGGGTTGCCAACAAAGGATTCCTCGGCTTCCCCGCACACGTGGAAGTGAACCTCACCTGATGGCGCGGGGCAAGAAATGGCAAGTGGACATCAACCCACGAATCAAAGACATCATCGGTGGCGCCGCCGCGCGCGGCCTCGGCTTGGCGGCCGAACATGTGCTCGGCGAATCAAACAAGGATGTCCCTCACGAGGAAGCGACACTGGAACGCTCCGGCGCAACCAGCCTGGACGAACGCAACCTGCAAGCCGTGGTCAGTTACGACACCCCGTACGCCGTGGTCCAGCACGAGGACATGACGCTGAACCACGACAACGGGCGCACGGCCAAATACCTTGAGAACGCGATGAACGCTGAAACGGACGCGGTCCGCGAGATCATCGCGAAAGCAATCAAGAAGGAGCTGTGATGGGTTTCCAAATTGATCTGCTCACCGGCATCGCAGCGCACCTCCATGCTGGCAACGTGGGCATGTGGTCTCCCACGAATGTGTACGGGGTCGACGATGTGGCAATCACTATCGACCAGCTTCCAATCGGTTCCGAAGGCACACCGAAAGGTCCCGATAAAGCGATCGCCATGACCCTGTACCCCGTCACCGATTCCGGCAGCACAGACAGCGTCATCGGAATGCAGTTGCGCATCCGCGGGGCACGCAACAATCGCGCCACCGTCAAAGACATTGCCGACAGAGCCTTCGACGCACTCCACGACCTCCAAGCCGTCGACCTTGGAGGCATCCCGCTGGTCCGGGCATGGCGACAATCCGGGGCAAACCTGCCACCGGATGACAACAACCGTCAGCACGCATCCGAAAACTACTACCTGCAAGTAACACGCACCGGCACCAACCGCCGGGACTAACCAAAAGGAGAACCAACATGACGATCACCCCTGGCGTCCTCGGCGACTGGCTGCTCGAAGTAGCCGAATACACCGACGGCCTAACCCCAACCACATGGACCCCCGTCAACGGGATCATGGAACTCACCCCGCCACAGCCCGAGAAAAACTACGAGGACGACGGCGAATTCGACGGAACTCACTGGGGTTCGCAGGTCGCAACCGGCATCAGCTGGACCGCCGAAGCCACCGTGAAAACCCCGCGAGCAACACTCCCAGCTGACCCGGGGCAAGCGATCCTCAAAGCCGCTTCCCGCGAAGTCCTCGAAGGCGGTTTCGTTCACGTCCGATTCTCCCAGCGCGGATCGACCCCGAAGACCGGCGACGAAGGCATTGCAGACGTGCAGCTCGTGGACGCTGGCGGCCCGAAGACCGACCTCACCACCGCTGAACTGACCCTCACCGGCCGCGGCGCACTGATCCCAATCACCGCGTAACCCACCAAAAACCCTCGTGTGTGCCGTCCTGTCGAGGTGGCGGCGCACACGAGCATAACCTCGACCAACCCGACGTAGGAGAACACCATGGCCACCAAGCCAACACTCACCGAACTGGGCGACTTCCTCGACCCGATCCTGCAAGTCCCATACCGGGGAAAGAAATACCAGATCCAACCAGTAAGTGCACGAACTGGGCTACGCTTCCAAAAGCTACTCGCCGTCGGGGTGAAGGCCGCAGAGTCCGGAAAACTTGACCCCGCAAGCATTGAGCTCGTATCCGACGAGGAAGAACTCGACTTCTACCAGGAAATCCTTGGCGACACATATCAGGAACTCTTGGACGACGGAGCCACCGCCACCGCGCTGAAAGCCATCGGATCCACCGCGTTCATCTGGACCACTCAAGGCTTTGAAATGGCAAAGGGATTCTTCGATGCTGGGGGAAAATCCCCGGCTCCCAACAGGGAGCAGCGCCGAACGGCGACCCGGACCCGTACGGCCGCGGCCAATACGACGAAGCCACAGGTCTCAGCGAATGGTACGACTACCCCCAAGGCAAAGCCCCGGGCAAAGGCCACAAATGGTCAGACATCCTCAAACACTGGAACCGCATCGAAGCAGACTTCCAAGACCAAGGAATAGACCTCGGCTCAGGAATCCTCAATGAGCGCTCCTGGCACTGGCTCACAGTCCGCATCCAAGGCTTGATAACGCGCCCGCACGGCTACACACCGGACGGGCGCGTAGTGCATTCCACGCGCCTCGGCATGGCTCTGAACCCGATAGCTGCACCCCGCAAGAAATAACTTCATAGGAGGCTATCTGTGGCATTGAATCTTGGTGAGCTATTCGGCACCATCGGCTTGGATTCCTCCAACTTCGACAAGGGTCTCGCCAACGCCCAGGGCAACCTCAAGGGCTTCGGGGTTGCCGGTGCAGCAATCGCCCTTGCCGCCGCAGCGACTATCGGTGCTGCACTCGGCAAGGGCATTGCCGACAACATGGACATCGAAGTTGCTAACAAGAAGTTCAAAGCCTCACTAGGCTTGAACGAACAACAAGCCGGGGTCTTCGGCAAAGCTACCGGCGCGCTCTACGCGAAGAACTTCGGCGAGTCCATGGACGACGTACGCACCGGCGTATCCGCTGTCATGTCCTCCATCAAGGGCATGAAGGACGCGTCTCAAGCCGACGTTGAAGACATGACCGCGCGCATGATGACTCTTGCATCGACCATGGATGTAGACGTTGCCCGTGCCGCGCAGGTTGCTGGGCAGATGATCACCACTGGCATGGCCAAGGATGGTACTCAGGCGGCAGACCTGCTCACCAAGGCCATGCAGTCGGTACCTGAGAATGTCCGCGAAGATATTCTCGATGCTACCGACGAGTACGGACCGTTCTTCTCGAACCTTGGCATCAGCGGTGAGAAAGCCATGGGGATGCTCGTCAAGTCCTCCGAGCAGGGCATGTACGGCATCGACAAGACCGGTGACGCGCTCAAGGAATTCGGCATCCGTGCTACGGACATGTCCAAAGCTTCCGGCGGAGCATACGAAGCTATCGGCCTGTCTCAAAAGGATATGACCAACGATCTACTTGCTGGTGGAGATCAGGCTGGCGAAGCTTTCCAGAAGATCATCAAGGGTGTCCAGGGAATCAAGGATCCAGCAGATCAGTCGGCCGCAGCCATTGCTCTGTTCGGAACACCGCTCGAAGATCTGAGTGTTACCGAGATTCCTAAGTTCCTCGGCACCTTGGCTGATGCCGGCGGAGGGCTGGAAGGTGTCGCAGGTTCTTCGGACAAGGCAATGAAGGACTTGTCCGGCAGCGCAAAAGCCGGGTTCAGTTCCTTCAAGCGACAGGCTGAAACCGCGCTGATCGACGTGGTCAACGTCGGCATCATGCCTGCCGTCTCCAACATGGCGAACTACCTCACGAACACAGTGGGGCCTGCAATCACCGATATTGGCGCGTGGATCACTGACACAGCTCTGCCGGCCCTGAGTGACTTCGGCGATTGGTTCGTTGAGAATCAAGAAACCATTGGCACGTGGGCAGGCGTGATCACACTCCTGCTACTCCCAGTGTTCGTGCGCCTTGCTATCCAGGCAGGCCTTACGGCCACCGCTCACGTCGTAGCTTTCGCCACGATGTCGGGCGCTGCAATCAAGCACGCCGCTGTTTGGGTTGCCCAGTCATACGTCATGGTCGGCCGTTTCATCGCGGTGTCCGCTCAAATGGTCGCAATGGCCGTGAAGTACGTTGCACAGTGGGTTGTCATGTCCGTGGGGGCAGCTGTCAACGGGGTGAAGATCGCCGCAGTGTGGACTGCACAGATGATCGCTGCAGCTGCTCGCGGTGTAGCGTCCATGGTCGTCACGGCCGCGCGCTACGTCGCCCAATGGGTGATTATGGCAGTGCAGTCCGGCGTTCAAGCATTACGTATGGCCGCTGCATGGGTTGTCGGTGTGGGTATCCCCGCAGTAGCGGGAGCCATCACCATGGGCATCCAAGCAGCGCTCGTCGTCGGGGCATGGATACTCATGGGCGCTCAAGCGATGGCGCAAGCCGTCCGTATGGCCGCCGCATGGTTCATTGCCCTCGGGCCTATCGGCTGGATCATCGGCGCCATCATCGGTTTGGTTGCGCTGGTCATTCTCAACTGGGAAAAGGTCAGCACCTTCACCTCGCAGGCCTGGGCGAACATCGTCAGCTTCATCACTGGCGCGTGGGAGAACATCAAGACCGGCGTATCCGATGGAATCAACGCGGTCATCGAGTGGTTCACGGGCCTTCCAGATCGTATCCTCGGTGCGCTTGGCAACCTCGGAAACCTGCTGCTCGATGCTGGCAAGCAGATCCTAGATGGCTTCTTGAATGGCTTGACCGAGGGATTCAACGCGGTCAAGGACTTTGTCGGAGGCATCGGCTCATGGATCGCAGACCACAAGGGACCGAAGAGGTACGACCTCGGCCTGCTGGTTCCGGCTGGCGGGTGGATTATGGACGGCCTGAACACTGGCCTGAAGGATTCCATGCCGGCCCTCGGCTCGCAACTGTCTGATGTGTCCTGGATGATCCAGAACGGCATCGACCCAGAGCTGCAGGGAGGTGGCAACTATGCCTTCAGCGGGTCCACGGCTCGTGACGCTGGATCATCCTCCAATGCAACATCGGGTGGAATCCACATCGGTAACTTGACGATCGAGGGGCAAGAAGATCCAGAAGCAACATGGCAGATCTTCAAATCCCGCGCCAACGAATCCTTACGCGCACAGGGCGCCGATGTTCTGCTCTAAGGAGGGCGCATGAGTAAATCAGTCACCCTTGGCGGGCAGACACTCCACGGGCTGGATCGCTTCGGGTCGTGGCGCGTCCTTGGGATGGAGGGGTGGGGCTCGTCTCCGGCAGAGAAAACCACGTCGGAGCCGCGCCCGCTGGCGGACGGGGACTACGACGCAGAAGTGTTCTATGGTCCCCGCCTCGTCACCCTGAATGGCAGACTGGCGGCAAAGTCCGCGGAGTATGCATTCGACGCGAGAGAGAAACTTTCTGCGCTACTCCGCACGCCGGCACGGATGCAGGTAGAACAATTCGGGATGACTCGCTGGGCGGAAGCGCGACGTGGGCGGATCGTCCCCGGGGAACTCAAGGGTCGGCACCTCCCATTCCAAATGGAACTCAGATTCATTGACCCTTTCAAGTACGGGAAGGTGCATGCGGTAGGCGGTTCGGACACGTCTCCGGCTTCTTTGTTCCAGCGGGGCACGGTTCCTGCGTGGCCTGTGGTCACGGTGACGGGTTCCGCGGCCGGTTACACACTAACGCTGAATGGGCGTTCGGTGACAGTGACCCGGTACATCAATGCGAACAACCATACTCATGAGATTGACTTCCGTACCGGCATTCTCCGGATCAATGGTGCGGTGGTTGCTGGTGGTTTCGGCGCGGTGAATTTCGCGCAGATCAATCCGGGCTTGGCGCAGAACATGAGCGTCACACCGGTTAGCGGGTCAGCGGCGATCAGCGTCGCCTACCACGACACGTATATCTAAAGGAGGCATCCGTGAGCTACAAGGTCTACACAGTCTCCACAACCACTTGGCAAGACAAAACAGTCGTAGACCCTAAGTCGTGCAGCTGGACGCGCGCCATGAATGAAGGCGGCAGCGGGTCAGCCTCATTCAACCTTGCAGATACGAAAGTCGCATCGACAATCACCAAGCTCGCCCCAGCTGAACGGTGCCTCGTCGTAGAGTCTGACGACGTAGTGATCTACGCGGGAATCATTTGGGAATCAACTTACAACCGAGACACAAAGACACTCACGCTCAACTACGACGACATATGGTCCCTAATCGAACTACGTCTGATCGCGCCTATCCGCACCGAGGTCATGCCCTCGTGGAAGACCACATACTCCGGCATGGAGTACGACACCATCGTCAAGCGTCTTGTCCAGCTCGGGACAACCGGAGCCGGACGGACCATCCCGATGGTGTATGAGGACGACTACGCTGGCGGACGCTCACGCACCTACTACGGATATAACGCAGACACCGTAGTCGGTGCGATCAAAGAGATCATGGATCTTGCTGACGGACCAGACGTTGACTTCCGGCCACGCTGGAACGCTGCACGCGACGGTCTAGAGTTCACCCTCCGAACCGGGTTCATGAATCCCGACAACAATCAGATCGAAGTGAACTTCTCGGCCGCCAAATCGTACGGGCGTAACCTCACCGTGAAAACGACGGCACGCGAGCTTGCAACGCAAGTCGTTGGTGTCGGCGAAGGTTCAGGAGTGGACATGATCATCCGATCAGCCGGCGGGTCAGGCGCATTCGCGATAGAGCGCGCCGAACAAGCCAAAAACTTGAAGGACGGCACACAGTTATCTGCGTTCGCCCAGGGTGAGGTCGCAGCACGGGCAGGACTGCTGGCACAGTACGGATTCGATATTTCCCAACGCGGCCCAGTCATTAAGACGCTCTGGGATCTGCAACCAGGCACAAGTGTCCGATGGTACGTGAGCGATGACCCCTACATCAGTTCCGGGTGGAAGGACAACATGATCCTGAAATTCTCCGGCGAGATCACATCCGATTGGATTCACTTTGAGGTCATCTAAGGGGGCGGCATTGTGAAGCGGATCGACCAGACGCGAGCCAAGACGAAGGACAACAAGCGTCAAGTGTCTTCATATGGCACGCAAACCCCTTTATCGAGTGCAGCGGTGGAGCGTGGGACGACGCGTTGGCTGAACGGTTCGCACGTGTCGATCGCTGGCACGCTGGCTGTGACTGGAACGGCGACGGTCGGCGGAACGCTCTCGGTGACGGGAATTTTGAATGCGTCGGGGCAGATCAACCTGTCCGGTTCGACGGGTATCACTGGCCCGTTGAACATCACTGGCACGACGACTATTGGTGGCAACACCAATATCACTGGCGAGCTGAACGTTACCGGGCCAACCACGTTGGACGGCATCCTGGACATCGGCGGAGACACCACAATCACGGGTTTGCTCGCCGTTGACGGGCCAACGACTATCTCCGGGACGCTAGACATCCAAGGCATAACGACAGTAGCAGCCGACTTCGAGATCATAGAAGGCGGGTTGTTCAAGTCCGGTGTTACGAAGATTGAACCGACCGGCAAAGCAACGTTCGGCAGCTTCATCATCGACCCAGAATCACCAAGACTCATTCAAGCGCCGGGCGGTTGGCTTTTCTCCAACGGCGCAGACGATATCGGCCTTTCGGGATCAGCCACTTCCTCGGTCAACCTGAATAGCTCTCGTGCGGAACTCGTGTATGGGAACAGCTCACGCGTAGTTGCCAGTACGGGTGCAATCGATCTAACCGCCACTAAAACTTGGGTGCGAGGCGAACTGGAAGTGATCAACGCGGCACGTGTGCCACAGCTTTTCATTGGAACGGCCAGCGAGATAACCAATCAGCGACTACGTATCAGTGGGCTGCCGAGCATACAGGGCGTGCAGTCGAACGTTTATTTCAACCCGGCAAACGGCTTGTTCTTCCACATCACTTAACCGATAGCTTGGCATGTCGATTGATCGGCGCCAATTTCAAGATTGTCGTTTAGTACTTTTGAAGTTGAGATCTTGAACGGCTTTCCGTCATCGCAAAACGCATGCAACGCGTCAATAGCTTTCTTCCGGTCTGGCTTCTTGACTCCATGCGCGTCAGCTCGGTCCTCGGCAAAGTCTGCGAACCGCTCCTCCACGATACCGGCCTCGTCAACTTCCGGAGTTTGCGCCGGGAGTGCAGCATATTCGTCCATGCTCATAGTCTGTTTCGTCACCGGGTCGTAAACGGTTCCGGGTTCGGCACCTTCGAGAGCCTCTTTTGCCGTATCGACGGCAACTGTCGCGGTGGGATCGACGCTCGGTTCAGCGGACGCGCACCCAACAAGGGCGATAGCGGATGCAGCAAGTAGGGCAATAAGTTTTGGGCGCATACCCACCACATTAATCTAAGGAGCCGACAAATGGCAGAGACAAGTGATCAAGACCCCGTAACAGACGGTCTTACAGAGGTCGAAAAGCTCGAAGCGGAAAACGTGGAGCTTCGACGGCAAGTATTCATTGCTGATTCAATGATTGACGAACTAAGCCGGGCGTTATCGTCCGCGCAAGTCACGCAGGCCCAACTAAACGGACAAATCAAATACGCAAACTTGGGAGACTGACATGGAAACCTTCGGCGTTCAAATAATCATGAACAGTTGCACACCCACCCTAGGCGGATTGAACGGACTGAGGCACCTCGCTCGTGTCCAAGCAGAAGGATATGAGGACGCTTGTAAGAAGTATGCCAATACCCAATATCCGGAGGACCTCAAAAAATGGGAAGCGGAAGACTCTTGCCAATATCAACCAGTAGACATTGCCGCGTGGAAGATACCTCCGACTGCTCAACCAAAATATTATGACTCAACAACCCACCGCATAGCCGGTGGGTTTTCCAGTTAAGGAGGCGGAATGCCAATAGTTACCGGGAACGTTTTCGACCTGCGAAGCCTACCCATGCCAAATGCCGTTCCGAACGTCATCTTCCATCTGGAACCGGTAACGAACGTCACCGCCGCTGGCAGCGGCAAAGGCAACGTGTACCCGACAACCGAATATCCGGTGGTCCCGGAGTCTTCGGGCGCATTCCAGGTGAACCTCACCGCAACCTCCGGATTCCACTTCGATTCTTGGTACGACGTGGAACTGGTCTGGAACACCCCGGCTGGCACGCTCCGTGACCGCACACTACGAATCAAGGTGCCCAGTGGTGGTCCGCACAACCTTGGAGACCTTATCGATCGGACTTCAGGCGGGGGCGGTAGTGCTAACCCAATGGTCTGGTGGTTCGGCTTGGACCCGCCACCATCAGGCGCAACGATCTGGAACTACTTAGATCCGGACGACCCAGACCGAGAAACAGGGCCGCACCCCAATTTCATTATCGGGGACATTATTACAGATTGGTGGGAAGCCTAAATGCTTCACGGAATTGTAGGTGGAAACAATAGAGGTCCCCGAGGCCTACCGGGGCCACAGGGTCCGGACTGGTTCAAAGGTACTCTGACGACCACGAGCAACCTTGACACGATCGCTAACGGCATGTGGCTGGTCCCGTCCACAGCTGTTGCTGATGCCCTGAATTTACCAGTCAGTAGTGTTGGCTTCCTTGAAACAGCAAAGTCTGGCGCTCTCGGTATTCGCGAGTTCACCACGTGGGGTGCTGTTGGCACGACACAGGTCAGCCGGCGCACCTCGTCCGGCTGGCAGGAATGGGCCCCGAAATCACTCGGCCCGATCCGGTTGCGCACGGCCACGCACGGCACGATGGTGTGGGATGACCTGCCTGACGGCTGGTACTTCAACGATCAGTCGCAGTTGCAGTCAGTGTGGAATTTGCCAGTAGTAACCGGTGACTTCCGCAAGGGCACGCACCCCGCCGGTTACGGTTTGGCTGAGTTCACCGAGTGGGCACAACCAAACCGCGAGTGGATCAATCGACGCACCACGAACGGTTGGCAGGGCTGGGAGCCTAAAACGGGTGGTGGCGGGGGCGACGGTGTCACCATTGGTGTCCTGATCGCGCAGCAGAACATGGACGTACTCGAGGACGGCTGGTGGGAAGCACCAAACAACGGTGTCGCCCAGTCCCTCGGCTTCCCGGGAAACCTGCAAGGTTTCCTGCTCCAGTCGGGCAATAACCGCCAGTACACGAACAGCAAGGGCGTCTTCACTCAAACGAAGAACACTTCAGGCGTGTGGGGTGTTTGGAGCCAAGCCGGTGTAGTGGACGGATATACCCCGTTACAGCCACCTACAGGTTTGCCGTGGTTGCAGGAGGACACACCTGGTTCGTCCGTGACGTTCATCGACCAGGATCACCACGGTCAAGGGTATGCGATCAACACCCAGAACTGGCCGGGAGCAACCACCGCATGGGTGCTGCACCAATACTCCAACGCACGTTCGGCGATGATCATCGACAACTGCAGATCCCAGCCGTCGATACAGATCAACAACACCCAGAACAGTTCAATTACTCCGGATTTCAAGGGTGACGGCGATTTCTTCATGCTCGGCCCTTGGGACGACGCAGGGAACTACTCGCGCTGGTTCCGGCTCACGAACGAGCTTGAATTCATGAACGACACCCGCAAAACCCCATCGTTCAATCAGGTGTGGGGAACCGGGGACATCCTGGAATTCAAACTCAACGGTGTTGTAGTCGCCAAGATCAAGCGCAACGGCCACTTCGTGACCGCGTCGCCAAACGGTGCGCTCTGGGAAATTCTAGTGTCAGACACCGGCGTGCTGTCCACTGTGGCCGCCTGACCTCGTCAACGAATAACTAGCGCCTGTGCGGAGGGCGCATTTTTTATGCCCTCCGCAAGGGTGTCCAATCATCACTCAACTTTTATAGGAGCTGCCATGCCCGGATGGCTAACTGAAGCTGTCATCGTCCAAACCATAACCACCCTCGGTATCGTCCTGGCAGCACTTATTACAGTCGGGCTCCCGCTTCGAAAGAAGCTGATCGTGATCGGCAAGGACGCGAAGGAAGCACGTGAGCAGGTGAAGAACAGCCATGACACCAACCTCCGCGAAGAAGGGGACGAACGGCACAAGGCGACGATGGGCCTGCTGAAAGAGCTCGGTCGTGACGTGCGTGGTCTACGCGAGGACCACTACGAGACTCGCAAGGACATCGGCATGCTCCACGCGGAAGACCGTGCGGGGCGGCGTGAGACTCAAGCACTTCGGCAGGAGTTCTCCGAGCACACGAAACAGACCGAGAACTGGACTCCGATGCTGACGGACTTGCATTCTCAGTACTCCACGAAGCCACCTGCCGAGTAACCCAATCTAAATATCAAGCCCTTGACCAACCCGGTGAGGGCTTTTCTTATGCCCTCGAAAGGACTGCGCTGTGACTCAAATTAGATTTTTCCGGACGCGCCCCACAGCGGATGGTACTCGTGTTCCTGCTAGTGGGACTCTCCGGTTTACTCCGACGCGAGAGCGTGTGGTGGTGGGTGATCCGGATGAGGTCATTTTGCCGATTGGTTTTTCGGTTCAGGTGCCGAAAGGTTTGGGGCGGGCTGATGTTGATCTTGCCCCGACTGGTACGGGTTGGGTGTGGGAGGTTTATTCGCATAGTTTCGGGGTGACTGCCGAGTACGCGTATGTCATCGTTCCTGAGCCGGTGCCTGACCCTGATAATCCGGGCGAGTTCTTGCCTGTTGATGAACCAGAATTAGTGCGCGTCGATAAGGAGACCCTTGACCCTGTGGCTGAGCCTGATCCTGTGTGGTGGGCTGAGCTTGAAGCCGCTAAGGCTACTGCTGCTGATGCGGAGGCGTCGCGGGTTGGTGCTGCACAGTCCGCGACAGCCTCTGGCGAAGCCCGTACTGCCGCGGAGGCTGCACGCGACATTTCAGTCGAAGCATCCGAAACTGCTAAGACGATCACTGGCGAAGCAGTAGAGCAGGCGATCCTCCCCGGCGGCGCTGCCGAAAGTGCACTATCCGCCGCGATTGATGACAAAATCGCGGAATCAGGGGGAGGGGCTGCCGGCTCACTGTCCGACACTATGGCAATACTCTTCCGGTCAGGTGGCGGCCTGACTCGGCTCTACGATGCGCTGGCCAACCGCAACACAGCAACGGCACGACTCGTATTCCTTGGGTCATCGACCACCGCAGGATACAACGCCGTGGATGCCAAGGGGTACGTCCATATGCTCGCGACCAAGCTCCAAAAGGTGTACCCGTCCTCGGCAGGCTCGGAGATTCCCGTTGGGACTACAGCGGGAGGGTTCGCGCCGTCCAGCGCGCCGGGTGTGCAGGTCGTAAACCTCGCGGGTGGAGGTGCCAACAGTGGCGATTACCTTTCCCCAGGATTCATCAACATCATCGGCAACCTCAAGCCACACATGGTCATGCACATGGTTGGCTCCAACGACTGGAACAGCGATATTGCCGTAACAACCTACCGAGCCAACCTCGTGTCGTGGATGGATCAGATCGACGCGAGACTCACTACCCCCTGCGTGCATGTTCTAGTGCATCAGCACTCGCGGCGCACATGGGTGGAGAAGCTTCACCCATTCACGGATTACCGCGACGTACTGCGAGAACTGGCCTTCACCTTTCCCGGTCGAGTAGTACATATCGACGTAGCACCGGAATTTGAACGGCTAGGCGTACCGCTGCCTGACCCGTTCGACGTGATGGACACCGACGAGATTCACCTGACAGACAGGGGGCACTTATTCCTCACCGAACTATTGTGGGATCGACTTGGGCTTCCGACCGCGACAGCCCCCGCCGTCGCGGTCGTACCAGATGAGCCCGAGCCGCCAGCCGAGCCGACACTCGCCATGATCACATCCGACAGCTTCACTGGGGATGCCTCCAACGCTGGCACCCGAGCATCGGACGTGGCCTTTGGCGGCTCGCCAATAACTCCCACTGCATCCCACGCGACCGCCTACGAAACATCAGGGGGAACCCTGCTGGTCAAATCGTTCGGCATGCTCGACTACGCGACCACAAAGCAGAACATCCAGGCATCAGTCAAGGTCACCACCAAGACCACAAGCGCAGCGTGGTACCTATACTCGCGCCGCGCATCGTCCTCAATGAACACCCGAGTCAAGATCAAGGTTGATGGAACTGCTGTCCTCCTGACGAATACCGGGGCGGGAGAAGTGCAGCACGGCTTGAGTCAAGCTGTGGCCAACGGAGACGTCCTAGCCGTCCGATCTAACGGAAGCGTCCACGAGTTAAGGATCAATGACGTCGTCAAGGTTTCCGCGACAGTACCGGACGTTGTTGGGTCAATTATGACGCGCATCGAATCCGAAGGGGCGACCACTGGGCTGACGCTGGATGATCTTAAGATCGCGGAAGTCGTTCCGGCTGCCTAACCCACCTATCTGCCGGGATAGTTGACTCTCATAACCAAGGACTAGCAACTGCTGGTCCTTTTTCTTTTACCCAGGCACATCCGGTGTCTGGGTTTTTCTATGCCCGAAACCGAAAGGAACGCATCATGCCTTCAATCATTTCCCGCGAGACCTGGGGAGCCGAGCACGCCGACGGCTTCTACAACCGCAAGGTCGGCCGCCTCGACAAGTGGCTGCACCACTCCGTGACCGCGCACCTGGCGAAGGCCGCGGCCCTCGCCCAGGAGTACGCCGAAATGCGCAAGCTGGACGACATTGGGCAGTCCCGATTCAAGGGCGGCATCAGCTACACGTTCGTGATCTTCCCGTCCGGCCGCATCTACGAGGGCCACAGCGTCGGCCGCGTCGGCGCGCACACCGCCGGCCGCAACTCGATCAGCGCCGGCATCTGCCTAGCCGGCAACTACGAGGCCAACCAGATCACCGCCGAGCAGATCGCCTCGCTCGCATGGCTGCTGAACGAGGGCATCGACGAGGGCTGGTGGACTGAGCCGAAGCTCGACGGCGGGCACCGCGACACCAAGTCGACCGCCTGCCCGGGCAAGAACGCCTACGCGCAGATCCCCGCCATCAACAAGCTCGCGAAGTCGGGCGACGTGGTGCCGGTGGCGAAGCCGAAACCTGAGAAGGTCGAAGAGCAGAAGTCCTCGGCCGGCAAGAGCATCCAGCAGCTCGCATCCGAGGTGCGGGCTGGGAAGCACGGCAACGGGCATGCGAACCGTCAGCGCTCCCTCGGCGTAGACGACGCGACCTACGCGAAGATCCGCGCCGAGGTCAACAAGCGCGCGGGCGTCAAGGCCCCAGCCGCCCCGAAGCCGCCAGCGCCGAAGGGCAAGAGTGTGGCGACCATGGCCAACGAGGTCATCGCTGGCAAGCACGGCAACGGGCACGCGAAGCGCCAGCGCAGCCTCGGCGTTGATTCGGACACGTACGCGAAGGTGCGGGCCGAGATCAACCGCCGGGCCGGCGTGAAGGCCCCGGCGAAGCCGAAGGGAAAGAGCATCTCGCAGATGGCCACAGAGGTCATCGCGGGCAAACACGGCAACGGCCACGCGAACCGGCAGCGCTCCCTCGGGATCAGCGCGGCGAAGTACGCGGAGGTCCGCGCCGAAGTCAACCGACGAGCATAAGGAGAACAGGAGAAACATCATGGGAAAGTACGAAGCACAAGGCACCGGGCTCAGTGACCCGGCAACCCGAAAGAAGCTCTACACCGTGGCCATCGTGGTCGCGGCCCTCATCGTGGCCACGTTAGTTACTCTGCGGATCATCACTCTCGATGATGTGCAGAGCTTCATCACACTCACGGTCAGCATCGTGGGTATTCTCGGTGGCGTGGTCGGCTTGGTCGCAGCCGCGCTGGCACGAGCAAACGTAGACCCACCGAAGTAGAAACAGAATCGCCCCATCCTCCTACGAGGGTGGGGCGATTTTCTGCGTTGTGGTGCTACAAGTAGGGCGACAGGCGACTATTTCAATTTCCCCTGGATGGTCTTTGGAGGACGTGTCATATCATCCAAGCTCGTTCCTGAAGTTACCTTCTTCTCAATAAGAGAATCAACTTTTTCGAGACGGCTAGTGAAGCGCTCCGAAGGAACACCAAAGCTGAGCCATCGTTCCAATGCCCTTTTTTCGTCTACTAGGTATCCCAATTTGCGACATATTATTGCTGCATGGTTCGTGTACGCAGGCGCAGGTTCACGACCTTCTCTAGCTCGTTCGGCCGCTTTACAGCATTCAAGCGTTAGATCCAGTGCCTCTTCAAGGTCACCATTCCTCTTAAGCTCCTCAATTTTCGGAACCCAAAAGATATAGCTCTTCCCCCTGACCGTGGCCGCCTTGGCCTTCTGTGGGTACTGCTTTTTATCACGCTCATGAAAAGATTCAACCTGCGCCTGGCGCTCCGCTATACGACTTGCTCGTCGTTCTTCGGGAGTGCTGTACTCAGCAGGCGTTGTTTTTTCTTTGACCTTTGAACCAAAGAATTTGCTGAATAACGACATGCCGCATCCTCTCTTCCAAAGCCTCGTCGGCGATTGACGCTCCGCTAGCAAGCTCGACTTCTAGGAGATGACTATATAGATCGATTGTGCCCCAAATGGATTTGTGACCAACGTGAGGGCCGAGTGCTTTCCTCATTTCGGCAACACACCCTTCCCATCTTGTGGCATTTCTTGTGGCACTTTTGCCAGACTCCCCCAGACGAACGCCGAAAACGAAAATGAGAAAACCCCGGAATCATGCGGTAAGACGACAGTTACCGACGCTCGCAGATTTCGGAATTTCCTACAGCTGATTACTTCTAATCTCTAGGTCGCCGGTTCGAATCCGGCCGGGGGTACCAATTAGAAACCGTCGTTCACTTGGTCAAACAGGTAAACGGCGGTTTTTATTTTTGAACCGAGATCGAGTCTTTAATGGGTTTTGACCATAGTTTGACCATAGTTTTTGTTTTTGCGCCTTTCCAATGCGCCCTCGCCGGATCTGCGCAAACGAAATGAAGCATTCCTCTGGCAAAGGTTCCGGCCTGAAATAGCCCGCCAGGAAAGTGAGCACTTCATGACGCCTCCAATGGAGCATGTGCAGGTAACTCGTCAACATTGAGGTTTGCTACCACCAAGAATATTTACAACAGCCCACTCTCAATGAGTCGACGCGGAACAGTCGTCCATATGACCAATGCGCTGGCCCGCCGTGATTGTTCTCGTGGTCGAAAGTCATCACGCGCCGACGCGCCGCAATTTGGTTCGAAATCTCCTCGCTCCGTCTGCCAGAAATCCCAAACTGTCTTGTTCGCAGACACTTTCATGGCCGCTCCCTTCACATTCCAGCGCGGAAGAAATCCTCAGGCTTAGCAACCTTGTGAGCACTTCAAATGTCTGAATACCATACCGAAAAGTAACCGATACTTGGAGTTTCATTAGTGCCGCCTAAAAGTGCGCTAGCAGTACTCGGGATCGGATAGATTTTAGTTTCAACTTTTTTAAAACTGGGATAAACTCAAGGTGCTGTACAAATCAGGAGGAACCGGTAAATGGCGCTCATCGCCCCCGCTCAAGCAACGCCGAAATTCGGTGAACGCTTCAGCGTTAACCTGATCTTCTTGATTGCAGGCTTATCCTTCGCTTCTTGGGCGGGCCGACTTTCGATCATTGACATGATCTTTGATTTTTCTGGCTCTCGGCTAGGCGCATTCCTCTTCTGCATGACTGCCGGGACACTGGTCGGGATCACGCTTGCACCGATGCTGAGCCGTAGAGTCTCGGCCAAGAACTTGCTTTTGGTGCTACCGATATTTCTTGCGCTAATACTGGTCGGTCTTGGAATGTCTGTGTCAATCCTGCACAGCGAATCCTTGGCATTCGTCGTACTTTTCATCAATGGGCTCATTTTCGGATGTCTTGACATCACCATGAACGTCAATGGAGCCAAGGTGGAACGAAAGCTCGGCAAGAGCCTCATGCCTTCCCTGCACGGTTTCTTCAGCCTTGGTTCCTTGCTTGGCGCCGGAATTGCAACAGCCACCCTCAGCTTGGGTATTTCCACGGCATGGCATTTTATTTTTGTTGCCGTCCTGATTATTGTTTTGGCACTGATAGCTCAGTCTGGAATCAGGGATTGGAATTACAACTACTCCCTTCCTCGAGAAAAGAACCAGCTGAAGGCCTCGGGAGCACGGTCGCACCGGGGATTGCTGCTCTTACTCGGGCTCATGGTTGCTGGACTGAGCTTCGCCGAGGGCGCTGCCAACGACTGGCTGGCAGTGGCTTCGGTTGACGGCCATAGCTTGGACCACGCAAGCGGGGCTCTGATGTTCACCTTATTCACCGGTGCCATGACTATTGGCCGGTTCGCCGGTGGACCAATTGTGGACCGCATTGGCACCAAGTGCTCGTTGATGTTCATGGGAATGATCGGTCTTATCGGGATCGTGCTATTTATTCTGGGCGATAATATTGCAACTCTTGGAGCTGGCGCGGCTCTTTGGGGCCTCGGGAGCGCTCTTGGCTTCCCCGTGGGCATGTCGATCGCCGCCTCGCGTAGCGATCATCTTGGCCCAAGAGCCGTGAGCGTCATCAGCGCCTTCGGTTACGGTGCGATGCTCAGCGGTCCTCCAGTTATCGGTTTCGTAGCGGATATCACCGGATTGCCACAGGCACTATGGCTCATCGCGGGCGTCCTGGTGATCTCGCTACTCATCACGCCTCGCGCCGCCCAAGCGGGCAACGCAGTTGAAGTCAATGGCTAGACCGGCAGGATCGCCCGCTCTTTAATATTTCGCATCACAATCGTGCTGGTTAGCTTTTCTACGCCAGGCAGCTCAACCAATACGTCATCGTACAAGTGCTGATAATGCGTCAGGTCTTTGGCGTACACACGAAGCAGGAAATCCGGTTCGCCAAATAACCGCTGCGCTTCGACGATTAGTTCATCTTTTTCTACAGCAGCTTCGAAGTCCTTGAGTTGAGCTCGGTCTTTCAGCGTCACGAACACCAATGCTTCGAAGGCTAATCCTACGAGTTTAGGCGCAACAACAGCCTGATATCCGGCGATCACCCCCGTGCGTTCGAGTTCGCGAATTCGACGGTGGCATGGGGCAACGGAGAGGCCCACCTTATTCGCCAAAGCAGTTGCACTCATGCGGCCGTCCAGCTGCAGTTCGGCAATAATTGCGCGATCCAATTTATCCATATCTTCAGCATACAACGCAAATTATTTGCGTTGCACGGCGACAAATCGGATAAATCATGCTCAAATTCAGCGAAACAACGCAAAATCGGCAAACACTTTTCGATAAATATTCTCAAGTGTTGTACCAGTACTGCAAGAACCATGAGGAGACACCTTGGATATCGCTCAACTAACCGGATTTCTGCTTGTCTCCGTTACGCTCGCCTGCACGCCGGGTGCCGATTGGGCGTACATCATTTCTTCGGCCATTGGACCCAAGGGATATCGTGCAGCAGTTTGGGGACTCCTCACCGGGTACCTATTTCATACCGCCCTGCTGGTCTGCGGTGTGGCGGCGCTTGTGGCCAGTTCACCGCAGCTCCTGTTATGGCTCACCATGGCCGGATCCCTTTACCTCTTGTGGCTTGGCATCGTCACGCTGGCAAGTTGGAGATCGGCGAAATTCTACAATGCGACGGCGACTTCATCTTCCGAGTCAATGACAGCGGTGAGTTCTTCAAGCGTTCCCGCGGAACCTACCTTCGGCGCTACCACCGTACTTACCGAGGCACCTACGCGGATGAACCCTCGCGGCCAATGGCGCGGCTCGTTTTTCAAAGGTCTACTCACCAGCGGCACTAACCCGAAGGCTCTGCTTCTCTACCTTGCGCTCATCCCCCAATTCATTGACCGCTCCGCACCCTGGCCACTGTCGCTACAGACCGGAATACTGGGGCTCTCTCACTTCACGGTGTCGGTCTTCGTTTATTTCTCAATTGCCTTCGCCTCGCGCCTTTTGTTACGCTCCCGTCCGCTGGCGGCGCGCATAGTGACCGCATGTTCTGGAATTATTATGATCGGACTCTCACTAGTGCTTATCTATGAACAGTTCCTTGGCTTATAAATATTTATTGAACACCGATCAAGACAATTGAACAGTGATCAAGTATGCTCTTTTCTCAGTGGGTCAATCAACCACGAAGAACGCAGCCCTACCACCAAATCGCCACTGGTGATTTACTGGGCGAACAAGTACGTCGCGATGGAGCATTGTGGAACTACCAGAGATCCAACTTGAGCATGTCACCGTTGTCTTCGAAGACCGCACGGTCTTGGCTGATGTCAATTTGGCGCTCAACGAACGCCGCATCGGAATCATTGGTGCCAATGGCGCAGGGAAAAGCACCCTGTCCCGCTTGCTCAATGCTCTCGTTATTCCCACCGATGGCACGGTGCGAGTAGGCGAATTGAATACCGCCAAGCATGCAAAACAGATTCGTCGCGATGTAGGATTTGTCTTCCAAAACCCTGCAAACCAAATCATCATGCCACTGGTGGCGGACGACATTGCTTTCGGCCTGAAGAACCTTGGACTATCAAAGGCTGACCGTAAGGTCAGGGTCGAACAAACCCTAGACGAACTTAACATCAAGCATCTGGCGGACCGAGAAAGTCATACACTTTCGGGTGGCGAGCAACAGATGGTCGCGCTGGCCGCTGTGATCGCGATGCAGCCGCGCACCATCGTATTCGACGAGCCAACGACCATGCTCGATCTGCGCAATCGCTTGCGGTTCCAACGTGAGATCGCGCAGCTACCCCAGCGCGCGATCGTAATCACCCATGATTTGGAGCTGCTCGATGATTTCGACCGCGTTCTGGTCGTCACCGACGGAACCATTGCTTTTGATGGCTCTCCCGCGGAGGCCATTGACCATTACCGCCAGTGGAGCCACGTATGATCGCGGCACACAACACTTCCTACCTGGCTAAACTTCCTGCCGGGCTGAAGTTTGGAGCGCTTTTGGTAGTAAGCATCGGGTTGTACTTGATCAATAGTTGGCAAGTGCTTTTCGCGCTTCTCATTTGCAGCATTCTGCTACTGCTCAGCGCGCAAGTGAAATTCCGGCAATTACGCACGCCGCTGGTGACCTTGTTACTGATACTCAGCTTTGTCTTTATTTCGCTGGGTATACAGACCAATTGGGAGAACGCCTCGGTGTCCGTCCTTCGCTTGCTCACCATGTGCATGTTTGCCTACGCAGTCAGCCTGACGACAACGTTCGACGCCATGCTGGAACTTTTTCAGCAGGTGGCCTCTCCCCTGCGTTATGTGGGGGCGAACCCGGCCCAAATTTCATTGGGGCTATCTCTAGCCATTCGTTTCATTCCAGAGCTCAAGCGCGTCTATCTAGAAGTCCGCGAGGCACAACACGCTCGCGGGCTCGCCAATAACCCTTTGGCTGTTGCAGTCCCGCTGGTGATTCGTTCGTTACGCATTGCCGACGATACCGCCGAAGCATTGGAAGCTCGTGGGTACGACTCGGCCGACAAGCACAAATAATTTCGCCCTCATCACTCGCAGCATCACTCGTTAGGACCCTCCCATGGCAACTGCCACTTCTTCTCAAACCCGAAATACCGTCTACGTAGCAATTTTCGCTGCGATGATCGCCGCGATGGGACTGGTGCCCCCCATCGTGATTGGCATTATTCCAGTGCCTATCACCTTGCAGACCTTAGGCGTCATGCTCGCAGGTGCTCTGCTTGGGCCCATCAGAGGCATGCTGTCAAGCCTGATTGTGGTTGTCCTTGCACTTGCAGGATTACCGCTCCTAGCAGGTGGACGTGGCGGACTTGCGGTTCTGCTCGGGCCAACCGGCGGATACCTGCTCGGCTGGATTTTCGGCTCCTTAGTCATCGGAGCACTGTTCAAGTACTGGGTACTTCGCCAGAAAAGCCAGGGCATGCGCATCGCGACCGGACTGCTTTCCACCATGCTCGGCGGAATAGGTGTCATCTACCTCTTCGGAATTCCCTGGACTTCTGTAGTGACAGGCCTTGACTTGGGTACCTCTGCGCTTGGTTCTCTGGCATTCATCCCAGGGGATCTGATCAAGGCAGTAGTTGCCACGCTAGTGGCCGTCACGGTTCACCGCAGCTACCGGGGACTCATGCGCTAGACCCATGAATCTCGCTAGCCAACTGCATCAGCACGCACTCACTCGCCCAGATCACCCGGCGGTAATCAGCAGCTCCCAGGTAATCGATTATGCAACGCTGTATGCATCCAGCCACGATTTGGCTCAACTGTTGCAGACGGATCCGAGCATTGGACGTCGAATCGGACTCTACTGCTCGGATCCGGTCGCATTGGCCATAGGATTCCATGCTTGCCTGCTCGCCGGAGTGAGCGCCATGATTCTCGACCCATCATGGCCTGCCGAAAAGCTCCGGAACACGCTCACGCAATTCGGTTCACCGAAGGTCCTCACAGATCAGCTCGGCGAGGCTTCAATGGCCGCTGTCGGCCACACGGCCCTGCCCGTGCGCCCAAACTCCGAACGAGCTGAGGCGGTCCCGCTCCTTGCCTCGCAAAGCGGCTCGGAATCCGAGCTTTTGCTCATCTTCACTTCAGGATCCACCGGCAGCCCTAAGGCCGTTGTTCGCACCCGTGGATCATGGGAACAATCGATAAACCACAGCGCGGCCATTCTAGGTGCCAGCAAGGATTCGAAAACTCTTGTTCCAGGGCCACTAGCGCATGGCCTCGGCCTCTACGCGATGGTTGAATCGGTCGCTCTGGGTGGCACCCTCGTGGCACCGGGTCGTTGGCGGGCCGATAAGGTTCGGCCACTGCTACAGACAACTAGTTGCAACCGACTGGTCGCAGTTCCTGCACTCGTGCGGTTGTTAATGCAGCAGATACCGCTCCAGTTGCTCTCAGGCCTACGTCATGTTGTCACCGGCGGTGAGGCTTTGAGCTTGGAACTAGCCCAGCAGGTCCTAGGTCTTTCGAATGACATGACGTGCACCGAATACTTCGGCAGCAGCGAGCACAGCCTCATTGCCTACCGCCGGCGCAGCATTGAGGAAACCGGGGAGAGCCCTTTTACGGGAACGCTCTTCGCTGGAGTTCAGGCGCATTTGCATGCACAGAATCCCACCGATGGGACAGGTCGGCTCATGATTCGAAGCGCGTTCAACGCCACCGGTTACGACCCGCTGGGCTCGGGACAACTAGAGCGTTGCGAGGAAGCGACCGGAATTGGCGATATTGCCCGTTTGATTCCCGGTGACCGCATCCAAATACTGGGCCGCGGGGGCGACATGATGAATATCAATGGAAACAATGTCTACCCTGCTGAGATCAGCACAGCGCTCGAAGCAGCAGGCCTGATGCAGCCGCTCGTACAGGCTCACCTTATTGCCTCCGGCAGGACTCTGTTGACCGCCTACGTATTGCATCCTCAACAACAGCCGTTGCCCGATCCCCTTACATTGCTTGAAGCGCTCCGCGAAGTTCTGCCCATTTACAAGATCCCCCATGAACTGGTGTTTTTGTCCTCTTGGCCGCTGCTCGATAGCGGAAAACGAGACATTCGTAATCTTCCTGCACCGCCATCAACCGGACTTAGAAAGCTACGATTGCGATGAAAGAAGCCCTAATCATAGCCGCCAGGCGTACTCCAGTGGTGCGCTCAAATAAGGAATTCGCTCGCCTCGGGGCCGACCAATTGTTAGGCAAGGTCTTTGACGCTTTGTTGGCGGACTCCGGAATCTCCCCTGCGGAAGTCGACCACGTCTTTGCAGGGAATGCGGCAGGGCCCGGCGGAAATGTTGCGCGCGTAGCGACGCAAGCTTCCCGGCTGCCCAACTCCGTGCCGGCGACCACCCTCGATGCCCAATGCGCGAGCGCGTTGGAAGCAATCGCAGCCGCAGCCAGAATGGTGCGCTGTGGCGAGGCACGTGCGGTGATCGCGGGCGGTGTTGAATCGGTTTCAACCGCCCCTTGGCGAATGGAGAAAAATGGGGATCCTAGCGGTCCGCCAAGGATCTATTCGCGTGCCCGTTTCACCCCGAGCCCGCAAGCCGACCCGGAAATGGGTGTGGCCGCGGAGAACATCGCCACGCAGTTTGATATCTCTCGTGCCGCACAAGACGAGTTTGCCTTAGGAAGTCACCAACGCGCAGTGCGAGCGCAGCAAGCCGGACGCTTCAGCCAGGAAATCGTTCCGGTCGACACGCCTTCGGGTGTGGTTCAGTCCGATACCTGCCCGCGAGAGGGACTCTCGGCCAGAAAGCTCGCGTCCTTACGTCCCGCGTTCGTTCCCGGAGGTACCGTGACGGCTGGTAATTCATGCCCCATAAATGATGGAGCTGCAGCCGTGCTAGTTGTCGATGCGGAGCACTATGCGCAACTCGGATCACAGTTTGCCCTGCGTTATTTAGGGACCGGGACTGGCGCCTGCGACCCACAAATACTTGGCATGGCTGCGGTACCCGCGTACCAAAAACTTGCGACGCTACTTGGCGAAAACCGGCTCAGACAGGCGGACCTCATTGAGTTCAATGAAGCGTTCGCCGTACAGGCCTTGGCTTGCCTTGCCGAGCTAGGAATCACAGCATCAACGGTTAACCGTGATGGTGGCGCGCTTGCTTTGGGCCACCCCTATGGCGCCAGCGGAGCTCTGCTGGTGACCCGGCTCTTCTGGCAGGCGCAAGCCAATGCACGTAGTGAAGAACTATGTCTGGCTCTCATGGCCGCCGCCGGTGGCACCGGCACGGCGATGGCCTTTGAATCGGTCTCCACGCAGCGCGTTTGAATCCGTTGGCCATGGGATAGCGCTACTTCCAGCGCAGATTCAACTAGCGGATTAAGAAAAGGCACCTTTCGAATCTTGAGAGATTCGAAAGGTGCCAATTTGCTCTACAACTTAGATGTTGAACCCAAGGGCGCGCATCTGGTCGCGACCATCGTCGGTAATGCGTTCAGGACCCCAAGGTGGCATCCAAACCCAATTCAAACGATGCTCGTCGACAACGCTTTCCATCGCCTGGGCAACCTGCTCTTCGATAATATCGGTGAGCGGGCAAGCCGCGGTGGTCAAGGTCATGTCGAGAATAAGTGCGCCGTCTTCCGCGTACTTCAAACCGTAGAGCAGGCCCAAGTCGACGATATTAACACCGAGTTCCGGGTCAATGACGTCTTTGAGCGCCTCCTCTACGTCTTCCAACGGAGTCGTAGCGGCTCCCGTGCTCTGTTCGGTTGATTCACTCATGGAATTTACCTTACTAGGCTTGGACGTTCAGGAAGCGGTCGTAACCTTCTTCTTCCAAACGATCTGCAAGTTCCGGGCCACCCTGCTCAGCGATTCGACCGTCAACAAACACGTGCACCTGGTCTGGCTTGATGTAGCGCAGGATGCGGGTGTAGTGGGTGATCAGCAAGGTGCCCATCTGGTTCTCGTCCTGAGCGCGGTTGACGCCCTCGGAAACGGTCTTCAACGCGTCAACGTCGAGGCCCGAGTCGGTCTCGTCGAGAATCGCGAACTTAGGCTTGAACAGCTCAAGCTGCAAGATCTCGACGCGCTTCTTCTCGCCGCCGGAGAAGCCTTCGTTGACGTTACGAGCCGCGAAGTCCGCATCGATCTTCAGCTTGCTCATGGCTGCCTTGACGTCCTTGGTCCAAGTACGCAGCTTCGGAGCTTCTCCGTCGATTGCGGTCTTGGCGGTACGCAGGAAGTTGGTCATGCTCACGCCTGGCACCTCAACTGGGTACTGCATAGCCAGGAACAGGCCTGCCTTGGCACGCTCGTCAACGCTCATCTCCAGCACATCGGCGCCATCAAGGGTAATCGAACCCGAGGTGACCTTGTAGCGTGGGTGACCGGCGATGGTCGAGGCCAAGGTGGACTTGCCCGAACCGTTAGGGCCCATGATTGCGTGGGTTTCGTTGGTGTTGATGGTCAGCGAAACACCCTTGAGAATTTCCTTCTCACCCTGCTCGGTGTCGATCGAGACGTGCAGGTCTTTGATTTCCAGAGTAGACATACGTCGTTCCGTTTCTATATCTAAAAGGCTGGTAGAACCGGAGCTACTAGAGATTAGTAGCTGCCAATTCTTCTTCGATGGTGTCGGTCAGGCGCTCTTGGAGCTGCTCATCACCGATCTGCTGGACGATTTCGTTCAGGAAGCCACGAACCACCAAACGGCGTGCGGTCTTCTCATCGATACCGCGAGACATCAGGTAGAACAGGTGCGCGTCGTCGAAGCGTCCGGTGGTGGAAGCGTGTCCGGCACCGTCGATCAGGCCGGTCTCGATTTCCAGGTTAGGCACCGAGTCGGCACGAGTGCCGTCGGTGAGCACCAGGTTGCGGTTCGCCTCGTAGGAGTCGGTTCCCACAGCAGCCTTCTGGATCAGCACGTCGCCAACCCATACGGTGTGTGCGCCCTTGCCCTGCAGGGCACCCTTGTACAGCACGTTCGACTTGCAGTTAGGTACCGCGTGGTCAACGAACAGGCGGTGTTCCAGGTGCTGGCCGGCGTCGGCGAAGTACAGGCCGTACAGCTCGATCTCTGCGTGTTCCCCGGCAAAGCGAGCCGAAGGGTTCACGCGCACCAGGTCGCCACCGAAGGTGACGGCGATGTGCTTGAACGTTGCATCCTTGGCCACGACTGCCTGCTGCGAGGAAGTGTGGATCGTATCGGACTCCCAGGCCTGCAGCGAGACAACGCGCAGACGAGCACCGGCGTGAACATCAAATTCAATGTTCTGTGCCAGAACTGCCGAGCCGACGTGGTCGATGACGACCATGGCTTCGGAGTTCTCCTCCGCCACGATGATCAGGTGCTGGGCCGCTGGATCCAGCGACTCGCCGGTGATGCGCAGAACGCTCTTCACGTCCTCGGCGTTAGCCGGGATGGTGAGCACCTGCGCGCCGTTGGAGTACTTCCAGCTGTTGGCCGACACGCGGTCATCAGGGGTGAAAGCATTTCCGCGGATCGCGTCATCTGCCGCAACGGTGCGCAGCGAGACGGTTTCCGAACCGGTGAGCTCGATCTTTGGTGCCTTGCCGGTCAGCTCCGCGGTGTGCAAGTTGCCGATGCGCTTGAGCGGGGTAAAGCGCCAGTCTTCTTCGCGACCGGTCAGCTTTGGGAAATCTTCAACGTTGTAGCTGGTCAACCGGCCTGCACGCGAGGAATCCGTGACGCCTTCGCCGCCGCCGTGGCTGTGGCTCTTGGAAGAGGCACCGGCAAGCGGAGAGGTGGCGCTGTCGTTCAGGGGCGAAAGGTTTTCGCCCTCTTCGGTGAAGCCCGGGATGGAAGGGGCGCCAATGCGCGCCTTCTCATCGGGAATCTGAGTGGTGGTCTCCGACATTCTTAACCGACCGATCCTTCCATCTGAAGTTCAATAAGGCGGTTCAGTTCCAGCGCGTATTCCATTGGAAGCTCACGGGCGATTGGCTCAACGAAGCCACGCACGATCATTGCCATTGCCTCGTCCTCGGCCATGCCGCGGGACATCAGGTAGAACAGCTGTTCTTCGGAAACACGGGAAACTGTCGCCTCGTGGCCCATGGTCACGTCATCCTCGCGGACGTCGATGTATGGGTAGGTGTCCGAACGCGAGATCTGGTCAACCAGCAACGCGTCACAGACGACCGAGTTCTTTGTACCCTTGGCGCCTTCGCGAACCTGGACCAGACCACGGTAAGCGGAGCGGCCGCCGTTACGGGCCACCGACTTCGCGACAATGGAGCTGGAGGTGTTCGGAGCGATGTGAACCATCTTCGAACCGGTGTCCTGGTGCTGGCCTTCGCCGGCGAAAGCGATGGACAAGGTTTCACCCTTGGCATGCTCGCCTACCAGGTACACGGCTGGGTACTTCATGGTCACCTTGGAGCCGATGTTGCCATCGACCCATTCCATGGTGGCGCCTTCTTCACAGACGGCACGCTTGGTCACCAGGTTGTACACGTTGTTCGACCAGTTCTGGATCGTCGTGTAGCGAACGCGGGCGTTCTTCTTCACGATGATCTCGACTACTGCCGAGTGCAGCGAGTCCGACTGGTAGATCGGGGCGGTGCAACCCTCAATGTAGTGAACGTAGGAATCTTCGTCGGCGATGATCAAGGTGCGCTCGAACTGACCCATATTTTCCGTGTTGATGCGGAAGTATGCCTGCAGTGGGATCTCTACATGGACGCCCTTAGGAACGTACACGAAGGAGCCACCGGACCAGGTCGCGGTGTTCAGCGAGGCGAACTTGTTATCGCCAGCCGGGATGACCGAGCCGAAGTACTCCTTGAAGATGTCTTCGTGTTCCTTCAACGCGGTATCCGTGTCAAGGAAGATGACACCCTGCTGCTCGAGATCCTCGCGCAGCTGGTGGTAGACAACCTCGGACTCGTACTGAGCAGCCACGCCGGAAACCAGACGCTGCTTTTCAGCCTCTGGAATGCCTAGCTTGTCGTACGTGTTCTTGATGTCTTCGGGCAGGTCCTCCCACGAGGTGGCCTGCTTCTCCGTCGAGCGAACGAAGTACTTGATGTTGTCGAAGTCAATGCCTGAGAGGTCTGGACCCCAGGTAGGCATCGGCTTGCGGTCGAAGTACTTCAAGCCCTTCTGGCGCATCTCCAACATCCACTCAGGTTCTGACTTGAGGTTGGAAATGTTGGCTACAACATCGGCGTCAACGCCACGACGTGCATTTGCACCCGCGTCGTTCTTGTCTGACCAGCCGTATTCGTAATTACCGATTCCGTGGAGTTCGGGGTTCTTCTCCAGAATTTCGGAAATTACACCTGGGTCGGCAGACTCCTGTGCAATCTGATCCGTCATCGCGGCCTCTCCTGCTTCGTGAACTGAATTCGAGTTCTTTTCTCAGCGCGCATTGGCGCCTTACCGCGACCCACAGGGATGTGGGTCGTGCACACATGTCCACCGCCGGCTAGCGTCGACAACCTTCTCACGTCAACACCGACCAATCGGGCGAACATTTCAGTTTCCATGTCGCAAAACACCGGAAACTCGCGTGCCAAATCTTGTATGGGGCAATGCCCCTGGCACAGCTGAACGCTGCGCATTAGTGCTGTTGAAACTTTCGCTTCAACCTTGCGGGTGTAACCAACGAAACCGTCGGAGCTAAGCAATTCGCTAAGCTTCGCTGCTCGCTCCTCCAGCCCTTCAACACCGTCTAGTGCTTTCGCATAGCGGCTTTCCATCGTCGCGAAGCGGTCACGGGCGAATTTGCGAATCGCATCTTCTCCCGCCGCGTCCCCCAAGACTTTAAGCGCCTGGGTGGCGATGTCCAAGTAGTCATTGCCCAGCTTCGTCTGTCCCCGGTGCGATAGTACGTACCGACGGGACGGACGGCCTGCGCCCGACTTCTGGTTGGCTACCAGCTTCACCTCTACTAGCCCGGATTTGGACAAAGCATCGAGGTGACGCCGAACCGCCGCTGGTGTGAACCCGAGCTTGGTGCCAAGCTCGGCCGCACTGACCGGTCCATCTTCTAGGACTGCGTTGAGAACTCGGTCTCGCGTGCGCTCCTCAGTATCCCCAACCGCGTCAACCGTAGTGCCAGTTGTGGTACTAGCTGTGTCTGAATTAGATGAATACACAACATAAGCATGCCTATATTTTATGTCTACGTCTAGTAAGGAAGGACTTACTAAGGTAGAGCTTGTCATCGGGAGAATCTTGCGGTTTTTCTCTCCCGCTATATCCATCATCCTCGGTACGCAAACCGAATTCGAGCCTTCGTGACAAAGGACTCAGAGCCCTTGACTTCGACATGACGTAGAATGCTGTGGTGTCTTCAGTTACTCCCAGCCTCATCATCAATGAGCTGAGCAAGGATCTGGGACCGGTTCCTGCGCTAAATAATCGCATGCTCAGGGTCCTGGATTCCGTCTCCCTCAAAGCTTTCCCCGGGCAGGTCACCACGCTTCTCGGCTCCAATGGCGCCGGCAAGTCAACAACCCTTGCCTGTGCCCAGGGACTTATGCGCCCTGAAGGCGGAACAGTTCAACTGCTCGGCCAAGATCCTTTTGGCGATAATCCGGCTCTTCGTTCGCGCGTCGGAGTGATGTTGCAAGACGGTGGATTGCCACCCTCGATGCGACCAGTTCCGTTGCTGCGCCATGTCGCTGCCATGTACAAAAACCCAATAGATATTGACGCGCTGATTGCGCGTCTAGATCTCGAATCTTTCGGCAGCCGCACCATCCGCCGACTCTCCGGGGGGCAAAAGCAACGTGTCGCCTTGGCGCTAGCGCTAGCCGGAGACCCCGAAGTTTTGTTCTTAGACGAGCCAAGCGCGGGCCTCGACCCCCAGTCGCGTCATGTAGTTTTCGACCTAATCAGCGAACAGCGCGACGCCGGCAAGGCGATAGTGCTCACCACCCACCTGATGGATGACGCGCAACGCCTTAGTGATTACGTGTACATCATCGATAAGGGCCGCACCGTCGCACGGGGCACAGTCGCCGAATTGACGACGCTGGCCGCCGCAGAACATGAGACCCGGCCAGTGAACTTCGGTGCGACACCTGGACTCACGCTCCCGCAGCCGCCAACAGGTCTGCACTTGGACGAAACTGCCCCCGGCGAGTACCACCTGACCGGGGTCAGCGCTGCGGATCATCTTCATTGGCTCACCAGTTGGTGGGCACGCGAGGGAATCTTGCCAACGCACATGAATCTGCAAGCACGCAGCCTCGAAGATGTTTTCTTGGAGTTCGCGCAGAAGGAGGAATCGGCATGAGCCAGAATATTGCCAAATCCAACGCGGTTTCCACATCCAAGCGCATCGCGCTGCAAGGCAAATACGAAACAATCATGATGCTCAGCAATGGTGAGCAACTGGTCCTAGCGGTGGTTCTGCCTGTCATCGCCTTATTCGGGCTGACTTTTACGGATTTACTTGAGGGAGTTGCTCCGCGCAGCATTGATGCAGCCGTCCCCGGCGTGCTTGCCCTGTGCGTGATCTCTACCGCCTTCACTGGCCAAGGCATTGGAACCGGCTTCGACCGCCGCTACGGCGTACTACGGATGTTCTCCACGACCCCTTTGGGGAAGACTGGCTTGATTTTCGGCAAGGTCATCGCGGTGCTTACCGTGCTCGCCATCCAGGTAGTCCTCATCACGCTAGTAGCTTTGTTGCTCGGCTGGGAGCCAAACCTGTTTGGAATCATCCCCGCGATCTTGTTCTTGCTCCTCGGGGCAGCGGCCTTCACCGCCTTGGGGCTGCTCATTGCAGGCACTGTGCGCCCAGAGGCCACGCTGGCAATCACGAACTTGGCGTGGATCCTGCTCGCCGGAGTAGGCGGGGTGCTCTTCCCCTTGCGCATGGCTCCGCAATGGATCCAGCCGACACTGGACGCGCTGCCTTCGGCTGCGCTTGGCGATGCAATGCGCTCAGCGCTCATTGAAGGTCACTTCAGCATCGCGAGCTTGATCTTCTTAATACTTTGGGCCGCGGCCGGTTCATTCGCCGCCATCAAACTTTTCAAATGGAACTAACCAACACAAAATAAGGGAGATTTCCATGTCTTCAAGCCTAGTCACCCCAAGTTGGGCCGATAGGTTGCCGACGCAGGTCACCCGCCTCGTCCACGGTTTGGCGATCGCCTCCTTGATCTCTCAGGTTGGCATCATCATCACCGGTGGCGCAGTACGACTGACCAAATCCGGTTTGGGCTGCTCACACTGGCCAAACTGCGTCCCGGGTTCCATGACCCCGGTCCCAGAGATGGGAGTGCACGGGCTCATTGAGTTCGGCAACCGCCTGCTCACCTTTGTGTTGCTGGCTATTGCAGTGGCGTTCTTTATCGCCGTCTGGAATATGCGCAAGACCCATCGCTCGATCTTCACCCTTGCCTGGGTCCTTTTGGCTGGTATTCCCGCTCAGGGAGTCATCGGTGGCATCACCGTATGGACCGACCTAAACCCTTGGGTTGTGTCCCTGCACTTCATTCTTTCGGGAACACTGGTCTGTTTGGCCACCATTTTGGTCAATCGCACCCGTCGAGAATTGAAGCAGGAAGAGAACCCAGCGTCGACTAAGTCAGTTGGCCAATTCGCCACGGCTGCTTGGATCTTGTCCATGCTTTCGGTCATCATGGGAACCATCGTCACCGGCACTGGCCCGCACGCAGGTGACGCCAGCGCCCCCCGCCACCTCTTTGATCCGCTCTTGGTCACTCGGATGCACACCGCTCCGGTGTACCTGCTGGTAGTGGCGGCCATCGCCGTAGTGATTCTGGCTCATCGCACTGGCGGTAACCCTAAGGTCCGGGCAGCTGGCTGGTGGCTGGTACTGGTTATCGTGGTGCAGGCGGCTATCGGATATACCCAGCACTTCACTGGCTTGCCGATCGCTCTGGTACTGCTGCATATGCTCGGCGCTTGCCTTCTGCTGGTCGCAGCCACGCATTTGTGGGACCGAGCCGTCCGACTGCCCCGTAGCGAACGCGTAGAAGAGCGCTAAACGCTATCTAAGACTCAAGCGGCTGGATCCCCGGGGATCCAGCCGCTTTTGCTTTACCTTGCCACAACGGTCTTCCTAGCGGGTGATGCCTGCCCTGGGGCGCAGACGCAGCAGGCCATAGATTCCAAAAGACACGACGATGCCTCCAAACAGCCAAATCGCTGCTACCAGCATTCCACTATCGAATACGGCGACCAGAAGTGCCAACAGACCGTAAATCAACACGGCCCAGTAGGCGATACGACGGTTGAGCATAACCCCGATTGCTATCACCAGACACGCTACTGCCCAGATCACTGCGGGAACCATGACGAGCTCAAACGTTTGGTTGACCATCGTGCCGAAGAGTACCAAAACGGGAAGCAGTATTATGACTAAACCAATGATCCGCAGCACCACAGACTCTCCCCGGCCAGAGCGAAGTTCTTTGGCAAACGGCAGCGTGGCAGCCAACCAAATCACGATGGCCATGGGGACGTAGAACAAGCCTGCATCCATAGGATTAAGGAACACCAACAAGCTGGATGCCACCGCACAGGCGAGCGTAGCCCAACGTCGCATCCGCAGTGGCACGAGCAAGAGCAACGCCACCAGCACCGCCGGAAGCAGGGTGAGTACCGCTACTCCCGGTCCGTAAAGATCCACCAAAGATGAGAGCGTGCGTTCGGTCGCACTAGTCGATTCGGGATGCTGCCCCTCGGCGTTCCGCAGGAAAAAGCTCACGATGACCGCAGTGAAAGTCGCCAACGCCACCGCGGCTCCAATCAGGGTGCTCCCTACTGGCCATGGGCTGGTTCCACGTGGCTCGGGGATCCCCAACTCGCTTCGGGACATCTTGGCCACCTCCCGAGGCTCCCCCAACGCACTGATGACCTCAGATTCGGTACGGCCGCTCAACCTTGATTCCTCGATATGCTCCGAGATGTCCTGGATAATAACTCGCCGCTGAGTCTCAGGAAGGTCCGCCAAGTATCCGCTGAGTTGACGTAGATAGCGCTTCGCAGTCACGTCCGCCTTGGTACTAAACATGATGTTCTCCTATTAAACCGTTCACCCGGTTACTCAGCTGGCCCCAGACTGAGCCGAAGAGTTCTAGTGATTGCCTACCGTTGTCGGTGATTGCGTAGTACTTGCGTGAGCGTGAACCGTCGGTTTGCTCCCAGCGGGTCTGCACACTTCGCGCATCCTTCATCCTGGCTAGCAAGGGGTAGAGACTCCCCTCGCTGGCCGTCAGCTCCAGCTCAACTAGCTGATTTGCAATCTCAAGCCCATACATCTCCCGCTCGGATAACAATGCAAGGACGCAGTATTCAAGCACACCCTTGCGAAGGTTCGTAGCGATCTTTTCGGCGTTGAGATTCATACCCTGAACTTACCTTGCGTAACAAGCCTTGTATAGCAAGAAATCCAATCGTTAGCGATTCTTGACCAAGATCAGAACCCCAACCTGCGGTGGCCACGGACTCCGCTACCAAGTCGGCGATGGAATTACCTGTTAGACAGCAAGCAGCTCAATGAACGAGTGGGCACAAAAAAATCCCCGTCTTCAACTGATTGAAAACGGGGATTCAAGAAATTCTTTTAGCCAAATAGCGGGCTACCAATAAAAGGGTCGAAAGCCAGTGCTAGGAAGACCACCGATAGATAAGTGATCGAGATATGGAAGACCTTCATAGCCTTGCGGTTCATCTCCGCCGGACTGTGGTCTCGCTGAGCCTCGCGGTAGAGAACGTGCGATTCGTAGACGAACCAGATACCTGCGCCACCGGCAACCGCGGTATAGACGATGCCCGCGTAGCCCATAGGAAGCAAGAGCAATGAACACACGACGGTGGCCCATGCGTAGAGAACAACCTGTACCGAGACCCGGCGCGCGTTGGCAATGGCACCGAGCATTGGCACCGAAGCAGCGTTGTAATCGTCCGCATATTTCATCGACAGTGGCCAGTAGTGTGGCGGAGTCCAGAGGAAGATAACCAGGAACAAGATGATCGCCGGCCACTCAACTGTTTCGGTCACTGCGGCCCAGGCGATGAGCACCGGCATGCATCCTGCGATACCGCCCCAGACAATGTTCTGCGAGGTACGACGCTTGAGGATCATCGTGTAAAGCACCACGTAAAGAAGAATCGCGGCGAGACCAAGCGCGGTGGTCAGCGGGTTGGTTCCGAACCAGAACACGGCAAGCGATGCGACTGCCAATACCCAGGAGAAGACAAGGGCCTCACGTGGCGTGACATCACCGGTAACCAAGGGGCGACCCTTGGTCCGCTTCATCAGCTTGTCCATGTCACGGTCGAGATAGCAGTTGAATGAGCCGGCTGCACCCGCGGACATCGCACCGCCAAGAAGGGTTGCGATCATGAGCCAAACATCAGGGAAACCTCGCTCGGCGAAGATCATCGTCGGCAAAGTAGTGACCAGGAGCAGCTCTACGACGCGAGGCTTGGTCAACGCGAGATAGGCGCTAGCCTTACGCTTGACAAAATCCCCGGTGCTTTCATCAGGCTGGCGCGCTGAGCGCGGCACTGATGATCCGGCGACATTAAGAGTCTTCAATTAAACGCACTCAGTTCTACACGGGTACAAGACAGACATCTTTTATTCTACGACGAATAGAAGTCAGGCGGTAGTTGCCTCGTGGAGGTATTCATAGTTATGCCCGTGATTCCGGTCATCTTTGCCGGCAATAAATTCCGCACCCTGTCCCACTAAGAGCAGCTTTTCACCGACAGCCAGACGGTAGTACGAGAACTGCCGTCGGTAACTCGCTCGACCAAACACAGGCTTATAACTTTGTATTCTTTTATCCAACAAGATCTGCAGATTGTGCGGTTGCTATTTTCGATCTGCCGAAAGCAACAGCCCGCACCCTCCGGGTGGGGCAAAATTGCGAAACCGGAACCAACTCCATTGTGTTGATGTCAACGTCGCAGATGTCATGGAAGAAACGGATGCGAGACTTCCGGGCACCCTAAATTCGATTCCTTGCCTCCGGTGTGGCATCCAAAGCACGCGCCGACACCCAAGGCTTCCAAGCCATTGAATGTTCGAGGGGTCAAAGATTGACGCAAATTGTGCGTGTCATGTTTGTTCAACCCATACAGTCAAAGGCCGATTCGCGATACAGTGGACACTAATCGCGCCGTCGCCACCGAATACCCCACAAGCTCGACCACGGGTAGGAGGGTCGACGGCGTATTGCGTGTCAGCGGGATAAGCCCCGTCCAAGCCTGAATGGAAGGAACGCCGCAGTGGCGATTGAATCCTTAGTAGAAGAGTTCTCACTTACCGAGTTGGATCGTAAGGCCATCGACACCACGCGTGTCTTGGCAGCCGACGCAGTAGAAAAAGTTGGCAACGGCCATCCCGGTACCGCCATGAGCTTGGCTCCGGCCGCGTATTTGATCTTCCAGAAGCACCTGCGTCATGACCCGAAGGATCCCAACTGGATCGGTCGCGACCGCTTTGTGCTCTCCCCCGGTCACACCTCGCTGACCCTGTACCTACAGCTGTTCCTCTCGGGCTACGGCCTGGAAATGGAAGATATCGAAGCGCTGCGCACTTGGGGCGCCAAGACTCCGGGCCACCCGGAGTACGGCCACACCGCCGGCGTTGAGATCACTACCGGCCCATTGGGCCAGGGCCTGGCTTCGGCAGTAGGCTTCGCGTACTCCCAGCGCCGCATGCGCGGTCTGCTGGATCCTGCAGCAGAAGCCGGCACCAGCCCGTTTGACCACACCGTGTACGTCATCGCTTCCGATGGCGACCTGCAGGAGGGCGTCACCTCCGAGGCCTCCTCGCTGGCTGGCCATCAGGAACTCGGCAACCTTGTCGTTATTTACGATGACAACAAGATCTCCATTGAGAACGACACCGACATCGCGTTCACCGAAGACGTCTTGGGCCGCTACGACTCCTACGGCTGGCACACCCAGCGCGTTGACTGGACCGTCACCGGCGAGTACGTCGAAGACATGCACGCACTGGACGCCGCGATCCGCGCCGCCAAGGCCGAGACCTCCCGCCCATCGATGATCGCGCTACGCACCATCATCGGCTGGCCTTCGCCAACCAAGCAGAACACCGGTGGCATCCACGGTTCGAAGCTCGGCGGCGAAGAAGTTGCAGGCTTGAAGGAAGTTTTGGGCTTCGACCCAGCGCAGTCATTCCACATCGACGAAGAGGTTCTGGAGCACGCTCGCGAGGTAGTGACCCGCGGCGCAGAGCTGCACGAGTCGTGGAACGAGACCTTCAGCGCGTGGAAGCAGGCAAATCCCGAAGAAGCAGCGCTGCTTGAGCGACTGCAGGCCGGTGAGCTGCCAGCGGGCTGGACCGAAAAGATCCCGACCTTCGAACCAGGCTCCACCATGGCCACCCGCGCCGCCTCGGGCAAGGTCATCAACGCGATCGCCGATGAGTTGCCAGAACTGTGGGGCGGCTCTGCCGACCTCGCCGGTTCGAACAACACCACCATCGAGACCGCGAAGTCCTTCGCACCGGAACGCCGCTCCACCGATTCGTGGGATGCCAGCCCTTACGGCCGCGTATTGCACTTCGGTATCCGCGAGCACGCCGCCGCGTCGATCGTGAACGGCATCGTGCTCTCCAGCCCGACCCGCGCATTCTCCGGAACCTTCCTGATCTTCTCGGACTACCAGCGTCCGGCCATCCGCTTGGCCGCCTTGATGGGCATCCCATCGATCTTCGTCTGGACCCACGACTCGATCGGACTTGGCGAGGACGGCCCGACCCACCAGCCGGTGGAGCAGCTTGCCTCCTTGCGCGTCATCCCGAACTTCGACGTTGTCCGCCCGGCGGACGCAAACGAGGTCGCCTACGCATGGCGCGGCATGCTGGAACTGACCGGCACCCCATCGGGTATCGTGCTCTCCCGCCAGAACCTGCCGATCTATGACCGTTCGGCGCCCGGATTCCGCGGTGCCGAAGGCACCCTGAAGGGTGGCTACATCCTGGCCGAAGCCGTCCGCGACGGCGCCGAGGTGACCCCAGATGTCATCTTGCTGGCCACCGGCTCCGAGGTCGAGCTGGCAGTCGAGGCACGCGAGGCACTTGCAGCCAAGAACGTCGCAGCACGCGTCGTCTCGCTGCCAAGCTTCGAGTGGTTCGCCAAGCAGGACGCGGCCTACCGCGAAGAGGTTCTCCCAGCGGCCATCACCGCCCGCGTGTCGGTGGAAGCCGGCGTAGCCCAGGGCTGGCGCGAGCTGGTCGGCGCCGCAGGCGAGATCATCTCCCTGGATCACTTCGGTGCATCCGCAGATTACAAGAAGCTCTACAGCGAATTCGGAATCACCGCCGATGCAGTTGTCGCAGCCGCCGAAAAAGTTGTTAAGTAAGGAACTGGCACACATTATGAGTAACCCAAATACCCAGGCCCTGTCCGACGCCGGCGTTTCCATCTGGCTGGACGACCTTTCCCGCGAGCGTTTGACCAGCGGCTCGCTGGCCAAGCTCATCGAAGAGAAGAACGTCGTTGGCGTAACCACCAACCCTTCGATCTTCGCCGCGGCGCTATCTAACGCAGCTGTGTACGGCGAGGCAATCGCCGAGCAGCGCCACAAGTCGGTCGAAGACGCAATCACCGAGATCACCAGCGACGATGTTGCGTCCGCCTGCGATCTGTTCCGCCCGGTCTACGACTCCACCAACGGCTTCGACGGCCGCGTGTCCATCGAGGTCGACCCGCGTCTGGCTCACGACACCGCGCAGACCATCGTTCAGGCCAAGGCCCTCTACGAACGCGTTGACCGCGAAAACGTGCTCATCAAGATCCCCGCTACGCTCGCTGGCCTAGAGGCCATCACCGAAACCATTGCGGCGGGCATCAGCGTCAACGTCACGCTGATCTTCTCGCTGGAACGCTACCGCGAGGTCATCAACGCGTACCTGATCGGCTTGGAGAAGGCCAAGGCCAATGGCTTGGATCTGTCCAAGATCCACTCGGTCGCCTCCTTCTTCGTCTCCCGCGTGGACTCGGAAATCGACAAGCGCCTGAACGCCATCGGCACCGACGAAGCTCTGGCCCTGCGCGGCCAGGCCGGTGTGGCTAACGCACGCCTGGCCTACCAGGTCTTCGAGGAGTCATTCGCCTCGGCACGCTACGAGGCGTTGGCGACCTCCGGCGCCAATGTGCAGCGTCCGCTGTGGGCGTCGACCGGCGTCAAGGATCCGGCCTACCCGTCCACCCTGTACGTCACCGAGCTGGTGGCACCGCAGACCGTGAACACCATGCCGGAAAAGACTTTGGATGCTACCGCCGCGGAAGCAGAGGTACGCGGAAACGTGGTTTCCGGCAGCTACGACCAGGCAAACGGCGTGCTCGATGCGCTCGCTGCCCAGGGCATCGACTACAACGAAGTTGTGTCACTGCTTGAGGTTGAAGGCGTTCAGAAGTTCGACGTCGCATGGAATGAACTCCTTGAGGACATGTCTGTGGCTTTGAAAGAGGCCAAGTAAATGGAATTGGGCTTAGTGACTTCCGGTGCGGCACTCGCATCGGTTGATCAGCTACTTCCGAAGCTCATCGAAGCTAAGGTCGGCAGCCGCATCGCCGCCCAGGACCCCACCGTGTGGGGCGCCGAGGCCGAAGCCGAATCAGCTATGCGTCTGGGGTGGGCTCAGCCCTTCGAAGCCGCCGAAAAGCTGCTTCCGCAGATCCTGGAGCTGCGCGAGCAGCTGCTGGCCGAGGGCCTGACCCGCATCGCCCTGTGCGGTATGGGCGGCTCCTCGCTGGCACCCGAGGTGATCGCCGCACATGACGAGGTTGACCTGGTCATCTGTGACACCACCGACCCGCAGATGGTTTCCGAGATCGTGAACACCGAGCTGGAGCGCACCGTCGTGGTCGTCGCCTCCAAATCGGGGTCCACCGTGGAAACCGATTCGCAGCGTCGTGCATTCACCGCGGCCTTCGAGGCAGCCGGCATCGATCCGGCGACCCGACTGGTGCTCGTCACCGATCCGGGTTCCCCGATGGACAATCCAGAAGGCGTGCGTGCGGTATTCAACGCCGATCCGAATGTGGGCGGGCGCTACTCGGCGCTAACCGCTTTCGGGCTGGTGCCTTCGGGTCTTGCCGGAGCCGATATCGAAGCGCTGATCGAAGAGGCCGGGTTGATCTCGGACCTGCTCAGCGGCGACGACGAGGACAATATTGCCTTGCACCTTGGTGCAGCGCTGGTCACCGCCGGCCGCGACAAGCTGGTCATCGCCGAAATCGGCGACGCCCTGCCGGGCTTCGGCGACTGGGCCGAACAGCTCATTGCCGAATCCACCGGCAAGCTTGGCAAGGGAGTGCTTCCCGTGGTGGCACATCCCGATGCGCCCGAGCTGAAGGATGTGGCCGCCGACGTGCTGCCGCTCTACCTGCATGAGCAGCTGCCCGCGGAAATCGATGAGGAGGCCACCGCGATCCACCTCAGTGCACCGCTGGGCACCTCGTTCATGATCTTCGAGTTCGCTACCGCAGTGGCGGGCTACCTGTTGGGCATCAACCCGTTTGACCAGCCGGATGTCGAGGCAGCCAAGATCGCCGCGCGTTCGCTGCTCGACGCACCGACCGCCGGATCCCCGGATGCGGTGGACGGCAGCGTTGAGCTGTTCGGCACGCAGGCAGCGGACCTGGCAGGTGCGCTGGATGCGCTGACCGCACAGCTGGGCGAGGATGGCTACCTGGCCATCCACGCCTACCTGAACCGTCACGGTGACGCTGGTCTGGAGGAACTGCGCGATCTGCTGGCCGAACGCACCGGACGCCCGGTGACCTTCGGCTGGGGACCACGCTTCTTGCACTCCACCGGCCAGTACCACAAGGGCGGCCCCCGCCAGGGGGTCTTCCTGCAGGTCACCGCGAACCATGAGCAGGATCTTGAGATCCCGGGCCGCGCCTACAGCTTCGGCGGTTTGATCACCGCACAGGCTACCGGCGACGGCAAGGTGCTCTCGGACGCCGAACATGGCCGTCCGGTGCTGCGCGTGAATCTAACCGATCGCGCCGCGGGTATCGCGGCGCTGCTTGAGGCTGCGAGCTAAGAACAAAATATGAGTAATCCACTTCGCGACGCCCGCGACCGGCGGCTTAACCGCATCGCCGGTCCGGGCGCGCTGGTGTTCTTCGGAATCACCGGCGACCTGGCCCGCAAAAAACTGATGCCCGCGGTCTATGACCTGGCTAACCGCGGTCTGCTACCCCCGAACTTTGCCATCGTCGGCTTCGGCCGCCGCGACTGGTCGGCCGAGGAATTCGCCAACCAGGCCCGCGAATGGATCCTGGCCAGCGCGCGGACCCCGTTCAACGAGACGGTATTCGAACAGCTGGCCTCCGGAATGCGCTTCATCTCCGGGGCCTTCGACGACGACAACGCCTATCAACAGCTCTCCGCCACCCTGGATGAGTTGGCCGAGTCGCGTTCCACCGGACGCAACCACGCCTTCTACCTGTCCATCCCGCCGAGCTGGTTCGACGTGGTCTGCCAGAAGCTCTCCGAGCACAAGCTCGCCAAGGATGAGAATCCCGGCTGGGAGCGTGTGGTCATCGAGAAGCCCTTCGGCCACGACTTGGAAAGCGCCCGCGAGCTCAACGAGATCGTCGAGTCGGTCTTCCCGCCCGACGCGGTCTTCCGCATCGACCACTATCTGGGCAAGGAAACGGTGCAGAACCTGCTGGCGCTGCGTTTCGGCAACCAGATGTTCGAGCCGCTGTGGAACAACAAGTACGTGGACCACGTGCAGATCACCATGGCCGAGGATATCGGCATCGGGGGACGCGCAAGCTACTACGACGGAGTGGGCGCTGCCCGCGACGTCATCCAGAACCACCTGCTGCAGCTCTTGGCGCTGACCGCCATGGAAGAACCCATCTCCTTCAACGCCGACCACCTGCGCGCCGAGAAGGAGAAGGTGCTCACCGCGGTGCAGCTGCCCGAGGATCTGGGTGCAGCCAGCGCGCGCGGCCAGTACACCTCCGGGTGGCAGGGCGGCGAAGAGGTAGTCGGCTTCCTCGACGAGGAGGGCTTCAACCCGAAGTCCAAAACCGAAACCTACGCGGCGGTGCGGCTGAACATCAACACCCGCCGCTGGGACGGGGTGCCTTTCTACCTGCGTGCCGGCAAGCGTCTGGGACGCCGCGTCACCGAGATCGCGGTGGTCTTCAAACGCGCACCGAACCTGCTGTTCACCGATCACGCGGATGACGAGTTCGGGCAGAATGCCTTCGTGATCCGCGTGCAGCCCGATGAGGGCGCCACCATCCGCTTCTCCTCCAAGGTGCCCGGCACCCAGATGGAGATCCGCGACGTGACCATGGACTTCGGCTACGGCAACGCGTTCACCGAGTCCTCCCCGGAGGCCTACGAACGACTGATCCTTGACGTGCTGCTCGGCGAACCGCCGCTGTTCCCGCGCCATGAAGAGGTCGAGCAGTCCTGGCGCATCCTGGACCCGTTCGAGGACTACTGGGCCGCACAGCCCGAACAGCCAGATCCCTACCTGCCCGGCTCCTGGGGCCCGGCCAGCAGCGATCAGCTGATGGCCAAAGATGGAAGGACGTGGCGACGACCATGATGATCGATCTTCCCAATACGACCACCTCAAAGGTGGCCAAGAAGCTGCTCTCCTCGCGCCGCACCCACGGCGTGGTGGCCCTTTCCCGGGTGCTGACCCTGGTGGTCATCACCCGCGAGGGCTTCGCGGAGAACGCCATCGAGGCGGCCAACCTGGCTAGCCGCGAACACCCCTGCCGCATCATCGTGGTGGTGCGCGGCTCGGAGAAGGGCGAGAACCGGCTCGACGTGCAGATCCGTGTCGGCGGAGACGCCGGCGCCTCCGAGGTCATCGTAATGCGCACGCACGGCCCGGATATGGCTGCCGACGAGGCGCTGATCTCCGCACTGCTGCTGCCCGACGCACCAATTGTGGCCTGGTGGCCGCACGGGGTCCCGGCCGATCCGTACAACACCGCGCTGGGCAAGCTGGCGCACCGGCGGATCACCGACTCCAACGAGACCAAGGATCCCACCGAAGCGCTGTTCCAACGAGCCAGCACCTACCGCGCCGGAGACACCGACCTGGCATGGACCCGCATCACCCTCTGGCGCGCCCAGCTGGCCAGCATCATCGATCTGATCGGCACCGAGGGCCTGAGCGGCATCACCGTGAAAGGTTCGGAGAACTCTCCGTCCACCTCGCTGCTGGCGGCCTGGCTGACCATGCGCTTGGAAGTCCCGGTGACCATCGCGGCGGATAAGTCCACCGGCGGGCTCTCCAGCGTACGGTTGTCCCGCGAGGCTGGGGACGTGGAGCTGTCCCGTCCCTCCGGGGCCGTGGCCCACCTCTACCTTCCGGGCAGCGCACCGCAGCGAATCTCATTGCCGCGCCGCTCGGTGGCCGAATGCCTGGCCGAGGAGATGCGCCGCCTGGACGCGGACGACGTCTTCGGCGAAGTCATCACCCGCGGGCTCAGCCTGACCAACCTAAGGAGCATCATTCCCAGTGATCGCTAGACAGATTGTCATCCATGAAGACGGCTCGGCCACCGCGCACGGAGTCGCCGCCCGGCTGATCACCTCCATCGCCGATGCGATCGCCGCCCGCGGGGTCGCCCATGTGGTCCTCACCGGCGGCACGCTGGGCATCGCGGCGCTGGCGGCAGTGGCGCAGAACCCGGCGAAAGTCACGGTGAATTGGTCGGCGGTGCACTTCTGGTGGGGCGATGAGCGCTTCGTCGCGGCCGGCAGCACCGATCGCAACGCGGTGCAGGCCGAAGTGCTGTTCGCTGCCCTGGATGAGCTGGGCCTTGACCGTGGCACCGTCCACGTGATGGGTGACAGCGACGCCTTCGCCAGCGCCGAGGAAGCGGCGGCCGCCTACACGCAGCTGCTCGCCGACGAGGCAAGCGACGGGGCCGCGAACCCGGTCTTCGACGTGCTGATGCTCGGCATGGGCCCGGATTCACATGTGGCCTCGCTGTTCCCGAACCACACGCGCTCCACCGAGCTCGGGGCAATCGCGGTGCACGACTCCCCCAAGCCGCCGCCGCACCGGGTGTCGCTGACCATGAGCACCATCAACACGGCCCGCGAGGTTTGGTTGCTGGTCTCCGGCGCGGAGAAGGCGCCAGCCTTGGCGGCCGCCCAGCATGAGGTCAACGAGGTCAAGGTGCCGGCAAGTGCCGTACAAGGCACCGAGGCTACCCGCTGGCTGATCGACCGCAGCGCCGCGACGCTGCTCTAAGCATCACCGCAGACCGGTGCCGCCCATAAGCCATGGGCGGCACCGGTCTTCGTGTTTTGAAAGGACCTTCCATATGACCGTGCAACAACCGCCAATTCAGACACGGCGCATCACGGTGATCGGCGCCGGAGTGATCGGGCTGTCCACCGCCCACGAGCTGGCTACCGCGGGCTACGCGGTCACCGTGATCTCGGATCAAGAGCCATTGGAGACCGTTTCCGCCGTGGCCGCCGCCATCTGGTTCCCCTACCACACGGAGAACTCCCCCGCCGCAGATCTGCTGCTCGCTCGCTCGCTCGCGCGGTTCGAAGAGCTGGCATCCATACCGGCGGCCGGAGTGGATCTGCGTCCGGGTTTGAACGTGGACCATTTGCCCGGAGCCGATCGCTCCTGGACCAAGATCGTTGCGAACGCGACCGAGGCGCCAAAGGCGGAGCTGCCCGAAGGTGCCCACGCCGGAGTCTACGCGCGCCTCCCGATCATCACCATGACCACCTACCTCTCGTGGCTGCGCAATGAGGTCGAAGCGCTCGGGGTGAAGTTCATCCACGGTACGGTCGAGGATCTGGCCGAGCTGAAGGGCAGCGCGGATCTTGCGGTCATCGCCGGCGGGCTGCGCGGTGGCCAGCTCTTGGGCGATGCTGAGTCCGTGTACCCGATCCGCGGCCAGGTGGTACGCCTGGCCAATACGAAGAAGCTCACCGACTGGCTGTGCGACGACGACTACCCCGATGGGGTCAGCTACATCATTCCCCGGCGCGAGGACATCATTGTCGGCGGCACCGACACAGCGCATGATTGGAACCGCGAAGTCGATCCGGACACCGCGGCGGCAATTCTGCGCCGCGCCACCGAGCTGATGCCAGAACTCGAAGGTCTGGAAGTCCTCGAGCACAAGGTGGGACTTCGCCCGGCGCGCGATGCCATTCGCCTTGAACTCGTCTCGGGACATCAAATTCCGGTCATTGCCGCCTACGGCCATGGTGGCGCGGGTGTCACCCTGTCATGGGGTACCGCGCAGCGCGTCCTCGATTTGGTCGCCGAAATTCACTAGTCGCTCAGGTTCACTGAAGATCCTCGAAAACAAGACGATTATTCGTATTAGCTTCGGGGACCCGCGTATTAACGACAAATCTGATGCGCGAAACGGCCTGGGATAGTGAGATGCAAATCACTGCTTGATGCCTTGAATACAGGCGTAGTATTTCATTCGTTACTCACGCTCGCGCTTCCGTGCGGCGTTACTACGATCAATGTGAAATCATGCTCGCAAAGAAGTCTGGGCTCCAACTGAGCCCGCGCCATAATTCCCTGGCCCGGCCAGCGCAACTAGTCGCACTAGGGTTTCTGGGCGCCATCCTGCTCGGCGGCTTGCTGCTCGCCACACCTTGGGCGCACACCGATGGAAAATTCACCCCACTTATCGATGCGCTTTTCACCGCCACTTCAGCGGTCTGCGTCACCGGCCTCACCGTGGTGGATACGGCCACCCATTTCACGCTCTTCGGCAAAATCATCATCTTGGTACTGATTCAGCTAGGCGGGCTTGGCATCATGCTCGTCGCCTCCCTGCTGAGCATGCTGCTCATGGGCAAGATCGGGATGCTCACCCGTCAGTCCTCACAGCGCGAAAGCAACGCACTGAGCGGACAAGACGTACGCACAGCGACTAAAGTCATTCTGCTCTTCTCACTGTCCATCGAAGCCATTATCGCCCTGCCGCTGGCTCTACGCTTCTGGCTAGGCTACGACTACGATGTGCCCGCGGCCTTATGGCACGCGGTTTTCCATGCGATATCCTCCTTCAACAACGCAGGATTTGCACTCTACACAGATAGTTTGATGGGATTCGTGGACGACCCGTGGATCAACCTCCCGCTCAGCTTTGCGATTATTCTTGGCGGCCTCGGTTTCCCGGTGCTCGTTCAGCTACGCCGCTACGGTCGCAACACGCTCAAATGGAGTATGAATACCCGGCTCGTCCTGCTCATGACCGCCCTTCTGCTGCTCGGCGGCACGGTATTCATCACCGCCATGGAGTGGAACAACCCAGAGACCCTTGGCAAGCTGGATCCGGCCGCACGAGTGCTTGCAGGATTCTTCCAATCGGTGCAAACCCGAACCGCCGGCTTCAACTCCATCGATATCGGCGCGATGCACCCGGCTTCGTGGCTTGGCATGGACGTGCTCATGTTCATCGGCGCCGGCCCCGCCGGTACCGCAGGTGGCATTAAGGTCACCACCGCGGCAGTGCTGCTATTTATTATCATCGCCGAGCTGCGCGGCGAAACGGCCGTCAACGTGCTGGGCAAACGGCTTTCGCGGTCCATTCATCGCCAAGCACTGACGGTTGCGCTCTTGGGCGCCGCCGCGGTCTTCGCGGGCACCATGGGATTGCTGTTGCTGACGCCGTATTCGCTGGATCGCTGCCTCTTCGAAGCAACATCGGCTTTCGCAACCGTCGGCTTGTCCACCGGCATCACCCCCGACCTGCCCGATGCCGGTAAAACCATTCTGATCGCGCTCATGTACTCAGGGCGCGTCGGCGTACTCTCTCTTGGCTCGGCTCTCGCATTGCGCGACCGCAAGGCCCTCTACGAACTTCCAAAAGAAAGGCCCGCAATTGGGTAAGCTACTGAATTTCCGCTCAGACTCGAAGCACATTGCCGCCGCCGACTCGGTTGCGGTGATTGGCTTGGGACGCTTTGGCACGTCACTTGCCATGGAGTTGATGAAATCGGGCACTCATGTATTGGGAATCGACCTGCACGAGGACAACGTCCAGGCATTGAACGGTGAACTGACGCAGGTGGTACGCGCAGACGCGTCACGCCGCGAAGTGCTTGAACAGCTCTCCATTCACGACTTTGACCGGGTAGTGGTCGCCGTAGGCAGCCACCTGCAATCCTCGATCCTGTGCTGCTCGCTACTTGTGAGCATGAATATTCCGTTGATCTGGGCGAAGGCCCAGGATGATCGCCACGGACTGATATTGGAGCAATTGGGGGTCCACCATATTGTCTATCCCGAAAAGGATATGGGCCGACGCGTAGCCCATCTAGTGCGCGGCTCGATCATGGATTACGTGGAGGTGGACCCGGGTTATGCCCTGGTGAAGATGACCGCACCGGCTAGCCTGCATGGGATGCGGTTGAGCGAGATGGGAGTCCGGAAGAAGTATCGGGTCACCATCGCCGCGAAAGCCAATGCGAACGGCATTTGGCAAAATACCGACGCGGACTCGGTGCTTGAAGAAGGGGACCGTGTACTGGTGCTCGGATCCACCGCGGACATCGATCGCTTCGGACAACTGCGCTAGGCGGCGATAACCGAATCGAGGCTTAAAGCAAGGAAGGGGACCCACCATCGTGGGTCCCCTTCTCTAGATGCCTGCTATGACTCGATGCTGAAGCGCATGACCAGTGCTAGGCCAATGATGACTGCACCCCAGACCAGACCAAGAACAATGGTGATTCGGTTCAGGTTGCGCTCGGCAACACCGGATGAACCCATCGAGCTGGTCATGCCGCCACCGAACATGTCGGACATACCGCCGCCACGACCCTTATGAAGAAGGATCAATAGGGTGAGCAGGACGCTGGTGATACCCAGCAGTACCTGCAGAATGATCTTGATGATATCCAAGTCGACGGTTCCTTAGTTAGATTCAGTCGGTGACGAGATGGTGCTCGAACCTTACAATATTAGCAAACTCTTCGGCATCCAAACTAGCACCGCCGACCAGCAGACCATCGACGTCGCGTTCACGCATGATTACCGCGGCATTTGCTGCCTTAACACTTCCGCCATAAAGCAGGCGCGCCTTCTGTGCAATGTCCTCGCCGAAACGCTCGATCAAAGCTCCGCGGATCGCGGCGCACATCTCCTGCGCATCGGACGGGCCTGCAACTTCGCCGGTTCCGATGGCCCACACTGGCTCGTAGGCAATGACCAGAGTTTCGGCCTGTTCGGCGGTGACGCCTTCCAAGGATTCGGCAAGCTGGTTCAGCGTGTAGGCAACATGCTCGTTCGCTTGGCGCACCTCAAGTCCTTCACCGACGCAAAGCACCGGGGTCAGCTCGTGGCGGTACGCGGCACCAAGCTTCGCGGCAACCACAGCGTTGGACTCGTTGTGGTATTCGCGGCGCTCCGAGTGGCCGACCAGCACGTAGCTGCAGCCAAGCTTATTCAGGAACTGACCGGAGATCTCCCCGGTGTAGGCTCCCGAATCCTGCGCGGACAGGTCCTGCGCGCCGTAGACGACGTCAAGCTTGTCGCCCAGGGTCAGGGTCTGCACACCGCGGATGTCGGTGAACGGTGGGAACACCGCAACCTCGGCACGATCGTAATCATGCTGCGCATCCTTCAGGGTCCACGCCAGCTTCTGCACCAGGGTGATGCCCTGGACGTGGTCCATGTTCATCTTCCAGTTGCCCGCGATCAGCGGCTGGCGCACGTAGGCACCGTTATTCGACATCGTCATAATTTAGCCTTCCAAAGCGGCAACACCCGGCAGGGTCTTGCCTTCAAGGTATTCGAGCGACGCTCCGCCACCGGTGGAGATGTGGCCGAAGTCGTCCTCCGAGAAGCCCAAGGCACGCACAGCAGCGGCTGAATCGCCACCGCCTACGACGCTAAACGCCTCGGAGCCGGCTAATGCCTGGGCCACCGTACGGGTGCCCTCGGCGAAAGCCGGGATCTCGAAAACGCCCATTGGGCCATTCCAGAACACGGTGTTTGCACTCGTGATGTAGCTTGCGAACAGTTCTGCTGACTTCGGGCCGATATCCAGGCCCAGGCCGTTGGATCCGAAGCTGGCTTCTTCGATCTTGTCGGCGGCAAGCACCTCGTGCTCCGCATCTGCCCCGAACTTGCTGGCAACTACGACGTCCGATGGAACGATGATGTCGCAACCAAGCTTTTCGGCGCGGGCCAGGTACTCCTGGCAGATGGAGATCTGATCTTCTTCAAGCAGCGAGCCGCCGATGGCGTATCCCTGGGCCTTGAGGAAGGTGAATGCCATGCCGCCACCGATCAGCAGCTGATCGGCCTTGCCCAGCAGGTTGTCGATGACCGCGAGTTTGTCCGAAACCTTCGACCCGCCAAGCACGACCACATAGGGGCGCTTTGGCGCTTCGGTCAAAGTCTTGAGGACCTTGATCTCGGTAGCGACCAGGTCACCCTGGTAGCTAGGCAGCAAGGCTGCGATATCGAAGACCGAGGCGTGCTTGCGGTGCACTGCGCCGAAGGCATCATTCACGTAGACGCCGTTGTCACCGGTCAGAGCGGCTAGCGCCTTGGCGAACTCTTCACGCTCCGCGTCGACCTTGGAGGTCTCGCGGGCGTCGAATCGTACGTTTTCAAGAACGAGAACCGAGCCCTCGGCCAACGCGGCAGCGGATTCGCGAGCGGAATCCCCCACGACATCGGTGGCCACGGTGACATCAAAATCTGCAAGTTCATTCAAGCGGTGAGCGGCAGGCTCGATGGAGTACTTCGAATCGACCTGGCCCTTAGGGCGACCCAGGTGTGCCATCACGATGACCTTGGCGCCAGCCTCGGTCAGTTTGGTGATGACCGGAAGGGACGCGCGCACGCGTCCGTCATCGGTTACGGTCGCCCCGTCGAGCGGTACGTTAAGGTCGCTTCGGACCAAAATGTACCGCCCGCGGACACCGTCAGCGAGTAATTCGTCGAGAGTGTGAGAAGACATGTCTCTAGGTTATCGACTAGAGGCTTGATCCCACGAATTCGACAAGGTCAACAAGTCGCGAGGAGTAGCCCCACTCGTTGTCGTACCAAGCCACAACCTTGACGGTGTTGCCAATTACGGAGGTCAATCCGGAGTCGAAAATAGCTGAGTGCTTGTTCGTCACAATATCCGAGGAAACCAGCGGATCGGTCGAGTACTCGAGGTATTCGGCCAGCTTGCCTTCGGTGGCTGCCTTCTCGAAAGCGGCGTTGATTTCTTCAACGGTCGCGGTGCGAGCCAGGTTGACGGTCAGGTCGGTGGCCGAGCCGGTTGGTACCGGTACGCGCATTGCGTAACCGTTAAGCTTGCCCTTCAACTCCGGAAGCACTACGCCGATGGCCTTAGCGGCACCGGTGGAGGTCGGGATCAGGTTCAGCGCTGCGGCGCGGGCACGACGCGGGTCGCTGTGTGGTGCATCCTGCAGGCGCTGGTCAGCGGTGTATGCGTGGATGGTGGTCATCAGACCGTCAACAATGCCGAATTCATCGTTCAAAACCTTGGCCATTGGGGCCAGGCAGTTAGTGGTGCACGATGCGTTCGAGATGATGTGGTGGTTTGCCGGTTCGTACTTGTCGTGGTTGGCGCCCATCACGATGGTGATGTCTTCATCGCTGGCCGGAGCTGAGATGACGACCTTCTTTGCACCCGCGGTGATGTGCTTGCCAGCGTCGGCAGCCTTGGTGAAGAAACCGGTCGATTCGATGACGACGTCGACGTTCAATTCGCCCCATGGCAGGTTTGCTGGGTCGCGCTCCGAGAGCACTTTGATGCGGCGTTCTCCGACGACAATGGTGTCGCCATCTACGGATACCGCTTCGCCTAGTGGGCCGAGAACGCTATCGAATTTGACTAGGTGAGCCAGTGCATCGATGGAACCGAGGTCGTTGACTGCGACGATTTCGATGTCTGCTTTGTGCGCCAGAGTGGCACGCAGGAAGTTGCGTCCGATACGACCGAAACCATTGATTCCAACACGAGTAGTCATGTGGCTATCTCCTCTAAATGGGATGATTGCGCCACTGCCGTGCTTTTCACGGAAGTGGCCTGCTTATCTAAGAGGACACTCCGTTGTGTCGTGAGTTGCAGACCTCGTGAAACACGAGGTCTGCAACACACCTGATACATCCTACGCGAAATTCGCGGAGAATGTGAGCTGAATTACCAGAAGGTTAATTCGGCAATAATTACTTACCTGGAACTACCAGCGAAGCAGCACCATTGCGAGCGGCTTCGAAGCGAGCCTGGACATCAGCCCAGTTCACGATGTTCCAGAAGGCCTTGACGTAGTCAGCCTTGACGTTGACGTAGTCCAGGTAGAAGGCGTGCTCCCACATGTCCAGCATCAACAGTGGGATGGTTCCCACTGGGACGTTGCCCTGCTGATCGTACAGCTGCTCGATGACCAGCTGGCCACCTAGCGGCTCGTAGGCCAGAAGTGCCCAGCCCGAGCCCTGGAGGCTCATTGCCGAGGCGGTGAAGTGACCGCGGAAAGCGTCGAAGGAGCCGAAGAACTCGTCAATCGCCGCAGCCAACTCGCCTACTGGCTTGTCGCCACCCTCTGGGGAGAGGTTGTTCCAGAAGATCGAGTGGTTGGTGTGTCCACCCAAGTGGAACGCCAGGTCCTTCGAGAGCTTCGGGATGTTACCGAATTCGCCCTTTTCGCGGGCTTCTGCCAACTGCTCCAACGCCGAGTTAGCGCCTGCAACGTAGGTTGCGTGGTGCTTCGAGTGGTGCAGCTCCATGATGCGAGCCGAGATGTTCGGCTCCAGTGCAGCGTAGTCGTACTGCAGTTCTGGCAGTGAATAGACAGCCATGATTCTCCTCAATCTTCTCAATTGGTTGAATCTCCGCGGAAGGTCTCCCGCGGGGACAATTTTTTACTGTTCCAGTTCATCTACTGGAACACTGGACTCGGTTCCAGGTATTCCCAGATCACCAGCTTTTTTATCCGCCATGGCTAATAGCCGACGGATACGACCGGCAATCGCGTCTTTAGTCATCGGAGGTTCGGCCATGCGGCCCAACTCATCCAACGACGCTTGTTTGTGCTCCAGGCGAAGCACCCCGGCGTAACGCAGATGCTCAGGCACCTCGTCGCCAAGAATCTCCAGGGCACGCTCCACGCGAGCACCCGCAGCTACGGCAGCTTGAGCGCTGCGGCGCAGGTTCGCATCGTCGAAGTTCGCCAGCCGATTTGCGGTAGCACGCACTTCTTTGCGCATCCGGCGTTCTTCCCACACCATCAGCGCGTCGTGCGCACCCATGCGCGTCAGCAGTTGAGCGATGGCATCTCCATCGCGAATCACTACGCGATCCACACCACGCACCTCGCGTGCCTTGACCGTCAGATCCAGACGTCGAGCAGCACCGACTAGGGCGAGCGCTGCTTCTGGGCCTGGGCAGGTAATTTCAAGTGCCGAACTACGTCCCGGTTCGGTTAGCGAACCGTGGGACAAGAACGCACCGCGCCATACCGCTTCGGCATCGGCAGTTGAACCGTTGACGATCACCGAAGGCAGCCCGCGTACGGGCCTTCCACGCTGGTCAAGTAGCCCGGTTTGGCGTGCCAGAACTTCGCCGTCTTTGGCAACACGAACTATGTATCGACTGCCCTTGCGGATGCCGGAGCCGGAGACCATGACAATCTCCGAGTCATGTCCGTAGAGTTCGCCAATGGCGATCTTGAGCCTGCGAGCGGTCGCAGCCAAGTCAACCTCAGCCTCGATTACTATTCGCCCGGAGACAATATGCAGTCCGCCGCTGAAGCGGAGCATGGTCGAAACCTCGGCCTTGCGTACCGATGGCTTGCGAATCTCAACCCGCGACAGCTCGTCTTTGACGGAAGCCGTCAATGCCATGAATCAAACTCCCTTACATAGATCCGATCAGGATCCGATTGCGGTAAACACCTCATGATAGGCCGCCGCTAAGCGCAACGGGTCGTGCTCGGCACGACCGTCAGATACACCCACTCTACTAAAGAAGACTCGTGCCCCGAGTTTTTGCGCTGCCAGCTCAAATCTTTCCTTGTTACGAACCCGCGATTCATCAGCGATAATCGCATCAAATTGTACGTTTGGGGCGTAGCGTCCCAAAACTTCAAGATGCGCCGCAGCGTCCATTCCTGAAGTCTCGGCGGTGTCCACGGACAGATTCATGGTTAGCAGTTTTTTCGCCGTTGTATCCGCGATGGCTTGGCGCATATCGGGCAACAACAGGTGCGGGAGCACCGAGGTGTACCACGAGCCTGGACCGAGAATGATCCAGTCGGCCAATTCGATTGCGTCCAATGCTTCTGCACAAGCAGGCGCTCCGTCTGGTTCCAAATACACTTTGGAGACCAGTCCCCCACCGCCGGCTGCGGCTAGTTGCGCTTGGCCATCGATTCGTCGCTTAATCAAGGTATCGGTGGCTTCGTCCGCTTCGAGGACTTCACCGTGAATCGACAACGGGACGGTACTCATCGGCAGCACTTGGCCACGCGCGCCAAGCAAAGCGCCGGCCCAGCGCAGCCCGGCGACCGGGCTGTCCAGCAATTCCCAGAGCGCGAGGATCAGCAAATTGCCCACCGCATGACCATTCAGCGGCTCTTCTGGATGTTCGTCGGATTTGAACCGGTGCTGCATGACGTCGCGCCACGTTCGCCCCCAGTCATTGTCATCACATAAAGCGGCCAGCGCCATGCGCAGGTCCCCCGGAGGTAGCACGTCGAAAGAACTGCGCAACCTTCCAGAGCTTCCTCCGTCATCGGCGACGGTCACCACGGCTGTCAGCTCCGTGGTGAGGCGGCGCAGCGCCGCAAGAGAGGCAGACAGGCCATGCCCACCGCCCAACGCAACCACCGAGGGGTTGCGCATATCATCGGGTCTGGTAAGACCCTGAATCGGGATTGGTCCCGTTGCGAATGCCATTGAAGACTACTCCCGGCCTAAATCACGGTGCGTGATGTTCACTCGCACATTGGGTAGCTGCGCGAGGCGACGCCCCAATTCAATGGTCGTCGCTACGGAACGGTGCTTACCGCCGGTACAACCGACGGCAATTGTCGCGTAGTGCTTGTTTTCCCGCCGGTACCCCTCGAACACTGGCTCCAGCGCTTTGAGGTAGTTTTCGATAAATTCGTTGGTCCCCGGCTGACGCAGGACGTAGTCCGAGACTTCCTTGTCCTTGCCGGTTTGTGGACGCAGCTCTGGGACCCAGTGTGGGTTTGGTATGAAGCGCACATCTGCCACATAGTTGGCGTCGGTAGGCAGCCCGTATTTGAACCCGAAGCTCATGACATTGATCCGGAGAATGATCGGGCCGGATTCGGCAAATAGCTCGTTCGCCGAGCGCGCAAGATCGTGCACCGACATCGACGAGGAGTCCAGGATGAGCTCGGCCGCTTCACGCAAAGGTCCGGTAACATCGCGTTCTCGCTGAATCCCATCGACAATGCGCCCGTCGCCCTGCAAAGGGTGCGGACGCCGGCCCTGTTCAAAGCGCCGCACAAGGACCTCATCGCTGGCATCCAAATAGACCAGACGGTATTTCACTCCGCCGCTGGTGAGCAGCGCCAAAGATTCACGAATTTCTGGAAAGAGATCTTTGGAGCGCACATCCATGACCACCGCCAAACGTGGAATGGTCCCCTGGGAACGGCTCATCAGCTCGGTCAGCATGCCGAGCATGGAAGGCGGAAGGTTCTCTACTACGTACCAGCCCAAGTCTTCCAGTGCATGGGCTACGGTGGTTCGTCCGGCGCCTGACATGCCCGTAACGATCACGAGCTCGGATTCCGGAGGTTTTACAGCTTCATACTCGGTGGTCATATCTCAAGGCTAGTCGAGAATTTCTCCGGTAGTCATGTTCACACCCGCACGTGAAGTATCTTCCAAGGATTCTTTGATGGATGTTGCAAGCTTTTCCCCGACTCCAGACACCTCCATGAGCTGTTCCAAGGACGCAGCCCGGATCTTTTTCATCGATCCGAAGTGCTTGCGCAGCGCTTCCTGTTTCGATTTACCTAAGCCCGGAATAGCATCCAAGTCAGAAGAAATCATCGACTTCGATCGCTTTGCACGGTGGAAGGTGATAGCAAAACGGTGGGCCTCATCACGCAAACGCTGCACCAGGTACAACGCTGCCGAAGCACGAGGCAAAATGACGGGGAACGGGTCCTCCGGTAGCCAAAGCTCTTCCAGTCGCTTCGCCAAACCAACAACAGGAATATCATCGATCCCCAAGTCATCTAGGGCTTTTTGAGCTGCAGATACCTGCGGCGGACCACCGTCAACGATCACCAGGGATGGAGGGTACGCAAATTTCTTGACTTCACTGGCTCCGGGTTCAACTTCGCCGGTGCTGAAAGTTTCCGGGTCGATTTTTTCCTTCAGATACCGGCTGAAGCGTCGGTAGATCACGTCATACATACTGGCGGTATCGTCACGCGCCGCGTCGCCCGTAATCGAGAATTTTCGGTATTCGCTCTTCTTGGGCAGCCCGTCTTCAAAAACCACCATCGAGGCTACGACATTGGTTCCCTGCGTATGCGACGCGTCGTAACATTCGATACGCAATAAGGCGGTTTCAGCACCGAGCGCTTCTTGCAATTCCTGCATCGCTGCAGAACGAGTCGAAATGTCACCTGCTCGTTTGGACTTGTGCAGGCGCAAGGCTTGTTCTGCATTCTCCACCACAGTGGACGCCAGCGCCGCCTTGTCGCCTCGCTGCGCGACGCGCAGGGAAACCTTCGAGCCGCGTAGTTCCGTCAGCCAGGTGGTGACATCTTCAAGGTCATCGGGCAGCGTAGGAACCAATACTTCGCGCGGGATCCTATCGGCATGATCGGCATAAACCTGGGTGAGCAGCTGTTCGACAAACTCGGCGTCGGTCAGATCGGCGACCTTTTCCACCACCCACCCACGTTGCGAGCGAATTCGACCGTCTCGCACGTGGAAGACCTGTACGGCTGCTTCTAGCTCATCGGCGTGAATGCCGAAGACATCGGCTTCGGTATTCTCCGCAAGCACCACCGCGTTACGCTCGAACACCTTGTTCAGGGCGGCGATGTCATCACGATAGCGGGCGGCTTGTTCATATTCGAGATTGCTGACAGCCGCTTGCATCTGCGCAGTCAGCTGTCGGGTGAATTTCCCCGCTTCGCCACCCATGAAAGTACACAGGTCTTCGGCCAATGCTCGGTGATCTTCTGGCGAGATTCGGTTCACGCACGGTGCGGAACACTTATCGATATACCCCAGCAGGCAGGGGCGGCCCGATGCCTCTGCACGCTTGAATACCCCGGGGGCGCAGGTGCGTACCGGGAATACGCGCAAAAGCGTATCGAGGGTTTCGCGTATCGCCTTAGCCGGGTAAAAAGGACCGAAGTATTTCACGCCCTTGCGCTTATCTCCGCGCATGACCAGTGCGCGCGGGAACTTTTCGTCCATCGTAATAGCAAGGTATGGGTAGGTCTTATCATCGCGGAAGACAATATTGAATCGCGGTGTATATTCCTTGATCCAGGTGTACTCGAGCTGTAGCGCTTCCAGCTCGGATCCGACGGTCGTCCATTCAACGCTTGCCGCGGTGAACACCATCGTGCGGGTTTTCGCGGTAAGGCGTTGCGGGTTGACAAAATAGGAGGCCAAACGATTGCGCAGGACACGGGCTTTGCCCACATAAATGACCCGGCCGTGCTCGTCGCGGAAGCGGTAGACACCCGGTTTGGTAGGGATATCCGATGATTTCGGACGGTAGCTGGCTGGATCTGCCATCGTTACTTCGCGTCCGGTGGCAACTGGTTGTAGGAGTCCACACGTTCCTGACCGCTCAGTTCGGCGATCGCGTCAACGATTCGGTCCGTGGCCCGGCGGCGTTCGGGCAGCGGGTGCTTGCGACCCAGCTGATCAAAGTACAACGGCTCCCCGTAATGAATAGAAAACTTTGTCGGGCGAATCCCCTTGGTATCGGCCGGCTGCAGTTTTTCGGTACCGATCAACCCCACCGGGATCACCGGAACTCCCGTGGTCAGGGCCAGCCAACCCACGCCGGTTCGGCCACGGTAGAGCTTACCGTCGCGGGAACGGGTGCCTTCAGGGTAGATGCCAATTCCGCTGCCGCTTTCGATGATCTCCACCAGCGAGTCCAGAGCCGCCACAGAGGCAGCTTGCTCACCACGCTGCACCGGAATCGAACCAACGGATTCGAAAAAGGTTTTCATGGCTTTGCCTTTAATGCCGGGTGTGGTGAAGTACTCGGCCTTTGCGAAGAACGCGACGTCACGTGGGGTCAGCGCCTGGACAATGATCGAGTCGAGGAACGACAGATGGTTTGAGGCGACAATGAAGCCGCCTTCCTTTGGCACGTTATGAATACCGGTAATCTCCGGACGGCACAATGTGTGGAGCATTCCGCGAATTGATGAGCGGGTCATGGTGTAAAGGCTCATTACTTCAGGCCCTCCTGCATCGACTGTCCGTCTAGCGCCGCAGCACGTTCTTCACCTAGCAACAATACGGCGAGCTCACGCACGTTACTTGCGAGGTAATCTGCCGCGTCCAACTCATTAGGCAGCGCAAAACCCCAGCTGACGCCGATCGATGCCACTGAGTTTTCACGCGCCGCATCCAAGTCATAGTAGCGATCGCCCACAACTACGGCGCGTGCTGGATCCAGATTGCCCGCCTGGAGTGCCGCCAAGACAATATGCGTCTTGCTCGAGCCCATGGAACCATGTTCCGAAGAGTTGCCGAAGATCGCATCCAGCGAGGAGTCCAGTCCCTGCTTGGTGATCAACTCGCGCGCAATGGGCTCAGGTTTAGCGGTAGTCACTGCCACGTAAATTCCGGCCGAGCGCAGCGCCGCCAGAAGTTCGCGCAGTCCCGGGTAAACCCGTGAAGCAGCCATGCCCACTGCCGCGTACCGGGCACGGTATTCGGCGATGATCTGATCGATGTTCTCATCGGTGACACCCTCCAGGGTGCGCAGACCGATTTGCAGCGGTGGTCCCACCAGCGCCTCGACAGCTTCCTCGCCAGGATCGGTGACATTATTTGCCACGAGGGCATGACGAATCCCGGATGTAATGGAGCCTGCGGGGTCTACGAGAGTCCCGTCCAGATCAAAGAGCACGCTTGTTACCGACATATTCACTTAGACATCATCCCATGAAGCGGACTCACGTTAAGAATCCATAACTGAAAACGCATACTCAGCGGCTCCGCCTCACTCGGGTTTTGACGTTTTAGAGAATTTCGGAAAGGAACTTTCCGGTGTGCGATTCGGCGACCTTCGCCACGGATTCCGGGCTTCCGGTGGCCAAAATCATTCCACCGCCCGAGCCGCCTTCCGGCCCCAGATCGATCACCCAGTCGGCCGACTTGATGACATCCAAGTTGTGCTCGATGGTCAACACTGTATTGCCTTTGTCGACCAGTCCTTGCAAAACTTTCAGCAGCTTGCGGATGTCTTCAAAGTGCAGACCGGTGGTCGGCTCGTCGAGTACATAGATGGAGCGGCCGTTTGAACGCTTCTGCAATTCCGCGGCGAGCTTTACACGCTGCGCTTCACCGCCGGAGAGCGTGGTTGCCGGCTGTCCAAGACGAACATAGCCGAGTCCCACATCGACCAAGGTCCTCAGGTGGCGTGCGATCGGAGTAAATGCGGCGAAGAATTCGGCGCCTTCGGAGATCGGCATATTCAGCACGTCCGCGATGTTTTTGCCCTTGTACAGCACCTGCAGGGTTTCGCGGTTGTAGCGCTCACCCTGGCAGACTTCGCAAGGCACATATACGTCCGGCAGGAAGTTCATCTCGATCTTCAGCGTGCCGTCGCCCGAGCAGGACTCGCAGCGCCCGCCCTTGACGTTGAAGGAGAACCGGCCAGGCTGGTAGCCGCGCAGTTTCGCCTCATTGGTCTCCGCGAAGAGCTTGCGGATATTGTCGAATACCCCGGTGTAGGTGGCCGGGTTCGACCGCGGGGTGCGCCCAATCGGCGACTGGTCCACGTGCACGACCTTGTCCAAGTGCTCCAGGCCCAGCACCCGGGTATGACGACCGGGGACTTGCTTGGCGCCGTTGAGCTTATTCGCCAGCACCTTGTACAGGATGTCATTGACCAGCGTTGACTTGCCCGAGCCGGAGACACCTGTAATGGCGGTCAACACGCCCAGCGGGAACTCCACCGAGACGTCCTGCAGGTTGTTTTCCTTAGCGCCTACCAGCTTGAGAATGCGCTTCTTGTCGACCTTGCGGCGCTTGGCGGGCAGCTCGATCTGCTTGCGTCCGGAGAGGTAGTCGCCGGTCAGCGAGCGGGTGTTCTCCTTCAGTCCCTCCAGTGAGCCGGAATGGACCACCTCGCCGCCGTGCTCCCCGGCACCCGGACCGATATCAACGATCCAGTCCGCCTCGGCAATGGTGTCCTCATCATGTTCGACGACGATCAGCGTGTTGCCCAGCGAACGCAGGTGCAGCAGGGTTTCGATCAGCCGGCGGTTGTCACGCTGGTGCAAGCCAATGGACGGCTCGTCCAATACGTAGAGCACGCCCACCAGGCCGGAGCCGATCTGCGTGGCCAAGCGGATTCGCTGCGCCTCGCCACCGGACAGCGTGCCCGCGGCACGTTCCAGGGTCAGGTATTCCAGGCCCACGTCCAAGAGGAACTTCATGCGCGCGCCAATTTCCTTCAGCACCTGGGTGGCGATCTTCGCTTCGCGGTCGCTCAGTTCCAAGGTGGTGAGGAATTCGGCTGCCGCACGCAGGTCCATGGCCGCCACCGCGGCGATCGATTTTCCGCCGATCAGCACCGACAGCGAGGCCGGGTTCAGGCGTGCACCGCCACAGGTAGGGCACGGAATCTGGCGCATGTACTGTTCGTAGCGGTCGCGTGCGTGATCCGATTCAGTCTCTTCATGCTTGCGGTGCACATAGGAGATGACGCCTTCGAACCCGGTGGAGTACTTGCGTTCCCGGCCGAAACGGTTCTTGTACTGCACGACGACCTTGTGGTCCTTGCCGTTCAGGATTGCCTGGCGCGCCGATGCCGGCAGGTCCTTCCAGGCGGTGTCCATGCTGAAGCCCAGTTCTTTGCCCAGACCCTCGATCAACCGGTTCCAGTACTCGGTGGTCGCCTTGCCCAAGGACCACGGTGCGATGGCTCCGTCGGCCAGCTTGACCTCGGAGTCCGGGACGATCAGGTGCTCATCGACCTCGAGCTTGGTGCCGATGCCGCTGCAGGCGGAGCAGGCACCAAAAGGGTTGTTGAAGGAAAAGGTTCGTGGTTCGATCTCATCGATCGCCAGCGGGTGCTCGTTCGGGCAGGCGAGGTTCTCGGAGAACGCACGGACGCGCTTGGGATCGTTCTCTTCCAGATCCACGAAGTCCACCAGAACGCGGCCATCGGCCAGGTTCAGCGCCGTTTCCACGGAGTCGGTCAGCCGCTGGTGCACCGTATCGTTGATGGCGAGGCGGTCAACGACGACCTCGATGGTGTGCTTGACCTGCTTAGCAAGCTTGGGTGGCTCATTCAGCTGAATGGTTGTGCCGTCAACCCGTGCGCGGGCGAACCCCTTGGAGGAGAGCTCTGCGAACAGGTCGACGAACTCGCCCTTGCGGGCACGCACTACGGGGGCGAGGACCTGGAAGCGGGTTTTCTCCGGCATTTCCAGCAGCTGGTCGACAATCTGCTGCGGCGACTGCTTAGAAATAGGTTCACCGCATTCGGGGCAATGCGGGCGGCCTACGCGGGCCCAGAGCAGGCGCATGTAGTCATAGACCTCGGTGATGGTGCCGACGGTGGACCGCGGGTTGCGGCTCGTTGACTTCTGGTCGATCGAAACGGCCGGGGATAGCCCTTCGATGAAGTCCACATCCGGCTTGTCGACCTGTCCCAGGAACATGCGCGCATAGGCGGACAGGGATTCGACGTAGCGGCGCTGCCCCTCTGCGAAAATCGTGTCGAAGGCCAGCGATGACTTGCCTGAGCCGGACAAGCCGGTGAAGACGATCATCGCGTCGCGCGGAAGATCCACGTCTACGTTCTTCAGGTTATGCTCGCGCGCACCCTTGACGATCAGACGGGACAAATCCAGTTTTTTGCTTTCTGCAGTAATAGCCACGAAGCAATACTAATCGAAAACTACTTCGAATAAACGTGGTACTTGGCACAAATGCGCGTTACTTTCGCGCAGGGCGATATCCCGGGCATTTCCTTGCCTGGAGATTTGCGGGTCGGCGGCCGTTTCGAGCCTCGGACGGATCGAGCAGGAGAAACCAGATGATTAGTCGCTAGCGCCGGCAGCGTTCATCCTCTTGGCATGTCCCCATAAAATTCTCTTGACGAGCCATACTGCTTGTGCGTCCGGGTGAGGTGCTCCAGCCCCACGCCAGAGCTCTTGGCATGCAACTAAATACAGGCACAGGCGTCCGCTAGGATGACTTATCTGTTCGCTCCAGGAATGGGGGCTCGAGCGCCCGAGTCGATAATGAGGAATGAATTCATCTTGAGTAAAACTATTATCATCACCGGCGCCAGTGACGGCATCGGCGCAGCCGCCGCCCGCACGCTGGTTGGCCGTGGCCATCGCGTCGTTATCGTGGGGCGTTCGGAGAGCAAAACCAAAAGCATCGCGACAGAGCTGTCGGTTCCTTACTACGTTGCGGATTTCGCGGAGCTGAACCAAGTTAGAAAGCTGGCAGATGATCTGCTGGAGGCATACCCGGAAATCAACGTGCTCGCGAATAACGCAGGCGGGATCATGGGTGTGCGAACCCAGACTGTTGATGGTCATGAAAACACTTTCCAGGTCAACCACCTTGCTCCGTTCCTGCTCACTAGCTTGCTCATGCCAGCGCTGATTGCCGGCGAGGCAACGATTATCCAGACAGCCAGTGCGGCAGCACGGATCTTCGGACGGTTCGATATCGGAGACCTGCAGAATGCCGAGGGCTACGCCCCGCAGAAAGCCTATGGCAACGCGAAACTCGCTAATATCCTCTTCACTCAGGAATTGCAACACCGGTTTGGACCACGCGGCATCACCGCCGTTGCATTCCACCCCGGTATCGTCGCCAGCAGCTTCGCCAGCGACACCACTCATTTCATGCGGCGCATTTACCACGGGCCGCTCAAACGCCTATTTACCGTCACGCCGGAGAAAGGGTCAGATCAGCTTGTTTGGCTCGCGGAAGGGATTCCTGGAACGACTTTCCTGCCGGGTTCCTACTATGAATCCCGCAGGATAGCGACAAAGGTAAGTGCCGAAATGCACAATCCGAAGATTGCCGAACAGCTCTGGAAGAAGTCGGCTTCACTCCTCTGAACCGTTGCCTGACAGGATTTGCCAATAGTTCTAGTGCAGTGCAGTTTTGGTCCCAACCAGCATGAACCACCTGTTTGGGGCTCGCAGTTCGTGTTTGGATTGGTTCCCACTGCACGTCGCCTCATGGCTCGGAGGTTGCTGACTAGCGAGGCAGCGAGCTGAAAGCGGCGCGCAAATATTTAACCGCGGTCTCCTCGTCAACCGACCAGGTCTGGGCAACGCGTGCCAGATCGGCTGCGGCATCGCTGACTTCTTGCTGGGCGCGATCCTCAGCCGCTTGCACGATTGTTCCGTGCCGCCCGCGGGTCACGACCGCGCCTTGGGCTTCTAGCTCCTTATAGACCTTAGCCACCGTGTTCACCGCAAGATCCAGGTCACCGGCGAGCGCCCGCACCGAGGGAAGCTTGGTTCCGGGTGCCAAATCACCACCGGCAATACTTGCAAGGATTTGCTCACGTACCTGCTGATACGGTGCTACAGCCGATTTCGAGTCGATACGGATGAAATCCAGGTTGGCCATGGGCGCTCCATTCGGTGCAATACTTCGGTTGATTCACTGAGCCTATCGTGTTCAGTCCAATCGCCATCGTAAGGTAATAACCATGAGTGAACTTCTATTAGCCGACGTCACGATTCGTTCGGTGAGCGTCTCGGAAATGAACAACAACGTTTACTTGGTCACCGAGCGGGCCAGTGGCAAACAGCTACTGATCGATGCGGCTGACGAAACTCCTGCGATTCTAGAACTCGTGGCCAGCGCCGCCAAGGATGGCCCCGAGCCACAGGTCGTTGGGATCGCCACGACCCATGAGCATTGGGACCACGTGCGGGCTCTGGCCGAGGTAGCCGAAAACTTCGCCGTTCCCACGTACGCAGGCGCCGAAGATATCGAGGGTATCGCCAAGGAGTCGGGGGTGAAGATTAGCCACGGGTTGACCCACGGTGATCGAATTTCCGTTGGCCAGATCGACCTTGAGGCCATTCACCTTCGCGGGCACACCGCGGGCTCGATCGCCTATGCACTGCAGGACTCCTCAGGGCAGCAGGTCATCTTCAGCGGAGACAGCCTATTCCCTGGAGGTGTAGGCAATACCTGGGAGGACCCGGAGCGTTTCGCATCGTTGCTCAACGACGTATCAGAACGTATCTTCGAAAAATTCCCGGATGAAACCATGGTCCTGCCCGGTCATGGTGGCTCCACCACGGTGGGCACCGAGCGCCCGCACCTCGATGAATGGCGCCAGCGCGGCTGGTAATCCATAATTTGAAGAATTGCCCATCAGGCTACGGCCCGGTGGGCAATTCTTGTATGTAGAGAAGCATCCGCCATTCACTGCCCGGTTCGTGGTTCACGAACCCGCGATCCTCGTAAAAGCGACGAGTCGCTGCATCGTCTTCGTCCACGTTGATGTGCATTTCGCTGCCCCCACGCTGCGCAAGCTGAATCAGGACAAGTTCAAGGATGGCGCCGCCGATGCCTTGGCCTCGCAGTGGAGGGCGCACATACAGCTCATCAAGCACCGCGAGCGGCCCGTCCGAATAGATGGTTGGCCGCAAGGTCACGATGGCGTGTCCCGATGGTTGAGTTGCAGGGCCGGCTAGGACTGCATAGCACTGTGGGCCAGCGAGCATGTCCCGCAACCGCCGGGTTAATATCTGCTCCGCGGGGCAGGGAGAACCGAACTCCGCATTGAAGTCAGCCTGCAGCTTTGCCAGCTGCTCGCAGTGTTCCGCCGTAGCCAAGTAGGTGCGCCGCTTTTCCATGCGGTCATTCTCCTCCTCGATCATTGGCGGCACCAGTGTTTCAGCCCTGCTTGCGTGCCACCATAAAAATGCGCCGGAAAGGAAAGTTTGTCAGCTTAGCTCCGTCGGGTGCCGTGAATGCTGGGTAATGCTCGGCGACGGCAGCCGAATAGTCCGCTTCAAAATCTAGGTACTCCAGCTCGGGCAGTGTCGCCTTGATGGGCAGCAAAGCGGTGCCTCGCACCCAGTCAAGGATCGGGTTCTCCCCCTCCATCACCTGGTGGTACGTCGTCTCCCACACATTTGCCTGAAATCCTGCATCCAGCAATAGCCGCTGATACTCTTCAGGTTCATCCACCACGTCGTCATGCCGCAGGACGCCACCGAGCTTGCCTGCCCACTTCTGACCGTCCGCCACCTGGCGCATCACCGCATGGGAGGCAGAGCCGAAGTTTCCCGGCACCTGGATTGCGACGTAAGCACCGGCCTTCAAATCACCCAACCAGCTTTTGATCAGTTCGCGGTGTTCGGGGAGCCACTGCAGCATGGCGTTGGAAAAGAGCAGGTCGATCTCTGGGTCCGGGTGCCAGTTGCGTGCATCGACAAATTCAAAGTTGAGATTTGGTTGCTGCACCGCGATGTTGGCTTGGGCGATCATCTCCGGCGAGGAATCCAATCCGGTCACCTGCGCCAGAGGCCACCGCTCGGCCAGCAAGCTCGTCTTGTCTCCCGGCCCGCAGCCCAGATCGACAATCCGGTTGGGGGTGATTTCGCCTAGCTGACCTAGCAGGTCTGCATAGGGCCGTCCGCGGTAATTCGCGAATTCGGCGTATTTATTTGGGTTCCACTTCATATTTCCGAGCCTAGTACTACGGCTCAGCGTTCAACTAGCCTCCGGTCACAGTTCTCAACGGATAGGCTTAGAACATCATGTTGCTCACCGATTACCTGCCTGCAGATGCGAAGAACGTTTCCGACGACGAGATTTACGAGTCCTTTGGCCGCTGGGTAACCACCCGCGGCATCGACCTATACCCCGCCCAGGACGAGGCCTCGATGGCCTTGGCTGCCGGAAGCAACGTCATTCTGGCGACGCCCACCGGCTCGGGCAAATCGCTGGTCGCCATTGCCGCGCACTTCTACGCAATGTCCCGCGACCAAATCAGCTTCTACACCGCCCCGATCAAGGCCCTGGTGTCCGAGAAGTTCTTCGACCTGTGCAAGATCTTCGGAGCCGAAAACGTCGGCATGGTCACCGGCGATTCCTCGGTGAACGCCGACGCGCCGATCATCTGCTGCACCGCCGAGATCTTGGCAAACATCGCATTGCGCGAAGGCTCCCGCGCGGATGCCGGTGTGGTCATCATGGACGAGTTCCACTTCTACGCAGATCCACAGCGCGGCTGGGCCTGGCAATTGCCGCTCATCGAGCTGCCGCAGTCGCAGTTCCTCTTGATGAGTGCCACCCTGGGCGACGTCAGCCGTTTTGAGAAGGAACTTGAAGATCGCACCGGGAAAACCACCGTGACGGTGGCGCACTCCGAGCGTCCCATCCCGCTGCACTTCTACTACTCGATGGAACCGGTCCAGGAAGCCGTCGAGGAACTGATCAAAACCCAGCAGGTCCCGATCTACATCGTGCATTTCTCCCAGCTGGACGCGATCGATCGCGCCACCGGCTTGATGAGCATCAATGTGTGCACCCGCGAGGAGAAGGACCGCATCGCCGAACTGGTGGCCGGATTCCGCTTCGCCGCCGGGTTCGGCAAGACATTGAACCGCCTGGTGCGCCACGGCATCGGCGTGCACCACGCCGGCATGCTGCCTAAATACCGCCGGCTGGTCGAGCAGCTCGCCCAGGCCGGACTGCTCAAGGTCATCTGCGGTACCGACACCCTGGGAGTGGGCATCAACGTGCCGATCCGCACGGTGCTGATCACCGCGCTGTCCAAGTTCGACGGCACCCGCACCCGCATCCTCAACGCCCGCGAGTTCCACCAGATCGCCGGCCGCGCCGGACGTGCAGGTTTCGACACCGCCGGTACCGTGCTGGTCCAGGCGCCCGAGCATGCGATCGAAAACCACAAGGCCATGGAAAAGGCGCTGAAGAAGCATGGTGAGGGCTCTTCGAAGCTCAAGCAGATCCCGAAGAAGAAGCCGCCGCAGAACTTCGTCACCTGGGGCGAGAAGACCTACGACAAGATTGTGCATGCGGATCCGGAAACGCTGAAGTCCTCCTTCCAGGTCTCCCACTCGATGCTGCTGAACCTGCTCGAACGCGAGGACAACGCTTTCGAGGCGGCCCGGCGTTTGCTCACCGAGAACCATGAGACTCCCACCTCGCAGCGCAAGTTGAAGCTGCGTGCCCTGGGCATTCTGCGCGAGCTGATCGCTACCGGCGTGGTGGTGCGGCGCGCGGAGCCCGATGAATACGGCAACTATTACGAGCTGACCGTGCACCTGCAGCAGAACTTTGCGTTGAACCAGCCGCTGTCTCCATTCGCCTTGGCTGCCCTGGAACTCTTCGAACCCGAATCCCCAAGCTACGCACTGGATGTAGTTTCCGTGATCGAGGCGACCTTGGAGAAACCCCGTCAGGTGCTCTCCGGCCAGGAGAAGAAGGCCCGCGGCGAGGCAATTGCCGCGATGAAGGCCGATGGCCTCGACTACGACGCGCGGATGGCGGCCTTGGAAGAGGTCACCTACCCGCAGCCGCTGGCGGAGAAACTTGAGGCGGCCTTCGAGCAGTACCGTTCTGGTGCCCCTTGGTTGGCCGACTTCGAGCTGCAGCCAAAGTCGGTCGTGCGCGACATGTACGAACGAGCCATGGGTTTCTCGGACTTCGTCCAGTACTACCAGTTGGCTCGCTCGGAGGGCGTGCTGCTGCGCTACCTGACCGATGCGTACAAGGCCCTGCGCCAGACGGTCCCGCAGGATTCGCTGCGTGAAGACCTGGAAGACCTCATCGAGTGGCTTGGCGAATTGATCCGCCAGATCGATTCCTCGCTGCTCGACGAATGGGAGGAACTCTCCCGCGGTGAACTGCACGAGGAAACCGAGATCACTCCCCCTGCCCCGGAGAAGCTCACCACCAATATGCGGGCCTTCCGCGTGATGGTTCGCAATGAGATGTTCCGCCGGGTCAAGCTCTTCGCCGATGAACAAGATCAGGCCTTGGGCGAACTTGATGGGCACAATGGTTTTGATTCCGATGCCTGGGCCGAAGCAATGGACGGCTACTTCGAGGAACATGAGGACATCGACGACGGGCCGAACGGCCGTGGCTCGAACTTATTTGTCATCAAGGAAAAGCCGAACCGGATCTGGGAGGTCCGCCAGATCTTCGCCGATCCGGACGAAAACCATGACTGGGGAATCAACGCCACCATCTCCTTGGACGACTCCGACGAACTCGGTGCACCGGTAGTCACGGTGACCGCGGTGGGACGACTGGACTAGTTTTGGAGCGATAGTCCCGAGCATCTGCTTTCGCCCGCGACAGCCTCGGCCGTCATGCACCCCAACAGGTGAATGACGGCCGAGGCTGTCTTGGAGTTAACTAGTTTTCAAAAAACCTAGTCCAACGGGCTATTTGGCATCTTCGAGCAGCTTTGCCGCAGCTGCTAAATCCACTGATAAAAGTTTGGCGAAAATTAACCTGTCACAGCTAACCGGTTATGGGGATTCGACGGTATTGTTTGTCCCATGAATCCAATCAGGCTGCGCAAGATCGGCAGTTTCGTCATGTTTCTCGCATGGCTGAGTCTCATTAGTAATCACGCGGTGATGTTTACTGCGGAAGGTCTACTAGCCACACTGCTACAGCTGGCGTTAACCGCTAGCGGCACGTGGTTGCTGTATCAGAGCTGGAAATCACAGCCTCAGGTGGAAGCCCTGAGCCAGCCCTAAACCGGCGAAGCATCCCGGGCCGCGGAACAGTGACTTCGAAGTTCACTGCGGACCTGATCTATCGGTTGGTTCCCTGCGAAACGGTAGCCAAATTACTGAGGATAGTTACCTCTTCTTCCCTGCTCAAGCCTGTACGCGCACCGTCGATTCCATGCAGCCATTGAAGCGTGTCAACGGTCGTCTGCGCTAAGCTGCGGGCACGTAACCCCGCTTGCTGAACCGGACGATGATCGCGATCAAGCATGCCGGCAACTGCCGGATCAGGGAGCCACAGCGGAAGCGACCTTTCCCCGCTCCATGGCACGACGCCCTGATCGTGTAGCGACGCAGCGTCAGCCCAGTGCACCCTTGGCTCACCTTCCAGCGCCTGAAAGATCTGCGCGATGAATTGGCGGCGCGAAGTTGCCGGGCCCACCGCGTCAAAGGTTCCGCTGGATTTTTCCTCGGCGAGCTCGATGAGCCAGATCGCAAGATCACGCGCGTCAAGTACTTGCACCGGGTCTTCGGCTGCAAGCGGCACCAGCAGGTCGAAGCCGTCGTCTAAGCTGCGCGCCGCATGCTCTGGCCAGTAGCTGAACCTGCCTGTGGGGTCCTTGGGCCCGACGAGCAGTCCCGGTCGGATGATCGCGGCTGTGGCTTGATGCTCATGGACGAGTTGCTCGCAGGCAACCTTCATCGCCCCATAGGTCTCGGCTGTCGTCTGTCCCCCGTCGCTTTCGAGCGGTTCGAATAGCTTGGCGTTGGTGGGCGACCCACCGGGCAGCGACAGGTCCGAATACACGGATATGGTGGACACGAAGACCCAATGATCTGCACTGAGTTCTTGCGTTGCGCGGCGCACGTGCGCGGGGGTCCGCGAGACATCGATAACCGCGTCGAATTGCAAGGTGGCGAGTTCGGCTGGCGCCGGATCGTTCCGGTCCCAGTAAATGAACTCGCTGCCCTGCGGAGCAATCCCGCTTTCCCCACGGGCAGCGCATGTCACTAGATGCCCGGCATCCAACGCGAATTGGGCCACGTACTGCGAAAGGAACACGGTACCGCCAAGCACAAGAAGTTTCATGTTCCCAAGTACAGCAGTGGTGGATGCCACAAAAAAGAGCTTTCACTCTGAGCACACTGCAAAACTCGGCTTTCTAGCCACCGCTTGTCGTGCGTGTTAGCATTTTGAAAATTGCTGAGCCGGTACCGTTAGGCCGAAGGATGTGCACGATGAGTCGAAAACTTGTTTATTTCGTGGCGGTGAGCCTGGACGGTTTTATCGCCGCACCCGATGGTGACTTCACGGCGTTTCCCACCGAGGGTGACCATATGCAAGCAATCATTACCGAATACGCCGACGCGATACCCGCACATATTCACCGCGCCCTTGGCACCAGCGCCCCGGGGACCAAATTCGATACGGTGCTGATGGGCTGGAACACCTACAATCCCGAAACTTACGGCGGCATCGATAGTCCCTACACCCATCTCCGGCAGGTAGTAGTTTCACGATCCGCACGCTCGGTTCCTGAGCATATTGAGCTGATCAATGATCCGGTGAGCAAAGTACGCGAACTGAAACAGGAGGACGGGCTTGATATCTATCTTTGCGGCGGCGGGCAACTAGCTCAGGCGCTCCGCGAAGAAATCGACACGCTCATCCTCAAACGCTATCCGTTGGTTTTCGGCTCGGGGATTCCGCTGTTCGGCGATGCCGACTACACCGCGTTGCCCTTTACCCACCTGAACACGCGTACTTTTAATACCGGCGTCTCGTTCACCGAGTATGAGCGCGCCCGCTAGGCCAAGATGATCGCGATGGCGACATAGGAAGTCAGGAGGCTGGCAAGGATCCATTCGGCCTTCGAACCGGTTTCCGCGAGGATCGGCAATGCGACCCGCCCGTTAGCTTTCCAGCAATCCCCGATGACCGGGATCCTGCGGAACCACCGCGGGGCTCCTATTTTAATTGGCCACAGCAAGTTGCACCCGCCGATGGTGAGCATATCCCCCAGAATGTGCACGATCACCCCGACGGTCACCGCCAGCGGGAACCATGCTCTTTCGACGGGAGCATTCATTCCCACGAACGCCCCGGCAGCCAGCGCAATCACCCAGCACAGCAAGGGCGGCATGAATTTCACGCTCTTCACCGCGAAGGAAATCAGCAGGATGGCGAAGAGCGCGGCGCCGGGGTAAACCACTCCGAGCTGGGCAACTTCCACAGACCACGAGTCGGCTAGCCAGGCAACAAAAATGAAGAACAAGATTCCCAGAATAGAGTGGGTACCGTTACGGTGGCCGCCGGCGACCTTGCCGATAATCCGAGTCAGGAGATTCGAAATCGGTGGCAGGGAGCGCGCGATCGTGGCCTTGTGGTGGTCGGCGTCGGGCAGCAGGGCCGCGCCTGCGCAAACGATCGCCCCCGCAAGGGTTTCCCACCGCTCCATATGCAACGTGCCGAATCCCAGGTTCACGGATCCAACGGTCACCGGAGTTGTTATTGCTAGCCATGCGGCTGCGCCGCTCATGGCGTGGTGTCCACCCATCATGGATTCCACCTTAGGACTGGTCACCGACGTTATAGCCGCACGACGGCGGTAAGCTTAAACACATGCCACAAATCAGAGAAGCGCGCCGCGCGGACTGCCCGCGAATCCTTGACTTGATCCAAGAGCTGGCGGTGTATGAAAAAGAACCAAACGCCGTGAAAAACACCGTCGCAGATCTGGAGGAGCATCTCTTCGGCGATGCTCCAAAGGTCTTCACTCACGTCGCCGAAGACGAGTCCGGATTGGTTGTCGGAATCGCCATGTGGTTCCCGACCTACTCCACATGGGAAGGACGCCACGGCATTCACCTGGAGGACCTGTACGTGCAGGAAACCGAACGTGGCAAGGGCACCGGCACCGCGTTGCTCAAGACCTTGGCACAGATCTGCGTGGAGCGTGGCTACCGCCGCCTAGAGTGGGCGGTACTGGACTGGAATGCCCCGGCGATCGCCTTCTACGATTCGATCCGCTCGTCCACCATGGACGGTTGGAGCACTCGCCGCCTTGACGGCCCTGCATTAGAGGAGATGGCCCGATGATTCACTACCGAGGGATGGACGTAACCGAGCACCGCGTCGAAGTGCCGCTGGAGCATGGAAGCGCAGTCGGCGAGAAAATCACCGTCTTCGCCCGCGAAATCAGCACCGATGCCGGCAAGCCATGGCTGCTGTTCCTGCAGGGCGGTCCGGGAGGGAAATCTCCGCGCCCCGGCTCCTTGTCCGGCTGGCTGGCCGAAGCGACCAAGCACTTCCGCGTCCTGCTGCTCGATCAACGCGGCACCGGCCTGTCCACCCCGGCGAACCACCAGACCCTGGGCTTGCGTGGCGACGCGGCAGCCCAAGCGCGCTACCTCACGCACTTCCGCGCCGATTCGATCGTGCGCGACGCCGAGGCGCTGCGTGAGCAGCTGGGCATCGAGAAATGGAGCACCTTCGGGCAGAGCTACGGCGGATTCTGCACGCTGACCTACCTGTCGTTGTTCCCCGAATCCCTCGAACGCAGCCTGGTCACCGGCGGACTTGCCTCCTTGGATGCCGATGCGCAGACCGTTTATCGGGCCACCTATCAGCGCATGGCCGAACGCAACCGCGAATACTTCTCCTGGTATCCGGAAGACTTCGACACCCTGCACAAGATCTACGAGCATCTGCGGCACAATGATGACGAGCTGCTGCCCGACGGGCGCAAGGTCACCGTGCAGTTAGTTCAGATGCTCGGCATGTTCCTCGGCGGCAACACCCGCGTGCATCTGCTGCATCACGTGTTCGAGGAGGCATTCTCGGCAACTCCTGGCGGCTGGCGGCTCTCGGACGCCTTCCTGTCCACCCTGTACGCTCAGGTTTCCTTCGCCGCGAATCCGCTCTACGCGCTGATGCACGAATCCATCTACGCCCAAGGGGAAGCCACCAATTGGGCCGCCGAACAGGTTCTGGAGGAGTATCCGGAATTCACCGAGCATGCCGATACCCCGCTGCTCACCGGCGAGATGGTCTACCGCTGGCATTTCACCGAAGATCCGGCATTGCGTCCGCTCGAAGAGGTGGCGCGAATTTTAGCTGAACACGAACATTTCGGCCCGCTCTACGACCTCGACGTGCTCGCACGCAATACCGTACCGGTCGCTGCCGCCGTCTACCACGATGATGTCTATGTCGATCGCGAACTGTCGTTGCGCACCGCTTCCCAAGTCAAGGGCCTGCAAACGTGGGTGACTGAGGATTTCCACCACGACGGAATCGGCGATGAAGGTCCGGCGATCTTCCGCCGGCTGTTGGCTATGACCAACGGCGAAGACCCGGAAACGGCCGCGGCTGGCGACTGAGCACTATCGCCGGTGCGCCGTGGTGGCTAGACTGGCACACAAGCTCGGCGTCAACCAACCTCGAAGTTGCTTGGCGCCTTTGCTTTGGCGGCCTCTGGCTCAACGGGTGTGGCGGATGCTATTCGCGCACACCGCGCGTGCTAGGTTTTCGCTCAAGGGCAGCTAGCCCGATATATAGGTCGAAAGGAACACTATGGGAAACAATATTAATGGTGTCGATGTTCCAGACGATCTGGTCTCGAAGGTCGAAGAGTTTGACGGCATCATCGCAGCCGCTCACCTGCCATACAACATGACGCTCGATCGCGCCGAAGAAGACGCGTTGGTTTACAAGTTCGTAGAGTCCGACATTGACTTCGCACTGGTTCTGCATGGTGAGGCGATCTTCGCCACGACCTCCGCGTTGGATGACTCGGACGCGGATTTCGAGCCGGTATACACCTTCGACCCGGAGTTCCCGCTCACCGCCGAGGACTTCGCCGAACGCCTCACCGACTTCGTGACCTTAGCGCAGAATTGGCAGGAAGTTTCCGAACTGCCCTTCGTGGCCGAGAACCCCGAGTACTTCGGCCCTTCGGACAAGCCGAACAGCGTGTTGCTCTACGAGGATGGTTACCGCTACGAACTGCTGTTCGTAGAGAACGGCGACCATTTGGTATTGGCACGTCCCATCGATACCGAGGCCTACGAGGTTGACCCCGACGAGGACGAAGACGAAATCCCGTTGATCTACACCAACCACCACATGCTGCACCCAACCATGGGCGGAGCGTTCATCGTGATGTTGGCGGAAACCTTCGGACTGCCGGCAGAGGAAGAGGCGCTGCTCGCGCCACTGCGCATCATCCTCACTCCGACGAACTAGGTATCAGCTAAAAACGGCTGGGGCCTGATTTACCATAAGTGGTAAGTCAGGCCCCAGCATCGTTTTAAGCCCGATCAGCGGGTCGAACCGGTGGGAGCCACCGAATCGGCGGCAGCTATTTCCTCGGTGCCCGCGTGCTCTCCGGCACCGAGGTGGGACAGATGCCCGCCGAGCAGTGCCAGCACCAAGATTGAGGCGAATACGGCCGCTGCACCAAACCAATAGGGTGCGCCTGCTCCCATGGCCGCGGCAATTGGACCGGCAACCGCAGGAGCGATTGCACCGCCCAGGAAACGCACGCCGGAATAGGTGGAACTTGCCACGTTCCGGGGAAGGTCGGTGGCTTCCATCACCGCCTCGGTTAGCGCGGTGTTGAGGACGCCCAGAACTAGGCCGGCGACGACAATCAGCGCGACGAGCGCCACCAGATGCGTATGGAACACCGCCATCAAGGCGAGCAGGACTCCCAACAGGCTCAGTGCGACAAACATGATTGGGCGCAGGCCAAAGCGACGAGTCAGCAACGGCGCGACGAGCACCGAGGTGATGGCAAGTGCCAGTCCCCAGCCGAAGAATACCCAGCCCAGTTCCGCGGCGCCAAATTCGAATCCTTGCTTCGCGGCGGCGGCTTCCAGCGGGTAGGGCGAGTAGGCCAGCAACGTAAAGAACCCGAAGTTATACAGCACTGCGGTGAGCGCCATGGTGCGCAGAGCTGGATTTCGCAGGGCGCTGAAGCTTGCCCATGGAGAGATTTTCATCTGGTTAGCGGGTGCTTGCGGCAAGCTGAGGAAGGCGAGGATCGCGATGAGGCCGATCGCCATCAGCGTTGCGGTCCCGAAGAACGGCCCGCGCCAGGACAGGCTGCCAAGCACCCCGCCCAGCAGCGGCCCGACCGCCATTCCCACGCCCAGAGCCGCCTCGTAGAGCACGATCGCCTGCCGGCTGCCACCGCTGGCGGCACCAACAATGGCGGCCAAAGCCGTGGAGATGAACAGCGCATTGCCCAGACCCCAGCCGGCGCGGTAGGCGAGAATCTGGTTAATCGATCCGCTGGCGCCAGCCAGCGCGGAAAAGAGCACGATGAGCACCAGCCCGCCGAGCAGTGTTTTCTTCACTCCGATCAGCGTGGAGACCCAGCTGGTGAAGAACATCGCCAATCCGGTGATGAACAGGTAGCTGGTGAACAGCAGCATGGTTTGCGAGGCCGTGGCTTCCAGGTCCCGGCTGATCGCCGGAAGAATCGGATCGACCAAGCCGATGCCCATGAACGAGACCATGCAAGCGAACGCGATGGCCCACACGGATTTTGGTTGGTGCAACAGCGAGTTGCGCGATTGAGTATTTTTCGTCATAAAGCCAGCTTCTGAGAATTCTTAGTTGTTTTGGCAGGTGCGGCGCGTAGCTAGCGATCCAGATTATCGGTCAACTCCAGCACCAGACGTTCGAGCAGCGGTAGGGCACGGTCGAGCGTCTCGCGCTCCTGCTCGGTCATCGCTTCGATGCTGCCGGTCAACGCGTTGATTGCACGCTGCTTGTACGCCGTGAGCTCCTGGATTCCGAGCTCGGTCACCGAGACAAGCGAGGCGCGGCCGTCTTGCGGGTCGGCAGAACGTTCTACCAGGCCGTCTTTGTCCAGGCGTGTCACCAACCCGGTCATGCTCGGTTGGGCGATGCGCTGTTGTACGGCCAGATCCCCCACGCGTTGCGGTCCCTGCCGGTGGAGCACAGACAGCACACGCCAACTGGTGACCGATCGTCCATCACCAGCGGCTTGGCCGAGCAGCCGGGACATCGCACCGGAGAAGAGCGTCAGACCTCCCGCGAGGCCAGCCAGGGGATTTTCTTCGCTTGTCATAGTTTCAACATAGCAGAATTACATAGGCAGACTATGCAAATAAGCATTTAAAGTTACCCAGGGAACAGAAAAACCCGCCACATTCCATCTGGAAGATGAAATGCAGCGGGTAAATTCCTCGCGCTTAGGTGCGGACTAGTTGCCCGGTTCCTGATCGCGTTCGATCGATGCATGAGCTGCAGCCTTTTCGGCTGCCACAGCTTCGGCCTTGGCTGCCGCGTTACGACCCAGAGGGGTCCACAGCGACAAGACCGTAGCGATCACGATGGTCGCCAGAATAACAATCAGCGAGATGGAAGTTGGGATCTCTGGAGCCCAAGCAAAGCCTTCGCCACCATTGATGAACGGCAGTTCGTTGGTGTGCAGTGCGTGGAGCACCAGCTTGACGCCGATGAAGGCCAGGATGAAGCTCAGTGCATGCTTCAGGAACACCAGGCGGTTCATCAAACCACCGAGCAGGAAGTACAACTGGCGCAGACCCATCAGCGCGAAGATGTTCGCGGTGAACACGATGAAGGCCGAGTTGGTCAGACCGAAGATCGCAGGAATCGAGTCCACGGCGAACAACAGGTCGGTCATGCCGATGGTAATGAAGACCATCACCATTGGAGTGAACAGCTTCTTGCCGTCAACCACGGTACGCAGCTTGTTGCCGTCGTAGTCCTTGGCGAATGGCATCTTGCTGGTCAGCTTCTTGACCAGACCGCTATCGCTTTCTTCGTCCTCGTCGTCTTCGTCCTTCAGCTGGTGCCATGCGGTCCACAGCAAGAACGCACCGAAGATGTAGAAGACCCACGAGAAGTGCTCGATCATCGCAGCACCGGCAAGAATGAAGATTGCGCGCAACACCAGCGCGATGATGATGCCGAACATCAGCACCTCTTGCTGGTACTTACGCGGCACCGCAAAGCGGGTCATGATGATGATGAAGACAAAGAGGTTGTCAATGGACAACGAGTATTCGGTAATCCAGCCGGCGTAGAATTCCTGGCCTAGCTGGGAGCCTGCCTGCCACCAGACAATGCCACCGAAGATCAACGCCAAAGTAATGTAGAAGCCGACGAAAAGTCCGGCTTCCTTCATCGATGGTTCGTGCGGCCGCTTGACCACATAGAGCAAATCAAGCAGCAAGACAACGCAGAGCGCCACCAAGGCAATGATTTCAAATTGGAGTGTTAACCCTGAAGCACCCATAGAAGAGCAGCCTTTCGTCGTAAGGGTAGGACAAAGATTCGCAAGTCTCTCCGCCGTCAAGAACTAATTCTTGTTCGGCTGCTGCGCCCGGCGAAACTTCAATGGTTCGCGTGTTGACGTTCACAGCATTTGGGATACTCCCCTACGTACGAGATTCAATTGTAGCCTAAAGCAACCTCACACACTTCAAACCTAGTGTGCCTCACCCTGGAGGCACCGCACTCGCGGCACCCCCATAGCATCTATCCACGCTAGTCAGCGGACGGTCATCCGGCGTTGATTAACATTGTGTTAAGCGTGGCCAGCGTCCTTCATTTGGCGCAGTTCCTTCTTCAATTCCCCCACCTCATCGCGAATGCGCGCAGCCAGCTCGAACTGCAGTTCGGCCGCAGCTGCATGCATCTGCTCGGTCATCTGCTCGATCTGCCCGAGCAGGTCTTCGGCCGGGGCCGCAGCCAAACCGTCCTTGCGGATCGGCGCGGCCCTGCGCTTCGCGTCCTTGGCCAGCCGGTTGTTGCTCAGCAGCTCCTGGGTGTCAGCATCCTCGCGGGCCAGCTGATCGGTGATATCCGCGATCTTCTTGCGCAACGGAGTCGGATCGATCCCATGCTTCTCGTTGTGCGCCCGCTGGATTTCCCGTCGGCGATTGGTTTCCTCGATGGCCTTCGCCATCGCGTCGGTGATCTTATCCGCGTACATGATCACCTGCCCGGACACGTTGCGCGCTGCGCGTCCGATCGTCTGGATCAGGCTGGTCGCCGAACGCAAGAAGCCCTGCTTGTCAGCATCCAGGATCGTCACCAGCGACACCTCGGGAAGGTCAAGTCCCTCACGCAGCAGGTTGATGCCCACCAGCACGTCGAAGGAGCCCATGCGCAGCTCGCGCAACAGCTCCACGCGTCGGATGGTATCCACATCCGAGTGCAGGTACTGCACCCGGATCTGGTGTTCGGTCAGGTAGTCGGTCAGGTCTTCGGCCATCCGCTTGGTCAGCGTGGTCACCAGCACGCGCTCATTGCGCGTCACGCGCACGCGGATCTCGTCGAGCAGGTCATCGATCTGCCCCTTGGTGGGCTTCACGATGATCTCCGGGTCGATCAGCCCTGTGGGACGGATGATCTGTTCGACGAATCCATCGGCCTTGCCCAGCTCGTATTTGCCCGGGGTCGCCGAAAGGTACACGGTCTGTCCGACGCGTTCGAGGAACTCATCCCACTTCAGCGGTCGGTTGTCCATGGCCGAAGGGAGCCGGAAACCATGCTCGACCAGGTTGCGCTTGCGCGACATATCGCCCTCGTACATGGCGCCGATCTGCGGCACCGTCACATGCGACTCGTCGATCACCAGCAGGAAGTCATCGGGGAAATAGTCGATCAAGCAGTGCGGGGCGCTACCCGACTCGCGGCCGTCGATATGCCGCGAATAGTTCTCGATGCCGTTGCAGAAGCCCATCTGCTCCATCATTTCCAGGTCATAGGTGGTGCGCATGCGCAACCGCTGAGCCTCGACAAGCTTATTCTGCGACTCAAGTTCTTTCAGCCGCGCAGCCAGCTCGTCCTCGATGGTCTTGATCGCCTTGTGCATGCGCTCGGCGCCGGCGACATAGTGGCTGGCCGGGAAGATGTACATTTCGGTCTCCTCGCGGATGACCTCCCCGGTCACCGGGTGCAGGGTGTAGATCGCCTCCACCTCGTCGCCGAAGAACTCGATGCGCAGCGCCTGCTCCTCGTACATCGGGATGATCTCCACGGTATCCCCGCGCACCCGGAAGGTCCCGCGGTGGAAGTCCATGTCGTTTCGGGTGTACTGCATGGCCACGAACTGGCGCAGCATCGCGTCGCGGTTCAGCTCCTCGCCGCGGCGCACCGTGACCATGCCCTCCACATATTCCTCCGGCGTACCCAGGCCGTAGATGCAGGAAACCGTGGCGACGACGATCACGTCCCGGCGGGTGAGCAGCGAATTGGTCGCCGAGTGGCGCAAGCGCTCGACCTCCTCGTTGACCGAGGAATCCTTCTCGATGAAGGTATCGGTCTGCGCGACGTAGGCCTCGGGCTGGTAGTAGTCGTAGTAGGAGACGAAGTATTCGATCGCATTGTTCGGCATCAGCTCGCGGAACTCGTTGGCCAGCTGCGCGGCGAGCGTCTTATTCTGCACCAGCACCAGGGTGGGGCGCTGCACCTGTTCGACAAGCCACGCGGTGGTCGCAGACTTACCGGTGCCGGTGGCGCCAAGCAGCACGATATCCTTCTCGCCGCCGTTGAGTCTTTGCGTCAGCTCCGCGATGGCGGTGGGCTGATCTCCGGCGGGGGTGTATTCGCTGATGACTTCAAAGGGGGCGACGACGCGCTTGATCGGCTGTGCAAGGCTCATGGTTCCAGCATAACGAGGCGCACCGGCACTCGCCTACGCCCCAGCGCATGCCGATCGCGAAATTACTTGCCGCCTAGGCGCATTCCGGAGCGAATCGCGGTGCGCGTAGCGGTCCGGCGAATCTGCCCGCCGAAAAAAGTCACGGTGAGCACGGTGGCCGCGATCAGCCCGAGCAGGGCAAGCCATCCGGAGATATACACCACCGGCGAGTACGGACCGGCGGAGCCAACAAATTCGGCGCGGCCGCCAAAGCCCAACCACAGCACCAATGCCACGGCAAAACTGCCGAACATCGTCCACTTCGAAATTTTCTGCATCAGCGGTTTAAGCCCTTCGTAAATAGTTCGGCCACTTGCGCTTGGAGTTCTTCAAGTGTCCCATCATTTTTCAGCAGATGATCGGCGATTGCCGCGCGATCAGCGTCGCTGGCCTGTGCGGCCATCCGCGAGAGCGCCTCGGCCTCGCTCCAGCCGCGGTCTTCAACCATCCGGCGAATCCGCTCAGCTCGGGGGGCCTGCACCACGATGACCACATCAAAGCGGTCCGCCTGCCCCGATTCGACAAGCAACGGGATGTCTTCGACCACGACCGCCGCTTCCGCCGCGCCAGCACGCAGGCGGTTAGCCTCGGCGCGCACCAGCGGGTGCACGATTGCGTTCAGCTTCAACCGCTGCGCCTCATCGCCGAAGACGAGCGCACCGAGCGCAGCTCGGTCCAGCGACCCGTCGGCGGCGAAAACGTCCTCTCCGAAGGCCTCGCGAATCGCTTCCAGGCCCGGCGTTCCGGGCGCAACTACCTCACGGGCGAGCTTGTCCGCGTCGATCAGCACCGCACCGAGCTTCGCCAATTGCGCTGCCACTACCGATTTGCCGGAAGCCACGCCGCCGGTCAGTCCCACATGCATCATGGCTACCACCCTATAAACTAAGTACGATGAACACCAACGACTCGGCCGCCACCAGCTACACCACGCTGCGACGCGACAGTGTGCACGAGGTCGAGATCAAGCGCTCGCGGTTCATCACCTACCTGTTCCGCGTCGAGGCCGAGGCGGAGGCCCGGACGCATATCGCTGCCCTGCGCAAAACCCATTTCGACGCCCGCCACCACTGCAGCGCTTTCATCATCGGGCCCGATCGGATGGCCCAGCGTTCGAACGACGACGGGGAGCCTTCGGGCACCGCCGGCATCCCGATGCTCGACGCGCTGGCCAAACGCGATACCGGGCAGGGTTCGGACCTCTCCGATATCCTCGCCGTGACCGTGCGCTACTTCGGCGGCATCAAACTCGGCGCCGGCGGGTTGGTGCGCGCCTACTCGGACTCCGTCTCCCAAGCGCTCGACCACGCCGCCCTGACCACCCGCCAACGCCTGCGCATTTTTGAGCTGCCCGCCGAGCATGCGCTGGCAGCACGCTACGAAAACGAGCTGCGCTCCGCCGGTTACCAGCTGGGCGACACCCACTGGGGCGACGCGCACGCGGTGCTGAGCATCGGCATCAATGATGGACCGGCAGCCAGCGAACAGCTTCACACGTTGATCGCCACACTCACCTCCGGCGCCGGAATCCTGCGCGCCTCGCACACCACCTGGGTGGATTCATGACTCACGAACTGCTGAACAAACTACGCCGCTGGCCAGAGGTCGAAGGCGAAAACCTCTTCGCCCACGACGCCGCGGACCGGCTCATGCTGGACACGGTCCACGCCTGGCCGCACACCGTTTCCATCGTCGGTGATCAGTATGGCGCGCTGAGCCTGGGCGCGCTGTCCGCCGGGGCAACTCACGTGCGGGTGCATACCGACTCGCTCACCGCACGGCGCGCGATCACCGCGAACCTGCAGGCGCTGGCCCCGCAGCAGGTGGCGCAGCTCGAATTCTGTGCGCTCGACACTGTCGCGGCCGACGCCACCTTGGTGCTGCTGCGTCTGCCGCGCGGAGGTGACGTGCTCGACGAACAGGCCTCCGCGATCGCCTCAGCCGCGAGTTCGCAGGCCGTGGTGCATGCCGGCGGCATGCTCAAGCATATGAACCGCACGATGAACCAGACCCTGGCCACCTATTTTTCCACCCTCGAGGTCTCCCTGGCCCGGCAGAAGGCGCGCGTGCTGACCGCCAGCGCCCCGCTGCCCACGGCACACTCCCATAGCTACCCACGATCCGCCACGCACCAGGTCAACGGGACAGCATTCACCCTGACTGCCGGAGCTGCCACCTTCGGGGCACAACGCCTGGATCCGGGCACCGCGCTGCTGCTGGAAAACCTGCCCGACCTGTCCGGCCACACACGCTTGCTCGATCTGGCCTGCGGCAACGGTTCCATCGGCGTGTATGCAGCACTCACCCACCCGGCGTTGCTCGTGGATGCCTCCGATCATTCGGCCTCCGCGGTGGCCTCCACCGGGCTGTCCGCGCAAGCCAACCACCTGTCCGCGCGGATCACCGCCGTCCAGGACGATGGCCTCAGCCGCCACCCGGATGCCAGCGCCACGCTGATCACGCTGAATCCGCCCTTCCACATCGGCAATACCGTGCACGCGGGCATCGCGCTGAAGCTGTTCGATGAGGCAGCCCGGGTCTTGGCCGAGGGTGGCGAGCTGATCTGCGTGTTCAACTCGCACCTGCGCTACCGCAGCGAACTGGCCAGCCGCATCGGCCCCACGCAGCAGCTGGCGCGCAACTCCACTTTCACGGTCACCCGCTCAATCCGCCGCCGCTAAGCCTTATCCACATCCGGCCGCCTGGCCGCAATCCCTGCCTGATCCGCATCGCACACTGGGTCCATGACAACGCGGATCGAGCAGCTCGTCACGGCGCTGCGCACAACTTTGGCCGGCTCGGAGGAAATTTCCACCTCCGAGCTCATCGCTTTGTCCGCGCTGGCCCCCGAACTTCAATCCACCCTCCGCGTCAAGACAACCGGCCTTGCCGACCCGCGCGCAGCCCTGGCGCTGGCCGCCGGCACCGAGGTGCTGGCTCATGAAACCGTGCGCAACCAAATCCACTGCGCGCACCTGCTTGAGGCCACCGGCGCGCATCAGTTGGAGGTCACGCAGATCGATGCTGTCCGCGCCAGCACCTGGGATCTGGCCAGCGAACCGGTACTTGCCACGACCCGGCCCAGCTACAAGAACGCGGCCGAACTGCTTTCCGCATGGCTGAATATTGATATTTTTGAGGCCCGCCGCCGGGTGAACGATGCACACCTGATGATCTGCCAGTTCGACGCACAGGGAAACCGTTGCTCTGCCCAGTTCGCTGGCCTCGCGCAGCGTTTTAACACCGTGGGACCGGACCCCCGCGAATCGCTGAGCGCCGCCCGTCGCTTGGAAAAATTCGAACCCACTACCGGCGAGTTCGACTCCCCAGGCACCGCGAGCGCCCTGGATTCCACCGGCCAGCTGTTGGAACACACCGCACTTGGAATACTTGCCGAATCCGAACCTAAAACTCGCACCAAAAAACTGAACCGGCTGATCAAATCCGCCAAGGAGCAGGCGACACTGGAAGATCCACAGGCCGATGCCGGAATCTACCGCAAAGGTGAAAAAGACGGATTGATCATCTACGAGGTGCGCTTAATACCGCTCGATGCCGAGGACTTCGAATCCCTGCTCGCTCAGGCGGACAACCCACGCACCTTAGCCGGCGCCGCCAGCCGGCAGCTGGACGGGGAGCAAAACCCCACTCAAAACCCTGACGCGGTCCCGGATCACCCTGATTTTGTGACCGATGAGGAAGCAGCCAGCGCCACCTGGAATCCACTCACCGAGGCGAGCGTCGCACGTCGGCGTTTGCAGGCGTTGATGACCTTGCTGAAGGTCAACGGCAAAAAGGTGAGCCGGTTGCTTGCCCAACGCAATCAGAATCCAGCCGCCACGCAGCCCACGGAGTCCGACGAACCAGAAATCCCGGTGGTCCGGCCCACCGTCATGGTTCATCTGACATTGAAGGAACTCACCGGGTTGGCCACAACTTATGGAGTGACCGAGCATGGCTTCGCTCTGCGCCCCGCCCAGCTTCGCCAAGTGCTGGCCAGGGCAAAAATCATTCCACTGGTACTTGGCGGACGCGGCGAAATTTTGGATATCGGCCGCGAGCAACGGAATTTCCCACGCTACATGCGCCGCGCGATCAAAGCGCGGGACCGGGGGTGCATTGTCCCGGGCTGCACGGTCCCACCGGAGCATTGCGAACTGCACCATATTTGGTGGTGGTCGCGTGGCGGACCGACCGCGGTTTACCTTGGGTGTTGCCTGTGCACCGCGCACCATCACGATGTGCACGCGCAAACCCTCAAGGTGATCTCACACGGGGGCCTGCCCCAGGTCATCTTGCCGAAATTTGTGGACCCCGCACAAGTGCCACGTCGTAACTCCATCAACGACCGACCCGAGGTTTAGGCCACCGGGTGGTCGACAAGATACGGTCGTTGCCCCGGCACGCGTACCGCATACCCTGCCAATCCCTTGGCACCCAGCGGAATTTGATCCAACACCCGCATCGTTGCGGGGTTGAACTTCTCGACCACCAAGGGAGTATCAACGCAGTTTCGCCACAGCAACCCGCGTTTAGCCCGCGAGATCGGTTCAGAGACTCGTTGCGGGAGATAATTTGCCGCCGCGGCGGTTCCCTGCCCGAATACCGTTAGCACCTGCAGCCGCACCGGTTTTGAGTCCCATCCGCTGAATCCGGCGATTACCAGACGATCTGAGGCACGAACTAGCCGGTCATTAGCGTGCTCACCATACACCCACGGCTGATCGGCTAGCCGCGTAAATTCGGCAGCGCTCAACGCGTTGACCGCGGAGATCCCATGCACCGAACAACGATCCAGGCATTCAACGAACTGCTCGTATTCGCTGGTCTTGGATTCTTCATTCGGCTCGGTACATGCACACCCGGTACCGGGTTCCGGTTCGCGTGCCACCACCACACCGATCGCCACAAAACTCAGTGGCCCATACCCGGGAGCCAACGGAACTTCAAGAGCCAGATGGCCCACGATGAGTTGTTCGACCCAGCGCACCAGCAACACGATCAGGCACAAGACCATCGCCACGCTTCCTAGGATGAACCCATCGATACGGTCCCGATCGACATCGGCAAATACCTGCTCTGCATCGGTCAAAAATTGCCAAATGATTTTGAGCAAAGGGTAGAGCATCGACCCCAAGGCCAAATACCACAGCGTGGTGGGTAGCTGCCGGTAGATCCGCAATTGCCGCAATTGCTCGCTGGGGATCAGCACCGTGGAGGTTGCATGATCCCGCCAGCGGCGTAGCCTCGCGATCAGCCGCCACTGGTTGACCAGTCCGCTCAGCGCCAGGAACGCAAACCAGCACCCGCACCCCAGCACCACAAGTTGCGCGGTGCCTTCCGGTTCCAGGATCAGGGAAAGCGTGGCCGTCGCAGCCAGCGCCAGCCACGGCGCGATCCTCGCGGCGGCCCACATAATGGCAATGCACGCGACGATCACGGAAAAGGTCAGCAGTCGGCCGAGTTCCAACTCGGGTCGCTGCGGGTAGGCGAAGCGGAAGAGATAGATGTTCAGTGCGATCAACGGTATCCAACTGGCTAAGAGCACCATGACGTTGGGGATGGTCTTCGGGATCTGGCGCCATTCTTCGGTGCTGACCGAATAAAAGGGCACCACCTTGCCCGCGGCGGCGCCATGGCCCACCTGGAGGTTGTTGCTCTTTGCTTGCCTCATGGCCATTCCTCACCGCCCGCGCCTACAGAACTCACAGGATTTAGTCTATAGCTGTTATATTCTGTTCGCACTCCACCTTTGGGTCGACTTCCTAGCTTCGCACTACACAGGAAGGATGACGCGTTGCATGAATCTGCCCAGCACGCAGAAAAGGCCCAACCCGCAATGGGTTGGACCTTTTCTTGAGCGTTCGCTTAGCTATTCGCCAAGCTCACTAGCAACATTCGAAATTAGTTGCCGGTCAGCTTTTCGCGCAGTGCAGCCAATGCTTCGTCCGAAGCCAGGGTGCCTGCATCGGTGGCTGGTGCCTCCGAGGAGTACGATGCTGGAGCAGCAGCCGAGGAACCGCCAGCAGCGGCTGGTTCTGCTTCTGCTTCTGCGTCGGCAGCGATTGCAGCAACAACCTGCTTCTTGTGAGCTTCCCAACGCTCCTGAGCGGCAGCGTACTGTGCCTCCCAAGCGGCGCGCTGGGTGTCGAAGCCCTCGAGCCATTCGTTGGTCTCTGGGTCGAAGCCCTCTGGGTACTTGTAGTTGCCCTCTTCGTCGTACTCTGCTGCCATGCCGTACAGAGCTGGATCGAATTCGGTACCCTCTGGGTCCACGCCTTCGTTAGCCTGCTTGAGCGACAGCGAGATGCGGCGGCGTTCCAGGTCGATGTCGATGACCTTGACGAACAGCTCGTCACCCACGGAGACAACCTGCTCGGCCAATTCAACGTGGCGCACTGCAAGCTCGGAGATGTGGACAAGGCCTTCGATGCCGTCTTCGACGCGAACGAACGCACCGAATGGAACCAGCTTGGTGACCTTACCTGGTACAACCTGGCCCAGCGCGTGAGTGCGGGCGAAGGTCTGCCAAGGATCTTCCTGGGTAGCCTTCAGCGACAGCGAAACGCGCTCGCGGTCCAGATCGACCTCGAGAACCTCGACGGTGACTTCCTGGCCAACTTCGACAACCTCGGATGGGTGGTCGATGTGCTTCCAGGACAGCTCGGAAACGTGGACGAGGCCGTCTACGCCGCCAAGGTCCACGAATGCACCGAAGTTGACGATGGAGGAAACGACGCCCGGACGAACCTGGCCCTTTTCCAGCTTGTTGAGGAAGGTCGAGCGGACCTCGGACTGGGTCTGCTCGAGCCATGCACGGCGGGAAAGCACAACGTTGTTGCGGTTCTTGTCCAGCTCGATGATCTTGGCTTCGATTTCCTGGCCGATGTATGGAGCCAGGTCGCGCACACGGCGCATCTCGACGAGCGATGCTGGCAAGAAGCCACGCAGGCCGATGTCCAGGATGAGGCCACCCTTGACAACCTCGATGACGGTACCGGTAACGACACCGTCTTCTTCCTTGATCTTCTCGATGTCGCCCCAGGCACGCTCGTACTGAGCGCGCTTCTTGGACAAGATCAGGCGGCCTTCCTTATCTTCCTTGGTCAGAACCAAGGCTTCAACGCTGTCACCAACGGCGACAACGTCGCCTGGGTCAACGTCGTGCTTGATGGAAAGCTCGCGGGAAGGAATGACACCTTCGGTCTTGTAACCGATGTCGAGCAGAACTTCGTCGTGGTCAACCTTGACGACGGTGCCTTCGACGAGGTCACCATCGTTGAAGTACTTGATGGTGGCATCGACTGCGGCCAAGAAGTCCTCAGCAGATCCAATGTCGTTAATTGCGACAACTGGTGCGCTGTTGTTCTCGTTCGAGGTGATGGTCATGTAGTAGGGACTCCGATGTGGATAGATTTGATCAGTCGAACCCCGGAAGTCCCGGAGTTTCGAGCGGGTAACGTTTACCTGCGGACACGGCAATGCCATGACACGCCTTCCTAAGTCTACGCGTCTAGCAGAGTTCGGGTCAAAGCAGAACCCACCAACATCGATAGTCTCACTTTGTGAGGTTCGTTACATTACCTCAATTAAAACAGGTGCGGCGAGTGCGGGCTGTTCAACGTTTCGAAGAAATTGCGCGCGACTCGCAACGGTTGCACTCGCAGGTTTTTTGCCCTGCCCACGCTCAGCAGATCTGCCAGCGTTGCATCTCCCAGATACACCCGGGAGAGATCCGCCACCTGAAGCTGCACCCAATCGATCGACTCGCGAGGGCGCTCCACCTTGTGCACGGTGGCCGAACCGCCACGTACCGTCACCTCATAATTTCCCGATGCATATCCGAGCTCATCGTCGATCTTGAGCACCATCGACCCGTCATGCTCATAGTGCCTGGCCTCCAAAGCGGCCACGGGATCGAGCACCCGCAACCAAAGTTCATCGTCGAGACTGCGAATCTTGTAGTCCCGGTCGTTGCTGAGCATCAAACGCAACGGATCACGGACCGGGCCTTGGGCGTGGACTTCTTCAATGAGATCATGATTGCCCAAGAAATTTAGCAGTCCGATGCGGGCGAGCGGCGAACTCGCGATGAGCTTTTGCACTTCCATGGTCGGGGTGTCGCTGTCCCACCCCTTGAACTTGAAGCAGACGAGGCCTTCTAGATGACCGGATTCGTTGCGGTAGACCGCCCAACGCAAATTTTTAGGTTTTGCCAGTGTTTCCCACCCGTCCCAGCGGCCCAGCATGTACCCCTCGTCGAAGAGTGTGGGGTCAACCGAGCCGAAGCTTCGTTGCATGCAGTCCGCCGCCAACTGCCGGTAGTGCGGCGCCACATCCTCGGCGAGCACCTCTTGGACCGTACCCGGCAGCTCGCCTTGAAGCCCCAGTCCCCCAGCGCATTTGAGCGTAAAGCGCACCCGATGGCTCGCGATGCCGAATCCATAGCGCCCGTAGATACTGCCTTCGCTGGCGGTCAGCGCCGCCAGGGGAAAGCCCTGCGCGGCTGCGAAAGCCAGATCCGCGTGCATCGAGGCCTTCAAGATCCCCCGACGCCGATGCGTTGCGCTGACGGTGACCGCGGTGATCTTGTGGATCTGCAGCAGCGCCTTGCCGCCGACGTTCAACTGGCCGGGAAAGGACGCGTAGGTGTGCACCGGGGCGGTGACATGCCGGGACGGGGCTTTGGCCGACCGGTCGAAGACCATGCTCATGCGCAGCTTCTGGTCACGGGCGATCTCGAGGTAGGTTTCGGCGGATGCCTCGTCGCCGAGCTCATCGTAGAATCCAAGCGCTGTACTGCGCTGGAACAGGGTGCTGATACGCATTTGGGAATCTTCCAGCTGTTCGGCCTGCCAGCTCAGCGATTCTAATTCTTCGTTCATTGCTTGCCCTCCACACCTCGTTGTAACGGGTTAAGCCAGCATGGCCGGTGCACCGCGAAGTGCACCGGCCACGCGGTGATGATTTTTAGTGCTCGGCTTCATGCCAAGACTTGCCGGTACCCGGCTGAACGTCCAGCGGGACCTTCAGCTCAGCGGCCCGGCTCATCTCGTGCGTCACCAGCTCCTGCACTGCGTCCAGTTCACCGGCAGCAATTTCCAGCACCAGCTCATCGTGCACCTGCAAAAGCATCCGTGATTTGTACTTCCCCTCGGCCAACAGCTCGGCGATGCGCAGCATCGCGACCTTCAGCAGATCCGCCGCGGATCCTTGGATCGGCGCATTCAGTGCGGCGCGTTCGGCAATATCGCGCAATCTCCGATCGGAGCTGTTCAGCTCCGGCAGGTAGCGGCGGCGCCCGAAAATAGTCTCGGTGTAACCATCCTTGCGCGCCTGGTCGACAACGGAACGCAGGTAGGTGCGCACCGCGCCAAAGCGGGCGAAGTAATCCTTCATCAGGTTGCGCGCCTCATCGACGGAGATCTTCAGCTGCTTTGACAGCCCGAAGGAACTCAATCCGTAGGCCAGTCCGTAGCTCATCGCCTTCACCTTCGAACGCATCTCGCTGGTGACCTCTTCGGGAGCCACATCGAATACGTGCGAACCGACATACCGGTGCAGGTCCTCGCCGCTCTGGTAAGCCTCGATCAGGCCTTCATCGCCCGAGAGGTGCGCCATAATGCGCATTTCGATCTGCGAGTAGTCCACGGTCAGCAGCGTTTCGTATCCCTCGCCGACGACGAACACATCGCGGATGCGTCGACCCTCTTCGGAGCGGATCGGGATGTTCTGCAGGTTCGGGTTCAGGCTGGACAAGCGTCCGGTCGCGGCCACCGTCTGCGCATAGGTGGTGTGAATCCGACCGTCGTCGCCGATCGATTTGAGCAGCCCATCAACCGTCTGGCGTAGCTTGATCGCCTCGCGGTACGCCATCAGCGCCACCAGGAACGGGTGCTGGGTCTTGACCAGCAGATCCTGCAAGGATTCCGCATCGGTGGTGAAACCGGTTTTGATCTTCTTGGTTTTCGGCAGGTCAAGTTCTTCGAAAAGCACCACCTGCAGCTGCTTCGGACTCGATAGGTTCACCTCGTGCCCGATGGACTCGTAGGCTTCCGTGGTCGCCTGATCCACCTGCGCGGTGAAGTGCGCGTGCAGCTCGTCGAGGCGTTCGCGGCTCACCGCAATGCCGGCATGCTCCATCTCGAAGAGCACATCGATTAGCGGCAACTCCATCTCCTTGGCCAGCTCGGCCGCATGCTTTTCGGCGAGCTTAGTTGCAAGGAACGCTGACAAGTCAAAAATCGCCTGTGCCTGAGCAAGGGTCGGCTCGACCAGATCTGCGGTGAGACCCAGATCCAGTTCGCCCTTCTTGGCAGGCTTGAGCACCGGAACCGTGTACTTCAGATGGTATTGCACCAGATCCACTAGTTCATGGCTGCGCCGGTCCGGCTGGATCAAGTAGGCGCTGATCAGCGTGTCGTCGCCCAGTCCGGCGACGCTGAAGCCACGCTCGTGAAGCCGGTGCATGGCGAATTTCGCGTCGTGGAAGATCTTCGGGGCCTGCGCATCGGCGAGGAAATCGGCAAGCACCTTTTCGGTGTCTTCACCCAAGCTGGACAGTTCCAGCCAGAGTGCCTTGCCCTCACGGAAGAGCGCCACACCGACGGCTTCGCCCGCCGTCACCGCCACTTGTACCGCGATAGGCGCCCCCTGGCCTTGGGCGATGAATTCACCCAGTGCCTTGGCATCGTTGGCTTCAAGCCGCTCGAACTGCGCCGCTTCGGGTTGCTCTTCGTCATCCTGCGCGGCAAAGAGGTCGAAGAGCCGCTTTCGCAAGGTGTTAAATTCCAGCGCGTCGAAAAGATTCTCAATCTCTTCGCGGTTCGGCGCGACCAGTTCCGCTTCGTCCAAGGTCACCGAGAGTTCCAGATCGTGGCGCAATTGGTTCAACCGGCGGTTACGGGTGACATTGTCCACGTGAGCCCGCAGGCTCTCGCCGACCTTGCCCTTGATCGAGTCGACGTTCTCCAAGATTCCGTTCAGGTCTCCGTAGAGGTTTAGCCATTTCGCCGCAGTCTTCGGCCCCACACCGGGTACGCCCGGCAGATTGTCGGCGGTCTCCCCCACCAGTGCGGCCAGGTCAGAGTAGCGTTCAGGACGCACGAAATACTTGCTCTCAACCGCTTCGGCATCCATCGGCGGGATGTCGCTAATGCCCTTCTTCGGGTAAAGCACCATCGTCTTGTCGGTGATCAGCTGGAAGGCATCGCGGTCACCGGAGACGACGAGGACTTCGAAGCCCTGCTCCTCGCCCTGGGTCGCCAGGGTTGCCAGGATATCGTCGGCTTCGAAGCTTTCAAGGGTGATGCTTGGAATGTTCATCGCCTTCATGACCTCTTGAATGAGATCGATCTGGCCGTAAAATTCTTCTGGAGTCTTATTTCGACCGCCCTTGTACTCGGTGTACTCCAGGGAACGGAAAGTTGGGGTGTCCAGGTCGAAGGCCACCGCAACGTGCGTAGGCTTCTGCTGACGGATCATCGTCAGCAGCATCGAGACGAATCCGTGGACGGCATTGGTGTGCTGGCCGGTGCTTGTCGCAAAGTTTTCGGCGGGCAGCGCATAGAACGCGCGGAAGGCCATCGAGTGTCCGTCGATGATCAGAAGTTTCTTATCCGACGTGAATGTCGTTTTGGTAGTTTCGCTCACACCTGAAAGCCTAGTTGTCATGAGCGACAATTTCACTTCTAACGACGAGCAATCTTCAGCACACCCATTTGCCCAGCAGTTGACTAGGCATGGTGTTCCGCAGGAGATGTGGCCTTTTCTCCATGGGCACGGGGTGGGGACACTGGTGGAGAAGCTGGATATCCGCTTCACCGAGTTCAGCACCGACCGGGTCTGCGCGACCATGCCAGTAGAAGGAAACACGCAGGTGGTGGGCATCCTGCATGGCGGGGCATCCGCCGCGCTAGCCGAAACCTTGGGCTCCATGGCTGCGGCTTTGCACGCAAAGGGCAAGGCAAACCCGGTAGGCGTGGATCTAAACGTCACCCACCACAAGGCCGGACTTCAGGGTCTGGTCAGCGCCGTGTGCACCCCACTTCATTTGGGCCGGCGCATCACCACCCATGAAATCGTTATCGCCAACGACGCAGGTCAACGCGTGGCCACTGCTCGAATCACCAACATGCTACTGCCCATCGAGGGCTAGCCAGGCGCTAGGAGACGGCGTAGCTGGAGGCGAAGACATCGTCGCCGAGCTCACGGATTTTCAGCTCGGACAGCTGCGCGTTGGCGCCGCGACCGAAAATGTTCACCCCGCCGCCGAGAAACACCGGCACCGTCACCACGGTGAGTTCGTCGAGTATTCCGGCCTCGATAAAGCCTCCGGCAAGATCCGCACCGCCAACGAGCCAGACATCCCCGGCACCGGCACTTTTGGCAATGTCGCGGCTCCAGAAACTAATTTCACCGCGGATGAATGTCAGATTTGTGTCAGGCAGCGAAGGAAGCTCGTGGTGTGTGAAGATCCACACAGGCTTCTTGCCGAATGGCCATTGCAGGTGGCCTTCATTGATATCTCTTACGATCGTGTCGTAGGTTTTACCGCCAATGACTACCGCACCGATGGTGTCAAAGAACTCTCGAAGGTCAGTTTGGTAGCCGGGCAGTTCAGTAAATGGGCGTAGCCAATGCGTATCGCCAGACTGATCGGCCACAAAGCCGTCGATGGAAGCACCCACGTAGTACTTGAAGCTAGTCATAGCTCCAGTCTAGGGGTGCCTCCATCGAAGGCAATATTTAGTTTTTGTCGCTCACCGGGTTAGCGGGGAGCTTAGAATCCCAAGATCGCTTGGCTCAGCTGTGGAACGATGAGCACCACGCCGAAGAGCACGATCAGGCCGCACACTCCGAAGCACAAATAGGCGCCGTACTTATTGATCTGAGTGTTGCTGTGTTCATCGCGGGCCACCGCCAGCAGCCGAACACCAAAGGAGTACGCGACAACGATGCACATGGCAGCAACCCAGCTGACCAGGGCGACGATTAGAAATGCTGTCCAATCGATCATGAGATATCCGATTCCTTGTCCATAGCTTCCTGTTCAAGCTTCCGGGCCGTCTTAGCTTCGGCCTTGGCCCGTGCTCGACGCTCCTTCTTCGACAGAATGTTGACCGCCGCTCCCGAATTGTCGATGTCTGACATCGCAGTTTCGTGTCCTACGTGGTCCTTGCGGGACATGTACCAGAACAGCAGCAGCGTTCCAACACCGACTACGGCGACGATCCCGACGCCGACTGCACCGATATGGGTCAGCGCCGCGGCTGCGCCACCAACGATTGCTGCCGCCGGAAGGGTGAACAGCCACCCTAGGGCAATACGACCCGCGGTGCCCCAACGGACTTCGGCGCCCTTGCGCCCTAGGCCGGAACCGATGACCGAGCCCGAAGCCACCTGCGTGGTGGACAGCGCGAAGCCTAGGTGCGATGAGGTAAGAATTGCCGAGGCCGTCGATACTTCGGCCGCGAAGCCCTGTGCGGGTTTCACATCGGTCAAACCCGAACCCATGGTTCGGATAATGCGCCAGCCGCCGGTGTAGGTGCCCAAAGCGATGGCAATTGCACAGGTAGCAACCACCCACAGGTGTGGGCCGGTTCCGGCGCTCTGCATGCCCGAAGCGACCAGCGTCAGGGTGATGACACCCATGGTCTTCTGCGCGTCATTGGTACCGTGCGCCAGCGCTACAAGCGAGGAAGAGAAGATCTGTCCATAACGGAATCCTCCACGTTTAGGCGCAGCACCGCTCTGTCGCTTCGTAATGGAGTAAGCGAGCTTCGTGCAAATGTAAGCGGAAATACCTGCAATCAGCGGGGCGCATAGTGCCGGCAGGAGCACCTTGGACAGGAGCACTCCGTAGTCGATGGCTCCGAATCCGGCACCGACGATCGCGGCACCTACCAGTCCACCGAATAAAGCATGGGAGGAACTTGAGGGCAAGCCGAGCAGCCAAGTGAAGACGTTCCAGATGACCGCGCCCATAAGTCCTGCGAAGATCATTTCCGGCATGATTTGCACGCCGGTCGTGGGGTCTTCGTTGATAATGCCGCCAGAAATTGTCTTAGCTACCTCCGTGGAGAGGAAAGCGCCTACGAGGTTCAAAACCGCGGCAAGAGCTACAGCCTTTTTTGGAGTGATTGCTCCGGTTGCGATTGGAGTGGCCATCGCATTGGCCGTGTCATGAAAACCATTGGTGAAGTCGAAAAACAACGCCAAGGCGATGACTAGGACGACGATAAGCGTCAAATCCATTGAATACCAGCCTGAGGGTCGAACGGCAAGGAAAAAGAACATGGGCCAAGAGCTACGAAATCCAGCGAAAATAGTGGCGTGCGGGATTGGGCTCAAAGCGCAATTTCAATCTTATGCTCCTGAGCAGATACGTCAATCCGGCCAGTCAACTAACTCCCCACAAATTTCACATGAACATTAGGTAACTGAGTGGGCAACTACCGTGTTCAAGCTGGAACGATTTATTTCCGGCACAAAAAATGTGCGCCAAACCATAGGTGGCTTGACGCACATTCAGGCGGATAACCGCGCCGCGGGCAATATTGGGCGGTTACTTAACCTGGTCGATCACGGTGTCCGCGACCTGTCGCATGCTCAGTCGGCGATCCATCGACGTCTTCTGGATCCAGCGGAATGCTTCTGGTTCAGTCAAACCCATCTTGGTAATGAGCAGCGATTTGGCCCGGTCCACAAGCTTTCGGGTCTCGAACTGCTCGGCGAGGTTAGTCACCTCGGACTCCAGGGCGCGCAGCTCGTCGTTGCGCGAAATTGCGATTTCAATCGCCGGGGTCAGGTCCGCCGGGGTGAATGGCTTGACGACATAAGCCATGGCGCCAGCTTCGCGAGCACGCTCCACCAGTTCCTTTTGGCTGAAAGCGGTGAGTAGTACGACGGGGGCGATGCGCTCCTTGACGATGGACTCCGCGGCGGTGATGCCATCCATCACCGGCATCTTCACATCCATCAGCACTAGGTCAGGCTTCAGCTCACGAGCCTTCTCCAGCGCGCTCTGGCCATTGTCGACCTCAGCGACTACGTCGTAGCCTTCGGAACGCAAGATCTCAACAATATCCAAGCGGATCAGCGTCTCATCTTCGGCGACGATCACGCGTCGAGCTGCAGAAGGCGTCTCGGAAGGGATTTTGGTAATTTCTGGTAGCTCGCTCATAGGGCGCCTTCCTTATTGGTCTGCGTACCTGCCTCGTTAGCTGGCAGAACTCACGATGAATTTCGCGGCGAGCCGCGCTGCTGCCGTTTCGTATCTAAGCCTACTTGCATGTATTCTTATTAGGGCGATGACGCGAGGATATCGATTAGGAAATCTACGAAACCTCTAGTAAACTCGTCAATGTGTTAGCCCAAGTGGCGGAATCGGTAGACGCGCCGCACTCAAAATGCGGTATCGAAAGATGTGTGGGTTCGAGTCCCACCTTGGGCACATAATGAATGTCGTCGGAGAAAGTGAGAACTTTCTCCGACGGCATTTTTCTTTTAACCTTTCACCCAAATGTGATGCATCTCGCAACGCAGAAAACTTGGCTTCAAAAGCGAATGGGGGTTATGTGCCAAAAAGTGTGTACAGATGACGCGCTGAAGTGGATTCAGCGACGCCCTCCCCACCCTTTTTGCACTCCATTACCGTCATCCCAACTGAAATGCTTGTCGTAAAGCACCGGCCCAATAGGCTCATCCTTGATGATCTTCGGCGAGGGTTTCTCGGCCCAATGCCGCTGCTGCACGAACGACCACGGATCCTTCGGGTTTTCGACGTGTCGATACAAATACCAGCGCACGAGCGCTATCGAATGCTCCGGCGTCAAGCCTCGGTGCAGTCGTAGCTGGTCCTTGATACCCGCGTTGATACCGCCTTCGAGCGGGCTTGTGGTCCGAGGCAACACCTCGCCCTCCAATGCCAGGTCCAACCACTGAAAAAGTTGATCCTTCTTCAAAAGGTTGTGGAAGAGCTTCTCGCCTCGGCGCAGGTTGATATGGGTGTACCACCACGTTTGATTAGGGCTGACGTACGAAGGCCGAGACTCAGACTTCCCTTTGGCATAGGTTCGTTCTTTGAGCGTGACTGTGTGCATGGACTGCCACTGATAGAACTGCTCGGTCCACTGATTCGCTTGTTCCTTCGTCTCAACTTTCATCAATGCCCGGGTCAAGGTAAGTAGCTGCTGACCTGGGACTGTGCGCGGGTTCAAAGTGAGGTGCTTAACCATGGTTTGGCGGATATGGAAGAAGCAACGCTGGATCTTCGCTTCCGGCCAGAGTCCGGTGATCACAGACTCCAGCGCCCCATTCCCGTCAATGACGGCGATCTGTGGTGGTGCCATGCGTTGGAGCATGCGGGTCCACGAGGCGGTCTTTTCACGGTCGCAGAACTGCCAGTCGATGATATGAGTACCGTTGAAAGCGGTCAGGGCGCAGTAGCCGTTGAAGTAGGTGCCATCGAGCATGAGGTATCGATGTTGTTCGCCGGTTTGCTCAAGGTGTGGCTGGACTTGCCAGCACCAGGCGGTGGTGCGGTGGAAAGTCCGCCGAGGGGTTTGTAGCTCGGAAATACTGTGTTTCCCGGTGGCCCAACGGTAGAAGCCGGTGAACTGTCCTTTCGCGATGATATCGGGGCGGGAAACAGTGCTGGACGCGCCGCAGTTCTTGCACCGCCAGCGGGTGCGTCCAGCGCCTGTTTTCCCGTTCTTGACCAGCTTATTTCCGCATACATCACAACGGGGTTGGTTTGCAATTGTTGCCACGGTACATGCTTTCAAAGCATGTGTTCGTGGTGTTATTCCTAGTGATTACATGTTTTCGGGGAGTTCTGTACACACTTTTTGGCACTTAACCCGCGAATGGGCCTGTGCTCAGGATCGATGACACGATCTTGAGCACGGGCCCATTCTAGTCAGCTAAGAGCTACGGCTTAGAGATCTTTAGGGGTCGACACGTTGGCTGGTGCCCACGGTCCGACAACTTCGCGAGTTGGCATTGGCTTGCCTTCGACCAGCTGACCGGCATCCGCCAAGTCACCGACCTTGTGTACACGCAATGAATTGGTTGAACCAGCTTGGCCCGGAGGGGAACCGGCAGCGATGCAGACCAGGTCATTGATCTCCGCTAGGCCTTCACTGAGCAACTGTTCGTCGACCTGCGCGGTCATCTTGTCCGTATGGTCGGCGTAGGCCACTAGACGTGCCTGCACTCCCCACATCAGGGTCATGATGTTGTAGGTCTGCTGCAGTGGCGTGAACGCCAACACCGGGCGCTTCGGGCGCAGGCGTGAAAGACGTCGCGCGGAGTCACCGGACTGGGTGAATGCGACAATGTATTTCGCGTCGAGCTGATCGGCGATTTCCACGGCAGCGCGGGTAATCGCGCCTCCACGGGTCTTCGGCTGTGAGCCAAGACGTGGAATACGATCCAATCCGTGCTCTTCGGTGGAGGTGATGATGCGCGACATGGTCTCCACGGTTTCCACCGGGTAGGCGCCTACGGAGGTCTCCCCCGAAAGCATCACCGCGTCGGCACCGTCAAGCACCGCGTTGGCGCAGTCCGAAGCCTCGGCACGCGTCGGGGTAGGCGACTCGATCATCGATTCAAGCACCTGGGTGGCGACGATGACCGGCTTGGCCCAGCGGCGGGCAAGTTCCACCGCACGCTTTTGCACCAGCGGAACCTCTTCCAGTGGCAGCTCGACGCCCAAATCGCCACGGGCGACCATGATGGCGTCGAAGGCATTGATGATTTCTTCCAGCGCTGCGACGGCCTGCGGCTTTTCGATCTTTGCGATCACCGGCAGGCGGCGGCCTTCTTCGTCCATGATTTCATGCACGCGCTCGATGTCGCTCGCATTGCGCACGAAGGACAGGGCGACCATGTCTACGCCGGCGCGAATCGCCCAGCGCAGATCGTCCTCGTCTTTTTCGCTCAGCGCCGGCACGTTGACCGCGACGCCTGGCAGGTTGATGCCCTTGTTATTCGATACCTCGCCGCCGACAACGACCTCCGAACGCACCTCGGTGTCGGTGACCTCGATGGCTTTGAGCTTCACCTTGCCGTCGTTGATCAGCAGGAAGTCCCCCGGCTTCACGTCCGTTGGCAAGCCCTTGAACGTCGTGGAGCACAGGTTGCGAGTACCCTGGATATCCTCGGTGGTGATGGTGAACTCTTCGCCGACTTCCAAGATGAACTTGGCGTCGTCCTTGAATCGACCTAGGCGAATCTTCGGGCCTTGCAGATCGGCGAATATACCGACCGCGCGACCCACCTCGGTCGCCGCATTACGAACGTTCGCCAGGGATTGAGCATGCATGGAGTAATCTCCATGGCTCATGTTCAGTCGGGCGACGTCTACGCCCGCTCGAAGTACCGCTACGGTGTTTTCATAGCTCGCTAGGGCCGGGCCCCATGTTGCCACAATTTTTGCGCGTCTCATACCGTCAGCCAAATGCCTTTCATGTCTGCATAGGCAAAATGCGACGAACCCGTTTGGGTTCGCCGCATCAAAGCTTATGCCACTCAAATGATGCTGATGGCTCTATCGGTTGGAGCAACCGGTGCAGGAAGGTTCGTCGTTTCCATCAGGAACTTATCGACTCCGGCGGCGCAAGCGCGACCTTCGGCGATAGCCCAGACGATCAGCGACTGCCCCCGACCGGCATCTCCGGCGACGAACACCGATTCGGTGTTCGTCATGTAGTAGCCATCTCGGGCGACGTTGCCCCGGTTGTCGAAATCGATGCTGAGCTGTTCATCGAGCCCGGAAGGTTCCGGACCGGTGAAGCCTAGAGCCAGCAGAACCAGATCCGCTTTGATTACGCGTTCGGTCCCCGGCTTCGGCAGGCGCTTGCCAGCAACGAATTCTGTCTCTGCAACTGTAACACCGATCACCTTATTCTGCTCGGCTCCCTCGCCGGAAACAAAGTTCACAGTCGAGGCCAGATAGCTGCGTTCGCCGCCCTCCTCATGCGAAGACTGCACCTCGAAAAGCAGCGGCATCGTGGGCCACGGCTGAGCTTCGGCGCGTTCGGTCGGCGGCTTCTGCCCGATGGCCAAGGTGGTCACCGATGCGGCTCCCTGGCGCAGCGCGGTGCCGATGCAGTCAGATCCGGTGTCGCCACCGCCGAGCACGATCACGTGCTTGCCCTTCGCATCGATGCGTGCGGCGTCCAGAGTCCCGGCGACCACGCGGTTGTTCTCGGTGAGGAACTCCATGGCGTGGTGCACGCCATCCAGCTCACGGCCTTCGATGGGAAGTTCACGCGGGATGGTCGCCCCGGTGGCTACGATCACCGCGTCATAATCGCGACGCAATTGCTCCCAGCTGATCTCCTTGCCGATCTCGATGCCGGTGCGGAAGATCGTCCCCTCCTCGCGCATCTGTGCCAGGCGGCGGTCGATGATCTGCTTTTCCAGTTTGAAGTCCGGAATGCCGAAGCGCAGCAGGCCGCCGATCTGCTCGTCGCGCTCGTAGACCGCCACGGTGTGCCCCACGCGGGTCAGCTGCTGGGCAGCAGCCAGTCCCGCCGGGCCCGAGCCGACGATCGCCACGCGCTTCTCGGTGTGGCGTGCCGGTGGCTGCGCGATGAAGTCGCCCTGGTCCATCAGGTGCTCGGCCAGCTCGGCCTCGACCTGCTTGATGGTGACCGCGGGCTGGTTGATGCTCAGCACGCAGGCTGCCTCGCAGGGGGCGGGGCACAGCTTTCCGGTCAGTTCCGGGAAGTTGTTGGTGCTCAGCAGCCGGGCGGCGGCGTCGTCCATTTTCCCGCGGTAGGTCAGATCGTTGAACTCCGGGATCAGGTTGCCCAGCGGGCAGCCCTGGTGGCAGAACGGGATGCCGCAGTCCATGCAGCGGCCGGCCTGTTCCTTCAAGGTGCCGGCCTTCTGCCGTTCGAGGACCTCCTTGTAGTCCATCAAACGCACCGATACCGGGCGCTTAGGTTGGGTGACGCGATCGGTCACCTTCAAAAATCCGCGTGGATCAGCCACGGGTCACCTCCAAAATCTTGTCCCATACCTGCGGCGAATCCGGATTCTCTCCGGCTGCTGCCGCTTGGGCACGAATATTTTCCACCGCCGCGAAGTCGCGCGGGATGATGCTGGTCAAACGCCGGCGCGTCTGCTCCCAATCCAGGATCAGGCGCTGGGCCTGCGGCGAAGCGGTCAACGCGATGTGCTCGGTGAGCAGCGCATGAATCGCCCGCGCCTCATCGTCGTTGACCCCGCGGACCAGCAGGTCACCGGCTGCGGCGGCCAGCGGATTCAGGTTCTTCTCCTCGAAGTCCAGCACCCAGGCCATGCCGCCGGACATCCCGGCGCCGAAGTTGCGTCCGGTGGCGCCCAGGATCAGCACCCGGCCGCCGGTCATGTACTCGCAGCCGTGTTCCCCGATGCCTTCGGTGACGATCGTGGCGCCCGAGTTGCGCACCGCGAACCTTTCGCCGACCATGCCGTTGATGAACATCTCTCCGCTGGTCGCTCCGTAGCCGACCACGTTGCCGGCGATCACCTGGTCCTGCGGGTTGGACAGGGTGGTGCGCGGCGGGTGGATGGCGATCCGTCCGCCCGAAAGCCCCTTGCCGACGTAGTCGTTCGCGTCCCCGGAGAGCGCCAGGGTGATGCCCGCTGGCAGGAAAGCGCCCAGCGATTGGCCCGCACGCCCGGCCAAGTTCACCCGGATGGTGTCCGCGGCAAGTTCTTCGAGTCCGAAGGTTTTGGTCACGTGGTGGCCCAGCAGCGTGCCCACCGAACGGTCGGTGTTCACGATGTCCGCATCGATCACCACCGGGATCCGATCGGACAGGGTCTGCGCGGCGTCGGCCAGGAGCCGCTGGTCCAGATGCTTGTCAAGACCGTGGTCCTGCCCGATCCGGCGGCGGCGTGCTGCAAGTTCCACACCGGGCACGTGGGTGATCGCGCCCAGGGCCAGGGACTGGACCTTCTCGTGGGCGCCGGCCTGCGCGCCGGTGAGCAGCTCCACCCGGCCGATGACTTCCTCCAGGGTGCGGGCGCCGAGCTCGGCGAGCAGTTCACGGACCTCTTGGGCGATGAACTCGAAGAAGTTCACCACGAATTCGGCCTTGCCCGTGAAGCGTTCGCGCAGCGCAGGATTCTGCGTGGCCACGCCCACCGGGCAGGTGTCCAGGTGGCACACGCGCATCATGATGCAGCCAGAAACCACCAGCGGAGCGGTGGCGAAACCGAACTCCTCGGCGCCGAGCAGCGCACCGATCAGCACGTCGCGCCCGGTTTTCAGCTGGCCGTCAACCTGCACGGTGACGCGGTCGCGCAATCCGTTCAGGATCAGTGTCTGCTGCGCTTCGGCCAGGCCGATCTCCCACGGGGTGCCGGCGTGCTTGAGCGAATTCATCGGGCTCGCCCCGGTGCCGCCATCGTGCCCGGAGATCAGCACGACGTCGGCTTTCGCCTTGGCCACGCCGGCCGCGACGGTGCCGATGCCGGACTCGGAGACCAGCTTCACATGCACGCGGGCCGACGGGTTGGAGCACTTCGCATCGTGGATCAGCTGGGCCAGGTCCTCGATCGAGTAGATGTCGTGGTGCGGCGGCGGGGAGATCAGTCCTACGCCCGGGGTGGAATGGCGGGTCTTGGCGATCCACGGGTAGAGCTTCTGGCTCATCAGCTGGCCGCCCTCACCCGGCTTCGCGCCCTGGGCCATCTTGATCTGGATGTCATCCGCGTTCGTGAGGTACAGGCTGGTCACCCCGAAGCGGCCCGAAGCGATCTGCTTCACCGCGCTGCGGCGCTCCGGATCGAGCAGCCGCTCGGGATCTTCGCCGCCCTCGCCGGTGTTGGATTTGGCTCCCAGCCGGTTCATCGCGATCGCCAGGGTTTCGTGCGCCTCGGCGGAGATCGAGCCGTAGCTCATCGCCCCGGTGGCGAAACGCTTCACAATGGAGCTGACCGGCTCGACCTCGTCGATGGAGATCGGGGTGATGCCTTGGGTGTTGAACTTCAGCAGCCCGCGCAGGGTTTTCAGCTCAGTGGCCTGGTCGTCGACCGCCTTGGTGTACTCCTTGAACACGTCGTAGCGGCGGGTCCGGGTGGAATGCTGCAGGCGGAACACGGTCTGCGGGTCGAACAGGTGCGGCGGGCCCTCGCGGCGCCACTGGTATTCTCCGCCCACTTCCAGCTCATTTGGCTGGCTCGCTCCGGAATGCTCCGGGTAGGCGCGGGCATGGCGGGCCGCGGCTTCGCCGGCGACGACATCCAGTTCGATGCCCGAGAGCTTGGTGGTGGTGCCGGTGAAGTACTGGTCGACCACGCGCTGGGATAGCCCCACGGCTTCGAAGGTCTGCGCCCCGCAGTAGGAGGACACCGTGGAGATGCCCATCTTGCTCATGATCTTCAGCACCCCCTTGCCCAGCGACTTGATCAGGTTGGCGGCCGCGGCCTGCCCGGTGACGCCCGGCAGCGAGCCCTCCTCGGCCAGCTGCTCGACGCTTTCCAGCGCGAGGTACGGGTTGATGGCGCTGGCGCCGTAGCCGATGAGCAGCGCGATGTGGTGGACCTCGCGGGCGTCGCCGGACTCGATGATCAGCGACACGCGGGTACGGGTCGAGCTCTTGAGCAGGTGGTGATGCACCGCGGAAGTCAGCAGCAGCGATGGGATCGGAGCCCATGCTGCGGAGGAATCGCGGTCCGAGAGCACGATGTAGCGCACCCCGCGGTTCACCGCCGCGGAGACCTTTTCGCAGATTTCCTGCAGGCGGGCGCGCAATTCGGACTCGCCGCCGGTCGGACGGTAGAGCCCGCGGACCTTCAGCGAGTGCTTGGCTCCCGACTCGGCACGCAGGTTCACGATCTTCGCGACCTGGTCGTTGGTCAGCACCGGGTAGTCCAGATCGATCTGGGTCTGCGCCACGCGGTCCAGGGACAGCAGGTTGCCGTCGGGCCCGATGGAGGTGCGCATCGAGGTGACCAGTTCCTCGCGGATCGCATCCAGCGGCGGATTGGTGACCTGGGCGAAGGACTGCGTGAAGTAGTCGAAGAGCAGCCGCGGGCGCTGCGAGATCGCGGCGATCGGGCTGTCGGTGCCCATGGCGCCCAGCGGCTCGGCGCCGGTGCTGGCCATCGGGGCCAGCAGCATGCGCAGCTCCTCGGAGGTGTAGCCGAAGGTCAGCTGGCGCTGCAGCACGGAGGCCGAATTGTGGCGCACATGCTCCAGATCCGGGAAGTCCTCCAGCGACTTGATATTCGTCCCGACCCATTCGCGCCACGGCTTGGCGGCGGCCACTTCGGCCTTGATTTCCGCGTCCTCGACGATGCGTCCGGCGTTCAGATCCAGCACGAACATCTTGCCCGGGGCCACCCGGCCCTTGGAGACGATATGCTCCTCGGCGATGTCGATGACCCCGACCTCGCTGGCGAGCACCACCAGGTCATCGTCGGTGACCCACCAGCGCGCAGGGCGCAGGCCGTTGCGGTCCAGCACCGCGCCGGCCAGCTGGCCGTCGGTGAAGCAGACCGCCGCCGGGCCGTCCCACGGTTCGATGAGCATCGAGTGGTACTGGTAGAAGGCGCGCAGGTCGGCGTCCATCTGGGTGTCGTTCTCCCAGGGCTGCGGGATCATCATCATGATCGCCTCGGTGACCTTGCGCCCCGAGAGCATCAGCATTTCGGCGACCTCGTCGAAGCTCGCGGAATCCGAGGCTCCGGGGGTGCAGATCGGGAATAGCTCCTCGGGCACTTCGCCGAGCAGCTCGGATTCCAGGGTCGACTGGCGGGCGCGCATCCAATTGCGGTTGCCCTTGACGGTGTTGATTTCGCCGTTGTGCGCGATGGTGCGGAAAGGCTGGGCCAGCGGCCACGACGGGAAGGTGTTCGTGGAGAATCGCGAGTGCACGATAGCGCAGCGGCTGGTGAAGCGCTCGTCGGACAAGTCCGGGTAGAACGGCTCCAGCTGGGCGGTGGACACCATGCCCTTGTAGACGATGGACTGCGCGGAGAAGGAGGCGAAGTAGACGCCGATCTTATTCTGCGCGCGGCGGCGGATGCGCCAGGCCGCGGCGTCCAGGGCGTGGGAGTCGAGCTCACCGGAGGCCGCGCTGGAGGCGACAAAGAATTGGGTGATATGCGGCATGACCGCACGGGCGGAGGCACCGAGCACTTGTGGATTCACCGGGACGGTGCGCCAGCCGAGCACGCTCAGCGACTCTTCGGCCGCTAGCTCTTCGAGTTCGGATTTAGCGAAGTCCAGTTCGCTCTGCGCTGCCGGCAGGAAGCCCATGCCCACGGCGTAGCGTCCGGGGGCGGGCAGCTCGAATTCGGTGACTGCGCGCAGGAAGGCGTCGGGCAGGTGCAGCAGAATGCCCGCTCCGTCGCCGGTTCCCTCGTCGGCGCCGATGGCTCCGCGGTGTTCGAGCCGGCGCAGAGCGGTGAGCGCATGGCTGACGATCTCATGAGTCGGATTGTTCTTCAGCGATGCAATCATCGCCAGTCCGCAGGCATCCTTTTCGGCGCTCGGGTCGTATAAACCCTGTGCCGGCGGGATTGCTGCGAAGCGGGTATAGGGCGAGGAGACTGCCTCGCCAAATCCGGGCGAGGCGTTCAACTGGACTCCGGTCATGCTCATGAGCGTGCCTTTCGTGGTTCATGCGGCGGAAAAAGGCGGGCCGGGTCCCACCTCGGGGATTCTCGAAGGTGCGTCAGCAACCGGCCGCCTTGACCTCGTGGCCAGTGCTGCCGTCGGCGGGGTAGGGCCGAGCGGGCGCTCTGGTTCAAAGGTTGAAGAAATCCACCGCGTTGTGGTTCCTGCGCCTCGCCGGGATCATGGGGTGTGGATTCTCGGAGAGGTGCGTAGATTCACAATACGCCCCCTATGTTTCTCGCTTTCGCGCGGTTTTGTTTCGAAAATGTTAAAAGGGTCACGGGCAACTGAAGCTAAAAAGCAGGTTTTTTCACTGCCAGGCTATCTGGTTCCGCTGTTTTACCCGGGGTGAGGCGATTTTAAATGTTTCGCGCAGATTGCGCACTGCCCACGTAGATCACGAGAAAGTCATCCGTTAACGCCGAAACGGGGACCGAAAAAACACGCGGTGGTGTTTTTCGGTCCCCGTTTGAGGCGCGGATGCAGTTTTCCGGTCAGATCGGCGGGTTCTCGTCGTCCTTCGCGATCTTCCGCTCTGCGCGCTCTGGCGATGCTTCGGCGTCCGCGGCCGCTTCGAGAGCAGCCGGCTCACGCCCGGGCAGGAAGAGCGAATCCTTGCCTTCGGGACGCAGCTTGACCAGCACGTAGGCCAGCGCCAGCGAACCGAAGACCACTAGGGCGATGGCAAGCCACTGGTGAATGCGCAGGGACAGCGGGCCGATGGTGATGATCTCGGCCGCGTCCAGGCGCAGCGACTCGGTGAAGGTCCGGCCGATGCCGTACCAAATCACGTAGCAGCAGAACATCGCCCCGCGGCGCAGCGCGAACTTCTTATCCAGTGCCAGCAAGACCACGACGCCCAGCAGATTCCACAGCGATTCATAGAGGAAGGTCGGGTGGAAGAGCGTCTCGGGGGGCAGCGACGCCGGGAAGTTATGGTGCTCCGGGTCGATTTCAAGTCCCCAGGGCAGAGTGGTCGGGGCGCCGAAGAGTTCCTGGTTGAACCAGTTCCCCCAGCGGCCCACGGCCTGGGCCAGCAGGACGCCGGGAGCGACCGCATCGATGAAGGACGAGAGCCGCACTCCGGTCCGCCGGCAGCCGATCCAGGCGCCGACGATGCCCAGCGATACCGCACCCATAATGCCCAGTCCGCCCAGCCAGAGCTGCGGGATCTCGGCCCAGTGCGACTGCTGTCCGCCGAGCCCGAAGTAGTACATCGGGTCGGTGATCAGCACATGGTAGAGCCGGCCGCCGACGATGCCGAAGGGGATCGCCCAGATGACGATGTCCCAGAGCATATCCGAGTCGCCGCCCCGGGCTCGCATGCGCTTGCCGGTGAGCCACAGCGCCAGCACGATGCCCAGCAAAATGCACAGCGCGTAGGCGTGTATGGTCAGCGGGCCCAGGGAAAGCTTCGAGAATTCTTCGGGTGGAGAGGGAATGGAGACCGGCAGCATGCCTAGGCCCGTCCGCTCAGCGCCGCGGCGAGCCGGCCCACGGCGGGCACTCCCCCGTCACGCAGCGCGGCGACCAGCGCGGTGCCCACGATGACCCCGTCGGCGTAGGCGCCGATCTCGGTGACGTGTTCGCGGCGCGAAACTCCCAGTCCGACGCAGGCGTTTTCGGCGCCTGCGGCATGGGCCGCGTCCACCACTGCCTGCGCGGCGGAGGAAACCTCGCTGCGCGCACCGGTGACGCCCATCAGCGAAACGCAGTAGACGAACCCGGAGGACGCCTCTACGGTTTGCCTCACGCGCGCCTCGGTGGAGCTCGGTGCGATCAGGAAGACCCGTTCCAGGTCGTACTTCTCGCTTGCGGCTTGCCATTCGGCGGCCTCATCGGGCACCAGATCGGGGGTGATCAAACCGGCCCCGCCGGCCTCGGCGAAGCGCCGGGAGAACTCGTCAACGCCCAGGCGCAGCACCGGGTTCCAGTAGGTCATCACCATCACCGCGGCGTCGGTGCGCTCGGTGATCCCGCGCACGATGTCGAAGATCTGGGCCACGCGGAAGCCATTGGCCAGCGCCTGGTTGGTCGCCTCCTGGATGACCAGTCCGTCCATCACCGGATCCGAGTAGGGAATGCCCATCTCGATGACGTCGACCCCGTTTTCGGCCAGCGCGACGGCGGCCTCGATGCTGGTTTCGACATCCGGGAAGCCTGCGGGCAGGTAGCCGATCAGCGCCGGGCGGCCTTCGGCACGCGCTGCGGCGATCTTTTCTGCACTAGTGACTCGCGACATTTATTTGCCCTCCGGGGTGTTTGCGGCGGCCTCGGAATCGAGCATGCCGAACCATTCGGCGGCCGTGGATACGTCCTTGTCCCCGCGGCCCGAGAGGTTTGCGATGATGATGGTTTCCTCGGGCTTGGCGCCCGCGGCGATCTTGAGCTGCGCCAGGCGGATGGTTCCGGCCAGCGCGTGCGCGGATTCGATCGCCGGCAGGATGCCCTCGGTGCGGCACAGGATCTTGAACGCGTCCATGGCCTCGGTGTCGGTGACCGGCTCGTAGTGCACGCGGCCGATATCTGCCAGGTAGGCGTGCTCCGGGCCGACGCCCGGGTAGTCCAGTCCGGCGGAGATGGAGTGCGATTCGATGGTCTGCCCGTCGTCGTCCTGCATCAGGTAGCTTTTCGCGCCGTGCAGCACGCCGGGCTTGCCCAGGGTGATGGTCGCCGCGTGGCGGTCGGTATCCACGCCATCGCCGCCTGCCTCGAAACCGTAGAGCTCCACCTCGGCGTCGTCCAGGAAGCCGTGGAAGATGCCGATGGCGTTCGATCCGCCGCCGATGCACGCGGTGACAGCATCGGGAAGGCGTCCGGTCTGGGCCAGGATCTGCTCGCGGGCTTCCTCGCCGATGACCTCATGGAAGTAGCGCACCATGGCAGGGAACGGTGCGCCGCCGGCGGCGGTGCCCAACAGGTAGTGCGTATTGCCCACGTTGGCGACCCAGTCGCGCAGCGCCTCGTTGATCGCGTCCTTCAGCGTCTGGCTGCCCACGGTCACCGGGATCACCGTGGCGCCCAGCAGCTGCATGCGCGCGACGTTCAACGCCTGGCGGCGGGTGTCCTCGGCGCCCATGTAGACCACGCATTCCAGCCCCATCAGGGCCGCGGCGGTGGCCGAGGCGACGCCGTGCTGGCCGGCTCCGGTCTCCGCGATGATGCGGGTTTTGCCCATGCGCTTGGCAAGCAGCGCCTGGCCGAGCACGTTGTTGATCTTGTGGCTGCCGGTGTGGTTCAGGTCCTCGCGCTTGAGGAAGACACGCACCCCGCCGCAGGCTTCGCTGGAGAAGCGCTTCGCCTCGGTCAGCAGCGAGGGGCGGCCCGAGTAGCTGCGGTTCAGCTCCTTGACCTCTTCGATGAACGCCGGGTCGGCCTTGGCCGCCTCGAAAGTCTCGTTCAGCTCATCCATGGCCGCCATGAGCGATTCGGGCATCCAACGTCCACCGTACTGACCAAAGTACGGGCCGCTAGCATGTTTCAACGAGTCATCCGATGCGTTCATCGATTCCCTCTTCTCTTGAAATTTTTGGGCGGTGCCCGGCCCGGACGCAAGTCCTGGCCGGGCACCGAAGATCTGGGTGCTGCGCGCCTAGCGTGCTGGCTTGGCGGCGGAACCCGCTGCGATGAACGCGGCGACGGTGGCCCGCGGATCGGCGTGCTTGACCAGCGCCTCCCCGACGAGAATTCCGTCTGCCCCGGCCGCAGCGTAGATTTCCACCTGTTCGGCGGATTCGACACCCGACTCGGCGATGATCACCGCGTCGCTTGGCAGCAACGGGGCCAGCGCACCGAAGGTGTCCACGTCCACATCGAGGGTCTTCAGATTGCGGACATTCACTCCGATGATCTTCGCGCCGGCCTTGACGGCACGCGCGATTTCCTCCTCGGTGTGGGTCTCCACCAGTGCGTTCATTCCCAGCTCGTGGGTCAATTCTAGGAAACTGGAGAGCGTTTCATCATTCAGCGCCGCAACAATGAGCAACACGAGGTCCGCGCCGTGGGCCCGAGCCTCGTAGATTTGGTACTCGTCGACGGTGAAATCCTTGCGCAGCACCGGAATCGAGACCGCCTCGCGGACCGCGTCCAGATCGGCCAGGGAACCGCCAAATCGCCGCTGTTCGGTGAGCACGGAGATCACCGAGGCCCCGCCGGCCGCATATTCTGCGGCCAGCACGGCAGGTTCGGGGATCTGCGCCAGCGCGCCCTTGGACGGAGACTTCCGCTTGACCTCGGAGATCACCCGCAGTGTCGTGTCGCGCGCGGCTTGCTCGGCATGGCCGCCGAGGGCCGCGAAGCCATCGCGGGCCGCCGGCATGGCGTCCGCGGCCGCCTTGACCTGCGCGAGGCTGGTGATGGCGCGACGGGCGCCCAGGTCTTCCCGGACGCCCGCGATGATGTCATCAAGAACAGTCAATTTAGTGTGCTGCTCCGCTGCGCGAACCGCCCACACCGAAACCGGCCTTCTTCATGATCCAGCCGACGATCAGCCCGAGCACCATAATGCCCGCGCCCGCGTAGACGATGGCCGGGTTGTGGAACGCGAAGGCGACGCCGCCGACGATCGAACCGACGATCATGGTGCCGACGCAGGCCCAGGCTGCGATCGAGTTGCCGTGGCCGATTTCTTCGGTGTAGACCGGGTCAGTCTCGGTGTTCTGCGACATTGCTGGATGTCTCCCTTTTACTCTTCAGGTTGCGTGCCGCACCGGAAAACCGGTCCGCACGATGGACTTCGCTTACTATTCTGCCACTTGGACTTGGCGATGGCCTATTCCACGGCGCTTCGTTGCGTCCCGGTGGGCAGAATCACTTACTGGTTGCCGCTGGTGGGATCCTCGCCCTTGGAGAGCTGCTCCCAGTCCGAGATCCCGCGCGATTGCGCGTCCTTGGCCGCGGGGGCCGCGGAAACCTCCCGATCGTACTTCGAGCTTTTTTTCCACCCGCCGCAATAGATCAGCACCAGAATTCCCTGCAGCACGATGATCGCCCCGGCCACCACGGTCAGCGAGGGCCAGAGCGAGACGGTGTACTGCCCGGCGCCGCTGGTCAGCCCGGTGGCTTCGGCCACCGCACCGGCGGCGGCAGCCTGCGGGTTGGTGACCGCTTGGACTCCGGCGGCGATGACCGCGATGCCTGCCAGCAAGGTGATCAGGCCGATCAGGTAGCGGGCGATCTTCCCGGCGATCAGCAGGGCGAGCGCCCCGGCGAGCACCGCGACGCACAGGGCGGTGACGGAAGCGGCGGCGGTGGACCCGTCGACGACGATCGCCGGCACCTGCACGGTGCCCGATTCGACTTGGACGACCACCCAGGTGCGGGTGGCGGTCCACAGGCCGGCCAGGGCTCCGAGGATGCCAAGCAGTGCGGTATTGCGGGCGGTGAGATGTTTTTTCACTTGGTTTCACCAGTTTCGGTATTGGCTTGGCGCATCGAGCCGGCGGCCCAGACCGCACGCAGCGGAGCGGCGGCCTTATTAACTGTTTCCAGCGCTTCGTCGGCGAATTTCGAGTCGTTCACGATGCCGCCTCCGGCCTGGACGTAGGCGCGGTGATCCTTCAGCAGCGCCGAGCGGATCGCGATGGCCATGTCCATGTCGCCGGCGAAGTCCAGGTAGCCCACGACCCCGCCGTACACCCCGCGGCGGTAGGGCTCGTACTCGTCGAGCAGCTGCAGCGCCCGGGGTTTGGGCGCCCCGGAGAGCGTGCCGGCCGGGAAGGTGGAGGCGAGCACATCGTAGGCGTCCACGTCTTCCCGCGCCTTGCCGACCACGTTGGAGACCAGGTGCATGATGTGGCTGAAGCGCTCCACCTCCATGAACTGGGTGACTTCCACGGTGCCGGCCTGGCAGACGCGGGACAGGTCGTTGCGCGAGAGGTCCACCAGCATCAGGTGCTCGGCGCGTTCCTTCTCGTCGGCCAGCAGCGACTTCTCGTGCAGCTGGTCTTCCTCGTAGTTCGCCCCGCGCGGGCGGGAGCCGGCGATCGGATGGGTGACCACGTGGGAGTCGTTGACCGTGACCAGCGCCTCCGGGGAGGATCCGACGATCTCGAAGGGCTCGCCGTCCTCGTTCTCGAAGTTGAACAGGTACATGTACGGGCTCGGGTTCGTCGCGCGCAGCACCCGGTACACGTCCAGCGCATCCGCCTTGGTTTCCAATTCGAAGCGGCGCGAGACCACGATCTGGAACACCTCCCCGTCGACGATGGCCACCTTCGCCTTCGCCAGCGCCTGGAGATACTCGTTTTCGTCCCAGGAATGGCTGACCGCTTCCATCAGCGCCTCGCGCGGCACGTCGGTGCCCTGCAGGGTGATGGCGGTCGAGTCCACCGGGGTTCCGAGCTGGTCGAGCATCTTCTGCAGGCGCGCCACCGCGGCATCGTAAGCCGCCTCGGCGTGCTCTTCGCGGCCATCGAAGTTGATCGCGTTGGCGATCAGCGTCACGGTGCCCTCGGTGGCGTCGTGCGCCGCCATGTCGGCGACCAGGTTCATGCTCAGCTCGGGGATGTTCAGGTCATCGACCGGCGGATTGGGCAGGCGCTCCCAGTGGCGCACGCACTCCCAGCCGATGAAGCCGACCATGCCGCCGGTCAGCGGCGGCATTCCCGGCACCGGTTCGGTGTGCAGCGCGCGAACGGTGTCGCGCAATACGTCCACGCTCACCCCGCCGGTGGGTAATCCCTCGGGCACATGCCCCTGCCAGTAGGCCTCTCCGCCGCGCGTGCTCAGCGTCGCGGGCGAATTCACTCCCACAAACGAATACCGGCTCCACACCCCGCCGGGGGCGGCCGACTCCATCAGGAAGGTGCCGGGGCGGCCGCCGGCCAGCGAACGGTACAGTCCGATCGGGGTCAGCGAATCGGCCAGCACCGAGATGGTGACCGGAATGACCCGGCGGGTCGGTGCCATGGCCAGGAAGGCCTCGCGGGAAGGGGAAATCTTGCCTAGGGTTTTCATTCAGCTTCTTTTCAAACGCTTAAACTTTGAGGACGCCCGATGCTTGCCTGGGCGTTCGTGGGGTGTCAGGCCCGATTTATTCGGGGCGGTGACCGATGGCCGCGGGCAACTGCCGATCGGTAAAGCAGGATTCGGTGCCGGTATGGCAGGCCGCGCCCACCTGGTCGACCTTCAGCAGCAACGCGTCGCCGTCGCAATCAAGGGCGGCGGACTTCAGGTACTGCCCATGCCCTGAGGTGTCTCCCTTGCGCCAGTATTCCTGGCGGGAGCGTGAGTAGAACGTGACCCGCCCGGTGGACAGCGTGCGGCGCAGCGCTTCGTCGTCCATCCAGCCGAGCATGAGCACCCGTCCGGTGTCATGCTGCTGCACGATCGCGGCAAACAACCCGTTCGCATCGCGTTTCAACCGTTGCGCTATCTGCGGGTCGAGGGTTTCTGATTCGGGGCTCCAATTCGAGCCGCTCTGAGAAGTAGACATCCCCTTTAGCATACTGGGTTCTCCGCCTTCATCTCCCGAGCGTGACGCACCGCTTAGAGCCGATCGTAACCGCTTGACGACACCCGCAGTCGATTACGCCCAAGAACCGCCAACCCGTGCTAGTTTCAGAGGTGATGCACCTAGTTCAAGCTTCCAGATTGGCGTTGGCCGAGACCCTGCTAGCAGCGGGCCCCACCGCCGACACTCTGTGCGCCGGTTGGCAGACCCGCCACCTCGCCGCGCACTTAGTCCTCCGCGAAAATTCTCTGCTCAGCGCCGGCGTTGTGCTTAAGCCGCTCGCCTCGAAACTCGATGTGCGTCTGCAAGAGCTTGCCGACGACGCGCAGAAGCCCGAACGATACGCGGCCCTGGTGCGCCGCTTCCGTGCCGGGCCCAAGGGCTACTCCCCCTTCGCCTTTGAAAAGCTGGACAAGGCGCTGAACCTGAACGAGTTCTTCATTCACACCGAAGATGTGCGCCGTGCGCGCAGCCAGTGGGCTCCCCGTGTGTTGGACAATGAATACACGGAGTTGCTGTGGCAATCTCTTATCAAAACCTCGCGCTTGTTCTTCCGCAAGGCCCCCGTCGGCATAATCTTGTGCCGTCCGGATGGGCAACGCCACGTGGCGAAGAAGGCTCCGAATGCCGTCTCCATTAATGGGCCGGTCACGGAGCTGATGATGTACGCCTCCGGGCGCACCGATGAAGCACTAGTTACCTTCGAAGCCGGTCAAAGCGCGCTGCAGATTATCCGCGGCTACCACCCCTCGATCTAGGTTTCATTACTAAACTCGACTAGGTCTGACGGCCTCGAGTTATCCACACTTTTCGCGCATACTCTCCCAATAACGACTCAAGGGGTCTAGGATATCGCTCAAACGCGATCCTCGACATGCTCGGAGAGTTCTCATGAACACTCGGAAAATTGCAGTGGCACAATCTATCGTTTTGGCTTGTGCATTGACGGTTACAGCTTGCACGGGCGGCACTTCTCCGCCGGACCCGACTCAGTCTTCTAGCCCGGTGGCGCAAGAATCGGAACCTACCGAACCAAGCCCGACACCGACGAAGCCCAAATACGAGCCTGCGACCGCTAAGGGTCCGGCGAAGAACGTTCCAAAGCCACAGATGCCAGAGCTTGCAAAAAAACATAATGAAGAAGGTGCAATTGCCTTCGTCAAGCATTACTTCGACTTAGTTAATTATTCTCTCGAAACGCATACTGTCGGCGACATAACCAAGGTAACGAAGCGTAGTTGCAAGGTCTGTGGCGACAACCTAATCGATCCCGTTAGGGGTCGAGCAAAGCTCAAGTACTGGCAGGTCGGCGGTCAGTACGAGGCGGATGTTGAAAGCGTCAAAAAAACGAGCAGCACCGAAGCCATCCTGTCTTTTTCAGCAACAGCACAGAAGACAGAGATCTACTCTGCAGCCAACAAGCTTGTCGCACGTGGCCTTGCCTCAGAAGAACCGATAACAGGGATCACAATCCTTCGTTGGGACAACGGTTGGAAAATGTTCGATCTGAAATTCTCGGAATAAGAAATGCAACACCATATATTGATCTCTGCATTTGCGGTCTTCCTAAGTTTTTCAGGTACGCAGCCTTTTGAGTCGACTGTGCCGGTTCTTGCTACTGCCGAGTCGGCGTTAGTCTGTCCTTATTTAAATCAATTCCACAATAATCAAATAGAAGTCCTAGTTGAAGAATGCGACAAAAATTATGTCGAAACCGATCCCTACCACCAAGAACGACCTGACCTAATAAACCACCAACCAAAACAACGTTATGAAGTAGAATACCTCGACGGATGCGTTATCGGATTGGAACAATTTCGCGGCTGTAATCAAAATCCGGATTCCGTTCTTTGCGAGAACGGAACGTCACCGTATTCGCGCATAATAAGGTTCATCGGAGGACCGCGTGACGGAGAAACACAAATTACGCATCAAATATGCCCAGAAGATAACGTACCTATTGACCTTCAAGACGCCGAAATAATTGAACGATTAGTAATCACACCTGCTGAATTCAGGAAATTCCCCATTCGTGGTTCAAATGTGGAGAGCGATCCCCAAAAATTCTCACTTCGCAACGGCCACACACACTTGTGGGCAGAAGGCGATACTCAGGATTTCAACACAGACATTAGAGGCGTTCCCACAAAGCTAAGGGCCATACCAGTCGCATGGAATTGGACATATGGGGATGGCAAGACTCGGAACCTAGACTTCCCAGGTCAGCCAGCACCGGAGCATACGCTTCGGGACGAAACGCCAACAAGTCATTCTTTTGAGGAAACAGGCACCTACAGCGTTGGGCTCACAACGTTGTTCCGTGGAGAATTTAGCGTCGATGGCGGCCCGTGGCAGGCAATCCCGGGACAAGCTGCAGTACCCAGTAATCCAATCGAAATCGACGTATGGCGAACCAAGAAACAACTCATAGCCACGGATTAGATCCTGCCGAGAACAATTCTTGATGGACACAAAAATGGGCCAGTTCAAAAAGAACTGACCCATTTTTTCGTAGAAATGTTAGCGCACCGGATAGCCGGCTTCGCGAATCTTTTCCTTCACCTTAGCGATCATGTCGGTAGGTCCGAAGTGGAAGATCGAAGCAGCCAAGACCGCGTCGGCTCCGGCTTCGATTGCCGGCGGGAAGTCTTCCGGTTTACCCGCGCCGCCAGAAGCGATCAAAGGAACTTTTACGGCCGCGCGTACGGCGCGGATCATTTCCAGATCGAATCCGTCCTTGGTGCCGTCCGCATCGATCGAATTCAGAAGTATCTCGCCTACGCCACGTTCGGCCGCATCCTTAGCCCAAGCTACCGCGCACATTCCGGTCCCGGTCCGGCCACCATGCGTGGTGACCTCATAGCCCGAGGCGATCGATGGATCGTCAGTACGACGTGCGTCGAGGGAAAGCACCAAGACCTGCGAACCAAAACGTTCGGTAATCTCGTTGATCACATCCGGGCGAGCCACCGCCGCGGTGTTGATCGATGCTTTGTCGGCGCCATTTCGCAGCAGGCGATCGACGTCTTCCGCTGCTCGGACACCGCCGCCAACAGTCAACGGGATGAAAACCTCTTCGGCCGTATGCCTTACGACTTCGAAGGTTGTCTCCCGGTCCGAGCTGGAAGCTGTCACGTCTAGGAAGGTGAGTTCGTCGGCACCGGCCAAGTTGTAACGCCGGGCCAGTTCCACAGGGTCTCCGGCATCGCGAAGACCTTCGAAGTTAATGCCCTTGACGACACGTCCAGCATCGACGTCCAGGCACGGAATAACACGGATTGCTACGCTCATGAGCTGTATCTCCTAAGGTGGCGTGGCTAGATGCGGCAGGCGTGGATCTGGCTGACCAGAATCGCGCGAGCCCCAACGTCGTACAGCTCGTCCATGATGTTGTTGGTTTGCGACTTCTTGACCATCGCGCGGACGGCGCACCAGTCGGAGTTCGCCAGGTCTGAGACGGTTGGCGATTCCAGACCAGGAGTCAAAGCGCAAGCCTCTTCGACCTGAGTGCGGCGAATGTCGTAGTCCAGCATGACGTACTGACGGGCGACTAGCACGCCGGACAAACGGCGGATGAGCACATCAAGACCGGCCGGCTTGTGGCCGACACGTCCGATGAGCACGGCTTCCGACTGGAGAAGCACGTCGCCGAAGATTTCCATTCCGGCAGCCTTGATGGTGTTGCCGGTTTCGACCACATCGGCGATCGCATCGGCGACACCAAGACGCACGGAGGACTCAACTGCACCATCCAGGCGGACGACACTCGCGTCAATCCCCTGCTTCTTCAGGTAGTGGGCCAGAAGAATGTCATAGCTGGTGGCAATGCGCTTGCCATTGAGCTCCTCGACGGAGTTGAACGCTCCGATGGGGGCGGCGAAGCGGAAGGCGGACTTGCCGATGCCAAGGGATAGCTGCTCCTCGACATCGTCGTCGACATCTGCATCGAGGTACAGGTCACGACCGGTGATTCCTACGTCAAGGATGCCGCGGCCTACGTAAACGGCGATATCGCGCGGACGCAGGTAGAAGAATTCAACGTTGTTTTCCTCATCGACCAGAACCAGTTCGCGAGAGTCTCGGCGCTGAAGATAGCCGGATTCCTTGAACATGGTTGAGGCGATTTCGGAGAGGGCACCTTTGTTGGGCAGGGCTACGCGAAGCATTTAATTACTCGTTTCATGAGTGTGGCGCCGGGCGATATGCCAAAAACAAGCGCCAAGGATCTAATTGGCCGTTGTTACTGCCGCCGAGCGGTGTCTACGACCGGGTTTGAAAACCCGGTCGTAGCAGCGCGACGGCTATAGATGCTTGTAAACGTCGGCCAAGGTCAGACCCTTGGCAATCATCAAAACCTGCAAGTGGTAGAGCAGCTGGGAGATTTCCTCGGCTGTTTCCTCGTCACTTTCGTACTCGGCGGCCATCCAAACTTCGGCGGCCTCCTCCACAACTTTCTTGCCGATGCCGTGAACACCGGAATCAAGTTCGGTGATGGTACGAGAGCCTTCCGGGCGGGTTTGGGCCTTGAGCGATAGTTCGCTGAAGAGCTCGTCAAAAGTTTTCACGTCTACAAGACTAGCGTTTTTCCTGCCGACGCCCGAATTTTCCACGCCTATTGTGACGCCCGATGCGGGCATTAGCGCAGGGCTGCGACGGTCATCACAGCTGCTGAGAAGGCTTCGTAGCCTTTATCCTCGCTGGAACCTTCCAGACCCGCGCGGTCCAGCGCCTGCTGCTCGTCGTCGCAGGTGAGTACACCGAAACCGACAGGGACTCCGGTGTTCACCGAAACGTCGGTAAGGCCGTTCGTGGCCGCGAGGCAGACAAAGTCGAAGTGCGGTGTCCCGCCGCGAATCACCACGCCCAGGGCGACGATCGCATCGTAGGACTTGGCCAGCGTGCTTGCGGCTACCGGAAGTTCGAAGGTGCCTGGAACGCGAATCAGGCTCGGATTATCGATCCCCGCGTCGCGCGCGGCTCGCTGCGCGCCGTCGATAAGGCCGTTCATGACGACCTCGTGCCAGCTGGCGGCGACGATCGCGACCTTCAAGCCTGAAAGATTCAGTGCTTTGAGCTCATCGGCGACGTTTGTCGGGGCTCCATGCTTGCTCATGTTTTGATCCTTAAAGATTGTGTGATGGTGCTTCAGAAGCTGGTTTTGGTGTCCGGCAGTTGCAGGTCGTGGCCGAATCGCGACTGCTTGGTGCGCAGGTAGCTTTCGTTTTCGCTGCGTGGGGCGATCCTGCTGGGCACTAATTCGCTCACCTTCACGCCGGCCTGGGTGAGCTTGGCCTGCTTGTCGGGGTTGTTGCTCAGCAGGCGGATCTCATCGATCCCCAGGTGCTTCAGGATTGCCGCTACCGCGAAGTACTCGCGCGCGTCGGCGGGGAAACCCAGGTGGAGGTTTGCGTCGAGGGTGTCCACGCCGGTTTCCTGCAGCGCGTAGGTGCGCAGTTTATTGAACAGTCCGATGCCGCGCCCCTCGTGGCCGCGCACGTACACCAGGTGCCCGCCCTCGGCCGCGATCTGCTCCAGGGCCGCATGCAGCTGTTCGCCGCAATCGCAACGGTAGGAACCGAACACGTCGCCGGTGAGGCATTCGGAGTGGATGCGCACCAGGTTCGTCGCCCCGTCCAGGGTGGGTGCCGGATGGCTGAGCACGATGTGCTCGTGGCCCTCCACGCTGGCGGCCCGGGCGCTGAAGGTGCCAAAGGGGGTGGGCAGCGAGACGGCTTCGGTCAGCGAGATTTCATCGTTGACGCGGCGCCACCGGGCCAGATCATCGATGCTGACCAGCGGCAGCTCGTGAGCCGCGGCGAAGTCGCGCAGATCATCGAGGCGCATCATCGAACCGTCGTCGTTCACGATCTCACCGATCACGCCCACCGGTTCCAGACCCGCGCCACGGCAGAGATCCACCGCGGCCTCGGTGTGGCCGCGGCGTTCCAGCACGCCTCCGGCGGCGGCGCGCAGCGGGAAAATATGCCCCGGGCGGCTCAGCTGAGCTGCCTCGGCGGCCGGGTCCGCCAGCAAGCGGGAGGTGAGGGCACGGTCGGCGGCTGAAATTCCGGTGGTGATTCCGCTGGCCGCGTCGCAGGAGACGGTGAACGCGGTGCCCTTGGAGTCCTGGTTGATGCCGACCATCGGGGCCAGGCCCAATTCATCGGCGTGTGCCGCTTCCAGCGGCACGCAGATGACCCCGGAGGTGTAGCGGATGGTGAAGCCCATCAGTTCGGGGGTGGCGAATTGCGCGGCGAAGATGATGTCGCCTTCGTTTTCGCGGTCTTCATCGTCCACCACGACCACCGCTTTCCCGGCGGCGAGGGCGGCCAGCGCGGTGGGGATCGAGTCCAGTTCCTTGCGGGGCATTATTTGCCGCCTCCGAACGCGTTCAGCCGTGCCACGTATTTCGCGAGCACATCCACCTCGATATTGATGGCGTCGCCGACCTGGCGGGAGCCCATGGTCGTTTCCTTCAGCGTGATCGGGATGATGCCGACCTCCACCCAGTGGGCTCCGGCAGCGGCCGGCGCGGAGACCGCGGTGATGGTCAGCGAGATGCCGTCCAGCGCGATAGAGCCTTTTTCCGCGGTGAGCGGGGCGTATTCATCGGGCAGCCCGATTCGGAAGGTGGTCCACTGGCCGTGCTCTTCGCGGGCCAGCACCGTGCCGACGGTGTCCACATGTCCCTGGACCACGTGGCCGTCGAGCCGCCCGCCAGCCGGGGTGCAGCGTTCCAGGTTCACGATCGAGCCGGAGCGCAGTTCCCCGGTGCTGGTGCGGCGCAGGGTTTCTCCCATCACGTCAACGCTCAGGGTTTCGCCGTCCAGCTCGGTGGCGGTCAGGCAGACGCCGTTGACTGCCAGCGAACCACCGAGGCCCAAGTCCTCGGTGTGGCCAGGTGCCTTCAGGGTGAGGACTGCGAGATCCTCGCTCGGGTGGTTTTCAATTCCCAGCACCGTGCCGGTGCCGGTGATAATTCCGGTAAACATTGTTTGGGGGTCCTTTAAAGAGTGCGGGGTGCGCGTTCGGGCAGCGGTTCCAGATGCATCAGCACATCCGCATCGAGGCGGGTGAGCGCGTCGGATTGGTGGGCGTCGAGCCTGAAATGACGGGCCTGGGACAGGGTGGTCACCGAGTTGATGTTCACCGAGGTGCTTCCGGCCCCGATGATTACCGGTGCCTGGTAGCAGTAGATCTCATCGGCCAGGTCCGCTTCGATAAACGCCGAGGCGATGATCGAGCCCCCCTCGATGAGCAGGTGGTTGAAGCCAAGTTCGGTGGCGCGGCTGACAAGTTCTCTGACGTCGTGGGTGCGCAGCTGCTCCCAATGGTCGTCGTATGCCAGCGCCAAGTCCTCGGGCAGCTCCCGGTTGCCCAGCACAATGCGGTAGGGCTGGTGTTCGTGCAGTCCCCCGGCGGCGGTGCGCGCGGTCAGCCGCGGATCATCGGCGATGACGGTATTCGTGCCGACGACGATCGCGTCCACCCGGGAACGCAGCCCATGTGCGTGGTTGCGCGAGGCGTCCCCGGTGATCCACTGGCTGCTGCCGTCCGGGGCATTGATCCGCCCATCCAGGGACTGGGCGGTTTTCACGGTGATGAACGGACGGCCTTCCGCCTTGGCGCGGAACCACCGGTGGTTCAATTCCCAGGCGGCCAGATGCTGATCGCTTTGGGTGACGGTGATCCCGCGCGAGCGCAAGTAGTCAGCTCCCCCGCTGGCGGTGGCGGTTTCATCGCTCATCGCGTAGTGCACATGTCCGATGCCGGCGTTCGCAATGGCCTGCGCGCAGGGTCCGGTGCGCCCGCGGTGGTTGCATGGCTCCAGGGTGACCACCATGGTCAGTTCCGCCGCCTGGTTGCGATCCATGCGGCCCAGCCGGCGCAGCGCATCGATCTCGGCGTGCGGGTTGCCGGCGCCCAGGTGGAAGCCGGTGGCGATCACGCGTCCGGCCCCGTCGAGCACGCACGCGCCGACCAATGGATTCGCTCCACGGGCTCCGCGTTGCGCCGCTTCCAGCGCCGTGCGTAGCGCCTGGTCCAATTCGCTCTGCCCGATCATAATTGCTTTCCTTTGATCGTAGGGTCTAGCATTTCGGTTTCGATCTGCGGTTTTTCATCCTTTTTCGCCTTCATCCAAACGAAGAAGCCGACGATGGTGAAGCCGCCGTAGAACAGGTACATGAAGGCGCTGGCGTAGTAGCCGGCGGAGAAGAGCAGCGGCACGCCGACCGCGTCCACGGCAACCCAGATGAGCCAGAATTCGACCCAGCCCTTAGCCATGCCATAGGTGGCCAGCAGCGAACCGACGAAGGTCCACGCATCGGCCCACACCGGATCGTAGGAACCTAGCATCCTGAACAGCGGTGTCACCGCAATGGTGCCGACGATGAGCATGGCGATCAAGCCCACGCGCTCATTGGTCGTAGCCCATTTCGGGGTGACCGCATGGCCGCCGTCCACCCCGTCGCGGGCCTGCTTCCAGCGCACCCAGCCGTAGAAGGACACCGCGATGAACATGATCTGGCGGCCAGCTTGGCCCCACAGGTTGGCGGTGTAGCCGGTGTCGAAGATGCTGCCCAGAAAGACCGTGAGGAGCAGGAGGTTGCCGACAATGCCGACGGGCCAGGCCCAGACTTTGCGGCGCATGCCGCCTAGCGCGCTGGCCAGGCCAAAAATATTGCCGACGACTTCGCGCACCAGAAGTGCCGAGGAGCCGATCGCAATTTGTGAGTTGAAAGCTTCAATGAGCCACCGCAGAATATCCATCATTCACCCTTCTCGAAGCGGCGGCTCCGGGGGTGTGCAGTTGATGGGCCTATGGCTTTGTGATCGTTCGGCTCGCTCGAGCGGAACGGCTGGTTAAGCCATGGCAAATCAAACCCGTGCTTCTCCCTTCCAGACTTTAACTGTCGGTACCGGAATTTCACCGGCTCAACCGCATCCTTGGCTTGTGGCCTTGGCAGCGGGTCGCGGACTATAACCGCCGGTTCGGACTTACACCGACCCCGGAGCACGTATTCGTGTTTACTAGTGCCTAGTTTGACACATTTTAATGACTGATGCGTGCAAGATTTCTTAATGCGTCAATTTCCGCCGCCGGTTCCGGCGCGGAGTAGACGGCGGATCCGGCGACGAACACGTCGGCCCCGGCTTCGGCGGCGCGCAGAATCGTATCCCGCGAGATGCCCCCGTCAACCTGGAGCGCGATCGGCTTGCCGGTTCCGGCAATGGCCTTGGCCGTGCGTCTGATCTTGGGGAGCACCAGATCGAGGAACTTCTGCCCGCCGAAACCCGGTTCGACGGTCATCAGCAGCACCATGTCCAGCTCGCCGAGCATATCCAGGTACGGTTCGATGGGAGTGGCCGGGCGCAAGGCCATGGACGCCTTCGATCCGGCGGCGCGCAGCTCGCGGGCCAAGCGGATCGGCGCCGCGGACGCCTCCGCATGGAAAGTGACCGAGTCCACCCCCAGCTGGGCGTATTCCGGGGCCCAGCGATCGGCGTTCTCGATCATCAGGTGCACGTCGATGGGCAGGTCGCTGACCTTTTCAAGCGCATCGACCACGGGCAGCCCGAGGGTCAGATTCGGCACGAAGTGATTGTCCATCACGTCCACATGGACCGCGTCGGCGGTGTGGATGCGCGCCAGTTCACTGGCCAGGTTGGCGAAATCCGCGGACAAGATCGACGGATTAATGCGCGGGTTGCTCATCGGTGCTCCTTGGGATGGGAGGGTGGATTTTGTTGCGCGGGCTACGCGCTTTTGGTGATGATCGCCATGAACATGGCGTCGGTGCCGTGGATATGCGGCCATAGCTGGGCGGTGCTGCCGCCTGCCAGCTCGTGCCCGGAGGCGGGAGTGCCGGCCAGTGCAACGGCGGAAACCGCGGCTCCGGTGTCCAGCAATGCCGCGGTGGGGTTCGACTTCAGGAAATCTTCGACCACCAGACGGGTTTCGGCCATATGCGGCGAGCAGGTCACGAATCCGATGACGCCGCCGACGCGAACCGCGTTGAAAGCGGCGGCAAGCAGTTCGCCCTGCAAGCTGGTCAGCTCCGGGATGTCGCGTGGCTGCTTGCGCCAGCGCGATTCCGGGCGGCGGCGCAGGGCACCGAGCCCGGAGCAGGGGGCATCGACCATGATCCGGTCGTAGTCCCCCGCGAATTCCTCGGTTCCGAACTCGCGGCCGTCCTTGGTGGTGATCATCCAATAGTCCCCGGGAACTGCGGACATCGACTGTTCGACCAGGCGCGCACGGTGCTCGGTGGGCTCGTTCGCGGTGAGCCTGGCGTCGCGTTGCACCGCCAGCGCGCCGAGCAGCGCGGCCTTGCCGCCGGGGCCTGCGCAGAGATCCAGCCAGTACTTGTCATCGCCGTCCACCGGAAGTTTCACGGCGGCCAACGCGCGGGCCACGAGCTGGCTGCCGGCATCCTGCACACGCACGGTGCCTTCGCGCACGCCGGGCACGCGGGCCACATCGCCGTGCTTGTAGGTGGCCGATTCCTCGACCAGGGTCCCCGGCTCGGCGCCGGCTTCCATGGCCGCTTCCAAGGTGCCCAGCCCGGGCAGCGCGACCAGGTTGACCACCGGAGCCAGGTTGTCCGCTTCGAGTAGCTCGGCAAGCTCTCCGGCCTCGCGGCCGTGGGCGATGAGGGCACCGCGCAGGGCGCGGACGATCCAATCCGGGTGGGAATGCTCGATCGAGAGTTTTTCGGACTCGCTGGCCGCGTCGGCGGTCAGCAGTGCCTTCCACTCTTCGGGTTCCTTAACGCTCACCTTGCGCAGCACCGCGTTGATCAGCCCGGAAGGCCCGGCGCCGATCTGCGCACGTGCCAGCGACACGGTCTCATCGAGGGCCGCATGCTTTGGCACGCGCATGGCCAGCAGCTGGTGGGCGCCCAGGCGCAGAGCGTCGAGGATTGCCGGGTCCAGTTCGGCCAGCGGACGGTCAACCAGAGTGCTGAGGATTGCGTCGTAGAAGCCCTGGGAGCGCAGCGCGCCGTAGGCAAGTTCGGTGGCGAAACCCGCGTCACGCTTTTCCAGGTGGTGTTCGCGGATCATCTTAGGCAGGACCAAGTTGGCGTAGGCATCCTTTGCGGAGACCTCGCGCAGCACCTTGAAGGCCACCAGCCGGGCTGGATCCGCCGCGCGTTTGCGCTGGCCCGGAGCCGACTGGCTGAACTTTCGAGGGCCATCGCCCTGGCCGCGGTTTCGGGTGCGGCCCGCTTCGTTGCGTCGTGGTTCGTTTACTGATTCGTGCCCGCTCATGCGAAGCTCACTTTCGTTCCCTGGGTCAGTACGCCGCGAGCCCAGTCGGAGGCGTTCATCATTTTCTTGCCTGGAGGTTGGATGGTCGAGAGTTCCAGCGCCCAGGTGCTAGTGCCCACGTAAACCATCGGGTGCTTGCCCGGTTCGATGTGCACTTCCCCCGGTGCCAGCTCAGTCATTTCGCGGCGCTCACGCAGCGGGCCGAACTTGTAGCGTGCCTGATCCGCGGTGGCCCAGGCGCCCGGAAATGGGCTGGTGCCATGGGCGCGGCGGCGGATTTCGGTGGCCGTGCGGCTGAAGTCCAGCTGCGCGTCGACGTCGGTAATTTTAGGTGCGTAGGTATGCGAGCCGCTTTGCGGTATCGCCACCGCTTGACCCGCATCAAGTGCCTGCAGGGTTTGCACCAGCAAGGTGGAACCGGATTCGCTGAGCCGATCGAGCATGGTCCCGGCGGTGTCCAGCTCCCCGATCCGCTCGGTGACCTGCCCGAAGACCGGGCCGGTGTCGAGCCCGGTTTCCAGCTGGAAGGTTACCGCGCCGGTGATGTCGTCGCCGTGGATGATCGAGTGCTGCACCGGGGCGGCGCCGCGCCAATCGGGCAGCAGCGAGAAATGCAGGTTGATCCACCCGTGCCGCGGCACGTTCAGCGCGGCCGCGGGAACCAGCCCACCGAAGGCGACGATCGCCGCTGCATCCAGCTTCAGCTCGGCTAGTTCCGCGGTCACTTCGGCGTCGATCTTATTCGATTTGATGGTGCGCAGTCCCAGCTGCTCGGCGCGGGCTGCGACCGGAGAGGGGGTGAGCACGCGCTTGCGTCCCAGCGGCGCGTCGGGGCGGGTCAGCACGGCGGCGATCTCAAAACCGGCGGCGTGCAGGTGCTCCAGCGAGGTGACGGCGACCTGCGGGGTGCCTGCGAAGAGGATGCGCATAGGTTAGTTCCCCATTCCGGCGCCGAAGCTGGATCCGAGGAATCCTGCGCGTTGCGCCACGGTGGCGGTAGCTGTCTTTTCGTAGTCGCTGGCACGCAAGGTGCGCCAGGCGGCTTTCTTCTCCGCCGGGGCCAAGCGATCCAGGAAGAGGATGCCGTCGAGGTGATCGGTCTCATGCTGCACGCAGCGCGCCAGCATCCCCTCACCCTCGATGCGGACCGGTTTTCCGAATTTGTCGTAGCCGGTGGCAACCACGTGGCGGCGGCGTGGCACCGGAGCGGAAATGCCCGGGATCGAAAGGCAGCCTTCGATCTCGTCGGGCTGGAAATCTTCGCTCAGCTCGAGCACCGGGTTGATGATGTGTCCACGTTCCTTGCCGATCTGGTAGGTGAACACACGCAGTGAGACTCCGACCTGGGGCGCCGCTAGGCCCGCACCATCAACGTTTTCCATGGTCTGGTCCATATCGTCGACCAGCTTTTGGATTTCCGGTCCAAACTCGGTCACCTCCTGCGCTGGTGTGCGTAGAACGGGATCACCGATGATCCGAATTCCCAAAATCGCCATAGTACGTGCGGCTCCCTCTGCGTTGGTCGACTATCCGCTAGCCTCGGGCGCGCCGACGCTAACCACACCAGTCTACGGTGCGCCCGGCTTCTAGGAATGAGGTGGCGGCGTGATCTCGACCAGAGCGGCTCGTGCCTTGGAGATTTTGAACTGCGCCTCCCAGTTGCGGCGCAGCGCATAGAACTTGGACCAGTAATCGGGCAAGGCAGCCGGTGGCGCCATAAAAGTTCGGGTGCCGCTCTGCCCAAGGGCCACGGCGAGCAGCATCGAATCGGTTCCATAGGGCCACTGCTCCCAGCTGCCAGCGTCGGCGTCCACCACTTGCTCTTCGGCTTTGGCCGCGGCAGCCAGCTGCATGATGACCTTGTCGTCGGGGGTTTTCACCATCCCCTCACGATCGGTGCCTTTGGTCTTGTAGTCCAGCAAGCACACCTTCCCGCCGATGCGGGCGACCAGGTCGATGGTTCCGGCGTAGCCTACGGTTTCGTTCCAGACGGTCACCTCCGTTGCCAGCGGCTCCACCCGGTACTGTTCCCACCATTTTTCGAAGTGCGTCGCGAAACCCAGTTCATCGTTGGCCTCCAAGGCCGAGCGCGCCGCCTCTAGATCCTCTGACTCACCCAATGCACGCAATGCGTACTGTTCGGCGTAGTTGTGCACGCGGTTCCCCCGGGCAGCAGCGGTATCGCGATAGCGTTCGGCCGCGGCCGCAGAGTCACGCACCAGAGATCGCATCTTGCCGGGTTGCGACAACGCATCGGACAATCGCTGATCTTCGGAGAGGGACTTGGCGGCCATGTATCCAGCCCAACCAGAGAGATCCATTTTGTCCATCCCGATCACCGTGGTGATCGATGGGACAGTGGCTTCGGCTCCCACCTGACGGCTGTACATTCGCCCTAGATCTGTTTGAATCGCAAGTTTTGGTGACGTCATGCACACGATCATGGCACGAGCGGTGGACGCTTTGTTCCTAGTCCGAACGAGAATAACTAATTTTCCGCGTAGTTCCGCGGGTTTTCGGCCATGTGAACCAGATCTCACGCTCTCGATTTGGAAGCTTGCGGAAACTCGTATAGAGTTTTTACTCGTTGGAGCGAACGGAAACGGCGCGAAAACAAGCACTTTTTGCGGACATAGCTCAGCTGGTAGAGCGCAACCTTGCCAAGGTTGAGGTCGCGAGTTCGAACCTCGTTGTCCGCTCGCAGAAAGATTCATCGACTAAGTAAAATTAGTCACCTCGGCTTCGGCCGAGTTTGGTGGGGTGGCCGAGAGGCGAGGCAGCGGCCTGCAAAGCCGTTTACGCGGGTTCGAATCCCGTCCCCACCTCGCAAAGAGGTATAAATCTTTTTTGCGCGATTGGCGCAGCGGTAGCGCGCTTCCCTGACACGGAAGAGGTCACTGGTTCGATCCCAGTATCGCGCACTGAGTTTTGATTTTCGGATCAACATTCAAAAATGCGGACATAGCTCAGCTGGTAGAGCGCAACCTTGCCAAGGTTGAGGTCGCGAGTTCGAACCTCGTTGTCCGCTCTGAGAAATCAGAGTTTTTTACTTTGTTTCTGTCGAGATTCTTCGGAATCCTTCGGCGCGATTGGCGCAGCGGTAGCGCGCTTCCCTGACACGGAAGAGGTCACTGGTTCGATCCCAGTATCGCGCACTGAATATTAGTTTTTGCTGGTATTCATGCGGTCATAGCTCAGCTGGTAGAGCGCAACCTTGCCAAGGTTGAGGTCGCGAGTTCGAACCTCGTTGACCGCTCCATTACAAGAAAATGGGAATCACTCCAAGTGATTCCCATTTTTGTTTAACTTCGGATTGCACAACACGCCCGGGAATTCTAAAAGTCTTCCATGCGAAGGCTTTTCGCTTTAGTGTGGATAACAGTTGTGGAGCTATAGGGGTTCCCACCGTCGAATGGAGGTGCAGCATGGCAGGATTTGATGATCTGCGTGGCAAGGCAGAGGAATTCGCGCAGCAGAACCCGGATCAGGTCTCAGATGGAATCAACAAGGTCGGCGATTTTATCGACGACAAGACCGGCGGCAAGTTCGCAGAGCAGGTTGACGGTGCCCAGCAGGGTGCTAACGACTACCTCGGTGGACTTGGCGGAGGCGCTGAGGAAAACGAAGGCGAGAACAACCAGGGCTAATCCCTTGGTGATCTTGCTTCGGCCTTGACCAAGCATCCTTGAAAGGTACCGACCTCTGGTCGGTACCTTTCTTGTTTAACTTCATATGCGGGCTGTGACGTGCGCCGATTAGCATTGCGGAGATTGAAACCTGTAGAAAAAGAATATGACTCGACGCACTAATGCCACCGCGGATGGCATGGCCCAGGCACTCATCGCCGGTTTCATCACCACCATGGTGGGATTTGTTGCATCCTTCGCGGTGGTGCTTGCCGGATTGTTCCAGGTGGGCGCATCCGTTCAGCAGGCTGCTTCCGGGTTGCTGATCTTGTCCCTATGCGTCGGGCTGAGCACCATCGTGCTCTCCCTGCGTCACCGCGTGCCGATCAGCATTGCGTGGTCCACCCCTGGTGCGGCGATGCTCGCGGCGCTGGCCCCCGGGGCATTCGGCTTTGCCGAGGCGGTGGGCGCGTTCATCGTGGGCGGCGTATTAATCATGCTCTCAGGGCTGATTCCGGCTCTGCATCGGATGCTGACGCGCATTCCGGTGCCGATCGCCCAGGGTATGCTCGCCGGCGTGCTGATTCCGCTATGCCTGACTCCCTTTACCGCCTTGGGCACGATTCCGCTGCCGGCCTTGGGGATCCTGCTGGTGTTCTTCATTGGGCTGCGGTTGCTGCCCAAGTTCGCTGTGGCGCTGAGCATGCTCGCTGCGGTCGGATTCGGGCTGTGGCATATCGGGCGCACCGGCGCTTGGGGCCAGCTTGAGCTGCTGCCGCAATTGCAGTGGGTCTCCCCCGAATTCTCCTGGCAGGCGATCGCCAGCATCAGCGTGCCGCTATTCATCGTCACCATGGCCTCGCAGAATATTCCGGGGGTCGCGGTGCTCGGGACCTTCGGATACACGTTGCCATGGCGCTCCTCGATGCTGGTCACCGGGGCAGGCTCCTCGGTCGGCGCGCTCTTTGGCGGGCATGCGATCAACCTGGCAGCGATTACCGCGGCGCTGGCCGCAGGCGAGCAGGCTGGAGCGGACCCGTCCCGTCGTTGGCGGGCGGCCACCAGCTCCGGGGTGTGCTATCTCATCTTCGCCGCCCTCAGTGCGCTGATCGTCTCCGTGGCCAGCGCCTCGCCGCAGGGCTTGTTCCAAGCGGCAGCCGGATTGGCCCTGCTGGCCACGCTGGGAAATTCGCTGCTCGGGGCGATGGCCGATGCGTCCTGGCGGCTGAGCGCCTTGGCCACCGTATTGGTGGCCGCAGGAAATCTCACGCTCTTCGGGATCGGCGGCGCGTTTTGGGCGTTGGTCGCCGGGCTGTTAACGCACTTCATCGTCGAGCGTGGGGCTCGACGATGAAGTTGCCGGTGTGGCGCTTTGCCTAGAGGGCCGGCTCTCCGGCCTGCCCCTCGCGGGCCAAGGCGGTCAGCCTGGAGACCGCCCGGTAGTACTTCTTCTGGTAGCCGCCGGACATCATTTCCGGGGTGAACAATTCACTGAATGGCTTGCCCGAGGCAATAATCGGGACATCCTTGTCATACAGGCGGTCTGCGAGCACCACGAAGCGCAGCGCGATCGACTGATCGGTGATGGTGTCCACATTGTGCAGCACCAGCGCGTCGGTTTCTGCCAGCAGCTGGCGGTAGCGCGAGGGGTGGACCTTGTGCAGGTGGGCGACCAGGTCAGCGAAATCATCAACCGCGAGGGTCTTGCCCGCATAGCGTTCGGCCGCGAAGTCCTCGATGGCGCCGTCCTCCAGTGGCTTGGGCGCGTCGGGCAGACCGCGATGGCGGAAGTCCACGCCGTCCACGCGGTGCACGTCGAACTGCTCGGAGAGGGTTTTGATTTCGCGCTGGAAATCCACCGCGGCGAAGCGGCCCTCGCCGAGGGCGCCGGGCAGGGTGTTGGAGGTGGCTGCGAGTTTCACGCCCGCATCGGAGAGTTCGCGCATCAACCGGGACATCAGCACGGTGTCCCCCGGATCGTCGAGCTCGAATTCATCGATGCAGACCAGCTTGTACTCGCTGAGCACGTCAACGGTGCGGCGGAAGGAGAGCGCGCCGACCAGGTTGGTGTATTCCACGAAGGTGCCGAAGGCCTTCGGACCGGGGCTGGCATGCCAAAGCGAGGCGAGCAGGTGGGTTTTGCCCACTCCGAAGCCGCCGTCGAGGTAGATGCCGTTTTTGGTTTCCGCTTTCTTGCCGAAAAGCTTGGAGAACAGGCCGCCACCGTTGTTCTTGCCCACGGTTTGGGCGAAGTTGCTCAGTTTGGTGACCGCTTCGGCCTGCGAGGGCTGGTTCGGGTCCGGGCGGTAGGTATCGAAGGACACCTCGCCGAAACGGTAGGACGGGTGGAAGCCGGCCAGCAGTTCATCGACCGAAAGGTTCGGTGTGGTCTGTGTCAGGTGGATGATCTTGGCCATGCGTTCGAAGGTGTCCTTTAGATTGGCGTGCGGGTGATGATGCGGGTCTGCTGCCTTGGCCCATCGGCCAGTTTACCTTGGCGGGGGCGCGAAAATGGAGAACAATGTCGCACCCCACACGAATGCGCTGCCGCGGGGACTAGGCTAGAAGGTGAGAATGCGGCCGCCGCTTCGTGCGTCGGCCAGAAACCGAACTATGAGGAACGTGATCACGCATGTCGCTGCCTGTTGAGAACAACCCGAACTACGCACAGTATGCCCACCCCGAACGGCTGGTCTCCAGCGATTGGCTGGCGGCAAATCTGGGGACCGAGAACCTGGTGGTGCTCGAATCCAACGAAGATATCCTGCTGTACTCCACCGGCCACATCCCCGGCGCGCTGAAGATCGATTGGTTCACCGAGCTGAACGATGAGGTCACCCGCGACTACGTCGAAGGCGAGGACTTCGCGGCGCTGATGTCGGCAAAAGGCATTAGCCGCGATACCACGGTGGTGCTCTACGGCGACAAGTCCAATTGGTGGGCTGCATACGCTTTGTGGGTTTTCACCCTGTTCGGCCACGAAGACGTGCGGCTGCTCGATGGCGGGCGCGACAAGTGGATCGCCGAGGGAAGGGAGCTTTCCACCGAGAAGCCTTCGGTGGTAGCCGCGGACTACCCGGTCATCGAACGCGATGATTCGGTGATCCGCGCCTACCTGCCGCAGGTGCTGGAGCACCTGGGAAACCCGCTGATCGATGTGCGCTCCCCGGAGGAATACACCGGCGAACGCACTCATATGCCTAACTATCCCGAAGAGGGCGCAATGCGCGGCGGGCACATCCCGAGCGCCGCCTCGGTGCCGTGGGGCAAGGCAGCGGCGGCGGATGGCACCTTCAAGCCTCGCGCGGAGCTGGAAGAGATCTACCTGGCCGAGGCCGGATTGCAGCCCGGCGATGAGGTGGTGGCTTACTGCCGCATCGGTGAGCGCTCAAGCCACACCTGGTTTGTGCTCAAGCACTTGCTCGGCTTTGAGACCGTGCGCAACTATGACGGATCCTGGACCGAGTGGGGTAATGCGGTGGGCGTGCCGATCGTCCGCGGCGAAGCGGCCGGCGCAGTTCCAGCCAAGCGCGGGATCCGCGCATGAGCGCGCTGACCCCGGCATTGGCCGAGATCGTCGAAGAGTTCACCGAGGTTCCGGAAGCTGACCGGCTGGAGCTGCTCTTGGATTACTCCCGCGAACTGCCCGAATTGCCGACGCGGTTGGCCGAGCACCCGGAACTCTTCGAGCAAGTGGTTGAGTGCCAGTCCCCGCTGTTCCTGATCGTCGAGGTGAGCGCCGACCAGGTGGTGAACCTGTTCTTCTCCGCGCCGCCCGAAGCGCCGACCACTCGCGGCTTCGCCTCGGTGCTGGCCGCCGGCTTGGATGGCTGCCCGGCCGCCGAGATCTTGGCGGTTCCCGAGGATATGCCAGCGTTGTTGGGTCTTTCCCGGGCATTGTCACCGTTGCGGATGCGCGGCATGACTGCGATGCTGGCCCGGATCAAGCGCCAGATCTCCGAGCAGCTGGCCGCGTAGCCGCGCAAGGCCAGGGGCTCAACGAAGGACAAAGGCAGTGGCGAAGAAAATGAAGGCGGCCTCCACCCCGGCAACGCTCGCGCTGGACACGGCGGGCATCAAGTACGTGGCGCACAGCTACAGCCACAGCGATTCGGCCGAGAGCTACGGGGCGGAGGCCGCGGAGCAGTTGGGCGTCAGCGGGGATCGGGTGTACAAAACGCTCATGGTCTCCACGGGCGCCAACTCCAGCCAGGAGTTGGCGGTGGCGATCGTGCCGGTGGATGCGACCTTGGATCTGAAGTCCGTGGGTGCGGCGCTAGGCAGGAAAAAGGCCCAGATGGCCGATAAAGCGACCGCACAGCGGCGTTCGGGCTATGTGCTGGGCGGAATTTCCCCCTTCGGCCAGCGGCAAAGCTCGCCGACGGTGCTCGATGCCGGGGCGCTGAACTTCGAAACCATCTTCATTTCCGGCGGGCGGCGCGGCTTCAGCTTGCAGCTGCGCCCGCAGGATGCGGTGAAGACCCTCGATGCGCTGGTGGCGGCGATCGCCGCTCAGCGCTGAGCGGCGAGGCGTTCGGTGAGGAATTCGCGGATCGCCGCGGCAAAACCTTGCGGGTCGCTGTTGGGCTCGCGGGTATGCCCGGCCCCGGTGAAGACTCGCAGGGTGACCAGATCCGGGCGCAGCGCAGCCAGTTTCAGGCTGGGCCCGTAGGGGACGAATTGATCGTCTTGGCTGTGCATGATCAGCGTCGGGTGCTCCAGTTCGCTGGCCCGGTCCACCCAGTTAAGCCGTTTGAGGTTCACCGGGGCCGCGAGCCCGGTGACCCAGCGTCCGGCGCGATTGGTGAGCAGCCAGCCGGCAAAGAGTCCCACCGTTTGCGGGATCTTATTGAGCCGCGCCTGGTGGGAGATCACATCGACCCAATTAATCACCGGACCCACGAGCATCAGCGAATCGATATAGAGGGCTAGCTCGGAGCGGTCCGCGGTTTGCAGGCTGATCGCTCCGCCCATGGACCAGCCGAGCAGGACAATCTGCGTGGCCCCATGATCGCGGGCGTATTGGACCGCGGTTTGCACGTCGTGCCATTCGGTATCCCCCAGCCCGTAGCGGCCATCGGCCGCATTCGGGGCGAGCCCGTCGTTGCGGTAGCTCATCAGCAGGACCGTGGCGCCAATTTCGGTGAGCACCGGCAGCGCGCGAATGGTTTCGTTGCGCCGCGCGCCCCGCCCGTGCACCCCGATCACCCAGAGGTCCTTGTGGCTGGTGCCCGGCACGAGCCAGGCCGGTCCGGTGCCCACCGCCAGCTCCAGTTCGATATCCTGCGCGGCGATGCCGAGGTCTTCGGGATGTTCGTAGATGGCTCCGGAGAGGTATCCGCGGCGCACCCCTTCCAGGCTCCCGCGGTAGATGTGTTCGAGCTTGCGGGCGATCAGCCGCGGTTTGCCGGGTACCGCCCGTGGTGCCGAAAGCCTGGCGACACAGGTCTCTCCCTCGGAGATGAGCGAGCATCCGCCAGGATCGGCGGTGTCCGCAACTTTGAGGAAGTGCAGCCAGAGCTGGCCTTCCTCGTCGGTCACGATCTCGCGGATGATGGCGTTGCCGGTGCGCCGCTCTTCGGGAGTGACCACGCGCCGGGCAAAATACCCGGCCAGCGCGGAAACGCTCGCGGCCAGCAGCGAGCCGGCTGCAATGCCCAAGCCCACGCCGATCAGCGTCGCGGGCACCGTTTTACGCGGTTCTAAGGTTTCGACTATGTTCCGGGCCATGCCCCCATACTCTCAAATGCGGCTTCGGGAATCATCTAGCGACGCAAATCGTTTGCATGAGTATGAGCGAAGAATCGAAGAAGACAGAGATCGACTGGCAGCAGATCCTTTCCCCGGAGGAATTCCACGTCTTGCGCCAGGCCGGAACCGAACGACCATTCACCGGTGAATACTGGGATACCACCACTGAGGGAGTGTATTCCTGTCGCGCCTGCGGCGTGGAGCTTTTCGCGAGCGGCACGAAGTTTGACGCCAGCTGCGGGTGGCCCTCATTTTATGCCCCGCTGGCCGAGGATCGGGTGCGTTACATAACGGACGAGTCGATGGGCATGAAACGTGTTGAGGTGCGTTGCGCGAATTGCGATTCGCATATGGGCCATGTGTTTGAGGGGGAAGGTTTCAAGACACCGACGGACCTGCGTTTCTGCATGAATTCGTTGAGCCTGACCTTGCGGGAAACGGAGGGCTAAAACCTCTGACCGTCGTGGGGTGCACCTCACATCAAGCATTAGTGATGCTTACTCATGAGTGACTGAGCAACACTAATTCTGTTCTTTGAGCGTAGCGTTATAGCTAGGCCACGAATACGACCAAAGAACTTGAAAAGGTGCCCCACGATGACCCAGCTCTCCCACAACGCACAGGCAACCGCGCAGATGCTAGCCACCCATGATGCATGGCTGGCGCTGAAGGCGGCGGCCAGTGATTTCCAGAGCCTGCAGTCCAAGGACGGCTCCCTGGCCGAGGCCGCAATGCAGCCACGCGCCAGCGGCCTGATCGCTATCATCGTCGACGCCATCGATGAGCTGCTGCCGCATTTCGCCCACGATGCGAACTACTTGCAGGCGCTGATCGCTGACCTGAAAAAATGGGAAGCACATGGCTTCGGCACCCCGGACTTCTTGGACGCACTGCTCGAATTCCAGCCGCAGTCCCAGCGTGAAGACGGACTTCTGCATCTGGTGCTCTTCCCGATGTACACGCAGAACGGTTCGACAAACCGCCACCTCGAAGCCGTGCTGGTGCAGGTCATATGGCCGGACTTCATCGCGCAGCTGGAGGCGGGCAGCTACTCCAACGCATTGTTCGTGCCGTTGCGTTTCATCGATTTCACCGCCGGCTACGACACCAACTCCGCGGTACTCTTCCCCGAATCGGTCGCCATCCGCGAAACCCCTTCCTTCACTTGGGGTGCCATCTTCCAAGACCGTGAGGCGGCCCGCTTCCGCAAGGTGCTCAAGGAAGCCGCGGCAATCACCAACCTGCAGCTGCCTGCCGATGCGGCGCAGCTGCTCACCGATCAGCAGCTGACCGAAGAAACCTTCATCATGTGGGATCTGATCCACGACCGCACGCATATGCGCGGGGACCTGCCCTTCGACCCATTCATGATCAAGCAACGCATGCCATTCTTCCTCTACTCTCTGGAAGAGCTGCGTTGCGATCTGACGGCATTCCGCGAATCCATGAAGATCGCCGCCGACCCGGCTAGCGATGCGGAAGCGGCGCACACCGCGAAGCTGGTGCAGTACGCAGTCATCTTCGACCGGATCTTCCGTTTTGCGATCACCGGCTCGCGGGTGCGCAACTACGACGGGCTCGGCGGACAACTGCTCTTCGCTTGGATGCACCAGCACCACGTCCTGCACTGGACCGACACCAAGCTGAGCATCGACTGGGATCAGGTGCCCGAGGTGGTTGCAGCCTTGGGGGATGCGATCGACGAACTGTATTGGAAGTCCATCGACCGCCCGAAGCTCGCCCATTGGCTGGCTGCCTATGAGCTAGTCTCCGCCACCGTCACCCCGAACCCGGCTTCGGTGTGGGCCAAGGGGCCAGAGGCCTTGCCGCTGACCGCGCCGCTGCGTGAAATAACCGATCAGGTGCTGGACGATGAGTTCCCGCTGTCGATGTTCTACGAGGCGCTGAACAAGAAAATGGCGGCGGTGATCGAGTCCACCCGCGGCATGACCGGCGCCACAAGCATCTAGGATCGATACCGTGAGCAAAGAACAAACAAAACAGCTAGTGCTGATCGCCGGGGCCACCTCGGCCGCCGGGGCCGCAGCGGCCCGCCAACTCGTCAATGCCGGGGCTCGAGTGCTGGTGGTCGGCAGCAATGCCGCGCGTCTGGACGAACGCCTAGGCTTCGCCACTGCACGCTACGAATGCGACCTGTCGGACCGCCAAGCGGTCAACGATCTGGCCGAGCAGATCCATGCGCAGCACGGCAAGATCGATGTGCTGCTGCATCTGGTGGGCGGTTGGCGCGGCGGCAAGTCGATTACCGGGCAAACGGACGCCGACTGGGACTTCCTGCACATCAGCGTGCTGACCACGCTGCGCAACACCACCCGCGCCTTCGTCGATGACCTGGTCGCTTCGGATGCCGGCCGCCTAGCAATCATCAGCGCTCAGGCGGTGACGAATCCGACGCCGTCGAATGCGAATTATGGTGCGGTGAAGGCCGCCGCAGAGCACTGGGTCAATGCGATCGCCCGGCTCTTTAGCAAACAGGCCCCGCAGGCAGCCGCCCTGAGTTGGGTTGTCAAAGCACTGAGCGACAAGTCAGCCGGTGAGGTGCCCACTGGGCATACCTCCGTTGACACTGTCGCCCAGGCGGCGCTGCGGCTTCTGGACGCCGAGACGGTGGAGCACAACGGGCAGCGGCTTCCGCTGGCTCAGGCCTAAGCGCGATTCGACGGTGGTGGTGTAGCGTTTTTCACGGGCACATCACCACCTCAGTACCTCTACGAAGGACCAAAAAATCTTATGACTTTTAGCCACGACCCTGCGGTGCGCGGATTCGCCTCCGATAACTACTCCGGCGTGCACCCACGCATCCTTCAGGCGATCACGCGCGCCAATGGCGGGCACCAGAGCGCTTACGGCGATGACGAATACACCGCTGCGCTGGACGCGATGGCAGGGGAACTATTCGGTGCGCAGGCTGCAATCTTCCCGGTCTTCAACGGCACCGGCGCCAATGTCACCGCCTTGCAGTCACTGCTGCCGCGCTGGGGCGCGGTGATCTGCGCGAGCACTGCACATATTAATGTGGATGAGAATGGCGCTCCGGAACGCATCGGCGGTTTTAAGCTCTTGCAGGTGGACTCCCCCGACGGCAAGCTCACCGCCGAACTGATCGATCAGGAGGCTTGGGGCTGGGGTGACGAGCACCGCGCGCAGCCGCTGGCGGTGTCGATCACCCAGGGCACCGAGCTGGGCACGATCTACACCCCGGATGAAATTCGAGCCATCACCGAACACGCCCACAAACTGGGCATGAAGGTTCACCTCGATGGTTCACGCTTGGCCAACGCGGCGGCTTCCCTCGGTGTCGAATTGCGCGAGCTGACCACCGATGTCGGGGTAGACATCGTTTCGCTCGGCGGCACCAAGAATGGCTTGCTGCTCGGTGAAGGAATTTTGACCCTCGATCCGGCACTGGCCCAGGATCTGAAGTACCTGCGCAAGATGAATATGCAGCTGGGCAGCAAGATGCGATTCATTTCCGCCCAGTTGCTCGAACTCTACGGAACGGGCCTGTGGCGTGAATTGGCTGGGCATTCGAATGCGATGGCTGCGCTGCTAGCCTCCGCTGTCGAAGAGATCGACGGCGTGGATCTGGTCTACCCGGCGCAGGCCAACGGCGTTTTCGCGCAACTGCCGACCGCGGTATCCGATCAGTTGCGCGAGCACTTCCGCTTCTACGATTGGGACCGTGCAGCAGGGCACGTGCGTTGGATGTGCTCATTTGACACCACCGCGGAAGATGTCAGCGCATTCACCGCCAAACTTCGCGAATTGATGACTGCCCATCGCGCAGCTTAATGCGACTCGGCGCGCCGTACCGCCACCGCGGTGCGGCGCGTTTTAGACTCGTCCTGTGACCAACGATCGTGCTGCCGCAGTCATCCCACCGGCCTTTTCCAAGGCCCTGGGCGAACTTTCGCATGCCGCCGTTCGCAAAGAACTGAAGATCACCGAAATCCCAGCTCCAGCCCGTCTGGCGCCGTTCGCTTTAGCGCTCAGCGGCGATGTGCTGGAAGGCTCCGGACCAGGCCATGGAGAGCACGGCCAGGAATACTCCCGCACCCCGTTCTTGCAGCCCGAAGCCCCGTTGGCGACCGGACGCTTTGTTTTGCTCTTCGACCCTGCAGGCCAGGAATTATGGGGCGGCCAATTCCGCGTCGTGAGCTACATCCGGGCACGCTTGGATCACGACATGGGCCAGGACTCGATGCTTGCCTCCGTCGCTTGGAGCTGGCTTGAAGATGCCCTGCGCGAACGCCAAGCTTCCTACCATTCCTCCGGCGGCACCGCCACGCGCGTCATCTCAGAATCATTTGGCAACCTGCAAGGCGAGCAAGACCATATCGACATCGAATTGCGCGCCTCGTGGACTCCGCAGCAGAGCGAAGAGCTCGGTGCACATTTGAGTGCGTGGGCCGATATGGTGTGCACATTTGCAGGCATGCCACCGCTTCCCGAAGGCGTGCAGCAGCTGCCGCACCGTCGCCTAAGCTAAAGCCGCGCGCCATCGGTCCTAGAATAGAAGGACCATGACTACTTCAGATCCAGCCGTAGACCAGCCAACCCTGACCCCACTGACCTCTCCTAGAGACGGTATTCCGGAAGTCATCAACACCGCGGCGGGACTGAACCGAGCGGTGCGAGCGCTCCGTGCCGGCACCGGGGATTTGGCAGTGGATACCGAACGATCCAGTGGATTCCGCTACGGACGACGCGCCTTCCTCATCCAGATCCGCCGCGAAGGTGCAAGCACCTGGCTGATCGACCCAGAGAGCTTGGATTCGCTGGAGCCACTGCTGGAACTCATGAATGAACTACCGTGGATTTTGCATGCGGCTACCCAGGATCTGCCCTGCCTGCACGATGCAGGGCTATCCCCCACCGGGCTGTTTGATACCGAACTCGCCGGACGTTTGGCCGGCTTCCCCCGCGTGGCACTGGGCACCATGGTTGGCGAACTGCTCGGACTGCAATTAGCTAAGGAACACTCTGCGGTGGACTGGTCCACTCGGCCGCTGCCAGAGTCTTGGCTGAACTATGCGGCGCTGGACGTTGAGGTGCTCTTCGAACTGCGCGAAAAAATTTCCGAGGTGCTCGAAGAGCAGGGCAAATTGGATTTTGCCGCCCAAGAATTTGAGTATGTTCGCCAGCTCCCGGATCCCGTTGCGCCACCTGAAGCTTGGCGCAAACTATCGGGAATCCATAAGATCAAGAATCGGCGCAATCTCGCGGTGGCTCGCGAGCTGTGGCAATCACGCGAGGCCTTGGCTCAAAGTCGAGATGTGGCTCCGGGCAGATTATTGCCAGACTCGGCGATCATGGCCGCGGTCGATCACCGACCAAATAGTGTCCCCGCATTACTGCAGATTTCAGGCTTCCATGGCCGCAGCGCCAAACGCGACGCCCCACGTTGGCTGGACGCGATGCAGCGTGGACGAAATTCCAATGATCTCCCAGAACTACGTACCGGCAACGCGGAGCTGCCAAATGCGCGAATCTGGGGAGAGAAAAACCCGCAAGCCGCTGTTCGGCTGACCGCTGCACGAGAGGTACTTTCCGAAGTCAGCGAAGAATGGAACATCCCGGGAGAAAATCTTTTGACCCCGAAATTCTTGCGTTCGCTGTGCTGGAATCCCCCGGCAACAATCAGCGCCAGCTCGATAGATACCGCCTTGGAAGAGCTCGGCGCGCGACCTTGGCAACGCGATCTGCTCAGCGCAAAACTCGCCGAAGCACTGCGCGCCTAGAGCAAAATCTCATCGGAGGGTCCCGGAGCGTGGAACCAGCACTTGCACTTCAAGTTACTCATGAGTAACGTATGGTTTAGGTCACAGTGATGCTGGCCACTGCCCCGGCTCTCGGGGCAGCCTAAAACTACCCCAAGGAGCCCGACGGTGAGTGTCAACACCTCGACCGTGCCCGGAAACGCGCACGCCTCGCTCGACGACCGCGACGTCGTCTTCATCGACGGGGTACGCACCCCCTTCGGTAAGGCAGGAGAGAAGGGAATCTACCACGGCACCCGCGCCGATGACCTCGCGGTCAAGGCCGTGCGTGGCCTCCTTCGCCGAAACCCGGAGATTCCAGCCGAGAAAATCGATGAGATCGCCATGGCTGCCACCACCCAAACTGGCGACCAAGGACTAACCATTGGGCGCACGGTGGGGCTGCTCTCCGGAATCCCGAAGTCTGTTCCCGGTTTTGCCATCGACCGGATGTGCGCCGGCGCCATGACCGCGGTAACTTCGCTAGCCGGCGGCATTGCCTTCGGCTCCTATGACGTAGTAATCGCCGGCGGCGTCGAGCATATGGGAAACCACCCCATGGGTGAAGGCGCCGATCCAAACCCCCGCTTTCTCGCCGAGAAGATCGTTGATCCGCAGGCCTTGAACATGGGCAATACCGCGGAGAATCTGCACGATCGTTTCCCCGAAATCACCAAGGAACGCGCCGACAGCTACGCGGTGGCTTCCCAGAACAAACTTGCCCGCGCCTACGAAAACAACCAGATCCAGCCAGATCTCGTGGCGGTCTCCGCGAAGCGTCCGGGTGAGGGCTGGGCGGTCAACACCGTTGATGAGCCGCCAAGACCGGGCACCAGCATGGAATCACTGGCCGAACTGCGCACCCCGTTCCGCGCCCACGGCCGCGTGACCGCCGGAAACGCGGCGGGACTGAACGATGGCGCCACCGCCGCCATGCTAGCTAGCGGCGCGGCAGTGCGCGAGCTGGGGCTGACCCCGAAAATGCGCATGGTTTCCTTCGCCTTCGCCGGCGTGGAGCCAGATGTCATGGGATACGGCCCCGTTCCAGCCACCGAGAAGGCACTGTCCAAGGCAGGCCTGAGCATAACCGACATTGGACTGTTTGAAATCAATGAGGCCTTCGCCGTGCAGGTGCTCTCCTTCCTCGACTTCTACAACATCGCACAAGACGACGAGCGGGTTAACCGCTACGGCGGAGCGATCGCGGTCGGCCACCCGCTAGCATCCTCGGGCGTTCGCCTGATGACTCAGCTAGCGCGCCAGTTCGAAGAAGATCACACGGTGCGCTATGGAATCACCACCATGTGCATCGGCCTCGGCATGGGCGGCACGGTGATTTGGGAGAATCCAAACCACCCAGACTTTGGCACGAAGGCTTAGGGAGCTAGAGATGACTCAGGATTTTTCGGCAGTTGCCGAACTTATGCACGATGAAACGATCACCCATTCATTCGCCAAGGATGTGACCCTACCCAGCGGTAAAACACTGGTACTGCTCACGTTGGATAACGGGTTGGACCATAAAAAACCCACCACGCTGGGTCCCAATGGTCTGCTGGAGCTGCGCGCCGCACTTGAAAAACAGGCAGAGCGCGCCAAGGCGGGCGAAATCCACGGCCTGGCCATCACCGGCAAACCGTACTTCCTCATCGCTGGGGCCGACCTCTCTGCGGTAACCCGGCTTTCCGCACCGGAGCAGGCAACCGCGATGGCGACCCTCGGGCACCAAGCCTACGCTTTGCTCGCAGATTTAGGCGTGCCGACCTTTGCTTTCACCAACGGGCTTGCCCTAGGTGGCGGTCTGGAAATCGCTTTGGCCTGCAACTACCGAACCGTGAGCACCACCGCCGGAGCCTTGGGATTGCCCGAAGCATTCTTGGGCTTGATCCCCGGCTGGGCCGGCGTTTACCGACTGCCACGGCTCATCGGACCAGAAAACGCGTTGAAGGTGATGGTGGAGAACCCACTGAACAGCAACCGCACGCTCTCGGGCCCGGCGGCCTACAAACTAGGTGTGGCGGATGCGCTATTTGAGCCTGCCGACTTTATCGAGCGTTCGGTCGAGTTCGCAGACGGCGTGCTCAACGGCAGCATCGAGGTCAAACGAGCGAACTCGGTCGACCCCAAGGATCCAGAAGTTGCTCAACGCTGGTTGGAGGCGGCAGATAAAGCCGAACAGTTCGTAGACGCGAAGCTTTCGGGGGCCGCCCCCGCGCCGTACAAGGTGATTGAAGTTTTCCGCAAAGGGTTGAAGCTGTCCCAAAAGGAATCGGCCGAATTAGAAATTCAGGCGCTTACCGAGCTGATGGCCACTAATCAGTTCAAGAACACGGTGTATGCGTTTCTAGATCTGGTGCAAAAGCGAGGCAAGCGTCCGGCCGGCGCACCCGATGCAAAGCTCGCCCGGCCCGTCACCAAAATCGGCGTGGTCGGCGCGGGACTCATGGCGAGCCAGCTGGCATTGCTCTTCGTGCGTAAGTTGAATGTGCCAGTGGTCATTACTGATCTGGATCAGTCACGTATCGACAAGGGCCTGGCGTACATCCACGGTGAGATCGATAAGTTGCACGCCAAAGGCCGGATGAGCCAAGATGCAGTCAACCGCACCAAGGCCCTGGTCTCCGGCTCGGTCACCAAGGACGTGTTCGCCGACGCCGATTTCATCATTGAGGCGGTCTTTGAGGAACTGAACGTCAAGAAGCAGGTCTTCGCCGAGGTGGAAGCAGTAGTCTCCCCCGAATGCATCCTGGCCACGAACACCTCTTCGCTCTCGGTGACCGAGATGGGGCGGGATCTGAAGCATCCCGAGCGCCTTGTCGGTTTCCACTTCTTCAACCCGGTAGCCGTGATGCCACTGCTGGAGATCGCTGCGACACAGTGGACCAATGAGTCCACCGTAGCCACCGCCTTCGCCCTGGGTAAGAACCTGCGCAAGACGACGGTACGCACCAAAGACGCCACGGCTTTTGTGGTGAACCGTGTGCTTTTGCGTTTGATGAGCGAAGTGCAGGCCGCCTTCGACGAGGGGACCGATGTGCGGACGGCGGATACAGCGCTGACTCCCATGGGGCTGCCGATGACGCCGTTCACCCTCCTGGCAATGGTTGGCCTGCCAGTGGCACAGCACGTCAACGAGTCGCTTAATGCGTCCTTCGGGAATCGATTTGCAGTGTCCGAGAACCTCGGCAAATTGATCGATGCGAAGGTCACCACCTTGTGGTCCAAGGACGACAACGGCCAGCCGATACTGAATCCCGAGGCAGAGGCACTGCTGAGTTTCGGAGATAAGCCCTCAACCAAGGCTGAAATTCTCATCCGGGTGCAAGATGCACTGGCCGAAGAAATCGGCCTGTTGCTTTCCGAAGGCGTAGTCGCCGAGGCAGCCGACGTTGATCTGTGCATGATTACAGGCGCGGGTTGGCCGATGCATCTGGGCGGGATCACCCCGTACCTGGATCAGGTCGGTGCCTCCGAACGTGTGAACGGGAAGAAGTTCAATTCCTAACTCCACGCAGGACAACGCCCCGTGTTGCCGGCTCCACAGTGGAGTCGTTGGCAACACGGGGCGTTGTCATTGAGCGGCACAATCGCCGTTGACTAGTGAGAGAAGAAATATTCAGCTTAGCTACGGCACAGGTTAATCTGAGAGAATCCCGATATGACCGATTTTGCACGCCCAGCCCGCCGCACCGTGATGTGCGCCTCCGCACTTCTAGGATCCAGTGCCCTGCTAGCCGCCTGTGGCAACGGAGAATCTGCCGCACCGAATCCGACTCCTGCACAGGTCCCTGAACCAGCTGGCGAAGCACAGATGGTTCTTCCGCTGGCGGATCTTCCCGAAAAGGCCCGCGCGCAGGTACTGGCCAAGGACCCGGTGACCGGAGAAGAAATAGGTGTCCTGCTCTTCCGCAAGGACGCCAAGACCGTCCTCGCCTACTCGAGTATCTGCACTCATCAGGGATGTGCGGTCACTCCGAAATCTTCCAAAGACGATTTCTACTGCGCCTGCCACGGTTCACGCTTCCAGCCCGCCGACGGTGCAGTTTCCGCCGGCCCGGCGATTGCCGCCCTTCCTCGCTATGCCTGCGAAATCGAAGGCGAGCACATCGCAGTGTATCTGGGCCAGGCCTAGCGGAGTACCGCAAAAAATAAAAGCCTCGAAGTTAGCGTCAGCTAAGCCATAGTCTGCAACAATTGGCTTATGAATGGACCAATACCACCAACGCGCCGTCATTTGCTCGGCGCGGCCGGTGCCGCCGGAACCATCGTTGCACTCACCGCATGTAGCGGTGGGTCCTCCTCCGAACCTCCTGTCGAGGCGAGCGAGGCACCCAGCCCCACTGGGGAAGGACAAATTGTCCTCAGCGCAGAAGAATTACCGGAGAGCGGTAAGGCCGAAGTGACTGTCAAAGGCCCGGCAAGCGGCAAGGACCTAGGAGTCTTGCTTTATCGCGTCGATGCAAGCACAGTGCTGGCATACTCCAATGTCTGCACGCACCAAGGTTGCGCGGTGGGCACGGACACCGATGAAGCGAATTTTCACTGTCCATGCCACGGATCACGCTATGCCTACGAGGACGGCACCGTCCTCGGCGGCCCGGCGCCGCTTCCGCTGACCCGCTACGCCGCGGCTATCGAGGGCGAGAACATTCTCGTCTTCCCACCGCAAGACGCCTAAACCGGGAACGATTGAGCGCGCGTCGAGCGTAGGGGGTGCTGGCCTGAGATTGGGCCGGCACCCCCTATGCTTTGCGGCTGCGGCGAAGTACCGCTAAAACAGTGCAACCTTTTGCGGGCTAGGGAATATCGCATCGATTTCTGCGCTTTCTTCCTTAGAGGGCACCCACCGGATCGCGTGCGCATTGGCCTTGACTTGTTCCGGACGTGTGGATCCGGCGATGACCGAAGCCACCGTATCCTGTGCGGCCAGCCAGCAGAAGGCGAGTTCGGCCGGAGAGAGGTCGCGGTAGGCGGCAAAGGCGGAGAACTTTTCCAGCTGTTCGAAGTCGCTGGTTTCCAGCAGATGCTGGCGGGCATGGGTCAGCCGACTTCCTTGGGGAGCCGAGCCCTTCGTGTATTTTCCGGTGAGCAGCCCATTAGCCAGTGGGAAGTAGGGAAGGACTCCGAGCCCAAATTCCTTGGCTGCGGGCAACACTTCCAGCTCGGCACGACGGTCGATCAGGTTGTAGTGGTTCTGCGCCGAGATGAATCGCTCCGTTCCGAGCTCGCGAGCCACGTATTCAGCCTGGGCGATCTGCCATCCGGATCGATTGGAGTGACCGATATAGCGCACCTTGCCGCTGGTGACCAGATCGTCCAAGGCACGCAAGGTTTCGTCGATCGGGGTATTCGCATCCGGGGTGTGGAATTGGTACAGGTCAATATGGTCGGTGCCCAGTCGGCGAAGTGAGGCTTCTAGCGCGTTGACGATATAACGGCGTGAACCGCGCGCGTCAAAGTCGGGGCCGTTTACGCCTTTCATGTCCATGCCGAACTTCGTGGCAAGAACAACGTCCTTGCGCGCGTTTCCCAGCGCCTTGCCAAGTCGCTCTTCGGATAAACCGGGTTCCCGCCCATAGGTGTCGGCAACATCGAAGAGGGTGATTCCTGCATCGAGAGCGGCGTGGATCACCGCATCGGTTCCTTCTTGTGATTCTGTGGCGGTTCCGGGACGCCCCAAGTTGTTGCAACCGAGTCCGACGACGGAAACACTCAGACCACTGCGGCCAAGCTGGCGAAATTCCATGAGCACCTCTTTGATTGTTTTCGTGGGGCCGCTTCACGCAACGGCTACTTACCCATAGGCTATCGGGTAGGACGGTGTGCTGAACATTTCACGCCTCAATTCACTGTGTTGCATATTTATCCATTAGGATGGAAACATGTCTAAAGTCCTCACCTCTCTCCCTGTAGGCGAACGCGTTGGTATCGCGTTCTCCGGCGGCCTTGATACTTCGGTCGCAGTTGCCTGGATGCGCGAAAAGGGCGCCATCCCGTACACCTACACCGGCGATCTTGGCCAGTATGACGAGCCGGATATCGACGCAGTTCCGGACCGCGCTCTGGAATACGGTGCCGAGGCATCGCGTCTGGTCGATTGCAAGCCAGCCTTGGTCGAAGAAGGCCTCGCCGCGCTTTCCTGCGGTGCCTTCCACATTCGCTCCGGCGGAAAAGCCTACTTCAACACCACTCCACTGGGCCGCGCAGTTACCGGTACCCTGCTGGTACGCGCCATGCGCGAAGACGGCGTTGATGTGTGGGGCGATGGTTCGACCTACAAGGGCAACGATATTGAGCGCTTCTACCGCTATGGCCTGATGGCCAACCCGAAGCTGCGCATCTACAAGCCTTGGCTCGACCCGGCATTCGTCGCTCAGCTCGGCGGACGCTCGGAGATGAGCGAATGGCTGCAGGAGCACGGTTTCCCTTACCGCGACTCGGCCGCGAAAGCTTACTCGACCGACGCCAACATCTGGGGCGCAACCCACGAGGCGAAGACCCTGGAACTGCTGGACACCTCTCTTGAGGCCGTCGAGCCGATCATGGGCGTGAAGTACTGGGACGAATCCGTGGAGATCAAACCCGAGGATGTTTCGGTCACCTTCTCGGCCGGCCGCCCGGTAGCCATCAATGGCAAGGAGTACACCGATCCGGTAGCCCTGGTCAACGAGGCTAACATCATCGGCGGACGCCACGGCCTTGGCATGAGCGACCAGATCGAAAACCGTATCATCGAAGCGAAGTCGCGCGGCATCTACGAGGCTCCTGCCATGGCGCTGCTGCACATCGCCTATGAGCGTCTGGTTAACGCCATCCACAACGAAGACACCGTGGCCAGCTACCACAATGAGGGCCGCCGCTTAGGCCGCCTGATGTACGAAGGCCGTTGGCTGGACCCGCAGGCCCTGATGCTGCGCGAATCGCTGCAGCGTTGGGTCGGCTCGGCCATCTCCGGTACCGTGACGGTACGTCTGCGCCGCGGCGACGACTACACCATCTTGAACACCGAAGGCGACAGCCTGAGCTACCACCCGGACAAGCTGTCCATGGAGCGCGTTGGCGACGCAGCCTTCGGCCCGCTGGATCGCATCGGCCAGCTGACCATGCGCAACTTGGACATCGCCGATTCGCGCGGCCGTCTGGAACAGTATGCAGGCATGGGCCTTGTTGGCGGATCCACCGCCAAGCTGGTTGGCGCATTGGAGAACGGCGGCGCCAACGATATCGTCGACGCTTCGCCAGTGGATGATTCGGGACGGGCGCAGGACCGGGCCATCGAGTCCGCAGCATTCGACTCCGGAACCGACTAAGCTTCAAGCTAGGCTAAAAGAGCCGGCCCGAACATTTTCCCTAGGGGATTGTTCGGGCCGGCTCCTGCGCTTTTAACTGTATGCTAAAACTTATCCTGGGCTAGCTGCCTGCGCTCCAACCGTTGAGCACCAACAGCGACTGCAAAGCCATGATGAATCCCGCCAGGGACAGGAACCGCAACCCACCATGGATGAGCGCTCCCCTTCGGGTTTCTTTCGATGGGAGCTTCATCGTTTCATCGGGCAACGTCATGGCTTTGGCCCAGCTAAGGCCCAGCACCAGCACGACAAGGGAATTGCGCCGGGTCTGGCTTGGCGGTTCGCTGGCTCCTAGCGATTCGCTCACGATTCGATCAGAGTCAACAGCGGGCTGACAGCGATCGTGAAGCCGACAAGTGCAATCAGGCGCAGGATCAAACGGATCCGCGATCCGTTCTTCGTAGTCGGAGCCGGCAGCCGGAAACCTTGCTCGACGATCCACGCGGCAAGCACCACGAACACGCCACCGAGGGCCAGCTGGGCGCCCGGAACTTCGCTAAGCAGCGAGGTAATGCCGATACCAATAATCACACCGACGCACGCTTGGAACACCAAGTGGAGTGGTGTTCGTGTGGCGCCAATCTGCGACGTTTTACTCTTGGCTCCCGGGGATTCGTCCCGATCCTCTTGAGGAATCATTTGTCCTTTGTCCTTAGTTCAATGTGCAGCCGCCATCGCGTGGCTGCAGGCGCCCAGCTGATAGCGAAGAATCTGGATCCACCACAGCTTTCGAGCGCAGTTAATGCGGTTCAGCGCGCTGACCCGCGGCCCTTTAGCTCAGCGAGAATGGTTTCGCCGGCATTGGATGAGCCATCTTAACTGCCTCTACATTGTCATAAGGCGCGGTGCCCACGCTCATCTTGGTGAAGTCCAGCTTGGCATCGCGGATGCAAACCTTGACTGCCGCTACCGCAAGCTTTGGTGCCGGTGAAAGCACCCGGATGTTCAGCTTGCGTGGCGCGAAGTCGCTTGATTCCACGGTGCCAAGTCCACGCCAGGCGAGGTGCCCGGTCAGCGCTTCAGTCGCTTTCTTCTCCATGTAGCGGTCGCGTTCGGTGCCTTCAACCGACTTCAGCGCGTACTGTACGATCACCCAGCTCTGTTCCTCGCTAGGGATCTCCGAGAAACCGTCTTCCTGGCAGGTGGCCAAGAATCCGGCGAAGAGTTCGTCGGCGCGTTCGGCCTTAACATCCTGGACCTCGTTGGTCTTCGACATGTGGCCCACGGTGCCGTGGTTGATCACGAACTGCCCGAGTTCCTCGTCATCAAACTGCTGGTACCAGGCTTCGCGGAACTGAAGTTCGTTCTTCTCGTCAAGACGGTAGGTGCGAATGATCGCCATCGTTTTTCCTCTGTGTTGGTTTTGATGCTGGGTCTAGCGCGGAAGTTCCGCGACCTTGGCCAGCCAGATCTGTCGGTGTGAGTGTGTGAAGGGCGGCAGGTTCTCGGCGACATCATGCAACAGCGACGCGCTGGTTTCGCGCATCTGGCGCTGCAGCGCTTCGGGATAATTCATGCTGAGCGCATGTTCGGCGAATTCGTCTTCGTCGTCCAGAAACGTGCCACGGGAGCGTGAACGGATGACGTCGAGGTCCATATCCACGGAGTTCACTTCCCACCCGCCGCGACGCAGTGGTTGCCAACCGATGGAAGTGGCCAGATCAATGTAGACGTCGAAGTCGTCGGCCGCGTCGGAGTACAAGGTCGCAACCCAAAAACCGCGGTGAGGGATCAGGCACAGCGCGTCCGTGGCCGCCAGATGAGCGGTTCCGGGCCTGGCGACCAACGAACCGGCTGGCTGGTGTAGCCAATGGCCATGCTCATCGGAACCTAGGTAAAAACCTGGGACTACCCAGTGGGCGCTTCCATCGTATTTCCAGGCACGGCTGACAATCAGCGAGCCGAATTCCACTGCTTCCGGATTCCGCGGCAATCCGGCTGGAAATGGCATCGATCCACTCACAGCTTCGGAAGCTGCCCGGTGGGAAGATCCTGGCCAGGCAGCGGCCGGGCGAAGGGCACCTTCGTGCCGAGCACTTGGGCCAACGTGTCGCGAGCTACCTGCTTGGCGGTCAATCCCACGCGTTCAAGCACCTGGGCACGGCTGCCGTGGGCGAGGAATTCGGTGGGCAGGCCGACCTCGTTCAAGGCCGTGTCTACCCCCGCTGCACGCATTTCGGTCCGCAGCCGGGAACCGACTCCGCCTGCGCGAACGCCATCTTCGATGCAGACCACGATGCGGTGGCGGGCAGCTAGTGAAACCACCGAGGCCGGTACCGGCAGCACCCAGCGAGGGTCAACGACAGAGACCGAAACGCCTTGGCTATGCAACCGGTGGGCGACGTCCAAAGCCAATTCGCTCATCGCGCCCACCGAGACGATCAAGACGTCCGGTGCGGCTCGGTCGCCGAGTCGCGCCAGCACATCCACCCCATCTGGCAGGCGGTCGATGGCTTCAACTTCTTCGCCCACCGACCCCTTGGAGAAACGAACGACGCTCGGCGCGTCATCGATGGCCAGTGCTTCGCGCAGTTCCTCGCGCAGGCGCGATGCATCGCGTGGGGCGGCCAGGTGCAGATTTGGAATGATCTGGGTCAGCGCCATATCCCACATGCCGTGGTGGCTTGGACCGTCGGGGCCGGTGACGCCGGCACGGTCCAGCACGATGGTGACCCCTGCCTTATGCAGCGCCACGTCCATCAGAAGCTGGTCGAAGGCCCGGTTCAGAAAGGTTGCGTAGACGCAAACGACCGGGTGAAGGCCGCCGAAGGCCAGTCCCGCTGCAGCCGTCATCGCGTGCTGCTCGGCAATTCCCACGTCGATGACGCGCTCGGGGTACTTGTCAGCCATTTTCTTCAGCCCCACCGGCTGCAGCATGGCACCGGTGATCGCGACAATGTCATCGCGTTCATCGGCAACCAAAGCGATCTCCTCGCCGAAGACGCTGGTCCAGCTCTGCGCTCCCCCGCTGGAAACCGGGGTGCCGGTCTCAGGGTCGATCACGCCCACTGCGTGGAACTGATCGGCCACGTCCGCGATGGCCGGCGCATACCCGTGTCCCTTTTCGGTCATCGCATGCACGAGTACAGGGCCGCCGAATTGCTTGGCTTGGAGCAATGCTTCTTCTACGGCCGCCTGGTTGTGCCCATCGATCGGACCGATATATTTCAGCCCCAGATCCTCGAATAAGCCCTGCGGAGCCCACCAGTCCTTAATGCCTTTTTTGGTGGCATGCAGGGACTTGTAGGCAAAGCTTCCTACGGCCCCCGAGTCTTTGAGCTTGCCTTTGAGCTTGCTCATGGCATCCTCGTAGTACGGGTGCGTACGGAACTTGTCCAGTTGCTGGCGCAGACCCGAGAGCTGATTCGCGAGCCCACCGATAGTCGGCGCATAAGAGCGTCCATTGTCGTTGACCACGATGATCGCCTTGCGATCTTTGTCTGCGGCGATATTGTTGACCGCTTCCCAGGCCATGCCACCGGTGAGCGCGCCGTCCCCGACCAGGGCAATCGCGTAGCGGTCGATGTTGTTGCGTAGTTTATTGGCCCGCGAGATGCCATCAACCCAAGACAGTGAGGAGGAGGCGTGGGATGATTCGACGATGTCGTGTTCGGACTCCCGGCGATCCGGGTAGCCGGCAAGTCCGCCTTGCTGACGCAGGGTGGTGAAGTTTTGGCGTCCGGTGACGAGCTTATGCACGTAGGACTGGTGTCCGGTGTCGAAGACGATGGAGTCGGTGGGCGAGTCGAAGACGCGGTGAATGCCTAGGGTTAGTTCTACCACTCCGAGGTTTGGTCCGAGGTGGCCGCCTGTCCGGGCGACGTTGGCGATGAGGAATCCACGAATTTCCTCCGCAAGATCCTCTAGCTGTTCCAGGGTAAGAGCCCGCAGATCGCTAGGCTTGTTGATGGTCTCCAATAAAGACACTGTCATCCCCTTTACTTGTTCGCCCACTACGGACCTGTCGATCCAACCGAAACCCTTATTGTAGCTTTCGCAGGACTATTTCCATTATCCGTCACCTTTCGGTGAGGTGCGAATTTACCGGCAATGAGCTTGACTACTGTCGGACAACGGCCCGAATAGCTGCAAGCCACCGCTGGTATTTTCAGAATAGTTCCAGCGAGTCGCGCAGCATGCGGTGCCCTTGAGATTCAAAGGCCGTGTCGCCGACTTGATATGCCCAGGCTGCGGTGCCGATCGCCTCGCGTAGTTGTGTGATGGGCCAGCTGCGCAATTCTCGTGGGTCATCTCCGTATCCGCGAAAGAACGCGGTAGCTAATTCAGGATGAACGCGCCATTGCTGAGCCGCAAGCCTGGCCAGGTCGCTTTGGGCGGGCCGTATGGCGAATCGGCCGAAATCGATCACCCGTAGTTTGCCTTGATCTATCACCCAGTTGCGTGGTTGCCAATCACCATGAGTGGGCACGACGAGTACCGGTTCAGGACGATAATCTGCGAAGATCTTGCGGGCGGCGGCCAAGGCACTCGGTTCAATCCGGTGCTCCGCATCCAGCCATTTCACGCCGTTGGCGATGAAGTTCTTTTCATAGCTCTCATCCATCTTGGCCTGCTGCCCGTGCAGGAGCTGCAAGGCTTGACCTGCCTGCTCGTGAATATCCGGGTCATCGGCGCTGGAAGTCTGCTCGCACAAGACACCGGGCAGATAATCCAGGAGCAGCATGCGCAGCGTTCGGTCTTCATGACGCATCGGGGCAGTCAGCCCGTGTGCCAGCAACGGGGCGGTGTACGCAGCGTGGGCCTTGAACTCTCGAACAAGATGAAAATTCGACGGTCCTGCAGTTTTCAGGACAAAGTCCCGACCGTCCGAACGCAACCGCAGCACCTTGGTGTCCGTCAGACCCCATGAAAGATCTTCAACGAGCAGCGGACTGCTCAGCAACTGTTCCACTAATGCCGCCTGCGGATCGGAGAGCAGGCCTCGATGCCACAAAGTACTCATGGTCTCAGCTTAGTTCTTTAGAGGACAGCGTTAAACGCCTGAAGGCCTCAAAGCGATTGCTTTGAGGCCTTCAGGGTTGTTCCAGTATCTGGATCTAAGTTCAGGTAGGAACCTTAGTTAGATGCCGCAATCTGGCGCAGGACGTACTGCAGGATGCCACCGTTACGGTAGTAATCTGCTTCGCCTGGGGTGTCGATGCGCAGGTCGGCATCGAACTCGGTGACCTTGCCGTCTTCGGCGGTAGCGGTCACCTTCAGGGTCTTCGGGGTGGTGCCGTTGTTCAGCTCGGTCACGCCAGCGATCGAGAAGCTCTCGGTACCGGTCAGACCCAGCGAATCAGCGGACTCGCCCTGAGGGAACTGCAGTGGCAGAACGCCCATGCCGATCAGGTTCGAGCGGTGGATACGCTCGAAGGACTCGGTGATGACGGCCTTGACACCCAGCAGTGCGGTGCCCTTGGCAGCCCAGTCACGCGAGGAGCCCGAACCGTATTCCTTACCACCAAGCACGACCAGCGGAGTGCCGGCGCTCTTGTAGTTCTCGGCAGCGTCGTAGACGTAAGCCTGCGGTGCGCCGTCCTGGGTGAAGTCGCGGGTGAAGCCACCCTCGACGCCGTCCAGGAGCTGGTTCTTGATGCGGATGTTCGCGAAGGTACCGCGGATCATGACTTCGTGGTTACCACGGCGCGAGCCGTAGGAGTTGAAGTCCTTGCGATCCACACCGTTCTCGATCAAGTACTGTCCGGCCGGGGTTTCCGACTTGAAAGAACCTGCAGGCGAGATGTGGTCGGTGGTGACCGAATCGCCCAGCTTCAACAGCACGCGAGCGCCATCGATGTCGGACACTGGCTGTGGCTCGGCGGTCATGCCATCGAAGTACGGAGCCTTGCGTGCGTAGGTCGACTTCTCGTCCCACTGGAAGATCGCACCCTCTGGGGTGTCGAGCGCCTTCCAGCGCGCGTCACCCTCGAAGACACCTTCGTAGCCCTTGGCGAACATGCCTTCGTCGATCGAGGAATCAATGATTTCCTGAACCTCGACTGGCGATGGCCAGATGTCCTTCAGGAAGACATCGTTGCCCTCGTTGTCCTTGCCCAGGGAATCGGTTTCGAAGTCGAAGTCCATGGTGCCGGCCAGTGCGTAAGCGATGACCAGTGGCGGGGAAGCCAGGTAGTTCATCTTCACGTCTGGGTTGATGCGGCCTTCGAAGTTACGGTTACCCGAGAGCACTGCAGTGGCTGCGAGGTCGTTGGTGTTGATGGCCTCGGAGATCTCAGCATCCAGTGGACCGGAGTTACCGATGCAAGTTGCGCAGCCGTAGCCTACGACGAAGAAGCCGAGCTTCTCCAAGTAAGGCATGAGGCCGGACTTCTCGTAGTACTCGGTGACGACCTTCGAGCCTGGGGCGACAGAAGTCTTGACCCATGGCTTGGAGGCCAGACCCTTTTCGGCGGCGTTGCGTGCGAGTACTGCAGCAGCAAGCATGACCGAAGGGTTCGAGGTGTTGGTGCACGAGGTGATCGAAGCGATCGAAACCAAACCGTGGTCGATGGTGAACTTCTGACCATCTTCCTTGGTGACCTCAACTGCGGTCGAAGGACGGCCAACACCCTGGGTGTCTTCCGTATTCGAAACGTAGTTGTGGATGTCCTTGCGGAACTGTTCCTTCGAGCCGGAGAGCTCGATGCGGTCCTGTGGACGCTTCGGGCCAGCGATCGATGGAACGACGGTGGACAGATCCAGCTCGAGGTATTCCGAGAAACGGATCTCGCGGCTTGGATCGTGCCACATGCCCTGTTCCTTGGCGTAAGCCTCGACAAGGTCAACGTTCTCCTGGCTGCGGCCGGTCAGGCGCAGGTAGTCCAAGGTGACGTCGTCGATTGGGAACATTGCGGCAGTCGAGCCGAATTCTGGGGACATGTTGCCGATGGTTGCACGGTTAGCCAATGGCACTGCTGCCACGCCTTCGCCGTAGAACTCAACGAACTTGCCAACAACGCCGTGCTTGCGCAGCATTTCGGTGATGGTCAGCACCACGTCGGTTGCGGTTGCGCCAGCTGGGATCGAGCCAGCAAGCTTGAAGCCGACAACGCGTGGGATCAGCATGGATACTGGCTGGCCGAGCATTGCTGCCTCGGCCTCGATGCCGCCAACGCCCCAGCCCAGCACGCCCATGCCATTGACCATGGTGGTGTGCGAGTCGGTACCGACGCAGGTGTCCGGGTAAGCGCGAAGCACACCGTCGACCTCGCGGGTCATCACGGTGCGAGCCAAGAACTCGATGTTGACCTGGTGCACAATACCGGTTCCCGGTGGGACGACCTTGAAGTCGTCAAATGCGGTCTGGCCCCAACGCAGGAACTGGTAACGCTCACCATTGCGCTGGTATTCGATTTCCATGTTGCGCTCAACAGCACCGGCGAAGCCGAAGGTGTCGATCTGCACGGAGTGGTCGATGACCATTTCTGCAGGTGCCAGCGGGTTCACGCGAGTTGGATCTCCACCGAGTTCCAGCACGGCTTCGCGCATCGTAGCAAGGTCAACGATGCAAGGCACACCGGTGAAGTCCTGCATCAGCACGCGTGCCGGGGTGAACTGGATTTCGGTGTTCGGCTGAGCCGATGCATCCCACTGGCCCAGGGCCTTTACGTGATCCGCGGTGATGTTCGCGCCGTCTTCGGTGCGAAGCAGGTTCTCCAAAAGAACCTTCAAGCTGTAGGGAAGGCTGTCTGAGCCTTCGACCTTGTTCAATCGGTAAATTTCGTATTCGGTTCCCTTGACGTCAAGTACGCCCTTGGCCCCGAAACTGTCCACTTTACTCATTGGGACTCCTCTCGCCAGACACTCATTCTTTATGCATGCGTAAACATAATTCCAGTTAGGCGTTCCTAACTGAGACTGACATGCTTGTACCGCTGCAGAGCTAAAAACAGTCTATCCGTTACTGAAAGAAAATGCCGGATCCGCAGGAAAATTCCCGCAAAATCGTGTTTCAGCGGACTAAAACAGCCTTTTAGCGGCGCACGAACAGTCCAATCGACTCCATGTGGTGAGTATGCGGGTATAAATCGTGAATCTCCATGTGATCTAATTCGTAACCGCGGGCCATCAAACGAGCGGTATCACGGGCAAAAGCAGCCGGGTCACAGGAGACGTAACAAATGCGTTGCACGCCACTTTCAGCTAATTCCGCGGCGGACTGCTTGTCCAAGCCCGTGCGCGGCGGATCGAGGACGACCGCAGTCAAGTCCGCTTCGCGGGCCAGCTGACGCATTAGTCGTTCAACACGTCCGCGGGTCACCGTCACTTGACGCACCTCGGCTAGGTTCTTCTTCGCGTCCGCATGTGTGCCTGGCGCACCTTCGATGCTGAATACGCGCCCGTGCTGCCCCACCGCTTCCGCCAAGGGAAGCGAGAACAGTCCTGCCCCGGCATAGAGGTCGGCGATGACCTCGCCCGGTTCCGGCTGCGTCAGATCCAGCACTCGTTCGGTCAACAAAGTGGCCGCTTGACGGTGCACCTGCCAGAATCCCTCACCGGTGATCCGGAACGTCTTGCCGAGCACCTTCTCGGTCAGCCAGCTGTTACCCACGATGGTCTGCAGCTCGCCCTTGCCATCGGCCGCCGAACCACCGCTCTGGCTAAACGCCGCAACGTTCACCCCTTCGGGTAATTGCTGCGCCACCCGCTTGGCCGCACCCGGACGCATCTCCGAGAGCAAGACCAGAACGGTTGAGTCATCCTCGCTGGAGACCGCCGCCTCCACCCGGTCGATGCCGGTGAAGTCCACGGCATACAGGCCAATGGCCTCGATGCCTGGATGCGCCAACGGCATTTCGTTGATTGCGGTTAGTTCGTTGCTACGGAAGCCACTCATCGCAAGGCGTCCGTCCTCGGTGACCGAGTAGGACATCCTGGTGCGCCACCCCAGTCCGGCGGAGTCGCCTGCAACGGCCTGAACCTCCGGGAAATTATAGTCTTCGGCCTTCAGGCCGCCTAAGCGAGTTAGCTGTTCGGCAGCTACCTGGGCCTTGAGCTCGCGCTGGTAGGCCAGGCTCATGTGACCGAATTCCGCGCCCCCAACCGGATCGCTGTGCTTCAACGCATCGGCCTGTTCCCAGATATGCGGGACGCGGTGTTCGCTGGCTTCGATCACCTCAACGACGTCTCCGCGCCAGAACTTGGCGTTCTCACCCGAGTCGGTCAGGCGCACATTGACCAGTTCGCCGGGGATGCCGTGGCGGACAAAAATTACGCGTCCATCATGGCGAGCGACGGTATGGCCGCCATGGGCAATAGAGCCTAACCGCAGCTGCAAGGTTTCAGGGGCGTTCATAAAATTTATCCTTCGTGAGGTGTTGAATGGCGGTGCGCCGAGGATTCCTCGGTCGGGCCGCCGATGTGTGCATCGGATGAGCTCAGCAGGCGCCAAGGCACCGAGGCGATGAGCACTCCGGGTTCGTAGTGCAGACGGTTCTTGACTCGCTGCGCGGTCTGGTTATGCACCAGCTGCTCCCACCAGTGCCCGACCACATATTCGGGAATGTACACAACGATGAGGTCGCGTGGAGATTCACGCTTGATCGAGCGGATATGTTCGATCAGCGGTCCGGCGATGTCGCGATAGGGAGACGCAAGTGCGGTAATCGGCACTGGGATGCCCAACCGATCCCAGGCTTCCAGAGTCTGTTCGGTCTTCTCCGCTTCGATATCCACGATGATCGCTTCTAATTTCGATGGGCGTGAGGCTCGCGCAAAAGCGAGCGCACGCAATACCGGTTTGCGCACCGTGGACACCAGCACCAGTGCATGGACACGCGCCGGCAACGCGGTCGCCGACTGCTCATCGGAGATCGCCAATTCGTGGTCGACCTGCTGGTAGTGACGCTGCAAGGACTCCATGATCAAGGTCAACGCCACTATGCCAAGCACCGCAAGCCACGCACCGTGAACGAATCTGGTCGCGAGCACGACCACCAGCACCAGCAGCGAAAGAATCAACCCGATGAGGTTCAGCAGGCGCTTGCGCTGCTTTGCGGCGCGCACCTTGCGATCGGTAACGGTGACCAGCACACGAGACCAGTGCTTGAGCATCCCGAGCTGGCTGAGCGTAAAGGAAACGAACACTCCGACCACGTAGAGCTGCACCAGAATCGTCACATCACCGCTGAACAGCAGGATCAGTACGATCGCCGCGGCGCCAAGGGAAAGGATTCCGTTGGAGAAACCGAGACGATCGCCACGGGTGCGCAGTTGGCGCGGCAGGTAGCCATCTCCAGCCAAATGGCTGGCAAGGTTCGGGAATGAATTAAAAGCCTGGTTGCCGGCGAGCAACAGGACTGCGATGGTCAGCAGAGAGACCACCATGGTGCCGAGGAAGAAATTTCCAAATACGGCTTGGGCCAACTGCCCCAAGACCGGAACTTGCACGTAATCTTGGGAGATCGGCTCACCGGCGAGCATCAACGAGGCCTGCGGATCGGCCACGACTTTGATTCCGGTCGCCCGCGCTAGCATCAGCGTCCCGAGGGTGAGCACCCCGGAAAGCAAGCCCATCACCAAGAGGATGCGCCCAGCATTTCGGGCGCGCGGCTTGCGCAGATGATGCACATTCGAAATGGGCACTTCGATACCGGTCAGCGCCGCCGAACCGGTGGAGAACGCGCGCAAGATCAGCAAGGCGCCAAAGACGCCGTGCATACCGGTCGCAAATTCCTGTTCCGGAACAATATTGAATTCTGCACTCGGAGCCAGACCCAGATTTCCGGTCAGCGCCAGCACCCCGCCGATAGCGATCATTGCCAGCATTCCGGCAACGAATAGGTAGACCGGAATCGCCAAGGACCAACGGCCCTGTCCGCGACCACGCAGGTTTGCAACAACCAAGAAGGCTACGATCGCCGAGGCTACCCAGGCACGGTGCTCCCCCAGAGCAGGAAATACGCCCGAAAGGTACTGCGCTGCCGAAGAACTCGACACCGCAACGGTGAGCACGAAGTCAACCAGAAGAGCCGAGGCCACTGTGGTACCGGAGCGTGGCCCGAGGTTCTTGCGGACGATCTCATAATCGCCGCCGCCAGACGGATAGGCCTCTACGGACTGCCGGTACGACAGCACGAGGACCAACAGCACAACAAGAACCGCCGCACCAACCGCCGGCGAAAGCATTGTTGCGGCAATCCCTGCCATGGCTAATGTCAGCAGAATTTCGTCTGGTGCATATGCCAAAGATGACAGCGCGCTGGAAGAGAAGATCGGCAGGGCGATCTTAGGTGGGAGCGGCTTACGTTTGAGCTGTTCGGTGCTAAACGGCCGGCCCACGAGGATCCTTTTAAGACCATCAAATAAAGCAGGCACGAGATAACGTTATCGCAGGGCGCGCCATAGGCAGTACCCTCGTCTCGGACGCGTGGTTCGCGGCGCGCTATTGTTACTTGCGTAGCTGTGAACTGCGCAGCACACGGAAGTTGTACTGGTAGCAAGAAAGCAAGGAGTTGGCGGTGGCGCACTTTGTGATCATGGGTTGCGGACGCGTAGGCGTTGCGCTGGCCCATACGCTGGACGAAGCCGGACATTCGGTGGCGGTAATCGACCAAAATGCTGAGGCTTTCCGCCGTCTGGGACAAGAATTTACTGGAACTAAAGTCGTCGGTTTGGGCTTTGACCGGGACACTCTAGTCGAGGCTAAAATCGATGAAGCCTACGCCTTTGCGGCTGTTTCCAGCGGTGATAATTCCAACATTCTCGCCACGCGCGTGGCCCGTGAAAGCTACAACGTGCCACATGTAGTTGCGCGAATCTACGACCCGGGACGCGCCGAAATCTATCAACGACTGGGAATCCCCACAGTAGCGGCAGTTCGTTGGAGCACTGATCAAGTCTTGCGACGCATCCTGCCGGAGTACTCCATCCGTGGAGATTACCGCGAGCCGTCTGGGCGGCTAATGCTTACCGAAGTCGCATTGCACCGCGACTGGTACGGGCACCTGGTAAAGGAGCTCGAAGAAGCTGCCGGTGTTCGCGTGGCCTACCTGACCCGTTTCGGTGAAGGGACCATCCCTGAGAGCCGCACCCGACTGCAAGGCGGCGACCTAGTCCATGTCATGATGCGTCTGGAAAAAAGCAAAGATGTCGAAAAGGTACTTGCCAACGCGCCGATTCCGGCCATCGACTGATCGAGAGAGCTAAACACGTGAAAGTAATGATTGCCGGGGCTGGATCGGTTGGTTCGTCTATCGCCCGAGAACTAGTACTAAATTCCCATGAGGTGCTCATCGTTGATCCGAAAGCCGAGATGGCCGAACGAGAAGATCTCGAAAACGTCCAGTGGCTGATCGGAGACGCCTGCGAACTGGCCGTCTTGCAACGAGCCAAGCTCGAAGATTTTGATGTGGTCGTCTCGGCCACCGGTGATGACAAAGTTAACCTAGTGGTCTCGTTGCTAGCCAAAAGCGAATTTGGCGTGCGTCGAACCGTGGGACGGGTAAACCATCCAAAGAATGAGTGGATGTTTGACGATGCCTGGGGCGTGGATGTGGCAGTGAGCACCCCGCGGCTGATGACAGCCCTGGTCGAAGAGGCGGTAGAGGTTGGCGACTTAGTACGCCTGTTGACGCTCAAAAGCGGCGAAGTGCATATGGTTGAATTCACCGTGCCGCACGATTCTGCGCTGATTGGACGCACGCTCGGACGAGTCATGTGGCCCCAAGACACCACCATCGTGGCGGTGGTGCGCGATAAGGCACCATTCCCACCTAGCGATGACGACGTGATTGAGGGTGGAGACGAGATATTCTTCATCACCACCCCCGAAGCCGAGAGCCTGTTGCGTGACACGCTGCGCGGAGCCACTCGATAGCTTTACTGTGCTAGCTGCTCCGGGTGAATATCCTTGGCCGGACGGGATACCAGCCAGGCGAACCATAGCCCTGCGGCATACAGCGGGGCGCCCATCAATGCGCGCGCTAGGCCCAAGGCCACCACATTGTCGGCGAAGTACATGGGTAGCTGCACCGCGAGACGCGCAATGAATACGCCGATGATGATCCACGTTGCGACGCTGTAGCGGCGCAACCTTGCCGGCTGGGAGCGCCAAGCGGTTCCCTCGTTGCGGATGAATCCGAAGAGCACCCCGGCTAGTGGCCACCTGACGATAATCGAAATCAGCATTGCGAGCAGGTAACCGGCGCCGATAAAGAAGCCTGGAACGTAGTAGTCCTTGGCTTCGCCTGTGGCGCGAGCCGCGAACGCGCAGATCAGAATCCCGACGAGACCGCTGGCGGCCTGCATCAGCGATGATTTCTTCACCAGACGCACGATCATGAACAGCACGCCGAGCCCGATCGAGGCGATCAGCGCCCACGAAAGCTCCAGGCTGAGCGCGTACACCATGACGAAGACGAAACCCGGAAGCACCGTCTCAACGATGCCGCGGGGACCGCCAACGCTGGCGATGACATCGATCCCGCCGTCGGCATTCTGCGCCAGCTTTGCGTTCTGCCCGAGGCTCGATGCGAACGAGTGCTCCTTGTGTCGTTGCGGCTCGTTTGGCTGTTCTTCGTTGTTCATACTTCTCACTTCTGCATCGGTCACGGTGCGAGACCTGCTTATACGGCAACTATAGAACCCAAAACCTAGCGGCGGTTGACCGGAACGATCAGGTACCGCGGGTTGAAGATGCTTGGCACATGATCTACCGGAGCAACCATGCCGGCATATTTGATTTTTACTCCGGGTTTGATTCCGGGTACCTGCTTCTGTCCCATGAACAGCAGCTTTACGTGCGGAACTGTGCCACGGCGCCCACCGACTCCAGCCAACTGGTCCACCACTACGGCGGTCAGACGCGGTGGCGAGTCGGGGGCCGAATAGCTGACCGACAGGATGTACCCGACATGTTCAATGCGGCCCTTTTCCGGCAGCTCGGACAGGGACTCCAAGCACAGGTGTGCTGACCTGATTTCTCTGCTGCCAAGATGCGCCGCTAATGGTCCGGGCTCGCAGGTCATGCCACTAGCCGATCTGGGTAATTTCAGGGCCACGTTCCGGACGGCTGATGTCCGGCTCGGGTGTTTCGGCCCGGGTGCTGGCATTGCTTGGTACGTTCAGTGGAAGTAGCTCTGCCGGCGGTAGTGGCTTGTCGCCGCGGTTGATCACTACGCTGCGCAGCAATTCGTCCACGATCTTGGTAGCCTCTTCATCGGCGATCGCGGCACCGCCAACGACAGCACGCAGGAACCAACGCGGACCGTCAACGCCGACGAAACGCAGTGCTACGTGACCGGCGCGGCCATCTGCCAGTTGCTGCGGAACCTTGGCCAGTAGTTCTTCACCATGCTCTCCATCGCGGGTGAAGATCTCGCCCTTCTGTTCACGGATATCGCCAGTGATTTTTTCACGAATACCAGGCCACAGGGATGAGGACTTCGAGGAAGCGAAAGCCATCAGTTGCACGCGCGACTCGGCGATCTCCAGCGAAACCGCCACAACCCGCTGATTCGCCTGCTCGATATCCATGCGCACCTTCATGCCAGGGATCGGTTTGACGAGAATCGAACCAAAGTCGAGGTAGCTATCGGTTTCAGACACGTCACTGATGTCGAAAGGGCCGTTGGTTGAGGTGGGCTCCGGCGTGCTTTCCTCGACGGTTGACTCTTCGACCGGCTGTTCTGCCGACTTCTTACGCTTGAAAAACATGATGTCCTTAAAGTTTTGCGCTCTTACACCAAGGGTACTTAGTTAGCGTTGAATCCGCCTGTTGAACCAAACCCACCGGTTCCGCGAGCCGTGTCGTCGAGCGAGTCAACCTGCTCAAAATGGGCAAGTTCGACTTTTTGAATGACCAGCTGGGCGATGCGATCGCCGCGGCGAACTTCGAAGGCGTTGGAGTTATCTGTATTCAACAGTGTGACCATGATCTCGCCACGGTATCCGGCATCAACAGTACCCGGTGCGTTGACGACAGTAATACCGTGCTTCGCAGCGAGGCCGCTTCGCGGATGAACTAGGCCAACATATCCGTGCGGCAGCGCCAGTGCGAGCCCAGTGGGAATTAGCGCGCGTTCGCCAGGCTGGAGCACTACGTCACCGCGGGCATGCAAGTCAGCCCCTGCATCGGATGGGTGTGCATAGCTGGGAGCCGGGAGCTGCGGATCGAGCATCTTGATTTTGACTGAAATCGTGGGCTCATTCATGAGTATTTCTATATCTCCCGGTAAATTGATTGGGCGTTTTCTACCTATCCAACTCTATCGCGCGCGGCCAAGCGGATGCGCCAGAGAATCCAGGCGGTTATTCAACGCTGAAAAATTGCCTAAACTGGTTGGTATGAGTACTCCCAGCCCAGAGGCTTCAAATGTTCTATTCCGTGAAAAGCTATGGCCATCGGTCGGCACATGGATTTGGCCTTTACTAATCGCGATCACCGCCGGTGTAGCGGTCGCCCCGATCAGCATCCCTTGGGGTATCGCGGTCGGGCTCATAGTCCTGGTCGGCATCGTGGTGCTTTTCTTGCTTAAGGTACCTACCTTAGAAGTCACCGAGGAAAGCCTCACCGTGGGCCGCGCTACGATTGAGCGCAAATTTGTCGGCGAGGCAATCGGCTACCGCGGCGAGGAAGCATTCAAGCAGCGCGGCCAGAAGTTGCATGGCCTCGCGTTCATGAACTTGCGCGGATGGCTTGATGCGGTAGTTCGCATGGAAGTTACCGACCCGCGCGACGAAACCCCTTACTGGATCACTTCAACTCGTCGCCCCGAAGAGCTCACCGCGGCTCTGGGCGGAGTGATGTATGAATTCACCGAGGAAGCTCAGCGTGAATCCTCGGAACTCGAAGCCAAAGAGGCCGCTCGGTTCCGTACTCCGGATTCCACCAATGAGCAGGGCTAGCTCTTAGAGTTCCTTTTGCATCGAGTGTCGGGGCCTAGCCCTCACACTCGGTGCAATATTTTTGCCCTTGATCTTCGCGGACAAGCTGGGAACGGTGACGCACCATGAAGCAGGAAGCGCAGGTAAATTCGTCGGCTTGCTCCGGAATTATATCCACACTTGCCTCATCTTGTCCGGCTTCTCCCCCGGGCAAAACATAGGCTTCGGCAAGTTCGGCTTCGCCTTCATCGACCAGGTTCGCGGTCGCGGCGGTGCCTAATTTTTTTGCGGCGGCCAGCTGCTCGGCGCGGGACTGGTCTTGGCTGGTCTCACGTGAGGCAACATTTTCGTTGGCCATGATCGTATTTCACTCTTTTCCACTGGCGATAATCTCGATACTTGGCACTTGTTGGTAAACACCAGTACCGGCCTAAAAGTATAACGTTGAACTGAGCCGAACATTCCCGCCGGTGACACATCAGCCACAAAGTGATATGAACTTGCGAGTATTCTTACGCCACACCCGGGGTGATGATAGGAAATCGGAGTCATCAGTGGCAGAGTTTTACTCAGGAAATAAACCGTGTGGAGGGTAGTAATGCGTCAGCTGAGACTGGTAGGAATTCATGAAAATGGTTCCAGCCTGCAGGTCAGCAGCGACGATGGGATGAGCTTCGAGCTTCCCGTCGACGATGCGCTGCGCAGTGCAATGTCCGAAATCGCCCGAGCTCGGGCACCGCGTAATCGCGATGAGTCTTCGGATCATTCGCCGCGCGAGATCCAGGCACGAGTACGTGCTGGAGCTTCTGCCTACGATCTGTCCTTGGAATGGAATGTTCCGATCGAACAGATCGTCAAGTATGAAGGCCCAGTGTTAGCAGAACGTGAGCACATCGCCGAGCTGGCTCGTCGGGTAGAGGTTTCCGGACCGCAAACCGATGCGGAGTACCGCGAGATTTTCGGTGAAGAACCGGCGGATCTTGGTTCGATGGTGACGCATCGTTTGCACCAGCTCAATATCGACGCCGATCACGCGCGCTGGAACTCTTGGAAAGATCCTGAGGGCCAGTGGATCGTAACGGTAGAGTTCGACTCTCCTTTGCCATCGGAAAACGTTGAGTCGCTGGATAACGGTTCGGCAGACGATAAGGGAAATATCGCAAAGTGGGCTTTCACGCCAGCGCGTAAGTCCCTGAAGAATCTTAACCGCTGGGCGCAAACTCTAAGCGAGCAACAGGCGCCAGAATATTTTCGTCCCATCGCAGCAGTAGGCCAGGCCGAGCAGCCGGCCCCACCAGCCGCCAGCGCTGGCAATAATGATTCCGAAGAATTGGTCAGCCTGCTCAATTCCCGCCGCGGCCAGCGAGCACCGGAGGATCCTGCGAAGGATGACCGGTTGAATGAGATCATTGAACGCAGCATGAGTAAGTACGAGAACGATGATGAGGATTCATTCCCCCATCTGTCCCAGGGCGTCTCATCTCGGACTTCGCAGTTGGTGGTAGTCACCGACAAGGAAGACTCCGGCGACGCAAGTGATGAGCCTGAACCTTCTGCTGAGGACTCTTCCCCGCGCAAACCGAAGCGTTCTTCGGTTCCAAGCTGGGATGACATCATGTTTGGAAAGCGCAAAAAGGATACCGACTCCTAAGCTAGCCGCTTCCGCTAGAACTAGAGGCACTGCACAAAGTCTTCAACCTTGTGCAGTGCCTCTAGTTTTAAGCGCCCCAAGGCGCCTCAGGGAATTACTTGGTCCGATGAGTGAATAGCGGCACGAATCGCTCGCCGGCGGTCAGCGAACCATGCTGGCCAACCATGTCAAAGGCCATCGGAGCCACCCTCCGACCATCGTAGAACGCAATGGCTTCGGCCGCCATGATGATCAGGTCACCCATACGAGCTGCATGATCTTCAGTTATATTTCCGAAATAGCCTAGGTCGATTGCTTCGTTTCGGCTCAGCACCCAAGCCTTCGAGCCATAGGCACGTTGCCAAGCTTCACGAACCTGATTCCGTTCTGCGTCGCTGGTCTCCGTGGCAAAAGTTAAATGGACGCCGCGAGGTTCTCCACTGGTCAGTTCGACTCCCTCAATGAGGTCCGGCTCGAGGCTGTAATCGATCCGCTGCGATTCTGGCACGTCAACCATTCCGTGGTCACCGGTGATCAGTACTGTGGTCTCTTCCGGCAAACGGGAAACCAGCGACTTGATGACGTAGTCGATTTCTTCGAGAGTATCGCGCCACTGGCTGGAATCCACACCGAATTTGTGTCCGACTTTATCTAATTCATTAAAGTACGTGTATACCAGCGCGTTTCTGTGACTGGCAAAAACTTCTTGAGTGGCTCTGGCGCGTGCCGTAATTTGCTTTGCCGCCACAAATTTCGGGCCACGCAAGGCTGCACGAGTCAATGCAGAATTTGCGAAAAGCGGCAACGAAACCGAAGCAACATGAATGCCGTGTTCCTTGACTCGCTCAAATACCGTGGGAACGGTCTGCCAGGTGTCTGGCTCCAGATCCGCAGGCCAGCCGCCAAGTTGGTTGACTACTCGCCTGCGATCCGGATCGATCACGTCATAGCCCAGCATGCCGTGTTCGCCAGGAGCGACACCGGTGGCCAAGCTGGTTAGGCTCGTCGCAGTCGTCGAAGGGAAACCAGTGCCAAGCTTCTGCGCCCTTTCAAAAAGAGAACGCAAGAATGGGGCATGCGCTGCATGAGACTTGAATTGATTCCACCCCAGCCCATCAACCATGATCAGGCTGACCCGTTTAGTGGGATTTAGCCCCAGCGGGTTGAGGTAGCCGGGAACGCCAAGCGCGTGGGCGGCAGAAGGGAGAATTTCCGAGAGCGTCAATTTCCCGTAGGCAGGGGCCGCAGGCACAGCCTGCGGCGGGGTTGGCAAGGGAGAATCACTCAAAATTTCGCTCATGCGCAATCAGATAGTCTCTTGACGCAAACGCACCGCGAACTCGCGCGCTTTATTGACCGCGCGCTGTCCGTCGGCCTCAGCGCTTACCCGAATCACCAGGTCCTCGGGCTGCGCGGTTCCGTTCAGCCCATGATCTGCATCGCACTGCGGATCCGCGCAGGGGGCAGGCGCGAGATCGATTCGGCTGGTCCCGTTCCAAGACATGCCGAAGGTCAATTCACGCACCTCATCACCTGTGCGGTAATGCTGTGGTTGGTGATAGACATAATTGGTAGCGACCGAGGCGATACGTCGCAAGGCGATCATTTCGGTGGAGACCTGAGCCACGACATCGTTGCCGTGGTCATCGAGCTGCTGATCGTCAACGTGGATGATGAACAAGACTTTTTCACTGAGCACCAAGACCGTGATGTGTCGGTGGACTTCAGTGTGGTCGAAGTGAGTCTCCAAATGAACGTAGTGGTCAAGCACCGGTTGGGACATCATTGCTTCAGCTAAGACGTCCTGCACCATTTGCGGGTAGAAGCCGGCCCTGACCAGGTCGTGCTGCAAATCAGCACCAGCGGTAGTCGAATACGTTGGTGAGTTCATAACCTAATTCTACCGAGTGCACCCGACCAAATCATCCAAGCCACCCCTCAGCTCAACTTCGCAATGCCCTTCGCACGCTATCGGTACGCTGTTCGGCATTACCGATCTTCATGTTGACTCCCAGCACACTCAGCGAATCCTGAGCCACACTGACCGGCGCAAAGTTCATTATTATCACCGCTGGGTGGTGATCTTTGAGCATGGAAACGCGAGTTATGAAGTCCTTCAGGGATTCCAAATCCACCGCTGGCAGGCCCTGATAGCCAAAGAGCCGTGCACTACTGCGCGGTCGTCGAATCAGATTGTCGAGATCTTCTGTGGTGAGCGGTGCCACGCCATGGGCCCAATCGTCGAGCAAATTTACCGGATCGCCGCTAAGCCCAAAGGAAATCACCGGGCCGAGCAACGGGTCTTCCACCGCTTTGATCACACAGGCTTGTCCGGCAGGTGCCATGGATTGCACCTCGAGCGAAGTCACGTCATAGGCAGCCATGAGGGTGCTCATATGTTTGAAGTTTGCTTCCAGACTCTGCGCATCTGGAATGTTTAACCGAACTCCGCCCAGATCGAGGCGTTGGCGCATATCCGGATCGTTCGCCTTCAGCGCGACAGGCCAACCAAGCCGGTGGGCGGCATCGATTGCTTCTTCGACAGACTTAACCACCTTCGAATCGAATACCTTGATGCCATAGTACCCAAGGAGTTTACTGGCTTGTTCGTGGTTCAGCTCTTTCAATTCGGTTCCGGCGATGCCTCCTACTAGCTGCTCAAGATACTCATGCGCGCCGGCAACATCCACATCGGTCGGTTCAGGCAGTGCTTGAAAGGGGACATTCATCCATTGGCTATAACCGTAGGCTTTGGACAGTGCACCAACGGTCTCGCTAGGCGAGGTGAACACGGGAATTCCATGATGCACACCCTCACGGAATTTCTGGTCCGTCATGCCAGGCATGAGTGCGATGACTGGTTTGTCCTGCCCACTAAATTCGGTCAACACCTTGATCACTGATTGAGCATTTATGCCCATGGCCGGAAGGTGCGCGACGATCACTGAATGCACTTGCGGGTTTTGCACCAGTTCAGTCACCCGCTCACGCAATTTTGAGATCGCTCGTGATTGCCCGAGCGAGTAGTCCAGCTCTTTGGCTTGCGCGGTGGCGAACAAGTTGCGTCCCACCGTGACGTCGCAGACAATTTCGGCCAGTGCCAAAGAATTTGAGAGCACGGCGACCTGTGGTCCGGCAGGGGCCGGGAATATGGACAGCAGTGAGGCGACGTCCATGAGCTCTTCGATGGACCGCACTCGGATCACTCCGGATTGCCGCAGCATCGCATTGAGCGCCGCCGGAGGGGCTTCTCCCAAGCGCACCGAGTGCCCCGGGGGGATTCGTCGGCCCATCAGATCAGATTTGGCCACGATCACCGGTTTGCTGCGCGCCAAGCGGCGGGCGATCCGGGAGAACTTACGTGGATTACCGAAGGATTCCAGATGCATCGCAACCACGCCGGTGCGCTGGTCATCCTCAAAATATTGCATCGCGTCATTGCCTGACACGTCTGCGCGCAACCCCGCCGAGATGGCGCTGCTTTGCCCCACTGCTCGTTGCGTCGCCGCACCTTGCAAGACGATGCCCATGGCCGCCGACTGGCTGAACAGTCCTACCGGACCCGATTTCGGTAGTTCACTTGCCAGCGAGGCATTGAGTCGGATCTGCGGGTCGGTATTGAGCACACCCAACGATGCCGGGCCGATGACTCGCATGCCGTTGGCGCGGGCAAGCGCCACCAGCTCGCGTTGTGCCACCAGTCCGTCGGCTGTCTCATAACCGGCGGTCATCAGAATCAGGCTTTTAACTCCGTGGGCGCCGCAGTCCTCGATAGTCTCTAGAACTCGTTCACGTGGCACGCAAATAATTGCCAGGTCCACCGGTCCGGGAACCTCGGTAACCATTCCATAGCTAGGCAGTCCGCCGACTTCGAATGCCTGCTCGTTGACGGCATAGACGGTTCCGGTAAACCCACCTTCGACAAGCCTGTCCAGCACGTCGTGGCCGATACTCCCCCAGGCGCGGCTGGCACCAATAACAGCCACGGAGGAAGGGGCGAGCACTGCGGCAACGCTGCTTGCCTCGGCACGGTGTTCTCGTGCTTCGGTGACTTCTCTTGATTTCTCAGTGGGGCTGATCGGGAATTCCAGCATGATCACCCCGTCTTCAAAGTGCCGGGCCACCGCATAGCCGGCGTCGGAGAATACGGTGAGCATCTTGCGGTTCTCCGGAAGGATTTCTGCGGTGAACTTGACTATGTCGTTTTCTCGCCCGGCCGCAGCGAGATGCTCTAGCAGGATTGAACCGATCCCGGTGCCTTGGTATTCATCCGAGACGTTGAAAGCGACTTCGGCTTCGTCTGGGTTATCCAGCCGGTCATATCGGCCCACTCCGATGATCTTCGAACCGCGCAGCACGGTGAATGCCACCCGATTGCGATGATCAACATTCGTGAACCGTTCGAGCTCTTTAGGAGTCAGCGACGACTTGTACGTAAAATAGCGTAGGTAAACCGAAGTTTCAGATTGATGTTTGTGCATTTCTTGCAAGGCTTGAGCATCTTGGGGCGTAATTGGCCGAAGATGCGCGGTCGTGCCGTCGCGAAGAACAACATCTGCTTCCCAGTGGGCTGGATATGCCGCTGAAAGTTTACGATCCACCATAGGCTTAGAATAGTCGCGCTTTCGCGTTTGCGCCCACCAGCAACACGAAATCCGATATTTTAGGCCGTGAAGCAGCAGATGAAGGGCGAAGGCAGAGTAATGGCTCGCAAGAACACTCCCGAGATTCCAGAGGATTTCGTCGAGAACATCGTCGATATCGATGTCACCAGCGAAATGGAATCCTCCTTCTTGGAGTACGCCTACTCGGTGATCTATTCGCGTGCGCTACCGGATGCCCGAGATGGTTTGAAGCCGGTGCAGCGACGCATCCTTTTCCAGATGGCCCAAATGGGGTTGCGTCCGGAGAAGGGCCATGTGAAGTCGGCTCGCGTGGTCGGCGAGGTCATGGGCAAACTCCACCCGCACGGCGACACCGCGATCTACGATGCGATGGTGCGTCTGGCTCAGGATTTCTCGCTGCGCCTGCCCTTGATCGATGGTCACGGCAACTTCGGTTCCCTCGACGATGGCCCGGCCGCGCCGCGTTATACCGAGGCCCGGCTCGCGGCTTCCGCGGTGGCGATGACTGCGAACCTCGACGAAGACGTGGTGGACTTCGTCCCCAATTATGACAACCAGTTCATGCAGCCTGTGGTGCTCCCGGCGGCGTTCCCCAACCTGCTAGTGAACGGCACCACTGGTATTGCGGTGGGCATGGCCACGAATATGGCACCGCATAATCTCAACGAGGTCGTCGCCGCCGCGCAGCACTTGATCAAAAATCCCGATGCGCCGGTCGAAGAGCTCATGAAGTTCGTTCCCGGCCCGGATCTGCCCTCTGGCGGCACGATCGTGGGACTTGACGGTGTCAAGGACGCCTACCGAACCGGCCGCGGTGCATTCCGCACCCGAGCCACGGTAGCTCTGGAGAAGATCTCGGCTCGCAAGTCCGCGTTGGTAATCACCGAATTGCCGTACACGGTAGGGCCAGAAAAAGTCATCGAGAAAATCAAGGACGGCGTTAACAGCAAAAAGATTGTTGGCGTATCGGATGTCGTTGACCTCACCGACAGGCACCATGGCCTGAAGCTTGTGATCGAGCTGAAGAATGGCTTCAACCCGAACGCCGTGCTGGCCGCGCTCTACAAGTACACCCCGATGGAAGACTCCTTCGGAATAAACAACGTGACCCTGGTGGAGGGTCAGCCGCGCACCTTGGGACTGCGCGAGCTGCTGACCGTCTATGTCGAGCACCGCATTGACGTGGTCCGGCGGCGCACCGCGCACCGTCTGGCCAAACGCGAAGATCGGTTGCACCTGGTGGAGGGACTGCTGATCGCGATCGTCGACATTGACGACGTGATCGCTGTCATTCGTTCCTCCGAGCAGACCGCGGAAGCCCGCGAACGGTTGATGTCGATCTTCGACCTCAGCGAACCGCAGGCAAGCCATATTTTGGAATTGCGCTTGCGCCAACTGACCAAGTACTCGCGGATAGAGTTGGAGGCCGAAGCCGAACAGCTGCGCGCCGAAATCGCCGAATTGCGCGAGATCCTCGGCGATGACCAGAAGCTGCACGCCCTGGTTTCCGAGGAGCTCGGACAGATGGCGGAAACCTTCGGCACGCCGCGACGCACGAAGCTGAACAAGTCCTCCGCGCTGGAACCATTGAAGGGTACCGCGCTGCCCGAAGAGGTAGGCACGGGGAAAACGGCGAAGCTTGCCTTAGAAGTCTCAGATTCGCCATGTTTTGTGCTGCTCTCGGCCACCGGACAGATCGCGCGCACCCACGACCGCACGTCATTGGACTTCTCATCGGCACGCATCAAACACGATGTGCTGTCCTCGCAGGTCCCCTCGACCGCGCGCGGCGAGATTGGCGCACTGACAACCACTGGACGAATGATCCGGATTTCGTTGATCGATGTGCCGGTGCTGCCTGAAACTCACGGCTTCCCGCAGCTGGCCAATGGTGTCCCGGTCGGCGAATTCCTGAAGCTGGAAAAGGGCGAACGCGTGGTGGCGTTGCTGCCACTGAATCAGGTCTTCGCCATGGGTACGCAAAATGGCGTGGTCAAACGGGTAACCCCGGATTACCCGTTGAACCGCGAAGAATTTGAAGTGATCACTCTGAAGGACGGCGATCTGGTCGTTTCCGCCGCGCCGGCCGAGGACTCAGATGAGCTGGTCTTCCTGACTCGTCAAGCACAGTTGTTGCGTTTCCCCGCGACCGCCGTGCGCCCGCAAGGACGCACCGCTTCGGGCATGGCAGGCATCAAGCTGGCCGGCGAGGATAAGGTCATTCATTTCGGCGTGGTGGGCGCGGCAAATGAAGACGCGGTGGTTGCGACCATCGCTTCCGGTTCACAGACGCTTCCAGGAACCTCCAACCAGTCGGTGAAGCTCAGCGCGTTCAGCGAGTTCCCCGTGAAGGGACGAGCGACAGCCGGCGTGCGGGCACACCGCTTCTCCAAGGGTGAGGACTACTTGGCGCTGGGCTACGCCGGACATGGCCCAGCCCGTGCCAGCTCCACCGCCGGAGTGGTGCGCGCCTTGCCTACCGAATTCGCAAAGCGTGACGGTTCCGGCGCACCGCTGGCCCAGACCATTAACATTCTCGGCGGTTCCCTGCCGGGCCAAGCGCCGGCCGGCATGGGAGGCTCGGGTGAGCCCAGCGCGCCTGCGCCACAGCCAAACGACGGCCCTCCTGCTGCTAAGCCACGGGTGAAGCCGGACCTGAATCCCGGCGAGGATACCTTGCCGTTCTCTGACGGTGGCGTTCTCCTCTAGCAGGGTTACCGTTTTTAGCTGGTCGCTGCGAGGGTTCGGTCTAAGGAGATCGAACTCTCGCACGTTTGCGCAAGACTCGTCTCGTGGGTGATCAGCACAACGGTCCGTCCGGCGAGCGCCGCGCGGAGCGCAAGAATCAGCTCCGCGCTTTCATCGACGCCTAAGTGCGCGGTCGGTTCATCGAGCAGGATCACCTGCTGCCCGCCGACCAGCGCGCGGGCGACCGCAAGTTTGCAGCGCTGCCCTCCGGAGAGCCGGTGTCCACCGCTGCCGATGCGAGTGTCGAGGCCGGCAGGTTGCCCCGCATACCAGTGGCCGAGCCCTACCCGGTGCAGGATCCCGATGAGCTCCTCGTCGGTTGCCGGGGTCTCGGTGTTAGCTGCCAGGTTCAGATTCCTTCGCAGAGTTGAATCAAAGAGGTGCGCTTCCTGCGGGCACCAAGCCACCGAGTCCATCGCGCTTTGCTCCAGGACACGGTAGGTACCGTGTTCATCTATGCTTTCCAGACTCCCGGCGCTAGCGGGCAGGGCACCGAGCAAGGCGGTGAGCAGCGTGGATTTGCCCGAGCCCGAGGATCCGGTCAGCGCGGTCCATTCTCCGGGGCGAATCTGTGCGTTCAGGTTGCTGATCACCGGGATTCCGGGCACGTAGCTCAGGACCAGCCCGGTCAGCCGGTAGCCATGGACCGTGTAGGCCGGTTGCGGCGCCGGTGCGCTACTTCCCTTGTCGGCTTGCTCCCCTACCCCGCGGCTGGCAAGCTGACCGGTCAGCTCGTACAAGGCTCGTCCCTGCTGGACTGCGCCGAGCGCATTAGCCGCAGGTTCCCCCAAGGACAGCGCCAGCAGCACGGCGAGGGCCGTGAACGACGCGCTGCTTTGCGAGATGGACACCAAGCTCGTGGCTAGCAGCACGGTAGTCAGCGCAGCGAGGGCCGGGCCGGTGCCCTGGCCATAGGCGTGGCGGCGGGCTCGGGCGGTATTTCTGCTTTCGGCTCGTGCGAGCTGCCCGAGCACCGGGCCGAGGCTTTCGTAGACGCGCAAGGCTTCTTTATTGCGCAGAATTGATAGCACCAGTTGGTTCAGCTGCAGGCGATGCTGCAGTTGCAGGGCTAGATGCCGTCCCTCGACGATCTTGACCAGCCATCGTGCTGGGAAGGCTAGGAAGAGCCCCGCGCCAAGCGTCGCGTAGCCGAACTCTGGTTGCATCATGAAAAGTACCGCTGCGGCCAGGATCCATACGATCAGTGCTTGCAAAGGAGGGAAGAGTACGCGGGCAATGGCGTCTCGTAGCTCGTCGACTTCGGCGAGTAAATATCGCAGCACCACAGAAGAGCGGCTCATCATGCCCCAACGTGCGGGGTTTGCGACCATCGCGTTCCACAGCTTTTCACGCAAGGCGCCAGCATAGCCCAGTACCGCGTCGTGGATGGCCAGTTGTTCCATATACCTGAACACCGCGCGTCCAATGCCCAAGGTACGCACCATGACGAAGGCGACAGTCAGGTGCAAGATGGCTGGCTGGTAGCTGGATTCAACGATGAGCCAACCGCTGAGTCCGGCGAGCGCAACCGCGCACAAGATGGAAAGCACCCCGTAGCACAGCGCCTTGCGGGCCGCCGGGTAGTTGTTCAGCACCTCCCGGCGTGGGTTCCACCGGGGCCGGTCCTTTGCATCCCTCGCGGATGATGGCTCGCTGAGCGTCGGTGATTGGCTTGCTGCTGTCTGGTCAATGGGACTTGTCGGCTGTGCGATCATCGCCGAATCAGCTTCGGCGAGCAGCGGGTCGTGGCTGGCCACCAGCATGGCGCAATCTGCCGGTAGCTGTGAGAGGAGCAGGCGTACGGCGGCCGCGTTCTGTTCGTCTAGATGGGCCGTGGGCTCATCGGCCAATAGCAGCCGGCAGCCGGGCACCGAATGCATCCGCAAGAGCGCGCGCAGCACTTCAAGCCTGCGTAATTCCCCTGGCGAGTACTCCCCTATGGTGCGCGGCAGCATGGCACTGAGATTCAGCTTGCCAGCTAGCGATTCCACCAGCTGGCCGGGCGCAGCGGGCACGTCCTGCGCTAATTGTGCTGTTCCCGTCGCCGCGTTGAACTGCGGGTGCTGGCTAATATAGGCCAGCTGTCCGGCAATGAAGATCTCGCCGCTCACCAGATCAGCGTCGAACTCACCGTTGCTGGTGTGTGCCTCGGCGATGAGTTTGAGCAGACTGGTTTTTCCGCTGCCGCTGGAGGTGCTCAGCAGCTGGCGCGCTCCGGCCCGCAGGGTCAAATTGAAGTCGCTGTAGAGCGGGGATTCGATTTGGTAGCTTAGCGACAGGTTGCGTACTTCGAGTACGTTCGCGTTCTGCTCCGGGCCAGATTGGGCGCGCGGAAATTTGTCGCGTTTACCGCGAATTTGTTTGCTGTAGCGTTCGTAGGCCGCGAGTCCGTCATCGGCCGCATGGTAGGCCGATCCGACCTCACGCAAGGCGATAAAGAGTTCGGGCGCGAGAATCAGGATGGTCAGCCCGGCTGTGAGATCCATGTTTCCGCCCACAAGTCGAACCCCAATGAGTACGGCGAGAACTGCCACCGAGAGCGTTGAGATCAGTTCCAGCCAGAAGCTGGACATGAAAACCGTCCGCAGGTTGTGCATGGTCGCGGCCCGGTAGCGTTCGCTCACCTGTGCAATGGCGTGACCTTGGTGGCGCGCGCGGCCCAGCCCCAGCAGCGCAGGCAGCCCCTGGGCCAGTTCGTAGAGTTGGTTAGCCAGGGCGTCGAGTTTTCCCTGCGACTGGGCGATGGTGTCTTGGGTGTGCATTCCGATGAGCGCCATGAATACCGGAATCAGCGGAATCGTCAGCAGCAGCACCAAGGCGCTGAGCCAATCGATGCGCAGGATGAAGATCCCCAATAACAGCGGTACGACTGCGGCACCGATCAGTGCGGGAATGAATTTGGTGAAGTAGTCATCGAGCTTTTCTATGCCATGGCTTGCCAGTGTCGAAGTTTCCGCCAGTGACAGTTCGTTTTCCTTTTCTGCAACGATCCCCGGGCGCGAGGCGGCGGATGCGATCAGTTTTGCGCGCATCCGCTCTTTCGCCCCTGCACCCATTCGACGGGAACCTGCGTTAAGGCCCCAGACTCCCACCGTGCGCAAGATCGCCCCGCTCAGCGCCAACCAGAGCAGCAACTGCTCATGCGGCTGCCCAACGGATATCTGGGAAATCCAAGTGGCCAAAGCGTAGGCCACGAGGATCAACCCGATAGTCTTCAGCACCGAGAAGGCCGCCAGCAGGGCAACCTGACGGCGTGGTAGAAGGTCACTGGGCAAAAAGCGGGGCGCAGACATGAGATGTTCCTTTCGAGCCGGCTGGACTAGTTCACAACCGAGGTCACCAAGTGATCCTCCGGGATGTGCTTTTCGCTGATGCGCTTGCGGAACACCCAGTAGCTCCAAGATTGGTAGGCAAGGACCAAGGGCACGCCGAAGGCTGCAACGATGCTCATCAGCTTCAGTGTGTAGGGCGAGCTCGACGCGTTTTCGATGGTCAGGTCAAAGGCCGCGTCAATGGTCGAAGGAAGCACCACAGGGAAGACCGCGACGAAGATCGCCGCCACCGCGGCCAGCAGGGTGATGCCCAGGGCGATGAAAGACCTGCCTTCGTGTCCCGACCGTCCGCTAATCCAAGCGCTGCACACCGTAGCCAGGGCTAGAGCGAAAAGCCCCCAGGCAATAGGCGAGCGCTGTCCGAGGAGAACGACGAGGGACCACAACAACAGCGGTGCGATGCTCAGTGGGAGCCAACGGACAAAGAGCTTGCCCGAACGGGCGCGGATTGGCCCGTCCGTTTTTAGCCGAAGGAAGGCGATCGAGTGGATCCAGCTGAAAGCCACTACCGCGACACCGCCGAGTATTGCGGACCACGTGAGCCATGCGAATGGACCACCGACCCGATCCCCATTTTCGTTCAACGGCAAGCCGAGGGTGGTCAGGGCCAGCATTGCGCCAACGCCGAAAGCCGCAACAAGCGACCCCCACCCCAAGGCTAGATCCCAAAGCCCGCGAGTTCTCGTGCTTTCGGCTTTCCCCCGGTATTCGATGGCTACCGCGCGGAAAATCAATGCCACTAGGATGAGCGTCAACGGGATATACAAGGCGGAAAAGAGCGATGCATACCAGTGCGGGAAGGCCGCGAAGGTAGCGCCAGCGGCAGTGAGCAGCCACACTTCGTTTCCGTCCCAGACCGGACCGATGGTGTTGAGAAGAACGCGCTTATGCTTCTCGCCGCCACGCCCCAAACCGATCTGCATTCCGATGCCAAGGTCGAAACCTTCAAGAAATAGGTAACCGGTCCAAAGCACGGCAATGAGAATAAACCAGAGAGTTGGAAGCCAATCCATTACTTTCCGCCTGTCTAATATGCGAAGGCGAGTACATCGCCATCGTCGTCGCTAGGGTCCTTGTCCGATTTCTGCCCGGTATCCAACAGCTCCGGCATCGCCGATCCTGTGCCTCCTCTGATGTATCGGGTGAGCAGCACCAGTTCCACTACCAGCAGCACCGCATAAACCAAGGTCAGCGTGATCAATGAGAACAGCATTTCTCCGGCGCTCACGGTTGGGGATACCGAGGCGGCGGTGTACATAAATACTTGGTCGACACCGCCCATCTGAGGGTTCGGCGCTACGGTGAAGGGCTGCCTTCCCATTTCCGTGAAGATCCAGCCTGCCGAGTTCGCGCCGAAGGGTGCCGCGATGCTGAGCAGAGCTAGCCGTGATAGCCAATTGCTATGCGGCACCGTCCCCTTGCGAGTGAGCCACAGTGCCAGGGCTGCAGCGACCGCCGAGAGCCCTCCGAGGGTGATCATCAGCCGGAATCCCCAGTAGGTTACTTCCATAACCGGTAGGTAGCTGATTTCTTCGCCTGCGTACTGCCCGAAAGCCGGGTCATCCGGGTAGTGGCTGCCGTACTTCTCCTGATATTCAGGAATCAGTGTGTTCACACCCTTGACCGGAGTATCGAAGTCGCCGTTGGCCAGATAGGACAACAGCCCCGGTAGTTCGAAAACTGCCACAACGTCGTCACAGGTGGTCGCTCCTTCGGTGCTCACGTTTCCTAGGGTGAGCACCGAGAAGCCTGTTCCGTCGTGGCATGCAGCTTCGGCGGCTGCCATCTTCATGGGCTGCTGCTCGAACATGAGCTTTGCTTGTTCATGTCCGGACAATGCGACCCCGAGGAACGAGACCATGGCGATGACTGCGCCGATACGCAATGAAGTGATCCAGACCTTGTGGTCTTTGCGATCGCGAACCCGGCCCTTGCTCGGGTCCTCGCCGACGATGACTCGTCCTTTGGCGTCAACGTTGTCGATGCCTTCCTTGCGCCGGCGATACAGGTGGAACCAAGAGATGCCCAATAGGAACCCTCCGGCGACGGCAAATGCGCCAAAAATTGTGTGCGGGAAGGTTACGAGCGCTGTGTTGTTGGTGAAGACTGCCCACGCGTCGGTCATCACCGCGCGTCCGTCGATGAGTTCGGTGCCCACGGGATGTTGCATCCATGAATTGGCTACCAGAATGAAGTAGGCCGAAAGGATCGCAGCCAATGAAGCGCACCAGATTGTGGCCAAGTGGATCCGCCGAGGTAATTTCTTCCAACCAAAGATCCATAGTCCAAGAAAAGTGGATTCCACAAAAAAGGCGAGCAGTGCTTCCATGGCCAGCGGCGCGCCAAATACATCGCCAACGTACCGGCTGTATTCGCTCCACGCCATTCCGAACTGGAATTCCTGGACGATGCCTGTGGCTACACCCATGATGAAGTTAATGAGAAAGAGCTTGCCCCAGAACTTAGTCATGCGCAACCAGTGTTCGTTGCCAGTTCTGTGCCAGACCGTCTGCATCACGGCAACGGTCAATCCGAGGCCAATCGTAAGCGGCACCATCAGGAAGTGGTACACGGTGGTAATGCCAAATTGCCACCGAGCAATCTCTAATACATCCATGGATTCCTCAACTATCGCGAGAACTCAATACTTGATTTCTACAAGCCGTAGAAACTTTCCTCATTGCCAGAATAGACCAACTTCGACAGCTTGTAGAACTCGAGGGCCTCCAGGGGCGCAACGGATTGATCGGAATGGAAAAAATCAAGATTCCTAGCATTGACACAGGTTGAACTTTCTGAAACAAAAAAGTCCAAGTCAACACTAAGCAGCACCTGTCACCTACCGGGCAAAATTTGTTATCTGCAAACCCAGTCATCATTCGATATTTTTACGCCACGTAGAAATATCGAACAAACGGTTATACAATGAAGACTCCAAGCAGAATGTTTTGATTCCTCTTTGGAGGATGGCAGCACTGCATCAGCACTAAAGCAAGTGAGGTAAGACCTGGTGGCCAGCCTTGGCGATCTGGAACGCTCCGTCATGGACCTGCTGTGGGATTCTGCAGAACCGCTTACCGCTAATGATCTTCGTGATGCCCTAGCGGCGCTCGGTACTGATGCTAAAGAACTCGCAGTAACCACGGTACTAACCGTGTTGGCACGACTGGAGAAGAAGGGACTAGTGGCGCGCGAGCGCTCCACTCGTCCACATCGATACACAGCGTCCTCGTCTCGCGAGGACCATACTGTTGGGCTGCTAAACGACGCCTTGGGCACTGCTCAAGATCGCGAAGCTGTCCTCGCCCGATTTATCGGAGGAATCTCGGCTGAGGAAGCAGTCTCCCTGCGTGCTATCTTGGATTCTGTAAAGACCGTCTGAGTAACATGAACTTCGGGGACTGAGTGCTTCTCACCTCATATTTCCTAGCGGCGTTGGCTATCGTCTTGGCGTGGCCGACGCCGTTGGCATTGTCTAAAGCAAAATGGACCGCACGCGCTCCGGTCGCAGCGGTACTGCTCTGGCAAGCTATCGCCCTGGGCGGCGGCCTATCCATGATTGGCTCCATGCTCGTCTGGGGGCTGACTCCGCTCGGCAACGATCTCATCTCAGCGCTGCATGCCGGCTGGCTCCTAGTCACCGGCGATACCAGCATTAAGTTCCCCGGCGTCGTTCACTTATTTGCATTGAGTACGGCGGTCCTCTTCGCCTTCCATCTTGTGCTCACCCTAGTGCGAGCTTCGTGGCGCACGACCCGACAGCGAGCTAGGCATCGCCATCTCTTGCGGTTGTTGAGTAACCCATCGCAAACCCGCCCCAACACGCTAGTGCTCGATCATGATCTTCCAGTGGCCTATTGCGTCCCGGGGTTTAATGGATCGGTCACGGTACTGTCAAAAGGCCTACTAACTCAGCTTTCCTCCGAGGAACAACGTGCCGTCATCTCGCACGAGAACTCACATCTCGATCAACGACACGATCTCCTAATTCTTGCCTTTACTGCCTGGCATGAGGCATTGCCCTGGTTGCCAACCTCGCGTCTGTCACTAGACGCGGTACGACAACTGATCGAAATGCTCGCAGATGACAAAGCCCTGGAATCAGTGAATCGATCGGTCCTCCTTCGTGCCATAGTTAGCGTCGCCTCTTCTATCGCGCCGCTTGGAGCGTCCCAAGGTGCCCTAACTAGCGCCCCAGGCGAAGTCGTGGGGATGCCTGGCGGCGAAGTTTCATCACGGCGGTTGCAACGTCTGCTGACACCGGTAGCGCCGCTGAACCGGTTGCAAAATTTTCTGGTTCTCTCCTGCACCGTGCTACTTCTGGTATGCCCCACCATCTTGCTCATCGCCCCTCGTTTACTGTCCTGGTAACCGGCGCGCGCAGCCCAGCACCAGAAGCGACGCAAAAGCCCTCCTAGACTCGCAGTTATGCGCGATGTCTAGGAGGGCTGCCCCTGATGCGGAAATATTGCGATCAACTACACGTCGATGCGATCCCGTTCAAGGTTCTCAGCGCCGGCGATGATGAAGTTCTTGCGCGGAGCGACGTCCGAACCCATCAGTAAGTCGAAGACTTCCTCGGCCGCCTGAGCATGTTCAATGCCAACGCGACGCAGCATCCGATGACGAGGATCCATAGTCGTCTCGGCCAACTGGTCAGCGTCCATCTCACCAAGGCCCTTGTATCGTTGGAGCGGTTCTTTGTAGCGCTTTCCTTCGACTTCGAGCTTGGCCAGAAGAGCAACCATCTCGGCCTCGGAGTATGTGTAAATTACCTCGTTCGATTTCGACCCGGGATTGATGACCTCGATTCGATGCAATGGTGGCACTGCTGCATACACACGGCCGTGCTCGATCATTGGACGCATGTACCGATAGAAAAGTGTCAGCAGCAGCGTACGAATGTGCGCCCCATCAACATCAGCATCGGTCATCAAGATGATCTTGCCGTAACGCGCCTGCTCGATATCGAAGCTACGCCCCGACCCTGCACCAATCACCTGAATCATGGCTGCGCATTCCACATTTGAGAGCATGTCGGAAATCGAAGCCTTCTGCACGTTGAGGATCTTGCCTCGAATGGGCAATAGCGCTTGGAATTCACTGGACCGCGCCACTCGCGCAGTACCCAATGCACTGTCGCCCTCGACGATGAAGAGTTCTGAACGCCCAACTTCTTTGCTGCGGCAATCGAGCAGCTTGGTTGGAAGCGAGGAAGACTCGAGCGCAGTTTTACGACGCTGAGTTTCCTTGTGCATTCGGGCTGAAACCCTGGACTTCATCTCGTTGACGACTTTTTCAAGAAGCGTCGAGGCTTCGACCTTTTCGTTGCGCTTGGTAGATGCAAGGCGCTCATTCAGCGCCTTTTCGACAACCTTCGTGACAATCTGTCGAACCTGCGAGGTACCAAGAATTTCCTTGGTCTGTCCTTCGAATTGTGGTTCGGCAAGCCGCACGGTGAGCACAGCCGTCAGCCCGGCCATCACATCGTCTTTCTCAATCTTGTCTTTCTGACCAAATTTGAGTTTGCGAGCATTTGCTTCGACGTTCTTGCGGAAGGACTTCAGCAGTGCCTGCTCGAATCCTGCGATATGTGTTCCGCCCTTGGGCGTGGCAATGATATTTACGAAGCTTTGGATGGTGGTGTCATATCCGATGCCCCAACGCAATGCGACGTCCACTTCGCACACGCGTTGAACGTCTTCGATATGGCTCCGACCATTTTCGTCGATTACGGGGACTTTCTCATGGAACGAACCGCTACCATGGACTCGCCATACGTCTGTGACCGATGAATCGCTGCTCAGGTACTCGACGAACTCGCTAATGCCGCCATCGTGCTGGAAAATTTCCTCAAAAGGTCCATCGGCTCCGGCGGTTCCGGCCAGCCCGCGTTCGTCGCGCAGGGTGATCCGCAGACCAGGAACTAGGAACGAAGTCTGCCGAGCGCGATTCTGGAGTTCTTCATATGAGAACTTTGCATCCGATGTGAAAATATGGTCATCGGCCCAATAACGGATACGGGTACCAGTCACCCCGCGCTTGGTTTTACCGATAATTTCCGGAACGGTGGCTTTCTCATGCGCTGCGAACGGAGCATCAGCTTTGGGCCGGCCGCGGTCAGCGAATTTACCCGGTTCACCACGGCGGAACTGCATCGAATAGGTTTTACTGCCACGATCGACTTCGACATCTAGTCGAGCCGACAAGGCATTAACCACCGAAGCGCCTACACCGTGCAGGCCACCGGAGGCACCATAGGAGCCTCCGCCGAATTTACCGCCGGCATGAAGTTTGGTGAAAACGACTTCCATGCCACTGAGACCGGTCTTCGGCTCGATGTCAACGGGAATACCACGCCCATCGTCATGCACCTCGACCGAGCCATCGGCATGCAAGATGACATTGATGGACTGCCCGAAGCCGCCTAGCGCCTCGTCGACCGAGTTATCAATGATCTCCCAAAGGCAGTGCATCAAGCCACGAGAATCGGTAGACCCGATGTACATGCCAGGTCTCTTACGTACGGCTTCGAGACCCTCAAGAACGGAGAGATGTCGTGCGTTGTAATTATCGGCTGAGGCCACGAGGGTGCAATCTCCTACTGACGCGGGAAAAGAATAAACTACTATTCATTCTACTCGTTTATGTGTTCGAATTTGGCGTTATCGTCCGGTCGGTAATTCCCTCAAGTTTCATCAAAAGTTCTCCACAATCGCTACGCGGTAAGCGAAAGCACACAGTTTTGGGCATAAAGTCAGTGCCAAAGCTGGTTGTATAGAGTGAACATCGATTTAAGGAGGCTGGCAATGACTACAACTACCACTAGTCGTGAACTAAGTGCCCTCGACCGGTGCGACCGATGTGGCGCACAGGCCTATGTACGGGCCGTGCTGGCTTCGAACAGCGGAGAGCTACTCTTCTGTGCCCACCACGCACGCTCCGTGGAACCCAAGCTACGCCCAATCACTTCGGTCTGGCAGGACGAGTCGGCACGACTTTACGAAAAGCCAAAGGTCGACATTAACGACTAAGAACAGGGACTTCAGTTCCGTTCAAAGGAAGGGTGATCCAGCCGACGCTGGATCACCCTTCCTGCATTAATGTGCTGTGTCTCCGAGAAGTTCCTTAAAAAGAAATGCGATCGCGGCATCCTCAGGAAGGATACTGCGATCGCATAACATCGAAACTTTAGTCTAGGTAGTCACGCAGAACCTGTGAACGCGATGGGTGTCGCAGCTTCGACATGGTCTTCGACTCGATCTGGCGAATACGCTCACGGGTCACACCGTAAACCTTACCGATTTCGTCTAAGGTCTTCGGCTGACCATCGGTCAGACCAAAGCGCATAGCTACAACGCCTGCTTCGCGTTCAGACAGGGTGTCCAGAACCGAGTGCAGCTGTTCCTGCAACAGGGTGAAGGAAACCGCATCGGCCGGAACGACCGCTTCGGAGTCCTCAATCAAGTCACCGAATTCAGAGTCGCCATCTTCACCAAGCGGGGTGTGAAGCGAGATCGGTTCGCGACCGTATTTCTGAACTTCGACAACCTTTTCAGGAGTCATGTCCAGTTCCTTAGCCAACTCTTCTGGAGTCGGTTCGCGGCCCAGATCCTGAAGCATCTGTCGCTGTACACGTGCCAGCTTATTGATGACTTCAACCATATGAACCGGGATACGAATGGTACGTGCCTGGTCTGCCATGGCGCGGGTAATGGCCTGACGAATCCACCAGGTTGCGTAGGTAGAGAACTTGAATCCCTTGGTGTAGTCAAACTTCTCAACTGCACGGATCAGGCCCAAGTTACCTTCCTGGATCAAGTCCAAGAAAAGCATCCCACGTCCGGTGTAACGCTTGGCCAACGAGACAACAAGGCGAAGGTTCGCCTCAAGAAGGTGGTTCTTTGCGATCTTTCCGTCGTGGATGATCTGCTCGTAGTCCCAGCGGAGGCGCTGATCAATTGAGCCATCATCCTTGGACAGCTTATTGGTAGCGAAAAGCCCAGCTTCGATACGCAGAGCCAAGTCGACTTCTTGCTCTGCATTAAGCAGTGCGACCTTACCGATCTGCTTTAGGTAGTCCTTGACCGGGTCGGCGGTTGCACCTGCAACCATGACCTGCTGCTGGGGAGCATCATCATCGGCGGAAGACAAGGTGAATCCCTTGGATTCTTCTTCTGGCTTTGCCGAGCCGTCCTTGGCGCCAGCTGCGTCAGTGGCACCCGACTCAACATCGTCTTCGGATTCTTCAGAACCCTGTTCGACTTCCGGCTCTTCGGAAGTAGTAGTCTTCTTTGCGCGAGGCTTAGCCTTCGCACGGGTAGCGCGCTTTTTCGCGACAGGAGTTTCTGCCGTTTCCTCGGTCGCTGTGGCCTCAGCCTCAGTAGCCATACGATTAGCGTTCGTCTCAGAAGATGACACGAATAACCTTTCTAACGATGCGTTCCGGATGCACCTGCCGGTAACACCACTATGACCCTGTCAAGTCCGAATGCGCTGTATCAGTGACACAACGCAACGACGGGTACATTGATAACAACGCACCAACCGCGTCTAATGTTCCCAAAAACGACGTTTCTGGAACCTAGACAACTCGAACCTAACCGGGTCTGTTTTTTCATTATCCACTAATTCGCCCACAGACACCACTTGACTCGGTCACCCGCGCGTCTGCTAGCCCAGTTGGGCTCGCCAAGCGCGCAGTTCGTCGGTCGCCCATTCGGGCATGGAGCCTCGATTCATAAGCTCTCGAAGAAGCTGAGCTAAGCGATAGTCTCCCTGCTCTTCGAGCACTTGATCGAGCAACGTGATGGCCATGGAGCCGCGCCCGCGCGCCCACTCGATCCAGGCCAAGATACACATCAAGGCGTGACGTTCACCGTCAAGTGCTACACCGAGAAGATCACGGGAAACCATCCATAGGCGTTCCAGCCGCCTCCAGTCCGGACTCTGCCATCCTCGCCCCAAGAGAAAATCTGCCAAGGGTTTGACCTGCTCGCCATCATTTCCAACGCACAATTGCTTAGTCATTTCTATAGTTTGCGCCGAGCCAATACCAGCGAGGAAAGGCAGCACATCACGGACCATGCGAATTCTCAGCCCCGCAAGCATTCGCGCACTGCTCAATGAACTCGAATGAATGCGTTCCAGCGCCTCATCAGCACTCAGGTTAAGGACTTCTGCCCACGCGTCGAGGCAATCCAGCAGATCGTTTCCCAACGAGCTTGTGAGCTCTCGAACTTCTGCCGCGTTGGCCCAGATAGCTATGCCGGTGCCGTCCCACGGGCGGTCCAATGGTGCAGATCCAGCAAGTACCAGCGACAGGTTGGTTTCGCCCAGCGCGATGTCTGGCCGTGCGAAAGTTATTCCAACATCACCGTCGTTGTAGTCCCAGACTCGCTCGCGGCATATGCACCAGGCCTGACGTAGCTGGATGCCACCATGACCAAAGGCTTCGTCGAGTTCGGCGATCATCTGCTGGTAAGGGATTTTCTGTGAGATTTTGATGTCTCCCGGTGCGTATACCACCGCGACCACGCTTCGCACCTGCGGTAGTCGTCGCAGCAAGCTGAGCACTTGGGCCACCCACGGCTGGCGATCTATTTCATGTATTTCGCTTGGCAGGTCGACACGAAGCGTCGCTTCAAGGCGTTGACCGACGAGCAGAAGGAGAACCATGGACTTTTGCGGGTGAAAGCCAAGAGCGTGGGGAATGTAGGCGAGCACGTCATCGCAATCAGATAGCGAAAGAGGCTGCCGTTCGGGTGTAGTAGTCATAACCCCACGATGCGCCCCAAAAACCATTCCATGTTTCAGATCAGCGCGTGCTGTGGAGAAGTGTTCTTACCGTATTTTGGGCTACTGCCGTCGCGCCTTGCGTCGTTCAATCAACATGAAAGTCACACCGATAGCTGCCATCACAAATTGCACCGACAGCGCGATGCGGAAGGCCGGTAGATTGTAGAGCTCGCCCACCGACCCGTTAGCTACATAAAGCCAGTCCATGACGACTCCAACCAAGTAAATGGTGACAAACCCACCGAAGAACCCACCGGTGTTGACCAGTCCGATTGCGGTCCCCATGATGTTTGGCGGGTTGAAAGTCCGGGCAAAGTCGAAGGCGATGACCGATGAAGGACCACCGGCCGCCACTGCCACCAGCAAAAGGATCAGCACCCACAACGGTGCTGCGCCAGGCCAGAGCAACACGATCGCCCACATGAACACCATTGCGCCAATAACTCCAAGAGCAAAGTTTGAGCGCTTATGCGGGTATCTGGCAGTCAACGCTCCGAGGAGCGGTCCATACAAGACCGCCACCGCGACGAAAATTGACATCAATCCCGAAGCGAAGCCACCGTCGAGCCCCTGGCCTTGGACTAAGAAGGGGTATCCCCAGGTCAACAAGAAAACGTTGATCATGAAAGAGGTCGTAAAGTGAGTCCAAAACCCAAGCCGGGTACCGGGTTGCCGCCAGGCGGTGGTTAATCGATCCCGGGTACGCATCGGCGCGCCTTCGCTCAAATGCGCCCAGCCAGGACCGTTGCGAATCAAAGTTATGGCGATTAGCAAGCTAGCTAATGCCAGACCCGACATGACCGAAAACGCCGGCGTCCATCCAAACTGCACCAGGATCAGGTGAAAAGGGAAAAGACTGACTAATTGTCCGGCTTGCCCGAAAGTACCTACCAGTTGTGTCAATACAGGGATTCGGGAACCGGAGAACCACAATGGCAGCAGCTTAAGTACCGAGACGAACACCATCGCATCGCCCGAACCGACTAGGATCCTTCCGCCCAAACCCATGGGAACGCTAGTTGAAATAGCTAGGAACGCTTGTCCCATAGCCATCAACACCGAACCAGCGATGATCATGATGCGCGGACCAATCTTGTCCAGCAACAGGCCTACGGGAACTTGAGCGCCGGCGTAGACAACTAGTTGAACCACCGAAAATGACGCCAAGATCTGCGCCGTGGCTTCGAACCGTTCGGTGGCTTGAAGACCTGCCACGCCAAAACTTGTTCGTTGGGACACGGCTGCCATATAGGTAAATATTCCGGCGCAAACCACAAGCCAAGATTTTGTCGAGTTCAGGTGCGACTGGATCACTGCTCTGGGTCACCCGATGGAGAGTCCGCTCCCCCGGTGTTCCTGTTGGCGTTCAGCCAGTCGGTGCTGTTGTCGATTGTAGCTAGGAAGTCCTCAACGCTTGCCCCCAGTTCCTCGGCATTGGGCATGTTTTCGTCTTCGTCCAGTAACAGCGAGCGCCGTTCGTGTTCTTGCGCGTGCTCGTCAAAACGCTTTTCGAAACCGAGCACCATTTGTTTGACTTCGTTGTTGCCTTCGATCTGTTCGGCCAGCTGTGATTCGATCAACCGGCCCGCTTCGCGTAACTTCTCCGTGGGAAGCGCCAGCTTCAGTGCGGCGCCCACATGCTCTAAGGCGGCTACTGCGACGGCGGGATATTCGGACTCAGCCAAATAGTGCGGCGTGTGCAATGAGTAGCCCACGACGTCACGACCCGCATCATTCAGGCGGATCTCCAAGAGCGCCATCAGCCCAGAGGGGGTTTCGGCGGTAGGGCTCCAGGTGGAGATGTTCTCGGTGAGATCTTTGCGGTTTCCGTGAGCGGTCACTCCCACTGGGCGAGTGTGGGGAACTGGCATCGGAAGCGACACGGTGCCAGACACCAATTGCACGTTGAATGCGTCGATAAAGTTGAGCAACTCGGCAATAGTGCGTTCCCAGCGCAAATCTGGCTCGACTCCGGTGAGGAACCAGAACTTCCGGTCCAGTGCATCGGTCATCAGATAAATTTCGATGCGCGGCTCTTGATAGCCGGCAAAGTGATCGCCGAGAAATGAGACCCTTGGGCGCTGGGCGGTGTAAACAACAAGCTCATCGGCGTCGAAACGAGCATAGAGTTCGGAACTCAAATGTCCGAAGAGTTCGTTGCTCACCAAGTCATGCGCATGGCCTGCGTCAGATACTCCACGCAATGAAACATACATTCCCAGGCCCTGCAGACTCGGATCGTCCAAGTTAGTGCTGACCAGAGTCATCAACGGATCCTTGGACATTCACACCTCAATCGTTTTCGGTACCGCTAAGCCGAGGCGGTTACTTAAAGCTCGAGAACTTATCCTATCCGTTCAGCCTTTCGCTCGCTGTGAAGTATCGCACGCCAGACTAAAACCTCGGCTAACATCGAGTGTAGGAAATACTCAGCTCACCGGCTCCATCCACCGGTTATTCCCGCGGGCTGAACCGTCCTTAGACCCTACAAAGGCATAGAAGGAATGATTTTGTGATCAACTCCAGTGATCTCACGTTGACCGCCATTGGTGCAGACATCAAACGTAAAAACGCCGACGCCCTCATTTTGGGTGTGCTGAAAAACGGCGACAAGGTATCCATCGCAGCTTCGCCACTCGCAGCAGAAACCACCTCCGCTCTGGAACAGTCGCTCACCGCGCTGAACGTCGCCGGTTCCGCAGACGAAGTAACCGTACTTCCAGCTGCAGAAGGCATCAAGGTCAAGACGATCATGTTCATCGGCTTGGGAGTGAAAGATCTATCCGAACTCAACGATGAGAAGTTGCGTCGAGCCGCAGGCTCGGCAGCACGCCAGCTTTCCAACGCCAAGACTGCGATCTTCGCCCTGCCGGCCGACACCTTGGAACGAGTTTCAGCCGTAGCCGAAGGAGTGGCTCTGGGCGCATACCGCTTTGAGAACTTCCGCTCGAAGAAGAGCGACAAGCCAGTTCTTGGCGAAGCCTTCATCGCTACCGCTGTCGCCACCTCAAAGGATCTGCCTGCCCTGCTCAAGCGCGCCGCAGTGATCGGCCGTGCTGTACGCGGCACTCGAGATCTGATCAACACCCCGGCCAATATCTTGTACCCTGAAACCTTTGCCACCGCAGTAAAGGACTTCTCCAAGTCCTTGCCGCTGAAGGTCACCATCTTTGATGAGAAGCGACTAACCAAGGAAGGCTTCGGCGGCTTGATGGGCGTAGGCGGCGGTTCTGCACGTCAGCCACGCATGGTCAAGGTTGAGTACTCCCCGGCCAAGGCCGCCAAGCATTTGGCGCTGGTGGGCAAGGGCATCACCTTTGACACCGGTGGCATCTCGATCAAACCAGCTTCCGGCATGCACGCGATGAAGTCGGATATGTCAGGTGCCGCTGCAGTTTTCCATACCATTGCTGCAGTGTCCGAGCTTGGCCTCGATCTGAAGGTCACCGCGTGGCTATGCCTGGCCGAGAACATGCCAGGCAGCGCTTCGACCCGTCCGGGCGACGTGTTGACCATGCTCGGTGGTAAGACGGTTGAAGTACTCAACACCGATGCCGAAGGACGCTTGGTCATGGCCGACGGTTTGGTAGCAGCCAGCCAGGAGAATCCGGATGTGGTGATCGACATTGCCACATTGACCGGAGCACAGATGCTCGCATTGGGTCTGCGCACCGCTGGAATCATGGGCAACGAGCAGGTACGTGACGATTTGGTGGCCGCCTCAGATTCAGTCGGCGAGCTCGCGTGGGCTATGCCGTTGCCCGAAGAGCTTCGTCCGAGCATCGATTCTCAGGTGGCGGATCTGGCAAACATTGGCGAACGCATGGGCGGAATGATGACCGCTGCGGTTTTCCTGGAAGAATTTGTGGGCGAAACTGACGGCCAGAAAATTCCTTGGGCGCACATCGACTTTGCTGGTCCTGCCTTTAACGAGGGGTCGCCTTGGGGTTACACCCCGAAGAACGGCACAGGTTCTCAGGTTCGCACCTTAGTGGCCTACGCCGAGAAGATGTCGGGCACCCGCTAGAAATGACTTATTGGACACATCCCGGTGCGGGCAATGTCATTGCCCAAAGCACTGGGATGTGTGCCAAAATACGAGATATGGCCGACTTTTAGCCAACTCAAGATGACTCTGGTGCTTTGACGGTACTAAAGTAAGTTTTGAAACATCACCGGTGGATTATTAGTTCGCGCCCCGTGCGAGAACTAGACCAGTTCACCACCCGATCTCCAGGTCGGCCATGGCCGACCTCACTTAGCTATTACGAGGGAGCGTTCACGTGGCCGATTCGGCAGCAACGCAAGAATTTGATGTCCTCATCCTCGGCGGTGGTTCCGCTGGATACTCGGTCGCTTTACGCGCCATCCAGTTGGGCTTCACCGTTGGATTGATCGAGAAGGAAAAGGTCGGCGGCACTTGCCTGCACACCGGCTGTATCCCTACCAAGGCTTACCTGCACGCAGCAGAGCTCGCCGAAAACGCTCGCGAAGGTGCCAAGTACGGCATCAACTCCACCCTCGAGTCAATTGACCTCGGCGGAGTACGCAAGTACAAGGACGGCATCGTCGCCGGCAAGCACAAGGGTCTTCAGGGTCTGCTGAAGATGAAGAAGGTCAACGTTATCGAAGGTAACGGTCGCCTGGTCTCCAAGGACACCATCGAGGTTGACGGCGTTCCTTACAAGGGCAAGAACATCGTTCTTGCGACCGGTTCGACTTCCAAGACCTTCGGTCTGGAAATCGGTGGCCGCGTGCTCACCAGCACCGAAGCACTGAACATGGTTGACATGCCAAAGAGCGCAATCGTGCTCGGTGGCGGCGTTATCGGTGTCGAGTTCGCTTCCGTCTGGAAGTCCTTCGGCGTCGAGGTCACCATCGTTGAAGGCTTGCCTTCACTGGTTCCTAACGAAGACCCAGCCATCATCAAGACCCTTGAGCGTTCGTTCAAGAAGCGCGGCATCAAGTTCAACACCGGCGTCTTCTTCGAGAAGGTCGAGCAGGACGATAACGGCGTGAAGGTCTCGCTGGCTGACGGCAAGGTCCTGGAGGCAGAAATCGTTCTGGTAGCAGTGGGTCGCGGCCCGGTCACCGAGAACATGGGCTTCGAAGAGCAGGGCATCACCCTGGATCGCGGTTTTATCATTCCAAACGAGCGTCTGCACACTGGCGTTGGCAACATCTACGCAATTGGCGACGTCGTCCCAGGCGTACAGTTGGCCCACCGCGGTTACCAGCACGGCATCTTCGTAGCCGAGGAAATCGCCGGGCAGAACCCAACCATCGTTGAAGACATCAACATCCCGAAGGTAACTTTCTGCGAGCCAGAAATCGCTTCAGTTGGTTACTCCGAGCCTAAGGCCAAGGAGAAGTTCGGCGAGGACCAGATCGAAACCACCGAGTACAACTTGGCTGGAAACGGCAAGTCCTCGATCCTGGGCACCTCCGGCCTGATCAAGATGGTACGCGTCAAGAACGGTCCAATCGTGGGCGTTCACGGCATCGGCGGCCGCATTGGTGAGCAGATCGGTGAAGCACAGCTGATCGTGAACTGGGAAGCCTACCCAGAGGATGTTGCACAGCTCATCCATGCACACCCAACGCAGAACGAGTCGCTAGGCGAAGCCGCAATGGCTTTGGCTGGCAAGCCACTTCACGGCTAATCATGCTGCAGGTCACCGGGTAGCGCGTTCACACACGTGCTGCCCGGTGCACTAAGCTCGGAGGCAACGCCTCCATTCATCGATTTCTGGGTGTTCATCCGCTTTGAGTTGCACACCCAAATCACACTTCAAGCTTTATTTAAGAGGAGATACGGGAAGATGTCTGAGACCGTAAACCTGCCCGCACTGGGTGAAAGCGTTACCGAGGGTACGGTAACCCGTTGGCTGAAACAGGTCGGCGACCGCGTAGAGGTTGATGAGCCGTTGGTGGAAGTTTCCACCGATAAGGTCGACACCGAGGTTCCATCACCTGTCGCTGGCGTAATCGAAGAGATTTTTGTCGCCGAAGATGAGGAAGCCGAAGTAGGCGCTCCTCTGGTTCGCATCGGCGATGGCTCGGGTTCCGGCGCTGCTGAGCCTGAGGCTCCTGCAGCTGAAGAAGCTCCCGCAGCTGAAGAGGCACCTGTGGCCAAGGAGGAAGCTCCGGCTGCTCCAGCTGCCGAAGAAGCACCTGAAGCCGCACCTGCTGCAGCGGGCTCCGCTTCGGGCACCGAGGTCACTCTCCCAGCTCTAGGCGAATCGGTCACCGAAGGTACCGTCACCCGCTGGCTGAAGGAAGTTGGCGAAGAAGTCGCCGTCGACGAGCCACTGCTCGAGGTTTCCACCGACAAGGTAGATACCGAAGTTCCTTCGCCTGTTGCCGGCACCTTGCTGGAAATCCGTGTTGCTGAAGACGACACCGCCGAAGTTGGTGCCGTTCTTGCTGTGATCGGTGCTGCAGGCGCTGCACCAGCAGCCAAGGAAGAAGCACCTGCTGCACCAGCAGCTAAGGAAGAAGCTCCAGCCGCTCCAGCTCCAGCTCCGGCAGCCAAGGAAGAGGCTCCGGCCGCTCCAGCTCCGGCAGTAAAGGCAGAAGCTCCTGCCGCTCCTGCTGCTCCTGCTGCTCCTGCTGCCGACAACAACAGCGACGCTGGATATGTGACCCCACTGGTGCGTCGATTGGCTAACCAGCACGAAATCGACATCGCATCGGTCAAGGGCACCGGCGTTGGCGGACGTATCCGCAAACAGGACGTTCTTGACGCAGTAGCTGCCAAGGAAGCCGCAGCAGCACCTGCTGCAGCTCCCGCTGCAGCGAAACCAGCTGCCCCGGTCGTTGAAGCATCCTCGTTGCGCGGTACCTCCGAGAAGGCTCCACGTATCCGTCAGGTTATCGCCCGTCGCATGCGTGAGTCCCTTGAGGTCTCCACCCAGCTGACTCAGGTTCACGAGATTGACATGACCCGCGTGGTCAAGCTGCGTGCCTCTGCCAAGAATAATTTCAAGGCAGTCAATGGCGTCAACCTGACCTACCTGCCATTCATCGCCAAGGCAGTAGCCGAAGCCCTGAAGGCCCACCCGAAGCTGAACGCCGAGTACAACGAAGAGACTCAGCAGATCACCTACCACAACGCCGAGCACCTGGCGTTTGCGGTCGACACCGACAAGGGCCTGCTGGTTCCTGTTGTGTCCAATGCTGGCGATCTCAACTTGGCTGGCATGGCTTCCCGTATTGCTGACGTCGCAGAGCGCACCCGCACCAACAAGATTGGTCCGGATGAGCTTTCCGGTGGCACCTTCTCGATCACCAACATTGGTTCGGTCGGCGCCTTGTTCGATACTCCGATCATCAACCAGCCACAGGTAGCAATTCTTGGTACCGGTGCGATCGTGAAGCGCCCAATGGTCATCACCGACGCCGATGGCAACGATTCGATCGCCATCCGTCACATGATGTACCTGTGCCTGACTTACGATCACCGCTTGGTTGACGGCGCCGACGCAGGTCGTTTCCTGCAGACTCTCAAGGCTCGCCTTGAGGGTGGCGCCTTCGAAGGCGACCTGGGTCTGTAAAGTCCTCAAAGGACTTTCCCCAGTAGGGCAAAGCAATCGCCCCTCCCGTTCATTCGGGAGGGGCGATTGCCGTTTCTACAATTCGTCGAAAATCAATTAGGCTAGAGACATGGACTTCCTTACTCTTATCCTCATTTTCTTGCATATTCTCGGTGCGGCAGCGATCTTCGGTGGCTGGCTAGCTAACTTCAAGACTCCTACCGTAAATGTCTGGCAGTGGTACGGCGCGATTGCTCAGCTAATTACCGGATTGGCCCTCGTTGGCATGGCTGAAGCGGGCGACGGCGACGTGAACCACATGAAGATCGGCATCAAGGTAGTCATCGCAATCGGCATCCTCGTCGTGGCATTTATTGGCCGTAAGAAGGTCAAGGCTGGAGAAGAGGTTTCGACCGGAATTGCGCACGCTACCGGCGGTCTGGCATTGATCAATATCGCGATCGCCACTCTCTGGGTCTAAGGTACAAGCGAGTCTCGTACCTCTAGGCAAAGGCGAGGTAACCCGAATGCAGTCCGGGTTACCTCGCCTTTGTCATGCCGAACGGCTGATTACTTTTCCGATTTTCCATTTACCCTCAATGAGTTTCAGCTCCACTTCGATATGTTCTCTCGTGCCACGGGCAACCTGATGGATCACGCTGTTCTCTGAATCGACGTAGTCGTAGGCTTCCTGAGTGGACGTAGCGCTGAGTATCACGGTGTCTGGTCGCGCTCGGGCAGTTACCGAGATGTCTTCCAACCGAGTGGAAAGTCCGTTGATTTTCAATTCGAGTGAGTCCAAGCGTTCAAGCGTCTGCCGATCCCTTTGGAGTTGTTCGGAGGCGGGTGGATAAATCGCTGACAGGGCTTTGGAATTTTCGGTATCTAGGGCCACATCGCGTTCGTGTGAGAGCTTGATGAAACTGGCAATCACCGTCTCAGCAGAGAATGCACAGGCAGGAACTACGGCGCCGTCTTGGATACGGCATGGCTCAGGCTGCTCCTGTGCTTGCGATAGGGCTTTCTTCTCTGATTGGGCGTGCTCTCCCATAAGATTCACGCCGAGAAAGCTTGCGCCGATGAGTGCCACCCCACCAACAACGGCAAGATATACCTTGGCGCGTCCTGGGGTACGACGTAAATCATGCATTCGCCACACAGGTGTGCCGCCATCATTTTGGATCTTCTGAACTTTCCGTTCTACCGGCCGTTTGCGCCGAAGTCGGTTGGACGAATCACCCGGATGAATTGTGGCCATGAGATGAGTCGAGTCGACCGGAGTGCACTGTTCCCAGTTGATTGGCTCGGCCTGCGCTGCGGCGAAGAGCGTCCGTGCGAATTGCTCCGCCGTCGGTCTCTGCAGTGGATCTTGATGCAAGGAATCAAGCAACAGTTCATGAATCAGGATGGGCACCGCTGGGAAAATGACTGTGACAGGGGGACGCATATTCGGCTCAGGAGGAGCCGTACCCTCAAGCAAGAACCAGAGGCACGCGCCGAGGGAGTAAACGTCCTGTTCGCCCAGGCGCCCCTCGGGCTCGCACGCTGAAACCTCAGGCGCCATAAAACCAGGAGTGCCCGAACCAGGAGTCTGGTCAATACCGGTTCGGGCCTCTTGAAAATCCCCTAGTTTCGGCATGCCATCGGCTGTCAACAGTACATTGCTGGCGGAGACATCACCGTGAATTTGCCCGCTGGAGTGAAGGACCGCCAACGTTTGAGCTATCGGTGCCAAGGCCGTGATGCATTCGCCGAGTGAAAATGCAGATCGTTCTTCGAGAAGTTGAGCCAAGCTACCGCCGGGACAGTACTCCATCAGGATCCCCTCGCCCAACTGTGTCGAGAGTGTGCCGTAAAAATCGATGACATATTTCCTTGCAGATTCGACCTGTTTCTGACGTAGCGAACAGATACTTTCGGCATTCGAGGAAAGCTTCAGCACCATGTAACTCTGATCTGAGTCACGACGCATTAACCAAACTTTGCGTGGTGACTTGGCCGTTAATGGACGAACCGTCACATACCCGGTGCAAGTTGGCCAGGCCAACAAATTGTTTGAATCACTCATGTTTCAGTTCTAACGCAAAGAACAGTTTCTTGCCGCCGTTATCCACAGCTCAGCGCATTTCAGCCAATTAGCGGCGCTTGTCGCAAAAGGCGTATGGTAACCACTATGGCGATCGAATTCGAACGAGTCGGACTCGGCACGGAGCTAATTCCATATATGCAAGCGTGGGATTACCAGCAAATTTTGCACGATGCTGTAGCGGCCGATGAACAAACCCCACGAGTCCTATTTCTTGAACATGAAGCGGTTTATACCGCCGGCAAGAGGACCGAACCTGAAGACTTACCCCTAGATGGAACCCCCGTTGTTGACGTTGACCGTGGAGGGAAGCTGACCTGGCACGGACCCGGACAGCTCATCGGCTATCCAATCGTGAAGCTGAAGAAGATCAGTGCGATCCGTTTATACGTGGAGACCCTCGAAGAAGCGTTGATTAACGTGATCGATGAAATGGGCATCCCCACCGTTCAGGTGAAGGGACGTTCAGGCGTTTGGGTCCCCGGTAAAGACGGTGAAGAAGATCGAAAGATCGCGGCTATTGGCATTCGCATTAACCGTGGCGTCACCATGCACGGCTTTGCACTCAATTGCTCAAACGACCTTTCCGCATACGATCAGATCATCCCCTGCGGAATCACCGATGCCGGCGTAACCACGATCACCCAAGAACTAGGCCAGACGATCTCCCCCAACGATGTCGTTGAGCGGGTGCAAGAGGAACTTGATCGTCTCCTCTCGCCGCAAGTCGTCTAAGCAAAAAATTACTAACGTAGAAGGACCTCAAATGAGCGTTGAACCTGAAGGCCGTCGAATGCTGCGCGTCGAAAAGCGCAACTCCCAGACCCCAGTTGAGCGAAAGCCCGAATGGATACGAGCCGAACTCAAGATCGGTCCCGAATATGTGGGTCTGAAAAACTTGGTGCAGTCCGAAGGGCTCCACACGGTATGTGAAGAAGCTGGCTGCCCAAATATTTTCGAATGCTGGGAAGATCGCGAAGCATCTTTCCTAATCGGCGGTTCCGAATGCACCCGTCGTTGCGACTTCTGCCAGATTGACACCGGAAAGCCTGCTGCGCTGGATCGCTCAGAGCCGTTCAAGGTAGCCATGAGCGTGAAGAAGATGGATTTGCGTTACGCAACCGTCACCGGCGTGGCCCGCGATGACCTCGAGGATGAAGGTGTCTGGCTCTACGCAGAGACGGTACGCCAGATCCATAAAATGAACCCGACCACCGGTGTCGAGTTGCTCATCCCTGACTTCTCCGGAAAGCCCGATAACCTCGACGCCATTTGCGATTCGAACCCTGAGGTCTACGCGCACAATGTGGAAACCGTCCCACGCATTTTCAAGCGCATCCGTCCGGCTTTCCGCTACGAACGCTCCATGGATGTCATCACCCACGGTCGCAACCGTGGCCTAATCACCAAGTCGAACCTGATCTTGGGAATGGGCGAAACTCGTGAGGAAATTTCCGAAGCCATGCGTGACCTACATGAGGCCGGCTGCGATCTGCTGACGATCACTCAGTACCTGCGTCCAACCGAACGTCACCTTCCGGTTGATCGCTGGGTGAAGCCACAGGAATTCTTGGAACTGCAGCAAGAAGCCGAGGAGCTAGGTTTCGCCGGTGTCATGTCCGGCCCATTGGTACGTTCCTCGTACCGAGCAGGACGGCTCTGGGCTGGTGCGATGCGCAAAAAGGGACGCGAGATCCCGGAGCCCCTCTCCCACATCGAATCCTCGGGTACCACCCGTCAGGAAGCTGCTTCGCTGCTAAACCGCTAAGCCCAACGATATATACAAGCGTTCGGATCCAATAGCCGTAAAATACGGTGGTTGGATCCGAATTCTTGTTGTGCGGCGCTCCGTGTGAAACGTTAGGTTTCGCCCGGAATTCCTCCGAAGATAAATTAGCCAGTCAGATCGCGTAGAATTGAAGCACTATGGCCAAAAACTCCGATAACGATGCGGCCGCGCAACAGAAGCGTGGCCTGTTTTCGCGTAAACCAAAAGCTGAAAAACAAAACAAAGAGCCCGGGCGCCTAAAACAAATGGTGCAGGTCTTCCAGATGACCCGCCGCAACGATCCTATGGTCGTTTGGTGGATGATCTTGGCATTCCTGGGCGTCGTCGCCGTTGGACTGATCATCGGTATCCTGATCCAGAACTGGATCACGCTGCTGATTATCGCGATCCCGCTTGGCTTGCTTGCTGCCCTGTTCATCATGTCCCGTCGAGCCGAGAAAGCTGCGTTCGCGCAGCTTGAGGGCCGACCAGGCGCAGCGGGCGCGGCGATGAGCGTGCTGCGTCGCGGCTGGATTTTGAAAGATGAGCCAGTTGCGTTCAACCGCCACCAGGATCTGGTGTTCTTGGCGGTTGGCCGTCCAGGCGTTGTTCTGGTCACCGAAGGCCCAACAAGCCGCGTGCGTGATCTGGTGGCGTCCGAGCGCAAGCGTATTGCTCGCGTTCTGCCGAACGTTCCGATCCACGTGATCAACGCCGGCCAGGACGAGGACCAGACCGATCTGGTAGATGTCAGTAAGAAGATGAAGAAGCTTCCGAAGGCGATCACCAAGCTGGAGATCAGCGCAGTGGACAAGCGACTAACCACGCTTACCGCAAACCGCCTGCCGATTCCCAAGGGCATCGATCCAAATCGAGCACGCCCTAACCGCCGGGCTCGCTAAGAGGCTAGAAAACCGCACTAGTTCGCTAGTGCGGTTTTTTTATACCTAAATTCTCGAACGCTTGCTACCTGATGTTCACCAACACGCTTTTTCCTGCCCGGTCATGGAAGCCACGCTGGTCGGCATCCGAGAACAGAACGGGAATCACCAAGCACAGCAGCACCGAACGGATGACACCGGTGAGCGGCTTGATCGCAGTTCCATCCATGGATTGAACTTGCAGCCCAAAGGTCCGATGCCCGATGCTGTGACCGGTGAAGCCAACTGCAATCATTTGGCCGACACAGAACAACGCAAGAGTGGCTAGGTCATTCAGATTAAACAGCCACCAACTCAGCAGCATGGATAGTGCCCAGTCCACGCATAGGGCGCCGAGCCGGCGCGGGAACCGGGCGATCGAACCTGGCCCTTTTTCCGGGCGCCCCAAGCGCTGGCCCGGCCATTCTTGCGAGTTTAATTGCGGGGGGCCTTCAAGCCACGAGCTAAAGTCTTTACGTTCCACATAACCAGTGTATCGGGGCGATCTGTGTGAATCTCATCAGTTTGTTACGCATCACAATGACCCCTCTGACCCGGCACGACGCGCCCGAACTTCCGCTTTGTAACGTAGTCGAAACAATCGAGACACCATTCAGAAACGGATTCTAGGTAGGATTACTTGGTAAGCAAGAGAACTGATCAGATCAATTCGTATGATCGTTCCGTTTACCAAACCAATAACTCAACAGGGAGTCACCTGCACATGTTTACCAGCCCAGAAGAAGTCTTGGCATATATTGCCGAAGAGGACATCAAATTCGTTGACATCCGCTTCACCGATCTACCAGGCGTCCAGCAGCACTTCAACGTTCCGGCGAAGTCCGTGGATGCAGACTTCTTCGTCAACGGCCAGCTCTTCGATGGTTCATCCATTCGCGGTTTCGCTGGCATCTCTGATTCCGACATGCAACTGATCCCTGATGTCACCACCGGTTTCGTCGATCCTTTCCGTATCGAAAAGACACTGGCGTTCAACTTCTCGATCATCAACCCACGCACCGGTGAGCCTTACCACCGCGATCCGCGTGGCGTAGCCGAGCGTGCCGAAGCTTACCTGGAGTCAACCGGCATCGCCGACACTGCATTCTTCGCCCCAGAAGCGGAATTCTTCATCTTCGAAGACGTCCGCTACGAGTCCACCCCACAGGGTGCCTTCTACAAGGTCGACTCGGACGAAGCGCCTTGGAACACCGGCCGTAAGGAAGAGGGCGGCAATCAGGGTTACAAGACCCCTTACAAGGGTGGCTACTTCCCAGTGTCGCCTACCGACAAGCAAGCCGACCTGCGTGACGCCATCTGCGTCGAACTGGACAACGTCGGCCTTGAAGTTGAACGCAGCCACCACGAGGTGGGCGCCGCCGGACAGGCCGAAATCAACTACAAGTTCAACACCATGGTTCACGCAGCCGACGAACTGATGCTCTTCAAGTACGTCGTGAAGAACGTTGCCGATGCTTGGGGCAAATCCGCTACCTTCATGCCAAAGCCGGTCTTTGGCGATAACGGCTCGGGTATGCACGTGCACCAGTCGCTGTGGGCCAACGGCGATCCGCTGTTCTACGATGAAAAGGGCTACGCCGGCTTGTCGGATACCGCTCGTTGGTACATCGGTGGTCTGCTGAAGCACGCTTCTGCCGTATTGGCGTTCACCAACCCGACCGTCAATTCCTACCGTCGCCTGGTCAAGGGCTATGAAGCACCGGTCAACATGGTTTACTCGCAGGGCAACCGCTCCGCAGGTATCCGTATCCCAATCACCGGCTCGAATCCCAAGGCAAAGCGCATCGAGTTCCGTGCACCGGATGCTTCCTCGAACCCTTACCTGGCCTTCGCGGCTCAGCTGATGGCTGGCCTGGATGGCATCAAGAACCGTATCGAGCCTACGGACCCAATCGACAAGGACCTCTACGAGCTTCCTGCCGAGGAAGCCAAGGACATCCAGCGCGCTCCAGAAAGCCTAGAAGAGGCTCTGAAGGCATTGGAAGCCGACTACGAGTTCTTGCTCGAAGGTGGAGTGTTCACCGAGGACCTGATCCGCACCTGGGTCGAGTACAAGCGTGAATACGAAATCAAGCCTCTAAGCCTGCGCCCGAACCCATATGAGTTCGAGCTCTACTACGGCTGCTAATTCCGTAACGGTTCTACGGAACTGCTAAGAATTCGAAACCTGTCTCGCGGACCTTTTGGCCCGCGGGACAGGTTTTTTCGTTTCGTCATTGCCATAACATTTCAATAGCGGAGAGCGCAGATTGGGACTAGCCTTGGCTCATGGACATTTCGACTTGGCTCCCCGTCAAACGCGCCGATGGAGAAACCGTAGGATACCTAGAACCGCTTGTTCCGTCCTACGATCGGGTCTGCCCGAGAACCGTTTTGGGCCACCCTGTGCTGGATTCGTGCGACTTTTTCCAAGGCGAAGAGTTGCTAGCGGCACGTGGCCTTAGCGAACTCATGAACCCATGGATGCTTCGCGATGCCCCACCAGATAAACACAGCCCGCTGTCTATCCTTGAAGTCTCACCACAAGGCATCGTCCTGGCCGACGCGCTGCTGACCAAGGCGCTTGCCCCCACCGAACGAATTCACCTGGCGTGGCCCGATATCGATGCCAGTCTGGTGCCCTACGTTCTGCACTAGTAACGAGTCTTATCTTCTTTGGCAGCCCAATCGGCGAAGACCGATGCTGCCTCATCCGAGGGAACATGAGTGAACGGGATCAATCTCTGACCCATTGGTTTATCCAGCTCCGTGTAAATGAGCTCGTCATCAAATCCGATACGAGCGGCATCCTGACGGGTGTTCGCGTAGTACACATGTTTAAACCGTGACCAGTAAATGGCCCCAAGACACATGGGGCAGGGTTCGCAACTGGTGTAGAGCTCACAGGCCGACAGATCGAAGCTGCCAAGCTTCGTCCCGGCATTGCGGATGGCAATCACTTCGGCATGCGCCGTCGGATCGTTCGACCCGAGCACCATATTATTGCCCGTTGCAATCACCTCACCGTTGAGAACGACCACCGCTCCAAAAGGTCCCCCTTGGTTAGCCTGCATGCCATGACGTGACATGGCGATAGCCTCGTCGAAAAATCGCTTTTCCATAGCTGCACCGCTTCCTGCTCACCTTAAATGCGTCATTTGTTGGATGCTGCATCCAACGGCGATCCAAATGCCAGTCTAAGGAGGTTCACTGGCTATTGGTAGAGCTGGAATATCTATTGCCGCCAACCCGAGAGATGCCGGGTTTGACGAGCGCTTTGAAGTATCGGCGACGAGCGAACACTTGAACAACTCTGAGCAGGGGAAACAACACCCGCCAGGGCTGAATGTCGGAGGGTTTAGTCAATGACCTGATCGTGAGGAAGTTGCCGCCGGCACGTTGCTCGATGACAAAGCACTCTTCACCACTGACCGGGTGCCCCGCTAAGGTCCGATAAGCGAAGCCCACGCGATCAGGTGCCACAACAACGAAGATCACTTCCACGGGTTCAAGGATCTTGATCCCTGGGACTTTGACCTTTATGATCGGGCGCTGTCCGACGGCGACCGGCGCCGCCGGGATTACGCTAAAACCGCTGCGGGTTTTGATCCCCCAGCGCAGCACCTGCTCGGAGGCCCAACGCCAATGCCGCTCCCCCGAACCGATCCGCACCGTCTTCTCCCAGCGTCGATAGCCAAAACCACTGGCTTCCCAGATCTGGTTTCCTGGAGTCGTTAAGGATGTGGGAATGGGCACGTTTTCACGCACCATTAGTCTTCGAAACCGTAGAAGAGCTGTTCAAAGATTGCGCGTGAATGCCGGGTGGCACGTAGGTAGTCTTCTTCCAACGCCGGGCCTTGATTGGCCTCGTAGCCACACCAGCGCGCCACAGCCTCCATATCCCTGGCCGAGCGTGGTAGCACATCGCTAGAACGGCCGGAGGTAATGATTTCCGCGCTTCGAATCCGCGTAGCCAAGGACCAGGTGAAGTCCAAGAGCTCGGCTTCTTCTTCGCTAATGAGCTCCAATCCGGCCATGGCATCCAAGGCCTTGCGCGTGGCAGGTGTACGCAACGACGGATGTTTCCACGCATAGCGCAGCTGGTAAAACTGTACTAGCCATTCAATGTCGGATAAGGAGCCCCTGCCAAGTTTCAGATGACGGTTTGGATCGGCGCCTCGTGGCAGTCGTTCGGACTCTACACGAGCCTTGATCTTGCGAATATCCTTCATCTCGGCCTCGTCGAGGCCCTTGCCGTAACGTACGGGTTCGATCAGCTGGATGAAGTCCGCCGCCAGTTGCGTGTCGCCAGCAAATGGGCGAGCACGTTGCAGGGCTTGGCGTTCCCAGACTTCCACCCAACGCTCGTAATACTGGGCATAGGCGTCAAGCGAGCGAACCAGCATCCCGGCGCGCCCTTCAGGGCGAAGATCGGAATCAACCTTTAGTTTCACTTCGGCCGGAATGGCGGGCTTCAGCGGCTTATTGCTCCAAGAAATCAACTCGGTCACCACGCGCAGGGCCTGTTCTTGAGATTGCTGGGCAGTGGCGCCTTCAACGGGACGCTGCACGAAGAGCACGTCGGCATCCGAGCCGTAGCCGATCTCCTCTCCACCCTGCCTTCCCATGGCGATGACGGTGATGATCGCATGCCGTCCATGCTTCAGCTGATCTGCAGTGAGCAGAATCTTCAAAATCCCATCGACCATGTTGCCATCGATATTCGACAACGCCTCGCCGACCTGCGAGACATTTAATAGGCCTGCCCCATCCGCCAGAGCAACACGCAAGAACTCCCGACGACGCACCAAACGGATTTGCCGGATTGCTGCCTCTGGTTGTTTGGTTCGTTGGATGATGGAGGCGTTCTGCTGCTGCAAGCTCTGGTAGGTCTGCGGTACCAGCGCCGTGTTGGAACCCAGCCATGCGGCTGCTGCTGGCTCATTGGCCAGCAAATCGGTCAAGAACCGGGTGTTCGACAGCAGGTGGCTCAACCGCTCGGCCGCGGCATTGGTATCTCGCAACATGCCCAAGAACCAAGGAGACTTCCCTAAGGCCTCGCTGAGCCTGCGGAATCCCAGCAGACCGGCATCTGGGTCCACCCCTCGCGCGAACCAGTCCAAAAGCACCGGCAGTAGTTGCCGCTGCAATGAGGAACGGCGCGAGACTCCCCCGGTCAGCGCTTCGATGTGGCGCATAGCAGCCTTTGGATCCAGATAACCCAGTGCGCGCAAACGAGCCTGAGCCGACTCTGGGGTCAAACGCACCTGGTCCGCGGAGAGATTCGAGCTGGTGACCAGCAGCGGCCGATAGAAGATGCGTTCGTGCAGTGACCGCACCAGCCGTTTGGTCTCATTCCACCGGCGCAACAGCTTTTCTGGGTTCGCGACCTGCAGGTCGCCGGCTCCACGCACCGCCCGGGCCAGTACTCGTTGTGCACCCTCAACCCGTGGCATCAGGTGCGTGCGGCGCAACTGGCTAAGCTGGATTCGGTGTTCCAGCAGGCGCAGATAACGGTAGGACTCGTCAAAGTTTCTCGCGTCTTCGCGGCTAATGTACCCGATTTCGCTCATCGCCCGGATCGCCAGCGTAGTAGTTGGCACCTGAATCTCGGGATCCACTCGACCATGGACCAATTGCAAAAGCTGCACGGTGAATTCCACATCACGCAGCCCGCCGGGTCCCAGCTTGATTTGCCAAGGAACTTCTTCTTTAGCGATATGGTCACTCACCCGCCGGCGCATGGCCTGAACGGATTCAACGAAACCTTCGCGCTCCGAGCTGGACCAGATCATCGGGGAGATCATCCGCTCATAGGAATGTCCGAGGTCCGAGTCACCTGCAATGGCTCGTGCCTTGAGCAACGCTTGGAATTCCCAAGAATGTGCCCACCGGTTGTAATAGGCCTCGTGCGAGGACAAAGTCCGAGTCAGGGCACCGTCTTTGCCTTCGGGACGTAAATTCGCGTCGACTTCCCAGAGCATCGGTTCGGGGCCGGGGACCATAATTGCACGAGCGGTATTGCCACATAGAACGGTGGCAATTGCCGATGCGAGGTCTTCATCCAGGTTCGGAGTGCTGCCGTGCACATAAATCACGTCTACGTCTGAAATGTAGTTCAATTCCCGAGCACCGCATTTACCCATGCCAATGATGGAAAGCTTGACGCTATCCACGTCCTCTGGGGTGTATTGCTCGGAGGCTTCGGCGCGCGCGATGGCCAGCGCGCCTTCGAGCACCGCACCTGCCATGTCTGCAAGTTCCGCGGCAACGAACGGAAGAATTTCCTGCGGGTCCGCGGCTCCAAGGTCCCGATGCGCCAAGGACAACAGGGCTTTGCGGTAACTAGCACGTAATTTCTGGCGCGCTTCGGCCCCAGTGCACGAAGAAATCCAGTGCTCGTTGGAAGTAAGCGTTGCCCCGACCGAATCCAGCATAGCGCCACGCAGGGTTTCGAGACCGACCTGCTGAAAGCTTTTGCTCGGTGCCTGGCTGACCACGGCTAAAGCCTCAGGACAGCGGATCAGGAACTCTCCCAAGGCCGAGGAGCCGCCGAGTAGTCGCACCAAAGCCAAGCAGGAATCCGGCTCCCGAAAAATCTTCGCAGCCTCGGGATGACGATCCACAAGCCTAAGAGCCAGCAGGAGCGCTTGGTCAGGATCTGGCGCGTGCGCCATCATCCTCACGATGAGACCCGAATCAATATCCGCCAGTTCGTCTGCTTCAAGGAACTTCTTGGCGCGTTCGGTATCACTGAAGCCAGCGTTGATTAATGCCCGTGAGGATACTTCTGCCATATTCTTCGTGTGTCTCCCACTTGCCACCACGTCGTGGACGTGGCGTACTCCTTAGAGGATTCCCAGATATTTGTTGAGCTCATATGGGGTGATGACCTGACGGTACTCTTCCCATTCGGCACGCTTATTTGCCAGGAAGGAGTTGAATACCTGCTCACCAAGAACCTCTGCCATGAACTCGGATTCTTCCATTGCCTTCAGCGCGTCATGCAACGTGCCAGGCAGCGGAACATGGCCCGAGGCGCGTCGTTCTGCCGTGGACAATGCCCACACATCATCCTCAGTTGGCTCTTCGAGCTCGTATCCTTCACGGATGCCCTTCAGCCCGGCCCCAAGCAGGGTTGCATAGGCCAGATAAGGGTTCGCGGCAGAATCGATGCCACGGTATTCCACGCGGGCGCTTTGGCCCTTGCCTGGCTTGTACAGCGGCACACGGACCAATGCAGAACGGTTGTTGTGTCCCCACGAGCGGTAGCTTGGAGCTTCACCACCACCCCAGAGACGCTTGTAGGAGTTCACGTACTGGTTGGTGATCGCGGTCATCTCGGGGGCATGGTGCAAAACACCGGCAATGAAGGAACGAGCCACGTCAGAGAGCTGGTACTCGCGGCCAGCCTCGAAAAATGCGTTGGCGTCGCCCTCGAACAACGAGAAGTGAGTGTGCATCCCGCTACCCGGCTGGTCAGCAAATGGCTTGGGCATGAAGGTGGCATGAATGCCCTTCTGCATGGCCATTTCCTTGATGACCGTACGGAAGGTCATGATGTTGTCAGCGGTCTGCAGTGCATCTGCATAGCGAAGATCGATTTCGTTCTGCCCTGGCCCGGTCTCGTGGTGCGAGAATTCGACCGAAATTCCCAATGCTTCCAAGGTGGTCACCGAGGCACGACGGAAATCCTGGCCCACGCCGTCGGGCACGTGGTCGAAGTAGCCGCCGTTGTCTATTGGCTGCGGGCGACCTTGCGCATCGAGCTTGCTGTTCTCCAGCAGATAGAACTCGATTTCCGGGTGCGTGTAGCAGGTGAATCCCATGTCGGCCGCTTCGGTCAGCTGACGCTTAAGCACCTGTCGGGGGTCCGCGTTCGAAGGCTGGCCTTCGGGGGTGAGGATGTCGCAGAACATGCGGCTGGTGGGTTCGACTTCACCGCGCCACGGCAAAATCTGGAAGGTCGCCGGATCTGGCTGTAGGAGCATATCCGATTCGGAAATGCGCGACAGTCCGTCGATCGACGAGCCGTCAAAGCCTAGGCCCTCTTCGAAGGCGTCTTCAACTTCGGCCGGGGCCAATGCAACAGACTTCAAGGAACCGACCACGTCGGTAAACCACATACGCACGAACCGAACGTCACGTTCTTCAATGGTGCGCAGCACGAATTCCTGCTGACGATCCATAATTCACCGCCTCAAAATCTTTGAATCCCGCACTGATCACAGCCGGGAGTTAAACAACCTGATGCAAGACTATACGTTTTGGGTCTCATTCTCGCCCACGCACCGCTGGGCCCAAGTGCGATAAGGTTTTTCTATGCCGCAACCTTATCTTTCTGACCCTGACAAAGGCCCTTCCCGCATTCGGGTTCACCATTTACAGCAGGCAAAAGAGCGTGGCGAAAAATTTGCCATGTTAACCGCATATGACGTCATGATGGCTGAAATCTTCGACCAAGCAGGCATCGAGCTGCTTCTCGTAGGTGACTCAGCGGCCAACACCGTCATTGGCTACGACTCGACCTTGCCTATTACCGTGGACGAAATGATCGTCTTCATCAAGGCTGTTGCCAATGGAACCAAGCGCGCTCTAGTCGTAGCCGATCTGCCTTTTGGTTCCTACGAGCAATCCCCTCAGCAAGCGGTAGCCACCGCGGTTCGGCTCATGAAGGAGGGTGGCGCTCAAGCAGTGAAGATCGAAGGTGGCCATCAGTTCGCCGAACATGTGCAAGCCATGGTTCTCGCCGGCGTTCCTGTCATCGGGCATATCGGTTTCACCCCGCAATCCGAACATGCTTTGGGAGGCTATCGAGTCCAGGGACGCGGAGACGCTGCCGAGGAGATGATCGCGGACGCCCAAGCGCTGGAGCGCGCCGGGGCCTTTACGATCCTCATGGAAATGGTGCCAAGCCCCGTCGCGGCCAAGGTCGACGCGGCGTTGCGGGTGCCTACCATTGGCATCGGCGCAGGAAATGCTACTACCGGTCAGGTTCTGGTCTGGCAGGACCTCCTCGGATTGGGCGCTCACCGCACGCCGCGATTCGTGAGAAAATACGCGGATCTGCGTTCGGTGATTTCCGCGGCAGTGAGCGAATACCATCAGGATGTCGTAAGCGGTGCATTCCCCTCGGCCGAGTACGAATTCAAGGAATAGCAAACTCCACAGCTTTAAAATGAACCTGAGTGCAAGGAATCAAATTCCTTGCACCCAGGTTCATTTCGTTATTCCTCTTCTTCGTCTTCAGCATCCCAGGCCTCATTGCGGGCCTGCACCTTGGACATCGCATTGCGTGCCTCGTCCTCGGTATCGTAGGGGCCGAGAAGTTGAGTCCAGTCGGACTGTGGTCCCTTCTCAATGCCGCCCGTCGATACGTTGTACCAATATTTACCTTCACCGGGTGTGGCAGTCTCGCTCACGGTCAGCTCCTTGGTTCGTTTGGTGTTGATGATTCCACGCTAGCTCAATCTCACGCATATCGGTGGCTTCAGAAAGACGATGTTGACCTTGCCCCGTAGTTAGAATGTTTATATGGCTACTGTTGCAACTGCTCCACTTGGAACCCTGACACCTGGCACGATCTCACCGGAGCTCTTCGTCCCAGCTCATATTGAGCGACCCGAATATGTGGGCAAGAAAGCTCCGGCAAAAAGCACTGCCTCGGAAGTTAAAAGTCCCGAAGTTATCGAACGAATCCGCATTGCCTCGCGTATCGCGGCCCAAGCGCTGGCCGAAGTGGGCAAAGCCTGCCAGCCAGGCGTGACTACCGATGCCCTTGATCGTCTGGGACACGAGTTCTTGATGGATCACAACGCATACCCATCCACTCTTGGCTATCGGGAATTTCCGAAGTCGCTGTGCTCTTCGCTCAACGAAGTCATCTGCCACGGCATCCCGGACAGCACTGTGCTTCAAGATGGCGACATCATCAATATCGACATCACCGCGTACATCGGCGGGGTGCACGGAGATAACAACGCAACGTTCCTCGTGGGCGACGTTGATGAAGAATCTCGGCTCTTGGTGGAACGCACCGAAATGTCGTTGAAGCGTGCGATCAAGGCAGTGATGCCAGGGCGCGAGATCAACGTCATCGGGCGAATTATTGAAAGCTACGCCAAGCGTTTTGGTTATGGCGTGGTCCGCGATTTCACCGGCCACGGCGTAGGCGAAGCTTTTCATACCGGACTGATCATTCCGCACTACGATGCGGCGCCGGCTTACGATACCTTGATCGAGCCGGGCATGGTCTTCACCATTGAGCCCATGCTTACCTTGGGCACCATTGAGTGGGACATGTGGGCCGATGACTGGACAGTGACTACCCGCGACAAGAAGCGCACGGCACAGTTCGAGCACACCCTGCTGGTCACCAACGATGGCGCCGAGATCCTCACCCTCCCGTAGCAGACCCAATACTCGGTTTTCGGCAAGCAAAAAGGCCGGGATTCGGACCACTGGTTCGAAGCCCGGCCTCAATAATATCTGCCTACCGCGCAAGCACCGACTGCTACTCAGCGGTCAGCGGACGCTGCTTGCCCTGCGGGGTCTTGTCGCGACGATCTCGCAGCTTCGCGATTGCGGTTTCGAAATCCGTGAGCGACTGGAAATTGTGATAAACGCTAGCGAAACGCAAGTAAGCGACTTCGTCCAAGCGCGATAGCGGCTCGAGAATGGCCAGGCCAACCTGGTGGGCAGGGATTTCTGCAGCACCTGAAGTTCGCACCGCTTCCTCAACCTCTTGAGCCAAGATGGCCAGATCGTGATCGGTCACCGGGCGGCCCTGGCATGCCTTGCGGACACCGTTGATGACCTTGTGACGCGAGAATGGCTCCACTGCACCTGACTGCTTCAAAACACTCAACGAAGCGGTTTCTGTGGTGGTAAAGCGGCGCGAGCACTCGGTGCACTGACGACGGCGTCGAATGGACACGCCATCATCGGCGACTCGACTATCGACCACACGCGAATCTGCGTTGCGACAATAAGGGCAATTCATGGCACCTCCAACTTTTTGCGACCGTGGTGTCTACCGAGGCCTACGGCGTACGGAAATCCACACACGTCACCTAATAGTTTAGCTTCTAATGCGCCTGTCGTACCGCGACTGCATCACCGTGTGCTGGTAGGTCCTCTGCGTTGGCAAGATTGATTACATGAGACGCCACCTCACCGAGCGCGCTCTTGTCGTAATTGATTACCTGAATGGCCTTCAAGAAGGTATTCACATTCAGGCCCGAGGCGTGCAGTGCGGTGCCGCTGGTCGGGAGCACGTGGTTTGATCCCGCGCAGTAATCTCCCAAGGACACCGGAGCGTATTCACCCACGAAGATCGCCCCGGCGGCGTTTATCCGCGAGGCAACCTCGACTGCGTCTTGCGTCAGCACCTCGAGGTGTTCGGCGGCATACGCATTGCATACTTCGATCCCCTGCGCTAAGTCGTCGACCAGGATGATGGCCGATTGCGTGCCTGACAGTGCTTCGCGTACGCGGTCGGTGTGTTTTGTCGCGGCCACCTGCGTGGCAAGTTCCGCGCGCACGGCGAGGGCCAACGCAGGAGAATCGGTGACCAGCACTGCCGCCGCATTCGCGTCGTGCTCTGCCTGAGAAATCATGTCCGCGGCGATAAAGGCCGCGTTGGCCCCTTGATCGGCGAGGATCGCAATCTCGGTCGGACCGGCTTCCGCATCGATTCCCACCACGCCCTTGACCAGACGCTTAGCGGTCGCGACGAAGACATTGCCTGGACCCGAAATGACATCGACCGGTTCGATATCTCCGCGCTGGTCTCCGGGAACTTCTACTCCGTAGGCGAAGGCAGCGACGGCTTGTGCGCCACCCATGGCGTGTACCTCGGTAATGCCCAACAGCTTCGCAGCGGCAAGGATGGTCGGGTGCGGCAGTCCACCGAAGTCGCGCTGCGGGGGGCTGGCCAATGCCAGGGAGGAGACTCCTGCCGCCTGCGCTGGAACGGTGTTCATAATGACCGAGGACGGGTAGACGGCTAGTCCTCCGGGAACATAGAGTCCAACGCGACGGACCGGAACCCAGCGCTGGGTAACGGTCCCGCCGTGGCCATAAACCACACTCGCATCCTGCGGCACCTGAGCCTGAGCGAAGACACGCGCGCGGCTGATCGATTCTTCCAGGGCCAGACGGACCTGAGGATCTAGCTCTTCCAGGGCACGATCAAGTTCGCCCTGAGGCACCCGGGTATGCTCCAGATCAACCTTGTCGAATCGCTTCGCGAGGTCCTTCAACGTCTCCATGCCATGTTCACGCACGTCGTCAATGATCTGCTGGACCACCTCGGCCGCGGTCTGCGAGTTCATTTCAGGTCGTGGCAATTTGGCCTTGAGCTGAGCACGGTTGAGTTTCTCTCCACGCCAATCGATGGTCGCGAGTTCGGAAAAGGTTGTATCTAGGTTTGAAGTCACAACCCTAGTTTAACGCGTATGACCGGATTAGGTTCCCTTTGATTACCCAACCCGGTCATACGCCCACAAGTTCCTACACGTCTAAACAGGCAGGGCCGAGCAGCACCTTGAGATCTCCGAACAGCGCAGGGTTCGGATTAACCCTGAAATTCATCCCAAGTCGCATCAGCGAGGTCCCGCGGCTACCGCTGAGCTTAACCCTTACCTCGGTATTGCCGTTGTGGGTCCGCAGTACGTCACCCAGCTGTTGGATTAGAGTCTCGGTGGCCTTATGAGTCGGAATTCCAATGACCACCGGTCCTGTTCCGGAGGTGTCCGAGAGTTCCGGGATCATCATTTCTTGGGCATTGAGCGTAATTGAACCATCGTCGCGGCGCTGCACGCGTCCCTTGATTACCACAATCAGGTCATCTGCCAGGATCTCGGCGATCGGCTGATAGGCCTGACCGAAGAACATGACTTCCATGGAGCCTGAGAGATCCTCGATCTCGCACCGGGCGTAAGGGTTGCCGGATTTCTTGGCAATGCGCCGCTGCAGAGCGCTGATCATGCCAGCAATCGAAATGACGTGCCCATCGGAGGGGCCTTCGTCAGAAAGCACGCTGGTGACCGGCATATCCGCGTATTGATCAAGAGCGGAGCCCAGTCCCTGCAGCGGGTGATCCGAGACATAGAGGCCGAGCATATCTCGCTCGTAAGCCAGCTTTTCCTTCTTTTCCCAGTCTGGAAGGTCAGGAACGGCCACCGTCATCGCGTCGGAGACCTCGGAGGTGTCCAGCGCGCTGAACAGGTCGAACTGGTTTGCGGCCTCGTTGCGTTTAAGCTGAATGACCGAGTCCACGGCTTCTTCATGGATAGCCACCAGCGCACGTCGCGGGTGCTTCATTGAGTCGAAGGCACCGGCCTTGATCAACGATTCAATGGTGCGCTTGTTGCACACCACTGCCGGAACCTTACTCAGGAAATCGCTGAAGTCCCGGTAGGCTCCCTTCTCGGTACGTGCTTCGACCATTCCTGCCACGGCGTTGGCACCGACGTTTCGGATGGCTCCCATACCGAAGCGAATGTCCTTGCCCACAGGGGTAAAGTTCAAGGCTGATTCGTTGACATCTGGTGGCAGCACGGTGATGCCGATGTGGCGGCATTCGTTCAGGTAGAGCGCCAGCTTGTCCTTGTCGTCGCCGACGCTGGTGAGCAGAGCCGCCATGTATTCGGCCGGGTAGTGTGCTTTGAGGTAGGCGGTCCAGTAGGAGACCACACCGTATGCGGCGGAATGCGCCTTGTTAAACGCATAGTCGGAGAACGGCAACAGAATATCCCACAGGGTCTTCACCGCTGCATCGGAGTAGCCATTGTCATTCATGCCTTGCTTGAAGCCGGCGAACTGCTTATCCAGTTCCGACTTCTTCTTCTTGCCCATGGCACGACGCAGAATATCGGCTTGCCCCAGTGAATAGCCGGCAAGTTTCTGCGCGATGGCCATAACCTGCTCCTGATACACGATCAGGCCGTAGGTGCCGCCGAGGATATCGGCTAGTGGTTCCGCAAGCTCCGGGTGGATCGGGGTGACGTCCTGCAGCCCGGTTTTACGCAACGCATAGTTGGTGTGCGAGTTGGCACCCATGGGACCTGGACGGTACAGGGCGATCACGGCGGAAATATCTTCGAAGTTATCCGGGCGCATCATCTTCAGCAGCGAGCGCATCGGCCCGCCGTCGAGCTGGAACACGCCTAGGGTGTCGCCACGGGCGAGCAGGTTATAGGCCTCGGGGTCTTCTAGCGTCAGTACTTCCAGGTCGATCTCGTCGCCGGTGTTGTACGTGATGTTTTCCAGCGCATCGGAAATGATGGTGAGGTTGCGCAACCCCAAGAAGTCCATCTTGATCAGACCCAAACCTTCGCAAGTCGGGTAATCAAACTGCGTGATGACCTGACCGTCTTGGATACGACGCATGATCGGGATCACGTCAATAATCGGATCCGAGCTCATAATGACGCCGGCGGCATGGACGCCCCACTGGCGCTTCAGCCCCTCAATGCCCTTGGCGGTTTCAAAAACCCGTGCCGCTTCGGGGTCGTTGGCCACCAGGTTGCGGAAGTCTCCGGCTTCGGAATATCGCTTTGAGTCAGGATTATCAATGTCGTTCAACGGAATGTCCTTGGCCATTACCGCCGGCGGTAGTGCCTTGGTCAATGTTTCGCCCATGCTGAATGGGTATCCCAGCACGCGTGAGGAGTCTTTCAACGCCTGCTTGGTCTTGATCGAACCATAGGTCACGATCATGGAGACACGTTCATCGCCATACTTCTCGGTCACGTATTTAATGACCTCCGAGCGGCGGCGATCATCGAAGTCGACGTCGAAGTCGGGCATGGACACACGTTCCGGGTTCAAGAAGCGTTCGAAGATCAGTCCGTGCACCAGTGGGTCGAGGTCGGTGATGCGCATCGCGTAGGCGACCATGGAACCGGCACCGGAGCCACGCCCCGGACCGACGCGGATGCCGTTGTTCTTGGACCAGTTAATAAAGTCGGCGACGACTAGGAAGTAGCCGGGGAAACCCATCTTGATGATGACGTCCAGCTCATAGTCTGCCTGTTTGCGCGAAGCTTCCGGAACACCGTTGGGATACCGGTAGTGCATCCCCTTGTCGACTTCCTTGATCAGCCAGCTGGTCTCGTCCTCGCCCGGCGGGCAAGGGAACTTGGGCATGTAGTTGGCATTGGTGTCGAAGGAAACTTCCACGCGGTCCGCGATGGCCAGGGTGTTGTCGCAGGCTTCTGGATGTTCTTTGAACAGCTCGCGCATTTCGCGTGCGCTCTTCAGATAATAGCCAGAGCCCGAGAATGCGAAGCGGCTACCGCCCTGGTCATAGGTCGGTTCATCCAACGTGGAGCCCGAGTTGATGGCAAGTAGCGCCTCGTGCGCCTTCGAGTCGGCTTCATGGGTGTAGTGCAGGTCGTTGGTGGCCACCAACGGGATATTCAGCTCTCCGGCCAGGCGTAAGAGGTCCTTGGTGATCCTGCGTTCGATCTCAAGACCGTGGTCCATGATCTCGCAGTAATAATTCTCCTTGCCGAACAGGTCTTGGAGCTCCGCTGCGGCAGCCTTGGCCGCGTCGTACTGGCCGAGGCGCAGCTTGGTCTGCACCTCTCCTGATGGGCAACCGGTGGTCGCGATCAGGCCCTCGGAATGCTCGTTGAGCAGTTCCCGGTCCCAGCGCGGGTATTTGCCGAACACCGAGTCCAAGGAGGCTCGGGAGGAGCCCTTGAACAGGTTGTCCATGCCCTTGTTGTTATAGGACAGCAAGGTCATGTGGTTGTACAGGCCACCGCCGGAAACGTCATCGCCTTTTTGCGATTCATCGGTACGCCACTTCACACGGGTCTTGTCATTACGAGCCGTGCCCGGGGTGACATAGGCTTCAACTCCGATGATCGGCTTGACGCCAGCGTCGGTTGCCCGCTTCCAGAAATCAAAGGCACCGAAGAGGTATCCATGGTCGGTAATGGCCATGGCTTCCATGCCTTGCCGGTTAGCTTCTTCAAAAAGCTCACCTAGCCTGGCTGCTCCGTCCAGCATGGAGTATTCGGTATGGGTATGCAGATGGACAAATCCGTCACGTGTCGCGCTCACTGAACCAGTCTAGCGATTCACGCAACGAATTTCGTCCACTGCCCCACCCGCTGTGGGAGCTCTCATAGCAAGTGCCGAGGGAACTAGTATGTTCCTTCGCGCAGCAGTTCCAACGCACCTGCCAGATCGTGCGGATATTCGCTTTCGTACTCGACCCATTGATCAGTGACAGGATGGTTGAATCCCAGACGCTTGGCATGCAGCCATTGACGGGTCAGCCCCAGTGCGGCGCTGAGCTTCGGGTCGGCACCATAGGTTTGGTCCCCGACGCAGGCATGGCCGAAGGCGGAGAAGTGCACACGAATTTGGTGGGTCCGGCCGGTTTCCAATTGGATTTCGACCAGGCTCGCCCGGCCGAAGGCTTCGAGCATTTCGTAGTGGGTGACCGAATCGCGTCCACCTTCAAGAACCGCGAACTTCCAGTCGTGCCCTGGGTGGCGTCCGATGGGCGCGTCAATGGTTCCTTCAAGCGGATCCGGCAGCCCCTGAACCACTGCGTGGTAGGTCTTTTTCGGCGTACGTTCCTTGAAAGCCCGCTTGAGCGCGGTGTAGGCGCGTTCGGACTTGGCCACTACCATCAGACCGCTGGTTCCAACGTCCAGCCGGTGCACGATGCCCTGGCGTTCTGGAGCCCCGGAAGTTGAGATGTTATAGCCCTCGGCCATCAGCGCACCAACAACAGTCGGGCCGACCCAACCTGGCGAAGGGTGAGCCGCGACGCCTACCGGTTTGTCGATGACAACATAGTCATCTTCGTCGGCAATGATCTTCAGATCTTCCACGGCAATAACTCTAATTTCTAATGGATCGGCCTGGGGTGGGATAGTCACTCGAAGCTTGTCTCCCGCTTGGAGCTTGAGCGGCTTAGTGACGATTCTGCCGTTGACCTCTACCATCGAATCTTTGCACAAGGATTTGGCCAATGTGCGCTGAATTTCGAGGGCCTTGGAGATATGGACGTCCAAACGCTGTCCGGCCTCATCTGGTGCAACTGATAGTTCGTGAATCTCGGTGGTGTCAGTACCGCTCATGCTGTGGGCTCCGTGCTTTCGTCATCCCCGTGGTTCGTTTTCTTGGCTGGTGCATCGCCGATGGTTCCATCCAAATTTCTTCCGCGGATGAGCATCAGCGCAACCACGATCATCGAGCAGACAATAAACGAGTCCGCGACGTTGAAAATGGCAAAGTTTTGGACGGAGAACATATCAACTACATGTCCAAAGCCGAAGGCCGGTTCGCGGAAGATTCGGTCCGTCAGGTTTCCAGCAACTCCACCGAGCAAACATCCCAGGATAATTGCCCAAGTTCGTACCGCGACCTTGCGCAACAGCAAGAAGATCACGTAGACCACGACCGCCGCCTGCAGGATTGCAAAGATGATGGTGAAGTCCTCCCCCATGGAGAAAGCGGCACCAGGGTTGAGAATGTAATGGATATCCAAGAAATTCGGGATCACCTCGAAGGATTCACCGAGTTCCATATTTCTCTCCACGAGAATCTTGACCGCTTGGTCTAATACCAACGCGATCAAGGCGATGACCAGCCCAAGGCCGGTGAAGCGCTTAGCCGCAGCAGCACTTCTCGGTTCTGAAGCACTCACACTATTACCCATTAATTCCCTTAAACATCAACGGTGGCGCCGGACAAACCCGAGCGCCACCGTCAACTGTACTGATATTTAGTTCAAGCCATCAAACCCGTAAGGGACTAGTTGGCCTTGGTTGCGTTATCGATGGATCCCTGCGACTCAAGGTCGCGGAGCTGTCCTTCGATGTAAGTCTTCAGACGTGCACGGTAGTCACGCTCGAAGCCACGCAGCTGCTCAAGCTTGCGCTCAAGTACGGACTTCTGCTGTTCCAGTGCGGAGAGAGTCTTGCGGCTCTTCTCTTCAGCGGAGGTAACGAGCGAGTTTGCCTCAGTTTTAGCTTCCGAGATGATCTTGTCACGCTGCTCAACACCGGAGGCAACGTATTCATCGTGCAGACGCTGTGCCATCGAAAGCACGTTAGCTGCAGATTCTGCGGACTCGGAGCGAGGAACGGCAGCAGGAACAGCGTTGGCTCCAGGAGCCGCGTCCTTCTTTTCCTCGACCTTGGCTGCAGCAACCGGAGCTTCAGTCTTCTTGACTTCGGCTACTGGTGCAGCTGCTGGAGTCTCGACCTTCTTTGGCTCTTCAGGCTTAGTTTCAGCCTTCTTCTCTTCAGCTGGTTTCGCAGCTGGAGCGGCGGCCACTGGAGCTGGAACGGACTGTTCCTTAGCTGAGACGCTAGTGTCCCCGCCTTGCGCTGCCAAGCGGCGGCGCAGCTCTTCGTTCTCACCGGTCAGGCGACGCAGCTCCACAACGATCTCGTCGAGGAAGTCATCTACCTCGTCTTGGTCGTAGCCTTCACGGAACTTGGTCGGCTGAAACCGCTTATTGACTACGTCTTCTGGCGTCAAAGCCATTGGGTCACCTCAATACTGGGATCATTTTCGCTCGACCGTTGTTGTCTAGCGAAACACTTACCGTTCATTCAGTGTCGCGACCGGTGAAGTCGGAGCACTATTTCCTAAAGGATATAACGATTCGGACACTAATTACGAAACCGAACTGCCGGGACAGCTCTTTTTTATTGAATTTTACAGTTTAGGGTTCTTCCAGATCCTCGTATTCCTCTACGAAATACCTGCTCAGATCCCTGTACTGTAACCTACGCCACTAACGATCGATTTGACAATCATTACGACGATAAACAGGATCAAAAATGACAAGTCAAGCCGGATTCCACCGATATCCAATGGCTTAATCTTGCTCCTCAACCAACGCAATGGCGGGTCGGTAATTGTGACGATTGCTGTTGCGGCCAATAAGGCGATCCCCTTGGGGCGCCAATGCCGAGCAAAACTTTCAGTAATATCCAGCACAATTCGCATTATCAGCAGAATTTGCAGGACAGCTAGCAGGAAATAAATAATCCCGAACACCATATTTACGCGCTCGCTCCTGGCAGCTTAGCTCTGGTTGAAGAAGGTAGCCTGAGCTTCGGACTGTTTACGGTCTTCACCCAGTACTTCTACAGTGGCCGGGGAGAGCAGGAATACTTTGTTAGTGACTCGCTCGATGGAGCCGTGGAGAGCGAAAACTAGGCCAGCCGAGAAGTCGACCAAACGCTTAGCATCGGTTTCTCCCATATCGGTGACATTCATAATCACCGGGATTCCGTCACGGAAGTTCTCACCGATGATCTTGGCATCGTTGTAAGAACGCGGGTGAACGGTAGTAATTTGACGCAATTCGGAATCCTCATCCCGTACTGAAGGTGCACGCTTAATCGGTGTGACCGGAGCACGGTACTCGTTCTCTGGTTCTTTGGCTACTGAATGCGGAGCAACTGGCTTGACTACCGGCTGCGGGCGCGGGGCCTCTGAAGGCCGCTGCGGGGCAGCGTCTTCTACGGCCCGTATCTGGGTCCTAGGTTCTGAGTTGTCCATTTCGGCCTCGCTCTGCTCAACAGCATCTGCTAAGCCGAGATAGACCATTGCCTTACGTAGTCCGTCAGCCACGATATTTCTCCTCAGTTGTCCCGTGCATGCAACCCCAGGTGCATGATTCCGCTACTCTGACGCTACCGCACGGCAATCGACAGGCATCGCACATTCTAATTTTTTTGCGCGGTGTGTCGCGCAAGCCTAGATTTTCGGCCAAATCAGGCCAGCCAGCCGGCCCGCAAGCGGAGTTCTTCGGTAAGAGAAGAATCTCTCATCTTCAAGTGTGCAGATTTTACTTTGTTGCACCAGAACGCCTAAAGCTGAGAGTTCTTGTTCGGCCGAAGCCGGGAGATCCAGGGATGCTGTCCCCCAGCTGGTATTTGTCCGTATGCCAGGTCGTTCGAACTCGGATTCGGCGGCCATTGCTTCAGGGACTTCGTAGCAGCGCCCGCAAATAGCTGGGCCAATAATAGCCTCAACCTTGTCTGCACCCAATTGCTGCAGCTCGCCGACGGTACGCGCCAAAATCCCACCAAGAAGCCCGCGCCGACCGGCATGGGCCGCGGCTGTGAAAGTCCGGTCATTGCGGGTGTCACGGGCAACAAAGAGAACCGGCAGGCAATCGGCCACCATGACGGCGAGGGGCTCGCGACCGCTAGGATCGATGAGCGCATCGCAGGTCGGAGCTTCTGGTTCATTCCAAGCGGTTCGCAGCCCGGGGGCAACGTGCACCACCTCGGTGGAATGGATTTGGTTCATGAAGTGCAAAGAAAAACGTCGACCCCCGATCGAGTCTTCCAGCTTGGCCCGATGCTCCCCTACTAAGAGGGGGTCATCGTTTACATGCAAGGCGAGGTTCCCCTCGGCTTGCGTAGTAAATGCCAGTTGGATACTCGAATCGAGGTTCGACGCGAAATGTAGCACTGCTCAGCTTGTCGCTGTTATTACTTTAGGAAGTCCGGAACGTCCAGATCATCGTTCGAACCGTTAAGGTCCGCGTCAACAACGTCTGGAAGATCCTGGAAGGAGTTGTTCTGCTCTGCTGCCGCTGGCCTTGCTTCTGGAGCAGCGGCCGCTGGAGCTGGCGTTGCTTCTGGAGCCATCGCGGCTGGAACAGGCTGCTGTTCCTGTGCCTGACGGCTAGACGCTGGCTTCGACGCCAACGGTGCCATTGGCTTGCTGGTTACGTCTGGCTCGTCAAAGCCGGCAGCAATCACAGTGACACGAGCTTCGTCACCAAGGGCGTCGTCGATTACGGCGCCGAAGATGATGTTGGCTTCTGGGTGCGCGACTTCCTGGACCAGACGAGCTGCCTCGTTGATCTCAAACAATCCGAGATCCGAGCCACCCTGAATGGAGAGCAGGACGCCGTGCGCACCGTCGATGGATGCTTCCAGCAACGGCGAAGCGATTGCCAGTTCCGCGGCCTTGACCGCGCGATCCTCGCCGCGTGCAGAACCGATACCCATGAGTGCCGAACCGGCACCCTGCATAACGGACTTCACATCGGCGAAGTCGAGGTTAATCAGACCTGAGGTGGTAATCAAGTCGGTGATGCCCTGAACACCGGAAAGCAGCACCTGGTCTGCTTGGCGGAATGCATCTAGAACGGAGACGTTGCGGTCCGAGATGGACAGCAGTCGGTCGTTCGGGATGACGATCAGAGTATCGACTTCGTCGCGCAATGCCTCGATGCCGTTTTCGGCTGAGTTGGCGCGGCGGCGACCTTCGAAGGTGAATGGACGGGTGACGACACCGATGGTCAGTGCACCCAGTCCGCGGGCGATACGTGCCACGACGGGTGCGCCACCGGTACCGGTGCCGCCGCCTTCGCCGGCGGTCACGAAGACCATGTCGGCGCCGCGTAGGACGTCTTCGATCTCTTCGACGTGATCCTCGGCTGCCTGGCGTCCCACATCAGGGTTCGCGCCAGCGCCTAGGCCGCGAGTAAGTTCGCGTCCTACGTCGAGCTTAACGTCGGCATCACTCATGAGTAGAGCCTGCGCGTCGGTATTGATGGCGATGAATTCAACGCCCTTGAGACCGACTTCGATCATTCGATTGACTGCGTTTACACCGCCACCGCCGATTCCGACGACTTTAATGACCGCGAGGTAATTCTGTGGAGCTGCCACGTCCCGCTTCCCTTGTTAGATGTGCTACATATTTCACGATTCATGCGCGAAACCTTGACCTTTTGCCTTAAGGTTAAGTTTCTGTCAAGCTATCGCTATTAAGAACGCTATGAGCCATGCTGGCTTTGTGCAACGACCGCCGTGGCGTGTCGCCTATTGAAACCTATCTTTCCAGAATTTCCCTTGAGAATGTTCATCCCTCGCCCGTGGCGAGCGACTTAATACGTCACCGGGTTCTCTGGATTGGTCACGTCAATGACCTTGGCCATGTCTGAATTTTCTTTTAGTTCATCAAGGAAAATCTTCGCAACTTCATTTTTGAGTGCGACCTTTCCTCCGTCGCCCCAGATCAGAGTTCGCTTCTTTGGCAGGGCGAGCTCCATGAAACCAGCCTGGGTCAATGTCGCAGTGGAGACTTGTTCGAGAACATTGGGCTCCACCGTGCTCAGAATCCCGGTAAGCAGTTGAAACTGCTCCGGGTCATTGGTTTGATCTGAGGCCTTCACCCGAGGAAGTTTTGTTTTATCTTTCTCGCCGACCTTTTTCAGCTTCTCACCGGTAGAGGAGACGATATAGGAATTTTTCCCGTCCACTAGGATCGCGACAGGCTCGGCTTCAACCACTTCCACGACCAGCGTGTCGGGCATTTTGGCGCGAACCACAATTTCGTCCACTGCAGGTTGGTCGCCGATGAGCTCGACAACTCGCGATTCTGAGATCCGCGGCAGCGGCACTCCTTTGAGCGGGGCCAATGCTTCAAGCAGCTTTTTCTCGCTTACCAGCTTGCTTCCGGTCACTTCAATTTTCTTAGCTGCAAGAAGCGGCGAAAAGCTGAGAACCAATACGGCCGTGATGCTTAGTGCCACGATACTCGCTGCAATGATAATGAGCAGCTTGCGTCGTTTCTTCTCCGGGCTGGCAGGCAGCTCGACAACCTTGGTGTTTTCCCCCATGGTGGCTCCCAGCTTTATTCGCAGGACAGTGCTGCAACGATTTGCGAACCGAGTTCGGTAACATCGCCGGCACCAATGGTCATCACAACATCTCCAGGTTCGGCATACTCCACCACATGGGCCACCGCCGCCGCCGGGCTGAGCACTTCGCTTGCTACTTCGATACGCTCGGCGATCAGCGCGCTAGTGACCCCCTGAATCGGCTCTTCCCGTGCTGGGTAGATCTCCAGAACGCGGACGCTGTCAGCAAGGGACAAGGCTTGGGCGAACTGACGGTAGAACTCCTGGGTACGGCTGAAGAGATGCGGTTGGAACACCACATGCAGCTTTCCGTCCCCTGCCACCGCGCGTCCTGCCTTCAAAGCGGCATTAACTTCGGTTGGATGGTGAGCGTAGTCGTCATAGACTCGCACCCCTTCGGCCTCGCCCTTGAACTCAAAACGGCGGGCTGCACCTGCAAAACTTGCTAGTGCATCAAGCGCATCATTGATTTCGAGCCCAGCATCCATGCCTACCGCCAGGGCGGCTGCGGCGTTGAGCAGATTATGCTGACCGGGTACCGCAAGATTCAGCGTATGGCTTTCACCGCTTCCCCACTCGATTGTGGATACGAAACGGCCGTCTTCCAGCGCACGAGCATCACTGAGTCGGCGGTCAGCGTGATCGGCGAAGCCGTAAGTCTGGATCCGCAATTCGGGACGCTCATGGCGCATCTTGCGAGCCAGAGCATTGGAGCCTTCATCATCTGCACAACAAATGAGCAGACCGTCCTCGGGTAGCAACCGGGCGAAATGGACAAAGGCCTGGTGGACGGCTTCGGCCGTACCGTAGTGGTCGAGGTGATCGGCTTCGATGTTGGTGACCACAATGACATTTGGCCGATAATTCAAGAACGAAGAATCGGACTCATCGGCCTCGGCGACGAAGATCTCTCCTTCACCGAGTTCAGCGTTGGTCCCCAGACTTGGAATGTTCGCGCCCACGGCAAAGGAGGGGGCGGCCGCAGCAGTTTTGAGCATATGGGCGGTCAGCGACGTGGTGGTGGTCTTGCCGTGGGTACCGGCGATGGTCACCACTTGCTTATGGCCGCGCATGGTCGCTTCGAGCCCCTCGGAGCGGTGCAAGATTCGCAGTCCACGGCGGAGCGCCTCATCATATTCGGCGTTGCCGGGCTTAATGATCGAGGAAATCACCACGGTGTCTGCATCGCCCAAATTCTGTGGGTCATAGCCGACATGAATGCGTGCGCCCCGCGCGCGCAGGCCGTCGAGTACTGGCAGGTCCTTGGCGTCGGAGCCGGAAACCGGAACCCCGTAGTCCAGAAGCAAACGGGCAACGGCAGAGACGCCAACACCGCCAACACCCATCAGATGTACCTTGCCAAGTTCGGCGATGTGTTCGCCTGGCTGCTGTACCATTTTTAGCCTTTCTGACCCGACGTTAAACGGCGGGATGAAACTTCATCGATAATCAGGGCCGCCATCTGCTCGGCGGCGTCTCGCTGACCTTGGGAGGAGGCAGCCTGCGACATCTGTTCAAGTTTATGCGGATCGGTGACCAACTTCAGGACTGTGTCGGTGACGAAGCCGGTGGTGAATTCATCGTCGGTCACCAGCACTGCTCCCCCGGCCGCGACGAGTTCACGCGCGTTGAGCCGCTGCTCTCCGTTGCCGATAGGCAATGGCACCAACACCGAAGGGGTACCTGCCACGGCCAGTTCACAGACGGTCCCGGCACCAGAACGGCAGATCATCAAGTCGGCGGCCGCATAGGCGTAGTCCATGCGCTCCACATATTCACGCTGGGTATATCCCGCACGCACCAACAGATTTCCCTGCTCATCAGTGGCCTGCTTACCGCGGCCGGTAATATGCACCACGTGAATTCCGGCGGCTGCCAGCTTATCCAGCGCAGCGACGATCGTGGTGTTGATGCTTTGTGCCCCGGAGGACCCGCCGGTGACCAAAAGAACTGGAGATTGATCGGTGAGGCCGAAATGCGCGCGGGCTTCCTCGCGCAACGCGTTGCGATCCATCATCGCAATATTCGAACGCATCGGCATGCCGACCTTGCGTTCCTTAGGTAAGCCCGTATTCGCGAAGGTCGTTCCTACGGCTACCGCGTTTTTGGCTCCCAATTTATTCGCCATGCCGGCTACCGAGTTCGCCTCATGGACAAAGGTCGGCACACCGAGCTTCTTGGCTGCCAAATATGCTGGGGTGCATACATAGCCGCCAACGCCGAGCAGCGCTTCGGCACCGGATTCGCGCAAGGTTTTCTTCGCCTGGCTTAGCGCTTTCAGGAAACGAAATGGAAACTTGACCAAATCCAGCGAAATGCTGCGAGGCATCGGGGCCTTGGGGATGAGCTCGAGGCGATATCCAGCTTCCGGAACCAGCTTCGTTTCGAGCCCACCCGGGGATCCCAACGCGACGATTTCTGCTTGCGGGTGCACTTTGCGGACCGCATCAGCGATGGCCAGCATCGGCGAAATATGGCCGGCGGTTCCGCCCCCGGCAACAACCAGACGGATCGGATCACTCATGGCTTTTCTACTCCTTGGGTCCAGGACCGGCTGTTAGTCAATAACGTAAGCGAATACTACTTTTTAGGCTTCTTGGCACCCTCGACAAGGGTAGCCAATGCGGCGACCTTTTGCGCGCGAGCCGAGCAGAGGACGAACCCCATGGCAAGCATGACCGCAAGCATGGCCGAACCACCTGAGGAAATGAAAGGCAAGGGCACACCGATGACCGGCAATACTCCACTGACGGTGCCGAGGTTGATGAAAGTCTGGCCAATAATCCACGAAGAAATGCAACCCATGAGGACCTTGGTGTACAGATCGTTTGCACGCATTGAAATGCGGTACATGGCCAGGGCCAAGAGCGCGAACATGCACAGCACGAAGAGCACTCCAACGAAACCGAATTCTTCACCGAGAATGGAGAAGATAAAGTCGTTTTGAGCTTCCGGGACATAGGACCATTTCAGCCGTGATTGCCCAGCACCGACGCCGAACCAGCCACCGGACGCGAAGGCGTGCAGGCCCATGCTCGACTGGTAGCAGATCCTGTCATCCGGACCGCAGTCGATGTTCAGCCAGGCGAGCACACGTGCACGGCGGTTACTAGAAGCTAGGACCAAAACTGAGAGCACGATAAAACCCGCGGCACTTGTCAGGGCCAGCCACTTGATTTTGAGCCCGCCGAGGAACAGCGCGGTGGCGATGATCAGGATCAGGACCAGCGCGGTACCCACATCCTTGCCCCATAGCACCAGCAACAGGATCGCGCCGCCTACCGGGGCGACGATTGGAATGAACAGGTGCTTGTAGTCATGAAGCATGCCCTGTTTCTTTTCCAGCATGAATGCGGCAAAAACCGCCAATGCCAGCTTGGCAAATTCACTGGGCTGCAGACCCACTGTGCTGGTGATGCGAATCCAGTTTCGGTTGCCCAAAACCTCATGGCCCAGTGGGGTGAAGGCAACCAGAAAGAGCAGCACGAACGCGATGATTGCCGCTGGCCAGGCGAGCCTCTTCAAGGACTCGGGTTTGAAAAACTGCATAACGATCATGCAGGCGATCCCCAATACAGCAAACATTGCCTGGGATATCGCTACCGTAAAGCCGTCGTTTCCGCGCGCGATCGCCTCGACCGATGCAGAGGATTGCACCATCAGCACACCGAAAACGGCTAAAGCGATGGAGGTAACGAATACCAGCATGTAGTCAATGGACGCAGTGCGCGCACTGCCGGATTCGATATTGCCGATGAGCCGAGAAAGCGGGGAGATTTTAGGCTTTCCGTTCTTGGCTTTTTTGCCACGCGTTGACGCCATATCTGCCTCCCGTCCCGTCCGATTGCTTACTTGGTTCCTTCGGTTCCCTCATCCATCAGATCACTGACCGCACTGATAAATGCGTTGCCACGCTGGGCGTAGGAACTGAATTGATCCATCGAGGCCGCAGCCGGAGCCATCAGCACCGTGTCACCGGCTTGAGCTAGATCTGTTGCTTTGCGCACGGCCTGTGTCATCACCTGAGTTCCGGAAGGAGCGACGCCGTCCGATGCTAGCCCCTGAGCGGTAATGTCGATCAGTTCAACCTCAGGCGCTTGTTCGGCCAGCGCCGACCGTAGCGAATCGTTATCCGTCCCGATCAGCAGCACGGCCCTGAGCCTTTGGGCATGTTCCTTGATCAAATCCGTATAGTCCACGCCCTTGGACAAACCGCCAGCGATCCATACCACCGAACTAAAGGCTGCGAGGGAAGCGTTCGCCGCGTGCGGGTTGGTTGCCTTTGAATCGTTGATCCACAAGATCTCATCGCGGCGCGCTACCGCTTGAATCCGGTGCGCTCCGGAATCGAACCCGCTGAGCCCCTTGGCGATCGCTTCGGCGTCTACTCCGTAGGCGCGGGCCAGCGTGGCCGCGGCCGCAGCGTTGGCCGCGGTATGCCGCGGAACGATTTCGCCGATATCCTTCAGCGCCACCAGTTCAAGTGCGTTGGTTTGGCGATCTTCGATGAATGCGCGGTCCACCAGCAATCCTTCAACGATGCCTACGGTTGAAATCGCTGGGCTGTCGGTGGAGAAGCCGATAGCCCTGCAGCCTTCGATAACATCCGCGTTCTCGACCATTGCCAGGGTCTGCGCATCTGCAGTATTGAAGATCGCGGCGACTTCGGTGCGTTCGTAGATCTTGGCTTTGTCAGCTTTGTAGCCTTCGAACCCTCCGTGCCAATCGACATGGTCTTCGGCAATATTCAGCACCACCGAGGCAAGCGGAGAAATGCTGTGGGTGTAGTGCAGCTGGAAGCTGGAGAGCTCAACGACGAACACCTGGTACTCGACAGGTTCGCGGACCGCGTCGAGGATCGGTGTGCCGACGTTGCCCACTGCGATCGCCCGCAGGCCGGCGGCCTGCAGAATCGCCTCGGTCATTCCCACCGTGGTGGTCTTGCCATTGGTGCCGGTCACTGCCAGCCACTTCGGCGCGGTTCGCCCGGCGCGGTTCTGCACCCGCCAAGCGAGTTCGACGTCGCCCCAAATTTCGATGCCGGCATCCGTAGCCTGGACCAATACCGGGTGCCGCGGATTCCACCCTGGCGAGACGACCACCAGATCCGGTGCGGCGCCATCGACCTGTGGCAGCGCGGCGACGTGCTGCTCGCCGAGCAGCACCTCGTGGGCGCCGACGAGCTTCAATGTTTCGGCGCGCTGGGCGTTGATTTTATCGTCGCGGCCGTCAATGACGCTGACGATCGCACCGAGCTCAATCAGGGTATCTGCGGCGGAGAAACCGGAAAGTCCTAGACCTGCAACGAGCACGCGCAGGCCCTTCCAATTTGCATCCCAGCTGGTCAGATCGGCCAGTTTTTCACTCACAGTGCGACAACCCATTCGGAGTAGAACAGACCCAGACCGGCTGCTACGAACAGGCCAGCAAGAATCCAGAAACGAATAACAACATTTTCTTCGGACCATCCGGAGAGCTCAAAGTGGTGCTGCAGCGGGGCCATTTTGAACACGCGCTTACCGCCGGAGAGCTTGAAGTAACCCACCTGGATGATCACCGACAAAGCGATGATCACGAAGAGGCCGGCAATAACTACCAGGAGCAGCTGCGTGCGCGAGAGAATGGCCATGGCTGCCACGGCGCCGCCGATGGCCAGCGAACCGGTATCGCCCATGAAGATCTTTGCAGGCTTTGCGTTCCACCAGAGGAATGCGATCAGTGCACCGGAGATGGTCGCGCCCAGCAACGCCAGGTCCTGCGGATCACGCACGGTGTAGCAGACTTCCAAAGCGTTGGCATTGCCACAGGCCTGGTTCTGCTGCCAGATCCCGATCAACGTGTAAGCGCCGAACACCATGATCGAGGCACCGGTCGCCAAACCGTCCAGGCCGTCTGTGAGGTTCACGCCATTGGTGGTGCCGGTGACGATGAAGTTTGCCCAGAGCACGAACAGGATCAAGCCGAGCATTGGTCCGGCAAATGCCAGGTCGATGTTCGAGTCGCGCAAGAACGAGATAGCAGTAGACGCCGGGGTCAGTCCCTGGCTGTTGGGGAACTGCAATGCGAGAATGCCGAAGCTGACGCCCACGATCGCCTGAAGGACGATCTTCTGGTAGGCGCGTAACCCCAGGGAACGCTTTTTGGCGATCTTGATGAAGTCATCGAGGAAGCCGACAAGACCCATACCGCCGAAGAGCAGCAGCACCAGCAAACCGCTGGCGGTGATTCCCGAAGAGGTGCGGCCCATTAGACCGAGGATCAGGTGCGTGGCGAAGTACGCGACGAATACCGCAAGCACGAATACCACCCCGCCCATGGTGGGGGTGCCGGACTTCACCGCATGCGAATTCGGGCCATCGTCGCGCACGACTTGTCCGTACTGCTTTTTGGTGAGCAACCGAATGTACAACGGAAGGGCCACCATGGTCAGCACCAGGGCAATACCTGCGCCTAAAATCAATGCGATCACGCGTCTTCGCCTTCTTTCACAAGTGCTGCGATGTCGTCGCCCAGGTGCCGCAGTCCGGCCCCATTCGAGGATTTAAACAGGACAATATCTCCGGGTAATAGCTGCTCACGAAGCAGGGTACGTGCTTCGTCTAGATTTTCCACAAAATAAGCTTCGTCTCCCCAGCTGCCTTCAAGCACCGCTGAGTTATAGGCAAGTTTCGCGCCCCATCCGATGACCAGCAATTTCTTGATGTTCATGCGAACCGCGATCCGGCCCAGCACGTCATGCTCATGCCGGGAGTCCTCACCGAGTTCAAGCATTTCGCCCAGCACCGCCCAGGTGCGCCGGGCACTGCCCTGCTCATCGGGCAGACCGAGCTCGGCCAAGGTGCGTAAAGCGGCACGCATGGATTCCGGGTTGGCGTTGTAGGCGTCGTTGATGATGGTGACGCCGTCGGCTCGTTCTATGCGCTCCATCCGCCAGCGGCTTCCGGCGGTCAATCCGTCGAGGGTTTCGGCGATCAGCGAGGCCGCGATGCCAAGCTCAAAGGCCGCGCTCGCGGCTGCAAGAAGGTTGCTCACGTGGTGACGGCCCAGCAGACCGGAAGTGATCCGCCGGCTGAAACCGTCAGCGAATTCGAGGGTGAGCTCGGGCTGGCCTTGCCCGTTGACCACAACATCGCTGGCCCACACGCTGGCGTTCTGCGGCTTGCCCTGGATGCTGCCGAAGTACCGGACCGCTCCCCCGGAGCGTTCGGACATCCGCGCTACCCTGGGATCTTCGAAGTTCAGCAAGGCGGTACCGGAGGCATCCAAGGCCTCGACGAGTTCGCCCTTGGCTTTTTCAATGTTTTCCACTCCGCCGAATTCACCGGCATGAGCGGTCCCGACACAGAGCACTACGCCAATCTTCGGGCGGACCATGTCGGTCAGGTAGGTCAGGTGCCCCACGCCGGTAGCGCCCATCTCGATCACCAGATATTTGGTTTCCTCGGTGGCGGTGAACACAGTCAGCGGAACGCCGACTTCACCGTTATAGGAACCAATCGGGGAAACGGTCGGTGCGACCTTGGCCAGAATCGCTGCCAGCAGGTCTTTAGTGGTGGTCTTGCCTGCAGAACCGGTAATGCCAATCACGACGGCATCGTTCTTGGTCTTCAGGTATTCGACGATGTGCCCTGCAATCTGGCCCATGGCCTCGACCGCGTCTTCCACGATGATTGCCGGGTGCTCGACCCGCCGTTCATCTAGGGTGATGCGTTCGGCCAAGGCGAGCACGGCGCCGCCGGCAAGAGCCTTATCGATAAAGGCGTGCCCGTCGGAGAACTCACCGGGCTTGGCGACGAAGAGGGCTCCGGGAAGCACGTCACGCGAATCGGTGGTGACCGATGAGATGACGGTGGATGGGTCGACAGAAGCTGTCGCGCGACCCCCGGTGATCGCGAGCAGGTCGGAGAAGGACAAATCAATCATGGCAATTAGGACTTTACACTTGAGCGGCCGTGGTCGAGGACTTCTGTGAGCTAGTAAATGGTCACAAATCCATGAAGTTTTAGGGCATTGGCCAATTCGACGCGATCATCTAGCGCGAGGTCAATTCCCGCTACGTCTTGGCTGACTTCGTGTCCGCGACCGGCAACGAGGATCGCATCTTGGGCCCCAGCCAAACTCACAGCGAACTCTACGGCTTTAGCGCGTGGCGCGATGTTGTAGAGCTGCACCTGGCCGCGCTCTGCCTCGATAACCGCGCGCGCTCCGGCGGCGACTTGATCGCGAATCGGGGCGGGGTCTTCTCCGTGCGGGTCATCGTCGGTGACGATGACGATGTCGGCGTGGCGTGCGGCTACCGCACCCATATCCGGTCGCTTGGTCTTATCGCGTTCGCCGGTGGCGCCAAAGACGATGATTCGTCTTCCCTGCTCTCCGGTGCGTACCGATTCAAGGGCCTTGGCCAGGGCATCGGAATTGTGCGCGAAGTCCACAACTGCAACCGGGGATTCGCTGATGACCTGCATGCGGCCCGGGACCGATACGGACAGCGGCTCGTACTCCTCCAGCACCTGTTGCAGCGCATCGAAGTCGACTCCGCTGGAAAGCACCATGAGCGTAGCCAATGCAGCATTGGCGACGTTGAACAGTCCCGGTAGCCCAGTACGAGCACGCAGAGTTCGTCCGTCACGGTGCACTATGGCGAATTTATGCCCAAGCGCGCTTTGCTCCAAGTCGCAGACTCTCCAGTCAGCGGTTTCGTTGGAAGCGTCCAAGCTCAGCGATTCGGTGGGGATCAAGGCCTGCTCGGCCAAGCGCTGGCCGTACTGGTCGTCAACCATCACCACCGCGCGTTCGCTACGCTGCGCGTCGAACAGCTCGGCCTTGGTCTGGAAGTAATCTTCCATGGAACCGTGCAGGTCTAGGTGGTCTTGGGTGAGGTTGGTATATCCGGAGACAGCAAAACGAAGCCCGTCGACACGGCCATAGCTCAATGAATGGCTGGACACTTCCATGGCCACCGTGGAAACTTCTTGTTCCTGCATCCGAGCCAAGACACCGTGTAGTTGCGTCGCCTCCGGAGTGGTCAGCACGCTTGGGATGATCTGGCCGCGAGCAGACATTTCGATGGTGCCCACGAGACCCGAATGCTTCCCCAAGGCCTCGGTAATCGCGCGAATCATGAAGGTAGTCGTGGTTTTCCCATTGGTACCGGTCACTGCCAGCAACTGCGGGCAACGCATATCTGTGCCGTATACGCTGCTAGCGGCTCGGGCCGCGATCTGACGTACGCTCTTCACTACTGCTACGGGGATGCTCAAGCGCGCTGGCAAGAAGCCCAGTCCTGCTTGATCTGTAATCAGGGCCACTGCCCCATGTTCGAGTGCTGCCGCGAGGAACTCTGCCCCGTGCCGCTTGGCGCCCGAAATCGCTAGGAACACATCACCTGGCTGGACGATCTGAGGGTTCAGGCTCACCCCGGTAACGTGTGGGTTGAGCTCGGCACCGTCGGGTTGCGCAGTAGCGTCAACCGTCACGCACAGGCGGTCAAAGCTAATTCCTTTGACCGTTTGGGGCCGCAAATATCGTTCCAGCTCGCGTGGCGTGCCTGATTCCTGAACTACCAAGGTTTCTTTTGTTCCTTACCAACGAAGACGTCGTACGACTCAGATTTAGTGGAGCTTGGTGCCACGTTGTAGGTGTTGAGCACGTGGCTCATCACCTCGGTGAACGTGTCGGCGACCGAAAAGTTCTTCCAGCTACCTTGTGGGCGGTACATGGTTGCCACCACAACGTACTGCGGGTCATCCAATGGCGCTACGCCGGCAAACGAATAGCTGTACCCGTCGTAGCCTTTGTCGCTTGCGGCCTGGCCGGTACCGGTCTTTCCGCCTACACGGTAGCCCGGTATCTTCATTTTAGTACCGGTCCCAGATTCCACGACACCTTCCATGAGTTTGAGCATCTCTGCAGATGTCGCCTTTTTCACAACTCGTGTCGTTTTGGGGGTTTCAGGTTTGGTGATACTACCGTCTTCGTTCTTGTACCCCTCGATGAGGCTCGGAGCAATTAGCTCGCCGCCGTTCGCCAAGGCTTGGAAAATCGATGCAGTATGCAACACCGTCTGGGAATAACCCTGGCCGAACATCGTGGTGTACTGCTGACGTCGATCCCAGGTTTCAGGTTTTGCCAGCTGACCGGCGCTAGCGCCATTTAGACCAAGGTAGATCGGGCTTCCCAACCCGAATTTACGCATGTAGTCATAGCGTTCCTTGTTGGTCAGCTTGTTGCCCACCATCACCGTGCCGGTGTTGTACGATCTGGCGAAGATGCCGGCTACCGTCATGTCGTAGGTTGCGTGCGGCAAGGAGTCGTGGATTGTCTCCTTAGTGACCGTATATTTATTCGGCACTCGCATTTCGGTCTCGGCAGTTACTGCGCCTTTGTCAATCGCTGCGGCGAAGATAGCAGCCTTGCCGGTGGAGCCTGGTTCAAAGGCTCGTGTGATGGCCACCGAACGCCGGAATTCTGGATCTGTGGCGCCTGGGTCATTCGGATCCAGCTGCGCCGAGTCGCCGATAGCAAGAATCTTGCCGGTCTTCACCTCTTGGACGACTACCGAGACCCATTCGGCGTTGAATTCTTTCTGCTTCTTTTCTGCTTCTCGCTGAGCAACATAGTTCACGTCGGAATCGATGGTGAGCATCACGTCCTGGCCATTGACGGCAGGGGTTTCTTCAACTTCGGTGACCGGGATACGCACTCCGTCGGCGCTCACCTCGATCTTACGGCTGCCGTTGGTTCCCTTGAGATGCTCTTCCTGGCTCAGTTCAAGCCCTTCGGCACCGACCACAGAGGTCTGGTCCTCGGAATTGCGAACGAAGCCAAGTAATGGTCCGGCAATTACGCCTTGTGGATATTGCCGTTCGCTGCGCAGCAATGGCGACAGGCGAGGGATCCCAACTTCCATGACTTCGTTTTTGACTTCTGGGGTGACCCCTTTCGCAAGAACCACGTACCCCTTGGGTTTGGCGTCATTCTGCGGCTGAACCGACTTGGCAAGATCCTCGGGGTTCTGCTCAAGAATTTCTGCAAGTTCCTTGATCGCTTGATCCCAATCGATAAACTCGCTGCCGTTGGTTCCATCGCGCTTAGCGCGCCGGATTTGATCTCGTTGATCGCGCTGATCGATCACCAGATCGTAGCGATCCACGCTAACTGATAATAGGGTTCCGTTGCGATCAACAATTGAACCGCGAGTCGGAGCGATGACTTCTTCGCGTTGACGGTCGGCTTGGGCGGCGTCGGCTACGGTGGATGCGTTTATGCCTTGCACCCAGAAGAGTCGACCAGCAATCGCTAAGAGCGCTGCCAAAGATAGGATCAGCAAAAAGCGCATACGCTTTTTTGCGGTTTCCAGTACGGTCGAGTTCACGGTGATACTCAGTCCCCTCAACGTGGTTTCTTGACAGCGAGAATTACCGCCGCATTCCTAGCTTAGAAAGCGAAAGCTAGTTCGTCGGGGATTTGATCATTGGTGCCGGGATCGTGCCGCCATTGAGCTCGCTGTCATTGAATACGGGACGTCCGTCTTCAGCAACCTTGCGAGATGCCTTTTCGTCCTTCACTTCGGTCTTCGTGGAGTTATTAGAATCCGAGGCTTCGTCAGAAGTCTTGGATTCGTCCTTGGAGTTTTTCCCCACAGTAGGCTCAGGTGCCTTCGACTCGACCTTTTTGGCTTCAGCCTTCTCGCGGATATTCTGGCCTGGCAACGGGAGTGTCGCATAGTTTGCGGCATTTCCCTCTGCCTTGACTGCCTTATCCGCTGACTTCGTGATGCTGTTGTCCGTCAGGTCAACAAGGCCTGGAGCTCCCGGAGCCACTAGACCTATCTCCTTGGCCTTCTTTGCGAGCGCCTGTGGCGCAGAAAGGGACTGCGCCTCTTTCAGCAACGCCTGGTTCTCCTGAGAGAGTGCGCGTTCCTGATTTCGCAAAGAGACGATGTCGTACTGGCGCTGTGCGACCGAGGTGTTCATGAGGACGAGCGTGACCATAACGGAGAAGGCCACAAGAACTAGGGCGATCACCATGACGAGCATAGAGCGCTTGTTAGTCTCGTTCATTCGCGGAACGAGCGAGAGCGTGACTCGCTGCCGAGGATCGTTCCCCGCCAGTTCGCTTGCTGCCACTGGCTCCGGGCGAACATCGCGAGCAGCACTACCTTCTACAACCGGCTGGGCGGTCATAGCGACAGACTTCTGTACTCGACGTTGGGCTCGTTGGCTCATGGCTAGCTCCTTTTCAGAACTCTTTCGACCGCCCGTAGGCGGGCCGATGCAGCGCGTGGGTTTTCTGCAATTTCAGCTTCGTTCGGCTTCTCGGTGCCCTTAGTCAGAACCTTGAATTCAGCTTTGTGCTCATCTAGCTCGACCGGGAAGCCCGGAGGTGCGGAGGAAGTTGAGCCCTTCACGAAGTGGCGTTTGGTGATCTTGTCTTCAAGAGAGTGATAGCTCATGACGACCACTCGGCCCCCAACATTCAACGAGGACATAGAAGCAGGAATAGCCCGCTCCAAAACATCGAGCTCTTCATTGACCGCAATACGCAACGCTTGGAAGGTCCGCTTGGCAGGGTGTCCCGAGGTACGAGCGGCAGCAGCTGGAACGACCGTCCGGATCACTTCCACCAGTTGAGCGGTTGTGGTGATTCGTGCTTTATCCCTAGCTTCGACGATTGCGGTGGAAATTCGTCCCGCGAACTTCTCTTCGCCCCACTGTCTGATAATGCGCAGTAGCTTTTCGCGATCCAAGTCGTTGACTAGATCTTCGGCAGTTGGTCCTACCGAAGTGTCCATGCGCATATCCAACGGTGCGTCGTAGGAGTAGGCGAATCCGCGTTCTCGCTCATCGAGTTGGAGCGAAGACACGCCGAGATCAAAGAGAACACCGTCGATTCCCGGGAATCCCAGGTCTTCGACAACATCCGAGATTTCGTCGTACACCGCATGAACCAAGTCAATGCGAGAAGCAAAGGGCTTCAGCCGCGCACCTGCAAGCTCATGGGCCTGCTCATCACGGTCGAGACCGATTAAGTGGAGGTTGTCGAAACGCTGGAGAATGGCTTCGGAGTGCCCGCCCATCCCCAAGGTGCAGTCCACGACTATTGCTTTGCGTCCAGCGGCGTTCGCGCGCTCGATGCCCGGTGCCAAGAGATTGACGCATCGATCCAGTAATACCGGAACGTGTCGTTCCGATGCGGGTCGTTGAGAATCTTGATTCGGCACTGCGCCCCCTTTCGCTTTCGTCGTGTTCGCTGCATTCAGATCCCCCTCCAACCTTGCAGCGGCGAGCGTCGATCTGGCTCCGGGGAAGTGGAGCCAGAGCAAGTCCCCCTGAAGGTGGCTGGAGATCTCAACCCAGCGCTGTTACTTGTTGTGGATGTCAACCGGATCCTGATGGATCTTTAATCTTCATCCGTTTCGGAAAATACGTCTTCCTGTTCCTGCAAGTACTGCTGCCATGCGGTGGTGTCCCAGATTTCAATGCGGTTGCCCGCACCGATGACCGTCACTTCGCGGTCAAGGCCACCATAGTTTCGCAATACTTGAGGAATCGTGACTCGTCCTTGCTTATCTGGCAATTCGTCTGAAGCTCCAGATAGGAAGACACGTGCATAATCACGAGCCTTACGCGAGGTAAGCGATGCCTGAGCTAATTGCTCATGCTGTTTCTCGAACTCCCGCTGACTGAAAACATAGATGCAGCGCTCCTGCCCTCGAGTCAGCACGAGTCCAAAAGACAGGTCGTCACGATATTTAGCAGGGAGAATCAGCCGACCCTTTTCATCGAGACGAGGCGTGTAAGTTCCAAGGAACATACACACCGCCTTTCCCGCGAAGTGGTCGGAAACTATAATTCCCTCTACTGCACTCCACTTTACTCCACAACCCTCCACTGTCAACGCAAACTAACCGTTTTCGCGAGGAGTTGGATATAAAAAATGGCGTGTTTTGGCGGGTTTTTCCCAGCTTGTGTTGTGGAGGGATCGATGAGCGCGACTAAGCTCAGGTCGGAAATTGAACGCGAATATACCGAGATACCGCTATTTTCTGGGCTTTTGAGCGAGCAGGGAAGGCAGTGGAGGGAGATGGGGAGGAAAGTGGGGTGACGTTGAGATTCAGCGTTTATCTGTTTCCTAGGAATCTGCCGAGAATCGATATAGCGCGTGTCGATACAAAAATTGTTAAAAGAAAAAGAGGTGCAACCCCAGTAAAGGGTTACACCTCGTAAAAAAGGATTCTAGCCGTCAGATTGATCCCGCTTGCGCTGATTCCATTTTTCTTCCAGACCGCTCATGAAATGCGAATTTCCCGGACCGGATGTTTTTGAATCTACTGGCTTCTTGGCGCCACCAACTTTGCCCGCTGCGGATTTAGCTAGTCCGAGCAACACTCCGCCGAACATTGCCGCGAAACCAATAACGCCCACGATAATCAGCTGCTGCGAAATACCAAAAATTAGACCGGCAAGTCCAGCGATGACCAGAAGCGCGCCGAGCGCAATGTTGCGAGTTGAAAGGCGACCACTACTTGCTGGGGCTTTCATACTGGAGGCGAAGCGGCGGTCTTCGTGCAGCTGCTTTTCCAACTGCTCCAACAGACGTTGCTCGTGTTCTGATAGCGGCATCGTCTTCTCCTTCCAATAACTGCTGTAGCGGTCGTCCACCGCCTACAGGTATAACGCACAACCACTTGGAAACGTTCCAATCGGTATTTGCTACCTACTTATTAGGATAGTCTCTTTTACCGCTACCCTGCTAGTTGATGTTCACCTCTTTCAGGCAACTTCATAGTTGCGCTGATTAAAGCTATTTATCTTTGGGTCGAAGGAAGCGAGCCGGAGCTAATCCGGAATCTGGGAAACGTTGACTTATTTCGTCCGCAACCCTCTCCGCTTCGCGAGTTTTCCCCTCTATTGGATCCAAACTTAGCTGAATGCCCAAATCAGGGTCACTTAGCCTTTCCGCCTTTATGCCTACAAGCCGAACTGATTGAGCTAACGGAGTCATCCGACGCAATAGTTCGATGGCATTTTGGCTTATTGTGGAGGACGAGTCAGTCGGCATCGCCATAGTACGGGTTCGGGATATGCCAGTGAAATCTTGATACTTCAGTTTTAGGCCTACTGATGAAGCGGCTTTGTTTGCGGCACGAAGTCGCTGGCCAAGCCGGTGTCCGAGTCTGAGCAATTCCTCTTCCAGCAATTCGAGGTCCGAAATGTCGTTGGCGAAGGTATGTTCGGCAGAAATGCTTTTTTCTTCCCTGGTGGTTTGAACTGGTCGGTTATCTATGCCATGTGCCAGTAAATGCAAAGAACGACCATGCTCACCAAAGCGTTGGATCATACGCGCTTGGGGCTCCTCGGCTAATTGCTCAATAGTTTCAATCGCGAGTGCGTGAAGTTGTTCCTCAGTTTTTTTCCCGACGCCCCACATCGCCGAGACTGGCAACTGGTGCAGAAACTCCGTAGTTCGTTCTGGTGCGACGACAATCAGGCCATTGGGCTTGGCATGCGTAGAAGCTAACTTTGCAACGAATTTGTTTCGAGCAATGCCGATGCTGGAGGGAAGGTTTAATTTCTCGGCTAGGTGAGCGCGAATTTTGTGCGCGATGGCGACCGGGCCTCCAAGCAACCGCATACTTCCAGTGACGTCAAGGAATGCTTCGTCGATACTTACCTGTTCGACTAAAGGCGTAATGGTCTCGAAATAATTCATGATCTGGGCAGAAACTGCAGAGTACGCGCCATGTCGCGGTTCAATAATTGTTGCCTGCGGCATCAGCGCGATGGCTTGACTCATCGGCATGGCCGAACGCACCCCACGTGCCCGGCAATCATAGGATGCAGATAGAACTACGCTTCGGCCACTTGGAAATCCGACGATCACAGGTTCGTGCCTCAGCTCTGGACGTTCACGCAACTCTACTGACACGAAAAAGGCATCCATATCTACATGCAAGATCGCGCGGTTTTCCAGGGCTGACATATTTATAGTCTAGTGCGCTTCACCGACGGATCGCTGGCAAGCAATAGCGCTCCAATATGGTATCAACCTGCGCACTGTTAGCAACCCATAAAGATGACGGTAGAGTTGAAGTTATCCGTTAGCAGTTCACGCTTAGAAAATGGTTTTGCATGTCGCCGTCTGAATCTCTGTCAGCCCTCGTGTCAGAAGCTAGCGAGGTGAGTCGCACATACACCGATGCAGTGGCCAATCGTCTGGAAGACTTCTTGTCTTCGAAGAGCGAAGAAGTAGCGCAAATTACTTCAAGTGCCGCGGAGATTGTCAATAGCATCCAAGATCTAACTCGTGGCGGAAAGAGACTGCGTCCCCTGTTCGCCTATTGGGGTTTTCTCGGTGCTGGCGGACATCCCGAGGACGAAAATATTGTTCACTTGGGAGTAGCACTCGAGCTCTTCCAGGGTGCAGCGCTCATCCACGATGACATTATCGACAACTCAGATACTCGTCGAGGCAAACCCAGCGTACACAAGCGGTTTGAGGCTCAGCATTCTTCGCTCGGATTAGCTGGCGATGCAGCCCAATACGGGGTTGCCAGTGCGATCCTCACCGGCGACCTGTGCCTATCTCTAAGTGAAGAAGTGTTTGCAGACATAGACTGCTTAACACCCGGTACCCGAGCAATCTTCAACAAGATGCGACTACAAGTAATGGCCGGACAATATCTGGACGTTCTTGAAGAGTCCGCTGGCTCTGCCTACGATCCGGCCGAAGCCGTTAAACGCGCTCGCACCATCGTTCGATACAAATCCGCAAAGTACTCCACCGAGAATCCATTCTTACTTGGTGGAGCATTGGCCAATGCGAACGACGAACTTCTAGAAAGCTACAGTGCATTCGCTTTGCCGTTGGGAGAAGCTTTCCAATTGCGAGATGATGTCCTCGGCGTTTTTGGCGATCCATCGGTCACCGGAAAACCGGCTGGCGACGACTTACGCGAAGGTAAGCGCACGGAATTGATCGCTCATGCCTTGGCATTGACCGTCCCTGAGGATCGCGAGTTCATCCAGACGCGGCTTGGTGCCAATAGCCTAAGCGATATGGAAGTTGCCAAGATGAGCAAGATACTGCAGGAGTCCGGTGCGCTGAGTGAGACAGAGTCCAGCATCAGCGATCTGACTAAACAGTCACTGGCCGCACTTGCACGCATCGATGTCGCCCCGCTGCCTTTAGCCGGGATGCATTATCTCAGCGACGCAGTCACGAAGCGAAGCAAATAGAGCCTCCGGCCCTCCGCAAGCTCGATACATTATTGATCGCTAGCTGAGAAGGTCTTTGACGAGTTATTGTGGAATTCCAATGATTTTGAGCGAACATACTTTTCGGTGCAGATGGTGGAGTTCGCAACTCAGCCAGAGTCTCAGTCAGATAACAAAGGTCTCGACCACGTCCAATGAATTGGCGTGGTCGAGACCTTTCGTTTATGAAAACTTTATGTTCGAGTCCACCCGCCTACCAGGCGAGAGCCTGTGCACGACGACGAATCTCTGTTTTGCGTCCTGTGCGCAAGGCATTCATTGGGGTTCCTGGCAACGATTCATCTTCGGTGAATAGCCACTTGATGGCGTCTTCATCTGAATAGGCGGCGTCAAGAAGCACCGATAACGTTCCCTTGAGGCTCTCCACGACGGCACCGTCAAGTACGAAGTCGGCGGGGATTGACCTCACGTTTCGCTCACCAATCCGTACTGCGATGATCGCTCGCTCATCGAGCATGCGATGTACACGTCGAATATCGACGTCAAGAATTTCGGCTAAGTCCGGCAAGGTTAGCCACTGGCCAACGGTTTTTTGAAGTTCATTCACCTCTAAAGGTTCCCACATTTTGGTGAACGGCGCAGAAACTTTATTTCCGACGCGCCCCAATGGTTTCCATGCGTCACACTAGTAGTGTAAATTTTCATGTATCACTTTGATAACAATTGCCACACGAACAACACTGGTGCTGTTTCTTAGCACGGTTCGAGTGAAAGTTGTTACCTACACCACTGATTTGAGGATTAACTCCATGCCCAACGAATCGAGCTATGCAGCTAAGCATGCGCTAGGCATCGTAGCAGGCGCGGCTATACCCGCCGCAGTGATCGGCAGCCTGGCCTTAGCCCCCGCAGTTCAGGCGGCACCTGTCCAGTTGCCGCAGAACCTAAACTCTTTGTCGCCTAAAAGCGTTTCACCCGAAACCGTCAAGATCGCTGAAAACCAAATCAAAGCGCATCTGGTTGCTTCTCGTGTTTCGACCATGGGGCTGCCTGCGAAACGCAGCACCAAGGAAATCAAGGTCGAGCCAGGCTCATCGTTGTGGAGCATTGCCAAAGAATATGACACTTCAGTCTCCGAGCTGAAGAAGCTCAACAATCTGAAGAACGACGTTATTGTTGCCGGGAAGACTCTGAAAGTTCCGGGCAACGCTTCCTCGTCAAAGGTGAAGTCGAAGTCTGAGAGCACTCAAAGCTCGTCCTACACAGTCAAAAATGGCGATACTCTTGGAGCAATCGCCGTAAAGCACGACATGAGCCTGTCTTCGTTGCTAAGCAAAAACAATATCTCAGCTAGTACGCGGATCTTCCCCGGCGACAAGCTCACTGTTTCGGGCAACGGCAAGTCTTCTGAGACCAAGACCCAAAACAATAACCAAAATTCAGGTTCGGGCAAGTCTGCTTACACCGTCAAGAGCGGCGACACCCTTGGTGGCATCGCAGCCAAGCACAACATGAGCCTTTCGGACCTGTTGAGCAAGAACAATATTTCCGCTTCGAAGCCGATCTTCCCGGGCGACAAACTTGTAGTAAAGGGCCAGGCAAAGAGCGATAATTCGAAGTCTGAATCCCCAAGCCCTAAGTCGGACTCGGGCACGTCGACCTACACGGTCAAGAGCGGCGACACTCTTGGTGGCATTGCAGCCAAGCACAACATGAGCCTCTCAGCGTTGTTGGGCAAGAACGACATCGGCGCCGGTAAGCACATCTACCCGGGAGATAAACTCATCGTTTCTGGTGGTTCTTCGAGCTCCAACAATACCGAGAAGAAGAGCGAGCCGAAGCAGTCCGGTAACTCTACCTACACTGTGAAAAGCGGCGACACCCTCGGTGGTATCGCCGGCCAGCATAATATGAAGCTGTCGGCATTGCTTAATTTGAACCCTCAGGTAAGCACCCAATCTCCGCTGAAGATCGGTGAAAAGCTCAAGATCTCAGGCTCTTCGGTGAAGCCAAACGGCAATGTCGAGAAGAAGAAAGACCGCAAGATCGGCAATACCTTTGAAGGTCGCACCTACCCGGATGCCACCGTCAATGACGCCAATCAGAACAAGGACTATCTAGATTCCGTCTCGGTTCCAAGCCGTGATGAAATGAAAGCCATGATCCGCTCGACTGCCAACAGCATGGGTGTGGACCCGGCACTTGCCATGGCACATGCCATGCAGGAATCTGGCTTCAATATGCGTGCTGTCTCCCCTGCCAACGCTCTTGGCGTCATGCAGGTCATTCCGAGCACCGGCGAATGGATGTCATCCCGTCTGGGGCAAGATCTGAATCTGTTGAAGCCACAAGACAATGTCACTGCCGGTGTGGCCACGATACGTTTCAATCTGGACAATACCGACAGCTTGGACAATGCAATTGCCTCGTACTACCAGGGACTCGGCGGAGTTCGAAAGTACGGGATGTTCGAAGACACCAAACGTTATGTCGCGAGCGTCAAATCACTGATGAAGCAGTACAGCTAGAACCAAAGAGTGTGGGGCAAGTTCCAAAGGAACTTGCCCCACACTCATTTAACAAGCTATTTGTTGGTCTAGGCCGTATATTGTTCACGCCGATTGCGGTGTAGCGGCATTTCAATGACAACCTTTGTTCCCTGCGGTTCAGATTGCATCCACTGAATCTCGCCAGATAATTCGCTAGTGACCAATGTGCGTACGATCTGCAATCCCAGACCCTCGCGCCGTGGACCTTCTGGCAGGCCGTGGCCATCATCTTGAATCACTACGCGCAGCCAATCCTTTCCGTCATGGCCGCGGTACCGATTCGCGAGCAGTCCAACCTCTCCGTCCCTGTGTGCCAGTCCATGCTCCACCGCATTTGTCACCAGTTCATTGATAACCAACGACAACGGCGTGGCCAAATCGGCATCGAGCATTCCAAATTCGCCTTCTCGCCGCGTGGCTACCCGCTGGCCCGGTGAAGCAATTTCAACGATGAGCCGGAATTGGCGGTCCATCAGATCATCAAATTTTACGGTTTCGTTCAGACCTTTGGATAGAAAATCGTGAACCGACGCAATAGTTGAAACGCGGCGCATCGCCTGTTCAAGTCCTTGTTGGCCCTCAACGGAGCTCATCCGCCGAGATTGCATACGCAACAAGGCCGCAACAGTTTGGAGATTGTTCTTTACTCGATGGTGAATCTCGCGAATTGTGGCGTCTTTGGTGACCAGCTCCTTCTCTCGACGTCTAAGTTCCGAGACATCGCGGCAAAGCACTAGGGCTCCCCACCGCTTTGATTCATCTCGAAGCGGGATTGCACGCAGAGACAGCGTGACGCCTGAATATTCGACTTCAGTACGCCATGGCATCTTGCCCTGCAGTACCAGAGGTAGAGTCTCATCAACAACGCGACGGTCGCTAACCAGCGCCATGGTCAGATCCGCGAGCGGCTGGCCTTGAAGAACTTCAGCCGCCCCGAGACGGCGGAAAGCCGACACAGCATTCGGGCTGGCGTATTCGACCACGCCGTTGACGCTGAGCCTGATGAAGCCATCACCGACACGTGGCGCTCCACGACGTGAGCCGGTTGGGCTTGCGAAATCCGGCCATAGCCCACGAGTACCCATGGTCAGTAGGTCCTCGGCGCTCTGCCGGTAAACCAGTTCCAAGTTCGAGGGAGTACGCGCCTGATTTGGATCAAAGTGTGAGGTAATCACGGCCACTGGGCGGTGCTGACGTACCAAAGGAATTGCTTGGACCGAAGTTAAACCAGAAATCAGATCAGCGCTTGGTTGCTCAGCCGATTTTTGCACGAGTTGGCTGTCCCAGGCTTGATCAACCATCAGGCGCAGGTCCTTACGGATCCGTTCCCCCACAAAGTCGGTGTGAAACACGGTGTGGGAGGTAGAAGGCCTTACGTGCGCAAGCGCAATATAGGACCCATCGCCGGTGGGGAACCAAAGCACGAGATCTGCGAACGCCAGATCTGAGATTAGTTGCCAGTCCCCCACCAGCAGGTGGAGCCAGTCCTCATCACCGGGCCCGAGGTTTGCTTGTTGACGGAGTTGCTCGGTGATGAGGGCCATTAGGGGGTGTTACCTCCGGACGATGGAACGCAGAAGGCGAAGGGCTACAGACAGCGACGCCATGTCGTCGCGTCCAAGGCTGTTTACTTCAGCAAACATTGTCTTCGCACGATCAAGGTTAGCCGTGTTTGCTTCTTCCCAAGCTGCAACACGCTCTGTCGGGTCGGCAATCTCAGCTCCGTTGTCCAACACGTTCGTCGTCAGATCAATGAGCGTCGTGTAGAGATCGTCACGCATTGCTGCACGGGCCAACGCCTGCCAACGATCCGAACGCGGCAGCTTGGTGATCCGGTTGAGCAAGTCATCGGCACCGAATTGGTTGTACAACACGAAGTAGGTTTCGGCGACCTGCTGTGCCGAATACTCGGTACGACCAACCAACTCTGCGATATCCAACAATGTATAGGATTCGAACTGCGAAGCCCACATGCTTGCTCGATGCTCGTCGATCCCACTGCTGATCGCATCTTGTTGCCATGCGGTGTAGCGTTCGAGATCCGACCCACTCAACAGTGAAGGTAGGCTCTGGCGCAATTCACTGACGATCGGTTCATAGTTGCCAACAGTTTCATCAACCGGCTGTTGCTGGTTTGCACGGTTAATGAACCAGCGAGTTGTACGATCCAGAAGGCGACGCATGTCATGATGTTGCCTTCCCCAGTACTCAACGTCAGTCCCGGCAGGCTGGAGGTTGATCGCGGCGAACTGGCGGTCGAAACCATAGATTTCACGCAATGCAGTGAACATCTTGGCGATCTGCACTTCGTTGGCGCCGGTTTCTTCCATGGCTCGGAAGACATAGGTGACTCCGCCGATGTTGATCATGTCATTGGCGACAACTGTCGCAATGATTTCCCGGCGCAACGGGTGAGTTTCCAGCTGATCGCCAAAGCGATCGACTAGCTGCTGCGGGAAGTAGCGACGCAAGGTTGCAACAAAATACGGATCATCCGCGAGATCGGACTCAGCCAGAGCATGAGCGAGCTGAATCTTCGCGTAAGCGGCCAGCACCGAAATTTCCGGCGTTGTCATCACCTCGCCAGCACTTTTACGCTGGTCCAACTCGTCGCTGCTTGGCAGGAACTCCAACTCGCGATTCAGGTCAGCGTTCTTCTCCAACCACTGCATCAGTCGTTCGTAGGCCGGAGCCCAGACCTTGGCGGCATGCTTTTCGTTGAGCAGCAGCACGTTCTGATCAAAGTTGGCCTGTAGCACCAGGTCGCCCACGTTATCCGTCATCGACAATAGGAAGTCGGTGCGTTCTTCGGCGGTGAGATTACCTGCCTTGATCTGTCGGTCAACGAAGATCTTGATGTTTACTTCGCGGTCCGATGTATCTACACCCGCAGAGTTATCGATGGCGTCGGTATTGAGGATGATGCCACTGCGAGCTGCCTCGATGCGACCACGCTGCGTCATGCCCAGGTTTCCACCCTCGCCGATGACCTTGACCCGGATTGCGTCGCCATCGACTCGGATCGCGTCGTTAGCTCGATCGCCCACCTGGGCGTGAGTTTCAGCGCTGGATTTCACATAGGTTCCAATGCCGCCGTTGTAGAGCAGGTCTACTGGTGCGGACAGAATTGCCTTGAGCAATTCGTTAGGGCTCAGCTTGGTGACCGAAGCCTCCAAGCCCAGGATGCCACGTACCTGCGCACTGATTGGGATCGATTTGAGGCTGCGAGAGTAGACTCCGCCGCCTTCGGAGATCAGTTCCTTGCTGTAGTCTGCCCAGCTGGAGCGTGGAAGATCGTACAGGCGCTGGCGCTCGACAAATGCGGCTTCCGGCTCCGGTGTTGGATCAAGGAAAATATCGCGGTGGTCGAATGCGGCTACCAGCTTCACGGTTCGGGTGCGCAAAAGTCCATTGCCAAAGACATCGCCGGACATGTCACCTACGCCGACAGCGGTGAACTGTTCGCGCTGGGTATCCAGACCTAGCTCGAAGAAATGCCGCTTTACCGATTCCCAAGCGCCGCGGGCGGTAATGCCCATGCCCTTATGGTCATAGCCTACGGATCCACCCGAGGCGAAGGCGTCACCCAGCCAATGGCCTTTTTCCTGCGAGATCGAGTTCGCGATATCAGAGAAGCTTGCCGTGCCTTTGTCCGCGGCCACTACCAGATAGGTGTCATCCGCGTCGCGGCGCACCACATTTGCTGGTGATTCAACGTGCTCGCCGTTTTCATCAGTGACCAGGTTGTCGGTCAAATCCAGCAAGGTCCGGATAAAGATCCGGTAGGAAGCTTTGCCTTCCTCCATCCAGGCGGCCCGGTCAACCGCCGGGTTTGGCAGCTGCTTGGCGTAGAAACCACCCTTTGCGCCGGTCGGAACGATTACCGAGTTCTTGACCATCTGCGCCTTGACCAGACCCAACACCTCGGTGCGGAAGTCTTCTCGACGGTCGGACCAACGCAGACCACCGCGCGCAACTGCGCCGAAACGGAAATGCACACCTTCAACTCGTGGCGAATAGACCCACATTTCATGCCGCGGTCGAGGGAACGGAGCGAAATCGATCTCCTCGGGTGCCAGTTTGAATGCCAACGCGAGACGTTCGGTGTAGTAGTTTGTCCGCTTCGTTGCTTCAATGACCTTTACGAATCGGCGAAGCAGTGTATCAGCGTCCAAGGCAGGAACATTTTCCAATGCCTCGTCGATTTGTGCCAGGGCCTGATCCCGTGCCGAAGTTGAAGCCTCGGCGGAGAGCGAGGGGTTGAAAGTGGCATGGAACAACGCGACGATACCGTGTGTTACCGCGGCATTATTGACCAGCGTAGATGCGATAAATCCGGTGGAATTCGAAACGCCAAGCTGCAACAGGTAGTGAGCGTAGGCCCGAAGCATGGCTACTTCCTGCCAATCTAGCCCTTCACGCAGCACCAGAGCATTGAGCTTGTCCGATTCGGCGGCGTTGCGAACCACCGCAGAGTAGGCATCGGCAAGTTTGGTTTCGACCTTGCTGAAATCTACTTCTGGATCCACCTTCAGACCCATGTCGTAGATGTATCGTTCGCCGATGCCTTCAGGGTTCAGCTCGTAAGGGCGCTCATCGACTACGTCGAGACCCAAATCCTGCAATACCGGCAGGATTCGTGACAGTAGCAGCGGTCGGTCTACGAAGATTTTCATTCGCTTGGTCACGATGGAGTCTTCATCGCTAGCTGCGTCGTAGAAGGATACGACTGGTCCTTGGTGATCCGGCGCATCAAGCTCCGCGAGCAGGTCAATATCGGCCAGTGCGTCTTCAATCTCAAATTGCACCTTGTATGCTGCGGGGAAAGCTCCAGCCCACGAGTTAGCCAGGTGGTTGGCTTCGCCCGGTTCGAGACTATTCCGGGCGGTGTCGGTAATCGCATCGTTCCAGGAACGAACTGCCTTAGCAATCCGGTTTTCCAATGCCTTGCGATCCACCACGGGGGTCAGCCCATGGTGCTGAAGGCGCAGTCGATAGAACAACCGGACCAATGCGCCGGCTCCGAGCTGTGCCTCATATTCGGTGGACACCGGATTGAAGCTGGATTCCAATTCCTTTTCGATACGCTGACGCACGTCGGTGGAGAACCTGTCACGTGGCAGATACACCATTGCCGTCACAAATCGCCCATATGCATCGGTCCGAAGGAAGACCGAGGTACGGCGACGCTCCTGCAATCGAAGAATACCCAAGGCAATTTCGGTCAGGTCGGAGACCGAGATTTGGAACATCTCATCGCGCGGGTAAGACTCGAGGATCGTGACGATGTCCTTGCCGGAGTGCGAGTCTCGCGCGAATCCAGTACTCTTCAGGACCGCTTCGATCTTTTCGCGAACTACCGGTACGGTCTTCACACTTGAGGTGTACACCTTGGAAGCAAAGAGCCCAATGAATCGACGCTCGCCGTTGACGTCGCCATTGGCGTCAAAGCTCTTGACACCCACATAATCTAGGTAGACTCCGCGGTGCACCGTTGAACGCGAGTTCGCTTTGGTGATGATCAAAGCGCGCTTGTCGCGGGCTGTCGCACGACCACGTTTGGTCAGGTGCTGCGGGCCCTGGTGTTCCAAGGATCGCATGAGCCCCAGCCCGCTTCCTTCGCGGGCAACAAGAACGTCTTCTCCATGCTCCGTGGTCAGATCGTAGTCGCGGTAGCCCAAGAATGTGAAGCGTCCGTCGGACATCCAGTTCAGTAGCTCCACCGCCTGGTCCAGATCAGCGATCTCGCCTGCGTTAGCGGTCTGCGGCAGCGTCTGGGCAATGTCCTTTGCGCGGTCTAGCATGGCTGGCCAGTCCTGGACTGCAATTCTCACGTCGGCAAGGACCGTCTGTAAGTTTTCAACGATTGTTGCTGCTTCATCGTCGGAGAGATCTCGTGCGACTTCTACCGAAATCCAGGATTCAACCTTGGTGTGCGTGTCGGCTGAGGTCAGCATGCTTATATCGGACAAGGCAGCTGTATCGCCACTGGCAACGTGTTGCAGTCCCGTGTGCGACAGTTTTTTGATTAATCCAGTTTCTCGATCACGCGAGACTACAAAAGTCGGGTGAACAACGAGCTGGATCGGGGCTGAAAGGCGGACCAGTTCCGCGGTGACCGAGTCAACCAGGAACGGCATATCGTCGGTGACAATATATACCACCGAAACGCCATTGTTGCGGGTGATAGATACGTTGGCCGAATCAACGTCGCGGCCATATCCGATTTCCAAGTGTGCAGCTACTCGCGCTTCGAGCTCGTCGGGCGTAAACGCCGCAACATCTTCTCTAGCGATTTGGCCATAGTACTCGCTCACCAAATGCGAGGTGAGTGTCTCATCCATAAATGATTCTGACATGCTGGATTCCGACGAGTTCAAGTGAACGCCTCCAAGAACGAAGTTCTAATTAATCCGCTTCTTTGCGGATCTTCGATAGAAACCACACTACCGTGTTTTCGTGTGTCGAAGACCATGCTTTCAGCCGATTCGACGACTCAGACGCTTCAGTCTCTTTTCTGTGGATTTAATGCCCAGCAAACCCCTTATTTCAGTACGCAATGTACTTTTAGGGGCAATTTCTGCCAAGGGTGATCCTGCAAGTAATGCCGCGTTGCAGCTCACCACGTCTTGGGACAGATATCCAGCAATGGAATGACTCGGCCCGAATCGATCCCAGGTTTCCAAAAGACGTCGTTTAGGGCTATGCCCGGTATTCGCAGTCCCGAGTTTATTGAAAACAATCTGCAGATTAACTCCGGGGATATGATCGGCCAATTCATCGATTGCTCGAAGCGCACGGGGAATCCCCACACTATCTGCGGCTACGACCATGAATACTTCATCCGAGGAGCGGAGCATCTCCACTGTGACTGCATTGCGCTGTGGCGCTTGTGTGTCAAAGCTCAGTTGTTCGTCCAATTCCAGCGGAGACGCCACATCTAGCACCACCAAGTCATTGTGTTCACGCAGGACACTAGTCGCACGACGTAGCGCCGAGGCTCGAACCTCTGGCCATCTGCTCGCGCGAGGCAGCCCCGTGGCGACTTTTAGCACTGCAGTACCAACTTCGACGCTCAAGCAGGTTGCCTCTAGTCGCGCAGGTTCGCGTGACCCCGAGTCGATCACGCGGCAAAGCTGCGCAATGGATGCAGATTCATCGAGTAAACCCAACTGTATGGAGATGGACGCGGCAAAAGTATCGGCGTCCAGTATCACCACGGATTTTCCTACCAGGGCGGCTTCGACGGCGTAGTTCAGCGCCACCGTGCTTCGGCCTGGTGAGCCCGCCGCGCCCCAGAAACACACAATTTTTCCGGTCGACGAGTTGTCTTGCTCAACGGCTTCGGCGTTCTGCCCTTCGCCGAGTACATCCAGCTGCTTCAATTCACGAAGCGCCTGCACCACGAGCAATTCGAGTTCCAGCATGGGCATGCTCGCGTCGACTTCAAGCATTCCTTGGACAATGCCATCGGTTCGCGGTTTTTCGTCGAGCAGCACCAGCACCGTTTGCTGAGAAGTCACCGCGTCGATCTGCTCCTGCGGTGGCAGCAGGTCCCGCCCGGACACCAACAGCACGTTTGCCACCCCCACCGCGCAGGCAGCGATAGCTTCCGCAATATCCTCACACACGCGAGTGACCATCAGTTCGCCCCGATACCCCTCGATCTGGCGCACAACCTGTTCGTCATTGCCCACAACCACCACGGAGATACTCATTGCTGGGTACCGGCTGGATTGTAGATCACGATAATTCTCGATTCGTTGGCCAAGGCTTGAAGCAGTGGTTCGAGATGATCCGGCTCGACCAACAGCTCCAGGTTGGTACCGTTTTGATTCACTAGTCCGCCCGCCCGGGCGACACGTGCAGAGACTTCCACCATGCTCGCCAACTGTTCTGGGACTCCGTATGCCGAACCGCCCTTTTCGCGTTGGGCAATCCATACGTCGATGAAACTACCCGGAGTGATCGCCGGGGTGAGGTCTGCGGGAAGGTCAATGTTGATCGGTCTGCGGGAGCCCAAATCGTTGTGCGTAATTGAGTTATTCGGGATGAATTCTCCGGCTCCAATAAAGGTATTGGCTCGGGCATTTGCGATAAGTTCCGGTTTTGCTTCAAGATACTGAAGACCGGATTCGCCGAGTTTCACATTTTCAGTACGAAGATTTTGAGTTGAAAGTTCCTCACCCAGAGTGATATTGGATCCGGCCACATAAACCTCTGTAGTGTGGTTTAGTTCGCGCACGAGATAGACCGTGCCAACCACTGAAGCCACTACCAGGACCGCACCCAGAGCTAATCTCGGGTCTTTCCACGTCGGCCGTTTGACTCGCGGTGCGCTCGTGGGACGAGTTGTACCGGTTCTCTGTTCGCCGCTCATGCCCTGTCCTTTGCCGACTGACGCTACTTGTTTCGAGAGCCTACGACAACTTTCGGTCGGTGTGAAGAGTTACTCCGAGGCCTGTGGATCATGAAACATCGACGATTTGGACCCAGCCAACCGTTTCCAGTGGCAGCAGGTGATAGCCGTTAATGCTTCGATCGCGCGCGTATTCGTCTCTGGGATGAAGCGCAACGATGAGAAAGTCTCTACCTACCTGCGTCAAAGTTCCTTCGACTAATGGCTTCCCGCCAATGTCGTAAACCAAGATTCGATGGCGATCACGCAATACACCCCGGACCACCGCGGAGAACTTGACTTGCGACAGGTGACTTGCCAGGTTGGATCCGGTTTCCGACATCTCCAGCGAACGCAGCGCCAAGTTCTTTACAAGCCAACGCTTCCCTTCATTTTCAAGGCAGAAGTAATCCTTGCCGACGGGTCCTAGCCTTGCGGTAACTTCGATTTCTCCGACCAGCTTCAAGGTAACCACAGTTCCTTGGAGCCGAAGCATCCGTTCATGCATTTGCTCGCTAGCGCGTTCAATACGAATATTCTCCGCTACCTCTTCGCGGAACTGTGCCGCAATTTGGGCTTCGGCCTGCGCCTCAAGATCTTCGAAAAGTGATTCCCACCGCATGCGCCCACTTTACGAGAGAAGAGTTTCTCTGGAAACCCTCTTCCCTAAAAACAATTAAAGTGTCATCATCTATATTAAACAGCATCAAATGACATCAAATGCTACCTAAAGAGGCGACAAGGATGTTCCAGCAAAGAAGGACAATCATAATCGGCCTGCTAACCGGTGCTGCGTTGGTCATCCTGTTGGTTTTGATCGAATGGACCGTACGCACACGGCCTCGCTACGACCCGGCTGGCGCTCTCTCGCAGAACATGCTGGTGCTGTTCCTACTTGGAATTGGCACACTCTTTGGCATTTACCTGATCCTGCACGGGTCGCTCCGCATAGCGATTTACGCGGCACGCCACGGACATGCTGGTTTCTTGGAATTGTTGAGCCGACTGGCCCCGAACCTGACTCGCCGCGCAATGGGTTCGATCTTAGGAACAACATTGGCACTGTCCGGAACCACTCTTGCCCACGGCGCGACGACTCCGCACACCGAAATTTCGCACTACCAAACCGGGGATCTGGCATCCCTGCCGCACAACCCGAACGAAGTCTCTACGCAGCCAACAACCGAAGTCCCCACCCCGGGCTGGCTGTCCGGTTCGCTGAGCATTCCCATGAACCGGCTCATGGGTTCGGGGAATGAACGAAAAAATACTTCAGTTCAACCGAATTACGCAGTCGTCGCATCCGGACAAACCTTGTGGAGTATCGCCAACGAATTGCTCGACGGCCATGGGTCCCCCGCGGAAATTGCAGAGCTCTGGCCACAAATATACGAGTTGAATCGTGAAGTGATTGGCGAGAACCCAAATCTCTTGCGGCTTGGGATCGAACTTCAGTTACCCAAAATCAGCTAAGGAGGAAAATACGGTGAGCATCGAATCAGAGACGCGCATCAGCCCGTCACGAACTAGCAGGGCAGGCACCTGTCCCAATACGCCGTTCCGCTTCGTCTCGGAGCATCGCCGGCCCAGTGCCGACACGTCACCACAGCAAATTTCGCTGGCAATGGATCGCATATTTCACCGACCGGCGATTGCATCATCCGAGCGTAAGACAATCATCGAACTCTCACACTCGGTGTCCCGAGCTGTCTTCGAGATCGTCGCTGGATACCGTTCGGTGAGCCAACTAGCTTTTGTCATGGAACCTGAATGTGTGAAAAAACTTCGCGCCCAAGCAATGCTGCAGACCGGTGGTTACACGGTCCAGCCAATGCCGGGCACCAGCCACGGCGAAGTACGTTCGTTGCACTTATGGCCTACGATTTCCGGGGCCTACGAGTGCTCAGTCATCGTGGCCTTTAAACACCGCGTCCGTGCAGTGGCTCTCAGAATTGAGCCATGGCACGGACGGTGGCAAATCACTAGCGTCGAGATGCTTTAGCGACGCTTGTTCTGCTTGTTCTTTTTCGCTGCTTTAGCCGGGTTCGAAGCTTGCTTGGCCTGAGTGCTGGCCTCGCCATCCTCGTCAGGACCGGTGAACTGCAGGTTCTTCGGAGCTGCTGGTTCGGCAACTACACCGGATGATTCTTGGCTAGCTTCCGAGCCGGATGGCACATCGAGGTTGAACAGAGTTCCGATGCTTTCCTCACGGATGGATTCCATCATGGTCTGGAACATGGTGTAACCCTCGCGCTGGTATTCAACCAGCGGATCGCGCTGTGCCATGGCACGCAGTCCGATACCCTCCTTGAGGTAATCCATCTCGTACAGATGCTCTTGCCATTTACGACCGATCGTGGAAAGTACCACACGGCGTTCGAGATCTCGCAAAACTTCGGAGCCGATAGCCTTTTCACGCAGTTCGTACTGGTACTTAGCGTCCGAGAGGATCTCGGTTTCCAAGAACTTTGGAGTTAGGTGCCCAACGCCCTGAACTTCCTCGACAACTTCATCGATGGTGAGACCGACCGGGTAAATCTGCTTGAGATTTGTCCACAGCTGCTTCAGGTCCCAATCGTCCGGGTTACCGACCAAGGTGACCTCATTGACCATGGATGTAACGACGTCTTCGAGGAAGTGGCTAACCTTCTCATCGATGTTCGCACCTTCAAGAATCGCGCGACGGTCAGCATAGATTGCCTCGCGCTGCCGATTCATCACGTCATCGTATTTCAGGACATTCTTACGCTGTTCGGCGTTTACGCCCTCGACCTGCGCCTGAGCGGACTCGATGGCCTTGGAAACCATTTTGGATTCCAGAGCCACATCGTCTGGCATCGACGGATTATTCATGATGCGCTCGGCCATACCCGAGTTGAACCGACGCATCAGGTCATCGGTCATCGAAAGGTAGAAACGCGACTCGCCAGGGTCACCCTGACGGCCCGCGCGACCGCGTAGCTGGTTGTCAATACGACGCGATTCGTGACGTTCGGTGCCAAGCACGTACAGCCCACCAAGCGAGGTAACCTCATCGGCTTCGCTAGATACGGTGGCCTTGGCTTTCGCAAAGACTTCGTCCCAGAGCGTGTTGTATTCCTCCGGATGGTTCTCCGGGTCCAAACCGCGGCGTTCCATTTCGGCGACTGCCAAGAACTCGGCGTTGCCACCGAGCATAATGTCGGTACCACGACCGGCCATATTGGTGGAGACGGTGACCGCGTTTTTCCGACCCGCCATGGCAACGACGGCGGCTTCGCGTGCGTGCTGCTTAGCGTTCAGCACCTCGTGGCGGATCCCGCCCTTTGAGAGCAAGCGGGACAAGTATTCGCTTTTTTCTACGCTGGTGGTACCCACCAGTATGGGTTGTCCGCTACCGTGGCGTTCAGCGATATCCTCGACGACCGCAGCGAATTTGGCGACTTCGTTCTTGTAGATCAGATCTGCCTGATCATTTCGAATGGCCGGCCGGTTGGTTGGGATCTCGACAACACCAAGCTTGTAGGTGCTCATAAATTCGGCGGCTTCAGTCTGCGCCGTACCGGTCATGCCTGAGATCTTCCCGTACATACGGAAGTAGTTCTGCAAGGTGATAGTGGCCAAGGTCTGGTTCTCAGCCTTGATGCTGACGCCTTCTTTGGCTTCGATGGCTTGGTGCATGCCTTCGGAATAACGGCGTCCCTCAAGGGCACGTCCGGTGTGCTCGTCGACGATCATGACTTCGTCCTTGACTACGACGTAATCCTTGTCCTTTTTGAACAGCTCTTTGGCCTTTATAGCGTTGTTCAAGAACCCGATCAGCGGGGTGTTATTCGATTCGTATAGGTTTTCGATGCCAAGATAGTCTTCGACCTTCTCAATACCGGTTTCCAGCACGCCGATAGTGCGCTTCTTTTCGTCGACTTCGTAGTCGTCCTCACGGTCAAGGCGTTTGACGATTTTGGCGAATTCGGTATACCAACGATTCACGTCGCCGGAGGCTTGGCCAGAAATGATCAACGGAGTACGGGCCTCATCGATCAGGATCGAGTCGACCTCATCTACGATCACGAAATTATGCCCACGCTGGACAAGTTCAGCCTTGTTCCATGCCATGTTGTCACGCAGGTAATCGAACCCGAATTCGTTGTTCGTTCCATACGTAATGTCGTTTTCGTATTGTTTGCGTCGTGCAGCTGGATCCATATTGGACAAGATGCAACCACAGCTCAAGCCGAGGAAACGGAAAACGCGTCCCATAAGATCCGACTGATACTGTGCGAGGAAGTCGTTGGTGGTCACCACGTGAACGCCCTTGCCGCTGAGGGCATTGAGATAAGCCGGTGCAGTCGCAACCAAGGTCTTACCTTCACCGGTGCGCATCTCTGCGATATTACCCAGGTGCAAAGCTGCGCCACCCATGAGCTGCACATCGAAGTGGCGCATGCCCAATACTCGATCCGAGGCCTCGCGAACCGCTGCGAATGCTTCCGGAAGCAGGGCTTCAAGAGTTTCGCCTTCTGCTAGACGAGCACGGAACTTATCGGTTTCGGCTTTAAGCTCCTCGTCCGACATTTCGCGGAATTCGTCTTCCAACGTATTGATCGTGTCGGCGTAAGTTCGAAGAGTCCTTAGAATCTTCTTGTCGCCGGTACGCAAAATACGTTCTAGCAATGATGCCACGTGGTAGCTCCCAATATCTCAAGCACAGTAAATTCTGGCGTCTTTAGTCTACGTGAGGGAAACAGCACAATTTGCTATTTCCCGGGGTGGTTTGGCGTTCTGCATGCAAATAGAAACTGCACTGACAGGCTGTTCACAGTTTGTATCTCACGTTGTCTAAGGCGAGCCAGCGCGCCATTCGTTCGAGTTCAAATTCCAAGGCAACAGTAACTTCCTCTGGCGCGTGCGCCTCGTAATGCACCGAGTTTACTTGCAGTTCGCTCTTCGCACGATCGGCTTTCAAATCGACCCTACCAACGAACCGCTCGCCGTAAAGCATCGGGAAAACATAATAACCATAACGACGTTTCTCTTTGGGCACATAGATTTCCACCCGGTATTCAAAATCAAAGAAACGTTCAAGTCGTTTGCGGTTGAACACCATCGAATCAAATGGTGCCAGTAAGCGTAGGTCCGCTGAAATTTTCCGAGGGGTCTTCGTGCCCGGCATCATGTAGCACGTCTCTTTTATGCGTTCGACTTGCAACCGTTCCACCAAACCCTTGTCAGCCAACGATTCCAGAGCTGCTTTCACCTCCCTCACTGGCAATCTGAAGTAGTCGGCAACGCAATGCGTCGTACCTATTCCCTGAGCAGTAAGCGACTCTACGACTAGCCGATCTAACGCCTGAGTTTTATCCTTCTGAACGGCTTCCGGCAGCTCCTGCAAAACGTCTTGGCTCAGTGCAAATAGACGCTCGAATTGCGCGTTCCGACCCAAGGCAAGAATCTTGCCCTGAGCAAATAATGCTTCCGTGACAAGCTTGGTGTCGTTCCAGTTCCATCCCCAGTGATTTCGATCCTTCATGGGGTTTACCCCGAGGGAGACACTCAACTGACGTGCACTGGTGCCCGGATATAACGCCAGGTGATCCATCACACGGACGCTCAGATTATTCATGGCGTCGTCGAAATGCTCCGAGCGATCCACCCAGCGCCGCCGTTGCCAAGGCACCAGGGCCGGCACGAGCTCGCTACGCACGTAGCTTGCCTCATGCGCCCAGTATTCAGTTACCGGACCGTGCCGTTGAGATACCAGCGCGTCAAGCAGCTGAGTGTCATAGTGTCCGAGCCGAGCGAACAAAGGTACGTAGTGCGCCCTGCTAACCACGTTTATGGAGTCAATCTGTAATTGCCCGATGGCGTCAAGAACCGCCACGATATGGCGCTTTGAAACCGTGGTCTTGTTCCGTGGTCGAGACAGACCTTGGGCGGCCAACGCAATTCTTCGAGCTTGAGATAAGCCCAAAGAGCGTTGACCGCCCAGGTCGTGCGAGATATTAATGACTACCCCTCGTTCGCCAGAGCCTTATCGCGGTAGCCGCGAATTTCGGTTGGCAATTCATCGTCCTCACTCAACGACGGGTCTAAGGTGATGACACCGTACTGATATTGGGTACGTCCATATACGACCGAATGAGCGCCGGTAGCTTCATCGATGAACAGGTAGAAGGGGTGACCTACGAGTTCCATGCGGTCAACCGCGTCATCAACGCTCATGACTTCAGCGGGGAAGACCTTACGGCGAATGACAACCGGCGAGTACTCTGCTTCCTTCACATTTGCCTCGGCTTCAGCACTTGCCTGAGCTTCGAGAGTCTCCTGCACCAAAGTTTTGCCACTTGGCGCTACGGGCAACGAACTGGTCGCCTCGTGGACAGCGATTGGCGCATGATTTCCGCGGTGGACTTTCTTCTTGTCCCGTGCTTTACGCAGTCGTTCGAGGAGCTTTGCGAAAGCAATGTCGAATGCCGCAAATTTATCCGCTCCGCGAGCTTCCGCACGAATTGCGGGGCCTCGGGAAACGACCGTCAATTCGACGCTGAGCGCGGTGCTCTGGTTGCGCGCGTGAGCTTCCTTGACGACTTTCACATCGATGCGCTGAACCTTGCTGGCCAGCTGGTCGACCTTGGTGATTTTCTCGTCAACGTACTCACGGAATCGATCCGAGACGGTGATATTACGTCCGCTGTAATTCAGCTCCATGGTGTCCTCCAATAGGGAGTCGGGTGACACAACAGCCTGGGGTTTTCATCCCCCAAAGGCTGAAGATGGGCCTTCGCTGCATCTGTGATGCAACCCATACTTCACCCTATGCCACTTCCCGCAAGATTCAAGCACTAATCAGCTAGATTTCATATCGCGTTCAGCGAAATCGATTTGTCCTCGTCAATGCTTGGAGGTTTAGTGAAGGCGAGAACCACCGCTCCGATCACGTCATATCCCGCTTCGGAACAAGCAAGCGCTGCTTTGCGCAGCGTAGAGCCAGTAGTCGTCACGTCATCGACGAGGATTATCGGCTGTTTGAAATGTTCCGGAATTTCCGCAATCAGCTGCGTGTCGCCCGCACGTCGGGCGTGTCCTGTTTTCTTCTTCTGCTGCCCGCCAAGAAGCTCACTGAAACGATAGTGAAGCACCGAGGAGGTCCGAGTGTGCTCGCCCAGCAGTCCCCGTCGCTGTGCCATATTCAGCATCACTTCTACTGGTCGATAACCACGAGCACTCAGGGCTCGCACCGAGCTGGGCATGGGAACGACCAACGTGGGTTGGCCAAATAGTCTTGGAGGACAGGAGATGTTAATAGCTGCCGCTAGGAATGGTGCAAACTCTTGGCCTAAGAAATATCGTTGCTTGTTCTTGTACGCCAAAATAGCTCGCGCCAATTCGTTACTGTAGATTCCACTGGCGCTGACCGGCAACTGCCATTGCACACTGGGTAGCTCGATATAGAACTGCAGATGATCTCCCAATGGAGGCAAGAACAGTTGCTGATGAATCTTGTACCGGCATTCAGGACAAAGCCTGAAATCCGCACGCTCGCAAATTGCGCAGGACGTGGGTAAAAGTAAGTTCAGGGTCTCGCGCACCGAATGAATCATCCATCCGGTGCCCCGAGCATGAACTAGCGCATCAAGTAAGCCAGCAAAATGGGGTTGGATCGACATTCTTTAAGAATGTCGATCCAACCCCATTTTGATCGAGAACTAGTCACCAAATGTGCATTCAGCCCGGGTATGAGACGTCTTTGGCGTAGTCGTCGAGTGCATGCCATGAATTACCCACTCGCGTGTAAAGTTCCTCGCTAGTTTCGGCATACACCGGTCGGCGATCTCCGACACCAGAAGTTATGCCACTCATGCCAAGTAGCAAACCCAACCTTTCCGAACCATGTTCGAAAGTGATTTGTTCAGCTGCGACCTGTTCGGTAGCGCTTAACTCGGCAACGATGATTGAACGATCCGAGTCCCACACGGCAGTAGAAACTGGCACATCTGGGAAAATCTCCATTGGGTCATCGGTCAGTCCGCGTGGGACGCCATCGGCATCGCGCACGATGCCGGCAACATAAACCTTAGATTCGTTTTGTTCTTCGGCCACGATTAACGCACGTGAGCCATCACGAGAAATAGCCAAGGAGCTGACTTTGGTATCTTCGAGCCAGGAGACGCTGATCGGACGGGCCTCGCCCTGCCCTGCCACGTCTTCGGGTACAACCAACAATGGATGCTCAGCTGCGTTGTCAGCCGTCCATGTCCATCCAGCAACGTCTATGGAGGGGCGGATTAAAGCGCCCCCTTCAGCCGCGACACTGACGCTTCCGCTTTCGCTGATCGTCATCAACTGCGTACGTTTACCATTTAGGAAAGCATAACGATTGCCTACCGCCGACATGGCGGGATTGCGCGGGTGGAACGCCGAAATGTCCGGGACTCCGCCAACAGGGATAATCGATCGGCCCTTGACGTAAACCAGCGATTCATTTGAAATCGCGATTAGCGTGTCCGGCGTGCTCGGATTGACCAGCGCTGGCACAAAGTTCGCCGCGGGCGCTCCCAACGTCACTTCGGTTTCATCTTGAAGAATGCGTACAACGCTCACGGAGGACAAGGGCGTTAGTGTTTTATCAAGTTGCTGCTGCATGAGCTGTTTAGCATGATCTGAAGCTTCACTAATGCTCTCAGCACTGAGATCAACTGTTGCAGTTCCATCTCGAACCGGAACCGCCGAACGCACAAGTGTACTTGCTGGAGAAAAGGCCGAAACGACGGCATTCTGCAGATATGGCGCCGGACCGGCGAGTAAGGCCTCCACCATAGACGTGGTCGTTCCCGCGCCCGAGGTAAACCAACGTACATCCGGCACCAAATACTGGTAGCTGGCGTCGTAGAAATAAATGGTCTGCGGTGCGAAGATCTTGCTGAATGAACTCGATTCCAGCATGATCCCGTCTGGTGCTTTTGAGATCCGCCATTGATCATCCACTTTGGTCAATTCGACGTCCACGGCGCGCGTTGAATGTTCTGGTTCCTGGGTGTAGACACCCATCGCGTCGACTTCACCAGATATTTCGAGTTGAACCGTGTATCGGTTGCTGTCTGCGCCTGTGAGTACGTTCATTGCTTCATAGATCAGTGTGCGGGTATTTCCTCGCCAGTCCGCCGCTAGTTCAGGGGTCATGAATTCCCTCGAAAGCGCATAATCCTCGAGGACCGAGCGTCCAGCTTCGACGAAGCCTTCGACGATGCGTCGCGCATCTGCGCCTTCTGTTGGCCCCTGGGCATCAAAGCGGAAAGGCTGCGATTCGCCCTGGTCGGATTCGGCTTCAATCTTTTGCACGGTCGAATTACGCGGGATGGCGGCGCAGCTCGAGAGTATGAGCACCCCGGTAAACAAGATTGCTAATAGGCGCACTAGTTTCAAGCGCATTATTTGCCCTCCCCCGAATTGTCAGATGGATCCACTGGGTTAGAAAAAATCTCGTCTTCGATCAGGATTTCTTCATCGTCCAAGATCAACGGGGTGTATCCGATCTTCGGCACTTCTCCGGTCAGCGGGAAGGAATCACCGAGCAGACCGAGAATTTCTTCTGTCACCGGAGGTTCAAGTGGTAGCGGCGATGAGGTAATTGAGTCGTGTTCGGCCCGGGGCAGGGTTAAACGAAATACCGACCCCACGCCTTTCTTTCCCCAGGCTTCCAGGCGTCCGTCATGCAGGCGAGTATCTTCCATTGAAATGGACAGCCCCAGACCCGAGCCTCCTGTGGTCCGGGCACGCGCCGGGTCTGCGCGCCAGAAGCGATCAAAAACGTGCTTGCAAGCTTCAGGACTCATGCCGATACCGTAGTCTCGCACGGTCACCGCGACAGAACTTTCGTTCTGGCCGATGGTGATATCGATCGGGTTCTGTTCACCATGTTCAACTGCGTTCAATACGAGGTTGCGCACCACTCGTTCCACTCGACGCGGATCAAATTCTGCCACGCAACCCTCGGCAGGAGCGTTGAAGCGGATAATCGAACCGTATTCGTCGGCTACCGGGGTCGCGGTGTCGATGACCTTGCGTACGATGACATTCAGGTCCGTGGACTCGCGATCAAGTACCGCGACACCGGCGTCGAAACGTGAAACTTCCAAGAGGTCATTAAGCAGGTTTTGGAACCGTTCAATTTGCTCGTACATGAGCTCAGCAGAACGCGCGGTCAACGGATCAAAGTTCTCGCGAGCATCGTGAATCAGCTCGGCCGCCATGCGGACGGTGGTCAGCGGGGTGCGTAATTCGTGGGAAACGTCCGAAACGAAGCGTTGTTGCATGGCCGAGAGATGATTGAGCTGGGTGATCTGCTCTTGCAACGAGTGCGCCATGTGGTTGAACGCAGTACCTAGTCTGGCAACTTCATCCTTGCCAGCGACCTTCATCCTTCGGTCAAGATCACCTGAGGCAATCCGTTCCGATACATACGCCGCGTCGGCAACTGGGCGCACGACTGTTCGTGAGACTGACCAAGAAATAAACCCAACGACTAGCAGCAAGACCAGACCGGTGAAGGCCATCGCTCGGTTGATGAATTCCAAGGTGTCTTGCACGCTGGACAGGTCATAAACCAGATACAGCCCATACTCACGGCCGGGCGGGATCAGCACCTTGGTGCCGATGATGATGCCTGGCTGAATATCCGAATCGACGCCAAGCTCAATTGAACGCCAAAAAATCCCGGAATCACTCTGCACATTTTCGGCAAGGTCATCTGGGACTACCCGGGTCGTTAACGAGCCCGAGGCGGTGGGCCCCACGTACAGGTTCTCGTCTCCTTCGACCGGAATCGGCTTAAGCACAAAGTCGCGGATCACCGTGGCGCCGTCACCCTCTAGCGTCGCCAAGGTTGAGTTCACCAAGGACTGGGTAGAAACGCGGTCGGTAGTGGAGGCAGATTCAAGAATTGAGCGCGCTTGGGCCAGTCCACGTTCAGATTCTTTGGAAATCTGGTTGAACCGTTCGCTAAATAGCGCTGAGGAAATCTGGTTGGATAGAAAAGCACCGGCTGCCAACAGCGCCAACGAGGTAAAGAGCAGCGTCGAAATCACCGTGCGATACATCAGGTGGCGCTGCCAGCGCTGCCTGATCCATTCAATTGGCCGTCTGATCCACAGCCTTACCTTCAAGAATGCAGGAGCTACCGGAGGAGTTTGAGCACGCACTTCGACCGGTGCAATCTCGCTTCCGGTCGTGGCGTGTTCACTCAACTTGCCGTACCAGCCTTGTAACCCACACCGCGAATGGTCTGAATGACCTGTGGCTTCTCGGGGTCTAATTCAATTTTGGAGCGTAACCGCTGCACGTGAACGTTCACCAGACGTGTATCGGCTGCGTGACGATAACCCCAGACAGCTTCCAAGAGCTGTTCGCGGCTGAAGACCTGCCAAGGTTTGCGTGCCATAGTGACCAACAAGTCGAATTCAAGTGGGGTGAGCGAAACCTGATTACCAGCACGGGTCACCCGGTGCCCGGCGACATCAATAGTCACATCGCCCACGGTCAGAGTTTCTGCCGCATGCGTTTCGTTCGGGCGCAACCTTGCTCGGACGCGCGCCACCAGCTCTGCAGGCTTAAAAGGCTTAGGTACGTAATCGTCAGCACCGGATTCCAAACCACGAACCACATCTGCGGTATCAGATTTCGCGGTCAGCATGACTACCGGTACATCTGACTCCGCGCGAATCTGCTTACAGACCTCGATGCCGTCGATTCCAGGCAGCATCAGGTCCAGAAGGACAAGGTCGGGGTTGGCATCGCGGAATGCTTCTAAGGCGCCGGATCCGTCGTAGCAGAATGAAGCTTCAAAGCCATCATTTTGCAGGACGATGCCGATCATTTCCGACAACGCCTCGTCATCGTCGACGACTAAAATCCGAAACTTCATACAACATCCCCCTGAAACCAAAAACTGTGGCGTCACCCACGTCGCCTAAACGGGTACTTTTGCTTTCCCCGCTCATCCTAAGATACATGACACACCTCCATTTTCATGGTGTGACCGCACAATTCAAGGATTCCTCTACGCGTCAACCCGCGTTTGCTCCAAGGCTTGGGCATAACCGGTTAGATGTTGCAGACATTCAACCACTTGATTGGCACTCGTGTTGGCAAAGGTGCCTGCAGGCATCAGGGTTAGCTGGCCCAACTGAGTCAGGGGCAGGCCTAGCTGTCGCCAGGGCCGCAGCACTTTGTTTACCCCGTCGACGACTCCAGGGGCGCGCTGTCCCGCTTTCAGTAGCTGAATGAAAATCTGCGCACCGGTTTCCACCAGGGCGGCGACGCGTTCCCACGAACGATGATCCATTCGCACCGGATCAATCACAAACCCGTGCACGCCAGCCTGATGCATGATGTCCACGCGTTTGGTCCATTGTTCATCGGTGCTGGGCAGATCAACTACTACTTGCGTGCCTTCGACCTCGGTGAGCGTCTGTACGAACCGGGAGTAAACCTCGCGCACCTCCTGCCGTGGAATGGAACGCAAGGTGCGATATCCGCTGGCGGTGGGCAAGGCGCCGTCAAGTACCGCCGGCAGCTGCGGCTCATCGAGTTGCACCGTAAATCGTTGAATCGAGGTACTACCGCGCAAACGAAGTAGATGCTGCTTCACCCCATCGGCATAGGCCTCCAACACATCACGGCGTGCCCCATGATCGATCAGGATTCGCTCACCATGTTGGAGGTAAAGCCCCGCTGCCAACGACCACGGCCCCAGAGTCGAAAGCTTCAGCCGGGTAGCCGGCTTCTTCTCGGCACCGATGACATCGGCCAGAATGTTTTCGTCGCTGCGTAGCAAGCTTCGAGCCCGACGGGCATCGACTCCATCGTTGACCCCTATGCGCCATCCGTGCGGTTGCAGGTCGAAACCCATGTCGCTGATCATCGTGGCGCTACGTCCCAGCGTGTCTGAGCCAACACCGCGGTCAGTTAACTGCGGGAAGACCGCCAAGTTGGGCTCGCCTAATTCCCCGCGGACAACCTTGTGAATCTCCAACGGCTCCTGACCGGGAAATTGGCAGAACGAGGTGACGAAGACATCCGAGCGGGCGAAATCGTCACTTGGTTCAGTCATTTTTATGCGCGTCGGAAATGTTCTGGTGGTGGCGAATGACCTCAGAAATGATGAAGTTCAAAAACTTCTCGGCAAACTCTGGATCAAGGTGCGCCTCGTGGGCTAATGTGCGCAAGCGCTGGATCTGCGCCTTTTCGCGGTTGAGGTCACTGGGCGGCAGACTATGACGGGCTTTAAGCAGCCCCACACGTTGTGTCGCCTTAAAACGTTCGGCGAGCAGATACACCAGCTGCGCATCGAAGTTATCGATGCTTCCACGGATGGCGTACAACTCGTCGAGGACTTCTTGCTCAACTTCCCCTGGCAGAGAACTTGCATGCGGGTCGAATTCCTCGATGGGGGCAGTAGTGTTCGGCTCGCTCATGAGGTTTAGTTTACGTGGTCATCTCGTGTATTTCCCATTAAGTGACGTTGCCCCGACAACCTGCAAAAGGATGTCGGGGCAAAATCTAGAATCTGGCTATGCGCCGTTCAATTCTTCAATGATCTTTCGACGTACGGCTTGTTCGCGGGGATCCGGAACCGGCAGGGACGCGATCAATCGCTGGGTATAGGCATTTTGTGGCGCGGAAAGCACCTTGGACCCTAGCCCTTCCTCGATCAATGTGCCCCTGAACAAAACGCCCACCCAGGAAGCCAGCAGGTCAACCACTGCGAGGTCGTGCGAGACGAACAACGCGGCGAAGCCAAGTTCAGCCTGCAATTCACGAAATAGTTCAAGTACCTTCGCTTGCACCGACACGTCCAGTGCGCTCGTAGGCTCATCGGCGATCAGAAGCTTGGGTTCGAGCGCCAAGGCGCGCGCCAGGGAGGCTCGTTGCCGTTGACCTCCGGAGAGTTCGTGCGGGTATCGATCGGCAAAGCCTCCGGGCAGCTGGACCGATTCGAGGAGAGCTGCGACCTTTGAACGAGTCCGGGAAGGATTCAGCTCGCGGTGCACATTCAGCGGTTCGGCCACGCACTCCCCCACGGTCAGATGTGGGTTGAAGCTTGCCGCGGGATCTTGGAACACTAAACCGATCTGTTTGCGCAGCGGCTTGAAACTACGTTCCTTGAACTGCGCCATTTCATAGCCGAGCACCTTCAACGAACCATCGGTGATCCGGTTAAGCCCGGCGATGCTGCGTCCGATGGTTGTTTTTCCAGAACCTGACTCGCCCACCAGCCCGTAAACCTCACCGGCATGAATCTTCAGATCCACTCCGTCCACGGCGGTAAATCCAGGAGCTCCAAGCCGTCCAGGGAAATGCACCCGCAAACCCTTGGCTTCTACGAGCACCTCTGCTTGGGCATGCGGGCGTTCCTCCAGACCGGCAGAGGCGGAATTACGTCCCAAATGCGGAACAGCTGCCAACAAGGATTTGGTGTATTCATCTTGCGGGTTCTCGAACAGCTCGCGCGAGGTCGCTTGCTCGACAACCTTCCCTTGGTTCATCACGATCACCCGATCCGCGATATCTGCGACTACACCCATATTGTGGGTGATGATCACGATTGCGGTTCCCAGCTCATCGCGCAGTTTCCGCAGCAGGGCCAGGATTTCGGCCTGCACGGTGACGTCCAACGCGGTGGTCGGCTCATCGGCGACGATCAACGCCGGTTCCAGCGCCAGCGCCGCGGCGATCACCACACGCTGTTTCTGCCCACCGGAGAATTGGTGCGGATAATAATCCACGCGCTGCTCCGGATCCGGAATTCCTACCTGGCGCATCGCCTCAATGGTGCGCGCCTTGGCTTCCTTCTTCGACAGCTTGGTATGGGCTCGGATGCCTTCCATGATCTGCCAGCCGACCGTATATACCGGATTCAGTGCGGTGGATGGCTCTTGAAAGATCATTGATACGTCTCGCCCGCGAGCCGCCCGCAGTGCGGCCCCATGAAGGGTCAGCATATTCTGGCCCTTGAGATAAACGGCACCGTGTGAGGCGCCATTCTCCGCCAGGATACCCAAGGCGGTTCGCGCGGTCACCGATTTACCCGACCCGGATTCACCGACGATGGCCAAGATTTCTCCGGCTTTGACCGACAAATCCACGCCGCGGACCGCGGGTACGGCCCCGGCATCGGTGACAAAGTCGATATTCAGGTTCTCGATGCGCAGAACATCGTCGTTGGCCTTCATCTCAGTTATCAAATTGTTGTTCACCGTGCGGCTCCTGCCTGCGTGATGCGTCGTGCCTTCTTGCGGCTGAAGCGACGCAGCCGTGGGTCATTGAGGTCATTCATCGATTCGCCAACCAGGGTCAAGCCCATGACCGTCAGCACGATGGCAAGACCCGGGAACAACCCGGTCCACCAGATGCCACTGGTCGCGTCGGACATCGCACGGTTCAGGTCGAAGCCCCATTCGGAGGCGGCCGTCGGTTCGATGCCAAATCCGAGGAAGCCCAGACCGGCAAGGGTCAACAGCGCCTCGGTGGCGTTCAAGGTGAAGATCAATGGCAAGGTGCGCGTCGAGTTGCGCAATAGATGCGTGATCATCACGCGCCACGGGCTAGCACCGATCACCTGAGCGGATTCGACGAAAGGTTCCGCTTTCAGGCGCATCACTTCGGCGCGCACCACGCGGAAGTATTGCGGGATGAAGACCACGGTGATTGATATTGCCGCCGCCATGATGCCGCCCCAGAGACTCGATTGGCCCTGGGAAATGACGATGGACATCACTATGGCCAGCAAGAGTGACGGGAATGCGTAGATCGCGTCGGCCAGTACCACCATGATGCGGTCAAACCAGCCACCGAGGTAACCGGAGATCAGGCCTAACAGCACTCCGACGAATAGTGACATCAGCACGGCGGCGATAATCACCCAGATGGCGGTTCGCGCACCGTACATGGTGCGCGAGAAGACGTCGTAACCGGTGACGGTGGTCCCCCAAATGAACTTGTCATCGGGAGCCGCCTGACGTGGAAAATCTCCGGACGCATCTGATGACTGAGCGAAATCAAAGGGTGCAATCAACGGCGCGAAGAGAGCGGACAAGATGAACAATGCCGATAGCGCAAGGCCGGCGATCAGCATGCCCCGCTGGAGGCCAGAGGACATGCGCAGGTGCGAAACTACCGGAAGCCGTGCGAACCAAGACTTTCGGACTGAGGCAATCGAAGGGATGCTCATGATTAGTACCTGACTCTCGGGTCGATCAGGGCCGCAAGGACGTCAACAATGAAGTTGGTGACCGCCACAATAATTGCCAGCACCACTACGATGCCCTGTACTGCGACGAAGTCTCGGGCGGTGAGGTATTCAGCCAGCTTGAAGCCAAGCCCCGCCCACTCGAACGTGGTTTCGGTGAGCACCGCGCCACCAAGCAGCATGGCGATCTGCAAGCCCATCACGGTGATGATGGGAATCAAGGCCGGGCGGTAAGCGTGCTTGGTAACCAAGCGGAATTCGCTGACTCCGCGTGAACGTCCGGCTTCGACATATTCTCGTCCCAAGGTGCCAATCGCGTTGGTCCGCACCAAACGCAGGAACACTCCGCCGGTCAGCAGGCCCAAGGCCAAGGCCGGGAGCACCGCGTGAGCGGTCACGTCGCCCAAGGCTTCCAGGTTGCCGCTGCGTAGTGCGTCCAGCCAATAAATACCCGAAGGGTTTTGCAGCCCGGTCAGCGCAAGTTCGGTCTGCCAATCGGCACGACCACTAATCGGGAGCCAACCCAGCCACACGCCGAAAATCAGCTTGAGCAGCAAGCCTGCGAAGAAGACCGGGGTCGCGTAGGAAAGGATCGCCAGGATGCGCAGGACTGCATCCTGGTAGCGGTCACGGAATTTCGCTGCAATCAGACCCAGTGGGATGCCCACAAGCAAAGCGACGAGTACAGCGTTAATCGCAAGTTCCAGGGTTGCTGCACCGTAAGTCACCAGGACCTCGGTGACTGCACGGTTATCGCTCATGGTGCGTCCGAGGTTCCCCGTAAACACCTGTCCTAGGTATTCGATGTACTGGATGAGGACCGGGCGATCATAGCCAGCCTCATGGATTCGTATGGCCAGCTGGTCTGGAGTTAGACGTCCACCCATAGCAGCGGTAATCGGATCACCGGTTACGCGCATGAGGAAGAAGACCACCGTGATGAGGATGAAAACGGTGGGAATGATCAACAGGAAGCGGGTGATCAGATAGCGGAGGAATCCTCCGCCCTTCTGCTTCGCTGGTTTGCGCGCAGGTGCCGGGCTGTGCGTTTCGCCCGTTTGCGACGTGATTGTCATCTTTTGTCCTTAGAATCAGGATCAGAAATTTTGGTGCATGGCCCGAAATGGACATGCCAAGGGGATCTACCTGTGGTGCACGTATCTCTGCACTTGAGGTAGATCCCCTGGTCTTAGGTGTTCTTACGGTGCCGCTGAAATTACTTGCTCAGTACACCGAGGCGGAACTTGAAGGATGCGTCCAGAGTCTTTTCGACACCCTGAACATCCTTTCCGGCCACCGCAACCTGCGAGCCTTGCAACAGCGGCAAGGTCGAGAGGTCTTCGGCGACCATCTTCTGCAACTCCTCGATCGAAGCGGTTCGCTCTGCAACATCGGACTGGCCGCGCTGTTCAGAGATCAGTGAATCCACTTCCTTGTTGTCGTAGCCGTTTGACAGGAAGTTCTCGGTAGCGAAGAACGGTGAGAGGTAATTATCGGCATCCGAGTAATCCGGGAACCAGCCCAGCTGGTAGGCAGGGTAATCGGTGACGCGCTGCTTCTGGTAGGTAACCCACTCGGTCGACTTCAAATCGACGTCGAACAGGCCATCGGCTTCGAGCTGCTTTTCAACCAGAGCGTACTCGTCGCCTGAGTTCGGCCCATAGTGATCCGGGTTGTACTGCAGGGCGAGCTTGACTGGGGTCGTCACGCCAGCGTCTTCCAACGCCTTCTTGGCCTTGGCAGCGTCAGGCTTGCCGTCGGTGCCGTACATATCCTTCAGCGGCTCGATGGCGCCGGTGAATCCCTGTGGGACGTAGGAGTAAGCAGGTGTGTAGGTGTCCTTGTAGACGTTTGTGGCGATCGCCTGTCGGTCTACTAGATGTGCCGCTGCCTGACGTACCGCCAAGGACTTGGCCTCATCGGCGTCGTCGGTCTTCGCGCCGAATGGCATCGAATCGAAGTTGAAGACGATGTAGCGAAGTTCGCCACCTGGGCCCTTATGAACTGCGAGGTTCTCTTCCTTGCCCAGATCGTCGATGTCCGTTGGAGTCAACGAGCGCCAGGCAACATCGATCTTGCCCTGCTGCACCTCGAGCTTGAGGTTGTTGGCGTCCGCGTAGTACTTGATCGCTGCCTTTGAGTTAGCTGGCGCACCGAGCACACCCTGGTAGGCCTCGTTCGCCGCGAAGGAGATCAAGTTGTTCTTGTTGTAGGAATCGATGATGTACTGGCCGCCAAAGGCCTTGGCATCGACGATTTCCTGGTCATCGAGAACCTTGTCGGCAGGGAAGACCTCATCGTCAACGACGGGGCCCACCGGCGAGGTAAGCACCTGCGGGAAAGTCTGGTCCTCGGCAACCTTGAGCTTGAAGACCACTGTGGTGGCGTCCGGAGCTTCGACAGATTCCATGTTGCCCAACAGCGACGATGGGCCGTTGGGGTCCGCAATCTTCAGCTGACGGTCGAAGGAGAACTTCACATCCTTCGAATCAAGATCGTTTCCGTTGGCCCACTTCAATCCGGGCTTCAACTTGACGGTGAATTCGGTAGGAGTGGTGTACTCCGCCGACTCGGCCATGTCATTGGATGGGTCCGGGCTGCCCGGTTCCGAGTTCAGGACAAACGGGTAAATCTGGTTCATGACCATGAACGAGCCATTGTCGTAAGACGCCGCTGGGTCAAGCGACGTAACCTTATCGGTCGTACCCAAGGTGATGGGGGCACTGCTGGCTTCACCGGATCCGCCGTCGCCCGAGTCAGTTGATGACGGACCGGTACAACCGGTGAGCGCGATGGCGGAAATACCGATAACGGCAGCTGCGAGTCGCATACCGTTCTTTTTGCTGGCCATGAGCAATCCTTCTCTGTCGTAGAACATGCGGAGTGATAGTAAGCACATGCTTCATACAGCCTAAGTGATCGAGGTCACGAATGGCGAATGAATAATCCGATTTTGGCACAAAAGTGAGATCCAGGCCGCAGTCCCCGGTGATCTACGCCTCGTCCGCGAAAGCTTTCGAATGTCGCGAGAGCAATCACATATACCTAAGAATGCCCCCGTACTCTAGGCTTGGAGACGATGATGACACGTAGAGACGCAGCAATTGCGTTGGATATTCCCATGGAAATGGCCAAGCGCCATGGCGTCCCTTCGCGAATGAGCGAAAAAGAATTCGCCGAGCTCAATGCAAACCCGCCAGCCTGGCTGGTCCAGTCGCGGGCCAATCGCAAAGCCGGCAGCCGCCTGGTTTGGGTCCACCTGACTTGCATTGTGTGCGGTCAAGACGAATACGAGCGCCCAAAGAAGTGGTGGCCAAACTTCGATTTCGTGCACTGCGCAATTCACTCCCCCGCCCAGCTTCCAAAGCTTGAGACGGGCCATACTCGGGTGGAGTACCAAGACATTTCCGCACGCATGTTTGGCATTGTCGACGAAGGCAACGAATAGCCGACGGAACCTCAAACCAAAATAGGTCGGCCCGAAAATCCTTGTGGATTCTCGGGCCGACCTATTTATTTTTGCAGGCACCGAAGGGTGCCGCGGAGAAGTTAGAGAACCGAGGCCGGGTCCCATGCGGAAGAGCGGGCCGAATCGATCGTTGCCTGACCGAGGACGCGGGTCTGTTGATAAACCACCATGGTCTGGCCCGGTGCGACGCCGCGCATTCCTTCGGGAAGCTGAACGACCAGAATCTCAGTTCCGTCGGCGCGTTCCATGCGCGCCTTGGCGGTCACCGGATCTCCGTGGGCGCGAACCTGCACCATGCAGTCGAATTCTTCACCGGTGAGCACCTCTGGAATCGGCACCCCGGCCCAGGAGATCCGGATGCCGCGCAGCTCATCTACCGCAAGCAATGCCTCGGGTCCGACGATCACTTTGTTCTCTTTGGGACGGATCTCCAGAACGAAGCGGGGCTTTCCGTCAGATGCGGGCCGTCCAAGGCGTAGGCCCTTGCGTTGGCCTACGGTGAATGCCTGCGCACCCTCATGCTCACCGAGCTGGTTTCCGTCCTGATCGACGATGTCGCCCGGCTTCATTTCGATACGCTCGGCCAGCCAGCCACGCGTATCCCCGTCGGGGATGAAGCAGATGTCATAGCTGTCGGGCTTGTTGGCCACGGTGAGCCCGCGGGCCTCTGCCTCAGCGCGCACCTCGGCCTTGGATGGAGTCTCCGCCAGCGGGAACATGCAGTGCTCGAGCTGCTGATGGGTGAGCACGCCGAGTACGTAGGACTGATCCTTGGCCCAGTCTGCCGCGCGGTGCAATTCCGGATTGCCCGTTTCATCACGCAGCACCTTGGCGTAATGGCCGGTGCAGACCGCGTCGAAGCCCAACGCGAGCGCCTTCTCCAGCAATGCGGCGAATTTGATCTTCTCGTTGCAACGCATGCACGGGTTGGGGGTGCGTCCGGCTTCATATTCGTCGACGAAGTCCTGGACCACATCTTCGGCAAACCGATCGGAGAAGTCCCAGACGTAGTAGGGGATTCCCAGTTTGTCGCAGGCACGCCATGCGTCGTTGGAGTCTTCCACCGTGCAGCAACCGCGCGAACCTGTGCGCAGGGTCCCTGGCATACGAGAGAGCGCCAGGTGGACTCCGACTACGTCGTGCCCGGCTTCGACCGCGCGTGCTGCGGCGACCGCCGAATCGACGCCGCCTGACATCGCTGCTAGTACCTTCATCGTGTAAAACCCGTCCCTGCTGTGTGAATGCTGCTTTCGTCTGCCGCCATGCCGGCCTTCTTTGCCCGTTGATAGGAGTCGGGCAGCGCCTCTAAAAGTATGTCAACGTCCTTGCGCGTGGTTGTATGCCCCAATGTGAAGCGTTGCACACTTCGCGCGCTTCGCGCATCCCTTCCCATCGCCACCAACACATGCGATGGTTGCGGCACTCCTGCGGTACAGGCAGAACCGGTGGAGGAAGAAATCCCAAGCATGTCCAAAAGGAACAGCAAAGAGTCCCCCTCGCATTCAGGGAAGGTGAAATGCAGGTTTCCCGGCAGTCGCAAGCCCTGGTTCGCGGCATCGCGTGGACCATTGAGAATGGCTTCGGGAATGCTCTGCGCGATGCGCTGAACCGCGTAGTCGCGAAGCTCACTGAGCCGTTTGCCTTCGGCAACCATATCGGCTTGGACCGCGGTTGCGGCCGCTGCGAACCCCGCCGCCGCCGCAGCGTTCAAGGTTCCCGAGCGGAGCTTGCGTTCGTGGCCGCCACCGTGCTGGACAGGCATCAGGACGATGTCTCGGCGAACCAGCAGAGCACCGATCCCCACCGGGCCACCCACCTTATGGGCGCTAATGGCCATGGTTGCTAGACCGCTCGCGGCAAAATCCGTAGGTACGGTGCCGAAGGCCTGCACCGCGTCCGAATGCACCGGTATCTGGTACTTCGCGGCCAGGGCCACGAAGGCAGCGATCGGCTCAATGGTTCCGACCTCATTGTTTGCCCACATGAGGGTGCCCAACGCGATCTGCTGATGGTTGGCCTCGATAAGTTCTTCGGCTGCCTTCAGGTCCAGCACGCCATCTGCATCGACCGGCATCCACAAAAGCGTCGCGTTTTCGTGGGTTTCGAGCCAGGTAACGGTGTCCAACACCGCATGGTGTTCGATTCCAGCTACCAGGATGCTCCGCGCTGCCGGGTTTTTCTCGGTGCGATTCCAGAACAGGCCTTTGAGGGCCAGATTGTCGGATTCGGTTCCGCCCGAGGTAAAGATCACTTCGGTTGGATGAGCCGAGGCTACCCCGGCGATCTTCGTGCGCGCCTCATCGACCACGCGGTTGGCGCGACGACCGGCACCGTGCAACGACGAGGGGTTGCCGGTGTTGGCGAATTGCTCGGTCATTGCCGACAACGCCGCCGGATTGAGGTCGGTAGTTGCCGCATGATCGAGGTAAACGGCGGAATTAGTCATCGTCTTAATAGTACGAGCTTTCCCTACCTAGTTTGAATGGCCAATACGTGTGAATTGTCCGACTTCAATGGCTTCCAGCGCTGGATCATGCAAAATTGCCTCGATGAGCTCGGCAGGGCCACCGATCAAAGTGCAGTCATCATAAGGTTCGGTAGACAGCATCCAGCTGCGGTCTTCAGGGAAAGCCAACGCCGGACGCTGGCGCTGCGGCCCGTCTACGGTGGTTGCCCAAAGCGGCTGGGCCAGAAATTCGCCATCCACTTCAAAGAGCCGATAGTTGCGATAACCCCCGCCTAATTCAAGGGCCGGAGTTGCTAGGACTTCCAGGGAGAAGGCTGGGAGCTGAGCCTCGGCGAGCGCCGCTAAGTGAGCGGCTTGGTTTTCTTCGTCGCTGAGCTTGGGGTCGGGTTCGTTTTCGATCTGGATGCGTTCTCCACCTTCGATAAAGGCATAGCCTCCCCAGAGTCCCACCACAAATTTCTCTTGTGCATTTACTGCGCGCAGCTGCTGCACCAGCGCCTGCCACTGTTCGGCAGGCAACTCGTCTACCGGTAGATCGGTTTCTTCCCAAGCATCGTCGGTTGCGGGATTGCCCTGGGCATCCCATCCGGCGACGGTTTCGAAAAGATCTGCGGCGGTGAGGATATGGCCTCGGCTGGTGGCCACGGTCCCCCACCGGACAGGCCGATCATTCTCGTCATAGGCCGGATGCAAGATCCGCGCGTAGCGTTCGTAACCCACGGGGACTTGTGCGACTACCGTCAGCGGGTCGGCGGTGGCACAGGAATCAATGATCCATTGGCCCTGGGTGGCTGAGACATGGGAAAACTGCATGCTACAAGCCTAACCAGCATCCAGACATATCCCGCATCAGCTCGCGAGCGGGTGATATGAATGAACAAAGCAATGCTCAGCGGCGCCACCGCGAATCAAGGGAGACCAGGTCGATGTTTTTACCCGAGTTGCAGGTTCCGATTCACCACTTTTCGCGTCGGAGCATAGATTTCTCACGAACCATCGCTGTGATGGCAGTGATCAACCGCACCCCGGATTCTTTCTACGATGCCGGGTCCACCTTCGGTTTGGACGACGCCGTGTCCTCGGCGATGAGCGCGGTGCAAGCCGGAGCCGACTGGGTTGATATCGGTGGAGTACCGTTTTCCCCTGGCCCGGAGCTCCCTTGGGAGGAAGAAGCTGCACGTGTGGTTCCAGTGATCGAAGCGGTGCGCAAACAAAGCGATGTCGTGATCTCCGCCGATACTTTCCTTCCGGAAGTTGCCCAGGCCGCTATCAATGCCGGTGCTGATGTCATCAATGACACCACCGGACTGGCCTACCCGGAGATGGCGCAGGTTGTTGCGCGAAATAATGTGCACTTGGTGCTGACTCATTCCTTGGCGAAACCGCGCACAGTCTATCCCCGTCCGCAGTACCAGAATGTTGTTACCGAGGTACGCGACTATCTGGCGCAAAAAGTTCAACTGGCCTTGGATGCGGGAATCCACCCGTCAAAGATCATCATTGATCCGGGACATGACCTGAATAAGAACACCCGGCACACCTTGGATTTGACCGCGAATTTTGAGGCCATCGCCGCATTGGGTTACCCGGCGCTGGCGGCCGTCTCCAATAAGGATTTCATCGGTGAAACCCTGGACCTGCCCAAGCCAGAACGGCTTGTCGGTTCCATGGTGGCGGCAACCATGTGTGTGATGGGCGGGGCGCGGATCATTCGGATGCATAATATTGCCGAATCTGTACAGACGGTGCGTCTGATTGAAGCCGCACAGGGTTGGCGGGACCCTGCCTATCAACTCCACAACATGGGTGAGGTCAATCCCCCAGCGCATCCCGAACGTGAAACTAGCCGATAGGAACCGAGCCATGCGTGCACTGCTACCCAACTCAATCCCGGAGGTTGACGATACTTATCTGTTGACGCGCTACGCCGCGTCGCAGCGCCCCTTTGTGCGATTCAACTTCGTTTCAAGTATCGACGGTAGCGCCCAGCGCGATGGACTGTCCGGCGGGTTGGGAAGCGCAGGAGATCGGCGGATCTTTAGTTTGCTGCGACGCTTGGCAGACGTCGTCCTGGTCGGTGCCGGTACCGTGCGAGCAGAAGGGTACGCCGGGCCCCTCATCGGGGATGCGGACATTGCCTGGCGCGAAGCCCAAGGGTTGTCTGCGCAACCCGTCTTAGCCATCGTTTCGCACGGGCTTAATCTGGAGCCCGAAGATGAGGTATTCACTCTGAGTCCCGTCCCGGTGCTTGTCTTCACCAGCATTCAAGTCACCGAAGAACAGCGCAACCGCTTCGCTTCACATGTCGAGCTGGTTGAGGTTGCCGAAGTAGATCATGGTTGCGACCCGCAAGAAATCGTAGCTGATCTGCTGGCCAGAGGGCTAGGTTTCATTCATGCCGAAGGTGGCCCGCATTTGCTTGGCCAATTTATCGCTGCCGACCAGGTCGATTCGATGTGCGTGAGCTATTCGCCGTTGCTGTTAGCGGGCTCTGGTCAGCGCATTGCGCACGGTCCACGGCAGGAGGCACGAAAGTTGGAAATGCATTCGCTGTTTGAGGAAGAATCTATGCTCTTTTGCGATTATCGGCGCCCGGAATAAGTGACAATTCGCCGCTGAGCACGGTCATCTCAAAATTACCCTGGCCGATAAGTTCCCCATCGGCATAGCTTTCCTGGCTGGTTCGCACCACAACGTGTGCGGTCCGCTTGGATATCTGGTGCCGATGTGGCTTTCCGCTCAGAATGTGTCCTACAAAAGGCAGCACCGGCAGTAGTCCAGGGCCTTTCACCAGCGAGATATCAGCCAATCCATCTGTGTAGTCTGCATGCGGGAAAAGCCTCATCCCACCGCCAAGTGACTTGATATTTGAAATGCTTGCAGCAAAGACCGTCCCGTTGAATTCGAGGCCTTGCGCTTGGACTTCGGCGGGGTATGCATGAAGTTTTGGGACGCTCAACAGCAACCCAAGAATGTAACGCAGCGAACCCAAACGACGTGGCAAACCATTGGCTCGTCCATTTACGAGCCCTTCGAATCCCCAAGATACCGCTCCGATAACAAATGTGGTCCGTGTCGGGTCATTGGCAAAGCGCAGCTGGAGTAGATCAATCTGGGTCGCTGATTCTACGCCAGCCAGAAAACGTACGACCCGTTGCATCGTTTCATCCACCGACCGCGCCCCATACATTCGCCAGGTATCGTTTCCGCTTCCTGCCGGAATGATTCCCAGAGGGATGTTTTTCCCTGCAAGATGCTGGATGGTGTGATGTATTAGCCCATCGCCGCCAATGACTATCACGGCATCGGCGGTTGTCAGCGCTTCTGAGATTTCTCGCTCTTGCTGACTCGCGGTGTTCAACCTCTTTGGTTTAAGCCCACGCGCCCGGAGCAGAGCTTCCAGCTCTTCGACACGTCGCATGGCCAAACCCTTGCCTGAGTTCGGATGAAAAACTAGGCGAATGTGCTGGTATTTCACGGATGCGGCCATAAGGATAGAGAATACCCAGCAAACGCTCGGGTTTGAAAAGCCAACTCCCAATCGCGGAAGGTAAAATGGACTAATTGGCAAATTATCGCGCGGCACCGGCCGCGGAAATTTGCCTTAACCGAGAGGATCCGTCCGCATCATGAGTTCGCCAAGTCCCTACGAAATTCTTGGCGTGCCGCGGACGGCAACTTTTGAAGAGATCAAGGTCGCGTATCGGAGGGCCGCTCGCGCCTCACACCCGGACCTCGGAGGCAGCGCAGATCAGTTCAAGGACGTCCAACAGGCATTTCAGACCCTGTCGGATGATCGGAGCCGTTCGAGTTTTGACAGATCCTTCCAGGCACCTGGCCAAGCACCGCGCGCCGGCGCTTCTGCCCGTCAGTACGATGAAAAATTGCGCACCTCACCGCAACAGCCCAAGGCCCAGTTAGCTACCGAATATGTGCCTCGTCTCGATGACGGCTCATTTAGCTTGTTGGATAAAGCTCAGTCGATTCAACGAATTCACGGCGAACCTCGTAAACGCGGGCTGTTCAATTCCCGTTCCAGGCTTACCCGCGAAGCACAGACAATTAGCATGCTCAGCAAGAGCGTCCTCAACGTGCTGCCAGCGGCCCGACTGGTCAACGGGCTGAAGGCACCGGGCGGCGGACACTTTGACCATGTGTTGACCGCCGGCTATCGAATGGCGATCGTCAACACGATGACGCTTCCCGAAGGCTACTACGCATTTGATGGGAACGTACTGCGTCATGGAAATAGAATGACGCAACCTCCAGCCTTGAACATCACCGGGATGCAACGAGCCTTCATGCAAATGAACGTAGTTGCCTTTACGCTGGTCCTTTCCAGTAAGGGTAATCCCCACGAGCCGGTCATCGAATATCACCGCAGAGCAGATCCAACGCTGTCCTCCACCCCGAACGTGCTCAACGCTGCAGGACTGGTACGCGAACTGAAACTTTTCCTTGGCTCTGGACCCTCACCGAACATTGTTGACCGTTCGGTGCTCTCCCGCGTCCTAGGCGGAATGTACTGATTACCAGTTTTACGGCCCCGAGAGCTTAAACTGTTAGATGTGTTCCGTATTCTTTTCAATGCTCCCGAAATTCCCGGCAACTCCGGGAATGCCATCCGCCTAGCCGCAATCACCGGTGCCGAACTTCATTTAGTGAAGCCGTTGGGCTTCAACTTTGAAGACGCCAACTTGCGTCGTGCCGGATTGGACTACCACGATTTAGCGGTGGTCACAGTCCATGAAAACCTCGATGAGGCCCTTACCGCCTTAGGTGAGGGGCGTTTGTATGCCTTCACCTCCGAAGGCGACACGCTGTACACCGACGTGAGCTACACCCCAAGCGACATTCTCATGTTCGGGAAGGAATCGGTGGGGCTCAGCGCCGCAGATAAAGCCCACGAACGGGTCACAGATCTGGTCCGCTTGCCGATGCTTCCGGGGCGCCGTTCGCTCAACCTTGCCAACGCCGCTTCCGTCGTTGCTTTTGAAGCTTGGCGGCAAAACGGTTTTGCAGGCGCATAAAATACCAGCCGAATTCGGTGAAGTACACAGCTTTACCCAATCTTTATAAAGTAAGCTTTTGAGTATGTTCGCGCAGGCGAGCATCCTACAAGACCGACGACTTCTCGGGAGATTCCAAAACAATGAACGGTAGCCCTTCGCAGCACCGCGACGAGCCTCAGGATGAAAATCTGGGTCTGGACCTAGTCAGTCAAGTGGCTCGCAGCTCTCGTGCGGAACGGAGCTCACGGCCAAAACGCTGGATCTTCGCATTGGTTGGTTTGGTAATCGTGGTCGTCTTAGCCCTCGTGACGTTCTCCTTGCTCAATGGCGATACGAAGGCTTCTCAAGCCACGAAGTCCGATGATGCGATCACCGAGGTGATTGATCTCAGCAGTGGCGGTCAGGCGGCCATCAGCACTTCCAAGCAAGAGAACGCGCTAGGCGTCGAGCTGACTGCGCTACCACCACTCGATGATTCCGAACAGTACGTTGTTTGGGCCGTGCATGAAGAAGGCGGCATCAGCGTCGTTAGCAAGACCTCGGGAGAGGACGCCAAGGGCGGCCTGTCCCCCATCGATGATGTTGTCGCAGTACACATCACCGTGGAAGGTTCAGAGATACCTGCCTCGCCTTCAGAAGAGACCGAAGCCTCTGTGGACCTGCCGCTGGGCCAATCAGACAAGCCGAACGAGTAACGGCATAGCGAAGAGTTTCTCGTCGCTGAGCTAATGCTGTTCAGACGTATTTGGTGCGGTTCCCCGATGAGGGAACCGCACCAAATTATTTTAAACCCTGTGAGTGTCAGAATCCTGCGATCGTGTCATCGGCGTTCACTGCGACCAAGTGGAATGCTTCCGCCAGCGCGTCGGGAGACATGTTCCCGCGTGCTGCGTTGGCTTGGCACTGCTCGAGTACAAATTTCTCCATGGCACCGACGTCGGGATGCTGGGTGAAATGGGCCCGCAGTGCGTCCATCTTCTGAGCAAAGAAGTCGGTGATGTCCACAAAACCGTTTTCACGTTCTCTGGGGGCGCCATATAACCAGAGCCAGGGTAGTTTGTAGGCTTCCAGTCCTTCTTCAGCGAGTAGCTCTGGATAGGCGAACGGGTTTTCGACTGCCGGGTAGATAGCACGAGTCACCGCTTCGCCACAGGCTAAGTGATCTGGGTGAGAACGTTGAATTCGGTCCCAGTTTCGTTCCGTGTGCATGGCCATGACGATTTGCGGGCGTACCTGACGGATCAGCCGGACCACCTTGCGCATGACATCATGGCTTGGCTCTAGAAAGCCATCACGTTCCCCCATGAAGTGCACGATGCTGACACCAACTCGGGCTGCTGCAATGCGTTGCTCTTCGTGACGCAAGCGAACCGTTTCGGCAGGGTCTCGGTCATCAAAACCACCTGCATCTCCATCGGTCATGATGCAGTATTGCACTTCAATTCCCGCGGCAGTCATGGCTGCTACGGTTCCGGCAGCGCCGAAATCTAAATCGTCAGGGTGCGCCGCGAAAGCTAGCACTCGCTGTGTAGCTGAGTTAATGAATTTATTAGGATCAATCATTCTTAGCATCTTCAAATCTCTGTGACTGCCTGTGGCAGGGTATTGGCAAGGCGATTAGAGGACCAAGATCTTCGGTTGGAAAATCGGGTTCTCGTCCGCGAACTGAGGCGTTATTCCCTATCGTATCGAGATCCACTGACGGACCTTGATTTCTAGTCCAAAGCAAAGTGACGTGGCGCAGGATCATCCTGCACCACGTCACTTTGCTTGAATCTATTTAGCTTATTCCAAGGACCCAACCGTCACTGAGACCTTGTTTTCGGCACCGTTGCGGGTGTAGGTAATGTCGGCATTACCACCAGCTGGCACCTCTCGGATTGCGGCAGTTAGAGTCTGAGAATCCTGGATTGCCCGTCCGTTGACGCCGGTGATGATGTCACCGGATTTCAACCCGGCTTCCTCTGCCGCCGAATTTGGTGAGATCTTCCGGATCGCCGCACCGACACTGAACTGCGAAACATTAGAACCAGTGGAAGCGCCTTGTGCCTCTACCGTCGCGCCCAGCAGACCATGTGTGGCCTTGCCGTTGGCGATCAGTTCTTTGGCAATGCGCTGTGCATAATCCACAGGAATCGCGAAACCGACACCAATCGACCCAGAATCTTCACCACCGGAACCGCCAGAAGCAATTGCGACGTTCACGCCGATAATTTCGCCTTTGTTGTTCACCAGCGCACCGCCGGAGTTACCGTGGTTAATTGCTGCGTCGGTCTGCATCACGTTGATGTAGATCGAGCCTTGTCCGGACTGCTCCTGTCCTTCGGGCATTCCCGGGAATTGGAAGTTGAACTCACTTCCGCCGCCATCCTCGCCTTCTCCCTCACTCTGTGCATTTTCTTCTGGAACTGCGGAAGATGCCACCGAAATGGTGCGGTTAAGCGTCGAGACGATGCCGTCGGTTACGGTTCCGCTCAAACCAAGCGGCGCGCCAATTGCTACTGCCGTATCGCCAACATTTAGCTCAGAGGATTTCCCCAAGGTGGCGGGCACGAGATTCGGCACATCAACCTTGATGACAGCAAGATCTGAGAGTGGATCGGTGCCAACGAGTGTCGCCTGATGCACCTTGCCGTCGCTCAGGCGGACGGTAAGGGTAGGGTCGCCGGTTTCACCGCCGAGAGTGACCACGTGGGTATTGGTCAATATATGGCCTTCAGTGTCCAAAATAATTCCGGAGCCAGAACCGCTGGTTCCACTGCCGGAAGCTTCGATGGTGACAACGCTCGGCGATGCCTTCGCTGCGGCGGCTGTAACCTCCGTAACGGACTTGGGATTATTGATCACCACACCGTTTTGAGGAGTCTGCACCGTAGTGCCGCCCAAATTGTTGTCACCAGACATAAAGTACGTGGTGCCGGCCGCGGTTACCCCACCGATAAGTGCTGCAGCCACCATGCCGGCAATTAGCGTGCTACCGGCAAACTTCTTTTTCGGTGCACGCTCCGGCGGAACAGGGTAGTTAGAATTCGGCTGTTCAGGATGGCCATATGCTCCGGCGGCATAAGATGATCCAGATTGCGTAGTTTGCTCGCTCGATGCTTGACCGTAGACCCCGGTAGCCGGCTGCGGTTCAATGGACTGCTGTGTACGTGAGTAAACGTCGGTCGGCTGTTCATCCGAGCTAGAATCCGGTTTTACCTGGTCATAGCTACGCGTCGTGTCTGCCTCGGGGGTCTGCGATTCTTGCGTCGGAATATGCACGCGCGGTTCTTCAGCATCACCTGTAGTCTGAGCCAAATTCTCCGGCTTCTCGGGTTCGCCAATATCGTTGTTTCGCGGTTCATCCGGTGTCTGGCTCATCTTCATGCCTCTTTCGAATATCGGATCTCTTGAGTTCTATTATTCAGGGTCGAACTGTGGCAGTTGCGAGGGATAACTTTGCACAAGCTGTGAGTTAACTATTCTGGCAGCTGAATAGCATGGACGCTGTGTTGCCGTGCAAATAGAATCGAATTGAGCTGTGAAAGTAGTCGCAGGTAAACGTGGTCGGACAAGTGGTCAAATTATTAGTTCGATTCGGTAATTCAGGTGAGGACGACAATGATTTCCAAAGCACGGCGAGTCACTGCTGCAGCATTAATGGTGCTGGCAATATCGCTGGGGGCTTCAGCACCAGCATTAGCAGAGCCCCCTGTCACCATCCCACCTGGCGACTTCGTTGTCGACAACTCGCAGGTCCTTGGTGGCGACGAAAGCAATCTCGAAAACGATATTAAAGAACTTCGGGATGAAACCGGAATCAGCCTCTTTGTCGTCTACGTAGATGAATTCACCAATCCCTCTGATCCAAACCAGTGGATGCAAGAAGTCGCCAACACTAAAAACATGGGTAGCTCGGATGCCATTCTGGTCGTCGCTACCAGCCAAAGGCAAGCTAACTTTGCCGGTCATCAAAACGGACCGCTCAATGCCTACGCGCAAGAGATCTATTCAGAACAGATCGCTCCGGCACTCGGCCAAGATGATTGGGCGGGCGCTGCGGAAGGCGCCATCGAGGGGATCTCAAATGTTGCCGAGGGTGGGGGCGCTAGCAGTTCCTCCGGTTCCGGAGGTGGCTTCGTTTGGATTCTACTGATAGTTGGCGGCGTGGCAGTGGCCGCATACGTGGTGCTTTCCCGGCGCAGTAAGAAGAAGACCAACCAGTTCCCGCAGAACCACGGCGCCGTCAATGGAGAGCAGCCTCAGGAACTTGAGTCACTGGATAAATTACGTTTGCAGGCTGACCAGTTGTTGGTTGCGGCAGACGATTCGATACGATCTTCTGAACAGGAACTTGGGTTCGCTGAGGCGCAGTATGGGCCCGAAGCCGTCAAGGTCTTTACTACGGACCTTGCCGAGGCTAAGACCCACCTGGTTGAGTCCTTCCGACTGCAGCAACAGCTCGATGATCATATTCCCGATACCGAGGAAGACCAGCGTTCGTGGCTCGGGGAAATTATCAATCGTTGCGGGCAGGTCAATGAGACTCTTCAGAAGCACGCCGCAGAATTCAAGGATCTGCGCAAGCTTGAACAGAATGCCGAGTCACGAATCACTGAAGTTGCTGCGGAAAAGGAGCCTCTAGCTCAACGGCTTTCCCAGCGTGTGTCCGAGCTGGAGGGACTGACTTCGAAATACGACGAAAGCGCAGTCTCGCAGATTACCGACAATGCAGAGCAAGCTTCAGAACGACTGACTTTTGCGGCGTCTGCTTTGAAGCAAGCGCGAGAGAAACTCGATACCGATCGTTCCAGCGCGGCACTTCTTATTCAGAATGCTGAAGAAGCTCATGACCAAGCCGAAGTTCTGCTTGAAGCGATCACCAAATCGGCCGCCTCACTGCGGCAAGCAGATGCCGATTTGGAATCAGCGGTTGCCATGGCAGCGCGGGATCTGGCTCAAGCTAAAGCGTTAGTTGCCAACGGCTCTCAACCAAATCTTGCAGGCCCAATCGCCGGGGTGGAAAGTACTCTGGGTACCATCCAGCAGGCATTGCGCGGCGGCAAGCACAACCCATTGGCACTGATCTCGGCCCTTGACGATTCAACCAGGCCACTAGCTACCGCTTTAGGCTCACTACGTGACCGAGCCGAGCAGGACCGTGTGTCCCGTGATCAGCTTCAGTCGCTGTTGAACACGGCTGCATCGCGCATTCAGGGAACGGAAGATTACATTCGAGCCCGTCGCGGTGGCGTGCGCTCTTCGGCCCGTACACGCCTAGCCGAAGCGCAACGTTCATATGATCAGGCGCTAGCTCAGGCCGCACAGAACCCCACCGAAGCGGTGGCTGCAGCGCAACGCGCAGTGCAGCTGGCAGACCAAGCAGCACGCATGGCCGAACAAGATGTCAATGGGTTCGGCGGCGATGGTGGTTTGGGCGGCTTCGGCGGCGGAAACCGTGGTCGTGGCGGAATGTTTGACGGGATTGGCGGCGCCGTCCTCGGAGGTATCCTGATCGACTCGCTCCTCGGCGGCGGAAACCGCGGCGGGGGAAATCACGGTGGTGACGACGGGTTCTTCGGCGGCGGAGGCTTTGGTGGTTTCGGTGGCGGAGGCGGAGGCTTCGGCGGCGGTTTCGGCGGCGGAGGTGGTGGAGGCTTCGGCGGCGGAGCAGGCGGTAGCTTCTAGAGCTACGCGGTTTATCCCAAGTAGTACGCAAATTTCAGCAGCACTATTTCGTATAGAAAGGTCCAACCATGACCAAGCAATCACTTTTCGGACGCGTTGCCCAGCTGGCAAAAGCAAACATCAACGCCATGATAGATTCAGCCGAAGATCCTCAGAAGATGATGGACCAGATGGTCCGCGACTATACCGACAACATTGCCGAAGCTGAACAGGCGGTGGCTCAGACCATTGGTAACCTGCGCATGTTGGAAGATGACTACCGCGAGGATGAGCAGGCGGTCAACGAGTGGGGAACCAAGGCACTCGCTGCTTCGAATAAGGCTGATGAATTCCGTGCAGCCGCTGACACGACCAGTGCAGCCAAATTCGACAATTTGGCTAAGGTAGCCATCCAGCGGCAGATGCAGTCCGAAAGCGAGATGAAATCCGCCAATCCGACCATCAACTCGCAACGTGAAATTGTTGAGAAGCTCAAGACCGGCTTGAACCAGATGAAAGAAAAGCGCATCGAGCTTGTCAGCAAGCGCGACGAGTTGGTCGCGCGCTCCAAAGCTGCACACGCACAGAATCAGGTTAATGAAGCCGTCAAGTCCGTGAATCTTTTGGATCCGACCAGCGAGATCAGCCGCTTCGAGGAAAAGATTCGTCGTGAAGAAGCAAAGGTGATCGGTGCTTCCGAGCTGGCCTCGTCGAGCCTGGACGCTCAGTTTGAGTCCTTGGAGGACCTCGGTGAGCAGACCGAAGTTGAGGCTCGCCTGGCGGCTTTGAAGGCCAACCAGACCGGAGTGCTAGAGAGCTAAAGCTCGCAAGGATACAAGAGAGCGCCGGGGCAGAATAATATTTCTGTCCCGGCGCCCGTCTCTTAATTCAAATTTTAGAGTTAAACCAAAAGTGGAGATCCATTCGGATCTCCACTTTATCTCTGTGGCGGGGAGAGGATTTGAACCTCTGACCTCCGGGTTATGAGCCCGGCGAGCTACCGAACTGCTCCACCCCGCGTCGGTAAATACAACATTACCAACTCGTAAACGACATGGCGAATCGAGAGACCATGTCTTGTATCACAGCTGCGTAATTCTTGCCCATCTGCCAGAAATCAAAGACGCTCAGCTCATGGAAGGGTGGTCGCTAATCTCTTCTAGAAATCGCCCATGGCGCTGAAATTGGAGGCTGGAACAAGCCGCGCGCGGGCGATCAATCCAGACGTCGAACTGAAGTCGGCAGTTCCCGCATTCTTATCAACGTCAAATTCCCTATTGAAAAATGAGTCAAGATTCCAGCATCTCGGTGGCGATGCAAACCTCGCAATCTACTGCCGAGCCGACCAGATCCCCGCGAACGCCAGTTGGCTCGGCGAGCACCGTGCCAAATTGATTTCGTCAGCACAGGACACTATGCCAAAGTCTGGGACTACGGTCGACGTATGCGTGAATTTTTCGATTAGATCGACGGCAGCCGGATTTACCACGAGGCCAAGCGGAGCTGGCCGAAGGTTCACATCAACAGTCGCAGCATCAGCCGACAGTGGCTTTCAGCCAGCGACGGCGCAGGTCTATCTGAAACAAGCTGGTGACTGTCAAGGCCCGCCTAGAGCTGCTAATAACTTCTAAGCACTAGGGCGCACAGACGAGCGGACTCAGGGAATTAAAAACAAAAGTGGAGATCCGTTCGGATCTCCACTTTTTCTCTGTGGCGGGGAGAGGATTTGAACCTCTGACCTCCGGGTTATGAGCCCGGCGAGCTACCGAACTGCTCCACCCCGCGTCGGTAAATACAACATTACCAACTCGTAAACCACATGGCTAATTGAGCTGACATGTCCTTAGTCACAAGGGCAATTTATGCCTCAGACGTTGCGGCGAACGTTTATGTGGTTCGCCAGTAGTCAGCTTGTATCGGTCTCCATACGTTCGGCTTTGCTGGTATCTTCACTCGCAGTATTGATAAATTCGGATTGGTCATCCTGTAAAGGTCAAGCGTTTTTAGAGTGGTCCTACTTGCTTTTATTTCCTCGCGGTACTTCACGGTTCCAGCTCGAATAGCGATCCAGGATGGTGTGGCTTCGAGCAGTCGAGGCTGAGGTGGCGAAATGCCGACTTATTGGTCGGCTTCTTTATTCGTCCATACGCCGTCATTGAGTTCATTGGCGACGCCGTGAAGGCTGCCCACTGGGGCAATACCTGACTTTGGCGACTAGCTACTCGAATACATTATTTCGGAGCATACGAAGCGCTCGCAAAAGGATCCATGTCCAGTGAGCAGAATAGCAAAATCCCCCAGTCCGAAGACTGGGGGATTTTGCTTGGTCATCGCCGAATTATTCTCGACTTGTCCCATAAGTGGCGGGGAGAGGATTTGAACCTCTGACCTCCGGGTTATGAGCCCGGCGAGCTACCGAACTGCTCCACCCCGCGATGACTAGACTATTCTTCATCATCGCGGAGTAGATTGCAAATCGGGGCTTAGCTCACGCGCATAACTATCCGTTATTTGCGTCGGTTGGTGCAGCGGACTCGCTCGGTGCAGCCGGAGCTTCGGAGCCAGTTTGAACTTCACCTTCAGGGGCATCTTCACCGTTTATGGCAGCGTCTGCGTCCAAGGCACGGCTCAGGGCGTCCTGAAGTTCCTTCTGCGCTTCGCCGTAGGTGGCGAAGTCGCCAGCCTTCAGAGCTTCGTCGGACTTCTGGATCGCGGCATTTGCCGCATCCAGAGCATCCGTTAGCTTCTGAGTTTCAGTCTGCGTAGGCTGTTCGCTCTCCCCCGGCTGTTCTTCTGGTGTCGCACCATCGCCGTTTTCACCGGTTACGGCGCCCGAATCGCCACCAAAGACCTCGTCAAGAGCCTCTGAAAGCGTATCCGCGAAGCCAACCTGGTCGCCGAAAGCAACCAGTACCTTACGCAAGGTTGGGTAGCTGGTCTGGCCAGATGACTGAACATATACCGGCTGAACGTAGAGGATACCGCCACCGACCGGCAGTGAAAGCAAGTTACCGTTCTTCACCTCGGAAGCACCCTGGCGCAACAGGTTCAATTCTGTGGTCACACGCGGATTGGTATCGAAGTTCTGCTGTGCCTGACCTGGGCCAGGTACAGCCGTGTCTCGAGGGAGCTCCAACAAGCGAAGCTTGCCGTAGCTGTCAGCCTTCACTCCCTCTTCACTACCCGCGTCCGCGTCGGCAGATAAGAAGCCGAACAGTACGTTACGCTGCTGCCCGTTGGCTGCCGCCTGCGGGATGAAGGTGGAAGTCAGCGAGAAAGATGCCGCATCCTGAGTTGGCATCTTCAACGACAGGAAGTACGGAGGCTGCTTCACACCCTGAGTTGAAGATGTCGGATCATCTGGCACGGCCCACGCGTCGTTGGACTCGTAGAACGCATCGGGATCATCAACGTGGTAAGTCGTGAGGACTTCGCGCTGAACCTTGAACATATCCTCGGGGTAACGCACATGCTCCATCAGATCCGCAGAAATGTTTTCCAGTGGCTGCACGGCAGAAGGGAAGACTTTCTGCCAAGCCTGCAAGATTGGATCTTCGGTATCCCACGCGTACAGATCGACCTTGCCGTCATAGGCGTCAACGGTGGCCTTGACTGAGTTACGCATATAATTCACTCGACCCGACAACCGATCGAAATCTGAAGCGTTGGTCAGCGAGTCAGAAACAGCGGATTCGATCTGCTGTTGCTGTGCGTAAGGGAAATCATTTGAGGTGGTGTAACCGTCGACGATCCATTTGACTCGTCCATCGATAATTGCTGGGTAAGCACTCGAATCAAGCGTCAGGTACGGGGCTACCTTGCTCACGCGATCGCGTGGGTTACGGTCATACAGAACTTGGGATTCCTCGTTGACCGCATTGGACAGCAACAGGTCAGTCGAAGCGAACTTCAGCGCATATACAACACGGTTGAACAGGTTGCCGACGTTCGGACCGCCGTCTCCCTCGAAGGTGTATCGGGTGTCTTCACCCTCGCCACCAGCGCTCGGACGGTCAAGTTCCTGATCGGTCCAGCCTTCTGGGCCGCCAACCACAGAATACTCAGGTGAGTTCTCACCGAAGTAAATACGCGGCTCGTAATCTTCTTCGGTGATCAAATCACCGGTCGATGGAATGCCTCCGAGCATAAAGTCAGGGCGACCACCGGCAGCTACGCGGTTACCGTACGCGGCAACCAATCCGTAACCGTGGGTGTAGGTCACATGCTGGTTCACCCAAGTGTCATTGGGGTTAACGTTGACTTCACGAGCGGCGATTACCGTATCTTCGACTTTGCCGTCAATCTCGTAGCGATCCACGTTCAAAGTCTGAGGGAACGTGTAGTACCCACGGAACTGCTGCAGCTGCGCGAATGCGGCAGAAACCAGGTTAGGGTCCAACAGGCGAATATTCGCAGTTGTTTCCGTTTCCTTAGCCAGCGCGTTCTTCTCGGTGCTGACCTTGGCATCATATGGAGTGACTTCGACGTCATCCAAGCCAAAGGCTTCACGTGTCATCTGGATGTTTCGATCGATATACTCGCGTTCCAAAGTACGCTGCGACGGAACCACTTGATATTGCTGTACCAAGAATGGGTAAACGCCGCCGGCAACAATCATCGTCACCACGAGCATTGCGGTACCGATCAAAGGTAAACGCCAACGACCGTTAAACGCTGCAATCACGAACGTGACAGCAATCAGAATTGCCACAATAGCTAGAATCATCCGAGCAGGAATGACAGCGTGAACATCCTTGTACAGTGCACCAGCAACGCGCCCGGACTGATTATTGAGCGTTTCGTACTGAGAAATCCAGAAATTGACGGCCTGAAGAAGCAGGAATACGGCTACCACTACTGCTGTATGCACGCGAGCGGCTTTGCCCACCGTGATGCCGCCGCGTTCTTCAACACGAATGCCACCGTAGAGGTAATGCGTCAGCAAACCTGCAACGCCGCCGAGCAGAACCACCGAGATCAAGAACCCAGTAATCAGTCCAACGAACGGCAAAGTGAAAATGAAGAATCCGAGGTCCATGTTGAACTGCGGATCGGTGGATCCGAATGGAACCCGGTTGAGGAACAACAGGATGGTCTGCCACTGACCGGCTACTGCGATAGCGGAGAACAAACCCACGACTGCTGGGATGCCAATCATAAGGAAACGGCGAACCGGTTCCAGCTGTGCTTGGTAACGGGACATGGAGTCTGGACGACTAGTCTCCGGAGCGTAGACAGGACGATGCTTGTACGCGCTCCGCATGGAGAACCACATTGGCACAGACATCACAACAAATGCGATGAAGAAGATGATCAATTTGGCGACGCGCTCGGTCCAATAAACGTCCGAGAACCCAAGCTGATTGAACCAGAGAATATCTGCGTAGAAGTTCGAGAGGAAGACAAACACGGCCACCAAGATGACCACCGCAAATACCGTCAGGGTCAGCGGAGACGCCTTCTTATTTGCGGGTTTGGAAGGTTGCCGCGGCCCTTGGGGCCGCGGTGGGCCCCCGAACGGACTATCCGATCCGTATGACACTATTTCATTCCTTACCTAAATGTCCCGCACGCCTTTTCTAACGCCAGAACTCGTTTATCTATCACTGTACTTACTAAGCTTCAGACACCAAGTTGTATGACCGGTGTCGAGAGGATCTATGAGCAGGATTCCAACGTGGTCGGGTCTGTGCCTTGCTCAATTTTTATTAGCGCCTGCCGTGCCTCGTGGAGGGTCTCCACCTTGACGACATTTAGACCGTTCGGTACTCGTCCCCGAACATCTGAGCAGTTTTCTGATGGGGCTAGGAAGACCGTCGCACCATCTGCCTTTGCGGCGACCATCTTTTGGGCAATCCCTCCGATGGGCCCCACTTTGCCGTCGGCGGTAATTTCTCCGGTCCCGGCGATGTGATGTTCTCCCGCCAGCGACCCCTCGGTTAACCGATCAATGATGGCCAATGCGAACATCATGCCAGCGCTCGGACCGCCTATTTCTTCTACGCCAAATTTCACATCTATCGGGAAATCAAAGGCGGTGCTCAAGTAAACCCCGAGCTGTCGCGACCCCTCCTCGTTGGCGGCAGTCGTGACGGTGACGTCAGTTTCCTTCGGCGCACCCTCGGCGGAGGACCTGCGAACCGTCATCGCACTTGGCTGATCGCCACGCTCATTTAGTTCGGCTTTCAAGTCTTCCAGGTTAGAGACTGGTTTCCCTTCGAAGCTCAGCAACCTATCCCCCGGCTTTAACGAATCTCTATTGGTATCCGTGGAATAATCGGCGACTTCCAACCAAGTGGAATATTCGTGCCCCAGCTCATTCATGGCTGCTGCAATCGACAATTCTTGTGAAGAGACCATCATCGAATCGTTGGCCGCGCCGCGTTCCTCACTAGTGACGCCACGCGGAATCATGGTTTCTTCCGGAACAATATCTTTGTTCGGATTGAATAGTGCTTCGAGAATCACCGGGGTTGAGACCCGATTTTGCCCACCACCTTGAACGTAAATCGTGGTCATGTCCAGAACACTGCTGGACTGAAAGCTCTCGGCACCGTCGATTGTGATGAGTTCCTTGCCGTCGTACTCCCCCAGCGTATTCAGCACTGGCCCGGGTGTGCGCACCACAAAGTTGGTGGGCAAAAAGAGGATCAAACCGACCAAGAGCAGAGCTAGTGTTCCTGCAATCGTGGTTTTCACGGGCTTGGAACCAGAAACTTGCGTATCCGAAGTCGGGGTAACGCCCTTCGTGGATGATGGTTCCTGTTCGTGCACTGACCTTGCTCCCGCCGCTCAAAAAAATTTCAGAGGCGCTTTCACAAACGCCACCCCCTCTAGACTACTGAAGGCCTATGCAGAAGTTCATCAGCTATAAGGAGTATTCGATGTGCCGAAAGCGAACTCATGCTTGCATCGATATGAACTCTCAGCCGTAGAGGGTACTTTTAATGACATGGCACAGAACCCTCCGAATAACCGACCCGACGGTGACGACGACGAAAACAATCCGCAGGATCCAATGTCAGCGATGTTCTCGCAGCTCTTCGGTGCCGGTTTCGACCCCAAAGATCTCCCACCTCAGCTTCGCGACGCAATGGGTTCCCAAGACCCCGCTGCAATGCAGCAAATGATGCAGCAGGCACAGGCGATGATGTCGGCAATGATGCAGAACAATACTTCTGGGGGGCCGGTAAATTGGAAGCTCGCTTCGGATACCGCGCTTCAGGCGTATGCCGGTGATGACCCCGAAGTTTCTGAAAAGCGAAAAAGCGCAATTGTCGACGCTTCGTATCTGGCGGACCTATGGCTCAACAACGCCACGGCATTTGAGTCCAATGGTGAGGCTACCGAGGTATGGACGCGCAAACGCTGGTATGACAAAACCTTGGGTGTTTGGAAGAAAGTCACCGAACCGGTAGCCGAATCCGTAACCCGTGCAATCACCAGTGCGATGAAAGACCAAATCCCTGAAGAGATGAAGGGCATGCTCGGCAACTCCGATTCGATGTTCCAGAATCTCGGTTCCAGCATGTTCGGGATGCAGCTGGGGACAGCCCTAGGCGGACTAGCCAAGGATGTACTTGGTGGCACCGATATCGGGCTGCCGCTTGCTGGAACGACGCCCGGCCTGGTCGCTACCAACGTCGCCAACTTTGGCGAAGGTTTGGAAATCCCCGAGCAAGAAGTGCTGCTCTACGTGATTCTGCGCGAGCACGCCCACACACGCTTATTCAACCGGGTTCCATGGCTTTCTTCAAAGCTCATCGGAGCGGTCGAATCCTATTCGCGTGGTATTCACATCGATATGTCCCGCGTCGAAGAAGCAGTTCGCGGCATCGATCCGTCCAACCCAGAGAATCTGCAGGAACTTCTCGGCGAAGGACTGTTTACGCCCGAGCGAACAGGCCAGCAGGAAAAGGCACTTGAAAATCTCGAACTGACGCTAGCGCTGATCGAGGGCTGGGTTGACCATGTCGTGTCACTCGCGGCGGCTAACTTGCCATTCGCGGCCCACCTTCGCGAAACCATGCGTCGTCGTCGCGCCTCCGGTGGACCTGCGGAATCAGCGTTTGCTTCACTGGTCGGATTGGAATTGCGTCCACGCAAGTTGCGTGAGGCTGCCGCCCTATGGGAGCACCTCCATGAGGAACGCGGGACCGAGGGCCGAGACGCTATTTGGGACCATCCTGATTTGATGCCTACGGCCGAGGATCTAAGCGATCCGGCGGGCTTTACCAAGCGCAGAGAGTCGGCCGCGTCGGAATACGACGAGTTCGACGCTGCCCTCGGCAAATTGCTCGATGGCGGGTTCGATAATTCTGAACCTGATGATGAAAACTCTGAGGATTCTGATCCAGAAGGTCCGAAGAACTAACAAAAAGTTCTAATGAAAGTGGGGGTCCCAGCAGCTTGAGCTGCTGAGACCCCCACTTTTCATTTGAGCAGACGCGCAAACTTCACCGGTCACTCGTCATCTAGATCGTCGAATCCGCCAGTCTCAAAATCGGCTTGTCCATTGTCTTTGGCATGTGCGCGGTACCCCGCGCTGAATCCTGCCAGGAACTGATCTGCCTCGGCTCGTCTTTCGAACCGATCCAGCAGGTCCTGGAACCGTTTTCCGTGTCCTTGGCCCGGCGTTACCAGGTGCACTAGCTCGTGGACTAAAACATAGTCTTGCACCCAGCTCGGGGCATACTTCAGTTTGGCGGAAAGACGAATAGTTCGCTGATAGGGGGTGGCAGAACCCCAACGCTTATTCTGATTATTGACCCAACGCACTGACACAGGACTAGCAAGCCCGTCCAGATATTTTAGGTCCAAATAGGTGGCCCGATCCATCAACGATTCTTCGCTAGTCGCCGCTGATTGACGGCTCTTACGTTGACGGTATTTTTTGAGCATCTCGTCTACGAATGCGCGTTCTGTGCTTTCATTGAGTGCTGCGGGCACTTGGACAACTAACCGGTCCTCGCGCCATTGCGAGGAGATGGTCTTTTTTCGTTTGCTAGAACGTACGATACGGACCGGGATGTCATCCGCCGCGATAAAATCAACGGTCTGAGGGTATGCCGGCATCGGGTGCCTCCACTTCTATCCTTCACAAGTTTGCGCTGGTTTCTCGGTAATGAATTCACCATAGATCCACCTACGTGAACCGAATTTTCATTCCACGCAAACTGTCGATAACTAGCCTTGGTACTCCGCCAAAACCGCCAGCACAGCCTCGCCGTAGCGTTCAAGCTTGCTACGCCCCACTCCAGAGATTTTAGCCAGCCCTTGAACCGAATTCGGTCGGTGCTCCGAGATTGCCATGAGCGTCGCGTCGGTGAAAATCACGAACGCGGGAATCGAATTGCTCTGGGCCACCGAAGCTCGCCAAATACGCAGGTTCTCGAATAGAGCTTCGTCATATGCAGCGGGACAGGAGGAACATCGTTTGAGTTTCCGCTCTTTCGCAGTAGTCAAAAATGATCCACAACCGGCGCAAACCGATGGAGTGACTTTCTGCTGCTTACGGCGAACTGGTGCTTGTTGCCGGCTGCTGGCCTGACGCACAGATTTGATTCCATCCAAGAACCTTGAAGGGTAGCGATGCGCGCGACCACCCGGGGTCCGAGCTAACGACCACGAAAGGTAGAGGCGTGTCCGTGCACGTGTAATGCCCACGTAGAGCAGTCGACGTTCTTCATCGTAACCAGCCTGGTCCTTGGCATAGGTGATCGGCACGAGCCCTTCGCTGAGGCCCGCCAAGAATACGACGTCCCATTCAAGGCCCTTCGCTGCGTGGAAGGATGCGAGCGTGACACCATCTAAAGTCGGTGCATGCTGTGTCGACGCGCGTTCTTCAAGCTCGCGCACGACATCTCGCAATGTCACTTCGTGTCCTTGGTCGCCTTTGCTCGAAACCAGATCATCGGCCAGGCGCACGAGCGCTGATAGAGATTCCCACCGTTGGCGCACCGCACCGGTGCTGCCGGTGGGTGCCTCCGGCGCATACCCATGTGATGAGAGAACGTCACGCACCAATTGAGGTACCGATAAATCTGCTGCAACGTTTAGTGCAGCGCGTAGTGCAAGCATTCCCTCTTTGACTTCACGCCTTGAGAAAAAGCGTTCGGCACCGCGCATGACGTAAGAAATTCCGTGTGCCGTGAGCGATTGTTCGAAGGCCTGCGACTGCCCGTTGGTGCGATACAGCACTGCTATTTCAGAGACGTCTTGTCCGTCTTTGACCAGTGCCTTGATCCGTTGCGCAACTTCATCCGCTTCCTGTTCATCGTCGGCAGCTTCGAAAAATTCTGGACTTGGTCCGTGGTCGCGCTGGGCAATGAGCTCTAGGGGCTCTGGCCAAATGACAGTCGGATCAGGCATCGACATTTCGATTCGGCGCGTGGACAACACCTTATTGGCCAAATTCACCACTTCGGGTGTGGAACGGTAATCACGCACGAGTTTGACGACGGTTGCATTGGGGAATCGCGTTCCGAAGTTCAGCAGGTAATCAGGCCGGGCGCCGGTGAACGAATAGATGGTCTGGGAAGCATCGCCCACCACGCATAATTCGTCGCGGCCACCGAGCCACAGGTCGAGTAGACGTTGTTGCAACGGCGAAACGTCCTGGTACTCATCCACCACGAAATGTCGATACTGGGACCTGACGTTCGCGGCGACTTTCTCGTCTTCTTCAAGAATTGCGCTGGTGAGCAGCAAAACATCTTCGAAGTCGATCACGCTGCGGTCGTCTTTGAGTTCTTCATAGGTTTGGAAGATGCGCGCCATGCTCACCGGTTCCAAGCCGTTCGGTAGATCTCTGGTGGAAGCGACTTTGGCGTAGCTTTCGGGTGAATGCATCGACACCTTGGCCCATTCGATTTCGGACGCTAAATCGCGCACCATGGCGCGGTCGCTCGAAATACGGAGGCGGCGCGCGGATTCTGCAATGAGCGGCGCCTTATGCTCCACCAAGTTTGGCAACGTCCCGCCGACTGACTGCGGCCAGAAGTACTGCAGCTGTCGCAGGGCTGCGGCGTGGAAGGTCCGCGTTTGGACCCCGGGTGCCCCAAGCAGGCGAAGCCGTGTGCGCATCTCTGAGGCAGCACGGGTCGTGAAGGTCAAGGCAAGCACGCTGGTCGGGTTGTAGACCCCGGTATGCACGCCGTGGGCTATGCGGTGCGTGATCGCTCGGGTTTTGCCGGTCCCGGCACCTGCAAGGATGGATATTGGGCCGCTCAGGGTTTCCGCAGCGAGCCGCTGTTCGGCATCAAGCCCTGCCAAAAGATCCAGGGCCGGAATATTTTCTTGCTCGGTCACTTGCTTGGGGCCTCCGGGAGGGCTTCTCCGTACCAGCTACGGATCAGTGCGTGTGCGATGGAAATACTTCGCGGAACCTCTAGGGTGCCGGCGCTCAATTCGGAGCGCAGCTGTTCGCGCGTAAACCAACGGAGGTCAAGTATCTCCGCGCCGTCCGGTACCAGCTGCGTGCTCAGCGCTTCACCGGTGAAACCAAGCATCAGCGATCGTGGCATCGGCCACGGCTGGGACCCACGGTAGGCAACGTCGCCTACAAGTACGCCCGATTCCTCAAAGATTTCTCGACGCACCGCAGATTCAAGAGATTCCCCGGCCTCAACGAAACCCGCTAGAACCGAGTACATCGTGGATTTAAAGGTGCTGTTGGCCCCGAGCAGTAAGCGATCTTCGGAATCGATGATGGCGGCGATAACCGCCGGATCGGTGCGTGGGAACAACTCGTGGCCATTACTCACACAGCGCTGCACCCAGCCGGAAGTTGAGGGTCGAAGTTCGGAACCGCATCGAGGGCAGAACACTTCGTTCCGCCTCCAATTGGCAATCGCCTGGGCTTCAACAAACAACTCCGCTTGCGCTGCATCGAGAATATTAAAAGCTTCGCGCAACGTGGCCCAAGTGAATTTTTCTGCTTCGCCAAGCGCCACGGCGTCGACCATGGCCAGAACAAATAAGTGCTGCTTATCACGACCAAGGTAAACGAATTGTTCCTGTTCGGACGCCCGGTAGTCCGGACCCGGGATCAATAACAACGATTCACCGTTGATCGCTGCACCAAGCTCGGAAAGCATCATGACTCGGCTTTGAGGGTCCGCCAGAACCTTTGGTAACAGGTCAGGCTGATCATGCTCGGTGACCGGACGCTCGTACACGGACTGCGCAAAGCTCAATGAGGTAAGTGGTGCTCGATATTTTTCTGCCAACGCCATACTCCTAACCTAGTGCAATTCGCTGAGCACTGGCTTGGTTTGGCTTCACGGTGAAAACAATTGCGAATGATCTAAATCGCATCTGCACTCATATGCGTCGAAACAAGCGATCTTCAGTGCGTCATTAACGAAAGAAACGGCGGATCTCGCATACGGTGGAGGATGTGAAACGCTCTGCCATGGAACTCGCCGCAATTGCCACCGCCGCCGTGCCGGGATTGACCCCGGTAAGGTTCGCTGCATTGTCCGATGATGCAGAAGATTTCGATTCGGCACTCATCGTTGATGCGCAAAAACATCGCTGGCGCGTCCGCTCCCCACGCCACGACGAGGCAAGTATGCGTCTGGAAGCCGAGCTTTCGGCCCTGCGCGCTTTTTCGGCCAAGGTCAGAGCCGCGCTCCCGTTCGCTCTGCCATCTGTCGCCGGTACAGTGCGCCAAGGACCCTTGCGCACTTTCGTGTACAAGGACCTTCCCGGCAGAGTTCCCACCCTCGAGGAACTAGTCGAAGAGGGAAGCAAGCTTGCGGTGGCTCTAGGCCAGTGCATGGCGGCAATCCACCAGATTCCCGATGATTCGGTGGAAGTCGCCGGATTGCCGACATACACCGCTGATGAGGTCCGCCAGCGCAAGCTCAATGAGCTGGACACCGCCGCAGCGACTGGCCGAGTGCCTAGTGGCTTGCTGCGCCGTTGGGAACACGCCATGGAAGACGTGTCACTGTGGCGCTTTAATGCAACCGTGGTCCACGGCGACTTTGATGAAGAACAGCTCCAGGTTTCACACTCAAGCATTACCGCAGTCAAGGGCTGGACCGATTTGCATGTGGGTGACCCTGCCGATGACTTTGCATGGCTCTCCGCCATTGATGACCAGAGCTTTAGCGAACGAGTGTTCACCGCCTATGTGGAGGCGCGCGGCAATTCAGCAGATCCGCACATCATGCGCCGTGCCGCACTCGCTGCGGAATTCGCGCTCGCCCAGTGGTTGGTCAAGTCTTTGGACAGCAAAGACACTGAACGCATCGCGGACGCCGAAGAAATGCTGCGGGAACTGGATACGAATATAGCCGAGTACGGTGGGCAGCCGCTGTCCGTGGTCGAGGCTCCGCGGCCACTTGCTGCTCCGGTATCCGCTCCGGTTGCGAAACCAGACGTAGCGCCGAAGGCTAGCGCTGCGGCAATTAATTCTTCAAAGGTCACGCAGCTTTCGGCCGAAGATGAGGTCGCAGCGGATCCCGCACCGGTTGGCAGCCCTGCCAAGCCGCCTGCTGTGTCTGCCATACCCACTGCAGCTAGTGAACAGTCCGACTCGGCTCAGCGCACAAATGACATAGCTGTGGCAGGCACTACTTTGTCGGATGATTCAGCGACGGCCGACTCAGACAATAATTCTTCACACGAGGCGAAGCCAAACGAGTCGGTGCCCGCGAAAGGCACCGACTCCAAGGACGAAACTACTTCGTAGGTTCCGTTGCGGCTTGCTCCGACAGGTTTTCGAACGCGTTCGCAATCATAGCTTCAAGTTCTTCTTCTGAAGCCAGATATTCTGCGTGGATCGTAATGCCGGCGCCAACGTAATAGAACGCGGCTTGGATCTGTTCCAGGGGAATCCCATGCAAGCGTGACCATCCAAGTCGGTAAACCGCGAGCTGGACCAACTTGCTCTTCAGATCTTTCCCGCTGGGCACCTTGCCGGTTTTCCAGTCGAGCATCAACCAGGTGCCATCTTCAAGTTGGAAAACGGCATCGATGCGACCGCGGACGGCCACTGGCCCCACACGAGTTTCCAACGGCACCTCAACATATGCTGGTTGACGTTCGGCCCATTCGCTGGCCAGGAATGCTTCCTTCATCGATTCCAGATCCAGCACATCGTCAATATATCTGTCAGCCGGCTCCACAATCTCGCCCAAGTCAAGCATCTGTGTCTGCTCGTAGAATTCCTCGATCCAGGCGTGGAATGCGGTCCCTCTACGAGCGGCCAGGCCGGGACGGCGCGGAACGGGGCGGCGCAGATTCTCCAGCACTTCCACAGGGTCTTCGGCAAGCTCGACAAATAGTGAGGCACGCACATGTTCGGGGGCCGCGATGACACGTTCGCGGTTGTTGAGGAACTCGCGTTGCGCCAGCAGCCTGTCTGCCTCTTCCTTCCAATGTTCACCGAAGCTGGTCAGCATGTGGTCACCTGTGTCGACCGCAACCACATCTTCGGCAAGCGTGCTGAGCACCTCGCGACGAGAATATGGGTGTGGTGACTTTTGCACTGCTCCGGTGATCACCGGTCCATCAAGGGGGTCATACGGCCAGCGCGCCTCCATTGGTTGGGAACGCACAGGATTTTCCTCTGGCCCCTGATCGTTTTCGACCCACACTCCAATTTCGGCGCGGGGTTTCTTCCCTTCGGCCAGTGGTAGCAAGGCATTCATGAAGACCGAAGGTTCGCAAGGTTTGGAACGCGAGCCAGACCAGATGCTGCTTGAGCAGATCAACAATGATTTAGCCCGGGTGACCGCCACGTAGGCGAGACGGCGCTCTTCGGCAATATGGTGGTCGTCTACCCGATCCTTGAAGATCGATTCGGCTTCGAGTAATTCCTTCAGCGCTGGCTGGTCGGTATCCCACTGTGGCAAGTCGCCGGCGTCTCCGCGCAATGGCCAAGGCAGCGCCTTGTCGCCACTGGTCCAACGATCGGATTTAGCTCCCGGGAAGACCCCCTCGTTCAAAGACATCACCGCGACGATGTCCCATTCGAGCCCCTTTGAGGCGTGAATAGTCAGCAGTTGAACCGCCAATGGATCCGCATCCTCAGAGGGCAGCGGAAGCCCCTTTTCCTTTTCCGCGGCCTGTTCAAGCCACATGAGGAAACCTGCCAGTTCCACCCGCGGCGCATTGCGGCAATACTCGCGCACCACATCGGCGAAAGCATCCAAGTTCACCCGATATTTGTCCGAGGCAATCCAAGGTCTGGCAGCCACTTCGATGTCCAGGTTCATGGCGCGTTCGACTTCACGGATCAACGATTCCAAATCATCATTGGCGATCAAGCGCAATTGCCTCAGCTCGGATCGCAGAGCTTCAAGCCGTTCGAAGCCGGTAGTCGACAAACGCCGACCGTCGGAGCTGGTCCACCCAGCCGGAGGAAGATAATCCAGTGCCTCGATCAGGCTTGCCGCGTCGTTGAGCTCTGCACGGGCCGCTTCCTCTGTGCTTTGGTTTTGCGTGAGAGGTTCGGTGGAGTCTTCTCCCGGTTTCAGCCCACGCTCCCGGCGCCGGGCCAGTGAACGCGACCAATCCGCGAATGCTGCGAGGTCGGCGGCGCCTATGCGCCACCTGGCACCGGCAAGCAATCGCATGAGCTTGTCCGAGCGCAACGGATCCACCAGCACGTGCAAACAGGACACGAGGTCGGTTAATTCCGGCGTACTCAGCAGTCCGGAAAGCCCTACCAGCTGATATGGGATGCCCCGTTCGCCAAGTACCTCGCCCATCACTGAAAGGTTTGCCCGGTTGCGGCTGAGCACCGCGCTGGTCTTATGTTCGGCACCATCGCTTTTGCGATTTTCGGCAACAATGAGATCGGCGATCCTGATGGCTTCCTCACGGACAGTCTCGCAGCGATTGAGCACCACCCGACCCGATTGCGCAAAGGCTGAGGGTTCAAGAGGCTTGACGGAGACCGGTCCAATCGCCGGCTCCTGCCCACCTGCGGTGATATGGTTTGCCGCTTCCAAGACATTCACGGTGTTTCGCCAAGCCACCGTGAGGTGTTTGACGTGGGCGACTTCTCTGCTCGAATCGTGCACAATTGGAAATTCTTGCGGAAAACGGAACAGCTGCCCGGCGCTGGCACCGCGGAATCCATAGATGGATTGGTTCGGATCTCCCACCGCAGTCACCGGGTGGCCTTCGCCATAGAGTTGTGAGAACAGCACCATCTGCGCATGTGAAGTGTCTTGGAATTCATCAAGCAACACCACCTTGTGACTGGTGCGCTCGGCGAGCGCTGCGGCTGGAACTTCTTGCGCGATATGCGCCGCGTGGGACACCAGATCACCGTAATCCATCACACCGAGCTTGTTCTTGGACAGGGCATATTCTTGGGCCAGCTCGGCGATTGTGGCGCGGGATGCGAGCCGATCAATCATGTTCTGAGCGCCAACGGTACGCTTCTTTTCCTTGTCTGCCTGCATCGGGAACGCAGAGACTTCTTGAATGAGGCTGTCGAGCCACTGTTGAGCTTGTGGCGGAGAAACCAGATGCTCTGAAGACTCGGAGCTAAACGAGACGATCGCATCGATCAGCGTGCTGGTCGCCGAGCCAAGATGCTCGTAGTTTCCGGTATAATTCTCCAGGACCTGATGGGCCAGTTGCCAGGACTGCGCGGCACCGAGCAATACCGTGTCTTCTTCGATCCCCAGACGAAGTCCGTAGTCCTGGACCAAAGTATTGGCGTATGAGTGGTAGGTGGAAACCGCCGGATCGAGGAAGTCTCTGGTGTCTTCTTCGCTGAGCAGCCCCGTGGCTACTAACTGCGCGATCTTTGCCCGGATGCGGATGGACAGTTCGCCAGCTGCCTTACGAGTGAAAGTCACGCCGAGGATTTCTTCCGGGCGAACCAACCCGTTCGCGACGAGCCATACCACCTTGTCCGCCATGGTCTTCGTCTTACCAGAGCCGGCCCCAGCGATGACCAGCATAGGCTCTAAGGGCGCGGAGATGATCTCGGCCTGCTGCCCGGTTGGCGGGAACTGCTCCCCTAGGGCTTCGGAAAGTTCTTGTGGAGTGAATCGAATGTTGCTCATGGTTCGGTGACCTGTCGTCCTTGCTCGCACAATGGGCAGATTTCGGGCAGTGTGCATGATCCTCGAAGGCCTTCGGAGCCAACAGTGTGCCGGGTGGTGAATTCGCTCTCGCCCATCAGCTCCGCCGCTTCGAGAATCAGCTCTCGTGCCCAAGTTTCTTCGCCGAGAGCCGGCTGATCTCGCAGTGTTGCCGACTTTGTTGGCGTGCCTACGTACACCAGGGAGGCTCCGGCTGGTTCGGTGGAAAGTGCGGAAGTTTCTTCATGCTGCTGCAATGCACCGAGCTGCACGGCTGTTTGGTATACAGCCAACTGCGGGTGGGTTTCGGTGTCTTTGAGAGTTGGCGCTTTGCCGCCAGTTTTTAGATCTACCACCGTGGCCTTGCCGTGCTCGTCGGCTTCCACTCGATCGATCACTCCGCGAAGTTGAATATTCTTGCCTTCTTGCGGAACGTCAACTTGGAAGGACAGTTCTCTCGCTAGCAAGGCGCGCCCTGAGGTGCGCATTGCGATACTGTACTGCGCGAGTTTTTTGAGCATTTCCTCTGCCCTGTCAAAGTCACGTTGCCCCTCCCAGTTCGGAAGCTTTTCCAGTTCTGGCCAACGTTGCTCCAGTATTTTTGAGTATTCGCTCCCGCTAGCTTCTGGGTGTTCTTCAGCGATTGAATGAATCAAGGTACCTAAGGAAGCTGCGAAGTCATGTGCCGCTTCACCTCCGGCGCTTTGCACAAACCAGTTCAGAGGCGATTTAACCAGAGTCTCGACCTTTGAAGGTGACACGCGCAGCGGTTGATCTGTGGGAACCACCGGGGCGCTGGTGCTTAGCGGTTTCAATCCCCACCAGCTCTCTGGTTGAGCGCCACGAACTGGATATTCGTTGACGGCTAGCTGCCCTAGGACGGTGATGGCGTCGTGGTAAATTTCGTCGGCTGATACGTTCTCGGGACCTGGTACCGCGCCGAGCTGCGCAGCCTTGGCGCGCTCGGCCATAGAACGCAATTCGGCTACTAATGTGGAAAGCGCCCGAATTCTGGGAACCGGCGTGATTTCACGTTGTTCACCTCCGTTTGGATCGACTAGGTCCAAAAACGACGAGGGTTGAGAATCCTCGTTGTCCACCGCCGTGCAAATCAGTATCCGCGAGGCGCGCGAAACAGCGTTGCTGAAGCTTCGCATTTCGTCATTGCGGATTCCGCGCACCAGATGTGTCGGCGTGCGCGTGGTCAAGAAAGATATTCCATGTTCGACCGCATCGGCCAGGGCGTTTGAACCTAACAGCTCGCCACGCAATCGCAAGTTGGGCCAACTACCTTCTTGCAGTCCGGGGATGAACACGACTGGCCAATGCTTACCCGCGGCGGCCGCAGTGGTCAGCACCGTGACCATTTGCGTACCGGTAGCCCGCGAGGCAAGGGAGTCCATCGGCAGGTCCTGATGCAGGATGTGATCGATGAAAAGCTCCACGCTGGCGCCGGGCAACTGATCCACAAAGCGTTCGGCTGCTTGGAATAGCGAAAGAACCGCGTCCAAGTCGTGATCGGCACGACGGGCGGTATTCCCAGTTCCCAGAGCCTCTTTGCGCCAGGCATTGGCTCGGCCCGAAGCTTCCCACAACGCCCACAGCGCGGTCTCAGGCGTTGCCTGTCCGGTAGCAAGCTCTGCGCGCAACGCGCCGAACATACTTAGCAATCGCTCCAAACCAAATGCTACCGGCCCCAAATCATGGGTCAGTTTCGGTTCATGAAGACACGCTTCGAGGAGCTCTTGGCTGGACCGCCGCCCGCCTAACGAGCTTTCACGTTGGCGCAACAGTTGCCGCAATCGCCGAATTTCTAAAGCGGTACTCATTCCGTAGCGCGAGAGCAGCAGGTTCTGCATCAGCAGCGGATCATCACTCACCCCGTCTGCCAGGGCCAGCTGAACCAGATCCAGCAAGGGCCGAACCGCTCCCTCATCTTTCAAAGGAATTTCGGCCGGCGGGACCTGTACCGCGATCCCTTGGCCTTCGAGGAACCGGCTGAAAGAGCGCACCTGCGATCCGTTTCGAACCACGATGGCAATGTCGGAGAGCGGAAATCCCTCATAGAGATCCATCTGGACTATGCGTTGGGCAATATAGCGTTCTTCCAACGTGGAGTTTTCAAAGCACAGCGCGAGAACTTGTCCAGGTTCGGTTTCCGTTGAGGCTTGCAGATTTCGTCCGCGTAAGCCTGCTGCGAGAGGTATTCGCCGTACAACACGCTTCCATGCGTCCATGATGGTCGGTGCCATGCGGAAGCTGGTATTCAATTCGAAAAGTTGGACCTCATCGCTGCTGCTGTAGTTTTGGGCGAAACGACTCAACTCGTCGGCGCGTGCACCACGGAATCCTTGGACGACATTATCTGGCGCCGCAAAGGCTACAAGCGGGCGGTCACGGGCAATTAACTTTAATAGCCGGTGCTGCGACAACGTCGCTTCTTGAAGATCGTCCACCAGGATCAGCTGCAGCTTTCCGTGCTCTTCGGCCAGGAAATCTGGATGCTGTTCAAATAATTGGGCGGCACGGGTCATCAGACCTGCTGGGTCAAAAGCTTCGGCGCTGCCTAGGTCGAGTAAGTCACGATATTCCTGATAAAAGCGTGCCGCGGACAGCCATTCGGCGCGATTGGCCTGCTCCCCTAGCTCCGCAATATCTACCGGATCAAGCCCAAGCTCAGAAACCCGGTCAAAGAATTCACGTAGTTCTTTTCTGAACCCGCGAGTTTCGATCGCTAGTCCTAGGTCCTCAGGCCAACCAGGGCCAGCGGTCAATCCCTTCTGGTGTCCATCGAGCAGGTTGCCGATGAGCGTATCTTGTTCTGGACCTGATAGGAGCCGAGGCGCCCGTTCCAAGTTCGGCAACAGACCTTCAAGGCGTGCCCTGCGGATTAGATCAAACGCGTATGCGGACCAGGTTCGCACGACCGGCTCGGTAAAGGTCTGATCGGCCCGGCGGCTGAGATCGTCTCGAATGCCAGCCGCGGTCAGGCGAGTTGGCGCAATAATCAACAGCTGAAGCGGATCCAAGCCGGCATCTAGATGAGCTACGGCGATGTCTAGCAGAGCTGTGGTTTTCCCGGTTCCTGGAGCCCCAGTCACCAGCGTAGGTTTCGCTACTATTGCAAGCTGCTCAATCAATGAAGACGCATCTAGTGGTGCCGAGCCGATCATATCTTCCATGTTCATAGTTGATCATTCGCCTCGGACAAGTAACCCAGTTGCAACGCCGCTTTGAGCGAATCGATTTGTTCCCATTCGGCATCGATCGGTTTCCAACGCGCTTGAGTCATATCCACACGTTGTCCGCGGCGTGGAGTGTTTTCCAGCGACCACGCCTCGTTACCTCTTTCGGCAAGCGCCGCAGTCAGTGTGCCGTCGGCTCGAAGAATGCGCCACCAGGGCGTCCACGCTGGTGAACTTCCCATTGCTTTGCCAGCTTGCCGGGCTCCTCCGACCCCCAGGAGTTCTGCAACGTCACCGTAGCTAAGTACCGCTCCCGGCGGGACTAGCGCAGCGAGCTGATGAACCGCCTCGACATAATCGAGGGGCGAGGGTTTTGATTCGGGGCTCATGTCTCTATTGTGCCAACTTGGACATCCGCATCCACAAACGGAGCGTCTGTTGAAAGGTTGACCGAATGAGCGGGTAGCGTTGATTCCATGAATGAATGGCACAAGGGCCTTGCAGTTGGCTTTGACTTGGAAACCACTGGCGTCGACACTACTACTGCTCGTATAGTCACGGCATCGGTGGTTCTGCTTGATGCACAAGGTCAGGTAGTGAATCAACGTGAATGGTTGATTGATCCAGGAGTTGAAATTCCCGAGGCTGCTGCCGCGGTTCACGGCGTGTCCACCGAAAAGGCCCGTGCCGAAGGTATCCCTGCCGCACAGGGCGTTGCCGAAATCCTCAACCTACTCCAGTTCGCTGCCAAGCAGTCCCCCGTGATCGCGTTCAATGCCGCATATGACTTCTCCGTCTTGCATGCCGAAGCCTTGCGCTACGATTTGGTGCCGATCATCCCCGGAAACGTAATTGATCCGTTCATCATCGACAAACAGGTCGACAAGTTCCGCAAGGGAAAGCGCACGCTGGCAGCTGCTTGCGAACACTATGGCGTAGTTCTGGAAAATGCCCATACCTCGTTCGCCGACTCGGTTGCATGCGTAGCCGTAGCGCGGGCAATTGCTGAGAAATACCCGCAGCTGCAAGTTGATCCGCAGGATTTGCACGGCTGGCAGATCACCTGGGCGCGTGAACAGGCCGCCAGCTTCCAGGAATACCTGCGCAAGCGGGATCCCCAGGCTGTCGTAGATGGTGCCTGGCCAATAAAGGACAGCTAAGCTAGGCAACTCCAGCAATTGTTAGGCACTTCACACTTGGAAAACTAGTTTCCGCTGGATTCCGGGTAAGTCATTCGTTCATCTTCTGTCACAATTGTGCGAATCTTCTTCGATACGCGTCCCGGATTACCCTCAAATGAAGAATAGTGAACGCTTTTCACAGGTGGTTAGGGCGATATTGTTCGATAGTGATTCAATGGAGGGTACTCTCTATACCCCTTGAGAATTGAAGGAACGCGCCTAGTGATCACAGTTAGTGACCTGCGTAAGGTTTATCGTCAGGGCAGCAATGACGTTGTTGCTCTGGACGGTGTGAGCCTCGAAGTCCCCACCGGGAAAATTCATGGCATTGTCGGACACTCCGGAGCTGGCAAATCGACCCTCGTCCGCTGTCTGACATTGCTCGACCAACCGACGTCCGGCACGGTTTCTGTCAACGGCAAGGAACTGACAAACGTTAGCTCCGATGAGTTGCGCAAGGCCCGCCGCCGTATCGGCATGGTTTTCCAGCATGCCAATTTATTCGATTCGCGCACCACGGAACAAAATGTTGCGTACCCTCTCGAACTGGTCGGCACCCCTAAAAAGGAACTCGACAAGAAAGTTGCGCAGCTTCTGGAGCTCGTAGGGCTGACGAAGTTCGCAAAGGGCTATCCCGCCCAGCTTTCCGGTGGTCAGCGTCAGCGCGTAGGTATCGCCCGCGCACTGGCCACAGATCCCGATGTGCTGCTCTGCGACGAGCCAACCAGCGCACTGGACCCGTCGACCACCGATGAAATTCTTGAACTCGTCAAGAAGCTTCGCGACCGGTTGAACATCACGGTGTTGATCATCACCCACGAGATGCACGTCGTCAAGCAGATTTGTGATTCGGTGTCATTGCTCGAAGCCGGCAAGATCGTGGAGCATGGCGACATCGAAGCAGTCATCACTAATCCTTCGGGACGTTTGGCAGCGACATTGCTCCCGTTGCCCGGAGACGCCCCACAGGTTGAAGGCGCCGGTAGCGTTCTTGACCTGCTCTATACAGGTGAACAGGCAACCGAGCCAGTCATTTCAGGCATCGCGCGAAAGTTCAACACCGATGTCAACGTCCTTGCGGGCTCGGTCGAGCATCTAGGAGACCAGCAGTTCGCGCATCTGCGTGTGCAATTAGCCCCGGGTGCGGACATTAAAGCAATCGTCGAGCATCTGCAGTCCACCGGAATCGCAGTGACCGTGAAGGAGGCCAAGTAAATTATGGATTACTTTACGGAACTAATGAATAACCCTGGAATCACCAAGGCCATGTGGCCAGCCACCGTTGAGACCCTGCAGATGGTTTTCATTTCCTCGGTGGTATCGGTCGTGTTGGGTTTGCTCATTGGCATTCTCCTGCACACCACCGACAAGACTGGCTTGGCACCAGTTCGTTGGTTGAACGTGATCTTGTCGGGCATCATCGTCAATATCACCCGTTCGATTCCATTCGCAATCTTGATGGTCGCCTTGATTCCATTCTCGGCATTAGTTGTTGGCACCTCACTCGGTCCCATCGCCGCCTCGGTCTCGCTGACCATAGGCACCGTCCCATTCTTCGCCCGACTCGTGGAGACCGCACTTCGCGATGTCTCTTCCGGAAAGATCGATGCGGCCTTGGTAATGGGATCCACCAAGATGCAGGTCATAAGGAAGGTAATGGTTCCCGAAGCGTTGCCCGGCATCGTTTCAGCGATTACCACCACTGTCGTGACGATCATTGGTTACTCAGCCATGGCAGGTTTGGTTGGCGGCGGCGGCTTGGGCCGCTTGGCCTACAACTACGGTTACACGCGTTACGAAATCGAAATCATGATCATTACCATCATCATCATCGTGATCATGGTGCAAGTAGTACAGATCCTCGGCGACTGGATTGCCCGCAAGGTCGATCACCGCTAGGAAATCAATATTCCGCCGGGTCACCGGCGGGCCGGAGCGGCACACTCGCCGCACCAATCAGCTCCGTCTTTACCGACAACGGTTCAAATCAAAGGAATCACTCACATGCGTCAAAAGCTTGCCCTCGCCATCACTGGTGTCGCCACTCTCTTTGCGGTGTCCGCTTGCGGTAGCACCGGTTCCACCGAGCCATCTGCAGAAGCCAGCTTGGACCCGGCAAACCCTGTTGTGCTCACAGTTGGCGCGAGCTCAATTCCTCACGCTCAGATCCTTGAGTACGTAGATGAAAACCTTGCCAAGGAAGCCGGCATCGATCTGGACATCGTTGAATACGATGACTACATTCTGCCCAATACCTCGCTGGAAGATGGCTCACTAGACGCTAACTACTTCCAGACCCAGGCTTACCTGGATCAGCAGGTCGCCGATCGCGGCTACGAGTTCGAACACGGTCAGGGCATCCACGTCGAGCCAATGACCGTTTTCTCCAAGAAGTTCAACGAGCCAAGCGACGTCGCTGAGGGCGCATCGGTCGTCCTGAACAACGACCCTGCGAACCAGCTTCGCGGCCTGCGCCTGTTGGAAGGCGCTGGCCTCCTTGCCGGACTGGAAGACAGCGACACCGTCTTGACCATCGAAGACGATGAAGCGAAGAACCCTAAGAAGCTCAAGTTCAATGAAATGAACGCCGAGCAGGTTCCGCAGGTCTACAGCAAGGACGACTCGGTCGACGTCGCTGTTATCAACGGAAACTTCATCGCCCAGGCCAAGCTGAACCTTGACGAAATGCTTGATCAGGAGAGCGGCGAGAACAACCCGCACGCTAACTTCCTGACCTGGCGTGCCGGCGAGGAAACCCCAGCAATCGCCAAGCTCGAAGAACTGCTGCACTCCGATCAGGTCGGAACGTACATTGAAGAAACCTGGAACGACGGAAGCGTTATTCCAGCCTTCTAAGGACAGACAAATAAAGTGCTGCGCCGTTCCCCGTTTCGGGGAGCGGCGCAGTTCTGCCTTAAGCGGTGCATCTCCTTGTGACTGCGCAGCACCCGAAAGCCCCAACCACCGGACCCCATCAACCCGTTCGGAGAATCGCGCCGCCCAGACATTGAGCCTGCGAGCCATGCCAGCCTTATGCGCATGGGAAAGCGCTAGGATCGCCGCCACCCGAGCTCACGCAGCCGTTGGAAACGGGCGGGCTCATCCATGCGATAGGTGATTGGACAGGGACGATCATAATGTTGCCCCGCCTCGTCAAAGTACGCCCCGACCATTTTCAGCATCGGCTCAGGCATGAAGTGGACATGGATAGCGGCCAGCCGCGGGATACCTGGAAAGGCTAATATTTCCGGAATCTGTTGGTTGATGGTGTCAGCCTTCTGGAGTCCCTCCTGTTTCCACAGTCGTTAGAGATGCTCTGGGCCAAACTAGCAACCACCGCCATAGGTTGCCCACCGAACGTCTCCGGATAGCAAGAGGCCACGGCGTGCGCTGCCCTGTTGGGGGCGAGCGGTGCCATGGCCTCTTGGGTACTACTTACTGCGGGGAACCTCTATGCGGTGGCCGCAGCTGCCGCCAGAGCGGCTGCTGGCAATGCGGCGAAGATCTTCTCCATGGCTGCGTCGTCGTGTGCAGCGGAGAGGAACCAGGCTTCGAACACGCTTGGCGGCAAGTAGATCCCCGAGTCGAGCATGGAGTGGAAGAACGGCGCGTAGCGGAACGCATCCTGGGCTTGTGCGTCGGCGTAGTTATGCACGCCCTTGGCCGAGGTGCCGAAGGCCACGGAGAACAACGAACCGACGCGCTGGATCGAGTGATCCACGCCGGCAGCGTTGAATGCCTCGCGAAGCGCACCCTCCAGGGCGGTGGACTGCTTGAGGATATGCGCGTAGACCTCGTCGGTAGCGTGGGTCAGCTGGGCAATGCCTGCCGCCATGGCGACCGGGTTACCCGAAAGGGTGCCTGCCTGGTAGACCGGACCCAATGGGGCCAGATAGTCCATAACCTCGGCACGACCGCCCAGTGCCGCGGTCGGCAACCCGCCGCCGATAACCTTGCCGAAGGTGTACAGATCCGCGTTCCAGCCCTCTTCCTTGCCGGTCAAACCCCAGTATCCGGAAGACGAAGCGCGGAATCCGGTCAGAACCTCATCGAGGATCAGCAGCGCGCCGTGCTTGGCGGTGGTGTCCTTCAGGAACTTGTTGAAGCCCGCTTCCGGAGTCACAACGCCCATATTGCACGGTGCGGATTCGGTGATTACGGCCGCGATATTTGCGCCATGCTCGGCGAAGGCGGCTTCGATTGCTGCACGGTCGTTATACGGCAGCACCAGCGTCTCGGCCGCGGTGGCCGCAGTGACACCGGCGGATCCCGGCAACGCCAAGGTAGCAACTCCGGAGCCGGCGTCGGCAAGCAGGCTATCGAGGTGACCGTGGTAGCAGCCGGAGAACTTGATGATCAATTCGCGGCCGGTGAAGCCGCGGGCCAGGCGTACGGCGGTCATGGTGGCTTCGGTGCCGGTGGAGACCATGCGCACGCGGTCCACACCGTCCATGCGATCTTTGATCAGCCGGCCGAGTTTGGCCTCATCCGGGGTGGAAGCACCGAAAGACAATCCACGGTCAACCGCGGCGTGCACCGCCGACTGGATCTCCGGATGAGCGTGTCCCAACAGGGCCGGGCCCCAGGAGCAGACCAGATCTACATATTCTTTGCCATCGGCATCCGTGAGGTAGGCGCCCTTGGCACCGACCATAAACGGTGGCACACCGCCGACGGAGCCGAAGGCGCGAACCGGTGAGTTCACCCCACCGGGCATCACTTCACGGGCCTCGGCGAAAAGCTTCTCGGAATTCGACATCTATTTTTTTCCTTCGTTCAACCAGCCGGCGACTTCGGCTGCGTAATAGGTCAAGATTTGCTGGGCGCCTGCCCGGCGAATGGACAGCAAAGATTCCAAAACCGAGGCGCGGCGGTCAATCCAACCGTTGGCCGAGGCGGCTTCGATCATCGCGTACTCTCCGGAGATCTGATAGGCGGAGACCGGAACCGGGGACATCTGGGCAATATCCGAGACAATGTCCAGGTAGCTCATGGCCGGTTTGACCATGACCATATCTGCGCCCTCGGCCAGATCCAGTTCGACCTCCAGCAGTGCCTCGCGACGATTCGAGGCGTCCATCTGGTAGGTGCGGCGGTCCCCCTGCAGCTGCGAATCGACTGCTTCGCGGAATGGGCCGTAGAAGGCACTGGCGTACTTGGCCGCATAGGCGAGCACCGCAACGTCCTGCTTGCCGGCCTGATCCAGGGCCTCTCTGATCACCGCGATCTGGCCGTCCATCATGCCCGAAGGCCCGAGAATGTGAGCGCCTGCCTCGGCCTGGACTACCGCCATCTCAGCGTAAATTTCAAGGGTTCTATCGTTGTCCACCCGACCCTGTGCATCTAGCACGCCGCAGTGGCCGTGCGAGGTGAACTCATCCAGGCACACATCCGACATGATGACCAGCTCGTCGCCGACCTCTTCGCGCACCGCTGCGATGCCCTTGTTCAGGATTCCGTTCGGGTCGATTCCGGCACTGCCGTTTTCATCGCGCTCTTCGGGGATCCCAAAGAGCATGATGCCACCCAAGCCCCGCTCGGCAGCATCGGCCGCGGCAGCCTTGAGCGAATCCATGGTGTGCTGCACAACCCCGGGCATGGAGGTGATCGGGTTCGGCTCGGTGATCGACTCGCGGACGAAGGCGGGCAGGATCAACTGACGGGAGGAAAGCCCGAATTCTGCGACCAGCCGGCGAACTGCAGGATTCTGCCGGAGTCGGCGAGGTCGGTGCTGAGGGAAACCCATGTCACTTCTTTCTAGAATTGATGATTCGCATTTGGCAATAGTTCTTGGGCCGCGCGGGCTAAGCCGGCGGGCGTCGGTTCGCCGGCGATGGCGTCGGCTGCCATTCCGGCCGAGCGCAAGGCGGCTGCCGTAGGCTGGCCGATGGCCACGGTTTTCACCCGATCGGGCAAATTGACACCGGCTAGCTGCACGAAGCGGCGCACGATGCTTGGCGCGGTAAACACCAGCAGATCCAGGCCATCCAGCGCCTGCGGAATTTCTTCCGGGGCGAGTACGTGGATTCCCGGCGGTGCCGGTAGCTGTCCAAGCGGAGCTCCCCCGCTGCCCGCTGCAACCGTCAGGTAGGCGACGACCTCGTGGACCGCATGGGCGCTCAACCCGGCCGAGAGCGTGGAGCTGGCCAGATCCCCGTGCGGATAGAAAATCTTCTGCCCCGGTTCCAGCTGCCATTGGGCCACCATTCCGGCCGCGGACTGTTCAGCTGGCACGAAATCTGGGTCAACGCCTAGGCGCGTCCTGGCGGCTTTCGCGGTTTTCGTGCCTACCGCCGCCACTTTCGACCGCGGCGGAAGTCTGCGTCCGGCCAGCAGCGTGGAGATCACCTCCACCGTGTTCACCGAGGTAAGCACCAACCAGTGGTAGGAACCGGCCAGCAGCGCCTCGATCCCGGCGTTCAGCTCGCTAAGATCTGCAGGCCAGACGGTGTCGATCAGCCGGGCACAGAAGGATTCGATGCCCAGCTTCTCGAACTCCCGCACGGTAGCTGCGGCTCGCGCCGCGTCGCGCAGGATCAACGCCTGATAGGTCATGATCGCGGCTAGGCCAAACCTGCGACAACAGCCGCGCCGTCGGCGATCATCGATTCGGCCAAACTGCGTCCAAGCTCGCGCGCAGCCTCCGCAGTTGCTGCCGGGCTTTGGGCGTTGCGGCGCATGGTTTCGGACCCGTCAGGATTGCAGGCGACCGCTTCCAGGATGAGCATGCCGCCCTCCAGCCGGGCCAGGGCGCCAATCGGTGCCGCGCAGCCTGCCTCGAGGGCCGAGAGCAGCGCACGTTCGGCTTCGACCTGCATGCGGGTTGGCAGATGATCCAGTTCCGCGAGCGCCTGGTCCAAGGCCGGGTGGTCCGAACCGGTGCTGCGCACCTCCAAGGCCAGCGCCCCCTGCCCGGGAGCCGGCAACATGATGCTCGGGTCCAGGTACTCGGTGATATGCGATTCCAAGCCGAGACGGCGCATGCCGGCCGCGGCCAGGACGACGGCGTCCAGGTCCCCCTGCACGCTGCGTCCCACGCTTCCGTCATCGTGGGTGGCGCCGATGCCTTTGACCCGGCCAAGCCGGGTAGGCACGTTGCCGCGGATATCAACGACCTGCAGATCTTGGCGGAAGGCCAAGAGCTGGGCGGCGCGCCGCGGTGAACCGGTGCCGATCTTCGCCCCTTCGGGCAGTTCGGCCAAGCTCAGCCCATCCCTGGCGCACAATGCGTCACGCACATCTTCACGCTCTGGAATGGCGGCCAGCACCAGGCCCTCCGGCTGCGTGGTCGGCAGATCCTTCAAAGAGTGCACCGCCAGATCGCAGCCCGAGTCCAGCAGGCGCTGGCGCAGGGCCGCGGCAAATACTCCGGTACCCCCAAGCTGCGAGAGCGGTCCGGTGATCACGTCTCCCTCGGTCTTGACCAGGATCGTCTCCACCTGAAGCCCGGATGCTTCGGCCAAACGCTTGGCGGCCCACCCGGTCTGGGTGGTAGCCAGTGCGCTGCCGCGTGTACCTACACGAAAGGTTTCGCTCATGCCTGCGGCACCCCCACTTCGGAATCGACCGCGGCGATGGTCGGACGCAAAGTCCCATCCAGCGCGCGCTTTTCACAGCAATTCGGGCGGCAGACATCAAACCATGGTCCACCTGCAACGACGCTCGCGCGGCCAGCGCGAAGCGCTTGCCCGTTGGCATCGGCCAGGCGCTCTTCGACAAGGTCGACCAAGCCGGAAACAAATGCCTGGTGGGTACCCGGAGTTGCGACCCGGCTAAAGGCCAACCCCAGTTCGGCGCAGCTGTCCTTGGCTTCGGTATCCAGGTCCCACAGCACCTCCATATGATCGGAGATGAAGCCGATCGGCACCACAACGACACCGGCCACACCCGCGGCGGCATCCTCGGCCAACGCGTCGTTGATATCCGGTTCCAACCACGGCACATGCGGTGCCCCGGAACGCGACTGGTAGACCAGGCTGTGCTCCAGGCCTTGAGCCTGGGGAACATTGGCCAGAATGTGTTCGGCGACCGCGCGGTGCTGCGCGGTGTATAGATTCTCGCTTGCCTGCGCGCGCAGCTGCGCAGGTCCCGCGGCGTCCGCGTCGGCCATCGGAATCGAGTGCGTCACGAAGACGATCTTGATTTTGCCCTCGGCGTTGTTCTTTGCCGCAAGCTGTTCGCGGACCTCGGCCAGCGAGGCGCCCAATCCCTCGATGAAGGGTTGCACGAAGGCCGGAGTGTCGAAGAACTGGCGCAGCTTATCAACCTCGAGCACCCCTTCCAGACCGGTATCGCGCAGCCCCATTCCCAGGTCCTCGCGGTACTGGCGGCAGGCCGAGTAGCCGGTGTATGCGCCGGTGCCCATCAGCAATACCTTGCGGTGCCCGTCGCTGGCGATCTCTTTGAGCGTATCGTTCACGAAAGGGTGCCAGTTGCGATTGCCCCAGTACACCGGTACATCGATGGAACGCGCGGCAAGTTCAGCCTGAAGGGCCGCGAGCAGTGCACGGTTCTGCGCGTTGATCGGCGAGACTCCACCGTTCTTGCGGTAGTGCACCGCCACCTCTTCGAGGCGTTCGTCCGGTATCCCCCGGCCAGCGGTGACGTTGCGCAAGAAAGGGATTACGTCATCCTGGCCTTCGGGCCCGCCGAAGGAGGACAGCAGGATCGCGTCATAGGCTTTGGGCGCCATCCGTCCGTTGGCGTCATAGCCGGTGCGTGGATCGAAATCCTGAGTCACTTCAAAACCTCGATGACCTCGGCAGCCGAGATGCGGCGGCCGGTGTAGAAGGGGGTCTCTTCGCGCACGTGGTGGCGGGCTTCGGTGTAGCGCAGGTGGCGCATCATGTCGACCAGGTCGATCATGTCATCGGCCTCGAGGCAGATCTGCCATTCGAAGTCGCTGAAGGCGAAGGCGGCCACGGTGTTCGCCAGCACATTCGGGAATTCGCGGCCAAGCATGCCGTGATCACGCAGCATCTTGCCGCGGTCCGCCGGATCCATGGTGTACCAGTCGGTGGTGCGCACGAATGGGTAGACGGTCATCCATTCCTTGGCGTCCAGCCCGCGGGCGAAAGCCGGCGAGTGGTCCTTGGCGAATTCCGCTTCGCGGTGCACGGCCATCGTGGAGTACACGATCTCGGTGCCTGCCAGCAGCGAGCTGCGGCGAAGTTGGCGCATCGAAGCCTGCAGCAGCTCGGCGGCCGGTCCGTGCATCCAGAGCATCACGTCGGCTTCTTCGCGCATCATCGACACGTCGTAGATGCCGCGCACTGCCACACCGGATGCGGCCAGTTCGGCGACCAGCGAGTCGAAGGCCGCAGCATCCGCCGCGCCCAGTTCCACGTTGGCGGAGCGTTTGAACACGGTCCACAGGGTGTAGAACATGGTCGGGTTTTCACCAGCGGCGTCGCGGTCTCGCATGACCGGTGAATTGTGCTGTACTTCGTAGCTCACTTAGTGCTCTCCTTGATCAACTGATCTATCTAATGCTTAAAACGAGTTAGCGGGCGCTGATGGCAACTGTCCGGCGAGTGTGGCCGATGACTCGGGCCAGCCCGGTGCCGGCAAGCCAGGCACCGACCAGATCCAGGCCTTCAAACTTCTCGACCGCCGATTCCACCAGCGCCCGGCGTTCGCTGGCGGCTTCACCTTGCAGCGGAACCATGTCTTGGTAGCGCGACACGGCGCTTCCCACGACGTCGTCTTGATGCAATTCAACACCGAGAATCTTTGAAGCATCTTTGACTGCCTGCTCAAGCAACGCCTGATCGTCACCGGACTCGACCAACGCATCCTGCGCTCCAATGCGGCCGAAGGACAGCCGTATCACGTGGGTACCCGGACCGGATTGCTCTGCCAGCCAAGGCCATTTGGCACTGGAATGAGTCAAGGCCTTGGCTACCAGGGGCGCTCCCTTGGCGACCAGCGCTCCGGATCCGCGCGGCGCATCGTCGAGTTCTGGCTTATCGACCACGAGCACTACTAAGGCGATGGAGTTGGCCTCGGCGTCTGCGGCGATCTGCTGCTGCTCTTCGAGCAGCAGATTGAGCAGATCGAGCGCCGCTTGCGCCGGGGTGGCAATGACTACCCGGTCGGCGTGGAGCTCCTGGCCCAGCGTATGCACGGTGTACGGCCGCTGCTCCCGGGCGTCATGGCTTATCTGGGTCACCGGCGAATTGCGCACCAACGCCACCGAGGACTCTTTCAACTGCTCGCTGAGCGTGGTGATCAGCGTGTACATGCCGCCTTCCAGGCCGGCGACTCGCGATCCTGCCGGGGCATCGCCTTGCAGCTGGGCGACGGCTTTGGCCAGTGACCCGGTTCGCTGCATCGCTTCGCGCAGTCCCGGAGCTGCCGCATCGATGTCGATACGGGCCGGATCCGTGGAGTAGATCCCATTGACTACCGGGGCCACCAGAGCGTCAAGCACGCCCTGCCCCATGCGATGGCGCACCACTTCGGCGAGCGAAAGTTTTTCAGTGGCCCATTTCTTGGGCATCGGCGTGACCAGATCGGCTGCGGCACGCACTGTGGCGGCCCGGCCGATAATTCGGCGCACCTCTTCGGTGCGGATCCTTGCGGGGATACCCAGCAGGGAACTCGGCGGCAGCGGATTGGCCTCGACGTTCTCGGACTCCCCCTGGATCAGCCAGGCTCCGACGCCGGACGGCTGAGCGATTTTTTCGCTCAGGTTCAGCTCATCCAGGTAAGAGGCGACAGTTCCGCCGCGCAGCGCGAAGGATTCAGCTCCCGCGTCGATGTCCAGGCCGGCGACTTCGACCCGGCGCAGGCAGCCACCGAAGGTTTCCGAGGCTTCAAGGACCGTGACCCGGTATCCGGTCTGGCGCATTTCCCGCGCGGCAATCAATCCAGCGATACCGCCACCGACAACGATTGCGTGCGGAGTATCGTCTTGCGCAGTGCTGTCTTTAGAAGCGCGGGTTTCCGCGGCTGCACGAACCTTTTCCAGCAGGCGCAGGGCATGTGCTGCCGTGTCCCCAGCGATATCTCGGCGGATTTTTCCCGCTGGACGTTCATTTGGTTTTTCTGCCGCTGGGGCGTTGCGCTGATTCTTGGTCATTGGCGCTGCACCTTCCACCTTCAACTCGATGTTCCCCGCAGTCCGGGACGTGCTGGGATTACCGGCGCGTCCCGGATGTGGAGACCTGTCTTTGAAACCTAGCCTAGCCCTGTGCGCTTAGAGCGAGTGGATGAGTTCAACCACTCGCGTGAGCACCGTCGGATCGGTGGTTGGCGGCACTCCATGTCCCAGGTTCACCACGTGTCCGCGGGCCTTGGATCCGCTGGCGACAACCTGGCGGACGTGGGCCTCAAGTACTTCCCAAGGAGCCGAGAGCAAGGCCGGGTCGATATTGCCCTGCACCGACACGCTCTGGCCCAGGCGCTCGATCGCGGTTTCCAATGGGATGCGGTAATCCACGCCCACGGTGTCCACTCCTGAATCGCGCATGGCAGTGAGCAGTTCTCCGGTACCGGTGCCAAAGTGGATCAGCGGCACGCCGGTGTCGCGGACGAAGTCCAATGCACGCGAAGAATACGGGGCCACGAACTTCTGATAATCCGGAAGCGACAGCGAACCTGCCCAGGAGTCGAACAGCTGTGCGGCGGATGCGCCGGCTTCGACCTGGGCGCGCAGGAACTTGCCCGAAGCGTCGGCCGCCCAGCTCATCAGCTTGTCCCAGACCTCAGGTTCGGCATGCATCATGGTGCGTGGGCCGAGGTGGTCACGGCTTGGCTTGCCCTCAACCATGTAGGCAGCCACGGTGAATGGCGCCCCGGCAAAACCGATCAATGGGGTGTTGCCCAGCTCGGCAACTGTCAGCGCCACGGCTTCGCGAATCGGGTCCAGGGATTCATCGGTCAGTTCCGGCAAATTGGCGACATCTTCCGCGGTGCGGATTGGCTTGTCCAAGACCGGGCCGACACCGGGCACGATGTCCACCCCGATGCCCGCCAGGCGCAGCGGGATCACAATGTCGGAGAAGAAAATGCCGGCGTCAACCTTGTGGCGGCGCACCGGCTGCAAGGTGATTTCACTGGCCATGGCAGGGTCCAAGCACGAATCAAGCATGGTCACGCCTTCGCGGAGCTTGAGGTATTCGGGCAGTGAACGGCCTGCCTGGCGCATGAACCACACCGGGTGGTGGCTCGGCGTGCGACCGGTCAGGGCCTGGATCAATGCGGAATCGGAGGTACGTCCATCAACGAAGGGATGGTTCTGCGACAGAGTCATAATCCAATAATGCCAACTCTTGCAGGCAAAAGCCCATTTGTGCCGTTCACCCTCAGGGGAAGGTGAGCAACATAACGAGTCAAAACCCCATCAAATTAGGTTCGCCTGCGTTGTTCAGATGCCCTAATTCGGCCTATTCTTGGAACATTGTGGTTTTCTTATCTCTTGTCGCATCGCATTCGCAGCTCGATCTGGAGACCGTGGCGCAACTGAGCGCCTCGGCCAGCGGGCTAGCCGCCGCATCCATTAATGGTTCGGCGGCTATCAATGGTGCCGTGGTCCTAGCTACCTGTAACCGGTTCGAAGTCTACGCAGATGTGGAAAACGTCGAAGACGCCACCGAGCATCTGGTAAACAAACTTTCCGAGAACACTGAACTTTCCGCGGACTTCCTCGCTCGCCGACTAACCACCTTGGAAGGGGAACCGGTCATCGACCACCTGTTCTCGGTGGGCGCCGGCCTAGACAGCGCCGTGGTGGGCGAACGCGAGATTGCCGGTCAGGTGCGTCGCGCACTGACCCAGGCCCAGCAGGAGAAAACAGCCACCAGCAGCCTGACCCGACTCTTCCAAAACGCCACGCGAGCCGCGAAGGATGTCGGAAGTAGTACAGATTTGGGCTCCCAAGGAAAATCCGTGGTCTCGGTGGCATTGGATCTCGCCGAAGAGCTAATGGATCACAGTCGCAGCTGGAATGACCAGGACATCGTGCTTTTCGGCACCGGCTCCTATGCTGGCGCCACCATGGCTCTGCTGAAAGAACGCGGCGTCAAGCGCATCAGCGTGTACTCCCATTCGGGCCGCGCAACGGATTTCACCGACAAGCGTGGCGGTTTCCCGCTGAGCGATGAACACCTCACCCAGGCCCTGCGCGAAGCCGACGTCATCGTTGGATGCTCCGGCGGTGGAAACCGTTTGGACAGCCGCACCTTGGACGAAGTGCGTGTTAAGGGACACCCGTTGATTGCCATCGATATGGCCTTGACCCACGATTTTGATCCAACGATGTCGCAGTTGAACGACGTTGAGCTCATCACCCTCGAATCGGTTCGGATGGCTGCGCCGAACGATCAGGCCCTGGCCGTGCATGACGCCACCCGGATCGTCACCAAAGCCGCACGCGAATTCTCCGCCGCGCAGCGCGAGCGCGAAGCGGACCATGCGATCGTGGCCTTGCGCGCGCACACCAAGACCGTATTGGACGCCGAAGTAGCGAAGGTACGTGCGCAGCACGGATGCACCGCCGCGGCCGAAGAAGTCGAGCTTGCGATGCGCCGGATGATGCGCCAGCTGCTCCACGTCCCGACCATGCGTGCCCGTGAATTGGCGGCCGAAGGACGTACCGACGAATATGTGGCAGCCCTCGAGACCCTCTACGGGCTGGACCTGACGGGCTCTGCAGCCCCGGCCGCTATGGTGCCGGCGAAGACTGTGCCCGAAGTCCCCGAACCTGCAGATACCGTTGCCTGCCCAGTACTTCCTTTGGAACAAAGCGCTTAAGCACTTTAGACACCCCGAGTTCGCTGGCGAAATTTTCGGCGCGACATGGAATACTACTTCCAAGTAGGTGGCGGTTTTACCGGCGGAGCATTCGCCTGTAGCCACCACACGCAGCTGGTTGAAAGGTCTTGGTCATGGCGGAACTTGGGGAAATTAAAAATCCACGCACGCAACGGATGCCTCGCGAAGCGCGCCGCCGCCAGCTGCTCCAAGCAGCGCACCAAGTGTTCGTAGCCCACGGCTATCACGGGGCTTCAATGGATGAAATCGCCGAAGTTGCCCTCGTCTCCAAGCCAGTGCTCTACCAGCATTTCCCCGGCAAACGCGAACTTTATCTAGCCTTGCTCGATTCGCATCTGGCAGATTTCACTAAGCTGCTGGATGACGCAATTTCCTCGACGAATGAAAATCGACAACGTGTTTTCGCGACGATCAACACGTACTACCAATACATCAAGCGCGAATCGCAGGCCTACCGGCTGATTTTCGAATCAGATGTGCTCTCCGATCCGCTGGTCGCGGCACGCATCGAGGAGTTCAATAATGCACTGGCGATCTCCATTTCAAAGGTCGTTGTCAAAGACACCGACCTGGACGAGGATGAAGGATTGCTCGTGGGCCGCGCCTTGGCCGGCCTCTCCCAGGTTTCGGCACGTTATTGGGCTACCAGCGGCGAACCTGTGGATCAGGAAACCGCAGTGGATCTGATCTCGCGTTTAGCTTGGCGCGGAATTTCACGGTTCCCGAAGGAAAACTAGTTAGATTTGTTTTAGAGGCCCCCAGACGGGACTCGTAATTCTTTCGAGAGGATCATTGACAATCATGGAAATCCGGATTGGCATTCAGAATGTAGCCCGCGAAGTTGTGCTCGAGTCCGAGCTGAGCAACGCCGAAGTGAACGAGCTGGTATCCAAGGCGATCTCCGAGGGAACGATGCTATCGATGAAGGATCCTAAGGGCCGTGAAGTACTGGTCCCACCGGCAGGTATCGCCTATGTTGAGGTTGGTCCCGAAGAAGCACGCCGCGTGGGCTTCGCCCACTAAGCCAAGCTTTTGAGCACTATCGTGGCCGTCCCCATTTTTTGGGGGCGGCCACGATAAGTTAATCGTGGTTTGAATCACTGTTTTGTGATAATCCTAGGTGTGTGACCAATCCACGCATCCACAGCCCCCGCAAGCATCCGGCAGCCAACCTCGACGAGCTGCTGCTCGCCTTGGAAAGCGAATTGGGGGTTCCAGCGCCCTTCGATGAGCAAACCCTGAAAGCTGCCCAAGAAGCCGTTGACAACCTGCGGGCCCCGGAAAATGACGACACCGCGCTGCCATTTTTCACAATCGACCCCGAAGGCGCCACTGATCTGGACCAGGCCATGTATCTGGAACGGCAAGGCGACGGCTACCTGGTGCACTATGCGATCGCCGATGTTCCGGCTTTCGTCACCTTGAACGGAAAACTCGACGAGGTCACAAGGCAACGCGGACAAACCTATTACCTGCCGCAACGCAAAATCAATCTCCACCCTCCCCTGATTTCGGAAGATCAGGGTTCCTTGCTGCCCGGCGCGGTGCGACCGGTATTCCTGTGGCTAATCACCCTGGATTCTGCTGGGGCCATGACCGATGTGCAGCTGCGACGCACGATGATCAAATCCCGGGAACAGCTGGACTATCAAACCGCGCAAGAAAAACTGAATACAGGCGAAGGCGGCGAGCAGCTGAAGCTCTTGTCCGAAATCGGAGCGGTACGCATCGAGCAGGAACGCCTGCGCGGCGGCGCCTCCCTCAACCTTCCAGACCAAGAGGTTGAGCCCGACAATGGTGGCTACAAACTGGTTAGCCGCCAACCGTTGCCCTTGGAAGGCTACAACGCACAGATTTCCCTGCTCACCGGTATGGCTGCCGCCCGGATCATGCTCGATCACGGCACCGGAATTCTGCGCACCATGCCCGCCCCGGAAAAGAAGGATCTGGCGGAGTTCAAAAAACAAACCACGCTGCTTGGCCACGCTTGGGATGGCGAACTTAGCTATGGCCAGTACTTGCGCACTCTTGACGTGAATGATCCGCGACAGCTGGTCATCATGCACCGGGCCGCCTCGCTGTTCCGCGGCGCTGACTACGACGTGATAAACGGACAAAAAGAAGACGAGCTGGAACAGGCAGCTCTGGCCGCTCCTTATGCGCACACCACCGCGCCGTTGCGCCGCCTAGTGGACCGCTTCGTGCTGCTGTGCTGCTACCTGCAAGCCAATGGCAAGCCCCTCCCAAGCGAGTTGAGCGAAGCGCTGGAGCAGTTGCCTGGCCTGATGCGTGAAAGCTCAGTTTCGGCGAATCAGATCGACCGAGCCGCGATCAACCTGATCGAAGCCTACGTGCTGCAGCACCGGGTCGGAGAGAAATTTGAGGCCATCGTATTGCGCGAGGCCACCGGAACGCACAATGGCGACCCAGCCTCCGCCGATGCCAAGGACCGCCCCGGAAGCCTGCAGTTGGTCACCGAACCGATTACCGGAGAGTTCACCGGAAGCGCGGAGCCAGGCACCCTGGTCACCGTCACGCTGCGCTCCTCGGACCCAACTACGCGCAAGATCATGTTCGACATCGTCAGCTAGCACCGCCGGCCGCCGGGAAACTGGCGTGGAGACGCTATGCTTGGGCTATCACTATTTAGGATGCCCGGTCGCACCGTGCTGAACGAAGAGAACAGTTTCGTGGTGACTTCCCAGCGGTCACCATTCCGACACCCGCCTCTTGTGGCGGTTGGCGTGTATGACGCGATCGGCTCCGCTGGACCCGCACCGGCAGGTGCCGGCCCCCTGAAAGCTCAGGGCTGGCAGCACCAGTTCCGGTGCCACAAATGAAACGAGAACACACACATCGTGACCGACACGACGCTATCGACCGAACAGGTCGAACTCCCCGAACCAATTGATACCGCCGACGTTGAGGTTCCCAAGCAGACCTTCGCCGAGCTCAAGGTCCGCGAAGACATCGTCGCTTCGCTACTCGAAGCAGGCATTGAGTATCCCTTCCCCATCCAGTCCCTCACCCTTCCGGTAGCGCTCGGTGGCAACGACATCATCGGCCAGGCGAAGACCGGCACAGGTAAAACCCTGGGCTTCGGCATCCCGGCTCTGCAACGCGTCATCCGCGAGGGTGACAAGGGCTACGAGAATCTCGAATTCCCAGGTGCCCCGCAGGCACTGATCGTTGCTCCGACCCGCGAGCTGGCCATTCAGGTCGGCGCCGATCTGGCGCAGGCCTCGAAGCATTCGAACATCTCGATCACCACCATCTACGGCGGCCGCCCGTACGAAGAGCAGATCAACGCGCTCAAGGCCGGCACCGACGTGATTGTCGGCACCCCAGGACGCCTGATCGACCTGAACCGCCAGCGCGTGCTGAACCTGAAGCAGATCAAGACCGTCGTCCTCGACGAGGCCGACGAAATGCTGGACCTGGGCTTCCTGCCCGATGTGGAGCGCATCCTCGCTGCCCTGCCACCGGTACGCCAGGCAATGCTGTTCTCGGCCACCATGCCCGGCGCCGTGATCACCATGGCCCGCCGCTACATGTCCCGTCCGACCCACATCCGTGCCACCGACCCGGGTGATGACGATTCGCTGACCAAGCGCAACATCCGCCAGCTGGTCTACCGTGCGCACAACCTGGACAAGGACGAGATGGTTGCCCGCCTGCTGCAGGCCGAAGGCCGTGGCAAGTCCATCATCTTCACCCAGACCAAGCGTTCGGCCGCCAAGCTCACCGACGAACTGATCGACCGCGGTTTCAACGCCGGCGCCCTGCACGGCGACCTCGGCCAGGGAGCCCGCGAGCAGTCGCTGAAGGCATTCCGCGCAGGCAAGGTGGAAATCCTTGTCGCCACCGACGTCGCGGCCCGCGGCATCGACGTGGACGACGTCACCCACGTGGTGAACCTGCAGTGCCCGGATGATGAGAAGACCTACCTGCACCGCGTGGGCCGTACCGGCCGCGCCGGCAACACCGGCATCGCAGTGACCTTCGTGGACTGGGATTCGGTGCCTCGCTGGTCATTGATCAACAAGGCGCTGGGCCTGAATGTGCCAGAACCTGTGGAAACCTACTCCTCCTCGCCGCACTTCTTTGCCGACCTGGACATCCCCAAAGGGACCAAGGGCCGCTTGCAGCGTGCGAAGAAGACCGCGCCGGCCGAGGGCGACGGCTCAGCACGCCGCGACGACTCGGAGCGCGCCGAGCGCACCCCGCGCCGCCGCAGCACCGGCAGCCGGAACCGCACCCGCTCCGGCGAAGGCGAGCAGTCCGGTGATCAGGGCGCCAGCCGCCACGGTCATTCCAAGGGCAGGCAGGACCGTCCGGCGCGTGAAGGCGAACGCCACCGCGCTACCCACCAGCACGAGGAACAGCCAGCCGCCGGCACCGACTCCGATCAGGAATCACGCGCCCGTCGCCGGCCACGCCGCCGCACCCGCAGCACCGAGGGTGGAACGCAGGACTAACTAGTTCTCCGTTTCCATTCTTCTTCCGAAAGGATTCAGTACCCACGGTGCTCGCTCAACCAGAGGATTCTACCCTGCCCGAAACCGGTGCGCCCGCAGTATCCGCGGGCGCACCGGCGCAGGAAAATACCGTGCTGCACGGTGACAATATGAAGGCGCTGTCGGAACTCCCCGACGAGAGCTTCACGCTGATCTACGTCGACCCGCCGTTCAACACCGGCCGGAAGCAAACCCGTGCGCAGCGCACCATGGTCCGGGCCGCCGAAGGCGAAGGCGACCGGGTTGGCTTCAAGGGATTGTCCTACAACACCGAGCTGGGAGCCGCACGCTCCTATCACGACAGCTTTGATGACTATCTCAGCTTCATCGAGCCCCGGTTGCTGCAAGCTCACCGGTTGCTCGCCGAGGATGGCACGCTCTACGTTCATCTGGACTACCGCGAGGTGCACTACGTCAAGGTGCTGCTGGACCAGATTTTCGGCCGAGAGAACTTCTTGAACGAATTGATCTGGGCCTACGACTACGGTGCTCGAGCCAAGAGCCGCTGGCCGGCAAAGCACGACACCATCTTGGTTTACGTGAAGAATCTGAAGAAGTACCACTTCGATTCGGCCGAGGTAGACCGCGAACCATATATGGCTCCTGGTCTGGTAACCCCGGAAAAGCGTGCACTGGGCAAACTCCCTACCGATGTCTGGTGGCATACCATCGTGTCACCGACGGGCAAGGAAAAGACCGGATACCCGACGCAGAAGCCCGAAGGGATTTTGCGTCGGATCATCAACGCATCATCGCGTGAAGGCGATTGGGTACTGGATTTCTTCGCCGGGTCCGGGACAACCGGCGCGGTATCCGCAAAGTTGAATCGACGCTTCGTGCTGATCGATCAGAATGCCGAAGCCATCGAGGTGATGCGTTCCCGCTTGCCGGAAACCACCACCTACAAAGAGGCCTGAGCTCCGGTTCCCGCCGCAATAATTCGTTGCAACATGTCCGGCTCGGTGAGATTCTCACCGAGCCGGTTCAGTTTTCCGGCACCATGGTAATCGGAGGAACCGGTTACGATCAGATCGTATTGCTTGGCCAACCGGGTGAGGAAGAGTTTGCCTTCCTCGATGTTGTCACGATGATGGATCTCCACTCCGGCAAGTCCCACATCGATCATGTCGTGGAAGGTCGACTCCGGCACAACGCGGCCTCGCAAGGTGGCCGCAGGGTGCGCGAAGACCGGCACTCCCCCTGCTTCAAGGACCAGACGCACCGCGTCGCGCGGATCGATGGCCGGGTGCGCCACGTAATAGCGCGACCGAGCCGAAAGAATATTTGCGAACGCCTCATTGCGGGTTTCCACGATTCCGGCGGTAACTAGCGCATCGGCAATATGCGGGCGGCCTACCGTGGCGCCGGGCTGGCAATGCTCGGACACCAAGTCCCAGCTGATCGGAAAGTCTTCGGCAAGCCGGTCCACTATGCGCTGGGCGCGTATAACCCGGGAATGACGGGAAATGTCCAGCTCGTCCAGCAACGGCTGATAGCTGGGGTCCTGTAAATAGCACAGCAGGTGCACGCTGATTCCCTGATAGTCCTGACAGGTGATTTCCATGCCAGGGACAAAACCCACTCCGAGTTCCTGAGCCGTCTCGCGCGCCTGGGCCCACCCGGTGGTCTGATCATGATCGGTCAGTGCCACCACATCCAAACCGGCCTGCTTGGCAGACGCGATCAGTTCGGCAGGGGGTTGCGTCCCATCCGAAACATTTGAATGGGTGTGCAGGTCAATTCGCATATCCCTAGATTAGCTCGCCTACTGCTACTTTGCCCGGATACCCGAATCGGTGACACACTTAGAAGTATGACCAATCAAGTTTCTTCGCCTTCGGGCAACGACCAGCCGCTCGAAGATCGCGTCAACAACCGTTCCCAGCGCCCCACCTCGGAAGTCTTCAAGAAGTTCATGGCTTCCTCGTGGGCACCGGACACCTCCCAGCTTCCCGCAGCAGATCCTGCAGCAAGCTACGCCGCCACCCGCCGCGCTGCCCTCTCCGCACAGTTCCCGGGCGAACGCCTGGTCATTCCGGCCGGCCCTGCAAAGGTCCGCTCGAACGACACTGACTACCGGTTCCGCCCGCATTCAGCCTTCGCGCACCTCACCGGTTTAGGCGTCGACCACGAACCGGATGCCGTCCTTGTGCTGGAACCAACCGATGACGGGGCCGGCGATCAGGGCGGGAACCACGCGGCCTCCTTGTACTTCGCGCCGATGGCAGGCCGAGACAGCTCGGACTTCTACCTTGATTCACGCGCCGGTGAATTCTGGGTGGGTCCACGCCCCACGCTGAGCACCATGTCCGCCCGCACCGGAATCCCCACCGAGTCGCTGGACATGCTCGAAAATGCGCTGACCAAGAACTCGGGGCCGCAGGCCCTGGGCGGGATCCGCGTGCGCCTGATGCGCGAGGTCGACCTGAACGTCGAGGCGCTCGTCGATACCTCCCGCATCAACACCGGACAGGACCTGGAGGCCAGCGACGCGCTGGATAATGAGCTCTCCGAGTTCGTCTCCGAACTGCGCCTGATCAAGGACGAGTACGAACTGGCCGAACTGCAGAAGTCCGTGGATGCCACGATCGCAGGATTCGAGGATGTCGTACGCAATCTGGACGTGGCCATCGCCCACCAGCGCGGCGAACGCATCGTAGAGGGCACCTTCTTCGCCCGCGCCCGGCTAGAGGGCAACGAACTGGGTTATGACACCATCGCAGCTTCGGGCAACAACGCGACGATCCTGCACTGGATCCGCAACACCGGTGCGGTGAACGAGGGCGAGGTGCTGCTGCTGGACGCCGGGGTAGAAGCCGAATCGCTCTACACCGCGGACATCACCCGCTCCCTGCCGGTCTCCGGCAAGTACACCGAACTGCAGCGCAAGGTCTACCAGGCCGTGCTCGACGCCGCCGATGCAACCTACGCCGCGGTCCGTCCCGGGCTGAAGTTCCGCGACCTGCACCAGATCGCCACCACAGTGCTCGCCGAACGCCTGCAGGACTGGGGACTGCTTCCGGTTTCCCTGGAAGAGGCGCTGTCCCCCGAAGGCCAGCACCACCGCCGCTGGATGCCGCACGGCACCAGCCACCACCTGGGCCTGGACGTGCACGATTGCGCTCAGGCCCGTGCGGATCTCTACCTGGATGCCGAACTTGTCGAAGGCATGGTGTTCACCATTGAGCCAGGGCTTTACTTCAAGAACGAAGATCTCGCGATCCCGGAAGAGTACCGCGGGCTCGGGGTACGCATCGAGGACGACATCCTGGTAACCGCCGACGGTGCGGTCAACCTGTCCGCAGCCCTGCCGCGCAACCCCGACGAGGTCGAGGCATGGATGGCCAAGCTGCGCGGTTAATGCGCAAGCGCTAACCCAATTGTTGCCAGGGGCAGCCGGTTTCCACCTGGGAAGGCCCGGCTGCCCCTGGTTTTTGCATGCCAGGTTGCCGCGCATGGACCAGAGGGCATGAAAAAACTCGCTATGGCGCTCCGCTCACTGCGGAAGTGCCATAGCGAGTTCTGCGCGCTGCGGCTACTGCTTCTTGGTCTCTTCTTCGGATTCTTCAGCTTCGGCCGGTGGCTGCTCGGTTTCATCCGGGGCGCGTTCGCCGGTCGGCGACTGCACCACGGCATCCTGCTTCACCGTGGGCTCGGCCTGTGCCACGTCTTGCACCTCAGGCTGCGCTGGCGCTGCAGGCTTTGGTTCCTCAACGCGTACACCGTAGCGTGGGCGGCCATCTGGCAGGTCACCGAATTGGCTGGTCGGAGCGGCCTTTGGTTCCTCGGCCGGTACCGTTGTCGCCTCGGCGGCTACCGGAGGCTGCTGCATCGGAGCGGCAGCCGGTGGGGCCGGCTGTGCTGGCGGTTGTGCGCCTGGCGCCTGCTGTGGACGCATCGGCAGCTGCGCGGCCAATTGACGGGCAGTCTGGGAATGCTCGAAGTCAACCACCACGTCAAAACTGGTCGCCACAAACTTGCTCGACGAGGCGAAGTCGCGCTTGCCGCGGCGCATGGAGTAGGAAACCACTCCTGCAATCATCCAGATCGCCATGCCCAGCCCGATGGCCGAAAGGATTTGGTACAGGCCGGTTCCGGTGCCGCCGAAGAGCGAAAGCAGCAGACCCACGAAGAGGCCCATCATGCCACCCTGCGCCGCGCCCGATAGCGCGACCTTCGGGTAGGAAAGTTTGGCGGTCACCCGTTCCACGGTGCGCACGTCATTGCCCACGATGCTCACGGCTGAAACCGGGAAGTTATTATCTGCTAAATAGTCGACCAGTTTCTGGGCATCCAGATAGCTGGTGTAGCGCCCAAGCAGTTCGCCACGGGGCAAACCGTTGGGGCTGATTGAATTTACTCCATGCGGCGAGGTCATACCTACTATTGTGCACGCTAATACTGTGAGTGCGCCCAGTTGTACACCCACTATCGCTGAGGGTGAAAGAATCCTGCCAGCCGACGTGGCCCAACACACCGCTAACGGCCCCTTCGCACGCTAGGCTAGAACGGTGAGCGCACACGTTTCTAAAATCTTTGTCGCCCGGCTACTCGGGCTGGACGTCTTCGACCCCTTAGGCGATCGCCTGGGCCGGTTGCGCGACGTCGTCGTCGTTTCGCGCGGCCCCCAGCGGGCACCGGCTTGTGTCGGTGTCGTCGTCGAAGTCCCGGGCAAACGCCGCGTCTTCGTGCCCATGACCCGGATCCAATCCATGGAATCCACCCAGGTCATCTGCTCCGGACTGGTCAATATGCGTCGCTTCCAGCAGCGCGGGCAGGAAATGCTCGTCGTTGCCGAAATGTTCGACCGCACGGTCACCTTCCTCGATGCCTCCGGGCGCGGGTTGATCGAAGACGTAGGCCTGACCCAGACCCGGCGCGGGGATTGGGAAATCAACGAATACTTCGTCCAGCGCCTGGAAACGACCAGCACCCTGCTCGGGCGCCGCACCCGCCGCCGCAACAAGGTGCTGGTCTCCTGGGAGGAGATCCGCCAGGGGGAACAGAGCGAACCGCAGTCCGCGGATAATTTCGTGGCCACCCACGATGAGATGAAGGCCGCCGACTTCGCCGACGCGCTGCATGAGATGACCGGCAAGCGCCGGCTGGAAGTCGCCGCGCATCTGCAAGATGACCGCCTGGCCGATGTCTTGCAGGAGCTGCCGGACCGCGAACAGGTTGAAATCCTCTCCGCGCTCAGCCTGGAACGTGCCGCGGATGTACTCGAAGAGATGGACCCGGACGACGCGGCCGACCTGCTCGCCGAGGTGGCCGAAGAGACCAAGCATCAGCTGCTTGAACTGATGAACGAGGAAGAAGCCGAAGACGTCCGTCGCCTGCTGGCCTATCCGGAAGGCACCGCCGGTTCGGTGATGACCCCGGTGCCGGTGATCCTCACCCCCGAATCCTCGGTGGCCGAAGCGCTGGCCTCGGTTCGCCTTGAGGAGATCAGTCCGGCATTGGCCTCCACCGTCTATGTGGTGCGCCCGCCTCTGGAGACCCCCACCGGGCGCTATCTAGGCCAAGTTCACATCCAGGCCCTGTTGCGCGCCGCTCCCCCGGAGCCGCTGGGCGATATTCTGGATAAAGAACTTGAGCCGATGTCGGACCTGTCGAGCATCACCGACGTGGTCCGCCATTTGGCGACCTACAACCTCACCTCGGTGGGAGTGGTCAATAACGAGGGCCGGCTCGTCGGTGCCATCACCGTTGACGACGTCCTGGACCACATCCTTCCCGATGACTGGCGCTCGGCGGATTAGGCCACCAAGCTTCAGCATTTTCGATCAGTAGCAAAGGAGTTCACCCCATGGCCGAACAGCGCAAGAGCAACGGGCTGGATACTCCCCTATCGGCACGCAGCCGCCTCTGGCCGAAGTTCTCCCCCGATCCGGACCTCTTCGGTTCGGCCACGGAGAAATTCGCCCGTTTCATGGGAACCCCGCAGTTCCTGTTCTACATGACGATCTTCTGCGCGTTCTGGCTCGTCTGGAATACCGTCGCGCCGGCGGCTTGGCGCTTTGACGATGCGGCCATCGGCTTCACCGCGTTGACCCTGATGCTCTCCCTGCAGGCCTCCTACGCTGCCCCGCTGCTGCTGCTCGCGCAGAACCGCCAGGATGACCGCGACCGCGTCTCGGTCACCGAGGACCGCAACCGCGCCGAACGCAACCTCTACGACACCGAATACCTCACCCGGGAGCTCGCCTCCCTGCGCCTGGCGATGCGCGATGTCGCCACCCGAGACTACGTGCGTTCGGAGCTGCGCAATGTGCTCGAAGAACTGCTCGAAACCACCGATGGCGAAGACCTGCATCTGCGTGCCAAGCGCAAGAATAAGCACAGCAATCCAGCCACCGGATTAATAGACACGGTTGATTCCAACCGCTCTCAGCATCGGAAGGCAAAACCATAGTGACCCAATCCGCGGACCTGCACCGCGCTCTCGAATCCGTGATCGACCCGGAACTGCGCCGCCCCATCACCGAGCTGGGCATGGTGGCTTCTGCGGAACTGGTTGACGGCACCGCACAGGTCAGAATCCTGCTGACCATCGCCGGCTGCCCCATGCGTTCAACCATCGAAGCAGACGTGGCCAAGGCGGTTGGAGCGCTTCCCGAGGTGGCTCAGGTGAAAGTCATCTTGGATGTGATGTCCCCGCAGCAGCGCGCGGACCTGCGCGAGGGCTTGAAGGCTAAGCGCACCGTATTCTCCGACCCGGACTCGCTAACTCGCGTTATTGCGGTGGCCAGCGGAAAGGGCGGGGTCGGCAAGTCCTCAATTACCGCGAATCTGGCGGCCGCCATGGCCGCTGATGGGTTGAAGGTCGGGCTGATCGACGCCGACGTGCATGGTTTTTCGATTCCGGCGTTGATGGGCATTACCGGGAAACCGACCCGCGTCGATGAGATGATCCTGCCACCGGTGGCCCACGGGGTTAAGGTCATTTCCATCGGCATGTTCTTGGACTCGAATCAGCCGGTGATCTGGCGTGGACCGATGCTGCACCGTGCCCTGGAGCAGTTCTTGACCGACGTGTATTTCGGAGACTTGGACGTGCTGCTGCTGGATCTTCCCCCGGGCACCGGGGATATGGCGATCTCGGTTTCGCAGCTGTTGCCGAATAGCGAATTATTGGTGATCACCACCCCGCAGTCCACCGCGACCGCGGTGGCCGAACGCGCCGGAACCATCGCGCTGCAAACCAAACAACGGGTTATCGGCGTGGTGGAGAATATGAGCTACCTGAGCCTGCCCGATGGCAGCAAGATGGAAATTTTCGGAACCGGTGGAGGCCAGCGGCTCAGCGAGTCGCTCAGCACGCAGCTTGGGTACCCGGTCGGCTTGCTCGCCCAGCTGCCCCTGGAAGAGGCGGTGCGGGTGGGTTCGGATCAAGGTGTCCCGGTGGTGCTCAGCACCCCCGTGTCGCCGGTGGCCGCTTCCTTGCGCCAGCTAGCGCAGAAATTAGGACAGCGACCGCGCGGGCTTGCCGGGCGATCGCTGCCAATGTCCTTCTAGAAGTTCTAGGTGGCTTCCGAATCAAAGGGAGCCAGCTCGTCAGTTCCCAGCGGTTGCTGCTGCTGCGTTGCAATGGAGGTTCGCACCGGAGCTTCGGCGGCCTGCGGTTTGGCCTTGGCCACGTTCACGGCGTCGTCGAATTCGTCGATGAGAGCTTCTTTGATGATCCGCCGCGGGTCGTACTGTCGCGGGTCCAGCTTGCGCCAGTCCATGTCAGCGACCTCGTCGCCGACTTCCTCACGCAGCTGCTCCTTGGCACCATTGGCCATACGGCGTAGTTCCTTGACCAGATTAGCCAGTTTTTTGGCGTACTCCGGAAGCTTTTCGGGACCCAAGATCACCACTGCGAGGATGGCGAGAATAATGAATTCTCCGCCATTGATTCCAATAAACTCCACGTATGAAAGATTACCTTGTCGGCTTCAAATGGTTGAAATCACCGCGCCACGGCGGATGACTTATGCGCTAGCCCTGTTTTGCGGTGCGCAATCCCAACGGGATGCGCGGCAAGCTCACGGTCAACGGGGCGCGGTTTGCCGGGTTGCGGTGCGCCAACGCGTCGCGCAGCATGGAACGTCCACGGTGGATGCGCGACCTCACCGTGCCTAGCTTCACGTTCAGGATCTGCGAGACTTCCTCATAGGAGAAGCCCTCCATATCGCAGAGCACGATCGCTGCCCTGAAGTCCGGGGCGAGCGCCTTGAGCGCTTTGGCCACGTCTACATCAAGATTGTTGAATTCGAAGTCCCGCTCGGGGGTGACCGCGGTGCTTGGAAACCGATCCTCCGCGCCTTCGGCAAAACGGTCGAACCGGATTTTTGACTTGCGCCGTGCCTGATCGAGGAAAAGGTTGGTGGTGATGCGGTGCAGCCATCCGCCCATGGTGCCGGGCGTATAGTTCTCCAAAGCGTTGAACGCCCGGACAAAGGCTTCTTGCGAAAGATCCTCGGCGTCCTGGCGGTTGCCGGTCAGACGGTACGCCAAACGGAAGACCCGTTCGCCATGGTCTTGCACCATGGCGTCCCATGAGGGGGTCTCGGTTTCGGGGCCGTCCACGGGGGCAATTAGCTGACTTCTTGCAGTGTTCACTCTACAAGTGTGACCCGAGAAGCTGAGCTGAAGCTAAGAATCCCCTGCGCACCTGCCCGCAGTTCGTCCAAGTTCGACCGAACGCGGTGGGTACGATGGTCTCCGGACCACCCGACAGACAATCCCAAGGACCACACACTCATGCCTTCGATGAATCCAGAACTCCTTGCTAGCTGGGGCTACAGCCAAAACCAGCTGCCCGAGCGCGATCATGTGCTTGCCGCACGCGAACGGGCCGCGGATCTTGGTGTTCGATGCATCGACCCGGCTGGGCGCTCGATGCTCGCCCTGCTCTGCTCCTTGCGCGCCCCGCACAGCATCGTCGAGATCGGCTCCGGGGTAGGAGTTGCCTCCATGGCGATGCTCGAAGCCATGGGCGCCACCGGGACGCTGACGGCCATCGAATCGGACTTGGAGCATGCAAATGCCATGCGCCAAGGCCTGCGTGAAGCGGGAATCCTCTCCGCTCGCGTTCGCATCATCAATGAGCGCGCCGAGAATGTGCTCTCTCGCTTGGCCGACCACGCCTATGACCTAGTGCTTATCGATGCCAGCGCGGAACTGCTGCTGGACTACGTGGCAGAGGCCAAGCGTCTGGTAGGCCCCGGCGGGGTGATCGTTTTGAATAACGCGTTCGATGAACATCGCCTGGCCCGTCCCGCGGTTCGACGCCCATCAACCGTTGCCACTCGCGACGCGCTTCGCCTGCTGCGCGAGGACCCTAAACTGCAAACCCACCTCTTCCCCAGCGAACAAGGATTATTCGTTGCCACGGTGCTGACCGCACATAAAGCGCGCTTGAACCCCGCGTTGGGTGGGTAGAGATAACTGAGGGCCGGCAAATTTGCCGGCCCTCAGTTAGCTAAAGAATTATTCGGTGACCCCAACTAGACAGTTACGCAGTTCAGTTGCTTCCGCACTGTTCAGCTCCACCACCAGACGACCTCCGCCGTCGATTGGCAGTCGCAAAATCAGGCTTCGGCCCTCTTTGGTGACTTCCATAGGCCCGTCACCGGTACGTGGCTTCATCGCAGCCATATGAGCTGTTCCCTTCGTCCGTGGCTAACGCGCGCAACATTTTTTGCTTTGCGCACAACCCAATGTCTCAGTCCACCTTCTGCGATGATTCGTCGCTGATAAGGGACACTTATCTTCTATTATTGCTAATTTTGCGTCGTGTCGCTAATCACACGCCGGGACTCCATGTCACGAATTGTATTTTCCAGTCGCGTAATTTCAGCGGCCAGCACATCTAGCGTGTCATCTACCTGATCGCAGCGGTAGCCGCGCAGTCCCAGCGAGAACTTCACGGAGTCAATATCGTTGGCTCGTGGATGCTCCGGTAACAACACCGGCGGCAAAGACGCTTCATGCTCCACTAGCCCCACGATCGGTTCACCCGACGATTCGAAATGGCGACCCGCCGGAACCGATTTTCGTTGGTTTGAAATCAGTAACGCCACGCCCCCCACGGCCAAGATCGCCAATGCTATGAGAAAAAATGGCATGACTAACTCCGGTTCGCTTGGTTCTTATCCAGGTCCTCCACCATATTACGCAACACGATGTCTACGGCTTCGTCCGGATCGTCGGTGAGGTGGAATAAATTCAGGTCCTTCGGTGAAATTGCGCGTTCCTTGGCCACCACATTCGTCAGCCAATCGACCAATCCACCCCAATATTCGGTGCCAACCAGAACAATCGGGAACCCGGTGATCTTCTGAGTCTGCACCAAGGTCAGCGCCTCGAAAAGTTCATCTAAGGTTCCATAACCGCCAGGAAGCACGATAAAGCCCTGGGAGTATTTGACGAACATGGTTTTACGAACAAAGAAATAACGGAAATTGATGCCGCGGTTCACCCAGGAGTTAAGTCCGGTTTCGAAAGGCAGCTCAATTCCCAGGCCAACTGACGAACCATCCGCTTCGCTGGCTCCCTTATTCGCAGCCTCCATCGTGCCTGGGCCGCCACCGGTAATGGTGATCGCCCCGGACTGAGCCAGGCGTTTGCCGATGTGATAGGCCTGCTGGTAGTACACGCTGTCCGGATCGGTGCGTGCCGAACCGAATACCGAAACCGCAGGCCCGAGTCCTGCCAATGATCCGAATCCAGAGACAAATTCCGACTGGATGCGTAGCACGCGCCACACGTCACTATGCGTGGCGTCCCCCTGCGGGCTCTCCAACAAGTAGCGGTCGAGTTGCTCGGCTGGCTGTTTGTTCGGCCAGCTCGCTTCAACGTGGACCTTGCGCCCTGCACGCGCATTTTCTTCGCTTTTACGCTTATGGACCATGACCTCACTCTATCGGTAACTACCCAACATCTAGCGAATTGCCCGACGCACGATTACAGAACAGTTTGATAACAACTTTTTGTGACGCAATCGCATCCTCGCATTATGTGCGTCACATGAAGTAATGTCTAAATTATGAAAAGCGATCATCAGGCTCAAGCTTCTTCTGACGGCCCCATCGTAGAACTGACTGGGGTCAACAAGCATTATGGGGCACTACATGTTCTGAACGACATCAACCTTCAGGTCACCAAAGGTGAAGTAGTAGTCATTCTCGGACCTTCTGGTTCGGGTAAGTCGACGCTGTGCCGTGCCATCAATCGTCTGGAGACGATTGACGACGGCACAATCACCATTGATGGCAAAGTCCTGCCCGAAGAGGGCAAGGCTCTAGCGACCCTTCGCGCCGATGTGGGAATGGTTTTCCAGTCCTTCAACCTTTTCGCGCATAAGTCGATTCTGGAGAACGTGACGCTCGGACCGATCAAGGTCAAGGGTATGAAGAAGTCCGAGGCGGACAAGCTCGCCATGCAGCTCCTAGAGCGCGTGGGCGTAGCTAACCAGTCCGGCAAGCTACCAGCTCAGCTTTCGGGCGGTCAGCAGCAGCGCGTGGCAATTGCTCGTGCGCTGGCTATGCGGCCGAAGGTCATGCTGTTTGATGAACCGACCAGTGCGCTGGACCCGGAGATGATCAACGAGGTGCTAGACACCATGGTCGGGTTGGCCAAGGAAGGCATGACCATGCTCGTGGTGACCCACGAGATGGGCTTCGCCCGCAAGGCCGCCGACCGCGTGATTTTCATGGCCGACGGCCAGATCGTCGAGCAGGCCACTCCGGACGAGTTCTTCACCAACCCACAAAGCGCGCGTGCCAAGGACTTCCTGGGCAAGCTCATAACCAACCACTAATTCCATCACCGCATTCTGTATTCAGGAGGAATCATGCGTAAGAATCGTTTAGGCGCAGTCGCCGCAATGGCAGCCGTGGCGGCTTTGGCCCTCACTTCATGTGGCGGCGGGAGCGGCGAAGGCGATGCCGATAGCATCCGCATCGGCATCAAGTTCGACCAGCCGGGCCTCGGCTTCAAGGACGGCAACAACTACACCGGATTCGACGTAGATGTTGCCAAGTATGTAGCCAATGAGCTGGGCTACACCGAGGAGAACATCGAGTGGATTTCGGCTCCTTCAGCGAACCGCGAAACCATGCTCCAGAATGACCAGGTCGACATGATCTTCGCAACCTATTCGATCACCGAGGAACGCAACAAGGTTGTCGACTTCGCCGGTCCATACTTCGTTGCAGGCCAGGATCTATTGGTGGCCACCGATTCGGATATCGCGAGTCCCGAAGACCTAAACGGCAAGAACCTGTGCTCGGTCACGGGTTCCACCTCGGCCCAGAAGGTGAAGGACAACTACGCAGAGAACACCAACCTGCAGGAGCTTCCGGGTTACGCAGAATGCGTGACCCAGATGGGTGGCGGCACCATCGACGCAGTGACCACCGATGACATCATCCTCGCTGGTTTGGCAGCCCAGCCTGCCTACCAGGGCAAGTTCAAGGTCGTTGGCGCACCATTCTCCGAGGAGAACTACGGCGTCGGCCTTCCCGATGGAACCGACAAGTGCGGCGACATCAACGCGGCGATCAGCAAGATGATCGAATCCGGCGCCTGGGACGAAGCCTTGACAGCAAACACCGAGGGCACCGGCTACACGCCGAATTCGGAGACCAACCCACCGGAACTCTCGGATACCTGCGCATAGCAACATCCGTAGCAAAGGGGCCAAGCGCATAGTCGTTGGCCCCTTTGCACACCTTCATGTTTCGCGGTGCCCCTTACGGCGGGCACCACACCCATAGCCGCTTGGCCGCAGGTGCGGCCATCGAGATAGAGGCTTACAGTGGACAATTATCTATCGATATTCACTGAATATGACATACCCGGAGCATTCTGGGTCAACATTCAACTAACTTTCTGGGCCGCTTTGGGCGCAGTGCTCCTAGGTACCGTGCTAGCGCTCCTGCGTATTTCCCCGGTCGCCAGCTTCCGCGCAATCGGCGCCGGCTATGTGAACCTCATCAGGAACACTCCGCTGACAATCATCATCCTCTTCGGAGTGCTGGCGCTATACGGGCAATTGGGCTTCACCTTAGGTGGAGATTTCCAGGGCAACTTCTTCCGCTTGGCGGTCATGGGACTTGCGCTGTACCACGCAGCATTCGTCTGCGAGGCCATCCGCTCGGGCGTGAACACCGTGCCGCTGGGGCAGGCCGAAGCCGCTCGCGCCATCGGGCTGAGCTTCTTGCCAGCAGCCCGCGAGGTCATCTTGCCGCAGGCCTTCCGCGGCGCAATCGTCCCGTTGGGTAACACCTTGATCGCACTGATCAAGAACTCGACAGTTGCAGCCGTCGGCTCGGTGGCAACGGAGGCCTCCTCGACAATGAAGACCATGATCGAATTCCGAGCCGATATCGTGATTCCAATCTTCCTTACCTTTGCCATCGGCTTTGTGATCATTGTGATCCCGGTGGGTCTGCTAACAACCTGGCTCTCCAAGAAACTGGCGGTGGCACGATGAGCGCCTCGATTCTTTTTGATTCCCCAGGGCCTCGGGCCCGACGAATCATTCTTGCTATCAACGTCGTCGGCGCGCTGATAGCGGCCGGGCTTCTGGCTTGGATCATCATCGGTCTGACAAACAAGGACCAGATGCAACCTGCCCAATGGGATGACTTCATCGAAAGCAGCACATGGGTCAACTATCTGCTGCCTGGTCTGATGAACACCCTCAAGGCAGCCGTCCTCGGCATCGTCGGCTCGGTGATCTTCGGCCTGATCTTTGGCGTTGGAAGGCTTTCCCAGAACAAATTCATCAACGGGTTCAGCACCGTAGTCGTGGAATTCTTCCGCGCGGTGCCGGTGCTGCTGATGATCGTGTTCTTCAACGTGTTCTTTTCGCGTTCCTTGCAACTGCCTGGAGATACCGCTCTTTGGGCTGTGGTCGCCGCGCTGGTGTTCTACAACGGTTCGGTAGTCGCTGAGCTTGTGCGTTCCGGCGTGCATAACCTGCCCAAGGGGCAACGCGAGGCAGGCATCGCCATTGGCCTGACCCGTGGGCAGTCATTGCGATTCATTGAGATCCCTCAGGCTTTGGTAGCCATGCTGCCGGCCTTGATCGGGCAGTTCATTGTCATCTTGAAGGACTCGGCACTGGGCTACATCATCAGTTTCAATGAACTGCTCTTCTTCGCACGCACCTACTCGTCTCCCAATGGCAACGTCCTGCAGGCACTGATCGTTGCCGCAGCGATCTTCATCCTGATCAACTTCACCCTAGGCAAGATTGCCGAGATCGTCTCGCGCCGTCTAAGCAGCAGGGTGAAAAAGGACAAGACCGGCGGTCAGCCACCTCAACCTGTAGTCGTCGGAGCTCCGTCGGGACTCCCGGTGGAACCAACTCCGAACATCAAGGACGAGCCGAATCCACGGAGCTAGCTGGATTGCCGTTCGCCAGTAGTTGCCTCTCCTTTTGGGGAGGCAACTACTGTTTTAACCGCCGTCCAAGGGTGCTGACCCTAATTGGTCTCGCGCAACCACGCACGCAGGGTATTGAGGCAATCGCGGATCGCCTGCTGCGTGACATGTTCATCGTCGGTGTGGGCAAGCAGGGCATCGCCCGGGCCAAAGTTCACAGCCGATATTCCCAGCGCCGAAAAACGCGACACATCCGTCCAACCGTATTTTGGCTTGGGCTCTTGGCCGAGAATCTTGACCAGCGAGGCCGCAATGGGTTGGTCCAGCCCCGGACGGGCACCTTCCGCGCCATCGGTGCGTTCGACCTCGAATCCGTCGAACAGGGCGCGTACAACTGCTTCGGCTTGGGACAGGTCCTTGTCCGGGGCGAAGCGGTAATTGACCTCAACCTCGCAGTAGTCCGGAATCACGTTCCCGGCAATGCCGCCGGCGATCCGTACCGCGTTCATCGATTCCCGGTAAGCCAAACCTTCGACGTCGACAGTCTGCGGTTCATAGTCAGCCAAGCGTGCCAAGATCGGAGCGGCCTTATGGATGGCGTTCTCCCCCATCCATGCGCGAGCCGAATGGGCTGCCGCACCAGTGGTTCTCACCAGGAAACGGCTCGTACCATTGCATCCGCCTTCGACCGTGCCGTTGGTTGGTTCAAGCAAAATCGCAAAGTCGGCCGTCAGCAACTCTGGAGCGTTTCGGGCCAGCCGCCCCAAACCAGACTTAGCCGCAGCGACTTCTTCGTGATCGTAGAAGATGTAAGTGACGTCGTAGCGTGGATCGGTCAATTCGGCGGCAAGAGCCAGCTGGACTGCGACGCCGCCCTTCATATCCGTCGCGCCTCGGCCGTAGAGCACTCCGTCGACTACCGTGGCCGGGACCGTGCCTCGCGCGCCTTGGGTATGTGGCAGCGGCACTGTATCCAGGTGACCGGCGAGGACTACCCGCCGCTCGCGTCCGAGCCGAGTGCGCGCAACGATGGAGTCCCCATCCCGATGCACCTCCAGGTGGTCCAGCCCGAGCAACGCTTGATGCACCGCGTCCGCTAGTTCCTTCTCATTGCCGGAGACGGACTCGATATTCATGATTCGTTCGGTCAAGCTGGCGACGTCTTCTCGAAGATCTAATTCGTTCACAATACCCATCGTTCTTCACTTTTTGATTGCATTCCGCTGTCATTTATCAACATTACTCGCAGTGCAAACGCTACGATCAGAGAATGACTTTTGAACCCGCAGCAGCATCATTTGACTCCTCAGTACGTTTGGCCTCCGGTCACGGCCTAGCCACCATCGCGACCGACGGCACCGTGCTCGACGTATGGTACCCAGCACCCGTTCTCGGTGTGCTTGCCCAGGCTCCAGAACTTTCAGGCGAACTTGCCGCCGCAGCTTCCGACGATGCACAGCGTGGCACCACTCAGAAAGTCATCTCACTGACCATTGACCTGGATGTGGCGCCGGCCGACACCGCCGATGTGTGGCTACGGTTGCACTTGCTGTCCCACCGTCTTGTCACCCCGAACTCGATCAACCTCGACGGCGTATTCGGGCATCTGGCAAACGTCGTGTGGACCAACTTCGGCCCCTGCCAGGTAGAGGGATTTGAAATGACCCGACTGAAACTTCGTGCCCGCGGCAACGTCGACGTCTTCGGCGTGGACAAGTTCCCACGCATGGTCGACTATGTATTGCCCACCGGTGTGCGTATTGCCGATGCGGACCGTGTCCGCCTCGGGGCGCACCTTGCCGAAGGCACCACCGTGATGCATGAGGGTTTCGTGAACTTCAATGCGGGAACCTTGGGCGCCTCGATGGTCGAAGGCCGGATCTCCGCCTCGGTAGTTGTCGGTGACGGCTCCGACGTTGGCGGCGGCGCCTCGATCATGGGCACGCTCTCCGGCGGCGGCAAGGAGCGCATCACCATTGGCGAGCGCGTCCTGCTGGGCGCGAACGCGGGCGTGGGCATCTCCATTGGAGATGATTGCGTAGTCGAAGCCGGACTCTATGTTACCGCCGGAACCCGGGTGCAGCTCGGTACGAAGTCGGTCAAGGCCCTTGAGCTATCCGGCGTCCCTAACCTGCTCTTCCGCCGCAACTCGGTCAGCGGCGCGGTTGAGGCGCTCGCCCGCGCCGGACAGCAGGTCGAGCTGAATAGCGCTCTGCACGCTAACTAATTCTCCCTACGTATAAAGGTCGAGGGACGCACCAATTGGTGTGTCCCTCGACCTTTATGCGTTGCCCTCAGGGGAAGATGATGGTCACCATTGGTTGAATGTAACCGTGGAAGGCCCTCCCGTCACGCAATAGCGAGGTACTCGCGACAATCGTCGCACCTCCGATCAACCAGGCCCGCGGCTCGGTGAGCGGCACATCGATGAGATGAATCTGTTTTTCATCCGCATCTTGTGCATGTTCAACCCCGTGGTCGATGATGATACGTTCTGCCTCGTCCATGCGCTGCGGAATATAGTCCTTGGACTGTTCACTGAATTTTGCACGGTGTTGATGAGCGAACAAGGTGGCCTGCCCGTAGTGGGCACTAGCCAGCTTCGCTAATTCCGGATAGCAGCCGGCGTCTAAATCCGCCAGCAGATCCACCGTTCCTTCTGCATCAATGGTTGGATTCCGGGAAATGAGCGAATCCCACCAAGAAGTCCATTCCTGCTTGATTTGCCCGGCCGCCACCTGGTGAGTGCCGCGCGCTTTGATTCCAGCAGTCAGTCCTGAATTTGGCCCTACCTCGGTCGGGTCCAGCCCGCCCAACTCGCGTAGGTAAAGAGCCACCAACATACTCGGATTGGTATTTATGGCCAAAGTCCAATTATTGCCACGACGAAAATACACGCGCACCACCTGACTTTTCCACGCATCACTGCGCCCTTGAACCCAAGGATACGCCGATGTTACGTGTTAAAACAGACAACGGCCGGGCAAACACTTTCGTGCTTGTCCGGCCGTTTAGCCCAAACTTGGCTAGCTATCCGAGGCTTAGACGCCCGGGTAGTTGCGTTCGGTCTCACCCATGTACAACTGACGTGGACGGCCGATCTTGGTTTCTGGGTCCTTGATCATTTCGCGCCACTGAGCAATCCAGCCCGGCAGGCGGCCGATGGCGAAGAGGACGGTGAACATCTTCTCCGGGAAGCCCATCGCGGTGTAGATCAGGCCAGTGTAGAAGTCTACGTTCGGGTAGAGCTTGCGTGAGATGAAGTAATCATCGTTCAGCGCAGTTTCTTCCAGCTTCATCGCGATCTCAAGCAGCTGATTGTTCCCCTGCTTGGCCAGCAGGTCGTGTGCGGTCTGCTTGATGATGCGCGCGCGTGGATCGTAGTTCTTGTACACGCGGTGGCCGAAGCCCATCAGGCGAACGCCGTCTTCCTTGTTCTTGACCTTCTCCATGAAGGTCTCAGGAGACATGCCCGAAGACTGGATCTCGCGCAGCATCTTCAGCACTGCCTCGTTGGCGCCGCCATGGGCTGGGCCGGACAGGGCGTGAATGCCGGCGGACACCGAAGCGAACATGTTCGCATCCGAGGAGCCGACCAGGCGCACGGTGGAGGTCGAGCAGTTCTGCTCGTGGTCTGCGTGCAGGATCAGCAGCAGGTCAAGGGCTTTGACCATGTCTGGGTCCAGCTCGTAAGGCTCAGCGGCGGTGCCGAAGCACAGGCGCAGGAAGTTCTCGACCATGTTCATCGAGTTATCCGGGTACAGCAGTGCCTGTCCGATGGACTTCTTGTGCGCATAAGCGGCAAGAACCGGCAGCTTGGCCAGCAGGCGCAAGGTCGAACGCTCGACCTGCGCGTCATCGGTTGGATCCAGCGAATCCTGGTACCAGGTCGACAGGGCCGAAACGGCCGAGGACAGCACCGGCATTGGGTGTGCATCGCGTGGGAAACCGCCGAAGAAGCCCTTGAGCTCTTCGTGCAGCAGGGTGTGGCGGCGCAGCGAACCGTCGAAGGTTTCCAACTGGGTTGCCGAAGGCAGTTCGCCGTTGATCAGCAGGTAGCTGACCTCGGTGAAGCTCGAGTGCTGTGCCAGCTGCTCGATTGGGTAACCGCGGTAGCGCAGGATGCCTGCGTCGCCGTCGATGTAGGTGATCGCGGACTTGGTGGCCGCGGTATTCATGAAGCCGGGATCGTAGGTTACGTTCCCGGTGGTCTTCAAAAGTGGCGCTACGTTAAAACCATCGTTGCCCTCGGCAGCCGGGATAACCGGTAGCTCTAGGTTGGATTCACCAAAATGTAGCTGGGCAGATTTAATATCTGTCATTGCATCTCCTAACCGGAAAGGCTTTAGTTCCGAAAGGTCAGTCGTCACGGTAGAACATACCGCTAATTGACCCGTTCACGCTAATTAGACTGTCATCTTCACCGAGCAGCGGATGAATTCAACCGCTCAACCGCCGCGGCGATCCGTTCATCGGCACCGGTCAGGGCCACACGCACGTGCGACTGCCCGGCAGTTCCGTAGAAGGCACCTGGGCCGGCGACGATTCCAAGCTCAGCCAGGCGCTGTAGCGTCTGCCAGCTTGAACGACCTTCCGTGCACCAGAGGTAAAGCCCGGCCACGGAATCTTCAATGGTCAACCCGAAGTTTTCAAGAGCTGGACGCAATGCTTCGCGGCGCGCCCGGTACAGTTCGCGCTGCACGGCGACATGCTCATCATCACCCAAAGCGACCACCATGGCATGCTGGATGGGGCCTGGTACGATCATGCCTGCATGTTTGCGGCTGTTGACCAACGCCGGCATCAAATTCGGGGCACCTGCAACGAATGCGGCCCGGTATCCAGCGAGATTCGATTGCTTGGACAACGAGTACAGCGAGAATAAGTTATCAAGGTTTCCGCCATTGACCCGGGGGTCCAAAACGCTGGGCACTTGACCTTCGAACTCATCCCAGCCAAGCTCGGCGTAGCATTCGTCGGAGGCCACCACAGCACCGAGTTCGCGGGCTTCGGCGACCAGTTGGCGCATGGATTCCACGTCGCGAACCTTGCCCGTGGGGTTACCCGGAGAATTAACCCAGACCAACTTGACGCGAGCGCGTTCCGCCTCGGTCAGTTCGCTCAAATCGTCCGCGGCGATGGCCGTGGCTCCGACTAAACGAGCACCGATATCGTAGGTGGGGTAGGCGATCTTTGGACGCACCAAGATGTCGTCGACGCCCATGCCGAGCAAGAGCGGGAGCCAAGCCACCAGCTCTTTGGAACCAACGGTCGGCATGACATCGTCAATTCCGAGCCCGGTAACATTACGTCGTCGGGCGTACCAATCGACGATCGCCTGACGCACTTCGGGTGTTCCGTGTGTGGTCGGGTATCCGTGGGAGTTTGCGGCCTCTGCCAGAGCCCGCTGGATTACCTGTGGCGTGTCATCGACGGGGGTGCCGATGGAAAGGTCGACAACACCGCCTGGATGTTCAGCAGCCAATTTATGGTACGGCGCGAGCTGATTCCAGGGGTAATCGGGGAGCTCAAGCATATATAGGGGAACCTAGCCTTGGTTTTGCGGGGGCAGGACGCTGATCAGCGCGTGATCATTTCCTGTGTTTCCAATCTTAGCGGCGCCGCCCGGTGAACCAAGTTCGTCGAAAAACTCGACGTTTGCCTTGTAATAGTCGGCCCACTCGTCAGGAACATCGTCCTCGTAGTAGATCGCTTCGACGGGGCACACCGGTTCGCAAGCACCACAGTCGACGCACTCATCTGGATGAATGTACAGCGAACGTTCGCCTTCGTAAATGCAATCTACCGGGCACTCTTCGACACACGCCTTGTCTTTAACGTCGACGCACGGCTGGGCGATGATGTAAGTCACGGGTGCTGAGACCTTTCCTAGCGCGAATTTCAGATTTCACTTCAGTTTCACGGATTTAACAACTGCTCGTTGAATCCGCAATAAGCTCTAGATACAGTCTAGTCCTGATACCCAAACAAGCGATCTCGCACACTCATCCTGTGACGTAATCGACGATTCACATTTCGTTGTGCGACTGCGAAAGTGAATTCTTCTTACAAATACATGACGGAAAATATGCTGAAATTTGAAGAACTGACTCCCGGTGACCGCATTGTGGTCCGCTACCGACTTACTGAGTCATCCGCAGCGACCGGAAACCGCGCTAGCAGCGACGTACTTGGAGAGGTCATCGAGGTGAACGAAAATAAGATCCGCATCAGCACTCGGCGCGGCCCGGTCGACGTGGAGCGTGAAAACATCACCCATGCCAAACGGGTTCCCCCGCCGCCGGTACGCCGTTCACGACCGCCAACACTGAAGTAACCGCGTCGGCAGGGCAGCGGCTATCCGCAAGGTCCCAATGAGCTCACATGACTTGTTGGGACCCGCACGCAGACTGCTTACTTTTACGACATGTGATTTGAAGATACCAATCACTGGATCAGTTTCGCGTATGCTGGCAACATGCCGTCCGACGAACATGTCCAAGCCCGCGCTCGAGCATTGAGCTCGCCGTTGCGGCTTAGAATTCTGCGCCTGTGCCTCCATGAGTCCCGCACCAACAAGGAAATAGCTGACATACTCCAGCTGAACCCAGCGACCTCATTGCATCACGTACGCACGCTGGTGAGCAGCGGTTTCCTCACCGCTGAAGAAGCCCGCCGCGGAAACCGTGGGGCGAAGGAAGTTCCGTATCGCAGCACTCGGCAATCTTGGGGTACCCGCATCCCCGATGCCGCTCCCCTGCTGGTGGACACATTCTTGCAGGAAATCAATGGACTTGAGCCCCAAGAGATTCAGGTCATCCGCGTGGGCTTGAAACTTTCCGAAGCTACGCAAAAGGAAATGATGGGGCGGATCCGTTCGGTCATCGAAGACTATGCGATGCGTGAACCTGAGGAAGACGGCGTAGCCACCTCATTGTTCCTCGCCCATCACCTCGACGTAACCGGCACTAAATAGTTCTTGGTACGAAAAAATCCCCAGCCTATGGCCGGGGATTTTTTAGCTTAACGCTGCCGTTTACGCAGCACTCGCAGTGCAGCAAATAATGAGATCACTGCAGGCACGATCATTCCATACATCCACAGAAGGGACGCGATGGTCGGGCCTGGCAGGACCTGAAGATACTGCAGCGGCAAGATCAACGAGTCGTTTCCGAAATAGGAAATCGAACCGACGACGAGGTAACAGCCGATGAAACCAACCGCTCCGGCCCAGAGCTTGCCAGAGGCAATCACGGACCAGTAAACGAGTAGACCCAACAACAGCCACGCCACCAGCACTCCCCAAACCAGCGGGATATCTCCCGCATAGGTCAGCGAAGCGTGGATTGCCGTACCGAGTAAACCTGCTACGACGGCAGCAACCAGACCACGCACCAGCGCGCTCAGGTTGCTGCCTGCAGTCAGCGGCTGGTTAGTTCTTAGCTCGCGCACGAGTTGCCTTGGCACGATCGCTTGCGTTCAACAGAACCTTGCGGATACGCACTGCATCCGGGGTGACCTCGACGCACTCGTCTTCGCGGGCGAATTCGAGGGACTCTTCAAGAGTCAGGTTGCGCGGCGGGGTCATGTTCTCGAAGGTGTCCGAGGACGCTGCACGCATGTTGGTGAGCTGCTTTTCCTTGGTGATGTTCACGTCCATGTCATCGGCGCGCGAGTTCTCGCCGACGATCATGCCTTCGTAAACCTCGGAGGTCGGCTGCACGAAGAAGTTCATGCGCTCCTGGAGCTTGATCATCGCGAACGGGGTGACGACGCCGGCACGGTCGGCCACGATCGAACCGTTGATGCGGTATTCGATCGGACCGGCCCATGGCTCAAAGCCTTCGGCCAGCGATGCTGCGATACCAGCGCCGCGGGTTTCGGTCATGAAGCGGGTGCGGAAGCCGATCAGGCCACGAGCTGGAACCATGAATTCCATGCGAACCCAGCCGGTGCCGTGGTTTGCCATGTTGGTCATGCGACCCTTGCGCGAAGCCATCAGCTGGGTGATTGCACCCAGGTATTCCTCTGGCACGTCGATGGTCATGTGCTCCATTGGCTCGTGAAGCTTTCCATCAATCTGCTTGGTCACAACCTGCGGCTTGCCAACGGTCAGCTCAAAGCCTTCGCGGCGCATCTGCTCCACGAGGATCGCCAAAGCCAATTCGCCACGGCCCTGGACTTCCCAGGCATCCGGACGCGCGGTTGGCAAGATGTTCAGCGATACGTTGCCGATCAGTTCCTTGTCCAGGCGATCCTTCACCTGGCGTGCGGTGACCTTGGCGCCCTTGACCTTGCCGGCCAGCGGCGAGGTGTTGATACCAATGGTCATCGAGATTGCTGGTGGATCAACGGTGATCAGCGGCAATGGCTTCGGGTTCTCAAGGTCGGTGAGAGTCTCACCGATCATGATGTCTTCGATACCTGCAACTGCAACGATCTCGCCCGGTCCGGCCGATTCGGCAGGAACACGGGTCAGACCCTTGGTGGCCAGCAGTTCGGTGATCTTGACCTGCTTCATGGTGCCATCCTGGCGGGCCCAGTTAACCTGCATGCCCTTGCGCAGCGTGCCGTTGAAGATGCGCAGCAGTGCGAGGCGGCCAAGGAATGGCGAGGCGTCAAGGTTGGTCACGTGGGCCTGAAGAACTTCACCTTCGGTGTAAGTCGGGGCTGGCACGTGCTTGATGATGGTCTCGAACAGTGGCTCGAGATCTTCATTGTCTGGAAGGGTGCCATCGGCTGGCTGAGTCATTGAAGCGTAGCCGGCCTTGCCCGAAGCGTAAACGATCGGGACATTCAATACCTTGTCCAGATCCAGATCTGGAGCTTCGTCGGCCAAGTCCGAGGCCAGTCCGAGCAGCAGGTCCATGGAGTCGGAGATGACGCCATCGATGCGGGAGTCGGGACGGTCGGTCTTGTTGACCACGATGATGACCGGCAGGTCTGCGACCAGTGCCTTGCGCAGCACGAAGCGGGTCTGTGGCAGCGGGCCTTCAGAGGCGTCGACAAGCAGAACCACACCATCAACCATGGACAGGCCGCGCTCGACCTCGCCACCGAAGTCGGCGTGACCCGGGGTATCGATGATGTTCATGGTCATCTTCTTGCCCTCGGCAGCTGGGCCGCTGTAGAACACGGTGGTGTTCTTAGCAAGAATGGTGATGCCCTTCTCGCGTTCCAACTCGCCGGAGTCCATCACGCGATCTTCGGTTTCACCGTGGCTTTCGAATGCACCAGTCTGCTGGAGCATTGCGTTGACCATGGTGGTCTTGCCGTGGTCAACGTGCGCAACGATAGCTACGTTGCGCAGGTCGTCGCGACGGATGAGAGTTGTATCTGACATACGGGAAGGCTCACTTCGTGTAGAGAATTTAGGGTCTCGGAGGCGGGGCCACAGTCGACCCAACATACTATTTTACGCGCTTGATGCAATTGCTTTGTTTATCTGTGGCGCAACATACAGAAATCACTTGATTAACGGGATCTAGCCGCGTGTTGAAATCCAATAGCGGAGCTTCATATTTCCGCCGTTTTCTTCAACCGAGGGACGGTTTTGATCCAATTGGCCGCCGCACGCGATAATTGTTGCTCGCGAGGCGGCGTTCTGCTTATCACAGGTTACCAAAGCTGAGTCGACACCGTGGAAGTCCAACTCGGCGAGGGCAAACCTGCACAGTTCTGTGGCGATTCCCTGTCCGCGGAATTTCGGGACAACACCATAGCCCAGGTGTCCGCCGACTTCGCTGAGAAAATCGTTGAGTTCGTACCTCACTGAAACTCGGCCAACCAGTTGACCGTCTAGTTCGGCAACGAATAGTCCGCTGCGTACCCAGCCCTCGGGGACGAACTCGCCGCTGCGCCCCTCGGCCATGCGTTCGATGTACGCATCCCAGTTTTGGCGTGCGGACCAAGTTGGAAGAAAATCGAAGTCATCGTCCAGCAAGTCGCGATGAGCGGCGATAGCCTGCCTTTCATCATCCGGAACAAGCTCTCTGATCACTAGTTTCTTGGAACGCTGCATAGCATCAGTATGTCAGCACCGGCTAGTAAGTCACTATTTCATGGTGGATTTCGGCAAGCCAACCAAGGGTCCCACCGCGCAAACTCCGTACCCGGGCTCTGCCTTCGGGAAGAGCCTCGTTCAATTCCGTGGCGGCGCGCAAAGAACGGACACCGGTTTTGCACACGATGACCGTCTCGGTTGCCGAGTACCTCTCGATCTCCCGCCATCCTTCGTTGGCTAGTCTTTCCAGCGGTAGGTGGACACTGCCGGGAATGACCGCAAGCTCGCGTTCCCACCCCTGGCGAACATCTAGAACCAAGACCTCCTGGTTGGCCCGAAGCAGTTCGAATTCACTTGCGTCTAGCTCTTGAGCGGAGTCCGAAACCGCACAGGACGCAACAGCATATTCACCGAGCTCGGTGACCGCAGCACGGTACGGATCACGTGCAAACGTCAAAATGCGAACGCTGGCATCCAACGCGTCGTAGAGCCATAGTTTTCCGCTCAACGGTTTTCCAACTCCGGTGATCAATTTCAGCGCCTCGGTGGCCATCAGCGATCCGATGACTCCGCAAAGGGCTCCGAATACTCCGCCCTCGGCACAGGAAGGGACCGAGTCAGCTTCCGGGAGGTCGGGAAAAATATCTCTGAGCATTGGGCCCACCCGAGGGTCGAACACCGAGACCTGACCGGAATACTGGAAGATGGTGCCCCAGACCAGCGGAGTCCGGGTTAACTCAGCTGCATCATTTGACAGGTATCGGGTGGCGAAATTATCGCTGCCGTCAATCACCACATCGTGTTCGGCAAAAAGTTCCAGCGCGTTGCTGGCGTCCAGCCGCTGCGCGTAGAGCCGCACAGAAACTTCGCTGTTCAGTTCATCTGCCAGGCGGCGCACCGATGCAACCTTGAGTTGGCCTTGGTCCGTTTCGCGGTGCACGGTCTGGCGTTGCAAATTGGAGAGTTCAACGGTGTCCGGATCAATCACACTGAGCTGGCCGATTCCGGCGGCGATTAGGTAGCTGGCGATCGGGCTTCCCAATCCCCCAGCGCCCACGACCAAGACCTTCGCGTTCGCGATGCGTTCCTGGCCTTCGACACCCACCCCGGGCAGGGACAGATGGCGGGTATACCTCGCGAGTTGTGCGGGGCTTCGCGGTGCGCGCGGTGGCGCCAACTTAGCAGTCATCAGAATTCTCCGACGAGTCGCTGCATCATTCCCGCGGTGGGAGATGAGGCCAGCGCGAGATCGCGTTGCGGGATGCGACCGGCAAGGTATGCCGCGCGCCCAGCGCGAACCGCGTCGCGCATCGCAGCGGCCATCAACGGCGCGTTTTGCGCGCGGGTCACCGCGCTGGCTAGCAGCACCGCATCGCAGCCGAGCTCCATCGCCTTGGCCGCATCCGAGGCGGTCCCCACCCCGGCATCCAGGATCACCGGAACACCAGCGCGCGCGGTGATCGTTGAAATATTGTGCGGATTCAGGATCCCCATTCCCGAGCCGATCGGGGATCCTGCCGGCATGACCGCAGCCACTCCGAGCTGTTCCAGACGCATGGCCAGCGCCGGATCGTCGTTGGTGTAGGCGAAGACCTTGAATCCGTCGGCGACGAGCTGCTCGGCCGCGGCAAACAGTTCGATCGGATCCGGAAGCAGCGTATGCTCATCGGCGATCACCTCAAGCTTGATCCAGTCGGTTTCCAACGCTTCGCGCGCCAGCTGGGCGGTGAGCACCGCATCTCGCGCCGTGAAGCATCCGGCCGTATTGGGCAACGGACGCACCCCATTGCGCTGCAGAAGTTCATAAACGGATCCGGATCCGGCCGCCGCGAAATGACGAATGGCGACGGTGGTCAACGCGGTGCCCGAAACACGCAGCGCCTGTTCAAGGGTATGCATCGAGGTAGCCCCGCCGGTGCCAAGAATCAGCCGGGAGCCGAAGCATTGCCCGGCGACCTGGAAACTATCTGTTTCAATTGTCAGCTCTTCCATCATTAGCCTCCCTGTGCTGCGGTAACGAGTTCGACCCGGTGACCGTGCTTCAATTCAAAGTCATTCCAGCCACTGCGCGGGACAACTGCGCAGTCCACCGCGACTGCAACACCTAATCGCGATCCGTCGCTGGCCCGGCCGTCTGCCCCGATGTTCTTGCCCAGGTGCGCGGTGAGAAGTTCCCGCACGGTGCTGCCTGCCGGCACTGTGGCCGCCTCGGCGTTGAGGAAAAATTCGATCTGTTGCATTGATTTGGCTCCTAGAGTCCTGTGCTGTTGGCAAGTTGTGCGCCGAATCTGTCGAGTGAGACGCTGTTCAGCTGCTGCTCATCCACCGGGTTTCCGAGCAGCAGGTCGGTTCCTAAGCGTGCGCCGAACGGGGTGAGCAGCACCCCATGCCGCGAATAACCGGTGGAAATCACCAGCCCGTCATCGACGCGGCCGATCAGCGGCCGATCATCGGGTGTGGCCGGTCTGGCCCTCACGATCGCCTCGTTCAAGGTGGTGTCGACGATGCCGGGCACGAGCCTGCGTGCGTTGTCGAGCAATGCATGCATTTCTCCCACGTTCACCTGATCTTGGCCGTCTTCGCGGCTCGACGCGCCCAGGACGAGGCTTCCATCGGTGCGTGGCACCAGGTAGACCGGTTGCCGATGCACGATCCCACGCACCGTACGCTTGATCAGCGGGGAACGCACCGGGCCTTGCAGTCTGAGAATGTCGCCGTAGACCGGGCGCAAGGGCAAATTGGGAGCGCCTTCCAGCGTGCCCAAGCCATGGGCTAGCAGCACCTGGTCGGCCCTTATTTCTTGGCCCGTCGAGGTCATCACCCCGCAAGTCCGTGAGCCATGGCGCATCAGCCGCACGGCCGTGTTCCGCACAATCGACGAGTCGAATTCGTCGATCAGGATGCGCAGCAGAGAGCGCGGATCAAGTTGCTGATCCTCGGCGCAGAAGATGGCGCCGGCGATGCTTGCAGCCAGCGCCGGTTCCAGTTTGCGTGCAGCGCTGCCAAGGAGCCGTTCGGCACTGAACCCCAAGGAGGTTTGCAGTTCCTTGAGCTGAAGCAGTGCTTCCATGTCGGCTGTTTCCGCGGCGACGACGATCGTTGAGTTCTCTACGTACGCTGGTTTCCTGCCGGTGGACTGTTCCACCCGGTCAATGAACGCGGGATATTCCTTGGCCGAGGACGCCATCAGCTGGTGCAGACTGTCCTGGCCCCAGGTGGTTTCGGCAGTCGGAGCGAGCATTCCTGCTGCTGCGTGGCTAGCTCCTAAGCCAGGTGCTGCGTCTATTAGCGTGATTTCCGCACCGCGGGAGCGCAGTTCGAATGCGGTGGCAAGACCGATAATTCCGGCGCCAACAATGGCAATATGCACGAAGGCATTTCCTTCCTACGGCGGCATGACCCGCATCAGGTGTAGCGGTCGGCACAAAGCCCTCTCAGCCCAATGTTGCTTGGGCTCCCGCGGAGTACTTGGATTATAAGCATGCCACCGGTCACAATGGCTAACTTCATGACTTCACCGGGTGGATCTGCCTGTGTTTTACTCATTGGCATGAGCGAATTCAACGGTCCGGAGGATTTATCTACCGATCATCGACTTGCCCGAGTTGTCATTGATGGCGAAAGGCAACTCCTTTCGCCTGCCGTCCGCCACGATCGGCAGGCGTTATTGCGACTACTCCATGAAGATTTCGAAGAGGTCGGCGCTTCAGGCAGGTGCTACTCTCGCGCGCAGATTATCGAGCAGCTCGGCAATGAACCAGTCGTCGAATCAACTAGGGACGATGTGCACGATCCTCGCGTGCGGAAGCTCAGTGATTCATTGGTGATGTTGCGGTGGCGAACTCGGCCAGAGAATTTGAGCCAACGCACCTCGCTCTGGGTACATACAGCTCAAGGTTGGCAAATGCTCTTTCATCAAGGCACCCGCCAGAACTCCACGGCCCAGATTGCCGCCGACCATCCCGCCTCCGATGAACAAAGCACAGCATTCTTGCGTCCGCTTCGTACCTCGGATGCACCGCAAGTCCTCGCGGCATTCAGTTCAAACCCAGATATGGCCCGGCAAGGCATGGTGAGCACACTGCCTGAGGCCGAGGACTACATTCAACTGCTGCTCAAGAACCCTGCGCAACAGGTTCCGCTAGCCGTCGTCAAGAATTCTGCGCTCATCGGCCTGGTCTGCGGGTCCATCGACGAGTCAAACCTGAACGCCTGGGTTTGGTATTGGCTGCATGCAGAGCATCGGGGCCGCGGGTTGGGCAGCCGCGCATTGGCCGCCCTCGCCGCTGAGCTATTCTCCACCTACCGTCTGCAGCGTCTGGAGTTGGGATTGCGCGTGAACAACCCGGCGTCGAAGCAGGTTGCAGAACGCAGCGGCTTCATTCTGGAAGGGCGCGAGCGCGGCAAGTTCTTGATCGATGGCCAGCGGATCGATGTCCTGAATTATGCGCGGTTGGCCAGCGATCCCATCCCGCCGATCAAGCCGCTGGGACTTCGCATGGAGGCGACGGAAGGCTGAATTGCCCAGGGCCCGCTTCCGGGACCGGACAGAAATGGCAAAGAGTGGAACCGGTTGCCCGGTCCCACTCTTTGCCATTGAGCGTTCTAAGTACTAGAACTCATTTGGAGGTGTCGGTGGCGTGGTTGGCGCCGGACGGGTTGGCGACGTGCGGGTTGGTTCAGTGCGCAATGGCGCGGTACCCGGGGTGCCGGGAGCGTCCATTTTGCTCAAATCGATTTTCTCCAGCGTGCGAGCCGCGGCGTCGCGGCCACCAAGGCCGAAGGCCAAGGCCGCTGCCAGAGCTGCACCAATCACTATGGCACCGAATGCCATATTGATAATCGAATCTGCCAGACCCATGTATTTCAGACCCATCGCGATGAACAGCGCGATAGCCGTGTAGCGGATAATCTTCGAGGCGGTGGTATCGCCCATCAGTCGAGCGATCACACTTGCTAGCACGAAGCCGATGGCGATGATGACTCCACCGAAGATGACCTTGCCGCCCAATTCCAGCACCTCGTTGAGGATGTTGGTGATTGCCGGGAAGTTCAGCATGCTTGCTGCCATGACAGCGAAGAACAAGATAATTGCGATCTTCACGATGGTGGCGATGATGCCCGATGCGCTCTGTCCCTCAGGAACAACTCCCCAGCCTGCCACTACTCTGTCGGTCCCCACACCGCGCAGCGTCGATTCAAGCAGCTTGCCAACAAACTTGGCAATCAGGAAGCCCACGGCCAGCAGGATCAGAGCCATGATCACTTGTGGGATGGCGGTCAAGACGATCTGCAGCATCTCCTGTGCCGGTACCGAAATAGCTTCGATTCCCAACACCTGCAGTGCAGAAATAGCCACAACCAGCAGGATCAGCGCAAACACCACATTTGCGATGACATCCACGATGGTCCGCTGCGTACGCAGGGATGCCTCGGGATCAATCTCTTCACCGTGCGCAGGAGTTAGCTTGCGAACGACAGAACTGAAATCGACCGTTCCCAGACCGGTCTGGATCAGCTGCTTGATCACATTGGCGATCACGTAGCCAATGATGAAGATGAATGCCGCACCTATGAGGTTAGGCAAGAAGCCCATGATTCCGGCGAGCAAGTCCTGCACCGGTGTCAGGACCTCGGTCAGCGAGAAGACTTGGAGAATGGCTACCAAACCGAAAAGCCAAACGATCAGCGACGCTACTTTACCTAGCGAATCTCCGATCTGCTTGCCATCGGTGCCTTGCTTTTGGAGGAACTTGATCTTGGTGACGAGCTTACCAACAGCCCATTTGACAACTTTGGCCACGAGCCAAGTGATGATGAGAATAACAAGCGCGATGGCAACTTTTTGCAGCATCGACGCCCAGTCAATGTTTCCTAGAACGTTCTGAGTTTGCATCTCTGCTCCTTCAACGTGGGGATAATTTAGACCCTACGACGAGGATTATTTGCTGACTAGGGCAATGACAGAACTGTCAGCATTCGACGATGGCAATAATCGAGATCAAAGAACGAAATCCGCAGAAGAAAAATGTGATTTCAACTGATAGCGCGCTTTAGTTCTAGATTTAACACGAAATCACTGTACTTGAATATTTTGGCTTTGCCCCCGCGCTCAAGTTCGCCTTTCAGGGGTTGACTAAGGGCAACTCGCGAGTTTCTTAATTCCCAGTAACCTGTGCTCGGCTTCGCCGTGCGGGGCGGCACACCAGAAATTCATAATTCCGGCCATGCCAGCGCGACAGCTGGCATAGCCGGTTAGATTGAATGTGGTGGAGCTCGGACCCGCAAAATAGCGTCGAAGCGGGTTACCTGAGCAATTTATTTACCGCTGGCCAATCAGGATTCTGAGTCGGAGCCCTTGATGGTGCTGGTGACTTTGGAGCCCAGTTCGACGGTGCGCGAAACCGTGCAGTATTTGTCGTGAGAGAGCTTCACAATACGCTGGACCATTCCAGCTGCCTTGCGGCCTTCTTCGGTGTCGGGGAACTTTAGATTGAAGGACATATCGATGTCTTCCATCTGGCTCGCGCCACCTTCTTCGACTTTGTAGCCGGTAGCGGTAACCTCAAATTTCTCTGGTTCGGCACGCCTGGTCGTCGCGGCATCCACGTCAATCGACGAGCACCCAGCAATCGCCGCCAGCAATAGTTCGACAGGGGTGAGCAGGCCCTCCCCCTGGCCGAATTCGATGCTCGCACCGCTTTCGAGGCTGGTCGCCTGGTAGCGGCGCGAGGCCAGCCGCTCGATGGAAACTTCACGCAGGGATCGAGTATTTTCAGTCATGCATCTATCGTTCCACGGGTTGCTCGCGGACGCTTGCATGACGCAGGGACATCCGCGGATTCTTGGCGTCGGCAGTTGAATGATCAGCCTGCCCTGCCGGCTCGAATCCGCAACGTTTATAGAATTCCAACCCAGCGGCGTTCTGCGCGCCGATGACCATTTCGATATCTGCACACCTAGAAAGTGCAAAGTTGGCCAATGCCCTGCCGATGCCGAGCTGGCGATGCTCATGGTGGACCCATAAGAGCGCCACGCTCTGCTCGTCCATGGCCATGAACCCCACGACACGCGCGCCCAGGTTGGCCACGAAGACTTCCGATCGCCGCGCATAGACGGTTTCCAAGGTCGAGGCGACGGAAGTCACATCGCTGGCCGAAAGGAAATCCAGGCGCCCCTCGACCGAGGAACGCCACACGTCCAACAGTTCAGGGACTTCTTCGATTCCCGTCCATGGTCGAACGCTCAAGGGTTCGCTGGAGGCTTGCTGCGGCTTGTCATGGTACTGAGAATCCATTGCTTCTCCTCCTCCGGCAGGTACACAACGCATCCTACTAGTTCGTAACTTAGCGCTTCCCGGTTCTTGTGTTCAAGTGAAGACCACCGTTTGCCCCTCACAGGGCCACGCAACCAATTCCCGCCACCAATCAAGCAGCCCCTTGCCGCTGCCGCCGACCAAACCGATGCCCGTTGGGTTGCCACAAGCGATGTGACCTAGACAACATGAAGTTAGTTCGACATCCTAGTAATAGGATCCCAATCATTCGATTACGTCGCTTCACCACTGAAAACACAAGTGATGCCAGGTACGCGAACCACTGTCCTTTGGAGGAGAACCCATGGCCGAGGCCTACATTGTCGATGCACTGCGCACACCCGTGGGTCGCCGTGGCAAATCGCTCGCGGCACTGCACCCGCTGGATCTCGCGGCTGCACCGCTGGCTGAACTGGTCAGCCGAAACGGCATTGATTCGACGCAATATGACGAAATCATCCTCGGCTGCATCGACCAGGTAGGACCAAACGCCATGGACATCGCCCGCAGCGCGTGGTTGGCTGCGGGCCTCTCGGAACAGGTCCCCGGAACCACGATCGAGCGCCAGTGCGGCTCCGGCCAGCAAGCGGTGTCCTACGCGGCCCAAGCGGTGCTCAGCGGCACCAGTGATCTGGTGATCGCCGGCGGCGTGCAATCGATGTCCAGCATTCCGCTGTCCTACTCCAATACCGCCGCCGCGCAATTCGGCTTCCCCGACCCGTTCACCGGCTCAGCGCGGTGGGCCCAGCGCTATGGGGACCAGGGGATCTCGCAGTTCCGCGGGGTGGAGATGATGGTCCAGAAATGGGGATTCACCCGATCCCAGCTCGAAGATTTCTCCGTCGCCTCCCACGAAAAAGCCCTCAACGCCCAGGAACGAGGCTACTTCGAGCGGGAGATCCTGCCGCTTGCCGAATTGCGTGCCGATGAGGGACCTCGCGCACCGGACCGCGCAAAAATGGCCTCGCTCGCACCGATTATCGACGGCGGCTTGCATACCGCAGCCAGCGCCTCGCAGATGTCCGACGGCGCCGCCATGCTGCTGATCGCCTCCGAAGCGGCGGTCAAACGCTACGGCCTGAAGCCGCGCGCCCGGATCCATCACATCTCGGCCCGCGCCGCTGACCCGGTGATGATGCTCTCGGCACCGATCGACGCCACCGCGCATGCGCTGGCCCGCACCTCGATGAGCTTGGAGGATATGGACCGCATCGAGATCAACGAGGCTTTCGCCGCAGTCGTCCTCGCCTGGCAGCACGAAACGCAGGCGAATATGGAAAAGGTCAACGTCAATGGCGGCGCCATCGCGCTGGGACATCCCATCGGCGCCACCGGTGCCCGGCTGATGACCTCGCTGCTGCATGAGCTGGAGCGCAGCGATACCCGTTGGGGGTTGCAGACCATGTGCGAAGGCGGCGGGCAGGCGAACGTCACCATCCTCGAACGGCTCTAAGGCCCGACCGGGCTCACGATTACTCGAAAAAGGACTCCCGCTCATGAATGATTCCCTGCCGGCAAGCGAACAGCCGAACACGAGTTCTGTGGCCATCACGGATTCGAATAACACCATCGGCGCGATGCTGCGACGCAGCGTCTCGCGCAACCCCGAAGCCAGCGCATTGCTCTTCGAAGACCGCCAGTGGACCTACCGTGAGCTTGAAAGCGCGGTGCGGCGCGTGGCCCGCCGGCTGCTGGATGCGAATCTCCCGCCGGGTTCCCGCGTGGCCGCCTACGGGGCAAACTCCGATGCCTACGCGATCCTCTTCCTGGCCTGCGGGCTCGCCGGGCTGGTGCATGTGCCGGTGAACTTCGCGCTGAAAGGCGAGGAGCTGAGCTACCTGCTGGAGGATTCGGGCGCAGTCCTGGTGGTAGCCGATGAACAGCGGCTCGCTCTGGTCAATCAGATTCGTGAGCAGGACCGGGCCCCGGCGGTGGAACAGGTATGGGCGCTTTTACCTGCCGGCGCCGCCGAGCCCGCGATCTTGGACACCGCCCTGGATTCCGGGGCCGTGCAGGCACCTGCGGCACAGCAGAGCTCCGGCGACCAGCTGGTGCAGCTGCTGTATACCTCGGGCACCACCTCCGCTCCCAAGGGCGCGATGATGACCCACGCCGCCTTGATGGCGCAGTATATTTCCGCGATCATCGCCCTGGACTTCACTGCCGAGGACCGCCCGCTGATCGCGATGCCGCTGTACCACTCCGCGGCGATGCACGTATTCCTGCTGCCCTATCTAGCCCTCGGTGCACGCGTCCGGCTGCTGCCCAGCCCCGATATCGCCGAGATCCTGAAGCGGGTCGAAGCCGAACGCATCGGGTCGCTGTTCCTGGCCCCGACGGTGTGGGTGCCGCTGAGCAACCACCCGGACCTTGAAAAACGCGACTTCTCCTCGCTGGCCAAAGCCCAATACGGTGCCTCCATCATGCCGGTGACGGTGCTGGCGCGGCTGCGCTCGCGCTACCCGGCGATCGGCTTCTACAACTGCTTCGGCCAATCCGAGCTCGGTCCGCTGTGCTCGGTGCTGCGCCCCGAGGAGCACGAAGCCCGTCCGGCTTCCTGCGGCCGTCCGGTCTTCCATGTCGAGGCCCGGGTGCTCAACGCCGCCGGGGAGCTAGCCGAGGCAGGTGAACCAGGTGAGATCCAGTACCGCTCCCCACAGGTTATGAGCGGCTACTGGAACAAGCCCGAAGCCACCGCCCAGGCCTTCGTCGACGGCTGGTTCCGTTCTGGTGACCAGGTCACCGTCGATCGCCGGGGCTACATCCAGGTGGTGGATCGGATCAAGGATGTAATCAACACCGGCGGCGTGCTGGTGGCCCCGCGCGAGGTCGAAGACTGCATCTACGAACTAGAGCAGGTGGCGGAGGTTGCAGTGCTCGGCATTGCCCACGAGCGCTGGATCGAAGCCATCACCGCGGTGGTGGTGCTCAAGGAAGGCGCCGAACTGAGCGCCGAAACCGTGCGCAGCCATGTGAAGAGCCGGATCGCCGATTACAAGGTGCCCAAGCGCGTGGATTTCGTGGCGCAGCTGCCGCGCAACCAATCCGGCAAGCTGCTCAAACGCCAGTTACGGGCCGAACGTGTCCCAAATGAAAGCGGGCCGAGCGCATGAGCCGGCCCGACCCCATCACCACGAAGGAACCCGCAAATCAGGCAGGGGCGGCAACCGCGATCCGCGTCGAGGCTCGGCCCGGAATCGTGCGCATAGTATTCCAGCGTCCCGGGCAGGGCAATGCGCTGAATCTGGGGTTGGCGCGCGAAACACTGGCCGCGCTGCGCGACGCGGAACAGGATCCCGAGGTGCAGGTACTGACGTTGACCGGCGAGGGCCGGTATTTCTGCGCCGGAGGTGACGTGCACTCCATGGCCGCGCTTGCAGCCCAGGACCGTCCGGCGTATTTGGCTGAGCTGGCCGGGGCAGCCCACGAGCTCGCGTTGGCGATCGTGCGTTCCCGGCTGCTGGTGATCGCGGCGGTCAATGGCGCCGCGGCCGGAGCCGGACTGGGGCTGCTGCTTTGCTCCGACTGGGTGCTGGTCTCCCAGCAGGCTCCGCTGGTGGCCGCGTATGCTTCCATCGGGTTGAGCCCTGACACCGGGGTCTCCTATTTCCTGCCCCGCATTCTCGGACATCAGCGCGCGGTCGAACTGACCCTTGGTGGGCGCAAGCTGGTTGGCGAGCAGGCCGTCGAATGGCAACTGGCCAACGAAGCTGTCCCTGCCCAGGCGTTTGCGCAGCGTCTGGAGCAGCTGGAAGAGAGCTTCACGCAGGGTGCGGTGCAGGCGATCGGCCCCACCAAATCCCTACTCCGCGCCGGGGTTGTGCAGGAGCTCGAAGCCCATCTGGAAGCCGAGGCATCGAGCATCGCCCGCCTGTCGGAACACCCCAATTCGGTTCGTCTGGTCAACCGGTTCGCCGGCAAATAAGGCACGCTACCCGGCGCAATGCTCAGCGGAGGCCGCCGGCTTGGAGATTGCGCAGGTAGGCCAGCGAGTCGGCGGCCAGGGCATTCTGGCTGCTGGCCAGCGGCCGCCAGATTGCTGCAGCCTCGACGAGCGTGGCGCTGTGCGGGCTGAAGGACTTCACGCACAGCGGTCCGTCGTAGCCGGCGAGGTCCAGGGCATGGACGAACCCGTGCCAATCGAAATGGTCAGCTCCCACGATTCCGCGGTCATTCGCGCTGAGCTGCACATGGTTGATGTGCTCCGTGGCCCGGGCCACCGCGGCGGCGATGTCCTGCTCCTCGATATTCAGATGGTAGGTGTCCAGCCCCATGCCCAATCCAGGGCCCAGCAAGGGTTCCAGCGCATCGAAGCACTGGTCGATGGTGTTCAGCAGCGAAGTTTCGTGGCGGTTCAACGGTTCGATGGCTAGTGTGATGTCGCGCGCAGCAGCGTGCTCGACCAGTGGAGCCAATGCGACGCGCAATTGCGCATAGGCTGCCCTGCGCTGTCCTTCGTCCAGCGCAAACAGCCTGCCTGTGGCGGTGTACAGCGGGCCGGCGACGGTGGTTGCGCCGAGCGAGGCCGCTGCGTCGATGCAGCCGCGGAGGTAGTTCTGCGTTGCCTCGACCTCTGCCCGCGGCACCCCGATCAGGTTGTGCCCCGCAAGCATCACCGCGGCAAGCACCGGGTGCAAACCCAGTTCGCCCAGCAGGTCCTTGGCCCGTTTCGGATCCCAGTCGCCGAGCTGTACCAGCGGCAGCTCGATGGCATCGAACCCCAGCTGCGCCGCTTGGGCAGCCACATGCGCCAAGGATTCGTCGGTCAACCTGGAGGTCCACACCCAGGTGCTCACCCCGAGTTTCCGTTGCATAACCCTCCGCCTCCTGAAATGGGCCGGTCGGTGCGACCTGCCTGCGCGCTGTCTGCCGTCGTACTTTCAGGTTACGCCCGGAACAACGCCGCGGATAGGGCGGCCGTTGATTCGCAAAACATCCGGGACTAACCATCGGCAAATTCTCTATTCCGCAATGGGCACTGACCCGCTCGACCGGGCCGCACTCCCCGCCACCATGTGGCAAACGACTAATGCTATGTACGGACTGCTCAAGAATTCCCACGCCACAGAAGCTGAGCCGTGGGGAACGACGTTCCCGACCGGTCACGGGGACCACTGGAACACCGCGACAACGTTTGTGAGGAGTAACGACGCTCTCTGGATCGAAGCAGTTCAGACTGCCAGGTATCCCTTCTCTTGCGGACGGTGCAGTGCCAAGGGTTACAGACAGAAGTGCTGACGACTGCGGAAACTGACAGTTTTGCACTACCGTACAAACGGCGGTTTTTATGAACCGGAAACGATCGTTTTCGGTGCGAGCGTTCGGCGTCCGAAGGCAGGGCAAGATCGTTCCGTTTCACGCTCCGTCACCGGTCACTTCACCGGATGGGGCTAACGGAACGGTCGGCTTTCCTGTGAATCCATAAAACTTCTACCATCCAGGTCAGAACGCGGCGCGTTCCGGTAGCCGACGCCCTTACGGTACGTTCCAAAACGTCATTCCGGACAGACCCCAATCGGGACGACGACTCTGATTCGGTAGCCAAAAGTGGTGCTCTGCCTGGTTCCTGTTGCGGGCACGACGATTTTGCGTACATTTGGCGACCTCGGCACAGAGAGTAGGGCATCATGATTTTATGGATCCAATTACGATTGCACGTTCGTTCGTGGAAGAGCTGCATGCTGGTGCTGACGCGTCGATTCTTGGCGGGAGTGCAGCTCTCGGCAGGGCAACGTCAACTTCCGACCTGGATATAGCCATCCTCTATGAAGGCGGAAACGCGAATTACGCGGAGACAGTCCGGTATCGCGGATGGATCGTGGAAGCATTCGTTCATACCCCGGCGAGTTTGGACTTCTGGTATGAGAAGGAAAAAGCCGTGAGATGTGCCGTCATTGGCGATATCTGTGCCCGAGGACTACTGCTCACTGACAACGGCCCCGGCAAAACTTGGCAAGATCAAGCGCGCCTTTATATGGAACAGGGGCCGTCGCCACTGACCGACGGCGAACGAGACTTGCGGCGGTACGACCTCAGTTGCTCACTGGATGACCTCATAGGATCCACCATTTCTGCTGAGACGTTCGCTATTGCCTCTGAAGTATTTCACCAGGCCGCCGAGTTGCTGCTGCTCCAGCATCGAATGTGGTTGGGCAAAGGTAAATGGGTGGTCCGTCGTTTGGAACAGATACCTCATGACAAAGGAGCATTAGAGCTTCTAGCCTGGGCGGCATCAGGTGGCAAGGACCAACACAAGTTGGTCAAAATCGCGGGAGACATCCTGAAAAATAATGGCGGGTACTCGATGGAGGGATTCTTGCGAGGTGCCCGGTAGCCCTTCCTTATAAGACTCCGATGGACGTCAGTGCCTCGCGAAGCGAATGGACACCTTTGAAGTGATGGGTGACGAAACCTAAGTCGACAGCGCCGCCAAGTTTGGACGAGGAATCATCAGTGAAGAAGATCTCTGGGCCTTCAAGACCGAGCACGTCAATAACATGCTGGAATACGCGCGGATCCGGTTTGATGTAACCGATAGTTGCGGAATTGAAAACGTAGTCGATGTGTTGCTGAATGCCCTGGGCTTTGACTTCGCTGGGGATGGTGTCAGTGCCATTCGTCAAAATTGCCACTATGGTCCCGCGACCACGCAGTTCATCGGTCAATTCCAACATGGCGTCATCAGGCTGAGGGCTCAGTTTCCCCCATTCTTCCGCTGCACCATATGCGCCAAGGGTCCGGCCGATTTCATGCACCCATTCAGCCCGTGAGATGCGTCCCGTTGTAACTTCCGTGAGCAGGGGCTGAGAGAAAGCCGTTGCGTCAAGGCTGCCAATGTCGAGAGCATGACGGCGTTCAATTTCAGCCACGTTATCCGGAAGGAGGTGGCGCATTACTCCATCAAGGTCAAAAACTACAGCACGGATCATGCTGACATCCTGCCAAGAATCCAGTTTCAAACAAAACTGGTGCTCGTTGTCCCGCAGGAGGTTCCTCATCTAGATCGCCTGTGACGGCTGATCTGTCACGATTCATCCTGGGCAGACTGTTTCCGTAAGCTTGGGTGATGCAACACCTTCTGCGTTTAGACGAGTGGTCCGTCTCGGACCTCCACGCCCTGTTCCGTCTCGCGAGTGAGTACGCGCAAGAGCGCGGACCGCGCCGGGACGGTTGCGCGGTGCTTTTCTTTCCCCCGACCAGCCTGCGCACGCGGGTATCTTTCGAACGCGGTGCGTCGATGATGGGCTTACAACCGGTCACATTCCCGCCCGAGACCCTCGACAAGCCCGAAGCGCTGCGCGACGTTGCGGGATACCTTGCACAGTGGGCCGATATCGTGATCGCCAGACATCCAAACATCGGAGTCCTCGAACAGCTCGCGGCCGCGAATACCCTGCCCGTGGTGAATGCTATGACCGATGTGAACCATCCGTGCGAAGTCCTGTCGGACCTGTATGCGCTCTCGGTCACCGGCGACCCGGTGCAGCTGCGGTATCTCTTCGTCGGCGCCGACGGGAATATCGCCCGAGCATGGCAAGAAGCTGCGCGCGCGTTTCAGCTCGATCTGGTCCAGTGCTGTCCAGCCGAGTTGGCGAGTCCGGGCGCGATATGGAATGGCGACCTTCGGGACGCCGCCAGTCGGGCCGACGTCATCATTACCGATGGCCCGGGCCGGCACGCAAAGGCACTCGCCCCCTACCAGATCACAACCGAAGTTCTCGGCTGGGCACCCGCCGGGGTGCGCTTGACGCCCTGTCCGCCATTCGTGCGCGGACGGGAAGTCTCCGCCGGGGCAATTGCCAGCCCAAACTTTGTCGGCTACGGATTCAAGTCGGCCTTGCTGCCGGTGCAACAGTCAGTTCTTTCGATGTTGCTTGATTCCACGGCAAGATAGCCGACCCACGCTGTCGGGGGATGCTGATTCGCTGTCTGCCCAGGAGTCCAAAGCTTGACTGCATGGAGACAGCTGTCCCCTTGCACAATGCAATTCACAGCCGGTTGGGTCCCTGTCATGAGGACCGTCAAGGACCATCCCGGTGAAGGTTCCGCTTGAGGACGTTCTTCTAGAGGACCGTCTTACGGGACGGTTAAGATCGGGGTTGCGAGTCACACCTTTCGATAAGCCAATCTGGCAAGATTGTGGCATGGATAACAAACTGCCCAGTATTCCGTTCCGTCCAACAGCGCGCGATTTTCCGGGTCATCCGATGCCTTTTTCGGTTCCAGATGGGCTTCGACTCGAACTTAGTAGGTCGCGGATCGTTGAGGGTGAGGAAGGAGGATTCGATGAGTGGATGTCCGTGCTCAATGATCGATACGACGAATGCCTCGCATCGATACCAGCCCAAAGAGCTGTTTTTGAAGCGACTTTCCGGCATGAGGAAGCCGATGGGTCAACATGGATTTACCACCTAAGTCTCATGGGGACGGAAGGCTCAGGCCTCGACGAGGAACACTCGATAGACGCGACTCACGCCGCATACAGCCGCCAGGTCAAAGAACCCGGCTGGGAAGAACTAACGCCAAAGTTCATGCTCACGCCAGATCATATTCGCTCTGCCATGCTCAGTTGGGTAAAGAGCGGTGAAGAACCCAGATAGATTTCTTCACCAGCAAGCGCGCAGCAGGTTCCCTTACGGGGCGGGCTCATGCTCCTGAGTAGGTAGGAACAGTTGATTGGATGTCCGGCGGCCGTCCTGGAGGTCGGCGCGCTCCGGCCGCGATTTCCACATTGTGACGAACGCGAACACGGATATAAGGAAAGCAGCGAAGGCCTGCGCGTGGAGGACGAGCCACAGTCCGTTCTGGTGCGGGAGCAACAGGCTCATGTTTCCTGCCTCGTCTGCTCTATTGACGAAGAATTCATCGATGGGCGTCCAGAATGCTACCGCCATGACGCTGAGTCCAAACATGAACAGGGCGAGGGCGAATATGATGATCGATCATGCTGTAGGTCGCCGTCTTGAGGTCCTTGAAGGCATCACCGATGAGCTCCTAGTCTTTTACGTGCGGGGATCACCATCCTATCGAGAACGGTCAATGGTGGCGGTTCCCTACGCAGATCCGTGAATGGATCAGTTTCGTCGTTGCCGCCATGGGTCGACACAACTGGCTTCGTCGCAACGGTCAGGAAAGCAAGATTGCTGTATTGGCGGTCCCGGATCCGTTCGCACCATCCACCATCCCGTAGAAGGTTCCCCTTACGGACGTGCTAGCGCAGTGCCGACATCTTCGGGTCTGGAAGTTGAACCCGAAAGTCGTGTAGTTACGGATGTAATTGAAAAATGAATTGGTCATCAGACGACCAACGGTGCAGATCATCGCAGCGATAGCCGCGTAGCCAAAGCTGCCCATTTACTGCACGAAGGTAGAAACCTTTTGGATACTCATCGTCGCCGCTAAGCGTCGGAGCGGCCACTGTATAAGAACCATCGGGTGCATGGCCTCGACTCATCACGAAGTCTGTGGACGAATCCTGTCTGGTCATAGCTAAACGTAGATACGGACCAGCGGTCGGAGGGCAAAGTTTCAATCCGTGCTTTTGAGCCGCGTCGAAGACTTGCTTAAGTGTTCCGCCATCTGGCAAGCCTAAATCACTCACACTGCGTTCAACCACGCTAATAACGTGTTGCTTATTGGTATCACCAAACACCGCATCGCCGAGCAAAATCTGTGCGTGGGCGTTGAGCTGTATCTGTTGCGAGTTGAGTGCGGCGATAAGGTCATACCGGGAAAGCCCGCCAACCGTAACTTCAAGTGAATCGCCATCGGGAAGAGTGTCCAAGTTATTCACACGTTCAGCTTATAGTGGGCGATTCGCACTTAGCATTACTCTTACGGACGTTTCACTAGAGGACCCCCAACCGGAACGTTCAGAATCCTATTCCGGTCAGACCCCTTGTGGGACGTTGGACGAAAAGATACTCCTCGAAATCTCTCTTTGCGTAGTCATTTCAGATCTGTATCCGTCGGGATAGCGACATCCAGAATGAACTACACGGAGGTCTATTTCCTGACAATCCAGAGAAATCTCTCAAACCGAGGACTGCATCCTGCTACCCTTGGGATCATGCGTAGCTCAATGCGATTTACCAGCCCCCGACCGTTTACCGGTCGCGAGGGCTTCGAGGCGCGCGCCTAGGTCCTTGTGGCGGAGCGGATCGGGGGAATATCCACCGATCCAACTCGAACCAAGGACCCACCATGTCTAACTATCTCTCCCCCGCCGAACTCCACGAGACGTTAACGCTCCGCGACCTCTCCGACCCTGACCACGGCCCGCACGCCATGCAACAACTGTTGGACCACGTGGCAACCGCCCTCACACATTCCTGGGACGTACCTGCCCGAACCGTGAGAAACAGCCCTCTGGTCTCCGTCACCGACAACTACGACAAACTCGGCTTCGCCCCGTCAACCGTAACCCGCGACCAAAGGTATTCACGCTATGTGAGTCCCACGGTGATGCTCAGGAGCCACACCTCCGCCTCGGTCCCGCCCCTGCTTCGGGACCTGCCAAAAACCACCGTGATGGATGAACTCCTCGTGATGCCGGGGCTGGTGTATCGCCGGGACGCCATCGACCGGACCCACGTCGGAGCACCCCACCAAGTCGACCTCTGGCGGATATCGTCGGCACCAACCCTGACGCCAACCGACCTGGAATCCATGGTGGCCGTACTGGTCGAAGCCGTCCTGCCCGACGCCCACTGGCGGACGATACCGGCCGTTCATCCCTACACAACCAACGGGATGCAGATAGATGTGCTGATCGAGGGCGAATGGCTGGAACTTGCCGAATGCGGAATAATGGCCCCGCACCTCTTCTCCGAGGCAGGACTCGACCCGGAACAGTGGTCGGGCCTCGCCTTGGGCATGGGCCTTGACAGGGCTTTGATGCTTCGCAAGGGCATCCCCGATATCCGCCTCCTGCGTGCCCGCGACGAGCGTATCGCATCCCAGATGCTGAATCTGGAGCCATATCAACCGGTCTCACTGCTTCCCCCGATCCGGAGAGACATCTCCATCGTTGTACCTGATTCATTCGACGATGAGATCCTTGGTGACGAAGTCCGCCAGACACTCGGGGACCGCATGGATGACCTTGAATCCGTCGAGCTGCTGGACCTGACACCCTACAACGATCTGCCCCTAGCGGCTCGGGAACGCCTGCAGATCGACCCCGGACAGGCCAATGCGCTGATTCGCATTGTGCTCCGGCCGATCGAAAGAACGCTGACAGCGCCGGAAGCCAACGTCATTCGTGATGACATCTACAAGGCTCTCCACCAGGGCATGGTCATGGAACTTATTGCGAGCTGACCAAACGCAGGGCGCGGTCGGTGACGATTCCAGACCGGCCGCACCCCAAAGCCATGTCTCCAAAATGCGGGGCAGAAGCATCTACCTCTCGGACTCTGTAGGTCAGTAGCCACCCAAAGAATGTTTGGTCATGGTTCTCCTTACGTGCGGGTCATCGCAACGAAGTGGACTCTGGATTACCAATGCATTCGCCTTTAATAAGCGACACCATCACGGTGATGAGGACTTTTAGCTAATCATTGTTGCGTGCAAGGATGACTTCATGAAGATTCGATACCCTAGGCCATTGGTTCCAGGCGACGTCATTGGCGTTACGGCCCCGTCGAGTGGTGTGCCCGGATCACTGCTGGGTCGACTTGGCTTTGCCGTCGAGCAATTGCGTGACTGTGGTTATGCGGTGGAAATAGGCGACTGCATGGACGGCTCCACGCATGTCAGCGCGCCCGTTGAACAGCGCGCCGGGGAACTAATGAGGATGCTCCTAGACCCCAAGATCCGAGCTGTTGTTCCTCCGTGGGGAGGAGTCACGGCAATCGACCTGATTCCCCATCTGGATTTCAACGCACTCGCCTCCGCAGACCCAACTTGGCTCGTGGGGTATTCCGATATTTCAACGTTGCTCACCCCGATTACGCTTCGGACAGGAATGGCAACACTGCACGGTAGCAACCTTATGGATACTCCGTATCGCGTCCCGGAATCATTGATGTCATGGATCAAAATCGCGTCACTCCCCGCCGGAACAAGTTTCAGGCAAACATCGCCGGGCGTTCATCGGGTCAACGACTGGGACGATTGGGAAAGCAAGCCAAAAATAACGGAGCACACATGGAACGGCACCGGAGCCTGGGAACGACTCGACAACGGCCGGAACGATGTGAACGTTACAGGCCGCCTGATCGGCGGCTGCATAGAGACCGTGGTCAACCTCGCCGGTACCCCGTGCCTCAACACCGAGGCATTGCGGAGAGGCCAAGGTGGTTCATTGATCATCTATGTAGAAGCATCCAGTGTTGAGGCCACGACAATTTGCCGTCATCTCCACGGCATGCGCATGGCCGGATTCTTTGACGGAGCCAAAGCCATCCTCGTTGGACGCACAGGTGCCCCTGACTCTACGACGCTCACACAGAACGAAGCCGTCCTCGATGCCCTAGGAATACTCGGCATGCCCATCATCGGCAACGTGGAATGCGGCCACGTTCCGCCGCAACTACCGATCGTCAACGGCGCGCAGGGTCATTTGGTATTCAACGAGAAAGACCGGTATCTAGAACAGAAACTGGTCTGATCCGACTCTATCGGCGCTGAGCGGCCGCGCATCGAAACTGGGAGCACTCGGCTGCCCCCTGTTCATGTCCCAGTAGAGGTTCCCCCTGCGGACTGGACTAATCATGAGTCCCGCCCGAGGACGCGGATGGGTGCTCGGGCACCCGTCCATCATGGAACAGTTCCGCGACTAAGGCATGGTGCATTCGTAATAAAACAGGTGGGTGGTTCTGTCCATGAACGACAAGACGCCCTAAGCTGGCTAAAAGAGTGCTAGTGAGAGGCTTCGATGAAAAAGTTTGCCACGTTCGTCAGTGCAGCTTCCTTGGTTCTGGCATCGAGCCTCGTGTCGAGTTGTTCGCGCGACGATTTGTGCCTGCCCGCCCCGTTGGCGGTGTCCTCGCCCGGCGTTGAAGCAGGATCGACGCTCACGGTGTCCGCGCCACCGGCCACGTGCGATCTAGGATATGCAGCGGGAAAAACATACATTCTTGACCTGATTCCCGAGAATCAGAATCCTGGGATGCAGGATCTCAAGGCTCAATACGTCCGGGTGAACGCCGACGGTTCCTTCTCGGCTGACATCATGGTTCCCGTCGCACTCCCTCCGGGCGATGCCACGGTCCTCGTAGCCGGAAGCCCTCTCGATGATTGCGGAACATCTGGCTCCTGCGCGGCTTACTCGATTGCGTTTAAGATTGAGTAGTTGGATTGGGCACGGGCGAGCACTTTTCGTCCCAGCGCGGGTTCCTTGAAAGAGAATCGCATCGACGTTGCGGCGATCTGGAAATTCTTGCGGGCAGAAGTGCCGGTGACGCGAGTGTGGAGTATCCGTCGATGGATAAACTTGTGTCGTGACCATGCACAAATACCGTGAAGTCGATGTCTTTTCCCCGGCACCCAATCCGAGCTATGGCGCCAGCAAGTGATGGGCCTCTACAACGTCATCGAGAATTACAACGCCCTGTTCCGGAGTAACTAGTGCATACATTAATTGGCAACAAGGGTGCCCCGTTTTTGTCGATAGCAGCAGTAAACGTGCTGCTAGGGATACCCGGTGTGGTTTTCTATTGGATCATATATTTCCTCATGGCTACGTGGCCGCTGGCCCACCTGGGGATAACAGTCGGGGATGCAACCGAGGATGATGGCTTCCTCTCGGCGCTAGTTATTTGTAGCCCCATACTGCTAGCTTGCCTCATTCTGTGGATCCTAGTGAACAGGCACTATGTCGACAAGGAGAGCTCGCACCGTTTCTTGAAATGGGCGTGTGCGTTTGCCTGCACCTTAGTTCCGACTTTGATCCTAATTTCCTACAGTTACGTTTGCTGATTTCATGAGTTCAGGCCCGCCGCTAGGCAGAAACCAATGTCCCTTGACAAAAAAATTTGGGCCGTCTGCATCGGCAATACTTGATTGGCCAGTTGGGTGATGCCAGAAAGCACTGGTCCTGTCACAGTATTCCCGCAGAGGGTTCCGGAAACGGAACGGTCGCCGCAGGGGCTTCTTACCTGGCACTCAACTTTGCCGATCCGGCACCAACCGCAGTGCGAGTTTCGACAGCTTCACGCGGAATCACCCTTCCAGGCGTTCAATAGTTTTTCAGCCGCAAGTCTTTCCTCGATCGTGTGCACTGCTCTTAGCCTGGCGTCGAAAATATTGATCAGGCTTTGAATGAACTCGCCTTCAAGTCCTTCGGCTTCGGGGCCATAGCTGATCGTGGTACCGGACGCATCCAGTTCACAGTCGACGTCAACGGCTCGGAGGAATGCAAATAGCCTCGACATTGCTTCACGGCCGCTGACGTCTCGCAGCCTTGGAACCTTTACCGTAATTCCATCCGAAATTGGTTCTTCGCTCTGCATCCGGGCTCCTAATAAGAGACACGAGATATGGATTCGATGCCACGCCTCAAGATCAGCATACTTCTGCTCGAAATAGAGAACCTCAACGCAGCGAGCGGCGAGAAGTACCGGGATAACCACGCAGACCCCCTAGCACCACGATGGAGCAGCCGAACCGTCCCGCTGCAGGTTCCCCTTACTGACGTTTCTCTAGAAGTTCGACTACCGAAATACACCGAGTTCTGACCTGGATGGTAGAAGCTTTATGGATTCGCAGGAAAGTCGAGCGTTCCGTTAGCCCCGTCCGGTGAAGTGACCGATGCCGGGGCGTGAAACGGAACGACCTTGTCCTGCTTTGGAAGGCTAAATGCTTGGACCGAAAGCGACTCTTCGTGAGCATGAGAACTTATGGAAAATAGCCTTGGCGAATGCTGAGCTATTTTCTGAAAGAAGAGCCGGAACACTTTTAGGCGGAAAGCTAGGCGAACTATTCAAGGTCATTAAAATATACGGGTCAGAAAATGAGTACCAATAAGGTTCCTAGGATTACAGGAAGGATTAGGATCAATGAAATCAACATCGCAAACTCAGATAAACGATAGTTCCGGGGAAGTGAATCCTTGAAATCTCGTGAAACCAAAAATGATACAAGAAGTCCGATCGGGGGCATTGTGATGGCGAGGAAAAATAGAATAACAGTGCGGAATCTTACAAATTCCACTGGAACGAATGAGTCAATGACAAGCCCCTTTCATGATGAATGTTGAGCATATCTTGTAAATATGTGATAGTTCGCGACTATAGCATCAGTTCGAATTCTAGTACTTGCTCGATATTTGATCACTGGAAAGAGCAGAACTCTTGACTAAAGAAGCTAGCCAATAAAACCTAGAATACCTCCTAACACGGGATGCACGATTGATTAGGAAAGCCGCAGTTGTATCAGACGATCATAAACGATCGTTTTTGTCGTCCGCATAAGGCACCTTCACCGGGCGGGGCATACGGGACGCTCGCCTTGCCCGTGAATATAGGAATCGATTGCAAGCTATGTCAGTAGCGCGAATGTCCTGGCGAGCGACCGGCTTACGGGACACCAGTAGGTAAAAAGTTTCTTCTAGCGGGTGGGCCGCTGCAAAATACGTTCAACGATTTGCTCGGGAGTTTCATCAGCAACAATTCGCATCTCTGATACGAACGGAAGAGGCTGCCATCCGTGGTACCAACCTCGCATATCTTTGTCGCTGAATTCAGTGGCTTGCGGTCTCGTCGAATGTCGATTGACAGTCTCTTCGAAAGCGAGATCGAATGAATAAAATCTGGCATCAGCAGTATGCGCTGCCACGCGCTCTAACATCCCCCCGTATCTGGAGGCGTTAAAGATCCCTTCCAGGATTACGTTGTGTCCACGGTTTAGACAATGCATGGCAGCAATTTCGAGTAGGTCTGCGTGAGCTAGGCTTTCCTGCTCTCGCTCATGGTAAATAACTCTGCGAAAGTGGTCCTGCTGAAGCACCGCTGTAAGTTTCCCGAGTTTGGTTTGCAGCATGCGCGCGATCGTGCTTTTCCCTGAGCCTGAATTTCCACGAATCACTATCAACATACACATCACCCGCATTCCTTAAGATCCAAATATCAAACCGTTACGCATCGCTGCACGCAGATGACCTCATTCTAGCTCTGGAATAGATGACGGTGACCCACAGAGCGTTCCTCTAACGGTGCCCACGCACTATCTAATTTGGGCCATGTAGCTCGCCTGCATCACGACTTGATGACGGTGGGTGCCCCGACGCTGGCGATGTGGGAGACTCTGCAAATGAGACATCGAATCGCCTTCACCGCCATCCTCATTGGGTCGATGGCAGTTTCAGGGTGTGTCGCATCGATTCCGGGAGATCAGAAGCTGCCTCAGGACCTGTTCAAAGCGGCTCGCCAGTCAGAACGAGCACCAGATGGATTCCATGACGATGTACGGCGAAAATCGTGTGGACAGGTGACGCCCGTTCAGGGCGAACAGATTCCTTCTGATGCGGTCGACTGCATGGATTCCGCCATCGGCCGTCTGGATGCTGAGCTCGCCGTCGTTTCTTTCACCATCGAAGGAGATCCGATTGTGGACTTCTATCGCACCTCGACAGGTACGCCAGGGGTAGAAGTATTCACCGATGGTGAATTTGACAGGTATGGGTCGAAGGAGTGGGTCCACCAGGATTGCCCAAAAACGACTACTCTCACGTCGCTGCAGGGCTGCCTTGAGAACTAGTTCTGCCGGCCTCGTTTCGTACGCTATTCGTGTCCCGTAGGGCGCTCCCCCTGCGGCCCCTATATGGAACAGCCAGGAATGCCACGCCGGACGAACCCTACCGGGCTTATACGGTTGTTCAGAAGTTCGCGAAGCGCTCTTACTAGTTGCCTCTCTGGCCTTTCGAGGGCATCAGCATCTAGACTCCGTTATAACAGCAAACGATGGAGGAATCGCATCTCAACGCACAGAGTATCGTCACACACTGATACGGAACCGCTGAACAAGTTCTCCGTTGTAGCCCTAGCCCTCGCGGCCTTAGCCATTTTGGGCCTGTGGTTCCTTGGCACTTCAGGTCTGGCAATCTTTGCAGTGGGCGCAGGTCATGTCGCGCTGAGCCAGATCGCTTTGCGGGGCGGACGCGGCCGCTGGCTGGCAATCGTTGCGCTCGTGATTGGATACGCCATTGCCGCTTTCGCGCTCTTCTCGATGTTAACTGCCATCCCGGCATTGATTCAGCAATACACCGCATAACACCGCATTTCACGAGTTAGGTTTCCTGACCCGCGCTGAGGCCAACCCACCGGGGTGCCGCCTCATTTTTTGAAGCGGCCTACCTCAACGTGTGCCCCAGCATTGGGGCGCTTCCCATAAGGCGGACAAGCCCGGCCGCAACATACATCTTGGGTACGATTTACACCAAGGCTGATTATCAAGGGAGTTCGTTGCAATTCACTGGTTCAACGGACTGTGATACGAATTCAGATGTTGACTACTCGCGTTCTGTGATGCCGACCGGCTGGAACGATGTAGTCAGCTCCTTCAAGTCTTACGGGCAGTGCGCCACCAAGATCTATGAAAATGGATCATTCGGTGGTGCCTCGTATGGCTACTATGTGAACTCACCGTACGTCGGCTCTGCGATGAACGATCTAACATCGTCCATCAGCTGGAACTAGAGAAACTACCCTCGCCCTGATAATAGGTCGAGGGCAGTTCTTTAATTTAAATCAGAAACCCTCTCTTGAAGCATACATATATTCACAACATTCAATCGCGATAAGATGTACGATCTTATGCATTACTATCAGCGCAAACATCCTCTAAATTCTGCAAATTAAAGGATGTTTGCGCTGAACGTTGATCAAGAATTACGGCGCGGAGATAACGACCTCACTTTCAATCACAGAGGTGCTTACCATCTCATTTTTTCCAAAGCCGGCAAACGACGTGGTGGAAAAACTTCGTCCGCCAATCACGTCACCCGTCTCAGACGAAACAATGATCTCTTGTCGTATTCCGTGCCTCAGCAACTCAGTCCGACCAATCGCGATGCCGATTTCCCCATCATGGGTTTCCACGCCTTGCTCGACGCTCACTCCCGAGACGTGGGTCAGCGCCTCGTAGAATGCAGGCCTCTTGTCTGCAGGCACGAAACCGGATTGCAGAGCATCTGTGAGCCGTACGAAATTGCTCTCAGCACGCGAGCCTGACGATCCCGAATAGGTCTCATCCACATACATATAAAGGGCTTCGCCTGACGACGCATTGTCGAAGAGATCCTGGTAGTTGGGGCGTGGCATTCCATCGAAGTTACCATCCTTCGCCCGGCTGTATCCGTTGGATAGCGGATACTTCTCGTTTTCGTTCACGAGCACCCATTCCCTTGATGGGTCACCGGGAACGTAAAGGATTCCGGAGTTCCTAGCCTCACTGTCGCATGATTCTTCACTAGTAACCAGATTGAAAGTACACTGGTCGCCCCACGTGTGATGGGAGATTTTCAAGTATTCACCGGAGTCAGGTTGATCCTGCGCTGCGTACGTCATTGGAATCGCAGCCAGCTGATTCAGTGTTTCCTTGGCCTGGGCAACTGTGGCATTCAGCTGCACCGCTGTTGCTGCGATAGCGACAGCCGCGATTCCCGACACAGCCCATGAGGTGCGCTTGAGTGCTTGATGCTTCTTAGTCGGTTGCTTCCCAGCATCAGCTTGGACCATGTGAACGAGCTGATGGTGGACTTCTTGGGATCGTCTGGGATCCATGGACCTGAAGGTCATTGTGCTCTCCGTTCGGACAACGTGGAGTGTCGTTCTTGTACGGTGCTGTCTGCGACAGAACCGTAGTGCTTCCGTAAGTTTTGCTTAGCTCGAGAGAGTCGGGACTTAATAGTTCCCTCAGAAACCCGGAGAGCCGTTGCAGCATCCTTGACACTAATATCCTCGAGTACACAAAGCGTGAGAACGTTTCGGTGCACGGGTTTCAAAAGCTCGAAAGCCACCTGAACCATAGTCTTCTCACCTTCTAAGTAATCAGCGTCGACAACGTCCTGCGCGATATCGCCAGCAAGTTCAGGCTCAGGCAGATGAGCCAGAAAAACCGCATGGCGACGTTGCTGCCGCGACACATTCTTGATGGTGTAGTTCGCCGTAATCAGGAGCCAAGCGATGATGGATCCATCAACGATGCGTATTGACCGATTCCGGCGCCAGGCTTCGTAAAAGACCATGGCGGTGATTTCATCGGCTGTATCCGGATTGCGAACCACGTGGACAACATGCCTGAAGACCCGTGCCTTATGGCGCTCAAAGAGAACTGCGAAACTCTCGCCATGCCCTCCTCGGGCCGCTTCTAGTAGTGCACTATCACTACCCAACTCAAAGCTGCTCATACTAGGTAATGTCCGCTCACCATCGAAGGTTCCATTAATTCGAGAACTTTCTTGATTTTCTTTTCAGCTCCACGCACATCGGCACATACCTTCCGCTGTCCCAGAGTAGTGTTCTGCTTTAAGGATCGGGTAGACCTGACATGCTAGCCCCAATGCTATTTACTTAACATCTTTCGGGACTTGCTTCAACAACCAATTAGACATCTTCCGCTTCACCACCCGCGGACACACCCGGTCCCGCCGCTCCGGCAATAGCTCATACAGCAGCTCCGAACAGAACACGACGAACAGCTGCCGCAGATTTTCAGGGGGAAAAACCGGGCTGCCCGGCCATGGAACGCCGCGCAGCCCGTAACGTACGAGTGAAGGAAACCCGCAGAGGATCCTCACCGAACTCCAGAGCAACCTCGCCAATCAACGTGCGCAACCCGTAGTGAGTACAAAGATATCCATAGATTTCCTGCAACACTCCCTCGGGAGTTTTCGAACGCAACACCACCGAAAAGCCTCGCTGATGGGTTTTCATTTCTTTGAAGCACAATTCGATTTCCCACCGCTTCGCGTAGGCCTCGGCAAGCTCCTGAGCACTCACTACACCGGGATCCAGCAGCGTGGTGAGCAACCGGAAGTCACTGGTATCCGCACCATTGCTGACCGAGTACTCGACCACGCGCACCGGCACCGGATCCACCCTGTTCCGGCGTTGCTTCGTCCCCTCGTATACGGCTGAGAGATACGACCCGTCCTCCAGTTCCTCCACCACCGGAAGAACCATGTTCCCGCGCACCCGCCACAGCAGCTGCGCCCCGGTTGCGGCACTGTCTTTGAAAGATCGGTAGCTGAAGAACCCGCGGTCAGCCATCAACAGCATGCTCGGATCAAGCTTGTGCTGCAATCCCAGAAACATGTCGTTTTCCGACGTGGAATAGGAGCCGGTCACCGCGCCGATGATGGCGGGCGTGCCGCACTCCACCAGCCCAAGGATCCGCGCTTGCGGGTAGGCGCTTTTGAAGCTGGTGCTCGTTCCCGGCCGCCCATAGGCCTGCTCGTTTGCGGGAGTGTCTGCGATATCCATCGTGGTCCCGTCCACGCTGACCAGGCGCAAGCCGGCGAGGAATCCTCGCCGCGCTTGAGGGCCGAAAGGCTTAGCGACCTGGCCGAACAGCTCAATCATCACTGCGGATCCCAGCCGGGTTCGCGCCTTGAAAATTGCCGCTTTGGTGGGCATGGTCCATTGGCTGGTTCGGTGCGAAATCCGCTGAAGCCCACCGAGCAGGCTGCGCATGACTTCCTCGTAGGAGGCCGCGGCATGCATGGCCAGAGCCATCACGTAGTACACCATCATCCACGAGGGCAGCAGGCGTGAGCGCTGCTCGCCGGCACCCACTTTGGTGTTCACCTCGTTAACCAGTGACGGCGGGAAAACCTTCGCGAGGACGCCTAAAGAGACGTGGTCTGAAAGTCGTTCTGGTCTTTCGGGTTTCGCCCATCCGCTCCGTGCCATGAGAAAAGTTCAACACATCAGAGTGCTAAGTAAACGGCATTGGGGCTAACCATAGCGGTCCAGCTGAAAGCCCCATCTCACTACCGCCCGCTCCGTCCCAGCTAAGGTTCCTCAATTAAAGTGCGTGGGTCTCTGATGAATGCCGGGCCACGCACGTAGAGTGCGCTCATGGGCACGAAAAACATGAAGGTTACTGGTGTTGACCCACGATATGTCAACGAGGAAGAGCACCACCCCGTATATCGGGTGGATTTCTGGGACGAAACCCGCGCCAACGACGAGAACCGTCTGGACAATGCGGAAAGCATAGACGACGTGCTTGCATGGGCAGAAGCTAACCGGCGCGGTCGCTACGTCGTGATCTGGGTCGAGTACAGCTACGAAGGCGGTACCGGTATGGCTCGGCTGCGCGGGTGGGAACCAACACAGGAGGGCTCACCCTCGGCCGAGGACCCCTACTTCCGGCAATGACTTCACAGTCATACTGACCTATGGCAAACAAAACACGTTCAGACCACTATAGCGCCCGCTCAGCGTTCCGCTTGCGGGCGCGCAACGCAGACGACATCGGGCTGTCAGCGCAATCGCTATAAAGCGAAATAACAAGTAGAAGCATTCAAGTTTCTTTGAAAAGCCCAATAATCTATCGACCCACCTGTAGATTCGGGGCATGGAAGACCTTTCGATTCGCGTTGCGAACCTTGATGATGTGCAAGCCATTCGGTCAATTGGGCTCGTTACGTGGCCAGCTACGTATCTGAGTTTCACCAGTCCGGATTTCGTCATGGAAAATCTCAATACATGGTGGTCTCACGGCTCGGTGAGCGCATCCATCACGGATGACACGACGTTCATTGCTTTTCAGGATGGTCAGGCAGTTGGCACGCTAACCTTCGGGTTGTTTGAGGGCGAACCTGTGATCTGGAAAATTTATGTCGTGCCCGAAGCCCACGGACGCGGTATTGGCACTGCTCTTATGGACGTAGCCTTTACTGCTATTGGCCCAGCCTATGATGTAAGGATCGAATTTGTGAAAGGAAACTCTGCTGCCCAGATATTTTATGAACGACGTGGCTTCGAGTTCGATTTCGAAGAAGACATGGCAGAGGGATTCACGACAGTTTGGCTTCGTAGACCTGCCGGCCCAATTATTTCAGCAACCTAAATTGTGTCCCGCAGAAGATTCTCCAAAGGACATCTGTTTGTTGCCCCTCAGCAGACGATCACCGTCTCCAATAATGCTTGGAACAGGAACGACATTGGGGATCACGGGCGCCAACGGACACCGTTATTCGTGCAGGCCGCCGTGTCGATTGCACGGCCTTCCAAACATGCTGCATCGACGAGCTCGCGTTTCCCGACCGGTTGATCCAAATGGACGGTCACTGGCACCGCGTTGTTTTCCTGGCAGTCGTGCGCACCTGGTGGCAAAGCCTCGACATCGGCCCGGATCACGATCCGATCCTGTTCGGACTTCACCAGCGGATCAAGCACAGCCCCGGTGACGCCTCCCGCACAATCCAGCCGGGTCACGCCCAGCTGGAGCATGGTGGAATTAGATGTGACCTCCGACGAGTTGCGTAGCGCCCACGTTGCGATCTCACCCGCCTCCGGCGTTATAGCTCCCCTGTCACTCGCCTTCGGAGTTTGTGGTCCGGCGCCACCGACGTCGGGTGCGGAAGCACCACAGCCGCTCAACAAAAGGACCGAGCAAGCTAGTGCTCCGATCAAGAAACGTCGTCCTGAATACGGGTGCTCCACGTCAAACCTCCATGCGAATCAGCCCGAATGAGGACAAGTCGATCAGTTGGAACCGCTGCTTCCCGAAGTATCGCATACCTGGTGTTCCTCCAACAGGGCATTCTATGTTTGCCCGAACCAGATGCCCAGTTCGCCATCTGCACACGCCTGGTTGGCGTCTACTCTCCCTCCCGCCGCGAGGCCTGTCCATGGAGGGGAAACGGGTATCCGTCTTTTCCCGTTGTGGTTCGGCTTACGCGGCGGATTTTCGAGGCCCATGAACGTTGAGCGCATCCGCGTGACTAAATGTCGCGAGAATCGAAAATGGTCCTCTTACGAGACTGGGTAACGGACAACCAGGTCCGGTGCCAGAATGACCAAACTAACCATTCGTGGTTGTTAGGCTCCGCGCAGAATTCGAGTCAAGATTCGGACCATAGAGCGCGTAAAATCCGGATAGTTTCATCTAGATCAACAGTTTCACTTTTGCTCGCCTTGACAAGGTGCGTAGCTGCCGCGAGAACTGCGCTAGGTGTGGCTGAGGCCTTTACGCTGACTCGTGTTCCACTTCCGGTACGGGTGACGAGGAAGCCTTCGCGCTCAAGGGCGGAATAAGCTTTGGCGACCGTGCCGGGTGCTACACCTAAGTCGCTGGCCAGTTGCCGGACGGAAGGGAGCTTCTGGTCTGCAGCAAGCAGACCAGAGGTGATAAGGCCAAGAATTTGGTCCTGAATCTGATCGACAAGTGGGGTGCCAGATTCAGTGAGAGTGATGATCATGCCTGTGCTACCTTGCTGGTTTCGCGTGCACGCGAGGGGAATGCTATCAGTAGAACGGACCACCACAGCACCATGCCAACGGTCAGCGAGAGGAACGCAGCTACCTGCAGTGCGGGCCCAAGTGCTGCGAAGGAGGTGCCGAATTCCGACCAGCCTGTTTGAGAGTAGCTGAGTTCGGCAGTACTGGAGAGGGTTCGCAGAGTAACGCTGAGGTGAAGAAGTATCCCTCCTGTGGCGACCGACAAGATGTTGCTAATGCGTACAGCCCTTAAGCCTGCATCCCGCTGTGGGTCGTGGGCTAATGCTGGACGTGAAATCACAGTAAGGGCGATCAGAATAATCACGGAAATTATTCCGATCAAGACTAAGCAGGGCACCGAAAACCACCAGCCGTAAATAGTGGTGCTTGCGCTTGCGTCTGAGGAAGGGCGGACCGTGTACATCACATATCTACCTTGTTCGTCAGGGCGCGAAGCTAGTCCAGCGAAAATTGCGATTACGAGTGCGCCAGCCGTTACACCTGCCGTGCAAGCAAGTCTGGCACGAGAAGTGAAAGTCATGGAAGTTCGCGGGGTGAGCGCGGCGGAGCCACTTGGGCCGGATATAGGCACAGGGAAAACCATGAAGATCAGCGCAACAACAGTCAACAGCAGTGGGGCTAGATAACGAACCAACTGCGGTATTAGGAATGAGTCTTCATTGAAGTTTGGAAACGACCATAGGTAAAAGGGCCAAATTGTTAATGCGATCAGGCTTCCAAGCGCGAGAACCATCCCGACCATAGTGCATCGACTTACGACCTTTGGCAGGGTCAGGCGCGTTCTCCGACCAGAAAAAGCCATGCCTAACGCAATAAGCAGAGCGACAACAGTAGGTCCGAACGTGTACAGAAACATGATCATTGGATTTTCCCTCCGAAAGTGTACCAATGGTGTGACACATAGTGTGTCATATGATTAGTACACTTGCTAGGGCTACTTCTAACTTGTTCCGGGTATACCTGCCCTATTGAAAGTCTTCCGCTTACGGTACTTCGCGCTAGGCTCATGCATAAACACGAACCGAATACGGAGACACGGAGGAACATAATGCCTACCGATGAGGAAGCGCTTCATGCAGAGGTGGAGAGTCTAAACAAGCTATCGGTGGCGTCCTTAGTGTTGGCCGTGGTGGCTCTCGTAGGCCTTCGGTTCTTTGGACTTTCAGGATTGGCGATCTTCGCGGTCGGTGCTGGGCATATTGCGTTGAACCAGATTGCGCAATCCGGTGGGCAGGGGCGCTGGCTGGCGATCGTCGCATTGGTAATCGGGTATGGGATTGGTGTACTCGCGTTGGTCTCTGCCGTGACCGCAATTCCGGCCATGAGCCAGTCTTACGTAGCTTAGCGTCGCTGCCTATCCAGAGGTTGCGGGACAGGATCGAAGTAGCCTTTCATACGTACCTGTGCCAGCCATTTTACTTTGTTGACCTGCCTCAAGAATTATCCTTAACCCCTGTTTGTCTTAGTTCCAGGTGAACAGGTTGGGGAAGTGGAATCCGGCATGTTGAAGGTTCTCGGCATTGCGCTCGTTATCTTAGCTATCATTGACACGTTTACCAGTTGGTCAGCGATGCAGATTGGTGATGAGTGTTATGCGTGCATCATCGCAATTGCCTTCTTGGTCGTAGGGGAACAATTTCACTATTCCTCGGGTGACTGAGCGAGCGGTTACAAAATAATCGCACGATGAACGATTGACTTGAACGATTCATATCGGGGAACACTGATCTAAGGCTCGGTGTCCCGTAGAGGGTTCCCGTGCGGTCACGTAATCGCAATGCATTCGACTTCTGATATTCAGTGCAGTCCGCTTGTTCAAATGACACCGGTGAGAGATCGACTTAGGGACAGCGAATGATGTCCATCAAAAATGATGAATTTCAGCTCGCTACTTGAGCTGCCGTGCTTCGTATTTTCTGCTTGACCCAACCTCGTAAAGTCATAGCCCCAATCACGGCGCCCAGAACGGCCCAAATGACATCGTCGACGCTACTAATTCTGTCAATTCCTAGGGTAAACTGCCCCGTTTCAACGAGTACTGCGAATAAGCCAAGATGGAGAACGGCACATCCCACCGTAGGCTTCAGCGCGAGCATGTAGATCGCTCCGCCGACCGCAAACAATAAGATGTTCGCGAGGCCTTCTTTGATAACTGCGTAGCCAATTCCGGGCCCATTCAAAATGAGCTCTTGGAAAGGCACTAGTGACAGAGTGCTTTTAGGTTCATTGCCAAACGATGCAGGCATCAGAGTAATCAAACCTGTGCCAAGAACCCACCCGAGGAGTATCCAGAGTAGGAACAATTTTGAGAGCTGTGTTTGTCCTGACTTGACCCGCTTCCAATTAGTGATGATGAGGACTACCGCAATGAGCACAACACCAATGAGGAAGAACGGAATAAGGTAACTGAGAAGTCTGTAGTACATATCGTGCTTTCGTGTCTGAATAAGGTGTACATCAAGATTCACCGGCATCGCGCTCAGGGCGGCTGAAATACGCGATACTGAAAGGTACCGATCTTGGATGTGACCTGCCCCTTTGCTGTTTCGATTGTATCGTCCCGTAGAACGTTCCACTTATGGGAAACAAAACAGCCATCCATAACTGCAGCTAACGCCGGATTAAATAACAGCCACACGCCGGAGTCCTGGTAAGCATGTCAGCCATTTCAAAACGACCAATTAAACAGAACATGCAGTTCCAAATTCCCATGGAACTGCACACTTCACCATCCGAGGTAACTCTTAGCTATGACTTCCGATCGACAGAAAGTATGGCTCAAACCCTTCTGCCTCATGATGTCTACTCGTGATAGTTGCCCTTGAGCCCTAGCGAATGGCGCTGGTCGTGATGTGGTTTTTTAGAACTGAACATAGCTGGATCTAACATAAACAGCCCTCCGGCCACTGGTAGGAACATCAATGCCGGTAACCAATTTGCGAAAACCAGCAAACCGAGAGCAGCCAGTAGGACCACTAGTGCGGAGATCTTAGTTAGGTCCTTCATCTGTCTGTGCTCCCAACAATGCATAGCCTGGGGAATTCTCGAACCATATTCTTTATGGTTCGGAGTCTAACTCGACAGCTAGTGGGAAGCAATAGTTAGTAAATTGGCCTACCAAATTGAGCCAGTCAATTTTCATAGATACAACCAAGCTCCGAATCGGTGACCGACAGTAGTACCTCGGGCTATGGACAAGCATAATCCCCGCTCTATCTCCATCGAATCCCCTTCGGAGAAGTCGACGCGCTGCAGCGGTTACACACGAAAGCGCAATGTCGTCCCGCATAGAGTTCCTCCAACGGGCAGGCTTATAGTCGATCGGCCTGCGGGACAAGTAGGTTCCAAGGCCTACTTGCTAGAGAGCTTGTGGTTATCTTACGCTGCCCACACGTAGGTCGAGAGTGAATCCAGGGCATTCCGGGAAATCTCCGACGAAATCAGCTTCGAATCCCAATGATTCATAGAAGGAGACAGACTGAGGCGTTGCCTGCCAATCCAAAATCATTGGAGAAGGACATTCTTTTGCCCATGCGAAGGCTGATTCCACAAGTGAACGACCGGTTCCACTCCGGCGGGCACTCTGAGTGACAAACAGGTCATGTATTCGTCCAACCGAAAACGAACCTCGTAGCGCACGTCCGTAGTCTTGAGCTGCGACATATCCGGTTGGAGAGTTGTGTTCAATAGCAACAGCCACGAACCAATTTGGGTCCTGTAGCAGGGCACGCAAGTGAACTTCGAATTCCTGAAAACTTGTTTCCAGCCCCGGTGTAAACATGTTCGTCAGCTCGTAAAGGCTAGCTGCGTCCGCCTCTGTAGCTGCTCTAACCCGAGTGTTGTTAGTTGTCATCTTCGTAGCCTACTGCTTTGTTCTCGTTGATTCCTGGAATGAAATTTCTGAACCTATGGTCAGTTTTCTCCGTTAATACCGGACTCCGTTTAACGACCGAAGCTCGCTGTGCCGTAGAACGTTCGGCATACGGGCGTCTGAGAATTTAGCGTTGCTGCGTTCAAATGAATCGTGAAAGCTTCCATGAACACTGTTTACATGACGTTGGGACTCCTGCTGACTATTGCAGGACCGCTGTTCTGGTTGATCTATGAGCTATACAATGACTTGAAATGAAACCGTTGAACATGAACCGTGCGGAAATTGGAGCCAATTCGAAGACATCGAATTTGGGTACACGTTTATTTGCGTGGGTGACTACAGCAATTTTAACAGTTCTACTGTTTTTTGTACCAGTAGTAGTATCTGGCAACCGCATTGGCAGCCTGGAATGGGCTATTTGGGTAAGCTCACTCGTAATCGCATCGACTCTCTTCTGCGCGATTCTTCCTACTTGGATCACGAGGAAGAAATCACTGCTTCGCGAAACATCACTGTTATTCATCGGACTTAGCATTTTCGAGCTTTGCTGGAATTTTCTGGACGGTACGGACTTGCCTGCTACGAATGAACTTCTGCTGGGCTGGCTTGTTTTGACAGTCCCTTTTTTCTTTATCTATGCATTGGTTGGGGCTGGAGTTACAGCATTAGCTGAATTCTGCATAGGTCGCTTTTTTGCTTCGCCTAACCGGGCGAAATCATAAATGTCGAAAAGTTAAGGTTGCGGCCAGAATTGACTATGCAAGTCATGCTCAGCAGTCCTGCCCAGTAGAGGGTTCCCCTACTGGGACTGTACGAACCGCCATTTAAAGCTGCAACTTAACCGCCAAATAAAGTTAAGAATCACACCCGGAGATTTTCATCTGAGGCAACGAATCATAACTCCCGGAAGCGGCGGCAAGTCATTGCGGGGCGCAGCGTGGAAACCGGCGAGCGCTAATCATTGGTCTTCAGCGTCGCGGTCCAGCGCGCCAGTGCCTGGGCGAAAATCTCTGGCTGGTCAATATGCGCGTTGTGCCCGGCACGGTCCAATTCGAGAAATGATGCATTGGGATAGCGGACCAGCAGCGCCTTGGCATCCTCGAACCCGACAATATGGTCTTGCCGCCCGCAGGCGATGAGCACCGGAATCTGCGAGATCCGTTCGCGGTCCACCGGCAGCGTCTCCAGGAAGTAGCGGGTGGAAAGGTGCGCCATGGCTCGCAGGTCAGCGGCGAGCACCCCCGGAAGCACATGGCGCTCGAATTGTTCCCAATTCGCACGGGTCTGGATCACCGACATCTGCGCATAGTGCCCCGCATTGACCGGACCCAGCTCTTCGAGCAGCAGTTCGTCCTCGTGCACTACGCTGCGCGCTGGCACGGTGCGTTCCTCGGCCACCGGGCGGGTCACCGGCGCCAGCAGCACCATGCCGCGCACCTGGGATTCAAAGCGGTCAGCCATCTCCTGAGCCAGCAGACCGCCGAGGGAATTGCCGATCAGGGCGAATGGCCGTGCCCCCAAGTGGCTCTGCAACAGGCTCTCGAGCCAGGCGGCGAATTCGGGCAGACCCGCGCGGCCCTCCAACGCTGGAGTCCCGCCGAATCCGGGCAGGTCGATGTAGATGCGCTGCAGGTTGCCCGCGGCTTCCAATTGCTCGTCAAGCGCGAAGAGGATCCGGTGGTCCACCCCGTTGCCGTGCACCAGGACTACCGGAAATCCGGTGCCGTGGACCGCGGCGATGCCCTCGGGCAGCGGTTGGGCCGGCTGTTGCTCTCTCACGATGATTCCTTGCCTTTGCTGATTGACGCCGATGGAGTCGAGACTAATCGCTCGTGCCGTGCCGGGCAATGAAGACGAACTGCCGCCCGGGCCTGTCGGGGGCCTCCTGCACCGACTGCACCATGAACCCCGCAGTTTCCAGGGAGCGTGTCAGCTCCTCGCGGGTGCGATAGCGCAAGGTGGAATGCGAAACCAGCTCGCTGCCGTCCTGCTCGAAGTGAAAGGTTTCACGGAAGCTGAGCAGCTCATCGGCATAGTCCAGCACTTCAATCCAGGTGGTGACCGGCCCCAGTTGGTCGATCACGGTTCTTTCGCGGGTCAGCTCCGGCGTCCAACTCAGCCAGGCACGAGCCTCGGGCCGGCGCGCCTCGAAAATCAGCCGCCCACCAGGTTTCAGCAGCTGCGCGATGCGCTCAAGGGTCCGCTGCCACTGCGCGTCGTCGGTGAAGACCATCGCGACGTTTGCGGTCATCACCGCCGCGTCAAAATCCCCTGTCGGCACGTCTTCCACCGTCCCATGGATCCATTGCACCCCCGCTGCCTGCAGCTTGGCGCCGGCCACCGCCAGACTGGCGCGCGCAGGATCGACCCCGGTGACCTGCAGTCCGCGCGCGGCCAGCAGGCAGGCGAAGGTTCCGGTTCCGCATCCCACGTCCAAGATCTTGCGTGCACCTACCGAATCGATGATCTGCGCATAGGGCTCCAGGTCGCTGCGGTCGGGATCAAGCGGGTCATAGAGTTCGGCCAGACGCGCATCGGCGAAGCAAGCGTCTGCTTCGAGCTCCTGGCTCATAGTTCGTTTCCCGGAGCTGGCAGGACGCAGAATTCGTTGCCCGACGGGTCCTGATAGACGCGCCAAGGCAATTCGCCCCAGTTCGGATGCAGTTCCGTGCCACCGCGGCGAACGATCTCTTTTGCGATCGCGTCGGCATCATCCGAGGCTTCCAGACGGATGTCCAGGTGCACACGATTCTTTTCCTGCCCCTTGGCTTCCGGTTCGGCGCACACTTCCAGCACCGGCCCGCGATGGCTTGGATGGCGCAGCGTTCCGGGCCGGCCAAGGGCTGTCTGCTCCCATCCGGTGAGCCAGGCCCAGAAGGCGGCATCGCGGAACACGTCGGCAGAGTCCAAGGGCAGACCCGCGATGGGACCGGTATTGCTATAGCTCGCGCGGCCCTCCATCACGCAGAAGGCGTTGCCTTCCGGATCTCCGAGCACCACCCAGGGAACGTCGCGCTGCCCGATGTCCTTGGGCCGTGCGCCCAACGCGAGCGCGTGAGCGACCACCTCGTCTTGCTCCTCGCCTCCGAGCAGGTCCAGATGCAGCCGGACCGGATCGCGTGGCGCTTCGGGAACTCGTTGAAAGCACAGGTCCAGGGCTGGCCCGTCGGGGATCTGAAGACGCGTTTCGAATCCGCTGGAGTCCTCACTCAAAAATTCGCAGCCGAGCAGATCTTGCCAGAAGCGACCGAGACGTTGTGGATCGACCGAATCAAAAACGATGTTTTCCAGGTACATGGGCTCAGCCTATCCTGCCATGAGCCGCTGGATAGTGCGCCCCGAAATCCACCGCGGGACCTGACGCTGGTATTGGCCATAACGCTGGCCGAAGGCCTTTGCGAGGGCCGCTTCTTCGGCAGGAATCTGCACCTTGTCCAGCAGCAGCACAAATCCCGCGGCCGGAAGCAAGGCCAGCGCGCTGCGCCGCCACAGGGCATGCGCTATGAGCAATCCGGCCAAGCTCAGATACATCGGATTGCGGGTCAGGGCGTTCGCCGAGTCCGTTACCAGCTCGCTCACCGAATCCAACCGGATCGGGTTGATGGTCGTTTGCTGACGGCCAAATGCCCGGATGCTGGAAAAATCCAGGGCCAGGCAGATCGGCACGAGTAATCCCGCGAGGAATCGTGAGCCGGGCGAGCTGTGGCGGCTGTGCGACAGAAGCACCTGCAGCGCTCCGGCACCAAGCGCTAATACCGGCGGTGGAATGCGCGGCACGGACATAGCTCCTCCATTTCGCGGCGCGATCTAATGCTTCAGATGCTACGCGCGCACCGACTACTTCGCGACCCCTCACCGCCTGATCTGGCATCTGCAGAACGCGGGACAAGCACAACCCGCTAGCCTGAACCATCGGTGGATCCCGCCTCAGGCTCGAGGACGGATACTAGCGGTTCGGCAGCCATCCCTAGCCAGCCACCGGCAACAGAATTAGGCTAAGAGCCACCGGGCCACGATTCGGACTCCGAACCGGCTCAACTCGCCGCACCTTGAGGATACGAGCATGTCGAGTTCCAACATCCCGACCGCCGATTCCACCGCATCGGATTCACCGCCGCGGGCCAAGCGCAAGATCCTCGCTTGGGATCCAGGCCGCGACACCGTCATTGCTTTGGGCACGCTGTTGGCGTTCTGGGGCTTCTACTGGGCTGGCAGCGCTTTCAGTGGCTGGTTCTTGATTGTCGGCATCCTGCTTGTCGGCACATTCATTCCGGCGCATACTGTGCTCAGGCAGCGCCGGGAAGGCTGGGCCGGGCTCGGCATAACCCGCCGATTCCTGATTTGGTCCCTCATCATCTCCGCGGTTTTAGGGGCCGGCTCCGCCTATCAGCTCATCATCACGGCCGCCGCGCAGCAGGTCGAGCTCCTGCCCCACCTGCTTGCCAACCTATTGGTGTTTTGGGAGCCATTCTTCGTCTTCGGATGGCTCTATCTACGTTGGGAACGCGCCTTCGGCTGGCTGCCTGCAATCCTGCTCACCGGGCTGGGTTTCGCCCTGCAGCATGTGGGATCTGTTCCGCTGCCGGTGGCGCTGAGCTTCGGACTGTTCGCTCTTGCCTTCGCCATAGTCTTTGCCTGGGTGCGCAACCTCGCGATCCTCTGGCCGCTGTTCTACCCCGTCGCCAGCGGCATCGGAACCCTGCAGTCGGGTTTGGCGATGAGTTGGGACAGTGTCAGCTCCGGTGCGTTCCTGCTTGCCGCGCAGGCAGTGATCCTCTTCTTCGTGGCCCGCGGCCTCCGCACGAAACTCACCTTCTAGAGCTCGAAGTGTCCAGCACGGGGCAACCACGGAGTCTGGCCTCCGCGCAATGCCGAGCTTGCGAGTGGCTTACCCGCTCCAATGGCCCGATCAGAGACAGTGCGCCGAATTTTGACCGGCTGTCCCACGTTCGCACCGAAACCCGCTAAGCGAGGCTGAAGATGATCAAAGGGACCCAACAAATACTCATCGAGCGCATTCGCGAGAAATTAGCCGGCGAGCCGGTCCTGCGCGAGGTATCGATGTTCGGTGGCTACTCGTTTATGGTCAATGAGAAACTACTGGTCGTCGCGCTCAAGGACGGGGCGTTATTGGTTCATGTTGCGCCGGCGAATCACGCCGAGCTGTTGCTGCGCCCCGGAGCCGCCCACGCGGAAATGGACACCGGGCGGCGCATGGGGCCGGGCTGGATCCAGGTCGTCGCCTCGAGTATCGAGAAGGATGCAGCTTTGGCCTACTGGATGCGCACAGCTCTGGAATACAACCGTGCGGCAACCGGTGACGGCCACTGAACCCAGCGATCGGCTACTCCTGCGGAACGGTGCCCACCTGCTTGGCAGGTACCCCCACGACGATGACCCCGGCCGGTACATCCTTGGTCACCACCGCTCCGGCACCTACCACCGCGCCATCGCCAATGCGCACCCCGGGCAGCACCGTCACATTCGCGCCAAACCAGACTCCCTTGCCAATCACCACTCGCGCCGGGTGCATATCCGCGCGTCGACTCGGCACGATGTCACGGTTCAACGTGGTGATCACCGCGTTGTGTCCGATCAGCGATCCAGCGCCGATCTCAATCCCACCCTGGTCTTGGAATCTGGCGCCGCTGTTGACGAACACGTTCTCGCCGAAGTGGATATTCTTGCCGAAGTCGGCGGTAAATGGCGGAAACAGCGCGAAGGTTTCCGGCACCTTTGTCCCGGTCAGCTCGCTGATCAGCTCACGGACCTCCGCGGGCGTGTGGTAGCTTCCATTCAGTTCCGCGGCGATGCGCAACGCCTCCTGGCTGGCGGCGTGCATGGCCAGGTGATGTTCGGATCCTCCGATGATGCTCTGCCCCGCGTTCAGTGCGGCTAATAGTTCTTCGAGTCCGGCAATTTCGCTCATGGTTTTACGCTAGCGCACCGCACCCGAATTTGCGCCGCAGAATTCCGTCGAGGGTTCTATGCTGGGTTGACGAAACGTCGTCAGGAGCCGCCCGTGCTGATCACCGATCCGAACGCACCAATTCCCGTCGAGTTGCGCAACAAGGAATTCCTGCTGCGCCCGCTCACCGCCGACGATGCCGCCTTGGATTATGCGGCGGTGATGGAAACCCGTGAGTCCTTACGGCTCTGGGAGCAGGATTCATGGCCGGCCGATGACTTCACCGTGGAGGAAAACCGCCAAGACCTCATCGATCATGAGCGCTATCATCACGAACGCCGGGCCTACACCTACACGATGCTCGATCCCGCCGAAACCGAATGCCTGGGCTGCGTGTACGTCTACCCGCCCGGCGCCGCGTTCTTAGCGAAATCCACGGTGAGCGCCGTGGGCCCCGGGAAATGGGCTGACCTGCAAGCTGTCATCTATTTCTGGGTTCGTGAATCGCGGCTGGGCTCCGGACTCGATGAAAGGCTTTTGGGTGCACTGCGCCAATGGTTCAGCGAACAATGGCAGCTGAGCGACACCGTCTACGTCGTCAGCGAGCCCTACGCGCATCAGCTGCGACTGATCAACCAGAGCGGCCTGAAACTGCGCTTCACGGTGCGCGAGCCTGCTAAGTCCGCTCCCTATCTCGCATTCGGCTAGGAGCCTGCGCGGCCTTTTCAAGGAGGAGGGTACTAGAGAGCCCCGGTCATGCGTATGCGTATTTCGCCGGTGTTAAGCGAGGTTGAGATTCGTCCTTGTTTTTGGAATGGTGGCACCCACGTGCCCTGATCTTGGCATGTCCGCAACCGGAAGGAGAGCCTCGTGCTCACACTGACCGACCAGGCAGACACGATCGTTACCGCGATCGTCACCAACCAGTCCGAGGCAGCCGATGCCGGACTCCGAATCCATCAGTCCGAAGGTGCCGGAGCGCCGAACGAAGCAGCCTTCGCGGTGCAGATCGTTCCCGCACCGGAACCAGCCGACGTGGTAGTTCGCGGCGAAGGCAGCCCTGTCTACCTCGACGAGCTGATCACCGATGAGCTCGACGACAAGGTGCTCGACGCCGCCGTAGACGAACAAGGCGCCGTCAGCTTCCAGATCCTCCCCCAAAGCTAACCCCCGGTTGGCTCCTTGAAGCTTCCCGCGAGGGCCTCCCATCCGGGTGGCCCTCGCAGGCTTTTTGGGCATCCATCCCAGCGAACTCTGCTGGATCTCCGCCCGCGGAATTCACAGATCCCGGCGATGCGGTAAACAATGGCACTATGCCTTTCGCTGATCAACTCATCGGTACCGACGTCGCCGAGCAGCTCGTCCACGAGATCCAGGCCGTCGTCCCCGAGCACCCATTGCAATTCCTGCCGGCAGCCAGTGCCGCGCTGGCACCGCTGAGCCTGCGCGAACGCGCCGATGCCTTGCGCGACGCCCTCCTGGCTGAATTCCCCGAGGACTACTCCCAGCTGGCCACGGTCATTCGAGGAGCCAGCGAGCAATCCGCAGCCTTCACCGGCTGGATGATCTGGCCGGTGACCAGCGCGTTGGCAACCCGGGCGGTGCAGGAGAATACCGCCGCGGCATTCAACGACGCCATGACGCTGCTGGCTTCGCTCACCCCGAGGTTGACCTCGGAATTTGCCATTCGGCTGCTACTCAAGCACGATCTGGACAACGCCCTGTCCATCGCCGAAGAATGGACCCGATCCACCGACGAACACGTTCGCAGGCTGGCCAGCGAAGGCACCCGCTCCTACCTGCCATGGGCGGTGCGCGTTCCGCAGATCATCGCCACCCCCGGCTGCACCATTCCAATTCTTGATGCCCTGTACCGCGATGAAAGCCAGTATGTGCGCCGTTCCGTCGCGAACCACCTGAACGACCTGAGCCGCGACGCACCGCAGCTGGTCACCCAGACCGCTCGGCGCTGGCTGCAGGCTCCGGAAGTAACCACGCTGCCGCTGGTGAAGCACGCGCTGCGCACCTTGATCAAGCGCGGGGATCCCGAGGCCTTGGCGGTACTCGGCTTCGGTCCCCCGACGGTGGAGATCGACGGACCGCAGGTGGCTCAGCGGCAGGTGCCATTCGGTGGAAGCGTGAATTTCACCGCGGCCATCCGCAATACCGGCACCGAACCGACGCCGCTGGCCATCGATTACCTCGTCCACCATCTCAAGGCCAACGGGACCACCAGCGCCAAGGTCTTCAAACTCGCCACGCGCACCTTGGCACCGGGCGAAGTCATGGATATCGACCGTTCGCATTCGTTCCGGGCGATCACCACCCGCCGGTACTATCCGGGGATCCATGGGATCGCACTGCAAATCAATGGTGTTCCCACGGACACCGTGCACTTTGAGCTCTTGGCCGAGCCCAGGCTGCGCGCTGACTAACCTATTCGCACGACGGGTGCGGGGCGTGTGCCCCGTGGCTGGTTCGTGGTGGCCCTGCTGACATAACGCGGTGAGCGGGGCACAATGTGAGATATGGACTCCAAAGAGATTCTCATCCGGCTCGCTTCGCTGCCGCTATCTGCCGCCCAAAACCTTCCAGCGCTGAGCGCAGAACAGCTCAATGCGCACCCTGCGGGTCACCCAAATTCAATTGCATGGCTGCTGTGGCATAGCGCCCGGGAAATCGATGTGCAGCTGGCCCAGCTCAACGGCCAGCACCAGCTCTGGGAAGAGTTCAGCGAGCGATTTGATCTCGGGGAAATCGGGATGGACCTCGGCTACGGGCATAGCGCCGAGCAAGCCCACCTCATCATTGTTGACGATCAGCAGCTGCTGCTGGATTACCTCGAGGCAACGCTCTCCGCGCTGAGCACGTACGCAGGAACCCTGAGCGAAGCTGAGCTCGATGACATCGTTGATCGTTCTTGGGAACCTCCGGTGACGCGCGGAGTCCGGTTGATCTCCATCCTCGACGATGCAATCCAACATGTCGGGCAGGCAGCCTACGCGGCCGGCACCCTGGCCTAGTCCTTGGAGCTGAGCCTCGAATTTTCGGAACTGATGACACAGAGGACGTGCATCCTCGATCGGGAAGCTATCCGTCCCGATCGAGGACTGCACGCCAACGCAAATTAGTTTCCGCGACCGGCTACTTGACCCATTTGGCGAGTTCCGTTGCGGAGAGCTCTGCCAACCACATTTGCCATAGCGGGCCGAAAGTCACGCGGCGCACCCCGAGCGAGCCGAGCTCCGCAAGGTTCCCTGCTGCGTGGGCTTTGACCGGATGGGCGGTGACGTTGACCGGGATCTGCACGGCATCGACAAAGCGCCGGACCTGTTCAGCATTGCTGAGCCCCACCGGGTATACGGACCGGGCGCCGGCTTGTTCCATGAGTTTCACCCGCGTGATCGCTTCTTCTACGGGATCCGCGAAAACATCGCTGCCGAACTTCAGGGCGTCGGTACGCCCGTTGATGACGAAGGAGACACCCGCTTCATCGGCGCTCTGCCGCGCGGCGGCAATATAGTCTGCATGCTCTTGGCTCTCGCGCACGCGCTTGCCTTCGGAGTGCACAACATCTTCGATGTTCGCACCGGCGGCGCCTACATCGAGGAGCCGTCCGATAAGTTCTGCTGGTTCGAGTCCGTAGCCGGATTCAACATCTACGCTGACGGGGATGCTGACCGAATCCATAATTACCTGGCAGTGGCGCAAGTACTCTTTGAAGTCCATCTTTTCGCCATCGGCACTTCCCGTGGCATCCGCTACGGGGTGGCTTCCGATGCTGAGACCTTCAAATCCTGCGCTGACCGCGACATTTGCGCTCCAGGTATCCCAAACGGTGGGAAGGACCAGAATACGGCCAGATTCGTGTAGATCGGTGAGCTGCTGAGCAAGCTGGGTGACATCAGACATGTGGGTTCTCCTTCGGAGTCGCTGAACAAGGCTCAGCGTACCAGTGACAGTATCTGCGCTCTAGGAGGGGAACCCACCAGAGGATTTTAAACCGTGCGGAGCTTGCCGAGCTCTTGTAATTTTCTCCACAGTAAGCAATCGTTCAACGTAGGAGAAAAGGAGAAAGCGGTGTCTATGCAATCGGCACGTAAACATGAGTGGGCTACGATCCCCAACGCCATTACGGTGCTCCGCTTCCTGCTGGTCCTGCCCATCTGCGGCTACCTGATAACAGACACTCGACCGGTAGTCACTGCCATCCTGCTGCTGGCATTCGGCCTGAGCGATTGGATCGACGGTTTCATCGCACGCAGGTTCAACCAGATTTCACGGCTGGGAGTCTTGCTCGATCCCATCGCCGATCGCCTCGGAATCGTAGCCATCGCGGTCGCATTCGTCCTCAACGGCTCGGTACCGTTGTGGATCGGCTTGGCCATCTTCATCACCGATCTGATCTTGCTGTGCACCTACTTCTTCTTGCGCCTGTCTTCCCCGCCGGATTCAACATGGCTTGGAAAGATCAGAACTGCGATCATGATGCTGGGCTTGGCCTGCGTTGCCCTTGGACGCATTGACCAGCTTTCGGCGCTCTTCACCCCGGGAATCTACATCCTGGCCGCCGGTGCCCTGCTTCACCTTTTTGTCGGTTTCGGCTACCTGCGCATCATGCGAAACGTCGCCAAAGGACAGCACAAGACGCTGTAATTACTCCCCTGGCTTCGCTTGGGTTTTACGTTTCCTTAAGCCCGTCTCTTAGAACAGCCAGCCTCGGAGTGCACCCCTCTAGGGCAGAATAGAAACATGGGTTTCCTTAATCGACGCACACCAAAGACAGTTGAGCGAAATTCAGAGAGCTCCGATGGCGCTTCGACTAAGCCGCCGAGCTGGACTTCGGTTCTGCGTACGATGTTCTACAAAGCGATCTTCGTCGCAGTATTGGGAACCGTCTTGGTACTGCTATCGGCGACCGGGATGCTGACCACAAACAGCACCAATGAAATCCAACGAGATGGCGCATGGTCCGGCAGTACCGTCGCCATCTGCGCAATGCTCTGGACCATCCTGAACATCGACTTCAAGCGCACGGATTCAGGCTTACCTGCCAAGTCCCTGCCCCAACTGTTATTGCTCTCCACGCTGGTTGCGATCATCCTCATGCTGGTCTTCATGATCAGTTGGCCAATTGCCGTTGACCAGAACATCTCTGGCACTAGCGTTGCCGCTTGGTATCTCTCAGACCCATTGGCTTTTGGGCTGTCGGCACTATTTACCGTCGCTGCGTTCTTCTGGTCGTCGTTCGCTTTCCTGGGGCTGACGGCCGGCAATATGGTGCGTAAACTTTGCGGCTTTGTGTACCTCTTTGCCATAGCCGGACTCTGCATCTGGCTCGGTTCCGGCATGTTCATGTCTCCGCCTTCGGAGGCGAATCTGTCCCTGTGGATCGTGCTCGCGGTTCTCGGCTTCGCGTTGCAACCGATCGTGGGATTCTTCACCGGACGCCAGATCCAGCGGCAGCTAGAGTCCGATTAGCGTTAGTAGCGATTTGGCAGGGCCGCTTCCCCAAGAAGTGACTGCTGCTGCACTGAACTACCAATGGCTATTCTCGTCGCGGGCGAACTCCCCACTGGGGTGAACGCCATCCGGCGCCGACAATGACTGCGGCTCGAGATCGGAAACCGGTGCCAGACCGGTTTGAGCGGGACGATTATATAAACCCAGCCGAGCAATGAAACGCATTGTGTCAATGACGCCAAACGTTACATCTGAGATCCAGTGCCTTAACTCGGCTACCAGCATCGACTATCTGCTTAGCGCAAGTCAGCCAGCCCAATCTCTTTTCAACAAGCCGTATACCCAAGAATCGGACACCACACCATTGACGATGCAGTCCTCGCGCAAGGTCCCCTCCAGGATGAAGCCCAGCTTTTCGAGCACACGAGCCGATGCAACATTGCGCGTATCAGCCTCGGACTGAACCCTGTTGAGGTCTAGCGCGCCGAACGCCCAACGCAGCAGGACATCCGCAGCTTCCGTCGCGTAACCGTTGCCCCAAGCCGCCTCGTTGAGGCAATACCCCAGAGATGCACTTCGAAAGTCAGGATTCCAGCTATTAAGCGTGCACCAGCCGATGAATGCCTGATCCGCGGCGCGTTCAATGGCCACTCGGGCTCCGCTGCCTTCCTCCGCCATTTTCCGACACTCCTCCATGAATCTCTTGATCGACGAACGATCTGTCCACGGCGGGGAATCCCAATAGCACAGCACCTCAGCGTTGCTTTGCAATGCGAAAAGGTCTTCCGCGTCGGCATCCGCGAAAGGACGTAGCCGGAGACGTTCGGTGTCCAATGTCGGGGTCGGCAGAATCATGAAATCATTCTGGCACAATCTCAAAGCGGTGGGCCGGGAGCCTATTGTCAAAGACCTAGACGCCGATGCAAAGGATCTACCCCGGGATCAACGCGAACCTGCCCCGCAACTCTGCGGCGAGATACGAGGGCCGCAACACTCACCGACGTGGTCTACGAATTCCAGTTGCTGAGTGATCAGCCAAGAACTCCGGATAGCCCGGCTGGAATTCCGAAAAGCAACGCAACTGCCCATGTATAGTTTCAGACATGTCGAGTCCTGAGTCAGACAAGTCAGGGACTGCCGGTCACACCGCCAGTCCCCTGAACCGCTAAGCACGACGTCCGTAGCCTGTGCGCACGCGCGTCTGACATATCCGGGCCACTGGCCGTGGTGACGAGAAGGAACCCCTTTTTGATCTCTCACCTCGGAGTCCTCGATGCCTTTTGCTCTCTACATTCTTGCCCTGGCGGTTTTCGTCATGGGTACCTCAGAATTCATGCTCGCGGGTCTGCTGCCCGCTATCGCAACCGAACTTGACGTCCCCCTCGGCACTGCCGGGTTGCTGACCTCTGCCTTCGCGATCGGCATGGTCCTCGGCGCGCCAATTATGGCGGCTTTCGCCCGCCGCTGGCCACCGCGGCTCACGCTGCTGATCTGTCTTTTACTCTTTGCCGGAAGCCACGTCATCGGAGCTATGACACCCCAATTCTCGATCTTGCTCATCACCCGCGTGCTCAGTGCCCTCGCCAACGCCGGATTCCTCGCCGTCGCGTTAAGCGCTGCCACCACGCTCGTGCCAGCGAATCAAAAGGGACGCGCGCTGTCGATCCTGCTCTCTGGAACGACGCTCGCAACCATCGCGGGCGTCCCAGCGGGGGCGCTGCTTGGCAGTGCTCTGGGCTGGCGCGCGACCTTCTGGGCAATCGTCCTCCTTTGCGTTCCAGCGCTCCTTGGCGTCCTGCGCGGTTTCACGCCCGTTACCGGGCGGTTGGTGCCCGGTTCGAGTGCTCCGAGGCTGCGCGTCGAACTCGGCGAGTTGGCCAAGCCGCGGCTTATCCTCGCCATGGCGCTCGGCGCCCTTGTCAATGGCGGCACTTTTACCGCGTTCACCTTTCTGGCACCGGTCGTGACCGAAAGCGCGGGCCTGGCCGACGGGTGGATATCCGTCGCCCTGGTGACGTTCGGCATTGGATCGTTCCTCGGCGTCACGGTCGCAGGACGGCTATCGGATCAGCATTCGGGTCTTGTGCTCGGCGTTGGCGGGCCGCTGCTGCTTGCAGGCTGGATTGCTTTGTCCTTGGTCGCGTCCCATCCACTTGCCCTCATGATCTTGGTTTTCATTCAGGGAGTCTTGTCGTTCGGCGTGGGCAGCACCTTGATAACGCGTGTGCTGTATGCAGCTTCGAGAGCGCCGACGATAGGTGGTTCGTACGCAACGGCGGCGCTGAACGTCGGGGCCGCTGCCGGTCCTGCAATTGGTGGGTACGGTCTTGCAACCAGCGTGGGTCTGCTCGCGCCTATCTGGGTCGCGTCCGTGCTGGCGGCTATCGCCCTGCTCATCATGCTTTTAGCGGGGCGCACTCATGCGGAGAGTCCCTCGACTGCTCCGAGCCGAAAACATCGACGGTCAGCCCTTCGAAACGGTTGAGCATTGCACCCTAGGTCTGAAATCCATAGAATGAACATCAGTTCATTCTATGGAGGTGTTCGTGCGTGTAGCAGAACAGAATCAGGCTTTGCGCGAGACTACGCGCCAGGCGATCGAGCGGGCCGCCATCCGCATTTTTGCACGGCATGGATTCGCCGCGTCGAGCATCCGGCACATCGCGGAAGAAGCTGGGCTCAGCATCGGATCCATCTACCGGCATTATGCGAGCAAGGAAGCCCTCTTCGACGACCTGCTCAAGCAAGCCGCGGCCGGCCTAGAAGCGGCCTCCGATACTCTTTCGGGCGACGGCGATCCGCTCGCCTTAGCGCGCCGCTTCACAGATGACTTTCTCTCCGACCTTGCGGATGATCAAGAGGCAGCCGAGTTCTATCTCGTGATCAACCAAGGATTCCTGAGCGACACCCCGGCAGGAACGGCGGCACGACTCGCGGCCGATCAGGGCTCGCTCTGGGCAGCCTTCGCCGAGCTCATCCGTCGGGGACAAACCTCCGGAGCATTCGCAGAAGGCGATCCGGAGCAGCTGACCGCCTATTATTTCGCAATGCTATCGGGTATAGCGAGCATGCGCCTGGTCATCCAGGACGCGTTGACCGACTCAGGCGCAGACGTTGTGCTTCGTCTACTTACCGGAAAGGGAAACCCATGATCGAGATCAAACGTGGCAACGAGCTTGGCGAGAACTTCCGCCGGGACATCACCGCGGTGCTAATCCACGGATTTGCCGACGACTTCGAGTACTTCTCGAAAGACCCGCAGGTTCTGGCGGACGCCTTCGAACACATGATCATCCTAGAGCGCTTCTATGTTGCACTGGTCGATGGGGAACCGGCGGCGGTTGCGACCCTGACGGAAGGAGATCAGGAGTGCTTCAAGCCCAGTGGACGTGAATTTCGGCGTGCGTTGGGAAACTGGCACGGAGCGATCAGCTACTTTATCGTTCGGAGCCAGTTCCTCGGGGCCTACGCCGGGGCACGGCCTGATCTGGCCGAGATCGGCTTCGTGACCACCGCGCCCCATCATCAAGGCCAGGGCGTCGCAACCGCTCTAATGAAGCATTTGCTGCGATTGCCATACCAGGAATTCGTGCTCCGCGATATCAAGAATACGAACACCGCCGCGTTGACGCTATACCGCAAGCTCGGATTCCGTGAATCGCACTCGCGCCCGGTGAAGTTTTCCAAGCGTGCCGGCTTCACGACCTATCTGTCGATGAGAATCCGGAGCCCTGAATAACGCGGAGAACAATGGACTTGATGGAACCACAGCTTTGCGACTTTTCAAGTTGCTACACCATTGCCACCGTGCTCCGTAGCAATTGAATGGCCCGTTGGATCCTGTGCTGAAGCCCCCGAGCTCGTCTCGAATTGAGCGTGCTCGCAATTTTTGTGGATACCGCTATTCCCGTACGGTGTAGCTGCTTGCAATAAGTCATCCGATCCCAACAGAAACATTCAATAGCCACGGGCGGGGCACCGCAGCCATCGGCGACCCGGCCCGGGATTTCGTCTTCCACCAGGCAAGCGTTTCTCCGCAGGCGTTCGATGCCACCGTTGCCCGGTACGTAGCTCAAGGAGGGGTGATTGGTCACCTTTTGGCGGAGCACTGCGCCGAACTTTTCAGTATCACCGCCGTTGACTATGGCCTCTTCGCATTTCAGACCGGAGCCGACGAACACCTCAAGGCCGCAGCGGCCCAGCTCAATTCCTAGGCCGACTGCCCAGAGAGTCGCACATATCCATCCGCGGCGGCTCGGTGCAGGAATCCCGCTGGCCAGAAACCTTGCAGCTGCGCTGCATACTGGACTTCGCCCATGGCTACCCCGCCGGCATAAGCGACATCCAGCGTTAGGGCCAACTGCGCGAACTTAGCCCGTTGCCCGATGGCAATCGACCGATCCATCCGTTGGCCAACCGCGGGATCTACCATGCGGGACGGTCCCAACAGCGTGGGCTAGGACCGCAGCACGCCAGGCCACCCCGTGGGAAAGGCCGGACTCGATTATCAGCGGGCCCGATTCGTTCGCTAGGTACTTGTGCAACCGAAGCGGACTAGCCCGCTCAGGTTCTTGTCTCGTGAGAGTTGCTCGCGTCGGCAAGTACGGTGAGCTCACCGCTGAGTGGTTTCCACAGTGCCGCCCGAATAGCGGTGAGCCGCTCCAAATGTCGTGGAGTCAGCTCATCCAACGCACGAATATAGTCCGGGACGACCTCTCGTGGCAGCCGCAGGCCCATCGTCAGATGCGGAGTCCACTTCGCTCCTCGACCATCCGGGTTCAGCGCGCTAATCTTGCGTGCAGCGGATTCCAGCTCTTCGGAGGTTTCAAGCAACCAAGCGACGGTTTGCTTTCGCTTCGTTCCAAAAACAACGGTGCCCACGCGTTCCAGCCGTGCCGGGATCAGCGCGGGAAGCAACCGCGCAGCGCTTTGCGCGACCTCATCGGCCATTGCAGGCGAAAAGGTGATGGTGATATGCGGTGTCTGCTGTTGCGCCGGAAACCCACGCTCGGAAAGACGCGCGAACACCTCGCGGATCTGTTGCTCCTCGGCATCCGCCAAGCGCAGCAAGATGTTTTCTGGCGAGTTTCTCATCAGCGACTCCTTATCCTGCGCTTCATGACTTGATGGCGTCAGTTTACCGAGTGGGCATCCACACCATATCGCTCATCGAGCAGGTCGATGAACAAGTCAGGCTCCGCTGGCGGGCCGCACGTCGAACGAGGCAAACGCATTTCCCATTAAGGCCAGGGAGATCGCGCCCACTGAAATGCTCCAGCGGATTGCAACCGCCGTACCGCTCACCCCAATTACCTAGCATGAGCGGGTTGACCGCGCTACGCGCCAAGTCTGCGGCCTGGTGCAGGTCCCGAATGATGAATTAGTAAAAAGTGCTTTTCGCTCAAAGGAAGTTCGGTACGGGTCACGACCGCGGGCAGCTGCGAGCTGAGCTCCCAGTCGAGGTCCACGCCTTGCGGGCCGGAATACTGTCATCGTGCTTGCCGAGTCGGTCCTTAAATTTCCGGGAACCCCGGATTGCAGTGCAGTGCGGATCTGACTCGAGAATATTCGGTTCAGCCGCGACGCCTAGTCGCAAGGTTCGGGCACAGCGGCTTCACCATAATCAGACAAGGCGTATCTTCGCCCCACATCCTGGTCTCTTCCAATGCAAGGAAACCGCACTTTTCATAAAAGTGGCGCGTGCGTCGATATCCTTCGTCCGGATGCGATGCTCCGAGCGTCTTCACTTCCAGCATCTTGACCCCGCTGTCGATCGCCTCGGCTTCGAGCGCCTCAACCATCGCACTACCCACGCCGGATCCGTGGAATTCACGATCGACAACTGTCAGATGGATTTCCGCGACGTGCGGGAAGTGCCGGTCAACCAGCGTGAGTCCGATGACTTTCCCCGCGTTGTCCCGAACCGTCCAGGTTTCTTTGGTGCGCGCGGCATCGATGTACTCCTCGTTGGATTCAGGCTGCCCAAACCATTCGGGAACGGTTGACAACAATCGTGCGGTGTCTTCCGGGAGCTGAGCATCGCGTCCCGCCGTCCAAGGAGCACTAGTCTTCGTCACGACCACATCGACCTTTCGCAAAGCGCGCTAACCGTTCTATCTGAGCGTAGTCCAGCACATGGATTGGCAGATCAACAGCCGCCGCAAACTTCGTGGTTCAAATATCTAGATACAAGTTATACTTAGATACATGAACGACGATGAGGTGAAGCCGGGATGGCCAGCAACGTGGACCCGCGCCGCCCTGGGAACGGCTGTTCTCGCCAGTCTTGAGTACGGGCCATTGCACGGGTATGGAATCGCGCAAGCAGTTGACGAGCTTGGCTTCGGGCGCCCGAAAGGCGGATCCCTCTACCCGCTGCTCACCGGCTTGGAAAACGATGGCGCCGTGATCGCGCAATGGGAACAAGGGCAGAGTGGACCCGGAAAACGCAACTATGCACTGACTCCGCACGGGTATACAAGGCTCCAAGAAGAACGCCGAGCCTGGCATGCTCTAGCCGAATCGCTAGGCGCGCCAATACCAAATACTGATAACGACTCGGACCCCAAAGGAAAGAAGCCATGACTCAGCATTCACCTCAATCACTCACCGAGCTTGATCTCACCGGGCTCATTGAAGAATTCCGTGGGGCCCGCGGAGCGGAAAGCGACGTCAAATGGCTGCGAGCCGTTGCAGGCCGGCTCATGATCGACGGCGTCAAGCTCTCCACCGCGAAAGAAGCATTCAGCGAGCTTCTGCCGGTACTCAGAGATGCGCAGGAACCGGCGGAAGACCTGTTTGGGGATCCAAAGGTCTGGGCCAAGGAACAGCAGGAGCGCTGGCAGCAGTCCGGAACCCCCGCCTACGGCCGGCACGAAATGCTCTCGACCGCGCAGTTCGCCCAAGCCGTCTGCTTCAGTGCGGCTTTGCTCGCCGTAGCAGTAACCATTGTTGCGCTGATCGACGATGGGTTGACTACGCGCTTGAGCTGGATGATGTTCGCCCTTCCCTTCTTCTTGGCCGCAGCAACCATAGGCCTAGTGCAGGTTTGGAATCTGGCGGTGCGCAAATTTACGCGCCTGATGGCGATGGTCTGGACCGCCGTGACTTTAATCGTTGGCACTCTCGCCCTCAGCGGTCTCACCGTACTTATGCAAGGTTCGGCTGGGACAGGAAGCACTTTTTGGTATCTGGCACCGGCACCGCTGTACGTGCTCTTTCACTACGCAATCGGCGTCGTCCTGAAACGCAAGCCAAAGACCGTTATGCACCTCGCACCAGTAGCAGTAGCAACTCAAGACGAATGGGTGGGTGAGCTTCAGGCGAATCTCCGGCTTCGTGGTGATCTCAGTGACCGGCGGATTCGCGTGATCGTGAACGAAACCCGCGCCTACGCTGCCGAGGCCGAGGCCTCTCTGCACGAGGAATTCGGTACTCCTGCCAGTTACGCGGCCAGCTTCACACCGAATGCGTCCTATCGCGCACGCCGTGCGGCGTGGGCTTGGACAGCCGGCAGCACGCTCATCGCGGCACTCATCCTAGTTTCGATCCTCAACGCGCAATCATTCTTGACCTGGCAGACAGCGATTTTCGCAGCATTGCTGATCGGCACTGCCTGCTATGCAGTTCAGAGCTGGCGGGCATCTTTCAAGAATCATTAGCCTCGAGCAATGAAGCGGAGTTCGCATTCGACATAGAAGCTCAGCTTTCGCCAATCCTTGCAGTTACATGATTTCGTCCCGGGCAACAACGGAACGGTCGCTGTGTTTGCCAACGGCAAATGGATAGGCTGGGTGGATGGCAACAGTTCTTCTCGTGCGGCACGGCCGCACCACCGCCAACGCCACGGGCCTGTTGGCCGGCCGGGCGTCCGGCGTCAATCTGGATCAGACCGGGATGGATCAGGCGGCACTGGCCGGGGAGCGGCTCGCCCGAGTGCCCTTAGCCGGGTTGGTCTCAAGCCCTCTTGAGCGTTGTCAGCAAACCGCACGGTACATTCTGGACCGCCAGGCTGGCGCTCCCTACGCGCCCACCGAGCTTGATCTCATCGAATGCGACTACGGCCAGTGGCAAGGCCGCACGCTCAGCGAGCTGGCAACCGAAGACCTCTGGCCCGTGGTGCAGTCGCAACCCTCAGCAGTCACCTTTCCCGGCGGTGAATCCATGGCACAGATGCAGGCGCGATCAGTCGCGGCGATCCGGCGCCACGATGCGGCTTTTGAAGCTGAGCACGGGCCTGAGGCCGTGTGGGCGGCGGTCAGCCACGGGGATATCATCAAGTCAGTTCTCGCTGACGCGCTCGGCATGCACCTCGACCTGTTCCAGCGCATCAACGTGGGCCCCGCCTCCATATCGATCGTGCGCTACGGCGCTGGTCGGCCAAGCGTCTACGCGATGAACACCGATGCGGGTGATCTGTCGTGGCTGGCCAAGGGCATCCATTCGGCCGATGCCCCGGTGGGCGGCGGCGCAGGGCAACAGACACCACGGACTTCAGGAGCCTAGAATATTCATATGCCTACACGTATTCACGAATTTTCCTGGCCCGATCGGGTCGTCGTTGGCGTCACCGGCCTTCCAGGGTCGCGTACGTTCTACCTTCAGGTGCGCGCGGGCAAGCAGCTTGTGAGCATCGTACTGGAAAAGCAGCAGTCGGCTCAGCTCGCGGAGAATATCGATGACATTCTCGACCAGCTCCTCACCGTAGACGGCAACCCCTTCAGCATACCCACCGGCACTCCCCCTGAACTTGTCGACAATGACCCGATTGAAGAGGACCAAGAGCAGTTCCGCGCTGGCGCAATGAGCCTGGGCTGGGACCCATCCACGTCCCAGATCGTGATCGAGGCCCATCCCCTCCCCGATGAAGATCCCGATGCGCAGATCGGCGAGGAGTCGCTTCACCCCGACGAGGCTGAGGAGACCGAAATGCTGCGCGTCCGGATGCCGGTGGGCACAGCCCGCGCATTCGCCAAGCGCACCCGCGAGATCGTCGATGCCGGGCGTCCGATGTGCCTGCTGTGCGGCTATCCGGTGGATGCCGATGGACACACCTGCACCCTTCCCGAGAACTAATGCCAATTCCAGACCTTAAGACCACCGAGCTGACGCTCACCGGCCGGATCACCACCGCGTCAAACGCGACTTTTCTTGGCAACATCGGCGAGACGGTGGTCGTTTATAAGCCGATCGCCGGCGAAAGCCCGCTGTGGGATTTCCCCGACGGAGCACTGGCTCACCGAGAGGTCGCCTCCTATCTGGTCTCCGAAGCCTTGGGGTGGAATATCGTGCCCCACACCTGGCTGCGTGATGGTCAGTTCGGAGAAGGAATGGTGCAACTTTGGCAGGAGCAAGATCGCGATGAAAACGCTATTGATCTGGTTCCTGCCGGTAGTGGTCCCCAGTCTGGTTGGAAGCAGGTTTTTCAAGGACGCGGCGAGAATGGAGAACTGCTCGCCCTCGTTCATGAGGACTCCCCCGCGTTGCGACGCATGGCGGTATTCGATGTCATCATTAACAACGCCGACCGCAAAGGCAACCACATCCTGGCGATGACCGGTGGCCACCGGTACGGAGTGGACCATGGACTCACCTTTCACCGCGAGCACAAGTTGCGCACGGTGTTGTGGGGCTGGATAGGCGAAGCACTTACCGACGAGGAGCACGAGGGCGTCACTCGCATTAGCGAAGGACTACACGGTGAGCTAGGGCAAAAGCTGGGGGAACTACTCACCGCCAACGAACTCACATCACTTGCGCAGCGCTGCGAAAAGTTGCTTTCCGCAGGTCAGTTCCCGCGTCCGAGCGGCGAGATGCCAGCAGTGCCTTGGCCGTTGTTCTAAACGAACTAGGCTAAGCGAACAACTGTTCCGACTTCGCAAGTTCACGCTTCGTATCGTTGTTGTGGCACCCGCGGCCGATGCCCTCGGAGACCCCCGGACTCAGGGCGTAGGGCAGTTACATTATGACCAAGTAGATGTCAGCGGCTAGCAGTTCAACATCAGTCGTTCGAAGCCAAACAACTGATGTTAAAAATTCTCCGCCACGATCGCTGAGTTACCAACTGGTGAGCCTGTCGCGGCAATTTTTGCAGGTCTAGGTGTCGGCGTATTTGCCGTGCAATTGCACCATGACATAGCCTGCCCATATGCGCCCCCGTACTAGCCGCAGCAACGGCGAAGAACTCAGCCAAGCCGAACGCGGCATCCTCGCATTGCTCTGCAGTGGCACCGACGCTGAATCAGCAAAAGCACGTCAACAGTTGCAGTTTGCCCGCTGGGACGGGTTCCAATTCGATGAGTGCGAATGCTTCCTTATCGCAGTCACCAATAGGACCAATTGCAGCCGTATCAGCCACGTCGGCGGACCGTTCTCCTCTGCAACCGTGATGCAAAACGAAATAGCTTTGGGACACTTAGATCTTTGGATTGTCGACGGTTACCTTCAGTCCCTGGACTACATGCCATTCGAAAATCACCCCGGCTACATGCCGTTGACTACTGAGTACACCTTCAATTTCATCGGCAGACAGTAACAACTAATTCCCGCTGCTTAATGCCATCGGTCCGCGCTCTGTCGTCAGTTTCGCCCACCCCTGTAGAGCTATAAAAAATCACCGCTTCACTCGCTGCTTGTTTCTTGAGAACTAACGGTGCACTCGTCCCTCTGATCGCGCAACGCAGTCACCACAGCCGTTCCGAAAGCGATCAACAATGCAATCCAAAGATTCCCTAAAGCTTCTAGCGGCGTTCTGCCCGATATCAAGCAATAGACCCCAACCAGCAAGGCCATGCCAAAAACGGAGATAGCGAGATATAGCGCCACGCGTTGTATGGCAACCCGTGAAATTTTTCTCACCAAGAATTCCTCCCAAATATAGAACCGTTGAGTACCTCAACAACGGTAGGGGTGTTCCTTAGCGGAGCAAGGACTACGACTTTCTTCTGTCGGAACGTCCTTTGCGATTCAGCTGATGAAGCGGAAGCAGACCGAAGGCATTGAGCTAAGAATATCTAGACTTTGAATATGAGCTCCATCTGGTTACAGCACAGACCACCATGAGGATGGTCGCTGCCCTCCACCGCGTAGATCGACCTCACCTTTGGTACTTAGTCAATAATTCCGTGTCCAGATGGCAGGAATCCTCAGGGAAACGCGCGAGCCGATCCTGATGCTCTTCGGCGCTTCGCACATGATTGGCAAGTGGCAGCACCTCGACGGCGATGCGCTCAGCATCATCCCTTGCCGCGATGAAGGCCCGAGCCTTTTCGAGGTGGACCGGCGTAGTGGAATACACGCCAGTGCGATACTTCTGGCCGAGGTCCGGTCCCTGTTTGTTCACACTGTAGGGGTCGATGATCTCGAAGAGGTAGGCCATCAGCTGCTCGACACTCACAACCATTGGATCGAATCTTGTTCGTACGCATTCGGCATACCCGTCGTAGTCGCTGTCGATGCGCTGGCTGGTGCCGTTGGCCCTTCCAGCCTCGGTGAACGTCACGCCGGTCAGCGTCGTGATAAATGCCTGCACACCCCAGAGGCAGCCGCCCGCGAGATAAAGCTCCTCAACCTCATGCTCCACATCCATATACCGATCCTACTGCCGCCAGCGCACTGGTCCGGCAGAAGTTGAAACGCAACTCGATGAGACCTCGGATCGGAACTCAGCCATGGTTCGGCTCCCTTGACCAGCGCTCCTCCACGCACAAGTCGGCGCGCCCGCTACCGCCGTGTACTCCACGCGTGCAGATGCGGTACACCACCTTAGAAATGCAAAACAGAAACCTCTGCGACCGTAGCTCTGGTCACACGGGCTCTTGAATGATTCGGTTCTGTTCTTGACGACCATCACCGGCTATTTCGAAGTGCTGGCCTTCGTGTCGATTCGATAATTGCTGATCGCAAGCACAAGTGCCCCTATCAGCAGTGCTCCTCCAACAGCCCAGCCGACCACGGTGTAGTCGACGAGTTGAGGGACGCGAGGCAGGTTGATCGCGGCCACTGCCAGGAAGAGAAACATCACGACGGCCCTCTTCCTTGCGGTGGACGACTTGTTCCGATTCGTTGTCATTTAATCGACCCTTTCTCGTAACTAGCTGATACCACTCAAACACCGTCCGACGGATCTGCCGGCAACAGCAGTGAAGCCAGCCACGCAGATGATGCAATCTGTTCTCACGGTAACAGTGCAGAAGGCTGCACTGGTGGAGATCATGATCATGGCAGCCATAGGCGTGATTCCAAGTGCGTTGAGAAACTTGATCACGCCGCCATCCGCGGCGGGCTGCGCTACAGACCGGCGTTGGTCGTCGAGATATCGTTCATCGCTTTGGCAGCCTGTGACACGGTCTCAGGAGTCGCTTCGACGGTCCATTGCTTGACGAGGCCCCCGTCGACCCATTGGTTCACGTCAGCTGTGGTGTCGCTGGTGTAGGTGGCCTGCACTTGCGCGAAGTTCTGGACGCTCCCCCTCGGAAGGACAATCAGATGCTCAACAACCCCGCCCTCGTACCGGGAGACGACATGAAACCCATGTGGAGCTCAATCATTACGCGAGCCCAGATACCGACCCTCATAGCGCGCAAGCAGTATATTGTTTGGATCACACGATGCACTCGGCAAGGAGCTGCCATGACTCAATACATGATTTACTTCAACCAGCAGTGGGTCGGAAACCACAGCGAGAAATGGTTTGCTTCGCGTGGACCCTTGGCCAACGATGTGGTGAACGAGATCAAAGACGCAGGTGCGTACGTGTTCGCCGCCGGCGTGGATGAAGACATCAACGCCGCGTTCAGTGCCGACGCGACGAGCGGAACATTGTTGATCACCGACGGCCCAGTTGCCCCCACCGAGGCGTACATCGGCGGTTTAACAATCATCGATGTCGCCGACGATGCTGTTGCAAAAATGTGGGCCGGGAAGATCGCCGCGGCTTGCGGCTGGCCCCAGGAGGTTCGGCGGGTCTATTAACCGGGCTTCCCCTCATTTATCAGCATTCTCCGCGAAGAACTGAGCTTAACGTGACGGATTGCGTCGCACAGGATGCGCTTAGTGCCCAATGAGCCGGCACAATCTTTGATCCATCGACAAGAAATGCCGCCCTCATTCGTTTTCACGGAGGGCGGCACTTCCACTGAGTGCAGGCGAAGAATCTAGACGTTGAAGCGGAACTCCACCAAGTTCCGGTACGTAGCAACCTCTGAAATGTAACTAGTCAGAGAGCCCGGATTCTTTGAGCTACCGCGTGCGCACGCTGACTCCGGCGGGCAGAAGCATCTGGCGACTACGCGTAACTCGGACGCGATCATAAGTCACACAATGAAGCGGGGCGGCTCGACTCTGATGAACGCGAAAGTACGGAGTCCTGCGGAAAACGGGCGCGGTTCAAAAGCTCTAGATGCGAGGCTACCGTCGCGGCCACATACTGTCGTACAAATGCGTCACAATAAGGTTGTTTGAGTTGCGATAACTGGAGTGAGGTCAGCAAGTGAGTGAAGAGAACACAGCCCCGCGGCGAGTTAAGTTCTATGGTGTACATGATATGGCAGCGGGATTCCATATGCCACGTCTGGCTGAGATCGTCGAGCGGTTCGACTCTAAGGATGTCCCAACGAGCACTGAGGACATCCTAGAACTCCACAACGTGCAGCAGTACCTCGAACATGGGCTCTTGCCGATCGCTTACAACGACGAGGAGCGAAACAAGGCAAAGAACCAGATTCCCCAGATGCGAAGCACGATAGCGCGGTTCTTCTCGGCGGTCAACAACACGAATTTTGCATCCGTAGTGGTTGGTATCGGCCTCGAATATCACGCAGACTTTCTGGACTTACTAGGTAGAAACAAAGCCTTCGCACGTAGCGACGCCAAGACAGTTCTTCCCGTGTTGGCCACGGCAGGCATAGGTCTAGGCAAATTGCTCACCAGCAAAAGACTGGTTGAAGCCTACGACGCCGAAATGCGAAAGGAAATACTTGAATCACCTCGAAATGCCGAGCACCTTGTACGAAAGTATCTGCAAGCGGACGTTCGAGAAGAAATACATCTTCCACGAAGCCTCACGTCGGTCGACGCTCGAAAACTGCTGCAGCGTTATGTCGACAGCACAGACGTGAACTCAAACTATCTAGGTCTGATTGCAACCGCCAAAGAAAACACCCGGGCAGGAATCAACGCCAAACTCAAGCTGCGAGCGAAGCGGCGCAACGATGAGATGACGGCGAAGTTCTTCCGTGAGAACAAAGGACTAAGGACTGGATGCGAAATGAGCATCTCCGAAACCCAAGATGAACCGGTCGTGTTCGAGATGGACGACTCAGAGGGCTTGGTTTCCCGGTACACATTCAGCAGACAGTGGCTGGAAAACACCAGCGACAATCCGAGTATCCTCAACAACTTTCAACATCTGTTCGAATTTGTGAACCATCAAGTTCTGCTGACTCTTCCTGCATACCCGGCGAATCTGGGTGTCATGGAACGGATCATGGGTACCACGGGAAAGACCGAGTACAAGATCGGTGCTGCGTTTCAATCTATCGACGTGAGGACGCTACTCCAGACTCGTCTGTATCTCCATTTCCTGGAGTCGAAGGACATTGACCTCGAACAGATCATTTCCTGGTTCTTCGGGGAGTACCTTGTCGAAGAGTTCGGGGCCCCGAACTTCTCATTCATGCCGTCAGCTAAAGTGACCTCTTACCTTCAGAAGGCGAGGCACCTGTTCATTGAAATGGAAAGCATCGCAAACCAGTTCGATCTGTTCGTCCAAGACGGTGAGCTCGACCGAGATCTCCTCACTATGGGGTCCGAACTGGTCCGATACAAGGAGCTACCAAGCCTACTCGACGGCAAGTACCTGTATCCATCCGACGGAGATGAGATTACAGGTATCCTTCATCTTTTGTTCTCTGACCAGTCGCCACTGAACTACATCAACGAGAACCTAAACGCAGACAACGTAGCTAGACTTCTCGTGGAAAATCGGGTCAAGTACAGCGACTTCGAAGATCATCAGAGGCCACGCGTCGACTTCCTCATCAAGCAGGGAATTCTTGAGGACACTGGAATGGAGGTTCAGCTCATGAATATGGAGCAATTCCTGATCCTCAAGGCGCTGTTCGACACCCAAGCAGCCAGCTATTACCACCTCTCTGGAGCCGGGCGATCAGAGGCGGACGCTATGGTCGCAAAGGGCTGGGCAACTAGGTCTTCCTCATTGTTGACAAATGCCGAAGCGATGTACTTCAACTACTTTCTCAACGAGGTGGAGTTCGGCAATGGGCCCAAACTGCGAAACAAGTACCTACACGGGTCGCAGTCCAACGCGGACGGTGAGGATGCTCACTTTCACACTTATATCATCGCGCTGCGTCTGAGCGTGGCTCTCGTCATCAAGATAAACGACGACTTTTGTCTCTCAGCACGAGAATCACACCCGGAGTCCAACGCCTAGATAGAAAACGCTTCGTCCATGCTTGTTCCGCGTATGCCCAAGACGCGCGCAAAAAGCGCTGCATAGAAACTAGGAAAAATCCGAACGGAAATGGTCGACGCACTTACGCTTCAGAAAGCGTAGTAAGAAGCGCCTCTAGATTTGTGAGCGCCTGTCGCAGTAGCTCGCATTGGAGATGGCAACTCGTCGTCCCGGTGACGCTGACAGCAGTCACCCGCCGCATATACAGTGATGACATGAGTGGCAGAAGATCGAAGAAAGACCGACGGGCACAGCATGCGCGCCCCAAGTACCTGATAAATGCCGACTTCGCGCTTCGTTCAGCGGATGCCGTTCTTGCGGTTGACCTCAGTGAGGTGCCACTGTCCCGTGTCAACCAATTCGCGGTCGGGTGGATGCGTGCGGCCTTTGAACAGAGCAGGGTCATCGCTATCCTTACGAAAGGGGGGATGGGGCACGCCACTGCTCCGAACCGGCGCGCGTTCTGGGAACTGGCTGTGCGGTTGCTCTGGTTGGCGGGCATAGATCGGTCAGAACGCGCGAAGGCTGCAGACACGATGCTTGCCAATGGACGCTCGACGGAAAAGACGACGCACACCCATATGCAATCGATGGGCATCCCCTCGGACATTGACATCGCCGCGATGGAGGAATTCGTTCTGGACACTTCAAGTGAGAAGGCCATGCGAGAGCAGGCGAAGAATCTGACTGAAGCCGTCAAGGCCACGGAACTAAACCTCGGGGTGATTTACCGTTTGTGGCGTGAAGACTCGACTTGGGCACACGCATCGGGGTTCTTGGCAGGTCGCTACGCCCCCGCCGAGAGTGATGACACGATGGGCGTGGGCAAGCCTCCTCACATCGACAATGACTTGGAGGCACACCGTCTCGCCACCATGGCCATTGTGTTCTGCGCTGGCTATATTCTCACTGACGAGGGGGTCCCGAGCGAGTTGGCCAGCGCTTCCACAGTGGCCTTCTACCAAGCGCGCTAGTTCGGATCCAGATCCCTCAGCCAGCGTACCGCCGACGACTCAGATGCTTTCGCGAGCAGTGCTGCGCGTCATGGTTCTACGATCCTTCAACTTCTGTGAGAACGCATCCATTCTTCCGTCAATGTTGAGGGCTCAAGTTGCATGCAGAAGCATCTCGTCCTCAACAGCCCACGGCTTCTGGTTCTCCACCCATGCCAGACGAGCGTTGGCGTTGATCCAATCAGTCAGCCGAGCTTCGCCATCCCTCCCCTAGTTCAAGCGTCCATCGTGAAGACCGAGAGAAAGGTCTAGTTCCTCGGCCAGCAGGACGACGAGGGTGAGCCGCAATGTAGACCAAGATGCGTCGTCTCTGGAAAGATTCCTTTGGCGGGAGCGAAGCCGACTGGCGCTTTCCTACCCCTTGGTGCTTGGCTCTCTTGGAGCAATGCCGATACACAAAAGCTCGTACCCGCAGGTACAAGCGTATGGCGCGTCCGGGACCGGAAGGCTACCAGGCGAAAACAGCCAACCGTAGATTCCTTTCTCGGACGGCACCTGATTCACGGCCATTGGGCTATGGATAGAACGAGGATGCGAAACGAGGTCCGTTGCAGGTGAGAAGTCGTATATGGTGTCATGGTATCGAGAGGATGATTGTGGTCGTGGAACCGGACCCCTGGATCTTCGGGTGTAGCTGGCCCAACCGTCAGGAGACCTTGATCTGTCAACTTATGATGACCGAATTTCGCATTTCGAACCAAGTTGCATAGCAGGGCTGGGAGCCGTAACTGCAAGCGGCCACGCTCGTCGTCAGAAGGAGAACGCAGTCAGGATTCCAGATGGAATTCAAGCCGGTACACCATGAACCGGATGTTCCGGGCGATGGACAGGTCCCTATGGATTTTCAGGTCGTCCTCCTGGGCGATGATGACATCCACAACGCTCTGTCCGGCTTCGAGCAAGGCTTCCGGTTCGAACCCCATGTAGCGCTGCATCTGGCCGAAGACGTCGTCGCTGGACCTTCCCTGTTTCAGTTCGACGAGGAGGAGTCAGATCTTGTCCTTGCTGATGGCGAGGGCGTCCATGGGCCGAGTGTCGGTCGGGTACTGCTGGCCGACCGGCTGGCCGTACTCCTCGTAGAGGTCGCATTCCCGGCCTAGGACGGTGCCGTGCCTATTGTGGACTAGGAAGTCTACGAGCTGCTTCTCCAAATGGAACACGACCTGGTCCTCGACCTGGGCGGAGATCACTTGGGCGATCGGTTGATCACCTAGTATGCCAGCTGCGCGAGGGCGGCCAGCTCGGCGGGGTGCGCGGTCAATTGGAATACCGTCTTCAGCGAACCGGCCGGAGAGGCCAAGGCGAAGCTCATTTCTTCCCTGTTCAGGGATCCCTTCCAGTTGACGCGGCGACGGTGGGTAAGTTCAGTACCAATGTGGTATTTATAGTCCCCGGTGATAATCCTAAACTGGTAAGTTCGGCCCGGTTACGGAGCACCGTAGCAGTCGAATAGTCGAGTTTGATCACGGCTGCTGAGCGTTGAGCTTCGTCCCCCGCCAATCCTGTCAACGACGGCTATGACGGCATGTCTGGTTGCGAGCCATATGGCGAAGCCCACGTGGTGTTCGGGTTCCATCCTCAAATGATTGTCGCGCCAGTACCAAGACGCACGAATCGATCGCGCCCTAATGACGTTGAACTAGGCCTCAGCCAGCCACGCGGGCGTGAAGATCTCACGGTTGTCCGTCACGCGCCGCTTCGGCCAGATAAGCGACCCAGTCTATTTAATCTCAGCATCACTCTTCCCGCTTCTTCGGAATGGCGAAGCCGACGCTACCTTCTTCTAGACACCACGACCGCCCCTAAGTTCGGCATTGGACTCCATTGATGCCTCGCTACGGCGACGGAGCTCGCGAACAGGTTCACCGTTGATTCGCTCCCAATAACGCCCATTCGCGTCTCGGAAATGGAGACGCACTCGCATGTGGCCGGAGATTTCTCCTGGATAAAAGTAGTTAGTAGAGTTTTTCTCCTCATGCGGCACAACCGCGCTAAAACTTAGGGAGAATTTGACTTCAAACCCATCTTCGAGGATAAGCGCGGCACGTAAGTCCGAGAATGTTTCGTCGCTCGCTGAAACCAGTCGCACTTTAGCCATGTAGGCTTCGGAAGTCACGACTGCCCGTCGATCGGTACCCACACCAAGGAGGCCCACCGGCCCACTACATTCTTTCTCCACCGGTGCTCCTGGTAGCACTTGAACCGGTACTGCGCCTCCAACCGGAGCGACAAGGCGCGCCTGCGCTTGCCTGCGGTCCCTAAGGCTACCCGAATAGAGAAAAACGGCGCAGAAGACTGCCCCGAGAGTACCGATGGCACCAATCCACGTCGGCACATCTCCCCACGCGATTGTCCAGCTATACATATCGGTTTAGTAGGCCACAGCTGCGCAGTGACCATGCGAGAATAACTCGATCAGACATTAAATCTAAACTCCACGACGTCGCCGCGGTTAGCAACCTTTGCGTGCGGTATTGCGAGTGGTTGTCGTTAGCGTCCTCGCTTACCCTTCTTCTTCGGCTTCCGTCTCGGATTCAGCCTGGCGGTCGCACTTCGCGCCGATGGTGGGATCGGACGCCTCATGTCGGCCAGAGGGATGAGGCCCATTTCCGCAATTAAGCCGTCAAGCTGTTTGTTCTCCACCGGAGGCGAGTTTTCATAACGGATCGATCCGATGCGCTGCTCCTCATCGAAGACCACCATGAGCGCACGATCCGACTGAATCTGGTGCTTCTTCGCGAATCCGTAGGCCGCGAGCCGGGTGCTGGCCTCTTGGATAGACATCTTTCGAGGTTTCGAGCCCATGAACAACGTCGGGTAGCCCCACGCTCCGGCGAACGCCATCATCGAGTTATGGTGGAGACCGTCATGCCGAGTCATCAATGCCAAGCGTTCGACCATGTCCCCCAGCGACTCCTGCGACTCCTCCGCAAGGTTCAACAGGTCAGCGCTGAAGCGGAACCACCCTGGCTTGTGCCCATCCTGAAGGAAGTCTACAATCCGGGCGATGCCCGGCAGAACGTCGAAGGAAGGCTTCTCGGCTTCTACATCGCTCGAGCCTTCCTGAAAGTAGACCCAAGCGTCCAGCTCATCGGTTTGAGTCATCACTCGCGTCGGAACAGCCGACTCCTGATACCGGCGACGCTTTTTGCCCGTAGAAGGCGCGACGCCAAGGAACTCTTCGCTTACCCGATCAGGGTCCGGTTCAACCCACAAGCCGCCCGAAAGAAACAGCATAAAGAGATCGAGCTCGTCGACGGCTGAGAACTTCAGCGACACTTCTGACTCTGTGCGACGTCGCAGATAGAGCAGGAACTCCGCGGGCCTATCGATGACCTCGGCAATGACGCTCAGGTCGTGCAACGTCACGAGCCAAGGGAAACGGTCACTTCCCACCACCTTGGCACGCACGAGTTCGTCCAAGGCAGTGGAAAGCGGGCCGAAGTCGTCGAGGAAGACGGTCACCGAGCGAATCTCGCGGATTTCCGAGAGATCCAGCCATTCGCGATTCTCAAGCCACAGCCCGTGATTGGTTCGGATATGGTTCTCAAGCCTGAGCGCCTGGTCGGTCGCGCTCCCGACCGTTTCCCGCAGGTCAGCAGACAACCTCTGGACATGCCCACGCCGCGCGTGACTGGAGATGCTCTTTGCCTTCACTTCTACGCAAATCGCGACATCCTCGATGATGAACAGCCCGTCTGCTTCAGTCTGCTCGGCGATCGAATTGATGTCCTGCGCATCGGGTCCGAGCTCAGAAATGTCGATGCCCGGATTGGCGCGGAAGTATTTGAGGTTCGCGTGGGCTGCGTCTGAGCCCAGAAGGGCGGCCAGGCGCTTCAGAGCGAGCCCCTCGCTCACGAACATGCGGCGCTTCTCATAACGGCGAAACTTTGCGGGGACCGCCTTGAGCGCCTGTTCGACGACCTGACGGAAGCAGTCGGTGCCGATCGGCTTGCCTGTCAGGATGTAGTTACCGTCGGCGTCCTTGACCAACGACGCGGAGCGGAACGGGTTATCGCCGCCCAGAAACTTCGTCACTACGGCAAGCGCATCGTCAGCGCCGTTGAACGACAGGCTGAACCGATCCAGAACGGACTGGGTCCGATTTGCCGGCACGCACGACGCTTCGGCAATCTCTTGAACAGTGAGGGTTGCGCGCTCTCCAGGGAGCTCCAGCATGCTCACCAGAGCGGAGCGCGCGTCCGTTTCAAACGCAGGATCGTTCTTCTTCTCGGCACGCTGCTCGAACATCTCGCCGACGGTGTCGCGGATGGCGAAGAACTTCTCCCCGTGGACGCGAACGATTGCCTCACGCACAGCGCAGAGGTCCTCGTAGCTGAACCCAAGCGTCTCGAGGAGCAATTCACCGAGGTGGCGCGATGAGAACAGCTCTTCGTTGATCTCGTCATGGATATGCGCGTACTGCATGAACTGCACTGTCAGATCGTGGCTGACGAATTGGGCGGACAACATGGTCAGTGGCCCGAATTCGTTTCGCTCACCCGAACTGAATAGGGCGAAGGAGCCCAAAGTCAGCATTTCCCGCGCCCGTTCGTGCAGGTCGGGAATGAATCCCGCAGGGCGGGTCTTGCTCGTCGGCGTCGACAAAGGCGCGCGCTGCCCCCTGGCGAGCAGAATGAGCGCAACGAGTTCGACCGCTGTCGGCATCTGATCAGCAAGGCTTTCGCGGTAGCCCTCGAGGATCATCGGCATCTCGCGCATCCGCATGAGCTCGATCACGTCGAAGGCGTCAGCGTCCTTCAACGACTCCGCGATCATTTGGGCATGCTCGGCGATTATCGCCGGGCCACGAAGCACGTAATCCCTCGGGTTCTCCCCCTCGTTCATTCGACCAAGTATCTCCCCTATGCGCTCAGAAGCCACGGCAAGGCCCTCATCATCGGCCGTGACCATCCGTCTCGAAGGCAAATCGCGACCCTGCTTCTTCTCCATGGCACTCCCCTTCTGTCCATACAAACCGCAGCTATTGGATTTCTACCCCACTACGCGACCCTCCGGGCCGCCTGGGAGTTCTATTCCTCTGCCAGGAGGGTGTGGTGTTGAGTGGCGCAGGAGGTAAATGTGAAGGCACGCTCGGGGTGACCCTTTACCGCCTCACACAGGATCTCATCACTCAACGGTCCTGTCAGCGTACACAACCAGGCCTAGAGTATCCAGCCGCCCATACCAGTACCTGTCAGAGTCTTCACCATGGCAGACACGCCAGGACCGATCTGGCCGTCCTTGATAAACGTCATGGACGGGCTGAACACCTCCCATCACCGCAGGACTCCTTCACCGCGCGCTCAGCAACAGAATAGGATCGAGACTGTTCCTCTGTCGATGGGCACAGCACTTCCGATTGATCAAATCATTGATCCTGAATCTGAAGACGAGTCACGGATTCAATACCCCGATTGCGGAGACAAATGCGCCGGACCCGACAATCGGATCCGACGCATTCGCAAGAGGTTCAAGAGGACGGGTGCTAAACGTTGAAGCGGAACTCCACCACGTCGCCGTCCTTCATGATGTATTCCTTGCCTTCGATGCGCGCCTTGCCCGCAGACTTGGCGTTGGCGATCGAGCCGACCTCAACCAGGTCCTCGAAGCCGACAACCTCGGCCTTGATGAAGCCGCGCTGGAAGTCGGTGTGGATGACGCCGGCAGCCTCGGGAGCGGTAGCGCCCTTGTTGATGGTCCAGGCGCGGGTTTCCTTCGGGCCAGCGGTCAGGTAGGTCTGCAGACCCAGGGTGTCGAAGCCGACGCGAGCCAGCTTGCCCAGACCGGACTCGACGATGCCCGCATCTTCCATCATCTCTGCCGCTTCGTCTTCTTCCAGCTCGGCGAGTTCGGATTCGAACTGCGCGTCCAGGAAGATCGCCTCGGCCGGTGCAACCAGCGCCGAGAGCTTAGCCTGCATCTCGGTGTCGGCCAGGCCAGCCTCATCGGTGTTGAACACGTAGATGAATGGCTTGGTGGTCATCAGCTGCATTGGTGCGAGCTCTTCGAGGTCCACCCCGTCGGTCTTGGCCGCGGAGTACAGGGTCTTGCCCTCTTCGAGGATCTTCTGCGCGTTGAGCACCGCGTCCACGAAGGACTTCTCGATCTTCTTGGTACGCAGCTCCTTCTCCAGGCGCGGCAGCTGGTTCTCGATGGTCTGCATGTCGGCGAGGATCAGCTCGGTGGCGATCGTCTCGATATCCGAGGCTGGATCAACCTTGCCGTTCACGTGGATCACGTCGTCGTTGACGAACGCGCGGGTGACCTGGCAGATCGCGTCGGCTTCGCGGATGGTGGCGAGGAACTTATTGCCCAGGCCTTCACCTTCCGAAGCGCCCTTCACGATGCCGGCGATGTCCACGAAGGACACCGTAGCTGGCAGGATGCGCTCGGAACCGAAGATTCCGGAGAGCACCTTCAGCCGCGCGTCCGGCAGCGGGACGACGCCCACGTTAGGTTCGATGGTCGCGAACGGGTAGTTGGCCGCCAGTACCTGGGCACGAGTCAGCGCGTTGAACATGGTGGACTTGCCGACATTGGGCAGTCCGACGATTCCGATAGTAAGAGCCACGGGAGGAAATTCTACCTTTGCTTAGAAGATGCGAGAAATGAAGTGCTTAGCGGGTTTCTGTGGAGGAGCGCCGGCCGCCCAGGGCCCGGGCGTCATCGCCGGATTCCTTGAGCTTGCCGCGGATTTCCTTAGGCAGCGAGAAGATGATGTCTTCCTGGGCGGTGGTGATCTCCTCGACGTCGGTGAAACCGTAGTCGGCGAGCAGGGCCAGCACCTCCTGGACGAGCACATCTGGCACCGAAGCGCCGGAGGTCACGCCCACGCTGGAGACGCCTTCGAACCAGGTCTCGTCCACCTCGTTGGCGAAGTCCACCCGGTAGGCCGCCTTCGCTCCGTGGTCCAGCGCAACCTCGACCAGGCGCACCGAGTTCGACGAGTTGGCCGAACCAACCACGATCACAAGTTCCGAGCTCGGGGCGATCTCCTTGATCGCCGCCTGCCGGTTGGTGGTCGCGTAGCAGATGTCATCGCTGGGCGGATCCTGCAGGTTCGGGAAGCGCTTGCGCAGGCGGCGCACGATCTCCATGGTCTCGTCCACGCTCAGCGTGGTCTGCGAGAGCCAGATGAGCTTGTCCGGGTCCTTCACCTGCACGGTGTCGGCTTCTTCCGGGTTGTTCACGATGGTGGTGACTTCCGGCGCTTCGCCGTAGGTGCCCTCGACCTCTTCGTGCCCTTCGTGGCCGATCAGCAGGATTTCGTAGTCGTTCTTCGCGAAGCGCACGGCCTCGCGGTGCACCTTGGTGACCAGCGGGCAGGTCGCGTCGATGGTGCGCAGGCCGCGGTCCTCGGCGGACTGCACTACCGCCGGGGAGACGCCGTGGGCGGAGAACACCACGAGCGCGCCGGTGGGCACCTCTTCGTTCTCCTCCACGAAGATCGCGCCGCGGGATTCAAGTTCGGAGACCACATGCACGTTGTGCACGATCTGCTTGCGCACGTACACCGGGGCACCGTAGTGCTCCAGGGCTTTCTCGACCGCGATGACCGCGCGGTCTACGCCGGCGCAGTAGCCGCGCGGGGCGGCGAGCAGAACCTTGCGTTCGGTGACCTGCGAGGAGGCGGCTGCGATCTGCTCGGGAGTGCGGCGAATACGCGGAATCCGAGGGATCGGCAACGAGACCGGGACAGAAGTGGAAGTAGCCATACCTCTAGTCTACGAACCCGGCGCAAGTTAGCGCATGCTCATATGATGCGTGCCACCCCGTGAGGGCTGTGAGTTTAGCCTCCACGTGCTCTTTTCGCGCTAGCACGGCAGCGAACTGGGCAGCTTTACCGGGGTCCGCACCACGGCACCCACGCCATCGGTGCCGTGATAGGCCCGGCACACATTCACCCCGCGTTGCGCCAGCTTGGCCTTGATCTGCTTCAACGCATCGGCTGAGAATCCGTACCATTGCATATGCATCAACACCGTGTCCCCGGGATTGGCCGCCGCGGCCCGCGCCACGGTGATCGACTTGGATTTCACTTCCCAATCTCTGGTGTCTCTGGACCAGGTCCAAATTTTCATGCCGCGGCTGTCGTAGCCGCAGCGCACGCTGGAATCTATGGCACCGTAGGGTGGCCGGCCGAAGTTCGTATGCACTCCGCTGCCGCCCAACTGGGCGCCCACCTGCAGGCAGCTGAGCGGACGCAGATCAGGATGGCTGATCGAATGGTTGATGACCCACTGGCCCTTGGCCCGGGCCAAGGCCGCGAGATCCACTCCAGCGCTGGACTTGTACGAGTTGAGGCAATTACCCGTTGGGGCGAGCACTAAACCGAAGTTATTGGTTGCAGCGTAGGCGATGACCGATTTGAAGGAGCTCAAACTGCTCGGGCAATCGTCGAAGGTCAGCACCACCCGCCCGGTTCGATTCGGGCCGGTGGATTGCGGGGCCGATGGGGGTTTCGGGTAGGTCGTGACGTAGCTGCCACTGACCCAACCGGTTCGCCCTGCATAGCTGACCTTGTACCACCCGTTGCTCGCTCTCGCATAAGCGGCAACGGTGGTTCCGCTCGGAATTGTCACCAAAATATTGTATGAGGCCGATGCGCCGCTGCGCATGTTCAAGCTGTCCAAGGTGCGCACGGTGGCAGCGACCACGTATGAGCCGCTGACGTAACCCGTATGCCCTGCGTAACTGACCTTGTACCAACCGTTGGAGGCTCGACCGGACACCGGTACGGCGGTGCCTTTGGGAATCGAAACCAGGACCCGATAGGCCGTGGAGGAACCGGAGCGCAGATTGAGATTGTCTGTGGTGCGGACCTTGGCGGGAAGGTCAATTGATAGCTCTGCAGCTACCGCTATCGCCGAGTTCACGGTAACCGGAGCCGCGGCGGCTAAGGGCGCCGCGCCCACCATCACGCCCAAGGCCAAACAGGCCACGGCGGAGGAACCTACGAGATTTTTCTTCCCCAATTGCCACCGCATGATCATGCATCCTTCTATGAAACTTTCCCCAGTTAACGCACACTGTCCTCCCCTGTCCCCTTGCGCACAACGGCTTCACTCAGGATTATCCCAATCGTTAGAAAACACGCCGCACTCCCCTAACTGCCCACGAAACTTGGACAATTTTCACCCGAAACGAGATCTGCACTTCAACCGTCACGCACTGCGCCCGGCGACCGGCAATCCGGCGAACGGTCTGTAATATGCGATAGTCTCTCTTGAGCCACCGGCACGTTTAATCACAGCCGTGCCCCGGCTTTGCAGGAGAGGACCCATGTCACCAGAAGCGCCGCGCACCATGCCGGCAACGGCCGCGGAGACCAGTGCCGAAAACCCCTGGCCGCTGCGCATACTGACCGAAAAACTGAAAATCCACATCGAGAACTCTCCCTTCACCTGGGTCGAGGGTCAGCTGTTGGAAGCGAATGTGCGCAATGGCCACGGCTACCTGACGCTGCGCGATGTGGACGTGGACAACTCCTTCTCGGTAACCGTCTGGTCCTCGGTGATGCGCAAGCTGGAGACCACTCCGGAAGTCGGCTCGCGCGTGGTCGCCCGGGTCAAGCCGAGCCTCTACGCGAAAACCGGGCGGCTCTCGCTGAACGCCACGGACCTGCGACCGGTGGGCTTGGGCGAGCTGCTTCTGCGCCTGGAACGCCTGCGCCAGGCGCTGGGCGCAGAGGGTCTTTTTGATCCCGAGCATAAAATGCCGCTTCCGGTCCTGCCGCGCACCATCGGATTGATCACCGGCCGCGACTCGGACGCCGAAAAAGACGTGGTGCGCAACGCGACGCTGCGCTGGCCGGCCGTGCGCTTTCGCATTATCAACACCGCGGTGCAGGGAAACGACGCGGTCCCCCAGGTGCGTGCAGCACTATCCGCCCTGGATGCAGACCCGGATGTCGATGTCATCGTGATCGCCCGCGGCGGCGGCGCACTGGAAGACCTGCTGCCTTTTTCCAACGAGGAACTCATTCGCGATGTCTTCGCCGCCACTACCCCGGTGGTTTCGGCCATCGGGCACGAGGCGGACCGGCCCATCCTCGACGACGTGGCCGATCTGCGCGCTTCGACGCCGACGGACGCAGCCAAGCGCATCGTCCCGGATTTGAATGAGGAGTTCGCCGGCATCGAGCTCTCACGCCAGCGACTGGACCGGGCGATCAACAACTTGCTGCAACGCGAGGCGCAGACGATTACGGCGTTGCGCCAGCGTCCGGTGCTGGCCAACCCGCAGGCAATGATCGACGCGCGGGCCGAGGATCTGGGGCGCTGGCGGGAACGCTCGATGGCGCTGATCCGGCATCGCGTGCAACGCGCCCACGATGAAATCGGCCATCTGCGCGCGCAGATGCGCACCCTCTCCCCGCAGCAGACGCTGGACCGCGGATATTCAGTCACCCAGCGCGAGGATGGCACGGTGGTGCGCACCGCCGATCAACTGCACCCCGGCGAGCCGCTGCGCATCCGCGTGGCTTCCGGCAAGCTGAGCGCCACCGTCGACGAAATTTTCCCGGCCGCACAGGCCACCGAGGCACTTTAAGGAATGACCATGACCGAGCAAATCCCCGAAGATATCGCAAAGCTCTCCTACGAGCAGGCCCGTGAGGAACTGATGACGGTGGTCAATCAGCTGGAAACCGGCGGCGTCCCGCTGGAAGCCTCGCTGGCCCTGTGGGAACGCGGCGAAGCGCTGGCCGCGCATTGCGAAAATTGGCTCAACGGCGTCTCCGAACGCCTGGACCAGGCCCGTCGCCGAGTGGAGAACTCAGCCGACTAGTACTCTCACCCTGCCCAGCAGCCAGCTTCTTGGCTACGCTGGGCACTATGGGCATGGCATGGTGGGCACTGATCTGGGGTCTGGTTTCCGGGGCCTCGCTGCTACTGGGCGCCGCGGCAGGCTGGTGGCTGAAACTTCCGCGGGTTGCCGTTGCCGGGATCATGGCCTTCGGCGCGGGCGTCTTGATCTGCGCGCTGGCCTTCGAGCTGGTCGCCGAGTCCTTCGAGACCGGCGGGCTGCTGATTACTGCCCTCGGGCTGATCTGCGGCGCGTTGCTCTACTTTTTCGCGAACCGGATCGTGGCCAAGCGTTCCCGCACTCCGGGTTCGGATTCGGGCAATTCGCTGGCCGTCGGCGCCTTGATCGACGGGATCCCCGAATCGGTGGCGCTGGGCGTCGGGCTGGTCGCCGGCGGCGCGGTGAATCCGGCCATGCTCGTCGCCATCTTCATCTCCAACATTCCCGAGGCGCTGGCCAGCACCGCCGCGCAAAAGCAGTCGGGCAAGAAGGCCGGCGGCATCTTCCTGCTTTGGGGCTCGGTGACGGTAGTCGCAGGGGTGGCCTCCTGGGCTGGTTTCGCGTTGCTTTCGCTCACCGATCCGGGGTGGACCGCTTTCGCGATCGCGCTGGCCGCCGGCGGCATCCTGACCATGGTGGCCGATACGATGATTCCCGAGGCCTGGGCCGTGGAGCACGACTTCACCGGCTTGATCGCCACCGCCGGCTTCCTCACCGCCTTTGCGGTGCACACCATCGCCTGAGCTCCTACTTGGTCGCGTCCAAGCGCTTGCGTTCGGCCGCGACGTCGAAGCCGGCCTTCGGCCACTGCGGATCGATGCCGCGCAGCGTGTGCAGCAACAGTTCGGCCACGCACAATCGCGCCCGCCATTTCTGATCCGCCGGAATCACGTACCACGGCGCACTTTCGCTCGCGGTGCGTGAGATCGCCACCTCATAGGCACGCTGATACTCGTCGAACAGCAACCTGTCATCCACATCGCTCGGCGCGTACTTCCAATGCTTATCGACCCGCTCCAGCCGTTCGCGCAGCCGTTCGTACTGTTCGTCGCGGCTAATATGCAGCATCACCTTGTGCAGGTGGATGGAGCGTGCCTGCAGCCGGCGCTCAAAATCGAGAATCTGCGGGTAGCGCCCGTTTATCTCCTGTGCGCTGCTGAGCTTCTGCACCTTATGGATCAGCACGTCCTCATAGTGCGAACGGTCAAATACACCGATGACCCCGTGCGCTGGCAGTTGCTTCTCGACCCGCCACAAGAAGTCGTGGGCCAGCTCATCGGCGGTGGGCGTCTTGAACGCGTGGTGCTGAACTCCTTGCGGGTCGAACATGCCCATCACATGGCGTACGATCCCGCCTTTGCCGGAGGTATCCATCCCCTGCAAGACCAGCAGCAGGGAATCGGTCAGTTCCTCGTGCAGCGCGCCGGCGAAGAGCTTCTCCTGCAGTTCGCCCGCCTCGTCGGCCATCTGGGCCATCCGCTGCGCGGCAGTCGTTTTATCTTGCGGTGCATCCTTCGGCCACCAGTCCGGCTGTTTGGTGGCGCGGGTGGATAAGTCCACCTCACCCACCACGCGCAAGGCGTCAACGAGGTTCTGCGGGTAATCGCTCATTAGGTTCCCAACTCACGGCACGGTCGTTGGTTGTTAGCCTACTGGGCTGCTGTGCCCATTGAGAAGCATTTTGTCTGGACTGGGCCAACTCGTGGCGTCGGACAGTTCACTGGGTAGAAAGTCAACTATCGCTGACTATGGCCACCGCGCGCCGAAGGTACTCTTCGCGGTCGTACTCACCACATATGAAGTCCGTAAAATTCTCGACGTCTTCGCGATTTGCTTCCCAGCCTTCATGCCACGAAGAGGCCAATACTTGGACGATGGCATTGCGGATTCTACTGTCGAGACCTTCGAACAACTCGGGCCACCATAGTTGAAGATCAAGTATTTTGGACATTTCTGCACTCCCTCTGCCTGCGGTTCAATTTTACCGTCTTTACGCAGGTGAATGGTGGTTTTACAGCTGGTCAACCGGTCCGCGGAGGTGAAAAATTTGCGGAACCAACGTAAAAACCCGTGCACCACAGGTTTGCGGCACACGGGTTGTGAACGACGTCGGTTAAGCGCGGGCACGCCAATCTTCAAGGAACGTCGAAATGCGGCCCACCGCGTCTTTCAAGTCCCGCACCGCCGGCAGGGTAACCAGCCGGAAGTGGTCCGGGGCCGGCCAGTTGAAGGCGGTGCCCTGGGTGATCAGAATCTTCTGCGCCTTGAGCAATTCCAGCGCGAACTTCTCATCGTCGTGCATTGGGTAGACCTCGGGGTCCAGCTTCGGGAACATGTACAGCGCGCCCTTGGCCTTCTGCACACTCACCCCGGGGATGGCTTGGAGCAGGTCGTAGGCGGCGTCGCGCTGTTCGCGCAGCCGGCCGCCGGGCAGGATCAGGTCCTCGATCGACTGGTAGCCGCCCAGAGCGGTCTGGATCGCGTGCTGCCCGGGCACATTGGCGCACAGGCGCATATTGGTGAGCAGGTTGATGCCCTCGATATAGTCCTTCGCCTTATGCTTGGGACCGGAGATGGCCATCCAGCCGGCGCGGAAGCCGCAGACCCGGTAGGCCTTGGACAGCCCGGAGAAGGTCAGCACCAGCACGTCGTCGGCCAGCGCCGCGGTGTTGATATGCACCGCATCGTCGTAGAGGATCTTCTCGTAGATCTCGTCGGAGAACACGATCAGCCCGTGCTTGCGCGCCAGCTCCAGGATCCCGTCCAAGGTCTGCTTCGGGTAGACCGCGCCGGTGGGGTTGTTCGGGTTGATGATCACGATGCCCTTGGTGCGATCGGTGATCTTCGCTTCCATGTCTGCCAGGTCCGGCAGCCAGCCCTCCTCCTCGGTGTTGAGGTAGTGCACCGGGGTGCCGCCGGCCAGCGAGACCGAGGCGGTCCACAGCGGGTAGTCCGGCGCCGGGATCAGCACCTCGTCGCCGTTGTTCAGCAGCGCGTTCAGGCTGAGCGTGATCAGCTCGGAGACGCCGTTGCCCAGGTAGACGTCGTCCACCCCGATGGTCTGGATGCCGCGGGTCTGGTAGTACTGCGAGACGGCGGTGCGCGCCGAGAGGATGCCGCGCGAATCGGAGTAGCCCTGCGCATTGGGCAGGTTGCGGATCATGTCTACCAGCACCGCGTCGGGCGCTTCGAAGCCGAAGGGCGCCGGGTTGCCGATATTCAGCTTCAGGATGCGGTGCCCCTCGGACTCCATCCGCTGGGCGTGCTCAAGAAGTGGCCCGCGAATGTCGTAGAGGACGTTGTGGAGCTTCGAGGACTGCTTGAATTCTGCCATGGGTCAACTTTCTCATAATTGGGGCGCCCGAGGCGCCTTCTGGTCCGCTCGTGAACGGCAGCCGCTGCTTAGTTGTTCAGCAGCTTGTACCGGGTGGCGGCGGTTTCCGGGTCCAGCGCGTCGGCGCCGCTGACCATCCGGTTGATGCCGATCAGCGCCTCTTGGTCCAGCTGATCGCTCACCTCGTCGACGATCTTCTGCGCCTGCTCATCCAGGTTCTCCCCGGCCAGCGGCACCACCGGCTCGTCTTCGAAGATCTCGCCGCTTCCCGGGACGGTGTAGAACCCTTCGTCGCCGATGATCGCCTCGGCGGAGCCGAGCACCAGCACCCGATCCAGCGAGGCGCGCAGCTGCCCGACTAGCTGCTGTTCATCCACGGTCTTGACCTCGGGCTTGGCGCATCCGGCATCGGCCAGGGAAACCAGCAGGGCTTGGCTTGGCTCCTGCGTTCCGATGAAGCTCAGCTCTGCGCACGCCGCGGCGAGGCTGTCCACCGAATCCACCGAGTGGTGCTTCGCCTCGGCGGCGCTCATCACCAGCACCGCGGAGCCATTGGCGCCGCTGGGGGCCAGGCTGCGCGCGTTGGCTCCCGCGTTGTCCGCGGCCTCGACCTCTGCGGCGGTGGATTCCGCGATAGCCACATCGGCCGCCCCGTCGAGCACCTGCTGGTAGGGATCTTCGCTTCCCTGGAGCTCGGTGACCTGGTAGCCGGCGGCACGCAGCTGATCGGCATAAATTTTGCCCAGCGCACGCTGGGTGGGATTCGTCCCGGCGGCCAGGGAAAGCTCGATGCCCTTGGACTCTTCCGCGGGCGCCGGAGTTTGGCTCGTGCAGGAGGCCAAGGCCAGCGTTGCGGCGAGGGCCAGCGCGCCGGCGGCGGTGATTTTAGGTAAGTTCATCTCCCCTAGATTCTAGGCCAGCGGGCACCGGATTCGCGCTAGCGCACGCCGGAAGAGGTCAAACGCAGGATGCTGTCCACGCGCTCGATGCGGTTCAGCCCCAGGATTTCCTCCCGGGTGAACCAGGCCGCTTCACTGGTGGATCCGCCGAGCTCGTGGCGCAGTTCCCCGCCGGCCAGCCGCGCCCGATAGGTCACGGCCACGGTCTGCATCGGGTGCGCATCCCCGGAGTAGCGCTTCGCGGCCGGGATGATTCCGGTGCTGACATCGAGCAGGCTGAGCTGCCCCACGTGGTAGCCGGTCTCTTCGTAAACCTCGCGGATCACCCCGTCGGTGACTTGTTCGCCGAGGTCGATCCCGCCGCCGGGCAACGACCAGCGCGGGGTGAATTTGGCATCGCGATGACGCATGTCCCACAGCGTGAGCAAAACCTTGGACTCGTGCTCCACCAGGGCGTAGGCCGCCAGTCGGGTGTCGTAGGGTTCACCGGTGGTTTCGGAACGTCGTGTCATATGCCCCAATATATCGGCCGGCGGGGCCCGGTGCGGGATCCGCGGCCTGAGGCAGCGAAGAAAACCGCCAAACATTTCAACGAACGGCAACGGGTATGGTGAAATATTCTTATGTCATCGCACGCAGAGTCTCCCTTCGGAACCGATCTCGACGAGATTGATCGAATCATCATCGACGAGCTGGTCAGCAATGCCCGCATCTCCAATGCGACCTTGGCGCAGCGCGCGGGCATCGCCCCGTCCACCGCCTTGCTGCGCACCCGCTCGCTGGTGGACCGCGGGATCCTCACCGGCTACCACGCGGAAGTTTCGCTGGCCGCGGTGGGACGCACCGTGCAGGCGCTGATCTCGGTCAAGCTGCGCGCCCACGACCGGGAGAAGATCGACACCTTCCGACAGCGCATCCCCGAATTGCCCGAGGTGCTCTCGATGTTCCACGTCTCCGGCGGCACCGACTACCTGCTGCATATCGCGGTGGGCTCCACCGAGGAACTGCGCGACTGGGTGCTGGACAACCTGGCCACCGACGAATCGGTCGGGCACACCGAAACCACGCTCGTCTTCGACCACCAGCTTGGAAACCGCGGGCCGCTGCCCTTCGGCGACCGCTAGGCCCGCAGGTACGCCAAAGGCCCGCATCCAGCTTGGATGCGGGCCTTTGCTGTCTTTGTGCTTAGGCGCGGCGGCGCTGCATGACCGCGTCCAGATTCAGCTTCGGCTTAGCCGCTGGCGCCGGGGCTTCAACTGGCTTTTCCACCGGAGCCGGAGCCGGGGCTTCGGTCTTGGCAACGACGCTGGCGATCGAGGCGCGCTCTTCGGCGGAAACCTCGGCGGCCAGGCGCTTGGCGCCTTCGGAGGCCTTGAGGCTGATCTGCTTGGTGGGGCGCAGCGGCTCGGAAATCGGGATCGGCTCCGGACGCACCCGGGCGACGATTTCACGCTGCGTCGCCTCGCGCACCTCCACGTAGGTTGGCTTGGGCACGTTGGTCGGCTCCCAGGTGGCCGGCTGCTTCACGCCGCCGTCGCCACGGGCCACGCGGACCGCTTCGTCGCGCAATTCCTCGGCGGTGATCGCCGGGGCGCGGCGGGCGGAACCCGGGCGTGCGTCGAAAACCTCATCCGCGGCCAGCTTGCGGGCGATGACCTGGTTGGCCTCGTCGGCGAAGGCAGGAGTCTGCATGGCTTGCTCGCGGGTGGCCTGCAGATGCGCCAGCAGCTTGCGGTTGCGATCACGCACCGCCAAGGCGCGCAGCGTGGCCACGGCGCTCAGGCCGATGATGAAGAAGATGCCCACGGTGGAGAAGCTCAGCGCGGTGAATGGCGCCAGCACCAGGCCCAGAAGCGTGGCCAGCACGGCCAGCAGGCCGAGCATCGCCACCGCCAACCGCCCGTAGCGCACACGAATTTTGAGTCCTGTCGCGGCAGACTGCGCTCGCGATACGCTCTGTGACGTGCCAGCCATAGGGGGTCCTCCAACACCGTTTGAACGGTCAAATCAGGTGGAAGCCGAATAGTTAGCTTCCTCCGTCAACACTATGCAACGCCGGACACATCGACGGGCAGATTTCTCGGTGTGTCCGCAAGAATTCGCAAGTGATTGGCACTTCTTGGCCCGCGGCGGGGTTTCGGCCTGCGGGCGGAGCGCTTTATTAGCAAATGCGTTCTAACATGCTGGAGTGAAGCTCCTCGCGGTTTAGTGCAAATGTTCGATGATCGCGCCACTGCCCGTCGATATGCAGAAAGCCCTTGCGCAGCCCCTCGTCGCGGAAACCGAGCTTTTCCACCACGCGCAGGCTCGCGGCGTTCTCCGGACGGATGTTGATCTCCAGCCGATGCAGCGCCAGGGATTGGAAGCAGTGGTCGATCACCAGCGCGCAGGCCTCCGGGACCAGGCCGAAACCCGCATGCGCGCCATCCACCCAATAGCCGATCGAGGCGGTGCGCGCCGCCCCATACTGGATCCCGCTGACCGAAATCTGCCCGATGATCGGCGGATGGGAGCGGTTCAGCAGCGGCAAGGTCATAATCCAGGAGTAGCCGCTGCCCTCATGGGCCGCCGCCCGCTTGCCGATGAGCATCTGCCGGAAGCTCATCGGCTCCGGGGCGCCCAAGGGATTGGTCGGATCCCAGGGTTTGAGCCAGATCGCGTTCGCCGAACGCAATTCAAGCCATTCGCTCTGATCGCGCAGCGCCAGCTCGCGCAGCACCAATCGCGAGGAGGACAACTCGGGCAACGCAGCTTTTCCGCGCAGAAAACTCACCATGGACATATCGTATCCCCGCGGAGCTCACCTGCACTTTTGCGACCCACGCCCGGGGCGCAACGTAGAGTTGAAACCATGAACCCCGCCACTTCCCCGACGCCGGGCGAGAACAAGAAGGCACGGCGCGCCAGCGTACGGGCCGCCCGCCGGATGATCGAGCCGCGCAGCTCGGCGCTGCTGGCCGAGCTGCTCGCGGACCGCGTGCTCGACTACCTGGATTCCTCCACCGACACCGTCACCAGGGTCGGGCTCTACCTCTCCATGCCCGATGAACCGGACACCACGGTGCTCATGCACAAGCTGGTGCAGGGCGGCATCGAGGTGTACCTGCCGGTGTGCGAACCGCAGTACGCGCTTTCCTGGACCCAATGGACCCCCGAGGTCCAGCTGGTGCCCAGCGCGCTGGCCCCGGTGCGCGAACCGGTTGGCGAACGCCACGACGCGCGGCTCTTCGAGACGGTGCACACGCTGTTCATCCCCGCGCTGCTGGTCGATGAGCACGGCATCAGGCTCGGCCAGGGCGGCGGCTACTACGACCGGTTCCTGCCGCAGGTTGCGCAGCTGGCCACCCGGATCGCCGCGCTGGTGTACCCGGGCGAATTCGTGCCCGCCGGGCATTTCCCGATCGACGCGCACGACCGCCCGGTGGATCTGGTGATCACCCCGGAGATGGTGCACACCATCGAGCCCTAGCCGGTTTCCCACAGTTCGCTGCTTCGGGGCCTGCACGGGTGGCGGGCGGGGCTTTGCTGGGGGTATGAGCAACTTATCTCGACGCCGCACCCCGGTGATTCCGCGGCCCCGGATCCGTGCGGCGCGCAACCGCAGCGACCTGTTCCGGCGCTATCGCAGACCGCTGGCACTGGGCTTCGCGCTGCTGGCGCTGGCCGCGGCGCTCAATGTGCTGTCCGCCGGGCAGCTGGCCCAGCGGCAGGTGGTGATTTCGCTGGCGGATATCGCCGCCGGGCGCACGGTGAGCGCGAATCAGATCGAAGTGGCCAGCGTTCCGGTAGCTCCCGATGACCATCAGGTGATCACCGATCCGGCCGCGGTGCTCGGCCAGCGCCTGGCGGTGGCGGTGCCCGCGGGCACTGTGCTGCGCGAGCATCTGCTGGTGGGGCCGAATCTGCTCACCGGTTCGGCCGCCGGAACCGTGGCGGTCCCCCTGCGGCTCAGCGATCCGGCGACGGTGACGCTCATCCACCCGGGGCAGCTGGTGGATATCGTCTTGACCACCGGGGACGGCTTCGAGCAGCAAATCAGCTCGCGCACCATCGCCCGCGCGGTGCCGGTGCTCTGGGTGCCCAGCAGTTCCGCGGGCGGCGAGCTGGGGATGTTCAGCGCCGCGGGCACCCCGGGTGAAGGGATCATCGTGGTGGCCGCCTCGAATCAAGGCTCCGATGAGCTGGCCGGGGCGGTCTCGCGGGGCAAGGTGTCGGCGGTGCTGGTGAACTAGCCCCAGTGCGGCGGCTTTTCCCGCTTCATCGCTTCGGCCAGATCCTCGGCCGCCTCTCCCCACATCCGCGGGTCATCCTCTTTCGCGCGCAGCTCCTCCAGCGGGTTGCGCGGCTCTTTGGCCGCTGGCGCGCCGCCGCGGCTTGCAGCCAGGGCACGATCCACCGATTCCCCGGCAGGAACCGGGGCATAGCTGCCGGTCAGCTCGGCTTTGACGCTCAGCTGCTGGGGAGGTGCGACCACGCGCGGGCGCTTCACCCGGCCGGCGGGTTTCGCGCCTGCCGCCGGGTTGGTGCCTCGTTGCTCGCTCACTTGCCTTCGGGCTTCGACTCTGCACCCTCGGTGCGCGCCGGGATCGGTGCGGGAGTGGGCACGGCTTCCTCGGTGGCAGGCTTGGCCGCTGGCTTTTCCGCTGGCTTAGCCGCCGGTTTCGCGGCGGCCGGTTGATCTGCGGTGACGGAGCTTGCAGAGACCGGCGGGGCCATCGGCACGCGGGTGCGCGGTCCGGTGTGCATCCGCTCGGATTCGGCGGGGCGCAATTCCAGGCTGCGGGCCAGCCGGTCGGTGACCGACGCTGGGTCGGTGAACACGTCGATGGTCCACAATGGCACGTAGCGCCAGCCGTGGTTCTCGAAGAATTCAGGGCGCAGCCGGCTGCGTTCGCGCACGGTCAGCCCGGCGTAGTGCTCGGTTCCGTCGTACACCACTGCGAGCGGACGCACGGCGCCCTCGCCATCCATGTCCAGCGCGTGAGCCGAGAGATCGAGCACCCCGCGGTAGTCTTCGGCCACGATCGCGCCGCGTTCGCGCAGCCGTCGAGCCAAATCGGAGACGAGCGCATCAAAACGCGGACTGCGCATGGAGCTGACCCCGGAATCTCCGGCCTGCACGCGGCCGAAGAGCCCGAAGAACTGCCGCGCCCCGCGGTAGACCCGGTCCAGATCCACATCGGTGGGCAGCAGCCCGGAAACCAGGGTCATCCGCTTGCGCGAACGGGTCATCGCGGAGACGAACAGCTGCTCCCCGCCCGGGCGGGAAAGCGCGCCGAATTCATGCAGCGTCTTGCCATGCGGCGTCCGTCCGTAGCCCCAGGCGAAGATGACAGCGTCGCGGCGCACCCCGATCAGCCGGTCCATGGTGGTCACCACGAAGGGTTCGATCTTGGAGCGCAGCGCGTTCATCGCGTACTTGTGGTTGGGCAGCTGCACGCGGATGGCCTCGGCGATGGCGGCCGCATGGGCGCGGTTCGAGGCGATCACCGCGAGCGACTCGGTGGAGTGCGCGGCGAAGTGCCCGAAGACCAGGTCCACGACCTTGGCCACTTCCGCGGCGGTGGTCTGCACGCCCTCTTCGCTGCTGGTCAGCGTTCCGGTGGCATCGGGCACGTACACCCCGGTGAGCAGCGGGCTGCTTCCGGTGATCGTCACGGCCACCGGCAGGCGCGAAATGGCCGAATCGTAGTAGGTGTTCGACAGCTGTTCGACCAGGCCCTCGTCAATGCCGCGGTACACGGTGGACAGGGTGCCGGTGACCAGCACCTTGTTCAGCGCGGTGAGCGCGGAGAGCCCGGGCTTGCGTTCCTTCAGCCGGGCGGTGGGGTCCACCGACACCTCGAAGGTCTTCGGCCCGCCGAGCATTTCGTCGCCGATCGCGATGACCTGCTTGGAGCGGCGCACCGCATCGAGCACCTCGCGCAGCGTCAGGTAGTTGGCCTCCAGCAGGATCACCGCATCAAATTCGGTGTCCGCCGGCAGCGCGCTGCCCAGCAGCAGCGGAGCCGAAACGAAGACCGGGGTCAGCGAGCTGACCAGCGCCGGACCGAATTCGAGCAGGCCCGCAACGGTGGGGGTGCCGTCCTTCAGGATGCCGCGCAGCTGGCGCGAAGCGGCGCGGTGGTCCGCCAGCGCTGCCTTCCAGTTGCGGGACAGCGCCCAGCGGATCCGGGAGGGGCCCGAGGCGATATGCGCGCCATCGGACAGGCGGTAGTCCGCCTCGATCTTTTCCAGCTTGGCGCCGTCGTTCATCGCCAGGAAGTCGTCCCCGGAGATCATTGCCTCCAGCGCGGACTGCCACCAGGCGAGTTCGAGCTCGGCGTCCACCGCGTCCGCGTCGATTTCCCGTTCGGCGAAGTCGGCCAGCAGATCCGCGAGTCCGCCTTCGGCCAGCTGCTCGGCAATCAGCGTGCGTTCGGGCAGCTCGGCCAGGTCTTCCTTGCGGTCAACCAGCGCAGCTATGGTGTCCAGCAGCGTGGCGATCGGCATTTCACGCAGGCGCGAACCGAGGTGAGCTGGCAGCACCGCTGCAAGCTTGTCGATGCGCGCGCCGGCGTCGTGGTATCCGGCTTCCACATCCAGCAGCCCGCCGGGAACCGCGGGGTTGCGCTGGCTGGTGGCGTAGATCCGCCACGCGTCGCGCTGGATGGATACCGCCTGCAGGGCAGCCTGCAGATCGGAGACATGCATGCCGGGGCGCACATACTCCTTGGCGATCTTGCGCAGCCGGGAGCGGACGATGGAGCCCATCTCCACCCCGTGTTCGCGGCGCCACTGGCTGGAGGCGGTTGCGGCGATCAGATCGTCGATCTCGCCTTCGAAGATGTCTGCCTCGAATTTGTCCAGCGAACCGCGCACGGCGACCAGCAGCTGCAGCTGGTCCCCCCACTTGTCGTAGCTGTCTTCCAGGCGGATCTGCGACTGCCCGGCGATCTTCTGCATGTGCTCGTGCAGGATCGGCAGGTCGCGGCCCAGCCCTCCGGCCAGGGTCAGTGCCTGCTCGGTCTGCTCCTGGTTGCGCAGCGGCGCGCCGAACCAGGGGCTGGTGGTGTGCGCCTTGGAGAAGGCGCCGAGCTGCGCGGCGCGCTTGAGCTGCGCGGCGACATGTCCGCGCTGGCCCATGGAATCGAGCACCGAGCGCTTGAGCCGCACGGTGGTGGAGGGGGCCGGATCCAGCGAGGTGAGCCGGGCCAGCTCCTGCATCGCCTGGTAGGGCGAGCAGCCCCAGCGGCTGCGCACCGAATGCAGCGACTTGACGTGCTCGTGCAATGCGTTGCGGCTTTCGCGCAGCTTCGCCAGCAGGCTGCCCAGCTGCGGTTCGGTGGCCCGCTCATTGCGCAGGATCGCGCGGATCAGCAGATTGCGCAGTGCTTCGGGATCTTCGTTCGGCTCCAGCAGCAGGCTGCCGGCGTCGAGCTGTTCGTTGAAGCGGCGCACGAATTCTTCGGCGGCCGAACGCTGCTCGGCGACCACCAGCACGCGCTTGCCCTGGGCTGCGAGCAGGCCGGCGGCGTTCAGCGCGGTCTGCGTGGCCCCGGTGCCCGCGGCGGCGTTGATGCTCACCGATTCGCCCGAGGAGATGTAGTCCAGCATGCGCGCCTGGGATTCGTCGGCGTCCAGCAGGTAGAGCTCGTCCGCAGGATCGCGTTCGTCGCTGTTTTTGGCCAGCACGCTGGTGCCGGTGTGCACCTTGCGGGTGGAGCCCCCGGGTGCCGGGACGCTCGGTTCACCGGAGCGGCGGGTTTTGGAGGAGTCTTTGATCAAGCTGGCAACGCGGCGCAGACGCGAGCCCGATGGCTCTTCGGCTTTGCCTTCGCCCTGCTCCTCGGCTGGGGCCTCGGAGGGCGCCTCGGCCGGCGCAGCTGGCTTCGTTTCGGCCGGCTTCGTTTCGGCTGACGCGCTGGCGTTTTCTTCGGCGCGGATCAGCGCCTCGATCACCGGGTGCGAGCCGGTGAGCTTCGCCGGGTCAGCGGGGTCGATCAGGTCGGAGAAGGTGGAGACCAGCAGGCGGTGGCCGACAACCACCCCGGGGACCTCGGAGAGCTGCTGGCGCAGTGCGTCCATGCCGCGGACCGGGTCGAAGCGCGCGATGGAGTAGGCAGCGGCGTCCACCGCTTCCACATCGATCCGGGCATCGTGGTCGGACTCGAATTGCCGCACGAAGGCCGGGGAGATTTCGGCGCGGCCTACCAGCTGCACGTCGTAGTCGTCGTGGTCCATATGCTTGGTCAGGGTGATCCGGCCGAGCATGATCGGGGCGGAGACCGGTTCGCTTTTGCCCTCGTGCACGGCACGCCAATTGGCGACACCTGCGGCCAGGTAACCCACGTCGATGCCGCGCTCTTCCCACAATTCGGCGGTTTTGGCGCTCAGCGCCCGCGCGGTGCGACGCGCGGCGGCAAACTGCTCCGCGTCGTGCAGCAAGGTGGACAGGCGGGTGCGCCGACCTGCAAGAAACTGGGCCAAACCAGATGGATTTGCGTGAGTGATGTCGATGCTGTTCGACATCGACGGTGCAAATCGCAAGGTGGTGTCGGCGCCGGCACTCTGGCCCAGGGATTTCACCCAGGCGGCGACGCGCTCGGCAGCAGCATTTTGGCCACTAGTCACGACAGTTATTCCCTTCACTGAACCGACCATCACGGCGCGCCACAATGACAGCGCGCCTCCTTCCTAACGTAGTGCACTCAGGGCTTGGAACCGGGGCGCGAAACACGTTTTAAACCCGACAAGCGGAACCGTCCCTCACCCAAGCTCCGCCGGAGGGGCGCTGTAGGTGAGGTGGTTCCGCTTGGCGGCCACGGGCGAGCCCGTGCCAGCTAGTGCTGTGGGATTACTCCCACTCAATGGTTCCCGGTGGCTTGGAGGTGACATCGAGCACCACGCGGTTGACCCCGTCCACCTCGTTGGTGATGCGGTTCGAGATCTTCGCGAGCAGATCGTAAGGCAGGCGCGACCAGTCTGCGGTCATCGCATCCTCGGAAGAAACCGGACGCAGCACGATCGGGTGGCCGTAGGTACGGTGATCGCCCTGCACACCCACCGAGCGCACGTCGGCAAGCAGCACCACAGGCATCTGCCATACTTCTTCGTCCAGGCCGGCTGCGGTCAGCTCGGCGCGGGCGATGGCGTCGGCCTTGCGCAGCAGCGTCAGGCGCTCCTCGTTGACCGCACCGATGATGCGGATGCCAAGGCCCGGGCCGGGGAACGGCTGGCGTCCCACGATTTCCTCGGGCAGGCCGAGCTCGCGGCCTACGGCGCGGACCTCGTCCTTGAACAGGGTGCGTAGTGGCTCGACCAGCTCGAAGTCCAGGTCCTCGGGCAGGCCGCCGACGTTGTGGTGGCTCTTGATGTTGCTCGCGCCCTCACCGCCGCCGGATTCCACGACGTCCGGGTACAGGGTGCCCTGGACGAGGAACTTGACCGGTTCGCCCTTGCCGGCTTCCTGCTTCAGGATCGCGATCTCCGCGGCCTCGAAGGCGCGGATGAATTCGCGGCCGATGATCTTGCGCTTGGTCTCCGGGTCGGTGACCCCGTCCAGCGCGGTCAAGAAGCGTTCGCGTTCATCGGCGATGTAGAGCTTCGCGCCGGTGGCGGCGACGAAGTCCTTCTCCACCTGTTCCGCTTCGCCTTCGCGCAGCAGACCGTGGTTGACGAAAACGCAGGTGAGGTTGTCCCCGATGGCGCGCTGCACGAGGGCTGCGGCCACTGCCGAGTCAACGCCGCCGGAGAGGCCGCAGATGGCCTTGCCGTCGCCGACCTGGTTGCGGATGAGCTCGATCTGCTCCTCGGCGATATTGCCGGCGGTCCAGTCGGCTTTCAGGCCTGCACCGTTGTAGAGGAAGTTCTCCAGGATGTCCTGGCCGAACTCGCAGTGCTTGACCTCCGGGTGCCACTGCACGCCGTAGAGGCGCTTGGCCTCGTTGGCGAAGGCGGCGACGGGGGCGCCTGCCGTGGTGGCGAGCACCTCGAAGCCTGCAGGTGCCTCGGAGACGGAGTCGCCGTGGCTCATCCACACGTTCGGTGCCTTTTCGGCACCGGCGAGCAGCGAACGGGCATCGCCGTTGAAAGTTGATTGAGTCGAACCGTATTCGCGCAGGCCGGTCTCCGCGACGGTGCCGCCCAAAGCGTTTGCCATGGCCTGGAAGCCATAGCAAATACCGAGGACCGGGATACCGGCTTCGAAGAGGTCTGCACCAACACTTGGCGCACCCTCGGCGTAAACGCTGGAGGGACCACCGGAGAGGATGATCGCTGCAGGGTTCTTGGCCAGGATGGCTTCGGTGGACAGGGTGTGCGGAACGATCTCCGAGTACACACGGGCCTCACGTACGCGGCGAGCGATGAGCTGCGCGTATTGGGCCCCGTAGTCGACGACCAGAACCGGCTTATGTTCTGGGGTGAGGGGAGCAGTAGTCACGAGCTCTAGTCTACGCGGTTCGCCGGGCGCGAAATAGCGCATGACGTGTCATCAGCGTCACCCGGGGCGCGGTGCGGCGCGCATCCGTCGGGGGCGGGAGGCAAAAATCCCCGCCACGATGATGCGTGGCGGGGATGATGCGGTCTCTAGTACCGCTTGGCGGCCTTGGGGTGGGCTGCCAGCTCGGCGTCCACTTCGGCGTGCACCGTGCGTTCGGTGAAGAAGGAGAGGAACGGGATGACCCCGCCCAGGGCGATGGTGATGAAGCGGCTAAATGGCCAGCGCATCAGCGACCAGAGGCGGAAGTCGGCGAACAGGTAGACCACGTACATCCAGCCGTGCACGATCAGGATGCCCAGCGAGATGTTCACTCCCCCGCTGATTTCGGCGCGGTTGAGCATCGAAATGGTGTTGGCGGTACCGTCCAGCAGTTCGCCGCCGACAAACAGCTCCAGCTGCCAGAAATACTTGAAGATCATTTCCGCCACCAGCAGCAGCAGCATCACGCCGGTGGCGTAGGCGAACACCTTGTAGAAGGTAGCGGCCGAGCGGATCTGGGCCGGGGTGCCGCCGAATTTGCGGGGGCGGGCGGCGGGAGTGGTGCTGGACATCTGCGGGAAGTCCTTTCCGAAGGTGGGAGGTGGGTGCTAGTTCTCTAGGTGCTTGTCGCGGGCGGCTGAGTGCGCGGCGGCCTCGGCGATCTCGTCCATGCCGCGCTGGTAATCATCGCGCACCAGCCGGTACCAGAGGAAGAATGCGAAGCCGGCGAAGACTACCCATTCGATGCCGTAGAAGACGTTGAGCCAGTTGATCTGCGCCTCTTGGGGCTGCGGGCCGACGTAGATCGCATCGATGCCCGGCTGGGCGGCAGGTTGGCCGTCGAGGGTTAATGCATGCGCGGTGACGAACCCGGAGTACAGGTCCTGGTCCCAGGTGTTGGCCAGCTGCGCTGTGGAGAGAGTGGCCAGTGCCGGGTTGCGCACATCGTAGTTCAGCTCCGGGCCTTCCGGCGGCAGCAAGCGGCCGGTGATCTCGATTGTGCCTTCGGGAGCCGCGGAGGGGGTGCTGGTTTCCGGCTGCCAACCACGGACCACGGCCATGGCTTCTTCATTGGGTGCGCCGTCGACGGCGAAGGCCGAAACAACCCAGGCGCCGAGGCGGTCATCGTCGACGCGATCCTTGATCAACACGTCGGTGCCGGTGATGAATTCACCGGAGAAAGTGACGATCTGATCCGATTTGGTGCCCAGCATCTCCACACCCGGGGTGTAGTGCTCGGTCAGCGGGACCGATACCTCAGTTTGGTCGATCTTGACGGCCGGTTCGGTGGAGGAAGCACCAAATTGCCAGCCCGACAGGGCCACAAATCCGGTGGCCACAAGCAACGCACCGAGCAATGCGGCGATCCATTTAGGTTTGAGAGCGGTTTTCAGCACACTCTAACCGTACTTCGATTGCTTGTAGAAGTTCCACTGCGCGCAGGGTGAGATTGGCCTAAGCCGATAGCTTGCGCACTTTGGGAACCATCTGTGTGCCCCGATCGTTAAGCGCCGGGTTAAACGCAGCAGTCCCGCCGCACCAGTGACTGGTGCGGCGGGACTGCGGTGCAGCTATTTAGAAGCGGTCCGACTCGTAGGGCGAGAGAACCACGTCGACGCGCTGGAATTCCTTGAGCGTCGAGTAACCGGTGGTGGCCATCGAGCGGCGCAGCGCACCGACCAGGTTGGAGGTGCCGTTGGTCTCGTGGGACGGGCCGAAGAGCACGTTCTCCAACGTGCCGACGGTGCCGATCTGGGCGCGGTCGCCACGCGGGCTGGCCTCGTGCACGGCCTCCATGCCCCAGTGGAATCCTGCGCCGGGAGCTTCCTCGGCCCGGGCCAGGGCGGTGCCGAGCATTACCGCGTCGGCGCCCATGGCGACAGCCTTGACGATATCCCCGGAGTTGCCCAGGCCACCGTCGGCGATGACGTGGACGTAGCGTCCACCGGTCTCTTCGATGTAGTCGCGGCGGGCCGCTGCCACATCGGCGATGGCGGTGGCCATCGGCGCGTGGATGCCCAGAGTGCGGCGGGTGGTCGAGGAGGCGCCGCCGCCGAAGCCGACAAGTACGCCGGCCGCGCCGGTGCGCATAAGGTGCATCGCAGGGGTGTAGCCGGCCGCGCCGCCAACGATGACCGGGACGTCGAGCTCGTAGATGAACTGCTTGAGGTTCAGCGGTTCGGTGGTCTGCGAGACATGCTCGGCGGAGACCGTGGTGCCGCGGATGACGAAGATGTCAACGCCTGCATCGAGCACGGTCTTGTAGTGCTCTTGGGTGCGCTGCGGGGTCAGCGAGCCTGCCACGACCACGCCGGCGTCGCGGATCTCCGAGATCCGGGAGCTGATTAGCTCGGGCTGGATCGGTGCCGCGTAGAGCTCCTGCAGCTTTGCGGTGATTTTCGAATCGTTGCGGACCGCTGCCTCGGACTTCAGTCCCGCGATTTCGGCGAGCACCGATTCGGGGTTTTCGTAGCGTGTCCACAGCCCTTCGAGGTTCAGCACGCCCAGGCCGCCGAGCTTGCCCAACGCGATGGCGGTGGCCGGGGAGGTCACCGAGTCCATCGGTGCGCCCAGGATGGGGGTCTTGAACTGGAAGGCGTCGATCTGCCAGGACACCGAAACGTCCTTGGGATCACGGGTGCGGCGATTCGGTACGATCGCTACGTCGTCCAGGGAATATGCCTTCGTGGCCCGCTTGCCACGGCCGATCTCAATCTCGTTACTCACCAGACAAGGTTACCAAGTTCCGCGCAGATTCCCGCTTTGTCTCACGCGGCACGCCCCGCACCAATACAGGTACGGGGCGTGATTCCGCGAAATACCGGTGAGCAAGCTCACCGCGATCCGCGCGCCGGGTCCGGCGGATTCTGCCTTAGACCGCCGGTTTAAGCGTGGCCAGGGTGCTGGCAAGGGCGGTGGCGGCGCGTTCTTCGGAGTTCGCGATGCGTTCCATCTGATCGGCCATGCGCGCAAAGAGCTCACTGCGCTTTTCCGGATCCACGTCCGGATCCACCATTTCACTGAGGTCGATCCAGTCGGCGCTGAGCTGCAAGTAATCCGCGGCGTGTTCAGCCAGCGGTTCCAAACCGGGAAGTTCCGCGCATTCGTCGAGGAAGTCCGCGTAGAGCCCGCGCAGGCCGCCGAATCCGCCGAAGCGGGTGTCGGTCATGAAACCGTGCAGCTGGGCCAGCCCCGCGCTCAAGCGCTGCGGATCTGCGAAGATCTGCGTCCAGCCCTTTTTGGTGCTGGTGTCGCGCAGGCGTTCGGCCCAGGCGTGCATGCCGGCGATGCCGAAGCGGTTGGCGAAATGCACCGGAATCCCCTTCAGCTCGGTGGTGCCCAGCAGGCGGCCGTTGGTTTCGGTGATCGCCTCGAGCACGTTGGCGGTGAGGGTTTCCAGCGACGGTGAAATACGCGAAGGAATCCACGCTTGCCAGTGCTTTTCCTTCTTGCGCTTGGCACGGGCTGCGGCCAGATCGCTCGGGCTGATCGGCATCAGCGAACCTGATCCGTCATCGACCAGCAGGTCATCCTCGTGTTCGCCGACGACGACCAGGTCGATGGTTTCGGCCTCGTCAACCTCGCTGGATTCGATCCATGGCAGAGCTCCGACGGCCACGCGCACGACTACCGCACGTCCGGCGTCCAGCGCGGCATCCAGGTATTCTGCCGCGCGCTCGGCCGAACCGGTGGTGCGTTCGTTGACCTTCGCCCCGCAGCGGGTGAGCAGGTTCTGCGTGTACGGTTCCGGGTGCGCTCGGGTCACGATCGTTGCGGTGGTCACCTCTTCGTACTCGAAGGTGAAGACCATGAAGCCGATGCCTCCGGCAAGCCCTGCCAGCAGGGCCTCGCTCATCGGTTCGCCGGTGGCAGGATTGGTCACTCCGGCCTGGGTGAGGACTCGATGCCAGAGGCCCGCGTCGTACTGCACGACCTCGGTCGGGGCCGGGTATTCGGGAAGATCATCGGCCGGGCTCGGCGCTGGTGCTGGCGCCGGCTTAGGCTTAGGCTTCTTGCCAGGTGTCTTGGCTGCTTCGCGAGCGTCCCGTGCTTCCTTGGCGTAATTTCGAGCGGCAGCAGCTCGCACAGCCTTGGGACCTTCGGGCTTGTCGATCAGGATGTTCTTGCGCGCGGTCGTGTAGCTCTCCCCGGTTCGTTCCATACGTTCGCGGGCGAGCTTCTTCAGATTCGCGGGTTGTGCCAAGATCATGTCCTTTGCTGCCGGTGACGCGCACCGTTGCGTGGCGTCGTGCCTTCATTCTACGTGGGGCAAGCACGCGGTTTCTTCTCCCCGGGCGCAGCGCACTGGCTAAACTATGACGGTCCTGACACATGCAGCCGGGCGTAGCTGGTCATTTTTCGAGATTCGCTCTCCAAAGATCGCGCTGGCTATCTCATTTCGGCTCTTTGCCCGTGACCTCTAGCCGTTGCCTGCGCTGAAACTATTCGGACCGACCTGCAGTGCGTTATGGCCAAACCCGGTGGACAGCTCTGTACGGGGCACCTTGGATACCTTGCTGGACTGGTTGCATGTGCTGGGTGTGCCAAGCTTTGTTCGCTACGACTTTGTGCAGTTCAGTGCGAGCCAAGCCCTATTTACTCCCCCAGCTGTTTGCGTCAAGTATCGATATTCTCGCGAATTCCTTGGGCGCGGTGCTTGGAACACTGGGTTGGTCGTTCTTGATCCGCAGGCGGCATGGCGGACACAGTGATGCCCCGGGCGGAACTCAATTCCAGTACGTATTTCGCCGCGGCAACTGCAGCGGATCGATATGCTTGGGCATGATCACGTGCGGCAACCCGTCGACCATCACGACCTTGATCCGCCCCGAATCAGCATCCATATGCGCACCACGGCAGAGGCCACCCAGATTGATCAACTTCGTTTCCCCGCCCAACCACCACGGATCAATATGATGGAACTCAATCTTCTCCGGCGGCTCGGTGCATCCAGGCACAATACACCCCCGATCACGCGCCAGCACGGCGCGTTTAAGTTTCTCCGGGACCAGCCGTTGAGCTCGGCCGTAATCGAGCAGTTCGCTCTTCGAATTGAACACCGCCGGAATGATGTCCGCTTGGCATAAGAGCCGTCTCAAATCCCCGGGTGGCAAATGCACCCCGTGCGCGGTGCGGGCATCGCCTGCGGCGAGATCTTGCAAGTCCTCGAGCTTCAAATACACCAGAATCTCGGGTCTGATCCGCTGGCTGCCCTCCCCGGTGCCGTTGGGGATCATCGTGAGGATGTCCAGCAGGGCGTTCAGTGCGCGTTCGGGGACGGTGGCCACGGCTTCTGGGGTTTCTGGTTCCCATTTCGCTTCGTTGCCCACTCCATCGGGTAGGAAGTCCGGGAACCCCGGCTCGGGTGTTGCAGTCTGTTCAGGTGCTTGCGCTTCGGTTTCTGGTTCGGCTGCAAGCTCGGGTTCATTGGATGCAGAATCCGGGCTGGCAGCCTGCTCGGGGGCCGTAGTGTCTACCGGTGGCCGGTTGAGCCGAGCCTGCGCGCCGGCCCGTGTGCGTGAATTATTGGACTTGGCAATCAACGAATCAAATACTTCACCTTCCACGGTGGATACCCGGAGCAAGTATTCGCGGCTCAACGAGTTTTTCACCGGCAACGCAAAGAACCCACGCTGCAGTGAGGAGGCGGTCGAGGTGCCATTAGATGTGCTCGCGCTGACGATCAGGTCGTTGACATGCTTATTCGTTTCAGCGACGTTTTGCCCTGCGGAGAGCAGGTTGGCTGCGTGTTCTTCGACCGCCCGCCCATCGGCATGGAACAGAGTCGGTTCGGTGGCCGCCCCGTCAAAGGTCAGGTCCTTGGGCTCGCGTCTCGCGAGTTTCTGGCTGGTCTCCCGGATCGTGGCCGGATGCAAAGTTGGGGACTGAGCGGGGTCTGGAGTGGTGAACAGGGCAGCGAGGTGCGCAAAGCGCGGTGGGACTTGGTTGCCGGCCATATCGCGACGGCCGATCAAATCGCTGGCATCCTGGACGAGCTTATTAGCCTCACCGAACGGAATATGCGTCCACGAAGCCAGCAACGCAGCAGGGGTTTGGAAGCTCGCTTTCCCTGAGCAACGGTGCGCTTCGAAAGTGGTGTCCGGTGGCGTGCTGCGCAAGGCGTCGAGTTCAGCTTCATCCAGGGTGTGCGCGTTGGTGGCAGCCAGCCGGTCGGCACCGGTGACTTTGATCCGCGCTGCTTCATCCTCTAATGCCTGGCCCGCAGTGGCTAGTTCCAGAGCGAGGCGTGGATCGGTGGTGGAGCAGAGGTATTCGCGCAAGGTAGGTCAAGATGGCGGTGCCACCGGTGGCAAGCGTGCGCAATTCTTCGCCGGTGAGGTCGATGGGCTCACCGGCGGCTGCGGTGACCTTAGTCAGCGTCGCATGCAGCTCGGTGAGGGGTACCTCGGTGGCGGTGGTGTTCATGCCATCGAGTATGCGCTCAGTTATGGGCTGTGCCAGTGGGGTGGGACCAAATGTGGATAAGTGCGCAGCAATTTTTTGGCGGGTATGGAAAACGCCCCGTTCCTGGCAGAAACGGGGCGTTTGCCGGTGAAGCGTTTAGCGTGAACGGTAGTTCGGCGCTTCGACGGTCATCATGATGTCGTGCGGGTGCGACTCCTTCAGACCAGCTGCGGTGATGCGCACGAACTTGCCGCGGGCCTTCAGCTCGGGGATGGTGCGCCCCCCGACGTAGAACATCGTCTGGCGCAAGCCGCCGGCGAGCTGGTGGACCACTGCGGAGAGCGGGCCGCGGTATGGAACCTGGCCCTCGATGCCCTCGGGGATCAGCTTCTCGTTCGAGGGTGCGTCGGCCTGGAAGTAGCGGTCCTTGGAGTAGGAGGTGTTCTTGCCGCGGGTTTCCATCGCGCCCATCGAACCCATGCCGCGGTAGGCCTTGAACTGCTTGCCGCCCATGAAGACCAGGTCGCCCGGGGATTCAGCGGTGCCTGCAAGCAGCGAGCCGAGCATCACCGAGTCGGCGCCGGCAACCAGGGCCTTGCCGATGTCACCGGAGTGCTGCAGGCCGCCGTCGGCGATCAGCGGCACGCCGGCCGGGATGGCTGCCTTGGCTGCCTCGTAGATGGCGGTGACCTGTGGCACGCCCACGCCGGCGACGATGCGGGTGGTGCAGATGGAGCCCGGGCCAACCCCGACCTTGATGGCGTCGGCGCCCGCGTCGATGAGCGCCTGAGCGCCCTCGCGGGTGGCTGCCTGGCCGCCGATGATGTCAACGTGCGCGGCGGCCGGGTCGCGCTTGAGCCGGGCGATCATATCCAGCACGCCTTGGGAGTGGCCGTTGGCGGTGTCGACCACCAGCGCGTCCACGCCGGCGTCGATCAGCGTCATCGCGCGGTCATAGCCTTCGCCGAAGAAGCCCACGGCAGCCGCGACGCGCAGCCGGCCATCGTCGTCCTTGGTGGCCAGCGGGTACTGCTCGGCCTTGTCGAAGTCCTTGACGGTGATCAGCCCGGTGAGCACGCCGGAGTCGTCGACCAGCGGAAGCTTCTCGATGCGGTTCTTGGAAAGCAGCTCGATCACGGTGTCCCGGGCGACGCCTTCCTTGGCGGTCACCAGCGGCATGCCGGTCATCACTTCGTAGACCTTGGTGGTCATGTAGTTCTCGCGCGGCACAAAACGGGTGTCGCGGTTGGTGATGATGCCCAGCAGCTTGCGGTTCTCATCGATGACCGGAAGGCCGGAGACGCGGTACTGGGCGCACAGGTCATCCCATTCGGCCAGGGTGGCCCCGGGGTGCACGGTGACCGGGTCGGTGATCATGCCCGACTCGCTGCGCTTGACCTGGTCCACCTGCTTGGCCTGGTTCTCGATGGACAGGTTGCGGTGGATCACGCCGATGCCGCCCTGGCGAGCCAACGCGATTGCCATGGAAGCCTCGGTTACGGTGTCCATCGCCGCCGAGCTGATCGGGGTCTGGATATTGATGCGCTTGGTGAAGCGGGTGGTGGTGTCCGCGTCGGAGGGGATCACATCCGTCGGGCCAGGCAACAACAAGACGTCGTCGTAGGTGAGTCCTTCAAAGGCAAAGGGGTTGAACTCAGTCACGTAAGAACCTTTCGGAGCGAAAGCGGAGGTTGCTTAAATGGTAGATCTCTTTTGGGGTGCTGACGATTCCCGTCGAAGATCTGTGTCTAAGCTAACGTCATTCAGGCGCTTATTTATTCCTTATTCCAGCCGGTGGCCTGCGTGAAGTACTTTGCGAAGCGATCCGCGGCGCTGTTCACAAAAGTCTTGGACAGATGCGAATCATCCAGATACACCAGCACGTTGCCGATCACCGCCTTGCAGGTGCCCGCCGGGCAGAGCAGCTCGCTCATGTCCAGGGAGACCACCCGGGATCCGTAGTCGTGCGTGTCAAGGAACTGGTCCACCGGGTTGGCCTCGGCCAGTTTGCTGCCACGCGGCGCATCGCAGGCCTCGGGCGCTGCCCGGTTGCGGTCCACGCATTCGGGGATTGAATATTCATAGCGCGGGGTGTCGCGCATCGCGATGACCTGGCTGCCTGCCTGCACAAAGGGCTCGATGGCGTCGGCGTAGTCCTCGACCATGGTTTCCTGGGCTCCGGCGCTGCGCCCTTGCGCGTCGGCGCCGGGCACGGTGTGCGTGGCGACGGTGAGCACCATTTGCGGGGCCAGCTGCTCCACGTAGTCCCGGGCGGCGGGCTGGAAGGCGGCGCATTCGGGGTCAGCCAGGTTGTCGCTGGAGCCGTAGCGGCAGCCTGGCTGGTAGATCATCACCCAGCTGCCGCCGGCCTCTTCGATGGCCCGCGCTGCGGCCTCGGACCAGTGCTGCACATGGGAGTCGCCGAGCAGCACCAGATCGGGTTTGCGCCAGATGTCCCCGCCCTGGTTGCAGAACAGGATCGCCGGATCCTGCGGGGTGTATTCGGTATCGCAGCTCTGGCCCGGGGTCTGCCATTCGGTGTCCAGCTCGGTGCGCAGCGGCAGGGTGAGCGCGGCCGGGGACGGATCCCAGGCATCGGGAGCTTGGGCTCCGGGGTTCTCCTCGGGTGCCTGCGCGGCGGCTTGGGCGCGGCGCTTTTCGACATTTGATTCCCAAGCGGCGATCGGCACGGAGGCCACCGAGAGGGCCACCACGATCACCAGCGCCTGGCTGACCAATTGTGGTTTGCCCAAGAAGCGCAGGACCGGCAGCACCTCGGCCCGCTGCACCGCCAGCAGCGGTTTCTCCACCCAGCGGGTGCTCGCCCAGGACAGCGCGATGGAGGCACCGATCAGCAATGCTCCGGCCAGCGGCGAGGCATGGTCCACCGGTGCCAAGTGCAGGTAGAACACCAGCAGCGGCCAGTGCCACAGGTACATGCCGTAGGACAGCGCGCCGAGCTTCACCAGCACCGCGGCGCCCAGCCAGCCTGCGGGGTTGATCCGGCGCTTGGTTCCCGGGGAAATGACCAGCAGGGCGGCGCCCAGGGTGGGTACCAGCGCGAGGTAGCCGGGGAACTGGCCCTGTACGTCGAGCAGCGCGCCGCAGCCGATGATGACCACCAGTCCGGCCCAGCCTCCAGCCCGGCGCAGCGCCTCGGGCAGCCGGGACAAAGCGGGCAGACCCAAGGCCAGCAGCGAGCCGAGCGCGAACTCCCACAGCCGGGCGCCGGTGTGGAAGTAGGCCAGCCGCTGGTTGGCCTCGGTGAGGTAGATGGAGTAGCTCAGCGAACCGGCGAAGATGGCGGCGAACATGATGGACGCGACAAGCGCGAAGCTCTGCCGGGAGAAATAGCGCCGCCAGAGCAGCGCGCAGCCGATGAGCAGCAGTGGCCAGAGCAGGAAGATCTGCCCTTGAACCGAAAGCGACCAGAAGTGCTGCAGCGGGCTGGCGGCGGAGGTGTTGAACGCGTAGTAGTCCACCTCGGCGGTGGCCAGCGTCCAGTTCTGCGTGAAGAACAGGGAGGAGAAGGCCTCCCGGATGAGCGCCAGCCAGCGCGTTCCAGGCAGCACCAGCCAGGCGGTGAGCGCGGTGGCCACGATGATCAGCGCCGCCTGCGGCAGCAATCGGGAGAAGCGGTGCAGCCAGTTGCCTAGCAGCGAGGGTTTGTCCCCCGCCTGGAGCTTGCGCACCAGCGAGCCGGTGAGGAAAAAGGCCGAGAGCATCAAGAAGATGTCCACGCCGCCGGAGACGCGTTGGAACCAGATGTGATAGCACATCACCAATAGCACGGCGAGCGCCCGCAGTCCCTGCAAATCGGCACGGAATTCCGCGCGCTGCACGGTGCTCCGTGGGCTGGGGATCGCTGGTGACACTTGGCGCGGCTCTCCTCGTCGTTTGGCGGGCGGTTGTCCAAGATGGCAGGGATCGGCACCGGACAACCAAAGATTCTACCAAGGGCAGTTGGCCATCTGCTTTGCCTAAGCTGTGCGACCGGGCCATTGAACGGATATGAGCATCGAGGTAACCGTTCTGACTTGCATAATTTACGTGCCCCGCAAGGGCGAACTGCTTAGGTCACAGCGGGCGTGCCTTGAGCGGCGTCCGGGGTCGGGATGGAGGCGAGTCCACGCGCTATTGACTAGACTCATGACTGACTCTATTCGTGTTTGGCCCAGGAGATTGCCCGATGCCACCAACAGCCCCACCGCCAGGGCGGCGTGAACGCAACAAGCAAGCAAAGCTTGAACGGATCATCGCCGCGGCCAGCGAGCTATTTGCCGCGCGCGGTGTTGACGAGGTCACCACCCAGCAGATCGCCGAAGCGGCGGACATCGGCACCGGCACCCTCTTCCTCTATGCCAGGACGAAGGGCGAGCTGCTGCTGCTTGTGCAGAACCACCACTATGCAAGCTCCCTGGAGCGGGGCATCGCTGCGGCAGCTGCGTCCTCGAATGCACTGGACGGCATCATGGAGCTGCTGCTGCCCATCATCGAGTGCAACCGGGTGCAGGTTGAGAACGGGCGCACCTACCTGCGCGAGATGCTCTTTGGCGATCCCACCGAACCGCATCATGGCGAAGCGCTGAAAATCGTCGGGCAGACCGAGCACGCCATCGCAGAAATACTCATCAAGCATCGCAGCCTGGACGCAGCGAAGGCCGAAACGCTGGCGCGAGCCATCTCCTCGATCCAGTTCGTGGCCATGGCTTCAGCAATCAGCCCGGAGATCTCCAATGCGCAGCTAGCGGCGGGCATGCGCGCCCAGATCGACGCCATCCTCCCGGACTAGCCGAAGCAAGGGGAGGACGAGATTTCCGGTTGCGTCTTTCCTCACGCTACGGCACGGTGATGACGACCTTTCCCCGCAGGCCGCCTTCGGCCAGAGCACCAAGGGCTTCGGAAGTCTGCTCAAAGGCATAGGTCTTGCCGACTACGGGTTTGATGGCTCCGGCGTCCACCAGTTCGGCGATGCGGCGCAGCTGGCTGCCACTGGGCTTCATGAAGAGGAACTCGTATTCCACGCCCAGGATTTTGGCTTGCTTGCGTATTTTTGAGCTGAGCGCTCGGGTCACCAGCCCCATGACGGGGTTCAAGCCGTTCTCTGCGGCAAATTCCGGGGTGGGAGGACCGGTTATTCCAATGGCCTTGCCTCCGGCGCGAAGGACCGTCAACGACTTGGACAGGTTCTCACCACCCAGGCTGTCCAGCACCAGGTCGAAATCAGATAGCTCAGCCGCGAAGTCCTGGGTCCGGTAGTCGATAACTTGGTCGGCGCCGAGCCCACGCAGGAATTCGGCGTTCTTTGCGGAGGCAGTGGTCGCCACATGGGCTCCCAAGTGCTTGGCCAGCTGGATGGCAATGGTGCCTACGCCGCCGGCGCCGGCATGGATGAGGACCTTTTGCCCCGCCTGCAGGTTTCCACGCTCGACCAGCGCTTGCCAGGCGGTGAGTGCAACCAAGGGAAGGGATGCGGCTTGCGCCAGGTCGATCGTCTTCGGCGCCAGGGCAACCTCCGACTCGTCGACGGCGATGCGCTGGGCAAAGGTTCCGATCCGGTGATCGCGCGGGCGGGCATAGACCCGGTCCCCGAGGGCGAAGCCCTGGACGCCCGACCCGACACCAATGACGGTTCCGGCGACATCGTGGCCAAGAGCCAGCGGCAGCTTGTAGGGCAGGATCGCCTTGAATTCACCGGCGCGGATCTTCGCATCCAGCTGGTTTGCGCCGGCCGCCGCGACCTCGATGAGCACATCCCGCTCCCCCACGCTAGGCTCCGGGACTTCAGCTTCGCGCAGGACGCCCTTGTATTTCTCAATAATGAATGCGCGCATTGGTGAACTCCTGATGCAAGGTGGCTGGCAACCGCCAATTAATTGATTCAAATCAATTATGAGCGCACTCATTAATCATGTCAACGGTGCCGATAATCACAAAAGGGCAGCAAAAAGCCGCCACCTCCCCACAAGACTTAAGGGGAAGCGGCGGCCTTAGGTACTGCTAGTGTGCGTGAGCCTGTTCCTCGGGAGCCTTCTCGGCAACCAAGGTTTCGGTGGTCAGCACCAGGGCCGCGATCGAGGCTGCGTTATGCAGCGCCGAACGGGTGACCTTGACCGGGTCGATGACACCTGCGTTGAGCAGGTTCTCGTAGACGCCGGTCTTGGCGTTGAAGCCCTCGTTCGGACCGGTTTCGGCCACCTTGGAAGCTACTACAGCGCCGTCGTAGCCGGCGTTGGTAGCGATCCAGAACAGTGGCTGAACCAGTGCGCGGCGCACAATGCCCACGCCGGCTGCCAGATCGCCGGTCGCAGCGGCGACGCGTGCGTCTTCGTCCAGTGCCGAGAGCGCGTCAACCAGTGCGGTACCGCCACCGGCGACAATGCCCTCTTCGAGCGCCGCACGGGTCGAGGACACTGCGTCCTCGATGCGGTGCTTGCGTTCCTTGAGCTCAACCTCGGTGGAGGCGCCGACCTTGATGACACCGATGCCACCGGAGAGCTTGGCCAGGCGTTCGGCAAGCTTTTCGCGGTCCCATTCGGAGTCGGTGCGGGCGTGCTCTGCACGCAGCTGGGCTACGCGCTCGGCGACATCTTCCTCGGTTCCGGCGCCATCAACGATGGTGGTCGAATCCTTGGTGATGGTCACGCGGCGGGCGGAACCGAGAACCTCGGTTCCGACCTGGTCCAGCTGCAGGCCGAGTTCGGCCGAGACAACCTGGGCGCCGGTGAGGATCGCGAGATCCTGCATCATTGCCTTGCGGCGGTCGCCGAAGCCCGGAGCCTTGACTGCAACCACGTTCAGCAGGCCGCGCAGCTTGTTGACCACCAGCGTGGACAGGGCTTCGCCCTCGACGTCCTCGGCGATGATCAGCAGTGGCTTCTTGGTCTCCAGCACCTTTTCCAGCAGTGGCAGGAATTCTGCCACGGTGGAGATCTTGGATGGGTTGATCAGGACGACGGCGTCTTCGAGGACGACTTCCTGACGTTCCTGATCGGTGATGAACTGCGGGGACAGGTAGCCCTTGTCGAACTGCATGCCCTCGGTAAGGACCAATTCGGTGGCGGTGGTCGAGGACTCTTCGATGGTGATTACACCATCGGTGCCCACGGTCTTGAAGGCCTCGGCGAGCAGTGCGCCGATTTCCTCATCCTGTGCCGAGATGGCTGCCACGTTGGCGACCTTGTCTTCGACTGCCACGGCGTTAGCCTTCAGGCGTTCGGCGACAATCTCCACTGCCAGTTCGATGCCCTTGCGGATATCGCCTGGTGCGGCGCCGGCCGCTACGTTCTTCAGACCTTCCTTGACCAGTGCCTGTGCCAGCACGGTCGCGGTGGTGGTGCCGTCGCCGGCAACATCATTGGTCTTGGTAGCGACTTCCTTGGCCAGCTGCGCGCCGAGGTTCTCGTATGGGTCTTCCAGATCGATCTCACGCGCAATGGTGACACCGTCGTTGGTGATGGTCGGGGCGCCCCAGCTCTTGGCGAGCACCACGTTACGGCCTAGTGGGCCGAGGGTGACCTTCACCGTGTTTGCGAGCTTATCGATGCCCGCTTCGAGGGCGCGTCGCGCTTCCTCGTTGAATGCTAGCTGCTTAGCCATGCATTAACTCCTGAAATAGCATCGGTCGCAGTTCGGCCCCGAACCCCGTCAAACGCGTTCGCGCACAAGGGGTTGGGACCGGAGAACTACGAGGTTGGCGTTACTTTACGACGACAGCCAGGACGTCGCGAGCCGAGAGCACCAGGTACTCTTCGTTGCCGACCTTGACCTCGGTTCCGCCGTACTTCGAGTACAGCACCACGTCGCCTTCGGCAACGTCCAGAGGAATGCGGTTGCCGTTGTCGTCAACGCGGCCTAGGCCTACTGCAACAACGGTGCCTTCCTGTGGCTTTTCCTTGGCGGAGTCAGGGATGACCAGACCGGAAGCGGTGGTGGTTACGGCCTCGACCTGCTTGATGACGATACGGTCTTCGAGTGGCTTGATGGAGACAGACATGGTCTCTCCTTTTCGTGTATGAACCAATGAATGTAGGGTTTCGCCCTATGGCATTGGACCAACCGTCGTCGCGGTGCCAGTTGGTGTGATCCAGTCAGGCGGTGTGTCCCATTGAACGGGATAAAAATCCTGTTCAAATGGACACCCACAGATGACTTTAGGCCGTGGATTAGCACTCGGTCAAGGCGAGTGCTAACGATTGACCGAGTTCGTCACACTGGTTCGCCCAGAGCGCACAGCGGCCGACTCCTCAATGTCCTGTGGAGCGGAGAGATCCATCTCGGAAAGCTTAACCACCTTGGACTTAGTGACCATCCGGTGCGCCAGCCACAGACCCAGGAACAGCGGCAGCCCAATGTAGGCCGAAAGCACTTCCAGCCCGTGACCGGCAATCACCGCCTGGTAGTTCTGCCCGACAATCACCGCAATGAGCATCACGAAGGCCACGATGGGTCCCAACGGGAACAGTGGCGCGAGATACGGCAGGTCTTTGACGCTATATCCCTGCGCCAGATAGCCGCGGCGGAAGCGGTAGTGCGAGACGGCGATACCCACCCAGACGATGAATCCGCACAGTCCGGAGACGTTCAGCAGCCAGGTGTAGGCGGCGCCTTGGCCCACCAGTGCGGTCAAGAAGCCGAAGAGACCCACGGCCGAGGTGGCCAGCAAAGCCATGATCGGCACTCCACGGGAGTTGGTGCGTCCGAAGATCTTAGGCGCCTTGCCGTCGTGCGCCATGGAGTAGAGCATGCGGGTCGAGGCGTAGAGTCCCGAGTTTCCCGCGGAGAGGATCGCGGTGAGGATGACTGCGTTCATTGCGGCGGCGGCAAATGCGATGCCAGCGCGCTCGAAGACCAGAGTGAACGGCGAGGAAGCCACATCGGCTTCGCCGCTAGCCAGCAGGCTGGGGTCGGCAAAGGGAATCAGGCAGCCAATGACGAAGATGGCACCAATGTAGAAAAGCATGATGCGCCAGAACACCCGGCGGATGGCCTTGGGAACTTCGCGGCGTGGATCCTTGGCCTCGCCGGCGGCCACACCCACCAGCTCGGTACCCTGGAAAGAGAAACCTGCAATCATGAAGACCGAGACGATGGATAACCAGCCGCCGTGGAAGACGTCCTTGTCTTCGCGCCAATTGGCCAGCGGGTCGGTTTGCGCTCCGAGCACTCCGAAGATCATCAGTATGCCGGCGGCCAGGAATGCGACTACGGTGACGACCTTGATCATGGCCAGCCAGAACTCACCTTCGCCGAAAGCCTTGGCAGACAGGGCATTCAGCGCCGTGAGCGCCACCAGGAATGCCCCGGCCCAGATCCAGCCCGGAACGTCGGGGAGCCAGAAGCTCATGACGATGCCGGCGGCGACAAGTTCTGCCGCGACGGTGATGGCCCAGTTGAACCAGTAGTTCCAGCCGATGGCAAAGCCGAAGGAAGGCGAGACGAAGCGGGTGGCGAAGGTCTGGAAGGATCCAGCCACCGGGATCTTGGCGGTCATCTCCCCCAGTGACTGCATCAAGAGGTAGACCATGAGGCCCACCGCGGCGTAGGCCAGCAGTGCTCCGCCCGGTCCGGCTTGGGCGATGGTGCCGCCGGAAGCCACGAACAGCCCTGTGCCTATCGAGCCGCCAATGGCGATCATCTGCAAGTGGCGGCTGCTGAGCCCGCGCTTGAGCTGGTGCTGGCCTGGATCCGTTCCCGTTGTTGAATTCTCCGCCGCGGTGCCACGCTGCACCGTTGCGGGTTGACTCGTGCTCTGCCTAAGTTTGTTCACAGGTGACATACAACACGGCAAGACGGGCATGATGCGACGTGCGCCACAGCTGACAGGGAGTCAGTGCATCTCTCACTCCACCGTCAAAGGCACCGATTTCGGTTCCGTAAGCTCAAGCCGCTTCGCCTCGCGAGTCGGAGAAGACTAAAGCATGGCCGCTAGTGCAGCGACCGAGATGAAAGGTGCCCTATCCAAGAATCATGCTTTGCTTGGTCTTGACCCATGCGAGAGTTAGTACCTCTTGCCCTAAGAATGGGCCACTCGCGCCTTCCTCTGCACTCAGCTCGCACACAAAAGCCTCGGAATGACGCTCCTCCCGCTACATTTCGCAGGGCTTGATAACTCGGGACAACCGATTTAAATATGACGCACATTTGTCACATTGTGCCCTTCGCACGTACCCCGAGGCCTCGAAAGCCCGAACGTCGGGAAGGGTGCCGGATGACGATAGGCTTGTTCCATGGCCCAGGCTTCAAATGATTCAGCACTCAACGACCAGTTCGCAGCTCTCCTCTCCCCCGAGGGGTGGGCTCTGTTGGCGACCGTCGATCCGTCCATGGTGGCAACCAAAGATGCCGCGTGGTCGTTGAACGAAAAACTGCGCAAGGAAGGCCATGACGCCCAAGTAGTGCGTGCCGTGATCTCCCAAGCCGAGCTGCGCTTCCGTGGCCGGGTCAAGTTTGGCCCCTTTGCCGACACTTTGATCTTCACTCCCGCCGGGCTTGAGCAAGCCACCCGCCTGACTATCGCGGGGCTGCACGCCCGCCGCTTCGTCCAGGCTGGCAGCACGCACGTGGCTGACTTGGGTTGTGGCATCGGTGCCGATTCCATCGCCCTGGCCAGCGCCGGACTGCAAGTCACTGCAGTGGAACAGGATGAAACCACCGCCGCGGCCACCACCCTGAACTTGATGCCCTTCGAAAATGCCCGCGTAGTCCACGGCAGCGCTGAGACCGTGGACCTCACCGGCATTGATGGCGTGTGGCTGGATCCAGCCCGACGCACCGACGTCACAGGCAGCACCCGCCGGCTCTTCGACCCGGAAGCCTTCTCCCCTCCCCTGTCCTTCGTGGAAAAACTCGTAGACTCCGGACTGGACGTCGGCGTCAAGCTAGGCCCGGGTTTACCCCACGAAGCGATTCCGGCAGGTGCCGAAGCTGTGTGGATTTCAGATCATGGCTCGGTAATCGAAGCCGGGTTGTGGTTCGGCAAGCTGAAACGTCCGGACGTAGCGCGTGCGGCCCTGGTCATCGACAAAACCGGTGCTCACGAACTGACCAGCGAGCTCACCGTGGAGCAGGATCCGCTGGCTCCCGTAGGCAAACTCCAAGCACATCTCTATGAACCCGATGGTGCGGTGATTCGTTCGCACCTGATTTCCACACTGCTCGAATCCACCGGCGGACACTTGCTGGATGAGCACATTGCCTACTTCACGCACGCAGATAAGCTGCAGACCCCATTCGCCCGCGGGTTCAAGGTGTTAGAAGTCCACGACTACAACGTGAAGAAGTTGAAGTCCTGGGTGAAGGCCAACGGCATTGGCAGCTTGGATATCAAAAAGCGCGGAGTGGATGTGTTGCCCGAGGAGCTGCGCCGCATCCTGCTGGCTGGTGCCCCGAAGTCGGCGAAGAAGCACGCAACGCTCATTCTTGCCCGTATCGGCCAGAATCGTGTGGCCGTCGAGGCGGAACCGCACTAATCTATAGTGATGCACCTCCCACCGGATGAATGTCATGGCAGGGGTGACGCAAAACTTACAATAAGAATGGAATGCCTTCGAATAATTCGATGGTTTAACCGTCTAGTTTTATTCGGCTCCGGAGCCTTCCGTCCGAGACGTCAGCATTAGGAGCGCCGTGCAGAAAATCGAGTTCGCCAAGTCTTCTCAGTCCACCATTGGTGTTGAATGGGAAATCGCCTTGGTCAATCGCGAAAGTGCGGACTTGTGCTCGGTCGCCGAAAAAATCCTTGATCAGCTCAAGGAAGATGCAGGGCTAAGCAGCGAGGATGAGCACCCCACGGTGAAGCCCGAGCTGCTGATGAACACCGTAGAGATAGTTACCGGAGTCCACACTACTGTCGCCGACGCGGCAGAAGAGCTACGTACCAACGTGCGCATGCTCAATCAGGTGGCTGCGAAGCACGGCGTGGACCTGTATTCCGCTGGTTCGCATCCCTTCGCCGCCCCGATCTCACAGCCAGTCACCGACAAAGAGCGTTATGCAAACCTGATTGACCGTACCCAATGGTGGGGACGGCAAATGGTCATCTACGGCATTCACGTACACGTAGGACTTGATGACCGTGATAAGGCTCTGCCAATCACCGATGGTCTAATCAACTACCAGCCGCATTTCCAAGCACTCAGCGCCTCCAGTCCATACTGGGGCGGAGAAGACACCGGCTATGCCTCGCAGCGTGCACTAATGTTCCAGCAGCTGCCAACCGCAGGGATTCCTTTCCACTTTGATTCATGGTCGGAGTACGAAGCCTACGTGGCCGATATGCTCCACACCGGTGTTATCGATGACATCTCAGAGATTCGTTGGGATGTCCGTCCGGTCAATCGTCTAGGTACCGTGGAAATGCGTATCTGTGACGGAATGAGTTCCTTAGAAGATATCTCAGCCATTACTGCTTTGACCCAGTGCTTGGTCCACGACATGTCCATGGCGATTGAGGCTGGGTACAAGGTTCCAGTCATGCCGGCTTGGTACCGGGTGGAGAACAAATGGCGGGCAGCCCGTTACGGGCTAGATGCCATCATCATCCTCAACGCCCAAGGCGATGAGATGCTGGTGACCGATCACCTGCGAGCCGAAGTGAAGCGACTGGCACCGGTCGCCGAGCAGCTCGGCTGCACCGACGAACTTCAGGGCATCATCCGATTGATTGAACGGGGCGCCGAATACCAATTGCAGCGCAATACCTTTGTGGCGTCCGGTGGCGATTTCAAGGCAGTGGTGCAGGAGAACGTGGCCCGCATGAAGGCTGTGTAGAACTCTTCTGTTTTGAGTGGATCTTCACCACGTAGCGACCGTTGGATTCACAAATTTCTTGATTCCAACGGTCGTCCGCATCCGACCTCGTTCTTCCGTGTGGCCCCGTATTACAGCATCGAGTTTCGACTCGAAGAATTCGAGCGCCTTTAGGCACCTACGTGGTGCCCCGAATCTCCAAACCGGTTTGCAATCTAATCTCTTCGTGGACAGCTCTAAAGCACTTCATAGTATCGCTGGATAGCCCGCGCCATGAGTAAACGACGTTCGCTCAGAAAATCAAAGTAGCTAACGGAATCTACACTTTCTAAGCTCGCCGGTAACGCATTTTCCATCAAATTTTGTTCAAGATCAACGTCATCGACGATTTCCCCAAGGTCTAGAACTTGCTTCTCAATTTGTTGCTTTACACGTGCCAAGTAAACCGCTGGGGGCGCATCATTAATTGCGATATTAACGGCAGTCTCTGTCAAAGCGTAATTCGCAACCTGATTATACTCAGCCCTATCTTTGAGACCGGCCTTGATCAAGTAGTTTTTGGGCACGACGTGGTGAATGTCGCCAGAGTGCTGTTGCATCGTTGCAACTGTAATGTGCCTAGACAGGAAACCACGCGCACCGCCCGCGACTTGCGAGGCGATAAACGTTTGGAAGTAGGGGCTATTTGTACTCGTTGTCTCGAGATTCTGCGGCAGAGCCACCGACCAGAAGCTTTCACTCAGTTCAGAATTTTCGATCTGTGCTAAATATTCACCGGCTCCATGCTGGGTAATTCTGCGCATATCTTGTTCCCAAGTAGATTCAAAGCTACCGGAATGTCGGCCGGTAAGTGCAGACATCACGAACCAACGACGGGTTATACGTTTACGCTCCCCCTCACTCATTGATTTGTCTTGCCGCAGCTTCAGGTAAAGCGCGTACGCAAAGTTCAGTGCGTTTTTGGAATTGATAAGTTTTGACGATATAAAACCGGCAGACTTGATTAGCATGACGAAATTCTCGAACTGATATTTCGATGTAATTTCGAGCAGTGCCGCTTCGAGTTTGTCGTAAGCCATCGGAATGCGGGATTCATCAACCTTACGGCTTTCTGGGTCACGTCCTGAAAGTTCACTAACGATTGATGATGCTTTGCCCCGATTGAACCCTACTAATCCGGCAACGCGTACGATGTCGTTGTAACTTGGATCGTACAAATCTTCTGCATCGTCCTTAAGCCATTTAATTTTCGGCAGGTATTCAGACTGAGCGAACTCTGTATCATTTTCTGCAATGTCTTCATATGCATGTGGTGCCACCGACAGATGACAGAAGTAGTCGATCAACTTGCGAAGATTCCGGCCACGATCGCCATAAGTTGCAATCTTGCTCATCGCAAAATCCGCACTAGAAAGTGGTACTCCTTTTGAGTTAATACGAATGAAAATTTCAGAGACCGTCTCGACGTCTAGATCATCGCTTAGTGCAATAACCCCGATCTGGGCATTCTTGATCTCAGCAAGGCGACCGATGTTCTCGGCTGCAATGTCCTGGTCGACGCTCGGATTCTGATGAAGGTAGTTCCCCACGAATTTAAATGCGGCAGCACTCTTGAAGATCTCGCTTATATCCGGGATCCATTGAGGATCTTTCCTAATCACCGGCGTCAGGGTGGCGAATTCTTCCGTGACCGGGTTGAACGCAATAATAATGCGCTTCTTACTGTATTTCTTTGTCACTACTGGCATGCCCGCGACGGCCGCCTGAATTGCTGTCACCCGTTGTTGCCCATCAATCAAGATCTGTTGATGCGCAGCTGTTTTCCCACCTTTTAAATGTGCGCCAATAGATTGCCACGTGATTAGATAACCAACCGGATAACCGCAATAAAGCGAGTCCATGAGATCGCGAACTTTTACGCTGTCCCAGACAAAGGGGCGCTGTAGCTCAGGGATAGCAATTTGTTCGCTTTGCACCTGCGAAAGCAAGGTGCTCACGGGTAATTGATTAACGGTGTACTTTGCCAAAACGCGTCCTAATTTTTCGTGCTATCTTGCCTACCATTGATCTAATCTACAACGAGTGTGAACAGAATTTCGTCGCTTTCGCTGGTGAAAGCAACCTTCATCAAGGAAAGTGACGGGCAGCTGCGGTTATCCGTCAATTCCAGAGAATCATATTCTTCGGTACAGGGTAGTCTGCTTTGAGGCGATCGTGGACTCGATTGATCGAGCCAACGCGGCGTCCTTGATCAGAATCCCAAGTTCGACGTTTCGTTGTTCAGCGCTGTACGAGAAGTTCGCGCTGGTAAGTAAGATGATTTCACCATCGATAACGATGAACTTGGCGTGGCTGACAACACGTTTACCATCCAACACTGCAGACTCGTACACTGCAGCGTTTGGAAGCTGTCTCTTGACCTTGGCTCCATCAGCTTTATCGCCGTCGACATAGACCGTCACTCGAACTCCAGGCTGTTCTGATGCTTCCTTTAGCACTCCCCACATTTGTGAAGTCTCCTGAAAATTATATGTAGCGCACACCACGGATACTCGTGCAGCGCTGACAACACGATGAAACTCCCCCGTCAGATGGCCAACTTGGGCTTCGTTACCGGGCATAGTCCACACCGGAGTGAGATCTTTGGAGAGTGACTTTGCTCCAGCAATGGCGCGAAGAACGGCCACAAAACGATCACGATCTCCCTGGTTCAATCCGGCTTCAGTGAGCAAACGTCGCACTTCTGGTCTTCTCGTCGAGTTAACGGCTCCCAACGCACGCTGTGCGTGTAGTCCGCTGGCAAGTTGAGCCGCAAGCCCTTCAGCTTCGCTAGCCGTAAGAAACCGACCCAACTCCGCGAAAGAGTCAGATGGCATCAGCCCTCCCGAAGAAGCCAGACACGTTGTCACTATTTGCAGAAGGAAGATCAAGCAGGAAGCGTCGATCAAGGAACCGATTTGCTCGTTCGCAAGAGGTTTCAGAGGCGAACGAACAGCAGTGACACGCGGCCCCATGGAGGAAGTCTTCGGGATCGCTAGGTAAGCGAACAGCGCAAATGGGGTCAGAGGAACACCGGCTGGCACGTCTCAATGCGGACACTACTAAAGCGTGTAGACGTTCTGGAGCTGAGAGCGCGACCAAGCCACCGAGTGTTCCTTCGCTGTCCGAGGCCGTCGTGCAGATAAGCAGGCCAGCGGCAGCATCGCGATCGGGTCCTGCTGTCCAACCGTAAATGCGTTCCGTGAGACTTGCTGCACCATAACCACTCGACATTGCCATCTCGCGAATAAGCACGTGAGCAAGAGTATGAAGCAACCAGTACCGAGGAGCTGGAAGGCGCAGATCAGGATCGATCTGTTCGGCGGTCTCAGAGAATCTACGTGCGAAATTTCGACGGTGTGATTGCCGATGTGCTTTCCAAACCGAAGATCGAATGATCTCTTGTTCCCACAGTTCAACTGCATCGAGATCGAGTTGAAGGAATATCCCTTCGCCTCGGTCTTCGGTTGCTGGTATCCAGGTCGGCCGAGCGTTTCTTGTAAGTTTGACCAAACGCCCCGGAAGATCATTGACTCGATCCATCTCGTCCAGTCGAGTGAATCCCAAGACAGCGTTGACTTTCTTCATCTGGTTGACCGCCACGACTCGTTTAATTTGTGGATGCAACTCCGTCGAAAGTGGTACCTCAGTGACCATGAGGCCGTTGAGGTCTTCCTGTTGAGGGAAAAGCGTCGGCTTCTGAAGGTACCGCCATTCTGGTACCAAGAGATCAGTCGGGTCCCAATTGTCCCGTTTGTTCTCACGTACCTCATCGGGCTCGGCCGGGGCCAGCGCCTCTTTAACAGCTGCCGAAAGTTCGACGTCGTCAAGCTGCGTAAGATCTACCTTGCCCTCGGCTACGTCACGCAAGGTTTCCAGGTCGTCGGCATACCGAGTCAGCCGCTTTTCTCCCAGTTCGGCCCTTAGCTTTGCTGCGAGAATTTCCTTTACTTCTTTCTCGCTGCGTGGCATAACGATGATCGACTGAGTCGAAGCGAACCACAAATTAGACGCACCCATCATGATGAAGGCTGGACGAGCGTCGCATTCGCTATCGAAGTCTTCAAGATGCGGATGTCGCCCACGGCATAGTGAGGGTAGTTTTTCGCGACCTGCGGAACCTTGCGCCTCTGCCATGCCTCGTGTTTCTCTGCAGGCGACGCATGTGATGATCGATCCGACGCTCTTGCCCAAATTAGGGTCGCGCATCTGGAGGTCTGGGTTCTCAGCCTTGACACATTTCTGACCGCGATGAACCCAAAGATCATATGGGAACTCATCGAGGTGACCATTTGCGCAGGTCAGTAGGTGTGGAGCAGGAACTGCAGGTCGTCCTTGTTTCGAGCCTTTGTTATTGCCTCGTAGCCCTGGGCATCGTTCGTGGGTAAACTGAGCCTGATCAGGACGGAACGGTTGCGTGTTCTTGTAATTAAAACGTGTCAACGGCGCAAGAAGATTGCAACCAGTGCATCGCATCCACTGCGGGAATACGCGGGCAGGGATCCCAAGGTCTGTGCCTTCGATCGACGTCCCCATCTTCTTCGGCTGCCACGGGAACGGCCGTAATGCGGTGACCTGCGGCCCAAGATGCAAACGAACAACGTCTAGCAGACGAGGTTCGATAATGTTAGGGATATTCTCACGGCGTTTCCAGATCGGTTCCCAATCTCCGAGACCAGCAGGCATCACGGAGAAGTTGGGGAGATCCATGATGGCGCCTGGACCGTAGGTGTAAAGCAATGATGACGGTCGGGCAGACCCTACTTTGGCACGGTTCCTCCCACCTAGTCCCTCCTCTGCGTCACGCAGCGGATCGAGGGAAACTTCGCCGTTGTGCGGCATCTCGGCTTCTGGGTGCGGATCGATAAGTTCACTCATCAGTCTTCATCTCCTATCGGAAGCACCCAAGGTGTGACATTATCAGGCACACGGGCGTAGAGTCGATCCGCGACCGGACTAACTAAAACATTGATCTCAGGCTGTACTTCCCGCATCGAATTCGCTATGACGAACGGTGCGTCCTGAGCATTACTTCCCGAGGCAGTAACATTCTCAGGACTAATGATCAACGGCATGTACTTACCGTCGTTGCCAGTTCTCTCATACGCTAAGCCCTGGCGTTTACCTCGAGCGATTTTTGCACGGGCACTCCACCGTTCGATGCGGTTGGCAAGCAGATCATGAGCCTGCTTCGTCGCGTACTCGTCTTGTGATGCTGCGGCGATACGGTGCTTAAGTTTCTCTCCAAGGGCTTGCACCATTGCGAATTGGGAATCAATATTCCCAGCCGCTTTCTCCGGCGACAGGCCATTACTCACAGTCGCCTGTAGGACTCGGGCGACGCTTACAAGAAGACCGTCTATCCCCCGTCGCAGGGAAGTTGGAGAGTATGGGGTCACTGAAAGCGCTTCAACCTGGGCATAGAAAGTCTCATGATAGTGCTTGAACTGCTCGAAGTGTGCCAGATCGCGTGGACGGGCCCAATTACCGAGGGATACAACGAGTCCAGGGCGCTCACTGGAATCTCGACCGACACGGGATGATGCTTGAATGTACTCCGCCGTGTTCTTAGGCTGCCCAACAACGAGCATCAGCCCAAGTCGCTGTACGTCAACGCCAACTTGCAACATCGAGGTTGCGAGAACTACGTCGTAGGGCGCAATTTTTCGACCAGACTTCTTTTTCTCGCTGATACGTTTCTGAACGGCATCGGATGAGTCGTAGTCAGAATCGAATCCCAGCCCGAGCTGGTCGAGGGTCCGGCCAATTTGAGCCGAGGCGATACGCGAGGTCAGTTCGCCTACGTTCAAAGCACCGTAAGAACCCCAGCGTCGAGGAAAACCCGAGTCTTTACTAGGCTGGAAAACTCGGCTCTGCACGTCATCGGCAACGTACCGTGCCATACCCGCAAGCTCACGCGTCGCATTGAAGTACCCAACAAGAGTCATATACGGATCAGCAGCAGCAGCACCGGCTCGGTCCAGAAGCAGCTGTCCCGCTGATAGAAGCACCTGAGCAACACGGATCTCGGCGCTCGACAATCGGACGCCCTGGGCACTTACTCCGATGTAGCGACGGCCAGGGTTCTCTTCACTGATTTTGACCTCTTGCGAGAAGAATGTGTCTGCGACGTCGAGAACCTGCGGTGGGAATATCTCGACCATTCGCCCATAGAGCCCTCGTACTTGGTCTTGCGCATTACGCACCGTTGCAGTAGATGCAACGATCAACGGTTTCACCGGTGAATCGTCGGGCTTAGCCCATGACGAAAGTGTCTCGACCGCAACTTCAAACAGACCGACTGCGGTACCGAGCGCCCCGGTAATCAGGTGTAGCTCGTCTTGGATGATGAGGTCCGGAGGACGCAGTCGGCCTACCGGTATTACAGTCGTAGCAGGCAGCCTGCCCTTGATAGCGTTATGAGAGTCGCCCGTGCAGTGCCTGTAGTCGGCGTGGACATAGCCATGTCGTCCACACTTGCGGCTCACATAACCAAACAAAGAGGCTGCCTCACCTTCGCGAGCAAGCCGAGCGAATTTATCTACCGTTGCAATAACGAATGCCGGAGTTAGACGGTAGATTTCTTCGTCAACTGTGAGTACTGGCAATCCTTCTTCCACGCCACCTCCCTTGGAAAATGGACAGCGGGCTAAGTCCTCTCCGCAGTACACGAATATACGACGCTTGGTCTTGTCCGCGATGACGTTTGCGCCAGTAATCGGGGTACCGCACCACGGACAACGCTGAATCTGCAGTACCGTAAGCCTGTGGCCGTAGCCCTCGTTCACCCTCTTGAGTTGTTCGTCTGCCTCTTCAAAACGCTTTGGGCTTACGTCTGTACCGACCCAGAGTCCAATGCGGAAAGGCGTGGTACCCCATGTTGATACGTCTTCTAACCGAGCAAGTTCTGCTGCACAAACGAGTGTCGTTGCACGCTGAAATTGCTGCGAAGTAAGGAGCCGGAGCGTGTACCGCATTAGGACTGCAATACCGTCTCGACCGTCCAGTGGGCCATCGCTTGATTCAACGATGCCTTGTATACGCCGAATTGCGAACGTATATGCAGCGAGACCCAGATAGGCTTCAGTCTTACCGCCACCTGTCGGGAAGAATAGCAATTCAACGCGAGACAGATGTGGAGCGCTTCGAATCGGCTCGGACGGATCAGTAAGGGCTCCGAGCTGCATCAAGATGAACGCGAGCTGGAATGGACGCCAGGACGCAGCGTTCCGTCCACGTGCCTGAATTTTCTCTTGAGCGGCAGCAATGCTCAATGTTGCATCGACGGCGCGGGCAGCAGCAATTTGGGACTGAAGACGCTGATCACGCATCACCTTGTTCATAAATTGGAAACAGAGTAGAGCATCAGCATTCGTAGCAATGTGTTCAAGTCCTATTTGAAGGCGCTTATGTGCTTGTCTCGCATCACTCAGCGTTACGTCAGCAGCCTCTTGAAGGTGACTCGGAAGGCTCGTGGCGGTCACTGTTTGTTCCTCGATCCACTCACCGTATCCGGCGACCAAGGGCTCAAGGCCTAACCGCAGCGCCTTTGAAGTGGCCTTCGAAAGAACATCCATCGATAGCTCAGCTGCATCGACCGATCGTGCCTTTGTTTGAGGAGTCTCGCTTATCGGCAACCATGTCGTCTGGACCGACGTTGCGCGCCGCGAACCATCCTTGACGACCCAGTCAGCCGAGCAAGTGCGCCCGATGGCGTACTCCAAACGATTGCGGTACTGGAGATTGAGTCGTTTGAGTTCCTCGTCGTGCTCAGGCCATTCTTGCTCAACCATGTCCTGAACAGGGAGGAACACTTCGGCACCGCCACTATCGACGGTGAGCTTGGTTTGGAATAACCACATGTTCGAGGGGATAGGCATCGGGGTTTCACGGTCATTGCATAGCGCGATCTCGATCAACGTTCGTTCGTAGGCGGGGTCGTCGTAGCGGTCGATACGAAGAACGATCGACTCACGCAGTTCAATACTGGACGTCTTTCCGGGCTCAACAGTAGAAAGGTGGATCAAGCGGACTTCCTCAACTGGCGTGCGCTGGTATTCCCGGATTGGGAGGCCGCTCTTGGAGGTCTTGTCAGTTTCGACGGTTTCGTAGGTACCCCATGAAGCGGTAACGGAGATCGTTTTTTGATCCGTCGGGACTTGGAAGCGAAGCCCCATAGATGCCGGGATCATCAAACCTTGTTTGGGTGCACGGTCCTCAACGTCATCGTCGTCCGCATCAACTTCACTATCGTCAGCGGAGGGCGCAGGAACACCTCGTCCTTCCGAGACGGCTTCGTCGTTCGTGCGAACTTCTATAAGGTCATTCCCGTCATCGCCATCGGCCGCTACAATCGAACCGGTGAGTTTGACGGGTGCGATGTGCCCCACGAGGTAATGGGATCGTGGACTGAACGGGAGTCGCTCTTGTGACCCGTGGATCGGACCTAGCAACTCCCGTTCTAAGATGTCTACGAGATTTTCACGAACAGCGTATGAAGATCCATCAAGCTCTTGTGCCAGTTCATACTTTGCCGGCGACTGTTCTGCTGTCTGCTTTATGTTCTGCCCCATAAATATCAATTCTGGCATTAACTACCGGCAATTATGGATGTACCTCGTCTGATCCGTTCGAAACGACGTTCCATTCGAGCAGAATTCGTTCTTCATCGAATCGTCGTCCTACGACGCCGCGACGTAGCCGCAGCTTGGCAATCTGCGAGGCAAGGATGATTCGCCGCTCGAGGTCGTTGCTGCCTGCGACTGCCCAGTATGCGGCCACTGTTGATCCTCGATAGGGCTTATCTCCACGCTCGCTGAGCAATCGTTCGGCCAGATATGGATCGAGTCGAGAGCGCCCGATGACTTGCCGGCATTTAGGGCAATAAAGCACTGGTTTTTGCTGGTTCGAGCCTCGACACATGAGCACGTCACAGCCGTCGCAAGTGACCAACCTTGAAAGCCACGGACTTGTCTCGATACGTTCACTTCGCTTCTTAGCTTGCGGCGATATACGAGTATCAAGTTGAACTTGTAGGTTAGCGAACTCGGTGTAACTCAGCACCGCTAGACGTTCGCTGATCACTGGATTCCCCAAATCGTCACGGTAGACAGCGAACGGATCGACGCGTCTACCGCTTTTGCCACGTCCAGGATTATGAGGTGTCATACCTCCTATCGCTGGGTTCCTAAGAATACCGTCAACTGTTTGGCGGTTCCACGCCGTGCTTTGGGAGCGTCTGCGTTCCATTGATCCATTTGGCAGGGGTGCCTTCTCCCGTGTTAGCCAGGTGGAAATAGAGTTCACCGTGTCGCCGGCCTGCGCTTTGGCGATAATTTTCTCTAGCCAAGGGAACCTAATCGAATCTATACCTAGGACCCAACCCGCTCCACTATCATTCTCCACCGCTTTGTAACCGTACGGTGTGCCCCCTCCTCCCCAACGACCTTCACGTAGAAGTTGGAGACGGGCGGCACGAACACGCGCTCGGATGGCTTCGGCCTCCATCTCGCCGAAGACTGCCAACATGACTGCGAAAGCCCTTCCCTGTGGACTGGTCATGTCGATGGGATCATCAACCGCTACTAGACCAGCGCCCTTGGCTTGGAGGGCTTCATCGGCGTGTAGAAAATCGAGAACTCGCCGAGCGAGGCGGTCAACTTTCCATATAATCACGGCATCGAAGTCACCTAATTCGAGGAGTGCAGACCACCCCTTGCGATCTTCGGGCCGATTAACTGTGGCCGAAACTCCATCATCAATAAACTCGCCGCGTACCTCCCACCCTCGGGCTTCGGCGTAACTTCGACATGACTGAAGCTGGCGGGCGATCGAGACAGATTCTTCTTTGGTGATGCTGAGCCGGGCATAGATTACGCACCGTCGTTCTTGATTTGTATTCACAACTACAATCTCATCGAATGTACATGTCCTTTGGTATCTGCGTGACGGCACTGTTGCAGGCAAATGGGACTCTTGGACTAATTGCGACCAATACGGTTGCGCAAGGAGATACTCGAGAAGTCGGGCTGCAAGCGATGGTTGACAACGGATTCACAATTACACGTGCAATCCAATCACGTCCTTGGCCAGCGGCAAGTGCCAATCTGGAATACGCTGCAGTCTGGGGTACTCGTGGAGAAGTGCCAGACGAGGTACCGCGCACTGCCGACAACAATGTGGTCCGTCGGATCAGTACCTTGCTCGAACCAGTTGGACGGGTTGAAGGAAACCCACTTCGTCTTGAAGAGAACAAAGGAGTCGGCTTCCAAGGTTGCATTGTTCTTGGAAAAGGATTTGTTTTAGATGAATTGCAGGCGCAAGAGTGGATTGCCTCCGATACGCGCAATGCTGAGGTACTGTTTCCGTATCTCAATGGCGAAGACTTGAACTCGCGACCCGACAGCTCTGCTTCTCGTTGGGTCGTGGATTTTAACGACAGATCCGAGCATGAATCGGCGATCTTTGTGCTGCCTTTTGCTCGCCTCGAAGACCTTGTAAGACCAGAACGCAGGAGATTAAAAGGGGATGGTTCATTCGCGCTTAGGCGCCCGCTTCCAGAACGGTGGTGGCAATACGGTGAAAAACGTCCAGCATTGCGCAAAGCGATCGCAGGCTTTTCTGAGGTGCTGGTCATCGCACGTGTCAGCAAGACTGTTATGCCAATTCGAGTAGCCACTGGTCAAGTGATGAGTGAAGCATGTGTAGTTTTTGCCACGGATAATTACGGTGACCAAGCTGTCTTGTCGTCAAGTTTGCACCAAATTTGGGCGATTACCTACGGATCGGGATTACGTAACGATCCACGATATACGCCGTCTGATGTATTTGAAACATTCCCGCGACCAAACATCACCGAAGCATTAGTGGGGGTGGGACGTGTACTTGAGGAGGAGCGTAGAGCCATTATGCTTCGTCGCAACCTTGGGATGACGAAAATCTACAACTTAGTAAATGACCCTGCAGTCAACGATGCCGTGGATGATGACATAGCTCGACTACGTCACCTTCATGCTGAGCTTGACCAGACTGTCCTCCACGCATATGGCTGGCACAACATCGACCTCGAACATGGTTTTCACGAATATAGGAAAATGGAACGCTGGACGATCAGTCCCAGTGCTCGCATAGAAATTCTTGACCGATTGTTGGAAGAAAATCATAGACGCGCACAAACAGGAGTTATAAATCCCGATAGTCACCACGTGCAGCGGATGACTGATAATACAGAGGCTACGGCGCTCTTCGACTGACAGAAACCACTTTCTAAATCTGTGGTCAATCAAACAGTCTAGCAACTACGACTTTCTTTCCGTCCGCCCTGGATTGTCGTTGATCCGTATTTAGAGCAAGAGAATGCCTTCTGTGATTTTCGCTTAATAGTCGGTCTAACAGCTCTGTACGTATTTCCGTACTGGGCATCCAGCGCTCCATCTTTCTATAGGAGTGAAAATCATGAGTCACCTCCAGATCAAGCCAACCGAATGCGTTTACCACAGCCGCATCAATTTCTGCGTGTATCTCGCGCATCCGACCAATATCTGAATCTTCGGTAACGGTCGAATCATTTACCAAGTTGTACAACTTGGTCAGACCAAGTTTACGACGAAGCATTATTTCTCGCCTTTCTTGATCTAGTACATGGCCAATTGTTGACAGGCGATTTGTTGGCTCAGGGAGCGGGAATGTCTCGAAGGCATCGGATGGCGCGTAGTTGACACGTGACTCGAGCGTCGAACTATATTTCACAGACCATGCCCAATGCAATGATGACGACAAGACTGCTTGAGTCGCGAAGGATGAAGTCGCGAACACTGCCAGCCTGTGTGCGAAGACCTGACTGGTTGATACACGCATTGGCATAACAGTCTTGCTGACAAGCGCGATGACAAGCACTTCAGATAAACCTGCGATCGCCATTCGCATCGCCGGTCGTGTCCTGAGAAACATCCACCACGGCATTTCCCGAACAGCTTTGGGCTTCGACAAACGTTCTTGTTTAACCCTCGCTTCGAGACGTTCAAACGGAAGTTTATACATCGAAGCTGCCGATTCGGTTTTGTTGTTGAAATCAATCACCCAACGTGTTGCTGACGAGTCGGGTTCCGAGTTCAAGTCTTCGCCATTGAGATACGGAAACAGTACCTCAGCATTGCGCGCATCGGAGGCAATCCACTCTTGCGCCGTTTCTTTGTCGATGACAAAACCCATGCCGAGTACATAGCAACCGATGAATCCTATGCCTGTATTTTCAGTTAGTTTCAGTGGGTTTCCTTCAACCCGTCCAACTGGTTCGAGCAAGGTACTGATCCGACGGACCACATTGTTGTCGGCAGTGCGCGGTACCTCGTCTGGCACTTCTCCACGAGTACCCCAGACTGCAGCGTATTCCAGATTGGCACTTGCCGCTGGCCAAGGACGTGATTGGATTGCACGTGTAATTGTGAATCCGTTGTCAACCATCGCTTGCAGCCCGACTTCTCGAGTATCTCCTTGCGCAACCGTATTGGTCGCAATTAGTCCAAGAGTCCCATTTGCCTGCAACAGTGCCGTCGCACGGAGGAAGAAGTAGGCTACAAGGTCCGCGCTACCTCGTCGACCATCTGCGATGATGTTTACGAACCAGTCCCTGATATTCGTGCCCATCGCTCCTGTGAGTTTCTGGCCGCCAAGGAAGGGCGGATTTCCAATAATGGCGTCAAATCCGCCATTGTTAATAACATCCGGAGCTTCGACTATCCAGTGCAAGGGCTGCCATCTGGCGTAGTCAGTCTCTACAGTCGGGGTGAGCCCGGATTCGATAATTTTACCTAGGAAACTGCTGTCACCATGGTTAGTTGATGGGTACGCCCGGCGCACTGCCTCGTGGAGGTTCGCATACGCAGCATCGCGGGGTTTTCCGGGTTTGCCTCCCAATTCGAGACCTGCGGCAATGATTCCGTCCGCAATCCGACGCAAGTCTGCCGTAACCTGCTGGAAATTGGAGAGTTGACGTCGCTTCGCAGCGCTACTGCGAGCAGGATCGCTGTCCATAATTTCACCAAGCAGCTGGCGACGAAGCTCTGTAGCTCGCTGGATGATCGAGTCAACATCGACTTCGAAGACACTTAACATGGGTGCGACCGAATATTTGGGGTCGATGTTGAGTTGACGGAGCTGTCGGAGATCAGTGACGCCGAGGAGCGAGTTTCCATGAAATATCTTGTCGTCAACGAAAGAGAAAGGCATATCGCGATCGAGTGAAACGAGCCAAAGAGAAAGTTTGCACATCTCGACTGCCATGTCGTTGATATCAGCACCGTAAAGACAATTCGCGACAACTTTGCGCATCGCGATGTTATAGAGATCTTTGCGACCCCCAAACTCAGATCCTTCACTCGTCCAAGCCTCAACGACTCGTTCCGCAAGATAGCGTGCGGCAGCAACAAGGAACGCTCCCGACCCACAAGCGATATCAACAATCTTAAGTGACAGCAACTCGGCGGAGTTCTTGATTATCCACTCTGTCTCGTTAGCTGTTTGATGCGGCCCTGGCGAGTAGCATAGCGGTTGCAAAGCATGACGAACGACTTCCTCGGCAAGCGGTTTAGGCGTGTAGTGGGCACCAGCATTCTTTCGCGACGGCGTTTCAGTCACAAGTAGCCCTTGCGCAAGCACAACAAAAGGTCGACTGCGTAGATCAAGCCGGATCAAACCGAGCCATGGCTTTACCCGGTCACGAAGTTCGTGGTTGTCTCTCACGGCCTGAGTGAGAGCGCTAATGATATGCGGCTCTACCCGAGTTGCCAATGCTTTTGCAATTGCAGCCACAGTCTGCGGGGTCGCCGATGGTTGATCCTCTGTGACGAACTTACGGATTTCAGCAGCAAGCTTTTTTGGTTCCGGATTCTCGGCTGCAAGTGCTTCGAGTTTGGCGAGCGGGATCTCGGGTTCCTCACCTAGTTTACCTTTCAGACCCACAATGAACTCGGTAGCGATCGTCGCCGTATAACCGATTAAGCCCTCGTAAATGTACCCAATCTGCTCAACGTCTATATCGCGGAAAGAAATTTGTCGAGCTTGTCCTTTGATATCAGCAACCTGCACTGATCGGAGCACATGAAGCATGACTCGGTCGGATACAGTGAGCGCGAGAGTTCCCTGTTCAGTAGTCATGGTGAGAAACGGGAATCGATCTGCATCGAAAAGCGATCCACCATAGGCCGGCATCCGAAGGTTTTCGAAGCTAGCACCTTGATACAAGGTCTGGCTCGTGGCGAGAAGTCTATGCCAAGTGAAGGAGGTAGAGTCAAGACTTTCTTCGCCCTCCTCGCTCTTTCGATTTTGGAGTCGCTCCATCTCCTGCGCGATTCCATAGCCCTGCGAGAAAAGTTCGCCGGCTGGCAACAATCCACGCTCCTCAGCGAAGAGGAGGAAGACCGACCGCATCATTACAGTGACGGCAGCTTCGTATGCATCGTGGGTGTCCTGCGGCAGCGGACTATCAAGACCTCTGGACCGAGCCTCCGCATCAGACTCGGAAAATGACTGGATCAGCAGTTCTACTGCTCGACGTACCTGAGCACCTAGTGCCTCAGTAATTTCTTCTGCGGCCGCAATAGACTCCTCAAATAACGCTGGAAGTCGTTCTTCCTTGATCCCACCGATGAGGTACTGGCGGTCAAGTAAGGTGAAGAATGCGTCTCGAGTTCGTGCCTCTTCGGTCCAGGTCAAGGCATCGACGATGCCCGAAGCAGTCATAGCCCCATCACGAGCTGAAACTAGTCCCCACCAACGTCCATCCGTTACGAAACCGATTTCGATACGGTTGGCACGGAGCATAGCCTCAAGGCGGTCGATGGGAGTTGCAGCCCACAAATCTCCGGGAGTTTGACGCAACGAGTCTGTCGGATCGACAATATGCACAATTGCGCCAATTCCATCTGGTCCAACCAGCGCGGCCTGCGCCTTGACTGTCACGCCCCGGTTCGGTGACGTCGCTTGGATATCGGTCGAAGTACCCCAGTTGAGCGTCTCTGCCCATCCCGCGACATCGCGGAAAACGGTGTGCACCCATTTATCACGCGCCACACGGTAGGCATCCAACGCCCCATCAGCCGCGGGGTCAAGGTCAAAACGCTCCCATGCAGTCTCGAACGGCTTGCGTGCGTCGTTGAGTGCCTCACGGCGATCAGCGGCAAGTTCGGGCATCCCCTGTGGCCAAACTCGTTTCAGCGGTGGAATTGCGATGAACGGACCATCCGTGTCGACTAGTTCGAGCCATGCACGATGCTGATCGGCGGCGTTGATCGGGTTGGTGCCTAGCGTCGTCGTACGTGCCATTACTCGGTCCATCCTTTTGCATCTGCGTGGGTCAGCGCAAAGACGACTGCAGCTGCCGTCGTGTGCGGTTTGATGTCGGAGTATCTATCTGTGATTGCTTCGATCTCTCGAGCCTCTTCGTCATCGAGTTCTTCGAGACGGTTGCTCATCGCTTCCAAGTCCCGACGCCACTGACGCTGTTGGTCGTGATCGGTGAAGAGCTGGTTCTGGGCTTCTGATTCGTCGGCGCGGAGTCGGTTGAGCGAGTCGCGGAGGTTAGCGCGAAACGCCGCGAAGATCTCACGAGCGCGCTGGATATCAGCCGCCTGACGCTTGGACAGCTGTTCTGTAACGGCCTCTTGACGACGCTGAGCACGAACTTGAATGGACTCTTCGAGGCGCTGACGAAGCGGGGCCTCGGGTACATTCCATAGTTCACACAACTGGGTTCGCACCTGGACATCTGCCTGCGAAAGCCTGTTTTGATCGAGCGCAGCGTCGAGCGCGTCTTCAGCTTTGGACTCAGCCATGGCTCTGCGGCCCTTTAGACGGACCCCTGCTAGGAAAACTTCCTCGTGCAGACGGACTCCGCCACGACCAACAAGAACCATTCGAGTGACGGCTGAGACGAAAGACTCTTCAAGTTCATCAACGACAACGGCGGTGACGCGGTTAATTGAAGAGTCTAAGCTCCAGAGCGAACGCCGTAATAAGCGCTGGGCTTTCTGGACTATGGGGTGGCCAAGGTGGACATAGACGAGATCTGAACGGTTTTCGGCGGCAGTGGCGTCGAATGTTATCGGACGCTTCACCTCGGGGTTGAGCCGGGTCGGAAGACCACGAAGTGCATCTTGCCAGCCTGCAGTGAGCACAGGCACAGTGAAAACTTCCGCGTCGGTGTCTTGGGCGAACTCGTGGTTCACGATTAATTCGGCCTGATGGTTGATCTTCAAAGCGGTGTCGACGACGCGACGTAGGTTCGCCGGGTCCAAGTGCATCTCGGATCGTGATTCGTCGTATCCCTGCTCAAGCTGAGTGAGGCGAGCGTTAAGTTCTATGCCGCCCGCTAAGGCGTTGGTAATCATCTGGTTGGGGTCGTTCCGTTTTGCTTTACTCTGGATCTGACGCTGTCCAAAGTGTTCTTGAATTTCCTCGCCTACGACTTGGTTTGCGGATCCGAGATCGTATTGAACTTGAGCAATCTTTCGAGCGATACGCTCCATGAAGCTAAGGTCAGCTGCATAGGTGGAAGAATCAGCGTCAGGAACGAAGTGGAAGATCTCTGGTTCTTCCTGCTGGCCGTAACGGTCGATGCGGCCAATACGTTGCTCTAGGCGTGACGGGTTGAACGGGATATCGAAGTTGATCAGTCGGTGGCAATACGTTTGGAGGTCGATACCTTCGCCTGCCGCGTCCGTGGCGAGTAGTACTCGGACCGGCTCTTTGGATGGATTCTCAGTAAATTGTGAACGGATATACTCTCGCTCTTCGGGCTTTGTGGCTCCTTGGATCACTGCCAGCCGGTGACGGTCATAGCCTCGCTGATTTAATACACGAGTAATCCAGTCGATCGTGTCGGCATACTCAGTAAAGACGACGACGCGTTCATTAGTCCACGTCTTGCCATCGGGTCGGCAGATCGCATCGAGGAATTGGATGAGCGAATCCAACCGCGAGTCTGCGCGACTTTCGTAGCTCAACCCCCAGGTCGCGAGCCGATCGAGTTGCTCTGGCGCAGCCGCGACCAGTGGATCTGATCCCTTGGAGTCACGGAGTTTGCCTGACTCCTCTTGTTCCCAGAGGCCTTCCTCTTCATCAGACTGCCCTTCGCCGAAAATATCGTCGTAGTCTTCTGCGTTTAGCCCACGGCCGGACTTTGAACTGATGTAATTTCTAAGCGTTGTGCCAAAGGCAAAGGGACTAGAGAGAAAGCGTTTCTTCAGCAACATGGTGACAATGTCACCATTGGATCGAGTGCCGTTTTGTTTTGCGCTCTTTTTCACGATTTTATCAAGCAACAAGAACATTTCTTGCTCATCGTTTTTCGTCGTGACTGGGAGAGAACTCACAGAGCGATTCTTGAATCCCTTGCCTTTAATATCGGTCTTGAGCCTACGTACAGTGACATCTTTTAGCGCCGTCGGATCAAGATTGGCACCACGAGCGAAACGACGAGGGTCAATCATCTCCATAAGCGCGGTAAACGACTCGGGATGACCGTTGTGAGGGGTGGCGCTTAGGAACAGCCTGTGTTCGCACTTCTCCGCAAGCTGTCGCACCGCGACGGTTCGCTGGGTATCGACGGCATACCCGCGACCACCGGCGATCACGGAGGGACTCGATGGCGCAATGTGGTGAGCCTCATCGACCACAAGGATATCGAAGGCGTAGCGATTTCCGACCTTCGGGTTGTTTGCTTGAGAGTAGATGTCGCGCAGGAGTCGCTGCGCACGAACCTGCGGAAGCCAGGCCATACTCACGATGACTCGAGGGAAGATCTGGAAAGGGTTCGCGTGTAGACCGTGTGATCGGCGAAGTTCAGTCATTAAGTCCGAGTTCACAATTGTGAACTCCAGACCGAATTTCTCTCGCATTTCATCCTGCCATTTAAGCGACAGGCTCGGCGGACAGACAATCACCGCGGTACGAGCACGGTGACGTAAAAATAACTCTTGAATAACGAGGCCAGCCTCAATGGTCTTGCCAAGACCAACGTCATCGGCGAGCAAGAGGTTCGTACGCGGCGCTCCAAGCGCCCGGCGCAGCGGCTCCAACTGATAGGCTTCTACGTTCGCTCCTGACCAGAACGGCGCTTGGTATCGATTTGGGTCGGCACTCGTGACTGCCCCCCAACGCATGGCATCGATGAACCCGGCAAGCGTCACCGGATCATCAAAAGCATCCGGCGACACGACTTCTGGCAGCCCTTGGTCAGGGGCAACGATTTGACCGACTTCAAGCTCCCAGACAACTGAGAGCTTGTCGCCGAGTCGATCCTCATCAAGCGACTGCAGATCTACAACATGCGAGAGCAGTGCTTTGTTGTCATCAGCAGGGCTTCGTGGCAGGCCCTGAGCCTGAACGTTGGTCACGGCCCATGTGGAGCCCCGAACTTCGACGATTTGTCCACTTTCCGGAATATGGGGACGACCAGCAGTCAGGCCGGACGTAGCAGTAGCGCTCTCACTCATATTCATTGTGCTCTTTTCAAAAAAATTAGTGGACAACGGTTTTCAGGATGCAGTGCGCACTGAGGATCACTGATTTCAAAGTCTTCAATCCCCCTGCCGGTCGTCAATCGATGTTCCCAGCATTGCCGGAGGAAACGCATGCAAAGCCGGTGTCAATGGTGATGACTAGTCGCGGCGATGTCATCAACTGGCAACCAAGTTTCACTCACGCTGGGCTGCAACATACTCGACGCTCAACGATGGCTAAGTTATCTTGTCCGATCCTACCGAAGGCGACCCCGATAAGCAGGGATTCCAGCTGAGGGCCGAATATTGCTTTCGAGGAAAACAAATCAAAGCAAGCGGTACACGCAATCCACACTGAAATTGGCACGACGGCATATCAGTCCGCCTAGTCTCTCGTAGTTCGTCGGCGGCTATACACGGAAGTGCAGATCACGCGTGACTCGCGTCTAATGCGTCCTAATCAATGAAAGCGCGAATTACTCCTGCCTGCCAGTTGTGAAGCCTGCTGGCAGGAGTAATTCCGAAGGTTAATAGCGCGGTGATCACGTACTAGAAGACGCTTTGTAGTTATCGGTTGTACATGTCTACCCCGGCTACCTCTCCGAGCACATGTTGTGGGAGCATCGAGAAGGTCGTTTCGACCATATTTGTAGAGAATTTGTCGCCCGCTTGGGGCATCTGATTGTCTAGCGCATTTCCATTTAGTGTCAATGCGACACCGAGATTCAATTGATTTTTCGGTTGCCGGGTCTCGGAAAGAAAATGATAACCTACCAAAATTAGAATGTATTTCCTTTGGTAGGTATGCGCATAGAGATCTGCGTTTACCATTGTCCTTGAGGTTTGCCTGCTGGCCTGAAACACTCCAAAACAAAAAGCACTACGACGAATAACCCGTTACGGATAAGCTATTGCATCTGGTGCACGAATCTAGCACCAGCAGAATCAAATCGCCAAAGTTGACTTAAACATTGTGAGTCCTGATTGAGCGAGTTTTTTGTTTCAAAGTGTTGCTTCGAAGTTGGAAGGCCAACCTGCCGAAGTAGATTACAAGAATCAGATTACCCCTCCAAATAGAGATATGTTTATCTAGATCATTGTCGATCAACTGATATGTAAAAAGCTTTGAAAAATGTTCCCGATTAACCAGTTTATAGGGCACATCGTTCGCAGCTAGGGTAAGCCCTAACTGCGCGGTTCAAGAACGATATCGGTTACTGGCTGCGAGGAGTCGGTTGCGAAATCCAGGCCCGAAGGCTTGGCTCCGGCGGCCACTAACTGAGCTCCAATCGCGGCAACCATTCCCCCGTTATCCGTGCACAGCGAGAACGGCGGAACCACTAACGTGATGCCAGCCGATGCGCAACGTGCCGCAATCAGTTCCCGAAGACGGGTATTCGCCGCAACTCCCCCACCCAACAGCAAAGTCTTCAATCCATGCTCATGCATAGGGCGCACCGCCTTGGAGGTAATCACGTCCACCACCGCTTCCTGGAAAGATGCGGAAATATCCGCTACCGTGATCGGTTCCCCCGCTGCTTCAAAGTGCTCCACGCAGCGAGCCACGGCAGTCTTCAAACCGGAAAAGGAGAAGTTGTTCCGGTGCTTCCCCGGTTCCTCGGCGGAGCCCACAAACTTCGGCAGCGACAGCCCGCGCGGGAAACGGAACGCCTTTTTGTCTCCGTCTTTGGCGGCCTTGTCGATGGCTGGGCCACCCGGATAGCCTAGGCCCAGCAAGCGGGCGGTCTTGTCGTAAGCTTCGCCGGCTGCGTCATCGATGGTCGCACCGAGCAGCTGCACATCGTTGGTTAGCGAGGTTACTTTGAGAATTTCGGTGTGGCCACCGGAGACCAGCAGCGCGCCGAAGGTCGGTGGAAGCACGGTGCCCTCCAGTTCACCGACACCCACGTGCGCCACCAAGTGGTTGATGCCGTACAGCGATTTGCCAGTAGCCAGCTCTGGACTATTTTCGGTTCCGCGTTCTCCACGCCAGCTGCTATCAAAATCGATGCCGCCCTTGCCTGCTAGGAAATCAGCATTGTCCATAACGGAGAACCACTAGTTCCTGCAACAACCAAGGATTTAGGTTGTGCTGTGGACGCGATCTTGGTGCATCTCAGGTGTTCATGGCCCTGCAACCCGGCGATGTCATTCTGATTGCCTCCCCGCACAATGCCGTCGGCTCACCCATGGTGACAAATTCAGTTGCCGAGTGCGGGGCAAGGGTAAACGGTAGAATCCGGTAATTGCATCGAAAAAGCTTGTCTCGCTAATGATCAGCTGGCCATAGAATGGCTAGTTCCTCTCGAACTATCCTGTTCAGGACTTCACCGAACTTAGTGGGACTCAGTTGAACCGCGACCTGATGCCAGCATTCATCATGGCTTACAAATTCCTCAGCGAAATCCATAAACCCCCCGTCGCAGGTGATCGCAAGACCGGCCGGATACTCCACCTTTGCGCCACGAACGGAAGGATGGCCCGGGCAAGCGAACTTCCCCGAGCCAACACCGAGTTTCAAGAACCGGCCTAGCGCCATACCAGTCTTGACCGAGCCCTCGACTAACTTCTATACGAAGGCCAGCTTGCGCACGATGAGGTTCTTGTACGTTGCCGTCCCGCCCGAAACGAACAATTTGATCCCGGAATCCGAGGCCAGAGGGAATACCCGGTGCGAGTGGACGATCCTGCCGTCCCCCAAGAACACCTCAACGCTGGAGCGGTCCACCAGGATGCGTACTTTAAGTCTTCCGCTTGGTACCGCTAATGGGCTCTTGGTTTCGCTCTTATCCCCGGGGTGGAAGCTTGGCTTGCGGTTCACATAGGCGAACCCTCCGGCCAGATAGATTCCAGTGGCCACGTGACGCGTGCCGGCTTTTGCCCTGCACAGCTCAAATCCCACGTTCTCCGGCGGGTTGGCCGGATCCCAGCTCAATTCGCATTCCAGCTCATAGGCGCTGCTCGAGAAATCCAGGATTAGCTCCCCGGATACTGCCGGGCTGCCCAAGCTTTTCGCAGGACCGGCCAGCTTGTCCAACTGTTGTACAGGAATCGAGGCGAGGTAGTAGCCTTCAGCGCCCGCGATCATCCGCACCTCGCGCACAATCATGTCATCACCGTTGTAACCATCCGTGGCCATGCTTGGGGCATTGTGTGGGTAATCCCAGAAGTTGTTCCACCCAATGACACGGCGCAGTTTGGGATTTTCACTCCCGTCGGCACGATGGTCCGGGTAGGTCACCGCACCATAGAAGTCAAAGCCCCAGTCAAGCCACTGCGGATCATCTTCCTTGGTGGTGAAGGCCTTTCCATCAAAGTCGCCCACCCAGTATGCGTAGGTGGCGGGCAGATCATGTGGCTTGCCATTGGCGCTAGTGCCAAGCACCCATTGTTTGGTTCCGTCAGAAGCCTGGATCTGGAACAGGTCCGGGCATTCGAGGGTGCCCAAGGTGGTGCGCACAAATTCGCTGGTTCTTTTCCACCGCTTCAGATTCACCGAGGTATACAACCCGATGCGGTCCCCCTCAGCATTAAGCATGACCCACTGTGAGCTTGGCTCATGCCAGATGATCTTCGGGTCTCGGAAGGCTTCCACGCCTGGGTTAGCCAGCACCGGCTTGGTTCCACCGGGTTTGAAGGTGCGTCCTTTATCGGTGGAGTACCAGAGGTACTGGGCTTGCACCCCGCGCGGTGCCTGGGTGACCAGAGCAATCAACGCGCCTTCCCCGTAGCCCGCGGTGTTCTTTTCGTCGATGACAATCGAGCCGGACCAGCAATCCCCGTTACCGCTTTCATGCTTGCTGATCGCTACGCCGTGGTCGGTGAAGTTCACGTGGTCAGTGGTGGTCGCCAATCGCCAGCTCGTACCGCTGCCTCCGAGAATGTAGTCCTCGTTGTAAAGGTAGTAGTACAGGTATTCACCGTCCAGATACACCGGACGTTGCGGGTCATTTTTCCAATTATCCGGAACGCTGAAGTGATAACTGGGACGGTAGCTCATCGCAGCAGAAGCCTTCTTCTCATTTTTCCCCCGTTTTGCAGGGGCCGCAACGGCCGCCCCAGCGCCTAGTCCGGTCACGGTCAATGCAGCGGCCGAGGTCAGAGTGGCAACGATGCTTCGTCTGGACGGTCCGCCATGGGTCATGTCTTTGTTCCGGCTCATGTCATTTCGCTTTCGTCCGCCAGCACCCAGTGCTGGCTTGATTCATCGATAATGTGCTTTTGCAGGTTGGCGCTGGTAGACCAACGCTGGATTTGTTCGCGTAGGGCCGCGCGCTTTGGTGCGTCTAAGCTACTGTCTCGGTCAGGCACCGCACCCACTAGCAGCTGAGTATATGGATGGCTCGGGTTATCCAGCAGTTGCACGGATTCTCCTGATTCCACGATTCGACCCTCGTTGAGCACAGCAATTCGGTCCGAGAGGTAACGGGCCGAAGCCAGATCGTGGGTGACGTACAAGATGGTGATCCCATGCTCGTCACGCAGCTTATGCAGCAGGTTCAACACACCAATGCGCACCGAGACATCCAGCATTGAGGTCGGTTCGTCGGCCAGAATGATGCTCGGCTTGGCCGCCAGCACTCGGGCAATCGCGATGCGCTGGCGCTGTCCGCCAGAGAGCTCATGAGGGAAAGAGGAGAGCACATCCGGGCTGAGGCCCACGGTACTCACCAGCTTTGCCATTTCACTGCGCTTTGACTTAATTTCTGGCTGGTGCAAAGTCAATGCACGTTCTAAGATATGCTCCACGCGAAAGGTAGGATTCAGCGAACCGAAGGGGTCTTGGAAGACCATCTGGACTTCGCTGCGGTACTTGCGCACCGCTGCTCCCTTCAGCCCCGCAATATCTTTTCCATTAACTAGAACCTCACCGGAATCCGGAGTTTCAAGCAGAGCAAGACAACGGGCCAGCGTTGACTTGCCGGATCCCGACTCCCCCACCAGTGCCACGATTTCCCCGCGTTGCATCTCCAGATCGATATCCCGCAAGGCAGGAATTTTCTTTCGACTAAACAGCGCGGAGCTGGTGAACGATTTGCTCAGCGAACGGATTCGCACGGCCGGACCCACTGCGGTCCGCAGGGTAGCAGTTGAAGTCATAGCAGTTCTCCTTGCGACAGCACAGGCTGATCCGAGGGAGCCACCCAATGGCCCTCACCGGTGTCTTCCAGATCCTGGATATTGGTGAATTTGGTGCCTTCGGCCAGCCCTGTGAGCTTAACCCGTGGGCCATGCAGAGGTGGGAAAGCTCCCAGCAGCGCTTGAGTATAGGGGTGCCTGGAACCATAGCGCAGCGTTGTCGCCGGAGCCAGCTCCACAATGCGACCGCCGTACATGATGCCAATACGGTCAGAGAGTTCAAGCATCAACGACATGTCGTGGGTGATGAACAAAATCGCGAAGCCGAGTTCTTTTTGCAGTTCACGGATCTGCTCCAAGATCTCCTGCTGAACCACCACATCTAGCGCAGTAGTAGGTTCGTCAAGGATCAACAGCCGAGGGTTCAAAGCACAGGCCATGGCGATGACAATGCGTTGGCGCTGGCCTCCCGAAAGCTGGTGCGGGTAAGCGCGTAACCGTACCGGATCAATGCGCACCATCTTAAGCAGTTCGCGGGCACGATGCAGCGCGGCCGCCCGGGTACCGCCACGGTGGGTGCGGATCACGTCGATGAATTGCTCACCGATACGGGTGACCGGGTTCAGTGAGTTCATGGCCGATTGGAACACCATGGCCACGTTATTCCAACGCCAGGCACGCAACGCTGCTTCATCCATGGCCAGCACGTCCGTGCCGTCAAAGAGGACCTTTCCGTTGCTGATCCGCGCAGGATCCTTGAGCAGACGCATGATCGAGTTCGCGATCGTGGACTTGCCGCATCCGGACTCGCCCGCGAGCCCAAAGATCTCACCGGAATGGATGGTGAAGCTGACCCGGTCCGCACCGCGGACCGCACGCTCGTCACTGACGTATTCGACGGTCAGGTCCTGAACTTCCAATACCGGGACGCTCATTTTTCTTCCTTTCGAGCCACTGTGGTCGCCGCGGTGCTCTTCGTTGCATGCTTAGGCCGGCGCAGGCGCGGGTTGGTAATCTCATCTACCGCGTAGTTGCACAACGCCAAGGCGAAGGCCACTAACGCAATAGCCAGACCCGATGGAACAAAAATCCACCACTGGCCGAGCATCAGCGAACCATCGCTGGTAGCCCAGAACAGGTTGGTGCCCCAGGAGAGCGTGTTTACGTCTCCCAGACCCAGGAATTCGAGTCCGGCTTGGGCACCAATGGAACCGATGATGCAGCCCAGCAAGGTGGTCATGACCACCGAGGCCATATTCGGCAAGATCTCGCGCACCATAATGCGCAGTGGACGTTCACCGGAGACCTGAGCGGCCGCCACATAATCCTTGCCCCGAATGGACATGGCTTGAGAACGCATGACGCGGGCGCTACCGGCCCAACCGGTAATCACCAGCACCACGATGACCGTTCCAAGGCCCGGCGGCATGAATGCTGCCAGGATGACCAACAACGGCAGACCCGGAACCAGCAGGAACACGTTGGTCACCAGCGAGAGCGCTTCGTCCAGACCACGGCCGAAGTAGGCACCGCTCAAACCGATCAGCACGCCGATCACGGTGGACAAGATACCAGCGGCAAAGCCTACAAATAGCGAGGAGCGCGCGCCCCACAAGGTCAAACCGAGGACGTCTTGGCCTTTGGTGGTGGTGCCCAGCCAGTGTTCCAAACTCGGAGCGGCGGCACCGGCCGAGGTGATGCGCGCCGGATCTCCCGGGAAGAACACCGGGGCCAGCAGAGCCAGCGCAATGAACACTAAAATGATGCTCAGTCCAGCCACCGCCTTGCCGTTGCGCAGCAGGGTTCGCAGCAGGCGTGTGGCGCCCAGCCGAGCGCGATCCGTGGCGCTTTCTGCCGCCGGGTCCTCGGGAATCAAGGTCAGGGAATCTGTGGTTATCTGGCTCATGAGGTTCAGCCCTTCCGCACACGAGGGTCGAGTCGGACGTAGACCAGGTCTACAAGGAAGTTCGCGATCAGCACCGCGGCGGTAATGGTCAGGAACATGCCCTGCATCAATGGGTAGTCAAGGCCTTGGACTGCAGCGAGCAGCTGGTAGCCAACGCCCGGGTAGGCGAACACTACTTCGGTGAGCAAGGCTCCACCGACGATAAACCCGATGCTCATGCCCATGCTTGTCACTGAGGGCAGCATTGCATTGCGTGCCGCATAGTTCAGCATGATGCGGTGCGGGCGCAGGCCCTTGGCCTCGGCCATCAGGATGTAATCCTCGGAGTTGGTTGCGATCATGGTGTTGCGCATGCCCAGCATCCAGCCGCCCAAGGACACCAGCACAATGGTTAGTGCCGGCAGGAACAGGTGAGCTGCCACATCCAAAATGAATTCAAGGTTGAATCCGGGGACCAGACCCACGGAGAAGGCGTGGCGCATCGGGGCAACACCCATATTGATGCCAAAGATGTACAGTGCTCCCATGGCGAGCCAGAAGTACGGGAAGGAACCGATGAATACCAGCAGTGGCGGAGCCACCGAGTCCAGGAAACCGCCACGGCGCCAGGCCGCAAAGATACCGAGCAGGTTGCCGAGGATCACCGCGATCACCAATGAGGTGATGCCGAGCAGCAGGGTCCATGGCAGTTGAGAGGCGATAACTTCGGCGACTGGCGTGGGGAAACGGGAAATCGACATACCGAAATCGCCGGTGAGGATGCGGCCAAGGTAGCTGAAGTATTCGGGGATGAGCGGGCCGCCGTCTACGCCCATCATGGTGCGTAGCGCGTCGACCTGCTGTGGTTCGAGGCGTTGCTGCGAGCGGGAAAGCATGCGGGTGACCGGGTCACCGGGCATCAGCCGCGGCAGCAGAAAGTTTAGGGTGATGGACGCCCAGAAGGCTAGCAGGTAAAAGCCCAGACGCCGGAAGAGGAAGCTCATAATATGTGTCCTTCACGAAAGTTCGCGTCATGGTGGGCAGCTAGAGGCTGCCCACCACGTGGGAGCTTGATGCTATTTCGCGGGTTCTAGGTTGGTGAGCACTAGCACGGTGGTCGGTGCGCGGTTGCTCAGAGTCGCGTAAGGGTTTTCCTCGGTGGGCCAACCAACAAAGTTCTCGGTGGTGTAGGCACCCCACTCCGGGCCAGGGAACAACGGCACAACCGGAGCTAGTTCGCTATACAGCGACTGCAAGTCATTGATGACCTGCTTTTGCTCGCCTTCATCACTGGTGGCAACAAACTTGTTCAGCAGGTCATCTGCTTTTTTGTCGCTGAAGCGGTGGTAGTTGTCAAAGGTCTGCTTGCCGACCGGCTTGACGTTTTGGCTTCCCATGAGGTTCAGGTAGTACTGATACGGTGTCGGAGCGTTAGCAGTCCAGACGATGCCGGTATCAAATTCACCGGACTCATAGGCTGCGGTCACCGCGGCCCAGTCAGGGGAATCAACGGTGGCCTTGATGCCCACGTCCTGAAGGTTCTGCGCGATAATGTTTGCTACCGACAGCCAGTCAGTGGAGCTTGAACCCACGGAGATGTCGAAGTCGAATGGTTTACCGTCTGGGGTGGTGCGCTGTCCTTGGGCGTTTTCCTTGTAGCCAGCTTCATCCAGCAACTTCTTGGCGCCTTCAAGATCGCGCTTGGTCCAGTCGCACTTCTCCACGATCGAGGCATCACGCCACTTGTCGTAGTTGCCCGACAGTCCGGTGCAGTCGGCTGGAACGGTGTAGTCGGTCATGCCGACCTTGACAACCTGCTCACGGTCCACGGCCATGCTCAACGCCTTGCGCACCCGGACGTCGGAGAATTCTTCCTTGGTGGTATTCAGCTGCCAGTTGATCTCTGCCCCGGTGGTTGGGAACCAGTAGTGGCGGTGTTCTGGATCTTTGTCCACATAGGTGGTCTGGATATCTGGCATGTAGGTCTGAGTCCAGTCGACATCGCCGGAGATGGCGGCCAGATTGGCACCGTCGTTGCCGGCGAAGGCGAGCATCCGGATGCCGCCTAGCTTCTGCTTCTCGGGCTGCCAGTAGTTCGGGTTCTTTTGCAGCTCGAAGGACTGGGCCTGGAAGTTGGCGATCTCGGTGTACGGGCCGGTGCCGACCGGGGTCGGGTTCTCTTCGTTGCCCGGCTTGTCGAACTTGGACCAGATGTGCGCAGGCACGATGACCTGCTGCCCCAATTCGTACAGTGCCGGAGCGAAGGCCTTCTTGAAGGTGAACTCCACGGTGGTCTTATCCGGGGTCTTAATGGACTTGACGTAGTCGTAGCCGCCGAGCAGTTCCTTCTGCAGTTCCACCGAGAGCTTCACGTCCTTGGAGGTCAGCTCGGTGCCGTCGGAGAACTTGACTCCTGGACGCAGGGTGAAGGTCAGCGACTTACCGTCGCTGCCAGCTTCCCAGTCGGTGGCCAGCCAGGGCACCGTGTCGCCGCCGGCAGGGTTGTAAACCAGCATGGACTCGTAGATGGACTGGCCGGTCATTGGCGCGGCGTTGGGCGAGAACGGATTGAAATTCTTGGAGAAGGTACCCATGTCTTCACGCGGGATGGTGAGGAACGCTGAGCTGGTTGTTGCTCCGTCAGCTTCGGTTCCGCCTGGGTTTGATGCAACGCATCCGGTCAGCGCGAGCGCGCCGACCACTGCGGTCGCAGCCACGGCAAGGTGCGCGCGGCGTAAGTATTTGACTATCATGGAAGTTCCTCATCCATTCATGTGATGTGTAGCGGAGGGGAAGCTCATCTTTGGCCGTGCATGGCCACAGATGAACGAATGCGTGGAGGGCAGCCGATGGTAATTTGGCGATTCTCAATCGGTGAGCCCTCTACCATTTGATTCAGTAATGACACCCCTGCCATACCCATTTCTTCAAAGGGCAAGGCGATGGTTGTCAGTTTTGGTCGCATATGTGGTGCCAGAATCTCTTGATCATCAAAACCGACGATTGAGATGTCTTCCCCCACTCGCAAACCGAGTTCCTTGATTGCGTCATAGGCGCCCATGGCGATCCGGTCATTACCGCAAAAGATCGCGGTTGGCGGATCTGGCTGAGCCAGTAACTCTTGAGTTCCGTGATATCCGCTATCGGCGGTACCGTCACCGGCAACAATCTTTGACTCTTCCTGGCTAATTCCATGATCCCGCAGAGCCTGCTTCATGCCGGTTTGGCGCCCGATCTGAGCAGGGATTCCTTGGGCAACAGTGATATGGCCAATGTTGGTATGTCCGGCCCGTGCGAGGATTTCGGCTGCGGCGTAACCGCCTGCCACTTCGTCCGGGACGATTGATGGAAATTCTCCCTCGGCGTCGAAGCAGTTGACCAAGACGCAGGGAACCGATTTTGCATTCTCCGGCACGATGATTTCTCGGTGCCAGGTGGTTGCAATGATCAACCCGCCTACCTGTTGTTCAAGGAGCTTCTCCACCGCGAGCATTTCCATGCCGGGGTCATCATCGCTGGGTGCGATGAGCAGAAAGTTTCCATCTTTCCATGCCGAGCGTTGCGCTCCCTTGATCACGTCGGTAGCAAAGGGTGATGTAGCAATCTCGGTCACCAGACCGAACCAGGCGCTGCGTTTGCTAGCCAGAGTTCGTGCAGCCGCATTGGGGCGGTAGCCCAGCATGCGCGCCGTCTGGTTGATTCTCTCTCTCGTGGCTTCGGGGATATTTGCTTCCATCCGGCCATTGAGCACAAATGAGACGGTTGTTCGGCTTACGCCGGCCGCCTTGGCGACATCGGCCATGGTCACGGATTGCTGCGTCATTTCCCCTCCTCCCCGTGAGAACAATGCGAAACTGGCCGTATTGCAGATTTGCTAACACGATTCAGTAACGCGCGTTACTACGCTGAGAAATAAGGTAACGCACATCACTTACGGGTGTCAAGCAGTCAATTCTTATTTGCGCGTAAATGCAGAACCTTGCGAAGATCGCGCGCTTTCGACAGAACCGGCATCTCCCGCGGCAAGATATTTGGGCGCACGGAACTACCCAGAAACTATTCTGGGTATTCAGGAATTTGATGATCAGACGCGGTGAAGAGACTAGTCAATTCGACTCTTGGCAAAGAAGCTTCCTGAGTCACACCGGGAGGCAGTGATACTTCCTTACAGTTCGAGCCCTAAGAATATTTAGCTCCCAAGCTCGGTCAGCTTTGGTTCAGCGGGCCTTCATTGAATCGCGCTCAATCAGTGGCATCTCCACCTGATGTTCAACAGGATCCAGCTTTCCATCAAGAAGTAGCTCAACGGCGAGCGCTCCCATTTCTTCATAAGGAAGTCTGATCGATGTCAGCTGCGGACGCAGATAGCTAGCGATAATCTCATCGTCGAAGGAAAGAACCGAAAGATCCTTACCGGGAACTAGTCCTTGTTCGGCCAATGCCTGGAATACTCCCATGGCCACGCGGTCATTCGCGCAGATGACAGCATCAGGTTTGTGCCCATCGGTGAGCATTTGAGCAGTCGCCGCATAGCCGTCAGTGGGATTCCAGTCTTCGAGAACCCATTCGCCGAGTACTTCAAGTTTCGATTCTTGCAAGGCGTTGCGCAGCGAAGTGAAGCGGCGGGTGATACTTGGATAGCTCATCGGGTCATTCTCAGCATTTTGATGCGCCCCGATCAGCGCGACGCTTCTAGCACCAGTTTCCAGAACTCGCTGCACCGCACGGGCACCGGAATCCACCTCGTTCGGCAGCACCGCGGTGCAGGGGCTGTCATCAAGTCCGTTCACCAATATGGTGGGCAGACCAGTGGCTGGGATTTTTAAGTCACGTTTCCGTGAATCCATAAATCCCAGGATGAGACCATCAACGTCCCGATGAGCCATCTGCTTGATGGCTTCAGCTAGCTGATCTGGTTTCCCGAAGGTCTCTGCAATCAGCACCGTATGGCCGCGCTCCTCGGCCGCGCGGAGAATGCCGGTGATCATGCCGGACGCAAAACGTGTGACCGTGACCTGATCAGAAATCAGCCCTAGGGTTCGAGTCTTGCCACTGCGCAATGACTGAGCGGCAGCATTTGGACGGTAACCCAGTTCTTTGGCTGCCGCGCGAACTCTCTCGGTGGCCTCTACAGAAAGCCTGGTCCCAGGCTTGTTGTTCAGGATCAAACTGACTGCGGCCTTTGACATCCCTGAAGCTTCTGCGACGTCAGCTATTGTTACCCGCTTGGCTTTTTGCGTATTCACGTGTCCTTCTTGCGACTGGGTACCTGCAATTATTCGAGCCTAGCCTATTGCAGGGACGTCCCGACGCTGTTACAGTCTTATGCTAAATCCATTTAGCATATTTTGATTAAGGATGGCGACGTTGCCCGAACTACAACAACTCGCGGTCAGGCGACCTGAGCTTCACTTCGCCCCCAAGAAAAACTGGATCAATGATCCCAACGGTTTGTTCTTTGACGGCGAGCAATACCACCTGTACTTCCAGCACAACCCCAACGGAGTTGGCCACGGCTACATGTCCTGGGGACACGCGGTCAGCACCGATCTGGTGAGCTGGACCGAACTTCCCATCGCCATCCTGCACGGGGATGTCGCAGACATCTTCTCCGGCTCCATCGTTGTGGACCAGGAGAACACCAGCGGCCTCGGAGACGGAAGCACCGCGCCGATCATCGCGATGTACACCGCGGCAGCCAAGGACGAAAGCAACCAGTCCCAAGCGCTGGCCTACTCGCTGGACGGGGGCGCAACCTTCACCAAGTACGCACAGAACCCGGTATTGGACCGTGGTTCCAAGAACTTCCGTGATCCCAAGGTCTTCCGCTACGAATCCGCCCAGGGCTCGTGCTGGGTCATGGTGGCAGTAGAAGCCATCGAACGCCGCGTGCTGATCTACCGTTCGGAAAACCTCATCGACTGGACCGAGGCATCTAGCTTCGGCCCGCAAGCTGCCACCGCCGGCATCTGGGAATGCCCGGACCTCATCCAGCTGCCGGTCGCCGGAAGCGACCAGCTCAAGTGGGTCCTTCTCGTTTCGCTGAATCCCGGCGGCGTGGCAGGTGGCTCCGGAACCCAATACTTCGTGGGAGAATTTGACGGTTTCACATTCACCCCCGACAAGCAGCAGGAAGCCCATGATTCACTGGCCTTCGAGCAGCTAAGCCAGGGCAGCTGGCTGGACTGGGGCCGCGACTTCTACGCCGGCGTCAGCTTCCACGGCCTGCCGGTTCACCAGCAAACCATCATCGCTTGGATGAGCAACTGGGACTACGCCCGCGATCTGCCCCACGACGGCTGGCGCGGTTCCATGAGCGCAGCTCGCAACCTGGACTTGGTACAGCTTGGCGACGGCGGTTTTGAAATTCGTCAACGCCTTAGCGGCTTGCCCGAGTCCCCTGTACCAACCAGCGCGGTGATTACCGGCGATACGCGCATTGAACTTAGTGCACCGGCTCTTTTGGAACTGACCCTCCCCGCTGACTTCACCGGACAGGCACGGTTGATCCTGCACCGCGCAGATCACAGCGTGATCAGCGAGGTGAGCGTTGAACCAACTCTGATTCAGCACCACCGCGGCGCAGGCAAGGTTGCGCATGAGCTCTACGCTTCCAGCCAACGCATGCCGCTACCGGAGGATTCCACCGAGCTAGTCGTCCAGGTTCTTCTGGATCATGGTTCCATTGAGATTCTGGGCGCGGATGGCCGCCGCTCACTGACCGATCAGCTCACCGGCGAAGCTGCGCCAGCCTATGGGGTGCTCCAGTACTCCGGCAGCACGCGCGCAGTTGTTGGTGTGCTGCCATTGAGTGAAACGAGCTTGGAGCGCAGCGCATGAGCAGTATTACCGTCATGGGAGAATCGTTAGTAGACGTCGTCTCGGGTTTGGCCCACCCCGGTGGTTCACCACTGAACGTTGCCGTCGGTCTCGCGCGCCTAGGACATGTTGTGCAATTCCATACCGAATTTGGTCAAGATGCCCATGGGCAACAAATTGCCGAGCATCTGAAGCAAGCAGGTGTGAATGTCGCTTCCGGCTCGGTCACCGAGCGGGCCACCTCGGTGGCTCAGGTTCACGTTGACGAGCAATTAAACGCCCATTACACCTTTGATATCCACCAACAGATTCCACCAGTGGCAGCAGACGCCGTCACCGAACTATTGCATACTGGCTCCATTGCCGCGTGGATTGAACCCTCTGGGCAGAGCATCGTTGATGCCTTCTCTCATGCCGCAACTGGTTCACTGCGCAGTTACGACCCAAATCTTCGTCCAGATCTGGTGGAAGACCGCGAAGCAGCAATCGAAAGAATCGAATTGCTGATGAGACTGAGTCATATCGTTAAGCTCAGCGATGTAGACGCTCAGTGGCTCTACCCTGATCTGGATCTGTGGGACGTATTGGCGCATGTTTCCAGCCTCGGGCCAGCTTTCGCGGTGATGACTCAAGGCGGTGACGGCTGCCTAGCTGTTGCCCACGGAAATCGATATGACATCTCGGCCTTGCCGACAGACCTCAAAGACACCATCGGCGCCGGTGACGCGTTCATGTCCGGACTTCTTTACGGTGTGCTCTCGCTACCTGAACTAGCTCAAGCGCTACGCACCGGAACCGCCTCCGAACCAGCTGATATCAGGCAAGCGCTGCACCACGCGTTAACTTCGGCAGCATTAACCGTGGCACAGGCCGGTGCGAATCCGCCGTGGGTCAACGATTTCTCCCGCGCACTAGCTCACTAAGAACTTTCCAACGATTACAAAGAAACCAGGGCAAAGATGACTGGACTAAGCACAACTCTTAGAAACCCTACGTACCTTCACAGTTCCTTCTCGATGCTGCTGTTCTTCGCATCATGGGGAATTTGGTGGTCATTCTTCCAAATTTGGCTCACCAGCGAATCCAACGGTTTGGGGCTAAGTGGCGCACAGGTCGGTACCGTCTATTCGGTGAACTCGCTCGTGACGCTGTTCTTGATGTTCGGCTATGGTGCTCTGCAAGACCGACTGGGTCTGAGAAAGCACCTTGCGGTAGTGATTGCCGCGGTGACCGCGCTCACCGGACCATTCTGCATGTGGGTCTACCAGCCGCTGCTGCAGTCCCATTTCATGATGGGGGTTATTGTCGGCGCAGTCGTATTCTCCGTTGGATTCCTTGCAGGCGTAGGCCTCTTTGAAGCGCTTACCGAACGTTACAGCCGCCGCTTTAACTTCGAATACGGACAAGCGCGCATGTGGGGATCGTTCGGTTACGCCGTCGTGGCACTGGCTGCAGGCTTCCTGTTTACCATCAACCCAATGCTGAACTTCTGGATCGGCTCCGTACTCGGAGTGATTCACCTGCTGATGTTGTTGCTTTGGCGCTTCGAAGCCAAACCAGCAGCTCCTCTCCCAAGCAGCGGAAAACTGTCTCCAGCATCTACTCCGGGTTTTCGTGAAATGCTGGGCCTTTTCCGTTTACCAAGCCTGTGGCTCATCATCGTATTCGTGATGCTGTCCTGGACGTTCTACACGGTCTTTGATCAGCAAATGTTCCCCGACTTCTACACCGGGCTCTTTGAAGACCAAGAAACCGGTCAGCAAGTATATGGCATCCTCAACTCGGTGCAGGTCTTCGTTGAAGCCGCCATGCTGGGACTCGTACCTCTGCTAATGCGCCGCGTGGGCGTGCGTTCAGCACTGCTCTTGGGTGTCGCCATCATGTTCGTTCGTATCTTGGGCTGCGCGCTCGTTGATGATCCACTGCTCGTCTCCGCAATTAAGATGCTGCACGCCATCGAAACGCCGTTGTTCATTCTTCCGGTGTTCCGTTACTTCACCCTGCACTTCAACCCGGCGTTGTCTGCAACCTTGTACATGGTTGGGTTCCAAGTATCGTCGCAGATTGGAAACGTCTTGCTCTCCACACCGTTGGGCATGCTCCACGACCAGGTGGGCTACCGCCAGACCTTCATCACTATCTCGTTGGTAGTGCTGCTTGCTGGAGTCTATGGATTCTTTGCGCTGAAAAAGGACGATCAGCAAGTCATGGGTGACCCATTCATTCGTCACTCAAAAACTGCTGTTGACGCCTAACTGGGCGTTCGTTCAAGCGGGGCGGGTTGCTATGGAGACTCACAGCAGCCTGCTCCGTTAACGCGTTGTCAACCGTTCGCCAGAATCTCGCTCATGTTAATGCATCATCATCGTTCATTCATGACGCTGCGCCCGGGTACTGTCATTTTGACCGGCCTGCCTGCTAGATGTCGCCAGAACACCCCGGGCAATGAGGTCTTCTGCCGTGTTGAGGGAATTGGCGAACTCCGCAACCGGGTTATTGCAGGCTCCTACTCATCTACATGATCAACGTAATAAGCGTCCGCACCCCGAAGGGTACGGACGCTTATTGCGTCTCTAGCCAGATGCTTAGCCGCGTGGCTCCAGCACAATGTTAGTGACCGGTTGCGACGAATCGGTGGCAAAATCCAGGCCCGAAGGCTCGACGCCAGCGGCCACCAACTGAGCGCCGAGAGCCGCGACCATGCCACCGTTATCCGTGCACAGCGAGAACGGCGGAACCACCAGCGTGATGCCAGCCGAAGCGCAACGCGCAGCCAGCAGCTCGCGCAGACGCGTATTCGCCGCAACTCCCCCACCCAAGAGCAAAGTCTTCAATCCATGCTCCTGCATAGCGCGCACAGCCTTGGACGTAATCACGTCCACCACCGCCTCCTGGAAAGATGCGGAAATATCCGCTACCGGGATCGGTTCCCCCGCCGCTTCGAAATGCTCTACGCAGCGAGCCACGGCGGTCTTCAGTCCAGAGAAGGAGAAGTTGTTCCGGTGCTTGCCCGGTGTTTCGGCGGAGCCGACGAACTTCGGCAGCGACAGCCCGCGCGGGAAGCGGAAGGCCTTCCTGTCTCCGTCCTTGGCTGCCTTGTCAATGGCTGGCCCACCCGGGTATCCCAGACCCAGCAATCGCGCGGTCTTGTCGTAGGCTTCGCCGGCCGCGTCATCGATGGTCGCACCGAGCAGCTGCACGTCGTTGGTCAACGAGGTGACCTTCAGAATTTCGGTGTGACCACCGGAGACCAGTAGCGCTCCGAAGGTCGGTGGAAGCACGGTGCCTTCAAGCACTCCGACCCCCACGTGCGCCACCAAGTGGTTGATGCCGTACAGCGGCTTGCCGGTAGCAAGCGCCAGCGCCTTCGCCGCAGCCACACCCACCATCAGCGCACCAGCTAGCCCAGGACCGCTGGTGACGGCAATCGCGTCGATTTCTTCAAGAGTTACGTCAGCTTCGGCGAGCGCCTGCTCCAAGGTGGGCACAAACGCTTCGAGATGCGCGCGTGCGGCGATCTCCGGGATCACTCCCCCGAAGCGCACGTGCTCATCCATAGAGCTAGATACGGTGTTGGCCAGCAATTGGGTGCCGCGCACGATCCCGATTCCTGTTTCATCGCAAGAGGATTCGATGCCCAGTACTAGTGGGTGCTGTGGGGTGCTCATTCGCTGGCCTCCGGAGTGTCTAGCGCGTGCAGTGGAAGGCGCATGATCAGCGCATCGATACCGCCCTTGTAGTAGCGCGGGCGGCGATGGATGGTCTCAAATCCCATGGACTCATAGAGTCCAATAGCTGAGGGGTTGTCAAAGCGCACCTCGAGCATCAGATCCAAAGCGCGGTTGGCCCGTGCCGTGGTGACCAGTTCCGTCAGCAGCGCCCGGCCCAAACCCTGGCCTTGGTATTCGGGAATGATCGCGATGGTTTGCACGTCCGCAATGGGCAGCACGGTGCACAGTCCGGCGTAGCCGATGATGTTTCCTGCGTCCTCATAGACCCAGTATTTCCGGGTCTCCAACTGGGCCAGCTCGGCTTCAAATCCAGCCAGCGGCCACGCATCCTCGGGGAACAACTGGGTTTCCAGGATGTGGACTGCAGGAATGTCTTCGGTGGTCATTGCACGAAGGGTGATGCTCATGCCTTGGCCTTCTTCATGAACGCCGGTACTTGGGCATCTGATTCACGCAGGTACTGCGGTGCGGTGTCGCTCAAGTCCACGCCCTTGGCGAGATCTTTGATCCCGCGCCGGCCCAGCGGACCTGCCTGTGCGATCCAGTCAAGCGACTCTTCCACGCCGTGCGCTCCGGCGTCGACAAGTTGTTCGGGATAGAGCGAGGCACCCACTCCGTATACAGGCAAGGCAGGCAGGGTCGCGGCCGTTCCCACGTGGGGCCCGTCCAATAATTCACCCGCGGCATCGTATTTTGCCCAGTACACTTCCTTGCGGCGTGCATCAGCGGCCACCAGAAATTCTGCCGGTACCTGCTCGGTATCCAGTACCCGTTCGGCGAGCGCATGCAAGGACAAGACCCCATGCACCGGAACCTTCCAGACAAAGCCGAAGGTCCGTGCGGCGACGAGTCCCACGCGTAGTCCGGTATAGGGTCCAGGACCCACCCCGACAATGATGCCAGCAAGTTCTGCGCCAACTTGGCCGTGCTCGGCGAGCAGATCGCGGACAAACACGGCGAGGGTTTCGGTCTGGTCGTTGCCGCGCTGTGAGGTGCGTTCGCCCAGCACCTCACCGGTTTCGGAGTCTAGCAAAGCCACCGAGGCGTGCGCCGAGGTGTCAATGGACAGATAGTTAGGCATGTGGTTCTCCCGAGTGCTGCAGCCCGATGGCCTGCAACAACGCGTTTTTCAGTTCGGTGAAATTCTCTTGTGCCCAGCGCGGGCCTATGGCCTTGAGCGTAAATAGACGAGGCTCATCTAGCTCTTCGTCTGATTCTTCCCACGGATTGCTCGCCGGAACAGCCCAGACCTCGCGGTCCAGCTGGATTTCCAGCCGTGAATCGCTCAGATGCTCAACCTTGCCAAGACCCCACTCCACCACGGTGACCGAGTCGGCCAGGGTGGATTCCAGATCAAGGGTGTCTACGTCGTTGTCCCCGTTGAGCCTGTAGGCATCCACATGGATCAGCCCCGGCCCATCGGCAAGCGACGGATGCTGACGGGCCAGCACGAACGTGGGCGAGATGATTCCCTCGCGGACGTTCAGCCCTACCCCGAGCGATTGGGTCAAGGTGGTCTTGCCGGCCCCAAGGGAGCCGGTGAGGATCACCAAGTCCCCTGCGGACAGGTGACTGCCCAGTGCTTCGCCGAGTGCTTCGGTCGCGGTGAGGTCTTCGAGTTGGCAGCTGAATTCCAAAACTTCCTTAGTCACCGGCTTGGCCCCAGGTTCCCTCAACGTAGTAGCGCGGTACGCGCGGTGAAATGCGCGTGATCACTTCGTAGTTGATGGTGTTGGCCGCGTGCGCCCAAGTAGTCGCGGATTCTCCCCCTTCACCGAAGATAATCGCTTCGGCACCAAGGAATTCTGCCGGATCAATATCCAGCCCCAGATCAATGACGCACTGGTCCATGGCAATCGTGCCACGCACCGGGTAAGTCTTGCCGTGGATGGTGACCGGCGCACCGGTAGCCACGCGTGGCAGTCCATCGGCGTATCCCATCGGGATCAGCGCCAAGTAGGTTTCTTTCGCAGTAAGGTAGCGCAGCCCGTAGGAGACGCCCTGCCCGTTATTGACCTTCTTCACGTTGGCGACCTTGGTGACCAGCTTCATTGCCGGACGCAAACCATAGGTGGCAGGTGTTTCACCTTCGAACGGGCTCAACCCGTAGAGGCCAAGACCCAAACGCACCATTTCATGGTGGGAGTCCGGGCGGGAGAGAATCGCCGGTGTATTGGCAACGTGGCGCATTTCCAGATTGAATCCGGCAGCCTCCACCATTTCGATGGCTTGATCGAAGACCTCAAGCTGCAGATCCGTTTCTGGGCGATCTGGTTCATCAGCTACCGCAAGGTGGGAGAACACCCCAACAACTCGCAGCAGGCCCTCTGACTGGAACTTCGCTGCACGTTCCAGCAAGGAGGGAAGGTCCGCCATGGTGGACCCGTTGCGTCCCAGCCCGGTATCAACCTTCAGGTGAATGCGAGCCGGAGTCTGCACCGCCTGCGCGGCGGCCGCAATCATCTCAAGATCCCAGCCGGAGACTCCGAGATCAATACCCTCGGCGATGGCCTTCTCGAACGGGGTGTCATTGGTATGGAGCCACGCCAGCATGGGCGCCTCGATGCCCGCATCCCGCAGGGCAAGGGCCTCGGCCACATGAGCGCAGCCAATCCAGCGCGCTCCGGCTTCCAGTGCCGCGATGGCAACAGGCAAAGCTCCGTGCCCGTATCCGTCGGCTTTGACCACTGCCATGACTTTTGCCGGGGCCACCAGATCGGCGACTTGCTTGACGTTGCTGCGAATCGCGGACAGATCGATTACTGCACGGCGTTCCCAACCAATGTAAGGAGCGGTGTCGCCTGCTTCCGGCGCGTTTATTTCCTCAAGAGATTCAGAGTTCACCTAACTATCTTCCCACTTTTCCGCAGCCATTGCCGCGTCGCACCCCGCAGGCCGAGCCAACGACGGTCCACAGGTTAAAGGTAAAAGGACCCCCACTCTCAAATCCTGCTTGAGAGTAGAGGTCCTTGTGCGTTTGTAGGGGCTGTTAGCGGAGAGTTTTCAGTTCGTCGCGGATCTGCTCCAGCAGGGCCAGCTGTGGGTCGATAGGATCTTCTTCGTCGACAATGCCGCGGCGGCGGGCCATTGCTTCGTTGGCCTTCGTCATTGGCAGTACCAGTGCGAAGTAGACCGCTGCTGCGATCAACAGGAAGTTGACCAGTGCGGTCAGGAAGACACCGAACTTGATGTCAACTCCATTGATAGTCAGTAGCAGGAAGCCATCGAATGATGGCGAACCGACCAAGGCTGCGATCAATGGCATCAGCACATTGTCTACCAAGGCGGTAATTACGGCACCGAATGCGGCACCGATCACAACGGCAACCGCCAAATCGACGACGTTGCCCTTCATTATAAAATCGCGGAATCCCTTAAGCATGTTTTGAGCATACACAGGAAAAACACAGCGACACAGGACATTTTGCGCGAAAACTTAAATTTTGTAAGAAGTTCGGTTCTCGTTAGGAAAAATGTCTAGATTTTACGTAGAAGCATGCGGTGCACCGAATGATCCGCGCTTTTACGCAGGACAAGCTGCGCGCGGCCACGCGTCGGCAGCACGTTTTCCTTCAAGTTCGGCTCGTTAATGCTCTTCCAGATGCCATGTGCAGTTTCGCGCGCCGCTTCATCGGTCAACTGCGAATAGCGGTGGAAGTAGCTCGCCGGGTCAGCGAAGGCGCCCGAGCGGAGGTTCATGAAACGGCGGATGTACCACTCTTCAATGTCCTTGGTCCGCGCGTCGACATAAACGGAGAAGTCAAAGAAATCGCTCAGCGCAAGTCCCACGGTTCCATCCGAACGGGTCCGCGCCGGCTGCAGAACGTTCAGTCCCTCAACGATCAACACCTGTGGTGAGCGAATCACATTACGCTCTTCGGGAATGATGTCGTAGGTCAGGTGCGAGTACACCGGTGCACTGACTTCTGGAACGCCGGACTTCACCGCAGAGACAAAGCGCAGCAGGGCGCGCCGGTCATAGGACTCGGGGAAACCTTTGCGGTCCATGATGCCGCGGCGTGCAAGCTCCGCGTTGGGATAGAGGAACCCGTCGGTGGTAATCAGCTGCACGTCTGGAGTTTCCGGCCAGCGGCGCAGCATATCGCGAAGCACGCGGGCGGTGGTGGATTTGCCCACCGCCACCGATCCGGCGACGCCGATGACAAAGGGCGTTCGCCTCGTTTGCTCACCGAGGAACGTTGTCGTTGCCCGGTGCGTTGCCCCCGCACCTTGGACATAGAGGTACAGCAAACGGCTCAATGGCAGATATACGTCACGAATCTCATCGAGGTCCAGGGCGTCGCCTAAACCGCGTAGTCGTTCAATATCCTCTTCGTTGAGGGGTTGTTCCATCTTGTTAGATAGGCGTGCCCAGGTGTCGCGCTCTAGCTCGACGAATGGGGTAATCGGTGTCTCTAACGTTCCTTGTGGTTCCACGGAGCTAAATTCTGCCAAGGATTACCCCTACAACCCAAACTTTGGCATCGGTTTCTTTGCAAATGACCATTAATTGGCATTCCTTGGTGACCTATGACACGCAACTTTTTGAGTGATGCGCCACGATATCTCCCATCATTGGGGAATCACCCGGTACGCTTTTTCCTATGTGCGGAATTGTTGGATATGCGGGAGCGCCAAGCTCAGTCACCGATCACGGTGCACTTGACGTTCTAATTGAAGGTTTACGTCGGTTGGAGTACCGCGGTTATGACTCGGCCGGTGTTGCCGTGGTCGCCGATGGTGCTATCCACTCACGCAAGAAGGCTGGCAAACTTGTCAACCTGGAAAATGTTATCGCCGAGGAACCGTTGCCTGGGTCCCACACCGGAATTGGCCACACTCGTTGGGCCACTCACGGCGGACCGAGTGACAGCAACGCCCACCCTCACCTAGCCGATGGCGGCAAGCTTGCAATGATCCACAACGGAATCATTGAGAACTTCGCCGGCATCAAGGCGCAGCTGGTCGCCGAAGGCGTCGAGCTGCTCTCGGACACCGATACCGAAGTTGCAGCCGCTCTGCTGGGCAAGCTCTACAGCACCGAAGCCAATGGGGATCTCACCCTGGCCATGCAGCTGGCCGTGAAGCACCTCGAAGGCGCTTTCACCCTGCTTGCAGTTCACCAGGACCACCCGGGCGTCGTCGTGGCAGCTCGCCGCAACTCCCCGCTCGTTTTGGGCTTGGGCGACGGCGAGAACTTCCTGGGTTCGGATGTCTCGGGCTTCATCGACTTCACCCGCCGTGCGGTGGAACTGGGCCAGGACCAGATCGTCACCATTACCCCAGATACTCACAGCATCACCGACTTCGACGGCAACCCTGCCGAAGGCAAAGAATTCTACGTTGACTGGGATGCAGCCAGCGCAGAAAAGGGTGGCTTCCCTTCCTTCATGGAGAAGGAAATCTTTGACCAGCCAGCCGCCGTGGCCGACACCCTCTTGGGCCGCTCGGACGCCGATGGCCGCCTGACCCTGGATGAGCTTCGCATCGATCCGGAAGAACTTTCCAAGATCTCCAAGATCGTCGTGCTCGCCTGCGGTACCAGCGCCTACGCCGGTTCCGTCGCCAAGTACGCCATCGAATCCTGGTGCCGTATTCCGGTTGAGGTGGAGCTCTCCCACGAGTTCCGCTACCGCGAGCCAATCGTTGACGAGAACACTCTGATCGTTTCGATCTCGCAGTCCGGTGAAACCATGGACACCCTGATGGCTGTGCGTTACGCCAAGGAACAGGGCGCGAAGACCATGTCGATCTGTAACACCAACGGGTCGACCATCCCACGCGAATCCGACGCGGTGCTCTACACCCACGCCGGTCCGGAGATCGCGGTGGCTTCCACCAAGGCATTCCTGGCTCAGATCACCGCAACCTACCTGCTGGGCCTGTACCTGGCACAGCTGCGCGGCAATCTCTTCCAGGGCCAGATCAAGGACATCCTGGCCGACCTGGGCAAGATCCCAGCGAAGATCCAGGACATCTTGGATCGCTCGGACGAGATCAAGGAGCTTGCTCGCTCGATGTCCGACGCCAGCTCGGTGTTGTTCCTAGGCCGTCACGTGGGTTACCCAGTGGCCATGGAAGGCGCACTGAAGCTCAAGGAGATCGCTTACATCCACGCCGAGGGCTTCGCCGCCGGCGAGCTGAAGCACGGTCCGATCGCGTTGATCGACGACGGCCAGCCGGTCTTCGTTGTTGTTCCTTCCCCACGCGGCCGCGATTCGCTGCACTCGAAGGTTGTCTCGAACATCCAGGAGGTCCGCGCCCGTGGCGCCAAGACCTTGGTGATCGCCGAAGACGGCGACAACGATGTGAAGGATTACTCCGAGTGGGTCTTCTACGTCCCGGAGACTCCAACGCTGCTGATGCCGTTGCTCTCCACCGTGCCGCTGCAGATCTTCGCTTGCGAACTTGCTTCGGCTAAGGGCTTCGACGTGGATCAGCCTCGAAACCTGGCCAAGTCGGTAACCGTGGAGTAATCCACGCTCTTCCATCGATTGCGGGCACCCTTTGCATACAAAGGGTGCCCGCAATTTTTTGTCTTCAATGCCACTGGATAGACTGGAACCCATGATTGCAGGTATCGGTGTCGACATTGTCGACGTGCCACGCTTTGGCCGACAGCTCGAACGCACCCCACGCCTGCGTGAACGTCTTTTCACTTCCATGGAACGTGATCTGCCGTTGCGTTCCCTGGCCGCACGATTCGCTGCGAAAGAGGCCATTGCCAAGGCCCTCGGCGCACCGGCGGGGATGAACTGGCAGGACTGCACCATCGCCAAAGACGAAGCCGGAGACCCACAGGTGCTCATTCGAGGATCCGTTGCCGCTGCCAGTGAACTACGTGGCATTACTTCCTGGCATCTGACCCTGTCACATGATGGCGATATGGCCGTGGCCATGGTCGTCGCGGAACGATAAAACGACACGTAGGTAGTTAAAACGGGCGTATCACCGCTTAGGTGAGTAAAGTTTGTCTTATGATCCCTGTCTACAGTGTTGCGCAAGTACGTGCGGTCGAGGCCCAAGAGATCTCCAAACGTGGAAGTGAATCGCTGATGCGCGCCGCCGCCAGTGAACTCGCAGCCGCCGCCGAGCGAATGCTGGCGCAAGCGCCAACGGCCACCGACGCTCTGGTGGTCGGTCTGATCGGCCCGGGCAACAACGGTGGAGACGGGCTTTACGCTTTAGCCGAACTTGCCCAGCGCGGCCACAAGACGCTCGCACTGCAGTGCACCGACGCTTGCCACGCCGCCGCCTTGAACGCCTATCGCTCGGCTTCCGGCACCGTGAAGCAGCTGGCCGACGGCCAGCCCGAATTAGCTTCGGCGGCATTGGTCATCGACGCGATCTACGGAATTGGCTACCGTCCCGGGGCACAACTGCCTAAGCTGCCTGCCGGCGCTCGCGTCTTGGCCTGCGACGTTCCGTCGGGGCTGAACAGCGAAACCGGCGTTGCCGATGACCGGGTGCTGCTTGCCGAGCGCACCGTGACCTTCGGGGCGCTGAAGAGCGGATTGATCTCCAGGGATGCACCTTTGGTGACAGGTGAGATTCAAGTAGCCAACTTGGACTTTGATTTTTCCGCGCTGAGCCCGGAAACTACTTTGGTCGACGAATCTTCGGCACGGGAGCTGCTGGACCAGCACCGCAGCTGGCGGGACGCCGGACGCCATAAGTACGAACGTGGAGTCCTCGGCCTCATCGCAGGCTCCGCCCTCTACCCCGGTGCAGCGCTGCTGACTGCACGAGCCGCGGTAGCCTGCGGCGCAGGATTGCTGCGCACCCACGTCCCCGATGAAGTGCAGCCATTGCTGTCCATCGCAGCCCCGGAAACCGTTCCGCTGGATGACCAGCAGATCTCCGAGGCGCTGTCCTTGGCTCGCCGCCACCTCCACGGGCGCGGCGCGAAGATTTCGGCTTGGGCCATTGGCCCGGGCATTGACAGCCGCACTCCCCCAACCGGAGTTATCGCCAACGTGTTCGACAGCCGCCAGCCGGCGGTCATCGATGCCAGCGGACTGGATGTGGTTCCTGCCGGGCCCAGCGAGCAGCCGCGTGTGCTGACTCCGCATGCCAAGGAACTTCGCATGCTGCTGCGCCGCGCCGGCGTGAGCGTCACCACCGAGGAAATTGCCCAGGATCCGATCCGCTGGACCCGTTGGGCCGCGCTTTCCTATAACGCGGTGGTGCTGCTGAAGGGACCGACCAGCTATGTGGTCGCCCCGGACGGCACCAACCTCGTGGTCTGCCATGCGGCGGCTCAGCTGGCGACTGCGGGCTCCGGAGACGTGCTCACGGGCATCCTCGGCTATTTGCTCTCCGACAGCTCGCTGACCGGTATCCAGGGCCTGGAGACCGTCAGCAATGTCCGCCTGATGGAGCTCACCGCCTGCGCTGCGGTCATCCATGGCCATCTGGGCCGAGTCAGCTCCGCAGAAGGCACCGTCAGCGCCTCGCGTCTGATTGAAAACCTGCCTGCGGTCATGAAGGAATTCGGCTTCTAAGAATCCGACTGAGTCGATGATAGCCTCCGGCAATCAACGCCTATTTTGCCTTTCTTCGGCTGTACAAGGGTGACTACCCAAAGCAGTCCTTCAAGAATTGTTCTTTCGAAATTTGGGCGACGCAGAATACCAACCTTTTCCGCTCTGAAGGCCAGCTCATTGAAGTCATCTGAGTTTGTGTGCACCTCAAGCTATGAAACAGCTTGTTGAAAGGACACACCTTGAGACAATCGCGATCGCAGAAAATTAGGGAATCTCGACTTTACGTACCGAATTAGCATGGGAGAAAAGTTGCTACTGGGTTTTAGCCGTCGGAAAATGAAAGATCCCTAAGGCGAGAATCCTTCACAAGAGGAAATTGCCGATCAGACCGTTTCAGAGTACGAAAGCTACTGGGGTAACATCGGCACCCAGCTCTTAGTAGGCTCCGGTTTTGCGGCCTTCGTTTACCTCATATTGAGATTCGTCGAATGGGGCAGCAACCTACCCGGCACCGTTGGCACAGACAACGTTCAGGCACTCTTGGTTCCTATACCGGCTGTCGTTACAGCAATAAATCGTATTCGAACATACGATCAGATTTGGTGTCCTTCATTCTGAAGCTGAGGCTTGTTTATCTAACAAGTTATTGCTTACAGCACTCACGTTCGACGCAAATGAGTAATACTCCGTTCGCCCATACACGCCGAACAAAGCAGTCGGATAGGCTGAGCGACAGGCAGGGAAGCCGCTCCTTGCGTCACAGTCATTACAAGCTGCGTAGGAGTGCCACCGCAATGATCACGGGGATTCGCCTCAATGGCAGAGGTTTGATCGATGAAACTAACCTCACATTCTTCACGAAGAACACTCAGCGTGTTTCGGTGGTCTTTGGCAGGAATGGGTCTGGAAAGACAACCGTCGGCGACGGATTCGCACGGTACTCAGCGGAGCAACAGGTCGAGGAGAGAGAAAACGCCGACGATGATCTGACTTCAACACTTTTGATTCATGGCACTCGCGAAGATAGTGTGCCACCTCAAGTGAAACTATCGACTCTAGTGTTCAACGAGCAATTCATCGAGAACAACGTCCGCATTAGTGATGACGGGATCCGTGCGCTTGTATTGTTTGGCAAGTCAGGCACTACGCAGGCTGATCTAGACCGAGCTATCCAGGCCGCGAAAAGTGCTCGGGAGACTCACATGGGTCAGGCTACTGTAGTCGACGACGCAGCGGAAGCATGTAAGACAGACACAGAACTGGCCTTTGACGCTCTGCGCAAAGGATGGGCGGATCGCGAACGAGTGATCAAAGGAAACAAGAGCAACTCTCGCGTAAATCAGCAAGTACTCGACACATTCCTCTCTATGCCTGTTCCCCAAAAAGACCTGGAGACACTCAGAACTGAACTCGATGAAGCCAAGGACCGCTTGGCGCGCAGCCGGGGAGGCGAGGAGATTCTCGAGCCGGTCTCGATGGACGATGTCGACGACTTGCTGACGAAGTTTAACACAGACATCTTTGAAAGGACCATTGAGGCTCCGACAGGAGAAGGTCTCGCAGGGCTCGTTGCAGCGGCCCTCGAAGCTCACAGTTCTCTAGTCGCGACAGCAAGCTCAATATTCGACACTCCAGAACTCAACCGCTGCCCGTTGTGCCTGCAGGCGGTCAGCGAGGAACACAAGAGTGAATTACTTGAGGCAATCAAGAATGCGGTAGACAGAACAGCGAGAGAGTTCACCGACGAACTTGACAGTTCGCTCCTGCCCCGCCTGGTCGTTCAGCTAGATAATCGACTCGTGGACCTTGACCCTACTAATGCTGAAGTGGTCAAACACCTAACGGACAATCTGAACACTCAAATCACCCGGTGGAATGATGCCGTGGCCGCGAAGAAAGCATCACTCTACGCGCCAATCACCGTTGATTTTGAATTAGCCGGCCAGCAGATCCACGATCTTCAGCAAGCCATAAAGACCATCGAGCAAACGAGGCTGGACTGGAATGATGGAATCAAAGGCATTAAACAACTTCTCAGCCAAACGCTCGTCCTAAACAACGATGTAAGTCGTCTTGAAATTGAAGCTCGGATAGACAACTACCGATCTGCCCTGGCTTCGTTGCGGAGTGCCGAGGCTACATTAGTTGAGCAATCTGAGGCCCTGGATAAACTTGACGCGCAAGTGAGAGACTTAAAGAGTGCTTTGAGAGATGAGGACGTTGCTGCGGATGACGTCAACCGCGGGTTAGCGACGGTCTTTGCCGATCCCAATCGATTGAGAATCGTCGTTGCGGATGAAGCGCAACGCGGAGGTCGATTTATGCTGCAAAGCAGAGGTCGCTACCTGAAACCACATCGCCTATCTGTGGGAGAACGGAACGTACTATCCCTTTGCTACTTCTTCACACTTCTCAGGCAGTGCATCAATGACGGCCTCGATCCAAACAAGTCGCTCATCGTCCTAGATGACCCCATTTCCAGTGTTGACATCGACTGCCGTATCGGAATACTCAGCTTTCTCGAGAGTCAACTGAAAGAGCTTCTCACCGATTCTTCATCCGCAAAGACCCTGTTTCTCACGCATGATGTCGGCATCTTCCAGGACCTAGGAAAGACTTCAAAGGCCGTTCTCGAATCCCTAGAGCCACCCAGCCAGGGCACATGGGAAACGGCCCCCTGGGTGCTCCGAAATGTTGGCTCGGACGAATCTGTCCGAGTAAGCCTAGTCAAGCACTCGGGAGGAGTCGATGAGCCGCTTCATGAGTACAAGACGCTTCTGGGGTTTGTTTTTCAATATGCAGTGGATGGCGCATCAACTCAAGAAAATGATGTCGCTTCCGTCGGCATTGGAAACGCGCTCCGGCGCGTGTATGAAGCCTTTGGAGTATTCATCTATGGACAAAAAAGCATCACTTCACTGAGGGTTGTTGAGGCATACGAGTCGCTCGGTAGAGGCCCACTCGGCCAGCCCATTCGTCACGCCCTTGTAACCGTCCTTCACGGTGGCAGCCACAGCAAGGATCGTATGATGATGCTAAGCGACTTCGGAATGGGAGCTTCAGTTGATCCCGCGGAAAGGGTTGTAGTTGTCCGAAGAGTTCTGGCATTGATGCACGCGGTTCAGCCGATTCATATGCGTCATTACCTGTCAGATGAAGCTACGACAATCCTTGAAGAATGGGAAGAGAGCTATCTGCTAGTTGCGGACTCACAGCAGATCACGTTGCATAAATAAGAGCGCGTCTCAGTGGGAGAGCTCTATCACTGTTCGGTGAAAGATACGCCCTAAAAGCGAATCAGCCCGGACCGCAAGAACCTTTTGGAAGAATCTACTCAGTGCAGCCTTGTTGCACATCCTGGCTCGCTCTAACATAGATACACTCAACGCATGATGATTCGGATGGGTATTCGATGCCCTGGCTGCGAACAGCCGGTAGCCATTCGCATGGCGACTGACTCCACTAGTGGAACCCGCTTCTACTTTCCTTGTCCGAACTGCCGACTGCCAATTCGTGGGTCTGCTGTCGGTCAAGATATCAGCGACTACGCGGTTTCCTTTGAAGCTGAACGTCTTTCAGACCATGACGTTTCGCTCGCTCCCAAAGTGGTGACAATTAATCCATACGTTCCCAACAATTTTTCTGCGGATAGCCATGACGCAGTCGGTGGATTCAGCATGATGGCCCTGAACAGACTCACTGGTGAGCGCGTTCTTGATTTTATGAAGGAACGGGACACCGCGCTTGGAATAATCAAGCAATTGTGGCCACAAGTGCGGCGACTGTATGAGTACTACCTCGATGAGCAATGGGATGCCTTCGAGTCGACCCTTGCTCGTGAGTTTTCAGAGTGGGATTTTCCGACCGGACACACGACGCATGAGCGAGCGAGCGCCGCACATTCAGCAATGCTAGCCGTGACCGTCAACGTTGTTCCGCCGAGTGCCGCAACGGCAGGTTTCCTTCGGTCTTACATCACGAAACATGTGATAGCCGCTGCAGATGGCAGGTACAGTTCGATGCTCAAAGAGGACGCGTCGATCGCCGAAATCAAGATACTTCAGCGCTCGCTTTTCGACGTCGTAGATCGTTTCCTACTTAGGCATGAAATGTGGCTCATGGGTGGTATCAAGCGCTATTTGAGCGCCACCGGTGCCGAAAATGTAGATCATATGACTCTCGCCCGAGATGAGTTCGGTGAGACCCGGGACCTCTACCAACAGGGATTCGAGGTCCTCGGCAAGGTCCTTAAATATCCGATCGCTGCGCGAAACACGATCGAACATGGACATCCAGAGAACTTCGGCGACCAGCATCCGTCGAATCTGCCTACCAAGGATCGTGTGGATTCCTTCGCGAAGTTCAACAAGCTTTCAAACGCCTACAAACTAAGGTACTTTCAACTTGATCCGGGGTGGGTCGACTTTGCCAAGACCATGAACAGCAAGACCCGTAATCTGATCGGCCACGGAGTGGTGCGCCATGATCTTAGGTCCGGGCGCATCGTAACTCCGTCTGACACAAACGGAGTTAATTACTTGGTCTTTTTGGGTAACCTCCACGACCTCTTCGACTCGTTGTCGGTCACGTTGCAAGTTCTCCAAGCAGTGCGCATTACGTCATCAACTGACTGGCCCGAAAGCAACAGAACAAAGAGTCGACAGTGCTAAGACGTTGCACGCAAATCGCGAAGGTAGGCGCACATCCTGGCGCTACTGTGACCTCGTGCAAGTTGGGGGACACGTTGTATCAGAACGGGTGCTTACCGTCTTCGAGCGAGAAAATCGCCGCATAGTCAGTTTACGGTTGCGTCGCGGTCTTATTCCACTCCGTTCGGATCGCAACAATCAGTTCTCAGTTCTTACCCAGGGTTTCCATAACCTCCATGAAGGCCTTGGTTCGCCCTCGACCTGTGCCTGTGAAACCACGGGTCACAAGCTCAGCGAAGGTCGTGTGGCCGACATATTTGGTGTTGCTGTAGGTGAACCCTGAATCCACCCTTCTTCCCCGTGTTAAGGGCATTCTCTTGGATCGCTCGGCGCAGCCAGTCTGCCGAGACATACATGCCTTTGAGTGACTTCTCGTCAAGTTTCTTGGCGGCCTCACCTCTCACGAACTTGAACCAGAAAGGTGTCCTGAACGCTCGCCAATCCTCGATAGTCAAGACTTCTTCAACACCGGCAGGCATCAGTTCATGCTGCTTGGTGAACTCGCTTTTGCGGAGATAGACCCACTCGTAAGGCATGTCGTCGTTGCCAGATTCATCCTTCTCGAGTCGCTTGTACTAGACGAATGTAAAAGCGTCGTGAACTTGGTCCCAATACAGCAGATCGATGCCAAGTTCCTCTTCCAGAGGCTTCTTATTGACGGACATGACAAGCAACCGCCGGTTTCGAGTGCTGTCTTTGAAAACCGTAAGGCTTGCGGCACGTTGATGGGGGACGAGTTTTCCATCAAAGCGTAGAAGATCCAACGGCATAAGTTCTTCTTCGAGATCACGCTCGAAAGCTCTGTTGATTGCCGTGTCCAAGATGGTTTCTTTGACATTCTCCGGCTGCGAACTAACGAAAGCATTCGCAGGAAGATCGACTTTAGTGATCTGCGCGGCCAGCACTACGGCATCTCGGCAGTCTTGGTCGGTTCAATTTACCGCCGATGATTCCCAGCGTCGCTTTGTTTGGTCAGATCGCCAGCGAGAGGCTCGATGCCGACGGCCCCGACGATTGTTTGTACAGGGAAAGTGAGAGTTAAACCAGAACGCGGGCAACATTGAACTATTCTCGCTCTCCTGAACGCTCGGGAAGCTAAAACTTGTTCAGATGCTAGTTTTCGCCCAGCTCGAACTTTTCGCCAGGCCCGGTGATAACCCAGCCCTGCTCTCGCCACAGCGGGCGGTCAAGCACATTGCGTCCATCGATCAGGGCCCGAGTGCCAACGACCTCGCCGAGCTCTTGCGGGTCCAGCTCGCGGAATTCTTTCCACTCGGTCAGCAGCAGCACCAGGTCCGCGGACTTGGCCGCTTCTCGCCAGGAGTCCACGTAGTTCAGCCGCGGGAAACGACCGGCAGCGTTCTTATTGCCCTCGGGGTCATAGACCGAAACCTCGGCCCCTGAGTTATACAGGCGCACCGCGATGTCCAGCGCCGGCGAGTCACGCACGTCGTCGCTGTCTGGCTTGAAGGTCACCCCGAGCACGCAGATGCGCTTGCCCGCCAGCTGCTCCCCCAGGATCGAGGAGGCCAGCGAAACCACACGGTCGCGGCGGCGCAGGTTGATCTGGTCCACCTCGGCGAGGAAGCCCATGGTTTGGCTCAGGCCCAACTCGCTGACTCGGGCCTGGAGCGCGCGGATGTCCTTGGGCAGGCAGCCGCCGCCGAATCCGACGCCGGCGTTGAGGAACTTCCGGCCGATGCGCGCATCGTGGCCAATCGCGTCCGCCAGCGTCTTGATGTCGCCGCCTACGTTCTCGGTGACTTCGGCGAAGGCGTTGATGAAGGAGATCTTGGTGGCGAGGAACGCGTTGGCTGCAACCTTGACCAGCTCCGCGGTTTCCAGGTCGGTGACGACCTCTGGGGTGCCGGCGGCGAGGATCGGTGCGTAGACTTCGCGCAGCTTGCCCAGCGCGCTCTCATCCGCTAGGCCGTAGACCAAGCGGTCTGGTGTCAGTGTGTCCTTGACGGCGAAGCCTTCACGAAGGAACTCGGGATTCCAGGCCAGGGTGATCTTGCTGTCCGGGCTGGCGGTGGCCTCGATGCGTTCGACCAGCCGGCGGGCGGTGCCCACGGGCACCGTGGATTTGCCCACGATGAGCGCCTCACCGGTGATGTGCTCCACCAGTGAGTCCACCGCCGCATCGACGTAGCTCATGTCCGCGGATTGGGAGTCCGCGCGCTGCGGGGTGCCGACGGTGACAAAGTGGATGTCTGCAAGTTCGGCCACCTGCGCGTAGGAGTCGGTGAACCGCAACCGTCCGCTGGAGACATGCTTCCGCAGCAGCTCGGGCAGGCCCGGCTCGTGGAAAGGAAGGATCCCGGCACCCAGTGCCTGGAGCTTCTCCGCGTTGACATCCAGGCCAATGACCTCATAGCCCAGTTCTGCCATGCACGCTGCATGAGTTGCACCAAGATAGCCGGTGCCGATGACGCTGATACGCAAAGTCACGAAGTACTACTCCCCAGATATCTAACCCAATAACTACTAGTTAGCATGCCACACCCCCGCACCATGACCCTTGCGGGAACGCGGTACGGGGGTGTGAGTTTTCTTGATGTTTACTAGGTGGTTGCTTTAAAGCGCCAGGTGGGTCGCCACGGCGCCGGCCAGCAGCTCTGCCTCAAGCTGAGCCTGCTCGTGAGTAGCTGCCTCGACCATTACACGAACCACTGGTTCGGTGCCCGATGGACGCAAGAGCACGCGTCCGGTGGAACCCAGACGTGCCTCGGCGAGGGCGATCTCGTTGAGCAGCGGTTCGCACTCTGGAACCCCTGCCTTGTTCACGCCGCGCACGTTGATCAGCACCTGCGGCAAGACGGTGAGTACGGAGGCAAGCTCCTTCAGGGTCTTTCCGGTAGCCTTCACGCGGGCTGCGAGCAGCAGGCCGGTGAGGACACCGTCACCTGTGGTGGCGTACTTGCTGAAGATGACGTGGCCGGACTGCTCTCCGCCCAGCGAGTAGTTGCCTTCGCGCATGCCTTCGAGCACGTAGCGGTCTCCGACACCGGTCTGCTTCAGGGTGATGCCGGCTTCTTCCATGGCGATCTTCAAACCGAGGTTGCTCATGACGGTGGCAACAAGGGTGTTGTCCACTAGTTCGCCGCGTGCCTTCAGGTCGATGGCCATGACGGCCATGATCTGATCCCCGTCCACAACGTTGCCCTCATGGTCCACTGCAAGGCAGCGGTCCGCGTCGCCGTCGTGGGCGATGCCCAGGTCTGCGCCGTGCTCAAGCACGGTGGCCTGGAGCTTCTCCAGGTGGGTCGAGCCGTACCCGTCATTGATGTTGATGCCATCTGGCTCGGCGCCGATGACGATAACTTCTGCGCCTGCATTCTTGAATACCTCTGGCGAGCAGCCCGAAGCTGCGCCGTGGGCACAGTCCAAAACCACTTTGACGCCATCGAGACGGTTTGGCATTGCTGCCAGCAGGTGCATGATGTAGCGGTCCTCGGCGTCGGCGAAGCGCGAGATCCGTCCTACGGCGCCACCTGTTGGGCGCGGGTTTGGCATGTCGAGGCAGGCTTCGATCGCGTCTTCCAACGCGTCATCGAGCTTCTTGCCTCCCCGTGCCAGGAACTTGATGCCGTTATCCGGCGCGGCATTATGCGAGGCGGAGATCATCACGCCGAAGTCGGCATTGAGATCACCTACCAAGAATGCAGCGGCCGGAGTCGGCAACGTGCCCGCATCCTTAACGTCAACACCGGAAGCAGCCAGACCAGCCTCGATCGCGGCGGAGAGGAAGTCGCCGCTGATACGCGGATCCTTCGCCACCACGGCAACCGGCTTGCGTCCGTCTTCCGACTGACTTAAACCAAGAACCACCGAAGCTGCTTGCGCGAGATCCAGCGCCAGTTCGGGGGTTAATAACTCGTTTGCTTTTCCTCGGACCCCATCGGTCCCAAATAACCTTGCCATCATCGTCAATCATAAGCCCTACGCATCGATTTACCCGTGAGTATGTGAGCTTTGGAACGTTATGTGAGAAAAGTTTAATGACCAAACGGTCACAAACCGACGTTTAACGGCCAAAGGCCCACATCCGAAGATGTGAGCCTTTGGGAAACCTGTGGGTAAGGTTTAGCGCTTCGAGAACTGCGAAGCCTTACGGGCCTTCTTAAGACCAGCCTTCTTGCGCTCGATGACGCGTGCGTCACGAGTCAAGTAGCCAGCCTTCTTGAGGGTCGCGCGGTTTGCATCGCGGTCGATCTCGTTCAGCGAGCGGGCAATGCCAAGACGCAATGCGCCGGCCTGGCCCGAGATGCCGCCACCGTGGATACGGGCGATAACATCGTAAGCGCCTTCCAGACCCAGAACCTTGAATGGCTCGTTAACATCCTGCTGGTGCAGCTTGTTAGGGAAGAAGTTCTCCAGGGTGCGGCCGTTGACGACCCAGTTGCCGGAGCCTGGGATCAAACGCACGCGGGCAATTGCCTGCTTGCGGCGGCCTACTGCGCCACCTGGAACGGTTAGTGGAGCGCGCTCGGTGTCGGCTACGACAGTCGATGCAGCGGTCTCGGTGGTGTAAGTCGAAGGGGTTTCGCCTTCGAATTCAGTGGTCTCTTCAGTGTTCTCAGCCACGATAATCTCCTATTAAGTCTTTGTTCTCGAGGCCAGTACTACTGAGCGACCTGGGTGATTTCCAGTGCCTTTGGAGCCTGAGCAGCGTGTGGGTGCTCGGCGCCGCGGTATACCTTCAGCTTCGACAGCTGGGCATCGGAAAGCTTGTTCTTTGGAAGCATGCCCTTGATGGCCTTCTCGACGGCCAGAACTGGGTTCTTTTCAAGGAGCTCGGCGTAGTTAACGCTCTTCAGACCGCCCGGGAAACCCGAGTGACGGTAGGCGCGCTTGTCCTGCAGCTTCTTGCCGGTCAGTGCGACCTTCTCGGCGTTGATGATGATGACATGGTCGCCCATGTCCATGTGAGCTGCAAAGGTTGGCTTATGCTTGCCGCGCAGCAAGGTTGCGGCCTGAACGGCGAGACGGCCGAGTACTACGTCGGTGGCGTCAATGACAAACCACTGACGAGTCTGGTCAGCCGGCTTTGGGGTGTACGTACGCACAGTAATTGCCTTACGTTGATTCGTTTCTGGTCAAACAGTCGCAGGTGTCGAGGCGTGAGATCCTCCAGTGACGAGCACTGTCGTGTTGTTCTTGTGCTTAGACCAGTACGTCAGGTGAGGACTGATGATGACCGGCCGTCCATATATTGTTCGCACACCCAGCAGACCAGCGACTATGCAACTAAGCCGTCACGCTTGGGCGTGTAGTGTCGAACGTGGACATACACAACTCATAAAAGTTTAGCCGATTAACACTCAGACGACCAAAACAAAGGTACCTCTAGGTGAGCAATGACACCCAAAGGGTCATTAATCGATGTCTTTTAATGAATCCGTCTGCGAAACGTCGCGTCTTGCCCTCGTGAGCGCCGCTCGCGCGGCGAGCTCGTGGTCGTCAGGATAGTAGACCTCTTCAAGCACCAGCGGGTGCGGGTGGGCAAGAATCGACTTCGAGTCACGGACCATCAGCGCCAGACGTTCGGCCAAGAATCCTGGTTCCTCTCTTCCGCTAGCTACACGTAGCGCGGCACCGATGAGCGAGCGCACCATATTGTGGCAAAACGCGTCGGCTTTCAAGTGCACCACGATATTTCCATCCTCGGCCCGGCTGAATTCAAATTCCTGCAGCGTCCGGATAGTGGTTGCCCTCGGCTTCGGCTTGCAGTAGGAGAGAAAATCGTGTCGTCCGAGAACCGACCGGGCTTCGGCGTTCAACAAATCAATGTCGATGTCTTCGCGGTACCACATGGTCAGCTGCCGGCTCAGTGGATCCCAGCGGTGGATGCCATCGGCAATGCGGTACGAATAACGCCGCGCCAAGGCGGAGAATCGTGCGTCGAAACCATCTTCGGCTCGAACTACCTCATGAACCCACACGGCCTTTTCCTGGCGACCCAAGAGGCCGTTGATGCGACGCAAGAGCGCCGGGCCAGGCTCCAGGTCCGAGTTTCTCGGCAAGCCCAGATATTCTTCCTCGGTCAGATCAAAGTGAACTACCTGACGTCGTGCATGCACCCCTGCATCGGTTCGTCCGGCGACAACTACGCGGATCAGGCGGCGGATGAGAGTTTCAAGTGCCTCTTCGACCAACTGCTGCACGCCAACAACATTGGGCTGCCGTGCCCAGCCGTTGTAAGCTGCACCGTCATAGCCCAGAACCATGCGCATGCGAATCAACGCTGGCGAGCTGCTGGTACCCAGAGCAGTGGTACCGAACGGATCAATGATCTCTGACTGCGAATTCATGCTTTCAATTATCCTCTGAGATTGCCCCCGAATTCCAACTGGGAATTATTCGCAATGAACTTAGCAGCAGGACTGGCTGAAAGTCACTGCAAGGGGGTGAACGCTTCATGTCCGCTTAATAAGGCTAACGACTCGCTATAATTGACGGCAGTGGCTCGGCACGGGTTTTTCGTGGTGAGCCTAACGATCATCGAACACCAATGGCTTGGAGCATCCATGAATTTCACCCGCATGACTGCAATAAGCGCTATCGCCCTGGCTGCCACCTTCAGCTTGGGCGCATGCGCCGAGAAACCTCTTTCAACTGAGGAAGCCTGCCAAGAAATCATCAACCAGGTCAAAGAGCAGAATCTCGAAACTGACGCCTCAAGCAGTCTCGGCGATACGGTGGAGCAGGGCAAAAAAATATCTGCAATCTTCCGCAGTGTCGCAAATCAAGCCGAAGCTGAGTTCTCCGCTGATTTGGTTGCCCTCGCTGATAATACAGACGAGGTCATTGCCGTGGTCTCCGATGGCTCGCTAAGTACGCAGCAGATGCAAGTGAAGATGTCGTTGCTGGATACCGAGGAGAATCGCGCGCTTTCCGACAAGTTGGAAACGACTTGTCCAGGACTTAGCGACTTGTAGGCCCTGACGCTCTAGTTTCAGTTCTTTGAAATTCTGCGATTAAAGAGAAATCCCCGGACATCCTTGCGGATGTCCGGGGATAACTTGACCGTTTTACCGGTGAAGATTCAAAAGCTTAAGCTTAGGCTTCTTCGGTGGTGGCTTCGGTTGCCTTCTCGGTAGCCTTGGTGGCTTCCTTGACGACTGCCTGCTTTGGCGAAACCGGTTCCATTACCAGTTCGATAACTGCCATAGGAGCGTTGTCGCCCTTGCGGTTACCAATCTTGGTGATGCGGGTGTAGCCACCCGGGCGATCGGCCATAGCAGGTGCGATGTTCGCGAAAAGCTCGTGAACGATCGACTTGTTGGTGCGCGAGCGCGAAGCGATAACCGACTGGACGCGACGACGCGAGGCCAGATCTCCACGCTTTGCGAAGGTGATCAGGCGCTCTGCGTGTGGACGCAGACGCTTGGCGCGGGTCAGGGTGGTGGTGATCTTCTTGTTCTCGAAGAGCTGTGCGGACATGTTAGCGAAGATCAATCGCTCATGTGCTGCACTGCCGCCGAGACGCGGACCCTTTGTAGGGGTAGGCATGGTAATTCTCCTAGATGAATGACCGAGCCTGTCGGTATGTGACCGACAGGTCGGGTGAAGTAGTGTGTCGCGAGACTAAGGTCTTTACAGGCCTTCGTCGTAGACGTCGTCGCCATCTTCGATGGCACTACGAGCGGCAAGATCGAACCCTGGAGGGGAATCCTTCAGTGCTAGACCCAGTTCAACAAGCTTTGCCTTGACTTCGTCAATGGACTTCGCACCGAAGTTACGGATGTCCATCAGGTCGGCCTCGGAGCGAGTAACGAGTTCACCCACGGAGTGGATGCCCTCACGCTTCAAGCAGTTGTAAGAGCGAACGGTCAGTTCCAGATCCTCGATCGGCAACGCCATGTCTGCAGCCAAAGCTGCATCCGTTGGCGATGGGCCGATTTCGATACCTTCTGCTGCGGTGTTCAGTTCGCGGAACAAACCGAACAGCTCAACCAGAGTGGTACCTGCGGATGCGACAGCATCACGCGGGGTGATCGAAGGCTTTGCTTCAACGTCAACGATCAAGCGATCGAAGTCGGTGCGCTGCTCAACACGGGTAGCTTCCACGCGGAAAGTTACCTTAAGCACCGGCGAGTAGATCGAATCAACTGGGATTCGGCCAATCTCGGTGTCGGCACTCTTGTTCTGAGCAGCTGACACATAGCCACGGCCACGCTCAATGGTCAGTTCCAAATCGAACTTGCCATTGGCATTCAAGGTAGCGATGTGCAGCTCAGGGTTGTGGAACTCTACACCCGCTGGTGGGGTGATATCCGCTGCGGTAACGACGCCTGGGCCCTGCTTGCGCAGGTAGGCGACGACCGGCTCGTCGTGCTCGGAAGAGACCGACAGGTTCTTGATGTTAAGAACCAGTTCGGTGACGTCTTCCTTGACACCGGCTACGGTAGAGAACTCATGCAATACACCGTCGAGTCGAACACTGGTGACAGCTGCACCAGGGATCGAGGACAACAAAGTACGGCGGAGTGAGTTACCTAGGGTGTAACCAAAGCCTGGCTCCAACGGTTCAATGACGAACCGGGAGCGATTCTCGGAAACTACTTCTTCGGTCAGGGTTGGGCGCTGCGTAATGAGCACTTACATTTCCTTTCAGCGAGCGTCCGCTATATGACGCCTCACGGGGGTGGAAACGACGGTAGCCTGTTGGCCGTTCGTCTGTTGCAGGCATGAGAGTCCAAGAACGTCACCGACCCATTCCTTACGAATGGCTCGGTGACTTCTTTAGGCTCGGCCTAGCGAATCAATTAGACGCGGCGACGCTTTGATGGGCGGCAACCGTTGTGGGCGCTTGGGGAAACATCCGAGATGGATCCAACCTCAAGGCCAGCAGCCTGCAGCGAACGGATCGCGGTTTCGCGTCCCGAGCCCGGGCCCTTGACGAAAACGTCAACCTTGCGCATGCCGTGCTCCTGCGCGCGCTTAGCGGCAGATTCAGCGGCCATCTGAGCAGCGTACGGGGTCGACTTACGCGAACCCTTCATGCCTACCTCGCCGGCCGAAGCCCACGAGATAACAGCACCAGACGGATCGGTAATCGATACGATGGTGTTGTTGAAGGTGCTCTTGATATGCGCCTGACCCTGCGCGATATTCTTTTTGTCCTTGCGACGCGGCTTACGTACCGCTCCACGAGTCTTTGGGGGCATTTCTTCTCCTACGAAAAAAGTATTTGAACTAGACCGCTAAGATTTAGCGAGTCTTCTTCTTACCTGCGACGGTACGCTTCGGGCCCTTACGGGTACGAGCGTTGGTCTTGGTGCGCTGACCGTGGACCGGCAGGCCCTTACGGTGACGAATACCTTCGTAGGATCCGATCTCAACCTTGCGGCGGATATCAGCCTGAACCTCACGGCGCAGGTCACCTTCTACCTTGTAAGTGCCTTCAACGAAGTCACGCAGCTGAACAAGGTCAGCGTCGCTGAGATCCTTGACGCGAGTGTCCGGGTTGGTCCCGGTCGCTGCGATGATCTCTTCTGCACGGGTCTTGCCCACGCCGTAGATGTAAGTCAGCGCGATAATTACGCGCTTTTCGCGTGGAATGTCCACGCCTGCTAAACGAGCCAAGTGGCTACCTTTCAACCAACGGAGGTCTGGAGCAGTACCACCCAGGATGTCTCCTGGCCCCGGCCTCCGAACCCGGGGGTGTGCATCGATTGCTCGATACGGTACTGCCTAAATGACTACGCGTGGGAAATTCCGAAGAACGGAATTAGCCCTGACGCTGCTTGTGGCGTGGGTTTTCGCAGATCACCATGACCACGCCATTACGACGGATCACCTTGCACTTATCGCAGATCGGCTTCACGCTAGGGTTAACCTTCAAGGCTCTGTCCTTTTGCGGTTGCAGTTATTGTGTGGAGCAGTGAAAAAGCAGCTTGTCCCAAGAACATTCCTCAGACGGGCGTTCAAACGATCGCTCGTTCAACGTCCGTCAGGTTAATGTCTATGGACTGCAGTTTTACTTGTAGCGGTAAACGATACGGCCTCTGTTGAGGTCGTATGGGCTCATTTCAACCTGCACTCGATCCTCTGGGAGGATACGAATGTAGTGCTGACGCATCTTACCCGAGATAGTGGCGAGCACCACGTGACCGTTTGGCAGCTCTACGCGAAACATCGCGTTCGGCAGCGCTTCGGATACGGAGCCCTCTACCTGGATGACGCCTTCCTTCTTGCCCATTTTCCCCGCTAACTTTTGTTGTTGATGATTTTCCATCAACAAGTAATTGGTTCTGACTGTTATTGACCTTGCCGAGCTCAAAGAGTTTTAGGCTCAGTCAAATAGACAACCAAAAATTAAGAATACGCCATTGGCAGACTCTAGGACAAATCCAAGGACGCACTTAAAGTGTTAGCTCCGGCACGGTTACCATGCTGGAGCCAGAATCTAAGGCTTGATTGGCGATGGAGTCACACCGAATGGTGCCAATCCGGCTTCGCCGCCGTCGTGCGCCGAAAGCACCCAGATGCCGCCCATGTGGATGGCTACGGTGTGCTCCCACTGCGAAGCGTTGGCCTTATCGTCGGTGACTACCGTCCAGTCATCCTCCAGCACCGAGGTCGCGATCTTTCCGCGGACCAGCATCGGTTCGATGGCCAGGGCCATGCCGGGCTTGATCCGTGATCCGCGGTGGCCGGTGTTGTAGTTCAGCACATCCGGAGCCATATGCATGGCCGAGCCGATGCCGTGGCCGCAGTAGTCCTCCAAGATGCCCAGCGGTGCGCCCGGCTGCGAGTTGACGAAGTCGTCAATCGCTTCGCCGATCTGCCCGATGTAGCGAGCCTTGGAGAAGGCGGCGATGCCGGCCCACATGGCCTGTTCGGTGATCTCGCTCAACCGCTGGTCTGCCGGGTCCACCTTGCCGATAAGCAAGGTGCGCGCGGAGTCGGAGTGCCAGCCGTCGATGATCGCTCCACCATCGACCTTCAGCACGTCGCCGTCCTTCAGTTCGTAATCGCTGGGGAAGCCGTGGACGACCTCGTGGTTGACCGAGGCGCAGATGCTCGCCGGGAAGCCGTGGTAGCCAAGGAAGTTGCTGGTGGCACCGTGGCGTTCCAGAACTTTCGCGAAGACCTCGTTCACCTGCATGGTGGTGACACCCGGACGGGCGAAGTCGCTGGCCTCGTCGAGTGCTTCGGCGAGCACCAGTCCGGCCTCGCGCATCTTCAAAATTTGCGAATTGGTTTTGTACTCAATTCGTGGCTGACCTAGAGCCAATGTCTTGCCCCTTAATTCTTTCGGGTCGCAAAACCCAAACAATCGGATGGAAATGTCTAGCTAAACTACGCAGGGACCGCACCACGGCCCTCAGGGGCTGATCGCGGCACGGTCCCTACGTGTCAGTGCAAATACTTAGGCGGTAACGTTCAACGCCGAGAGCACACGCTCAGTGACCTCATCGATAGCGCCAATGCCATCGACCTTGCGCACGATGCCACGCTCTTCGTAGCGATCAACGACAATCCGCGTCTCTTCGTTGTACAGCCCCAGACGGTGGCGGATGACCTCTTCGGTGTCATCTGCGCGGCCTTCGATTTCTGCACGCTTGAGCAGACGCGCTACCAGCTCTTCGTCATCGGCGGTCAGCTGCAACACTGCATCCAACTCGACTCCCTGAGCGGCAAGCATGGCGTCCAAGGCATCTACCTGCGCGCTGGTGCGCGGGTAGCCATCAAGCAGGAATCCGTTGGCGACGTCTTCCTGGCCCAGACGATCATCAACCATATTGTTGGTGACCGAGTCTGGCACGAAGTTACCGGCGTCGATGTACTTCTTTGCCTCGACACCCAGTGGGGTGCCGCCCTTGACGTTGGCGCGGAAGATGTCACCGGTGGAGATCGCGACGATCTCCAGACGCTCGGAAATCTTCACTGCTTGGGTGCCTTTGCCGGCACCCGGTGGACCAATAATTAACAGTCGACTCATCGCAGTAGCCCTTCATAGTTTCGTTGCTGCATTTGAGCATTTATTTGCTTGACGGTTTCCAGACCCACACCAACCATGATGAGGATCGAGGTGCCGCCAAATGGGAAGTTCTGGTCTGCGTTGAACAGCACGAAGGCGATGAGCGGGATCAACGCGACGAACGCCAGGTAGAGGGCGCCCGCGAAAGTGATTCGGGAAATCACGTACTGCAGGTACTCGGCAGTTGGCTTGCCGGCGCGAATGCCTGGAATGAAGCCACCGTACTTCTTCATATTGTCCGAGACTTCAATCGGGTTGAAGGTAATCGCGACATAGAAGTAGGTGAAGCCGATGATCAGCAGAGTGTAGACGAGCATGTACCAAGGCGAAGAGGAAGCCGAGTGCTCCTGCAGCCACATGGCCCACTCCGGCAGGGTTCCGTCATCGTTCTGGTTGAACGAGACGATCATCTGCGGCAAGGCGAGGATCGAGCTGGCGAAGATCACTGGGATCACGTTCGCCATGTTGACCTTCAGCGGGATGTAGGTGGAGGTGCCGCCTACGGTGCGTCGCCCGATGGTGCGCTTGGCGTACTGCACCGGAACGCGTCGCTGGGACTGCTCCACGAACACGACAAGTGCGATCACCAGGAAGCCGACGGCGATGACACCGATGAAGGTGCCCCAACCCTGCGACTGCTGGATGGCGCCCATGGCTGATGGGAAGCCCGAAGCGATCGAGATGAAGATCAGGATGGACATGCCGTTGCCGATACCGCGTTCGGTGATCAATTCGCCCATCCACATGATCAGGCCGGTGCCTGCGGTCAGTGCGAAGATCATCAGCAGAATCACCATGAGCGAGTCATCGGGAATCAGCGGGAGGGTACAGCTCGGGAAGAGTCCGCCGGTACGCGCCAGAGTGATCAGCGTAGTGCCCTGCAAGAGCGCCAACGCGATGGTCAGGTAACGGGTGTACTGGGTCAGCTTGCCTTGGCCGGCTTGGCCTTCCTTATGCAGTGCTTCGAAGTGCGGGATCACCACACGCAGTAGCTGCACAATAATGGCTGCCGTAATGTACGGCATGATTCCCATGGCAAAGATCGAAACTTGCAACAGGGCGCCGCCGCTGAAGAGGTTTACGAACTGATATAGACCACCGGTGGTTGAACCCAAAGCCAGACACTGCTGAACGTTGCTGTAATCTACGCCCGGGGCCGGAATGAAAACGCCGACTCGATAGATCGCAATGATCCCGAGGGTGAAAAGCAGTTTGTTGCGCAGGTCAGGCGTCCGAAAAACTCGGGCTATGGCGCTGAACAAGCGTCCTCCTGAAGTATGTGCTTGAGTCTAGGTAAAGACTCTTGCTATGACCTAATGATTCTAGCCGTCTTAGGCACTATCTCGCCAAATACGCCACACAGTCATGGCTCCATTTTTTAGCGCAACTAGCCAAAAGACGGCGGTTTGCTTGGGAATTCGCAGCGTAACACTAAGAGTCACGGGAGATAGGAAAATCCCCGGCGAGCTTGTCGGAACAAGCTCACCGGGGATTTAGCTTTAGCGCAAACCCTGGATTAGAGGGTTTCTGCCGAGCCGCCAGCGGCAGCGATCTTCTCGGACGCGGATGCCGAGAAAGCGTTAACCTTCACGTCAACCTTGACCGTAAGGTCGCCGGTGCCTAGCACCTTGACAGGCTCGTTCTTGCGAACGGCGCCCTTGGCAACTAGTGCCTCGATGGTAACTTCGCCACCTTCTGGGAACAATTCCGAGATCTTGTCCAGGTTTACAACCTGGTACTCGACGCGGAATGGGTTCTTGAAGCCGCGCAGCTTAGGCAGACGCATGTGCAGTGGAAGCTGTCCACCTGCGAAACCTGCCTTGATCTGGTAACGAGCCTTCGTACCCTTGGTACCACGGCCTGCAGTCTTACCCTTGGATGCCTCGCCACGACCAACGCGGGTCTTGGCAGTCTTGGCACCATGGGCTGGACGCAGGTGGTGAACCTTAAGTGCTTTTTCTTCAGCCATCTTTACTTCGCCTCCTCAACCTTCAACAGGTGTGGAACCTTGTTGACCATACCTACGGTCACAGGGTCAGCGGAGCGGACAACGGTGTGTCCGATGCGCTTCAGACCCAGCGAGCGAACGATGTCGCGCTGAACCTGGCTACCACCAATGATGGACTTAATCTGGGTGATTTCCAGAGTGGCTTCGCTTACAGCAATGTTCTTAGCCATTGATTAAGCACCTGCCTTCTGGGTCTGGATGTGACGCAACATTGCTGCTGGTGCAACTTCGTCCAGCGGAAGACCGCGGCGAGCTGCAACTGCTGCTGGCTCTTCAAGAGCCTTCAGTGCTGCAATGGTGCCCTTAACGATGTTGATCTGGTTGCTAGAACCCATCGACTTCGAAAGGATGTCCTGGATACCAGCGCATTCCAATACCGCACGCACCGGGCCGCCGGCGATAACGCCGGTACCTGGAGCAGCTGGACGAAGCAAGACGACGCCAGCGGCGGCCTCACCCTTGACCAGGTGCGGGATGGTGCCGCCAACGCGTGGAACGCGGAAGAAGGACTTCTTGGCCTCTTCAACGCCCTTGGCGATAGCTGCTGGAACTTCCTTGGCCTTACCGTAGCCAACGCCAACCATTCCGTTGCCGTCGCCCACGACGACAAGTGCGGTGAAGCTAAAGCGACGACCACCCTTGACGACCTTGGATACGCGGTTGATAGCTACAACGCGCTCAAGGAACTTGTCCTTGTCGTCATTGCGGCTGTCCTTCGAATCGCGGCCTCGGCCACGACCCTCGCCACGTCCACGGCCTTCTCCACCACGGCCACGACCTTCGCCGCGAGCGGCGCCGGTCTTCTCCGTGGCAGGAGCTGCAGTAGTCGAGGCTGCTTCAGTAGCTTCAGACACCTGAGTTTCCTTCTTGTTAGTAGCTTCGCTCACAGTGCCAGCCCACCTTCACGTGCGCCGTCGGCAATAGCTGCCACGCGACCGTGGTAGCGGTTACCGCCGCGGTCGAAGACAACTGCTTCGATGCCTGCAGCCTTGGCGCGCTCTGCGACGAGCTCACCAACGCGCTTGGACTTTGCGGTCTTGTCGGCATCGCTTGCGCGAAGATCTGCTTCCATGGTCGAAGCGCTGGCCAGGGTCAGACCCTGTGAGTCGTCCACGATCTGTACGAACATGTGACGAGCCGAGCGGTTGATGACCAGGCGTGGGCGTACCGAGGTACCAACGATGCGCTTGCGCACACGTAGGTGGCGACGACCGCGCGATGCGGACCTGCTCTTGCCCTTGATTCCGATAGCCATAATTATTTACCAGCCTTTCCGACCTTGCGGCGGATGATCTCGCCAGCGTAGCGAATGCCCTTGCCCTTGTAAGGCTCGGTCTTGCGCAGCTTGCGGATGTTAGCGGCAACTTCACCGACGTGCTGCTTGTCAATACCAGCGATGGTGATTTTGTTGTTGCCCTCGACGGTAAAGGTGATGCCGTCAGGAGCTGTGACGCTAACTGGGTGCGAGTAGCCAAGAGCGAACTCAAGGCCGGCGCCCTTAGCGACGACACGGTAACCGGTACCGTGGATTTCCAGCTTCTTTTCGTATCCCGCAGTCACACCGATGATCAGGTTATTGATCAGGGTGCGGCTCAGGCCGTGCAACGAACGCGAATCGCGGTTGTCGTTCGGGCGGGAAACGGTAACGGTGTTCTCATCCTTGGCAACGGTGATTGGAGCCGAAATGGTGACCGAAAGCTCACCCTTCGGGCCCTTTGCGGTGACCTTCTGGCCATCCACAGTCATCTCAACGTTAGCCGGGACGGTGATCGGAAGACGTCCAATACGTGACATTGTATGTTTCTCCCTTCCCGTTACCAGACGTAGGCGAGGACTTCCCCACCTACGCCCTTCTTTGCAGCCTGACGGTCAGTAAGCAGACCGGAGGAGGTGGACAGGATTGCGATACCAAGGCCACCGAGCACGTGAGGCAAGTTGGTGGACTTTGCGTATACACGCAAGCCTGGCTTGGAGATACGGCGTACGCCAGCGATTGAACGCTCACGCGATGGGCCGTACTTCAGGGTGATGGTCAGCGTCTTGCCGACTTCTGCTGCTTCTTCCTCGAAGGAGGCAATGTAGCCCTGGTCCTTCAAGATGTTGGCAATGCGCACTTTGAGCTTGCTCGACGGCATCGACACGGAGTCGTGGTGAGCCGAGTTGGCGTTGCGCAGTCGAGTCAGCATATCTGCGACTGGATCTGTCATAGACATGTGGGCTTCAGCCCTTCCTCGTTACGGTTTCCGCTAGGGACCTGTAACGTAGCGAGTTTAGTTGTTGGTCTTGAACGGGAAGCCCAGAGCCTTGAGCAAGGCACGGCCTTCATCGTCAGTCTTGGCGGTGGTCACCACAGTGATGTCCATACCGCGCACGCGATCGATCTTGTCCTGATTGATTTCGTGGAACATCGACTGTTCGGTCAGACCGAAAGTGTAGTTGCCATTGCCATCAAACTGACGGTCGCTCAGACCGCGGAAGTCGCGGATACGAGGCAGTGCCAGGGTGATCAAACGATCGACGAATTCCCACATGCGATCGTTACGCAAGGTGGTGTGGGTACCAATTGGCATGCCTTCGCGCAGCTTGAACTGAGCGATCGACTTGCGAGCCTTGGTGACCACTGGCTTCTGACCGGTAATTGCGGTCAGATCGCGCACGGCGCCTTCGATGAGCTTCGAGTCCTTAGCGGCCTCGCCGACACCCATGTTCACGACGACCTTGGTCAGGGTTGGTACCTGCATCGGGTTGCCGTAGCTGAACTGCTCCTGCAATGCAGGGCGGATGTCTGCGGCGTACTTAGCCTTCAGACGTGGCTGGATCTTGGTGGCTGTCTCAGTCATTACAGATCCTTTCCGGAAGCCTTGGCGTAACGGACGCGCACAGTCTTGGACACACCGTTCTTTTCGACGGTTTCCTCGCGGAAACCAACGCGGGTTGGCTTCTTGGTCTCTGGGTCAACCACTGCAACGTTAGAAACGTGCACTGGAGCCTCAACAACCTCGATGCCACCGGACGTGGTTCCGTTTTCGGACTGTCCAGCCTTGGTGTGCTTGGTGACGCGGTTAACGCCCTCAACCAGCACGCGCGAAGTGGCGGTGATGACAGTCAGGACCTTGCCCTGCTTGCCACGTTCCTTGCCTGAGATGATCTGAACCAGGTCACCCTTTTTAATCTTTGCACCCATGCTTACAGCACCTCCGGAGCCAGGGAAACGATCTTCATGAACTTCTTGTCACGAAGCTCGCGACCCACTGGGCCGAAAATACGAGTTCCGCGAGGATCTGCGGCGTCACCCTTGAGGATCACTGCAGCGTTCTCGTCGAACTTGATGTAGGAACCGTCTGCACGACGGATTTCCTTCTTGGTACGAACGATGACAGCCTTGACGACGTCACCCTTCTTTACGTTGCCGCCTGGGATTGCATCCTTGACGGTAGCGACAATAGTGTCGCCAATGCTTGCGTAGCGACGCTTGGAGCCACCGAGCACGTTGATGGTAAGGATTTCCTTAGCACCAGTGTTATCGGCAACCTTAAGTCGCGACTCTTTCTGAATCACTGCTTACTCCTGTCGTCTCGCTGGTTCTCATAAATGAGCCTTGCGGAACGGATATGGTCTCCACGATACATATTGCTTACCCCCACCGACGCGGGCGCACCGAATGCTGATCCCAAATGTTGGCAGGGCCGAGGCATAAAATATCGAGGCTGTACTGCGCGGCAAGACGGTGTCAGGCCGCACTGCGCTACATCGAAGGTGGATAGTCCCCGCATGAAACGCGCACAGAACCTTAAGTCTAGCCTAGATTCACGTCATTCCGAAATGGTGTGGTAGGAGAAAAGCTAGCGTCGTTGGTCACATCAACCCGTCGGACACCGCGTGATTTCAAGGATTAAAAGACTGCTGTTGAGTGCACGGCTAGATGGTCCGAACCTTCAATTGACGCCGTGCGTGTTTCGGTGAACGTCATACCCCGCCCGAGTATGTGATCTATCTCTATGAGTGCCATCGGGAGATCGGTTCGCGGCCAGGTGCGGTTTGGAAGTATTCCGGTCGCTTCGCTGAATCCGGTTGCCGCTTCGCGGTAGCGTGCGTGGGCACGAGTTGCGTTGAAGTCCCCCGCCATGATCATGGGCCCATCGGGATGGGCTCTGGCCCAGTCCCCGATTGCATCCAGCCCTTGGCCCCACCGTTTTGAATCAGCTAAGGGCGGGAAGACATGCACTGCGGCGACCAAGATCTGCTGATCATTGATCTCAATTTCGACGGTCGGCATGTTTAGCCATCCGGTGTTCTGCGAGTTCAGTCCTTGATCCAGCTCGGTCATTGCATACTTGGAGAAAATCACCGTGTCCCTTGCTCCTCCGGCGGGAACCGTGGCCGTACGGTACGAGTAGTCGTTTAGCGCGTCTAAGTTTTCCAACGCACGGTGCAACGGTTCACTCGTTTCCACCAACACCAACAGGTCCGGATCCTCCGCATCAATGAGCCGTGCCAACGGCACAGGGCTTGCTTCAGCGCGATGTGCATTAAACGTGAGCACGCGAACCTCGGTGTGAGCCTCCACGGCGGCATTCGGTAATTGCAGTTGCGGCATTGCGCCAAAGACCAGCACTGCCGCAAGGATCAGCGTGGGCCAAAGCTTTCGAGTTGCGAGTCCGGTGAAGAAGCCAGCCAGCGGTATCAGCAGCAACCATCCGGCGAACGCCTGGACCTTCGGAATGCTCCCGCCGGCTAACCACGGCAGATAGGGCAAAGCAGCAATCGGCGCTGCGATAATGATCAAGGAAAGCCAGAACAGCCGATGCCGGATGCGGGATTCGTCTGCTGCCATGATTCGAGCCTACTGGAACCGCCTGGCTTAGGACTGTTGCTCGGCCGCCCATTGGGCTACGCGTTCCCGGCTTTGCTCTTCGGAGAGATCCTCAACCCTGGACATCAGCGACCACCGGACACCAAAGGGGTCAATGATCGAAGCAAAACGGTCGCCCGACACAAAGGTGGCCAACGGTTCGCGGATTGTGCCACCCGCAGCTTCGGCTTTTGCTACCAGCTCATCGACATTCTGGCAGTACAAGCCCATGGAGTAGCAGGCTTCTGGTGGGACGGGCGGCTCGACCAGTCCGTAGTCAGGGTGCGGCTCCCCCAATTGCAGCTTTCCGTTGCCAAAGTCCAGTTCTGCATGAACCATCACTCCCCCGATTTCTGTGGAGTCTACGATTCTGGCGCCGAATATGTCCCGGTAGAACTCCACTGCGCGTACCGCATTCTTGATCGCCAAAAATGGCGTTAACGACGTTGCTCCGCGAGGAAGCCCGGCCACGGTGAATTCCCCGGTCACTCCTGTTTTGTTTTCTTCGCTCTTTTCCATGTCTTCACTCTAGGAGCTTGTGGCACTCTGGGACTTGTAGATTCGCGCCAATCTTGGAGGCAGCACCGATGGACAGCTCAGCCGATCGTCGTGGTGTGCTCTATCCTGCGAAACTGCCAGAATTCATCCGGGTTCAAGCTCCCGAGCCATTACGTGACCGAGTTGGCTGGTTTTGGATGGCCCGCTGGAATATTTCCCCGGGCCGCACCTCGCGCCAGGAATTGCTTCCCTTTCCCTGTATGAACCTGGATATTCAACGACAGGGCGTCACGCTCTCAGGTGCTGCGCGCGGTGCTTCTCACCGTGATTTGACCGGAACGGGGTGGGTGCTGGCAGCCATGCTGCTTCCGGCATCAACCCCGGCCTTCGGATTCGATCCGCGCGCCTTGCTCGGCACCGAGGTCAGCATCCCGGGCTCTGAGCTGCACGCTCCAGTCTGTGAATTGATGACCGGAGCTGCGAACAGCGAAAGCCTCGAAGCGGCAATCAAGCTGCTCGCCGCTTGGCTCGAAGAGAAAGTACCACATGCCAAATCCCAAGGTCTGCTCGCGAACCAACTGCTTGAACTCGCCGCCGGGCAAAGGGACATCGTCAATGTCCCCCAGCTTGCCAACATGCTGGGAATATCGGTGCGTAGCGTGCAGCGTCTGGCAAGAGACTATGTGGGTCTCACACCGCTGAGCATCATCCGCCGGTATCGGCTGCAAGAGGCCGCTCAGCGACTGCGTGAAAACCCAGAAATAACGATCACCCAGATTGCCTCCGAACTCGAATACGCAGACCATGCGCATTTCACCACCGATTTTCGACAGGTACTCGGTTTTACCCCCAGTGCATACCGAGCAAACTCGCAGCCCCTGCACGAAGCTCTTCGCGCGTCTCGCCACGTAGCGCAGCCACCACACTGATTTCGAGGACCGCATCCTTCATGCGCAGACCGGAGACAAAACTTGCGGTAGGCAGCGGCGGATTCGGAGTGCTCAATTCGCAAGCATTAGTCCCGTAGGCGAGAGAAAGATTTGGGCCCTTCGCGAGCAGTAGATTCCATGAGATGGCGTTTGCCAGATCTGCGCCATTGAGCTGATCCTGCTCGGAACCATCCAAAGAGATCCCAGAAAATCTGGCCGACCCGGCAATTTGCACAGCAGGAATTTCCAGTCATTCCTCGCTGATTACATCTTGCTGACGCCTCAGCCACTATTTCGGCTGCTGGCGGCTGTACCGTTGAGAACATGTCTTGGATTGAGGTCGCCAATAACGTATTCGTGAAATCCTATGGAGCAGACCAGGTCAACATTGCAGCGATCATTGGATCTAGCGGCATAACGGTCGTCGACACCGGCGGGTCACCGGCTGAAGCCAGAGCCATCGTGGATGAGCTGACGCAAAGATTCGGCAAACCTATCGTTGGTGCGATCAATACCCATTCTCACTACGATCACTGCTTCGGAAATTCAGTCTTTGCCGATCTGGGCATGCCGATCATTGGCCACCATCAAATCCCTGCTCACTTTGAATCCTTTGAAGCGCCCCGTTTGCAGGCTTGGCGCAAGGACCCCAGCCGGGAACCGGATAAAGCATGGGACCAGGTCGTCTTGGTGCACCCTTCTGTCCTTGTGGAACAACCAACTACTTTGGCCGCTGGCGGACGCGAGATTCTCTGCCTCCCGATATCGCGTGGCCACACGGACACAGATCTTGCCGTCTTCGTGCCAGATGCCCGAGCATGGATGCTCGGGGACGTTATCGAAGAAGTCGGGCCGCCCATGTTCGGTTCGGGAAGCTGGCCGCTTCATTGGCCCGAATCGTTGCGTACACTTCTGCTTGAGATCAGCGCAGCGGATGTGATTGTTCCAGGACATGGGAAGGCGGTAGATCTTCTTTTTGCCACCACGCAGGCCGCCTCGCTCCAAGCAGTCGCAGATGCCGTTCGAAAAGCTTGGAGCGCAGGCAGCGGCATTGACGAGGCCATCGCCGAGTCTGAGCTTCCTTGGCCCCATTGGATGCTGCGTTCTGCATTTGAACGAGGATATTCGGAGCTATCGGCAGAACACTGAAGTCGGAAAATAATGGCTTGCCACATCCGATCCGTTGTATCGAGCCCATGCTCATCTCTTAATCCGCTATCGGCAGGTCCGCGGAACAATCCTCGGTACCGTCCGTGCCGGCTCGCACCCATAGAAAAGCTCCTTCGCGAACCTAGTCGAATAGGGCGGCAACCGCGCTGATTTCAACGAGCGCACCCGGCACGCCCAGGCCAAAGACGAAGCTTGCGCTGACTAGCGGCGGATTCGGGGAACTCAATTCACCGGCGATAGCCCCGTAAGCCCGAGGAACATCTACTCCCTGTGCCAGCAATACGTTCCACGAGATGACATCAGCCAGATCTGCGCCGGCGGCGTTCAATGCGAGGCGTGCGTTGTGCAAGGCCCGGACGGACTGCGCGGCAACATCATCCGCACCGATGAGCTGTCCTTGCTCGTCAACCGAGTTCTGACCGCCTAGATAAATCATTTTCGCCCCCGGAGGTACCACCGCCACGTGGCTAAAGGCCGGTGAATGGACGAGGCCAGCGGGCCTGATGAATTCTATGGAAGCCATAATTTATATTGGCAGTGCTGCACCGCGACATCAAGAGCTTGGGGAACCGCGTTCGCCCCGGGGCACACAAAAACGCCCCGAACTCTTCTTGCGAAGTGTTCGGGGCGTTTTCAGTTATTCACGTAATCCGTGAAATCAGCAAGAAAGCTTACTTAGCCTTCTCAACGATCTCAACGAGACGCCAGTTCTTGTCTGCTGACAATGGGCGAGTCTCTGCGATTACAACCAAGTCGCCAATGCCGGCTTCGTTGTTCTCGTCGTGAGCCTTCACGTTCTTGTTGCGACGCATGACCTTGCCGTAAAGGGCGTGCTTAACACGGTCCTCAACGTCAACGACGATGGTCTTCTGCATCTTGTCGGAAACCACGTAACCACGGAGGGTCTTGCGGTCGTTGCGCTCTACAGCTGCGTCCACGACGTTATCCTTCTCGCTCATTACTTGGTTTCCTTGCCCTTCTTGGTCTCTTCAACCGGGACAACGACTTCCTGACGAAGACCCAGCTCGCGCTCACGCATTACGGTGTAGATGCGTGCGATATCGCGCTTGATAGCCTTCAGGTTGCCGTGGGTTTCTAGCTGGCCGGTAGCCGACTGGAAACGCAGGTTGAACAGTTCTGCCTTGGCCTTCTTCAATTCCTCGTTCAAACGAGTATTATCGAAGCCGTCCAGGGACTCGACGCTTAGATCCTTAGAACCAATAGTCATCCCTATTCACCACCCTCACGACGCACGATGCGTGCCTTCAATGGCAGCTTGTGGATTGCGAGACGCAATGCTTCCTTAGCTACCTCTTCTGAAACGCCATCAAGTTCGAACAAGATGCGTCCTGGCTTTACGTTTGCAACCCACCACTCCGGGGAACCCTTACCGGAACCCATGCGGGTTTCGGCTGGCTTCTTGGTCAGTGGACGGTCTGGGTAAATGTTGATCCAGACCTTACCGCCACGCTTGATGTGACGGGTCATCGCGATACGAGCTGCCTCGATCTGACGGTTAGTCACGTAAGCAGGAGTAAGAGCCTGAATGCCGTATTCACCGAAAGCAACAGTGGTTCCGCCCTTGGCAGCGCCGGAGCGCTTCGGGTGGTGCTGCTTACGGAACTTCACTCGACGTGGGATAAGCATTTAAGCCTGTCCTCCTTCCGCAGCCGGAGCTGCAGCGCCCTTGCTACGTTCTGGACGACGACGACGCTCGCCACCACGTGGGCGATCGTTGCCAGCGCCACCACGGCCACCGCGAGCAGGAGCTGCTGCGGCCTGCTGTGCTGCGAGTTCCTTGGCGGTTACGTCACCCTTGTAGATCCAAACCTTCACGCCGATACGGCCGAAGGTGGTCTTGGCTTCGAACTTGCCGAAGTCGATGTTCGCACGCAGGGTGTGCAGCGGCACACGGCCTTCGCGGTAGAACTCCTTGCGGGACATTTCTGCACCGCCAAGTCGACCGGAGCACTGAACGCGGATGCCCTTGGCACCAGCGCGCATTGCCGACTGCATTGCCTTCTTCATCGCGCGGCGGAAAGCCACACGTGAAGCAAGCTGCTCGGCGATGCCCTGGGCGACCAACTGGGCCTCCATGTCAGGGTTCTTGACCTCAAGGATGTTCAGCTGAACCTGCTTAGCTGTCATCTTCTCGAGCGCACCACGGATGCGATCTGCTTCGGCGCCGCGGCGGCCGATCACGATGCCCGGACGTGCGGTGTGGATATCCACACGAACACGGTCACGAGTACGCTCGATCTCGACGCGGGCGATGCCTGCACGATCCATTCCGGTGGACAGCAGCGTACGGATTTTTACGTCTTCTTTTACGTAATCTGCGTAGCGCTGTCCTGGCTTGCTGCTATCGGCGAACCAGTGCGAAACGTGGTCAGTGGTGATGCCGAGACGGAAACCGTTCGGGTTTACCTTCTGTCCCATTTAGTTCTCCCCACCCTTCTCCGGGGTTGAAACAACCACGGTGACGTGGCTGGTGCGCTTCTTGATCTGGAATGCGCGACCCTGAGCTCGCGGCTGGAACCGCTTCATGGTCGGTCCTTCGTCAACAAACGCTTCGCTGATGATCAGCTCGTCCTCATTGAATGCTTCACCTGCGCGGTCCGCGGCGGCACGGGCGTTAGCCACTGCCGATGCGACAACCTTGTACACTGGCTCCGAAGCTGCCTGTGGGGCAAACTTCAAGATAGCCAGCGCTTCGTTCGTCTGTAGACCACGAACAAGGTTGACGACGCGCCGGGCCTTCATAGGCGTCACGCGGATATGGCGCGCAATTGCCTTGGCTTCCATTGCTTTCCTTCTCTCGTCTTTCGAAGAGGGGTAAGCATCTCTAGATCCCTAACGGGACCTAGCGACGCTTGCCCTTCTTGTCGTCCTTCACGTGGCCACGGAACGTGCGGGTGGCTGCAAACTCTCCGAGCTTGTGACCGACCATTGATTCGGTAACAAACACAGGAATGTGCTTACGACCGTCGTGCACGGCGATGGTGTGTCCCAGCATGTCCGGGATGATCATCGAACGGCGGGACCACGTCTTGATGACGTTCTTGGTGCCCTTTTCGTTCTCAGCTTCGACCTTTAGGAAGAGGTGCTGATCGACGAAGGGGCCTTTCTTCAGGCTGCGTGGCATGTCTCCAGGCTCCTATCGCTTGTTCTTGCCGGTCTTGCGACGACGCACAATGAGCTTGTCGCTTTCCTTATTCGGACGGCGGGTACGACCCTCGCGCTTACCGTTCGGGTTGACTGGGTGACGTCCACCGGACGTCTTACCCTCGCCACCACCGTGCGGGTGATCAATTGGGTTCATGGCAACGCCACGCACGGTTGGGCGAACGCCCTTCCAGCGCATGCGGCCGGCCTTGCCCCAGTTGATGTTGATCTGCTCAGCGTTGCCAACTTCGCCGATGGTTGCGCGGCAGCGCACATCAACGTTGCGGATTTCGCCGGAAGGCAGACGCAGCTGCGCGAAGCGGCCCTCACGAGCAACCAGCTGGATCGAAGCGCCAGCGGAACGTGCCATCTTGGCACCGCCGCCCGGACGCAACTCGACCGCGTGGATTACGGAACCAACCGGGATGTTACGAAGCGGCAGGTTGTTACCTGGCTTGATATCCGCGTTTGGACCGGCTTCAACCTGGTCGCCCTGCTGGAGCTTGTTTGGAGCAACAATGTAGCGCTTGGTTCCATCAATGTAGTGGAGCAAAGCGATACGTGCGGTGCGGTTCGGATCGTACTCGATGTGAGCAACGGTTGCCGGAACGCCATCTTTGTCATGACGACGGAAGTCGATGACGCGGTAGGCACGCTTGTGTCCGCCACCCTTGTGTCGGGTGGTGATCTTACCGGAGTTGTTACGGCCGCCGCTCTTGGTGAGTGGACGAACCAGTGACTTTTCCGGAGTCGATCGGGTGATTTCTGCGAAGTCAGCTACCGACGAGCCGCGAAGGCCCGGAGTAGTTGGCTTGTACTTACGAATTCCCATTTTTCTTATTCCTCGTTAAAGTGGTCTCCGCTTAGGAAAGCGGACCGCCGAAGATGTCAATCGATCCTTCTTTCAAGGTGATGATTGCGCGCTTGGTATCCTTGCGTGCACCCCACCCGAACTTGGTGCGCTTGCGCTTACCGGATCGATTCATGGTGTTTACGGACTCAACCTTGACGTTGAAGATAGCTTCAACGGCATTCTTGATTTCCGACTTGTTCGAACGTGGGTCGACCAAGAAGGTGTACTGACCTTCATCGATCAGGCCGTAGCTCTTTTCCGAAACGACTGGTGCGATGACCACGTCGTGCGGAGCCTTTGAGAAGACGCTCACTTGGCTTCCTCCTTCTGGACCAGTGCTTCGAAGGCAGCCTTGGTGAAGACTACGTCATCCGAAACCAGAACATCGTAGGTGTTCAACTGGTCGACGTATAGGACGTGCACAGCAACAAGGTTGCGCACCGAAAGCGCTGCAACATCGTTCGCGCGATCAATTACGACGAGCAGGTTCTTACGCTCGGTGAGCGAGCGCAAGGTTGCCAGAGCTTCCTTGGTCGACGGGGTTTCACCGGTAACCAAGTTCTCGATCACGTGGACGCGATCGAAGCGTGCGCGATCAGACAGGGCGCCGCGCAGTGCAGCAGCCTTCATCTTCTTCGGGGTACGCTGCGAGTAGTCACGTGGGGTCGGACCGTGGACAATGCCACCGCCGGTCATGTGTGGAGCACGGATCGAACCCTGACGGGCGCGGCCGGTACCCTTCTGCTTGAACGGCTTGCGACCTGCACCGGAAACTTCCGAGCGGTCCTTGGTCTTGTGGGTACCCTGGCGGGCAGCAGCAAGCTGTGCAACGACAACCTGGTGCAGCAGTGGGACGTTGGTCTGTACGTCGAAGATACCTGCAGGCAGGTCGACGGTAAGTGCCTTAGTCATTTACTTATGCTCCCTTCACGGCGGTGCGTACGAGAACGACGCGACCGCGAGCGCCTGGAACGGCACCCTTGATCAGCAGAAGGTTCTTCTCAGCGTCGATGGCGTGAATGGTCAGGTTCTGAGTGGTTACGCGCTCAGCACCCATGCGACCGGCCATCTTCTGTCCACGGAATACGCGACCTGGGGTCGATGCGCCGCCGATGGAACCTGGCTTACGGTGGTTCTTGTGAGCACCGTGGGAAGCCGGAGCGCCCTTGAAGTTGTGACGCTTCATGACGCCGGCAAAGCCCTTACCCTTCGAGGTGCCAACAACATCGACCTTCTGGCCAGCGTTGAACAACTCGACGGACAGTTCCTGTCCAGCGGTGTACTCTGCTACATCTTCAGTGCGCAGTTCCACCAGGTGACGACGTGGGGTCACGCCGGCAGCTTCAAAGTGACCAGCCAGTGGCTTGGTGACCTTGCGTGGGTCGATCTGGCCGTAGCCGATCTGAACTGCGGTGTAGCCATCACGTTCTGCATTAACTAGCTTGGTGACAACGTTGCTGTCAGCCTGCACGACGGTGACTGGGATCAGAATGTTGTTTTCATCCCAAACCTGGGTCATGCCGAGCTTCGTGCCCAACAGTCCCTTTACATTGCGGGTTGCGGTCATAGTTTTCTCGCCACCTCCCCTTAAAGCTTGATTTCGATGTTGACATCCGCTGGCAGATCGAGACGCATCAGCGAATCAACGGCCTTCGGGGTCGGATCGACAATGTCGATCAGACGCTTGTGCGTGCGCATTTCGAAGTGCTCACGGCTGTCTTTGTACTTGTGTGGCGAACGGATAACGCAGTACACGTTCTTCTCCGTTGGCAGCGGCACTGGGCCGACTACGGTTGCGCCTGCGCGCGTGACCGTCTCAACGATCTTCCGGGCCGAAACGTCAATGACCTCGTGGTCATACGACTTCAGCCGGATGCGGATTTTCTGTCCCGCCATGGCGTCATGCCTCTTCCTGTTAGCACTATCAAAAATTACTGTGCCTATATACGGGCCCTTGCGGACCGGCACGCCTTACGCTGCGACTGAATCCGGATCAGATCCGGGTTCCTCACCCGCAGGTGGCTCCGACCCCCGCGGTCGGGCGTGTCGTGAAATTTTTAGTCACGACAATTCCGACATAGTTTTCACTTTGTGCGAAGGTCTTTTGATTTGCAACGGTTGTATCGATCCCGAACCCCAGGCATTATCCTGAGTGAGAGTCAATCCCGGTCGTGCAAACCACTACCGATTACCCCTCGCGGGGATCGGGTTGCAAACAAGCAACTTATCCAGTCTGACAGGTCGACCGCCGAGGCGCAAATCTTTTGCCCGGATTCATGCCAGTGATCTTGACCTCACGGGCCCGGGGTGCCGCGATCTTGGTACTTCGTCTCATCGTTGCGGACATCAGGCTCCGCTTGCGCCGGTTCTTGATCGCTTCGTGGTTTGCGTTCCACGCGCACCAGTTTCAGCACTGCGGCGACGATCAGTGAAATGCCTGCCAGAACCAGCCACAAGAAGGCCAAATACCGAAGGAACCAGAGTACCGCCACGGTAATGGCAATCGCGCCCCACCAGATGTACCGTTTTTGCCCCAGCTTCAGGCCGAGAACGATTAATGCGGCAAAGAAGAACAGGCTGAAGACCTGTGCCGCCGAATTGCCGTCGGCAAGGGTGCTCAGCTGGGTCAGCGAGGCAAGAACCGCGGCCGCTAGCAGATAGCCATGGGCCACCGACAAGCGTTTGCCCAAAAAGTGGCGAACCGCCAGGATGCCGGCAACGAGCGTGAAGTACAGGAAGAAGATGCTGATATCTGGCAGCCGAAGGATCTGGGTGTAGCTGCTGAAGCCCAACAGTGCACCGAGCACTATCAGCGCATCGCTCCCCCACCGAAGTAAGCGTGTCGGCAATTCGTACAACCGGACCAAGGCGCCGGCGCCAAGGATCAGCACCGCACCGGCAATAATCCACACTGCCCTCTGGTCGTTGAAATGGACCAACGCCCCGGCGACCACGGCGCCAAGAATCATTGCCGCGAAATAGATACGCGCAGCGCCTCCGCTGGCCCCGCGAGAGGTCACCAGTTCGCGGGGATAATGTGGAACCGGCTCGGCGAACCGGCCATGCAAGAGCGAAATGATCAAGAGCACAATTGCCGCGAATAGCAGCTGCCACGTTAGGTCCATCCAGGGCTGCAGGCCCGATGGCCTGGTCCTCCGCCAGAACTCGACGCCTTGGCCAATGGCTCCCAGCAACGCAAGGCTCGCACCGGCGGCCAACCACGGGATCTTCCGGGTGTGCACCAAGAGCCCGAGCTGCACCGCGGCAACCAGGAAGATTAGCGCGAACCACCCGGCTGCGGGAGCTACGAGCGCAATGCAGAACAACGCGAAGACCGTGCCAAAGATCGGCGAGAAGCGCAGTGCGGCCGAATCGCGCAATCGCCACTGCACCGCCAGCGTGATCAGTGCCAGTGCCATGAGCAGAACCTGGATCATCTGCACAGACCACCACGGTCCGTGAATCCAGCCGGTGGTTGAGAAGCTTTGCACGCCTTGGATGTAGAACAGTGCGCACAGTCCCATGATGGCGGCGAAGAGCAGGAACTCTGCATGCTTGGACTGCCCCCTGATGGCCAAGTACCCCGCCACCGAATGAATGATCCACAAGCACAAACCCAACAGCATGGTGCCACGGTCATTGAGCCCAAAGCCCGCATCACCCACAAGCAGGACTAGCGGGAGCAGACAGACCAGCCCGACAGTAATCCACAGCATCTCCCTGCTCAAACGGCGTCCGGTTCGCATGACAAGGAATAAGCGCACCAATTGCGGGACCATAACCGATACCAGCAGCAGGGCGAAGCGTCCATGAGAATCAAAGTTCATCAAGTCCACAAACCACCAGGTGCTCAGGGTGAAGGTGACTTGTGCAGCGCCTGCGTAGCTCATCTTCCAGCGTGGTGAGTGAACCAGGCGCGCGCCACGTAGATAGAAAACTAGATTCACTAGTCCCACGAGGGGCAATGTGGCTTGTGGCGCCTGGAAGCTGAGCAGGAAGAGACCACCGCTAGCTACCAGAACCATGGTGCGCAGTAGTTGCACCTCGCGTTCCTCACCGAAGCCGTCGTTGCGCCATCCGGCCAGAATCACATTCGCCAGCGCCAGTCCGATCCCTATGAAGCCCCAGGTGCCGGCATGTAGACCAAGGAAGCTTGCAGTACCTGCCGCCACGCCAGAAAACAGGTTCAGCATATAACCGGTGTACCCGAGGGTGATCAATGCCAGCAGCGCGGAACCACCGAAACGAATGAGTTGCTCACGCGTCGGCTCGGCTAGCCGCGCACCTTTGAGCGTCGATACAAGCCACAGTGCAAACAGCGGTACCCACAGGCCCACAACCCACGCTAGCTGCAGGGAAACATTCTCCGCCACGGACATCGCGTACCAGCTTGACCTACCCGTCTGATGATCAAAACCGCTGAGCATCTGCTGCACCGTGCAACCCACAAATCCGCCAAAGACCAGGAACCCGATCCATCGGGTCTGGTCTAGCCCCAGATGCCAGCGGCGATCCGTTTCACTGCGCAACGCGAGTGTGAGTCCCACAAGAGCCACGGCTACCCCCGGCAACGCCCGCCAGGCAAACCAGTCACTCGCGGTGATGGCAAGCAGGGCCAGCGCCACGATGGCGGCTGCTTCAATCTTTCCCCGCTTGACCAAGGCTGGAACCGCGAAGAGCTGGAGCACGGGAATCAGCAGCACCGCATACCACCAAGGAATGAGTCCTCCGGTGGTATTGAGCATTGCCGCCAGAGTTGAGGCGCAGACAAGCACCCAGAGGAGCACCCGTTCGGTCCGCCACCAGTTGGCAGGCACTTTGAAAAGCCGGCGGTAGCCCTGGGCGTAATGCGTGATCGCTAAGGCTTGCGCCGCCCAAAGCACCGCGATGAGCACCCACGTGGTCCTTGGTTCCCAAGCCAGGTAATTTGAGGTGGAGAAAATCAGCAGCATGAAGCTCACGCGTGCCGCGTAGAGCCGATACAACCGGAACCTCACCATCAACCTGATGGAGAGTAACAGGTGGGCGGTCACCAAGAAGAACACCCACACCAAGTCGCGAGCATGCAAGGTGGTGAACATGACCAATGCCAGGGCGAGGATCAACAGCGGCAGCAACTGCGCGGTCGCGGACACGGCCGAATAAAACAGTGAGGAGCGAACCTTTGCGCTGCGCACGGCCAGGACAAGCAGCACCAGTGAGAGCAGCAGCAAGAAGAGCAGGTAGAACAAGATGCCGCGCTGCACCGTGGCCGCGCAGGCCATGGTGGTGGAGACCAATACGAAGACCGCGATCCAGGCTAGTACCCGGGAGCGCAATCGGAGGGTGGCAAAACCTACGGCAAGGGTGCCCAGCACCGAAAAGACCAGCCACACCACTGCCGCTGGCACCGAGAGCGTCAGATAGGTCGCGATTCCCGATAAGGGCAATAAGGCCAATCCGGTTCCGGCGAAGGCACTGGCGGCAGGTTTGAGATTCTTCTTTGCGCCGTGCACATAGAGTCCACCCCCGTAAAAAGCCGCGGCCAGTGCGAATAAGGCGATGAGCTTAGGCAGCGGCGGCAGTGCGAAGCTGAGGAAAAGTGCCCCGGCGGCCACGATCAGCAGGGCTGCCACGTAGAGGGTGACGTTGATATTGCGTAGTTCACGTTCGCGCGCGGTCAATTGCTTGACTGGCTTGCCAGGTGGAAGCGGTGGAGCCGGTGGCCGGGGAGGGACTTGCGCGGGTGCGCCCACCGGTTGCTGCACGTAGGGTGCGTTCGAGTTGACCGCCGGCCGGTAGGTAGGTGCCGGTTCATAAACCGTCGGCTGGAATGGTTGCCTGGCCGGTGGAGCGGCAGGTTCCCGCGCGGACAGGTAATGCATCGCCGCGTTGTAGCCTTCTTGCCAGGCCTGCTGTTTGGCGTTGGCCTCGCCGGCGTGCTTTCTCGCGCCGCGGCGGAACCCTAAAGCGAAGCTCAACACCAGCAACCCAATGACGATGAAGAACCAGACCATGCTTCGCGCCTCCCTGTATGAACCCGTATCCGAGAACTGCGGATGCGGGTGTCCGCATGCTCTAATTAGACCACTGTCTTGACATACTAGGCTCTCAACGCGCAGATATTAAGCAAAAAGATCTCCACCCCTTCCGAAGAAGTGGTGGAGATCTTTTTTGTCAGACCAAATGGCCTAGATCATTAAGTAGCGAACTACTTGGTGATCTTGGTGACCTTGCCCGAACCAACGGTGCGGCCGCCTTCGCGGATAGCGAAGCCGAGGCCATCTTCCATGGCGATTGGCTGAATCAGCTCAACCGACATTTCGGTGTTATCGCCTGGCATGACCATCTCGGTGCCCTCTGGGAGGGTGATGACGCCGGTCACGTCGGTGGTGCGGAAGTAGAACTGCGGACGGTAGTTCGAGTAGAACGGGTTGTGACGTCCGCCTTCGTCCTTCGACAGGATGTAGACGTTGGCATCGAAGCCGGTGTGTGGGGTGATCGAGCCTGGGGCTACGATAACCTGTCCACGCTCGACATCGTCGCGCTTCAGACCGCGAAGCAGAAGGCCACAGTTCTCGCCGGCCCATGCTTCGTCAAGCTGCTTGTGGAACATCTCGATACCGGTAACGGTGGTCTTCTGGATCGGACGGATGCCGACAACTTCGACTTCCGAGTTGATCTTCAGGGTTCCACGCTCGGCGCGGCCGGTTACAACGGTACCGCGACCGGTGATGGTGAAGACGTCTTCAATTGGCATCAGGAATGGCTTGTCGCGATCACGAACTGGGTTCGGGATGTAGGTATCGACAGCATCCATCAGTTCCTCGATGGACTTGGTCCATACTGGATCGCCTTCCAGAGCCTTCAGGCCCGAAACGCGGATCACTGGTGCGTCATCGCCATCGAAGCCCTGCGAGGAAAGAAGTTCGCGAACTTCCATCTCGACGAGCTCAAGGAGCTCCTCGTCCTCAACCATGTCCGACTTGTTCAGTGCAACCATCAAGGTTGGAACACCAACCTGGCGGGCCAGCAGAACGTGCTCGCGGGTCTGAGCCATTGGACCGTCAGTAGCGGCAACCACGAGGATTGCGCCGTCCATCTGAGCAGCACCGGTGATCATGTTCTTGACATAGTCAGCGTGGCCTGGAGCGTCAACGTGTGCGTAGTGACGGCTCGGGGTCTGGTACTCAACGTGCGAGATATTGATGGTAATACCGCGCTGGCGCTCTTCTGGAGCGGAGTCAACCGACGCGAAGTCGCGCTGCTCATTGACATCCGGGTACTTGTCAGCAAGTACCTTGGAGATGGCAGCGGTCAACGTGGTCTTACCGTGGTCAACGTGACCAATGGTGCCGATGTTGACGTGCGGCTTGGTCCGCTCGAACTTTGCCTTTGCCACAGGTTCCTCCTAGAAACATTTACAGAAGACTTACTTTCGTTTGCGCGGTTCGCAAACGAACTGAAATCAGTCTACTGGGGGCTTGGATAATTACGAAAATTTCGGTCCTGCGCGGGCCCTGCATGTGATGCAAATCCCTCGTTGGCCGTTTGCGAGGCCGGCTTCATTGGCAATAAAGCCGGCTTCGCGATCGGCCACTCCCCCACACGGGCGGGGTCACGGCCAAGTTTGGTTCCTAGACGATTACTCGCCGCGGGCCTTCTGGATGATCTCTTCGGCAACTGCCTTCGGGACCTCAGAGTAGCTGTGGAAGGTCATCGAGTACACTGCGCGACCCTGGGTCTTCGACCGCAGGTCACCAATGTAGCCGAACATCTCCGACAGTGGCACGTGGGCATTGATAACCTTCACGCCAGCCGCATCGGACATCTCGGTGATCGAGCCACGGCGGGAGTTCAGGTCGCCGATAACGTCGCCCATGTACTCTTCCGGGGTACGAACTTCGACGCTCATCAGTGGTTCAAGCAGGATTGGGCTAGCGCGGCGTGCGCCTTCCTTGAATACCTGTGAGCCAGCGATCTTGAACGCCATTTCCGAGGAGTCAACGTCGTGGTAGGCACCGTCGATGACGGTAGCCTTCACGCCGACCATCTGGTAGCCAGCAAGGATGCCGTACTGCATGGCGTCCTGGATACCGGCGTCGATGGATGGGATGTACTCACGAGGGATACGACCACCGGTGACGGCGTTCTTGAACTCGTAGGTAACTCCGTCGACAACCTCAAGAGGTTCGAACGATACCTGGACCTTTGCGAACTGGCCCGAACCACCGGTCTGCTTCTTGTGGGTGAAGTCAACCTTCTCCACAGCCTTCTTGATGGTTTCGCGGTATGCGACCTGTGGCTTGCCGACGTTGGCTTCCACGCGGAATTCGCGCTTCATGCGGTCCACCAGGATATCCAGGTGAAGCTCGCCCATGCCGCCGATTTCGGTCTGGCCGGTGTCGTCATTCAACGAAACGGTGAAGGTTGGATCTTCTGCGGACAGCTTCTGGATAGCGGTCGACAGCTTCTCCTGGTCACCCTTGGTCTTAGGCTCGATGGCCACGAAGATCACTGGTGCTGGGAACGACATCGACTCAAGCACGATCGGGTTCGCTGGATCGCAAAGGGTATCACCGGTGGTGGTATCCTTCAGGCCGATCACGGCGTAGATGTGACCTGCGTGGATCTCTTCAACAGGCTGTTCCTTGTTGGCGTGCATCTGGAAGAGCTTGCCAACGCGTTCCTTCTTCTGCTTCGTCGAGTTCAGCAGCTGGGTACCCGAAACTGCCTTGCCCGAGTAAACGCGGATGAAGTTCAGCTGACCGAAGAATGGGTGAGCGGCAATCTTGAAAGCCAGTGCCGAGAATGGAGCATCCTCGGTAGGCTCGCGAGTGAGCTCAACTTCTTCGTTCTTTGGATCGTGGCCGATGGTCACGCCAACATCCATTGGGTTTGGCAGGAAGTCAATCACTGCGTCGAGCATTGGCTGCACGCCGCGGTTCTTGAAGGCCGAACCACAGTAGACCGGGTAGATCTCCGAGTTGACGACCATCTTGCGAATGCCGGCCTTGAGCTCAGCAATGCTGATCTCTTCGCCTTCGAGGAACTTCTCCATGAGCTCGTCAGAGCCCTCGGCGACATCCTCAACCAGCTTGGCGCGGTATTCCTCGGCCTTTTCCAGCATATCTGCAGGAATTTCGCGAGTTTCGTAGGCGGCACCCATGGTGACGTCACCCTTGGAGTCGCCTTCCCAGATGAATGCCTTCATGGTCATCAAGTCGACGACGCCGATGAATTCATGCTCGGAACCGATAGGCAGCTGCATCACCAATGGCTTGGCACCCAAGCGCTTGACGATGGTGTCGATGGTGAAGTAGAAGTCTGCACCCATCTTGTCCATCTTATTGACGAAGCAGATGCGTGGAACGTTGTACTTGTCAGCCTGACGCCAAACGGTCTCAGACTGAGGCTCAACGCCTTCCTTGCCATCGAACACGGCAACGGCGCCATCGAGCACGCGCAGCGAGCGCTCCACCTCAACGGTGAAGTCAACGTGGCCAGGGGTGTCGATGATGTTGATCTGGTTGTTGTTCCAGAAGCAAGTCACGGCCGCGGAGGTAATGGTGATACCGCGTTCCTTTTCCTGCTCCATCCAGTCGGTGGTCGACGCACCGTCGTGGGTCTCACCGAGTTTGTGATTCACACCCGTGTAGAACAGGATGCGCTCAGTAGTAGTGGTCTTACCAGCATCGATGTGTGCCATGATGCCGATATTTCGGACCTTATTCAGGTCAGTAAGCACGTCCTGTGCCACGTTGTCTCCCTAAAAGGTGAGGCTAGGATTGGCTGGGTGCCTTTTGACACCCAGCAATTCCAAGCGTTTCTTACCAGCGGTAGTGGGCGAAGGCCTTGTTGGACTCGGCCATCTTGTGAGTGTCTTCGCGACGCTTCACAGCGGCACCCAGACCGTTCGATGCATCCAAGATCTCGTTCATCAAACGCTCGATCATGGTCTTCTCGCGGCGAGCCTTCGAGTAGCCAACCAACCAGCGCAGTGCAAGTGCGGTTGCGCGGCCTGGCTTGACCTCAACAGGAACCTGGTAAGTAGCGCCACCAACACGGCGGGAACGAACCTCGAGGGCCGGGCGGATGTTATCCATGGCCTTCTTGAGGGTCGTGACAGCGTCGGTGTCAGACTTTGCGGCTGCGCCTTTGAGTGCACCGTAAACAATGCGCTCTGCAGTGGACTTCTTGCCGTCGACGAGAACCTTGTTGATCAGCTGAGTGACCAATGGGGATTCGAAGACCGGATCAGAAACTAGTGGGCGCTTTGGCGCCGGACCCTTACGAGGCATTACTTACCATCCTTCTTCGCGCCGTAGCTGGAACGAGCCTGCTTACGACCCTTAACACCCTGAGTATCAAGAGCACCACGTACAATCTTGTAACGAACACCTGGGAGGTCCTTCACACGACCACCGCGAACGAGCACGATGGAGTGTTCCTGCAGGTTGTGTCCGACACCTGGAATGTAAGCGGTAACTTCGATGCCGCCGGCAAGGCGCACACGTGCGACCTTACGCAGAGCCGAGTTTGGCTTCTTCGGGGTGGTGGTGTACACACGGGTGCATACGCCACGACGCATTGGGTTGCCCTTTAGGGCAGGAGCCTTGGTCTTGACGACCTTAGGCGAGCGGCCCTTACGGACCAGCTGCTGAATAGTAGGCACTTTCGTGTCCTTCCATTGTCTAAGTTTGTCGGCACCACAACCGAACAGAATCTGCGAAGTTGTGGAGCTAGCTGCTTGCTTTGCGGCCATCCGGAACAGAAAGTCCCTAGGCGTGCGAAAGTGTGGCATTTGTTGCGCAACCTGCCCGCAACCCGGACCGAGTCCATTTTGCCACACCTAAAACAATTGATCTCAGTCTAGCATTAATCCGCCATCGCTCTAGTTTCCGTAAGCTATCTCACCAATGCACTGAGCCTATCGAGCCAAGCTGAACGGTGGCAATACCGCAGGTGACCACACGGTGAATCTGACAGCGACAAAAACGGCAGATTGCAATGAGTGGATAACTCCCCCACTGATCTGTCTACTAGATATTCTCTGCTTAAATGGAACGCCCGCCGGTACACGAGGTGCCGGCGGGCGTCTTGACTAACTAGTTAAGAATCCGTGTTTAGCGGAAGTCCGAACCGTGGTCGTAGTCATCCATCGAGATTGCCTGGAACTCTGGCGAAAGGTTGCCCTCAAGCGCATCGTCGTACAGTCCCGAAGAGAAAGCCGAAGAACCGGTGAACAAAGTTGCCTTTGCTTCGTCGGTTGGCTCGACGTTGATCTGGGTGTAGCGATCCAAGCCGGTACCGGCCGGGATCAACTTACCGATGATCACGTTCTCCTTCAGACCCAGCAATGGATCCGACTTGCCTTCCATCGCAGCCTGAGTCAAGACGCGGGTGGTTTCCTGGAAGGAAGCAGCCGACAGCCATGAATCGGTGGCAAGCGATGCCTTGGTAATGCCCATCATCTCGTCACGGCCAGCGGCCGGACGCTTGCCCTCGGTGACGGCCTTCTTGTTCGCAGCGGTGAAGCGCGAACGGTCGGCCAACTCGCCTGGGAGCAATTCGGTTTCACCGGATTCGATGACGGTGACGCGACGCAGCATCTGACGGACGATGACTTCCACGTGCTTATCGTGAATGCCTACACCCTGGGACTGGTACACGTCCTGGACCTCGCGGACCAAGAACTTCTGAGCTTCACGTGGGCCGAGGACTCGAAGAACCTGCTTCGGATCCAAGGTACCGCTGGTGAGCTGAGTACCGGCGACGATGTTTTCGCCCTCTTCAACCATCAGGCGAGCACGACGCAGAACCGGGTAGGCCTGCTTCTCGTCGCCATTGTCTGGAGTAACGACAACGCGCAGCTGCTTCTCGTCGTCCTCGATCGACACGCGACCGGTGACCTCGGACATCGGAGCCACACCCTTAGGGGTACGGGCTTCGAACAGTTCCTGGATACGAGGCAGACCCTGGGTGATATCGTCAGCCGATGCCACACCACCGGTGTGGAAGGTACGCATGGTCAGCTGGGTACCAGGCTCACCGATGGACTGCGCGGCGATAATGCCGACAGCCTCGCCGATGTCCACGGTCTTGCCGCTGGCCAGCGAGCGGCCGTAGCACTGAGCACAGGTTCCAACTGCCGAATCACAGGTCAGCACGGAGCGGACACGGATCTCATCGATGCCAGCTGCGTACAGCTCGTCGATGAGCACGTCGCCCACATCGGCGCCGGCTTCTGCCAGCACCTTGCCCTCGGCGTCCTTGACCTCAGTGGCCAAGGTACGGGTGTAAGCCGAGTTCTCAACGGTTTCGTGCATCATGCGAACGCCAACAGAGTTGTTGGCGATCGGCACGGTCAGGCCGCGGCGGGTGCCACAGTCTTCTTCACGCACGATGACGTCCTGCGAAACATCCACCAGACGACGGGTCAGGTAACCCGAGTTAGCGGTCTTCAACGCGGTATCGGCCAGACCCTTACGGGCACCGTGGGTCGCGATGAAGTACTCCAGAACCGACAGGCCTTCGCGGTACGAAGACTTGATCGGGCGAGGAATAATTTCACCCTTAGGGTTGGACACCAGACCACGGATACCTGCGATCTGTCGCAGTTGCAGGTAGTTACCACGAGCCTTGGAAGTCACCATACGGTTAATGGTGTTCAGCTCTTCCATGCCGTTCTTCATCGCCTCGGCAACCTCGTCGGTAGCCTTGGTCCAGATGTCGATCAGGTCCTGGCGGCGTTCGGTATCGGCAATCAAGCCCTTATCGAATGAAGCCTGAACCTTGGCGGCGCGGATCTCGTAAGGAGCAAGGATGGCTGCCTTGTCCATATTCGAGGTGATGTCCGAGATAGCCACGGTGACGCCCGAGCGGGTTGCCCAGTAGAAACCGGCATCCTTCAGGTTATCCAGGGTTTCAGCGGTGGTGATCTTCGGGTAGCGCTCGGCCAGATCGTTGACGATCTCCGAGAGCGCATCCTTGCCGGTCACGTGGGCAACCCATGGGTAGTCCGCTGGCAGGGTGTCGTTGAACAACACCTGGCCCAGCGAGGTCTCCAAGAGTGCCTCTTGGCCTGGCTCCCAGCCTTCCGGAGCTGGCTGCTCCTCGGAAGGAATGAAGTTCGGCACGCGAATCTTGACCGGTGCGTTCAAGTGCAGCTCACGCAGGTCCATTGCCATAATGGCTTCGGCCACCGAGGTGAAGGTACGACCTGCACCCTTTTCGTTGGCGCGCTTGGTGGTCAAGTGGTGCAGACCGATGATCATATCCTGCGAAGGCAGAGCAACCGGGCGGCCATCCGAAGGCTTCAAGATGTTGTGCGAGGACAACATCAAGATGCGAGCTTCGGCCTGCGCTTCTGGGCTCAGCGGCAGGTGAACTGCCATCTGGTCGCCGTCGAAGTCGGCGTTGAAGGCAGCACAAACCAGCGGGTGCAGCTGAAGGGCCTTACCTTCAACCAGCTGTGGTTCGAACGCCTGGATGCCCAAACGGTGCAGGGTAGGTGCACGGTTCAGCAGTACCGGGTGCTCGGTGATGATCTCTTCGAGAACATCCCAAACCTGCGGGCGGTAACGCTCAACCATGCGCTTGGCGCTCTTGATGTTCTGTGCGTGGTTGAGGTCAACCAAGCGCTTCATCACGAACGGCTTGAAGAGCTCCAGAGCCATCTGCTTAGGCAGACCACACTGGTGCAGCTTCAGCTGCGGACCAACAACGATGACCGAACGGCCCGAGTAGTCAACACGCTTGCCCAACAGGTTCTGACGGAAACGACCCTGCTTGCCCTTGAGCATGTCGCTCAGGGACTTCAGTGGACGGTTACCCGGTCCGGTGACCGGACGGCCACGACGGCCGTTGTCGAACAGGGAGTCAACAGCTTCCTGCAGCATGCGCTTTTCGTTGTTCACGATGATCTCGGGGGCACCGAGATCAAGCAGACGCTTCAGGCGGTTGTTGCGGTTGATCACGCGGCGGTACAGGTCGTTCAGGTCCGAGGTGGCGAAACGGCCACCGTCGAGCTGAACCATTGGACGCAGCTCTGGTGGGATCACCGGAACGGCATCCAGAACCATGCCCTCAGGCGAGTTCTGGTTGACCAGGAAGGCATTGACAACCTTCAGGCGCTTCAGTGCACGGGCCTTCTTCTGGCCCTTGCCCTCGTCGATGATCTTCTTGAGCAGTTCAGCTTCGCCGGCAAGGTCGAAGTTCTGCAGGCGCTTCTGGATCGATTCTGCACCCATGGAGCCTTCGAAGAACAGTCCGTACTTCTCACGCATGGTGCGGTACAGGCCTTCATCGCCCTCAAGGTCAGCGACCTTCAGGCCCTTGAAGCGTTCCCAGACCGCACGCAGGCGCTCGGCTTCAGCCTTCGCGCGCTTGTCGATCTGCAGCACGGTCTTCTCTGCCAGGGTGCGAGCCTTGTTCAGCTCGGCGCCCTTGGCACCGTCGGCTTCCATGCGCTCAAGCTCGGTTTCGAGCTCGGCCGCAATAGCCTTCTTGTCGGCTTCCGCGTTATTTGCCAGGTTGCGCAGTTCCAGATCGTGCTGGGCCTGCAGGTTAGGCAATTCGGCGTGGCGACGATCTTCGTTCACCGAAGTGATCATGTAGGCAGCGAAGTAAATGACCTTTTCGAGGTCCTTCGGAGCCAGATCAAGCAGGTAGCCCAAGCGCGATGGAACGCCCTTGAAGTACCAGATGTGGGTCACTGGAGCGGCAAGCTCGATGTGTCCCATGCGCTCACGGCGAACGTTGGCGCGGGTCACCTCGACGCCACAACGCTCACAGATGATGCCCTTGAAACGTACGCGCTTGTACTTACCGCAGTAGCATTCCCAGTCACGGGAAGGACCGAAGATCTTTTCGCAGAAAAGTCCGTCCTTCTCTGGCTTCAGGGTGCGGTAGTTAATAGTTTCCGGCTTCTTGACTTCGCCGTAGCTCCAACCGCGAATTTCTTCTGCGGAAGCAAGGCCAATGCGCATGAGGCCGAATGAGGAATCGTTGGACATAGGGTCCTTTTCTCTCTTCTTTGGTGTCTGAAGTCGATACGAATAAGTAAGTCTCGGTGCGCCGCTGCGCTTGCTGGGCCCTTAGGCCACTCAAGGCAGCGGTTGAACCTAGACCTCCTCTACGGAGTTTGGCTCCGACCGGGAAAGGTCGATGCCCAACTCTTCGGCTGCACGGAACGATTCCTCGTCCGATTCACGCATTTCGATAGTGTTGCCGTCGGTACCAAGTACCTCAACGTTCAAGCACAACGACTGCATTTCCTTGATGAGCACCTTGAACGATTCTGGAACACCTGGCTCCGGAACGTTCTCGCCCTTGACGATTGCTTCGTAGACCTTCACACGACCGTGGATATCATCCGACTTGATGGTCAGAAGTTCCTGCAGGGTGTAAGCGGCGCCGTAAGCTTCCAGTGCCCAAACTTCCATCTCACCGAAGCGCTGGCCACCGAACTGGGCCTTACCACCAAGTGGCTGCTGGGTAATCATGGAGTATGGACCGGTGGAACGTGCGTGAATCTTGTCGTCCACCAGGTGGTGGAGCTTCAAGATGTACATGTAGCCAACAGATACCGGATCCGGGAATGGCTCGCCGGAACGACCATCGAACAGGCGGGTCTTACCGGTGTTGCCGATCAGACGCTCGCCGTCACGAGTGAGGTTCGTCGAATCCAGGATTCCACGGATTTCCTCTTCCGAGGCACCATCGAAGACCGGGGTCGACACGGTGGTCGGACCGGACTGGCGAGGAAGGTTAGGCAGGTTTCGCACCCAAGCTGGCTCGTTTTCGATGTTCCAACCCTGCTTGGCAGCCCAACCCAGGTGGATTTCCATAACCTGGCCGACGTTCATACGACCTGGCACACCCAGTGGGTTCAGGACAACGTCAACCGGGGTTCCGTCCTCGAGGAATGGCATATCCTCAAGTGGCAGAATCTTGGAAATAACACCCTTGTTGCCGTGACGGCCTGCAAGCTTGTCACCGTTGGTGATCTTGCGCTTCTGCGCCACGTACACGCGAACCAGCTGGTTCACGCCTGGGGACAGATCATCATCGTTGTCGCGATCGAAGATGCGAACGCCAATGACGGTACCGGACTCGCCGTGCGGAACCTTCAGCGAGGTATCGCGAACTTCGCGGGACTTCTCACCGAAGATCGCGCGCAGCAGGCGCTCTTCCGGGGTCAGCTCGGTCTCGCCCTTAGGGGTGACACGGCCTACCAGCACGTCGCCTGCTTCAACCTCGGCGCCGATGTACACGATTCCGCGGTCATCAAGCTGAGCAAGGATGTCCTCGGAGACGTTCGGGATATCGCGGGTGATTTCCTCGGCACCAAGCTTGGTGTCGCGGGCATCAACTTCATGCTCTTCGATGTGAATCGAGGTGAGCACGTCCTCGAAGATCATGCGCTGCGAAAGGATGATCGCATCCTCGAAGTTGTGGCCTTCCCATGACATGAATGCCACGAGCAGGTTCTTACCCAGGGAAAGCTCACCCTTGTCGGTCGAAGGACCGTCGGCGATGATCGACTGGAACTCCAGGCGATCGCCCTCGGTGACCAGCACGCGCTGGTTGTAGGCGTTGCCCTGGTTCGAGCGTGCGAACTTCATGATTGGGTACATCGACTCGGTGCCGTCATCGTTCATGACAACAACCAGGTCTGCGGAAACCTCGGTGACAACACCTGGCTTCAAGGCAACAACGGAATCGCCGGCGTCAATAGCGGCGTACTTCTCCATGCCGGTACCAACCAGTGGCGACTCGGAAGCCAACAGCGGCACAGCCTGGCGCTGCATGTTGGCGCCCATCAGTGCGCGGTTCGCATCGTCGTGCTCGAGGAATGGAATCAGCGCGGTTGCAACCGACACCATCTGGCGAGGGGAAACGTCCATGAAGGTCACTTCGCCCGGCTCAACGATGACGGGCTCGCCGCCACCGCCCTTTTCACGGACGAGTACGCTGTCTTCCAGGAAGCTGCCGTCTTCGCCCAGCGGAGCGTTAGCCTGTGCGATGAAGTGCTGAAGCTCGTCATCTGCGGTCAGGTACTCAACCTCGTTGGAAACAACGCCATCCTTCACCTTGCGGTAAGGGGTTTCGATGAAGCCGAAGGAGTTGATCCGGCCGTAGGTAGCCAACGAACCGATCAGACCAATGTTTGGACCTTCGGGAGTTTCAATTGGGCACATACGTCCGTAGTGGGACGGGTGAACGTCTCGAACTTCCATGCCTGCGCGGTCACGGGACAGACCGCCTGGGCCCAGAGCCGACAAGCGACGCTTGTGGGTCAGGCCGGCTAGCGGGTTGTTCTGGTCCATGAACTGCGACAGCTGCGAAGTACCGAAGAACTCCTTGATTGCAGCTACCACCGGGCGGATGTTGATCAGCGTCTGCGGGGTGATCGCTTCGACGTCCTGGGTGGTCATGCGCTCGCGCACAACACGCTCCATACGCGAAAGACCGGTGCGGATCTGGTTCTCGATCAGCTCGCCGACGGCGCGGATACGACGGTTGCCGAAGTGGTCGATGTCATCGACGTTAACCGGAACGTCGACGATCTCGCCCTTGCGGGTACCGGAGATCGTCTTCTCGCCTGCGTGCAACGCAACGAGGTAACGGATCATGGCGACGATGTCGTCCACCGACAAAACGGCAGGGCTCTCGGCGTCAACCGGAGTCTCGACACCCAGCTTGCGGTTGATCTTGTAGCGACCAACCTTGGCCAGGTCGTAGCGCTTTGGTTCGAAGTACATGTTGCGCAGCAAACCCTGTGCGGCGTCAACCGTTGGTGGCTCGCCCGGGCGCAGCTTGCGGTAGATATCCAGAAGTGCTTCGTTCTGGTCCTTGATGTTGTCCTTTTCCAAGGTGGCACGCATCGAGTCGTACTGACCGAACTCGGACAGGATCTTCTCTTCGCTCCAGCCAAGGGCCTTGAGCAACACGGTGACCGACTGCTTGCGCTTACGGTCCAGGCGCACACCGATCTGGTCGCGCTTGTCGATTTCCAGTTCGAACCAGGCGCCACGCGAAGGAATGATTCGCGAGGAGTAGATGGTCTTGTCACTGGTCTTGTCCGGAGCGGACTCAAAGTACGCACCCGGGGAACGGACCAGCTGCGACACAACGACACGCTCGGTGCCGTTGATGACGAAGGTGCCCTTGTCGGACATCAGTGGGAAATCGCCCATGAAAACGGTCTGCTGCTTGATTTCGCCAGTTTCATTGTTCATGAACTCGGCCTTGACATACAGCGGTGCCGCGTACGTGGCGTCGCGATCCTTGCACTCAGCGATGGAGTACTTTGGATCAGCGAATTCCGGATCCGAGAAGCTCAAGGACATGGTGTCCTGGAAGTCTTCAATCGGGGAAATTTCCTCGAAGATTTCAGCCAGGCCCGAGGTGTTCGGCACGCTGGTGTCACCAGCGGCTTCGGCCTTGGCTAGGCGGGCCTTCCAAAGTTCATTGCCGATGAGGCGGTCAAAGCTCTCAGTCTGCAATGCCAGCAGGTTAGGCACTTCAAGGGGTTCGTGAATCTTTGCAAAAGAAAGTCGGCCAGCGTATGCAGCATCGCGAGCCGAACTAGCGGTTTGGTTGTTAGGGTTGCTCGAGGCGACCAAGATGGATCCTTCCAAAGACCGTCAGGTTTCCGAACGCCTACCGTGCTAAGGTGCCTGTCATAGGACAAGTCCTCTTGTGACGACGCGAACCCACCGCTATATGAAGGCCGCGCGCAAACAGGTATGGCGCAAATTTCTACTCTACCGGAGTATTTTAAGCTTGTCGATATCCGCGGCAGAGATTCATGCTATAGTTTCTTGCCGTCTTTTACAGTCGCCGGAAAATTCTTGAATTTCCAACCCCGCCCCTCCCCCGGAAAACTAACCGGCTATCGGTAGCACGCGCGAGGCTTTGGCATTGACCCATGTGAACAGGCAAATAATTCTTCACCCCATAACCTCGGGGCGAGCGCACGCAGACGCTACTTACCTCACTATGGGCAGAGCCAACTTTTCATGTGCTGTTACTCACATCCAGTATTCCAGTTACTGATATGTACGCCTTTGCGGTCCATTAAACCCGCCCACGAATTGCCTTATGGCCGTGCGCGACTGATTATTACATGCCATCGGCGCGTTCACTGAGCAGTCCTTCACTGAATTCGCAGAAGCCGCATTTGCCTTTTCGCATGTTCCCCGCAACAGCAAACGCTTAACTTCGACCCGTCTGAGATTCCAGACTGCAGATCTAAAAACTCCTTATAACAAGCCATGTGATCGCGATTACATGTACAGGTAGCTCGGCGGCGATGGCTGGATATCAATTGTCCAACTCCCCGCTCGAATCCCCTAGCTTCCCAAGGAGAGCAGTGAGAACCAGTCAACCAGCCCAAAGCCTCAAGCGAGGTTTAAGCACTCGACATATACGATTCATTGCACTCGGCTCGGCAATTGGCACGGGACTGTTTTACGGTTCGGCAGGTGCCATACAAATGGCAGGACCGGCAGTGCTGCTCGCATATCTCATCGGAGGCGCCGTAGTCTTCATGGTCATGCGAGCACTGGGCGAGATGGCGGTTCGAAACCCGGTCTCAGGTTCCTTCGGCAGCTACGCGTCGACATATGTCGGAAGGTTCGCGGGCTTCGCTACCGGGTGGACCTACACATTCGAAATGTTCGTCGTAGCCCTAGCAGATGTGACGGCCTTCGGCGTGTACATGGGCTTCTGGTTCCCCAATGTTGAACGCTGGATTTGGATCCTCGCCGTGGTCTTCTTCATTGCTGCGGTAAATCTGCTTTCGGTGAAGGTTTTTGGCGAGCTGGAATTCTGGTTCTCGCTGATCAAGGTGGTCGCTATCATCGCGATGATCGCGGGCGGTGTACTGGTTATTGTCTTCGGACTGGGTAATCAAAGCGAAGATGCCGCCGGAATCTCAAATCTCTTCGCCCATGATGGATTTATGCCGCAGGGCATTTGGGGAGTCCTGATGTCCTTCACCATTGTGATGTTCGCTTTTGGTGGCACTGAGGTTATTGGCATTACCGCCGGAGAAGCGCAAAATCCCCGCAAAGTCATCCCTCAGGCAATTAATTCAGTTCCAGTACGTATTCTGCTGTTTTACGTATTGACCTTGGGCGTCATTATGAGCATCCAGCCCTGGAACACGATTAACGGCGAAGAAAGCCCATTCGTCTCTATCTTCTCCAGTATCGGGCTCACCTCTGCCGCGCACGTTTTGAACTTCATCGTTATAACCGCAGCATTGTCAGCAATTAACGCAGATATTTTCGGTGCCGGACGAATGATCCATGGGATGGCCCGAATAGGGCAGGCTCCGCAAGTATTCACCAAAACCACCGCCAACGGGGTCCCCTGGGTAACATCGCTGTCTATGATCGGTGCGCTGCTGATCGGCGTTCTGCTCAACATCTGGTTCGAGGATCAAATTTTCTTCTTGATTGCAGCCCTAGCAACCTTTGCGACTGTCGTGGTTTGGTTCATGATCCTCATTTCCCATATCGCGATGAAACGCAGAATCATGCGAGACAATCTTGAGCCCTCGGCCTTCCCGGTACCCCTGTGGCCGTTGGGAAGCTATATTGCCGTAGCGTTCATGGTCTTCGTAATCATCATGATTGGCATCGTTCCGCAGACTCGTAGTGCTTTGCTGACGGGCATCGCGTGGGTAGCTCTCTTGGCGATCTGCTATTGGTGCTTTGTACGGGGCAAACCGATACCTGCCGGAGGGAGCGACGAATATGACGGCGTTCAACCTCAGCGTGATTCAGTGGCGGCGCAGGATGCACGCAGCTAATCTAATCAATCTCTGAACGAAGCAGCGGGCAGCGGGCAGCGGGCCAACCACTGCTCGCTGTTTTGTCGGGCACCAATCACCCTTGTGCCCCATGTCACCAAATCGTATTGATTATGCGTTAGCCTCGGGGGAAGGACAATTCTCTTCGAGAGGAACTCGATGGGCTGCACGACTAGATTCTGACACTGACCGCCGCGGTTATGTCTTGAAATCTGAACTGTCCAGAGAACAGCAACGATCATGCAGGAGTGAAGAAAATGAATCAGTCAAAAGTCAATGAAGCTCTCACCCGTGTCAGCCTCGATGCCTCACGCCGTGATATCTCGATCGAAATCGTGCCGCGGGAAGCCGCTTCCTCGCTGGAAGAAGCTGCTGAGTTGATGGGGGTCATTCCAGCTCACTTGCTTAAAACCTTAGTCATCAAGCGTTCCGACGATACATATCTATTTGCGCTGATCCCAGGTGGTCGCAAATTGAGTTGGCCAAAGTTGAGAGCCGAGGTTGGGGTCAATAAACTTTCCTTGCCGGCTGCTGATATCGCTTATGACGTCACCCGTTATGTACACGGCACCATTACGCCGTTCGGTTCGCACACTGTCTTGCCGGTATACATTGATTCCAGCGTCTTTCAAGAACCAGTGCCGGAAGTTATCGCTTTGGGCTGCGGCGAACCAGAACACGGTCTGCTAGTTCATCCGCGTGCTTTGGCTACCGGCTTTGATGCCACGATTGCTGATATTTCCGAGCCCGAGTAGTTGATATCGACTCTGGTACCGGAAGCTTTTTGGCCCATGCGTTCAACGCGGTGAGCGACCTGATTGATTCGTTTCGCAGCCAAAGGCCAACCGGCTTCTCCACGTAGCGTGCCACGACGTAGGCCACAACCAGCATGATGCTTACGGTCAAAGCGAGCAACACATATTTATTCAGACTGGAGCTCAAGGAATTGATGATCCACCAACCCCAAAGCTGGTGGAACAGGTACAGCGGATAAGTTAGCGAACCTGCAACGACAAGCCAACGAGCCTGCACGTGCTTCAATGGGGTGAGTACGCAGGCTGCCAGCAATGCAACGCAAACCACCGCGAGTACCGAGAAATGCCAGGCCGGCACGCTCAGTCCGGAAAGGTAATCGCTGTCAAAGCTTCCCTTGATGCCAGTGAAGTAAGCAGAAATCACGGTATTGAAAGCTACCAAAGCCCAGCGTCCGAGGGTATGCCCATTCTGATAGATCAGGAACAGGACCATGCCGGCAGCAAACTGTGCTGCGTATTGGCCGGCAAACCAATCTTGCATTTTAGGCATATCAGCCACATGCAGGAGGACTCCCAGAGCAGGCCAGATAAATGCCAGCCACATGATGTTCTTGGTCTTTACCAGTCCGAATACCAGCAACAGTCCGAGCAGGACGTAGAAACGGAACTCCACCCACAGCGTCCAATAGACGCCGTCTAGGTCTCGAACGCCCAACCCCTGCTGAACCATGGTGAGGTTTGGAACGATATCTCCGCTGCTTCGACCGTCCTTTTCAGCTGGCCAAATCTTAAAAGTCAGAATAGCTGCCGCGATGACAGCCAACCAATAAGCCGGATAAAGTCGGCCAAGTCTCGAGCCGATGAAGTGAATTATGCTCTTTCCCTGTACGGACAACAGAATCACGAATCCGGAGATCAGGAAGAAAAGTTGCACGCCGATCGAGCCGTACCGAGTGAATTCTGACAAGACCGGCCAAGCTTCCGGCGCTTTAACACCCCAGTGACTGTGACCCCAGGTCGTGTAGTGGTAGAGCACAACGATCAGGGCAGCACTAATACGCAACCCGTCTAGTAAGCCTAGCCGTGCACCCGTTTTCTTTGATTCCTGCGTTTCGGTTGTCGACACCTATTCACTGTAAACAATGAACTTGAATAAACCCTGTTAATAGAAACGTTATAAACTTATAAATTTGTGACATGCGCCTAGTCAGGTTAACGACCAAAGGGCCCATAGACACGAAGTCTATGAACCCTTTGATAATAAGTTGCGAGTGACCGCTGAACTTACTACTTGACCGAGACGGTGGCGCCGGCAGCTTCGAGAGCTTCCTTTGCCTTTTCTGCGGCTTCCTTGGTAGCACCTTCAAGAACAGCCTTTGGAGCCGAATCAACGACCTCCTTGGCTTCCTTCAGGCCGAGGGAAGTCAACGCGCGAACTTCCTTGATGACTGCGATCTTCTTGTCGCCAGCCGACTCGAGGATAACGTCGAATTCGGTCTGCTCTTCAGCTGCGGCTTCGCCACCGGCTGCTGGGCCTGCAACTGCAACAGCAGCTGCGGAAACCTCGAAGGTCTCCTCGAATTCCTTCACGAACTCGGAGAGCTCGATGATGGTCATTTCCTTGAATGCTGAAAGCAGCTCTTCAGTGCTGAGCTTCGCCATGGTCGGCGTCCTTTCGGTTTTGGCCCTGGGGCCTATGAATTGGGGTTACGATGCGAGAGAGTCGCGAAAGCTTAGGCTTCTGCCGGAGCTTCCTCGGCAGCAGCGCCGCCGTTCTCTTCTAGCTTCAGACGCAAAGCGTCCACGATGCGTACAGCTGCGGAAGCCGGAGCGTTCAGTACAGCTGCAACACGTGCCAGCTGAACTTCGCGGGATTCCAAAGCTGCAAGAGCAGCGATGCCAGCCTGATCAAGGGCCTTGCCCTCGAAGAAGCCGGACTTGACGACAAGCTTCTCGTTAGCCTTGGCAAATTCCGTGAGGCTCTTTGCGGCAGCAACTGCGTCACCCTTGATGAAGGCGATTGCAGTCGGACCGGAAAGCTGACCATCGAATGCATCGATGCCAACTTCCTTCGCTGCGATAGCGGTCAAGGTGTTCTTCACAACTGCGTACTTGGTGTCCTGACCAAGTGAGCGGCGAAGTTCCTTGAGCTGTGCAACGGTAAGCCCACGGTATTCAGTCAAGACAGCCGCAGTTGATTCCTTAAAGTCTGCAGTGATTTCTTCAATCGCTACAGTCTTGGTAGGCGTTGCCATAACACTCCTTCCGGGGATTTGTTCGGTACCGTTTCATAACCGGCGGAGCCCATAAAAAAGGCCCCGCGCAGGAGCACAGGGCATTTCAACTAATTCAAGTCAAAACAAATCTATGAAACCTGCGTTGGCCGCTCTTTCGAACTTTTAGGGGTTTGTGTAAAACACTTACCCGGCCGACGGTCTTCGGTACATCTAGTCTAAACGGCCACCGCAGTATCTTCCAAATCCTAAGTCGCCAGGGGCGCATGATTCGAATCACTAAGTGGCCGTTAAAGTGACAAGGCCTGAGGTCAGCACTTGGGGGACGCTGACAACAGGCTACTTGTCGACAGGAAAGTTTTGGGGAAACTTTCGTGCCCAGCGTCTACATGGTCTTGGGGGGCCCATGTAGAAACTGCCGATCAAGTCGGTGATTCAAGCCTATCACCTCTCCTTGCAACAACGGAATAGATCACAGGAAGATAACGGTGAGAATCCAGCTAATTCACATATTCGACCCTCGCTAGTCCTTGGCGAGTGGGTTTCCTCTGGTCAGGACGATTTTTCCGGAATTCTAGTTGCCCGGTGGTCTAGCAGCAGCACGGTGTTATCGCTGCGCCACCTCGTGTTCCTGGAATAGCCAGCAATGGGCCTAAACAACCATTTGACTAGGTATTTCAACTACCATTTCGGACACTTCGTTTAAGCTGGCGAGAGCGAAAACAAAAACCGCGGGGCAGACCAGATTTCTCTGGTCCGCCCCGCGGCTTTAGTGCTCGTTAAGCCTTAGGCTTCGATGCGAGTCACGTTCGAATCAACAGGGATACCTGGACCGAAGGTGGTCGAAACGGTTGCCTTCGAGATGTAGCGGCCCTTGGAGGAGGAAGGCTTCAAGCGAAGAACTTCTTCCAGAGCTGCTGCGTAGTTCTCGGTCAGCTGCTTGGCTTCGAACGAAGCCTTGCCGATGATGAAGTGAAGGTTCGAGTGCTTGTCGACGCGGAAGTCGATCTTGCCACCCTTGATGTCATTGACAGCCTTGGCCACATCCATGGTCACGGTGCCGGTCTTAGGGTTTGGCATCAGGTTACGAGGACCCAAAATCTTACCCAAGCGGCCAACCTTACCCATGAGGTCTGGGGTCGCTACGGCCGAGTCGAAGTCGGTCCAGCCGCCCTGGATCTTTTCGATCAGGTCGTCCGAGCCAACGAAGTCGGCGCCAGCTTCACGGGCTGCTTCAGCCTTGTCGCCAGTGGCGAAGACAACCACGCGGGCGGTCTTGCCGGTGCCGTGTGGAAGGTTCACGGTACCGCGAACCATCTGGTCAGCCTTGCGTGGGTCAACGCTCAAGCGGAAAGCTACCTCAACGGTGGAGTTAGTCTTTTCGCCTGCGATTTCCTTTGCCAGGACAATTGCCTCGGTTGGATCGTAGAACTTGTCAGCCACGATCTTGGCCGCGGCGGCTACGTATGCTTTGCTGCGCTTTGCCATCTGCGTTATCTCCTTATGCAGTCGTGGTCATATGGACCGCGCCCGGTCCTGCCACGGGCGGGCAGGGGGTTCCCTGCTCACCTTAAAATAAATTCTTTGTTGCAGTCACCGAAGTGAACTACGGAAAGCTAAAAATTAGCCTTCGACGGTGATGCCCATGGAACGGGCGGTACCGGCGATGATCAACGAGGCGGCAGCCAAGTCGTTGGCGTTGAGGTCAGCCATCTTGGTGGTGGCAATTTCCTCAACCTGAGCCTGGGACAGCTTGGCAACCTTGTCGGTGTGCGGGGTAGCTGAACCCTTAGCAACGCCAGCAGCCTTCTTGATCAGCTCTGCAGCTGGAGGGGTCTTGGTGATGAAGGTGAATGAACGGTCTTCATACACGGTGATTTCAACTGGAACAACGTTACCGCGCTGCGACTCAGTCGCTGCGTTGTAAGCCTTGCAGAATTCCATGATGTTGACGCCGTGCTGGCCAAGTGCAGGACCAATTGGCGGAGCCGGGTTAGCGGCGCCTGCCTGGATCTGCAGCTTGATGAGTCCGGTGACCTTTTTCTTTGGGGCCATGTCGGGTCCTTATACTCTTGCAGTTCCCACAACACAGGAGCGTGCTGCGGGTTTTGGCCGTCGTGGCGCGACAGCCGAACGTGCCCTCACCCCGTAAAGCAAACGGAATGGGGCACGAAGACTTAATACTACTGGATCTTGGTGACCTGATTGAAGTTCAAGGTCACTGGGGTCTCGCGTTCGAAGATCGAAACGAGGACAACCAGCTGTGCAGCTTCCAGCTTGATTTCCGAGATCGTCGCCGGCATGGTCTCGAACGGACCATCGTTGACGGTTACCGCTTCGCCAACCTCGAAATCGACGGTGACTTCGGTGATTGGTGAACGGCCTGGCTTCGAAGCCGATGGCTGCTCAACCGGATCGACTACCGTGTGCTCCAGCATGGAGAACACTTCATCGAGGTTCAGCGGGTTAGGATCATGCGCGTTTCCAACGAATCCGGTTACGCCTGGAGTGTGTCGAACAACACCCCATGAAGCGTCAGTCAGCTCCATGCGAACCAGGACGTAGCCCGGGATACGCACACGGCGGACGATCTTGCGCTGAGTGTTCTTAACCTCAACGACCTCTTCCATCGGAACCTGGATTTCATAGATGAATTCATCCATGTCCTGAGTCTGGATACGGGTCTCTAGATTCAGCTTCACGCGGTTTTCGTAACCTGCGTACGAGTGGATGACGAACCAGTCGCCCGGCTGACGACGCAGCTTCGAGCGGAATTCTTCCTTGAGCACGGCGACTACGTCGACTTCGTCCTCAGCAACTTCGCCCTGAACATCTTCTTCAGTGGCTTCATCCTGAACGTCTGCTTCTGCAGCTTCGCCGTCTACGTCGGCTTCGTCTTCGGCGGCTTCGCCGTGAACTTCTTCTTCAGCAACAACGGCTGGAGCTTCGGTCTCGTCGGTTGCAACTTCCGCGGCGGTTTCTACCTGCGCGCTATCAGTTTCAACGAACTCGTTTTCGACCTCGTCATTAATCTGCGGTTCGAGTTCCTTGTCGGACACTGCAGCTCCTGCTTTCTTTGACTGAATGACATCTACTACCTGCCGGCGATTATACCGCCGCGGCAAATAAATTACTGTTCTGGCTGATTGGTGAACAGGAGGATCGAGCCTTGGCCCAGAACGAAGTCAAGGATCGTAACGATCAACATGACGACGCAAACAAAACCGATTACAACCAACGTGTAATTGATGAGCTCGCTACGCGTTGGGGTAACGACCTTCTTCAGTTCTGAAATTACCTGGCGCAGAAATAAGAAGATGCGTCCGAAGAAGCCCTTCTTTTCCTTCTCACCATTTCCGGAGTTGACGGCAGCTGATTCGCTCAACTTGATCCTCGTTTCAATTTATTTGGCCAGTTGAAACAATCACGGTGTGCCGCAGCCTGACCGACCACAACACACCGTGATTTGAGATTCGCTGTGCGATTATTACTATCGCTACTGCGCAGGGCAGACAGGACTCGAACCTGCAACCTGCGGTTTTGGAGACCGCTGCGCTACCAATTGCGCCACTACCCTTTGAGCTACCGCTCTTGCTTCTACATCTTAGCCGATCAGGACTTTCTCCATGTCGGTTGCGATGTCTCAGCAACGAGAAATAACTTTACGCAACGAACTAGCAAATGTCGAACTGACTGCACCCTGTGTGTCGCACACCGCATTCTGACCACCAGTTAGTGACCACTTGGTGTCATTTTTCGATTTCACCGGGCATCGACAAATGCTGCGTTCTAAGATTGAAGACAACAGCAGCTTACGTAACCGTCAGGATGCATTTTCTATGTCTAGAATTTCACGCCGCATCGGCGCCATTTCCGAGTCCGCAACCCTAGCAGTAGATGCCAAGGCAAAAGCGCTCAAGGCCGCCGGTCGTCCAGTCATTGGCTTTGGTGCCGGAGAGCCGGACTTCGCAACTCCGGATTACATCGTTGAGGCAGCGGTCAAGGCCGCCCAGGATCCTAAGAACCACCGCTACTCCCCCGCGGCCGGACTGCCTGAACTTCGCGAAGCAATTGCCGAGAAGACTCTGCGTCACTCCGGATACGAACTGACTGGCGCCCAGGTATTGGTGACCAACGGCGGTAAGCAGGCGGTTTACAACACCTTCGCCACCTTGCTCGACCCAGGGGACGAAGTAATTATTCCGGCTCCCTACTGGACCACCTACCCGGAGGCAGTGCAGCTGGCAGGTGGGGTACCCGTTTCCATCTTCGCCGGCCCCGAGCAGGGCTATAAGGTCACCGTCGAACAGCTTGAGTCGGTACTGACCGAACGCTCCAAGGTATTGCTGTTCGTTTCCCCGTCGAACCCTACCGGCGCGGTCTACACGGCAGAGCAAATCAAGGAAATCGGCCGCTGGGCAGCCGAAAAGGGCTTGTGGGTTGTCACCGATGAGATCTACGAGCACCTGACTTACGGGGATGCGTCATTCAGCTCGATTGCGACTCTTGTCCCGGAGCTCGAAGACCGAGTGGTCATCCTCAACGGTGTAGCCAAAACCTATGCCATGACCGGTTGGCGCGTGGGCTGGATGGCGGGCCCATTGGACGTCATCAAGGCGGCCACCAACCTGCAGTCCCACGCGACCTCGAACGTTGCCAATGTGTCCCAGCGTGCAGCTTTGGCCGCGGTAGCCGGCCCCTTGGATGCTGTCGAAGAGATGAAGGTTGCCTTCAACCGCCGCCGGCTGGCCATCGTCGAGGGCTTGAACGCCATCGACGGCCTGCACTGCCCGATGCCAGACGGTGCCTTCTATGCATACTCTGACGTACGCGGGCTGTTGGGCCGGAAGATCCGCGGCGTCGTGAACAACACCAGTGCCGAGCTCGCCGCGTTCATCTTGGAGCAGGCAGAAGTAGCGGTCGTGCCGGGCGAAGCTTTTGGGCCTTCGGGCTATATCCGCATGTCCTATGCATTGGGAGATGCCGATCTGGCCGAAGGCGTGTCCCGGATGGCCCGACTGCTGGGCGAAACCGAATAACATCTCAACGTAAAACTGCGGGCTCGATCCATTGGATCGGGCCCGCAGTTTTTGACGCTTAGAAGATCTTCCGGTCAACTGCCCAACGCGTGAGCTCATGTCGATTCGAGAGCTGCAATTTACGCAGCACATTCGATACGTGGGATTCCACGGTTTTCACCGAAATGAACAGCTCCTTGGCAACTTCTTTATAGCTGTAGCCTCGTGCGATCAAGCGCATCACCTGCAGTTCCCGGTCAGAGAGCGAATCTAGTTCTTCGTCGATTCCCGTCGCTTCATGCACCTTTGCACCACCGAATGCGTCAAGCACAAAACCTGCCAATCGTGGGGAGAACACCGCATCTCCCCCGGCTACCCGGCGCACGGCGTCCGAGATCTCGGGTCCGGAAATACTTTTAGTCACGTAGCCCCGTGCCCCGGCGCGAATCACCGTGACCACGTCCTGGGCCGAATCCGAAACGCTCAAGGCCAAGAACTTGGTGGTCCCCAGCAGATGCGCGCAACCGCGCAAGACCTCGGCGCCACCACCACCACGACCGCCTGGAAGATGCACGTCGAGCAGAACCACATCCGGTCGCTTGCTTTCGATAACTTCGATGGCTTGTTCAACCGACCCCGCTTCACCCACGATCTGCAGGTCTTCCCCGAGATCCGCGCGGAGTCCGGAGCGGAAGATTCCATGGTCATCCACCAACACCACCGTGAAGCTCTGCTGTTCGCTACTCATGATTCTGTTCTTCCTGACTGCTGTTCCTTGGCATTTTCAACTCTACTTCGGTGCCCGTCTCGCCACTTCGAATAGCGGCTTGTCCGCCGGCACGCTGCATCCGACCGATAATCGATTCGCGGACCCCGTAGCGATCTTCCTCGATCTCTTCAATGTCAAAGCCCGCCCCACGATCCCTGATGAACACCTCGATGAGTTGCTCGCTGCATTCCACATATACAGAGATCGTCCCCTCGGCATGTTTTGCCGCGTTCATCATGGCTTCTCGGCTCGCCGCAACGAGTGCCTGCTGCCCGGCGAAACCTCTCGCATTGCCGACGGTAATCACATCGACATCCCGCAACATCAATTTCTCTACGTAGTCCGCTTCGGTCTGAATTTCTACGACCACGTCTTTTTCGTCAAGATCTTCGGTCTCATAGAGCCAAGCTCGCAATTCGCGTTCTTGCACGCGCGCTAAAGTTCTCACCGCTGCCGGATCATCGCTGCGTTTTTGAATCACTGCAAGTGTCTGCAAGACAGAGTCGTGCAGATGGGCGGCAAAGTCCGCGCGTTGCGCAGCCGCCTGCCGGTTGCTTCTTTCCGAGAGATAGTCGCGCCATAATCTGGCACCCCATGGCAATAGCACAACCACAGCGCCCGCGATAATCGCCAGCGCCGCCCACATTCCACCAACAAGATCGGAGGTGCTCACGCTCCCGCTGAGAATGGCCAGCAGTCCGCCGATAGCCAGGAGCAGCCCGAGAATCAACCGCCCGAAGACTAGCGCCTTGGCTTTGCGGTCACCGTCCAGGCTCTGCCCGTCGATCTGCAACCAGGCGAGCAAGACACCGGCAAGGATTCCCAAAGTAGGCCAGATGAGATCCCAACGAATATTCAGCCCGAGCCACTGCCCTAAAGCCAGTAGCGCTACCAGTAGCAAGGCCACCCCAATGAGGGTTTCGCGCCATGAGGCAAGCTTCTCGCTCATCTCGCGCGGGGAAAAAATCCCCTGCTGCACGCGGCCCATTTCTTCGGCGAGTGTTCGCGGGCCGGTCCCCCAGGAGCGCAACTCCCCGGCCTTGGATTCCTCGGCACTTGGGGTGAATACCCACAACCAGGCATAGAGCAATACTCCGACCCCGCCCAGGGCGGTAAGCCCCAAGAATCCGATACGGAGGTAGTTCACCGGTATGCCAAGGTGCACAGCAAGACCGCCGCACACCCCGGCGATCAGCCGGGATTCACTGCGGACGATCTGGTTTCGCTGCTCGGATCTTTCCATACTGACAAGTCAAGCACGTTCCAGGGCAGAAAACCGGGTCAAGGCCAGAAGTCAGGGCCTCCCCTAGGGAAGAATCAGGGTAGCCCCTCATAGCGCAAATCATGCACCCGCGAGAAGATTTAAGCATGGACAACGAGAACTCTTCGCGTAGCAACGTTTTCGACCAGTTACGCAAAATTGGTATCGAACGTCAAGACTCCCAATGGCTGGGCGGTGTTGCGGCGGGCATTGCACAGCGTTTCAACTACGACGTGGTGCTGGTGCGCGGCGTATTCGTCGCTTTGAGCTTGCTAGGCGGAGCAGGCTTCCTGCTGTACGGGCTAGCTTGGGGCCTATTGCCCGGCCCTAAGGGCACGATCCCGGTGGAACGGGCAGTGCACGGCAAGGAGTGGACCAGTGCACTGACCGGAGCACTCGTATTTCTGGTCATTGGCTTCTTCCTCGCTCCATGGCTGCTCAGCACCGTGGCCCCGATCCTGTGGCCACTGCTGGTGGTCGCCGGAGTACTCTTCGTGATCTTCAGTCGACGCGACACCAAGTTCGCCGGCACTTCCAAACCACGGCGTACTCCCAAGAACCATGATTCGGCACCCGGCTCCGTCGTTGAAAAGCCCTGGCGGGAACCGCACGCCCAGTCTTTCAGCGCGCAGGCAACCGTTTATCCCGAACAGTCCCCACCGGCTACGAAGCCGATGCGCGGTCCGGGTTCCACACGCTCAAACACCAATAAGAACAACGCAGACTCTGAGGAGGACGCCATGGACCCCGAACCTCGTGGCTTCGGTCATGTCCCACATGATCCCGTGCCGCATCTGGATCCGCATTTCCCCAAGACTTACAAAAAGCAGCGCAATGCGCCTCCCGTTCCCGGTTGGGTTGCCACGGTCATCGTCGGCGTCACGATCCTCACGGTTGCGTTGGTGCTCGCCGCGGATTATCTCGGTGCCATCGCGCTGCCCGGCAATGGTTGGGGCACGGCGTTTGCCGTCGGGTTGTTCGTGGTCGGCTTGTCGCTCATCTTTGCATCCCTGGCGCACCGCACCAGTGGCGGGCTGCTCGGACTTGCAATCCCGTTGCTTGTTCTGACGGTGATTTTCGGCGGAAACGACTTCCGCGGCTCACAAGGCCAACCGGTGAGCGCCGCGACTGATTCGAATCAATACAGCTCGGTGTTCAGCAAATCTACGGTGGACCTGCGGCATCTATCCACTATCACCGAGCCAACGACGGTGGAAGTTTCCTCGGTCTTCTCCAAGGTAGATATCGAACTGCCTTCGAATATCCCGGTGCAGATCCAAACCGACGGACTGTTCCTCTCTTCGCTCAACGAAAATGAGTCGCAGCCGGCCGGCAACTTCGCCGAAGATGCCCCCACGCTGACAGTGGTCATCAATGGCGTATTCTCTGGGTACGATCCCGAGTACTCGAAGGCTGGAACCAATACCGTCACCCCAACGTTCTAAGGAGCGGACAGCATGAATTCTGATCAGCAATCTGAAGCAAAATTTCCCGCCGGTACGTTGGTGTTTGGCTTGATCCTCGTAGTGGTCGCGCTCGCGACGCTCAGCCAGACCCTATTCAACTGGCACTTCGATACCCCGTTGTTCTTCATCGCGCTAGTTGCACTGGCCGGTGTGGGGATGATCTTCGCAGGCATCTCCTCGGCACGCAAAGCCAGCGCCAAGAACTCCGAACTACCATCCCAAAACGACTAGCACTCAACATTCTTAGGAGCACTCATGGATACCTTCTTCAATCAGATCCGTTCGATCCCACTGCGCCGAGGCCCTTCGCGCATGGTTGCCGGGATCGCCGGCGGCATCGCAGATAAGTTCGGCTGGGATGTCACCTTGGTCCGCATCGGGCTGCTGCTCTCGTTCCTCCTGCCGGTCATCGGCATTGGCGCCTACCTCCTGGCCTGGCTGCTGATCCCGGCACAGGATGACACCATCGTGATGCAGAAGCTGCTGCGCAAGTTCTGATCCCCCAGCTTCTATCCGAAGCAGAGCGGGTTGTTCGCTACCTCAAGTGGCAAACAACTCGCTCTTGTGGTTTTAACCACGTAGAATCCTATACAACTCGATGCTCAATGGTGCGCTGAATCGAATGAAGTCCGAAGGGTTTTCCTCGGATATCCGGCCCACTCCGCAACAGCATTCAACAAGGAATCCGCCGCGTATCCGAAGTCTTCCCTACTTACTAAGTGAGGGTAAATGCGCATTGGAATCATGACTTCGGGAGGCGACTGCCCGGGGTTGAACGCGGTGATCCGTGGTGCGGTGCTCAATGGCATCAAAAGCTACGACTACGAATTTGTTGGCTTCCGCGACGGCTGGAAGGGAGTCAAGGAAGGAGACTTCTTCGAGCTTCCCCGCACCGCCGTCCGCGGTATCGCCAAGCAGGGCGGAACCATTTTAGGCACCTCGCGCACCAATGCGTTTGAGGGAGAAAATGGTGGAGCCGAAAATATCGCTGCCACCCTGAAACGAAATAATATTGACGCCTTGATTGCCATCGGCGGCGAGGGAACCCTCGCCGGTGCGCAGCGCCTCTGCGAAGCCGGCCTGCCGGTGGTTGGCGTCCCGAAGACCATCGACAACGACCTTGACGCCACCGACTACACCTTCGGCTTCGACACCGCGAATCAGATCGCCGTGGAAGCCATCGACCGGCTGCGAACTACCGGGGACTCTCACCATCGGTGCATGATCGCCGAGGTCATGGGGCGGCACGTGGGCTGGATAGCCATGCACGCAGGCATGGCTTCGGGCGCCCATGCGATCCTGATCCCAGAGGTTTCCACCACCATGGAAGAGATCTACCAGTGGGTGGGCGAAGCCCACGAACGTGGACGTGCTCCATTGGTTGTGGTCTCCGAGGGCTTCGTCCCCGAAGGCCTGGACGAGGCCTTCTCCGTGCGCGGGGTGGATACCTTCGGCCGGGCCCGCCTCGGTGGAATCAGCGAAATGCTCGCTCCCCTGATCGAAGAGCACACCGGCTTGGAAACCCGCGCCACCGTGCTGGGCCACATCCAACGCGGTGGTGTGCCTACCGCATTCGACCGGGTGCTGGCCACGCGTCTTGGCATGGCCGCGGTGAATTCGGTCGCCGATTCGGCCTGGGGCACCATGGTCGCGATCCACGGCACCAAGGTCAACCGTGTCCCGCTGCGTGCGGCGCTGAACAATCTCAAGCGGGTTCCGATGGACCGCTACAACGAGGCCCGAGTACTCTTCGGATAAATTCCGCACGAGCAAAACGAACAGCGGTCCGGTACCTCCAGCTGGAGGTACCGGACCGCTGCTTGTTTACCTCTGCTAGGCAGTGGGCGGAGTGCGCAGGAAACCGGTGAACCGGCCCGCGGTCTGTCCGGCGTCAGTAGCCACAATGACTTCCTGCGAGGCCGGGTAAACGCTCTCGCCGTCCACGACGCTGAGCACTGCTTCGGGGTCCACATTGCGTTTAATCACGCCCAGCGCAATCGGTCCGGCTTCATAGTGCAGACTCGCCGAGGTCAGTTTGCCGATGGTGCGTTCACCGAGCTTGATCTCCGAACCGGGAGCCGGCAATGTGTGCATCGACCCATCTAGGTGAAGGAACACCAATCGACGAGGTGGATGGCCGATGTTGTGCACGCGAGCAACTGTTTCCTGGCCCTTGTAGCAGCCCTTGTCCATGTGCACCGCGGTGCGTAGCCAGTCCAGTTCATGCGGGATGGTCTTGTCGTCGTTCTCAAAACCGAACCGCGGCTCCCAGGCGGCGATGCGCAGGGATTCAACCGCCATGGTTCCGGCGAGTTCTTCTTCCCCGACAGCTTCTGCCAGGCGCTCAAGTTCAACTACATGCAAGAACCATGGGCGCTCCAGACCCGGGTGGTCCGCGCGCGAGTAGGCCCATCCTCCGGTGCTGATTTCCGGCCAAGGATTGCGCCATACCAGATCGTTGCAGGTGGGAATCTCACGCACCGCGCCGAGCACGCCATGGGTGCTCGAAAGGTTTGTCAGTTCCACACGCAGCATGAACCGCATCGATTCAAGGAACTTCTGCAGCGGCTCGGCGCAGTCCTTCTCGACGATCAGCAGCACCCGGTCGGTGTCGATGAGTACCTTCATCTCGTGCTCGATGCGCCCCTGCACCGAAAGCAGCAACGCCTGGCTGGACTGCCCCGGCTTCAGTCCGGTGATCGACTGGCTGCTGAGCGTGTTCAACCAGCTCTGCCGGTCTTCGCCACGAAGTTCCAACACGTCCAGGTGGCTCAGGTCGGCGATTGCTTGGCCTTGGAAAAGTTTGCGGGCCTCGCGTGTGGGCGCGCCGTAATGCGCTGCCACGCCGGCATCCGCACCGGATGCCTCGATAGCTGCCGCACGGTTGAGCAGCACGGAACGATACTGGTTTTCGCTCATTTTCAGGAATCCATCGCCTCTGTAGTAACACGTTTTAGCGCGGCTGAGGCATGAGCCTTGAGATCTTGATTGCCCAAGGACACGTCCCAACGCCAAAATAGATCGCCGCCAACCAGCCCATACATCCGGGTCGAGGAGGCGTACTGCTTCGCATTCTTGCTTCGCAACAATGCTTCGGTTGCCAGGTGCACCCGCGGGCCGTCGATCAGCCCGTAATAAAGTTCGCTGATCCCTCCAGGCTGCACGATCTGCGCTTGGATTTTGAATCCTTCGGTGGTGTGCAGCCGCTGCACGTCGTCTGCCGAGCGCAATGCCGGGAAGATATCACCCGGGGTCATTCCTGGCCCCGCGTCCGCGTCCTGCTGCTGGCGATCCAGCGACCAGAAACCATTTTCCAGGGCTAAGATCCGCAGCTTCGTCCCATCGGCTTCGGTGAGCCAAGCTTCGGAGCGGTATTCCAGATAGGGGGCGCCGACATCACGGAAGGTGACCTGCTGCCAAAAGTGTGGGTCCGTTTCCTCCCCATCGCCTAGGCGTCCGTTTCCTGCCCAGCTGCCAATGAGCCACGAGAAGGGTACGAGTTCCGGCGTGAGGTCCGTGGGAATGTCAAAAGCCATAGACTAGCTGCTCCTTAACTGCCAGGTTAAATGGAAACAGCGCACACGTTTTTGTGTGCGCTGCTTCTACTTCTGCCCCTTGAAGAGACGCTTTACTACAAGTCCGGCGAATCCGGCCATGCCCAGACCTGCAACGGTCAGCAAGGCGAGGAAGAAAATTTCGAGTGCAAGGTAATTTTCATTCATGCCTACATCTTAGCCCGAGCACTTCGGTATTTCCGACACTCGTGACGAAGCAGGCATCACATTTCGTGATTAGCTCAGCAAAGCCATCGCGTACCAACTCATCGCTCCGGCCAGGATCAAGATTCCGCTAGCCAAGGCGAGCACTCCCGATAGCGTTCGTACGCTGCGGGTGGCCAGTGCCAGGGCGCGCAGGCTGCCCACCAGCAGTCCCGCCAGCACGCCAATGGTCAGCGCCTGGTACCAGGTGGGTCCGAAGGTCAACGCGCTTGCCGCCGCGCCCAGTGCCCCGCCGATCAATGGCGCCAGCAGAAAGGTGATGCGGTCTGGCAACCGGGTGATTGCGATCGCCCCGGCCCCAACGAGCGCGATGAGCGTGAATACGGTGATCCCGAATGCGCCCTCGCCGATACCCATGGCGGCCCAGCCCGAGCCTTGAGCCACGATGGCTAAACCGGTGACTCCGGAAACCACTCCAGCCAGTCGGCCGTCGGCGGTGGCGCCGCGCATAACCTGCGTAATGAAAATCACCAGTACACCGGCCGCAATGACCTCAACGCTATGCGAAGTTTGCGTTGCTCCCGGCATAAATAACGTTGCCGCGGTGGAGGCCAAAGCGGCGACCGCGAGGATGATGCTGATCGTCCAGGGAGTCTCCGAACGAGTCATCCGTGGCCAAGTGTAGGCAAAAACTAGTTGCAGCACCACGGCGACAGCTGCCATCGCAAAGTCCAGCGAACTGAGGCTGGCGGCGCCAACCAACAAGGCCGCGGCGAGCAGCCCACTAATCAGTACCTTGATTCGCAAACTAAATTTCCCATCGGTAATAGTCCGGGCACTTGCTCGTTCACATGCGCACTTTGATTGATTCTTTCTTTATACTGTGACACGTAAAAACGAATTTTTCGTAACCACTGGCAGGAGGAACTCCATCATGGCGCACCTACTGCTCCTGAGTAATAATGCAAGCACCGGTGCCGAAGTGCTTCCAGCACTGGAACTGCTGCTTCACGAGAACCGCTGCTTGCCGGCCAACACCGAGGCGCTGAGCCAAATCGGCGACGCCGAAGCGGTCATTCTCGATGCGCGCACCGAACTGATTTCCGCGCGAGCCCTCGCGCAAACCATTCACTCTACCGTCAATTTACCGTTGTTGCTGGTCATTGGCGAAGGCGGTCTGGGCGTCTTGAATTCCGCGTGGCATGCCTCCGATTTCATTTTGCCCACCGCGGTCCCGGGTGAACTTGAGGCTCGTATCCGGCTGATCCTTTCGGCCGCTCCAGAGGTAGTTGTCCCGGACAATACCTCCGGGCTGACCATCGATGAGCTGAGCTACACCGCGCGAATCGATCGACGCATGCTGGATTTGACCTACAAGGAATTTGAGCTGCTGAAGTACCTCTCGCAGTTCCCGGGACGAGTCTTCACCCGCGAGCAGCTGCTCCACGAAGTGTGGGGCTACGACTACTACGGCGGAACGCGCACCGTGGATGTCCATGTGCGCCGCTTGCGCGCCAAACTCGGCACCGACCATGAACAACTGATTGGCACCGTGCGAAATGTCGGCTACCGCTTCTACACCGAAATATAACTTTCTTTCTTTACTGGTAGCTCTAAGGAATCTCGGGCTAAAGTGAAGGTATGAGCGAACTGCCACAAACTACTTTGTCCATTGAGAAAACTCAGGGTGAGCTGGAAGAACGCGATCTTGCGGAAGTACGAAAGCTCGCCACGGCGGCTCAGGAGACCGACGGCAACCCGCCACTAAGCGACCAGACGTTGGTTGCCCTTGGATCCGAAGATCTCTCGGACAAGGTCTTCTCGCTGCGCGCCGAGCAGCAGGCGGCGCCCGGGGAGTCCTCGCTGGTCGGCGTGGTGGCTGCGGTACGCGAACCGGAGACCGATTCCTGGGTCGTGGAACTTGTGGTGCACCCGCAATATCGACAGCAAGGCGTCGGTTCGGCACTCTTGCAGCGCCTCGGCGAAGAGCTGGATCTGAGCACCATTCAGACGTGGGCGCACGGCGGGCATCCCGCGGCGAAGAAGTTGGCCGAAGGCATCGGCCTGTCAACCGTACGTGAACTTTACAAGCTTCGCCGCGAAGGCTCCGAGGCATTGGAGATTCCGGAGCTGGACCGCCGCAGCACTGTTCGCAGCTTCCGCGTGGGAGAGGACGAACCTGCTTGGCTGGCTGCCAATGCGGCGGCATTCGCCGACCATCCGGAACAGGGATCGCTGACCTTAGCGGACCTGGATTCGCGGATGGCTGAAGCTTGGTTTGATCCCTTGGGCTTCTTCTTGGCTCTCGACGCCACGGAAAAGGTCATCGCTTTCCACTGGACCAAGATCCACCCGGCAACCACAGACTCGGTCCGTCCGCTGGGCGAGGTGTACGTGGTCGGGGTCGTACCCGAAGCCCAAGGCATGGGCCTGGGCCGAGTCCTCACCGCCCTTGGCGTGAACTACCTGCTGGAGATGGGCGTGGGCGCCGTCATGCTCTACGTTGATGCCGAGAACCAGGCGGCGGTCAATCTCTACCGGTCGATGGGCTTCACGCTTTGGGACACGGACATCATGTACGGCCCGAAGCCGATAGAATCATAAAGTGCCCGGCCAGAGAGTCATCTCTGGCCAGCCCAATGAGGTGCAACTAGGTTTCCACTTGCAGAAAGAAGCGAGTTAGTAGATGACTACCACCCCAAAACAGCCGGCCTCGCAGTTACGCGATGTGCCAGCTTCAAAGATGAATGAAGACCGCATCGAGCCGGCAACCAAATCGCCGGCTCGGCATCCCGAGGGTGGGTTCAACAACGAACGATTCTTGGATCGGGAGTTGTCCTGGTTGCACTTTAACGCGCGCGTTCTGGAACTCGCCGAGGACGAGGATCTACCGCTTCTGGAGCGAGTGAACTTCCTGTCCATTTTCGGATCGAATCTCGACGAGTTCTTCATGGTGCGCGTGGCAGGCCTCAAGCGCCGCATCGCCACCGGCATGGCGGTGCCCGCTGCCAACGGGATGAACCCTGTCGACCAGCTCGAACTGCTGCTGAATTCGGCCCACGAGCTGCAGACCCGGCATGCCTTGGTCTTCTCCGAGCAGGTTCGCCCGGCCCTGGCCAAAGAAGGCATCCGGATTACCCGCTGGGATGAACTCGGCGAAAGCGAACGCCAGCACCTCTCCTCCTGGTTCGTTTCCCAGGTGTTCCCGGTGCTCACCCCGCTTGCCGTAGACCCGGCACACCCCTTCCCCTACATCTCGGGGCTCTCACTGAACCTCGCGGTAGTGGTCCGCAACCCGCTGACCGGCAAGGAACTCTTCGCCCGCCTCAAGGTCCCCGACACCATCGCCCGGCTGGTCGGAATCGACGGCACCAAGGCCGCGCACTCCTCGCAGCGCACCGCGCGGTTCATCCCGCTCGAAGCGCTGATCGCCGTGCACCTGGATCTATTGTTCCCGGGCATGGAAATCGTTGAACACCACTTCTTCCGCGTCACCCGCAATGAGGATCTCGAGGTCGAAGAAGACGACGCCGAGAATCTGCTCCAGGCTTTGGAGAAAGAATTGCTGCGCCGCCGCTTCGGCCCTCCGGTGCGCCTGGAAGTCGCCGACGATGTGAACCCGCAGGTGCTCGAATTGCTGGTGCGCGAGCTGAACATCGAGGAAGACGAGGTGTTCCGGCTGCCCGCACCGCTGGATCTGCGCGGGCTCGGCGTCATCTCGGCGCTGGACCGGACCGAGCTGCACTACACCAAGCATGTGGGACACACCTCCCGCTTCCTGAACGAATCGGAGACCGCGAAGGCTGCGAATGTCTTCGGCGCGGTGCGCCGGCGCGATATCTTGCTGCACCACCCCTACGATTCCTTCTCCACTTCAGTGCAGGCATTCCTGGAGCAGGCGGCCGCGGATCCGAAGGTCATGGCGATCAAGCAGACCTTGTACCGCACCTCCGGCGACTCGCCGATCGTCGACGCATTGATCGACGCCGCCGAGGCCGGCAAGCAGGTGCTGGCCCTGGTGGAAATCAAGGCGCGCTTCGACGAGCAGGCGAACATCTCCTGGGCACGCAAGCTGGAGCAGGCCGGGGTGCACGTGGTCTACGGCATTGTGGGCCTGAAAACTCATTCGAAGCTCTCCCTGGTGGTGCGCAAGGAAGGCGACAAGCTGCGCCGCTACTGCCATATCGGCACCGGTAACTACCACCCGCGCACCGCCCGCTACTACGAAGACTTTGGTCTGCTGACCTGCGATGAAGCCGTAGGCGAGGATGTTTCCAGGCTGTTCAACCAGCTCTCGGGCTATGCTCCGCGTTCGACCTACCACCGGCTGCTGGTGGCCCCGCGCACCGTGCGCACCGGGCTGCTGGAACTGATCGAGAAGGAAATCGCCAACGCGCAGAACGGGCTGGAAGCCCACGTATGCATCAAGGTGAATTCGATGGTTGACGAGGCAATTATCGACGCCCTGTACCGGGCGAGCCAGGCCGGTGTGAAGGTCGACGTGATCGTGCGCGGCATTTGCGCGCTGCGCCCGCAGCTGCCCGGATTGAGCGAGAACATCCGGGTCCGCTCGATCCTGGGCCGCTTCCTGGAGCACAGCCGCGTCTTCGTCTTCGCAAACGCCGGCGACCCGCTGGTCTACATCGGCAGCGCGGATATGATGCACCGCAACCTGGACCGCCGCGTGGAGGCCCTGGTTTCGCTGCGCAATCAGGAAGACATCGACGGCATGATCGATCTGCTCAAGCGCTACATGGACGATTCGACCATGGGCTGGCATTTGGGCTCCGATGGCGACTGGACCCGGCACCACCAGGACGCCGACGGCAAGCCGCTCACCGATATCCAGTTCTGGCTTATGGAAGAGCACACCCGGCGCCGACAGAGCGGACTGCACAGCTAGTGACCGCCTCCCCTCCTCAACATCCGCGCTTGCACTTGTTCGAACTGCAGCGTTCAAGCGACGCCGAAGAGATTCGCCTGGGCGAATTCGACGTGATCGCGGCCGGGGCGATCCCCTGGCAGCTGCGCAACGGCGAACTGCAGGTACTGCTGATCCACCGTCCGCGCTATGACGATTGGTCCTGGCCCAAGGGCAAGCTCGACGCCGGCGAATCGATCCCCGAATGCGCGGTCCGCGAGCTGAGCGAAGAGGTCGGCTTGCAGCTGACCCTCGGCATCCCGCTGGCGGCCACCGCCTATTCGGTCAAGGGCAAAACCAAGGTCGTCTACTACTGGGCGGCCAAGGTGGATGCCTCCTTGCAGGCGGCGCCCGACGGCGAAGAATGCGATGAAATCCGCTGGGTCCCGGCTTCCCAGGCCGCCGCGCTGCTGACCAATCCCTCGGATCTCGCGCCACTGGAAGATCTGCTCAAGGCCCATGACAAGCAGCGCTTGGAGAGCCAGGCATTCATCATCTTGCGCCATGCCAAGGCCAAACCGCGCGGCAAGTGGACCCGCGCCGAGGGCGAACGCCCGCTGGCCGCCACCGGCCGCCGGCAGGCCCAAGCGGTGGCGCGCATGCTCGAGGCGTGGCGTCCGGGACATGTTGCCTCCTCCCCGTGGACCCGCTGCGTGCAAACGGTCACCCCATATCTGGCCTTGCATTCGCTGAACCTGAAGACCATTCGAGCCATCACCGAGTACGAAGCGAATCGCAAGCCGCACAAGGCCCAACGCGCCATCGAGAAGCTCGTCGGCAAGTCGCGTTCGCAGGTGATCTGCACGCACCGCCCGGTGCTGCCGCTGATCATCGAGGTGTTGCGCGCACGGGTCTCGCCGAAGGTCGCCGCGGTGCTGCCAACGCAGGATCCATTCCTGGATCCGGGCGGGGTGATTGTGGCCCAGCAGGTGATCGGCGCCAAGCATCAGTTCGTGTCCGTGGAAATCCACGCGCCTTATCACGACTAACTCGTTCATACCCGTTGCATCTATCCCCAAATGCGACTATGACTAGAGGTGAGAGAAGTCACGTTCGAGGAGGCAACAGCCATGACTGCCCAACAGCCAGAACACCCGGTGCAGAAGATTGTGCATCAGGGGCTGCGCCTGGACCACGATCCGGGACGCGGGCGCTATTCGCTGTGGCATGGGTCCACCTTCGTGGGCTTCATCGGCTACCACCGCGAGGAGTCGCTGGTGACCTTGCAGCATACGATCGTGAACGAGGAGTTCGGCCGCCGCGGCTACGCCCGCGCGCTGGTGACCATGGTGCTCGATGAGCTACGCGCCGAGGGAGCCAAGATCGTGCCCGAATGCAGCTACGTGCAGGATTATCTGGCCCGCTACCCGGAGTACCACGACATGCTCGCCTAGGGCGGGCATGGTCCCGCGCACCGCTCATCAAAAGCTAAGATGGAATGGTGACTTCACAGACTATCGCCACACCATACGAAGACCTGCTGGCCGACGTGCTCGCGCATGGCGCCGCGAAGGAAGACCGCACCGGAACCGGCACGCGCTCAGTTTTCGGCCGTCAGCTGCGCTTCGACCTGAGTGAATCCTTCCCGCTGATCACCACCAAGCGGGTGCATTTCAAATCGGTGGCCGCGGAACTGCTCTGGTTCTTGCGCGGCGAATCCAATGTGAAATGGCTGCAGGACCAAGGTGTGCGCATCTGGAACGAGTGGGCTGATGAAAACGGCGAGCTCGGCCCGGTCTATGGCGTGCAGTGGCGCAGCTGGCCGACCCCGGACGGCGCGCATATCGACCAGATCTCCCAGGTCATCGACTCCTTGCGCAGCAACCCCAATTCGCGCCGGCACCTCGTTTCGGCCTGGAACGTCGCCGAAATCCAGAAGATGGCTTTGCCTCCCTGCCACGTGTTCTTCCAGTTCTACGTCGCCGAGGGCAAGCTCTCCTGCCAGCTCTACCAGCGCAGCGCCGACATGTTCCTCGGCGTTCCCTTCAACATCGCTTCCTACGCGCTGCTGACGCTGATGGTCGCCCAGCAGCTCGACCTGGAGCCGGGCGAATTCATCTGGACCGGCGGCGACACCCACATCTACACCAATCATCTGGAGCAGGTCCGCGAACAGCTTAGCCGCGATCCCTACCCCTACCCGAAGCTTGAATTCGCTTCCAAGCCGGCGTCGATCTTCGACTACACGCTGGAAGATTTCGTGCTCAAGGATTACCAGCATCACCCGACCATCAAGGGGGCCGTCGCCGTATGAGTCCACGGCACGCCACCGGCCAGCAGCCGATGATCGGCGCGATCTGGGCGCAGGGAGCCAACTCGATCATCGGCGCCGCAGGCACCATGCCCTGGCATGTGCCAGAGGATCTCGCCCATTTCAAGCGCGTCACCGCCGGGCACCCTGTGATCATGGGGCGCAACACCTGGGAATCCTTCCCGGCCAAGTTCCGCCCGCTGCCCGGGCGCAGCAATATCGTGCTGACCTCCCGCGCCCACGAGCAGCTGCGCGCCGACGGCGGAATCCCGGCCGGCGACCTGAGCGAAGCGCTGGATCTCGCCCGGCAGAGCCCGGGCAGCGAAGAGATCTGGATCATCGGCGGCGGACAGCTCTACGCCGCGGCGCTGAGCCTGCTCGACGTTGCGGTGATTACCCGGCTTGCGCTGAGCCCCGAGGGCGATACCAAAGCCCCTGCGCTCACCGACGATTTTAAACTCTCCGCGGCCGACCCGGCCGGGGCATGGCACAGCTCAAAGAGCGGTATTGGCTACCGCTTCGAATCTTGGACCCGCGAAAAGGACTAACCAACGTGAAAAAATATCTTGGCGAGCTCAAGAGGCATTCCGAGGCGCTGTTCATCCTCGGCTACATGCTCTTCCCCCTGCTGGCACTGGTGGTGGCGGGCTTGGGCTTCTTCATGGTGCTCAGCGGCAGCAAGGTCTTCGGGCTGATCATGCTGCTGGTCCCCACCCAGCTGTTCATCTTCGGCGCGATGTGGGCCATCAACAATCGCAAGAAGCTGCTGGAGGAAAAGTAACTCTTCGGCTTCCACGAATCACACTCGATCCCTGCTGGGCCTCGGGTGTGATTCTGCTTTAACTGCTGTAACGAACCCGGCCAAGAACCAGCGCGCGCCCTACCATGGAGATATGACTTCATCTGTTGGATTTGTTGGTTACCGTGGCATGGTTGGTTCCGTGCTGATGCAGCGCATGCTCGACGAGGGCGACTTCGCGCAGCTCGACCCGGTCTTTTTCTCGACCTCGAACGCCGGCGGCGCAGCCCCGGCCTTCGCCGAAGGCGCCGGCGCGCTGCAGGACGCCTACGATCTTGAAACCCTGGCCAAGCTGCCCATTATCGTCACCGCGCAGGGCGGGGACTACACCTCCAAGGTCCACAGCGAACTGCGCAGGGCCGGCTGGGACGGGCTGTGGATCGACGCCGCCTCCACGCTGCGCATGAACGATGACTCGGTGATCGTGCTGGACCCGGTGAACCGCAGCGTGATCGACCATTCGCTTCTCGCCGGAGTCAAGGACTTCGTCGGCGGCAACTGCACCGTCTCGTGCATGCTCATGGGACTGGGCGGGCTGTTCAAGAACAACCTGGTCGAATGGGGCACCTCCATGACCTACCAGGCAGCTTCCGGCGGCGGCGCCCGCCATATGCGCGAGCTGCTCACCCAGTTCGGCCACCTCAACGAGCACGTCGCCTCCGAGCTCCAGGACCCTGCCTCGGCCATCCTGGAGATCGACCGCAAGGTCCTCGCCGCGCAGCGCGGTGGGCTGGACGCCACCCAGTTCGGCGTCCCGCTGGCCGGCTCGCTGATCCCGTGGATCGATGCGGACCTGGGCAATGGCCAGTCCAAGGAAGAGTGGAAGGCAGGGGTCGAGACCAATAAGATCCTGCAGACCAGCGGCGAAAAGCACATTATGGTGGACGGGCTGTGCGTGCGCATCGGCGCGATGCGCTCGCACTCCCAGGCGCTGACTCTGAAGCTTAAGGAGGACCTGCCGGTCTCCGAGATCGAGTCCTTGCTGGCGGGGGACAACGAATGGGCAAAGGTCATCCCGAACACCAAGGAAGCCACGGTCGACGCGCTGACCCCGGTCGCCGCCTCGGGCACCCTGGACATTCCGGTGGGCCGCATCCGCAAGCTGGAAATGGGTCCACAGTACATCTCGGCATTCACCGTCGGCGACCAGCTGCTCTGGGGCGCCGCCGAGCCGCTGCGCCGCATGCTGGCCATCGCCCAGGGCCGCCTCTAAGCACAAGTCAAAGCCCCTTCGAACTTTTCGTTCGAAGGGGCTTTTGCGCGCTATCTAGAGCGCCAGGCCGATCAGCAGCGGTTCGTTGACCAGCGTGATGCCAAATCGCTCGTGGACCCCTTCGCGCACCGCGCGGGCGATGGTCAGCAGATCCTCTGCGCTGGCCCCTCCGCGGTTGGTGATCGCCAGGGTGTGCTTGGTGGAGAGCGCCGCCCGGCCGCCTGCCAGCGCGTAGCCCGCGGTGCCCTGAAGCCCGAAGCCCTTGGAAAAGCCTGCCTGATCGATCAGCCAGGCCGCCGACAGCTTCACCAGGCCCGCCTCGGTCACCGGGTAATTAGGTGCGTTCTCCGGCAGCCGCGTCAGCGCCGCGGCCGGGACGATCGGGTTCGTGAAGAAGGACCCGGTGGAGTGCGAATCGGGGTCGTTCTGGTCGTACACCATGGCCTTGGAGCCGCGCAGCTCCAGCACGCTCTGGCGCACCAGCGCCGCTGGCGCGCTGTCGCCGGCCCCGACGCCGAGCCGCTTGGCAAGTTCCGCATAGCGGATCGGCGCAGAGCTCTCGGTGCGCCGCAACCGGAAGCCGGCTTCCAGCACCACATAGCGCGGCGATCCGTTCGCGGAAGTTCGCTTGATCAGCGAGTCGCGATAGCCGAAGTCCAGCTGCGCGTTGTCCATGGTGAGCTGCTCGCCAGTGTTCCGGTCGTAGAGCCGCGCCCATTCCAGGGTCTGTGAAATATCGGCGCCATAGGCCCCCACATTTTGCACCGGGGTGGCCCCGGCGCAGCCCGGAATGCCAGAAAGCGCTTCCAAGCCGCTGAGCGATTCGACAAGGCTGTATTCCACGGTGGCATCCCAGTTCTCGCCGGCTGCCACGCGCAGCAACGCGGTGTCCTCGGTCTGCTCTTCCACGCGCACCCCGCGGGTGGCGATCTGGATGGCGGTTCCGGGGAATCCAGCATCGGAGATGACCAGATTCGAGCCGCCGCCGATGAGCAGCATGCTCTGCCCGGCGGCGTCGGCGCCGGCGATGGCGGTAATCAGTTCCGCTTCGGTGGTGGCCCGAACCAGCCGCTGGGCCGGGCCGCCGACCTGCGATGTCGTCAAATTCTTCAGCATGCTCCTACTTTCGGATAGTTACGTGTGCTAGCTGCGCTCGGAGGGACGGTACCCTGCCATATTGGAGGAAAGGCAGAAGGCGAGCACCACCAGAATCGAGATGCTTCCCAGCGCCGGCAGCAGCCCGATCACCCCGGCCAGGAGCCCCAGCAGGGGCGGGCCGCCGAGGAAGGCGCCATAGCCGATGGTGGAGACCACCGCTACTCGGGTGGCCGCATGCAGCGGATCGTCCGAGGCGGCGCTCATCGCCAGCGGGAAAGTCAGCGCGACGCCCATCCCCCACACCGCCAGGCCGATGAAGGCCAGCGGCAAACTGCCGCCGAAGGCGAAGAGCAGCACGCCCGCCAGCGCGGCGATCGCGCTGGCTTGAATCATCCGCACGCGGCCCAGCCGCAGGATCAGATCCCCGGACAGCAACCGGGTCAGGGTCATGGTGCTCACGAACACGCCGTAGCCTATGGCGCCGACCGCTGCGCTGCTTTGGTAGCCGTCGGCCAGCGCGAGGGCCACCCAGTCGCCGGCCGCACCTTCGGCCAGGGCCATGCCCAGCACCAGCACGCCGAGCAGCACCGTCTGCGGTTCTTTCCACGCCGCCTTCAGCGAGGGCCCGGAGCCGGTGCGCGCAGTCCTGGCGAAGTCCTCGCCGAAGTACCGTGCGCTGCAGAGCACCGTGCCCACGATGAGCAGGCCCATCGCGCCGTAATGGTATTGCAGGGGAAGGCCCAGCGCGGCAGCCCCGGCCCCGATGCCGGCGCCGAGCACGGTGCCGATGGAGAAGAAGCCGTGCAGGGCTGGCATGACGCTTTTGCCCAGCGCCCGCTCCATGGCCGCGCCCTGCACATTGGAGGCGACATTCCACGAGGCGGTCCCCAGGCCCTGGGTGAAGAGGAACGCTCCGGTCAGCCAGGTGGAGCCCAACGCCCCGGAGCTGACCCCGACCAGCAGCAGCGAACTGCCAGCTATGCTCGCCGCGCCGCGCATGACATTGGTGGCTCCAAAACGCAGAACTGCCTGCCCCGAGAGGGCTACCGAAAGGAAGGAACCGGCGCTGAGGCAAAGCAGCAGCAAACCGACGTTCGCGTGATCCAGCTCCAGCGCATCGCGCACCGCCGGCAGCCTGGAAACCAAGGCCGAGATCAGCAGTCCGCTGGCCAGGTAGGCCGCCATCAGCGAATTGCGCCAGGCGGTTACCGCGCCGGGCGCCTCGCCTATGGGGTGCTTGTTCAGAGCTGCACCACGGCCTGGCACTTCATCAGCACCTTGGTTCCGTTCGCCGATACCGTCAAGTCCACGCGCGCGGTGCGTGCTTCTTCGTCCAACGCGCCGATCTTGCCTTCGATGTCGATGGCGGTGCCCGCCGCGTCGCTCGGGTTGCTGCCCGCTGGATCCTCGACGATGACCGGCTTGGTGAAGCGGGTTTGGTAGTCCAGGATCGCGCCGGGGTTTCCGACCCATTCGCTGACCAGTTCGATCACCGAACCCATGGTGAACATTCCGTGGGCGATCACCGAGGGAAGCTCGACTTCCTTGGCGAAACGCTCGTTGTAGTGGATCGGGTTGAAGTCCCCCGAGGCCCCTGCATAGCGCACCAGATCGCCGCGGTTTACGCTAACCGTCTTCGAACCGATGACCTGGCCCTTTTCCAGGGTGGAGAATTCGATCATGGCCTAGTCCTCTGCTCTTACCAGTAGCGATGAAGTGGTGGTGGCGACCTTCTCGCCGTCCACGGTGGTGATTTCCGAGCGGGTGGTAATCATCGCTCCGGCACCCATTTCGCGGACCTGGTCCACGTAGAGTTCGGCGAGCAATTCGTCGCCGGCAACGATCGGGCGGTGGTGGGTGAACCGCTGATCGGCATGCACTACGCGGGAGAAGTCGATCCCCGAAGCCGGATCCGCGATGAGCTGGGCATCGGCACGCTGCGCGATGATGATTGCGAAGGTTGGCGGGGCAACCAGGTCCGCGTAACCCAGATCGCGGGCCGCGCTCACCTCGAAGTGCGCCGGGGAGCTTGCCTTGGTTGCCGTAGCGAATTCGCGAATCTTCTCGCGTCCTACCTGATAGGACGCACCAGCGGGGTAAATACGCCCCACGAGGTCAGGGTTGATACCCATTGGTTCTCCTGAACGTTGTAAGTGGCTTTTGGTGACCTGGTTACTTTTTCTTCTTGGCGCGCGGGGTAGCCAGGCCATTGGCGATGCGCCAGTTGCGGGTGTCCCGGGCACGAACCGCCAGCGCCACAATGTGGCACAGCATGCCAACGACCATAATGCAGATTGCGGTGTAGACCAGCGGCAACGAAGGAATGTTCGACCCGATGATTGCCAGAATGATTCCAAAGCCCATTACACCCATGGCGGTGAACACAAGCTTCTTGTAACGCGGAGAGGCCGCTTCCCATGGAGTGTTGGTCATGGCATCCAGTTTAGTTCAGAGTGCGCCCCGCAGCGCCCAGCGTGAAGCGAAATCGCCCGTGAGACTCAGAACAGTGGCGATTGCTCTTCGAAGAACTCGCCTCGCTGCTCTTTCACGCTCACCACACGCGTCTTCAGTTCTGCAGCATCTAGCAATCGAAAGGTTGTCTCCGCGCCGCTGTCCACGAGGATCGTCTGGCCAAGCACCCCGCGGATACGCAGATTCAATTCGCTGCCCGGAACCGCTCCGGCCCATGGATGGATGGACTTCGCATCCCACGCGCGGATCACTTCTCGCGCAAATGACGGTTGCTCCCACTGCTGATCCAGCAATTCCACGCCATAGGCCGACAAATCGCCCTGGGATTTGAGGAAGGCTTGCGTGCGTTGCGCGGCCGTTGCATTCGCAGCGTCCAAACTCGCGGCATCCATTTCCCAAGAAGTCAGTCCTTTTACCTTGGATTTTTGTCGAATTTGTTGTTTCAGACCCACATGTTCGGTGACAAGATCTTCCAGCACGCGGATCGCTGCGCCATCCACGGCCCGTGCGACGTAGCGCGCTGATACCGCCCCCTGTTGCGCCAACCGCGCCCATTTGCTCTGCGTCGAGGTCGTTCCAACCTTGGTGGCCCCTTGGGCGAAGCTTGCGACGTAGAGGAAATGCGGTTGTTCCAGGTATTTGCGCAATCCCTCAGGCGCTTCGCCGGTCTTGTGAAATTGGTGCATGAATTTGCTTTGGTCCAATCTTCGGCAACCGTCGCATTGAGTACCGGTATTCAGACCCTTGAGCTTCGGGCAGGTATGAAGGCTGCGTGAACCATCGGCGCGCATGCTCACATATCCAAGGCAGAACTTCGTCTCCCCCACGCTCAGCGTGATCGATCGGTTCTCACGTAGTGGTTCATTGATCCACTCTTCGCCTCGGCGAAGTCGCAGCATTGGAGCTGGCTCATTTTGCGAAAAACTAATCCCGTGACAGAGCTGCCGGTTTTCACGTTCGAGAATCATCCGACCCTTTCAAAAAGTCCTGCACTCAACGTTAGAGCGTTAAACACCATGAAGATGCACTCCCAACATGTATCTAGTTCATGCCCAATTCTTAGAGGACAGGATTATCGTGGAAGAAGTTGACGAAATATTGGTATGCCCCCGGGCCTACTACTTTATGCAGAGGTGGCCAAAATTTCTCCCCATTCAGAAGATCATCACGCCGTCCTACCTACTCCGATCAGCAATTCCGGTGGTGGTGACGGACCGCTAGCCTATGACTTCGCGTTGTCTCTTCGACAGTCGCTCCCCAAGTTCATGATGGAATACCGCTTCGCCGCGGACGAAGTTTTGACCAAGGTTTCGATCCTGCGCGAGGAATTCTTGTACTTGCATAAGTACAACCCGATCGAGCATGTCACCTCTCGGGTGAAATCCCCGGAGAGCATTCTCCGAAAAGTTGTTAAGCGCGGCATCGATCCGGCTCTTCCGTCAATCCGAGCAAATATTACCGATATTGCGGGGATTCGAATTACCTGTAGCTTCATCAAGGACACCTATAAGATCCTTCATACGCTCACGTCGCAGAACGATTTGAAGGTGCTTCAGATCAAGGACTACATCAAGAACCCGAAACCTAACGGGTATAAAAGCTTGCACTTAATCTTGGAGATTCCGGTATTCCTGTCGGAAGGGCCAGTCCCGGTGATTGTCGAGGTACAGATTCGCACCATCGCCCAAGATTTCTGGGCCACTTTGGAACACAAGATTTTCTACAAGTACGAAGGCTCCGTGCCTAAGCATTTGGTCGAGGAACTGACGGAAGCGGCCGGCGCAGCCGAAAAACTTGATTTCCAGATGCAACGGCTTCATACCGCCGTGCATGGGCACGATGCGAATGCGGGAGACCCCGCTACTGGTGAACCATTTGATGAAGACTTGCTTGAGCAGGTCCGCGCGTTGGCGCTGAAATCCTCGTCGAACACGACTGGCAATATGGAAAAGCGTTAGAGAACGAAGAAAGCCTCGAAAACTTAGAAAGTTTTCGAGGCTTTTGTCGGTAGCGGCGCCGGGACTCGATCCCGGGACCTCACGATTATGAGTCGTGCGCTCTAACCAGCTGAGCTACGCCGCCACAAGTGGGAAATCATCCTGTAGAAGCCAAGAAGACTTCCCACTCAGAGCCCCCTGCCGGAATCGATCCGGCGACCTCGTTCTTACCAAGAACGCGCTCTACCACTGAGCTAAGGGGGCAACAGGTAAATACTTTACACGGATTTCTCAGCAAAGAAAAATCGGACCAACCCCACGTGAACCGAATGCCAAATTTTCACAAAGCCCCAAGTCGGAATCACTATTCCTATTCCTGAATCCTGGACTTTCAACACCTCTCAAGAAAAAACCTACCCGTGACGCTACTCACTCCAAGCTACCTACCGCAGATACAGGTCCGAAGCTCTTTCCTTCGAATCACTTTCGGTCTACTCAACCCAGTCGGCCAGGGCGGCAACCGTCACCGCTCGCCAGATGCGCCATTGCCGCACGGCGCCTCATCTCCCGCTCGGAAATACGCAGAACCCCTACTGAGCGCGTATTTTGTGAGGTCGAGCACTTACCTGCCCCTGATTTTGAAAACACAAAAATTGTGTGTAAAGTATTTACCTGTTGCCCCCTTAGCTCAGTGGTAGAGCGCGTTCTTGGTAAGAACGAGGTCGCCGGATCGATTCCGGCAGGGGGCTCGGATAAAAGGGAGAAAATCTGTAAACAGATTTTCTCCCTTTTTGCTTCCCAAAAACATTTTCGAAAACTGCGCACGGGCCACAGTCCTCGTTGCACACAGCCCGGGCACCGACCTCTTGCCCGTTAACGGGCAATTCTTGTCGAGTCAATCAACGGCGTTAACGCCACTGCCTGCGACTCTTCATTAACGTTATCCACAAGCGCTCGACCAGGTAAATTTCCACTAGTCCACAGTTGGTAAACACCACCCCAAACCGTCCCAACCACCCCGTACAGTGGAAACATGTTCGAAGAACAGAACGAAGCCAACAAAGACTTCGAAACCCAGCCCCCAACCAGGCCACCCACCCCAGGCGTCCTGGACACCCCCATGCCCTTCATCGAAGACCTCAACACCCGCCTCGCCACCACCTTGCAGCACCGCGACAGAGCCACCCTCACCCAGAGCATCGACGACCTGGAACGCCTCAAAGCCAGCTGCAGCGCAGCCCAAGCCAAACTCGCCTACCACTACGAAAAAGAAGTCGTCCGCGCCCACGAAGACCGCGGCATCCATATCGACCGCAGCGAACGCGGAGCCGCCGCAGCCATCGCCATCAACCGCCGCCAATCCACCCACGGCGCCTGCAGCTACCTCACCTCCTGCCGCATCCTCAACGAAGACACCCCACACCTGGCCCACGCCTTCGAACAAGGGGACCTCACCGAGCGACAAATACTCGCCATCACCGCGCCACTCCAAGAAATCGACACCAACCCCCGCCGCGAATTCGACGCCCTCTTCGCCACCCACCCGGACATGTTCACCCACCTCGGCCTCAACGCCATCACCGACACCGTCCGCAAATTCACCGAACGCTTCCAAAGCAGCGAAAAAGCCATCCAAGCCGAAGACGAAGCCGCCAATCGCCACGTCCACTTCCGCAAAGGCAAAAATTGCGTCCTGCTCAGCGCGAAACTCCCCCTCATCGAGGGCACCGCACTAGCCAAATCCATTAAAGACCGCGCCAAAGCAATCCACCGCACCGGCCAAGACCCCCGCACCAAAAAACAACTCCAAGCAGACATGCTCATCTGCAGCCAACTCGACGGATTCCCACCCAAAATCCCGCTGTTCCTGGACGTCAAGCTCATCATGACCGACAAAGCACTATTCCTCGGCGACCGGGAACCAGCAAACCTGCCAGGCTACGGAATGCTCCCCGCGCAATACGCCCGCGAACTAGTCGCCGGAGCCCGAGTAGACCTCAAAGACCCCTTCCACCTCACCGTCCACGATGACGAACTCAACCGACGGATCTGCACCTTCCCCGAAATCCAACGAATCTACACCGCCCCAGGGAATCAAGACCTCATCGCCATGGACTCCAAAGCCCGCGAATTCCCCGAAGGACTCAAAGAATTCATCCGAATCCGCGACGTGCACTGCCAAACCCCCTACTGCAACGGAGTCCCGGAAGAAATCGACCACGTGGTCCAACGACACCTCAATGGGCCGACCACGGTCCACAATTCTTCGCTCCGCTGCTCCTTCTGCAATAAAGCGAAGGAACTGCCGGGCTGGTATGAAAAAGTGGATCCGTATCTGCCCCATTCCATCGTGATCGACACCGGAGACGGACGGACCTACCGCTCCTTGGCGCCACCAGCGACGGGAGTGGTCCGGGACTATGCGCCCCCGGTGATTCACCTTCCGCAGCATCAGCAAGAGTAAACAACCCAGAAGCCTTTACTCTGCCCAGCATGCATGCGCTATCGGCACCTACATGCTGCTAGCGGTCTTCGAGTGGGCTCTTGCATCGCTGCACCAGCACAGCGAAGCCTGGCCTGCAATCATTGCCAAATGAGCGAGATCTTTGGCCCGATATCCAACGACTGTTTGTCGGACAGCAAGGGTAGTGCAGCCTCGACGGCGGTAAGCGGCTCGGTGGCCAACTAGCTGAGAGTCGAAGCATTACTCTCTAGAAGTATCAGGGTTAAATCAAAGCACCCTCCCGAGCCGTTTTCACGGCTCAAGAGGGTGCCTTCAATTCTAGTGCTTAGTAGTCCCGACGTCCGCCGCTACGGCCTGATTCGCCGAAACGGCTCTTGCCGCCGCGTCCGCCACCGCCGCCGAAACCGCCGCGCTTTTCGCCACCGCGTCCGCCGCCGCCGAAGCCGCCGCGTCCGCCGCCAAAGCCACCGGAGCGCTTCCGGTCGCCGTAGCCACCGCGATCGGAGTCTTCAGCTGGGCTGCGACCGTTGTCGAGCTCCAATTCGATAGCTTCGCCGCCGATGCGTGTCTTGGACAGTGCACGCCACTGGTCCTTGCTCAGCTCTGCTGGCAATTCGACCAGGGTGTGATCCGAACGGATATCAATGCCACCGATTTCGGAGGAGTCGAAGCCACCTTCGTTTGCCAGTGCGCCGACGATCGAGCCTGGCTGAACGCGGTTACGACGGCCAACGGCCAGACGGTACATAGCGTTGCCCTCAGCTGCAGTCTTGCGTGCACCGCGCTCACGTGGTTCGCGACGGGCGCCGCCGTCACGACCACCCTCACGGCCACCTTCGCGGTCCATACGGGCCTTCTTCGATGGTGGAATGACTGGTTCGGTCATCAGCAATGGACGACCGCCCTGAGCCATCAGTGCCAGTGCGGCAGCGATTTCCAGCTGATCCAGGTCTTCGTGCTCAGCAGCGAAACGCTCGACGATTTCACGGAAGGTCGTCAGATCCTGACCGCTGATGGTCTGATCGATGCGATCGGTGAAGCGCTGGATACGACGGTCGTTGACCGTGTCCAGGGAAGGAAGCTGCATCTGAGTCACCGGCTGGCGGGTAGCCTTCTCGATGGCACGCAGCAGGTACTTCTCGCGCGGGGTCATGAAGAGGATTGCGTCACCCGTACGGCCTGCACGGCCGGTACGGCCAATGCGGTGTACGTAGGACTCGGTGTCGTGTGGGATGTCGTAGTTGATGACGTGGGAGATGCGCTCCACGTCAAGTCCACGAGCGGCCACGTCGGTTGCGACCAAGATATCGATCTTGCCCGAACGCAGGTTCTCGACGGTGCGCTCACGCTGCTGCTGTGGGATGTCACCGTTGATGGCGGCAGCGGTAAAGCCCCGGGCCTTCAGCTTGTCGGCAAGATCTTCGGTAGCCATCTTGGTACGCACGAAGGCGATAACGCCTTCAAATGGCTCGGATTCCAGGATGCGAGTCATGGCGTCCAGCTTGTGGGCACCCATGACCTGCAGGTAACGCTGGGTGATGTTCGTACCGGTCGAGGTGTTCGACTTGACGGAAACTTCCTGTGGGTTACGCAGGTATTCCGCAGCGATACGACGGATGGTGCGTGGCATGGTTGCCGAGAACAGTGCAACCTGCTTGTCCTTTGGAGTCGACTCCAAGATCTTGTCGACCTCTTCGGCGAAGCCCATGCGCAGCATTTCGTCGGCCTCATCCAGTACCACGTACTGGAGGTTGGACAGGTCCAGGGAACCCTTGTTGATGTGGTCGATAACGCGACCTGGGGTACCGACAACAACCTGTGCACCGCGGCGCAGGCCGTTGAGCTGTGGGCCGTATGGGGAGCCACCGTATACCGGCAGGACGGTGAAGTCGCTGAGGTACTTAGCGTAAGAAGTGAAAGCCTCAGCAACCTGTAGTGCCAGCTCGCGAGTTGGAGCCAGAACCAAGATCTGTGGGGTGCGAGCTGGACCGTTGAGGTCAGCAAGCTCGGCCATGCGGGACAGAGCCGGCAGCGCGAACGCAGCGGTCTTACCGGTACCGGTCTGAGCCAAACCAACAACGTCACGGCCTTCAAGAAGCAGTGGGATGGTGGCGGCCTGGATTGGCGATGGCTTCTCGTAGCCTAGGTCGGCCAGTGCAGCAAGCACTCGGGCGTCAAGACCAAGTTCGCTAAAGAGCACAGTCGGCTCTTCGGTGGTCTTTTCGTCATTGGTGTTTACGGGCATGTCAGATGACACGAAGAATTACCTCATTCGTTTGGGGAAGGCCTACCCGTCCCCAAATGAAAGAACGACGCATAGGCTACACAGTAAGAAAACTACTCACGCTCATCAAGCGCTCCCCTATGACATAAAAACCGCGCTCACACTTGGCGGAAGAAATACAACACGAGAAGGCTCTAGCCTCAAAAATTGGGCGAGATGCAAGGAAACCCTGATGTTCGCGAACACCTAATACTATCGACATAAGGGCTCATTTGTCAGGGTGGGAGCCGTGTGAGTTCGGGCACCGCGATTCAGAAGACCCAAAACCAGCTCTGTAACGCTAGGCTGGAAGACGTGAAAAAGCCCGCGAACCCCACGCTTACAGACGTACCAACCCCCGGTGCATTGCGCATTTCTCGGTTCGTTTGGATTTTGGCCGGCGTGCTCTTTCTGGGCTTCGCAGCGAATTTATTCTTCGACACCTGGACTGGTCAATCCCTGGACTTTGGTCCGCTGGCCCTCGTAGCGCTGCTGGCCGTAGCCGGCATTGCGTTCTGCCTATTGGCCATCCGGCTGTGGAAGGGCGAACGGTCAGCGCGTGCCCAATTGACTTGGATCGGGTTGATTGCAGCGCTGCCTACCCTGCTGCGCATGGGACGCTATGCGATTCTTGCGGCCGTGGTGCTGGTCGCTGTGCTGCTGATGTGGACGCCTGCAAGCATCAAGTATTTCAAGCGCGTCTCGCCGAAGCCCAAACGAAAATAGTCGAGGGCCCAACCGCTTAAACGCTGCGGGACTCGCAACCTATGTGGTTACGAGTCCCGCAGCGTTTTTCTGCCTACAGCGCCGTGAAAGCGCGCTCCAGGTCATCGATCAAGTCGGCGGTATCTTCGATACCTACCGAGAGGCGAAGCAAGTTCACCGGAACGGCCAGTTCGGTGCCCTTGACCGAAGCGTGAGTCATCTCCGATGGGTAGTTCATCAGCGATTCGATGCCGCCAAGGGACTCGGCCAGAGTGAAGAGCCTAGTGCTTTCGGCAATCTTCCGGGCAGCGGCTTCGCCACCGGAGAACTGCACGGACACCATGCCGCCAAATCCACTCATCTGCTTCTTTGCGATCTCATGGCCGGCGTGGTCTTCGAAGCCTGGGTAGAGCACGCGCTCCACTTCCTTGCGTTCGCGCAGCCACGAAGCAACCTGGGCCGCGTTCTCGCTATGGGTGCGCATGCGCACACCGAGGGTCTTCAAACCACGGGTGGTCAGGAAGGCATCCATCGGGCCGGATACGGCACCTACGGCGAACTGGATGAAGCCGATCTTCTCGGCCAGCTCGTCGTCGTTCACGATGACCGCTCCGCCAACAACATCGGAGTGTCCGCCGATGTACTTGGTGGTGGAGTGCACCACGATATCTGCGCCCAAGGTCAGCGGCTGCTGCAGGAAGGGGCTGGCGAAGGTGTTGTCCACGACCAGCAGCGCGCCGGCTGCGTGGGCGATCTGGGCTACCTTGGCGATGTCGGTGATCTTCATCATCGGGTTCGACGGGGTCTCGACCCAGACAAGCTTCGCCTTGTTCTTCTCGATCGCGGCGGTCAAGGCTCGCTCATCGGACATGTCTACCGGGGTGTTCCCGATGCCCCAGGCCCCGAGCACGCGGTCGATCAGGCGGAAGGTGCCGCCATAGGCGTCGTTGCCCAGCACGATGTGGTCCCCCGGGCGCAGGATCGCGCGGATCAAGGAATCCTCTGCAGCCAGGCCCGAGCTGAAGGAAAACGCGTGTTTGCCGAATTCTGCGCCGGCCAGCTGCGTCTGGAGCGAGTCGCGGGTTGGGTTGGTGCCGCGGCCATATTCATAACCGTTGCGCAATTTGCCGATCGCTTCCTGCGCATAGGTCGAGGAGAAGTGCAGCGGTGGTACAACAGCGCCGGTCACCGGTTCAAATTCCTGACCAGCGTGTACGAAACGAGTATTTGATCCCTGAGTATTTTCGGTCATGACGTTCCTGTCCTTGTGATGGAATTCTTTAGCGGGTGACGTAGGCCAGCAGGTCCGACGCGGACAATGCGGCGACTACGTCTCCGCCTTGCGTCAGCAATACCGCCGGGTGCGTTGCCAGCATTTCTTGGGCCCGGGCGACTTCTTCGCCCACGCCGAGCAGCGGAATCGGCAGCTGCGCAAGGTCCGCCAGCGTGCTGGTGGCCTGAGCGCCGGCCAAGAGCGCGTCGGTGATGGCTGCCGCGCCGAGTACCCCACGAATTTCGCCAATCCGGGCGGGCAGCTGGCCGGTGGCCACGATCAGCGCCTCAGCACCCGACTCGCGCAGCGCCTTGGCGGCCTGAGCCAAGGTGGTTTCGGGAGCAACGGTCGGCTGTGGCTGCGTGGCTAGCGCGCGGGCAATGCTCGATAATTCGGAGTCCGCATCGCCGGTGAAGCCTTGGGTGAGCATCCAGGAGTCGTTGAAGATCTTCGCCAGATAGCCTCGGCCGCCATCGGGCGCGATGACCACCACGACGTCGTCTTCGCTCAGATCCTTGGCTACGCGCAACGCTGCCACGATGGCCATCCCTGAAGAGCCGCCTAGCAGCAGGCCCTCCTCGCGAGCCAGCCGGCGAGTCATTTCGAAGGATTCAGCGTCGTTGACTGCTTCGACGACGTCGGGCACCGCAGGATCGTAGTTGCCCGGCCACATGTCCTCGCCGACGCCTTCTACGAAATATGGGCGGCCGGTGCCGCCGGAGTAGACCGAACCATCCGGGTCCGCGGCGATGACCCTAACCGGACCGCCCGCACGGTCGGCGGAGATCTTTTTGAGGTAGCGCCCGGTACCGGTGATGGTGCCGCCGGTGCCCGCGCCGATCACCACGTGGGTGAGCTTGCCGTCGGTATCGTTCCAGATTTCCGGGCCGGTCGACTCGAAGTGGCTTTCCGGGGCTCCGGGATTGGAGAACTGGTCTGGCTTATAGGCGCCATCGATCTCGCGGACCAGACGATCCGAAACACCGTAGTAGGATTCTGGGGATTCCGGGGCAACTGCGGTCGGCGTCACGACGACTTCGGCGCCATAGGCACGCAGTACGTCACGTTTTTCCTCGCCGACCTTGTCGGGGGTGACGAAGATGGTCTTGTAGCCTTTTAGCTGTCCAACCATTGCCAACCCGACACCGGTGTTGCCACTGGTAGGTTCGACAATGGTTCCGCCGGCCTTCAACTCACCGCTTTGCTCTGCACGCTCAACCATTTTCAGGGAGATGCGATCCTTGATGGATCCGCCCGGATTCAGATATTCGAGCTTGACCAACACGGTGGCTTTGATACCGTCGGTCACGCGATTGAGTTTGACGAGTGGCGTGTTGCCAATCAGATCTAGAACTGTAGACGCATACTTCATGTCAAGAACTTTACCGGCGGATGTCACACATGTCGTGGCGGCTCGTAGCTTTGCGTCATCCAATAGCCATCGCTGGCCTGAAATGTTAGCGGTAGATCCGAAACGGGGGAAGAGGAACTGAGCGTGCAAACACCAGCAGTCAGCAGCACCTACGACCCTCAGCGCCCGGTGAACCTGCTGAAGTCCTTGGCAATCATGCGTCGCGGCCTCGGCGACCCGACGATCCGGCTAACGGCGACGGACGCCTGGATAGCCTTCATCACGCCCTTGGGAGATGCGACGCTGCACATCTCAAAAATGTCGCTCAATGATGCCGCTCAATTCAGTGCATGGGGTCCTGGCGCACAGTGGGCCATCGATCATGCGCCAGACCTTTTGGGCAAAAAGGATGATTGGGCGAGCTTTGACCAAAGAGATTTCTTCACGGCCCTGCCCGAAATTGTGCAGCGCCAGCGCATCGAGCACCGGGATCTGGTTTTGCCACGAACCCACCGGCTCTTTGAGCATGCCGCCGGTGCAGTGCTGGAACAACGCGTCACCGGTATCGAAGCGAATCATGCCTGGCGCTGGCTGATCCGGCACCATGGAAGGGCAGCGCCCGGCCCAGTACCCGAGGGACTTCGGCTTTTTCCGCAACCGGAACAAGTAGCTGCGCTCAAACGCTGGGATTGGCAAAGCGCCCGAGTCGATAATCAGCGGGCACAAACCCTGAACAGGCTAGCGTTCGCAGCTAGCCGTTTGGAATGGTGGGCCACTCATGATTTGGCTGAGAAGAAACCGCAGGCAAGCGGTGCCGGCACACTCGAAGCTGCGTTGCTGGCCGTGCCCGGCATTGGCCCCTGGACGGTGGCCGAAACCTTGCAGCGTTCCCACGGCTCTCCCGACCACATTTCGGTCGGGGACTTCCATTTGGCCGGGTTCGTTGGCCAGGCGCTGACCGGCCGTCGCATCGACGATACGCAAATGCTTGAGTTGTTGTCCCCGTTTGCCGGACAGCGCCAACGCGTTATTCGGTTGCTTCTGCTTTCCGGCCAGAAAAAGCAAAGCTTCGGGCCACGCTACGCCCCATTGGATCACCGAGGTCGTTAGCAGCCCGAAGCTTTAGTTGCTAGATAACTGTTGTACTACTCCGCCTGTGCGCCTTCCTCGGCGATCTGTGCGTGCACCTCGGACATGTCGATGCCCTTCACTGCGGTGACTAGATCTTCGAGCTGTGCCGCATTCAGGACACCAGGCTGGGAGAAAACTAGGACCTTTTCGCGGAATGCCATCACGGTCGGAATTGACGTGACGTTGGCAGCGCGGGCCAGACCCTGTTCGGCTTCGGTGTCCACCTTTGCGAACACTACGTCCGGGAACTTTTCCGAAGTTTGCTCGTAAACCGGCGCGAACTGACGGCAAGGACCGCACCACGCTGCCCAAAAATCAACGAGCACAATGCCATTGTCTTCAATCAGCTGGGCGAATTCTGCTTCGCTCACATTTTTAGTTGCCATGCTTATACGGTAGCCGAATTCAGTCAGAAATACGTAGCTGAGAGAGATTGAACGCAGTGCGAAAGCCCGAGATACCGGGATATTTGCGTAATTTTCGCGGGAAGCAAAAAACTCCCAGATCCTAAGATCTGGGAGTTATTTGTGGCAGATACTGGATTCGAACCAGTGAAGGCGTTGCCAGCTGATTTACAGTCAGCCCCCTTTGGCCACTCGGGTAATCTGCCCTGTTTGTTCACGTCGGAACGAGAAATAACTCTACAGGAGTTTTCCAGAGTTGTGAAATCGAGGGGCGTATTTTTGATGTAACCCTGATCACAGCCCAAATTCATGTTGCTAAACCGGTAGGCTATGAAGCGAATTGGACCCGTAGAACACCAAGGAGAAATCACATGGCTAGCGATTCCACTTTTGATGTCGTCAGCAAGGTAGACAGCCAAGAAGTCGCCAACGCACTACACCAGGCCCAGAAGGAAATCGTTCAGCGATACGACTTCAAGGGCGTCGGAGCCGAGATTGATTACAGCGGCGAGAAGATCCTGATGAAGGCCAACGCCGAGGAGCGTGTCAAGGCTGTGCTGGATATCTTCCAGTCCAAGCTGGTCAAGCGCAACATCTCGCTGAAGTCCCTAGATGCTGGGGACCCATACGCATCGGGCAAGGAATACCGCATCGAAGCGTCCATCGTTGAGGGCATCGCCCAGGACGTTGCCAAGAAGATCAATAAGCTCATTCGCGACGAAGCACCGAAGGGCGTCAAGTCCACCATTCAGGGTGACGAGCTACGCGTTTCCTCCAAGTCCCGCGACGACTTGCAGGAGACCATGACGCTGCTGCGTGGCTTCGACGAAGCCGACCTGCAGTTCGTGAATTTCCGCTAGGCCAATGCCGGAGCGCTAGGCCATCACATGGTGGTTTAGCCGGAGAATGACAAAGCCGTTGCCAACAATCAGTTGGCAACGGCTTTGTCGTCGCATAGCGAAGTTTCAATCGCAGATTTAGTGGCCGCGAGCCATGGCTTCCAAGCGGGCGACGCGGTCGTCCATCGGCGGGTGGGTCGAGAACATCTGCTTCAGGCGCGATCCGAAGGGGTTCGCGATCATCAGATGCGAGCTGTTCACCAGCTTCTGGTCCTGCGCGGCCAGCGGGGCGGCGCTGATCCCGGACTCAAGCCGGCGCAAAGCACTGGCAAGGGCCAGCGGATCTCCGGTGAGTTTGGCGCCATCTTCATCCGCGTCGAATTCACGGGTTCGGCTCACTGCCATCTGGATGAGCGAAGCAGCCAGTGGTGCCAGCAATGACATCGCGATCAGCGCAATCGGATTAACGTTTCGGTTGTCCCGTCCGCCGAAGAACAGCATGAATTGGGCGACGGCGGTAATCACACCGGCGACGGCCGCGGCCACCGAAGAGGTGAGGATGTCACGGTTGTACACGTGCATCAGTTCATGGCCCAGGACCCCACGCAGCTCGCGCTCATCGAGCAGCTGCAGGATTCCCTCGGTACAGCACACTGCGGCGTTCTGCGGGTTGCGTCCGGTCGCAAAGGCGTTAGGCGAGGTAGTCGGGGATACGTAGAGACGCGGCATCGGTTGCTGCGCGTTGATCGAGAGCTCGCGAACGATTCGATACATGGCTGGCTGATCCGCCTCGGTGACCGGATAGGCGTGCATCGAGCGCAAGGCAATCTTGTCGCTGTTCCAGTAGCCGTAAGCGGTGGTGCCCACACCGATCAGGGCAAAGATCCAGATGAATGACCCGTTTCCACTTCCGAAGGAAATCAGCGATCCGAGCGCCAGCAGGAGGGCAAACATGCCGCCGAGCAAAAGCGCGGTTTTGAAGCCATTATTGTGTTGATGCACCTTAGGTCCACTCCCCGTGTACGAAATCCCATTGCGGTTCTCTTTAGTGTATTTGAACGAGCCGTTTGATGGTTTTGTTCCCAGCAGAAGCCCGCCACAAGCGATGCGAGATGAATCACGGCGCGGTTTATTGGCGCGAAGTGACTGCGCTTAGCCGTTGGGCATAGCATCGACTCATAATGCTCTGATCCATGGCGCACCTCGTGGCCCGTGGTGACTCGGTGGAAGTGGAAACGATTAACTAATGAGTTCAGGCAGCACTAAACCAGTTCGCTCCGAACATTCCCTTGGACTGATCCAAGGCACGACCGCATATTTGGTCTGGGGTCTACTCCCCCTGTATTTCCTCTTGCTGCCTGAAATCTCAGCCTTCGAATTCGTCGCCGTGCGGATCGTCTTCTCGCTGATTTTCTGTGCCCTGTTGCTCTTCGCAACCAAGCAGATTCGCTTGTTCCTCAACATGTTCAAGGATCGCCGGACGATGGGCCGGCTGGCCCTGGCCAGCGTGCTGATCGCGGTGAACTGGACGCTCTACGCCGCAGCGGTGCTCACCGGCCATGTCCTTGAAGCGTCTCTGGGCTACTTCATCAATCCCATCGTCGCTATTGTCCTCGGCGTGATCGTCCTGAAGGAACGGCTGAGCCGGTTGCAATGGTCCGCCTTGGCTGTTGCGACCATTGCGGTGCTGGTTTTGACCTTTGGTCTAGGCCGAGTCCCGTGGATTTCCCTGGGCTTGGCGTTTTCCTTTGGCTTCTACGGACTGGTCAAGAGCCAGGTGGGGAAAAGCGGCACTGCCCTTGGCGCACTGACTATGGAAACGCTCATTCTGGCGCCGCTAGCTGGCGGCTTCCTGATCTGGACGTCGAGCCAAGACACATCGGTATTTACCGGGGTTGCCTTGCCGATGCTGGTGCTGTTGGCCACCAGCGGCATTATCACCGCCGTGCCGTTGCTGCTCTTTGGCGGGGCGGCACGTCGTCTGCCGCTGAGCACCCTGGGCTCGTTGCAGTTCTTGGCTCCGATTATGCAGTTCATCCTCGGCCTGCTGGTTTTCGGCGAGGCCATGCCGGTGGAGCGTTGGGTCGGTTTCGGCTTGGTCTGGGCAGCGGTTGCACTGATCATTCTCGACATGGTTCGAACTTCCCGGGCCGGCCACGACCCGGAACCAAAACAAGTTAGTTAACCCACTAGGGGCCTGGTTCAGCTGAACCAGGCCCCTAGCGTTTAAACGAGTTACACGTGCTTGCGAATCGCTGCCTCTAGGACATCAAATGCTTCGCTCAGCAGAGCGTCACCGATGACTAGCGGAGGCAGCAGGCGCACCACGTTGCCGTAGGTGCCGCAGGTGAGAATCAGCACGCCCTGCGCTAGGCATTCCGCAGCGATCTTCTTAGTCAGATCCGCATCTGGCTCCTTGCCCCCGGCCTTGACGAATTCGAGGGCGACCATCGCGCCGCGGCCTCGGACGTCGCCCAGTGCGGAAATTTCCTTCTGCAGGGCACCGAAGCGGTTGAAGAACTGCTCTTCGATCTCGCGCGCGCGCCCGGCCAGATCTTGCTCTTCCATGAACTTGATGCTTTCCAGAGCTGCGGCCACCGCGACAGGGTTACCACCGTAGGTGCCGCCAAGTCCGCCGCCATGAACCGAATCGAGCAATTCTGCGCGTCCGATGAGGCCCGACAACGGCATGCCGCCAGCGATCCCCTTGGCTACGGTCACCAGATCGGGTTCGATTCCTTCGATTTCCGAAGCAAACCACGCGCCAGCGCGAGCGAAGCCGGCCTGGACTTCATCGGCAACGAAGACGATGCCGTTTTCCTTGGCCCACTCGACCAGACGCGGCAGGAAGCCGGTGGCCGGGACAATGAAGCCGCCCTCGCCCTGAATTGGCTCGATGATGATCGCGGCGATCTGGTCGCCGCCAATCTGCTTCTCCATAGCCAGGATCGCGCGCTCGGCTGCTTCCTTGCCGGAGATGTTCGGGTTCTCTTCGCGGTAGGGGTAGCTCATTGGCATCCGGTAGATCTCCGGAGCCAGCGGACCAAAGCCGCGCTTATATGGAGCTGCCTTGGCGGTCAGTCCCATGGTGAGGTTGGTACGCCCATGGTAGGCGTGATCGAAAGCGACAACTGCCTGACGGCCGGTAGCAACACGAGCAACCTTGATCGCGTTTTCTACCGCTTCGGCCCCGGAGTTGAAGAATACCGCACGCTTTTCGAAGTGGCCCGGAGTGATCGCTGCAAGCTTCTCAGCTAGCTCGATGTAGTTCTCGTATGGGGCCACCATGAAGCAGGTGTGGGTGAAGCGCGCCGCTTGTTCGGCAACTGCTTTGGCCACCGCGGGGTTGGAAGCTCCCACGGAGGTTACCGCGATGCCAGAACCGAGATCAATGAGCTGATTGCCGTCAACATCGACGATAATTCCGCCATCTACATCGGCTGCGTAGACCGGCAGGCTTGATGCCACTCCGGCTGCGACTGCCTTGGCCCGGCGGGCGCTCAGTGCCTGGGACTTGGGTCCTGGGAAGGCACCAGTAATCTGGCGTTTCTGCTCAATGCGGTAAGTTACGTCCACCGTGTTTCCTTTCGAAAATTCTTGCCGGCCCTTGTTGCCGGAATGACTCTATCTAGAACAATATGGCTGTGCGGCTTATAGCTCTACCCGTACCAGCACAATAATGAACCATATTCATAGTGCACTTGCACAGAGAAAAAGCCTCTTCCTCTCCGGATAGTTATCCGGAGAGGAAGAGGCTTAGCTGTTTAGGCAGTGGCCTAGTGTTTATTCGTTGCCTGTGGTGGCCGGCTCGACATCGTCATCGTGCTTTTCCGGATTGCGCGAGAGATTCACTAGGCTGATCGCCAGACCGCCCCAAATGGTCAGCATGGCGATGATCATGAAGGTAATTGCAATTCCGCTCATGGCTAGAACTCCTTTCCAACTGGATCAGGCAGTTCTTCTGCCTCAACTTTTTTCTGATGTTCCGCAAATTCGGGATCATTCAGCTTCGATTTCTTGCTCCATGGAACGAGCGAGAGCAGCACGGCACCGACGATCAGGGCGCCTGCCATGCCCCAGCCGAAGACACCGTTGAACCAGACCGGGTAGCCGGAATACGGCTCGGAAATCTTGGTCTGGATCTCGTTGATCAGCATGTAGCCGAGCGCAGCCGGACCGATGCCACCAACAAGAACCATCCACCCGGTACCCAGCTTGATGGAGCTGTGGCGGTTCAGGTGCTTGGCCAGCCGCGGCAGCATGCCTAGGCCAGCGCCGAAGACAATGATCAGCACCAAGGCACAGGCGAGAATGCCGAACTGGTTCACGAACGCGTCCATCGTATCCAGCAGGTACAGCCCGGTCGTGGTTGGGAACAGAACCATCGAGATCAGCGCAACCGGAATGGTCACCACCAAGGTGGCGGCCTTGCGGTTCCAGCCCAGCTTGTCCTGGAAAGCCGCCACGATAACTTCGAGAATCGAGATCAACGAAGTAATCCCCGCAAAGACCAGCGAACCGAAGAACAGCACGCCGATGACCGAGCCGAATGGCGCGGCAGAAACGATGGTTGGGAAGGCGATGAAGGCCAATCCAATACCGCTGGTGGCTACATCTGCAACCGCGGAGTTCGCGTTGTAGGCCATGAAGCCCAGCGCCGCGAAAACGCCAATGCCGGCAAGCAGTTCGAAGCTGGAGTTGGCGAAGGCCACCACGTAGCCCGAACCGGTCAGGTCACTCTTGCGCCTCATGTACGAGGAGTAGGTGACCATGATGCCGAAGGCGATAGACAGGGAGAAGAAGATGTGGCCGAAGGCCGCAGCCCACACGCCTGGGTTCGACAGCGCTTCGAAGTTCGGGGTGAAGAAGGCGTTCAGGCCATCGACTGCTCCGGGCAGGAAGACCGACTGGACGACAAGGATCAAGAACATCACGATTAGCAGCGGCATAAAGATGCCGTTGGCACGTGAAATGCCCTTGTTGACGCCAGCGACCATGATGATGATGGCTACCAGCCAGACGCCGAGCATTGGCCCGAAGACCCCGCCCACAATATCCATCGAGACACCGGCTTCCGGCGCGACCTGGAGGAAGCCCTCCGTGAAGAAGGTCGCTGCGTCATCGCCCCAAGCCTTCGTGATGGAGAACCAGCAGTACATGGCTGCCCACGCGATGATGGCCGCGTAGTAGATGGCGATAATGAAGCAGATCAGTACCTGCCACCAGCCAAGCACCTCGGCCTTGCGGCTCGCGCGGCGGTATGCCAGCGGGGCCGAGCCCCGGTAGCGGTGGCCGATCGAGTAGTCCAGGAATAGCAGTGGAATACCTGCGCAGAGAATTGCGACGAGGTAGGGAATGAGGAATGCGCCGCCGCCGTTCTCGTAGGCGACATAGGGGAAACGCCAGATGTTTCCCAGACCAACGGCTGAACCAATCGCCGAGAGAATAAAAAGCTTGCGCGACGAGAACGTCTCGCGCTTGCCTTCAGCGAGTGGAGCGCCCTTTTTCAAAGATGGAGTGCTCATGGCACTAAACTAGCGCAAGTGGTTCACATTATGGGCAATTCTCCAAGAAAAATGTCCATAATCTGAACAATCTGATTTTTCGGGAACTTTTGCGCGGCAACCTAGAATTGCAGTATGGCAATCACATTACGCGCCCTATTGGCCCTTGACGAGCTGGATCTTCGTCCGCTCAACGATCATTCGGCAGCCAATAACACCGCAATCACCTGGGGCGCGGTCACCGAACTTCTCAACCCGGCAGACTTCCTCACCGGCCGAGAAATCGTGCTCACGACAGGCGTTCGGCAGAAAACCACTGCCAGCCAACGAGAATTCGTCAAGACCCTCGCGCAGAACGATGTCGTGGCTTTGGGATTCGGCACAGGTTTGGGCCATAAAAACGTCCCGGCCTCAATCTTACAGACAGCAAATGAGGTTGGACTACCGGTCTTCGAAGTTCCCTATCAGATTCCCTTTGCCGCAATTACACGAGTCATCGCCGAGGCGCTGAATGCCGACCACCTGCAGCGGCTCGAACGACTGCTGCGCTCGCACCAGCGGCTGACCCGCGCACTGCTATCCTCCGATCTGGACACCATGCTCGGCGAACTGGCTCGGATTCTCAAGACCGATGTCGCTTTGACGCTTTATGGCGAATGCATCAGTGGCAGCTATGACGAGCAGCGCGATTGGAATAGCTTGCCGGTGGCCACCGGCGTCCGCGACAAATGCATTTTGCACCTAGCGCAGCCGTATGCACCGGATCCGTTGATCGAATACGCGCAGTCGCTGATCGGACTTGAGGTAGCCAACAATGCTCGACTGCTCGCTTCAGAGCGTCAATCCAACGGGCAAGTGTTGGCGGATCTGGCCACCGGCACGCTGGCCGGAGCCGATGCTGCGGTCAGAATCGGCGCGCTTGGCCTCAACCCGAAGCGCGAGCATGCGGTGATCTTGATTCAGGCGGCCGAGCACCCCGAACGCTTATCGGCTTTGCCGCTGCCTGCAGAACTGAGTTCACAGGTTTCCGTCATCATCGAGGATCGTCTGGCGATCATCGTGGCGCATAACCAGCTGCAACTCTCGGTTCGACGGCTTGATAGCTATCTGTATGAAGCGGGTATCACCGCACGGGTGGGATATGGCGGGCGCTACCCGAATACCTCGGGCATCCGGTGGAGCTATTTTGAGGCACTCGAAGCCCTACGCCATGGCGATCGCGTCAACGTGCCCAATAAGTTGTCCCTTACCTCGCTGCTGCTTGCAGCCCGCGATGTGCCCTTACAGGACCTAGCCGAGGAAGCCTTGGGGCCAATTCGCAAATTTGATGCAACTCACGATGCGGATCTGGAGCAGACGCTGCGTGAGTACCTTAATCGTGACGGCTCGGTCGGTGCCGTTGCGGAATCACTGGGCTTGCACCGCAATACCGTGCGCTATCGAATGCAGCAGATATCGGAGCTCACCGGGTACGACCCGAACGTCACTAGCGATCGAGTGCAGCTGTGGATCGCGTTGAGCGCACTTGAACTTGGCTAATTCTCGATAGGATAAAGACATGGCTGACATGTTTCTTGAGAAGTTCCGTTCCCTGGTCCCCAAATACCTTGAGGACCAGTGGAATGAAGCTGATGGATTGACCGCCGAAGAATTGGCTGAGGGGCTGGCTCAGTCCGGGGTTTCCATTCCTTTTGTGCTCGAAGAGTTCTACCTCGCGGTGGGTAATAATGAAGACTTCACCGAGGCTTACCACTTCTTCTTCGACCCCGAAGAGCTGGAAATCGACGGGGACTACTTGTTGTTCCTCGAAGACGAAGAAGAGAAATACGTGTGGGGCTTCAAAGCCTCCCAGCTCGACGTCCCGGATCCGATCGTTTACCGCCGTAACAATGCCAAGGGAACCTGGGCCAGCGAAGAAGGAACCTTCAGCGAATTCACTTTGGACCTGTTCAGCTGGGTCTTTGAAGAACTAGCTGCCGAACTGGACGACTAGTGCTGCATAGTTCCCACGAACCAGCGGGCTATCGTTGCCCTTTTTGTGAGCTTGTCAATGAGCAACCATTTAGCGAAGGCAACCTCTGCGCGCCGAGCGATCTGATCTATCAGACCAAATTGGTCGCAGCGATCATGGCCTGCGATGGTTTCGGGAACTACGGTGGGCACGTGATGATCATTCCCACGGCGCATTTGGAATCGCTCTACGATCTTGATGAGCAAACCGGGTCTGCCATCATGTGGGAGACCAAGCGCGTCGCGTTGGCGATGAAATTGGCGTGGAATCCGGAAGGCACCAGCACCCGTCAGCACAACGAGCCTGCGGGCAATCAGCACGTGTGGCACTATCACCAGCATGTGTTCCCGCGGTACGCCGATGACGAGTTGTACCGCCAGTTGCGCCACCGCGTCGGCGTCGAAGAACGTGCGCAGAAGGCCGCGGAGCTGCGCACGGCGGTACTCTCCGCCAGCCACCCAAACCGACTTCAGCAGGCGGAAATCATTCGCTGAGCGCGGATTGCGTTTGTCCCCTTCACCATGCGCCCTGCACCGGCTACGGTTATGGGAATAAACCGGCTACGCTCTTTGGTGATGGTGATGGTGCAACGCAGTAAAGACACGCATAAACCCACGATCCTGGCCGTTCTCGCGGTCTTCATTTCCTGCGCCGTGCTCTGGAGCATGACTCAAGCGACACCCAGCGCGGCACAGAACTGGCTAATCATAGCGTGGATTATTCTGGCTTCCGCGGCGACCGCAGGCATGCTCAATACCCCGAAGGTTTCTCGGCTTGCGTGCTTGGTGATCACTCTTGGGTCGTTGGCTGTGGCGCTGTCCGCCAAGCTCTCGGGGATTAGCGAACCGCTGCTGCTCACCCCGTTCTTCGGTCTCGCATTTTGCTTCTTCCTGCAATTACTCGCCGCGAAAAAACCGGCAACGCCCTAGCAGATTAAAACAAAGCGCTGCTTGCGATCGAGATCGCAAGCAGCGCTTTAGTGCGTAGAACTAGGCTTCGCGGGTCACTACCGCATCGGCGAAGGAAATCAGCGCTTGCTTGATAGTTCCTTCAGGCAATGGCGCAAGTACGGCAATGGCGTCATCTGCCCACCGGCGGGCAACGTTCCAAGCCTCGGCGGTGGCCGGGTGCGCGGCGACCGCCGCGACGGCGACCGCCAGTGCCTCATCGGTGCTCAAGTCTGCCTCGACCAGTGCTACGGCCGCCTGCGCCGCTTCGTCGCCGTCCCGGGCTGCTTGGCGCAGCAGCAAGATTGGCAGGGTTGGCACCCCTTCGCGTAAGTCGGTGCCCGGAGTCTTGCCCGATTCGGCTTCCTTGGATGCAATGTCAATCACGTCATCGGCGACTTGGAAGGCGACACCGACCTTTTCACCGTACTCGCGCAATACGTCGATGAATTGCGGGCAGCCGCCGAAGTTGGCGCCGTAGGCCCCAGAGGTTGCCAGCAGGGAAGCGGTTTTGTCGCTGATCACCTGGATGTGGTGGGCGATCGCGTCTTCGTTTTCGTGCGGCCCAATCGACTCGTGCAGCTGGCCCAGGCACAAACGTTCGAAGGTCCGAGCCTGCCATTTCACCGCCTCGGTCCCAAGCTCGGCGCCAAACACCGAGGCGCGGGCGAAGATCAGGTCGCCTGCCAGGATGGCCACCGAGTTGCCCCAGACCTCATGGGCGGTCGGTGCACCGCGACGCATGGGAGCTGAGTCCATCACGTCATCGTGGTACAGCGTAGCCAGGTGGGTTAGCTCAACGATGGCGGCGGCCTTGATGACCTCGTCGTTGATGCCCTCTCCGAGCAGCGCCGTGAGCAGCACCAGCAGTGGGCGCACGCGCTTTCCGCCGGCCTCCACGAGGTGCCGGCTGGTGGCATCTATTAGCGGGTCGGAGTTGGCGATCGCGTCGCGCAGCAGCTTCTCAACCTTGGCCATGCCCATGGAGATGGCGGGACCAAACTCCGGGTCCTCGGCGATCAGCGCGAAGCCCGAGGGAAGATTGATGGCCGCAGCGAGTACCGCGGTTTCAGGATTCAGCTCAATCGAGTCGGACACGTCGTGTCCGGCTGCGGTCCAGTTGCTCTTGGAATCAGTCACTGTTTTACGGCTTACTTATCTTTCATCGGGTTGGTCATCGCAGGGTGCGAAGACTCCATGCATGCCAAATGCACGCAAACTTCACTCTAGCCGATGCTTACCACTCAACGTCTTCGGGCGCTCCGCAACCACCGTCAGTGACAGTCGGAGCACCTGAACTGTATTCGCCCCCGAGTTTACCGGTTGCTGCGGGCTCGGTGGAACAGACCCGCTGCATCTCACATGGGTGAGCAGCAGCACTTGGACAAGACCGTCGACCGCGTTGCGCGGTAGGCTTAGGCTTATCATGTCTGCCGATTCGACCGCTCTCACCGCCAGCGCGCATCAATCCACGACACCGGCTCTGACCAGTGTCACCTTCGATTTCAAAGATGCCGCGCAGTCACTAATTTCCGACTCCCTGCGCCACCACGCCATGGTGTGGACACGCAACGGAAATGGCCTCGTCGGGTTCGGCGTCGCCGCCCAGATCCACACTCAGGGCGAAGAGCGCTTCGCGCAGGCCCGCCAGTGGTTCGCGCAAATCATCGAGCTGGCGCAGATCACCGACCCAATTGCTCGTCCCGGCAGCGGCCTGGTCGCCTTCGGGTCCTTCGCTTTCTCCTTCACCAGCACTTTCGCCTCACGGCTGATCATCCCGGAGGTCGTGCTGGGCAAGGATGGAGATCAGGCGTGGATCACCATCACAGGTCCGGCGGCGAAGCTTGCCGGACTGCAATTTGCCGACGCGCTGCGCATGGCCGAAGCCAAGCTCGCAAGTTCGGGCATTCCCGCCCAAGAACCAGGGGAAATCGAACTCACCACCGGCCAGCTCACCGCTGGATCCTATCTGGAAGCGGTGACGGCGGCATTGGGCCAGTTCGAAGCGCGCGGCATCTCCAAGCTGGTGCTGGCACGCGACATCCTGGCCCGCAGCACCAAGCCCATTGATCTAGCCTCCGTGCTGCGCACATTGACCGAGCAATATGAAAATTGCTGGACCTATGCGGTTGATGGATTGGTCGGGGCGACTCCGGAGATGCTGGTTCGCGTCACCAACGGGCTGGCCGAGGCTCGGGTGCTGGCTGGCACGCTGGATCGGGCCACCGAAGGCGCTGACGCGTCCGGATATGCGCAGGAAAAGCTTTTCGAGGACCCTAAGCAACGCCACGAACACCAGTTGGCCATCGACTCGCTGACCGAATCCTTGAACCCGATATCCCATGGCATGCTCTCGCCCGATCAACCGTTTATCTTGCAGCTGCCCAACGTCTGGCATCTGGCAAGCGACGTGCGTGCGGAATTGCGCGCCGACGCCGATGGCCAGGTCCCATCGGCACTGGCTGTCGCCGAGATCTTCCACCCGACCGCCGCGGTGTGCGGCACTCCGACGAAGCCAGCCGGAGTCATGCTGCGCGAGTTGGAAGGCATGGACCGCGGCCCCTATGCCGGGCCGGTGGGTTGGGTGGATAGCCGCGGAGACGGCGAATTCGGTATCGCCCTTCGTGGCGGCATGCTCGAAGCCGAGAATCTCATGCGGCTCTACGCTGGTTGCGGCATTGTGCCCGGTTCCGAACCCGAAGCGGAGTTGGCCGAGTCGTGGGCCAAAATGCGTCCGATGCGCCAAGCGCTGCGAGCAGAATAGAATTTCAGCGGGCCTCGCCAAGGCATATCTCAGCATAAGTAACACTTAGGCTTTGCGTCTCATGTGTGATGGAAATCTCGGTCTCGCGTGTCCGTGGTTATGATTGTTTCTACGCAATGATCCACTCGCATTACCGAAAGTAGGTTCTGATCCTATGCGTCCTCTTAAGAAGCGCTTCGTATCAACTCTCGCCGTTTCCTCGGTGGCCCTCCTGGCCTTCACCGCCTGCGGCTCAGATGGCGGTTCGGGGACCTCCACCGAGTCCGAAGGCAGTGGATTCCCGGTCAACGCCGGCAAGCTAACCATCTGTTCAGATATCCCCTACGAGCCTTTCGAATTCGTCAAGGACGGAAAGAACGTCGGCTTCGACATGGACATCGCTGCCGAAATCGCCAAAGATGCAGAACTCGAACTGAATGTCATCGATGCCAGCTTCGACTCGATCGAGTCGGGCCTCTTCAACGTTCAATGCGATATTGCGATCTCCTCGGTCTCCATCACCGAAGCCCGCGCAGCAAAGATGGACTTCTCCACTCCCTACATGGACGACGATCTAGTGCTGATCGCGGCCGAAGGTTCAGGAATTACCGATTTGGAGTCCGCAAAGGACAAGAAGGTCGGTGTGCAGCAGGCGACCACCGGCGAGAAGTACGCCAAGGAGCAGGGCCTGAATGACACCATCGGTTACGAAGATGCAGGCCTGCAGACCCAGGCACTTCTTGCGGGCCAGGTCGATGCGCTGCTGGGCAACCAGTCGGTACTCGGCTACACCATCAAGGACAAGCCAGGCTTCAAGGTCGTTGCTGACTTCAAGACCGGTGAACAGCTAGGCATCGCAGTGCCAAAGGAACAAGCCGAGACCCTCGAGCTGGTCAATGGCACCCTGAAGCGCCTGACCGATGCAGGAACCATGGAAGAACTGACCGTGAAGTGGTTCGGCGAAAAGTAATTCTGCACCGCTGAACGCATTATCACCGAGCGGAGTCGAGACGGGACTCAACGAGCCCTCGTCTCGACTCCCTCACCTTTACGAGAGGTTTTCAAGCATGGCAATGACCACAAGTCAGCGTGCCCGCATGAGCAAGACCATCCAGATCGCGATCTTTGTTATCGCGATCATCGCGATACTGTTTGCCGTGGATTGGGAGAAGACCCGCTACGCGTTCTTCTCCTTCGAAAAATTGGGACCGATGTTCCCGGACATGATCCTCATCGGCCTGAAGAACACCCTGTTCTACACGGTTATTTCCTTCGCATTTGGCCTGACCCTGGGCCTCATCCTGGCGCTTATGAAGATGGCCTCATTCGCCCCGTATCGTTGGTTTGCCACGGCATTCATCGAATTCTTCCGCGGTATCCCGGCAATCTTGGTACTGCTGGCCTTCGGCTTCGGATTGCCTCAGGCCTTCGGAACCAACTGGCCGCAACCGGTGAACGTGATGTTCGCCCTGGGTCTGGTCTCCGCAGCCTACATCGCAGAAACCTTGCGTGCGGGTCTGCAGGCAGTGCCTAAAGGGCAGACCGAGGCCGCGCGGTCCTTGGGCATGCCGGCATGGCGCGCGATGGTCACCATCGTGATCCCGCAGGCGTTCAAGATCGTGCTTCCACCGATGACCAACGAAATCATCTTGCTGACCAAGGACACCTCCTTGGCCTTCATCCTCGGTGCCGCCTTCGCCCAGTACGAGATGACCAAGTTCGGTCGAGACGGCATCTCATCGCTGGACGCGGGCATCACCCCGCTGGTAGTCGCTGGTCTGCTTTACCTAGTCATCACCATTCCATTGAGCTTGGTTGCTCGTAAGTTCGAATCCCGCTCGGCGCGGACCAAGCGATAGTTAGGACTAGAGAATGACAACTCCAAACAACGAGCTATCGGTCAAAGCTTCGGGCGTGGACATCGTCGGCCTGCGCAAGGCCTATGGCTCAAATGAAGTGCTCAAGGGAATAGACCTCGAGGTCAAACCGGGCGAAGTGGTGTGTCTCATCGGTCCTTCGGGCTCCGGTAAGTCCACCTTGCTGCGCTGCGTGAACCTGCTCGAACAGCCAAACGGCGGAACCATCCACGTGGCAGGTTACGAGACCACCGATCCGGAGGTGAACCTGGATAAGATGCGCCAGAATGTGGGCATGGTCTTCCAGCAGTTCAACCTCTTCCCGCATCTGACGGTCCTGGAAAATTGCACGGTGGCCCAGCTCAAGGTGCTCAAGCGCAATAAGAAGGATGCCAACAAGGTCGCCCAGGGAAATCTGGAGCGAGTGGGCCTAGGCGACTTCGGCGAACGCTACCCTGATGAGCTCTCCGGCGGACAGCAGCAGCGGGTGGCTATCGCCCGAGCGCTTTCGATGGACCCTTCACTGATGCTCTTCGATGAGCCAACCAGCGCGCTTGACCCGGAGACTGTGGGTGAAGTTCTTTCGATTATGAAAAAACTCGCCAAGTCCGGCATGACGATGTTGGTAGTCACCCACGAGATGAGCTTCGCGAAGGAAGTCGCGGACCGGGTGGTGTTCATGGACGGTGGCGTGGTGGTCGAAGAAGGCAAGGCCGTGGATGTGATCGGCAATCCGCAGCAGCCGCGTACGCAGGACTTCCTGCGTCGCGTTTTGGACCCGACTCACGTAGACCTCTAAGCGCTATGTCCAGCTAGTCATTTTGCAGGGCGTGGAATCAGCTAACACTGATTCCACGCCCTGCTTTTTTGGGATTACGCGGGCCAGCGAAGCCTGGCTATGCGCGAGGACAGCTCTAGGTTCTCGGCCCGCAGCCCCGCTCGGCTCGCACTGATTTCGATCAGCCGCAGTTTGCGAACTTTGTGGCCGCGCAGCGTGGCACGCAACTCGGCCGGCGTTGCCACCAGTTGATATTCCCAGCCATAAGCCGCCGCCAGCTCCTTGAGCCGGGCGTTCTGCGGTGTGGCGAAGAGCCGCTCCACCGCCTGCTCATAGCGGCCTGATTCGTCTACCAGGCCGTGTTCCAGCGTGGTGAAGATGGCTCCTCCCCCGTCGTTGTAGACCACTACGTCAAGGTCCGGTTCCATCTCGCCCGGGGTCCATGCCAGGGAGCTTGCATCGTGCAGGAAGGTGATATCTCCCATGATGCTCAACGTCGGTTCACCGGTAGCCACCGCAAGGCCCAGCGCGGTGGAGATCGTTCCGTCGATCCCGGCAAGCCCACGGTTGGCGAACACCGTGGCGCTGGCCGACGCGGCGGGAATTGCCGCTAGATCGAAGTCACGAACGATATTCGAGGATCCCAAAAGCAGCGGGCCGCAGTGCGAGCGCCAAATCTCCTCGGCCACCATCGGGCCGGTGAGCAGCGCTTCGCGTTGCAGATCCTGCCGCACGGCGAGCGCTTGGGCATCTAGCTCTTGCCAGGTCGAAGTCCACCCTTGCGGCGCAGTCCCTGCGAACTCGACCAGCATCTGTGGTTCGCTGATCACCAGCTCGCGGCGGCGTCCGGGTTCATACCAGGCCACCGGATCCGGTTCCCAGATCGCAGTGGACACCGCTGGGTTCGCCAATAATTTGCCCACCGGACGGCTAAGCGTGGGACGCCCAAAGAGCACCACGCGCTCAATCTGTGCCTCCCCCACGGAAAGCAACGGTCGATAATGCCCGATGGCTTGGGTTGAGAAGCGCGCATTGGAGGAAGGTTCGGCGAAGAGCGGCAGGCCTAGCGACAGGGCAAAAGCTTGCGCCTGGGCGCCCGCACCATGGCCTGCGACCACCACTGTACGGCGGATCTCCAGACCTTCGGCTTTCGGCCAGCGAACGGAGTCTGTGGCCGTGCGCCAGCGGTCCGGCGTAAGCTCGGTCCAGGCTTGCTGCGCGACATGGTCGGCTTCCCCGGGGGTGAGCGGGTCACGGAACTGCAGGTTCAGCTGTACCGGGCCACCGGGACGCTGGTCTGATCCCGCCAAGGCCGCGAGCGCTTGGGCTAACGCCGGTGCCGGGTCGACACCGGCGGCGACGTTCAGCGCCGCTCGCACGTGGGAGCCGAATAGGGTCTTCTGGTCGGTGCTTTGGCTTGCGCCGGTGCCCAGTAATTCATCGGGACGGTCCGCGGCGAGCACCAGCAGCGGCGTTGCCGTGTGGTTGGCTTCCATAACGGCTGGCAGGAGCTGCCCGATCGCGGTTCCGGAGGTGGCGGCGAGCGCCACTGGAGTCTTTGATCCTTGGCTCAGTCCCAGTGCCAGGAAGCCTGCAGAACGCTCGTCGATGCGTACGTGTATCCGCAGGTGTCCTGCGGCTTCCGCCTCGGCCGCGGCGTAGGCCAGGGGCGCGCTGCGTGAGCCTGGCGAAAGCACCAGGTCGCGCAGGCCGGCCCGAATGAGTCCGGCCAATACCTGACGGGCTGTGCCAATTGCTGGTTGACCTTCATCTTGCCGCGCGCTCACGCCGTGTTCCACCCCTGAAGTCTCGCCTGAAAGCATCGGTTCAAGTCTATGCCCAGACATGGCAAGACCCCGGTGCAGACGCTCAGTGATGCACTGAGTCGCCTGTACCGGGGTCTATGGTCGGCTAAGACCGAAGATCAGTCTTTGTTTTTGCCGTTTCCATTACCGTTTCCGTTGTTGCCGTTGTTTCCGTTGCCGTTGCCCTGCTTGAAAACCTGGACAACAGATGGACGTGGGCCGTAGAACTGGCCCTTGCCAACTGAATCAGCCGAGTTGATGAAGTCCGGGAAAAGCGAGGTCGGCTGCGCAAAGCTGCCGCCTTCACCCGGGTGCTGGACCGAAACAAAGACCGAATTGTCTTTGTCGTGCACTACCGGGCCGCAAGTCTCTGCTCCGGTTGGCACGGCCAGGAACTGCTCGACCCGTCCACGATCCTTGCCGTGCAGGCTGACCTTGTGCAATGCGTCGGACAGTCCGATGACTCCTGGTGCGCCGTCGGTGGAGATCCACAGGTTACCGGCTGAGTCGAAGGCCAGGTTATCCGGGCAGGAGATCGGGGAGACCTTATCGGTCGGGTACCCGGAGAAGTAGGTCGAGGAGTTGACCCGGGGGTCTCCTGCAACCAGCAAAATGTTCCAAGTGAAACGAATGCTGGTTGCATCGTTCCCGGCCTCGGTCATTTCCAGTACGTGGCCGTCGCGGTTGGCGATGCGAGGGTTCTGCTCGGTGGCGCCTTCCTTGCCTGCCTTGCCTCGGTCGGTGTTATTGGTCAGCGCGACATATACCTTGCCCGATACTGGGCTCGGCTCCACGTCCTCTGGACGGTCCATCTTGGTGGCGCCGGCCTTGTCGGCGGCCAAGCGGGTGTATACCAAGACCTCGTCAACGCTCATGCCTTCGACCATCGATTCACCGTTTCGCACCAGTGGAATCCACTGGCCGGTGCCGTCGAATGCGCCGTCCGTTGGAACCTGGCCGCTTCCGTCAAATTCGGAAACCGGGGAGTTCCCGGCGAACTTGGCCACGTACAGGTCGCCCTCGTTGAGCAGGGACATATTGTGCTGGCGATCGTTCTTGCGGTAGGTGTTCTTCGAGACGAACTTGTAGATGTATTCGAAACGCGAGTCATCCCCCGAGTAGGCAACTGCCTTGCCGTTCTTCGCAATGCGTACCGTAGCGCCCTCGTGCTTGAAGCGTCCTAGGCTGGTGTGCTTGACGGGCGTGGAGGTTGGATTCTGCGGATCGATCTCAACGATCCAGCCGAAACGGTTCGCTTCGTTTTCGTAGCCCGCATTGTTCAGGCCAAAGCGTGGATCGGTCAGTTCCCAGCCTCGGTCGGTAGCACCGGTGCCGAGTCCGTAACGGGTTTCCTCGGCGGTTCCGCGGCCCTGGAAGTACTGGTCGAAATTCTCTTCGCCGGAGAGCACGGTGCCCCATGGGGTGGTTCCGCCGGCGCAGTTGTTCAAGGTACCGAGCACAAGCTTGCCGGTTGGATCCGCGACGGTCTTCAGCAGATCGCTGCCGGCGGCAGGGCCAGTAACGGCGAATGGGGTGCTTGCGGTGATACGGCGGTTGCGCTCGCCACCGACAACGTAGGTCCAACGCTTGTCATTCTTCTTGCGCTTGATCTCTACGACGCTCATCCCGTGGGAGCTCATCGCGATGCGGCGCGCTTCGTCGGTGTTCTCGGCAAACCACTGGGCATCGAACATCATGTCTTCATTGGAGTACTCGTGGTTAGCCACCAGCACGCCGGTGCGTCCGGAGTACTTATCGGCAATGATGTCCAGGTAATCGCAGTTGTAACCGAACTGCAGATCCTGAGACTTCGCGGACTGCTTCGCAGCATCAAATTCCGGGCTCGACTTGAACAGCGGGTCACCCCAACGGATGATCGCGTGCCAGTCATATCCTTCGGGCACGCTCATATCGTCCACGGAACGCGAAACCGGGTCGATAGCTTCGAATTTAAGGTGGCCGCCTTTGCCGTTGCCGGTTTCCACCAGTGGTGCTGCCACGGCGCCCGGGGCACCCAGCAGCTGTGGGCCGATAACCAGTGCCGAAGCGCCGACAGCGCCTAAACCGAGCACGTTGCGCCGGGAGAGCGCCTGGTCGGCGATGTCTTTGAAGTAGCTATTACCCGAGGTGTTGCACTCTGGCTTAACGCAGGCGTCACCACATTTGAAGTGGCAGGTCGCTGCGGATCGTCCGCCACGGGTGTGGCCCAGCATCGGCAACAGGGTTCGGATGGGATTCATAACTACGGCACTTCCTCATTCTTTGGCTCAAGTTCAGGGGAACGAACTAGTTGAGCTTTTCATCGCGAAGTGAGCTGTTGCCGACGACCAGATTAACTGCGCGTAAACACCTGTCAGGGCAAAAGTGCTGATTGCACCAGCTGTGCGTAGCAGTCTCGGACGCGCTGTTCCCACCAGGTTCTGCGTTCCGCGCTGACCCGCAGCTTGTGCAGTTTCTCTGGTTCCGGTGCTATTCGCCGTACCGGAAGCTGACCGGCGGTGGCCAACAACGGGTTCGAGCTCACGTCTTCGGTGAATAGCGACCCGGTTGACAGTCCGCAGGCGTAGGGAAGCTCTGGCAAAGCGGCAGCGAGGGCAGCGGCCTGTCCCAGTCCCACGGAGGTATCCAAGGCGCTGGAGACCACTACGTCCAGCCCTGATTTGGCGGCGATTTCCAGTACCGCGTTGATGCCTCCCAGAGGTTGGGCCTTGATGACCATCAGGTCCGCTGCACCGAGCCGGGCGACTTCGAGGGGATCGGTATGTTTGCGCACGGCTTCATCGGCGGCGATTTTCAGGTTGACCCCGCGGGCGCGCAGCCGTTCGCGGACCTGGGCCAGCCCCACGATTCCGGGAACTGGTTGCTCGGCGTACTGCAGGTCGTAGTCCGCAAGTGCGAGTAGCGCAGTGACGGCTTCCTCGATCCCCCAGCCGGTATTCGCATCAACACGCAAGGCGGCCTCTGGGAAAAGCTGTCGAGTCTTCGCGACCCGGGCAATGTCATCTTGCAGGCTTTGGCCCTGCTCGGCGACTTTAATCTTGATGGTGTGCGGCGCATCGTAATTTGCAAGGACGCGGCTCACTTGATTTGCGGCTACCGCCGGGAGCGTCGCATTCACCGGAATGCTGGACCGCAGGGCCGGTGGATAGGGCTGATAAGCCGATTCAATGGCCGCGGCCAGCCAGCGCGAGGCCTCTTGCGGACCGTATTCAAGGAAGGCGGAGAATTCTCCCCAGCCGGCTGGCCCCTGAATCAGCAGGGCTTCACGTTCGATTACCCCGCGGAATTTCACCCGCATAGGTAAACGCACCACGTGCGCATTGGCAATCAAGTCTTCCACCGGAGGCAAGGCAAAATTCATAATCCTAGACTATCGATAGTGTCTAGGCTTACAGGCATCGGCGATAGGGCTGGGCACCCAAAATGTGAGATTCTTGAATCATGAGTCCGCGGCCATTTTTCAGTAGCCCTCACTACCTTCGCTGGTGGTGGGCTTTGCTGTTGCTTGCGGGACTCCTTGCCGTCGAATATTTGTTTTTCGTTCGGCTGCGCGTCGGGCAATGGGCGGATCAGGCAGCTTTCGTGGGGTGGACCCAGTGGTGGCCACGCACTGAAATAATAGATCCGTTGCGCCAATTCTTGGATCTCCTGCCGTGGATCTGCGCCGGAATTTCAGGGGTTTTTTTACTCTATCGGGTGATTCGGGATCGCAGTTTCCTCCGGGCCGCGCTTGCCGTTTCTGCGGTGGCCGCAGCGTTGCTGAGCACCCAGGCGCTAAAACATCTGCTGTTGGATCGGCCTGATTTCAACTTCGGCACGGCCGGAAACTCATTCCCTTCCGGACATACCACGGCCGCCGCGGCGGCCATGGGTCTGATGTATCTCATTTCGCCGCCAAAACTTCGTCCGGTGGTGCAGCCTATCGCCTGGATTTTCACTACCGCCACGGGGCTCGCTACGCTGATTTGCGGATGGCACCGGCCCAGCGACATCGCCGGCGGATTCCTCATCGTGGCGTTCTGGCTGGTGCTGGCAAGTGCCATCTTGCAGCGCATCCAACCACTGGCCCCGGTCGTTTCAGAATCGGCGTGGTCCCGTAAAACCGGCGTTAGCTGTCTACTGATCTGGTTGCTGGTTTTAGCTGCCTCGGCGTGGTTGCCGCACCCGCATATCCAGCGCATCCCCGACGCACTGCTGATTGCTTACGCAATCATCGGTCTGGTCCACGTGACCGCAGTTTCGCTCATTGCCAGCCTGTGCCTGCGCTCGGTAATTTTGGGTCCAACGCGCAAGCAGCTACAGGACTAGGCGCCGACGCACGGTCTACCCATCGTTTCTGGCGCGCGCACGCGAAGCCTGCGGATGCTCAGGATTCAGCGAACTGCAGCAGGCGAACTGAAAATTTGAGGTTAGGCGTGCTGCATCTTTGCCTGCAAGATCGCGGCCGCGCGTTGCGACTCTGGGACGGTGACCGCGAAGCGTTTGCCGTTATGCAGATCGAATGCCAGTCCTTCACTCTTGCGCAGCACGACCGCAGATCCTCCTGGGAAGAAGCGCCAACCCCAACCGCCCCACAGCATCGGAGAGATTTCTTCGCTTTGCACTTCCTTGATTTGGCCCACGGTGAGGTTTCTTAGCGGGAATCCGAAAATAGCGGAGGAGACGCGAATTTTATCGCCGTGGATTCGCACGCGCACCAAGCACAGTCCAAGAACCAATGGGGTCAGCAACAAGATGAATACCGGTCCGGTAACCAGCAGAATGAGAGTTTCGGAGCTGTCCTCGCCTTTTATCACCGTTAGCATGAGGATGCCCAAAACCAGTGGGAACAGTCCCAGCAGCCAGAACCACCACGGCGCGCTAGCTTTCTGATTAAATTCCTCGGCGGCCTTCTGGGCTACTACCTGCGCTGGTTCATCCACTTTACGGCCCTGAGCTTGGGCTATGCGACGACGGCGCTTTTCTTGATGTTCACGCGCGTATTGCTGGTACACCCCTGCGATCCAGACCGGCAGCAATCCAACCAGCGAAGCGAGAACACCAACAAAAGTCAGCCAACCGGTTACCGCCTGAGTAGGATCCCCCGCTATTGCAGTTGGCACGGCGCAGGTTACGAATAATCCGGCGCCGGTCCAAGCCGCCATGGGTCCGAGGAACAGCAGCGCAAGATGAAGCACTGGCTTGTTTGCCAACGCTAAGGAAAGAAAACCGAGCAGCCCTCCCCCGATGGCCAGACTGGCGCACGCAGCTACAAAAACGCGAGTGTCGGTAAAACCGTCAGGGTATGAGCTGCCTGACCAGTGGGTAGCGGTGATCGCAGGCAGGCTGTCGCCCAAGAGCATCCGCGTTCCAAGCACAATAAGGATCGGAAGGATCAGTAAGAGCGTGACCAACGAGCGGCGCTTGACCTCATAGCGTGATGTTGAAATGATCGCATCCTTTTCACTGGGGTTTGCACTTAGCCGGTGCACATTAATCCCTGAGGACCTCACCGAAGCATTGAAACCATTCTAGTAAACCACTGATGACTTGCAAACAATTCATACGTTCGCCATTCGATTTGGCGACTGGCCGGCAAATAGCTATCGCCCGGCACAGGGCCGGGCGATAGCTTGTTAGGGATCTTAGCTACAGCGCTGTCAGCGCTGCCTTCGGATCGGTCATGGCATCTGCAACAAAACGCAAGAAGCCTGCGGCCGTTCCGCCGTCGCACACGCGGTGGTCGAAGCTCAACGTCAACTCACAGATCGAGCGGACCTTGATCTTGCCGTTGACTACCCACGGCTTTTCGACAACTCTGCCAATGCCCAGAATTGCCGCTTCCGGGTAATTGATGATTGCAGCCGAACCATCAACGTTGAAGACGCCATAGTTATTAATCGTGAAAGTACTGCCGGACAGGTCGCTGACCTGAGCCTTGCCCTCACGGGCCAAGGCAGCTAGGCGGGCAAACTCTGCCGAGAGTTCCACGGCATTGAGCTTGTCTGCACCACGCACATTCGGCACGACCAAGCCGCGGTCGGTCTGCGCGGCGAATCCCAGGTTTACCCCGTCGAATACTGTATGGCGCAGGGAACCATCGGCTTCGGTATCGATGCGGCTGTTCATCGCCGGGAATCGAGCAAGTCCGGCGACAGCAAAGCGTGAAATCAACGCGAGCATGCTTGGCGCACTGCCCTGCGCTTCCTTGAGCTTGCCGCGAAGCTTCAGTAACTTGGTTACGTCCACGTCGACCCACACGGTGGCTTCAGGAATCTCCCGACGCGAGGTAGCCATCGCATTGGCGATGGTCCGGCGCACGCCAGTAAGTAACTGCGAGCTGGCCACCGGCAAGCCGGTGCGCGAGTCTGCGTCCGAGGACGTGCGCTGCGCTGCGGAATCCTGAGCAGGCTCAACTGGTGCGGCCTTGGCCGGGACCGGAGCATCGGAGGCCGGCGCCCCCTGGCCAATGAGTGATTCCACATCGCTGCGCAGAATCAGCCCGTCGGTTCCGGTTCCCCGCACCTGGGTGATATCCACGGAGTTCTCGCGAGCGAGCTTGCGCACCAGCGGATTGATAACTCGGGTTGCCACCGAGGTCGTTTCACTGGAAGCCGCTGCCGTGGTGATTCCATTGCGCGGGCGACGGCGACGGCTGGCGCTGCTCTTCGAGGCACCGGTTCCGTAGCCGATCAGCACGTTGCCGCTGCCTTCGTCTTCTTCCTCTGGCACCTGCGTTCCGGCAAGCTCCTCTTCGAGGTAGGTTTGCGCCCCAGAGGATGCTTCCTCTGCCGGTGCTTCTTCCGCTTCCCCAGTGGTCACCGAGAAGAATGGTTCGTCAACCAGCATCATCTGGCCGGCCTCGCCATGCAGGGTGGATACTACTCCCTCGAAAGGCGAAGGGATCTCCACCAATGATTTGGCGGTTTCCACCTCTGCGATGGGCTGGTCTACGGCTACCGAGTCACCGGTGGCAACCATCCAGCGAACAAGTTCCGCTTCGGTTAGCCCCTCACCCAAGTCGGGCAGGAGAAAAGTCTTGACGCTCATTTATGCCTCCCACTGAAGTTGATCTACCGCATCGAGGATGCGTTCGGCGCTTGGCAGGTTGTATTTCTCCAAGGTTGGTGCCGGATAAGGAATATCGAAACCGGTCACGCGCAATACCGGCGCGGCCAACGAGTGGAAGCAGCGTTCTTGGACGCGGGCAACGATTTCGCTGGCTACGGAAACGAAGCCCTGGGCTTCGGCCACCACAATCGCTCGCCCGGTTTTGCGTACCGAGGCGCAGACGGTTTCATCGTCGAAGGGCACGATGGTGCGGATGTCGATGACTTCGAGGCTGATACCTTCCTCGGCGGCGAGCCTTGCCGCCTCCATGGCGGTGGACACGCTCGGTCCGTAGGTGATCAGCGTGGCGTCGGATCCGGCACGAGCGATGCGCGCGGTGCCTTCGGTGCGTGCCGCACGTTTGGCTTCGTACTCGGCTCCCAAGGCCTTGAGGTCTACCTGGTCCTTGGACCAGTAGAGCTTCTTGGGTTCGAAGAAGACGACCGGGTCCGGCGAGTCGATGGCCTCGCGCAGCATCAGGTAAGCGTCCTTGACGGTGGCCGGGGTGAAGACCTTGAGCCCTGGGGTGTGTGCGTAGTACGCCTCGGAGGAATCGCAGTGGTGCTCCACGCCGCCCACGCCTCCGGCGTAAGGGATGCGGATAACCATCGGCAGATCCACCTTCCCGCGGGTGCGGTTGTGCATCTTTGCCACATGCGAGGCGATCTGCTCGAAGGCCGGGTAGGCGAAGGCATCGAACTGCATTTCGATCACCGGGCGCATCTCATTGATGGCCATGCCGATGGCCATGCCCACAATGCCAGACTCGGCCAGCGGGGTGTCGAAGCAGCGGTCGGTGCCGAAGCGTGCGGTCAACCCGTCGGTGATGCGGAAGACCCCGCCCAGGGTTCCCACGTCTTCGCCGAAGATGACAACCGAGTCATTGGCTACCAACGCGTCGGCCAGTGCCGTGTTCAGTGCCTTGCCGAAGGTGACCGGCTGGTTTTCGTTCGCTGCCTTGGCGGCTGCGCGTGCGGTTGCATCGCTGACGTTCGGGTTCACCCGTGATGTCGTGGCGGTCATGGCTAGGCCTCCTCGCGGGCTAGTTCGTCGGCCAGCAGCGCCTGCTGCTCGGCCAGCTGGGTGGTCTTGGAAGCAAATACGTGTTCGAACAGTTCGCTCGGCGGGGTGTCGGCGTCCTGGTTCATGCCGTCGCGCAGTTTCGTGGCTACCGCCTCGGCGCGCTCGGTGATCTTTGCCTGCGCCGCCTCGGTGAGCAGTCCGGCATCGTCGAGGTAGGCCTGCATGCGCGTGACCGGGTCCTTCGCGATCCAGGCCTTGACCTCAGCGTCCTCGCGGTAGCGCTTGTCATCGTCGGCATTGGTGTGGGCCTGCATGCGGTAGGTGTGCGCCTCGATCAGCAACGGACCGTTGCCTTCGCGCGCCAGCCGCACCGCGCGTCCCATGACGGCCATGAGCGCCATCAGGTCGTTGCCGTCTACGCGCTCGCCCGCCATGCCATAGCCGACGGCTTTGTGGGCCAAAGACGGCGCAGCAGACTGCTGCGAGAGCGGCACTGAGATGGCGTACTTGTTGTTCTGCACAAAGAAGATCACCGGAAGCTTGAAGACCGCGGCGAAGTTCAGCGCCTCGTGGAAGTCGCCCTCGCTGGTGGCGCCGTCCCCGCACATGGCGACCACTACGGTGTTCTCCCCGCGCAGCTTGGCCGCGTGGGCCACGCCAACCGCGTGCAGCAGCTGCGTGGTCAGCGGGGTGGACATCGGAGCGCAGTTGTACGCCTTTGGATCGTAGCCGCAGTGCCACTCACCGCGGAAGCTGGTCATGACCTCCATCGGGGCTACGCCCTTGGTGAGCACGGCGACGGTGTCGCGGTAGGTCGGAAACAGCCAGTCTCCGGATTCCAGGCATAGGGAGGCAGCCACTTGGCAGGCTTCCTGTCCGTGGCTCGAGGGGTACACGGCCATGCGTCCTTGGCGGACGAGAGCCGAGTTCTGGTCGTTGACGCGGCGGCCGACGGCAAGGGCAGAATATGCGTCCATGAGCTCGGCGGGGCTTGGCAGCGGGTACTCGTGCCCTGGCTCGGTGCCCTGTTCGCTCTGCTCGCGCAGCGTTCCATCGGGATCCAAAAGATTGATCATGTGCCGCGCTGGCAGCATGTAATCTTCGGGTGTTATCCCGAACTTTTTACTGACTTCGGAGATGCGATCTTCGTGAGCTTCGGTGCTCATGCCATCCCGCCTTTCGTTCTCTGGTTGGGTCTCAAGAAACAGCGCCTTGTGACTCAACTCACCCAAACATCATTTGCAATCAATTATGCGCAGGACGTTCATTTTGTATCCACTCCGGACTCGAATCGTAGAAAGTTGCGCTGAGGATCCGTATACTTGTAGACGATTAGTACTCACAAAATGGGTTTGGCGGATACTCGTCCTGCCCCTGCAAGGAGAAGAAATGGCCGCGGATGCCGAGCTGAAGCTGGACGATGTTGACCGAGCGATCATGGCCGAGCTCACCAACGACGGGCGGCAATCGGTGACGACGGTGGCGCAGCGCGTTCACGTTTCCCGAGCACATGCCTATTCACGAATCGCAAAACTGCAAGATGCCGGGGTCATTACCCGATATACCGCGGTGATTGATCCGGTGAAAGCGGGATTAAAAGCAAGCGCCTACGTGACCCTTAAATTGCGTCAGCACACATGGCGAGAACTGCGCGACCACCTCGCATCGATTCCCGAGGTGCATCATATTGGCTTGGTCGGCGGAAATTTCGATGTGATCCTGTTGGTACGGGCCAAAGACAATCTGGACCTACGCCGCGTGGTTTTTGAACAATTGCAATCTTTGCCTGCGGTGCTGGATACCCAGACCTTATTGATTTTCGAGGATTCTGATACCCGCTAAGCGCGGACAGACAGAAGCGGGCGGAACAGTGAATACTGTTCCGCCCGCTTCTGTCTGTCTAGTTGCCGCCGGTAAAGACCGGAGGTCGCTTCTCCTGGAAGGATTTGAATCCTTCGGCGTAGTCGCTCGTATCGCACAGCGCCGCCTGCGCCTTGTTTTCGGTGCGCATCGAGGCCCAGAGTCCTACCCGTTGATCGCGGATCTCGGCAACAAGCTGCTTGGACGCGACGAAGGCCTGAGTCGCGCCGTGGGCCACCTTGGAGATGATCTCTTCACTGCGCTCGATCAGCTCATCGGCTGGGAACGCGCGGGAGAATAGTCCCGAACGCACCGCTTCCGCTCCGGAAATGAGCTCGGCGGTGTAGATCATGTCGAGCGTTCGGTGGGCTCCCAAGCGTTCGGTGAGCAGCCAGTGCCCGCCGGAGTCGAGGGTGGCGCCGAGATTTGCAAACGGCGAACCGATCTTCGCGTTCTCCGCGACATACACCACGTCGGTAGCTACCGCGAGTCCCAGACCAACACCCAGGCAGGCTCCCTGCACGATGGCGAAGGTGGGTGCCGGGAAGCTGGACATTTTCTCCAGCAACGGCTGAACCTGGCCATCGAGGTAACCCATGACGTCGTCATCGGCCGGGTTGACGCCGGAAATATCGCGTCCTGCGCAGAATCCTCGGCCTTCGCCGGTGAGCACCAGGGCACGCACCGTTCCCTCGGCCACCCCGGCAGATGCCCGGTCATAGGCCTCGGAGAGCTCACGCAATGCGGCCGGGTCCAAGGAGTTCATCTTCTTCGGTGCGTTGAGCACCACACGGGCAATGCCCTGGTCAATGCTGAGCTCGATCATGGCCTATCCCCTAGGAGTCGAAGTTGACGCTGAGCTTGTCGCTGGTCGGGTGCGACTGGCAAGTGAGCACGTAGCCGGCTTCAACCTCTTCCGGTTCCAGCGCGTAGTTCTCCGCCATGGTCACGGTTCCTGAAGTCACCTTGGCCCGGCAGGTACCGCAAACGCCGCCGGCGCAGGCGAAGGGCACGTCCTGGCGAACCCGCAGGGCCGCATTGAGCACGGTCTCGTTGGCCCTAACCGGGGATTTCACCTCTCCCTGCAAGCCATCGAGGGTGAAGGTGATTTCAATGCTCTTCTCGTTTTCATCCACCAGCACGGGACGGCCCACGTGGCCCTGTGGACGATTCGGCACACCGGTGGTGAACAACTCGAAGCGCACCTTTTCGCTCGGGACTTCAAGCTCGCTGAGCTGATCGCGAACCAGCTGAACCAATTCGAATGGACCGCAGAGGAACCACTCGTCGACCTGCTGCGCCTGCAGCACATTGGTGAGCAAGGCCGAAAGCTTCTCGGCGTCGATGCGTCCGGACAGCAATGGGGAAATCCGCTGTTCGCGGCTCAGCACGTGGTGCAATGCCAGGCGTGCCGGGTAGCGATCCTTCAGATCAGCCAGCTCCTCCAGGAACATGACGTCCATGGCTGCCTTATTGGCGTAGATCAAATCGAAGCGGGTATTTTCGTTGGCTGCGAGAATGGTCCGCGCGATGGCCAGAACCGGGGTTATCCCGCTACCGGCGGCCACCGCCACGAACTGGTCCTGATTCACGGTATCCACCGAGCTTGGGTCGTTCATTTCGGTGAGTTTGTGCTTTGAAATGAACGCGCCGGTTGGGCTCATCACGTCGATCTGATCTCCGGCGACAAGTTCTTCGTTGGCCCAGGTGGAGAACTGGCCGCCAAGGTCACGCTTGATTGCTACCTTGATCTGTTCACCGGTCGGCACCGCGCAGATCGAATAGGAACGGCGGACTTCGACCAATTCGCCTTCTGCGTTAGGCAGCTCTTTGCGCAGCGCGACATATTGGCCGGGCAAGTAGTCGAAGTCGCTTGAGAGCTCTGCGGGAATTGCGAAGCTGACCTCGATGGAATCCTTGGTCAACCGGCGCACTTCGGCGACCGTCAGGCGGTGGAAAGTGGCCCGACGACGGGTGGGGATAGTTTGTTCGCTCATGAAAGCACCTTGAAGTAGTCGAAGGGTTCTAAACAGTCTTTGCAGGAGTACAACGCCTTGCACGAAGTCGAAGCGAAGCGCGCGAGTTCACGGGTGTTCAAGGAGTGGCACCGCGGGCATTTGACGCTCATGCCCAAGGTGATGCGCCCGCTATGTCCGGTACCGGTCGGTGGCGCAATTCCATACTCTTGGAGTTTGCGTTTGCCATCCTCGGTCATCCAGTCGGTCGACCAAGCCGGGGTCAGCACCAGCTTCACGTCGACCTTCTCGATGCCCTCCTCGCGGAAGGCCAGGTACAGATCTTCGGTGATCACGTCCATGGCCGGGCAGCCCGAGTAAGTTGGTGTGATCACCACCTGCACGCTACCGTCCGCATTCGCGTTGACCTCGCGCAGGATGCCCAGATCCGCGATGGAAAGTACCGGGATTTCTGGGTCATTGACCTTAGCGGCAATGCCGTAGAGCACTTCTGCGCTGGTTATTACTTTGCTCAAGGCTGTTGCTCCCTTCAAACGGATTAGGGAATCGGTTACCAGCTCGCACCGGGGTGCTTGCGGGCAAGTACTTGCATCTCGGCCAGAATGAAGCCCATATGTTCGGAATGTTCTCCGGCGCGTCCATGCGCCATCGCCAATCCCGACTTCGGAATCTCCAGCCCTGCCTCGGCAAGGACCGCGGTGATTTCGGTGTCCCATGCTTCGCGCAGCGAGGACGGGAGAACCGCCACGTCGCCGAGCTCGCGGTGGAGGTCTTCATCCTGGAACATTTCTCCGGTGTATGGCCAAAGAATCTCCAGCGCGTGGCGCATCTTTTCGGCCGACTCTTCGGTGCCCTGTCCCAAGCGGATGGTCCAGGCGATGGCATGGTCCCGGTGGTAGTCAACTTCCTTGACCGCCTTGGCGCAGATCGCCGAAATGGTTTCATCCGCGGAGCCCAGCAATCGGCTGTAGAGCAGATGCTGGTAGATCGAGACGATTAGCTGGCGGATGATGGTCACGCCAAAATGACCGTTTGGCTGTTGCACGATCTGCAGGGAGGTAAATTCTTCCTCCTCGCGCCAGTAGGCCAGATCGTCTTCGGTCTTGTCCCAGGCCAAGCCGGCGTAGGTCAGGAATGAACGGGCGTGTCCCAGAACGTCGAGGGCAATATTGCCCAAGGCAATATCTTCTTCGATTTCTGGCGCGCGGGAGATCCAGTGCGAGAGCCGCTGGGCCAAGATCAGCGCGTCGTCGCCTAGATGCAGGGCATACTGGGCGACTTCGTCGCTTGGCTTAGCTCCTGCAACGGCGATGTCTTCCGGACGCAAGGCGTTGCCCGGGGTGACACGGGTGGCCGAGGCCAGCGCGTCGCCGAAGCTGTCCAGCGATGCGTCGAGTTCTTCGTGGTTCACAGGTGCTTCACTCCTTCGCTGGCCTTGTAATAGGTCGCGTGGCGGTAGTCCTTGCCCTGAGGGGATTCGAAGAACGCATCCTTGCTATCCGGATCAGAGGTGATGATGTCGGTGGAAAGCACTACCCAGAGGGAAACACCCTCGTTGCGGCGGGTGTAGAGATCCCGCGCGTTACGCAGAGCCATCTCTTTATCCGGTGCGTGCAGCGATCCGGCGTGGACGTGTGAGAGTCCTCGGGAGGATCGGACGAATACTTCCCACAGGGGCCAATTGCTCTTTTGGCTCATGTTAGGCAACCTCACTTTGTTCTTGCTTTGCGGCGTAGGCGGTAGCTGCTTCACGGACCCAGGCACCTTCGCGGTGGGCCTCGCGGCGACGTTCAAGTCGCTGGGCGTTGGCTGGGCCGTTGCCCTTGATGACGTTCATGAATTCGTCCCAGTTCAGATCCTTGTGGATCCACTGCTTCTTCTCTTCGTCGAAGTGCAGGTTCTCATCTGGCAAGCTCAGGCCCAAGACCTTGACCTGCTCGGCGATCATTCCCACGAAGCGCTGGCGCAATTCGTCGTTGGAGAAACGCTTGATTTTCCATGCCATGGACTGGGCGGAGTTTGGCGATTGGTCATCCGGCGGGCCGAACATCATCAATGACGGCTCGTAGAAGCGGTTGATCGCGTCCTGCGCCATTTTCTTCTGCTTCTCCGTACCACGGGACAGCGCAAGAAGGATTTCGAATCCCTGACGCTGGTGGAAGGATTCTTCCTTGCACACTCGCACCATGGCGCGGCCGTAGGGGCCGTAGGAGGCCCGGCACAGTGGCACCTGGTTGGCGATGGCTGCGCCATCTACGAGCCAGCCAATGGCGCCCATATCTGCCCAGTTACGGGCTGTGTAGTTGAAGATCGAGGAGTACTTGGCGCGCCCGATCAGCAGCTGGTCGTTCAGCTCGTCGCGGTCGGTGCCTAAGGTTTCGGCTGCGGAATACAGGTACAGTCCGTGGCCGGCCTCGTCCTGGACCTTGGCCATCAGGATGGACTTGCGCTTGAGCGATGGAGCACGAGTGATCCAGTTTGCTTCGGGCTGCATGCCAATAATTTCGGAGTGAGCGTGCTGGGATATCTGACGGGTGAGCGTTTTGCGGTAGGGCTCGGGCATCCAGTCACGAGGTTCCACACGGGAATCGTCGTTGATCAGGGCGTCGAAGCGCGCCTGTGATTGCTGCTCTTCATAGCTTGGGACGGCACTCAGTCCCGGCTCCTGCGGTGTGGTCGGGGCCATGGTTCACCTCACTGAAATTCAATTTACATACTGACCGTTCGTTCAGTATATGAGAGTGCGCTCGATCACGTCAACAGCAACGCCGGCAAGGGGCGTCACATTCGAAGGCAAACGCCACGAGGACGGCTCGCGGACGCAAAAATGCCCCGGATATCATCCGGGGCATTGGTGGTCGTACGGTTACAGGCTATGCGTTTACGGCGACCTTCTTGTTCTTGAAGATCAACGCATCGACCGAAACGCGGCCCGGTCCAACAAGGAACAGCGCAAGTGCGCCGGCGGCCAATGCCAGTACCAGCTCAAAGCCGCCATTCTCAACAAAGACGCCACCTGGAGCGTGAACCATGAATAGCGCGACAACCATCTGCGCGCCCAGCAGGCCGGCGAATACGCGGGTCAGCAGGCCGAGGATCAATGCCGCGCCGCCGACGATCTCAAGGGTGGCGGCAACCGGCGCGATAATCCCGGCGGCCGGAACGCCCATCTGGCCGAAGGCCGCCGTAGTGCCTTCCAAAGTGAACTGGAAGTACTTCTGCCAGCCGTGAGCCAGGAACAGGAAACCGAATGCAAGGCGCAGCATGGTTTGGGCAATGACCTGCAGGCGTGGGTTGTCGATGAGGTTATTCATATGGGTGACTCCTGGTGAATTGTTCCGAAAGCATCGGATCTCGAATGGGTAGCTCCGCGCCGACGGGTCGGCGTTAGCTCTGATTCAAGACTAAATTAATTTACTTGAATCTTCAACTAACGTTGCGTGGTGCAACAACCAAGCCCAATTACCGCCGCCGGAGGCATCAAAAGGAATCCACCAAGCACGCACACAAAATCGGCCCACCCTTGCACCGCCTCGAATGAGGACGCTGCAAGGGCGGGCCGAAGTTACGCAGGAAAACTAGGAAGACCTAGAGAACTTTGGAAAGGAAGTCGCGGGTACGTTCCTGCTGAGGGTTTCCGAAGAGCTCCTCTGGCTTGCCTTCCTCGCAAACCACGCCACCGTCCATGAAGACCACGCGGTCCCCGACCTCACGGGCGAAGCCCATCTCGTGAGTGACCAAGACCATGGTCATTCCTGAGTCGGCGAGCTCCTTGATAACCTGCAGCACCTCGCCAACCATCTCCGGGTCCAACGCGCTCGTTGCCTCGTCGAAGAGCATGATGCCTGGGGACATGGCCAACGCGCGGGCAATCGCCACTCGTTGCTTCTGTCCGCCGGAGAGCGAAGCCGGACGGGCATTTGCCTTTTCAGCCAAGCCCACACGGGCCAGCAGCTCTTCGGCTTTGGCCCGAGCCTCGGTCCGGTTCAGCTTCTTCAGTTCTACCGGTGCCAACATGATGTTCTCTGCCACCGACATATGCGGGAACAGGTTGAAATGCTGGAACACCATGCCCACGTGACGACGAACCTCGTTGATATCAACCTTCGGATCGGTGACATCAAATCCGTCAACAATCACCTTGCCCGCGGATATATCTTCCAGCTTGTTCAGGCAGCGCAGCAACGTTGACTTGCCGGAACCCGAAGGGCCGATGACGCAGACAACTTCGCCTTCGGCCACCTCTAGATTGATGCCCTTGAGGACTTCGTTTGAGCCGAAGGACTTACGCAGATCCTTGACCTGGATCTTGGCCGCGGCGGTTTGTACGCTTACGGTGCTCATTTGTTAAACCTCCGATCGGCAAAGTTTGCCAATTTGGTCAAGGCCATGATGGCGATGAAGTAGATGATGCCGACGATCAGCAGAGTCTCGGTGACTCGGAAGTTCGCAGCGTAAATCTGCTGGCCCTGGTAGAGCAGCTCGGCAAAGCCGATGGCGAGCAGCAAGGAGGAATCCTTGAGCATGATGATCAACTGGTTGATCAAAGAAGGAGTCATCATCTTGAAAGCCTGCGGAACAACAACCTTCTGCATTGACTTTCCGTAGCCAAGGCCCAGCGAACGCGAGGCTTCCAGCTGCCCTGGATCAACCGACTGGATACCGCCGCGAACGATCTCGGCAATATACGCGCCGGCGTTCAGCGACAGGGTGAGCACACCAGCAACCCAGATGCTGACATCCCAGCCGGTGAGCTGAGGCAGGCCGAAGTAGAACATGAAAGCCCAGAGCAGCAGCGGCGTGCCACGGAAGATATTGACGAATGACGTCGAAATTCCGCGGACCACTATGTTGCCCGAAATCTTCATGAAGCCAAAGAGCAGACCAAGGACCATGGCCACCGCGAAGGAAATCGCCGTCACCAACAGGGTGTTCCCCAAACCGGTCATCAACGCCGGCAAGGACTTGGCCACCAGGTCGAAGAAGTTGCTCGGCACCGCCGCGCTTGGATCGGCCAGGTACTCGTTCAGGATCTTGTCGTACTCCCCGCTGGCCTTCAGCTCGGCCAGCCCGTCGTTGAAGGCTGCCAGCAGCGCGGTATTCTCGCCCTTGTTGACCGCGAAACCATAGGATCCGCCGGGCACCTTGTCGGTCACCGTCTTCAAACCGTTGTTCTGCGCAATACCGTAGGCAAGGACAGGGTAGTCGTCGATGACGGCCACGGCGCTGCCGGACTTCACCGATTCGTACATGGTGGCCGACTGGTCCAAGGACTTGACGGTGAAGCCGTACTCGTCCGCGATGGACTTCGCGTAGGTCTCACCCTCTGAACCGGTCTTGGCTACAACGGTTTCGCCCTCGAGGTCTTCATAGCCCTTGGTGGTCTCGTCGTCGCGATCCACCGCCATCTGAACACCGGATTCAAAGTATGGCTCGGAGAAATCATAGATCTCCTTGCGCTCGTCGGTAATCGACATGCCAGCGATCACGCCGTCTACCTGGTTCGAGGACAATGCCTGCAATGCAGCGCTGAAGCCCAGCGAACGAATCTCGACCTCGAAGCCTTGATCCTTTGCAATGGTATTGATCAGATCCATATCGATGCCGGTGAGCTCACCGTCCTGGCGGAACTCGAACGGAGCGAAGGTGGTGTCTGTGCCGATCACGTAGGTTTGACCCTCAACGCTCTCGTTGCCCTGAGCTAACGCCCCTGGGGCTCCGGCCACCAGCGCCATGAAACCGATGGCGGCCGCAGCAATCCACCGAGTCAAACGCCTCGACCTCAAAGTTGTGCGTGTGTTTTTCACTGCTGAATCACTTTCTATTGCGAATAGGGCTCTATGCCCTCGGTGCAGTTCGATTCTTTATGTTAGTTAGCCTATGGCCAATGTCGGCTAGCCGACACCCTTTCAGCCATGTCCGCGTGACGAAAATGATGAACTAACCACCGGTTTCCTGTCCGCGCTGAGCATAGCCAACCCCACAATTGCTTCTCGTGGGATTGAATAGGGGCATGACTTCTGCATCGACTACCGCCAGCGCGCCACTCGCAGCCAAGATTCCCACCATCCGCGAATTCCATGGGGACACTTTCACCGACGACTACGAGTGGTTGCGGGAAAAGACCAGCAAGCAAGTACTTGACCACCTGCATGCGGAGAATGCATACACCGATGCGGTCACCGCGGACCAGGAAAAATTGCGCCAGGAAATCTTCAATGAAATCAAGGCGCGCACCGTGGAAACCGATTTGTCGGTTCCCACGCGGCGACGCGGCTGGTGGTACTACACCCGAACCGTTGAAGGTAAGCCCTACACCATCCAGTGCCGGGTAAAGGCCGAGGACTCCGCCGATGCCCGCGCCGACTGGACGCCCCCGGTGATCGACCCCGTCGAAGAGCTGCCCGGTGAACAGGTCCTGCTCGACGGCAACGAACTGGCCGAAGGCCAATCGTTCTTTGCGCTCGGCGGCATGGCAATCAATGAGCCGAGCAACCTGCTGGCATATTGCATCGATACCCAGGGGGATGAACGCTTCACCCTGTACATCAAGGATCTGGAAACCGGGCAGCTGCTTCCGGACGTCATCGAGGGAGTGTTCTACGGACTTGCCTTCTCCCCCGACTCTTCCACCGTCTATTACCTGGTCGTTGACGATACGTGGCGCCCTTATCAGGTGCGCTCCCACGTGCTGGGCAGCGATCCAGCCAGCGATGCAGTAGTTTTCCAGGAAGATGACCCGGGCATGTGGCTCGGCTTCGACCTCAGTGCCAATCTCCAGCAGCTGCTGATTTCCAGCGGCAACTCCGAGTACGCGGAAACCAGCGTTTTGGATTTGAACGACAAAGAAGGACAAGTTCGCTTGCTCGTTCCACGCGAGCTGCGCCTGCTCCACGGGGTAGACCTGTTGCCCGGAGACGACGAACGCGCGTTGATCACCCACGATCATCAGGCGCCGAACAACATGGTGTCGCTGGTCGAGCTTGGACAGCTGGGGGCGGGCACCGATCCGGCAAGCTGGCGCACAGTGCTCGGGCACGAGTCGACGGTCAAGGTCGAGGGTACTGCGCTCACCGCCACGCATCTGGTGCTCTCGGTGCGTCGCGACACCTGCGAGCGCGTGCAGCTGATCCCGTTGGACGCGCTGGGCACCGAAGCCCAATTGCCGCTGATTGAACCGGCCTTCGATGAGGAGCTCTTCACCGCCGCAGCCACCTTCGCCAGCTTGGAAGCACCGCTGATCCGCATCGGATACACCTCAGATTTCACTCCGGCACGCGTCTATGACCTGTGGCTGGATGACAAGGAATTGGTGCTGCGCAAGCAGACGCCGGTAAATGACTATGACTCGGCGGATTACCTCTCGACCCGCGAATGGGCCACGGCCGCCGATGGCACCAAGATTCCGCTGACGGTGCTGCGCCGCGCGGATTTGGACACCTCGGTTCCAAATCCCGTGCTGATCTACGGCTACGGTTCTTACGAGGTGTCCATGGATCCGGGATTCGGTATTCCGCGTTTGAGCGTATTGGACCGCGGAGTGGTCTTCGTGATCGCCCATGTGCGCGGCGGCGGCGAGTTGGGCCGTGACTGGTACCTGCAGGGCAAGAAGCTCGCCAAGCAGAACACGTTCACGGACTTCGTCGATGCCACCTCGTACCTGATCGATTCGGGTTGGGCGGATCCGGCGCGCATCGCGGCCCTGGGCGGCTCGGCGGGCGGCTTGCTGATGGGTGCCATCGCCAACTTGGCGCCGCAGCTTTATACCGCGATCATCGCGCAAGTGCCATTCGTGGACCCGTTGACCTCGATCCTGGATCCGGAGTTGCCGCTCTCGGCCCTGGAATGGGAAGAATGGGGCAACCCGATCGAGGACAAGGAAGTCTATGACTACATGAAGGCTTACTCGCCCTACGAGAATGTTGCGGCCGTGGACTACCCGCGCATCGCGGCGGTGACTTCATTGAACGACACCCGCGTGTTGTATGTGGAGCCAGCCAAATGGGTGGCGAAGCTACGCGAAGTTGGTACCGGCAGCGAACCGATCTTGCTGAAGACCGAGATGGAAGGCGGCCACGGCGGTGCCTCGGGCCGCTACGAGGCATGGAAGAATCGCGCCTGGGATTATGCTTTTGCCCTCGATTCGCTGGGCAAAAACCCGGCTACGCAGAAGTAACCCACGAGGATATCTGAGCCTGAATCCACCGATCCGCCCGCAACCTTCGTTTGATTTAGATGGTTGTGGGCGGTTTCGTTTTTAGCCGCGAGGAATTCTCTGGCCTCGCTGTCGGCGATGTTCCACTGCAGGAAGCGCTTCTGGATCTGCGCGCACCCCTGCCGGAGCCCGCCGCCGGGCGGGGCAGCGCCGGATGATTATGGAATATAACCGGCTCAAGGAACCCTTGATTCTGCATGCTCATCAGCGTCTTTTTGTCTAAGCGACGCCGGTTCTCCACATAATTGTGACGTCCGCCATTAGACAGCGGGGCTTGAGATGGGTCACAATCTAGTATTACCTAATGATCGTTCGGTAACTAATTCGGCGGAGGCCCCTATGAGCGAAACCCAAATCGATAAGTCACTGCCCCACGCAATCTTGCACAATGACTATGCCACCCAGTGGATGGGTATTGAAGTGGTGGAAGTGAGCGACGGATTCGCAGTCATCACAATGACCCTTCGCCAGGAAATGCTCAACGGCTTCGGCATCGCCCATGGTGGGATGATCTTCTCCCTCGCCGATACCGCGTTTGCCTTGAGCTGCAATCCTCCCGAAGGCTCTGCGGATACCATCACAGTGGCCTCTGGCGCAGACATCAATTTCCTCAAGCCAGGGATTCCGGGACGGTTGCTGACCGCAACCGCTCAGCGCGTCTCGCAGCAAGGGCGCAGCGGAATTTACGACATCACGGTCACCCAGCCAGGCACCGATGGAGTGGTCGAGACTTTGGCCGAGTTTAGAGGTCGTTCCCGCACCGTCCCTAAGCCAAAAACCCGCTAAAACATTCAGTCACCACACGAAAGTATGAGCATGTCACAGCCAACTGACCGCGATAACTTGCCCAACCCACTGGATCCCGAAGAGACCATGAGCCGGGACCAGATCGAGTCGATTCAGCTCACTCGACTGAAGGAAACGCTGGACTACGCGTACACCAATGTTCCTTATTACAAGGACAAGTACGACGCGGCAGGCGTGCACCCCACGGATTTGAAGGAACTGGCAGATCTGAAGCTGTTCCCTTTCACCGAAAAAGAAGATCTGCGCAAGAGCTACCCCTTCGGCATGTTCGCCGTTCCGCAGCACCAGGTAGCTCGTATCCATGCTTCCTCAGGCACAACCGGCCGCGCCACCGTGGTGGGCTACACCCAGCAGGACCTGGATGATTGGGCCAAGATGGGTGCGCGTTGCTTGCGCCTCTCCGGGGTCAAGCCAGGCTGGAAGGTCCACAACGCCTACGGTTACGGATTGTTCACCGGCGGGATGGGCGCGCACGCAGCTGCCGAGCGCCTGGGCACTACCGTGATTCCGATGTCCGGCGGACAGACCGAGAAACAGATTACGCTGATCAAGGACTTCGAACCGGACGCGATCCTGTGCACCCCGACCTACCTGCTGACTATTGGCGATGCCATGCAGCGGGCAGGCTTGGACCCGCGCGACACCTCGCTGAAGGTCGCCGTATGCGGCGCCGAACCGTGGACCGAAGAGATGCGCCACGAGCTTGAAGAGATGTTCGGCATTGATGCCTGCGATATCTATGGCCTCTCGGAGGTCATGGGCCCTGGCGTGGCCGGCGAATCTGTCGAGCTCAAGGACGGCAGCCACATCTGGGAGGACCATTTCCGTCCCGAAATCGTGGATGCATTCGATGAAACCAAAGTTTTGGACGACGGTGAACATGGCGAACTGGTATTCACCTCGCTGACCAAGCAGGCACTGCCGATCATCCGCTACCGCACCCACGACCTGACCCGGCTCATGCCCGGCTCGGTCCGCCCCGGCCACCGCCGCATGGGCCGTATCACCGGACGCAGCGATGACATGATCATTCTGCGCGGTGTGAATCTCTTCCCAAGCCAGATCGAAGAGCTGATCCTGAAGCTGCCGGCGCTCTCGCCACACTTCCAGCTGGTGCTGACTCGTCCGGGCCGAATGGATCAGCTCGCGGTCAAGGTCGAGCGCCGCGCCGGCGCTTCGGCTGCGGAAGCAGCCAATGCGGCAAATGATCTGGCGAAGCTAATCAAAATCCATGTGGGATCCTCCTGCGCCATCGAGGTATTGGATCCGGAAACGCTCGAGCGCTCCATGGGCAAGCTCAAGCGCATCTACGACATGCGAGACAAATAAAGCCCACTTGTCGTGGGATAATCGAGGGATCATGAGACTTATCGAAAAAGCGAACACCCCCGTCAAAAGGGGACGCCCGGGCTACGACCAGGAGTCCGTACTGCGCATCGCAGTAGAGGCTTTTAACGAACACGGGTATGAAGCCACCTCGATGGGTAAGCTGGCGGATCGGCTGGGGATCAGCAAGTCCGCCATCTACCACCATGTTCCTTCGAAAGAGGACCTGCTCCGTTTGGCCCTTGATGAAGCGCTGATTCCCCTGGAAGCAGTCATCATTGAGCTGCGCGCCCATCAGGGCAGCGCCGATGAGCGACTGGATTTCTTCTTGCGCTCGACTTTCCGCATCCTGATCTCCAAGCGCAGCTACGTGACGTTGCTGCTGCGACTGCGTGGCAACACTGAGCTAGAACGGGCCGCGTTGGAACGTCGTCGTGCAATGGACCGCCAGCTCGCCGAGCTGGTGACCGCCGCACAGTCCGCAGGCAAGCTCCGAGAGGATCTCGATCCACGCGCCACCGCTCGTTTGCTCTTCGGTCTGATTAACTCCGTGGTTGACTGGTTCCGCGAAGATGGCCCGATCGATGCGAAAACCTTGGAAGATCAGGCGATCACTTTGCTCTTCGACGGGCTTCATTCCACCAGCGAATAAATTCACTAGCTTGGCTCCGAGGCCACCGCCGACAATGCGCGGCAGCCTCGGGGCCGAGCTTTTTATTACCTTCTCGTGCCCGGTCGATAATCGTCTTCACAGGATTCGGCGATAGCATCGTTAGGGTGCGTTTTGCGCCCACTCGATCATTTCCCAGTCAACCTAAGAAGCGTCGTGGAAGAACTTTTTTACACTCTTTTCTCCCAGCTGCCAGGCACCGATTCAGGCATGCAGGTCGCATTGTTCTCACTGAGCGCTTTGCTCTCGGTGGTCGCCTGTGCCTTGCTGGCACACCGCAACGATCTGGGCTGGTGGGCCCAAATTCTTGCGGTCTTCGCCGGCCCTCTGGTCATTTCCATGCAATACGACGCCCTGTTCTTGGTGTACGCGATCCCGGCGCTGCTCATCGGCGTCTTCGGCCTCTGGCGGTTCTCCAAGTACGAATTCCAGGGAAAGTTCACTCGGCTGGTGCTCCGCGCCCCGTTCGGGATCACCGCAATCATCTACGCGGTGATTGGTGTGGCGGTGCTGACCGCCTTGCATCTGGGTGAAATGCTGACCACCGGTTTCGCATTTACCGCCGGCACTGGAACCATCTGGGTTTCTTACCTCACCGAAGCCGTGGTCCTCATCTCCTTCGCGCTCGTCGCCTGCGGCGTACGGGCCGGGTGGCTGCTGATGGCTCTGGCCTCAGCCGTCTACGTGGCGACCCTGTTCGCAAACAACCCGGCCTTCGCTTTGCTGCTGGTCTGGGTGTTCATGTTCATCGCCTCGCTCTATGCGTGGTTCATGTGGCGCACGCTGCCGCGGCGGAATTCTGCGGATCTCTCCGTAGGAACAGTGGCCGCCGCAGACTAGCGTCCGGCTCCCGAAACGGCGAAAAGCAGTGGCTGCGGAATATTCTTCCGCAGCCACTGCTTTTTCATTGCCCTTCGATGAAGGCCTAGTCCTGCCAGTTGGCGTAGGTGGTGTCTTCCTTTTCCACCAGCGTCAGCACGTCGTAGGTCGCGACGATCTCATCGTTCTGGTTGTGCAGAATTGCATCCCAGGCGACCTCGCCGTACTCGTCGGTGACGCGCGGGGTGATCTTCTTAGCGGTCAACGTGACGCGCACCGAATCGCCGACGGCTACCGGAGTGATGAAACGCAAGTTCTCCAGGCCGTAGTTAGCCAAGACGGGTCCCGGAGCCGGTTCCACGAAAAGCCCGGCGGCCCAAGATACCAGCAGGTAGCCGTGCGCCACGGTGCCCGGGAAGAACGGGTTGGCTTCGGCGGCCTTCGGGTTCACGTGGGCGTAGAAGGTGTCACCGGTCTCGTTGGCGAATGCGGTGATTTCTTCTTGGCTGACTTGACGCAGGTCCGAGGCCAGTCCGTCGCCGATCTTCAGTTCCGCAAGTGACTTGCGGAACGGGTGGATGTTTCCGGCCTGGGCACCGAACTTCTCGCTGCCGGCAAGTTGCCGCGCGGCACCGGTGTGCCACACGCCGGTCAGCGCGGTGAGCATATTCGGGGAGCCCTGCACCGCGGTGCGCTGCATGTGGTGCATGACCGAGCGGATACCGCCCAGCTCCTCGCCGCCGCCTGCGCGGCCCGGGCCGCCGTGGACCAGGTGCGGAACCGGCGAGCCGTGGCCGGTGGTGCTCCGTGCGGTCTCGCGGTTCAGGATATGCACGCGCCCGTGGTGCGCTGCGATGCCTAGGGTCAGGTTGCGCATGATTTCCGGATCATTGGTGCAGACCGTGGCAACCAACGAACCCGAGCCCATGGCAGCAAGCTCGATGGCTTCATCCACAGAATCGTAGCCGATGACCGAGGACACCGGGCCGAAGGCCTCCCGCGAGTGCAGGATCGGGTTGCGGGCATCGTCCCAACGCAATACCAGCGGGGACATGAAAGCGCCGCCTTCGGCAATCGCGTCGCGTTCCGGGGCCACGCGTACCGCCGGGGCATCCAAGCGGCCAAAAGCCAGCTCGCCGCCGGCGTCAAGCATGTCTTGGACCGCGGCACGCACGTCGTGCAGCTGCTCGACGGAGGCGAGCGCGCCCATGGTGACACCCTCAACACGCGGGTCCCCGAGGACCACACGCTCATCGATGCGCTTGCCGATCGCGCTGATCACCGCGTCGACTTGGGCGGCCGGGACGATATTACGGCGGATAGCTGTGCACTTCTGTCCGGCCTTCGAGGTCATTTCGCCGACGACAGCCTTGACGAAGGCGTCGAATTCGGCGGTGCCCTCCACGGCATCCGGACCAAGAATTGCGGCGTTCAACGAGTCGGTTTCTGCGCTGAAGCGCACTCCCCCGTCGATCACGTTTGGATGGGACTTCAACCGGCTTGCGGTCGCGGCCGATCCGGTAAAGGAGAACATGTCGCGGTAATCGAGGTGATCCATCAGGTCGCGCGCGGAGCCCGAGATCAGCTGCAGCGAACCCTCGGGAAGGATGCCTGATTCGATGATCATCCGGACAGCCACTTCGGTCAGGTACCCGGTGGGAGTCGCCGGCTTCACGATAGTGGGCACCCCGGCGATGAAGGCTGGGGCGAACTTCTCAAGCATTCCCCAGACCGGGAAGTTGAAGGCATTGACCTGTACGACCACCCCGGACAGGGCGGTGTAGATGTGCGAGCCGAGGAAGGAGCCGTCCTTGCTCAGCGGTTCGGGATTGCCGTCGATGATGACGTTGCTGTTGGGAAGTTCGCGGCGTCCCTTGGAGGAGAAGGTGAACAGCACGCCGATGCCGCCGTCGATATCGACCATTGAGTCGATCTTCGTGGCGCCAGTCTTATAGGAGACCTCGTAGAGATCCTTGCGGCGCTCATTGAGGTACATGGCAAGTTCCTTGAGCTTCAAGGCACGCTCATGCAGGGAAAGCTTGGACAGTTCGCGCTGTCCTACGCCTCGGCCGTACGCGACGGCTCCTGCGACGTCTAGGCTTCCGCCGGTGACTGTGGTGAGCAGCTCGCCTGTGTTGGCGTCACGAACTTCGGTGCCACCCTGGGCTTCGGGGGTCTGCCATTGGCCGGCAATGAAACTTGGGACCACACCAATCTGGGATGTCGACATCGACACAATTCCTTCCTGAACGATCGGTCAGTAATACCATTAACAGTATCAGCAACCACGTGATCGACGACACTCAGGAGCCAAAACAATGGCAATTACGTCCTCAGCTACCCCCGCCTCGGAACCATGGACCATCGAGCTCGGCGCCCTTGACCGCAAAATGGGGGTCGAAATCCTCGAAGAGTCGGTGCAGAAGGTGGTAGCCCGCATGCCGGTCGAGGGAAACACCCAGTCCTTCGGCATCCTGCACGGAGGAGCCTCGCTCGCCGTAGGTGAAGCGGTGGGTTCCTGGGCCGCGGTGAAGTATGCCTCAACTTTCGGCAAGGTAGTGGTCGGGGTGGATGTCAACGCCACCCATCACCGCTCCGCCAGCGCGGGAATGATCTTCGTTACCGCCACACCGATCAAGCTGGGCAGGCGCATGACCAGCCACGAAGTGGTGATCAGCGATGAGCGCGAACGCCGAATCTGCACCATGCGCATTACCAACCTGGTCATCGATAAGCCGATGCCCTAGCCGGGATTTAGTGCTTTGCCCAGACCCCGAGTTCATTTCCGCTCGGATCGGCAAAGTGCAATCGGCGCCCGCCAGGGAACTCGTAGGGTTCTTGCAGTATCTTGCCGCCGGCGGCGGTAATCCCCTGTGCCGTCGCGTCCAGATCTTCGGAATACAACAGGACCAGCGGGCCTCCGGCTGCCCGCGGCGCCTCGGCGAGCGCAAGCCCGCCGACCTCTTCGCCATCCCCGGAATGCGAGCTGATCCCCGCATAGCTTGGCCCATAATCATTGAACTCCCAACCGAAGGCGCGCGCATAAAAGGCCTTGGCTTGCGCCAGGTCGGTGACGCTTAATTCGATGTAGTTGAACGCGTGATGACGTGGCTGAGGGCTCATGCGCCGAGCTTACCTCGGCTTCCGCGCAGTTGTCACGGCCTTGGCCGGCTCGCCAAGATCTGCAGCCGTTGCAGCACCGTTTCAGACATGCCGCAGGACGCCAGGAATTCTCGGGCGCTGCCCAACCATTCGAGGAATATCTCAAGTTCTTTAGCACGTTCGGCGATCGCTTGGCGCAATTCGGGGTCGCGCTGATGGGACTCGTAGGGGTGCTTGCGCGGGGAGACTCGGTGCCATTCGTTGATGCCGCGCACCGCGAGCTCATCCTGCTCAAGTATTTCATCGCGTCGCCCGGCAAGATCGAGCAAGAGCGTCGCGACAAGACCGGAGCGATCGCGTCCTGCGGAGCAGTGCACAACCGTGCCCCGCTCGGTTTCTGCGAGTGCTTCGAATACCGCTCGCAACTGCCCGCCGAACTCTTCGCAGACCAGCCGGTACATGCTGGTGTGATTCATATAAGGCACTGCAACCGCGTCAAAGCGCTCGTTGCCGGAGATTTCCAGCGGTAGCCGGAGGATCTGAACTCCTTCCAGAACTCCTTGATCAACGACCGGATCATGTTCACGTCGCCTGACTTCCGCAGAATTGCGCAGATCAATGACGCGTTCGATTCCATCCCGGTGCATCTGCTTCCAGCCGAGGTTAGTGAGCCATTCATGGCGGCCCATGCGATAGAACGCACCGGTGATCCACCGGGCATTGATGGACCCATCCCAGTTCACATCTTCGGGCAGTCGGCGGTAGTCGGGAGCATGGCTCATGGAATCCATTGCATCACATCTACTGGTTCCTGTAGAGTTCTAGTCATTGGTAAATGCCAATTAGTCTGTCTTGAAGGAGGGGTAACGATGAATGTCTTCTACCCGCATGCGTTAACACCCCTACTTCTCAAGGACTTACAGTGTCTTCTTACCCCGGAAAATTCGCTAATTTAGACGATTCCGAACCCCAGCTTCGCACCCGACGGAAAACAACTATTTGGGACGAAACATCTACCGATGAGCTAGCCCCGGACGAGCGCTACTCCAGCTGGCCCTTTATCGAAAAATCCTGTCGCGGCCCCAAGCCATACCCCGCGTGGTTAATCGAGGACGCCGCGGCGATCGATCTCGAACTTGGCGTGCTGAAAACAGGCAAGGAAGGCGATGTCTTCCTGATCGAACGCGCCACGCCGCAGCGCAGCGTCCTGCTTGCGGCTAAACGATATCGCAAGCGTGAGCAACTGCAATTCAGCCGTTCGCAGTCCTATAGCGAGGGGCGAGCCGCGCGCCGCTCGCGTGATAATCGTGCCATCGACAACAACTCCACCTATGGGCGCGAAATCGCCGCCCTGCAATGGGCCAGTGCCGAATGGACGTATTTGCGCCGCTGTCATTCCGCTGGAATCCCGGTCCCCTACCCGGTGCAGATCGAGGGAACCGAGATCCTGATGGAGTTCATCGCGGATCCGGAACGGCCCGGAGTCGCCGCTCCGCGGCTCCATCAGCTGCCACGCAATGATCCGCGGCTTCCCCTGCTCTGGGATCAGCTGGCCGAGACCATGGAGAAATTCGCGGCCATGGGGATCGCCCATGGGGATTTGTCGGCATACAACCTACTTGTCGCCGGCGACCGTCTAGTGGTAATCGATGTACCCCAATGCGTGGATCTGGCCGGGAATATGCACGGACTGGATTTCTTGCATCGCGACTGCGTGAACATGTGTGATTGGTTCACCTCGAAAGGCCTCGCACGGGACGCCGACGCGTTATTCACTTCCTTGCTTGCCAGCATGTTCGCCTAACCTGACTGCAGCGATACCCGACTTGCGCCAACCCCGAGCGGCAGGTTCAAGCCGAGTATCGCTGCACGCAGGGCGGCTAGATTCGAGCCGATTCCACCGGAATCCACAGTTGGCCCCGGCCGCTGTTGCCATCGGCGTCTGGCTGAATACTGAGCAGCTCAGGACCGGGAACCCAACGATAGGGATTAGCCGGGAACCATTCGGTGGCCGCGTCCGCCCAGAGGTGTTGGAGAACGTCCGGGAATTTCCCTTCGGCCTCAAAGACAACCCAAGTGCCGGCGCGGACCTCCAAAGTTTCGAAGCCCTGCGGGGCTTCGAGACTGGTGGCTACGGCTTGCCAGTAATCAAGTTGCGACCCTTCGGCCCGTGATTCTTCGATGTTGATCGACGCCGAAACCATTCCCGGAAGTCCGGGGTCTGCCAACTGGCGCAATCGAACCATCTGTTCCGGAACAAGATTCCTCTGAAACTCTATGATGTGCGGATTCGGCCCCTCATGGATCAGCGGTACACGGGTGGTAAACCCGACTAGCCGGAACTCGCCCAACTCTTCAATGCGGTGCTTCATTTCATGGCTCCCTTCAATGCGTATATGAATCCTCAAACGAGGTTGGGAGTGGAGCACTGCGCCAGGTCGACGAGCTTGACTTGGCGTCAGACCATGCAGGGCCTTGAACGCTCGATTAAAAGCCTCACCCGAGCCGTATCCGTAGCGGACGGCAACGTTCAGAACAGAATCGCCGGCAACGATCTCTGCGGTCGCAGCGGTCAGCCGACGCCGGCGAATATATTCGGATATTGGCAGACCCGCGAGCGAAGCGAACATTCTTCGAAAATGATATTCCGAGGTCAGCGCCGTGCGAGCAAGCCCCATCACGTCAACTGGTTGGGTAAGGTCTTCCTCGATGGCTTCAATAGCTTCATTCCACTGGTGCATGTTTACCCCTTCTCCCACTATTGAACTCTAGGAAGAATCGTATGTCGCGCACCCGATAATTGATGCCATAAAAAGTCAGCCCACCCGAGTGGAAATTACCCTATGCAAGTGGGCTGGCAGGGAAATTCACCTAGCGCAAATCAGCCCGCCAGGAAGGGTGCTTTGCCGTTCCTAGCGGGCTGTAGAAGCTATGAGTGATTACCAGCTGTAGAAACCTTGGCCGGCCTTTCGACCAAGCTTTCCTTCGGCCACCAGGTCCTTCAGAATCTGTGGTGGAGCAAAACGATCACCCAGGGTCTCGTGGAGGTATTCAGCAATCCCCAGACGCACGTCGAGTCCGACGATATCGGTTGTCTTCAACGGTCCTGTTGGGTGCTTGTATCCGAGGACCATTGCATTATCGATGTCTTCGGCGCTGGCCACCCCTTCTTCGACCATGCGCATGGCTTCCAGCGCGATGGCCACGCCAAGGCGCGAGGAAGCGAACCCCGGTGCATCGTTGACCACTACGGCGGTCTTCCCCAGCGCCGCTACCCAGCCGCGCGAAGCCGGCACAAGTTCTTGCGCAGTCTGCTTGCCGATCACGACCTCGATCAGCGTGGAGGCTGGTACCGGGTTGAAGAAGTGCAGACCCAAGAAGTTTGCCGGGCGTTGCAGCTTTTCGGCCATACCGGTCACAGACAACGAGGAGGTATTCGAGGCAAGAATAGCTTCCGGGGCGAGCACGGCCTCCACCGCCTGCAGCGAGGAGATCTTCAGCTCCCAGATTTCGGGAACGGCTTCGATGACCAGACCGGCGGCGGCGAAGTCTGCATAGTCGGTGCTGGTTGAAAAGCGCGCCAGAAGTTCATCTCGCGATTCTGCGACAGCACCACGGGCGAGCGACTTATCAACCGAATCCGCAACGCGCGCGTAGGCCGCGTCGGCTGATTCCCGGTCGCGTTCGACCACGGTGACCGTGGCGCCACTGGTCAAGAACGCGTGGGCGATACCTGCACCCATGCGGCCGCCGCCAAGGACGCCGACGATTGCTGGCAGATTACTTGCTACAGGGTCATTGCTCATATGCTTATTTCTTCTTTCGATCAAGGAATGTCTGCATCCGGTCAAACTTTGCCTGTGACTCAAAAAGCATGCCCTGAGCCAGCGTATCGATCACCGGGTGTGCCTCGCGTGGAGCGTGGAATACCGATTTGGTGATGCGTATCGCCAGCGGATCCTGGGCCCCGATGCGATCAGCCAAAGCTTCGGCGGCAGCATCCAGTTCACCCGAGGCGTGCAATTCGGTAATCAGTCCGACCCTCAGGCATTCGGCGCCGGTGAGCACCTTGCCAGCCAGCAGAATTTCCTTCGCCACCGGCTCCCCCACCAATTCCTTCAGGCGCCAGGTCGCGCCGGCGGCGGCCATGATGCCCAGGTTGGTCTCCGGATTTCCCATGCGCAGGTCTTCGGTACCGATACGGAAGTCGGCGGCGTAGGCCAGTTCGGCGCCGCCTCCTAGTGCATAGCCATCAAGTGCCGCGATCACCGGCATCGGCAATTTGGCAATCCGATCGAAGATGCTTGAATTGATCCCGGCGAGCGCATCCTCGCGTCGGCGTTCGCGAAGTTGGGCAATGTCCGCTCCGGAGGCGAAGATCCCCTTGGAGCCCTTGGGCTTTTGAGCGCTAGGTTCCTGACCGGGGCTGCCCGCCAGGATGAGGGTCTTAGGTTCGCGTTCCAGGTAGCTGCACACCATGTGCAGTTCATCGACCATCTTCTGGTCGATCGCGTTGCGGACTTCGGGTCGGTGCAGTCGCACCCAGAGCCGGTCTGCCGTTTCTGAGATCTTCAGCGTACTGAAATCTGCGGAGTCAAGGCTCATCCTCAGACGCCTTCCACCAGCAGTGCGGCGCCTTGGCCGACGCCAACGCACATGGTGGCTACGCCTAGTTTCCGCCCTGCACCGCTCAGCTCGCGTTCCATCCGGCCGAGCAAGGTGATCGCGATGCGTGAACCACTGGATCCCAGCGGGTGTCCCAGTGCGATCGCGCCGCCATCGCGGTTGACGATGCTCGGGTCTACCCCCAGCTCGCGCATGCTCGCCAACGACTGGGAAGCGAAGGCTTCGTTGATTTCCATGGCACCGAGATCCCCGATGGATAGCCCGGCCCGCTCCAGCACCTTGTTCGTGGCCGGGACCGGTCCCATGCCCATGATCTCCGGCGCCAGGCCCGCTGCTTGACCGTCGATGATCCGTGCGCGCGGCTTCAGGCCGAAACGTTCGATGGCCCGTTCGGAAACGACGAGGATCGCCGAGGCGCCGTCGTTGAGCGTGGACGCGTTTCCGGCGGTGACGACCGAGCCTCCTTTGACCACCGGACGCAGTCCGGCAAGGACTTCCATGGTGGTGCCAGGGCGTGGGCCTTCGTCGGTGTCCACAATGTGCTCACCCTTGCGGGTCTTCACCTTCACGGGAACGATCTCATCTTTAAAGCGGCCCGCTGCGATCGCGTCCAGGGCCTTGGCGTGGGAATCCACCGCGAACTGGTCTGCGTCCTCACGGGAGATGTTGTAGACCCGAGCGACTTCTTCAGCGGTTTCCGGCATCGAGAAGGTTGCTTTGCCCTCGCGGGAGAGCTCACCGGAAAGAAAGTTCGGGTTGGTGAAGCGCCAGCCTATCGAGGTATCAAAGACGGCTCCCGGTTTAGCGAAGGCCTTATCAGGCTTTTCCATAACCCAAGGGGCACGGGACATGGATTCCACACCACCGGCTACGACGATATCTGCCGCACCTGACTTCACCATGTGGCTTGCCATGGTGATTGCGCTCATGCCCGAGGCGCACAGCCGGTTGACCGTGATGCCCGGGACGCTGTCGGGAAAACCTGCAAGCAGCCAGGCCATGCGGGCCACGTTGCGGTTCTCTTCACCGGCGCCGTTGGCATTGCCGAAGATCACTTCTTCAACCGCGGCCGGATCGATTCCGGCGTCTTCTACGAGCTGGCGAATGGTGATAGCTGCCAGATCATCCGGGCGGACTGCGCTTAACGCGCCGCCGTAACGACCAACAGGGGTGCGCGTTCCGCCCACCAAGAATGCCTCAGCCATGAATACTCCTTCGTACTCCGGTCTCACATCCAGCACGCGTCGCGCGAGCTGCATCTGACCCAGATAGATATTGATGCCAGCAGAGTGATCCCCACCACGCAAACTTACCGACCATTCGTTCACTAATAGAATCACAGATATGCTCACCCAGCGTCAAGAAAGCTACGCCCAAAGCTCGGATTTGCCTACCGCCCTGCCTGAAATTCCTTCCACCAAATATAGGCGATACGAAAAATATCCATGTCAAAGCTTGATACTTAAATAGCGCTCGCGTAATCTTTGGTAACTGACCGACTCTGGACCTATCCCCAGATCGTGGACCGCACCCAAGGCCATGTAGTTCGGAAGGCTTTGGGCATCCGGTCGACGGAAAGCTGAAGAGTAACGGAGCATTTATGCCACCGGAAAACAGCCACCCAAAAATTAATCCAAGTACCGAACATTTCGCCCCGGATCTGAGCCACGACATTGGCCCCGATATGGATACCGCCGCAGGACGCAGCGAAGTACGCAAAGCCACCGCAGCTTCGGCAATGGGCAATATGACCGAGTGGTTCGACTATGGCGTCTACGCGGTAGCCGTCACCTATATCACCGCGCATTTCTTCCCCACCGAGGGCGGAACGCTGATGGCACTTGCCACGTTCGCGCTCTCCTTCCTAGTTCGCCCGATTGGCGGTCTGGTGTGGGGGCCGCTGGGCGACAAGCTCGGACGCAAGAAAATCTTGGCACTGACAATCATCATGATGTCGCTGGCGACGTTCATGATCGGCGTCTTGCCCACCTATGCAACTATCGGTGTCGCCGCGCCAGTGCTGCTGATACTGCTGCGCATGGTCCAGGGCTTCTCCACCGGCGGCGAGTACGGTGGCGCGGCGACCTTCATGGCCGAATACGCCCCCGACAAAAAGCGCGGCTACTTCGGCTCATTCCTGGAGTTCGGCACCTTAGGCGGATTCGCGCTGGGTACCGCAGTGATGCTCTCCTTGCAGGTGATGCTCGGCGAGCAGGCCATGATGGACTTCGGTTGGCGCATCCCGTTCTTCATGGCCCTGCCCATGGGCCTCATTGGCCTGTACCTGCGTAGCAAACTCGAAGACACCCCCGTCTTCCAAGAAATGGAAGCGGCCGGAGAAACCCAAGAAGGCGGAACCCTCAGGGCGCTCATCAGCTCCTACTGGCGCCCCATGCTGGTCATGAGCGGGCTGGTCATCGCCTTGAACGTTGTGAACTACACGCTGCTGAGCTATATGCCGACCTACTTGGAAACCCAAATCGGTTTGGCACCCAGCGCCTCGCTTGCAACGATTTTGATCGGCGAGGTCGCAATGATGGCAGTGATCCCGTTTGCCGGTTCGCTCTCGGATAGGATCGGCCGAAAACCCATGTGGAAAATCTCTGTGATCGGGCTGTTCGTTCTCGCCCTCCCCATGTTCTGGCTTATGGGACAGAGCTTCATGTGGGCGATCGTCGGGTTCGCAGTCCTCGGTTTGCTGTACATCCCGCAGCTAGCAACGATTACCGCGACCTTCCCCGCAATGTTCCCTTCCCACGTCCGATTCGCCGGTTTTGCCATTACCTACAACGTGGCTACCGCGGTCTTTGGTGGCACCGCTGCCATAGTCAACGAGGCGGCCATCGACGCTTCGGGGTTCTTGCTGTTCCCTGCTGTCTACATGATGATCGCCTGTGTGATCGGAATGGTTGCCATCAAGTTCATGCCGGAGACCGCAGGCGCTTCACTGCGCGGCACCGATATCCCCGACGCACTGGACACAGGTATTTTGTCCACCGTGTCAGCCGATGATCCAAAGTCCAAACAAAGCTAGGCATTCGACGCAAAACACTCAGGGGATTGGTTCGCGCCAGATGGCGGGAACCAATCCCCTGAGTGTTATCGAAGATCTTTAGCGATCAGCGGTCACTTTGGCTTTCTGGCCAACGAATTTCCAACCGACGAAGAGGACTATCGCGAACAGTGGGATAGCAGCGATCGTGTACAAGCCTATGTGGAATACCTCGCCGTTCTCTCCGGTCAAGGTATCGAAGGAGATCAGTGCGGTAATGATCAGCAAGGAACCTAGCCCGATCCAACTGGTGACCGGTGCTCCGGGCATGAGGAGTTTGGATACCTTGCCCTTTTTCTTGCGCAGCATCAATTGGCAGGCGAAGATCGTAGCCCACGTGAACAGCACACCGATCGATGCGGTATTCAACGCGAGATCGAAAGCGAAGGTGCCCCCAAGCCACACGTTGAGCAGCACTCCCAGCAGGTAGACAGCGCCAACGGTGAAGATACCGGCCGAAGGAACAAAGCGCTTGTTCATCTTGGACAGCCAAGCTGGCGCATGGCCGTTGCCGCTCATCGTGCGCAAGATCCGGCCGATGGAATACAAGCCAGAATTGCAGGAGGAAAGCGCCGCGGTGATCACTACAAGGTTCATGACCGAACCGATCCAGGCAAGCCCCATCTTGTCGAAAACTGTGACGAACGGGCTAACTCCGGACTCATATTCATGCCAAGGCAAGATCATGGCGAGCAAGCTGACGCTGCCAATGTAGAAAACGAGAATTCTGAAGACGACGGCGCGAATAGCCGAAGGAACTTCCTTCTCTGGATTCTCCATCTCGCCCGCGGCGATACCCACCAGCTCGATCGCGTTGTATGCAAAGATCACGGAGTTCAGCACCAGGATCGAGACGAAGAAACCACGCGGGAACATGCCGCCCTCGCCGTTTTCATTGCCGATAAAGAGATTCGACACCGAGGCCGTGTGCTCCCCGATCTGCGCGTTGGTCACCACCATGTAGGTACCTACTGCGAGGAACAAAATGATCGCCGTGACCTTGATGAAAGCTGCCCAAAATTCGAATTCGGCGAATGCTTTGGCGCTAAACAAATTAATTGCCACAAGCATCGCCAGCGCACAGAGCGCTGAGGCTGCGACGGGTAGATTCGGGAAGAAATACTGGAAATACAGGCCGATGGCAACCAACTCAGCGATTCCGGTCATCACCCAGTTCAAAACGTACATCCAGCCCGAGACGAAAGCGCCCTTGGGGCCAAACAACTCGCCTGCATAGGAGACAAAGGAACCCGAGGTTTGGCGGTACATGATCAGTTCGCCCAACGCCCGCATCAGCAGATAGGCGATGCCCCCAGCTAGCGCGTAGGAGAAAATCAAGGCCGGTCCGGTGGTTGCCAACCGGCCGCCAGAACCCATGAACAGTCCAACACCTATGGCACCGCCAATGGCAATCATTTGCACATGTCGACGACCGAGCGTTTTCTTGTAGCCTTCGGAGCTGATCTCAGCTTCTTTAGTGCCCGGATTATGGTGGCTAGATGACACTTACTCACTCCTGAAATACATACGACCTTGGCTTGCCCACGGCGACTGCCTGGCTCAAGGCTCCGAGGAAAATTTACTCCCTTTAGCCCATAAAGCACGAATCATTGACATGACACATTCTCTTCAAGACGGTCGATTGCGCGCACCTACGCCGACTTCACCCGCCGTTCGACTAGCATTTAGAGGGTGAGTAGCCAGAATAATTCAGCCCTGCCAGAAAAGGTCTCCGACATTTTCGATCCCGTGCGTTGGCGCGTTGTCGAAGGTTTCGATTTCACCGATATCACCTATCACCGCCAGGTGGAGCGCGACGCGAACGGCGAGATTGTCCGCGACCTGCCGACGGTGCGCATTGCCTTTGACCGTCCCGAGGTACGCAACGCGTTCCGCCCGCACACGGTAGATGAGCTTTACCGTGCAATGGATCATGCGCGCATGACCAGCAACGTGGCCACCGTATTGCTCACCGGCAATGGTCCTTCGGCCAAGGATGGCGGACATGCCTTCTGCTCCGGTGGCGACCAGCGAATTCGCGGCCGTGACGGCTACCGCTACGCCGAGGGCGAGACCGGCGAATCGATCGATCCAGCGCGCGCCGGCCGACTGCACATCCTTGAGGTGCAGCGCCTGATGCGCACCATGCCGAAGGTTGTGGTCTGCGTGGTCAACGGATGGGCTGCCGGTGGCGGCCACTCCCTGCACGTGGTCTCGGACCTGAGCATCGCTTCGAGGGAGCATGGCAAGTTCAAGCAGACCGACGCCACGGTGGGTTCCTTTGACGCCGGTTATGGTTCGGCGTTGCTTGCCCGACAGGTCGGTCAGAAGACCGCGCGTGAAATCTTCTTCTTGGCTCGTGAATACTCCGCCGATGACATGGTGCGCATGGGCGCGGTCAACGAATCGGTCGAGCACGCCAGGCTCGAAGAGGTCGCGCTGGAGTATGCCGCAGATATTGCCAAGCAGTCTCCCCAGGCCATCCGCATGTTGAAGTTTGCATTCAACCTGGCAGATGACGGTCTGGCAGGCCAGCAGGTCTTTGCCGGGGAAGCAACCCGCATGGCGTACATGACAGATGAAGCCGTAGAAGGCCGTGATGCTTTCCTAGGCAAGCGCGACCCCGACTGGTCTAACCACCCGTACTATTTCTAAGCCACGGAGGATTCGCTGAGTATGCAGGCGCCCCACCATAATCTCATGCAGGCCTTGGCCGCCAACGCCAACGACTCCGGTCCGGCCTTGGAAGTCCTCGCGGACCCCTCGGCTCCCGGCGGCTTGCAGGTCAACTACCTGCGCCCGGAAGAGCTTCCGGGGTTTGCGGAGACCATGGTGGTGGTGCGCACCTCCGGATCCACCGGGAGGGCCAAGCGCACGGTGCTCAGCGTCTCGGCGATGGCAGCCAGCGCACAGGCTACGGCCGAGTACCTCGGATTCGAGGGACAATGGCTCCTTGCCTTGCCGGTGCACTATGTCGCTGGCCTCAGCGTGCTGACCCGATCCCTTTTTGCCGGGACCAAACCGGTCGGCATGGATCTTGAGGGAAGCTTCTCTGCCGAGAAGTTCACCACCGCGGCCGAAGAAATGGTCGATGCCCACCGGCTGACTTCCTTGGTACCCACCCAATTGGCACGGCTCCTGGATAATCCAGAACCACGCACCCTAGCCGCGCTGAAGCGTTTTGACGCCATCTTGCTCGGCGGAGCTCGGGCCAGCAAGGACCTGTTACAGAGCTCGCGGCACCTTGGACTGAAAATCTTCCAAACCTACGGTTCTTCGGAGACTTCAGGCGGTCTGGTCTACAACGGAACCGCCTTGCCGGGGGTGAAACTGGCCGAACGGGAGGGACGCATTCTGGTCTCCGGCCCCATGCTTGCCGACGGCTACGCGAATAATCCAGAGGCCACCGCCGAACACTTTGTCATCCATGAAGGCTCACGCTGGTACCTCACCGATGATTTAGGCAGCGTGGACGGGAATCGGCTGAATATCGCCGGGCGTATCGACGATGTGATTAATACCGGTGGCGTAAAACTGTCTGCCGGGAAAATTGAAGGCCTCCTCGAAGAGTTCTTCAGCCAGAGCCTGGTCCTGCCGGTACCCGACGCGCAATGGGGCCAAAGCGTAGGTTTAGCCTATTCAGGGCCTACAAATACGCAGGATGCTTTCGAAGCCGTACGCCAAACTATTGGAGCCGAGGCCGTTCCCAAACGGATCCGCCACTACCCTTCCGGGCTTCCCCTGCTGCCCAACGGAAAGTTTGATCGACGCAGAATCCTCGATGAGTTGCGCCTCAACGACTGATCCGATTCGCCTTGCCCGAAGTTTCGCGGGAAACTAAAGGGTCCGAGTTTTTGATCTCGCCGAAAGGAACGAGAAGTGGCATCGATTTCCCAGTGGGTCGCCGGAGCACGTCTGCGCACCCTGCCCATCGTCATTGCCCCGGTAGTTATCGGTACCGCGGCCGCAGTGGGTGAGACCGGCCAATTTTTCTGGTTCCGCTTTGTCCTCGCCCTGCTCGTAGGACTTCTGCTCCAGGTCGGCGTGAACTACTCGAATGACTATTCCGACGGAATCCGCGGAACCGACGACGAACGAGTCGGCCCGCTCCGCCTGACCGGCTCCAAACTAGCCGAACCGAAGCACGTAAGAAACGCCGCCTTCGGATGCTTCGGGTTGGCGGCCGTACTCGGATTGCTGCTCGTCATTCTTTCGGCGTCCTGGCCACTGCTGTTGGTAGGGGTCGCCGCGATCTTTGCCGCGTGGGGTTACACCGGCGGCAAGAACCCCTACGGATACCGCGGTTGGGGCGACGTTTACGTCTTCATTTTCTTCGGCCTGGTGGCCACGCTAGGCACCACGTACACGCAGATCGGTCAGCTTACGCTCACTTCCCTGCTCGGCGCCATCGGTACCGGTCTGATCGGTTGTGCACTGCTGATGGCAAATAACGTCCGCGACATTCCAACGGACCGCGAAGTTGGCAAAATTACTTTGGCGGTGCGCCTTGGCGAACAGGCAGCCCGCGTGAGCTACGTGCTGATGCTGAGCGCTGCCATTGTCTTGCCGCTTTTGTTAACGGGTACAAACGGTTGGATGTGGCTCATCTTGCTCAGCTTTGTCCCCGCCGCCGCACCAAGCTGGCTAATGCTTCGGGAAGAATCGCTGCCTAAGCTGGTGACTGTGCTCAAGCAGACGGGCCTCGTCAACATGGTCTACGCTGCGCTCTTCACCTTAGCCATCATGTTGAACACCTGGCTGTAATTCTTGTTATTAAGTCCGAAGCCTTCCAAAGTGTGAATCACTTTGGAAGGCTTCTCTTATTTGTTTTCCGGACGCTGCGATTCGTCGTAGGAATCTTCGATGGCCTCTTCGGCCAGCTGGGATTCGGTCTTCGACGCGTTAGTTTTGGCAAACGCGTTGCGTGCGTCCTCGTTGGCTGCCAGCCGTAATTTGTTGAAGAACAAATAGGACACGGCAAAGGCGACTATCAGGGCAATCAGGCCAGAGGTGAAGATCGGCCAAGCCATTAGCTTCCACAGTGCCAAGAAGACAACGCAGAACAGACCCAACCGAAGCACCGAATATTTCACAAACTGCATATGTTAAAGTCTACCGATGAACCTGTGCGCCGGATTGTCATTAGACTAGAGACATGGTCCGCATCATTATTTTTGCCGCACTCATTTCGGTGGCACTCATGATCTATACATTGATTGAGTGTGCACGCACCGAGCGACATCGGGTGCGCTCCTTGCCAAAAACGGCATGGATAGTCATTGTCATTCTCCTACCCCTGATCGGGCCGGGATTATGGTTTGTTTTAGGTCGTCCGCAATCCGGCTCACGCAAGCCTCCGGAAACGCAGAATGCCCCCGACGACGACGAAGATTTCCTCCGTCAGCTCGAAATCTGGCGGCGCCAGCAGCAACGCGAAACAGAGCTCAAAGCACGTGAGGAAGAACTCAAACGAAAAGAACGCGAGGCGAAGAAACCTAAGAAGGATAATTCTTCAGACGATTCCGACACTCCGTCCAAAGACAGCTAATCTTCCAGCGAAGTGAACCTGCAGGGCCCGGCATATGCCGGGCCCTGCAGCTCTTTCTAGGCGATGTTTTGTGCTCGATGCTAGCCGTGGCCGAGGTTGCCTCGAAAGGCCGCCTAGGCGCCGTTGGAGGCTGGTCGGTGAACAGTTTCACCGCGGTGCACTTCGTCTTCGCCGGGAGCCAACAATGCGCCTGGGATTTCCGGGCATGAAAAAGCCCCGGGGGCCGAACCATTCAGTGGTTCAACCTCCGGGGCTACGCCATCAACCGAGATTGTTGGCTAGGTTTATACCCCCGCGTAGGAGTGCAGACCGTCGAAGAACATATTCACGATGGTGAAGTTGAAGATCACGCAACCGTAGCCGATGATTGACAACCAGGCCGAGCGAGGCCCGGTCCATCCACCGGTAGCTCGTGCGTGCAGGTAGCCGGCGTAGACCACCCAAATCACGAAGGACCAGACTTCCTTTGGATCCCAACCCCAGTAGCGGCCCCAGGCGGCTTCGGCCCAGATCGCTCCGGCCATGACGGTGAAGGTCCACATGACGAACGAAATGGTGTTGATCCGGTAGGCGAAGTTTTCCAACGCGCCCGCTCCGGGAACCAGACGCATGAATGGAAGCTTGTCAGGCTCACCGGCAGCCAGTTTGTTCATGCGCGAGTGCTGGATCAGCTGCAGCACATTCATGGCGAAGCTGATGGAGAACAGCGCCGCGGAGAAAACAGCGATGGAAACGTGGATGACAATCCATGGGCTCTGCAGGGCGGGTACCAGGTGGCCCAACGGAGTAGGGAAGCCCAAGGTAGCGCCGCACAGCATCAGGGTCACCAGGCCAATGATGAAGCTGCCCATGAACCGCAGGTCCTTGAAGAACAAGACCACCAGGTAGACCACGGTGACAACCAATGCACCGGTGGACAGGAACTCATACATATTGCCCCAAGGCACGCGGTGCGCCGCAACGCCGCGGGAGATAACCGCAAAGCCATGCATTGCCGCGCCAAGCCAAGTCAGCACCACCGCGATCCGGGCGATATTACGAGTTGAGGAGTGCTTGGTGTAATTCATCTTGTCGTTGACGATGTCCTCGCCAACGTTGTCGGCGCGTGCCAGCTGCGCACCACGCTTAGGGCGTCGGGGCTGGGCCACCGCGGTGGCTCCCGCACCGACGAGCATCTGCGAATCGCGTGCCAAAGCGGCCGCATCAATTTCGCTGATGCTCTTATTGCTCTTAGCCAGGTCCAGCGCGAAGAAGACAAAGGCGACCATGTAGACGAAAGCCGACAGCAACATAAACAGCTGGCTGTAGTTGCCCAGCGTTTCGTTGATGGGCGCGAGGTTTGAGCCGTTAGGCATTTACTTCTCCTTGGTCCTGCTTCTGGCTGGCCAACGGCCACTTGCTGTCAAAGATATTGTGCAACTCTGTGGATTCACGTTCAAGGCGTGGGTCCTCGCCGCGGGCCAGCAGCGCGTATTCAATACTGCGCTGCCCGTTCTCGTTCTTCAATTTCACCCAGACGCGGCGACGTGGGGTAAAGAGCGAAACAGCCAGTCCCGCGAGTGCCAAAAAGGCGAAGATCGCGATCGGGATCTTACTTGGATCGTAGTTCACGTCTACGGCGATGAAACGCTTCAGATCGTCGAAGGTGATGCTGCCCTTGCCCTCGGGCAGATCGTAGGTCTGACCGGCTTCGAGCACGATGCCACCGGAGTCGAGATTACGTGAATTCAGCTCGGTGAGGTTTTCGGTGTCCAGCACGTACACGTTCTGCGGCACGCCGTCATCGAGTCCGAGGTTTCCGGAGAAGGAATTCAGGTGAAGCTGCGGATTGATCGCGTTGGGATCCCCGGAGATACCAAAACCGGTTTCATCAACCAACGCGGTAGGAAGCAAGAAGCCCTGGAAACCTAGCTGTTCCGGATTCGCGTCCGGGGCCTTGATAACCATCAAGGAGGTGTAGACCGAGTCCTGCGGCACCGAAACTACCGGCCCGGAGAACGCTACATCGCCGTTGCCGTCGCGGACCGTCACCACCGGCGCGTAGCCGTTGCCGACCAGATATACGTCGGCCCCGTTAATGCGCAGCGGGTGATTGACCTTCAAATCTTCCTTGACCGGTTCGGCGTCAGCCGAACGCCGCGTCTCCACGTGCGCGGTGAAATCCAGTGGCTGGCCGAAATGCGACTGAGATTCACGATCGAAGATGATGTCGAATTTGTCGAGCTTCACCGAATAGGCGCTGAGGTTCTCTGGGTTGAAGCTGGTTCCCGGAGTGAATGAATCATAGGAAACCAGGGAGTTCACGAAGGTCTCCCCCTCGACGATGACGCGCTGTCCGCCGTAGCCGAAGGCGCCTCCGATGGCAACGGAGACGAGCACGCCGATCAGCGAAATGTGGAAGGTCAGGTTTCCGATCTCGCGGGTGTAGCCGCGTTCGGCGGCTACCGAGCGGCCGGAGTCGTCCGCGCGGCGTTCCGCCCGGTAGCCGCGCTTGCGCAGCAATTTGTAGGTCCCCTCGATGATCTCGTCATCGCTCGGGGTATCCTCTTCATCCTCGGCCAGCGGCAAAGAAGTGTACTGCGGCAACCGGTTGAGCCGGGCGGGGGTGCGCGGCGGAGGAGTGCGCAGTGCCTGCGCATGCTTCTTCACGCGGGGAATGATGCAACCCACCAGGGAAATGAAGAGCAGAATGTAAATTGCGGAGAACCACGCGGAGGAATACACATCGAAGAACTGGAACCGGTCAAGCCAGGGGCCAGTTGTCGGGTTCTGTTCAAGATACTCGTTGACCGTCTCGGGGTTCATCGACCGTTGCGGGAAAATGGACCCCGGAACTGCAGCTACCGCAAGCAATAGCAGCAAGAACAAGGCGGTTGGCATCGAAGTCAGCTGAGTCCAGATCCACCGCAGCGAACCAAGGAAACCTAGGGCAGGTGCGTCGCCTCGGTCCTTAGTGGTTCGTTTATTTTTCGCCATTAGATCGGCAACCTCACTTCATTGGCAAACCAGTTTTGTAATTCAGCGACCCAGGATCCCCAGAGCCCGGAGACCATGACCAATCCGAGAAGGATCAGCATTCCCCCACCCAAACGCATTATCAGCAGCTGATGTTTGCGGAAAAACGCGAGCGCCTGCATGCCGCGTTGCAGTCCGAGGGCGATCAGGATGAACGGAAAGCCCAATCCCAGACAATAGAACACCGTCAACAGCGTTCCGCGGGCAACGTTGGCATCGGTGCCAGTGGACATGATCAGCACCGCGCTGAGCGTAGGCCCGATGCACGGCGCCCAGCCCAAGCCGAAAGTCAGCCCCAGCACCGGCGCTCCCCAGAGTCCTGCCGGGGGTTTGCAGTGAATTTTTCGGTCCCGTTGCATCCAGGAAATGCCGCCCATGAAGACGATGCCCATGATCACCACGACCAGGCCCAAGGCCTGGGTCACCCATGCGCCGTTGAACTTCAACCACGCGGTGGCCTGGCTGAACAGCACTCCGGCCGCGATAAAGACCACCGAAAATCCGAGGACAAACAGCAGCACTCCCATAAGCACTCGACCGCGACGGTGCTCGCGCAGATCGGCGCCCGTCAACCCGGTGACATAGCCAAGATATCCGGGGACCAAAGGAAGTACGCATGGTGAGAGGAAAGAAACCAGTCCCGCAAGCATTGCCACCGGGGCAGCCAAAAGCAGCGACCCATCGAGCACAATGTCGGCGAAGGGATTCGAGGAAATCAACGGGAGGCTCACAACTCTTCGGTGAGCGCGGTGTCGATCAGGGACTTCAGCGTGCCCTTTTCGATAGCACCAATGACGCGTGCGCGAACCCGTCCCTCGCGGTCGAGCACCAGCGTGGAGGGAACCGCCTGCAGGGGAACATACTTGGTCATCGCCAATTGGATCTGACCGTCGGTGTCCTGCACGGATTCATAGGGAATCTCGAAGGTACGCTCGAAGGCCAACGAGGCTTCGGCTTCATCGCGGACGTTGACGCCGATGAATGGAACGTCCTCGCCGAAGTCCTCGGACAGTTCCTTCAGGTGCGGTGCTTCGATTCGGCAAGGCGCGCACGCCGCGTACCAGAAGTTCAACACCACTGGCTTGCCGCGCAGCGCCGCCAGATCGATTGGCGTGCCCTGGTAGGTCTCGGTGGTGATTTCGATTGGCTCGCTACGCTTTTCGGGGAGATATTCCTGAACGGCGCCGTCGCCGGCGATGTAGTTTTTGTTATCTCCGGAGCGTGCCTGTTTGGCCAGCGGATCCTCGGTGACCGAGCATGCGGCCAGCGGCACAGCCGCCGCAGCAACCAGCATCGAGCGCAGCATGGTGCGACGATTCAGGAAGCGAGGATTCGGCGAGGATTCATTCATTTACTTTAGGCTCCAGGGATGTTCGCCGCGCCAGCCAGCAGGTCTGGGCTCGGTTCGGTGTAATTCACGGAGCGAAGTTCGTCTCCGTCAAACTCAAAACTGGTAATTGAGGTCAGCGTGCATTCGCGCTTACGTGGGTCATGCCATAGCGGCTTGCCCTCACCAGCACGTCGGGATACCCAAATGGGCAGCTGGTGGCTGACGATGATGACCTCTGCACCGTCGCCGTGTTCGGACACCGCTGCCTGGCGCTGGGCATCCATGGCCTGTCTCATGCGGGCCACCTGCGCTGCGTAAGGTTCACCCCATGAGGGTTTCAGCGGGTTGCGCAACAGCGGCCAGTAGCGCGGATTCTTCAGGTGCGACTTGATCTGCGCCAGACCTTCAAAGCTGTTGCCTGCTTCAATCACCCGGTCGTCGGTGATGATTGGCAGGCCGAGGGCCTGAGCGGTGGGTTGCGCAGTCTGCTGCGCGCGAAGCAGCGGAGAGGCAACCAGACGGACCACGTGGGCACCTTCGGCCTGACGCTTGGCGAAGTACTCTCCGGCTCGATCCGCCATCTGGAAACCCAGCTCGGAAAGGCCATACCCCGGGATCCGTCCATACAAAACGCGGTTCGGGTTGAAAACTTCCCCATGGCGCAACAAATGAACGGTTGAAACTGGCATGGTTACAGTCTCTCAAACAATCAACCTAAAAGATGAAATTTGTGGCCACGATCAAGTATTCACAGCATCCGCATGGGATTCCCATATCAAAAAACCATCCTTTCGGAGGGGCACATCACAATCGCCACGGACTAGGCTAGTAGTTGGAGTTACTCACTGTTTAGCAGCAATCAAAGGACGATCATGAGCACCAACGATCCGAACCAGCCAGGCCAGCCCTATGACCCGCTAGCCGGGTCTGGGAATTCAAGCCCGAACCCTTACGGCGAAAATCCCTACGGTGGGCAGCCGAACCCCTACGGCCAGCCGGCAGGGCAGCAGGTTCCGCAGTTCCAGCAAGCTCCGCAGCAAGGCGGCTACGCTCCGGTCCAGCCACCTACCGAGCGTCCCAAGACATTGCAGATGGCGTTCATCTTGATTGTGCTCGCAGGGGTGCTGAGCGCGGTGTCCAGCTGGTTGATCAATAGCACCAATCTTTTCGGCAATATGGTGCGTTCGCAGTGGTCGATGTTCGAAGAGCAGATGCGCATGCAGCTGGAGTCTTCCAATGACGCCGCGACCAATGCTGAGATTGAGCGCATGATGGAAAACCCCGACACTTTCCTGGCGCAAATTACCTCAACGATGACTACCTTCACCATTGTGGGCATGGTCATCACGCTCATCGCCTACTTCCTGGTTGGATTCTTCGTCGGCCGAGGAGTCGGCGCGATGCGAATTATCGCCACGATCCTGGCGGCACTCTCGGTGATTGGCTTGCTGATCAGCCTGCCGATGTTCAGCTTGTACGCCAATGCAGCAGATTCCACCATGATCAATGTGGTGTACGCGCTCGGGACCATTGCGGGCGTCGCCGGCGTGGTCTTCGCTTGGTTGCCTGCTTCCTCGCAGTACATCGCGCAGCGTCGCCTGGCGCGCCGGGCTGGCTACCGCTAAACCGATTTGTACTGCAAATCCCAGTTTTAGAATGAATGTGGGCCGTGACTCGATTGAGTCACGGCCCACTGCCGTGATGCCTGGCTGGTGCGTTGCCGCTTAGCGCTGCACCGCGTGATAGGCCAAGATCTGCAGCTCGGTGGACAGATCCACGCGTCGCACGATCATGCCTGCCGGAATTCGCAGCGGTTGCGGCGCGAAGCTGAGCACAGATTTCACCCCATGCGCCGCGAGTGCGTCGATCAGCCCCTGGGCCGCGACTCCGGGAACCGCTAAGACCGCGATATTGATCTGTTCACGCCGGATTACCTCGCCCAGCTCGCTGACCGGCTCCACCACAAAATCGCCGACCTCGCTTCCGACCAGAGCTTGTGCTGTATCGAGGATTGCGCGCACTTGGAAACCTCGGCTAGCGAAACCTGCGTAGCCGCTCAGCGCACGTCCGAGGTTACCCGCGCCTAGGATGGCCACCCGCCAGTCCTGGTTCAGGCCCAAGGTCCGGTTGATGTGTTCCGCCAATTCGGTGACCACATAGCCCACGCCACGCGTCCCATAAGAACCGAGCAAGGAAAGATCTTTGCGGAGGATCGCCGGATTGACCCCGGCTTCTTTAGCCAGCACACCCGAACTGGTACGTTCCACACCCTGAGCTTCGAACGCGTTGAGCGCGCGCAAATACTGCGTCAGGCGAGTCAACGTCGCCTCGGGCAAAACCCGCGGTTCAACTTCAGCCATTAGCTGCCCAACAGGCGTTCGAGCCGTTTAGCATCGATAGTCCAAAAGTCTCGAACCTGACCATCAACGAGAAGTACTGGGACCTCTTCGTGGTGGCGTGCGAGCAGTTCGGGGTGCTCGTCAATGTCTATTTCGGAGAACTCCATGTTCATCCGTTCGGTGACGTCTTTGACGGTCGCCCTGGCAGCCACGCACAGATGGCATCCTTGGCGTACCAGTAACTGGACCTCATGCAATTTACTCACTCGTCCATAATCTCACGAGCCGCAACCCGCGTCTAAGTCGGCAATGAAATAAACTGGATCAAATGCAGTCTTCAGAGCACCTCACCAGCCAGAATACGTCGGCGCAACGCGACGTCGTTGCCGCCTTCTTCGACGTGGACAACACCATGGTCCGTGGCGCATCCCTATATTTGGTGGCCCGGAAGATGCATCAGCGCCGCTTCTTCCGCCTGCGTGAAATTCTCTGGTTTGCGCTCAAGCAGCTGCGCTTTGCCGCCCGCGGTGAGCATATGGGTGACATCCACCAGATTCGTGACCGCGCGTTGCTGATGGCCAAGGGCATTTCGGTTGACGAGATGGCGCAGATTGGCCAGGAAATCTATGACGAGTACATCGAGCCGAAGCTCTGGAAGGGTACCGTCTCCATCGCCCATCAGCATCGCGCAGTGGGCCGAGAGGTTTGGCTGGTTACCGCGACACCGCTAGAAGTAGCGAACGTCATATCGGAAAGGCTGGAACTCACCGGTGCATTAGGGACCGTGGTTGAAAGGTTGGATGGAAAGTACACCGGCGCCTTGGCCACCCCGATCTTGCATGCAGCCGAAAAAGCCCAGGCAGTTCGCACCCTGGCTAAGGAACGTGGAATCAAGCTTTCCAAGTCCTGGGCGTACTCGGACTCCTACAACGATGTGCCGCTGCTTGAAGCCGTAGGGCACCCGGTCGCTATCAACCCGGACGCTCGGCTGAGAGCCTATGCCAAGCGTCGCGGCTGGCAGGTCTACGATTTCCGTACCGGACAGCGCGCCGCACGGATCAGCCTGCGGCTGGCCGGCGTCCTAGGCGCGTTGTGGGCCGCGAAACGTTCACTGCCAACCCGCCGCGGGAAATAGCCGGGGATAAAGCAATCGCCACCGTCAAGGTCAAACCTTGATACGGTGGCGATAATTGCCAAGAGGCAAATGCTGCTTGAAGCAGATTTACTTCTTATTACGACGCTGGTGACGAGTTTTACGAAGCAGTTTACGGTGCTTCTTCTTCGACATACGCTTACGGCGCTTCTTGATAACAGAGCCCATAGTGGTTCCTCACAAACTAAATAAATATGTCAACCAAAATTTAGGCTTAAAAACAAGTCTAAGCTACTAGGTTGACCGGACGTTAAACGTTCCTTAATAGATTACCCGCTTTTCGGCCAAGCTCTGACCATCGCGCGGCTATCGACCGAGGGAACCTGTTCCACGCTGCGGGTCAATCGCCGCAGCTTGCAGGTAGGCTTCCACTGCGTTTTCAGGAACGCGATAGGAGCGACCGAATTGAACAGCAGGCAAATCGCCTGCATGAATCAGGCGATAAACCGTCATTTTGGAAACACGCATCATCTCGGCCACTTCAGCGACCGTCATGAAACGGGCTCCTGCAAAATTCTGTTTATCCGCCATAGGGGAATTTCTCCTGACGCTGATCTCTGAATAGTCGTGTATTTTGCTCACGTGAACAAATACGACTTGGGATCAACATCGGCAATCATATTCACGTTCGCTCGATTCCAGTCTAGTCGCACTTAAGTAACTTTTGCATCACGGAACACACCTGAACCACATTTGGGTCTCGATTATGACCTTTAAAAACTACTGGTCGCTGCCCCGACGCCTAAAACGGCGGTGGGCAGCGACCAAAAGATCACTAGCAAGTCGAAGGACTAGATCAATCCTTGGGCTAGCATTGCGTCCGCAACCTTGACGAAACCAGCAATATTGGCGCCGGCAACGTAGTTGCCTGGCATGCCGTATTCGTCAGCAGTGGTTGCGCAGCGCTCGTGAATACCGACCATAATTTCAGTCAGGCGAAGCTCGGTGTGCTCAAAGGTCCACGAGTCGCGGCTAGCATTCTGCTGCATTTCCAGCGCAGAAGTTGCTACGCCACCGGCGTTTGCAGCCTTACCCGGGCCAAACAGGATGCCTGCATCCTGGAATACCGAGGTAGCTTCGGCGGTCGTCGGCATATTTGCGCCTTCGGCCACGGCGATGGTTCCCGCGGCAACCATCTTCTTGGCCGATGCTGCACCAAGTTCATTCTGCGTGGCGCATGGCAGGGCCACAGCGCCCGGGACGTCCCAGACGTTTCCATCGGCCACGTAGGAAACCTTCTTGCTCCCACGACGCTCGGCGTATTCGCTGATGCGACCACGTTCGACCTCTTTGATCTGCCGCAACAGATCCAGATCGATACCATTTTCGTCGACAATGAATCCACTGGAATCCGAGGCGGTAATCACCTTCGCGCCCAAATCCTGGGCCTTCTCGATGGCGTGCAACGCCACATTGCCGGAGCCCGAAACGACCACGCGCTGCCCGTCGAAGCTCATACCGCGAGTCTTGAGCATCTCGTCGGTAAAGATCACCGCGCCGTAGCCGGTAGCTTCGGGGCGTACCAATGAGCCGCCCCAGCTCAGACCCTTGCCGGTCAGCACACCGGATTCGTAGCGGTTGGTGATCCGCTTGTACTGGCCGAACAGGTAGCCGATCTCACGGCCACCCACACCAATATCACCGGCGGGAACGTCGGTGTACTCACCGATATGACGGTAAAGCTCGGTCATGAACGACTGGCAGAAGCGCATTACTTCGCCGTCGGACTTACCGCGTGGGTCGAAGTCCGACCCGCCCTTGCCGCCACCAATTGGCATACCGGTAAGAGAGTTTTTGAAGATCTGTTCGAAGCCAAGGAACTTGACGATGCCCAGATATACCGAAGGATGGAAACGCAGTCCACCCTTGTATGGGCCCAGCGCGGAGTTGAACTCAACACGGAAGCCGCGGTTAATCTGCACACGGCCCTGGTCATCCACCCAAGGTACGCGGAAAATGATCTGGCGTTCTGGCTCGCACAGGCGCTGAAGAATTGCCGCTTCTGCGTATTCAGGGTGCTTAATTGACACAGCTTCGAGGCTCTCAAAGACTTCGGTCACTGCCTGATGGAATTCTGCCTCACCGGGGTTACGGCGGAAGACTTCGTCGCGAATAGTCGCTAGTTGCTTGTCCAAGTTTCTCTCCTCATCACTTGGGGCAGGCCACCGGGGCGCGCAAAAGACCACCGGTCCGGCAACTCTGCCCCACGCATGAGAATGCCATGTCTGACATTCTCAGTGAAAATTCTTTGTTACAAAGTGCGCCCAGTTGCGTAACGTAAATATCACCGGTCGCATAGTTCTTGTTTGGCTTTTATCAGGTCAGATAGCTAACGTCGGCGGCCGAAACGTGGGAATCGCTCCAATATTTCTTGCGCTCGTCCCGTGACTTGTTCAAGCCCCCGCCCTACACTGCGTCCGAGCTGATGAGCTGCCGCAGGAAGGGCGTTGGCATCCTGTGGATCTTGAATCAGGTCGAGGTCCACCGAAACGAGCTCAGCCGCCGGTTCTTCGGCCGGCAAAAACTCTACGCACCAGGACACCAAGGTGTCGATGGCTTCGCACTGCACACTGTAAATGCGGCGTTGCCCTTGGGCTGTCATGTGCACCAGATCCGCTTCACGCAGAACTTTCAGATGCTTGGATACGGTCGGTTGAGAGATCTCCAGTTGAACCACCAATGCACCGACCGCCATCGGCTCAGCCTTCAGCGCCTCGATGATCTTGCGTCGGGTTGGTTCTGCCAATGCAGAGAATACTTCGTCAATAGCCACAGACATTACCCTATCGGCATATGACCATCCAGGAGCGAATTTTTTGCTCCTGCATGGGGTCGACATTGATCACAGAAAACCGAAAACCTTAGTCAAACCAGGGGTCCAGGCCATACAGCGGGAAAATTTCCTTACGCGTGGCGATGATCGTACGGTCCACAGGATCTGCCGGGTCATACCCGACTTCCCAGTTCCGCCACCACAACTGGGCGTCATCCCCCATCAGGTAGGGCACCGCTCTGCCATAGGTTTCCAGCACATGGCGCCGGAAACCCTCGGGAACGTAAGTACGCAGCGCAATGGGTTTACCTGCCGCGATCGCCGTCAGGTGAGTCCACATGCGTGGGACAACGCCGGTGACGTTATAACCGCCGCCACCGGTAGCCAGCCAACGCCCCTGGCAGACCTCGTCTGCCAGTTGGGAGATGTCCAGCGCCACCTGACGCTGGGCATCCACCGATAACTTCAGATTTGTCATGTCGTCATCGCGATGGGCATCGCAGCCGTGCTGGGAGACGATAATCTCCGGTTTGAAGGCTCGCACCAGTTGTGGAACCACCGCGTGGAAGGCGCGCATCCAAGCCGCGTCCCCCGTCATGGCAGGCAATGCGATATTCACTGCGCTGCCTTCGGCTTGCGGGCCACCAATTTCGTTGGCGAACCCGGTGCCGGGAAAGAGCGAAAGCCCCGATTCATGGATGGAAATCGTCAAGACCCGGTCATCATCCCAGAAGATCGATTCGGTGCCGTCTCCGTGGTGGGCATCAACATCGATATAGCAAACACGCTTGGCACCGCGCTCCAGCATCCGGTGGATGGCAGCGGCGGCATCGTTGAAGATGCAAAAGCCGCTGGCCTTGTTGCGCTTTGCATGGTGCATCCCGCCGGCGAAGTTCACCGCGCGCACTGTTGATTCATCCATGATCGCCTCGGCGGCGATCACCGATCCACCCACGATTCGCGCGGCCGCCTCGTACATCCCGGCAAAGACCGGGTCATCTTCAGTTCCCAGTCCGAAGTCGACCGCAATCTGGGTGGGGTCTGCGCTGACCTGCTTCACCTGATCCAGATAAGCCTGGTCATGGACGGTCCGCAGCACGGCGTCGCTCGCGATCTCGGGAGCGGAGATCCGCACCGTGGGAGAGTCATAAACTTCAAGCTGCTTGCTGAGCCGATGGGTCAGCTCAAGACGGGCGGGGTGCATCGGATGGTAGTCGCTGAACTTATACTTCAAGTACTGCTCATCCCAGAGCACCAGGGTGGGTTGAGGCGCATGTCGAGGTTCTAACACCTTTGTAGGCTACCCGATTGTGATCCTTGTTACCCATTTATGCTCGTCCGGGACAATTTGCACGTGTTTCGCGGGCCTTAGACGAGCGCAATGGGTTGCGAACGCGTAAATTACAAGGAGAACCCTCCGACCCGACGAAATGGCGAATTAAGGCGATGAGCACCCAGAGCGAACCGAGCGACAAGGCGCGGGTTGCTGAAATACGCGAAAAGCGGCGCAAACAGTGGTTGGCGCTGCGCGTGCGGATCGCGGATTTCACCGTCCGATCCCCCGCCCGCTTGGCCCTAGGCGTCTTCCTCATAGCCATCGCTATTTTTACTTCTCTGCTGGCGGCACCGTTCTCCTCGGCTACCGGGGAACCCACCGCTTTGCACGACGCCATGTTCACCGCCGTCTCTGCGGTTTGTGTCACGGGTCTGACCACGGTCTCCACCGCGGTCCACTGGTCCTTTGCCGGGCAGCTGATCATGTTGATTGGTACATTCATGGGCGGGTTGGGAATCCTGACCCTTGCCTCGATCCTGACTCTGGCGGTATCCCGAAAACTTGGTGTGCGCGGCAAGCTGATGGCGCAGAATTCCATGAACGCCACCGGGGCTTCCGCCCTCGGCGAGGTCGGCTCGCTGCTGCGCATCGTGATCCTCACGGCAATCAGCCTGCAGGCGCTGATCGCGCTGCTGCTGGTTCCGCGCTTCGCGGTGCTCGGCGAGACCCTCCCCTCGGCGATCTGGCACGGGGTGTTCTATGCAGTCTCCTCCTTCAACAACGCCGGCTTCACCCCGCACTCCGATGGCCTGGTGCCCTACGGAACGGATATGTGGATCCTCGGGCCGCTGATGCTGGGTGTGTTCCTGGGCTCTTTGGGCTTCCCCGTCATCATGGTGCTGCTCGTCCACCGGTTCAACGTGAAGAAATGGAACCTGCACACCAAGCTCACCCTCATGGTGACCCTGATCCTGCTGGTCTCCGGCACCCTGCTTTGGCTCCTGGTCGAATGGAACAATCCACGCACCATTGGCGCCATGGATCCCGGGGACAAGCTCGTGCATGGCCTGTTTGCCTCGATCATGACCCGTTCGGGCGGATTCAACCTCGTAGACCAAAACGACATCGGCCAGGTTTCGGTGCTCATCACCGACGCCCTGATGTTCGCCGGTGGCGGTTCGGCCTCCACCGCAGGCGGCATCAAGGTGACAACCATCGCCGTGATGTTCTTGGCCATCATGGCCGAGGTACGCGGTGAACGCGACGCGAAGGCCTTTGGCCGGCGCATCCCGGAGGGAACCATGCGCGTGGCCGTGTCGGTGGTCGCTCTGGGCGCCACCTTGGTCATGGTGGCCACCGGCCTCCTGCTGACCATCGACCAGGACGTCGGATTCTCCCGCGCCTTGTTCGAATCGATCTCCGCGTTCGGTACCGTAGGACTGAGCATGGGAGTCTCCGCTGAGATGCCGCCGGCAGGCAAATACGTGCTGAGCGCCCTCATGTTCGCCGGACGTATCGGAAGTATCACCCTAGCCAGCGCCCTGACCATGCGGCATCGCGATACGCTGTATAGCCTCCCCGAAGAAAGGCCGATCATTGGCTGAGAAAAGTATGGAGCACAACGCACCGGTGCTCGTCGTAGGGCTGGGACGCTTCGGCGCCTCGGTCGCGGAGACCCTGGTCAAGCAGGGCCGCGAGGTGCTCGCCATCGAACGCAGCCCGGAATTGGTCCAGCAGTGGGCCAGCACGCTGACCCACGTGGTGGCGGCAGACGCCACGAATATCGATGCGCTGCGCCAGCTTGGAGCCCAGGAGTTCAGCTCCGCGGTGGTCGGCGTCGGCACCTCGATCGAGTCCTCCGTGCTGATCACGGTGAACCTGGTGGATCTGGGCATCGAGCACCTCTGGGTGAAGGCGATTACGCCCTCCCACGGCAAGATCCTCACCCGCATCGGCGCGAACCACGTGATCTATCCGGAAGCCGATGCCGGGGTCCGCGCGGCGCACCTGGTCGGGGGGCGGATGCTGGACTTCATCGAGTTCGACGACAGCTTCGCCATTGTGAAGATGTACCCGCCGAAGGAAACCCAAGGCTTCACGCTGGCTGAATCGCAGGTGCGCTCCAAATATGGAATCACCATCGTCGGGGTGAAATCTCCGGGTGAGGACTTCACCTACGCGGTGCCGGACACGATAGTCACCCGGCGTGACGTGCTGATCGTATCCGGGCATGTGGACCTGCTTGAGCGCTTCGCGGCCCGCCCCTAAACAGGACGCAAATACGACCATGGCGCCGGTCCCCTACGCGGGGTGCCGGCGCCATGATGCTTTAATCGCTGGACTAGCCCAGTTCTGCGCTTAGCTGCGCGGCACGCGCGGCGGCGGCCTTTGCGCCGGCTTCGATAATCGCTGGGATGCCCTGCGCATCGAAGGTCAGAATCGCTTGCTCGGTGGTGCCCTTGGGACTCGTTACCGCGCGGCGCATATCCGCCGGGTTCGCTTCTGGGTCAGAGAGCATCTTGCCAGCTCCGGCTATGGTGGCTCGCGCCAGATCCATTGCGAGCTTTTCATCCAGTCCCATGGCGATGCCTGCGTTTGTCATCGCTTCGGCCAGGTAGAAACCGTAGGCCGGGCCGGAACCCGAGATCGCCGATAGCGCATTTTGCTGCGACTCGTCGATGATGTGGACATCTCCGGATCCGGCGAAGAGCTCGGCGACGAGGTTGATCTGCTGATCGCTCACCGCTTCCCCTGAGCTTAAGCCGACAACCCCGGAGCCAACCATCAGCGGCGTGTTTGGCATGGAACGGACCACCGGCTGGCCACCGCGCAGATGCGCTTGCATGGTAGCTAAGGTGATCGCAGCGGCCACCGAGACCACTACGGTCTGCGGTGCCAAAGCGTCGGAAATCTCATCGCAAAGCTCGGTAATACCTACCGGCTTCACCCCGAGGAAAACAATGTCCGCGTCGGCGGCGGCTTTCGTATTCGCTTCGCTGTCTTCGGCGCCGATCAGCACGTTGATACCCAATTCGCGCAGTTCCCCGGCGCGGCTATCGCTGCGCAGGGTTGCGGTAATTTTCTTCGGGTCATGTCCGGCACCCAGAATACCGCGCAGAATCGCGCCGTTCATGGAGCCGGTACCCAAAAACGCGAGTCGCAGATTATTCGTAGCTTCGCTCATACAGTTACTTTGTCACCCGTTCGGAGTCTTGATTAATTGACAGATGCTGGCGCGCAAATTCGAGCGTCTGGGCCAGCCATTCTTCTTTTTGCCCTGCCTGTTTGGCCTTGCGAGTGGATACTTCCACCGCGACCACGCCGTCCCACTGGGAGTCCCGCAAGAAATTCAGCGATTCAACAACAGGCTGCGTGCCCAATCCGGGCACCAAATGTTCATCTTTACCGTTATCCAACCCATCACACAGGTGCACGTGAGTCAACCTGTCCCCGAGGTCCTCAATCGCTTGGCGCGAGTTCATAGTCGCAATGGCCGCATGGGAGAAATCCCAGGTGACATGGCGGTAGTCTTCGGGGACCGGGTTCCAATGCGGGAGGTACATCTTGGATGATTCACGTCCGCGGCTACGCCACGGGTACATGTTTTCAACCGCAATTTTCATCCCGGTGGAGTCGGTCAGCCGTCGTACGCCGTCGACGAATCCCTCGGCATAGGTCCCCTGCCAGCGAAATGGCGGGTGCGCGACAACCACGCTGGCGCCTACCGCTTTGGCCAGGATCACCGACCGCTCGATCTTCGCCCACGCCGAACCCCAGACCTGCTGGGTCAGCAGCAAGGTCGGCGCGTGAATGGCCATAATAGGCAATTGGTATTTGTCCATCAGGGACATCAGCGCGGTGGCGGACTGGCTGGCCTGGTTGCCGGTCACCAGCACTTCTAGCCCGTCGTAGCCCACGTCCTTGGCTATCGCGAAGGCGTCATGTACGGTCAGCGGATATACCGAGGCACTGGATAGTGTCACCGGTACCCGAGGTACACGCTGTTGGTCTTCCATATCCGACCCCTCCTCGTCGCACCGCTTCATAGCGGTGCCTTTTCCTGTGAAGCGTTAGGCCGTAGGTTCGCCGAGACTAAGAGTCTTCAACGAGCCCAAGGCAACCTCGCCTACCCCCACGCTACTACTGAGCGGTGTCGAAGAGTCAAACATCACGTGATCAAAACGTCGCAGCATGAGACCTTCGCGTAACGCCCATGGGCAGATACGGACACTTTTAAGTTTTAGTGCGCTCATCGCTTCATGTGCCACGATCGCACCAGCGAGCAATTGCGGGGCTCGGATTTCCGAGACGCCTGGCAGCTCGGCGCGTTCGGCCCAGCTCATCGCGGTCAGCCGGTTGGTCCAGAGTTTCAGCGAGTCCCGCTGCAGCACGCGTTTAACGTACGGGCCCTCCCCGCTGGGCGCGGAACCGGTGATCCGCGACAGGGATCGGAAGGTTTTCGAGGTGGCCGTGGCGAGCGTGGGTTTACCGTACTGGCGCAGTTCCGTGGTCGGGTCGGTCAGCACATCGCGCACATAGTTGCGCAGCTCCCTGACTTCCCTGATCGAAGGCAAATCGTTGGGCAGCCATTCGCGGGTCAGCCTTCCGGCGCCCAGTGGCACAGAGAAGGCGACCTGCGGGAATTCGTCGGTGCCCACCGCAAGCTCGAGCGAACCACCGCCCATATCCAGGTTGAGGATCGACTCCGATGACCAACCGAACCATCGGCGCACCGAGTAGAAGGTCATCCCGGCTTCTTCTTCGCCGGAAAGCTCCATGAGGCTCACACCGGTCTCACGGGTCACCCGTTCCAGCACCGCAGCGCCATTGGAGGATTCCCGAATGGCAGAGGTGCAAAAGCCCATGAAGTCTTCGACCTGATGGCTCTTGGCGAACTCGGCCGCCTCCTTGATGAAGGCGATCAGCTCTAGCTGCCCCTCTTCGGTGATGGCCCCGTACTCGTTGAGGTAGCGCACCAGCGACAGCGGTCGCTTATGCGATGCATAAGAAACCGGTCGGGCCCCTGGGTAGGCGTCCACCAATAATAGGTGGACGGTATTCGAACCAATGTCCAACACGCCAAGTCTCATGGTGCGCTCCTCAACTCAGCGACGAAGTCTACTTCTCGCTCTTCTTGGCGGTGGTTTTCTTAGCCGGAGCCTTTTTCGCCGCTGGCTTCTTCGCAGGAGCCTTCTTCGCGGCGGTACGCTTCACCGGGCCACGGGCGCGCTTATCCGCCAGCAGCTCAATGGCCTGCTCACGAGTCAGCTCCTCCAAGGAGGATGTGCGCGGCACGGTGATGTTGGTGACGCCGTCGGTAATGTACGGACCGAAGCGACCGTCCTTGACCACAATGTTCTTCTCGCTGGTCGGATCCACACCGAACTCTGCCAGTGGCGGCACCGCGGCGCGGCGGCCGCGTTGCTTGGGCTGCGCGTAGATCGCCAGCGCCTCTTCGAGGGTGATGGTGAAGATCTGCTCTTCGCTTTCGATGGAACGCGAATCGCTGCCCTTCTTCAGGTACGGACCGAAGCGGCCGTTCTGCACGGTGATCTCTTCGCCCTCGGCATCGGCGCCGAGCACGCGTGGCAGGCTCATCAGCTGAAGAGCTTCGTCCAAGGTGACGGTTTCAACGGTCATGTTCTTGAACAACGACGCGGTGCGCGGCTTGACCTTTACTGGTTTCTTAGGCGGCTTGGGCTTGCCGTTCTTGTAGTATTCCACCGGCTGCGCGGCGATATCCTCTTCGGTGAGCTCCGGAATGATCTCGGTGACATAGGCACCGTAGCGGCCATCCTTGGCCACGATCTGGCGGCCGGTTGCCTCTTCGACGCCCAGTTCGCGTTCGGAGACCTGAGCGGTAGCGAACAGCTCCTCCGCCTTCTCCGCGGTCAGTTCGTCCGGAGCCAGCTCTTCGGGCACATTCGCGCGCTGCGGATCGGTGCCTTCCTCGGCGCCTTCCGGGATGGCGCGTTCCAGGTATGGACCGAACTTGCCCACCCGCAAGGTGATGTCGTCGGTGATTCTGATGGAGTTAATCGCCCGGGCGTCGATGTCGCCGAGGTTGTCCACCACGTGCTTCAGACCCTCCGGGCTGGTTTCGCCCTTGCCGCCGTAGTAGAACATATTCAACCAGTCGGTGCGCGCACGATTGCCCTGCGCGATTTCATCCAGGTCGTCTTCCAGGCGTGCGGTGAAGTCGTAGTCCACGTACTTGGCAAAGTGCTCTTCGAGCAGCCGGATTACCGAGAATGCGATCCAGCTTGGCACCAGGGCGCCGCCGCGCTTGGTCACGTAGCCGCGATCCATAATGGTGGAGATGGTTGGCGCGTAGGTCGACGGGCGGCCAATCTCACGCTTTTCCAGCTCGGCCACGATGGAGGCTTCGGTATAGCGAGCCGGAGGGGAGGTTTCGTGGCCTAAAGCGGTCAGTTCGTCGCCGGTCAGCCCCTGTCCTACGGTGAGCTGTGGAAGGCGCGCCTCGGCGTTGTCCGGCTTGTCTGCCGCATCGCTCTCGGAGTCCTTGCCCTCTTCGTAGGCCGAGAGGAAACCACGGAAGGTAATGACGGTGCCGGAGGCGGAGAATTCAGCCACGCGCTGATCGCTTGCGGTGCCCGCGAGCTTGATGGTGGCGGTGAAGCCCTTGGCATCTGCCATCTGCGAGGCGACGGTGCGCTTCCAGATCAGCTCGTACAGCGCGAATTCATCTTTTGAAAGCTGGGAACGGACATCCTTGGGACGGCGGAACATGTCACCGGCCGGACGGACTGCCTCGTGGGCTTCCTGTGCGGAGTCAGATTTGCCCTTGTACACGCGAGGGCTCTTGGGAATCGAATCCGCGCCATAGAGTTCGGTGGCCTGGGCGCGAGCGGCACGGACGGCTTCGTTGGACAGGAATACCGAGTCGGTACGCATGTAGGTGATGTAACCGTTTTCGTACAGTCGCTGCGCGATCTGCATGGTCAGCTTAGAGCTCCAGCGCAGCTTGCGGCTGGCCTCCTGCTGCAAGGTGGAGGTGGTGAAGGGAGCTGCCGGACGACGAGTGTACGGCTTATCTTCCACCGAGGTGACGGCGAAGTCGCTGTTGGCCAAGTTGGCGACCAACGATTCGGCGCCTTCTTGGTTCAGCTCCGCGACCGGGTTGCGGGTGGTCTTCAGCTGGCCACGGTCGTCATAGTCGCGGCCCGAGGCGACGCGCTTCCCGTCCACCGAAGAGAGCTTGGCGGCGAAGTTTTCTCCGCCGGTAGTGGCGAAGCTTCCCTTGACGTCCCAGTACCCGGCGGAGATGAACGCCATGCGCTCGCGTTCGCGCTCAACGACCAGTCGAGTTGCGACCGATTGGACACGTCCGGCGGACAGACCGCGGGCAATCTTGCGCCACAGGACAGGGGAAATCTCGTAACCGTAAAGGCGATCCAGGACGCGGCGGGTTTCCTGCGCATCGACCAGATCGGTATCCAGCTCGCGCATCGAGCCCAGTGCGCGCTCAATGCCTTCCTTGGTGATTTCGGTGAAGGCCAGACGGCGTACCGGCACCTTGGGCTTGAGCACCTGGAGCAGATGCCATGCGATGGCTTCACCTTCGCGGTCCGCATCTGTTGCGAGATAGAGTTCGTCGGCATCTTTGAGCTTGGCCTTCAGCTCGGAAACGCGCTTCTTCTTATCCGGATACACCATGTAATAAGGTTCGAAGTCGTTGTCCAGGTCGACCGCAAATTTGCCCACGGAGGTCTTTTTGAGCTCGGTGGGAAGCTCTGAGGGCTGGGGAAGATCGCGGATGTGGCCCACCGAGGCGTCCACGTCGAAGCCCTCGCCCAGATATTTGGCGATCGACTTTACCTTGGCAGGAGACTCCACGATGACGAGTTTCTTACCGGTCTTTTCCTTGGCCTTTGCGGGCACAGCTCTCCTTCTATACAACGCGGTTCCGAACGCTCCCCCTGCGGGGAAGCACTCGGGCAGCAATCGCAGCACCAATCCTTGCGACCAGAAACAGTCGCAATTCCCGATGATCTTACACCGAAGAACTGCACAACTTTTCTCTAGCTCGCACCTTCACCCGGGTGCTGGTACTCGGGTAGTAGTGAGATTAAGTAGAACATACGCTTTGAGTCGATGTTGCGTTCCTCGGCCGTGGCCATTGCCTCATATTCGTAAACGAGGTCCAAAAGGCGCCTATTGAACTCCTTTTGTTTCACTTCGGGGAGAAACACTAAACCACTGGTCAGCAAGGGAGGGCGGTCGGCAGCAGGCTTGATTCCGGACTTGGCTTCAGCCTCGCGTCGCTCCACTTCTGCGTTCAGCCGTGTGCGGAACGCGTTCAATTGCACGTTAAGGTAGGCGGTTTTCGCATTGATCGAGTCGATCTGGGTGTTGAGCTCCAGCCGTTCACCGGCGGCGCGCCACCGGCGTTCGCGAGCGTCTCCCTCGCTGGCAGCACGCGCCACATACCCGTACTTCTCCAGGGCGCGCAGGTGGTAGCTCATGGCGCTGGGCGTCAATGAGCACATCGATGCCAGCTCCGTCGCGGTGCGCGTAGTTTGCGATGCGAACAGCTCGTCAAGTACGATCAGCCGAGCGTCATGGGCCAGTGCCCGGATCGCCTGAGGGTCGGTGATCGAGACAACTTGTGGCGGATGTTCTTCCGCGTTGGCGCGTTGCGCGCTATCTTCCTCGACTGTGTTCCGTGTCATAACGAAAAAGTTTAGCCTTTGTTTCACATTTTACGAAGCATTCCGTGCTTCAGAAGACGAGCAATTGCTTCATACAACCGTTCGGTGAACGTCCCATCCCCCTCACCGATCAGTGAATCAAGGGCTACAACAAGCTGGGCAACCGACAATTCACCGTCACAAGCCGACAAGAAACCGGCCTGCGCCGAGTCCAAAATCTCGGTTCGGCGGACCCCGGCACCCTGGCGCAAGAGGATCACTCCCGGATGTTCGGCACCGGGTCGCTGATGCCGTTCTTCAGTAACGTCCTCTGCGACCAGCAGGTGCCACTGTTTCCACTCATTTCCCGCTTCGCGCAATGCATCGGCCATCAGGATGTCGCGCTCTAAGGCAGGAGCCAGCGGCTGTTCCATCTGGTGAGGTATCTGCTCGAAGCGGCGGAAGGTCACTTCCTGTCCCGCGGGCTGGCGGAAATACACCATTCCAAAACCGACAGCACCGACCTGACGAGACTCAAAATCGTCCAGGTAGGCATCGTAGGCGGCCGCGTAAGCGGCGCTGTCCTCGCTTTGCGAAGCATCGCGCAACCAGGTTTCAGCGTAAACGCTCGGAGTGGTCTGTTCGCGCTCGATCACCCAGACATCCAAGTCATCGGCGAACCAATCTGAGACCCTCCGCTCCCAAGATTCATTTGATTCATCGTCTAGGCGAGGAATCTCCCAATTTGAGAGCATTTGCATGTGCGCTCCGGGATTTAGATGATCAGGAGCCTGAGCAATCAGCGTGCTCACTAGGGAATCGCCAGCCATACCACCATCACGGTAGGTGAACCGGTCTTGTTCGCGCTCTGACTTGTTGCGCGGGGTAATCACAAATGGCGGATTGCTGGCAATCAAATCGAATTTTTGACCGGCCACTGGCTCGAACAGGCTGCCTTGCAATAGCGTGACGCGCTCACCGAGCAATTGCGGGTCCAGCTTCAAAACTCGGTGGTTGAGCACCAGGTTAAAACGCGTAAAGGCCAGCGCACGGTCTGAAAGATCGGTGGCGGTCACGTGCTTGGAATGCGAGAGCAGATGGAATAGCTGAACTCCACACCCGGTACCCAGATCAAGGGCCTGCTCAACGTTCTTCCGGATGGTGACCTGCGCGAGAGTCCTCGAAGCATGGCCGATGCCTAAAACATGGTCCGTGCGCAACACTCCAGGGCGCTGGTGTGAACCCAGATCATGGGCCACCCACATTTCGCCATCGGCATCCGAGGCATGAACGGCTAACGCCACCTTGGCCCGGTACCCGGATGCCCAAGGCTCAATCAACCCGAGTTTGAGTAGTCCTTCTGCACGCACTGCGGGGAATGCCGCGGCGATCACCGCTATCGATTCGGTCTGCCCTAACTGGAACAGTCGAATGGCGCATGCCAAGGGGCCGTTCTCGGACTGCTTGCTCAGGACGCGAAGCGCCGGATAGACCTGATCCCGGCCATAAGCAGCCACCGCGTCATCACCTAAAAGTTCGGTGACGGCATCAAAGCCAAACTTCATGGCGTTCAAGTCGGTATGGAGCTTGTCCACCAACGCGAGGTCGTAACTACTTGGGGCATCTTCAATGGCAGAAAATTCAGCGGCATTCACAGGTCTAAGTCTAACGAGTCCGCTGGTGTTACAAGAATGCGCAACAACGCCCCATCCACCTTAGGATGTTCCGTATGCCAGTCGTGACCATCACCTATTTGCAACAGCTCTCAAGCGCCGAAATGCGCCCAAGCGCCCGGGAACTTCCGCAGCAGGCGCGAATCGAACGTGTCCAACAGATCTCAGCCGAGTTCTCCCGTTTCCTCTATCAAAGCGTAGGGAGCAAATTGAATTGGGCAGATCGGCTAGCCTCCAGCCGTGAAGAGTGGGATGCGACCCTGCGCCGTGCGGGCTCCGAGACCTACGTGCTCTATCAGGATGGGGCTCCAAAAGGGTACGCAGAATTGGTGACCGAGGTAGCCGAGACCCAGAGCGAGGTCGAAATCTATTACTTCGGATTATTCCCCGAAGCTATCGGGCAGGGGCTCGGCGGGCTCCTGCTCAGCGAAGCCAATCGTCGGGCTTGGGATCTTCACACACGTTTCGCAGAGCTCCCACCGGTAGGCCGCGTATGGGTGCACACCTGTTCCTTGGATGGGGAAGCGGCCATTCCGAACTACCAAGCACGAGGCTTCAGCATTTATGACGCCACGGCAGAGGAAACCGCAATAGTCGACGCATCCCTTGGCTTGTGGCCAAGTTCCTAAACGCCGGTTAAAAGCCAACGCGCTGAATGATCTGTAAATCATTCAGCGCGCTGGTCTTTCGCTAGGCGTCGATCGATGTTTCGGTACAGTCCGGGCACCGGCGCAACTCTTCGTCCTTGGCGCAGTCTTCGCAGAATAGGCGCAAGTTGCGGCACGTCGGGTTTGCGCAGTTCTCGAACTTGTTCGTTGGGCCCTGGCACCCGACGCATTCGCCGATGGTCACTGCATCATCGGAAAACTCGGTGTGCATGCGCTTGTCAAAGACATACAGGGAGCCTTCCCACAGGCCCTTGTCACCGTACTGTTCGCCGTAGCGGACAATTCCGCCCTGCATCTGGTAGACCTCTTGGAAACCACGCTTGACCATCAGCGCGGAGAGCACCTCGCAGCGAATGCCGCCGGTGCAGTAGGTGACGATTGGCTGATCTTTCAGGTGGTCGTATTTGCCCGAATCAAGTTCATCCATGAACTCTCGGGTCGTTTCCACATCTGGAACGATTGCGTCCTTGAACTTGCCGATCTGGGCTTCGAACGCGTTTCGGCCATCGAAGAAGTGAATCTTCTCCCCGGCCTTTTCCTTCGTTTCAACCAGTTCGTGCAGCTGCTCCGGGCGCAGATGGACACCACCACCGACCACACCGTTTTCGTCAACCTCAACTTCACCGGGCGCGCCGAAAGTGACAATTTCGTCACGGACCTTCACAGAAATACGTGGAAAATCTTCGGCCGAACCCTCGGACCACTTGATATCCATTTTGGTGAATGGAGGGAACTCGCGGGTTGCCTTCACGTACTTCTTAACGGCGGAAATCTCGCCGCCGACGGTTCCGTTGATGCCGTCTTTGGAGATGATTATTCGACCGCGCAAGCCCCAGCGTTCCAGCAGCGAACGCTGCCACAAGCGGACGGCTTCCGGGTCGGGAAGCGGAGTAAATGCGTAATACAAAACGATGCGATGAATGGACACCATATAAGGGTAGTAGCTTTTCGGAACAAATCGCCGCGCAAAAGAGCAAAGTCACATTCTCGGTCCCGAGCAGAGTTCGAGTATCAGCATTGACTATAGTTTCAAGTACGCAACGATTAGCTCAACGTCAGCTAATTCCTAGTTAAGACAGGGTAGGGTCAAAACATGGCATCAAACGCAAGCGATGAACTGATTGGTACCTGGGTAGACGGCTGGGCAGGCGTCCGTGGATACGAGACCCGCCATGAGGGGCGAGTCCACGCGGCTCTCCGCCACGATACGACCGGGGACTGGGAATACGTAATTTATGAGCCTTCCAAGGAAGAGCTAGCGGCGGTCGCCGAGACGCTTAAGAAGCATCCAAAGCGTCGCCTCACCGCATTCGATGACTCGATCGAAGAGCTGCTGCGCACCGCCAACGAGGTTGGCCTTCAGGTGTCCGCAGACGATGAAGTTCTCATGGTCACCGAATTAGCTGTGCATGACGTCGAAGTACCTTTGCCCGCAGAAGGCTTTGTCTTCCAGATCGAACGCGACGGCACACACGCTTATGTTTCGCTGCATCCAGAAGATAACCAGGATGTAGTTGCCGCTTCTGGCCACGTCTCGGCAGTCGCCGGATTCGCGATATTCGACCGCATCATCACCGGTTCAGATTTCCGCCGTCAAGGTCTTGGAACTCTGATCATGCGCGCGCTTGCCTCCTTGGCTCAAGAGCATGATGTAGACGAGGGGCTTCTCATTGCCTCAGTTGACGGCCAGCAGCTGTATGCATCCCTGGGCTGGACCTCGCTAGGCAAGGTTGTCCTGTTCAAAGGCTAGACACCACCGTTTCTTCGCTTATCGCCGTCGGAATTAATTTCGACGGCGATAAGCTTTTAACCACCCACCGATGCTCAGAAAGGCTCTAGACGTGAAGTCCGTGCGCGCGTTACTGGATCCGTTCAATCGGCAAAACGATCCTGAAGCTGTCATCCATCGCAAAACCGTGGCCGCCAAAGATGAAATTACCGCGCCATGGCCAACCTGGATCCACGACTCGGTGCGCCAGACTTTTGAAGGATTAGGCATTCAGCAGCCTTGGCTTCACCAAGTGCAAGCCGCAGAATCAGTTCATGCAGGGAACCACACGATCATTTCTACCGGCACAGCCTCCGGTAAATCTTTGGCATATCTAATGCCCAGTATCGATCTGCTCTATCGCACCCGAGAGACCGGCCCCAATGATGCCGGAGCTCAAGGGACCATCTTGTATATCTGCCCCACCAAGGCCTTAGCGGCAGACCAGCTGGCCTCGGTACAGGCATTGAACGTGCCAGGTGTTCGGGCATCAAGCTATGATGGCGACACCGATCAAGGGACCCGCAGCTGGGTGAGGCAACACGCGAATTTTGTTTTCACCAACCCGGATATGCTGCATCGCGGCATCTTGTCCAACCATCAAGCGTGGTCGCGTTTCTTCAAAAGGTTGCGCTACGTAGTCATCGATGAAGCGCATTCGTATCGCGGGGTTTTCGGCGCCCACGTAGCGAACTTGATGCGCCGATTGCGGCGCATCTGCGCCCACTATGGAAACGACCCGGTATTCATCGGTGCCTCGGCAACCAGCTCGGACCCGGAAGAATCCTTCTCAAGGCTCATCGGTGCCCCAGCTAAGGCTGTTACTCATGATTTCTCCGCCTCGGGCGAATTAGTCATCGGGCTGTGGGAGCCTCCGTTGACTGACCGAACAGGTGAAAATGGTGCCCCGCTACGCCGCACCGCGATCGCAGAGAGTGCCTCAATCCTTACCGACTTAATGGCCGATCACGTACGCAGCATCGTATTCATCAAATCCCGTCGCGGCGCAGAGACCATTGCGGCGCTCACGCGCAAGCATTTAGAAAAGTTCGCTCCAGAACTCAGCGTCCGCTTGGCGGCGTATCGATCGGGATACCTACCGGCCGAACGCCGAGAGGTGGAAAAACAATTGCGCTCCGGGCAATTATTGGGAGTCACCTCGACTTCCGCGTTGGAGCTTGGCATCGACATCGCCGGGTTGGACGCAGTGGTGGTGGCCGGATGGCCCGGAACACGCGCCTCATTCTTTCAACAGATCGGCCGTGCCGGCAGAAGCGGGCAAGATGCGCTTGCCATTTTTGTGGCCGCCGAAGACCCCCTCGACACTTATCTGGTGCACCATCCCGAGGCTATTTTCGAGCTCGGCGTCGAGGCAACGGTCTTTGACCCGCACAATAAATACGTGCTCAGCGGCCACCTGTGCGCAGCTGCCCAGGAACACCCGTTGCGGCCCGAAGAATTGGATCTGTTTGGCCCGCAGACCGAAACGTTGCTGGATTCCTTGGTGCAACGCGGCTACCTACGCCGTCGACCGGCCGGATGGTTCTGGACTCATCCACAACATGCAGCCTCGATGTTCTCCATTCGGGCGGACGGCGGCGGCCCGGTTGACATTATCGACGCTGAAACTGGGGCTCTGCTTGGGACCATGGATTCACCGCAGACACATTATCAAGCACACCCCGGAGCCATCTACGTGCATCAGGGCGCCAGTTACCATGTTGAAGAACTCGATGAACAGAATCACGTGGTCGTGGTCAGCCGGGTCAACCCGGATTATTACACCAATGCCCGGGACTTGACGACAGTAGCGGTCCATTCCCAAGAGCGCAGTCGCAAACATCAAGAGCTCAACATATTTTTCGGAGAGGTCACCGTGACCACTCAGGTGGTCTCCTTCCAACGCAAGTCGGTAGCCTCCAATGAAGTGCTCTCCGAGGAACCGTTGGAGTTAGAAGCTCGCGAACTTCATACAAAATCTGTGTGGTTCACGCTTACCGAACAGCGGCTACTCCGCGCTGGGCTCTCCGTGGACCAGTTCCCGGGGGCGTTGCATGCGGCCGAACATGCGATGATCGGGCTACTTCCCTTGGTGGCGACCTCGGACCGCTGGGATATCGGCGGGGTGTCCACGGCTCTTCATATGGACACCGGCCACCCCACGATCTTCGTTTATGACGCTCAACCAGGGGGAGCCGGTTTCGCCGAGCGTGGTTTCGAACGTTTCCTAGATTGGGTGCGAGCTACCCGAGACGCAATACAATCCTGCGAATGCGCCCACGGGTGCCCCAGCTGCGTGCAGTCGCCAAAGTGCGGAAACCGCAATAACCCACTGGACAAACCCGGAGCTATTCTCCTGCTCACCACCGTTTTGCAAGACATTGAGCCTGCTCATCATCGCTGATCTAAGGGTGGTGCACCGGCCCGGGCACGCGCTGAAGCGGCGTACAACTTCAGCTCAAGTGCCACAAATGTCACCGGTACGCTGACAGTCACCCGCACAGAACTACCGTCGGCTTCTACGACGCATTGCTCAATATCGGCTTCGTTGACCGCCGATACGCTCGCGGCGACTTCGCAGGGATCTCCGGATCGTAGTCCCCTGGCGGTATCAGCGGCCGCTAGCGCCGCCAAGTCTGCGGCCGTGGCCGCACGCATCGATGCATGCGTCGCAGCCGTCCACAGAAGTACCGCCGAAGCCAGGATCAGCGCCACCGCAACCAGCGCGGTGGCCGTCACCGTTCCATTGCCGTATTCCTCTCGAACTCTGATTTTTCGTCTCATTCCAGCGCCACGCTTGCTGCGCCCTTGACCTTGATCGGTCCTAGTAATGGAATGCGCATTGACTTACTTACATGTACTTCGGAGAATCCGCCACCTTTCGAAATCGAATATGTCGCGTCATGTCCGGCGAGCCTGATCCCGCTTGAATGCACTACCGAGCTTTCTTCTCCGCGCGCCAATTCTCTGGCCATGGCAGCGGCGGCCTGTTGCACTTGAATCTGTTTCATACCCAATATTCCAAAGCACAACAGCAAAGATAGAAACACGGCGACAGCCGGTAGCAGCACCGCGAATTCCGCGGTGCTGCTACCTCGTTCATCGTTGAGGTTCATGGCCTACAGCGATAATGCTTTGCTGATCAGTCCCATGAGCATGCCACGCACATCCCCGCTGGACAGGATGCTGATCAGCAATCCGGCGAAAGCCACGGCAGCCAGAGTGACCATAGCGAATTCTGCGGTAGTTGACCCTGCTTCGTCGGCAAGACGCTCAGAAATCATAGATTCCATACGTTTCACGATGTTTCCTTTCGTTGTTACCCAAATGCGAAATATTTGGGGTTGGTGCTTTCAGCTTGAGCCCCACCAACGGTTCACGGATTAGGTTCCTTTCAAGCTGGGGATTACTTGCTCAGAGCCCCGGAAGCAAGGCGATAATCAGCGGCACCACACCTAAGGCGATGAATGCTGGCAAGGCGCATGCGCCCAAGGGAAGCACAAGTCTGGTGCCAAATTGCGCGCCTAATCTAGCGACCTTTTGGCTGCGTTCGCGCCGTTGTAAGGCCGCCGCGTTACGCAGCAAGCTGGCAGCTGGCGCTCCAGTGACATGAGCGAAGCGCAGAGCCTTTTCAAGTGGCCGCAACCAGTCCGGTGACGAGTGCCAGGCTTTATCCCACTCCATGTTCATTTCTAAGCATCGTGCGACGGTGCATAGCTGTGCGCTTTGCGGAACGCAGCGCCCTAGCGTGTCGAGAATTTCTTTAATGGGCATTCCCGAATCCAACAAGCTTGCGCTGACATCCAGAATCAGCTCGACCGGTTGATTCTGGATGTCAGTGATTTGAGTTTGCGGACGCTTCAGGCTCAGCGCGCCCCTTCGACGTTCGTAGCTAGAAAAGACCAGTAGGACTGCGGCAACCGCACAGCACAACGCGAGAAAAGTCATTGCAGGGCCTGCCTAGTGGTGGTGCGCAGCAGGTATCTGCACCACAAGCGATTCAACAACCACAACACCATCCCGAGGAGCACGCTAAGTTGCGCCGCCCAGGAGGTGGCCAAGGCGCCGAGAACGTCAATGCCCAAAAGCATCCCGGCACCGAAGCCGACCAGGGGCAGCCAGGTCAACAATTTGGTGGTTGCCTTAGGTCCGGCCATTGCTGCGTCAAATGCCTGTGACGCAATCAGGTCAGCCTCCAAATCGTCAGCTAACCGTTCCAGTACATCCGCTAGGCTCGCACCGCTTCGCGCCGATACCTTCAAGCACCAGTGCATTCGATGTACCGATGACGGGTAGACCCCGCCCGCCGTCGGTTCTGCCGGCGAAGGGCTCCTGGCACCCAGCCGGTGCGTGGCGCGTAATTGGTGAAGTGCCTGGTGCACCGGGCATTGGCTGTGATCGACGGCCAATAACGCCTCCACGGCGGGATAGAAAGTGAGCCCACTACGCACTAGTGCCGCAAGTTCGCGAATTGTACGGGCATCTTCGGCCCACACGTTCTTCGGCTCATTCCGCCGCCGCGAGGACTTGAAAATGCTGTGGTGCAGCCAAGGGCGACCGGCTGTCACGGTACTGGCGGTGCGAGGAAACCAGAGCCAGAATGCCACCGCACACAATAGGAGAATCAACATGGCTGTTCACCCTTCGCTTTGCGCTATCTGCTCGGCGAGCGCACTAATAGTTTCGTGACCGAGTTTTCGTTCAAGGATCGGCAAGGACGCTGGATCCAGTGGTGTGCGCCTATCGCTATCGATCGCCGTGGTCACACTCATTTGTCCGTCTCGGTCGGTGTTCAGGATGCCTAGAGCTACCGGACCACGCTGCCCATGCACACCACGAGACATGTGAATAATTAGGTCAAGGGCGCTGGTCGCCTGCAGGGCCGTCGCTTGAAGGTTCCATCCGGCCAGCGCGCCGAGCGCGGCGAGGCGAGCGGGAACGGCTTCAGGATTATTTGCGTGAAGGGTCCCGGCAGCGCCTTGATGGCCGGTATTCATTGCGGCCAAGAAGTCTCGGATCTCTGCACCGCGGCACTCTCCGACAATCAATCGGTCCGGTCTCATGCGTAGTGCTTGAACCACCAGATCGCGCAGTTCGATGTTGCCGGCCGCTTCAACATTTGCCGCACGAGTCTGCATGCCCACTACATGGCGGTGAATGATCTGAAGTTCTTGGGAGTCTTCCACGACAATGATGCGTTGCCCTTCGTAGGCCAACGAGAGCATCGCCTGAAGCAGAGTGGTTTTGCCGCTGCCGGTGCCTCCAGTGACGAGAAAGTTCAGTTCCCGTTTCATGATCTCTTCGAGCAGCGGATACCACCAGCACGCCGCGTGTTCTAGTACCCCGTCGAGATCCAAGGGCTTGGTTTTCTTAACTCTTACCGAGATCAACGGCCCCTGCGTTGCTATTGGAGGCAGTACCGCATGAACCCGGTAGTGCTTCAGGCTCATGTCCATAAATGGGCTTGCATCGTCTAATCTGCGACCGGACAACGTGGCCAGGTGGACGGCCAGCCTGCGGACTTGTTCGGCTGACTCAAAAACGAACTCGGTGGGTTTCAACCCACGCGGCGAGTCGGTCCACACTCTGCCCTGCCCATCGACCAAGACATCTGTCACGTCTGGCTGTCGGGCGAAAGGTTCAAGTACTGATAGTCCGGCGACTTCGTCTTGCAACGCTTTCAATGACTCAGCAGCTCCCGAGGATCCTAACGCGGCCCCCGAATCCTGTACGGCCCCAGCCAGTGCTACCGCGTCGAGTCGACCACCGGTGGCCATGGCCCGCTGTCGCACCGATTCCAGAATGCGTTCATCGACTTCACGACCCGTTGAGCGCTCCGCACCTTGCGCACTGTGTTTGCCCGGGCTCATGGCATGTTCCCGTCGTTATCCGGCAGAAGCCGCAGGTCGGCCAGAACGTGTCGGACCTTTCGAGAGCGCAGGGCGTCGAAGAGCACTCCGCGCTGAACAGCCCGGGAGATCCTCGGCAAGCTCACGAAATACCCTAGGTACTGTCCAGTCGCGACATTCGAAGTGCGCGGATTCCTTGGACCGCAGAGGATATGAGCATCGGCCGGTGGTTTGCTGGTATCTTCACAGGTCAAGATCTTCCGGTCAACGAATTGTTCAATCACCGTGTGCTGCGGGTGCACCGATCGTCCGGCATCGACCACCAACAGGTCGAAGCCTTGCCTGGCCGCTGCCAGCAAACGCACCACCAATTGTTCATCCACCGCTGTTGGTGCGACGTTGGGCGACCAAGTCAAGATGGCAGTGTCTTGCACAGTTGGCAAAGTCTCCACCAGCTGATGTGGTGCTAACGCACCACCGGAGCGGCAGAGCTCTTCCCAGCCGACTCCCGTGGGCGGTTCATGCATCAACCGGGGCCACAATCCTGTGGAATGAGGATCCAGATCGATCAGCAGACTCTTCAACCCGCACAGCGTCCCCGCGTGGGCAATGAGCGCCGCCAAGGTACTAGTTCCCAATCCACCGGCGAGGGATGCGAAGGAAAGACAATGCGCCTGGCTCGCTCGCATTCCCCAAAGTCCTAGGTACTCCCCCAGCCATTGGTGTGCCCTGGGCAATATGGCCACTCTGGCACGCGGGATCCGACTAGCCACAGACCACAACTGCTGGTCATCCTCTTCAAATCCGAGGACAACGTCGCAGAGTCCGGGGAACCCCAACGCATCGGAGGCCATATCCGCGCCCCAGAGCACCGGGCCGTTTCCAGAAGCCGGCAGATCCTTGAGCTCGGCACATTGCTGTATGCGCACGGCCGCGCCCAAGGCGATCAGCGCACAGCTTTCTATAAGTCGTTCATCGTGGCTGACCAAGGTGCAGACTAGTTCACCATCGCCCCAGAGGCGCTCAGAGTTTATCGCGGCAGGCGCTGGCGCGTTGAGCGTTTGTGCGGTTGCCACGAACCGCCCATCGCCTTTTACCCGCGATGGACCGGAGCTGGGAAAGGATAACCAATTCATAGTTGAACGTTGGCATCGTTTCACCCGTTGCCGAGCCGATGCCCGGCAAGCTGGGGATAATGACCGGCTTCAATGCACAATAGAACAATGAGCATGCTTGCCTTTATCGGCGCTGACCCCGAAGGCTACGCCATCCTCGAACTTCGCCACGCACAGAGTGGCAAACCAGTTTTCCCCGCACGCCCGGTGCCCAAAGCGGAATTCCCGGCGGCGGTTCGGGCTATTGAGGACGAACACGCACCACGATGGGTCATGCTGCGCACCGCAGACTGGATGCCCGTCTTGCTGGCAGCGGGAGTCTTCATTGCAAAGGCCCACGTACTTTCGCTCACGCAACGAATCATGCACCGCAGCCCGCTAAGCGCCCAAGCGCTGGACGATGTCGATTTGGACAGCTCGCATGGTCCAATAGCTCGACCGAACCAAGACGCCTTATTTGAGACTCCCGTCAGTGGGGAAAGCTTGGACGAAGTCGTGGCCATGTATGTGCTGCAGCGTCAGGCCCTGCCGGAAGAACCTGCCCAGCGCAGAAGGCTCGAATTGCTCATTCATGCCGAGTCAGTTGGTGCGCTCGTTGCCTGCGAAATGGAGCACGCGGGGCTCGCTTGGAACGAGGCAGCTCACCGGGCGTTGCTACGCGAGAAGCTTGGGCCCGCCGTTGGCGAGGGCGTGCGTCCGGCCAAACTCGCCCAACTTGCCGAGGCGCTGGGCCAGGGGCTTCGTTGGCCCGGGCTGAATCCTGACTCTCCGCACGAACTTCTACGTGCCCTGCAACGCGCGGGTTTTTCAGTCCAATCGGTGCGTGCCTGGGAGCTGGAACAGCTCAATGATCCCCTGATCGGGCAAGTCCTTGAATATAAGAAGCTCTCCCGCTTGGCAAGCACGCACGGTGATGTTTGGCTCGACTCCTGGGTCAAGAACGGGCGGTTCCACCCGCACTACGTTTTAGGCACGGTAGCCTCCGGACGTTGGGCTGCCAGCGGTGGCGGTGCGCTCCAGTTGCCACATTCGATCCGTCAGGTGGTGCGCACCGCCGCCGAGCGTACTTTCGTGATTGCCGATGGCCGCCAGCTCGAGCCGCGCATTCTCGCCGCGATCTCCCAAGATCGGAGGCTCCAGGAAGCTGGCCAGCAAGATGACCTGTATCAATGGCTCATCGATGCCAGGCTCGTCGCGGACCGAAACGAGGCGAAATTAGGCATGCTTTCGGTTATCTACGGCGGTGGAGGAGGCACGTCCGGCGCGGTAGGCGTTGCCTTGAAGAAAAACTTCCCGCAGGCCATGGCCTACGTGGACAGGGCTGCGAAAGCCGGTGAGCGCGGCGAAGGTGTGAGCAGCTGGCTAGGGCGCGGTTGCCCACCTGCAGATGACAGTTGGCTGCAAGCTCAGCGAGACACCAACGATGAAGCCGGGCAACGAGCCGCTGACGCTGCGGCACGCTCACGTGGCAGATTCACCCGAAATTTCGTGGTGCAGTCAACCGCCGCCGAGTGGGCGCTGGTGTGGATGGGTCATGCCCGTCACCTGATTCGTCAAGCCGGATGGGGCCAATCCTGCCAGCAGGTGTTTTTCGTTCATGACGAAGTCGTATTCGAATGCCCAGTAGAACTGGCCGAAGGGCTGGGCGATTTGGTGCGCCACGCGGCGCTGCTCGCCGGGCGTACGCTCTTTGGCGAGCACAGCCCGAATTTCCCTGTCAGCGTCGCAATTTCGCAGAACTACTCCGAAGGAAAATAGCTGCTTACTTCATCTTGATTTCGCGTTGCGCGTTCCAGGGCTTGTTCCAGCCCAATTCGTCGAATAACCGGTCGATCACGATCGCGGTGAAACCCCAGATCAAATGCCCCTCGTATTCGAAGGCAGGGGATTTGAAGCGCTGTGTTCCGCGTTGCACCACCGCCGTCAGACGGTTATGCGGATCGAGCAGGTGGGCTACCGGCGCCCGAAAGACATCCGAGCTTTCGCGCAGATCCGCTGCGTAGACCTTGGATTCAGTGTGCCACCAGCCCACAACGGGGGTGACTAAATAGCTTGAAACCGGAAGTTCCGTTTCGGTCAGTTGGCCCAGTACTTCGATCCCAGAAATATCAACGCCGGTTTCTTCCCACGCCTCGCGCAGGGCAGCAGCGCTCGCCGAACCGTCTTCGGGATCCACCCCGCCGCCGGGGAAAGCGATCTGCCCGGCATGCTTGCGCAGCGTGGAGGCACGCTCTACAAATAGCAGGTCAAGATCCTCGGGTTTGGCGCCGTCCTGCACTCCCTGCCCGGAAGCCGACCCGAATAAGATGAGCACCGCCGCCTTGCGCACGCTGTTGACGTCCATCTGGTCGAATACCCATTTTTTTGGAAGTTTAACCGTGGAACCCATTTTCTGGGCATGCGTCGCGATGACTTTTTCCAGCTCTGCACGGGCGCTCATGCGTCCAGTCCGTATCCTTCGGCGCGCAGTTCGCGGCGGGTCGCCCCGTCCTGCATTTTCTGCAGCAGTCCTTCGCGCCCCGGAGCGAGCTCGTACTTCAGCAATTTTTGCGCTTTTGCGGGAATCTCCTCGCCGATCCCGGACGAGGGGCAGAGCTTCGCCAAGACGCAAACGCCGCAGGCCGGCTTGCGCGCATGGCAGACCCGGCGTCCGTGGAAGACCACACGGTGGCTGAGCATGGTCCAGTCCCGCTTTTCGAATAGTTCGCCCACCGCGTGCTCGACTTTAACCGGGTCCGTTTCATCGGTCCATCCAAAGCGGTTAGCGAGCCGGCCGAAATGCGTGTCCACGGTGATGCCCGGTACGCCGAACGCGTTTCCCAACACCACATTCGCGGTCTTTCGCCCCACCCCGGCGAGTTTGACCAGATCTTCGAGCCGTGAAGGAACTTGTCCGCCGTGGCGTTGGACTAGTGCGGCCGAAAGCCCCAGCAGAGATTCTGTCTTGGCACGGAAGAACCCGGTGGGCCGGATCAGTTCCTCAAGATCCGTCCGTTCAGCTTGACTCATCGCCAACGCGTCGGGATACCGCGCGAAAAGTCCAGGGGTAATCGAGTTGACCCGGACGTCGGTGGTCTGCGCGGAGAGCACCGTTGCGACCAGCAGCTGAAAGGGATTCTCAAAATCCAGTTCGGCCACCGCATAGGGGTAAGCCTCGGCCAGGACGCGGTGCATCTTCCGTGCCCGCCGCTTGAGTCCGATCTCTGTTTCAACTTTCACTTTTACAGCCACGAGATGATCGTGCCACGAGCCAGCAAAAATATCACTGTTTACCTGCATTTCACCGCGTCAAATTGACCGTTCGGCGCACAAAATGCCCGCTTCTAGCCCTGCTGGTGACACAAACCACAGGCCCGCCGTTCAAGCGTGTAACTTTGATCACAGAGTAATTTTTGTTTAACCGAAAGGACGCGATCACCGGTGAGTGATTCCAAAACCCTGGACAACCTATCGCATGAAACTCGTGCGTTTGCCCCGAGCAAGAACTTCAGCGATCAGGCCATTGGCTCGGCAAGCCAGTACGCGGCAGCGAGCGAAGACCGGTTGGGCTACTGGGCGCAGCAGGCACGCAGCGTGTTGACTTGGGACACCGATTTCACCGAGACCTTGGACTGGTCCGAAGCTCCGGTGGCCAAGTGGTTTGTCGGCGGAAAACTCAACGCTGCATATAACGCGCTGGACCGCCATGTGGAGAACGGCTTGGGCGAACGCGTTGCCATTTACTTCGAAGGCGAGCCCGGAGATACCCGCACCTACACCTACGCGCAGCTGACCGAAGAGGTGAAGAAGGCGGCCAACGCTTTCGAATCCCTGGGCGTGGCCAAGGGCGACCGAGTGGCCGTCTACCTGCCGATGATCCCCGAAGCGGTAATCACCATGCTGGCCTGCGCCCGCATCGGTGCCATCCATTCGGTGGTCTTCGGCGGTTTCTCCGCCGACGCGCTGCGCAGCCGCATCGATGACGCGGACGCCAAACTTGTGGTCACCGCTGACGGCACCTGGCGCCGCGGCAAGCCATCCGCGCTGAAGCCTGCGGTGGACGCAGCCCTTGAAAAGCCTGGCCACACCGTGGAAAACGTGCTGGTGGTCAAGCGCAACGGTGAAGAAACCGCCGTCGGCGAGCTCGATAAGTGGTGGCATGACGTGGTCGATGGGGCAAGCGCCGACCATGTTGCGGTAGCCCACAACGCCGAGCACCCGCTGTTCGTGCTCTACACCTCGGGCACCACCGGCAAGCCCAAGGGCATTGTCCACACCACCGGTGGATTCCTGGCCCAGGGCGCGGTCACCCACCGCGACACCTTCGACCTACACCCGGAATCCGATGTGTACTGGTGCACCGCCGATATCGGGTGGGTTACCGGGCATTCCTACGTCACCTACGCCCCGCTCATCAACGGCGCCACCCAGGTCATGTACGAAGGCACCCCGGACACCCCGCACCAGGGACGCTGGTGGGAGCTGATAGAAAAGTACAAGGTCTCGATCCTCTACACCGCACCGACCGCGATCCGCACCTTCATGAAATGGGGACGCGAGATCCCAGACGGCTACGACCTCTCCAGCCTGCGTGTGCTCGGCTCGGTCGGCGAACCCATCAATCCGGAAGCCTGGATGTGGTACCGCGATGTCATCGGCACCAACAACGGCAAGAACGGCGAACGCAAGGAACACCCGACCCCCATCGTGGACACCTGGTGGCAGACCGAAACCGGTGCGCACATGATTACGCCGATGCCAGGGGTGACCTCCACGAAGCCGGGCTCAGCGCAGGTCGCAGTGCCAGGAATCAGCATCGACGTGGTCGACGAGGCAGGGGTGTCCGTGTCCAACGGCGAGGGCGGCTTCCTGGTCATCCGCGATCCGTGGCCCGCGATGCTGCGCGGCATCTGGGGCGATATGGACCGCTATAAGGAAACCTACTGGTCCCGCTTCGAGGACATGTACTTCGCCGGCGACGGCGCTAAGAAGGACGATGATGGCGACATCTGGCTGCTGGGCCGGGTGGATGACGTCATGAACGTCTCCGGGCACCGGCTGTCCACTGCAGAAATCGAGTCCTCGCTGGTGGCCCACCCGTACGTGGCCGAAGCCGCCGTGGTCGGAGCCAAGGACGAGACCACCGGCGAGGCCGTGGTCGCGTTCGTGATCCTGCAGACCGAACCGCCCGAGGGCGAGGACGTCGTCGCCACGCTGCGCAACCACGTAAGCAAGGACATCGGCCCGATCGCCAAGCCGCGCCACATCCTGGTGGTTCCCGAACTGCCCAAGACCCGCTCGGGCAAGATCATGCGCCGCCTGCTCAAGGACGTCGCCGAGGGCCGCGAGGTCGGAGATGCGACCACGCTGTCCGACGCGACGGTAATGACGCAGATCGCACAGTCGATGAAGAAGTAGTAGTCCACGGCTTCTGGCCGGGATTCACGGGCCATCGTAGTCCTCGCTCCGCACCGGTTTCACCGGAAACGGAGGACGACCACGGTGGCTCGTCTCGTTTTACCTGGTACATGCACGTTCATGAATCGCCCTGCGAAACGCGAGGTGTATTAGATTGTTTCCATGTCTGAAAACGCATCGCGCACCATCTTGTTACTCAACGGACCGAACCTGAACCTGCTTGGAACTCGTGAGCCCGAAATTTATGGCCATGAAACTCTCGCGGATGTGGAAGATCTCGCGCGGCGCACCGCGGCGGACTACGGACTCTCCGTGGAGGCATTCCAGTCGAACCACGAGGGCGTGCTCATCGACGCGATTCACGAAGCGCGGCTGACCAAGGCCGGCATCATCATGAACCCGGGTGCCTACACGCACACCTCTGTGGCCATCGCGGATGCGCTCAGCGGAGTATCGCTGCCGGTGATTGAGGTCCACATCTCCAATGTGCACCGGCGCGAGGCATTCCGCCATCATTCCTACGTCTCCCCCGTGGCCTCGTCGATCATCATAGGGGCCGGGGTCAACGGCTACCGGCTCGCGGTACAGCAGCTGGCGCACCTGCTCGGCAACTAGTCGCCGATGCATTCACCGGTTTTGATCGAGGTGGTGCGGTCCCCGGCCACTTTGAGGGCGCGTTCGATCTCTTCGAGGCTCAGTGCGAAGCCCACCTCGTCATTGCCTCGTGACTTAGCGAAGATCATGCCCACCGCTTCGCCGTCCTCATTGACCATGGGACCGCCGGAGTTGCCTTGGGCCACCTTGGCCGTCAGTTGGTAGACCGAGAGCGAGGCCGGGTCTTCGCCATAAATATTGGCGATGGACACCGTGGCTCGCGAGGCGACTACCGCGCCTCGCACCTGCAGCGGCCCGCCGGCTGGATAGCCGATGAAAGCTGCTTGTTCTCCACGGCCCAGGTTTTCTTCGGCGAGCTCAAGTGGCTGGGCTTCCATCCCGTCCACACGCAGCACGGCAATATCGGCTTCGGGATCAAAATAAACCACTTTTCCGCGGTGAAGTTGATCACCCTCAATCTCCACTGTGGCCGCGCTTAAACCCGCTACGACGTGGGCGTTGGTCATCACCAATTGGTCGGCAATAACAAAGCCCGAACCGGTGAGGTTCACACCGCATTGAACTGCGGTGCCGGAGATCTTAGCCACCGAGTTCACTGAGGCTCGCTGCAGGTCATTGGCGGACCACTGGCCCTCTTCTACCGGCTCGACCGGAGGTGCAAAGGGATCAAGCAGTGCAGGGATTGTTTCGGCCATCACCGCCGAACGTGCCGAGGAGATTGCCGAGTTCACGAACTCTGGTGTCAGCCCACGGATCGAGGCGATCATTTTCGACTTATCAATTTCGCTCGATAGACGCGGAATACCCATGCTTGACGTGGAAAATGCCAGCGCGCCGATGATCGTGGCGGTGATGAAAACCGAGAGCACGCCACCGGCCAATCCGTCTGCGGCACGCAGGAAATCGAAGTTCATCCAGCGTCTTATTCGGGTGGCCATAACCCTGCCGAGCGCCTGACCCAAGATGATCAACACGGCAGCCGTAGCGACCATCAGAGCGACCCGCCACCAGGGGTTCGAAGCCAGGGTTGAAACTAGCGGTATGGCGAAGAACGCGGCAGTGCCGCCGGCGATGAGCCCGAGCATGTCGCCGACCGTGTAAAGGAAGCCACGACGGATTCCGGCGATAAAAAATGAAAGTAAAACTACGCAGATGGCAAGGTCCAGCCAACTGAATACTCCGAGCACCGAGACCCCGCTTCGTTCACAAACTTACTATTAACCCAAGGTACCCTTAGAAGCTGATGGATTTCTGCGAAGATATTCGCGAGTTTTTGTAGGACGAGCGTGATTCTCAACATTTCTTGGTTAAACCACGTGTGGAAACTGTCACATTGTTACCGAATACGGCACAATGAAGTGAGCGCTTACTACTGTTGACAGGAGATTTTATGGATATCGAGGTACTGCGCCGTGCGCCGCTTTTCGCGTCGCTGGGTGATGAAGTATTCGCCACGCTAACCGAAGAATTGACCGAGGTCGATCTGTCTCGCGGTGCATCAGTGTTCCGCGAAGGCGATCAGGGCGACCGTCTCTACTTCATCGTCTCGGGCAAGATCAAGCTTGGCCGCACTTCCGCCGACGGACGTGAAAACCTGATTGCCGTCCTCGGCCCAGGCGAACTGTTCGGCGAAATGGCGCTGTTCGATCCACACCCGCGCAACGCAACCGCAACCGCCGTGTCGGAGACCCGGCTGGCAGGTCTGAGCCATGAAAACATGCGCAAGGCGATCTTGAACTCCCCGGAGGTCTCGATCCAGTTGCTGCAAGCTCTGGCTGCGCGTCTGCGTCGCACGAATGAATCCCTAGCCGATCTGGTGTTCTCCGATGTTCCTGGCCGTGTGGCTAAGGCTCTATTGGATCTCGCTGACCGTTTCGGCCGCCCAGCCACCGATGGCATCCTGGTCGCTCACGAGCTGACCCAGGAAGAGCTGGCTCAGCTGGTCGGTGCCTCCCGCGAAACCGTGAACAAGGCCTTGGCCGAGTTCGTGCAGCGCGGCTGGCTCCGTCTGGAAGCCCGCGCCGTCGTGATCCTGGACATCCAGCGTTTGCGTCAGCGTTCGCGCTAAGCACCGCTGCGCAAAAGGTCGGACAACCCGCAAGGGTTGTCCGACCTTTTGTTCTTCGACGGCCGTTTTAGTGGCCAGGTTCTGCCTGCCACGGACGCGTGGATTCGACTCCGAGTGCGCTGAGCACTTCAAGATAATAGGTTCCATCGCGCACCAACAGGTCCGGATGCTGCACATCTAGGTTGCGCGCTCGTGAGAGATAGGCGACCGCACCGTGGGCACTAGCCATCCGCTCCAGCATCTGTTCCACCGCTGGACTGGTTATCTGGGACAACCTCAGGCCTGCCGTGCTGGGCTGGCCAATACGGTCTCCCAGCGCGCTGGTGGCCCGCTGCGCCATAACTTGCTCTGAGCTGCACCACTGCGCCCATTTGCCCTTAGCGCGCAGCAGGCGGGGTTCCTGGTGCACGGGAACCGTTGCGGTGAAGTACCAGGTGTCGAATCGCCGGAAGGCGAAGTTGGGACTTAGCCAATGGCTGACCGGCCGCAATAGGTCGGTGCGCAGACCCAGCCCTCGTCTGAGAAGAAATTCCTCAAAGGCTAAATCCTGCCCGGCGATAGCTTCGCGGGCGGACATCCATTCCTCGGGGTCGCTCATTTCGACAACCGACTGTTCTTCGGTGCCAGCGAGCAAGATCCCGGTTTCTTCAAAAAGTTCTCGGATGGCGCACACCAAATGTGCGCGAACCAGTTGCTGATCCAACACGTCCATGCGCTTGGACCACTGTGAAAGATTCGGGCCGAACCACTTGTACTCGGCGCGGTCCCCCGCTTCGACGCTGCCGCCTGGAAATGCAACGCTGCCCAGTGGCGATTCACCGGGGCGGTAGCTCAGTAAAGTCTCGACTCCATGCGCCCCATCTTGCACCAGGCAGACCGAGGAAGCACGGCGGGCGGCTCGCGGGGTTCGCGAACCGAAAGTGAACCAGTTTTCCGCCGCTGGAATTTGATGCGGCGGTAGCTCAACGAGACGACGCGCAACTCCGGTGCGCGCGGCGGACGGAATGGACCGCCCTTGGCGCACACCGGAATCACGTTGTGGACTACTCAAATTCGGCGATGACCTCAACCTCGACCGGAGCGTTCAATGGCAGTACCGCCACGCCTACGGCCGAACGTGCGTGCACACCGGCCTCGCCCAGGACATTTCCGAAGAATTCCGAAGCGCCGTTGATGACGCCAGGCTGACCGGTGAACGTAGGGTCTGACGACACGAAGCCAACGACCTTCACGATACGCTTAATGCGATCTAGGTCACCAATTTCTGCCTTGATCGCAGCCAATGCGTTTAGTGCGCAAGTCTGCGCCATTGCCTTAGCTTCTTCGGCGGAGACCTCGGCGCCGACTTTGCCGAGAGCTGGGAGTTCTCCATTAATAAGTGGCAGCTGTCCGGAGGTGTAAACGTAGTTGCCGGTGGTGACCGCCGGCAGGTACGCGGCGACCGGCTTTGCCACCGCTGGCAAGGTCAGATTGAGTTCGGCGAGGCGTGCTTCGACACGCGAGGAAGTAGCTTCTTGCATGGGGTTTTACTCCTTATGAAAGTTAGGCTTTTGGACGCTTCATGTAGGCCACCGGATTGGTTCCGTTAGGGCCCGGAACGATTGCTACGAGCTCCCAACCATCGTCACCCCACTGATCCAAAATCTGCTTGGTTGCGTGGATAACGAGCGGCAAAGTGGCGTATTCCCATTTAGTCATACTGGATACGTTAGCGCGTCCTTGTAAACTAGTACGTATGGCAGCCAAGAAGTCACCCTTTTTTGATACAGCTACCACTTTGGGAAAGATCGTTGCGTTCTTCGGAATCAGTGCCCTTTGTGGTGTCCTGGCCGCGGGCATGCTCATTCCCGTGGCAGCTATCGCAAAAACCGGTTTGACCACCGGAAATAATATTGTAAGCGCGCTTCCGAGCTCATTCGAGAAGCTACCTATTCCCGAGCCTTCGCAAGTCTTGGATTCGGATGGAAAGCTGATTGCGTCGTTCTATGAACAGAACCGCGATCCAGTGAAACTCAAAGACATCTCCCCGGCGATGCGTAAAGCAATTATTTCGGTGGAAGACGAGCGTTTCTACGAGCACAGCGGCATTGACCCCAAGGGCATTGCCCGCGCGGTCATTAACAACGCAACCTCTTCCTCACGTTCCGGCGCGTCGACGCTGACCCAGCAATATGTCAACAACTTGCTGGTCAACAACCAGATTTTGACCGGTTCCGATGAAAGCACGGTGTCGGGCAACAAGGATTACTCCGACAAGATCCGCGAGCTGAAGTACGCGGTGGCCATTGAAAAGGAAATGTCCAAGGACGAAATCCTCGAAGGCTACCTGAACCTCGTGCTGTTCTCGGGTCGCGAGTATGGCGTGCAGGCTGCCGCTCAACGCTTCTTCTCAGTAGACGCCAAGGATCTGAACCTCCAGCAGTCGGCAATGCTCGCCGGCATGGTGCAGCTGCCTAACGTCTACAACCCAATCAAGAACCCAGAACGTTCCTTGGATCGACGCAATAAGGTGCTGGGCAATATGTACCGCACTGGCGCGATCACCAAGAAGGAATACGACACGGCCGTGAAGTCCAAGCTCGGCGTGAACCCGAGCTCTTCAGCTTCAGGCTGCATGGCTGCCGATGACGCAGGTTACTTCTGCGACTACGTCACCAACTTGATTCTCAAAGACAAAACATTCGGCAAAACTAAAGAAGACCGCGAGAAATTGCTGTTCCGCGGTGGCCTGGTCATCAAGACCACGCTGAATTCGGCTTTGAATAAGAAGGCCGCCAAGGATGCGCGCGAGGCGATCGATCCTAACGCCAAATCGAACGAGGACATCTACTCGTCATTGGTTTCGGTCGAGCCAGGCACTGGAAAGATCTTGACCATGGCGCAGAACACCACCTACGCGCCAGAATCCGATGAAAAGGGAAGCCGAACCTTCTACAACTTCGCAGTTGAGCGCGCTTACGGTGGCGCTGGCGGCTTCCAGGGTGGTTCGACTATGAAGCCGTACACCACACTTGCCTGGCTCCACGAGGGCAACAAGATGTACGACAAAATCAATGCTAAAAGGCCGTATTTCCCTGTCAACCATCGCTGGAGGGCATCATGCATGCCCGGCGGTTCTACAACAACCGGTGGGTCGCAAGCATGGGAGCCTAAAAATGCTTCGCGCGGCTTCTACCGCACGATGACCGTGGACACTGGCCTTTATTGGTCCATCAACTCCGCGACTATTCAAGAGGCAGCCAAGGTTGACTTATGCACCATCGCTGACTACACCAAGAAGCTGGGCCTTTTGGACCAGGATGCAGACAACGGCAAGCCAGGGCCAATTTCCCCGGCGAACCCGGCCTTCATTATCGGTTCGGCAAATATCACCCCGATGGCACAGGCTGCAGCCTTCGCAGCTTTCGCCAACAAGGGCGAATATTGCGAACCACGAGCCATTACCTCGGTGGTCGACAAGGACGGCACCAAGTACAAGGTTCCGCAGCAAGCCTGCTCACAGCAGATCGACCCACAGTACGTGGCCGACCTGAACGGCACACTGAAGAAAATTGCCACTAACCGTGTCTCCAAGGGCCAGGTTGCAGGCCCGATCGCCGGCAAGACCGGTACAAATAACTACGCCACCTCCACCTGGTTCGTCGGCTACAGCAGCGGTATCTCCACCGCGGCTTGGGTCGGACGACTAGATGGCAAAGCAGCTACCGAAGAGTATTCTCTTCACGGTGCGATGATCAACGACAAACGCGCTCCGGCGATGGTTGACTCCTCGACTTATGCGGCTCCAATGTGGGTTGACTTCATGTCTAAGGCAGTTCAGCAATACGAGCGCAATTCCTTCGGTTCCGTAAGCAAGGCACCTAAGCCAAAGCCAGCGCCGAAGCCCAAGGATGACGACGAGAACAAAAAGGAAGACTCGAATAAGGAAGATTCCCAAAAGGAAGATTCCAATTCGGACGATTCTCAAAAAGAGGAATCCAAGGAGTCCGACGACGACAAGTCTGAAGCAAACGGCAACGGCAACGGCAACGGCAATAACAAGTCGAAGCCGACTACTCCAGCCAAGCCCGGAGATGATTCGGACGACTAAGTAGTCAGCGAAAGGCCGCGTTCAACTTTGGTTGAACGCGGCCTTTCGGTTTAGATTGGCACTATCACCAGACTCAAACGGGTCTGTTCCCTTGAAAGGACAATGACGGACCGGTCATGGTTGAACACACTAATTTCTCTTCGGCATTCGGTCGCGCCACGGGCACGGCAGCGCTACTTGCCGGCGGCGCTGTCGCGGCAGGCGCCGCGGTGCTTGGTTACGGACTATACGAAACGCAGAAATTCGGGCTTCGTCGCGAAACCGTCAAAGTGCTCCCCCGCGGTGCGAGCGATATCCGCGTCCTGCACCTCTCAGACATCCACATGATCCCCGGCCAGGCAGTCAAGCGACGCTGGCTGCATCAGCTCGCTGACGAGCGCCCCGATTACGTGATCAACACCGGTGACAATCTCAGCCACCGGGATGGCGTTCCAGCGCTGATCGACGCGCTGAAGCCGCTGATGCAATTCCCCGGCGCTTTCGTCCCGGGGTCCAATTGCTACTATGCGCCTCGAATGAAGAACCCGTTGCGCTACCTTATGGGAAGCTCCGGAACACCAAACCCTTCAAGCCGTGACATGTTGCCCTTCGAAGAGATGCACCGTGCCTTCGGATCCGCCGGGTGGGTCAATATGACCAACCGGGCCTACTCCACAGTGCTCAACGGGATACGACTTGATCTGACCGGCATCGATGATCCGCACCTTAAACGCGACCAATTCGCCGGATGGCCGCAAGGCTCGATCACCGGATACCAGGCTCCGCATGTAAGACTCGCGCTTACCCACGCCCCCTACCAACGAGTGCTGGATCAACTCACTGAGGCCGGCGCAGATCTCATCTTCGCCGGCCACACCCACGGCGGGCAGGTGTGCATCCCGGGATACGGTGCATTGGTGTCGAATTGCGATTTGCCGACTTGGCGAGCCCGCGGACTAACCGACTGGGATTATGCCGGACGCACCGTCCCCTTGAACGTATCGGCAGGCTTGGGCCATTCTCGCTTCGCACCATTTCGCATCGCCTGCCCTCCAGAGGCAGTGCTGCTCACACTCACCGCCAGGGACTAATCCTCCACCCCTTCAGGCCCCGCACTTGGTTTAAGTGCGGGGCCTGAAGCCGTCTCTGAGGCAGTAACAAATAATCTATCCACTAGTGATTATTTGATTGAATTTTCCCAACTACTGACTGTAGGCTGTAGTCCGGTCGATATTGTTATTGGTGATGGTGGGGTACTCGCATGGCGCGAAAACAGAACTCAGACGCAGCTGAAGCGGTGTCGTTGACGACCACCTTAAAACGACTGGGGCCGTTCGTCCGCCCGATTCTTCCGCGTCTCATCGGCGGCTTCCTCTGCGCCTTGGGCGCCGGTATTGTCGCCCTCGTCATTCCACAGGTTCTGGCCTGGTTGGTGAACAACGTGCTGGACAGCAATGGGACAAACAACGCAATTTGGATCGCCATGGCCATCGTGGGTGCCTTAGGTTTCTTGGAAGCGCTGTTCATCTTCCTGCGCCGCCAATTCGTTCTCAACCCCGCGGCGGGGCTGGAAGCGCAGATGCGCATTCGCTTCTATAAGCATCTGCAACGCCTGCCGGTCGCTTTCCACGAGCGGTGGGGCTCTGGCCAGTTGCTTTCCCGCTCCATGTCGGATTTGTCGCTGCTGCGCCGCTGGCTCGCCTTCGGCGCCATGATGCTCGTCGTTGATACCGTCACCGTGATCACCGGGCTGGCGCTGATGTTTTTCCACTCGTGGATCCTCGGACTGCTCTACCTCCTAGGTGCCATCCCCATCTCAATCAAGGCCTACCACTTCCGCAATAATTACCGGGCAGCGAGTCGGTTGAGCCAAGACCAGGCAGGTGACCTGGCGACGGCTGTCGAAGAGTCGGTACATGGCATTCGCGTCATCAAAGCCTTCGGACGCGGTCCCCACGTGTACGACGGATTCAACGAGCAGGCGAAATCGCTGCAACAGACGGAGATCAGCAAGGCCAAAACCTTGGCCAGTTTCCTCATGACAGTCGTCGCCATCCCCGAAACGATCCTTGGTCTAGGCGTACTGATCGGTATCTCCTTGGTTGCAGCTGGGCAGCTGAGCATCGGCTCATTAGTTGCCTATTTCGCCATCGCAGCAGTCATCGCAGGTCCCGTAGAAGGCATGGGCATGCTGTTGGGTATGACGCTGAGCACCAAAACCGCATTGGATCGCCACTTCGAAGTGATGGACGCTTCCAACGACATAGTTTCCCCGGACAACCCAAAATCCCCTGCCGAACGAAACGGCGAAGTACAACTCAAGCACGTTAGATTTGCCTACCCGGATGCCTCCGGGCGTGGGCGCCCCATCCTCGCTGATATCGATCTAACAATCCAAGCAGGCGAGACCATGGCCTTGGTGGGAATCACCGGCTCAGGCAAGTCGACATTGTTGAACCTGATCCCCCGATTACACGAAGCGAGCGCTGGTCAGGTGCTGGTGCACGGGCAAGATGTCCGAGAGTGGGATCTGGAAGAACTACGCCAAGAAATTGCTGTAGCCTTCGAAGACACCACCCTATTTTCAAATTCGGTCCGTGAAAACGTGCTGCTCGGTGCCCCGGCAAATTACGATCCCGCTCAGCGCGAGCAACTCCTGGCGCAGTCCCTTGACGTGGCACAGGCACAATTTGTCTACCAGCTGCCACAGGGGGTCGACACGCTGATTGGTGAGGAAGGCTTGTCCCTGTCCGGCGGTCAGCGCCAGCGTCTGGCGCTAGCCCGGGCCATCGCCGCCCGACCACGCATCTTGGTGCTGGACGATCCGCTCTCCGCCTTGGACGTCCGCACGGAGGAAGCAGTCACCTCGAAGCTACGCGAGGTCCTGGGTGGCACCACCACCTTGGTGGTGGCTCACCGGCCCTCCACCGTGATGCTCGCCGACCGGGTGGCGCTGCTGCGTGATGGTCGCATCGACGCGATCGGCAGCCACACACACCTGTTGAGCACGAATGAACATTACCGATATGTGATCGCCAGCCTGGATGACGAAGCACCGATGAGCGAAGAGGTCTCGCGATGAGCCAACCATTGGGTGTGACCGGAGAAGACAACATCAACCTCTCCGGCGCGCAACGCAAAGTAGTACGCCGCCGCTCCTTCAAGCTTCTAGCGGCGCTCGCCATGCCGCAGAAGAAACTCTTCATTCTTACCGTGGTGCTGGTATTGGTTTCCAATGCTGCCCGCGTCATTTTGCCAATACTCATTGCCTTGGCCATCGATTGGACGCTGCCACAGGTTCGCGAGGGCAACTGGAGTGCGCTTGGGATTTCGGGCGGCGCCTATATTGTCTGCGCCATTTTGGCGGGCGTACTGCTCGCCTGGTACATCAATTGCGCTGCAAAGATCTCTCAGGCCATGCTCTTAGATCTGCGTCAGCAGGTCTTCCGCCACACTCAGCGGTTGAGCCTCGAATTCCATGAGAATTACACCTCGGGCCGGATCATCTCGCGGCAGACCTCGGACTTGGAAACCCTGCGTGAGCTGCTGGATCAAGGCGTTTCCGAGCTCGCGTCCTCTTGCGTCTTCGTGATTTTCACGCTGGCCACCATCTTTATCCTGGATTGGCGCAGTGGGCTGGTGCTGTGTATTGCGGCCATACCGGTAGCGATCCTCTTCTTCTGGTACCAGAGCCGTTCCGAAGTCCTCTACCGTGAGTCTCGGGTTGTTTCTGCCAAGGTGATCTCCATGTTTGTGGAGACGATGACCGGCATTCGCGCGGTAAAGGCGTTTCGCCGGGAAGCTGCAAATGACGTCAACTATGGTGTGATCGCCGAAAAATATCGGGTCAACTCGGTGCGCTCCTTCAACCTTTTCGGCATCCTTCAGCCGGGTCTGGTGCTCATTGGAAACCTCACCGTCGCGGTGTTGCTTGCCTACGGTGGATTCCGCATTCTGGATGGGACGCTGGCGGTCGGTGTGATGGTGGCGCTGCTGCTTGCAGCTAAACGCGTCTTCCAACCGGTCGAACAGATCGCCATGTTCTACTCCTCGTTGCAGTCGGCCACGGCAGCCCTGGAAAAGGTCTCCGGTCTCCTAGAAGAGGAACCCAGCGTCAGGGAACCGCTGAAGCCGCGCAGCATCGAGCAGGTCAAGGGAGAGATCGTCTTCAACGACGCGGTCTTCGGCTACGGGCAGGGGCCGATCATCATGGACCGGTTCGACCTGAAGATTGAAGCCGGGCAAACAGTGGCGGTTGTTGGGCAGACCGGCGCCGGCAAATCAACCCTGGCCAAACTTATTTCGCGTTTCTACGATCTGCGTTCGGGCACCTTGGAAATTGATTCGGTCCCCATCAATGAACTGTCGAATCAGGAACTGCGCAAGCACGTTGTGATGGTCACCCAGGAAGCGTTCTTGTTCTCCGGGACAGTTGCCGAAAATATTGCACTCGGGAAGCCCACCGCGACGCTGGCTGAAATCCAGGACGCGGCCAAGGCTGTGGGAGCCGACGAATTTATCCGCGAACTTCCCGAAGGTTATGAGACCGACATGAACAAGCGCGGCGGTCGAGTATCCGCCGGACAACGCCAGCTCATCTCATTTGCACGCGCCTTCTTAGCTGACCCGGCCGTATTGATCTTGGACGAAGCAACCAGCTCGCTAGATATTCCATCGGAGCGTGCGGTGCAGCGAGGCCTGCAACAGCTACTTGGAAACCGTACGGCGTTGATCATCGCCCACCGGTTGTCCACCGTGCAGATCGCCGACCGTGTGCTGGTGGTTGACGATGGCAAAATCATCGAGGACGGTTCCCCGCAGCAGCTGATAGCGGACGAGGGGCGCTTCGCTTCGCTGCACAAGGCGTGGAAGGACTCGCTGGTTTAACCGGCTGTCGGCTCATGACAAGCGAACTGGGCGATTTCCTCCCGGCCCCAAACCAGGGGGCGCACCCGGAAGTCTACGAAATTGAGAATAACGCGCTTGACCGATCCGGAGTGCTCTTTGCTCGTTTGCGCTCCTTGGCACCCTGGGACGGCAGGGTCCTGCTGGACCTGGGATGCGGCACTGGTTTTTGGCTACCCAAATATCTCACCGAGCAGGGCACCGTCATCGGGGTAGAACCGGACCTGAATCTATTGCCTGCCGCTCGAGAGCGTAGCCCGAAAGTTCAAGTGCTGCACGGGTCTGCCGAACATCTTCCGCTGCTAGACGCCAGCGTAGACGTAGTGCACGCACGCTTCGCTTATTTCTTCCCCTCCCCGAACTATGACTGCGCCGCCGGCCTGCGCGAAGTTCTGCGTGTCCTGCGCCCCGGTGGATCGCTGCTCGTGATCGACAACGACCACCAACACGGACAATTTGCTACGTTATTGCGGCAAAGCATCTGGGCGTCGACTCAGGGCGAGGATGACTACATACAGCGATGGTGGGCCGCGCAGGGAGCCCAACGGCATGAAGTGATGAGCAGCTGGAACTTTGACTCGACCAAAGATCTAGCCCAGGTCCTTCACCTGGAATTCCCTGCAGAGCTAGCCCAAGGCTGGATCTCGCAGCATCCGGATTCGACCGAGTTGAGCTACGGCTACGTGCTTTATCACGTCCGCAAATCGCAGCTGAGCTAAACGCGAGACGAATACAAAACAAAATTGGTCGGGGTGAAGGAAATTTTCCTTCACCCCGACCAATCAATTTTGCGTCTAGGCCGAGAATTTCTCCCCGGTCAAACGCTCATACGCATCGATGTACCGGGCGCGCGTCTTTTCCACGATCTCGGCCGGCAAGGCCGGAGGTTCGGCACCGGAGTTCTTGTCCCAACCGGAAGCCGCAGAGGTCAACCAGTCGCGCACGAACTGCTTATCAAAGCTCGCCTGGGCTTTGCCCGGTTCGTAGGACTGGGCATCCCAGAAGCGCGATGAGTCAGGGGTGAGCACCTCGTCGCCGAGCGTGATTTCGCCGTTGCTCGGATCGGCACCAAATTCGACCTTGGTGTCGGCAAGGATGATGCCGCGTTCGCGGGCGATCTGCTCGGCGCGTTCGTAGATTGCGACGGTCTTCTCGCGCAGCGCCTCGGAGATCTGCGCACCGACGCGTTCAACCGTCTGCTCGAAGGAGATGTTATCGTCGTGTTCGCCAACTTCGGCCTTAGCCGAAGGTGTGAACAACGCTGGCTGAAGACGTGAACCATCAACCAATCCCGCTGGCAAAGGCAGCTCGCATACGGTCGAGGAGACCTTGTACTCTGCCAAACCGGAGCCGGTCAGATAACCGCGGGCGATGCACTCGATGGGGTACATTTCAAGCTTCTTGCACACCATCGCCCGACCGGCAACCGCCGCAGGCACCTCGGTGGAGATCACGTGGTTGGCGAATTCGTGCAATTGCTCGAACCACCACAGGCTCAGTTGCGTCAGCACCTTGCCCTTGTCCGGGATCTCGCTGGTCAGCACGAAGTCGTAGGCACTGATTCGGTCCGAAGCCACCACCAGCACCCGGTCGGAGTCCGCGAAGCTCACCCCGGCAGGCAGGTACAGATCCCGCACCTTGCCGGAATAGAAGTGGTCCCAACCTTCTAGGGGAAGCGTTTCGGTCTGGAATCCTGCCATTACTTGCTTTCCCCGTTCACTACGATTTCTCCACGTTCGGCCTTCAACGCGATGTCACTGCGTGACTGAGCACCGCTCCAACTGATCTTGGCGACACCCGCGTAGGCGTTGGCCCGGGCAACTGCCAGGTCATCGCCCAAGGCGACGACCGCCAAGACGCGGCCACCGGCCACCGTGATGTTGCCTTCGGCATCGGTGCTTGTACCTGCATGCATCACATGCACATCGCTGACCTTATTGGCTTCTTCCAGCCCTTCGATCACCGCTCCCTTGACCGGGGTATCGGGGTAGTTCTCGGCGGCAATGACCACGTCCACGGCGGTCTTCGAGGACCAACGCAGCTGCTCTGCATCATCGAGCTTGCCGTTGGCCGCCGCGAGGAGGATTGCGCCCAGCGGAGTCTTCAGCCGAGCCAGGACCGCTTGGGTCTCCGGGTCGCCGAAGCGGGCATTGAATTCGATGACGCGGATGCCGCGTTTGGTGATGGCCAGGCCGCAATAGAGCACACCGGTAAATGGGGTGCCACGCTTTTCCATTTCGCGCAGGGTTGGGTATGCAACTCGGTCCATAACCTCGTCGACAAAGCCTTCCGGAAGCCATTCCAACGGAGAGTATGCACCCATGCCACCGGTGTTCGGGCCTTCGTCGTTGTCGAAAATCCGTTTGAAGTCCTGGGCCGGGGACAGCGGGACGGCGTGTTTGCCGTCGCAAATGACGAACAGTGAAACTTCCGGGCCATCGAGGAATTCTTCGATAACCACGGTCCCACCGGCCGCAAAGCAGACCTCTGCATGAGCCAGTGCCTCGGCACGGTCCGCGGTCACCACAACACCCTTGCCGGCGGCTAGCCCGTCGTCTTTGACCACATAGGGTGCGCCGAAATCGTCAAGGGCGGCTTCGGCTTCGGCAGTATTCGTTGCCACATGCGCCATGGCGGTGGGAACCTGCGCCGCTGCCATGATGTCCTTGGCAAATGCCTTGGAGGCTTCTAGCTGTGCTGCCGCGCGAGTTGGCCCGAAGACGGGAATTCCGGCTTCGATGAGCGCATCGGCAACCCCGGCGGCCAGTGGCGCTTCGGGCCCAACGATTACCAGCTCGCTGGCTAGCTCGCGGGCTAGCGCCAGAACCGCTTGCGGGTCCTGCGCGTTGATCTCATGGGTAGTGACGTCCTGTGCGATTCCGGCGTTGCCGGGAGCGCAATGAACCTCATTGACGTAGGGGTCTGCACATAGTGCACGGACAATTGCATGCTCACGGCCGCCTGGGCCAATCACCAGTACCTTCACTGCACCGAGTTTACCGGAGATCCACGTTCGATTAGTGGTCTATGACTGGCCGACGAAAACTTCTCGCAGCTGGCCGCGCAAATCGCCCGGAGGCCTGCGTTCAACAGGGAAGACCGTCTATTCGGGCCACCGCCTAAACTTGGTTCCATGGGTTCGGCGATAGACATCACACAGAGCAGCGAACTGCTTCAGATCACCCGCAACGCGGTGATCGAATCGCGGCATTACGGAGTAGCAGTTGTTTTGGATCCGGCCGGAGAGGTACTGGAGGCCCTCGGCGATCCCGAGGCCCTGATCTTTCCCCGGTCAGCGCTGAAGCCTTTTCAAGCGATCGGTTCGCTACGCGCCGGGGCAGTCCTGGAAACCGCGCAGCTGGCACTTGCCTGCGCCAGCCATCTGGGAACTGAACAGCATCAACTCCTAGCTCGCAGCATGCTCGACTCGGTGGAGCTGGGCGAAGAGCATCTGCAATGCCCGAGCTCGTGGCCCGGCGATTCGGCCACCCGCTCCGCGATGGCCGCCCGCGGCCAGCGCCAGAACAAACTCGCATTCAATTGTTCGGGAAAACATGCCGCCTTCCTCGCTGCATCGGTGGCCAGCGGTGAATCGGTCGACACTTATCTGTCCGCCGAGCATCCGGTGCAGCTCTCTGCCTATCGGGCGATGGAAGAGTTCTGCGGGCCGATCTCTTTCCTTGGGGTGGATGGCTGCGGCGCTCCGGCCCCGCAGATGTCGCTCAAGTCCTTGGCCGAGGGTTTTCGAAAACTGGCAACATCAGCCGAGCCGGCTGCCCGGTCGGTGTCCAGCGCCATGCGTGAACACCCATGGGCGGTACGCGGTACCGGCAGCCCCAATACGATTGTCATCGAATCCACCGGAATCATCGCCAAGCTCGGTGCCGAAGGAGTGCTGGGCATGTCCGCGCCCAATGGGGTCAGCGTGGCGATAAAAATCCTTGACGGTGCTTCCCGCGGGATCGATGTGCTGGCCTTGCAGCTACTGGCCACCCATGGAGTGCTAAGCCCGCAGAAGCTGGAAGAATTAACTTCGGCGTTGATGCCGGCTGGCAGCACCGCAGGAACACGCGCAGCCGGCGTTTCCTACGTAGGTCGGGATTTCGACGCCCGCTAGCCGCACCTAGGACTAAAATCAGGCGCGGAATATGACATTTCCACGTCATCGAAGCAAGGAAATTTAATGCCATGGCAATCAAGAGAAGAATCGACGAGGCGGCCGGTCGCGCAGCCCTTCGCGACTGGGCCAAAAACGCTGAAATACAAGGAAAAACACCCCGTCCAGCACTAGCCATGGCGGTGCGTTTCGCATTGGAAGAACTCGCTTCTCGGGCCGAGGGAAACTCGGTTGAAGTGCGCATTCCGCCCTTTGGTGTGACCCAATGCATTGAAGGGCCCCGCCACACCCGTGGTACACCGCCAAATGTGGTCGAAATGCCCGCCGAATTATGGCTTTCACTGGTCACCGGACGCACCGACTGGGCATCGGCCACGCAAACGGGCCAACTGCACGCCTCGGGACTAAGGGCAGACTTGTCGGCACACCTGCCGCTAATTGAGTACCCTTAAAGCTATGGAGCAACACCCCGCTACCCCCGCATCCGCTGACCAGCCAATCCAAGTGCAGGTTCATGCAGCACCTCGTTTCTGGCCATTCGTTCTCACCGGAGCCGTTATCGGCGCTCTGATCGGTGCAATCATTGGCTTCATCGGTGAACCTTCCATGGATTACACCGTCGGTTCGGCTGTCGGATTCTTCGCCATGTTCTGTGCAGGACTTGGCATCGGGCTAGGCGCGCTCGCATATGTAATTATCGATCGCGTGACTTCGCGCAAGACCACCCAAAAACTGGCGGTACCCCTGGCCGGGGACACCGGCAGCGAGCAACAAGGCTAGGCGCCCTCCCCTTCCCAGGAAGGCAAGCGGTGGCCGCGCACCTGGTCGCCGCTCACCACATAAACGGTCGGTGTCGACCAATAGATACATGAGAGAATAATTGACATGGCGCGTGGCGATGGATTCCTAAATCATGACTTGCTTCCCAACGAAAAAGGGCCGCAGGACGAATGCGGCGTTTTTGGTGTCTGGGCACCTGGCGAAGAAGTAGCAAAACTAACCTATTACGGGCTGTACGCTTTGCAGCACCGCGGACAGGAGTCCGCCGGCATCGCAACTAGCGACGGCTCACGAATCAACGTGTACAAAGACATGGGCCTCGTATCCCAGGTCTTTGACGAAAACACCTTGAACTCGATGACCGGTCAATTGGCCGTTGGCCACTGCCGCTATTCGACGACCGGTGCCAGCCACTGGGCCAACGCGCAGCCAACCTTGGGCCCGACCCAGACCGGCACCGTAGCCCTGGCACACAACGGCAACCTCACCAACTCGGCGCAGCTGGCCGAAATGGTTGAGGCCAAGCAGGTCGCCGAAGGCGGCAAGCTCCGCGGCGAAATCGCCCAGGGCAACACCACCGATACCGCGCTGGTCACCGCCCTGCTCGGTGGCAAAGAAGGCCAGAGCCTCGAAGAGACCGCACTGGAACTCCTGCCCAAGATCGAGGGCGCCTTCTGCTTCGTGTTCATGGATGAAAACACCATGTACGCGGCCCGCGATCCGCACGGGGTACGCCCCTTGGTTCTGGGACGGCTGAACCGCGGCTGGGTGGTTGCCTCCGAGCAGCCCGCCCTTGCCACCGTGGGCGCCTCTTTCATTCGCGAGATCGAGCCCGGTGAATTGATCGCCATCGACGAGACCGGCATCCGTTCCACCCGCTTCGCCGAAGCCACCCCGAAGGGTTGTGTCTTCGAGTACGTCTACCTAGCTCGCCCGGACGCTACCATTGCCGGTCGTTCGGTGTACGAGGCCCGCGTCGAGATGGGCCGACAGCTGGCCCGCGAAAATAGCGCAGACGCAGACATCGTCATCCCGGTCCCGGAATCCGGAACCCCAGCGGCCATCGGCTACGCCGAGGAGTCGGGCATTCCGTTCACCCACGGCTTCGTGAAGAACTCCTATGTGGGCCGTACCTTCATCCAGCCTTCGCAGACGCTGCGCCAGCTGGGTATCAAGCTGAAGCTCAATGCGCTGGAGACCGTGCTGCGCGGCAAGCGCGTAGTGGTCGTGGACGACTCGATCGTGCGCGGCAACACCCAGCGTGCGGTAGTGCGCATGCTGCGCGAGGCCGGAGCCGCCGAGGTGCACGTGAAGATCTCCTCGCCACCGGTGAAATGGCCTTGCTTCTACGGCATCGACTTCGCCACCCGCGCCGAGCTGATCGCCAATGGCGCGGCTGTGGAAGAGATCGGCAAGTCCATCGGCGCCGATTCCTTGGCCTACATCTCCGAAGACGGCATGATCGGCGCCACCATGCAGCCGCGCGAGAAGCTGTGCACCGCCTGCTTCACCGGCGACTACCCGATCGCGCTGCCTGGTGAAGATCGCCGCGGCAAGAACCTGCTGGAGCAGGCGAATCAAAGCGGCTGCGAGCCCGGCCCGGATGCCGAGCTCGAAGCAACACTCTAATCAGTAATCCATCACCCACCTCGTTGCAAGCGGCACCGGCTATCCGGTGTTCACGACAGAAAAGGATCCATCTGCCATGAGCGGCACGCAAGAGCAGCCAACCTCCATCACCTACGCCGGAGCTGGCGTCGACGTCGAGGCCGGTGACCGTGCCGTCGAGTTGATGAAGGGCGCGATCAAGGCCACCCACACCAATGGCGTGGTTGGCGGAGTCGGCGGATTCGCCGGCCTGTTCGACGTTTCCTTCCTCACCGGGTACAAGAAGCCCTACCTGGCCACCTCCACCGACGGTGTGGGCACCAAGGTTGCGATCGCCCAGAAGCTGGACATCCACCACACCATCGGCCAGGATCTGGTGGGCATGGTGGTCGATGACATCGTCGTGGTCGGCGCCAAGCCGCTGTTCATGACCGACTACATCGCCACCGGCAAGGTGGTTCCGGAGCGCATCGCGGATATCGTGCGCGGCATCGCCGAAGGCTGCAAGCTGGCGGGCACCGCCTTGGTGGGCGGCGAAACCGCCGAGCACCCGGGTCTGCTCGCGGAAGACGAGTACGACGTGGCTGGCGCCGCCACCGGCGTCATCGAAGCCGATCAGCTGCTCGGCCCCGAGCGCGTGAAGGTCGGCGACGTCATCATCGGCATGGCTTCCTCGGGCATCCACTCCAACGGCTACTCGCTGGTGCGCCGCGTGATCGCGCACGCCAAGTGGGAGCTGGAGCGCGAGGTCGCCGAATTCGGCCGCACCTTGGGCGAAGAGCTGCTGGTTCCGACCCGCATCTACACCACCGCTTGCCTGGACCTGATCGGCGAGCTGAACGACGGGGAGAACTTCGGCGTGCACGGCTTCAGCCACGTCACCGGCGGCGGGTTGGCGGCCAACCTGGCCCGCGTGCTGCCTAAGGGCCTGATGGCTCGCGTGGACCGCTCCACCTGGTCACTGCCTGCAGTCTTCTCCACCATTGCGCAGCTGGGCAATGTGCCGCAGCCGGACCTTGAGCGCACCCTGAACCTGGGTGTGGGCATGGTTGCGGTGGTCGACCAGAACGTCGCTGACCGCGCGGTGGCGCTGCTGAACAAGGCCGGCATGGGCGCCTGGATCATGGGTTCCGTGGAGAACCTCGAGCCCTCCGCTAGCTCCGCAGGTCTGGACTTCGTCCAGGGCGCCAAGGGCGTGGATGGCGGCGCGGTCCTGCTGACCGGCAACTACGCCAAGTAAGTTTCGAAGCATCCCGCAAAAAGGGGGCGATGTAGCACCGCGCTGGTGCCGCATCGCCCCCTTTCTGTAAGCCCCCATAGTTTCCAGCCGCTTATCCACAACTTGCCCGCCAGCTGCCCGCAGCAGGCAATCCTGGGCCAGGCTGGGGCACATGAGTACGCACGATGCCACCGCCCAAGCGCTGGATCAGCTGGCTAAAGCCGTCAGCCAGGTCCAGCAGGCAACTCGCGCCCTCGCCCGGATTGACTTGGCACCGGGCCACGCCGCGTACTACGCCTGGCTCACCGAGAAATGCGCGGCCGAGCTCACCCGCAGCCAGATTCATGCGGCCGACGCACTGCGCTCCAGCGGTGCCCACCAGCTCGATGAGCAGTCGCTGCAGGCCGTGGTCGATGCCGGCCCCTCCCCCACCATCGAAACCCTTGAACAGCTTTCGGGCCACCGGGCCACCGGGCGTGCTCACTTCACCGACTGCACCTCGATGTACACCTCATGGCTTCAGGTCCCGGTCTCCGCAGCCAACTACCGGCTTGCCCAGGCGGACGCACTGATTGTGCGGGTCAGCGAGGACGGAATGCGCCATGCACCGAGCTATCCGCTGCTCTCCGCCGAATTCACCGGCCAGCAAACCGACCCACGCCTCGTGGCCCAGGCCGCTGCCAAACTCCGCGGCGCTCAAAAAGACCTGCCTTCCGCCGCGCAACGCGATGCTCTCGAAATCCAGGCGGCCGCCTTGCTCCGGCAGGAACCAGAAACCGCCATGACGCACCTGGGCAGGCTGGTCCAAGAGCAGATTGGCATTCAGCGCCCGCCCCAGGCACTCGTCGCGGAAGCCGGGATATTCCGCAAAGGCATCCGCAACGGCCTGGTGATCTATCAGCTGAAGGTCCTGCCCCACGAGGCGGAACTCATCGAATCCATCCGTACGCAGATCAATAATCCGGGGACCATCGCCGGTAACCGGCAGGAACTCGCCCAGCTGACCGCGCGAACCTACGCCCAGGCAGGCAGTGGCGCATCAACGAGTTCCGCCGAGGAGTCCGGGGCAGTGCCAGAATCACCTCCGGCAACCGCCCAGTGGGATGATCCAGAGACTATGCCCCGCTGGGCCCGGGAAGGCACCGTCGATGAGCAAGGAATCGCCGCGGAGAATGCCGACGCGCAGGAAACTGCCAAAACGTTGCCCGGCACCCCGGAACCCGACGCGTTCGTTCCCATCGATCCCACCACCGCGCTGGCAATCCCGTCCGGCGATTCCTTCTACCCGCAGACCTTCGAAGATCTCACCCCTGCGATGCGGCATCTGACCGCCTTGCTCAGTGCGCTTCGGTCCACCGGTGCCGCGGGGAAGAAAACCACCGGAATCGTCACTCCCCAGGTGGTTGTGCATCTGGACTTCGCGAAAATGATCGCTGGCGATGCGAACTACGCGATCACCGAAAACGGCATCTCGCTCTCCGACGCCGAGGCACGCACGCAGATGTGCAATGCGGGCATCCTCCCTGTCGTCTTTAACGGCCAGGGACAGATCCTCGACGTAGGTCGGGCTGAACGGCTCTTCCCGGCACATATGAAACGAGCTTTGATTGCCCGCGATCGCGGTTGCCTGTATCCGGGGTGCACCATGCCGGCGGGACGCTGCGAAGCAGACCATCTCCTACCTTGGGAGGAAGGTGGTGAGACGAGCGTCGAAAACGGGGCAATGTTCTGCCCCCGGCACCACCACGCGCGCCATGCAGGGCTGTTCCGAATCATCATCCGAAAAGACCAGCCTCCGGCCGTTCTCCTACCTCGGTCTTTGGACCCGCCGCAAATTCCCCGCCGTAATACCTACTGGCTATCGCCGGCAGAAGTACTTGGATCTCGCGCAGGCTGACTTCTGAGCTGGGGTGCCCATACCAGTGCAGGAGTCCATTTCGAGGCAGGGAGATTTCTCTAGAATCGGTGCGCCTGGTCTTTCGATTCGGAATGCGGCATGCGTGAACGGCAGCCGGTGCGCGGATCGGGGTGGACCGCCAATCGACGATTCTGGAAAATCGCCAACCGGCTTGGCGCATCCCCAACCGTGTCTGGTGCATTCAATTGCTAATTGAGCTGTTCCATCGCATGCGATAGCGGGACCCGCCAGCGCCACGTGGCTTTCTCCTCGCCGCGCACATGTCCATTGGTTACTAAAGCGACCGGTAAGCCGCGTTTGACGAAGTTCAACAGGATCTTGTAACCGCTCATGACCGCCAGTGACGAACCCAGCACCAACAACCCGGTAGAGCCCTCCTCAAGCTGTGCCATCTGCTGTTTGCGCTCGACCGGAACGCTCTCGCCGAAGTACACAACATCGGGTTTCAACGCCAAGGAGCCGCAGTTTTCACAGCTCGCCATCACGAACCGGTCAACCCAATACTGTGGCAGTTCCACATCGCCGTCCGGATTGATGGCACTGGGGTCGATTTCAACGGATTCTATGTAGCCGACGTTAAGCTCCTGCAAGCGGACGTCAAAATGTTGGCGGTCTTCTGTCTGGCCACATTCCAGACACCGCACAATTGACAGGTCTCCGTGCACCGGTATCACTGTTTTTGATCCGGCCTGGTGATGCAGACCATCGACGTTTTGCGTAATGATTCCACTGATCAGGCCGGTATCTTCCCAGAGCACCAACCGGCGGTGAATGTCATTTGGTTCGGCTCGGAACATGTGACGCCAACCCACGAATCCGCGGGCCCAGTAGCGATGGCGCGCCTCAGGCCGGTATTTGAATTCCTGATAGGTCATCGGGCGGTGGCGTTGAAGCGAGCCGTTTGGTCCTCGGTAGTCGGGGATCCCGGAATCGGTGGAGACGCCCGCCCCTGTCACCACCAGAACATTTCCACGGTCGAGCATTGACTGCACGCCGGCTCTGGCATCTTCTTCTGCGGAAGGTTCCGCTTGCTGCTCCACAATGCGTTGCATGGATCGGATCGCCGAGTGATGCGCCATTTGGATGGAAAGCTCTTCTGGGGTGCTCACGTTCAGACCTTTCGGAGCGTTCGGGGACGACAAAGGCCGCAACGACCTTGTAGCTAATTTAGCTTAGTCGTTGCGGCATGTCGTAAAAATGTACTGAAGAGCTGCACAACTTCATATGAAGGCAGGCACCCGAGCCAAGGACTCTCGGTTGAGTAGCTGAGGGTTAGTCAGCGTCGTCGTCTCCGGAGTACTTCTTAGTCAGCTCGTCGTAGTCAGACTCTTCGTCGTCATGCGACGAATTATCAGGCTCCACATTCTGGGCATGATAATCGGACCGGACACCAAGCTCGCGCTCTAGTGCCGTAAGGTCAGTCGAGGGCGAGTAGTACTTGATATCTCGCGCTTGACGCTGTGCTTTAGCCTTTTGACGGCCGCGCCCCATGGCGTGACCCCCTCTTTTCAGTAGAGTCGGGAGGTGGTCCACCTAATAGGTGAAGGCCCCCGAATATGTGATCAGTTCTTTCGTAATTAAAGGTTAACACGATTCGACGGCGAGCGCTGAACGCAACACGTGTCAGACCCGTTAGACTGTCGATTAGTCCAACGACTATTTAGTGAGCTTGCTCCCTTTCAAACCTAGGCGAACCTTCAAGGAGCATTACAGGTGGTGGAAAAAGATCTACCCGAGCCGCAGGCGGCCTTACCGCCCTTGCAGCCTGAACCGGAGAAGTCCAAACGGCAAATCGGCCAGTGGGTCCTACTTGTCATAGCCGTTTTAGCCCTGAGTGCCGCGGTGGTATTCGTTGTACTTCGCTTTATTACGCCCACTACGCCAGAGGCGAACAATGTGGAGCGTAATCCAAGTCCGGGCCTGGATGGAATCATTGCCGCGTCCATTCCACCCGAACAACTCATACTCGGCGATTGCCTTCGTGGTTTCGAGTCCCCGTTGGCAACGCAGACCGTGGTTACTTGTAATTCGGCCCACAATGCTCAGCTCATCGGAACTTTCGAGCTCACCGGCGAAGACTACCCTGGTTCCAACGAGTTGCTGACCGAGTCCGAGACGCTTTGCAAGTCAGTGGCTTTGGACCCCAGCGCTGGCCTCGATTCGACCTGGACCTATCACTTCTCTCGCCCGTCGGAAAGCACCTGGACGCAGGGGGACCGTCAGGTCTCCTGCTTCCTTAGCCTCTCCGAAGGAAACGTGCGCAACTCGCTGCTTCCCGAGAACGAAGAAAGCTAAGGCACGCTATATTTTTCGCTCACTGTGGCCGGTGGATTCCACCGGCCACAGTTGCTTCCATTGCCCTACTACTCTGCTCGCGTTTCCTCGCCGCGGGAGACCATGAGCTGGTCGCCCTCTGGGTCGAGGCTCACCTTGACGGTATCCCCGTCTTGGATGTTTCCGCTGAGGATCTGGCGAGCTAGCCGGTCACCGATCTCTCGCTGAACCAGCCGGCGCAGCGGGCGGGCACCGTAGGCCGGATCGTAGCCAGTCAAGGCCAACCACTCCCCTGCGGCTTCGTCCACGTCGAGGCTTAGCCGGCGTTCGGACAGTCGCTCGCCCAGCAAGTCGATTTGCAGCTTCACGATATTGCCAAGCTGGTCGATGCTCAACGGATCGAAGATGACGACCTCGTCCAAACGGTTCAAGAATTCCGGTTTGAAGGACGCATTGACCACGCTCATCACAGCAGCTCTCTTGTCTTGCTCCTCCATATTCGGATCCACCAGGAACTGGGAACCCAAATTAGAAGTCAGAATCAAGATCGTGTTTCTGAAATCGACGGTGCGGCCCTGCCCATCGGTCAAGCGCCCGTCGTCCAGCACCTGCAGCAGAATATCGAAGACCTCAGGATGCGCCTTCTCCACCTCATCGAGCAGGATCACCGAGTATGGCCGACGGCGCACAGCTTCGGTGAGCTGTCCACCCTCTTCATATCCCACATATCCCGGAGGTGCACCGACAAGCCGAGCAACCGAGTGCTTCTCGGAGTACTCGGACATGTCTATTCTCACCATGGCTCGTGGGTCATCGAAGAGGAAATCGGCCAGTGACTTAGCCAGCTCGGTCTTGCCCACACCGGTAGGTCCAAGGAACAAGAAGGACCCGGTGGGGCGGTCCGGATCAGCGATCCCGGCACGCGTGCGCCGCACCGCGTCGGAGACTGCCGCAACCGCTTGGTGCTGCCCGATCAACCGCTGACCGATGCTTTGCTCCATGTCCAGCAGCTTTTGGCTTTCGCCCTGCAGCATACGCCCGGCGGGGATGCCGGTCCAGGCAGAAATGACCTCAGCGATATCGTCGGCCGTAACTTCGTCCGCCACCATGGTGTGTTCCGTAGTTTTGCCAGCTTCGGCTTCGGCAGCTGCTTCCAGTTCCCCTTGCAACGTCGGGATCTCGCCGTACAGCAGGCGCGAGGCGTTCTCCAGGTCTCCCTCGCGCTGGAACTTTTCGGCCTGCGAGCGCAGGTCGTCCAATTTCACCTTCAGGTCACCGACGCGGTTCAGCCCTGCCTTTTCCGCGTCCCACTGCATGTTGAGCGCATCCAGCTTTTCCTGCTTATCGGCCATATCAAAGCGCAGCGCTTCCAGCCGTTCGATCGAGGCAGGGTCCGTCTCTCCGGAGAGCGCCAGCTCCTCCATGGTCAGCCTGTCGACCTCGCGGCGCAGCTCGTCGATCTCTTCCGGTGCGGAGTCTATTTCCATGCGCAGTCGGCTCGCAGCCTCGTCAACCAGGTCGATGGCCTTATCTGGCAGCTGCCTGCCGGAGATGTAGCGGTTGGACAACGTGGAGGCGGCCACCAGCGCCGAGTCGGCGATGGAAACCTTGTGGTGCGCCTCGTAGCGCTCCTTCAGGCCACGGAGGATGGCGATGGTGTCATCCACGCTTGGCTCCCCCACGTAGACCTGAGCGAAGCGACGCTCCAGGGCCGGGTCCTTCTCGATATTCTCGCGGTATTCATCCAGAGTGGTCGCACCGATGAGCCTCAGCTCGCCACGGGCGAGCATCGGCTTGAGCATATTGCCCGCGTCCATGGCACCCTCGGAGGCGCCGGCACCGACCACGGTGTGGATCTCATCGATGAACGTGACGATCTGCCCATCGGAGGATTTGATCTCTTCCAGTACCGACTTCAGCCGTTCTTCGAACTCGCCTCGGTATTTGGCGCCAGCGATCATGGATCCGAGATCCAAGGAGATCAGCGTTTTGCCGCGAAGGGATTCTGGCACGTCACCGGCGATCATGCGCTGGGCGAGTCCTTCGACGACGGCGGTCTTGCCTACGCCTGGTTCACCGATCAGCACCGGATTGTTTTTGGTCCGCCGCGAAAGCACCTGAACTACGCGTCGGATTTCCTTGTCACGGCCGATGACCGGATCCAGCTTGCCCGAGCGAGCAAGCGCAGTCATATCCGTACCGAACTTTTCCAGCGCTTGGAAGGTGTCTTCCGGGTTCGGGTTGTCGACCTTGCGGTCCCCGCGGATGGTTGGCAGGGTCCCTACCAGCAGTTCGCGAGTGGCTCCGGCATTGCGCAAGGCTTCGCCAGCCCGGGTCTGGTCGGAGGCCAGTGCGATGAGTAGATGCTCTGTGGAGACGTAGGTGTCCCCCATATTGTTCGCGATCTCTTGTGCGGTGCTGACCGACTGGAGCAGTTGACGCGAAAATTGTGCTTGAGCCACCGAGGATCCCGAGTTTGCCGGCAGTGCATTAATGACGGCGCTTGCCTCGACCGAGAGAGCATCTACGTCTAGCCCTGCGGTTTTCAGCAGTGCCACGGCGACCGAGTCCCGCTGATCCAGCAGAGCCTTCAGCAGGTGTGCTGGTTCGATCTGCGGGTTGCCCGCGGTCGACGCATTCATCCCGGAAGCAGATAGTGCCTCTTGGCTTTTGGTGGTGAGCTTGGTATCCACGCGCATCCCTTCTCTCTGAGGGTGAATCAATAAACTTGAGTGTACTTAACTCAACTCTACTCTTTGTATCGATATTCCGCGGTTGCGAAACAATTTTTGAGAATTTTGCGTGGCGACGCAAATAGCTTGCCCCGAGTTATCGCCGGCAACTCAGGTACGGACATACATTGCGCGGCCCCTCCCTAGTTCCGGTTCACGCATCGGAGAACAATGCGCTCCATGGCTATTCGGCGCCAGCACCACGGCCTGGCGCGTGCACCACGAAAGCCTCGTCGAACGGCAACGGATCTGAGCCGCAGATTTTGAGCTCTTGGCTCCTGGATCGATGCGCAGCCGACGCGGTTCAGCCTACGCGAGGGCGCGACTTCGCGATACGGCACCTAGGTGGTCGGCACGTCACGCCGGCGGAAGCCAACGAAGCCAAGCGCGAACAAGAGGACGGCGACTCCCGCCAGCCCGAGCATGTACCCGATGTCTGGTTGCTCGGTGAACGCGGCTGGCAGCCAGTAGAAGGGCGAGATTCCGTGCACCCAGTCCGGCAGGTCCTGCAGCAGCCCGCCGAACATGCCGATCACGAAAGTGTAGATCAGCAGCACCCACCCGGCGCCCGACGCCCGCGGGATCCACGCATACAGGACCGTGGCAAATCCCAGATAGCTGGCTAGGGCCACAAGATAGGGCCACAGCACCCCGGTATAGTCAGCGAAAGTCTGTTCCGCGTAGCCGACGGACACCGCGCCTAGCCACATGGCCCAGATGCTGACCGCGGCAAGCATGCCTGTGCCCAGCGCCGCGACCAGCAGCTGGGAAGCGAACCAGCGGTACCGGGATACGGACGTGGCCAGTGCAATTTCGGCACGGCCGGCGCCTTCCTCCGCCTTGGGTCGCTGCCCCATCACGACCGCATACGCGGCGCAGCACAGCATGGCGAACAAGATCATCACCCCAAGGAACGCCGTGGTGAACTGGCCCGGATCTTCGCCGAACACTGCGGCGAAGACCGGATTGCTCTCCGGGATTTCGGAGATCATGGAGGTGATGTCAGGCAGCAGCGTGCCCGACGCAAACCACATGAGGCCCAGCCCGAGTGCGCAGCAGATGAGCGCGGTGCGCTGCTGGAGCCAGGCGAGGGTGGCCGGCCCGCGCAGAGTACCCCGGGCGTCGGACCGTCCGGCACGGACCGCGATCAGGCCTCCGCCGAAGTCGCGGCGTGATCCGAGGAAGGCTCCAACCAGGAGGAAAAGGACGATGGCGACGACGCACAGCGCGGCGGGCCACCAGCGCACATCGACAAAGGGCCGCATCTGCTGTGGCCAGGCGATCGGTGAAAACCATGACAACGAGCTGCCCTGCCGCTGTTGGATATCGCCTGCGGCGCGGATCATGAACGCGAGACCGAATGCCGCGAGGCTGATGCCGACCGCGCCGCGACCGCGCTCGGTCACCTGCGCGGCCACCAGAGCGATCGCGCCGAACACCATGGCGCCCAGCCCGCTGCCGACCGTCAGTGCGAACGAGTCGCCCAGGGGCAGCTCGTCCCCACCCACGCCGGAAAGCGCGAGAGCCGACACTATCGCAATCACCGCGTTCACGAGAAACAGGGTGAGCGCCGCCGCGACCGCGGGCGCGTGCCGCCCCACCGCCCGCGCAAGCACCAGCTCCGAGCGCCCGCTCTCCTCCTCGCCACGCGTGTGCCGCACGATGTGCAGGATGCTCATGATCGCGAGCCCCATGACCATCCAGGTGATGCCCTCGTTGGCGATGGCGACGCCCACCGTGTAGTTCTCGATGCCGTATCCGGGTCCGCCCATGGCGATCCCGCTCGGGGTCTCCATGATCAGCGCGCGCCCGGCGAGCGCCGGGTCGCCCATGGCGCCGAGCGCCACCACGAAGTACGCATAGAAGAACACGATCGACGCCGTCCATACGCCCAGGCGCACGCGGTCCCGGCGCAGCATGAACCGCACCATTCGTCCGGTCCCGGTCAAGGCCGCCGAGAAGGCCGGAGGAGCCACGGAAGCGGCCGACGAAGACGCAACGTGGGCGTTCATCGCGCACCCGCGCCCTTGGAGCCGGCGGCCGCTTGGTTCGCCGCTGCCTCGTCGGGGTCGAGCACGTCGCCGTAGTGGCGCATGAACAGGTCCTCCAGCGACGGCGGGGTGGCACTTATGCTGCGCACATCGAGAGCCGTGAGCGCCGAGAGCACGGTGCCGATCTGCACGTTGTCGGCATCGAACGTGACCCGGGTGGCGCCGTCAAAGGAGGTGGCCACCAGATCATGGACCCCGGGCAGCGCGGCGAGCGCCGACGGGTCTGCACCGACCACCGCGCTCACGCTGGTGCGAGTGAGGTGCCGCAGCTCCTCCAGTGTGCCGGACTCGACATCCTTCCCGTTGCGGATGATCGTGACGGTGTCGCAGACCTTCTCGACCTCGGAGAGGATGTGGCTGCTGAGCAGCACGGATTTGCCCTCGGCTCCGGCCTCGCGGAGGTACCCGGTGAACACGGACTCCATCAGCGGGTCCAGGCCGGAGGTCGGCTCGTCGAGCAAGTACAGCTCCGCGTCCGCCAGAAAGGCCGCAACCAACGCGACCTTCTGCCGATTGCCTTTGGAATAGGTGCGCGCCTTCTTGCGCGGATCCAGTTCGAAGCGCTCCAGCAACTCGGCTTTGCGGGCTTTGAGCCGCGGCTTGTCGACGCGGCCACCGAGCCGGGCGAGGTAGTCGATGCACTCGCCTCCGGTCAGGTTGGGCCACAGGCTGACGTCGCCGGGCACGTAGGCGATGCGCTGGTGCAGCTTGACGGCGTCGCGCCATACCTCGCCGCCGAACAATCGTGCGGAGCCGGCGTCGGCCCGCAGCAGGCCAAGCAGAACACGCAGGGCGGTGGATTTGCCGGCCCCATTGGGACCCAGGAAACCACGGATCTCCCCGGGCTGCACACTCAGGCTCAGCCGGTCCAGGGCCCGCACCCTGCCGAAGGACTTGGACAGCTCGTGGATCTCGATAGCTGGTCTCATGCTCATGGCTAGCTCACTTTCAAATGCCTGTCGCAGTTGTTGCTAATCAGCGCGCTCGGGCGCGCCGGGCACTGTCGCCAGCCGCTAGGGCGGGGTGGACATATATGCGAGGCAGTCCTCCAGCGCACGACGGGAGGTGAGATAGCCCTCGGTGAACAATTCCAGCAACGGCAGGTAACTGCGGCTCAGATAGCCGCGGACGATCGACGCGAGGTCTGCTGGGTTCGCCGGTGGCCTGAGCGTCACCTCCAGAAGCAGCGCGCCTAGCGCGGAAAGCGTGAGGTATCGCGCCCGCGCTGCTTCATCCCGGCTGGGCACGATCACCCCCGCGGCGACGTTCTCGCGCTTGAGCCGGCGAAAGGCGGCCAGCATGTTTTCATCGCACGCGTCGCGCGGCTTGGCCTTCGAGCCGAAGTGGTGCATCGCCAGGCCGGCGCTCACCCCGGGGTCTGACGCGATGATCCGCGCTGAGACGCCGAAGCCTTCCATCGCAAGCCGGTAAGCCGCCGCATCGCGGATCCTGGCGCGCGCGGTCAGGTCGCTACTACCCGGCGACGACGCGGACGTCGTGCTTCCCGCAGGGTCTTGCCCACCCCTAGCTGAACGCATGTTCAAGATTCTAGTCCTGTGTTCAGCCCGGTGCATAGGTCCTGCCGGCGTTCGGCTCGCGGGAATGCCGAGGGGTCTGCGCACGCAATCTTTGGCATGGCTCGGTCTGCGGATGGCGAAGCCTCAGTCAGCCAAGGCGGAACCTAGCCAAGCCGCCTCTTCGCAGAGGCATCGCGGGCCGCGGTCTTGACCTCGCTACCGCATCTGGCACAGTAAGTCGCATGACTAATCCAGATGCCCCAATCCACTACCGCCAAGACCCGGCCGAGCTGGCGGACGAGTTCATTGACCAGCACCGCCAGATGCTGCTTGGATATCTCGACGGAATGACCGAGGCTGAGGCAAGGACGCGCTTGGTTGCCTCGAAGACCACGCTGCTCGGGTTGCTGAAGCACGCGGTGTTTGTAGAAAGAGTCTGGTTTGGCGAGGCCGCCACCGGGGCTACGCGCGCAGAACTCGGTATTCCGCAATCCCCGGATGAATCATTTGACCTGGCGCCAGAGGACACGATCGCCTCGGTAAGCCGAGCTTATCGACAAGCAGTAATCCGCTCCCGCGAGATCCGCCAAGGCCTGGCCGATGATGCGGTGCTTTCCGGAAATCGACGTGGTCCGCTCTCGCTCGCGTGGGTGCAGCTGCACCTGCTGCGCGAGCTCGCCCAACACTGCGGACACGCAGAAATCCTTCGCGAACAGCTGCTCGACGCACGCACCGATAGTTGAACAAGTCTCGCAAATGAGCAAGGGCCGACTCCCAAGTTATGGGAATCGGCCCTTACCTCGCTAGTGGAATATTAGCGGCGAACGTTGCCGATGAAATAGTCGGAAGGAACGATTTCCTTGCCCAACGGCATCAGAGATACCGGAATCATCTTCAGGTTCGCGATGCCCAGCGGGATGCCGATGATCGAAACAAACATCGGGATCGCGGTAAGCACGTGGCTAATGGCAATCCAGATACCGGCAAAAATCAGCCAGATGATGTTGCCCAATGTTGAAAAAGCGCCCACCGGCCCGCGATCAACGACCGTGCGCCCAAAAGGCCACAGCGCGTAACCGGCAATTCTGAATGAAGCGATGCCGAATGGAATCGTGACAATCAACAAGCAGCAGATTATGCCGGCCAGCACATAGCCCAACGCTAACCACAGTCCCCCAAAAAGAAGCCAAATGATGTTCAGTAAACCGCGCACTAGATCTGTCATACTTCAAGGATGCCGGTTCGAGGCTGTTTCCCGCCATAGGGGAACACCCGGAGCGCCCCCTAGTTTTTCGCCTTGCCTGCTCGGCGGGTGTGCAACGCCCTAAGGAATCCAAGTTTGTGCCGCCCGGTACTCGGCTAGGATTAATGATCATGAGCGAACGTAGCGAAGAGCAGCCTGCAGTTACCGGCAAGGCGGCCAAAGACCCATCCTATTTCCGTGCCGAACCGGTCTCTTTCGTACGCAGAGGCAATCGGCTGCAAGGACGCCGCGCGGCGGCTTGGGATCGCAATGCCGATCGCTACGTAATCGAGCCACCGCGTAAAATCGCAGATACCTCTGTAGCAGATGACTTCCGTTTGGATCCCGAGCAGGCGTTCGGACGCGTCGCTCCGCTGATCGTAGAAATCGGTACCGGTTTGGGCGAATGTATCGCAAACGCCGCGAAGGACGATCCGGAGCGGAATTACTTGGCGGTCGAAGTGTATCTTCCAGGATTGGCCCAGCTAATGCTCAAGGTCGAGTCATTCGAGCTGGAAAACGTGCGTGCGGTCCAGGCCAACGCGCCAGAAGTATTGGACGTGATGCTCGAAGAGAATAGCGCCGACGAGCTCTGGATCTTCTTCTCAGATCCTTGGCATAAGCCGCGCCATCACAAACGCCGCCTCATCACCTCCACATTTTTGGACAAGGTCGCACGCGTGCTGAAACCCGGCGGAACCCTGCGTCTTGCCACCGACTGGTCGAACTACGCCGAGCAAATGCGCGAGGTACTGGAAGCTCACATGGCTTTCGAAAATCAGTTCTCCGGACATAGCGCCGGCGAAGAGAGCAACCTGACTAAGGTGCGCCAGAACGGTATGGAAGGCTTTGATCCTGAACCAGAATTTGTTGACGACCGTGGAGGCTGGGCACCTCGATTCGAGCGCCGCATCCTCACCAGTTTCGAAGGCAAAGCGCTTAAGGCAGGTCGTTTAGTCTTCGACTTGGCCTACACCCGGACCGCCAAGTAAGCCATAGTTTCGCAGGGCCATGATTGCAATAGACTTGCAGCCATGGCCCTTTGCGCAACCCCCACCCTTGAATTTGCCGATGTCAGGCTCGAACAGCTCGGTCAGAAGCATTCGGCTGACCGCAGCGACCTGGTGGCCCGGGGTGGACTAGACCGGGTCTGGTTCGCCAAGACCCCATCGGCGCAAGGCATGGACACTGAGATTGAGCGGCGCCTGGCCTTGCAGGTCGAAGGCAAGATGGCCCCATTCGCAATTCTCGACCTGCGCAGCAATAAAGTGGTGGGCGCGACAACCTATCTCAATATCGACGCTGCCAATCGTCGAGTGGAAATTGGTTCGACCTTCCTTGGGCTTGCACATCAAGGCACGGGCATCAATGTCGCAGCGAAGTACCTGCTGCTTCAGCGTGCTTTCGAAGAGCTCGATTGCATTGCCGTGGCTTTCTGCACGCATTGGCATAACCAGCAGTCCAGGGAAGCCATCGCCCGGCTAGGCGCTAAGCAAGATGGGGTGCTGCGCAATCACATGTATGACCCACGCACCGGCACCTTGCGAGACACCGTGGTTTTCTCGATTTTGCCGCACGAATGGCCTACCGTGAAGCAGGGCCTCTTGGCACGTTTAGCCAAACACGGTCGCGTCTAGGAATTCGCAGTACTCAGCCGAGCAAGGATTTCGCCGCGTCTTCGCGCAGTTGTACCTTGCGAATTTTGCCGGTGACGGTGATCGGGAATTCGTCGATGATCATGACATAAGCCGGGATCTTGTAGTGTGCCAATTTCCCTTCGGCGAATTCCTTGATGTCCTGTACTTGGAGCGGGGCCTTATTTGCTTTCATCTTGATGCAGGCGCAGATCTCCTCACCATATTTTTCATCTGCAATGCCCACCACTGAGACATCTTCGATATCGGGATGCTTGAATAGGAACTCTTCGATTTCCCGAGGATAAATGTTCTCACCTCCGCGGATCACCATGTCTTTGATTCGCCCCACGATGGTGCAATAGCCATCCTCGCGCATCACCGCGAGGTCTCCAGAATGCAGCCAGTGCTCGGAGTCGATAGTTTCTGCGGTTTTTGCCTTGTCGTTCCAGTAGCCGAGCATCACCGAGTAGCCTCGGGTGCAGTATTCGCCTGGTTGCCCGCGTTCTACCGTCTCGCCGGTTGCCGGATCTACGATTTTAACTTCAAGATGCGGGTGCACCCTGCCGATAGTTTCCGTCCGCGCCTCCAAATCATCATCGGCACGTGTCTGGCAGGAAACTGGACTGGTTTCGGTCATTCCGTAGGCAATGGATATCTCGCTCATGTTCATCTCGTCGAGGCAGACACGCATCACCTCGACAGGACATACCGATCCTGCCATAATCCCGGTACGCAGAGTACTCAGATCGTGGGTGCCAAAGCTGGGATGATTTTGCATGGCAATAAACATGGTGGGTACGCCATATACCCCCGTGCATTTTTCTTCGGCGATGACCCGCAAGGTAGTTTCGGCGTCAAAGCTCGGGGCCGGAATCACCATGGTGGTCCCGTGCGCGGTGCATCCGAGGTTTCCCATCACCATGCCGAAACAGTGATAGAACGGCACCGGAATGCAGAGCCGGTCCTCCGGTCCAAGTCCAATGGTCTCCGTGACAAAGTACCCGTTGTTCAAGATATTTCGATGGCTGAGCGTTGCACCCTTCGGGTAGCCGGTGGTCCCCGAGGTGTATTGAATATTGATTGCTTGATCCGGGGCAGTCTGCGCCAGCCGTATCGCGATCTGGCCCGGTTCCACGTCCTGTCCGGCTTGGAGGAGTTCGGTCCAGTCACCGGTGTCGAGGTACACCACACGCTCAAGTGTTGGGGTTTCCTCCGCACAGCGTTCAACCATGTCTCGATAATTGCTCGTCTTGAAGTTAGACATGGTAATCAGCATCCGCAGGCCGCTGTGATTAACCGCGTAGGAGTATTCGTGGCTGCGATATGTCGGGTTCACGTTGACGAGGATCACGCCGATTTTTGCTGTGGCGTATTGGGTGAGCGTCCATTCGGCGCAGTTCGGTGCCCAGATGCCCAACCGGTCTCCCTGTTCCAGACCTACCGCGAGCAAGCCGCGGGCGAGGTCGTTGACCGCTTGGTCTAGCTCATTCCAAGTCCACCTTCGCCCGCTGGCCACTTCCACAAGCGCCTCGCGATCACCGTATTTGGCAACGGTGCGCTCCAAATTTGTGCCGATGGTTTCCTCGAGAAGCTGCGCGCCCATTTCACCTTGTGCGTAGGATTTCATGCGTGCACCCCCAAACTGGGGAATTTAGAAACCTTTGGTGTCACATGAAAGTGCGCCGTCGCGGATTGGTGTTCGTGCACGAAGCTCTCCGTCCTCAAAGCAGTCATGCTGCGCTGTTTCTGAGTCCGGAACGGTGATCCGGCGCGCAACACCGCGATTCGCGAAAGGTGAGGCGGATCACGTCATTCTGAGACTAATCCGTAAGCCGGCAATTGGCCAGTTGAAATCGGAGAGAGGTGTTGCTTAGCGTGAGAGATGCGTGGCGTCCCCGCGCTTGGACCTATCGGCCGATGGCGCGGCGGGTGGTGAATAGAGTAACGCTTGGTTCTCGGCGTGCCGGGCGCATGCCGCGGGCCATGGACACCACGTCGCCGGCGACCGTACCTGCGGCGAAGACGCGAGTCTGTCCTTGCTGAACCATTAGCAGTTCATCGCGCAGCTCGGCCACTTGGCCTTGGAGGAGGGCTACCTGGTTTTGAAGCTCGATGATGCGTTTAATGCCTTCGAGCGAAACGCCTTCTTTGCTCAGCTGCTGCACCTGACGCAACAACGAGACATCTCGTTGGGAGTAGCGACGTTGCTTGCCCGATTGGCGGCTTGGCGAGACCAATCCGATGCGGTCGTATTGCCGCAGAGTCTGCGGATGCATATCGGCTAGTTGCGCGGCGACTGAAATGACGAACACAGGTCGCAAGAACTCGTGGGCCATGAAAGTCAGTCTCCTTACTACCTCTGCTTGGTACACATCCATTGTCCACCTCGGCGCGCCCCTTTCGGGGCACGCCGACGCGTTGCACTACAACGCTCCAGGAATATTCCTAGAGCCTGGCCTTGGCTTCAAGACCCACGCGAGGATCTTCGCCCTCGGTGGCTGCGGCGAAATCTTCGATCGCCGCCTTGGCCTTGTCGTTCAGGTTTTGTGGAATCACGACGTCCAAGACGATCAGCATGTCACCGGTGGCCTTAGAGGTCTTCACCCCACGCCCCTTCAGGCGCAATGTCCGACCTGAGTTCGAACCGGCAGGCACCTTCATGGCAACCTGCTCCCCTTCGAGAGTTGGCACGTGGATCTTGGCTCCGAGTACCGCCTCGTCAAAGGTGATCGGCAGGTGCACACGAATGTTGTTCTCTTCGCGTTTGAAGAACGCGTGCTCGGTGACCTTGACCTTGACCAGCAGATCGCCGTTGCCGGCCCCTCCTGCCTGGCCCCGGCCGCGCACGCGCACCGATTGCCCATCCTTGATTCCTGCCGGAATACGCACGTCAATGACTTCACCGCTCTGCTCACGCAATCCGATGGTGGTGCCCTTGATGGAGCCCGCGAAGGAGATTGTGGTGCTTGCCGTTCGATCCGCTCCCTTGCGTGGTGGGGCGCTTTGGCCGAATCCGCCACCAAAGCCTGCCCCGCCACCGAAGAGATCGGAGAAGTCGGGCTGGCCGCCGCGGCCGCGTGTCGCTCCTCCACCACCGAAGAGGTTGGAGAAGACGTCGTCGAATCCTGCTTGGCCGCCCGGAGCGCCGCCGGCTCCGCCAGCGCTGAACCTCGCGCCGCCGCCCATGGCACGGATGGCGTCGTATTGTTCGCGCTCTTCCTTATCGGAGAGCACCGAGTTGGCCTCGGAGATATCCTTGAATTTCCGTTCGGCGTCCGCATTACCCTGATTAGTGTCCGGGTGGTACTTACGCGCTTGCTTGCGGTACGCCTTCTTGATGTCCGCCGCATCGGCGTCCTTGGAGACGCCCAGAATGGCGTAGAAGTCTTTGTCGATCCAGTCCTGACTTGCCATCAGGGCCCCCTTTCTTTCGACTAGCGATTCGAAACTGCCCACTGACGAATTTTCGGCAGTGGGCAGTTTCGCTATCCAGATGTGCGGCTATTCGCCGGTGGCGACTAGTACCTGCGCGGCGCGCATGGTGTAGGTGCCCTTGCGGTAACCGGCTCGCAATACCTGTCCTACGTGATCCGCCGGAATCTCGGGAACCGGTTGGCGCAGCAGAGCTTCGTGGACGCTAGGGTCAAATTCAACCCCAGCCTCGTCGATTCGCTCCAGGCCATGCGATTCCAAGATCGTGTCCAGCTTCTTGGCGATGGCCGCGAAGGGTCCATCGGCCAAGTCGCCGTGAGCACGAGCGGCATCGATGTCATCGAGTACCGGAAGCAAGGTGGCGAGCACCGATTGGACGGCGCCATCACGCACTGCCACTCGGTCACGCTCAACGCGCTTGCGGTAGTTGACATACTCTGCCTGCAGGCGGAGCAGATCGTTGCGCAGCTCGTTTTCCTTCTCGGTGACCTCAGCCTGTGCCTCTTCGACACCGGCGGCCGCCTCGTTCAGGATCGCCTCGGCCTGACCCAAAGCGTCTGCAGTCTGCTGCTCATTGGCGGCGTTCTGCTCGTTCTCCGGCTCCTGGCCGGAGTTGGCGTTCTGGTCCTGTGCCTCGGACATATTCCCTTCTCTCCCTTACTTCTTGACGTTCTCGTCGTCTTCGTCGATGACCTCGGCGTCAACGATGTCTTCATCAGCATTCGGAGCCTGCTCGCCTTCGGGAGCTTCGGCGCCTTCGGTCTGGGTGTTGGCGTAGATTGCCTCGCCCAGCTTGGTCTGCGAAGCCTGCAGCTTCTCAAACGCGGCCTTGACCTCGTCGTCGTTATCCTGCTTCTCCAGGGCTTCCTTCAGTGCGTCGACGTCGGCCTGAACCTCGGTCTTGACCTCTTCAGGAAGCTTTTCCTCGTTGTCCTTGATCAGCTTGTCAACCGAGTAGGCTGCCTGCTCGGCCGCGTTGCGGGTCTCGGCTGCCTCGCGGCGGGCCTTGTCCTCTTCGGCGTGAGCTTCGGCTTCCTGCACCATGCGCTCGATGTCTTCCTTCGACAGCGAGGAGCCTCCGGTGATGGTCATCGACTGCTCGGTACCGGTGCCCTTGTCCTTAGCGGAGACGTGCACGATGCCGTTGGCGTCGATGTCGAAGGTGACCTCGACCTGCGGGATGCCGCGCGATGCCGGTGCGATACCGGTCAGCTCGAAGGTGCCCAGTGGCTTGTTGTCGCGGGTGAACTCGCGCTCGCCCTGGAAGACCTGGATGGACACCGAAGGCTGGTTGTCCTCGGCGGTGGTGAAGGTCTCCGAACGCTTGGTTGGGATCGCGGTGTTGCGCTCGATCAGCTTGGTCATCACGCCGCCCTTGGTTTCAATACCCAGGGACAGTGGGGTGACGTCGATCAGCAGCACGTCCTTGCGCTCGCCCTTCAACACGCCTGCCTGCAAGGCTGCGCCCACGGCAACGACCTCATCAGGGTTGACGCCCTTGTTGGCTTCCTTGCCGGCCATGTCCTTGACCAGTTCGGCAACGGCTGGCATACGGGTGGAACCGCCGACGAGGATCACGTGTGCGATCTCCGAGACCTTGACGCCGGCTTCGGCGATCACGTCGTGGAATGGCTTCTTGGTGCGATCCAGCAGATCCTTGGTCAGGTCCTGGAACTTGGCACGCGATAGGTGCTCGTCCAGGTGAACCGGGCCCTCTGGGGTGACCGAAAGGTACTGCAGGGAGATGTTGGTGCTGGTAGCCGAAGAGAGTTCCTTCTTGGCCTGCTCAGCAGCTTCCTTCAGACGCTGCAGCGCGATCTTGTCCTTGGACAGGTCGGCGCCCTTCTGCTTGGCCTGAGCCAGCAGCCAGTCAACGACGCGCTGATCCCAGTCGTCGCCGCCGAGGCGGTTATCTCCGGCGGTGGAGCGAACCTGGATGGTGGAGAAGCCATCGTCGTCCTTGCCAACTTCCAGCAGGGAAACGTCGAAGGTACCGCCACCGAGGTCGAAGACCAAGATGAGTTCGTCTTCTTTGCCCTTTTCCAGGCCGTAAGCCAGAGCTGCGGCGGTTGGCTCGTTGACGATGCGCAGTACGTTCAGGCCTGCGATTTCGCCGGCTTCCTTGGTGGACTGGCGCTCGGCATCGTTGAAGTATGCAGGAACGGTGATGACCGCGTCGGTGACCTTTTCACCCAAGTACGACTCGGCGTCGTTCTTCAGCTTCATCAAGGTACGAGCGGAGATTTCCTGAGCGGTGTACTTCTTCTCGTCTACGTTGATGGACCAGTCGGTACCCATGTGACGCTTGACCGAAGCGATGGTGCGGTCAATGTTGTTGACTGCCTGGCGCTTGGCGATATCGCCGACCAGAACTTCGCCGCTCTTCGAGAAAGCAACGATCGACGGGGTGGTGCGGTTACCTTCCGCATTTGCGATAACGGTTGGCTCACCGCCTTCGAGCACGGATACAACCGAGTTAGTGGTTCCTAGGTCAATGCCTACAGCACGCGACATATTGGCTCTCCTTTGCAGTGGTTTGAAAGTACTAACGCCTGGAGCTGATGCCCTATTGAGCGTTCTGGACTCAAGTTTATGCACGGTCTTTTTTGACTGTCAAATCAACTTGAGCGAACCTGACTCAACTTTACGTTCTGTCCTGTTCAACCGCCATAGTTCGAGAATAATTCCCAGGAGACAGAAATAATCTCGGCGTGGGCTTTAGCCAGTGGGCTAGCGTGCACGAAAGGCAGGCTCGCGCATGGCAGCGATAACGCGTACGAGAGGCTCGTCATCGCAGCGCAGAGCGTCGTCACGATCACCCCAATTACGGACTTGACCTTGATGATCATCTTCTAGCGCAACCTGTCTGAACGACTCGCAAGGCAGGTCGACGGCACCAGCTGACCATGCGCGCCCGCCAGCTTAGCCAACGCATTCGAGCCAATTGCCTGGTTCCCTTTTTGGGCGACCAAGGTAGTCGAATTTGATCCGTGGGCGCCATATGAACGAGCCACCCGCGGATGTTCCGAGGGTGGCTCGTTCGCTCAGAGCATGCCTACTTGCTCAGCAGCGGGAGTCCCGTAGCGGCAAGCACTCCGAAGACTGTGCCCCACAAAACAATGGAAATCAGCTGCCAGAAGATGACCTTTTGCTTATTCGCGCCAAAGGACACCAACGCCGCTGACGTGATCTGCGACGGCAGAATGGTCTGGCCCAAGAGGCTGACGCCGGCAATGCCGTACTTATCAAATGCCCTGTGCAGCTTTTCGTATTTACGTGCCTTATTTTCGGATTCGACGCCCTTTCGCACCTTCGTGCGCACTGCATGCGCGCTATTGACGAAAAGTAGCATCGAGATCGCGTTGCCGATCACTGCTGAAATCACCGCGAGAATCACCGGAATCCCGAGCAGTACACCGATCACCGATCCAAAATAGGATTCAACAAATGGGATCGAGGCGACGACCGCCACGGCTAACCACTGCAACGGCTCGGGAAATGATGCGGCAAAATTCTGCAGTGTCTCGATCACGATATAGGCTCCTGAAAGCGTAAATGCACGGGTGACTTGTAAATCTAACCCTACTTTTGGCCTAGTCGCAGAGGATCATCCGATAGGGGTAATCTTTCGGGCCGCATCTGGACGAGGTTAACGAACTGGTCCCCCGCATCCGATGAAGATCAGATACGAGGGACCAGTTCTAAAAACCAACCGCTAATGTTTAGCGGCTACGAGTTGCCGGGCTCGATGCGCGGCGCGGGCCGCGGGAACCTCCACCGGCAGCCGACGCGCCAGCTCCTGCGCCGCGGCCACCCTGACGTGGTGCACGGTTACCACCGGTTGGGCGCTCGGCATTCGCGTTTTGCCCGCCGCGTGACGGACGTTCGGCATTAGCCGAGTGACCTGCGCGGGCTGGACGTTCAGCATTGGCCGAAGCGCCTCGCGCTGGGCGACGGTTGGAGTTGTGCTGAGCTTCGCCTTCGCCACCCGAGCGAGTGCCACGAGCCGGACGGCCACCACGGCTTGCACCATTACCGCCACGAGCGGATCCGTTGCTTGAAGCTGCCGCGGATTTCTTGCGTGGTGAAGATTTCTGCTGGACCGGAGCAACATAAGCCACAGATTCTGCAACTTCGCCAACGACGTTCGCAACGACACTGGAGTTCAAGTTGACCTTCTCGAAAGGAACCTTCAAGCCAGCCTGCTTGAGCAAGGTTGCGACATCGCCCTGCTGATCTGGAGTGCAAATGGTCACCACGGTGCCGCTGGATCCGGCACGCGCGGTACGGCCCGAACGGTGGGTGTATGCCTTGTGCTCTGCCGGTGGATCGACGTGCACAACAAGCTCCACACCATCAACGTGTACGCCACGGGCGGCAACGTCAGTCGCTACCAACACCTTGGCTTCACCTGAGGAGAAGGCTGCGAGGTTGCGGTCACGAGCGTTCTGCGACAGGTTTCCGTGCAAATCAACTGCTGGAACGCCTGCCTTTGAAAGCGCTACGGCCATCTTCTTGGCATGGTGCTTGGTTCGCATGAACATGATGCGGCGTCCGGTGCCCTGAGCCAAAATACGGATTAGTTCCTTCTTGTCGCCAGCCGGAATCACGAAGACATGGTGTTCCATGGTGTTCACTGCGGCTTCCGGGGCATCAACCGAGTGGACGGTTGGATTGCTCAGGTAGCGCTTGACGACCTTGTCCACGCCGTTGTCCAAGGTGGCGGAGAAGAGCATGTGCTGGATGCCCGTTGGCATGCGGTCCATGATGCGACGCACGACTGGCAAGAACCCCATGTCGGCCATGTGGTCAGCCTCGTCCAGAACTGAAATTTCCAGCTGGGACAGGTCAACGACCTTCTGCTTGATCAAATCGTCGAGGCGACCGGGGCAGGCAATGACAATGTCAACGCCCTCGTTCATGGCCTTCTCCTGGCGGCTCTGAGCCACGCCACCGTAGATTACGGTGGTGCGCAGTCCGGAGGCTGCAGCCAGTGGGTCAACTGCCTTGGCGATCTGGGTGGCCAACTCGCGGGTTGGAGCCATGATTAAGGCTCGTGGGAAGCGAGCCTTGCGACGCTGTGGACGCTGCGCCAAGCGCGCTACCAGTGGGATCGAGAAGGCAAGGGTCTTACCGGAACCGGTCTGTCCGCGGCCGAGTACGTCGCCGCCGGCAAGAGTGGTGGGAAGCGTTGCTTCCTGAATTGGGAAGGCGGTTTCGATGCCGAAGTTCGCCAAAACGTTCGCTAGGTTTTCGGGCACGCCAAGGGCGCTAAAAGTTGTAGTCATGCTCAAACTTTCTCTCTGATTCGCACGCCGGTTTCGGCGTTTGGTTTCGCCGAGCCAGGAGGAAGTCCACTACAAGTCAAAGGCGTAATCTGAGCCGATAACTTGGGGAGAAGAAAGGCGCTTTGCGGCGCAGATCATCAGAGGGAAATCTAAACTGTCGACGAATGCACACCGAGCTTTTCGGGAGAATCACCGAATCACTTGCTGGTGCGCACAGTTCCATTCTACAGGCCTCGGACGGACCCAGCCAGCGTCTGGGTCCGTCCATTGTCCGCAAATCAAGAGATCTCAGACACGTCGAGGGCTAGTCGGCCTTCTTGGCTAGCTTCGAAGGCCACCAGACTTTCGGTCCAATTTCCTCCACGAGCGCTGGCACCAGCAGGCTTCGAACGATGAAGGTATCAAGCAAGACACCGAAGGCCACGATGAATCCAAGCTGGGCGAGGAACATGATCGGAACGACTCCCAATGCCGCGAAGGTCGCCGCCAGAACTACACCTGCCGAGGTGATCACTCCGCCAGTGACTTTCAGTCCCCGGCGCATGCCTTCGCGGGTTCCATACTTCAAGGTCTCTTCACGCACGCGTGTCATCAAGAAGATGTTGTAGTCCACGCCCAGGGCCACCAGGAACACGAAACCGAACAGGGGAACCGCCGGGTCCGCGCCGGAGAACTTGAAAATGCCGTTGAATACCAGAGCACTGACGCCCATCGCAGTTCCGTAGGAGATAACCGTGGTCACGATCAGCAGCACCGGCGCCAGCACCGAACGCAGCAACAGCATCAGAATGATCAAGATCGCGATGAGCGTCAGCGGAATAATCTTGACCAAATCGGCCAAAGCAGTATCGGCGGTGTCCAGCTGCGTCGCGGTGGTTCCGCCGATCAGCGCCTCGGCGTCAACTGCATGAACCGCGTCGCGTAGTGCGCCAATGGTTTCCTTGGCCTCATCCGAGTCGGCAGCGTCGCTCAACGTAATGGAGATCAGGCTGCGCCCCTCGATCACCTGCGGCTCGGCACCGCGTTCGGCGAGGGCCGGACCGCCGTCTTCTGCCTGCAAGTAAGCCGAGTCCACTCCGGTGACATCCAGTACATCTTCGAGAATTATGGCCGCATCGGCTTCGCTCACCACCGCGATGGCTGGTGAACCAGATCCCGCAGGGAAGTGCTCACCGAGCGCGGCCTGTCCGTCCCGTGATTCCGAACCGCCAATGACCAGCTCGCTTTGCGGAACACCATGCGCCTTGAGCTGAGTTATCCCCAGCGCACCAGCGGCAAGAACCAACAAAGTGAGGATCCAAATGGGTCGCGGATGGGCCGCGACGAAGTTCGCGATGCGCCCCCACAGCCCTTCTTTCACCACGGCATGCTCACCGTGCTGGGCGACTTTGGGCGGGAATGGCCAATAAGCAGCCCGTCCGAGCAGGCCAAGCACTGCGGGCAGGAAGGTCAGAGCGGCAATGATGGAGAAGATGATGCCGCTGGCCCCAATGGGCCCCAGCGCCTTGTTCGAGTTCAGATCGGAGAACAGCAGGCAGAGCAGGCCGACGGTCACGGTGCCGCCGGAGGCAACAATGGGCTCCAAGGAACTGCGCCAGGCCTTGGCCACCGCTTGCAACTTGCCATGGCCCTCGGCCAAGGCTTCCTTATGCCGAGCTACGAAGAGCAACGAGTAATCCGTCGCCGCACCGATCACCAGAATGGACAGAATTCCCTGCGACTGCCCGTCGAGGCTAATCCACTGCGCATCGGCCATGTAGTAGACAGTGACGATCGCCGCGCAGAGCGCCACTACCGAGGTGAGCAATACTGCAAATGGCAGGAGCACTGACCGGTAGACCAAGAGCAGGATGACTAGAACGGCCACCAGAGCCACGCCTAAGAGCACCCCGTCAATTCCGCCGAAGGCTTCGATGAGGTCTGCGCTGAATCCAGCGGGACCGGTGACATAACCCGTCGCACCCTCGGGAATAAGCTGCTCCAGCGTCGCCCGAAGTTCATCGACGCCAATATTCGCTTTGACCTCTGAGCTCACGGGCACCAGCAGTTCAACGGCTTTCCCGTCTTCGGAGATGAAGGGACCCGTGACCTGTCCATCAAGATAGGCAAAGTCCGTCAGCTGCTTCGCCAGATCCTCACCGGCACTGGCAGGCAGGTCGGTTTCGCTCGTGACGAGCACCACCGCTGGAATCGCATCCGAGGTGCGGAACTTGTTTTGCCATTCGAGAGCTCGCGTAGCTTCGGCCGTTGCCGGAAGGAAGGCAACTTGGTCATTTGTCTGGACCTCGGAGAGCTTGCCAAAGGTGGGACCGCCCACGGCCGCTATGGCCATCCAGAGCAAAATCACCAAAGAGTACACCACCAGGCGCACGCCTACAGCTTTCTTAGTTGACGGCGACTCTGGCTTTCTCAGGTGTGACACGGTGTGGTCCTTTTCGCAGTTACACGGACTTGCAAAGAATGTCGAACAAGTTCAGCCTAGCAGAAAGTAGTTCCATCATGGAATGATTAGATCACCTATACAATCAACTCCATGTCTACGACTACAAACCATCAGCTTGTGGCGCTCTTGCGCGAATTCGGCCATGCGACCGATCGATACGTCGAGTCGACCGGATCGATCCACGGCACCCACCGTACGGACATGAATGCGCTTTCGATCATCATGAAGTATCAGATACGCGGGACCCTCCCCTCCCCGCGTGATCTCAGCCGGGAGCTGCAGCTGAGTTCGCCGGCAACAACCGCGATGCTTGACCGGCTCGAGAAGATCGGCTTCATTGAGCGGCAACGTACCGATAAGGATCGCCGTGTCGTACGCATCGCCATGACCGACAAAGCACGCCGCGAAGGCAGAGAGATGTTCCTGCCCCTAGGCAAGAACATGCTCGAAATTATTGCCGACTACGATGCCGAGCAGCTTTCCCTCATTACCGACTTCATGAACCGCGTCGTTGCCGGGGTCGACGCGGCCCGAGCCGAAGTGGTGTCACACCATGAAGCCAAATCTGCTTTGGGGACCAAAACGATCTAAGCTGATCCAGTGACTCTTGCACTTTGGATTTCCCTGCTCGGAGCGAGCATCGTCATTAGCTTCACTCCCGGCGCCGGCGCAATCAATACGATGACCAATGCGATGCGGCTTGGTTTCCGATCGTCCATCTGGGGAATCCTGGGCCAGCAAATCGCATTGCTCATCCATGTGATCATTGTTGCCGCCGGCGTGGGTCTCTTAGTTGCCAGTTCGCCGGCGATCTTCGCCATGGTGCGCTATGCCGGCGCGGCCTATCTGGTGTATTTGGGCATCCGAATGATTCTCTCGAAACCAGATGTTGCCTCGGACGGCACCACCCAAAGCAGTGCCGTAGGCCGCTGGGCGATGGTTCGGCGCGGGATTCTAGTGAATCTGCTGAACCCCAAAGCCATTGTGTTCTTCCTGGCGTTCACACCGCAGTTCATTCGGCCCGACGAACCGCTTCTCCCGCAGTATTCCATCTACATCGGCACGATCATCTTTGTAGATATCTTGGTGATGTGGTTCTTCTTCGCCGCCACAGCGCGTACCTTCCAACGCTTCACCGCCACTGTACGCGGAGCAAAAATCCTTAATCTGGTCTTTGGCACCCTCTTCATTTTCGTGGCAGCCCTGCTGCTTTTCCTGCATTAGCCCCCGCGCGAGTTCGCGGCACCGAAGCGCATCGAAAAATCGTTGCCTTTTTGTTCTCATAAATAGGGCGCGTAGCTCTCGAAGGTTAGCCCCACTTGTGCCTAGACTAATGACATGTTCCGGATAATGATCGTGTGCACGGGAAACATCTGCCGTTCGCCTATGGCCGAGTACATGCTCAAGAATGCGTTAGGCGACGCGGGAATCTCCGAAGTCGAGCTCTCGTCCAGAGCGACTACCGACGGGGAGGTCGGCAATCCCATCGACCCACGCGCGGCGAACACCCTTCGCGCCCATGGCTTGGACGCGTCCGGGCATGTGGCGCAACAGGTCACCGGCGAAGAACTGGCACAAATGGATCTGGTGTTGGCGATGGACACCGATCACTTCGAATTCCTCGTACCGGATCTCGCCGAAATCGACCAGGCAGGTCGCCCGCTGCTACGCATGTTCAGGTCTTTCGATCCGGCTAGCGCCAATGAGCCCCACGACAGCCAGGGTGTCTACGACCCTTGGTATGGCGACGCCGGAGATTTCAGGGAAACTTGGAAGATGATCGCTGCCAGCCTGCCCGCCCTCGTCGATTATGTGCGGAGTAACATCGCCTCCCGTGGAAACCGCTAGACCATACATTATTGCCCTCGACGGTCGTTCCGGAGCGGGCAAAACACAATTCGCAGCTGCGCTAGCCACCGCGCTGGGTGCCAACCCAACTGCAGATATATTGCACCTCGAAGACCTGTACCCGGGATGGGACGGGCTTGCCCAAGCCAGGAATCTCTACGCTGAGCTCCTGCCTAAGCTAGCTCAAGGCCACGAGGTCTCTTGGAATACCTGGGATTGGGAAACGAACCAATTCGCGCAACCGCGCACCTTTGCCCCCGGTCGAGTTCTCATCATCGAAGGAGTTGGCGCTGGCGGAGCCGTCGCACGCGACTACGTGGATGTGAGCATCTGGTTGGAGGCACCGACGTCGCTGCGCCGCGAACGGGCCTTGGCACGAGATGGCGAAACCTACCGCCCCTACTGGCAGCAGTGGGCCGCGCAGGAAAGCTCCTATCTCGAAACCGAAGCCCCGCAAGATCACGCCACCATCATCCTCAACGGCGCAGCCGAGCAAAGCCCGAGCGAACAGCTGCGCGGCGCACAGCGATTCCTGCCAACTGCTCTGCAGCGCTTGCTCCCCCACAATGGAATTTTGGGGGCGCCAGCGCTCCAGGAGACCTTCGCGGCACCGGTGGATGTAGCGTCCCTGTTTGAGGCCTTAGCATCTTCCCTGTCCACGGCAGCATTGCTGGAATCAACGAGCCATAGACTCAGCGATCCGTTGGATCGCAATAGGTACTCGGTGCTTGCCCTGGCGCTGGATCCGGACGCCCCAATTCTTTCGAGCGCAGCGCACAAAACTGTGGTCCGGATCGGCTCGGCCACGGTGCATCTGGGTGCTGAGTTCTTTACCGCTCTTCACCGCTTGTGGCCCCAGCAACCGGAGTTGGCCTGCGACTATCCGATGCCTCAATGGGTGGGCTATCTGGGTTATGAATTGAACCGTGAGCTCGGCGCGCAAGATCGTACCGTCTTATTGGCAGATGGCAGTCCACGGCCCGACGCGCAGTTCTTCCGCCCCGACGCGGTGCTGGTCGTTGACCACCGGCTGCATCGGATGATGCTGCACTGCTCCACCGATCGGGTAGCTCAGCTACGCGAGATCATCAAGGCTGCCGCTCTTGCCGGGGTTCGCCATGCCTCCCCCCTACCCCCGCTGGCCTTTGAATGCGCAGATTCCGCCAACGGGTACCAGCACAAGGTCCGGACGGTGCAGCAACAAATTTTTGAGGGAAACACCTACGAGGCCTGCCTCACCACGGTGTTGAAAAGCCGGAGCGAAGAATTCTCGCCTTTCGAGGCGTACTGCCGGATGCGCGAATCAAGCCCCGCCCCTTTTGCGCACTATCTGCGCCTGGCCGATCTCGAAGTCGCAAGCATCTCGCCGGAAAGATTTCTGAGCTTGGACGCGCAGGGCAAACTTCGTGCCGAACCGATCAAAGGAACCCGCCCCCGCGGCAAAAGCGAACCGGAGGACCTAGCGCTCGCCCACGACTTGGCCACGCACCCGAAGGACCGCGCCGAAAACATCATGATCGTAGATCTGCTGCGCAACGATTTATCGCACTATGCCCTGCCCGGCACGGTATCCGTCAAACGCCTGTGCGCAGTGGAAACCTATTCGACGGTTCATCAAATGGTCTCCACCATCGACGCCAGATTGCGCAATCGCCAAGACGCGGCACTTGCGCTGCGCGAAGCCTTCCCGCCCGGATCGATGACCGGAGCGCCAAAGCTTTCGAGCATGGCGATCCTCGACGAATTAGAAGAGCAACGCCCCCGTGGGCTTTACTCGGGCGCGGTGGGCTATCTTGGCTACGATGGATCGGCCGATTTTTCGGTCGTAATCCGCACTTTGGTCTGCGACCGGTTCTCCGCCGATGGCTGGGAACTGAGCCTCGGACTTGGCGGTGCCATCACCGCCGATTCCGATCCGCAAGAGGAATGGGAAGAAGTGCTTACCAAATCGGTGGGAGTGCTTTCCGCGCTCGGCACAGAATTCCCGGTGCGGGATTAGGCCTCGCGAATTACTGCAAGGTAGCGGTCAACCGGCACACATTGTCGATCCAGCGTTGCAGGCGCGGCCGGCGGCGCCATTCGCTCAAGGTCAGCTCCGAAGAAATTTCGCGGTAGTGATCTTGCACTTGGTTCACCGCGTCGACGATCTCCGGGCCAAGCATCATCACCGAAATTTCCATATTCAAGCTGAATGACCGCATATCCATATTCGAGGAGCCGACCACGGCGACATCATTGTCGGCGGTGAAGCATTTCGTGTGCAGAACCATCGGGGCCGGGTAGCGGTGGATTCTCACGCCGGCTTGCAGAAGCTGCTGATAGTACGACTGCTGAGCGTGATGCACCAGGAACTGGTCTCCTTTTTCGCAGACGAAAAGATCGACTTCGACGCCGCGTTGCGCAGCGGTTGTAATGGCATAGAGCAGCGAGTCGTCGGGCACGAAATACGGACTCGTGATTTTCAATCGTTCGGTGGCCGAATACATCAAGGTATTGAAAAGCCGCAAGTTATTCTCGGATTCGTACCCCGGCCCACTCGGCAATACCTGCGCGAGAGTTGTTCCGGGTTGATCGGCCTGCGACAGCGGATGCGAAGCTTCAGTCAAATCCGACAGGACATCGGAGGCGTCATCTTCCTGCCACCAATCGGTCGCGAAGGTGACATCCAAGCTGCGCACCAGCGGACCCTCTACGCGCAGCATCATCTCGACCCATTCACGGCCTACAGCGTGAGCGGATTCGCGTTTATAACCCGGTTCAATCAGATTCTGGCTGCCGGTGAACGCGACTGCACCGTCCACGACGAGGATCTTGCGGTGGTTGCGCAGATCCGGGCGTCGCCAGCGTCGGCCGATCGGGTCGATGGGCAGCATTGCGCGCCATTCGATTTCGGAGTTGCGCAGCCGCTTCTTCAAATCCCGGTATCCAGACACCCGCAGGGTACCTAGATGGTCGAAGAGCAGACGGACATTCACACCGCGGCGTGCGGCGGCTTCCAAAGCCTCTAGGACCGGACCGACATACTCTTCATCATCGCCCATGATGTAGAACTGAATGTGCACGTAGCGCTGGGCCTGTTCGATGGCCTGGCGCATAGATTCGAGGGACTGCTTGTAATTGGAAAGCACCTCGACGTTGTTCCCTCCGTCAAGCGGGAACGCCCCAAGCTTGCGATTGAGTGCAACCGCCGATTCCACCCACTCTTCGGAGGAATGGAACTCTTCGGGAAGCTGCATGTGGGACGTGGCATTCATAATGCTCTCGTTGGCTCGACGCTGCTTCTCCAAACGACGACGCGAAAGCCTCGGGTTCGCAAAAAGCAGGTAGGCTGCCAGCCCCGCCACGGGAATGAAATAAATCGCCAATAGCCAAGCCATGGCGGTTGTTGGACGGCGGTTTCCGGGGACGATGCCAATCATCACGAAGCGCACAATGATGTCAATTGCAACGGCAATTGGCCACAGGACGGCACCAATCTGAAGCAATAATTCGCCGCTAGGCAACATCTAGACACGCTCCGCTCTCTTTTTCTTTGATGAATTTAGCGCCTTTGACGCAGTCAGCACGCCAAACTACTTGACTTAGACTATCCAATCCGTGGCGACTTGCCCGTGTTTGAAGCACCCATTGGCGCGTACTGCGGCAAAGTTTCGATAATCTTGAACTATGAGCTCACTCGTATTCCTTGATCCGGCGTATCCTGCCGGGCGCTTGGCAGATATTAATGCACCGCAACTTCCAGTAACCGCCCAAGGCGTGACTCGAGGCGATGGTGTGTTCGAGTCGATGCTCTACACCAATCAAGCCGTGCGCAAAATGGAAGCGCATCTGGCCCGTCTGGCAATTTCTGCCGAAGCCTGCGATCTCAGCATTCCCGACGAGCATCGTTGGCGCGCGGCCATCGATACCGCCGTGGCCGACTTCGACGCGGATGGCGGCGCCGAAGAGGCTGTGGTCAAGCTCGTGGTTTCCCGTGCAGCCACCGACGCCGAGCAGGCACTGTGTTGGGTCACCGTAGCCCCCTCCCCGCAATTGGGCAAAGATCAGCGCGAGACGGGAATCGACGTCCTGCTGCTCGATCGCGGCTACGATTCTAAGCTTGCCGAGCGTGCCCCTTGGCTGCTGATGGGCGCCAAAACATTGTCTTATGCAGTGAATATGGCGGCTTTGCGTTTCGCCCACAAGCACGGAGCCCAGGACGTCATCTTCACCTCGTCCGACGGCGTGGTTTTGGAGGGCCCGACCTCCACCGTGCTCATTGCCCAACGCGATGGTGACACCAAACGGCTACTCACCCCGATGCTGGAAACTGGCATACTGCCCGGCACTACCCAAAGCGCGATCTTCGATGCGGCGGAACAATACGGTTGGGAGCTGGGCTATGGTCCGCTCCGCCCGGAGGACCTCTATCAGGCGGACGGGGTCTGGCTGGTTTCTTCGGTGCGACTGCTCACTCCGGTTCATACCCTCGATGCCAAACCACTACGCTTGGACGCTGAGCTCCACGCGGAGCTCAGCGACCTCAGCGATTCTGTGCGTTAACTCCAAACCAGGTTGAAGGTGCCCGCCCACAGGGCGGCACCGATAGCCAGGATACCGAGTAGTACTCCGGTGGCCAGCACCGTACCGTCAAGCCAAGTGAAAGTCGCGGCGCGCACCCAGGTACGTGGTCCCGTGCCAAAGCCTTTGGCTTCCATGGTCACAGCGAGCCTTCCGGCGCGTCGCAATGCTTGCACCAACAGCGCCAGCACTTGCCCTAGCTTCGCTTTCACCCGTTGGACAGGTGAACGAAGATCACCGACTCCTCGCGCCCGGCGGGCTAAGGTCAGGGTCGTAAATTCCTCAACCAGCAACCCCAGCAAACGCATCCCGGCCAGGGCTCCCAGGACGAATCGGTGAGGAACCTTTAACTGTTGAGCCAGGGCACCGCCTAGGTCGCTGGGGTTCGTGGAGCTGAGCAAGAGCACCGTTGGCACCGCGAGCGCCAAGGTGCGTAACCCGGTCGCTACCCCGGCGCTCACCGATCCTTCGGTAATGCTCAGTATCCCGAGATTGAGCAATGTCTCTCCGGAATCTTCTCCCACCAGGGCAATTCCCCAGGCAGCGAGGGCTCCAGCAACAATTAATGGCCAGCCCCGGCGCATGAATGCACCCAAACGGAGCCCTGCCAGCGGCAAGGCGAAGAGCGTGGCAAGGATAACCACGCAGGCAGAGATCCAGTCGATAGTCGAGATCAAGGGCAAAGTTGCCCCGGCTACCGCACCCAGCTTGGCCAACGGATTAATTTTGGCCAGCCAGCTTCGCCCCAAGGGTGCGTCGAGCATCGTCCCCTGTCTTACCTGTTCCAGTTCGGCACCCGATTGGTCGCGGGTCAAAACGATCTGCTCCGCGTTGAGTGCGTGTGCAAAATCCTCGTCGTGAGTCACTGCGACAACGGCGATACCCGCTTCAAGCGCCTCGATCAGGATGTTGGCCAGTTCCCGCCACGTATTAGCGTCCTGGCCGAAGGTGGGTTCATCCAAGATCAACACATCTGGGGAGGCCGCCAGTACCGTCGCTACGGAAAGCCGGCGTTTCTCGCCGCCGGAGAGCGTAAACGGGTTGGCATCTTCCAGATGGGTCAGCCCCAGACGGTGCAGCAGTTCATCGACCCGCAGCGTTATCTGCTCTGGAACATACTTCTCATCCGCCACCCCAGCCAAGCGGGCGCGGGTGGGAGCGAATGCCAATTCCTCGCGAACACTTTGCGTGACGAATTGATGTTCCGGTTCTTGGAAAACCGAACCGATCCGTGCAACCAAAGCCCCTGCCCGCCACTGGAATGGGTACCGGCCCAACCCATCTGCCAGGGCGTCGCTAGCCTCAACCCGGCCTGCAGAAGGCTCAAGTAATCCTCCTATGGTCAGGGCCAAGGTGGATTTTCCTGCACCATTTTCTCCGTGAATCACCAAGGCTTGCCCGGCATGCAACTGCATATTAGTTTCCGCTGTGCGTTCCGCCTGAGCATTGCGTGCCGCGCGTAGTTTCACGGTACCGAGCAGCTCCTGCCCCACACGTGAGCCGATAGGGTCAGTGTGCGGAACGTAACCCGGAATCCAAATGCCCGACGAGGCCAATTCGCGGCGAATCTGTTCATTCTCAAAGAGCGCCCGTGGCGCGAGGTCATGGGCGATCCCGCCACCCGGCGCCAGGACAAGTACGCGATCTACGTGTTCCGCCCAGGCCTGCAAACGGTGTTCCACCACGAGCAGTGTCGCGCCGGTGTCATTAGCGGCGGCGATCACGGCATCGCGCAGTGGTTCGATTCCCGATGGGTCAATGTTTGCGGTGGGTTCGTCCAGGAGCATCAGACCGGGACCCATCGCAAGAATTCCCGCTAAGGCCAAACGCTGCTTCTGTCCTCCGGAGAGTTCTTGGGTGCGGTGCGCCAGATCGAGATTCCCAAGCCCTACGGCGCGAAGCACCTCGGGGATTCTCGAACGGATCAGTTCGGGAGCCATTCCAAGATTTTCCGCGCCGAAGGCGACATCATCACCGACCCGGCTTTGGACGATCTGTGTCTCGGGATCTTGCTGCATCAATCCGACGGGGAAACGACGGGCAAAGGCATTCTGCCGCTGAATCTGAAGTTCACCGGTGGCTTGCTGCCGTTCGTCTATTTCTAGAACCCCGGCCAAGGCGTGGAGCAGCGTTGATTTACCGGCACCGGATGGGCCCAGCAACAGCACCTTCTGACCGGCCGGTATAAGCAGGTTCAATCCGCTGAGCGCTGGCTCTGAACGCTCGGCATGATGCCACCCAAAATTTTCGGCCTTGATCTCAAAGCCGCGACCACCGAGGTGCCCGGCAACGGCTTCGGTAGTCGAAGAACTCAACTCAGACACCGCGCAACGTACTTTCAAGGTGTGCCGATCGGCTAGCCAACGCGCCTAAGGCGCCGGTCTTCGCCAAGGCACGAGTTGCCAGCCACGACAGTAGTCCCGCAATGACCAGACCAGAGATGCCCATAGCAACTACATGGAAGAGCTTCATCGCCTCGGTGTATTCTGCGAAATAACCTAGCAGGTAGGCTTCCCCGATACCGCCGAAAATGCCCGACATTAATCCTGCAAGAAGGGCCACCGGCAGGTTCCACCGGCGATATCTCACGGCGGCAAAGACCACTTCGGCGCCGAGTCCCTGGATCAAGCCGGAGAACAGCACCGCGAGTCCCCATTGAGAACCTAGCAAAGCCGAAATAACGGCGGCGAGGATCTCGCAATACAGCGCGGCACCGGGTTTGCGGATAATCAGCGCGCCGAGCACCGCAGGGAAAAGCCACATGCCAGATACGAAGGCGCTTGCCGGAGGGAAAGCCACGAATGCGAGGCTGACTAATCCGTATCCGGCGTTCCAGGCCCAAAAAATAACACCCGAGGCAACCGCGATTACCGAGGCCACGACGATGTCGACCACGCGCCAGCTGGCGCGTGTAGTTGCTGGTGCAACGTTCATAAGGTTTGTCCTCCTGGGTAAGGAGGGGAGATGTACGGACTCGTGGGCGTTTAATTGCGCGCCATGATCCGCATCCGAGATGCTCGACTTCCTTCGCCGGTACTAGCCGGAGCAGGTTCGAGGGTCTGCGATCTATCGCACTCTCAGCGTCTTGCACCGCGAACGGCATGACGCTCCCCTGTCGGAATGATTACTGCTCAACCACCATACCGCAGGTATGCTGGGCTACAGAACTAAACCTTACGACGCAAATGAGAGGTCCCAATGAACTCAGTGCAGAAGCTTGTAACCCTTGGAATTTCAATGGGAGCAGGAATGCTTGGAAGTCGACTGGTAGACAAGGTCTGGAAGGGCTTCACCGGAAATGACGCGCCACGTCACGGCAAGGAAGCAGCGGCAGAAGCAAGTATCCGCCAGGCTCTAGGGTTCGCTATATTCTCGGCCGTGGTCGCATCGATTATCCAGGTTTTGGCTGATCGCGGCACCAACAAGGCCATGAAGAAGTTCAGCAAGTAACATTGTGAAATTCCATTTGTGGGGCGGGCCCTCTGGCCTGCCCCACAAATGTTTAATCAGACTTAGGAATTCTCGGATTCGTCGGTCTGCGCAATTTTCGCTTGCGGCACCGCTCCGGTCGTTCCGGTTGTCTGAGAATGATTGCTGATGACCTGTTTGAGTTCATCAACATACAAGGTTTCTTTCGCAACGTGCTTCGTGCGATAACCGGCTCGGCCGATCATGTGCGCCGATACCGGAGCAGTCAACAGTTGCAACCCCCAAGCCAGAACAAAGACTGGAATTAGAGCCCAGCTGCGCAAATGGATGATGAGCCCGGCGAACAGCAATAAGAAGCCCAGTACTTGTGGCTTGGTGGCCGCATGCATGCGCGAAAGTAGATCCGGAAAAGTGATCAAGCCTATTCCGGCGATTAGCGACATCAAAGAACCAAGTACCAGCAGGACCGCAGCGAGTGCTTCGAGAAATGTATCCACTAGGCGTTCCTCTGATCCGAGACGAACCGTGACACGGTAACCGAGCCGATGAATCCCAGGGTGCAGGCAACCACCGTGAACAGCAGGTAATCCGTGTGTCGGTTTAGCGCCATGTCCAGGCACAGCGCACTGGAAATGATCAACAGCATGACATCAAGGGCGAGTACCCGGTCGAGAATCGAGGGGCCTTTGAAAACCCTCCACAGGCAAGCGATGGAGCCCAGCGCCAACATCACTCCGCCAATCCAAACAGCTATTTCAATCATTTCTTGGGCTTCCTGCTAGAGAAATCCGAACCGCATTCATTCTTGATCGCTTCGTATTCGTCGGGGCTTCCGATAGCCATGATCAAGCGGCGTTCAATATCGTGGATATTCGCTCGAGCTTTTTCTACTTCCTCGTCGCTATTCACATCAAGATAGTGCAGGTACAAGGTAGAACTGCTGCGGTCCACATCCACCACAAACGAACCTGGGATCAAGGTCAGCACGTGGCCCACGGTCATGACAATCAAGTCGGATTCGGTCCGCAGGGGCACAGCGATCACCGCGCTACGCGCATTTTTACCGCGTAGTATCGCAACTCGCGCGACCTGGACGCTAGCGACGACTACCTGCCCGATGAACCAGATGAAGAGCTTCAGGCAATACCAAGGGTTTATTCGTCCGGGAAGCACCACCGGCGGCAGCGGGAAAAGATTCACGATGACGATGGAAATAATCGCCCCAAACAACAGGTTCCCGGCCGAGAAGTCCTGCCACAGTGCACCCCACACGAAAATGAGAAGCAGGAGCAACGGCCACTCCTGCTTGAAGGTGGCACGGTGGCGGACACCGGAAGTGTCTAGCGCATCGTCGATGCGCTGGTCACGATGTATGAGATTCTTATTCGGCATCTGTCCGCCTCCTAACTCAACGGTAGTACTGCGTTGATGAATGGTTCACGTGCGATCAATTCGGCGGCCACGCGTTCGCAGAATGCGAAGATCGGTCCAGCGAAAATTGTCAGTGCGATGCCGGCGGCAACTAGCGATCCTGTCGCATAGCGCATGCCCCAGGGCAGCGATTCGGATTCCAGCTCACGGGCAAGCTTCCTGCCCAGATGCGGTGACTCAGCGCCACCTGCCGCGGCATGTTCTAGAACCCGGGTCGACTCGGCAACCAGTTGTGCGTTCGGCACCTCGGCATCCGCTGCACGGCGCCAAAACATACGCGCCCACACACGAATAATCGCGAGCAGGGTAAGCAAACTGGTCAGCAACCCGGCGCCAATGACAACCCAAGTCAAGGTGTCTGCCTCAGAAGACGCCGCATGCAGCAGACCAAACTTCCCGAGGAATCCGGAGAAGGGTGGAATGCCGCCGAGGTTGATGGCTGGAATGAAGAAGAGCAAGGCAAGCGTCGGAGACAGCTTGGCCAGCGATCCGAGTTTGGTCACGTTCGCGCTGCCGGCCCGGCGTTCAATGAGCCCGGCGACCATGAACAGCGAGGTCTGCACGATGATGTGGTGGCCCACGTAGTAGATGGTCGCGGCGATAGCCAGCGGTCCGCCCACGGCTACACCAAAGATCAGATAGCCAATATGGCTGGTCAGCGTGAACGAAAGCATACGCTTGAGGTCCGTCTGGGCCAGCGCACCAAGGATACCGATGACCATGGTCAGCGCCGCTACTACCAGCAGCGCCGCATTGACCGACCCACCGGGGAACAACAAGGTTTCGGTACGGATGATCGCATACACCCCAACCTTTGTCAGCAGCCCGGCGAACACCGCGGTGACCGGAGCCGGCGCGGTTGGATAGGAGTCCGGCAGCCAGAGCGAGAGCGGGAAGACGGCGGCTTTAATGCCGAAGGCGATCAGTAGCAGCACGTGCAGGATCAGCTGCGGGCCCTGGTCCAGTTCGGGGAGCTTCACGGCCAGGTCTGCCATGTTCACGGTACCCGTCGCGGCATAGATCATGGCGATAGCCATCAAGAAGATCACCGAGGAGACCACCGAAACCACCACATAGGTGGTACCGGCACGGATGCGTTCTGCGGTACCGCCAAGGGTTAGCAGCACGTAACTGGCGGTCAGCAGGATTTCGAAGCCGACGTACAGGTTGAATAGATCCGCGGCGAGGAAGGCGTTGGACACGCCGGCAAGCAGAATCAGGTAGGCCGGGTGGAAGACGGACACCGGTCCCGGCTCATCGCCATCGGCCAGACCCTGGCTGGTCGCGTAGAACAACACCGCGAGAGACACCAAGGTAGAGATCAGCAGCATGAAGGAGCTGAAGCCATCGACCATCAGCGCGATGCCGAAGGGCGAATCCCAACCGCCAATGTGGATGGCATAGCTTTCGCCGCCCCACACCGCTGCCACCATTCCGGCTTCGAGGACCAGCGTCAGGCAGAGGATGCCGATCGTGATCAGCCGCTGAACACGTAGGCGGCGGCGGGCCAGGAACGCTGCGCCTGCACCGAATATCGGCAGTAGGACAGCCAGTGGGGAGAGTTCGAGAAATTCCATGTTTACTCTTCCCCTTCTCTAATCGGTCGGCCTTCTTCATCGACGAATTCTGTCGTGTCTTCGGCTACCGGTGAATCTTCTTCTTCGTCATATGCCGTGGACAGCGAAACCTTGATATCTTCGGTATCGTCGGCCACCACATCAGCGCTGGTCAGTGCCCAAGAACGATAGATCATCGCGAGCAGGAATGCGGTCACCGCGAAGGTGATCACGATGGCGGTGAGGATCAATGCCTGCGGTAGCGGATCGGAGTACTCGTTCGGGTCAAGGCTCGAATCAAACAGTGGCGCTACCCCGCGGCGCCCGCCACTGGTCAGGATCAGCAGGTTCACCCCGTTGCCCAACAGCATGATGCCCAGCAGCACGCGGGTCAGAGTACGTTCTAGGACCAGGTAGAAACCGGCGGCCAACAGCACACCGGTAATCACCAGGAAGGTAATATTTACGCTCATCGTCCGACCCCCGAAGCTGCGGCGTGGGTGACATCGTGTTGTTCGATCGGTGAGCGTCCCTCGGACAGCTCATCAATTTCGCTGCCCAGTGAGCGCAAGACGTCCTGTACGAGGCCAAGGACCACCAGATACACTCCAATATCAAAAATCGTTGAGGTGACGAACTTATGTTCGCCAAAGATCGGTAGCCAGAATTCCCATACGTAGGTGGTGAAGATCGGGTCGCCGAAGAGCAGCGGAATCACCCCTGCAATTCCCGCTAGTGCAAGGCCTCCACCGATCAGCATCCCCGGTGCAACGCGCATCGATTCGGAAAGTTCTACGCGTCCACCGGCGAGGTAGCGGATGGTCAAAGCCAGACCCGCGATCAGGCCTCCGGCGAATCCACCACCTGGGGCGTTGTGGCCTGCGATCAGTGCATACACGCTCAGCAACAGCACCGTGTGGAATACCAGCCGGGTAACAATTTCAAAAATGATCGATCGCCGTTCGGCCACCAGCGTGTTGCCGGCCATCAGCCAGTCTTGGTTGGTGGAGGTTGCGAAACGTCGCGCCACCCGCAAACCGACTTCCTTGCTCCTCTGGTCGCCCATGGCTTCAGAGCCGCGGTCGATGCTTCCCGGGGCAACCTGGTGGGCGCGCACTCGCTGTCCGAAGCTCCGGCCGGCGAAGATCAGCGAGGCCACGCCCGTGGCCGCAGCTGCCAGCACGGTGATCTCCCCGAAGGTATCCCAGACGCGGATGTCGACCAGCGTCACGTTCACGATGTTCTCGCCGAAGCCCTCGTAGTAGGCCAGGTCCGGGTAGGCAAGCGAGATCGGGGCTTCGGTGCGTGCGGCCATCATTGCGATAGCGATATACACCACCATGATCGCCAGCGCGATGGCTAGCACCGCCCGCCCCCATTTGATCTCGGTCAGGCCAACCCAGAGGCGTTTCGGCAGGGCGCGCAGCGCCAGCACGAAGGAAACCAGCACAATGGTTTCCACCAAAAGCTGAGTGAGCGCCAGATCCGGGGCACCTTGCAAGGCAAAGATTGCGACCATCCCATAGCCGGTCACCGAGACCATCAGCACCGCCATGAAACGCTTCGGCGCCACGATGGCGATCACGCAACCGGTGATGATGATCGCGCCGATGACCAGCTGGGCCGGATGATCGGCGATGACCCAATTCGTGGGCCACGGAGTTTCGACGGTCAACGCGATTGACAGCGGCAAGATGAGCACGACCATGAGGATCACGCCCAAGTAGAAGGACAACGAACCACGCTGGGTGCGACCGGTAGTCCAAATGGCGACGCGGTCCAGCACATTGATGCTGCCGCGGTAAATTTCCTCGGCGGAAATCATGTTGCGCCGCAACGGTGCTCCGGTATCGGTGCGCTTACGCAGCCAGAAGAACAAAATACCTACGATGACCGAGATGGCGCTCAGCCCCAAGGCCGGGTTGAAGCCGGCGAAAAGCATCAGATGCATCTGGCCCGGTCCCCCCTGCAATAGCGACCAGTGGGCGATCAGCGGTTCAATGAGTTTCGGGTAGACCCCCAGCCCGAGGGTGCACAAGGTCAAGACCAGCAAGGGGCTCAGGAAGATCAGCGAGGGACGCTTATAGGTGGTCTCGCCGGCGATCTTCGGTTTCACGCCGAAGGCCCCGATGAGGAAGCGCAAGGAATATGCCATGGTCAGTGCGGCACCCATAACCAAGCCGATCAGCGCGAATATTCCCCAAGCAGTGTCAAGATGCAAGGCGGATTCGTAGACGGCCTCCTTGGCGACAAATCCGAATAATGGCGGGATTCCCGCCATCGATGCGACGGCGATAGCGGCGATCAGCGCCAGACCCGGCATGCTGCGCCGCAGGCCCGAAAGCTTGCGGATGTCACGGGTACCGGTGTTGTGGTCAATGATGCCCACGGTGAGGAACAAGGTCGCCTTGAACAAACCATGGGCCAGCGTCAACGCCAATGCGGCGAAGGCCGCTTCGGCGGTGCCGAAGCCGAAGATCGCGATGATGAAACCAAGTTGAGAGACGGTGCCGAACGCGAGGATTAGCTTCAGGTCATATTGTTTCAGCGCGCGGTAGCCGCCGATGAGCATGGTCAGCACACCGATGCCCACCGTGAGGGGCACCCAGAAAGAAGTGTCGGAGAATCCTGGAGCCAGTCGGGCGACGAGGTAGACGCCGGCCTTGACCATTGCCGCGGCGTGGAGATATGCGGAGACCGGAGTCGGTGCCGCCATTGCCCCTGGCAACCAGAAGTGGAAGGGAACCAGCGCAGACTTGGAGATGGCTCCGAGCAGAATCAACGCGATGGCCACATCAACGAACATTCCAGTTGCTACCAGTTGCTCGGACTGCTCGATCCACTCGGAGAGTCGGTAGCTGCCGGTTTGGGCGCCAATCATCAGCAGCCCGCCGAGCATGGCCAAACCACCGAAGGTCGTCACGATCAGCGCGTTCATCGCCGAGCGTCGCGCGGTGATCAGGTGCTGGCTGAAACCGATGAGCAGATAGGAAAGCACCGAGGTGATTTCCCAGAAGATGAACATGATGATGACGTCATCGGCGGTCACCAGACCGGTCATGGCGCCGGCGAAGGCGACCATTTTGGCGGCGAAGGCACCGATTTGCGGGTCATCGTTCTTGAAATAGCGTCCGCAGTAGATCAGAACCAGTGCGCCAACGCCGAGGATCAGCAAGAGCATGCTCGCAGCTAGGGCATCCATGCGGAAGTTCAGCCCGATGTTCAGGCCCGGGATCCAGTCGATGCTCAAGGAAGGCGGGGCGTTCGGCGCACCGGACGATAACGTCGGGTCTGCTGCCAGAACTGCCGGCATGCGTGTTAGGAGCCAAATAAAACCCACTGCAGGAACAATCGCCACTACATAAAAGGCGTTTCTTCTTAGCACCCTGAATAGCATGGGTGACAACGCCGCGGTTGCAAAGAGTGCAATGAGAATTATTAACACACGATTCCTCTGTCGACTGAACAAGGGGCCAGAGTCCGACGAACATTAAATGTCCGCTACGCAATTTTATCAGTCCAGAGCGGGATTTTATTCAATGTTGTGCGCTTCGGGGAGCAATTGCGCCACCGGAGAACATCGCCATGAATTCCGACACTGGAATATGCGCCAGCGAATTCATTTTCCGATCACCGCAAACCTGTACGATGCCCACATGGGATCGAATATTGAACCGGCGGTAAACCAACGCGGTGACAAGTGGCTCAATAAATACACTTGGGCTTGGGCAAGCTGGGATTGGGGCCAAGCGGCGATCAATGCCGTCATGATCACCTTCGTGTTCACCGTCTATCTGACCAGTGAACTTTTCGGCGATACCGACCACTCATCCTTAGTGCTCTCTCAAGCCCTATCGATCGCAGGTTTGCTGATCGCCTTATTGGTTCCGGTAACCGGACTCCGGGCCGATGCCTCCGGGCGGCGCAAACTCTGGATCATCGTCAATACCTTGCTGCTGGTGGTGGTCTGCGCAGCCGGCTTCTTCGTTTACCCGGATCCAGGATACCTGTACCTTGGCGTCGGGATCATTGCGGCCCTGTCGTTGTTCTCTGAATTCGCCGGGGTGAACTACAACGCAGTCCTGAACCAGATTTCAACGCGCTCCACCGTCGGCAAGGTCTCCGGCTTCGGCTGGGGCATGGGATACGTCGGTGGTATTTTGGCGCTCGCCCTGGTGCTCTTCGGATTTGTGGAGCCAATCGTCGACTGGCCCGGAACGAATACGGTCGACTCGCTGAACTTGCGCTGGGTTGCGGTGTTCAGCGCCCTGTGGTGCTTGATCTTCGCGCTGCCGCTTTTTTTCGTGATCCCCGAAAGCGCTGCCACGGTTTCCACGAAGATTCCGTTATCGCAGTCCTACAAGGTGTTGTGGGGCCGCATCGTGGGCCTGTGGCGAGAAGACCGCAATCTGCTCTTCTTCCTGGGTTCTTCGGCAGTATTCCGCGACGGGCTCAGCGCGATCTTCACCTTCGGCGGGGTGATCGCCGCTGGAACCTTCGGGTTCACCCTCACCGAGGTGATCATCTTCGCGATTGTGGGCAATATGGTCGCCGCCCTAGGCGCGGTCATCGGCGGTCGACTCGATGACGTGATCGGCCCGAAAGCGGTAATCACCGGCTCGCTCATTGGCTTGCTCGTTGCCGGAGCAGGTGTGTTCCTCTCCCCCGGCGCCTCCGGATTCTGGATCTTCGGCTTGTTGCTCACCCTATTCGTGGGCCCGGCGCAATCAGCCTCGCGCTCCTACCTTTCCCGAATGATCCCCGAAGGGCGCGAAGGTGAACTCTTCGGCCTCTACGCGACCACCGGACGTGCGGTGTCCTTCTTGGCACCAATGCTCTTTGGGCTCTCCATTGCGCTTGCCACCCCCTTCGTGGAAAGCGGCCAGGCGCAGCGCTACGGCATTCTTGGAATTTTGTTGGTGCTTCTGCTCGGCCTGTTACTACTGATCCCAATCCGGTCTCCGCATAAAGCACCTGCAACTAGAAAATAACAAATGCCGAGGCTCTCCAGGCTGGCAATGGCAGGTGGACTAGTGGTTGACTGTCGCTCATGGACGTAGAGAATATCGAGCACGGAATCGAACCGCATGATTCCGGGGTGACCGAACGGCTCAATTGGCTACGCGCGGGCGTACTCGGGGCTAATGATGGAATCGTCTCGGTTGCCGCCGTGGTCGTTGGTGTTGCCAGCGCCACGACTGCCAACGCCCCGATCCTCGCCGCTGGCGCAGCGGCGGTGATCGGTGGAGCGATCTCCATGGCCCTTGGTGAATACGTGTCGGTCGCCAGCGCCGCAGATTCTCAGCGGGCGCTGATCGACAAGGAACGGGCCGAACTGCGCGACACGCCCCAAGCCGAGCTCGAAGAATTAACCCAGCTCTATCAGGACAAGGGATTGAGTGCCCAAACCGCGGCACAGGTAGCTGTCGAGCTGACCGAGCATGATGTGCTGAGAGCGCATTTGGAGGCCGAACTAAATCTCGATCCAGACGAAGTGCTCAGTCCGTGGCATGCGGCCATCGCCTCGGCCATTGCTTTCCTCAGCGGTGCGGTGCTGCCTTTTGCCACGGCCGTATTCCTGCCCGGTGAATTGAAGATTCCGGTGACTTTCGTGGCGGTTTTGCTCGCCCTGGCGGTCACCGGAGTTTTAGGTGCCAAACTCGGTGGCGCACCGGTGCTACGTCCGACATTGCGTGTCTTGATCGGTGGAGCCGCTGCGTTGGTAGTCACCTTCGCCATTGGTTCTTGGCTAGGCGGCGGTTCACTGTCAATTTAAACGACGACGGTGTGGCTGCTCCCTGGTTATAGGAACCAACCACACCCAGAAATCCTGCCCCCGCTGCCTGCTCACTGACAGGGCCAGAGGAAGTCAGGACTTAATCGGCGATGGTGGTCCGGTGGAAATTCAGGTGGCTGCGTGAAGCGGTGGGGCCGCGTTGGCCCTGATAGCGATTACCGTATGGGCCAGAGCCATAAGGGTGTTCGGTATCTGAAGTCAGTTTGAAGAAGCACAGCTGACCGATCTTCGATCCCGGCCAAAGCTTGATCGGCAGTGTTGCCATATTCGACAACTCAAGGGTTACGTGCCCGGAGAATCCTGGATCAATAAATCCCGCAGTTGAGTGCGTCAATAGACCCAGACGCCCCAAGGAGCTCTTGCCTTCGAGTCGCGCGGCTACTCCATTACCGAGAGTCACCACCTCATAGGTGGATCCCAGCACGAATTCTCCCGGGTGCAGGATGAATGGTTCATCCGGGGCAACCTCAACAAGTCGGGTCAGCTCATCCTGATCTTGCTCTGGATCGATATGAGCGTACTTGTGGTTATCAAAGAGCCTAAAGAATCTGTCCAAACGCACATCAACGGATGCGGGCTGCACCATCTCGGGGTCAAACGGCTCTAAGCCAATTTCACCGGACACAATTTCTCGACGAATATCACCATCTGAATACAACACGTAACTAAATTTATCCTGTTCGCCACTGGAAGACGCAGTCGGGAACGCAAAAAGTAGCGTTTTTAGGTCAAACTTCTTCTGGATCCAGTAAATTGCCCACGCTAGACGCGAGTTTGAACGATATTCGCGTAGGGTAGCTGGCCATAGTGCGCAAGGAACTTCGTCTGGTAGTCGGCCAGAGCCTGGTTCAAGTCCTCGGCTGGTAGCTCCTTCCAGGCAACGATGAGCTTCCCGGAGCCTGCAAGTTGCCAGAGCAACCGGCTGTCCCAGTGACCTGGCGGTTTGCCCGCCCCAAAATCGATGATCTCTTTCAGCTGTATTCGGAGGCCGCGATTACCTTGGCTGCCCGGGCTGGCCTTCCCGAAATACAGGATGTCTGCCGGCTGGACCCATCGGGCTTTCAAATCTTCGGTCGGCAGCGAAGGGTTCTTCTTCTTGAATATGCCGGCGCTGCTTTTCGACAAGAAACGCGGTTCGAAATCCGCGGGGCACAAGACCACGAAGATGCCCTGACGCTGTGGCACACGATTCGTTTCTAGTGACTTAATGGGCCGAAAACCGGTGAACCCATCAGCTTTGAGTTCGTTCTTGTTCAACTCGATCTGGTTCCTTGCATGATTGGGGCTAGCTGCTGGTCTCGTTCGCGAAACAAGCCTCTTAGTTCGTCTTATTGATGCTACCGGTCATTGACTCGGATGCTGCGCGGACCACGGGCTGAACGCAGTGAGATGGAAACATGTGGTTCTGCTCAAATTCCCATTCATCGTTGAGGTTTTGGGGCTATCGTTGAGTAGGGACTTATGTCTCATTCGAGGATCTACGACCGAAGGTTGTTTCATGCGCTTGGCTTCAGCAGTCACTAGTGCCGTCTTGGCAGGTGTTGTTGTGCTCTCTGGCAGTTTGGCAGCTCACGCGGCTCCCGAATCCCTGCCTGTAGTCGAGGCTAAAGAATTTACCGACGCCGCAAGCTTCCTCGCGTTGATCAATCCCGACACCCAGCTCTCCCCTGCCGATTACACGCCAAAGAAGCTGGTGAATGTCGCGGGAACCACTTATAAGTTGCGCCCCGAGGCGGCCGAAGCCGTTGAGGCTCTGATCGCCGGTGCACGCAAGGCCGGCCACCCCATTAAGCTTTTGAGCGCGTACCGTTCCTACGGACGCCAAGCCGTACTTTTCAATCAGTACCAGGCTCAATACGGCACGGCCTACGCAGAACGCATTTCTGCACGTCCAGGTACCAGCGAGCACCAGCTTGGCTTAGCTGCCGACGTTGGAAGCATCGGCGGTGGCACCGATCTCAAAGAAGAATTCGGCCAAACAAACGCCGGAATTTGGGTTGCCGAGCATGCAGTGGACTACGGATTGATTATTCGTTATCCGCAGGGCATGGAAGAGATCACCGGCTATAAGTACGAGCCTTGGCATGTGCGTTACGTCGGCAAGGAACACGCTGCTGCCATGAAGGACTCGAAGGCAGATACCTTCGAGGAGTATCACGATTTCTTGCACGAAGAAAAACAGAAGGCAAGCGAAAAAGCTGACGAAAAGACCGTGGAAAACGCGGCAACCGTCGAAGAGGAGACCGCTCCATCGGCTTCCAAAACCAAGGAGGAGCAGACCTCCGAAACGAAGAACGAGTCAGGGCCGGTCAAGGATGACGACCTGTTGGTACTTCGTTTTCTGCCCCCATATCGGGATTGGGGTTTCGGTTTCACCGAAAAGTAAACCAATATCTAAACGTTAAATGCTGTGGGGCTCACCGAACGGTGAGCCCCACAGCATTTAAGCGTTATTAGCCGACTACTTGGCGCGTACCGGAATACCGGTGAAGGTTGGCTTCATAGTCGATTCAAAGAAGTCGTTGCCCTTGTCATCAACGACGATGAACGCTGGAAAATCTTCGACCTCGATCTTCCAGATAGCTTCCATGCCAAGCTCTTCGTATTCAACGACCTCGACCTTCTTGATGCAGTCCTGCGCCAGTCGGGCAGCCGGACCACCGATCGAACCAAGGTAGAACCCGCCGTGGGTGTTGCAAGCGTCGGTGACCTGACCCGAACGGTTGCCCTTGGCCAGCATGACCATCGAGCCGCCAGCTGCTTGGAACTGATCCACGTAGGAGTCCATCCGGCCGGCTGTAGTTGGACCGAAGGAACCCGAAGGCATGCCTTCAGGGGTCTTCGCAGGCCCCGCGTAGTAGACCGGGTGGTCCTTCAGGTACTGCGGCATCTCTTCGCCGGCGTCCAGACGTTCCTTGATCTTGGAGTGAGCGATATCGCGGGCCACAACCAGCGGACCGTTCAGCGAGAGTCGAGTCTTGACCGGGAACTTGGACAGTTCAGCCAGGATCTCATCCATTGGCTTGTTCAGATCGATTTTGACCACGGAGGATCCGCCGGTGCCTGAGACGCCAGCGGTTTCGTCGTCGTGAGCGGCAATCGCCGGGTGGTTTTCATCTGGCATGAAGCGTGCCGGATCGGTTTCCAGTTGCTCCACGAACAGACCGTCGGCGGTGATCTTGGCCATCATCTGGCGGTCAGCGGAGCAAGATACGGCAATAGCCACCGGCAGCGAAGCCCCGTGGCGTGGCAGGCGCACCACTCGCACGTCGTGGCAGAAGTACTTGCCGCCGAACTGGGCACCAATACCGAAGTGGCGGGTCAGCTCCAACACTTTGTCTTCCAGCTCGGTATCGCGGAAACCGCGACCGGTCATGGCACCCTCGGTTGGCAGGGAATCCAAGTATTTGGCCGAACCGTACTTGGCCGTCTTCAAAGCCATCTCCGCGCTGGTTCCACCGATGACGATGGACAGGTGATATGGAGGGCAAGCCGCAGTTCCCAGGGAGCGCAATTTCTCATCCAAGAACGTCAGCATGGCGTTCTCATTGAGGATCGCTTTGGTCTCCTGGTACAGGAAGGACTTGTTGGCAGAGCCGCCGCCCTTAGCCATGAACAGGAACTTATAGTCGGTATCGTGACCGGCCTTGGTGTCGGCATACAGGTCAATCTGCGCGGGCAGGTTGTTGCCGGTGGCCTTCTCTTCCCAAGTAGTGATCGGGGCGAGCTGCGAGTAGCGCAGATTCAGTCGGGTGTACGCGTTGTAGATTCCGCGCGACAGCGAGATCTCGTCCTGCTCTTCGGTCAGGACACGCTGGCCACGCTTACCCATGACGATTGCAGTTCCGGTGTCCTGGCACATGGGCAGGATACCGCCGGCGGCGATATTCGCGTTCTTCAGCAGATCCAGTGCCACAAACTTGTCGTTCGGGCTGGCGTCGTCATCGTCCAGAATGTTGCGAAGCTGCTGCAAGTGAGCGGGCCGCAGGTAATGATTGATGTCGTGCAGTGCCGTTTCGGCCAGCTGCTCCAACGCTTCGGGTGCTACCTGCAGGAAGTTTTTACCGTCCGGTCCGGCGACAACGTTGACGCCTTCGGAGGAAATCTTGCGGTATGGGGTCTGATCCTCGCCAATAGGCAGAAGATCTTCATAGCGAAATTCAGGCATGCTCAGTCCTTGGAAATGAAGATGATTGCTCTTGGACTATTTTAGGCCTTTGCGTCGATTTTCCTCATTCGGGGTTTGCGCCTGCGGGTTTGGCGCGACATGCTTGAGTACATGAGCTCCGAAAACAGCAACGCCCCGCGGGACGGACACAATCCCGACGAACGGCCAAATATGGTCGTCGAAACGCCAATGGATAAGGAACGGGAACGTCCCAAAACGCACTTCGAGATGATGTTGCAGGCCGGACTTAATAAACCCGAGCTTTCCGGATCCGTGATCAGCGCTTTCATGACCGCTGAGGTTTACTTCCTTTCGCGCGAAGAAGTCACCGAGGACAATAAGAACGCTCAACCGATGCTGCTCACCAACCCTTCAGGGGCCGCGATGGTCGCACTGTTTACCGGGTTGGATCGAATCCCTGGCACTTACATCGATATGGCACCTTATGGCGTCAAGGTTCAAGGTGCCACTATAGTGCGCGCGTTGGAAGGAACCGGTTTTGTGGTGAATCCGGGACATGAACTGAGCTTTGAAGTTCCAGCGGATGGAGTGGCCATCCTGAAAGAGGAACTACTCAAGGAAAAACGGGCTGAGTAAGTTCGGTTCAAAACTTAGACATGTCGGCTCGCAGATTTCTGACCTGCGTTTTCGTAGGATAAGCTGGACTTCGCCCGGGCCGCCATTAGGCCGCCCGGAGCATTGCGGGCGTAGCTCAATGGTAGAGCGCTAGCTTCCCAAGCTCGATACGCGGGTTCGATTCCCGTCGCCCGCTCGCATCAAGCCGAACGTCGGGACACCTTAGGTGTCCCGACGTTTTGCGTTGGCATCCATTGACTTATTGAACCAAGGAGTTTCCATGACCGGTGTGCTGTCAGGATTCTCAATCATCTGGATAGTGATCTTGGTGGGTTACCTGGTAGGCCGCACCGGGGTGCTGGGGGAACAGGGACGCCATGTGCTGAGCCGGCTGACGTTTTTCGTCGCTAGCCCGGCACTGTTGTTTATCACCTTGGCGGAGTCAGAACCGGCAGCAGTGCTGGGACCCCTTTTGTGGGTTGCCGCGATCTCTGCCGGATTGACGGCTGTAGTGTATCACCTGGTGACCTATAAATGGCTCAAGCGCGAACCGGCCGAACGAATCGTGGCGGCCATGTCGGCCTCCACCGTGAACTCTGCAAATCTGGGTCTGCCCATCGCCTTGTACGTGCTTGGCGACGTGTCTCATGCAGCGCCCATCATCCTGTTTCAGTTGGCCCTCTACCAGCCGATCAATTTGGCAATGCTAGATGCGACAACCAGCACCCATCGCACTACCCCGCTTGCTTTGGTGGTTGCCACCGCGAAGAACCCGATGATCATCGGTTCGTTGCTGGGACTTGCGGTGGCACTGACGGGTTTCGAGGTTCCCGAATTGGTGTTGGCACCGATAGAACTAATCTCTGGTGCGTCGATTCCAGCCATGCTGATGGCGTTTGGCATCTCCTTGGTCGGCTCCAAGCCACTGGAAAAGAAGTCCGGGCGACGTGCGGATGTGTTACTGGCATCGGTTGCCAAGCTATTCCTACAGCCATTGCTCGCATGGCTGGCCGCCACCTACCTCTTTGGTCTAACCGGCGGGATGCTGGTCGCTGCGGTCATCATGGCAGGGCTCCCCACCGCACAGAACATTTTCATCACGGCGCAACGCTATGAACGTGGTGTGACGGTTGCTAAGGATACGGTGTTACTGACCACTATCTGCGCCGTCCCCCTGATGATGGTTCTGGCATTGCTCCTCGGAATTTAGCGGAAGATCCTGCTACGGATGGCCGATTGCCAGAAGAAGTTATATGACATGTCAGTTGCTTCAAAGATTTATTCACGGAAATCTTACGGAATAGCCGGTCAGCTATCTCCGTTGAACTGGGTAGAGAACACCTCGTCACCTCTAAATGTTAGGTCGTCATGAAGCGCACAGCTCCCCTTCTTGCAATTACGGCAGTACTCGCACTGGCACTGAGTGCATGCGGTGCCTCCAGTACAGAGTCTTCTGGCTCGCCCGCCGCGGATGAAAACCTGCTGCAGCATGTCAAAGACAGCGGCGTACTGACCGTAGGAACCGAAGGAACCTACCGTCCTTTCTCCTTCCATGAAGGTGATCAGCTAACCGGTTTTGACGTAGAAGTTATCGAGGCAGTTGGCGATCAGCTCGGTGTCAAGGTTGAGTTCCAAGAGACTCAGTGGGATGGTATTTTCGCTGGTCTGGAAGCCGAACGGTTTGATGTCATCGCGAATCAAGTCAATGTGACCCCGGAACGCGAAGAGAAATACCTGCTTTCCGAGCCATACAACTTCTCCAGCGGAGTCATCGTCACCAAAAGCGATAACAACGACATCACGTCCTTCGACTCTTTGGAAGGTAAAACCACCGCTCAGTCGCTGACCAGTAGCTTCCATGATGATGCCAAAGATGCGGGTGCCAAGATCCAAGCTGTCGAAGGTTGGGCCCAGGCGGTCACACTGCTCAAGCAGGGTCGTGTCGATGCCACGGTCAACGACAAACTGACCTTCCTGGATTCGCAGACGACCAACCCTGATGATGGCATCAAGATCGCTGCCGAGTCCGAGGAGAAATCCGAAACCGTTGTCGCTTTGAAGAAGGACCAGCCCGAGCTCCGTGATGCCATCAACACCGCGTTGGACGAATTATCGGCTGACGGGACGCTCACCAAGATCTCGGAAAAATACTTTGGTGAAGACATCACCAAGTAAGTAGCCTCATTCGTCATACCTGGACACGTAAGCTGGCCCCAAGGATCCCCTCTGGGGCCAGTGTCCGCTGTCTAGGACGGGAAGATAACAAATGGATTCACTCTGGCAGCTAGCCTTAGATTCGCTGTGGCCGATGGTCAGCGGCGCGTTAACGGCCACCATTCCCCTGACCTTGATCAGTTTCGCCCTAGGTCTGGCGCTGGCGTTGATGGTCGCGTTGATGCGGATCAGTGCCAACAAGCTGGTCTCGGGGATTGCTCGTGGCTATATTTCCATCATTCGTGGCACCCCGTTATTGGTCCAGCTGTTCGTGATCTTCTATGGTTTGCCCTCGTTGGGAGTGACCATCGATCCCTGGCCTTCGGCAATTTTGGCGTTCACCCTCAACGTCGGTGGCTACGCGGCGGAAATTATTCGCGCCGCAATCCTGTCGGTGCCTGGTGGACAGTGGGAAGCCGGTTACACCATTGGGATGTCCCGTACGCGCACCTTGTATCGGCTCATCCTGCCGCAGGCGACACGTGTGGCAGTTCCGCCCCTGTCGAACACGTTTATTTCGCTGGTTAAAGACACCTCTCTGGCTTCGATGATTCTGGTGACCGAGATGTTCCGGCGTGCCCAGGAAATCGCTGCCACCACCTATGAATTCATGCTGCTATACCTTGAAGCGGCAGCCATCTACTGGGTCATTTGCCTGATTCTCTCGGCAGTCCAGGACCGCATGGAAAGCAGGCTTGAAAAATATGTCGCTTAAGAACTCCACCCCCTTGCTCAACGTCACCGGGCTGCACAAGGCCTTCGGAAGCAACCAGGTTCTGCGCGGCATAGATTTCAGTGTTCGCGCAGGTGAAGTTGTCGCACTCATTGGGCCTTCTGGTTCGGGTAAAACTACGGCACTGCGTTGCTTGAATGGATTGGAAAACCCAGACCAGGGAGTCGTGGCTTTCGCCGGTGGCCCCGAGGTCCATTTTGTCCCCGGGATGCCAACGAAGAAATCCCAGGTTCTCCGCGATCGTTCGGCCATGGTTTTCCAAGGGCACCATTTGTTCCCGCATCTCACGGTGCTGCAAAATGTGACAATTGGCCCCTTACAGGTACAGCGCCGGCCACGTGAAGAGGTCATGGCTAGAGCCAACGAACTACTAGAGCGGGTTGGACTGTCGCAGAAATCCGCAGATTATCCTTCTTCGCTCTCCGGCGGTCAGCAGCAACGCGTTGGAATCGTTCGGGCGCTGATGCTGCAGCCGGATCTTTTGCTCTTTGACGAGCCCACCAGCGCCTTGGATCCGGAACTTGTCGGTGAGGTCCTGACCGTGATCAAGGAATTGGCGCAGGAAGGCTGGTCGATGGTGCTCGTCACTCACGAACTGGCTTTCGCCCGCGATGTCGCTGATACCGTGGTGTTCATGGATGGTGGCGTCGTGGTCGAACACGGGCCCGCTGTGCAGGTTCTCGGTAATCCTTCACACCATCGAACCAAGGCTTTTATGCAGCGATTGTTGCACCCCTTCTAAGACTTCTATGAATTTTTACGTGCCGTTCTCCCGATAACGACACGCGATGCGTAGGCTATGTGCATGGCTGAAAGTACCTCGCAGGAGATCACCGCACAACTTCAGGCTGGCTACGCTTTTGACGGCGCATGTTTGGAGCTTGGAGCTGCAATTGTCGCTGGAACACCGGCGCCCGAAGCACAGGTTCGTGTTCCTTTACGAATGCTCAACCGGCACGGAATCATTGCCGGTGCTACGGGCACTGGTAAAACCGTCACCTTGCAGGTGATGGCAGAACAGCTCAGCGCTCAGGGAGTGCCAGTATTCTTGGCAGATATCAAGGGCGACTTGGGCGGCTTGGCACAACAGGGCGAGCCCAGCGACAAACTCAACGCACGCTTGGCTGGTATAGGCCACGAGTTCACGGCACGCGCGAACCCGGTGGAATTTTTGAATCTTGGCGAGGGAACTGACGGGATTTCGGTTCGTGCCACTATCGATTCTTTTGGGCCGATCCTTCTTGCACGCGTCCTAGAACTCAATGAGACGCAAGAAGAATGCCTCCAGTTGGTCTTTCACTACGCCGACCAACGTGAACTGCCTATGGATGATCTCAAGGATCTCAAAGCGGTCTTTAATTTCTTGCTCAGCGATGAAGGCAAACAGGACCTGGAAAGGCTCGGCGGAGTTCCCGCCGCAACGGCTTCAGTTATCTTGCGCGGACTGACCATCTTGCAGTCTCAGGGCCTGGATAAATTCTTCGGCCAGCCCGAATTCGACACCGATGACTTTTTACGTTTCGACGAGGCTGGGAACGGCATCATCAGTTGCCTTGAGCTGCCGTCCTTGAATCGTCAGCCGTTGCTGTTCTCCACATTTATGATGTGGCTACTTGCCGATCTCTTTGATGACTTGCCAGAGGCCGGTGATTTGGAGAAGCCAAAGCTAGTCTTCTTCCTTGACGAGGCCCACCTCCTGTTTAAAGACGCTTCCAAAGCTTTCGTCAACGCGATCATTTCGACGGTTCGCCTCATTCGCTCCAAGGGCGTCGGGCTATTCTTCGTCACGCAGTCGCCTGCGGATTTGCCCGACGAGGTCCTCGGCCAGCTCGGTAACCGGATTCAGCATGCGGTACGCGTCTTCACGCCTAAGGACGGCGAAGCGCTCAAGGCGATTATCAAGACCTTCCCTGCTGGTCCTTTGGACCTACAGCAGGCGCTCACCCAAGCTGGCGTGGGTGAAGCGGTAATTACCGTCCTCAATGAGCGTGGTGCGCCGACTCCCGTGGCTTGGACCAAGCTCACATCGCCGGGCTCGCATATTGGGCCACCGTCGCCGGAAACTCTGGCTTCGTTGGTTAAGGCTTCTGAGCTGGGACCAAAATATGCGACAGCGGTCGATAGGCACTCGGCCATGGAGATGCTCAATGGCCAGCCGGCAGCGGAAGACGCCGATGTTCCAGCTGGAGCGCGGGACTCTGATTCTTCGGATGTGCAAGATGTAGATGCTGAAGCCCGCCGAATAGCCGATTCAATTCTTGGTAAGCCCACCTCAGTACCGCCTAGTTCGCAGAACCCAGCGGGGCAGCCATCGGTTGAAACGTCGCCGCCATCTTCGTCACGTACTAATTCACCTCCTACGGCGTCCGCTCCCCCGCAGCGCTCCAACGATTCTTCAAACAATCAGGTCAACCCGTTGATGGACTTCGCTATGGATGCTGCAAAGATGGTGGGGCGTGAAATGCTCCGAGGAATGTTCGGCACAAAACGCCGCCGCAGCCGCCGCTGAGTTACAACCTCCGAACGGAAACCCGCTAGCCTGATTAATAATGAAATCTCGTATCTCCGTGCCGCGTCTTGCCCTCCGCTGGGCAACTGCGGCCATCATCATCGTTGCCCTGGCAGTTACTAGCGCCATCGTAGCCAACCGCACCCTATTCTCAGCTGAGCATGCGGTTGAATCGTTGCACAAGCATCTGATCGCCGGCGAAGGCGCCGAGGCACTCGGCCTGATGGGTGCCCAAGTTCCCCAGGGCGACGCTGTGGCACTCGACGGCGAGGTGCTCAAACGCACCCAGGCGGGGATTACAGAATTTGACGCGCAGAAAGCGGACCCTTCCGAGAACGACCCGGATGTTCATACTGTCATCGCCAAGTACAAGGCCAACGGCGTCGATCAGGAATCCACCTATACGCTACGCCGTAGCGGCAAGTCTTGGCTGTTCTTCGACCAATGGTCCTTTGAACCGGTGACGCTGCCGACGGTGCAGATTAAGGCCAACACCGTCAACGAGGTCGCCGTCAATGATCAGAAGATCCCTCTGGTCAAGGGCGTGAGTACCTTAGCGGTGTTCTACCCCTCAATTACCGACGCGAGTTTCAGCACCAAGAACTTTGAAGCCGACACCCGTGGAGTCGTGGTGACCGGCCCTGCCAAGGAACCGGTGGAAATTTCCTTGAAGACGCAGCCAACCAAGGAATTCATTGCGCAGGTCAATTCCAAGGTACGCACCTACCTCAATGAATGCGCCGCGCAGCAGGTGCTGATGCCTTCGGGCTGCCCCTTCGCTTACCACACCCCCTCGCGGGTGAACCCCGAGACCATCGAGTGGTCCATCGCGAAATACCCGACCATCGAAGTCAATTACTACAATGGTGCGTGGGTGCTCAGCCCGTTGAAAGTGACCGCAAAATTGTCGTTGACCGAGCAGGATCTGCGTACCGGTACGCTGGAGAAGAAGACCGTGAATGAGCAGTTCTCCTTCACCGCCCAGCTGACCACCAGCACCTCCGAAGTCAGCGTGGTTCCGGTAGCGGGCACCGAGGAATAAGTCGGGCTTAGCCGCGTCGTTTGCGAACCGGTACGAGTTCTCTGAACTGGGTGCGCAATGGCACCGCATCGGAACGGAAACGCTGCCAAACCAGCAGAGCAACGACGCTGACCAGCAGCGAAAGCATTGCGCCGAATGCCACCGCTGCGCGCACCCCCAGCAGCTCGGCGAGCCAACCCACCAGCGGGGCGCCCAACGGCGTTCCGCCTTGCACCACCATCAGATAAAGCGCCAGGACTCTTGCCCGGTACTGCGGCGAGACCGAGGTCTGCACCATGGTGTTGCAGCTGTTCAGGAAGGTCAGCGCGCTCAACCCGACGAGGACCAGGCTCGCGGCAAAGAGCAGATAGTGCGGCATGAACGCCGAGAGCAATGCGGTCGCACCGAAGGCGATGCCGCCACCGATCACAAAACGCCAGCGTGGCCTCGAGCGGCGTGCCGCAAGCAAGGCGCCGGCGAAGGTGCCGACCGCCATGATGCTGCCGAGGATTCCATATTCTGCGGCACCTACACCGAAAACTTCAGCGGCCATCATCGCGTTGGTCATCTGGAAGTTCAGCCCGAAAGTGCCAATGACAAAGGCCATGGCGAAAATCAGGAGCAGGTCCTTTCGGTTTTTAACGTATCTGAATCCCTCACGCACCTGTCCCTTGGCGCGAGCCACGGGTTTGGACTGGCTCAGTTCGGTGACTTTCATGGTGCTCAGCGAGAACAGCACCGCCAAGAATGACAAACCGTTGATCAGGAAGGCCGGACCGGTCCCGACCAATGCGATCACCGCGCCGGCTATACCGGGCCCCGCGAGCCTGGCCAGGTTGAAGTTAGCACTGTTCAACGCCACCGCGTTTGTCAGATGCGTGCCGGGCACAATCTCGGAGACGAACGCCTGGCGGGCGGGGGCGTCAAAGGCCGATCCGATGCCTAACAGGGTGGCGAGAACGTAGACATGCCACAGCTGAACCGTTCCGGTGATGACCAAGGTGCCCAGCACCAGCGCGCAGAGGCCCATAAAGGTTTGGGTGGCCAGCAGCACTTTGCGTTTGTCATACCGATCGGCAACCAGGCCGGCGTAGGGTCCGAGGATCAAGATGGGCAGGAACTGCAGGCCGGTGGTGATACCGGTGGCCACCCCGTCATGATCGGTCAGTTCTGTGAGTACCAGCCAGTCTTGGGCGACTCGCTGCATCCAAGTCCCGATATTTGAAACGAGCGCACCGATGACCCATAAACGATAGTTCGGCACTTCAAGTGCCCGGAACATCTTATTTGCCACGAATTAATTAGCCGAACACCTGATGTTTCGACTCCTCCCGTCGGCATCCAGTCTAACTACTGGGCATCGCGATTTTGGTGAGGTTTCCTCATTTTCTTGTCACTTAAATATTCAAGGCGCACCAAGTGATACTTGATGCGCCCCGAACGGTATGCTTTTTTGCTAGTTCACGCCACGCAGATCAAGCAATAATTCGTTGTCTCCGGCTGCATCGAGTTCTACCGGAATGCCCCAATCCTGCTGGTAAAGGTGGCAAGCTGCGTGATCTGGGATCTCGCCGCCCGGCTCACCGTCGCAGGCCGCTGCCCTTGCGGTGATGTGCAGGACGCCGTCGGTGATTTCGGGGTTCAGCACCAAGGTGCGGGTCAACCCGACAGAGGTACCAGATCCTTCAAGAATTAGCTCTTCTGGGCTAGCCGAGATCTTTAGCTGTGTTGGGTCTCCCCAGCGATCATCGAGCTTTTGCCCCTTGGGCGCCGCGAATCGCACCAGGATCTCGTGCTTGCCGGACTGCACCTTGGTCTTTGGACGCTGAGTCTGGCTTGCTCCCTCGTCCACTACCAGGGCCTCTGCAGGAACGGGGATACGGATCAGCTGGTGGGTATTGGTCTCCACAACCAGGAGCACCGGAGCTCCATCCACCGAGTCGTCCAACAACACGTCTGCAGGTTCCTTCAGTCCCTTGGCCAAAGTGGAAACCATATTTGTCACCGGATCATAGCGGCGCACCGCACCGTTATAGGAGTCAGCCACGGCAATCGAGCCATCTGGCAATGCGGTCACACCAAGCGGGTGCTGCAGACGAGCCTGCTCGGCTTCGCCATCGCGGAAGCCGAAGTCGAACAGCCCCGCGCCTATTGCGGTATGCACCGCAACCGCGTTGCCCTGCGCGTCGATTTCCAAGCGGCGAAGGGCGCTGGTCTCCGAGTCGGCGACCCAAACATCGTCATTCGTATCCAGGGCTAGCCCCGAAGACTGGGCAAACCACGCTTCGAGCGGCTTGCCGTCGGCAAGGCCTTCCAGGCCACTGCCGGCGAAGACATTAACCGCACCGGTGACCGGATCGAAGGAGAAGATCTGGTGAGTTCCAGCCATCGCGACGATGACCTTGCCCGTTGGGTGGTACAGCACATCCCACGGCGAGGACAGCGAGATGTTCAGTGCATCGGTGCCAAGTTCGGTTGGCTGCTGTTCTTGGCGAGCGTTTTCCGCGTCCAAGAGTCGCTGCACTCCATTGCCTGCGATGGTTCCGACCACACCGGTGGTCAAATTGACCGAGCGCAGACGGTGGTTGACGGTATCGGCGACGATGACGTCGTAACCGACTTTTGCTGCAAGTTCCGTCGGCAACGCGGTCAGGCCCTGCAGTTCGTTGAACTGCGCGGTCTCCGCGTCACCGTCGGCATAGCCCTTGTTCCCGGCGCCGATGGTGCGCACCACGGTGCTCAGGTCGTTGCCCAGCTCCACGAGGCGGTGGTGGCCGGAATCGCCAACGAGGAAGTTTCCGTTCGCCAAGGCGATTGTCTTGCCTGGGAAACGCAGGTCTCCTTCGCGGGCTTCGGGTGCAACGTATGGTCCGTCACCACGATTGAGCGTGCCTTTGGCCTCGTGTTCTGCAACGAGCTCGTCAATTAGGGAGCCCAGTCCTTGAGCATGGCCTTCACCGGAAAGGTGTGCCACGATGTAGCCCTCGGGGTCGAGCACCACTAGCGTTGGCCAGGCACGAGCACCGTAGGCCTGCCAGGTGACAAGCTCTGGATCGTCGAGCACTGGGTGATGAATTTCGTAGCGTTCCACGGCGGCGGCGAGCGCCTCCGGATCTGCCTCGTGCTCAAACTTTGGCGAGTGCACGCCTACAGTCACCAAGACGTCGGAGTATTTCGCTTCCAAAGGGCGCAGCTCGTCCAGCACATGCAGGCAGTTGATGCAGCAGAAGGTCCAAAAATCCAGAATGACAATCTTGCCGCGCAGGGCTTCGAGATTCAGTTGCTCTCCACCGGTATTCAACCAGTTGCGGCCCAACAGTTCGCTGGCCCTGACCTTGTAGTTTGCGCGTACTGAGTCGGAAGTTGCACTCATGGTTGTCCTTTCAAGGCGACTTCACTATCTAGATGCGACAGTGAGATTTCAATTATCTGCCACTAGCCCTTCACTGCAGAACAGTATGAAGCGATGCTAAGCCGGCTAAAGCTGCGAGATCGCGGTGTCCATGATGGTCTTGGCTACATCGTTGAATTCTTGCTCGGCCAGAGAAGTCGTGGCCATGAATGAAACCATCACCACATAGTCTCCCTTGCTCTGCAATAACACCAGCGATTCACGGGCGTTCGCGGAATCTCCGGTGCGTGTGTAGTACAACTGAGACTCCATCTCGGATATTCCGGGGCTGGAGAATTTCAATGTCTCGGTGTATTCGGGGCCATTGAGTTTTACGCTCTTGCATTCGGTGCGGATCTCAAGAACGGTGCGGTAGTGATCCTCCAACTTTTCGCGATTATTCACCTTGGCGACTTCAATGGAACCGGCAATATTTTGCGCTTCATTGGTAAAGTCGGTGCGCGCAACTTCGGTGCCTAGCTGGGCCGGAGACCAATTCAGCTCTTCGACCGGTTTCGAACACTGTGCGGGGAGCACGACGACGTCTTTCAGTGTGTCGGTCGGGGCAACCGCGAGGCCTTTGAGTTCCTCGTCGGTAATTTGACGCGAGTTTGGGAATCCCAAGGTCGCTGCCATTACCGCACCGGTGGAGGCAACCACCTGCGCCCTAGTCAGTTCGGCTGCTGCGGACTCCGACGGCGCTGATTCCGTGGTGGCCGCGGTGGGCCGCTCGGCGGCTTTTTGGTGCGTGAGGTCATCAGGCATTTCATCGCTAGCATCTTGAGCTGAGCAGGAAGTAAGTAGCAACGCTCCGGCCAATATCCCGGCGGTTAGCTTCCATGCCTTAACGGCCATCGTGTTCTCCCTTTGCTTCTTGCTGCTTCATTTTTGCAAACATCTCGTTGTAAGCGGCCAGCTCGGCATCTCCGTCGCGGTCTGCCTGACGGTCATAGCGTTTGGTGTCCTTCTTATCTTGGCGAAGCCAAGAAACCACCACGAGGATGGCCAACACTAAGGTTGGAACCTCGCCAATGGCCCACATCGCGCCTGCACCCACCACTTGGTCTTCCATCGCGGTGCCACCCCAGGTGCGTCCCATATTGCCGTACCAGTCTGGCGCTAGCAGGTTCTCGTTACCCATCAGCGCCACTCCGAAGAAGGCATGGAAAGCAACGGTGGCCAGGAGCACGATCAGCCGCATCGGGTACGGGTAGCGCTTGGGAACCGGATCGGCATCAACCAGCGAGAGGGCGAAAATATAGCCGGTGAGCAGGAAGTGCACGTTCATCAGTTCGTGACCAGCGTGGTATTTCATCGCGATTTCGAGTATCGGGGTGAAGTAGAAAACGACAATCGATCCGGCGAACATCACCGCAGCAAAGATCGGGTGGGTGACTACAGAAGAATACTTCGAGTGAACTGCCCATAAGATCCATTCGCGTGGACCACGGGTTCCGTCGGTTCGTGAACCAAGTACCTGCAGGGCCAAGGTAACCGGAGTTCCTAGCACCAAGAAGATTGGCGCGATCATGGTCAACGACATGTGGTCGACCATATGGACCGAGAACTGAACCTTGCCATACACGGCCAATGCGCCACTGGTGATGTAGAACAGGACCACGAGGCCGATAATCCAGCTGAACAGGCGCAGGAAGCTCGGCTTGTCACCGCGTTTGCGCAGGGTAATAAATGCCCAAAGGTAGAAGGCCAGGAGGAACAAGCACACCGCAACCCAGAGCCAGTCCAAACGCCAGACGGTGAACCAGCTGGCGGTGGTCGGAGGTGCTGGAAGTTCGTAACCAGTCAGCAGGCGTGCGGGGGTTGCTTCCACAGGTGGCTGGTCATCGGTGGGCGGCGCGGTGCGGGCCAGCACCGTAGCCAGGGACATGGTGGCGCCCATCAGGATGAGTTCGGCCATCACCACACGCCACGCTGCGTTGAGCGCCGTGAGCTTCCCGGTCAGCAGTTGCGGAATGACGTACTGGCGATGCATGAAACCTAAGAAACCAAGCCCTAGAGTCAAAATCACCTTGGCGATCACAATTAGCCCGTACCTTGAAAGCCATTGGTCCAGCTCGGTGATGCGGATCGTGGCTGAGGCCAGTCCGGACCCGGCCATCAAGACAATAGCGATCGTTGCAAGTGCAGAGAAACGCTTGAGCACCAGCCCGGCAAGCACCGGACGGGATTCGAAGCGCCCGGGGGCGTTAGATGTTAGCGTCGGCGACAATAGAGCCAACACCACGATGCCACCGAACCAGATGACCACGGCCAACAGGTGCAAGGCAATGGAGTTCACCGCACCATAGTGGTCGTCTCCGCCGGCGGCGTGGCCGATAAAGGCCAAGGGGAGAATGCCGAATATCGAGAACACAGCGGTCAGTCCCACGCCGGTGTGGGAGCGGATCGCTAGGGACAGCGAACTGGTGATCGCTGCAATGACGATCATCCAAGCCCAGGCACGTCCGGTCGCCAATTGCAGGATGTAGTCAAGAATTGCCGCGGTATAGCTCGCGTCGAGGTTCATCGGCACACCGGCCAAGTCCCAGAAGGTCAGCAGCAGCACGGTGGCCGCCGCGAGGGTCCACACGACACCGGCACCAGCGGCAATATTCATGGCACGGCTGAAGGCCGGGTGGCTCTGGCCCACCTCTACCCGGGGGTCATCTACACTGGGCCGCCGTACCTTAGTACTGCGTGGAAGTATGACCGCGGCAAAGATAAGCGCCGCGATGGTGATTGCCATGGAGCTGTGGTGGATTGCCCGGGAGATGGGCAGCGCCCAACGCACGAATGCCCCGGGATCTGCGAGCTCGCTGGGAGTGGCGATTCCGGTGAATAGCGCTGCACCGAGGAAGACCAGCGCCATAGCTGGGATTGCCGGTAGCAGGTAGCGCGAGATGGAGGGTTGCTGCGATGCAGACCTGCTCGCCGATTGCTTTGGTGTTTGAGTGGCCATAACCTCTCCATCATCTCACTTGCGTTTACCCCGTCTGGAATCGGGTAGTAGTTTTGGGCCGGGGAGGCGGTGCATCTCACACCTCCTCCCCGGTTGGTGACGCTCTTACTGCTTAATTTGGGAGAATACTTCTTCTCCCAAGTATCTGCCTTCGGCTACCCCAGGGAGGATTGCGTACAGCGCGGAGCCCACGTGCGTGATCCACTCATTGAGCGCGTCGACTTGCGCCAGGCGGCGTTGGACCGGGATAAAACTCCTTGCCGGTTCACGCTGGTACGAAGCGAATAACAACCCCGAGCTCTGGGTCTCGTGATAGTTGTAGCCGCGGCGCCACAATACTTCGTCAGCCGTTTCCGGTTTCGCCCTGGCTATATGTGCATGAGCCGCAATAGCAGGTAATCCGCTGGCGTCCAGGGCTTGCAGATCGACCGGATCCGTGGACTTCGTTCCGGATAGCGGCGAGCCGTCGCTCTGCCGTCGCCCCAAGGCGAAGTCGCGTCCGGCGCGATCCACCTCGTCCCACTTGTCCAGATTCATTTCGATGCGGCGAAGCACCAAGGTAGTACCGCCGGTGATCCAACTCGGTTCCTGCGCATCTCCAAACACCGCTAGCTCGCGTGCCTGGCCGGTGGGATTGTTGATCCCGTCGAGTTGCCCGAACAGATTGCGGAACCCCGGGCCCGGGCGTACTGGTTGAGCCGCGTGCATAAAACCGCTCTGGGAAAATGCCAGCTCGGTAATGCCACGTAGATTCTTACGTAGCGCACGCACCGCATGGTGAAGCACGGTCGGATCTTGAGCACAGCACTGAATGATCAAATCGCTCTGACCATAGCGAGCGTCGAGTTTCTCTCCCTTGAATTCTGGCAGCCTCCCCAAGGCGGAGGATTTGTAACCCAGAACATCCAAGATGCTTTGCCCGACTCCAACCGTCACAGTCAGATCGGACTGCGCATGAGACATTTCCGGCTCGGTATCCGCAAGTACTCCCCTACCGGACATCAGCTGCTGGGCATCCGCGGTCAGCATTTTAAGTATCGAACGAATGTGTTCAATGCTTTCGGTTCGATCCATCGCATCCAAGGGCAGATTGAATCCTAGGAATACTGCATGGGCTTGCGGGTCCGAGAGAATCCCCGATTGATATTTGCCGTGGAAGGGCTGGAATCGTGGGCTGTGCGCAGCGTCGGTAGGCTGTGGCGCGGAACTGCTCGATGCTGTGGCGGTGGCGCGCCCAGCACCGAACCCTGCAAAAACACCGCCAATGGCCGCGGCGGCCGAACCGCCCAGTACTACGCGTCTGGATGGCTGGACGTTTACCGCGCGCACCTAGTGGCCCTCGTGTTCATCATGTTCTTCGGATGAGCCGTGGTAGCTTTCGTTGGCACCGCTGAAGTTTCGTATCGGGAACTGCACATCAGCGCTAGAGCCATCGCTAAAGTTCAGTTGCAGCGTCGAGGTTTGCGAGGCCACCAGTTCTGTCTTCAAATCCATGTACATGAAGTGAGTACCACCGGGGGTCAAAGAAACGGCCTCATCTGGCTTGATGAGCAATGCGCCTTCGTGCTGAGACATCGTCGCTTCGGTTCCTTGGCCCTGCGTGTCATGGATTTCGATCACCGTGCCGTGAATTTTGTCGGTGACTGATTCCAGTTCCAGCGTTGCTTCGCCATCGTTGTGCAGCACGCCGAATGCGGCGCTCATGCCTTGCTCGGCGGCCTTAGCCCACGTTTCGTTCGTGCGTAGATTCTCTGCCTGGGTCCGCTGCACCTGGTTGGTGGAGCCGTCTTGTGAGCTGGGTGCCGGTTCTTGGGCGCAACCACTGAGCAGCAACGTGGTGGCCGCGGCAAGGGTGGCGGTGAGCTTGAAATACTTCATTGGTTTGTCAGCTTTCGCTTGCTCGCAAGGCTGAACCAGCATGGCGGGCGATTTGGGCGCGCTAATGCACGCGATCGCTCAGCCGGTTTCAAATCTGGCTCACGTCGCCTTGCGAAGATCTCATATGGGTGGATGCAGTTGCGCTGAAGGCGCTACGGCCTACTTATTCTGGCGAGTGAATTTCATCAGAACCGCAATTGCGGCACCGAGGATCGCCAGGCCAAGGACAACCCAAATGATCGGGCTAACCTGAGATCCGAGTTCCTGGATCGGTTGTTGCTGCTGGTCTGCTGGTTCCGAATCAACCGGTGCGTTGCTGGCAGGGGCGTTTGCGGACTCGCTGGCTTCCTCCGCAACGTTTACGGTGAAGGAGATGCTGTCCTCGATTGGATGTCCATCAGAAGAAGCCACACGGTAGGCCAACTTATACGTTCCCGAGCTCAGTTTCGTCTCTGGCACCACGGTAACGTCTGTGCCTTTGGTCGTAGCCTCGCTAGCGATCTTTGTGCCATCCTCAGTGCTCAGGGCCACCACGCTGGTTTGCGCTCCAGCGAGCTGCTGCAATTTCCCGGAGAATTCCAAGATGATTTTTTCCGGAGCCTCGGTCACCGTCGAGCCGCTGGCTGGGTCCGAAGAGATGAGCTGGTCGTGAGCCGAAGCGGCGCTAACGCTGCCAAAGACCGCTAATAATGCCACGAGGATGGCGGCCGAAAGTCGCGCGAGATGCGTGTGGGATGCATGGATATCAATGGTTTTCAAGATTTTTCCTTCCAATGATCGGTACACTACGTGCACGATCGAAGCGTATTGATTCGTTTAGGCGAAGAGAGTCGATACGTTGGAGGGAGGCCCACGCCGGGCGGGAAGCCGGAGCAGGACCGAAATTTGGTTCAATACAGGTTCGATGAATGTCGCTAGTACCTGCGGGAATTCGGGAACGAGCTCGCGGGCGCGAGCCAGGATATGCCGTACGTTGCTCAACGTCAGTAGGCCACCAACGGCGGCTAAGAGACGTTCACCTGAATACAAAACGACAATGCTGCTCACCGCTGCCAGTAGGTGTGCGTAGAGCATCGATTCTGATTGCACCTCGCCGTACTGGGAAGCAATATTTCCCACCAGCTCACCACCGTGATGGTGCCCTGCATGTTGCTGGGTAAGCGGCAAAGCTGACGGCGTATGGTGCGTCATGACGGACAGCGCAAAGTGGTAAAGCCCTTGGCTGAACAGCACCACGATACTGGTAGCTGGCAAACTGAATTTCTTGCCAAGCATGGCGGTCGCAATGACCGCTGAGACGCAGGTAATCAAAACCATCACCACGAGCGAGGCTTTGGTTGGCGCACTGTGTGCGTGCGCCGCAAAGGCAGTCCAGGTGCAAAGGCTCGCAGCTAGCCAACCGCGCATTACGCGGGTTGCGCCGATGTCCTTGAGCACGAAGAGCTACCGTTCAGTTGGTGTGATTACCCTGCAAATCGATTCTACGCTAGGTAGAACAATGACTCAACGAGGTTGATGGCATTAACGGTTAATGACGCAGAGAGCCCAATTCTCTGACGAGAATCAGGCCCTCTGCGAAAGTCTGGGGGCTTTACTTCTTGGAGACAGCAGCCTTCAGCTTCGAACCAGCGGTCAGCTTGACCGAGTGGCCAGCTGGGATCTGGATAGCTTCACCGGTCTGTGGGTTGCGGCCGGTGCGAGCTGCACGATCGGTGCGCTCCACTGCCAACCAACCTGGGATCGAAACCTTCTCACCCTGGGAGATCTGGTCAACGAAAACTTCGAACAGCGCATCCAGCACACCGTTGACGGCTACCTGGGAGTTTTCGGTCTTAGCTGCAACAGCGGCAACAAGTTCGCTACGGTTCATAGCCAATGTGTGGTCCTCCTGGACTAGTGATCCATGGCCCAATGGGCCACAGATGCCGCACGCTCGCGCGGACTTATCAGTGAGAACATATCAAACCTTTGGCCCCGAAACCGACGAAAACGTGCGCATTCCCGGGATTTTTTCAACTATTTACGGTTCTGAACGCCAGACGGTCTAGTTTTTAGGTTGAGGGGAGCCGAATATCCAGATTCTGCTGGTTAACGACATCAACCCGTCACCACGAAATAAGTTCGAGTAACGGGTCGATGGAACGCACGAAGTGCGCCGTGGCCTTACTTCTTGGAGACAGCAGCCTTCAGCTTCGAACCAGCGGTCAGCTTGACCGAGTGGCCAGCTGGGATCTGGATAGCTTCACCGGTCTGTGGGTTGCGGCCGGTGCGAGCTGCACGATCGGTGCGCTCCACTGCCAACCAACCTGGGATCGAAACCTTCTCACCCTGGGAGATCTGGTCAACGAAAACTTCGAACAGCGCATCCAGCACACCGTTGACGGCTACCTGGGAGTTTTCGGTCTTAGCTGCAACAGCGGCAACAAGTTCGCTACGGTTCATAGCCAATGTGTGGTCCTCCTGGACTAGTGATCCGCCGCCCCAATCCGGGGGCCGGATGCCGCACGCTCGCACGGGCTTACTTGAGAGAACTTACCAGCAAATACCGACAGTAGGCGTACAGTTCCGCGGTTTTTGCCGATATTCGGCGAACTTTCATGGTGTGAAAGTTCACTGTAGCTCAAATTTGGAATGGATCTATCCCGTGATTCGCCTCAACAAATATCTTCCAAACGGGGTCCATAAGTCGTTTACGTCGAGTAGCTTTTGCCGGTCTGGCCAGTGAAGATTCGCCTTTTGAGAGGAATCGCGGGCCGAGATAGGTTCCGCGGGGACTCTCGGATATACCCGGGTTCAGAGCCGCTTCTACGATGGATACCGAACCTTCATGTTTGCCCTGCGCGAAACTGGCCTGCATTTGGTCTCGAACCCGCTTGGAATAAGGCGGTTCGTTGATTCCAGGCACCTTGATGCTCAGCCCGGAAATCGAATATCCGGGGTGTACTGCGATAGCTCGCGATGGCCATGAAAGCTGTTTCAGGCGATGATCCATGGCCAGAGTAAACGCTTGGACCGCTGCCTTGGACTGAGCATAGGCCCGGTAGGCGTGGTAGCTGTGATTCAGCGCCAAGTTATTTGGGTCCGTTTTCATCAGCCTTGTGGCCACCGACCCGAGACTGATGAAACGCAATGGCCTCTCACTGAAAATTTCGGCAAGCTCTCCTACTAGTCGGGCGTGTCCCAAAAAGTTTGTGCTCATCGCTGCCTCGTACCCTAAGCTGCCGTTCACTCGGGTTGCCGGCGTGCGAATTATCCCGGCATTAGCGATTAGGATATCCAGCTTCCGGTGACGCAAGATACTCCCAAGTGCGGTGGCAGATTCAAGAGACGAGGCTTCGAAGTGAAGATGCTCTAATTTTGCATGGGGTACGCGCTCTCGGATCTCTTTCATCGCAACCTCGGCCTTCACCTCATTACGACAGGCGAGCACCACATGTGCGCCGCTCTCTGCCAATGCCAGGCTCGTGAAGAATCCGAGGCCTGAGTTAGCGCCGGTTATCACTGCGGTTTTCCCCTCGCCGAGACCCGCCCAACGGGAGCGATTGGCGTACACGTCATGGTGCGGCGTTCCATAGCCTAAAAGGTCCAGGGCTCCAGCACGGGCTTCAATGCTCATAACTCAACGCTACTATGCCCAGCGCTCCAGATCGCCGTGTCACAGACGCGGCATATCCCGCCCTATTGCCGGTTTGATCTCTGGGTGCAAGCATTGGAGGGTGAGTAGCAAACCGGAGAAATCAGCCCAGAACGCAGCACTGAATGCCGCACGCTACCAAATGGCGACAAATTCTGATGTGCCAGTTCCGGTAGACAAATACGCCGAGCAAACGGGTAAACCGAGCGTTACCGGACCGGCGCGCACACCCCTGCAATATCATGCCCAAGATGAAGCGTGGGAAGTTGCAAATAGCGTTTTGGATGGGGCCTTCGCCCGCGGAGAATTCGACAATCTGCCCTTGTCAGGAAAAAATATCGATCACATCACGTCCTCCACCGATCCTGACTGGTGGCTAAAATCCATGATGCATCGAGAGCAGCTCTCCGGGCTCGGCCCGCCTGCATTGACCTTGCGCGTTGAAGACGAGCAGTTGCAACAGACACTCGATCGTCTGCCCACAGCCGCCGCGGTACGTGAGCACCTCACCGATTTTAATCAGCGTATCGTCGAAGCGCGCCGACAGCTGCTTGGCGGTCCCGCGGTGGTCACCATGCTGCGCGACGTTGAAGCCGAGGTGCTGGCTTGGACAGCACGCCGTTCCATTCAGGTTGTTGAGCCCATACGGCCGGCGTCCACGCCGAGACGCCGTTGGTGGTCGCGGCGTAAGTAACTGGAGGGTTAAACGACGAATGCCGTCTCAATCCCTTGCGGGTTTGAGACGGCATTCGTGCTAGAAAGCTAAAGCCGTAAGACTTTGTGGCTTACCAGGAAGACTTGGTGATGCCCGGAAGCTCACCACGGTGTGCCATGTCGCGGAAGCGAACACGGGAGATACCGAACTTCTGGAAGGTACCACGTGGACGGCCGTCGATGGAGTCGCGGTTGCGAACGCGGATCGGCGAAGCGTCGCGTGGAAGCTTCTGCAGACCAACGCGTGCAGCCTCGCGGGCTTCATCGGTTGCCTTCGGGTCAACCAAGGTCTTCTTCAGTTCGAGGCGCTTTTCAGCGTAACGCTCGACAATGACCTTGCGCTGTTCGTTCTTTGCGATTTTGGACTTCTTGGCCATGTCTTAGCGCTCCTCTCGGAATTCGACGTGCTTACGGACAACTGGGTCGTACTTCTTCAGAACCATACGGTCTGGATCGTTACGACGGTTTTTGCGGGTCACGTAAGTGAATCCGGTACCGGCGGTCGACTTCAGCTTGATGATAGGACGTACGTCCTTATCCTTCTTTGCCATATTAGAGCTTCACACCCTTCGCAAGCATGTCGGCAACAACAGCGTCGATGCCACGAACGTCAATGAGCTTGATGCCCTTAACCGAAAGGGTCAAGGTCACGTTGCGGCGCAGGGATGGAACCCAGTAGCGCTTCTTCTGGATGTTCGGATCGAAACGACGCTTATTGCGACGGTGCGAGTGGGAGATGCTATGTCCGAAGCCCGGGGTAGTACCGGTTACCTGGCAAACAGCTGCCATGATCACTCCTTAGTTAGTTAGTAGTAAAATTCGGCGGTTCTCGCGCGCAGTGTCTTTACCGAAATAACGACACTACTTAGTGCGTTATGAGCCCCGCCAACCAGTGAAACACCGTTAATACTGCACACTAGGAAGGTAACCAGGCTGGGTGAGAACCAACCGAAGAGCCTTAAAGTATGTAAGTCGGTGAACTTCGCAACCGGTTGAGCAATTTCCCCGTACTCAGGTGGTCACGATATTCGGTATTACGGGCTACGCGTACCCGCTGGTCCACCGAAATGGCGGCACAACGAAACACGCGATTAACGCGCTATAAGAATATCTGGGATTGTTCAGGGAGCCAAATCGGAGGTGGAACCCTCCAAGACCCAGTGATCTGCGTCCAAAACCTTGACGACCTTGTGCGAAATCCTCGCAAGATCCTTAATGTCCTTGTCATCCAAGGTTTCGAGGAGAAGAGCGCGGACCGTGTTGACGTGGTGCGGCGCCATTTTCACCACCGCCTCCCAACCTTCCTTGGTTAATGAGGCAATCTTCACACGTGCGTCGCCGGCAGATTGTGCACGAATCATCCATCCGCGCTTTTCCAGCTTCTTGACCACATGCGACAAGCGCGACAGCGAAGCGCTGGTGCGAGCCGCAAGTTCAGTCATGGTCAATTCGCGGTCCGGCGTTTCGGAAAGCATTGCGAGCATGTGGTAATCGAAGAGGGTTATCCCCTCGAGGCCTTGAAGATCAGAATCTAATGCGGCAGGCAGCAAGGACATCAACGTGTTCAGCCCCAGCCAAGCCTTTCGCTCTTCAGCAGAAAGCCAGATGACCTGTTCAGTCATGTATTTTGCACCATTCCTCTACCGCACACGCAGCAAGTCGTTACTACATCGTGGGAATATTCTAATGGGTCGAATCCTACCTTGTCGCCTTCAGGATTCTGAGGCTAACTCTTATTTAGCAAAACGCCGTATCAGACACCCGGAGAGCCGAACCGCGCACCCTCAGCCAAGTTACTTGCGCAAACGAGGCTCCTACCCCGGACACTCGAAACTATTTACGTCCGCAAGACTTCGAATCAGGGGTCAACGACATCTACGAGGATATCGTTGAGCGCCGAATTGGTGCCCATAGCCAACAGTCTGCCCAATGGCGGTTACGGAGGAATCCCGAATCTGTGACTCCAATAGGCGGAGCCCACCCGCTCCTCATGGCGAAGGAACGGGCGGACCCCAAGGTACGATTTGCTGTTTTAGACCTGCTCTAGGCGTTTTCGTTTTCGATAGGCCATCACCTGTCCGATGATTACTACCAGCAACGCGGTGATGAACATTGCGGAACCGATGACGTTGGCCTGAGCCGGAATGCCACGCGTAGCCGCCACGTAAATGAACTTCGGGAATGTCTGGAAAGTTCCGGAGTTGAAGTTCGTGATGATGAAGTCGTCAAAACTCATCGCGAAAGACAACAACGCTGCCGCGATAATGCCAGGCACCAACAGTGGGAAGGTGATCTTCCAAAAAGCAGCTCGGGGCGTGGAGTACAAGTCGGCTGCTGCTTCTTCTAGACGCGGGTCCAATGAAGAGACGCGAGCTCGAACCGTCACGATCACAAAGGACATGCAGAACACCGAATGCGCGATCACAATGGTGGTGTAGCCCAATTCCCACCCGAGATTCAAGAACTGTGCCAGGAGTGAAGCACCGAGCACGACCTCTGGGGTTGCTAAGGGAAGAATGATCAGCACATCGGTCAGCTTTCGGAAGCGGAACTTGTAGCGCACCAATCCGATAGCGATACAGGTCCCAAGCGCGGTGGACACGAGCGTGGCAACCACACCGACCTGCAATGAATTGACCAACGATTCGCAAACAGCAGGCGCACCGCAAGGGTTCTGCCAATTCTCTAAGGTGAAGCCGCGCCATTCAAGGTTTGTACGCCCTGCATCATTGAACGAAAATACGAAGATATAAGCGATCGGTACCAGCAGGTAGATGAAGGCCAAACCGGCAACGACGGGAATGATCCAGCGCCCTATTTTTTGTTTCATCATGGCCTCCTACATCAATTCCTTGGTACCGAAACGACGAATGTATATCGTGACCAGTATCAAGATCGAGAGCATCAGCACGAAGCTCAGCGCCGCGGCGCCTGGGTAGTCGATGACCTTGAAGAATCGTGAATCGATAACTTGTCCGATCATCGTGGTGTTTCGGTTGTTGCCCAGCAGAGCAGCATTGACGTAGTCGCCGGCGGCCGGGATGAAGGTCAAGAGCGTACCGGCAAAAACACCCGGTGCAGATAAGGGCAGCGTCACTTTGAAGAACGAGGTCATTGGTCCGGCGTATAGATCCCCGGATGCTTCTAACAGTCTCGTATCCAATCGTCCGAGGTTCGCATAGATCGGTAGCACCATGAAGGGCAGGAAGTTATAGGTCAAACCTGCCACCACGGCAAACGGCGTAGCGGTCAGGTGCCCATCGGCAGGGAGGATCGCGATGAATTTCAGAGTTTGTGCCACAAATCCTTCGTCAGCCAGAATTTGTTTCCATGCCTGGGTGCGCAAAATGAAGCTGGAAAAGAAGGGTGCGATCAGCAGAACCAGCAAAATCCCTTGAAGCAAGCCATGCTGGCGCAGCCGCACGGCGACGAGGTACGCCATCGGATAGCCGATCAGCAGTGCCAGTACGGTAGCGATGAGCGCGAAGCCGAAGGAGCGAAGCAGATCAGGCCAGTATGATCCGAGAACCACCGCGTAGTTGCGGAATTCCAATGCCGGGACGAATTCACCGATGCCTGCGCCTTCTGGTCTGGCGTACAGCGACATCGAAAGCAAGACAATGACCGGAATTGCGAAAAACAGCAAGAGCAGCAACATGCCCGGCACAATGAGATAGACACCGGTTCGCCCCTTGCGGCGTTCGGCCTTGATTTCGTCGGGGCTGCGCAGATCCGCGATCTTTCCTTTCTTGGTCATCACCGCGTTGTTCATGTCTGATCAACCCCGGCATCAACAATTTCATCGCCAGCTAGGCCGAAGGAGTGTCCGCTATCCCAGCTGAGATACACGGTGTCCCCCAATTGCGCCGATTGCTGTCCGCGATTTTGCGAGAAGGTTCCGATTCGACCAATGCCTGCGACCTCGATCAGATACTCGGTTGTGGTTCCGGTGAACGACACGTCGATAACCTCGCCGCTAAGCTCGTTGTGCCCCGTAGCGTCGTTGGGTGCTTCGAGGTTCAAATGCAGTTTTTCCGGGCGCACTCCAACAACGATCTCTCCTTCGTGTTGCACAGCCCGATCCTTTGCGACGAGAATCTTGCGTCCAGAGGCCACAACTTCTAGAAGTCCGTCTCGTTCCCCGGTAACCGTTCCGCGCATAAGATTTGATTTGCCCAAGAAGTTCGCCACAAAAGCAGTCTTAGGAAGTTCGTATAGATCGCGCGGCGCGCCCATCTGTTCGATTCGTCCCTCGTTCATCACCGCGACGACATCCGCCATGGTCATGGCTTCTTCCTGATCGTGCGTCACATGGATGAAGGTCAGTCCCACTTCGGTTTGGATGGATTTCAGTTCCATTTGCATTTGCCGACGCAACTTCATATCTAATGCTCCGAGCGGCTCATCGAGCAACAGAACCTGGGGACGGTTCACTAGCGCCCGGGCCAAGGCGACGCGCTGTTGTTGTCCACCGGAAAGCTGTTCGGGGCGCCGGCTTGCAAGGTGCGCCAATTCCACCATTTCGAGACCTGCTTTGGCTTTTTCCATGGCCTGTTTATCTTTTTTGCGCTTCAGCCCGAAGGCCACGTTTTCCAGCACCGTCATGTGTGGGAAGAGCGCGTAGGACTGGAAGACCGTGTTGACTTGGCGTTGATGACTCGGCAACGAAGTCACGTCCTTGCCCCCGATAGAAATTTCCCCTTCGCTTGGTGCTTCCAACCCAGCGATCATGCGCAAAGTGGTCGACTTGCCGCAGCCTGATGGTCCGAGCAAGGCGAAAAATGTTCCTGAAGGCACAAGCAGGTCCAAGTCTTTGACCGCAATAAATTCCGCGAAGCGTTTGGTGATGCCTTTAAGCTGCAGATCCGCGCCCTCGCTGCGCGGAAGTTCCACCTTCTTGATAGCTGGCTCTGCGGTGTTGGTATTCATCACGTTTTATACCCCAATTACTTCTTGGAACTGGTTTTTGAAGTCGTTTTCTTCGTCGACCGACAGCTCTCGTTCTGTACTTGCTTTGTTCAGGAATTCTTCAGTTGGGAATATCAGCGGATCATTGACCAGATCCGGGTCGATTTTTTCCATTTCTTCCTGCGCGCCAACTACTGGGCACAGGTAGTTCACGTAGGCCGCGACCTCTGCCGCAACATCGGGCTGATAGTAGAAATCCATCAGCTTTTCGGCATTTTTCTTATGCGTAGCACCAATGGGAACCATAAAATTATCCGACCAGATCAATCCACCACGCTCGGGCATAATGAACTCCCACTTATTTCCCTCTTCAAAGTTCAGCTGCGTGATATCGCCGGAATAGGCAATCCCCGCCAATGCATCTCCCGAGATGAGGTCCTGTTTATAGGAATTGCCCTTGACCTGGCGAATCTGTCCGTTTTGGATGTTCTTCTCCACAATTTCAATCGCACCGGAGAATTCATCTTGGCCCCATTGCCCCGTGATATCGATGCCTTGGTCAAGAAGCAGAAGGGGGATGGTATCTCGCATTTCATCGAGCAACGTCACTCGACCCTTGAGCTCAGGAGCCCAGAGGTCTGCAACGTTGCGTAGCCCCTTAGGGAATGCTTCTTTGTTCCATACCAAACCTTTATAACCGGACTGCCAGGTCAGTGACTTGGTACGTCCTGGGTCGAACCGGACGTCGTTAAGACTAGGCAACAGATTCTTCAGATTCGGAATGTTTGCATGATCAAGATCCTGCACATACCCAAGACGAATCATGCGTTCGGTCATCCAGTCGGTGAGAACCATCAGGTCTTGGCCAATATCCTGTCCGGATGCCAGTTGCGACTGCACCTTGCCGTAATAGGAATCGTTGGAATCGATATCTTCTACGTACCGCACGTCCAAACCGCTGGATTTCTTGAACTCTTCTAACGTTGGGTAGTGCTTGGCTTCGTCGTCATAGTCCAGGTACAAGGTCCAATTTGCCCAGCGAACGAGTTTTTCGGTATCCGAAATATCAATTCCCGGGGTTAAAGCCTGTACCGGACCGCTTCCGACGCCTTTGGTGCCGCAGGCACTAAGCAGGCCAGCGAGTGCCAAGCCTGCCGCACCAGCCAGCACACCCTGTCGGCTGGCTTGAGCCTGACCGATGGCTTGGGATAGCCGGCCTCGCTGCTCGCTGATAGCTCGTTGGCGTGACATATATTAGCTCCTACGCTCCAATCGCGCTTTGGAATTCGCTGCCGAGGGTGCTTTCCTCGTCAGCATTCAATGAACGGAAAACGTGTGCATGGCTCAGGTCTTCCTCGGTCGGGAAGATCAGTGGGTTGTCGACCAAACTCGGATCGATCTTTTCCATTTCTTCCTTGGCACCGACGACCGGGCATATGAAATTTACGTAGGCTGCTACTTCGGCGGCGACTTTCGGGTCATAGTAGAAATTCATGAGCTTTTCGGCATTGCTCTTTCGAGGGGAGGCGACGGGGACCAGCAAGTTATCGCTCCAAAGCGTTCCGCCTGCTTCCGGGATGATGAATTCCCATTGGTCATCGTTTTCGAAGTTCATCTGAACCATGTCGCCGGACCAGACAACGCCTGCCACCGCGTCACCGGAGATGAAATCTTCCTTGTACGAGTTGCCTTTAACCTGTCGGATCTGGCCGTTGTCGATATTCTTGCGCAGATCATCCAGTGCCGCCCCGAATTCCGCTTCACCCCAAGAACCGGTGATGTCAACGCCATTCTCCAACATCAGCAGGCCCATGGTGTCGCGCATTTCATCGAGCACCGTGATGCGACCTTTGAGCGCAGGATCCCAAAGATCCGAGACGCTCTTCAGACCCTTCGGGTACTTCTTCTTGTTCCAGGCAATTCCGGCGTAGCCGGTCTGCCAGGTCAGGGAATGTTTTCGTCCCGGATCGAAGTCGACATCTTTGAGATTCGGCAGCAGATTAGCCATGTTTGGAATGTTCGCGTGATCGAGCTCTTGGGTATATCCCTGGCCAATGATCCGTCCGGCCATCCAGTCGGTGAGCGTAACCAGGTCCTGTCCGATGTCTTGACCGGCCTTGAGCTGGCCTTGCACCTTGCCGTAATAGGTGTCGTTGCCGTCAATATCTTCGACGTATTTGACGCTGATTCCGGTTTCCTTCGTGAACTGGTCAAGAGTGGGATAGGTCTTGCCCTTGTCGTCGTAGTCCAAGTACAAAGTCCAGTTGGCCCAGTTGACCGTTGGATCGGTTTCCGAAATGTCTTTGATATCGACCACCGGCCCATTGCCGGCACCGCCGGTTCCGCCAGTGCCACAAGCCGCCAGCAAACCGGTGAGCCCCAATGCACCGGCTGCCCCCAGCACACCGCGTCGAGACATCGATCGCTGACTCATCGCCTGCACGAGAGCTCGAATCTTTGGATCTTCAGGAAGTTGTCCTCGCGAGTGAGACATGGATCCGTCCTAACTAGAATTGCCCAAAATAATCTGATGACTGTGATGTGCCACACAAGATATCAATGACGTTCATAATGTCAGTTCTTCGCGAGCTAAACAAGGTTTGAACGCCAGAATCCTTGTTAACTTTGCGTTTCTGGTACCGGAAACAATAAAAATAGCCCCTTTCGCAACTGGATCAGTAGCTGTAGGGTCTGTGCTATACCCAAAACGCTGGCAGTTTTTGGGTGGCGAAAATGCATCGAATGACCTGGGAGGCCGATACCGAATGACCATGCCACCGAATGGCCACGCGACGGCGATGATCGATGAAATTTCTAAAGAAATCATCGAACAACTACAAGAAGACGGACGCCGCTCCTACGCGGCGATTGGCAAAGCTGTGGGCCTGAGCGAAGCAGCGGTCCGTCAACGCGTGCAGAAATTGGTGGACAGTCGAGCCATGCAAATTGTGGCGGTAACCAATCCCTTGGAGCTGGGATTCACCCGGCAAGCAATGATTGGCATTACCGCCTCAAGCGACATCAATGGGACCGCGGACCGCATCGCAGCAGTTCAAGAAGTGGACTACTGCGTGGTGACCGCAGGAAGCGCCGACATCCTGGCCGAAGTCATTTGTTCCAGCGATGAAGACCTCCTGCGCGTGATTAGCAAAATCCGCGGCACCGAAGGCGTCGTCAGTACGAATACGTACACGTACCTTTCACTGAAAAAACAGGAATACAACTGGGGAACACGATGAGTACAACTCCACGCGGTACCGATCGCCAGCAGGCAGCTCGCGATCATCTTTGGATGCATATGGCCCGCCACTCAGGACTTCATAATGGTGGCAATGTGCCAATCATTTCCCGTGGCGAGGGGCACAAGATCTATGACGATCAGGGCAAAGAGTATATCGACGGGCTCTCGGGCCTGTTCGTCGTCAATGCCGGCCATGGTCGCGCCGAACTTGCTCAGGTCGCAGCCAAACAGGCCGAAAAGTTGGCGTTTATGCCGCTTTGGTCCTACGCCCACGAACCGGCAATCGACTTGGCCGAGCGCCTAGCGCACTATGCACCGGGAGACTTGAACAGGGTCTTCTTCACCACCGGTGGCGGCGAAGCGGTGGAGTCGGCTTTCAAGCTTGCCAAACAGCACTTCAAGATGAAGGGCCTGCCCGGAAAAACCAAGGTCATTTCACGCGCGCTGGCCTACCACGGCACCCCGCAAGGTGCGCTGGCGATCACTTCCTTGCCAGATATGAAGACACCCTTCGAACCGCTGGTTCCTGGAACATTCCGAGTTCCAAATACCAACTTCTATCGGGCACCTGAAATGTTTGCCGATAACGAAAAGGACTTCGGGCTGTGGGCGGCGGAAAGAATCCGTGAAGCAATCGAGTTCGAAGGCCCAGACACGGTCGCGGCAGTTTTCTTGGAACCTGTCCAAAACTCCGGCGGATGTTTCCCACCGCCGCCGGGGTATTTCGATCGTGTACGCGAAATCTGCGACGAGCACGATGTCTTGCTCGTTTCGGACGAGACCATCTGCGCTTTCGGCCGCATCGGTTCAATGTTTGCCTGCAATGACTTCGGCTATGTCCCGGATATCATCACTTCGGCGAAGGCACTCACCAGCGGTTACGCTCCCTTGGGCGTCATGGTGGTCTCGGACAAGCTCTTCGAGCCGTTCACCAAGGGCGACACCACGTTCTATCACGGCTATACCTTTGGCGGGCACCCAGTGGCGGCAGCCGTTGCCATGGCAAACCTCGACATTTTCGAGCGCGAGGGACTCAACGACAATGTCAAGAACAATGCCGACAACTTCAAGTCGACCTTGGAGAAACTCAAGGACTTGGATATCGTCGGTGACGTTCGCGGCGCCGGCTACTTCTACGGAATTGAACTGGTCAAAGACAAGAGCACCAAGGAGACCTTCAATGATGAGGAATCCGAGCGCTTGCTACGCCAGTACCTCTCCCCTGCGCTATGGGAAGCCGGGCTGTATTGCCGCGCAGATGACCGAGGCGACCCAGTGATTCAACTTGCTCCTCCGCTAACCATCGCCCAACCGGAATTCGATGAAATCGAATCGATCTTGCGTTCGGTGCTTTCTGAGGCCGCTAACAAGATCTAGACGGCACCCAGGCAACTTGTTTTTGACCTAAATATAGCGGTCGGCCCCTCTAGGGATCCGACCGCTATATCTATTGGTGTCAGCTTTAGCGGTGCGCCGCTGCCCGTGCCGAAGCTAACCGATTGAGCGCCAGTGCGCCGACAAGCAATCCAAAGTCGCGCAAGGCAACGTCGAAGTACCCGGGTAATATCAGCAGGTTCACGATAATTCCCAGTAGCCAGAGGCTCACCACGATGGATCCGAGCTTTGGCCGCAAAGCCACCAAGATGCCGGCGGCAATTTCAACAACACCAACGGCGTACATGAACTGTTGAGACGACACCGGAATGATATCCGTGGCCAATGGTGCGAGGTAAACGGTCCAATCGGTGAGCAAGTTGAAGAACTTGTCCAAACCGAACAAGATCGGGGCCACCGTAAAGATTGTGCGCAGCAGCAAGAACGCCTGATGTTCCATCGTGCGCGAGCGAACAGCCGATGCCTTCACTGTTGTCGAAGCCATGTCCACCCTCTCCTTTCTAAAACTAGTAATTCTAACTTTAGAACGTTGCGCTTTCTAAGTCAACAAAAACCAATTTTAGATTTATGCTTAATCCATGCATCTTTTTCCCCGTAAACGTTCGGTCCAGGCCGTGTCAGCATTAGCCGATCCGATCCGCGCCAGAATCTACGAATACCTCTACCGTGCCGCGGAGCCTGCCAACCGCGATGCGGTGGCGAACGCACTGGGACTGCCACGTAATACGGTGTCGTTTCAGCTTGAACGACTGGTGAAAGAGGGCCTACTGACCTACGAGTTTCGCAAGCTCAGCGAAAACACCGGCCCAGGCTCCGGGCGTCCTTCAAAACTGTACTCACCGGTTGCTCAAGAAATTGAGGCCAGCGTTCCACACCGCGAATACACGCTGGCCGCTCAAATTATGGCCAAAGCTATAGAACGGGCCACACAGGAACAGCGGCCGGTCAATGACTTGCTCGCCGAAGTATCGCGTGAGGCCGGGCGGAATCTTGCAGCCTCCAAAGACTCCCTTCAGCAGACCCTATCCAATGGCGGTTACCTTCCGCAGACGGATACCGCAGGTTCAATTCACCTCACCGATTGCCCCTTCCACCAGCTTTCGGCACAGCACCGCGACACGGTCTGCCTGATGAACCGGGAGCTGCTTGGCGCGGTCGTCGAATCCGGGGCTGCCCCCTATCGGGCCTGTCCGGTCACACCTGAAACCGGACACTGCTGCGTACGTTTGGATCCACTGGCTCAATGAGCGGTTAATGCTGGGGCGAGCCCGGCAGCTCGGCCCAGCGATGCTAATTGATCCGTGTCCAGAGACCGGCGATGTCGTTCAAGTCCGTCGACGCGTGGCCAGTGCCTGCCATGGGCGCTAAGGTACCGCCCCTTTCTTGTCTGCCACTTCAGGGCTAGGCTTGGGCCAACCAAAGGACAGGCGCTGATGCCACCAGGGCAAAGCGCGCCTGGAGTGCAAAGGATCTGCCATGTGCCCGAATCCGGAACCATCAAGCTCAAGCATCGACGCAGCTAAAGCCCGAGAAGTTGCCGAGACTTCCCGCGAGCAAGGCTGGGACCGGCCTAGTTTCGCCAAAGGCATCTACATGGGCGACGTTGATTTCTCCCTGATCACTCCGATGCCAGCTCCGGAACCGAAAGCGGCTGCCCGAGGAGAAAAGTTCCTTGCCGAGCTGAAATCTGTGCTGGATAGTTTCAACGTTTCCCGTATTGAGGATGACGCGCGCGTACCGGATGAATACATCGCGGCGTTGCGGGGCGTGGGTGCCTTCGGAATGAAAATACCTGAAGAATACGGCGGGTTGGAACTGAGCTTGCTGGATTATGGGCGAGCACTGATGCGTGTGGGTTCGGTATCCCCCGCACTCGGCGCGCTGCTTTCTGCCCACCAATCCATTGGTGTCCCAGAGCCGGTGAAAAGCTTCGGAACCGATGCCCAGAAACGCGAGTACCTGCCACGCTGCGCGGCAGGCGAAATCAGCGCATTTCTCCTCACCGAAAACGATGTCGGCTCTGATCCTGCACGCTTGGGTACTCACGCGACGCTTAGCGACGACGGCACGCACTACGTTCTGGAAGGTTCAAAGCTCTGGACCACCAACGGTGTTGTGGCAGATCTGCTTGTGGTCATGGCCGCGGTCAAGCCTCACGAAGCCTGCGGAAATGAGCAGGCAGGCCGAGGCGGCATTACCGCGTTCGTCGTCGAGGCAAGCTCGCCGGGCATCACGGTGGAAAATCGCAACGCATTTATGGGGCTGCGCGGAATTGAAAACGGTGTCACCCGTTTCTCCGCGGTCAAGGTTCCGGTGGAAAACCGGCTGAGCAGAGAAGGTTCGGGGCTGAAAATTGCCCTGAGCACGCTAAACACCGGAAGACTATCAATTCCCGCGATGTGTGCAGGAGCCGGAAAATGGGCGACAAAAATCGGTCGCGAGTGGTCCGCTGCCAGGGTGCAATGGGGCCACCCCGTGGGCAAGCACCAGGCGGTAGCCGCCAAGCTCTCGTATATGGCGGCAAGCACCTATGCGCTGGAGGCAGTCTTTGAATTGAGTGCGAGCCTGGCAGATGCGGGAATGAAAGATGTCCGCATCGAAGCCGCTTTGGCGAAGCTCTACAGTTCCGAAGTCGCCTGCAATATTGCAGATGAGCTCATTCAGATCCGTGGAGGTCGCGGTTTCGAAACCGCCGCCTCCCAGGCCGCGCGCGGGGAACGCGCGGTCCCAGCTGAGCAACTACTTCGCGACCTGCGCATCAACCGCATCTTTGAGGGATCCACCGAAATCATGCACCTGTTGATCGCCCGCGAAGCGGTCGACGCTCATCTTCAAGCCGCCGGCGCATTAGCTCAGAGCGACTCCACGCTCGAAGAAAAAGCCCGAGCGGCTTTGGACGCCTCCGGCTTCTACGCCCGCTGGCTCCCAAAACTCATGGTCGGCGCCGGCACCGTACCGGGATCATTTGCAGATCGCGGGCCGCTGGCCAAGCACCTGCGCTACATCGAACGCAGCTCACGCCGCTTGGCACGCCAGACCTTTGCCGGCATGGCCAGGTGGCAGGCCGGAATGGAGAAGCAGCAGGTCTTCCTTGGGCGCATCGTGGATATCGGCGCAGAATTATTCGCCATGGCCGCAACGATCTCCAAGACCTTATCCCTCCACGATTCGGGCGCCGACCAAAGATTCTCGGCCGAAACCTTGGCCCAAGCATTTTGCGAACAGGCAACAAAACGCTGCGAAGAGCACTTCAGCCACCTGTGGAGCAACACCACCCATCGAGATGAGCAGGTCGCCGCGAAGCTATTGTACGGAGACTTCCAATGGCTGGAAGACGGTGTTTGCGACGTTTCGGAAGGCACCGGTCCGTGGATCGCTGATTGGTCCACGGAACCCCGCGAAGATGTCCGCAGACCCTACGGCACCGCTGCGCAACGCCCAGCCGAAGACTAGCTGCGGGAGAATTCAGAAGCGCGCCGTACCTGGTCGTCGCTGAGCCGAATCCCGGTGTACTTCTCGAATTGCGCCGCCGCTTGCAGGGCAATCACCTCGGCACCGGTAATGGTTCGCTTTCCCGCCCGCTGGGCGGCACGGATCAATGGCGTCTGCGCAGGAAAAGCGACGACGTCGAAGACCGTTTCGGCGGCCGCTATATGCGGTGCTTCGAACGCCAGCGCGTCCTGGTGCGGCCCGTCCATTCCGAGCGGAGTCACGTTCACCAAAATATTGTGACCAGGCTCGGGGTCGCTAGCCTGATGGCGGTAACCGTACTTGCCTGCCAGGCCTTTTCCATCGGCTAGATTGCGGGCCAGCACCGTCAAATTTTCGAATCCTGCGTCGCGGAAGGCCGCGATGACCGCCTTCGCCATGCCTCCGGATCCCCGAACCAGCACCGAGGACTCCGGATCCAGTGAGTGTTGGCTAATCAACTTCGATATGGCTTCGTAGTCAGTATTGGACGCGGTCAGCACGCCTTCGTCGTTGACTATAGTGTTCACCGATTCAATGGAAGCTGCCGACTGCTCGATCACGTCCACGAGATCCATGACATCTTCTTTGAAGGGCATTGAAATCGCACACCCACGGATGCCCAGGGCCCGAACTCCGGCTATGGCACCGGTCAGATCTTGGGTTGCGAACGCCTTGTAGATGAAGTTCAGCCCGAGTTCCTCATAGAGGTAATTATGGAATCGCGTGCCCAGATTGGAGGGGCGCTCCGACAGCGAGATGCAAAGGGTCATGTCTTTGTTCAGAATGGGCATTATTTCTCCGCTTCTTCGGTGGGCTGGGCTTATCCATGCATTCGATACCAAAGCAACGCTACCTGCAGGCTGGCTCGGGATTCTGCAGACCCCAGCGATACCCCGAGTTTGTCTTCAAGTTTCGCCAACCGGGCGTACAGAGTTGGCCGCGAGAGGTAGCCCTGCTTGGCAAGGGTGCTCTTATTACCTGCATGCTCCAGATATAGCTGCAGCAGCTCAAGGCCTGATTCATCGGGCGGGTTCAGCAGCCCGGAAAGTTCGGTCAGCGCGAAACTGCGCATTCGCGCATCCTGGCCCATGGCCGACAACACCCCGCGCAGGCGCAGGTCAGCGAAGCGGTAATAGGGCTGCGCTCGGGTCGGGAGGTTCGGAACGATCTCGGCCACAAGAGCCGCTTCTTCCAATCGGCGAGCGCTTGCGCCAATGCTCGTTTCTTCGGCCGCCACTCCGACGGCGACTTGGGAGGAGAGCATCTCGGTCAGCTGACGGGTGAACCGCTGCAGCGAGTTTTCCACCAGCTGCTTTGCCGCGACAGGAAGAATGACCCCGAGGTATCCGGAGCGCAGCGATCCGGCGAGCATTCCCACGCGCATGTTCTCGGCCACCTGGTCCACGACTTCGAGGACTTCTCTTTCGCGCAGCTGGATATCCGTGGGGCTGTGCGTCTCCCCCACGGTAAGCGAAACCACCAAGGGGACATAGTGCGCTCCGGTGTCCAGGCCAAGGGACTCGGCTCGCACGGCCACTTCTTTGTCCGTATAGGAGTGGTGCTGCTGCAGCTCGTGCAGCATCGAGGTGCGCGCTTGGTAGAGAAGTTCGCGCTGGTCACGTCCGGCTAATCGTGCGATGGTCAGCGTTTGGCCCGCTCGTTCCAGGACCAGGGCCGCGTTATGCTCATCGTCGAGCTCGGCCGGAACCACAAGCCGGCCCCATCGGCTGCGTACCGCGCCTACCGGGGTTTGCAACCAGTTTTCCGCTCCGTGGCCACGCCCGGTCTGCTCGGCGTATCCGACGAATTTCGAGCGGTTGATCCAGTGCTCGAGAACCGATTCGGCCCCGTAGCCGGCACCTGCGTGGGCGAGCACGTGGTGCCGGACATCTTCCAGTACCACCGGTGCCTGCAAAAGCTGAGCTGTGCGCTCGACAATGCGCTGTTCGTCGGCTTCATGCAGCGAAAGTTCGGTGTAGATCTCATGGACATTTCGGGAAAACTGCACCGCGGCTAGTTGTTCGGCCACAAGGCGCTCGTGGATAACTTCGGTAATCTCCACGAACCGCACTTTCTTGCGCAGCTGGATAACAGGCAGCGCCAAGTCCTTCACCGCAACAGCTAGTCGAGCGCCGCTGGCGGTGCCTGCGCCGGAGGGATCCTCCAGCAATTCCACTACGACCCCGGCCGCTCCGGAATCCTCCAGCTTTCTCATGAACGCGCGCAACCGCGCCACGGTGGGCTCCACGTTCCGCAAGGTGGTCAGCACGACTTCGCGACCGAAGAGCAGGTCGACATTCTCAGCTGACTCGGTGACATGCACCCAGCGCAGGCGCACATCGAGGTTCTTCTCCCCCGAAAGGACCAACGGATCGGCGTTTTGCACGACTTTCAGCGCGAGCACATCGGCCATGGTCAAGGAACCAGTTACTTCGGCATTCATCCGTCATCCTTTACAAAACGTAAGGCCTGTCATCTAAATCATGACACATCGCTTGTGTCGCTTGTCATATTGGTGGCGCAAGATGGAGTCAGATAACCACGAACGCTTTCGAAGGGACTTTCTCATGACGACTACTTTGACCGAAACTCTGCAGCACTGGGTTAATAACGCACCGTTCTCCGGTGAAGGCGACACCCGCACCGGCAAGGTCTACAACCCTGCCACCGGCGAGATTGCCCGCGAAGTCGCCTTAGCTTCCAAAAGCACCACCGAAGCTGCCATCGCCGCAGCCCACGCAGCATTCCCCAAGTGGCGCGATACTTCGCTGGCGCGCCGCACCGCGATCATGTTCAACTTCCGCCAGCTGCTCGCCGAGCGCAAGGGCGAGCTTGCCGCCATCATCACCGCGGAGCACGGCAAGGTGCTCGACGACGCATTGGGCGAAGTTGCCCGCGGCATGGAAGTTGTCGAACTGTGCTGCAACGCCCCGTACCTGCTCAAGGGCGAGTACTCGGAGAATGCCTCCACCGGCGTGGACGTCCAGTCCCTGCGCCAGCCAGTCGGCGTATCCGCCATCATCTCCCCGTTCAATTTCCCGGCCATGGTTCCGCTCTGGTTCTTCCCGGTAGCCATCGCCTCGGGCAATGCGGTAGTGCTGAAGCCTTCGGAAAAGGATCCCTCAGCAGCACAGTGGATGGCCGAGCTCTTCGCCGAGGCAGGCCTGCCAGAGGGCGTGCTCAATGTGGTGCACGGTGATAAAGAATCTGTCGACACCTTGCTGACCGACCCACGCGTGGACACCGTCTCCTTTGTCGGCTCCACCCCCATCGCACAGTACGTGTACTCCACCGGTGCCGCCCACGGCAAGCGTGTCCAGGCCTTCGGCGGAGCGAAGAACCACATGCTCGTCCTGCCCGATGCAGATCTTGATCTGGCCGCAGACATGGCGGTGAACGCCGGATTCGGCGCCGCAGGCGAGCGCTGCATGGCGATCAGCGTAGTCGTAGCACTGGAGACCATTGCCGATGAACTGGTAGCGAAGATCGCCGAGCGGGCCAAGTCCCTGCGTGTCGGCGACGGAACTCGCGGTTGCGATATGGGACCGCTGATCACCGGGGAGCACCGCGATAAGGTCGCAGGCTACATCGAGCAAGGCATCACCTCCGGCGCGGAGCTAGTGGTTGATGGCCGCACCGGAACTCTTGACGCCGAAGGCGACGGATTCTTCTTGCACCCCACCTTGTTCGACAAGGTCGGCACCGACATGTCCATCTACACCGATGAGATCTTCGGCCCGGTGCTCTCGGTGGTCCGAGTGGAGACCTTCAACGAAGGCATCGAGTTGATCAACTCCTCGAAGTACGGCAACGGCACCGCGATCTTCACCAATGACGGCGGCGCCGCACGACGCTTCGAGAACGAAATCCAGGTCGGCATGGTCGGCGTCAACGTGCCTATCCCGGTGCCGGTGGGTTACCACTCCTTCGGCGGCTGGAAGGCCTCGCTGTTCGGGGACCAGCACGCGTACGGCCCAGAGGGTTTCAAGTTCTTCACCCGCAACAAGGTTGTCACCAAGCGCTGGCTTGACCCAAGCCACGGCGGCATCAACCTCGGCTTCCCGCAGAACGACTAATTTTCGCCCCGTACCAACGTGGATTGAGTAGAAGGATTTAGCTTCATGACCGAACAGCTCACCGCCGACATCTCGGCGGAAGAGATCCAGGCAGGCAAGCGCGCCTATCAGCTGGATCGCGACCATGTCTTCCACTCGTGGCAGGCGCAGGGACCTTTCAACCCGATGACCATTCTGAAGACTCAGGATTCCTACGTCTGGGATGGCGAGGGCCGGAAGCTGATCGATATTTCCAGCCAGCTGGTGAACACGAATATCGGCCATCAGCACCCTAAGGTGATTGCAGCCATCCAGGAGCAGGCCGCGAAGATCGCGACCATCGCCCCGCAGCATGTGAACGAGACGCGTTCCGAGGCGGCCCGGCTCATCGCCGAGCGCACCCCGGGCGACCTGAACCGGATCTTCTTCACCAACGGCGGCGCCGACGCAGTGGAGCACGCCATCCGCATGGCGCGGCTGCACACCGGAAAGCACAAAGTGCTTTCCGCCTATCGCTCCTACCACGGCGGCACGCACCTGGCGATCAATGCGACCGGCGACCCGCGGCGCTTCGCCTCGGACAAAGCAACCGACGGGGTAGTGCATTTCTTCCCCGCCTATCCCTACCGCTCCTACTTCGGTTCAACCACCGAAGCCGAGGAAACCGAGCGGGCGCTGAAGCACCTGGAAGACACCATCATCCTTGAAGGCGCTTCGACCATCGGCGCGTTGATCCTCGAATCGATTCCGGGCACCGCAGGCATCTACATGCCGCCCGCCGGTTATATGGCGGGGGTGCGCGAGCTGACCCGCAAGTACGGGATCGTGTACATCGCCGACGAGGTGATGGCAGGGTTCGGACGCTCCGGGCAATGGTTCTCGGTCAACCACTGGGATGTCACTCCCGATCTGTTGACCTTCGCCAAGGGTGTGAACTCGGGTTATGTGCCGCTGGGCGGCGTGGCGATCAATGACGAGATCTTCGAGACCTTCCGCGAACGGGCCTACCCGGGCGGCTTGACCTACTCGGGACACCCGCTGGCTTGCGCTGCGGCGGTTGCCACCATCAATGCGATGGAGGACGAGTCGATGGTGGCCAATGCCAAGCGTTTGGGCGATGAGATCATCGGTCCACGGCTTGCGCAGTTCGCCGCGGACCACCCATCGGTGGGCGAGGTACGCGGCGCCGGAGTGTTCTGGGCCATCGAATTGGTCAAGAACCGCGAAACCCGCGAGCCGCTGGCGGCTTATGGCGGCTCCTCCCCAGAGATGAACGAGGTGGTGGCCGCGGCCAAGGCCGCAGGGCTGTTGCCTTTCGCCAACTTCAACCGGCTGCACGTGGTTCCGGCCTTGAACATCCCGGACGATGTTTTGGTCGAAGCCCTGGATCGGCTGGAGCAGGCTTTGGTTGTGGCGGACAAGTTCGTGACCGGCTAGCCATGAGTTGCATCGGGCCCGGCGGGAGAGCATTTTGCGCTCCCGCCGGGCCTTTTAACGCCCCGAATTCCCTTCCGAGCCAAGGACGTATCAGTGATCCCCGCAGAAGTTAACCAGTCAAGCATGCAGCTGCTGAACGCGCACCCGCAGGCCTCAACGCTTCCCGAAGACTGCAAACGGGCAAGCATAGACCGCTCCGGCTATCTCCCGGACTCGTTCGCGGACGGTGTGGTTTTTGCCCGAAGCACCGAGGACGTAGTGCTGGCCATGGAGCTGGCCAGCGAGTACGGCGTGAAGATCGTGCCGCGTGGAGCTGGCACCGGATTGGCAGCCGGCGCAGCAGCCCGACGCGGCGAAGTGGTCCTGGATGTCTCGAAGATGAATCAGATCCTCTCCATCGACCCCATTGAACAGCTCGCGGTAGTCCAGCCCGGAGTCATCAATGCGACGGTCAACGCTGCCGCCGGCGAGCTTGGCCTGTTCTATGCACCGGACCCGGCAAGCACTGCCATCTGCTCCATCGGAGGAAATATTGCAACTAACGCCGGGGGCATGTGGTGCGCCAAGTATGGGGTAACCCGTGAATCGGTCTTGGCGCTGACCGTGGTGCTCCCCGATGGACAACTTCTGCACACCGGACGTCGCACCATCAAGGGCGTTGCCGGCTACGATATGAATGCCCTTTTCATAGGTTCCGAGGGAACCTTGGGCATTGTGGTGGAAGCGGTACTGCGCCTGCGGCCAAAGCCGATTCGCACCGCTACCACTGTCGCGTATTTCGCTGACCAGTCCCGCGCCGCGCAAGCCGCCTCGGCGATTATTTCCGCTCGGCTGCAGCCTTCGGTCCTAGAACTCATGGACGGGCCCACCCTCACGGCCGTAGATGGCGCCATGGGCACCAATCACCGGGAGCTGGGTGGCGCATTGCTCCTGGCGCAAACCGACGGGTTCGGAGCCGAATTGGAAATGCAGGCGCTGGTGGATGCCATCACGCCCCTGGCAACTCGTATCAGCCGAGCCGAGGATGAAGCGCAGGCAGAGGCGCTCATGGAAGCACGACGCCAAGCGATCCCCAGCATGGAAAAGCTCGGTACGGTATCCATCTGCGACATCGGGGTGCCGCGCAGTAAGCTTGCCCAGGCGTTGGCCGGTCTCGCTGAAATTGGCGAGCAACGCGGTGTCCGCATCTTTACCATCGCCCACGCCGCGGACGGCAACCTGCACCCGGTCATTGTCGTGGAGCCCGGGCAGTCCATCACCTCCGGGCCGCCCAAGGCGGCACTGGGTGACATGTTCTATCTAGCCCAGCGTTTGGGCGGCACGCTGACCGGCGAGCACGGCATCGGCCTGCTCAAGCAGGATTGGCTTGAGGAAGAAATTGGGTCGCGCTCGCTTCGGTTGCAGCGTTCCATTAGACAGGTATTTGATCCGCAGGAGATACTCAACCCCGGCAAGGGGATCTAGGCGCGGCACCGGTTTGCTGCGCAGGACTGCGGCTTAGAACTGCACAGCGTCCAAGAAATCCTCACATCCTCACCGATTGAGCAAGCTGCTGGTGTTTAATACCTCTGGTCAGCATGATTATCTGAGGATAGGATCGGATAATGGAGATCCTGGCATACGAACCGATCGATTTTCTGCGGCCGCTAGTTTTATTGGGTGTCGCGGTAACTCTGTTGATCATCTGCTTTCCAACGCTCATTCACGGGTTGATCCGCCGCAGTGGGTATAAGCGCTTGGCCGATGGACTGCAAACCTATGCGTTGAAGTCCTCGATCCGCATCGAACTGATCGTTGCCGCCGCTGCTGGTGCCCTCGCCATCGTGTGCACGATTGCCGCGGCCAATGGATACTTCGCCTCCATGAACCGCCTCGAGGCAAACATTGCGTTGAAGTACCAGCCGACGAGTCTGGATCTGGGCTACTGGAATGGTTCCTGGGGCACCGCTAGCTTGGTATTGCCCGATGGCACGTCGTTTAGCGATGTGGTCGTTGAGGTTCACGAGGCCGGGGAACCATTTATCGAAGAGATTTGGTACCACGAGCGCAAACAAGGTAACGAGTAGTCTCTTTCAAGCTAGCGAGTATGTAATACTGATCCCCGGATCTAATTTGCGCACCGCGCGCTACGTCAAGCCGCAAAGGGGAATGAACACGATGATGGGTATGAATGGTGCACCGGCAGGTGATCCGTTCCAGCCTCACCTCGAGTGGGGGCTGAAGGCTTCCTTTGTAGGCTACATTTCTTCACTTCCCGACGGCCGTATCGAAGCATCCAACGGTGTATGGCAAGTTGGAAATAACCTCGCATTCCCGGTTTCCGTAGACTCGGAATCACCCGAAGGCGAGCTGCATTTCAAAGGTCGCGTCTCCTTCGTGGGACATGGCGGGATGATGAAGCTGGACCTCATCGAACCTCGCATCGAAGAACATGGCGATTCGGTGTTGCTCAGCGTCGCCGACCAGGACGGCGAGCGCTTGCCTATCGCCGTACTTACCGAGACCGGGGTGTCCAATGCCTTCGGTCTGGTCAAAACCCGCTTCGCAGCATCGTTGACCGAACAAGGCTCTGCTCTATTCAACGGCCAGTACAAGGCGGGGCAGGATATGGAACCTGTAGAAGTTGTCTTGCGCAGCTAGCAGTCAAGCACCGCAGGCTTCAAAGGGTCCGCAACTCCATCCGGGAGTTGCGGACCCTTCGCGGTTAATTCCCTTTTAGCCCTTGATCAGCTGTGGCTGAGCCAGTGCTTTGAGCCCGTCCAGCCCGAACTCCAAACCATAGCCGGACTGCTTCGCCCCACCGAACGGAATGCGCGGATCGATAGTGCCGTGCGAATTAATCCAGACCGTGCCGGCCTGGATCTGTGCCGCCACGGCAAGAGCCTTCTCGCGGTCCGAGCCCCATACCGAAGCGCCCAGTCCAGTCTCCAACGAGTTCGCGTGGGCGATAGCTTCTTCCACGTTCTTAACCTTGACGATAGGCAGGGCCGGACCGAATTGCTCCTCGGTCACCAGTGGATTTTGCGGATCGATGTCTGCCACCAAGGTAGTTGGGTAGAAATAGCCTACGGCTTCGCTATCCGGGTTGGCTCCCAGAAGGACCGTCGCACCGGAGTCCACCGCGTCCTGGACCAAGTCCGCGACGATATTATATTGGGCCTTATTCTGCAGCGGACCAAGGACATTGTTCTCATCGCGGCCCACACCCATCGGCATCTTGGCGGCCACTTCGGTCAAGGCTTGGCAGACCTGCTCGTAGATGGACTCCGGTACGTATAGACGCTTCAAAGCGGCACATGTTTGGCCGGTGTTGATGAACGCTCCCCAGAATAGGTCCTCGGCGATGGCCTTCGGATCCGCGTCTTCCATGACGATTCCGGCATCATTTCCGCCGAGCTCGAGAGTCAGCCGCTTGACGGTATCGGCCGAAGAGCGAATGATCGCCTTCCCTGTGGGAGTGGAACCGGTGAACATGATCTTGTTGACATCAGGGTGCGCGGAAAGCTTCTCTCCCACTTCACGACCGCCGGCGACTACGTGCAGCACATCTGCTGGCAATATCTGATTCAGGACATGCCCCAAGGCAAGCACGGACAGCGGCGTGTATTCGCTTGGCTTCATCACCACGGTATTACCCATGCGCAGGCTTGGTGCCAACTGCCAGATGGAGATCATCATTGGCCAGTTCCATGGGCCGATTGCGCCGACCACTCCCAACGCCCGATAATGCTTGGCGGCATAGGTTTCCCCGTCATCCACCACGACCTCAGGCTTCACTTCATATGCGGTGGCCGCACGCAGCCAGGCCGCGCACGCCCCGACTTCAAAGCGCGCATTCGGGCCATTCATTGGCTTGCCTTGTTCCCGGGACAGCAGCTCGGCCAAGGCCTCGGCGTTGGCTTCGATGTGATCCGCCGCCAGGTTCAACAGACGATTGCGTTCATCATGGCCGAGCGCATCCCACGCAGGTTGGGCATTTCGTGCGGCACTCACTGCGGCATCCAGGTCTGCCACGCTGCCCTGGGCTACCCGTCCGACGAGCTCTCCGGTGGCAGGGTCAAGGATTTCGGTGCCACCGGAGGCAGGCTGAATGGCTGCCAGCAGTTCTTGGGCGTTTGAGTAAGACATTTTTGATCTCCCTTAGTTAGTTCAGAGTATTTTCATGAATTTTAGGTTGAGCAGCATTATTCCGTTTCTTTCGCACCCACCAGGAAAGCAGGAAACCGATAATGCCGGGCACAACGACTATGGCCTGCAGGACTAAGGGCAGCGCCCCTGGTTCCTCCAAGCCGATCAGGACGTCAAAGTTAATGACGATCTGGACAAAGACGAAACTCAGCGCCAGCCCGGCAACAATTGGGGCGATAACACGGGTAATCAGCGAATCTGCCGTACGGTTCCGGGCAAAGTATCCGCACACCGCGAACGAAGTCAGTGCCATCAGTAGCACCAGCCCAAAGGCGGCGGAGTTAGTCATCCAAGTGAACATGGTAAAGACGATAAACATCGGGTCCTTGCCGGTGGAGATCACGGCGAACACCACAATCACGGCCAAGGCAATCAATGACTGCGCTTGGGAACCGGCGACCGGCGCGTGGGTTCTGCGTGAGGTTTTCGCGAGGAACTTCGGCAATGCACCACCACGGCCCATGGAGTAGAAATAACGCGCCACCACGTTGTGGAAGGCAAGCAGCGCGGCAAACAGACTGGTAATGAACAGCAAGTTGGCGCTGTCTACAAACCAGCTCGGCGCATGGGCTCCGAGGAAGACGAAGATCAGATCGGGCCCGAATTCTGCCGAGGCCGCCGCTACATTTGCCTGCCCCTCGCCTACGGCAACTGCCCACGCGGAGAAGGCATAGAATACTGCGATGATCGTGACGGCAATCAGCGTGGCACGGCGGGCTGTGCGCTTTGGATCCTTAACTTCTTCGTTGTAGATAGTTCCAGATTCAAAACCCATAAAGGCCGCGATACTAAACGCCATGACCGCGCCCATGCCCGGGGCAACCGCGTCACCAATGTTGAAGGCAGCGCTAAATTCTGGTGCTTCCGGAGCGACGGCGAAGGTCATGGCATCGTAAACGATGACCACGAGGAATTCCAACGCGACAACAAATCCTAGAATTTTGACGGAGAAATCGACCCGGTTCATCCCCAGCACCCCAACCAGAACCCACGCGACTAGCGCCATTAACCACCAGGGGATGGTGGAGCCCAGCAGGGAGGAGGCAAAGGAAGCCGCTGCGAACCCGAAGAGCCCGTAGATACCAATCTGCATGAGGTTGTAGCTGACTACCGCGACCATAGCCGCGCCGACGCCTGCCGCTTGGCCAAGTCCTCCAGCAATATAGGCGTAGAAGGCGCCCGCATTAGGTATATGCTGGCTCATCGCGGTGTATCCGATGCTGAAGATCAGCAGGATAACTCCCAGAATGACAAATGACAGCGGCACCGAATCCATGCCGGTCACCGCGTAGTTTGTCGTTACTCCCCCGGCGACAACAGTCAGCGGTGCGCTGGCGGCGATGATCATGACTACTAGCGCGGGCACCGATAAGGTGCGTTGTTCGAGTCCCATTGGTTTCCCCATTCAATCTATCGATATCTCAAGGATCCATGACGGGGTTCACATTCAAGTTGTCGTTGCGTGCAGCACTGTTGCCCATGCGTGCATACGAGGACTCAGGCCAACGCGTTGAGCCTGTATTTGCCGGGGGTGAGCCCATATTCTCGGGCGAAGGCTCTGGTAAATCCGGGTGCATCGACGATGCCTACGCGTGTGCCGACGCTCTGGACCGAGACCTGTGCCAACAAGGGGTCGCTCAATAGCTCGGCAGCGTATTTCATCCGGTAGTGCCGAATGAGGGCGGCCACGCTGCGTGGTTCCTCCTCGAAGAGTGCATGAAGGGTTCGCACCGAGATGAAATGGGCTTCCGCGATATAAGCGGGCGTCAGCTCCGGTGCATCTAGCTGCTGCCCTATGAACTCGATAATGCGTTCGCGCTGGGCAATCCGCGGGTCTACCGCATGGGCATGGGAAAGCACCCCGCCCAGCGAGGTCGCCAGCAGATCCACGGTGTTGCGGGCAAGTCCAGCGCCACCGTGTTGATCCCACTGTGCAAGGTTTTCGCCCAGATGCCGCAGCAGTGGTGTAACTGTTCCGGTGAGCGGATGCCCGGCTTCCATTCGAGTAGCGGTGATTTCGCCGACCTGATGCCGCGAGAGTCGAAACTGATGATGGGGAATGAGCACCACCATAATTGAGGCAGCTCGGTCGAAGCTCAGCGTGTAAGGTCGCTGGGTATCGTAGATTGCCAAGTCTCCGGGGGCTAAAACGGTTTCACGTCCATCTTGAATCAACAGGCCATGCCCGGCGAGCTGATAAGAGACTTTGTAGAATTCCCCGTCTCCGGTGGAGGTCAGGTCCTCGGTGCGCAAGACGGTGTGTGCCTTGGCGTTCACTCGCATCAGTCCGATGTCGCCGAGCATGTTGACCCCGAGGCTGGCGGTGAAGTGACCGGCCGTTACCTGCTCGCTGCGTAATTGCACGAAGGCATCAGAGATGAGCCTGGACCACGCGGTGAACGAGTCAACATGTTGAATCTGATACATCGAAACCTCTCTGGACCGCGCCCAAAACGTGCCGGGCGTCACATCTGAGGGTACGGCAGTTCCAGTCCGATGTCACCTTTATTCTTCAGGCGGAGAGTAAAGATTTATTGCCTCGGCAGCAACTCGAGCGCACGCAGTTGATATTCCAACTGCTCAACCAGCGATTGAACGGTATTAGCCCGAGCATCGAGCACGCTCGCACCCTGAGCCCCAAGCATAAAATTGAGCAGCGAGTCACGAGCCACCACAGCACCCCGGTGCCCGTCGCCCAAGACATCGACCAGCCAACCGTCCAGCATTGTGCGCCAGCGATCCATTGCCACCGCATTCACCTCAGCCAATTCCGGTTCGCCGAGCGCCAGATGCCAAAAATGCACGGCAACGCGCCCTTCGTCGCGGCGTTCCTCATCAAGGGGCAGAACTTCTAGCGCGAAGGCGCGGATGGCCTCCACGCCTTGGAGGTTCGCAGTTTTTTCGGCAATGCGTCGACTGGTTGAGTCGGCAACGTAATTGAATGTTGCGATCAGAATCGCGTCACGGTTCGGAAAATACGTTTTCAATCCGCCGTTGGCATAGCCAGCCGCGGCGGACAGGTCGCGCAGATTCAGCTTATCGAAGCCCTGCTTGGCAATAAAGCGCCAGGTGACTTCGACAATCTCTCGGCGCCGCTGGTTATGGTCAACAATTCTTGGCATGCACCCAGCCTAGCCAAGACAAGTTTTCTTAGCCGCGCTATTGCCACGAGTCGCCATTTTCCGTATTCTCTACAAGCAGAGAGAATAAAAAGTGGTTCGACTCACACCAATTCAAAGGATGCGATTGTCATGCAAGATACGAAAACCAGCTTCTCCCTGCTTTCTGCAGATGAAATCGCTGCGGCTAAGAACATCTTGGTGGCAGAGGGGCTCTACGGGAAGAACACCCGCATTGCCTACATGGGACTTGAAGATCCAAACCCGCAAGCACCTGGGCGCAAGGTCCGCGCCATGCTCATGGACCGTGTGAAGAACGAACCGAAGGACGTAGTCCTTGACCTCTCCAGCGAGAAGATAGATACTCTCGTGGAGCTGGATCCGGGTGCCACCGGTCAGCTGCCGGTGCTCGTGGAAGAATTCGAAATGGTCGAATCCATTCTGGCCAAGAGCGAGGAATGGGCCGCGGCCCTATCCAAAAGAAATCTGAAGCCCGAACAGGTTCGCGTCGCTCCGCTGTCGGCCGGTGTATTCGAGTATCCGCAGGAATCCGGCCGCCGGATTCTGCGCGGACTCGCCTTCCGTCAGGACTTTGCCGAGGATTCCGCCTGGGCACACCCTGTGGATGGGCTTGTGGTCTACATCGACACCATCGCCGGGACCGTTGACCAACTGCTAGATTTTGACATCGTCCCGGTGCCGGAAACCCACGGAAACTACACAGACCCGGCACTAACCGGTCCGGTCCGCACCACCCAACGCCCCATCGAGATCACCCAGCCCGAGGGCGCAAGTTTCACGGTGGCCGACGGAAACCACGTTGAGTGGGAGAAATGGTCGCTGGATATCGGCTTCGATATGCGCGAAGGCCTAGTGCTCTACAACATCGCCTTTGACGACAAAGAACAGCGCCGCCGCATCTTGGATCGCGCCTCCATTGCCGAAATGGTGGTCCCCTACGGCGACCCATCTCCGGTACGCAGCTGGCAGAACTATTTTGATACCGGAGAATACCTGGTGGGCCGATTCGCCAACTCGCTGGAACTGGGCTGTGACTGCCTCGGCGAAATTCACTACATCTCCCCCGTCATCACCGACGCCAATGGCGAAGCTCAAACGATTACCAATGGAATCTGCATGCACGAGGAAGACGCCTCGATCCTCGCAAAGCACACCGACGACTGGTCAGGAGTCAAGTACACCCGACGCAACCGTCGCCTGGTGATCAGTTTCTTCACCACTGTGGGCAACTACGACTACGGCTTCTACTGGTACCTCTACCTGGATGGCACCATCGAGTTCGAGGCCAAGGCCACCGGTGTCGTGTTCACCTCCGCCATGCTTGATGAGCGTTTCGCCTCGGAGATGGCTCCGGGACTAGGCGCACCATTCCACCAGCACATCTTTGGCGCCCGCCTCGACTTCGCGCTAGACGGCGGCCCCAGCCAAGTCATCGAGGAGGACGCGGTCCGCCTGCCAATCAGCGAGGAGAACCCCCGCGGCAACGCCTTTAGCCGCTCGCACACCGTGCTGGCCACCGAGCAACAGGCGGTCCGCGACGCAAATATGGCAGCAGGGCGTACGTGGGTAGTCACCAATCCTGAGTCAAAGAATTACCTCGGTAAACCTGTTGGCTACAAACTCATGCCGCAGGGATTGCCGACTTTGCTTGCGGCCGAGGGATCCTCGGTGCAGAAGCGCGCCGAATTTGCTTCCAAGGCGCTATGGGTAACCCAGCGCAATGCAGCACAGCGCTACCCCACCGGCGATTTCGTCAACCAGAACCCGGGAGTTGCAGGGATTGGTTCGTGGATCGAAGAAGATAAGAACATTGACGGCAAGGAGCTGAGCCTCTGGCACACCTTTGCGCTGACTCATTTTCCACGTACCGAAGACTGGCCAATCATGCCGGTGGACACCGTTGGATTCAAGATCCGCCCCGAGGGCTTCTTTGACCGTTCACCGGCTCTCGACGTGCCCGAACCAGCCAAGCACGGTTGCTGCTCCACCGAATCGGACTCCACCGGTGGATGCTGTACAACGAACGGCTAAAGCCATGCCGGTGTGCCTCCGAATCCTAGTTGCCGCGGCACTCGTCATCTCAGCTACCCATCTGGTGCTACTTATCGTGGCACCGCATGACCTTGGCTGGTCGCTGGCGCTGCTGCTCATGACCGCATGGTGCGTAAAATGCACGCTTGCGGTGGCAAAAGGCGAGTCACCACAAGCGTTGATGCTGATGAGCGCATTGATGGGTCTGGCGCACATCATCATGGTGCTAGGGCTCCCCGGAGGCACCGCTCATCACTCATCAGGCGCCGCACCTGAACACGTTGCCCACGCAGTGCCGATGCTTATGGTGGGAGCAGCCGAACTCATGCTGATGTTCTTCGCGGCAGTGTTGCTCAACCGTTCACGAAGCAGGACTCTGGACCCGCGATACGCGGTAAATTAGGCGCTGAGGATCAGATCTTAGATCTGGTCCTCAGCCAATTTGTGCCATTTTTTCTCTGCATTGAATATTGATGTTTCCCTTGACCTGCCCGGGAAACCGGGCTTAGATAAGTAATGAATGACGTTCACTGCGAGGCAAGCACTCCGAGAAGAGGGATATCCGTGGCCAGCCAATGGCTATCGATTCATGCCGCGCACCGCATTGCCGCCACACTCGATTTTGGCTTTCGGCAATCGTCATCCGTTATGCCTGCAATCCTTGAAGACCAGATATCCGCTGCCATCTTGTGTCCGCTTGTGGTTCCCCTGTCGTAGCCCACCACAGCAAACTTCAAAGTTGTACGACTCAAGGACCAATAATGACCAAGAATTTGCCCCTCACCTTTGATCGGCACGAAGCAAACGCCTCAACGCAGCTCATCAAAGACTCCCTGTCCGATGCCAAACACATTTCATACTGGCTTGATAACGAGCACCGCCCAGAAGCAACTAGCGCATTGGATGGCACCGTCGAGGCCGATCTACTCGTTGTCGGCGGTGGATACACCGGGCTCTGGACGGCGCTTCAAGCTAAAGAGCGAGACCCCAACCGTGATGTGGTGCTCATCGAGGGGCAACGAATCGGCTGGGCGGCTTCGGGAAGAAATGGCGGTTTTTGCGAAGCCTCACTGGTACATGGCGAGGCCAACGGTGAAAACCATTTGCCTCGGGAAAATGCTCTGCTGGGAAAACTAGGAACCCAAAACCTTAATGAGTTCCAAGCCACCGTTGAGCGTTATGCCATGGATGTTGAGTTCACTCGTGCCGGCGTACTCGAAGTGGCCACCGAACCGCATCAGGTTCAGTGGGTTGCAGAAGCTGCCGAAGCTGAAGGCACCGATTATCTTGATGCCCAGCAAGTCAAAGAGGTCATCAACTCACCCGATTTTCTCGCCGGCTCTATAGATCGAGATTCCACTGCATTGGTGCATCCAGCAAAACTTGCGTGGGAACTATCCCGGGTCTGCCGAGAGCTGGGAGTACGCATTTACGAGCACACTCACGCCACCGAGCTGACTGAGCACAACGGTCAGATACTCGTGTTGACGGCTGCCGGGCAGATCCGAGCCCAGCGTGTGGCATTAGCCACCAACGTCTTTCCCTCGCTGCTCAAACGCCACCGCGCAAGGGTCATCCCCGTATACGATTACGCATTAATGACCGAACCGCTGACGGAAGAACAACATCGTTCATTGGGCTGGAAGGAACCGGTCGGGCTGGCGGACCTGAACAACAGATTCCACTATGCCAGGCCAACGGTAGATGAAAATGGCAAATGCCGAATTCTCTACGGAGGCTATGATGCCATTTACCATTTCGGCGGCAAGGTCCGTTCAAGCTACGACACCAGCAGCTCCACATTCGAGAAGCTCGCAGCCCATTTTTTCGGGAACTTCCCACAGCTCACCGACGTGAAATTCTCCCACGCCTGGGGCGGGGCAATCGATACCTGCTCGCGTTTCTTCTCGTTCTTTGACCTGACTCACGGCGGAAAGGTGGCCTACTGCGCAGGATTCACCGGGCTCGGCGTAGGCGCCACAAGATTCGGCGCTAAGGTCATGCTGGATCTGCTCTCGGGCGAAAAAACCGAGTTAACCGAACTGGAAATGGTTCGCACCAAGCCGATTCCTTTCCCACCGGAACCCGCCGCGTATGTAGGGGTGAAGCTCATGACCAGCCAGCTGATCAGCGCCGATCGCAATGAGGGTAAGCGGCCGGCCTTCCTGAAGCTGATGGATAAGATCGGCATGGGATTCGATTCCTGATGCCAGATGAAGCCAAACCGCTAGCCACCCTCGTTGACGCTGCAAACCTCCCAATAGCGGCCGAACTCATTCCGGAGCACCAACAATTGGAAGTGCCCGGCACCAGCACGTCCGTGCACGAAGTCGGGAACCTGGCCGGTGCATCAATAGGGATCTGGGAGATGTCGGTCGGCGCCATGCGCAACATCGAAGCCGAGGAATATTTCGTGGTGCTTTCCGGGGCCGGAAACATCAAGATTGAGCAGCGCGCGGGTTTCACCGCGCAAGAAATTGAGCTTGTCCCCGGCTCCCTGGTCCGCCTGCACGCAGGCATGCACACCGAATGGCGCGTCACACAAACTCTTCGCAAGATCTATCTGAGTCTCTAACGCTCAAAGAATCCACAAATCCAAGGAACGATAGAACATGTCAGGTTTCAATTTTTCACAAGGACACCAGTTCATCAATGATTCCTGGTGCCGCGGCACCGGTGAACAACTTATGCGAGTCAATCCGGCGACCGGAGAGCTACTGGAAGAAATTGATACTGCGAGCGTGGACCAGGTAGACGAGGCGGTTCAGGCGGCGGCGAATGCCTTCAAGATCTGGTCGGCACTCACCCCTGGCGAACGGTCCGATCACCTGTTGGCGCTGGCCCGAGAGCTGCAATCCCAAGCCCAGGTACTGGCCGAGGTAGAGACTGCACAGACCGGCAAGAGTATGCGTATGTCCACCGAGTTTGATGTGCCGGGTTCGATTGACAACGTGAACTTCTTTGCTGGAGCGGCACGAAACCTGCAGGGCTTGGCATCCGGGGATTACGCGGGTAATACGACCTCGATGATTCGCCGTGAGCCTATCGGCGTGGTTGGCTCCATTTCGCCGTGGAATTACCCCTTGCAGATGGCCGCTTGGAAGGTCCTGCCGGCCATCGCAGCCGGGAACACCATCGTGCTCAAGCCCAGCGAGCTGACTCCTGGGACGAGTCTGCTCTTCGCTCAGGCTGCCAAGGATGCGGGCCTGCCCGACGGCGTGATTAACGTTGTGGTCGGTAGCGGCGCAAGCGTCGGTCAGGCGTTGGTCAGGCACAAGCTGGTTCGCATGACCTCCTTCACCGGCTCTACCCAGGTCGGTTTGAAGATCATGACGATGGCAGCCGAGACAGGAAAGCGTGTGCACTTGGAGCTCGGTGGCAAAGCGCCATTTGTGGTCTTCGACGACGCAGACATCGAGGCGGCAGCCCATGGCGCAGTAGCCGGGTCAACGATCAATGCAGGGCAGGATTGCACCGCGGCCACACGCGCCTATGTGCATTCCTCGGTCTTCGACAAATTCACCCGGCGCGTTGCCCAACTTATGGACGCCATGGTGGTCGGCGACCCCCATGATCCGAACACAGATATGGGGGCACTAATCAGCTCAGCCCATCTAGAGAAGGTTGCCTCGATGGTACAGCGCGCGGTCCGCTCCGGTGCCACCATCCTGAGCGGTGGACGTCAGTTAGAGAGACCGGGGAACTTCTATCGTCCAACGCTGCTAGTCGGGGCCAGCCAAGATTCCGAGATCGTCCAGCACGAGGTTTTCGGTCCGGTGCTGGTCGCATTGCCTTTTGAAACCGACCAGGAAGCGATCGAGCTGGCCAACGATACTCCGTATGGTCTAGCAGCCAGCGCCTGGACGAAGGACCTCAACCGGGCCATGCGCGCCAGTGCACAGATTCAGGCTGGATGCGTGTGGATCAATGAACATATCATCATCGTTTCCGAGATGCCTCATGGCGGCTATAAGTCCTCTGGCATGGGCAAGGACATGAGCCAGTACTCATTTGATGAATACACCAACGTCAAGCACGTGTTGATCTCGCACGACACTGAGGCTCACCGCGAATGGCAGAACACAGTGTTCCTTCAGCGCTAGACAGAACCCAGCAACTGGCCCAATTTCTTGGTCGCCTCTCCCGGAGCGGTCGTGGCAAAGAAAAACTGGGCCAGTTGCTTCTGCCGGCCAGATACGCCCGCTTTAGCAAGTTCTGCCACACGCTGAGCTAGCCCATTTGCCGAGTCCAATAGCTGCTCGTGCGGTAAACGGTCCCTCAACTGTGAGGGGCGTTTTCCTGTCAAAAACAGCGGAACGTTCAATGCCACCGCGTCATAAGCCATCGCTGAGGTGTCGCAGATTGCGACATCTGCCCAAACCAACGATTGCCCCGGGTCGGCCACGGGATCGAGCTGCGAGGCGAATCGAGTGCGCAGCACCGCGATTTCTCGTTTGGTTTCAGCGGAATGGTCACCGGTTTTGGGATGCGGACGGAATCGCACTTCGAAGCGACTATCGCCCTCGAATTGGGTCAGGATGCTTTCACCTAGCCGCACCACCGATGAATAGTCCATTGCCTCCGAGTCTCCTTCCCACGTCGGCGCGTAAAGCACGCGAATTTTTGCCGAAGGGCTCTCGGGTGTTAACGCGTCCAGTTGCGGTCGGCCTATCTGCACCAGATGTTTGCTATCGAAACGAGCGATCGACGCTGAAATGCGTGCCACGGCCGCCGGACCGGCAACACAGGCATAGTCGTAGGCTTTGAGCTGGTTTGAAACCATGGAGGCCTTTTCGCTTTCACCGTGGTTCAGGTGAATATGCGCTGGTCCATTAAAGCGGAGCATGGTGAAATTTCGCTGCGAATTATTCACGTAGCAAATGCTTTTCGTACCCAGCTCGGTAAGCTTTCGTTCAATCTGTTCAATTGAACGCGAGAAGTAGACAGGCAATTTGCTGACCTTGAGCAGCTCGCGGGCAGTCAATGAATCCATGACCACCACGCCGGCAGATTGTCCCTGCGCCGCCAGCCGTTCGAAAGTTTCCAGCCAGACACCCAGTTGATAAAACTGTCTGGGTCCTTCGGCGAAAAACAAAATGTTCTCTGCCCTGTCCAAGTCTTGCTTGGCCTCGGTAATCTGAGTTCGCACCGCACGTTCAGCGAAAAGCGACCTTGCACGGCCCGCGACTTGATTGACTTGGGAGGTAATCAGAGACATGCCCCTAGTCTACGTTTTAACTACCCTTTGATCGCGGAAGTCAGAGAGCTAATATTTTCCTCCATCCAATCAAGGTAGTTGGAGTCGTCGGTGATGGTTTCGCGGAAGTCTACCACCGCCACTTTCCCGGTTTCGGCGTTTGAACGAAGTGCCGTGGTTTCAGGCCCTTCGGTCTGCACGTTGTAGGCCAGTACATCCAGTTCTCCAGCGCTAAGCGTGTCACTCAGTGCCTTAAGCGTCAGTGGTGCAATCCCTTCACCGGCCTCGACCGCTTCACTCAGTCCGGCAGGTGTTTTATTTTCCATTCCTGCATCCTCCAGCAAATGGAATGGAACCGGCTCGGTCATGGCGTAGCTACGATTATCGAGCTTCGCAGATGCGAGCTGATCTTGTAGCCCGCTTATTCCTTCCGAGAAGCTTTCAGCATTGGCTTTGAAGGTCTCGGCGTTTTGCGGGTCGGCCTCTCCAAGCTCGGTAGCCAAGATGGCGGCGAGGGCATCCATGGAGTCCAGGTCGTACCAAATATGTTCGTTGTATTCCGCGTGATCATGTCCAGCATGCTCTTCGCCTTCATGTTCAGCGTGCTCTTCGCCTTCATGATCAGCAGGCTCTTCGCCTTCATGCTCAGCCGCCACCGGCGAGGAGTCCACCGCATGGATCAGGTGCACTTGATCAGCCTCAGGGGCCGGCAAAGATGAAACCAGCGAGTCCATGAACTGGTCATAGCCGCCGCCGTTAGCCAATACGATCGAGGCCTTGGACACGGTGAGCTTGTCGCGTGCGGTTGGCTCATAAGAGTGCGGGTCCTGCGCCGTAGAGGTGATGATTTCTGTGACTTCCACATGCTCGCCACCGATAGCCCGAGCGATCTGCCCGTACACATTCATCGTCGTAACTAGCTCAACTTTGCCACCGGCAGCTGGATCCTCAGTGCCCCGCGCCTCGGCGGTAGAATTTGCTGAGCATCCTGCCAGCAGTAGACCGGTCAGCGGGATCGCTACCAATGAGGCCATCATTCCACGGTTTTTCATCTATTAGTCTCCATTCACCCAGCACGCTATTGAGAACTATTCTACATTACATTTGAGAATCATTCGCACTTAGCTTTGCTCGGCGTCCGAGCGGCACGCTACCTTTACCGTGCGCACCGCCGGTCCCGGTGGCCTTGACGACAACCACAGCGATAGCCGTCGTGACCGGGATTGCGAGTACCAATCCGATGGAGCCAATGAGGATTCTAATGACCTCCTCCGCCATTGAGCCGGAACTCAGGGTAGTCCCGAAGCTTTGATCACTTAGTGCTGCGATAGCCAGGATCGGAAGTGCCGCACCGGCATAGGCGAAGGCGATCGTGTACACAGTCGAGGCGATGTGATCGCGTCCGATACGCATGCCCTTGAAGAACAGTTCTCTGGCTGAAGCATGCGGAGCGGTCTCTGCCAACTCCCAAACCGTCGCGGATTGGGTGATGGTGACGTCGTTGAGCACACCCATGCCGCCCACCAGCAGGCCACAGATCAGCAGGCCGGGAAGCGATATTTGCGGCACTACGGTGGACAGCGTCATCGCATGTTCATCGTTGGCACCGGTGAGCGCCGCGGCATCTGTCAACCACACCGCCAAACCGGCTGTCACCGCTAAGCCAAAGAGCGTTCCGAGCAATGCCGTAGAGGTTTTCGCGTTGAGCCCATGGGCGAAATACAACGCCACGAACATGATCGCGGTGGAACCCGTCAGCGCAATCAGCACGGGATTCCCGCCCTCCAGCAATGCAGGCACCATGAAAATGATCATGAACGCGATACCACCGACGAGCCCAATGACCGCGCGTGCGCCACGCCAGCCAGCTACCAGTACCACTACCAGCCCATAAGCCACGGCCAGCAGAGCCATCGGCAAGGTACGTATGAAATCCACGAAGACATAGGGGCTTCCGCTGCCCGAGTCGACGCTTGACAGGTCCAAATACCGAATCTGGTCACCGGCTCGCGCCTCACGTGAATGCAGGGTCTCAGGTGGAATCTCCAGCTGAATTTCAGCCCCTCCACTATCTGGCATCAGGTAGGTGACGTTGCATTCAAGCGTTTTGCCTCCGACGTCTTCAAGCCCGATGCTAGAGGGACAGTCCTCGATCAAAGATCTAGTCACGGTGCCCACTTGCATGCTCGCGCCACCGGTTGTCTCCATCGCTCCGTTCAAGGCAAAGCGATCGTAGTTGCCCTGCGGCCAGAGCGCGATGACCATGATCAGAGCGAGCGCACCAACTGGAGCGAGCAAGGCCCACAGGATAATGGATGCTCGGCGTCGGCGGCTTGGGTCTTGCAAAATCGGCTGATCGTGATGGTGATGCCCCACGTGCGGTGTACTCCTCAAAGGAATTTTCAGAACTCGTCGCGCCCAAGTCTAGCTAGCCAACCTGTACTCCCGGTAAAGAACACCCCTAAAGGATGATCCAACAAATCCTCCGCAAGGTTCATACCTAAAAGGCCTGTTCGGGGCCAAAATTGTAATATGAGCATGTCAGAGATTGATGGGTCCTTACCCAACGAAGAAAGCGCAGATGAGCCTCGGTACGAGTTCCATCGGCTGATGCGCCGGGACCCGAAGTATGCGTGGTGGCGTCCGTTAGCGCTGTTGGGAACGGCCACAGGTTTCTACCTTGTGGCAGTTGCCATCTTGCTCATTGGCCTCATGATTCTGCTCTTCAGCTCAATGGGGTCGCAACTCGATGAGCCTAGCAGTCCGGTGATGATGGCTTTTGAGAGCACGAACATGGCCGACCCTGCGGTCTTCCTATTCACTATGCTCTCGCTCATCGCACTGATACCGGTAGCGTACTTCGCTTATTTGCTGCTCGGTCCCAAGCCAGTGGGACTTCTGGTCTCGGTGGCCGGCAAGATCCGCTGGAAATGGTTGGGGCTGTGCACCGGGATTGCGGTAGGGCTCTATACAATTTATTTCGGGATTAGCTTGGGCATCGAAGCCGCTGGTCTCGTGGCTCCGACGAATGTTCCCGCCGAGAACCTTCCAGCAAATCCACTCTTCTTCGCTTTGCTCGTGGTGCTGCTTGTGCCGTTCCAGGCAGCGGCCGAGGAAATCGTCTTCCGCGGGATGCTGATGCAGACCATTGGCAGCTGGCTTAAACATCCGTTGTTCGCAATTTTGCTTCCGGTGCCGCTGTTCACCGCTGGACATTTGTACGATATTTATGGGCTTCTCGACGTGGCATTCTTTGCCATAGCCGCAGGCTACCTCACCTGGCGGACCGGTGGGTTGGAAGCAGCCATCGCGATGCACGTGATCAACAACGTGGGCTTGTTCCTGCTCGCTGCGGCCGGCGCGGTTGATGTCAATGCCACGCAATCCACGCTGTCTAACCTGCTGACTTCGATAGCGTTCACCGCGCTAGTTACCTATATCCTGCTTTGGGTCGCCAAGCGACGAGGTATCGAGAGAACTGCCGGGCCCGCACCGAAAGACCGTGCGCCACAGCTGTTGCAGCCTTGGCCGATGGCCTATCCACAAATTCCGCCCACGCAGGCATACTGGGCTCCTCCCACCGGGCAGAGCGGTTCGGCCTACCCTCCGGCTCAGCCACCGCAGGGAAACTACCCCAATCCCAGCCAGCCGGGCACGAACCCAAACGACCCTAACAAGCCAAACCCATAGCCTGAACCACGATTAAAAGCTTCGCCGGTGTGAACGCATAGTGCGCTCTCACCGGCGAAGCTTTTCTGATTATTAGGACTTGGCCCAGCGTAGCAAGGCCGCGATGCCTGCACCGTCCGGAAGGATCGAGTCAGGAACGTAGCGGATCGTTGCATCCGTCAACGCTGTCGCCCGAAGAAGCACCTCTGGAGCTGGCCACTGTCCCATTACCAGGTCCGAGTGATCGTCTCCTTCTTCATGAGCGATCCAAGGTTCTGCGGACAACGCCCGCAGGGTGTGTTCATCTTGATACTGACCTACCAGCACCACCTCGGCCTGAGCGGATTGAAGCGCTGCCACGACCTCGGCAAGGCCCACCGCCAGTTGTGCTCGACCGTTGCCGGCCTGAGCCGACACTCGCTTCTCTAGCTCCGCTACCGCTTCCGCGTGCGTATCGGAAACCAGCTGCGAAATGCGATCGTCAACTTGCTTGGTATCTGCGCCACCGGTACGTGTGTGAGCATCCAGGACCTCGACATACGGTTTGAGCGCCACCGGGAGCATCCCGGCAATGGCCTCTCGTGATTTTACGTCGCCGGAAAGCACGATGAGCCTGATGTAGGTGTCCTTGGACATTTCGGTGATCAATTCCGCTACTTCTTCGGCGTTGCGTCGCGCCATCTCGTCAGCTGCGGATTGGTTCTTTGGCTGGTCATACTCACCTGGCACCTTTCGTGCATGGTGAGTTTCTTCCGGTGATCCCACAATGCCGCGACTGCCCACTCGCTCCGGGGACGTGGTGTTGTATAGGTGCACTTCTCCGCCATCGCGCCCAACCTCGGCGACGAGGTAGGAAAATGCGCCACCTCGGGCCCTAGCTAACGCGGTGAAGTTAGGAAATGGTCCAACATCCACGGCAGCGGATTCGACTTTCAACCCTGGAATGAGTTCGTTGAGCACCACCGCTCCGTCATGGACTGCTATGAATCGGGCTACCGGTGCACGAAGCCCCTTCGCCGATTCCAAAGCCCCCGTGACAGCTTCAACATCATTGATGCTGGCTTGCTGGCTTTTCAGTAGTTTGGCCACTTCTCCCGGCAATCGGTCAGCTGCTTCGTGCGCCGCGGTGGTTCCCAATGATGCATCCACTAAAGCGGTGCACCACGAACCATTTTCCCGATAAAGCGAAGCGTCGATTCCATTAGAATCCGCGCGTAGTGCCATGCTGACTCCCTTCCGCACATGACCTCTGGTCACCGTGCGACTAGCTCCGTGTGACTAACCTAACACCGCGCGTCGATAGCCGGAAGAGCAAAGCACAAAGATCGCTTGGGTTAACCCCAAATAGCCACCCGACCTAAGTTTTTTACCAGCGCCCACGCCAATATTGCGCAGGATGCGACTTGCTAGCGCCTAAGGCCTGGGCCGCACGGTTTGGCCATTGTGGGTCGCCCAATGCGGCTCGCCCAATGCATACGCCATCGGCCTGTCCGGTCACCAATATTTGCTCGGCTTGATGCGCTTCGGTAATTCCACCCACGGCGGTCACAAATGCGTCATCTGGCAGCGCCTGCTTAACCGCTTGGGCCAGTGGAACTTGGTATCCGGGGCCACTGGGGCCCTGGAAGGCGCCGATTCCGGCACTGGAAAGGTCAAACGAGCGTACTCCGGCCGCGTAGAGTTCCTCAGTCAGCTTGATGGTGTCGGCAATGCGCCAGCCCTCTTCGACCCAGTCTTCTCCGGAGAGCCGAATGCCCAAGGCCTTGTCTTCGGGCCAGCGGGCGGCGATCGCGTGCACCAGTTCGCGAAGGTAGCGGGTGCGGTTTTCCCAGCTTCCGCCATACTGATCGGTTCGCTTATTCGACAGCGGCGAGAGGAACTGGTGAATCAAGTATCCGTGGGCGGCATGGATTTGAATCATGTCAAAACCTGCCTCATCGGCACGCACTGCCGCGGCTGCCCAAGCTTGGACGGAGTCGGCGATCTGCTCTGCGCTCATTTCGTTCGCTGGCTTCAGTCCGTAAAGTTCGCTCGGCGTGGAGGTGACCGTGTCCCACCCACCCTCGGATACAGGAATACTTCCAGTTTTATTCTCGGCTTCAAGCTCCTGAAGCCAGCCGTAGGTCGAGGCCTTCGCCCCGGCGTGAGCTAGCTGGATTGCCACAGCGGCTCCGTGCGAGTGCACATATTCGTTGACGCGTGCCCACGATTGAACCTGCTCGTCGTTCCAGATTCCGGCATCACGATCCGAGATGCGGCCCTCGGGAACCACCGCCGAAGCTTCGGTGACTATCAGCGAAAATCCACCATGTGCCATCGAGCCGAGGTGCACTAATTGCCAGTCGGTTGGCACCCCGTCCGTCTTGTCAACGGCGTACTGGCACATCGGTGGCAGCACGACCCTGTTGCGCAGGGTCAGACCCGCTCCGCGTCGAGTTGGGATGGTGACTGGTGTGAACAATTTGCTTAGAGGCATATCTATTGTGACGCTGTAAGGGCGAGTATTATTCCAACGGACTATGCGCCGTGAGCTAGGACACGCTAATTTCCGAGTACAGCCATGGCCACGCTGAAGTACACGATCAGCCCAGTTGCGTCCACGAATGTTGAGATAAACGGATTCGAGAAGACCGCGGGATCGACTTTCAACCATTTGCCGATAATTGGCATAATCCCGCCGACTCCTGCCGCAATCGTGCACAGCGCGACCAATGTGATTCCGATAATCAGTGCGATGGACACACCGAAGATGAGTCCGGCCAATGCAAACCCAAGAGTTCCCAGGCATAATCCGAGGATGAGGCCCACACAAAGTTCGCGCAGCATCACCTTGCCGAGGTCCCCCACGCGGACGTCACCCATGGCGATGGCGCGGGTGACCGTGGTCGCTGCCTGATTACCGGTGTTCCCTCCGATGCCGACGATCAGCGGGATGAACAAACTGAGCACCACCATCGATTCGAGGGTTTCCTCAAAATTCGAAAGCACCTGCACCGTAAGGCTTGCCCCGACCGCAAGAACCAACAGCCATACGATGCGGCTTTTAACCAGCGAGCCCACAGCGGTGCTCAAGTAAGGCCGCCGTAGTGGTTCGGCACCGGATCCTCGCGCGGCCCGTTCTTCGTCGGCCGTGGCGAGAACCGAGATCGCGTCGGCGGAGCTGAAGACTCCGACAACGCGCTGTTCGGAATCCACCACCGGGATCAGCAGTTCCTTGCTCAGCACTACTTGGCGCGCCGCCTCGGTTGCGGACTCCTCGGCGCTCAGGCCATAGCCAGTGGTGAGCAGCTCGGATACCTGCTGATCCTTGTCGGCGGCCAAGAGCTCGCGAAGTGAAACCACCCCGAGCAAGCGGCGCGTTTCATCTGTGACTACCAGCGTGTAGATGCTCTCGGCGCTGTCCAGTTGACCATGCACCCTTTGCAGGCTTTCGGCAACGCTCAACGAGGGGCGGGTCGTGACAAAGTAAGGATTCATCAGGTGTCCCACTACCCCTGCACGATAGCCGAGCAGCACGTTGACCTCGTCGCGTTGTTCCGGTGCCAGACCTCGTATCAGTTTCGCCGCAAGTTGGGCAGGTAGTTCATCGAGCAGAGCCACGCGATCATCGCTTGCCATCTTGGCGAAGGTTTCGCTAACCGTGTCTTGCTGCAAGGTGCCAACCAATTCAACTTGGATTGAAGGGTCTAGGCGTTCGAAAACCTCCAGGGCCTGATCCTTGGCGAGCAACCGGTATACAATTGCCATGTCTTTTGCCGGCAGACGGTGTAGCTGCTGGAGGGTTTGCGGCAAGCTCAGTCCCCGCAGCAAGACTGCAAGCCCGTTGAGATCCTGCGAGTCGAGGTGAGCCTGGATCAGCGATGAAATAGTGGAGAAGTCGACTTCTTTGGAAATGTGCATGGTTATCAGCCCAAACGGTGAATTGGCGCATTATTCCGGGGATACAAGCGAATTTCTGACTAGGCTCGCCCACCAAGAATCGGGTGAGAAGTCACTTAGAATTCGTTTGCGGAAATCATGCGTGAAGGAAGGAGTTGAAGCACGACTCTCCCAAGCTCACTCTCCGCTACACAGTCCTCGGCGTGTAGCTCAGCGGCTGATATACAGAGGTCGCGTGAACATAGATCGACTAGAACCGTCGTCCATGTAGCTCACCTCCTAGAATCTGTTCGGGCGTGCGCCCAAGAACATTCACCTTAGTTCTATCACCTTATAGCGCAATAGTTGCCATGTGAGCGACAAGATCACATTTGCTAAAAACAAAAAGCGTGCGGTGGACAAGGCCCACCGCACGCTTATTGGAGGTACTGAACTAGCACTCAACCACGTTCACGGCAAGGCCGCCCATCGCAGTTTCCTTGTACTTGTCACTCATATCCTTGCCCGTCTCGCGCATGGTGATGATGACTTCATCCAAGGTGACGTGGTGTTGGCCATCGCCCATCAATGCCATCTTGGCCGCGTTCACCGCCTTGGAAGCTGCAATCGCGTTGCGTTCAATACATGGGATTTGCACTAGGCCGCCGATTGGATCACAGGTCAGTCCAAGATTATGTTCCATGGCGATCTCTGCTGCGTTTTCAACTTGGGCTGGGGTGCCGCCGAGAATTTCGGCCAGTCCACCTGCTGCCATCGATGAGGCGGAACCGACTTCACCTTGGCAGCCGACCTCGGCGCCGGAAATCGATGCCTGTTCCTTGTACAGAACGCCAACGGCTCCAGCGGTGAGCAAGAAGCGAACCACTGCGTCGTCCTTTTCCTCTTTGTTCCAGTACTTGGCGCCTGGCGCATAGTGGGTTGCGTAGAACAGGACCGCCGGAATGATGCCCGCGGCACCGTTGGTTGGAGCCGTTACGACTCGACCACCCGAAGCATTTTCCTCATTGACGGCCAGCGCGACGAGGTTGATCCATTCCTGCCAGTAGACCGGATCGCGATCTTTGTCTTCCTTGCGCAAGCGTTCGTGCCATTCGGGGGCGCGTCGGCGAACCTTCAAGCCTCCGGGAAGAACGCCAGTGCGTTCTAGCGACGCTTCCTTGCACTGTTCCATGACCTCGTAAATGTGCACGAGGCCAGAGCGGATTTCCTCCCGGGTACGGAAGGTTTCCTCATTGGCCATCATAATCTCGGAAATCGATTTTCCGGTATTCTCCGAATGCTCCATCAAACGAGCAGCGGTAGTAAAGGGATACGGCTGCTGCTTGACCTTTTCTTCGATATTCTTCTCGATGCGTTCTTCGGCGCCTTCGCGGACAATAAAACCGCCACCGACGGAGAAGAACGTTTCGTTGAGCAGTTCTGTGCCAGCTGCATCCAAAGCTATGAACTTCACGCCATTGGTGTGACGCGGCAGGACCGTCAACGGGTGCTGAATCATGTCGCTGACCTTGTAATTCAGATCCTTGTGCACATCCAACCGAGATCCGAGACGAAGGATACCGGTGGTCTCCATCTGGGCCAGACGCTCATCGACCTGTGTCGGGAGAATGGCCTCTGGTTCGAAGCCCTCCAGTCCGAGCATAATTGCTGTAAAGGTCCCGTGCCCGCGTCCAGTTGCCGCAAGCGAACCGTACACATCGATGCGCAGGGATTCAAGTGCCTCAATCTTTCCCTCGCGAATGACTTGGGCAATAAATGCGTGCGCCGCACGCATTGGTCCCACGGTGTGGCTGGAGGATGGTCCGATACCAACCGAGAACAGATCGAATACGCTAACCGCCATGACGGTTCACATCCTTAGAACTTGGGGCAATAGGTGATGCTCACACCTAATGAGTGTGTGGTGAGACAGAGAATAGGGTTTTCCCGTCCCCGGTGACGCGCGATATGGGCCTGTTTGGCATTCGCACGAGAGACGAAGGGCCCGGAACGCCATATTTCTGCTTTCCGGGCCCCTCCTCAATTAGAAGCTGTTACTCGGAAACCTTTGCAAGTTCCGGGTACAGCGGGTGCGCCTGCGCAAGGCCCAGAACACGATCCTTCAACTCAGGCAACACACCAGTATTACCATCAGCACCAGCAATCAACGTCTGCGCAATAATCTCCGCAACCTCAGCAAACGCAGCCTCAGAAAAACCACGAGTCGCCAACGCCGGAGTACCAATACGCAAACCAGAAGTCACCATCGGCGGACGCGGATCAAACGGCACCGCATTACGATTCACCGTAATCTCCACCTGCGCCAACAAATCCTCAGCCTGCTGGCCATCCAACTCCGAATTACGCAGATCCACAAGCACCAAATGCACATCGGTGCCACCAGTCAACACACTGATGCCCTTGGCAGCCACATCAGCCTGAGTCAAACGCTCAGCCAAAATCCGCGACCCAGCCAACGTCCGCTCCTGACGCTCCTTGAACTCCTGTGAGGCAGCAATCTTGAAGGCCACCGCCTTACCAGCAATCACATGCTCCAACGGACCACCCTGCTGACCAGGGAACACCGCCGAATTGATCTTCTTGGCAATATCAGCATCATTAGTCAAAATAATGCCACCCCGAGGACCAGCAAGAGTCTTATGCGTGGTCGAAGTGACCACATGCGCGTGAGGCACCGGCGAAGGGTGCAAACCAGCAGCAACCAGACCAGCAAAGTGCGCCATATCCACGAACAAGTACGCGCCGACCTTGTCAGCGATCTCGCGGAAACGAGCGAAGTCCAGCTGACGAGGATACGCAGACCAACCAGCCACAATCATCTTCGGCTGGCTCTCCACAGCAAGGCGTTCGACCTCGTCCATGTCGACCTCGTAGGTCTCTTCGTTCACACCGTAAGGAACGATGTTGAACAAACGACCCGAGAAGTTGATCTTCATCCCGTGAGTCAGGTGACCACCGTGAGCCAAATTCAGGCCCATCACGGTATCGCCCGGGCGAACCAAGGCATGGAACACCGAAGCGTTAGCCTGAGCACCGGAATGCGGCTGAACGTTCGCGAACTCCGCACCGAACAGTGCCTTCAAACGGTCGATAGCCAGCGTCTCAACAACGTCAACCTCTTCACACCCACCGTAGTAACGGCGGCCCGGATAGCCTTCGGCGTACTTGTTAGTCAGCACCGAACCCTGCGCCTGCATCACTGCCTGCGCAGTGTGGTTCTCCGACGCGATCATTTCCAAGCCACGCTGCTGACGCGCCAACTCGGCATCGATACGCTGCGCAATCTCTGGATCAAGCTCCGCCAGCGACTGCGTCAACGACGCAGGGGCCAGGGATTCAAAAGTCTTATTGCTCATTACTCGACGTTTCCACCGTTCGCGCTGGCGTAGTCTGCGGCCGTAAGCAACGGACCTTCGGACTCAACTTCAACGGTGAACAGCCAGCCGTTGCCGTATGGGTCTTCGTTCAGGATTGCAGGGTTGTCCACTGCTTCCTGGTTGACCTCAACGATGGTGCCGGTCACTGGCGAGTACAGGTCGGAAACCGACTTCGTGGACTCGACTTCGCCACAGGTCTCGCCTGCGGTGACGGTGTCGCCAACTTCTGGCAGGTCAACGTAGACCACGTCGCCAAGTGCGTCGGCAGCAATCTGGGTGATGCCGATCTTGGCTGGTGATGCTGCATCGATCCACTCGTGCTCGGCCGAGTAGCGCAACGATGAAAGAACTTTACTCACGATAATTCCTCTCCCAAGGGGAATGGTGGGTGTCTTACGAACACCCGCTTATGTTAAACGTTACTTGGCTCGGGTGTAGAACGGCAGTTCTACGACCACAAATGGCAAAGTCTTGCCACGGAGATCGACATCTAGCTCGGTTCCCACTTCACTAAACGCGACATCTACGTAACCTAGGGCTACCGGGTAACCCAAAGTTGGTGATGGCTGGCCGGAGGTGATTTCACCAATGGTCTCCCCATCCTTGACGATGGCGTATCCGCCACGACCTGCGCGCTTGCCCAGGCCCTTCAGGCCCACCAGCTTGCGGGCTGGAGTCTGTCCGCGCAGGGCTTCAAGAGCTTCGCGACCGACAAAGTTCTCGGTCTTCTTGAAGGACACCACTGGACCGAATCCTGCATCAAATGGGGTGCGCTCAATGGAAAGCTCGTTGCCGTAGAGCGGCATGCCAGCTTCTAGGCGCAGCGAGTCACGCGAAGCCAGACCGCAAGGGACCAGTTCGTGATCCTTGCCGGCTGCGACGGTCTTGTCCCAGATGGCGGTGGCATCTTCGTTGGCGATGATGAGCTCAAAGCCGTCTTCGCCGGTGTAGCCGGTGCGTGCAAGCAGCACGTCGATTCCGCCGAGAACTACTTCGATTGCCGCGTAGTAGTTCAGTTCCTTCACGGCGGTCACGGTCTGCTCATCTGCAGCCATGGATACCACGATGGCCTCGGCGTTCGGACCCTGGACTGCGATCAGCGAGGTGCGTGCCGAGGCGTCATCCACCACGACGTCGAATCCTGCTGCGCGTTTGGCCAGTTCGGCCGCCACGACCGGTGCGTTGCCGGCATTCGGCACGACCAAGAAGCGTTCTTCGCCGAGGCGGTAGACGATCAAGTCGTCAATGATCTTGCCCGCTTCATTGAGGATCAGCGAGTACTTCGCCTTGCCGACCTTCATGACGGACAGGTTGCCTGCCAGCGCGGTGTTCAGTGCCTCGCCGGCCTGTGGACCGGTGAGCCAAACCTCCCCCATGTGGGAAAGGTCGAACAGGCCTGCGGTGGAACGCACTGCGTTGTGCTCTGCAAGTTCCGAACCATACTTCAGGGGCATATCCCAGCCGCCAAAGTCGGTGAACGAAGCGGCTAGCTCGGCATGCTTCTCGTGCAGCGCGGTGTGCTTAATATCGGTGCTGGTCTCAGTCATCACGATTTCCTAGTCTTCGAAGGCTTCTGGAGGTGGGCAGGAGCAAATCAGGTTTCGGTCGCCGGCTGCGCCATCGATGCGACCGGTAGCCGGGAAGTACTTGTCGCGCTTGAGGCTGGCAACCGGGAAGGCGGCCTGCTCGACGCTGTACTTGCGATTCCAGTTGCTGGTGATCAGCGCGCTGGCGCTGTGCGGCGCATTGCGCAACGGCGACTCATCGATGGTGTAGACACCTGCGAGCACCTCCTGCATTTCCTGGTGGATGGTGATCATCGCTTCGATGAAGCGCTCAATCTCCTTCAGGTCCTCGGACTCGGTTGGCTCCACCATCAAGGTGCCGGAAACCGGGAAGGATAGCGTTGGCGCGTGGAAACCGAAGTCAATCAAGCGCTTGGCTACGTCTTCTGCGGTCACCCCGGTTTTTGCTGTCAGTTCACGCAGGTCCAAGATGCACTCGTGTGCAACGAGGGACTTATTGCCGGTGAAAAGGATCGGGAAGTACTCGTTCAGGCGCTTGGCAATGTAGTTCGCGTTCAGGATCGCGGTCTTGGTTGCTTCAGTCAGACCGTCGCCACCCATCATCGCGATGTAGGCCCAGGAGATGGGCAGCACGCCGGCCGAACCGAATGCGGTGGACACTACTGGCACGCCGTCGCGTTCGGTGTAGGTGCCCGAAGCATCGCCTGGCAGGAATGGAACGAGGTGCTCGGCGACGCCGATCGGGCCTACGCCCGGTCCGCCACCGCCGTGCGGGATGCAGAAGGTCTTATGCAGGTTCAGGTGGCTGACGTCGCCGCCGAACTGGCCCGGCTGAGCCAGGCCAACCAGGGCGTTCATGTTCGCACCGTCGATGTAGACCTGTCCGCCAGCGGCGTGGATCTTGTCGCAGACCTCGCGCACGTCGGCGTCGTAGACACCGTGGGTGGACGGGTAGGTGATCATGATGGCCGACAGGACGTCCTTATTTGCCTCGATCTTGGCATCCAGGTCGTTTGCGTCGATGGTGCCGTCCGCTGCGGTCTTCACCACGACGACCTTCATCCCTGCAAGCACAGCGGAAGCCGCGTTGGTGCCGTGGGCCGAAGCCGGGATCAGGCAGACGTTGCGCTGGCCTTCGCCGCGTGAAGCATGGTAGCCGGAGATGGCAAGCAAGCCGGAGTATTCGCCCTGCGAGCCGGCGTTCGGCTGGATCGAGACCCCTGCGTAACCGGTGATGGTGGTCAACCGGCCTTCGAGGTCGGTGATCAGTTCGCGCCAGCCGATGGACTGCTCTGCGGGAACGTAGGGGTGGATCGTGGCGAACTCTGGCCAGGTGATGGATTCCATCTCGGCGGCGGAGTTCAGCTTCATGGTGCACGAGCCCAGTGGGATCATGGTGCGGTCCAACGCCAGGTCGCGGTCCGAGAGGCGACGCAGGTAGCGCATCATCTGGGTCTCGGAGGTGATGGTATTGAAGATCGGGTGGGTCATGTAGGCGCTGGTGCGGACCTGCGCCTCGGGGATGTCGAAGCCCTCCGGAACGCTGAGCTCAACTCCGAAGACCTCAACCAGGGTGCGGACGGTGTCCGCGGTGGTTGCCTCATCGGTGGAGATGCCCACCTGGGTCTCGGAAACCTTGCGCAGGTTGATGCCCGCGTCGACCGCCTTGGAAATGATTGCTGCGGCGTTCTCGACGTTGACAACTACGGTGTCGAAGAAGGAGTCGCTGGCCAAGGTCAAGCCGCCGGAAACCAGCGAGCTGGCAATGACGCGAGCGTGGTTGTGCGCCCGGGTGGCAATCTGCTTCAGGCCCGCTGGGCCGTGGTAGACCGCGTACATCGAGGCGCAAATGGCCAGCAGTGCCTGTGCGGTACAAATGTTGGAAGTGGCCTTCTCGCGGCGGATGTGCTGCTCGCGAGTCTGCAATGCCAAACGGTAGGCAGTGGTGCCAGCGTCGTCGCTGGAAACCCCTACCAGGCGGCCCGGCATCGAGCGCTGCAGCCCTTCGCCCACGGCGAGGTAGGCTGCGTGCGGTCCACCGAAGAACAGTGGAACGCCGAAGCGCTGGGTGTTGCCCACTGCGATATCCGCGCCCTGTTCACCGGGAGGGGTGATCATGGTCAGCGAGAGCAGATCGGCGATGACAGTGACCATCGCGCCGGCGTCCTTGGCGGCGGCGATGATCTGCTTGTGGTCGGCAATCGAACCGTCGTTGCCTGGCTGCTGGAGCACGATTCCGGAGATATCGCCTTCTGGCAGGCCCTGGGACAGATCAACAACTTCGACTTCGAAGCCGAGAGCGTCGGCGCGGCCCTCAATGACCTTGATGGTCTGCGGGAAGATGTTCGAGTCCAGCACGGTCTTGCCGCTGGCCTTCTTCTTGTTCGAACGGCGCATCATCAGCACGGCTTCGGCTGCGGATGAGGACTCATCGAGCATCGAGGCGTTGGCGATAGGCAAGCCGGTCAGATCCATGACCATGGTCTGGAAATTCAGAAGCGCTTCGAGGCGACCCTGAGAAATTTCTGGCTGGTACGGGGTGTAGGCGGTGTACCAGGCTGGGTTTTCCACGATGTTGCGGCGAATCACCGGTGGCGTGATGGTGTCGTAGAAGCCCTGACCGATCATCTGGGTTTTCATCACGTTTTTGGACGCCAAGTTGCGCAGGTGAGCCAAAGCTTCGGTTTCACTCAGTGCAGCAGGAAGATCCAGTGCCGCACCCTGGCGGATGTCAGCCGGAACTGCGGTGTCGATCAGCTCATTGAGGCTGGAGTATCCCAGCGTCTGGAGCATATGGTTTACATCGTCCGGACGTGGGCCGATGTGGCGGGACACGAATTCGCTACTCGTGGATGCCGATGTCTGCGTAATAGTCATGGTGCAGTTATCTCCAGGGGGATCTGTCTTGGCGCACGCCAAAGGAAGGTCTCTGTCCCTCCCCATCCCTGTTGCATAACCTGAGAGTTTTACGCAACCGACCTACGAAGCCGGGTGCCTGCACCTTCGGTGAACCGGAACGGGCCGGTTACTTTCCAGAGTTGCCTCGTGATGGCGGTACGGGTGCCTGAGAGTTTCCTGGGGAGGAATTGCTCCTACGGCGCCCATCCATGGTGTGAACGGGTCTCTCCCGCCATCCGTCGAAGGCTGTGCTGTGGATCTAATGATCCAAAACACATCACCATCGTACCTGCATCACATGTGATCTCCAAGGCCTGCAGTTCGTCTTGGTTCATAAATCAACTTACGCTGAGCGTTTGAGCAAGTTTCACATAGTCCGGATACCTCGGCGGCAGGGAATCTCCCGAGGAGGTGCCCGTCAGCCGACGCTTAATCCAGGGACCCAAATGTTCTTTCAACCAGCCCATATCTTCACGCAGCCGCTCGCCACGGGAATTGACCGGGAGCTCGGGCAGCCCCGGAAGCTTGATCTGCTCGGCCCATTCCGGTTCCACGACGCCATGCTTGCCGAGCAGTTCCAGCACCTTGTGCGCCATCAGCGCGTGGCCGAATTCGTTCATGTGGAGCCGGTCCCCCGCCCAGTAACGCAGGTCTGAAAACTCACGCCAGCGCCAATAATCAGCCACCAGCGCGCCATGAGTGTCGGCGATTTCGCGGATCTTCTCATTGTAAATGGCGGTCCGCGGGCGGGTCTTGTTGAACAACGGCGAATCCACGGTGTCGAACCCGGTGAATAGCACCACGATGCTGCCAGCCTCGGCAAAGCGGCGCACCATTCCTTCATAGCCGCGCATGAGCGCATCTAGATCCGCGCTGGGCCGCAGAATGTCATTACCACCTGCATAGATGGTCACCAGATCGGGTTTTAACGCAAGCCCTGCGTCGAGTTGCTGATTGATGACCTGAGAGATTTTTTTGCCGCGGATGGCAAGATTCGCGTATTGCCAGTCGCCCTGAGTGCCCAGCACTTCGGCAACACGGTCAGCCCAACCGCGCACCCGGTTAGGGCGCACCATGCTGAGATCTCCGACGCCTTCGGTGAAGGAATCCCCTAACGCAAGGAATTTCATTTCGCTCCCTTGGCCAAGATGAGCTGGCGCGCCAGCTGGCTTAGGCGAATACCGGTGGAGATATCCTTTTCTCCCTCATTGCGTGAAGGAATGTAGCCGAAGCCCAGCTGGTAGGCCGGGTCGGCGAAGGCCAGTGACGAGTTCGCCCCGTCATGCCCATAGGCGAAGATCGAGCCGTAGTCCTTGCGTGGCGTGGGCTTCATGAAGCCGACCGCGAAAGCTTGCAACAGGCCGTTGGTGCGGTCCGGGCCGTATACAAGTTCCGTGGAAACCTCGGCCCAGGTATCTGCACTGAGCAGCCCCTCGGAGACGCCCAGAGCCGGCACCGCGCCGAAGGATGCCGCGTAGATCCCGGCGAGCGCCTGGGCGTTGGCTACCGCGCCCATGGATGCCGGTCCGAGTGCACGAACCTGCGGCGAGTTTGCCAGTTCGTGCCAGTTGTACACCGGCCCGGATTCGAGGGCGAAGCCCGAGGTGGAGTTGACCGAGAGTCCAGTGGGCGAGAACGGATCCATGAAGGCCGGCGTTTCTTCAACGGCGGGCAACACCTCGCGGTAGCGTGGTTCAAGCTCTGCACCATGGCCGATGAAGGCATCAACTCCCAACGGCTTGCGGATGCGCTGTTCGTAAACTTCTTTGAGCTCTTGGCCGGTGACCCGGCGTACCAGTTCCTCCATGAGAACGCCCATGGTGATGGCGTGATATCCGACGATATTCTGCCCTTGCGGCCAGATGCTTGGCATGGAGGCTAGTACCTTGGCGTATTCGGCCGAGTTCAGCAGAACGTTGCTCGGCACTCCCCCGGGGACACCGAGCACCCCGGCCTGGTGGCTGAGTACTTCACCGAGGGTCAACCGCTGTTTCCCGCCGGTGGCGAATTCAGGCCAGTAAGTTCCGATGGATTTGGATGGATCGAGCAAACCGTCCTGGATCAGCAAGGCGATTACCAGCGCACCTAGGCCTTTGGTGCAGGAGAAGACACAGGTCACTGCGTCGCCGGCGAGGTGTTCGCCGACAGTGTGGCTGAGCACCAGCTCCCCGCGGTGATAGATCGCCAGCTGGGCCGAGTAGCCTTCCACTTCCGCCGCTTGAGCGTCAAGCACTTCGGCGAGTGGCGCAAAATCTTCTGTAATGACCGAATCCATGAAAATCCTTAAAGTGCTTGTTACTTGTCAACTAACACTAGTGCTAAAGGGTAAAAATCTAAGCGTGGTTCTCCACTGTTTCTTGGCGGAAACGCAGCTTCCAGCCCCGCTCCGTCTGCTGCCACCACGAGGAACAGACTAAGACCGAAGAGTTTTCCGGACTCATCCGGTAGGCGATCAGCACTAACCGGGAATCCAGCGGACGAGCGGTCAGTAGCTGCACCGGGCCGGTAGCCGGAAGTGCCCCGCCGGCGTCGAGGATTGAGCGCACGGTGGAGACGTCCAGTAGCGAACCGTCTCGGCAAACTTCCTGGTAGCTCGGGTGCAAAAAATCGCTGACCTCGGTGAAGTTCGCTCGCACCTGCGCGTCGAGCAGCCCCTGCTCTAATTCGAAGACGGTACTTGCGAGGTCCGCGGCTGGTTCGGGGGTAGCCTCGGCCGCCGGCGCCTCAGCTTGATCGAGTGTGCCACTAGGTGTTGAGCGCGAAGAACCGAGATAACCGGGCCCGCCATCTGGTTTCTTCCCGCTTTGATGTGCGGTGGCTGCAGCTCGGGCACGGTCATCGGCTTCCTCGTTGAGTTCGTGGCCGGCGTGGCCCTTGACCCATTCAAAGGTGTATTTGCGGCCAACGATCACCGTATCCAATTCACGCAGAATGTCCTGGTTGAGCACCGGCTTCCCGTCGGACTTCTTCCAGCCCTTTTTCTTCCACCCCGGCATCCACTTGGTGATGCAGTTGATGGCGTACTGAGAGTCGCAAAGGATTTTCAGTTCGGTATCGGGTTCTTTAGCCGTGGCGCGGAAGAGTTCCAGCACGGCTTGAAGTTCGCCCATATTGTTGGTTCCGTGATCCCAGCCCCCGGCTCCCCAGTTTTCTTCGTCGATATACCAGGCCCAACCGGCAGGTCCAGGGTTACCGAGTGCAGAACCGTCAGCTGCCGCAATGATCGTCATAGGAATAATCCTGCCATGTCCACCCCACAACTATGGGTGACTAGGTGTGCCATGTTCGGTTTTTAAAGGGCAAAGTCCCGGCGAAAACCGTAGGAGTTCTCGCCGGGACAGCGCTAGGACCGAATAATGCCTCGGTTCTGCGGGTTTGCCTTCGAATCAGCTAGGCAGGGTACATCGGATTATGTCCGGTGGCCACGCGCTCTTCGGCACGCACTTCGCCCGGTGCAGTGCCGTCAAGGAACGGGCCGGAATCTGCGAGCTCTTCGCGTCCGTGGGCTTCGAGCCAGTTGCTCAACTCGGGCCCCTTAGGCACGATCTGGGTGGGATTGATGTCTTCATGAACCACATAATAGTGCGCCTTGATCTGCTCAAAGTCTGTGGTGTCGCCGAACCCCGGGGTCTGGAACAGGTCGCGCGCGTAGCCCCACAAATTAGGCATGTCGATCAGCTTGTTGCGGTTGGCCTTGAAGTGCCCGTGGTAGACCGGGTCGAACCGAGCCAGCGTAGTGAACAAACGCACGTCGGCTTCGGTGATGTGGTCCCCCATCAGGAAGCGACGGGTTTCTAGCCGTTCTTCGAGGTAATCCAGTGTGGTGAAGAGCCGGTCATAGGCATCATTGTAGGACTGCTGGTCTCCAGCGAATCCGGCGCGGTAAACGCCGTTATTCACTTCGGTGAAGATGCGCTTGATCAGTGGCAGCATCTGATCAAGCTGATCCTCGGGAATCAGATTCGGCGCCCCCTCGCGGTGGAATTCCTTCCATTGCGTCGACATGTCCCAGGTGATTTGCGGGTAGTCGTTGGTCACCACTGCTCCGGTGGGAATATCCACAATTGCAGGAACCGTGATGCCGCGCGGGTAGTCCGCGAATCGCTTGAAATAGTTCTCCTGTACACGTTCGGTACCCAGCACTGGATCCTTGCCGCCCTCGTCCAGGTCGAAGGTCCAGCTGCGTGCGTCATGGGTTGGCCCGGGCAGGCCAATCGAAATCGCGTCTTCCAGTCCCAGGAGGCGACGCACAATCAGCGTGCGGTTAGCCCAGGGGCAGGCACGTGCCGCAACGAGGCGGTAGCGTCCGGCTTCCACCGGCCACAGCTGCGCGCCCTCACCGAGTCCGGCCTGCGGGTGGCCGATCGAGCTATTAGGCATGCCATCTGCGAAAGCTTCGGGGCGCGGGTCTGCCACGATGCGGTCCTGGATGTAATTGGTATCCCGGCTGAACTCGCCTCCGGTGACGTATGCACCTTTGGTCGAAAATTCTTTTGTCATTTCTCCCCTTGAAGCTTTTGGCTTAGTTCCGGCAAGGCTATTAGCTCTCAGGCTAACGCGCTGGGTTGGTTAAAAAGTAGTCAATTACTCAGAACTGCGAAAAGTTTGTCTACCGGCTTCTCGCAGTTCTTTGAATGGAATTTAGGCGTTGGCCATGACGCCAGAGCGCACGGTGTTCATCGCGGTAGTCCAAGAAATCAGCTGGTCGAACATCGGCTGGACCGAGGCGGCCGACTGTTCGGTCGGCTTGAATGCCGAGAAGTTTTCGAAGTCGGTGAACAGCGAGAACATGCCGGTCTTTTGCACGTGGGCCACTTGCAATTCGGAAAGAATTCCGCGCAGGTGTTCCACCGCACGCGCACCCATAGCCGATCCGTAGCCGACGATTCCGGCTGCCTTATTAGAGAATTCGGCGTTCAGGTAGGACAGCGCGTTAGCGAGGGCCGGAGCGATCGAGTGGTTGTATTCAGGGGTAACGAAGATGTAGCCGTCGAATTCAGCGATCTTGGCCGACCAGCTCTTCGTGGCTTCATTCTGGTAGTTCTGGTACGCAGCCGGGTAGGCCTCGTCCAGCAGTGGCAGGTTGAAATCGGCGATATCTACCAGCTCGTAGTTTGCGTCGTTGCGCTGCTGGGCCTGTTCCAGCACCCACTGTGCCACTCCAGCGTTGTTGCGACCTGGGCGGGTGGAACCGGTAATGATAGCGATCTTCAACATGTTTTTGCTCCCTCAAATTGTCATGTGCCCAACCATCATGGTTGACACGTCATCAAGTCTTGCTAAAAACAACATTACACGAGATAATTGATGTGTCAACAACTTTGCAGGCTTGCCCCGCAGTCACTACCAATTCAGGAGAATGCAAAACATGGGAACCGAAAACACCCGCTGGCTCAACGGCCGCGAACAAGATCTCTGGCGGACTATTCGAGAGTTCCTCTGGCAATTCCCAAGCGCAATGGACCGCCAGCTCACCCAGGACTCGGCCATGCAGTCTGGAGAATACTCCGTCCTCGCGGTGCTGTCCGAGGCGGAGGAATCCTCGCTACGCCCCGCCGAGGTTGCCCAAGAGCTGCGCTGGGATCGCTCCCGGCTTTCGCACCTATTGCGCCGTATGGAAGTCAAAGGCCTGATTACCCGCTGCTCCGATGCCTCGGATCGCCGCGGCCACCAAATCGGCTTATCCGAGCTGGGCTGGCAGGCGATTCGCGCGGCGGCTCCGAAGCACGTTGAGTTCATCCGCTCTTCGCTTTTCGACTCGCTCACAGCAGAGGAGAGCGCCGCCCTGGAAACTGCTCTGCCTAAAATTCTAGCGGCGATCGCACCACAAGGTGCAGACATGCCGCGGTGCGACTAGCTCACTTGCTGGGCAAACTCGCTGTTGCGCACTAGGCGAGCAAATTTCCCGTCGATTTTCACCAACTGCTCAAAGGTTCCAGACTCGATAATCCGCCCCTCGTCGAGCACCACAATCCGGTCTGCACGCAACACTGTACTCAGACGATGCGCAATCAGCAGCGTAGTGCGCCCGGAAGCCAATTGATCCAAGGCCTGCTGCACCAGCGCCTCGGTCACCGTATCCAGGGCACTGGTTGCCTCATCCAGCACCAAGACCTTCGGCCTGCGCAGCATGGTGCGCGCAATCGCCAGCCGTTGCTGCTCGCCACCGGAGAAGCGGTGCCCGCGTTGTCCGACCCGGGTATCCAAGCCCTCGGGCAACCCGCGAATCAGCTCCGCGATCTGCGCAGCTTCCAAGGCTTCCCACAACTGCTCCTCGCTGGCGTGCGGCGCTGCCCAAAGCAGATTTTCGCGCACGCTAGCGTGCAGCAGATAGCTTTCCTGCGCCACCACGGAGACCACCTCTGCAATGTCTTGCGGCTGCACCTCGCGAAGATCCACGCCGTCCAAGGTGACGCTGCCCGAGCTCGGATCTAACAACCGCGGCAGCAGCGAACCCATTGTTGATTTACCCGAACCGGTGGCCCCCACAATCGCGGTCATGGTTCCGGCCGCTAGCTTGAGGTTGATGTCATGCAAGGTGTTTGTTCGCGCCCCAGGGTAGCGGAAGCTCACATCTTTGAGCTCCAGTTCGCCGCGTATCTCGCCAGCCATGAGCTGGCGTGGATTACGCGGAACCGGCAGCGCTTGATCGGCGTCGAGGTATTCAAAGACTCGGCTGAATAGCGCCATCGCCGAGACCCACTGGATAGAGATGCTCATCAATCCCAGCACCGGGCGGAAGATTCCCGCCTGCAGTCCGGTAAAGGCCACCAAGGTGCCAATGCTCATACCTTCTCCGGTGACCGGAAGACCTGCCACAATGTAGAGAACCGCTGGAACTGCAGCAAAAATGATTGACATAGCGGCCATGCGCCAGCGGCCTGCCAAAGCGCTTTGCATCTCTAAATCGATGAGCTTTGAACTGGATTCGGTGAACTGCTCAGCGTCAAGTGTTCCGGTACCCATCACCTTGGCCAGGCGTACACCGGAGATGCTCAAGCGCTCTTCGATAATCGAAGTCAGCGTAGACATTTCCCGCTGCCGTTTTCCGGTGATCTTGCGCCGCAGTTTGGCGGTTTGCTTAGCCAGGATGATCGCAGGTGGCAGGACTACGAGCGAGATCAGGCTCAATTGCCAGGAAATAGCTACCATCGCGCAGGCGGTAGCCACCACGGTGGTCAAGTTGGAGGCGATCGAAGTCGCCGAGTTGGTGATCACCGATTGCATCTGACCAACGTCGTTAGTCAGCCGGGACTGCACCTCCCCCGACCGAGAGTTGGTGAAGAAGGCCAAGGATTGCTTCTGCAAGTGAGCGAACAGCCCGGTGCGCAATCCATGCATCACCTTCTGGCCCATGAGGGTCGCTCGCCACGTTTGAATCACGCCAAGCACCGCGTTGACCAAGGCAATGAGCACCAGTCCACCAGCCAGCGCCAGCAGAAGTTTGACATTCTGCTCGGGGATAGCCACGTCGATGAGTTCACGAATGATAAATGGTTGCGCCAGCCCAATCAGCGAAGAGGCCACGATCAACAGCATGACCAAGATGACTGTCTTCAGATGCGGCCGGAAGAGTCCAGCGATTCGGCGCAGCGAGACCGGATGCTCCGCCAACCATTCTTTATCTTGCTTCGAGTTACCCGGTCGTCCGCCGACGGGTCCACCCATTCCCATTGGAATCATGAGCACCTCCATTTATCTCCGCGTTCACAATCTAGAATAACAGAGGTTACCTCACTATGTGGTTCCATCTTGAATTTGTTGGGAAGAACACCCTATTCTTTAACCATGCCTACCCAAGAGTCCGGCCCTGACTTGGTCGACCTGTTCAACCGCAGCTCGCGCCTGCTTCGCGGCAAGTGGCGTCAAACGCTCACTCCATACGACATCACCCCGCATCAAGTACGAACTTTGATGCTGCTGGGACGCGAAGAAACTGAGGGAATGCGTAACTCTCAATTAGCCGAAAGACTGCACATTGCACCGCGCTCCACCACCGAGGTCATCGATCAGTTGGTAGCCAAGGAGCTGGCCAAACGCACCCCGGATCCTGCCGATCGTCGAGCCAGCCTGATTACGCTGACCGTCCCGGGCAAGGCCCTGTTGAAAATACTGCTCGAGGAACGCAAACATAGCCACGAGGAATTCTTCGCGACCCTCGGCGATGATGACCGCAACGAGCTAACCAGAATATTGGGTTTGCTCGTCGCAGATGCTCCAGCTAGACCCCGGTGCTAACGCAACATCATTGAGCAGAAATAGAGCAGCTCCCAACAGGAGAATTCCTGATGGGAGCTGCTCTATTCTTTAGTGGCTTCGACTAGTTCTCGGTCTTTCCGCGACGCCAGTAACCCATGAAGGCCACCTGCTTTCGGTCAATTCCCGCCTCGCGCACCAGATAGCGGCGCAGTTCCTTGACCATGCCTGCCTCACCGGCAATCCAGGCGTAGAACGGTGCAGATTCTGCAGCGCCGGTTTCCCAAAGGATCTGGGCATCCACGTCGATGTCTTCCGGATCCGCATCGGTGTGTACAGCACCAGCCGCCGGAATAGCGACCACGTCGCGGACGGCGGCCGAGAGCAGCGTACCGTGCTCGTTGGTGCCTCGAGTCAGCCACTGCACCGAAACTCCGGATCGAGTGGAGGCACCAAGAATATCGGTGGTCTCCGGAACCTCAATAAGTGCATGACCCGTCACGTTGGAAGGCAGTGCTTCCAGAATCGCGCAGATTGCGGGGGCGGCGGTCTCGTCACCGGCCAGGACTACTCGGCTGGCACCTCCCGGACGGAATTCGATTCCGCCGTAAGTTTCATCGCTCAGCGCCCGGTTCGGGCCAAGGAACAGCAGCTCGTCGCCAATCTGTGCTTTGTCGGCGAATTCGGTCGCCGGGCCGCCCTGCAGGCTGCCGTCGACAATCTTGCCATGCATCACAAAGTCGATATCCAGCTCGGCGGTATCCCCGAGATTGTCGCGGTGCCCCATCTCGCGGAAGGCACGCACCGTGTAGGTGCGCATATATCCGCGCGATGCTGGGTCGATGGATAGCCAGCGACGGTACCAGCCGTCCTGCTCCGCCGTGCTGGACAGGGCGCGCGGCCGCAAGGCTGCGATCTCCGGGGTCAAGGCCGAACCGCCGGCAGGCGGCAACAGGAGCTTGATCCGCATATCCAACGGGTGGCTGTTCGTTCCAAAGTGTTCGAGGTCGGTGCCGCCGATGGTGACCCGCCGGAAGGAAGGCGCCAGGTCCTGGGTGCGCACAACGGTGCACTGGTAGGCCAACGTTGACAGATGCTCGGCGCCCGGACGAACCTGCGTCTCCTGGTCTGCTTCCGGCTCGGCATCCGCATTCATAGGCGGTTGCGCCACCGGTTTGGGGCTCTGCGCAATATCCGAGGTGCGCACGATCCCCTGAGCCGCCAACACGTTCTCGGTGCGCAGCACACGGTGGCGACCAATCGGCAACACCAGCGGGGTACCTGCTACCGGGTCCGGTATCACCCTGCTGGGCATGCCGAATACGTCCTTAACGGTGCGTTCGGTGACCACATCATTCGGGTGGCCTGCGGCGTAGATCTTTCCCTCACGCAGCGCCACTAGGTGATCGGCATAGCGAGCGGCGAGGTTCAGGTCATGGAGCACAATCACCACCGTGATCCCACGGGTTCGATTCAACTCGCTGACCACGTCCAGCACCTCGAGCTGGTGGGCCACGTCCAAGAAGGTGGTGGGCTCATCCAGCAACAACAGTTCTGTCTCCTGGGCCAGGGCCATGGCGATCCACACTCGTTGGCGCTGTCCACCGGAGAGCTCATCGACCGCGCGGTCTGCCAGTTCCATGGTGCCGGTCAGGTCCAGGGCGCGATTAACCGCCGCCTCATCTTCCGGGCCGAAGCGCTTGAACAATCCTTGGTGCGGGTAGCGGCCACGGCTAATGAGCTCGCGAGCGGTAATCCCATCCGGTGCGGTAGGCGACTGCGGAAGCAGCCCCAAGGTCCGGGCCACCTCTTTGGCGGGGCGTGTGTGAATATCTTGCCCGTCGAGCAGCACCTGGCCACCGGCCGGGCGCATCAAGCGCGACAGCGCCCGCAACAGGGTAGATTTGCCGCAGCCGTTGGCTCCGACAATAATAGTCACCTCCCCGGTGGGGATGTCCAAGGACAGTTCGTCCACGATGGTGACCTTGTCATAGGCCAGGGTCAGATCGTTTGCCTGAAGTTGGGCCATGGGTTATCCCCCGCTTCCTGTTGAGTTGGAACGCACCAGCACCCAAATCAGGAATGGTGCGCCGAATGCACCGGTGATCACGCCCACCGGTAAAGACAAATCCGAAAACAGATTTGCGGCGAAAAAGTTTGCAACGACCACTATGACCGCACCTGTCAGCCCCGCAAGCCAAATATTTATGGCACCCCGAGTCAAAGCTGCGGTGATCGGGCCTGCAAGAAACGCTACGAACGACAGTGGTCCGGTGACTGCAATGGGAATGGCGCCAAATGCCACGGCAACGAAGACCAGCAAGATGCGTGCCCTGGAAACGTTGAGGCCCAAGGCGGCTGCCGCGTCATCTCCGAGCTCCAGCAGCTTGAGCTGCCGCACCACAAGCGGAAGCAAGCAGAGCGCAAGTATTCCCAAGGTCACCAGCAGAATCGTGGCACGTTCCCAGGTGCTCGGCGCGAGCGACCCGGTCAGCCAGCGCATCGCATCCCCGGCGGTGTTCAATTGAGCCTGCGTGAGCAAGTACTGGATGATTGCCTGCAGCATCGCACCGATGGCCAGCCCGGCCAAGATGAGCCTGGAACCGGTGCGCTTGCCCGATGCGGAGAGCCAGTAGATCAAGGCAGCCACGGCCAAGCCGCCTGCCAACGCCGCGGCATTCAACTGCCACCCGGTGGTGCCAAAGTAGATCAGCGCCACAATGGCGCCGGTAGCCGCTCCGTAGCCCACGCCGATCACATCAGGGCTCGCTAACGGGTTGGCCAGCCACCGTTGGAAGAGCGAACCCGAAATTCCCAGCCCTGCCCCGGCAAGTGCACCCACCGCAATGCGAGGCAACCGATCTTCTAACAGGATGAAGCTGGTCCCGGGCACCGTTTCACCGGAGAAGACCGCGATGATCTCCTCTGCGGGAAGCCTGTCTCGGCCCCAGAAAATATAGGCCGCTGATGCTGCCACGAAAGCCAGGATCAGCCAGAGCGCGCTGGACAGCACTCGCTGTTTTCTTCGGGCGGGGAGGATACTTTGCATTGGTGCCATTACAGGGTCACCGACTTCATACCGCTACGCATCATGATGATAAACAGTGGCGCACCCAGAATTGCGCACATCACGCCAACCTGAATTTCGCCCGGCGGATTGATCAACCGGCCCAAGGTGTCGGCCACCAGCAGCAGGATCGGTCCGGCGATAATGCTCGCAGGCATCAGCCAACGATAGTCCGAGCCCACCAGAAGTCGCACCGCGTGCGGAATCATCAGACCTACGAAGGCAATGGGCCCGGCCACCGCGGTAGCGGTTCCCACCAGCAGCACGATGCCCACCGACCCGAAGACTCGGGCACGTCCCAGCCGGAAGCCCAACGCGGTTGCCGAATCCTCGCCCATGGCCACTGCGTTGGAAACCCGCGCGGTGCCCAGCACGATCAACGCACCCACCGCAACGACCGGAATGACCATCAGGTACGTGTCAACGCCTCTGGCCGCCAGCGTGCCGATTTGCCAGAAGCGGAACTCATCCAAGGCCAAAGTTGAAACCATCAATACCGCGCTGGTTACCGCGGTGAAACCCACCGAGAGGGCCGCGCCAGACAGGGCAAGCTTGATTGGTGTGGCACCTTCACGCCCCACGCTGGCCACCACATAAACCAAGGCCATCACCACAGCGGAGCCAAGGAAAGCGGCGATCATGGTGCCGGTCAGGGAAGTCATTCCAAAGAAGGCGATACCCGAAACGACTGCGAGGGCCGCCCCGGCATTCAATCCAAGAATTCCCGAGTCCGCCAACGGGTTACGGGTCAATCCCTGCATGGCGGCGCCAGAGAGTCCCAGAGCCGCGCCGACAACGATTCCACCCACCGTACGGGCAATCCGAGAGTGCACCACAACGTGGTCGGGGGCGCTGTCGTCAAAGTTTGAAAAAGATTCCACAAGTGTTGCCAGCGGAACCGGGCGCGCACCAAAAATCAGCGAGGCGACCACCGCTAGGGCCAGCACCGCCAGCAGGCACAGGCAGGCGATAACCTTACGCCCCAGCTTAATCTTCGGCGCGGTGACGCGCTTGGTACTATCGGTGGCCGTCATTGCTTCCTACACTCGTTGCTATGGAACATCTTGCTTTTCCCACCGTACTGTCCCCTGGAATTGCCGTACTCCGCGCGGATAATCCCTCGGAGATGACCTTGGACGGGACAAATACCTACCTGCTCTTCGACCCGCAGACTACCGAACTGAGCCACGACACCGAAGTCGTGGTGGTGGATCCGGGCCCCGATTTGCCTGAGCATCTGCACGCGTTGGCGGCCTTTGATGTCCGAATGATTCTTTTGACGCACCGCCATGCGGATCATTCCGGCGGGATCCCGTTGCTGCACGAACTGACCGGTGCACCGGTTCGAGCTAAACTCGCCGAATTCTGTCGGAATGCCGAACCGCTGCGCGATGGCGAGCAGCTCAATGTCTGCACAACCACCCTTAGCGTGCTCTTCACCCCGGGCCATACCTCTGACTCGGTGTGCTTTGTCCGCGAGGGCAAGCAGGGTGCGTTGTTCACCGGAGATACCGTGCTCGGCCGCGGAACCACAATTCTTGAGCATCCGGATGGAACGCTGGCCGACTACCTGGGCTCGTTGGAACGGCTTTCGGCACTGGCAGACGTTCCGCTGCATCCGGCCCACGGCGAGCAGCATGCTGGCTCGCATAAATTGCTGGCGGCCTATCGGGATCACCGCGAGACTCGGCTGGAGCAAGTTCGAGTAGCGCTGGGGAAACTCGGCAAGGCCGGGGCAGACGCCAAGCCAGCCGATTTGCTGGATCTTGTCTACCCCGACCTGGATCCGCGCCTGATCGGTGCGGCTAGTAGCTCCTTGGAAGCGCAATTGCACTACTTGGCGGTAAATTCTTAAGGCTTACTTTGCCGCGTTCTCTGCGGCCTTGGCGATGGTGGGCACCACGTTCTCGATTGCCCATTCAATGGACAGCGGGGATGCTGCCGAGACCGAAAGAACTGCCTGATCATTACCGAGGATTGCCACCGAATCGGTTGCTACCGCAGGAAGCTGGCCGTAGAGCTTGTTGCTCTTGACCACTTCGTCAATGCCATCCCCGGCGAGCGCCGAGGCAAAAATGACGTCTGCCTCTAATTCATTGGCGCGCTCTGGGGACCATTCGAAGAAGAACGCGTCCTTAGGAGTGTTCTTGGTGACGATTTCAGCCTGCTTCATGCCCAGCGAAGTCAGGAAGCGTGGGCGGTTGTCCCCCGTGGCATAGACGTACATGGTCTTCGGGCTAGAGAGATCTACCGATGCGAAGGTTGAGTCTTTCAGCGCAGGGTACTTTTCCGTCTGCGCCGACAGCTCGCCTTCCAAGTCCGAGACCAGCTTGTCCGCTTCCTCGCTCTTGCCCAGCAAGTCGCCGGCCGCTTCGGTGGTGGCCTGCCAGCTGGTGAGGTAGTTCGCCTTCAGCGGTCCCACGGTCGGAGCGATCTTGGAGAGTTTGTCGTACTGCTCCTGAGTCAGTCCCGAGTAGGCCGCGAAGATCACGTCTGGATTGGACCGGGCAATCTCGTCAAAGTTCACGCCGTCGGCGATGTCGTACTGGGTCGGTGCCTCTTCCGAGCCGATGGAAGCGCCCAGCTCCTCAAGCTTCGCGTCCTTCCAGTCGGTCGAGTTGTTGGCGTTCTGCCCATAGGCATCAGTATCCATACCCACCGGAACCGTACCCAGCGCCAACAGCGCGTCTGCGTTGACCCATGAAATGGTTGCTACCTTGGTTGGCTTCTCGGTGATCGTGGTTTCACCGTAGATGTGCTTAATGCTCACCGGAGCGTAACTTGACTCAGCAGTAGCCGAGGCGGTTGGTTCCGAAGAGGAAGCCGAGCCACAGGCGCTGAGGCCTAGTGCCAAAATTGCGGAGGATGCGGCCAGCAGGCCAGCACGGCGCGAAATTTTCATGGGTCATAATCCAGACGTTGCGAGTTGTCATGAGATAAAGGTTACTTAGGTTAGCCTATGCGAACCGCATGCAACATTACGCTGATTCTGTTTCAATACGCAACATGAAGGACATGTAATCCACGTCTCATTGCCCGCAATTGCTTTAGTTACGCCTAACGTTTCCTGTTTCATTAGTCACGACGTGGGCTACCCGGCAACAATCGGCGTGGATCTGCAATATTAAGCGATACCCGAATCATCAGCAGTCCAGCCACCAGTACCACCAGCACTGTGCCAACGGTCAGCGGTTTCATCAATAGCGCCAGCGATGCAAAAGGCAGAACCAGCACCACAGATGCCACAGCGAATCCGATCGCCACGGTCAGTGCCGGGATCATCAGGCTTTTGACCCGGGCTGCGTTGATCACCCCTAAATCCATCCCGAGCTTATTCAGTCCGGAGTACAGCTCTTCGCGGTCCAACGTGCCTGCGCACTGGCTGATGGCCGCCGAAATTACGACGCAGATCAGCGCAAGACCGAGCGTCACCAGCACGCCGGTGAGCACATCCGTGCCTAAATAGTCTTCCCACGTTCCGGTCGCCTGAGCATCGCCAAAGTCGAACATGGCCGCTCCGGTACCGCCGATCACCGCCACGAAGGCGGCCATGGCTACGCCCGAAACTTGACGCCAGGCGGCCACCGGAGATTCAAGAATCATCCGGGCGGCCAGCAGCTGCTCCGCGCTCGTTGCCTTATTCAGCTTCGACTTCCCCACCTTGGCCACCAGCCACGGTCCAATAAGATTCAGCGCCAGCAGGCCCAGGGCGAATCCTCCGATAATGATCGCGATCAGCACGCCCAAATCAACCGGAAGCAGACCTACATTGGTGAAGAGCGCATAAAGCACCACGATGCTTCCCAGCGTAATCACCGCACGCAGCCAGCTGGGCACCGGGGCCACGCGCCTGGTCGCCACGGCGAGCGGGGTAATTACCAGCTTGCGCAGTCCAGCCAGCGCGCTAATCACCGCAAGCAGTACGACGGCCAGAACTGCCAAGGCGGCAGCACCCGCAGGCAGGTAGATCCCCGTCCCGATGGCTTCGCCTTGGAATGGAACCAGCGCCACGGCCGGAGCAAGCGCAAGATACAGCACCACACCGAACAGGGCCCCAACCAGCGCCGTTGCCCCCGCTTGGGCGACGGCTACCGCGCGCACTTGAAAACCGGTGGCACCCAATAACCTCAGGGAAGACAGGGCCCGGTCCTGGGCACGGGCGGAAAGCTTGGCAGCCGAGGAGCCAAGCACGAGCAAGGGAACAATGAGCAAGACCAAGGCGAATGCCGCCAGGGGAACATAGAAGCTCTGCGCTTCACCGTCGAGTTTCGTGAACGACCAGGCCCCGCCGAGCACTATGAGCACCATCGCGCTGACCATTGTGTAGGCGCCTACGGTGAGCAGCTGCGGGGTGCGGCTGGCGCTGGTGGGCCTCCCCAGGAGCCATGCCATATGCAAGATGTTCATGAGCGGTGTCCTCCAACAAACGCATCATCGGCGGTGATCTTTCCATCCTGTAGCGTCAGGACACGATCGCAGCGTGCGGCAACCTGCCGATCATGGGTGACCATGACCAAGGTCTTGCCCGCTCCAACGGTGCACCGCAGCAGGGTGTCGAGCACCTCGGTGCCGGTGACCGAATCCAGGGCACCGGTCGGTTCGTCGGCAAAGACAACGCTGGCCCCGGTGACCTGCGCCCGTGCGATCGCCACGCGCTGGGATTGCCCGCCGGAAAGCTGGCCAATCCGGCGCTGCTCCATTCCTGCAAGGCCCAGCTGCCCCAAGGTGTCCACGGCGCGCGCGATTGCTGCGCCGCGTGGCACACCATTGATCATGAGAGCCATCGCCACATTTTCTTCGGCCGTGAGCTCGGGAATCAATAGCCCCGACTGAAAAACGAATCCGAACGCCTCGCGGCGCAATTTGGTTCGCGCGGTGTCTTTGAGCTGATCGATCTGGAGTGGTGCTTGGCCGGGAAGGTTCAGTGCCACCGTGCCTGAGTCCGGCAGTTCGATGCCGGCTAAGGCGTAGAGCAACGTGGACTTTCCCGAACCGGAGGGGCCCATGATGGCCACCGCGGTCCCGCGGCCCAGATCAACATCGATGTTGTCCAGCGCGAATGTGGTGCCATAGCTGCGGGTGAGCCCTCTGGCGGAAATTAGTGGATTGGAAACCTTCGAATTCTGAAGCATATTTCAATGTTCCCAAGTCCGCCGGCTTTGCACCTCGGAGCACCGATTGAGTTCTTGGTGGGCGATCTCATCCCGCGGTAGGAGCCAGCTCACCGCGCTTGAAGCCATCTCGCAGTAGGCTCGATAGCGATGAAGCTCGAACTGTATACCCAGCCTTTCTGCGCCCCGTGCATTCGGACCCGGCAGATAGTCCTGCGCGCCCAAAAGTTGCTCCCGCAGTTATCCGTTGAAGAGATCGATGTCGTCGAGCAGGTCGCCCGTGGTCAGGAAATGGGAGTGACTTCAACACCGGTGATCCGCTTGCTCTCCAACGGCGAAGAGCGCTTTCGGGCCAGCGACACCCCTACGCTGCAGCAATTATTAGCGGCTATCGCCCACGTCAGCGACTAGGCTCACGCACCGTCAACAGCGATGCTGCACCGGTTCGCGGACTTTATGGGGAACAATGGATCAGGTGACTAGCGTGCCTAAGATTGACCATGAATGCTTCCAACGAGTGTTGGCGGATTCCTCCAACCGCATCGAATGGTTGCGAGCACGGGCACAAGGCATCACCGCCACCGACGTGGCCAAGCTATCCACCGAGAAGTCCATCCGCAATGCCGCTTGGGACAAGCTCTACGGCTCAGGGTTCTCCGGAAATACCTACACCGATCACGGACGACGCCGCGAACCGGTGATCGCCGCCTGGGTGCAGGAGAACTTCAATATTTTCCCGTCCTCCCAGCTTTTCTACTCGCAGCATTCCCGGCTGCATCTGGCAACCCCCGATGGTTTGGGGTTCGACGAGGACGGCTCTCCGGTGCTCGCGGAAATCAAGACCACCAATAAGCCGTTTAAGAAGATCCCGAAGAACTACCTACGCCAGGTGCTCTGGCAGCAGCACGTCATCGGCGCGCAGCGGACCTTATTCGTCTGGGAACAGCACCATAATTTCGTCCCAGTTCAGGCAGTACCGGAGTTCATTTGGATCGAACGCGACGATTCGATGATCCAAGACCTCATCGACAAGGCCGAATTGCTTATTGAAGCGCTGCGCGAGTCGACCTCCCGCGAGCAGCAGTATCTCGACTACAGCCCGGCCGCGCTTCACCTCTAGAGCGCTGCGCGCACGTTACACATTGGGATTTTGTATGGTGCGTGGATCTGGCAGACATTCCGGGTAGCTTTGCACCAGCTCGCTCAAGAGCTTCTCTCGCAGCATGTTGCGCAGGTTCCACAAGTCTCCCGGGTCCCTGGAAGATAAATAAATGGTCACCGTCTGCAACCCGCCGTAGGTATCGGTCACGAGCAGGCTATTACTGCGACCATCCCACCAATCCGAAGATTCAAGCAATTCGGTGGTGCGCGTACGGAGGTATTCGATCGGTGCGTTGAGCTTCAACTGCAGGGTGATATTTCCGTCGATTTCGGTACTGCGCCGAGACCAGTTCTCAAATGGCGTGGTGGTGAAATAGGTCGAAGGCAGGATCATGCGACGGCCGTCGATCAGGAGCACCACCACATAGGTCAGCGTAATTTCTTCGACAGTGCCGCGCTCGGCTTCCACCACCACGATGTCATCCACGCGCACCGAATCGGTAAAAGCAATCTGCAAACCGGCGAACACGTTGGCAAGCGAGGACTGCACGGCAAGACCAACAACCACCGAGACCAGGCCAGCAGAAGCGAGAATACCCGCGCCCAACGCCCTGACTTGCTCAATTGTCAGCAACACCGCGGCTACCGCAAGGATGCACAAAACCGCGATCAGCACTCGGCGCAGCAGTCCCACCTGGGTTTGCACCTTGGCCAGTCGCCGGCCGGGACCAAAGCGGCTTCTGATCCTTGCCAGCACTACTTCTTCAACGATCTTCACCAGCACGATAATCAGCCAGGTGAGGAAGAAGACCAAACAGATCAGCAGCGAAAACTGCCATATCTTGTAGCCATCGATTCCTCTATGGAAGGCAAGGAATGACGTCTTGAGAATGATCGAGGCGAAGGTGCCGAAAATCGGGATCCGTGCGCCCTTGACCTTGATCTCACCGAGCCCGATGCGTTGGAAAATGCGGTGCGTTATCCCGCTGATTACGAAGGCAAGGATCGCTGCAATGGTTAATCCAACGGCGATAACGGCCAGAAATTGCAACGATTCAGGTAGGAACCTGGAAACTTCAATTACATCGTCGACAGTGTCATCGATAGGTGCAGATGGGCTTGGCAACATCCTTAAAGCATGTCACATGACCCTAGCCGAAGGCTGTGCGACACCTTGAGTAAACCCTGAGGAGCTCACCCGTATTACGGAAGCGCACCAGATGAATTCCAGTTAATCTCAGGCTATTGCACCTAGTTGGCGACGGGTCTTTAGTAGTCTTGAGGGCTCGTACCGGGCTCTATGGCGCAATCGATAGAAAGCCGGTGGTTTACATGCGCCGCACCAAACTCGGATTACTAACAGCTCTCGCTGCGGCAACGATGCTCACGGTGACTCCCGTGGCGGCAGCCGCCCCGGTGGCCAACTCCGCGACCGCTTGCGAAACCGTTTATTGGGGTTCATTCGCCAAAACCTCGAACATCTCAACCACGTCGTCAATGACCAATATCCGTACCGGACACCACACTTGCTTTGACCGTATGGTCCTGGATCTGAGCGGCAAGCCGGCCGGCTATTCGGTGAAATACGTCAGCGCGCTGACCGGAATCGGATCGGGACAGGCGGTGCCCACCACGGGTGGGGCCAAGCTGGAAATTCTCTTGAAGGCCGCTACCAGCCCGAACTACAACCCGGGCGCTACCGTGAAGACACTGAACTATCAGACCTTCCGCCAACAAGTCTGGCTAGGTAGTTTTGAAGGTCAAACGAAGATCGGAGTATCCACGCGGGCACGGCTTCCCATGAGGGCATTTGTCCTGTCCGGCCCGGGTAATGGATCGCGTTTGGTCATCGATGTAGCTCACTATTGGTACTAGCCTGTGCCCGCGCTATGAGCTTGCCGTCATGACGGGATCAACCGCGTAATACCGTGTCAACCTGCTGAATTATGTGCCACGATGCTTATATGTATCGCACATTTGCTTATCAGCAGGTTGACGTTTTTGCCCCCACTGCCTTCAACGGCAATGGGCTCGGCGTTGTCTTTGAGGCAGATCATTTGGACTCTGAACAGATGCAGCGCTTTGCCCAGTGGCTGAACCTTTCCGAGACCGTCTTCTTCGTCACGCCCACCAACGCCGAGGCCGACTACGCGATTCGCATATTTACCCCGACCACGGAATTGCCCTTTGCCGGACATCCAACTCTTGGAGCCGCACACGCCTGGATCGAGGCCGGCGGTGAGGCCAGCCCGAACGGGCAGCTGGTTCAGCAATGTGATGCAGGGCTGATCCAGGTGCGCATTGAACGCGAAGCCGGCGAAAACCATGCACGCCGCCTCGCGTTCCTCGCTCCCCCATTGACTCGCAGCGGACCGTTGGAAGCAGATGTTCTGCAGTGGGCGATCTCTGGACTTGGAATCAACGCAGACGACGTCATTGCGCACCAATGGCTGGTCAACGGTCCCCACCATGCAGGGCTGATGTTGCGCGACGCCGATCTGGTCCTAGGTATCGAACCAGATTATGTGGCTCTGGACGGCTTGGAGCTGGGAGTCATTGGCCCCTATACCGCATCTAGCGTGACCCAAGGTGTCTGGCAGCCACACGCCACCGTGCTTCCACGGATCTCCGGAACCCGTGAAGAATTACGCCCCTTGGATTACTCCGATCAGACACGTTCGGAGGAGCGCTTCGGCTCGGTGGTGATGCAGCCTCCGGCAGACTTTGAGGTGCGGGCATTCGTTCCGGGCGAAGCTATTCAAGAGGACCCGGCGACCGGTTCACTGAATGCCGGGTTTGGTGTTTGGCTGACTAAGACCGGCCTTGCCCCGCAGCGTTATACGGTACGTCAAGGAACTCGTGTAGGCCGCGAGGCAATCTTGCATATTGAAGCGACCGAACGCGGAGTTTGGGTCAGCGGTGACGTGACCACCCGTATCGATGGCACTGTGAGCTTCGACTAATTCCGGCGCCAAGCCAGCACAGCTATTTTAGTTTCATCATGCAAGCATTATTCTTGGTCAGTGTCAGAAACTGTGAGCTCCCAACCAAACTTTGATCGAAAAACCGCATGGAATGCCCTCTGGGCACTAGTCATTGGGTTTTTCATGATCTTGCTGGACACCACCATCGTGTCCACAGCCATGCCCGCGATCATGAAATCCCTAGATGCCGACATCTCAGGGATCTTGTGGATCAACAGCGCTTACCTGCTCGCCTTCGCGGTGCCGCTGTTGATCACCGGCCGCCTCGGTGACCGCTTTGGTCCGCGCAATATCTACCTGATCGGGTTGCTGATTTTCGCGCTTGCGTCGCTCTGGTGCGGACTGTCATCCTCGCTTGCTTCACTGACCATTGCGCGGGCAGTCCAAGGTCTGGGTGCGGCGCTGATCTCTCCCCAAGCAATGACGCTGATCACCCGGCTCTTCCCATACCAGCACCGCGGAGCTGCGATGGGCCTGTGGGGCGCGGTAGCGGGTATCGCCACCCTGATCGGCCCGATTGTCGGCGGACTCTTGGTAGATTCTGTCGGCTGGGAGTGGATCTTCTTCATTAATTTGCCCATTGCAGTCTTGAGCTTCATCATGCTGCTGAAATACGTGCCCCGCTTGGCGCCCCAGGCGCACTCCTTCGATTGGGTCGGAGTCGTACTTTCCGCTGTCGCCATGTTTGCTTTGGTCTTTGGCATTCAGGAAGGCGACTCAACGAATTGGGAACCGTTTATCGGTCTGCTCACTTCTTGGCATTTGATTGGAATAGGCGTAGTCCTATTTGGAGTCTTCATCTGGTGGCAGTCAAAGACTGCAAAGGAACCTTTGGTTCCGTTGCGCCTATTCGCTGTACGGAACTTCTCGCTGGCGAACGTTGCCATCAGCTGCATGGGTCTGACCATCTCCACCATGAGCCTGCCGATGGTGTTCTTCTTGCAGAATGTGCGGGGGTTGACGCCCACTCAGTCGGCTTTGATGATCTCGCCGATGGCCATTGTGGCGATATTTGCCGCGCCAATTTTGGGCAAGACAGTCAATAAGTTCAATCCACGCAACCTTGCAGTTCCCGGTTTTGCACTGATCGGTGGAGCGACGGTGGTGTACGCATTCATGATGCATGCAGATGTCCCGTTGTGGACCTTGCTGATCCCTTCCACCGTGCAGGGACTTGGCTCGGCAATGATCTGGCCTTCGCTCTCACTGGCCGCGACGAAGGATCTGACCCCGCGAGACGCTGGTGCCGGTTCAGGTATCTACAACACCACACGGCAGATAGGCTCGGTGCTCGGTTCGGCATTGATTGCCGTCATGATGGAATCGCGCGTTTCCGCGGAAATCCTCAAGGTTCAATCACAGGGCGCAGCGGCGATTCCTGAAGCCACCGCGGTGGGAATGGGCCAGGCCCTGTTGCTGCCCGGCTTTGTGGCCCTCGCCGCAGTCCTGGTCGTCGTGTTCTTGAATTCCGCAGAAAAGAAGCCGGCCAGTTAGCCACTCGAAGCAAAGAAGCAGGTGTGGCTCAGCGTAATTAACGCTGAGCCACACCTGCTTCAGGCTTTGAACAAGCTTATGCGGACTGGTCTGGCTTGTCGTCGCCCTTGACCTTTTCGACCGTTTCGCCAATCTTTTCCTGCGCGTCTGCAGCGAAGTCCTTCACGTTCTCCGAGGCGTCGGCAGCGAACTCTTTGACGTTCTCGGTTGCATCACCAGCGAATTCCTTGACGTTTTCGACTGCTTCGCCCAGCTTCTTCTTTGCGTTATCCAAGAAACCCATGGGTTCTCCTTTTAGTTAGAAACGTGAAAGTGACTACTGAAAAGCTGCAGCCCTGAGTCCAACTTACGTTGAACTCAATGCTCTGCTCAATAGCTTGCGAATTACTACTTCTTGTTCTTAACGTGCTTTACTGCGCGTCGGCCAAAAATCAGGGCTACGGCGATGCCTGCAAGCCAGACATCCTTGGCCAAAGCGGTACCGTCGCTCGTTGGGCGGATCCCATCAGATTCGGTCATTCCCGGGGTACGCAAATACGCGGACAGCATGACACCCGAGAAGGCCCCAAGCCCTATGCCGGCTAGACGCGAGGGGATGATAGGCAGGAGCAATGCACTGCCCAGCGCGATTTCGGAGACCGATACCGCTTTGCCAAATGCTGCTGGCTCCAGCTCACCCAACTGGGGAATGCCGTTGGAGGCAATCTGCTGCAGTCCAGCGGCACTAGCCTCATCGATACGCAGCTTGTTGATTCCGCTGTTGAGAATGAATGCGCCACTGACCAAACGTAGTGCGGCGTTTGCGATAGAGATTCCCATGGGCCCTCACTTCTCTTCTAAGTTGTTTTCCGGCTGCACTCCTTAAATGAGTGGCCTTGAACCTCAGCGTAGCCACCCCGGGGAATGATCACAATCATTTAGTCCCGTGAGCCGGAGCTGAAAAGTGGAAACATGCTAAATTCAAGAATCATGATCTCTTCATCCGCCGTACCTTCAGCAGCCTTGGACCTCCTCATCACCCAAGGTTTCGACACGACAAGTGTCGACGAGCTTGCCGCAACCGCCGGAATGTCGCGCTCCACATTCTTTCGCCGTTTCGGCTCCAAGGAAAACATGGTGTTCGCGGATCAGGAAATGATCATCACCCACGTCAAGACAACCCTCGCGGCTTCTTCGGTGAGCGCAACCCAGACCTTGATCGATGCAGCGCATGTGGTATTCGACCAATACACCATGAATCCCGAAGCGGCGCAGTTGCGTCACCGGCTGCTGTCCTCGGTGCCGTCGCTGCGTGAACGCGAACTCGTTTCCACTCACCGCTACGAGCGAGCCTTCTACGATTTTTTATCTTCGCGCGAGCTTGCCACCAGTGCTCCGAACCGGGCACTCTGCCTTGGCATCAGCGCCGGATTAGTCGCCATTCACAATGACCACCTGCGTTTGTGGCTGCGAGACGCCTCGGGCACCAATAGGGAGCGCTTGGCCACGGATGTGCGGTTATTCCTTGACCGTTTCGTCGACTTGCTCGATCCGAGCAACGCGCCCAAGTCCGCGGCTAGGGCACCGCGCGTTGTGGTGTCCGTGCTCGACGAAGGCAGCGATGAGCAGGCAGTGCTGGACGCGGTCGCTAAAGCTCTGCGCGACCACAAATAGTGACACCTAGTTTCTTGACATGACACTGCGTTCCATTAGGCTGGTTGAAGAATAGTTTTCAACCTTCCCTGAGGAGCATCCCCAAATGACCCAGCAGCATACCGAATTCGAGTTCCCCACCGGTGTTGTGGAGCCCGAATACGATCTCTGGTCAGACGGAGTAGATATCGACCCCACCGGTGTGCTGGCAGAGGTCGACCAGATCGACGCCGACTGGCGCTCCAAGGCTCGTAAATTCATCCTCGAAGAGGTCAAGGACGACATTCACGAATACTGGGACAAGGCGGACTACCCAGTACACCTGATCAAGAAGCTCGGCGACTACGGCCTCTTGCGTGATGGCTTGGACATCGCGGGATTGCCGGCCATGAGCCCCATGGCCGCCGGCTTGATCAACATGGAAATGGCCCGTGGAGATGGCTCGGTGGCCACCATCGTGGGCGTCCAAGGCGGCTTGGCGCTGCGCTCGATTATGTTCTGCGGCAGCCCGGAGCAGAAAACCAAATACGGCTTGCCGATGCTCGCCGGCGAACTTCCCGGTTCCTTCGCCCTGACCGAGCCGACCCACGGTTCGGACTCGGTTGGCTTGGAAACTCGCGCGCATAAGGTTGCCGGCGGCTACGTGCTGAACGGCGAAAAGAAGTGGATCGGCAACGGCTCAATTGGCGGCATCACCGTGGTCTGGGCCCGCGACGACGAAGGCAATGTACGAGGCTTCCTGGTTGATCAGAACACCGCGGGGTACCGCGCAACGACCATCGAGAACAAGCTCTCGTTGCGTGCCATCTGGCAGGCGCATATCCGCTTGGACAACGTCTTCGTGGCCGACGCCGACGTGCTTCCGGATTCGCACAGTTTCAAAGACACCGCACGCGTGCTGTTCGCGACCCGGCTGGGGGTCGCCTGGTCGGCCGTGGGACATGCCACCGCCTGCTACGAATCTGCCGTGCTCTATGCCAAGCAGCGAATCCAATTCGGTCGCCCGCTGGCAGCTAGCCAGATCGTGCAAGAACGCTTGGCTCGGATGCAGTCCGAACTGGCTACCATCCAATTGCTCGCAGTGCAGTCGGCCAAACGAGAAGCCCGCGGCGAGTTGACCGGACCGCAGGCCTCGCTGGCCAAATACACCGCGACACGTACCGCGCGCCAGATCGCTTCCAATGCACGCGATCTGCTTGGCGGCAACGGCATCTTGACCAGCAACCGCGTGGCCCGCCACTTTGCCGACATCGAGGCCATCCACACCTACGAAGGCACCGAAACCGTGCAGGCGCTGCTGATGGGCCGCAGCATCACCGGCATTTCGGCCTTCGCCTAGACCGCTGCATCAAACCCCGTTGGCCAGCACCAAACTTTTGGTGCTGGCCAACGGGGTTTGGGCTGCTACTTTGAACTTTCCCGGCGCAGGCGATTCTTGGTGTAAGCCGTCGCCTGATGTTCCCACGGGTCCTCCGGCCAGGGATGCCGTGGATACTTGCCCCGCATTTCGGCACGCACCTGGGCATATGGTCCGTTGAAGAAAGAGACCAGATCTTCGGTGACCGCAAGCGGGCTGCCCGCTGGAGAGAGCAAATGGAACTGCACCGGAAGCTTCCCGTGCACCAGCCGCGGCGATTCGGTAAGCCCGAAGCACTCCTGCAGTTTGACCGCCACCACGGCCGGACCGGCGTCATCCACCGGCGGGTAGCCAATGCGAATCCGCGAGCCGGAGGGAACCTGCAAACGCTCGGGAACCAACCCATCGAATTCGTGTGCATGCTGCCACGGCAGCAAGGCGCGCAATGCACCGACGAGGTCCACCTTTGCCGCAGACTTGCCCGCGGCGATCTGTTCCAGGCCGGTGGCAAGCCACTGGTTAGCGCTCTGGACGAGTAGCTGCTCATCCACCGGCACGAATGGCGGACCAAGCAGCCGGTGGGCCACGGCCATCCGGCGGCGTAGCGCTTCAAAGGCCGGTTGCTCGCCAAAGAGCGCCAGCGACTGTTCGCATAATGCCGCGGCCGCCGCTTGCCGGCCCAGTTCCTTGGTGGCCTTGATCGGATGAGCGGAAAGCTCGATGGCGCCGAACGATTCGACCTTACGCGCAGAAATTTTCCCATCCACCAGTTTCGCGCTCTCGGTGATCTTGTGCAGATGGCCGAGCAGCCCGAGCACTTGCTCCAAATCGATGGCCGCGGCGCGGCGGATCACCGCTCCGGTGCTGGTTCCGGCCCGCGTGACCTCGGCGATGGCCAAGAATTCATGATGGGCCAAATGGCTTCCCCGGGGTAGCGAAGCCCGGGTGCCCGAGGCGAGCAGGTAGTCATTGTCGTGAACTCTTCGCGCCACCCATTGCGGGTAGGCCAACGCGCAGACACCGGCCAGCGCCCCGCCAGGATCTGAGACCGGCACTTGGCCGGCGAGGCGTTCAAGACGTTTAGTTTCTTGCACCCATGCCCGGTGTCCCGGATGCGAGGGCCGTCGAATGGAGGTCAGCAGCTCGTTGAGGTCGGCGTTGGCTATGCGTTCGGTGCTCGCCAACAGGGCCACCGCTTCCGCGGTGGAACGCGACCCGAAATGCTCGGCGCCCTCAAGCAGCGCGCGAGCCGTGCGTGGATCTGCCGGAATCTTGACCATTCGCTCGCCCATGGCGGTGATTTTTCCTTGCTCGTCCACCGCATCCAAGGTGCGCAGCACCTCTTCATCCGTGCGCATGGTGCCCGACGGCGGCTCCTCCCACAGGGAGAGCCCTTCACCACGCGGGGTACCCCAAGCGGCCAAAGAAAGTGCTGCCTGAACCAAATCTCCGGTCAGTATCTCAGGTGCCGAATGCGCCGGTGCGGCCGCGAAAGCCTTGGGGTCAAGAGTTCGGACGACGATTCCGGCCCCGAGCCGCCCGGCACGGCCCGCGCGCTGAGTTGCTGCGGCACGGCTGGCCACCACCGTGACTAGGCCGCCAAAGCCACGTGCCGCGTCCCTGCGTGGTTCGCGCGCATATCCTGCATCGATGACCAGGCGGACGCGCGGTACTGTCAGTGAGGATTCGGCGATCGAGGTGGAAACGATGATTCGTGGTCCTTGCGACCCCTCGGGTTCGCTGAGCACTTCGTCTTGCACCTTGGCCGGAATCTGTGAATGCAGCGGAAAGGCTTGCATGCCCGCAGAACTGATCTGAGCGCAAACCCGGTCAACCTCACGGGCACCGGGAACGAAAACCAAGGTATCCACCGTCGTCTTTGACATTTGGTTCTGTTGGCGAGAATGCCTCACCGCCGCCTGTGCCACGTGGCGTAGGTATTCCTCGCTCAACCCCCGCTCGGAATTGCGCTTGCCTGCAAAACTATCGAAGAGCTCGGTCACCTCAAATTGTGCGGTGTTGGCGGTGAGCACCGGGGCCGGAGACTGCCTGGCCAGCAGTTGGGAAAGCTCTTGGGCATGAAGGGTGGCGCTCATGACAACCAGGCTGAGGTCATCGCGCAATTCGCTGACTTGGTTGACCATGGCCAGCAGCAGGTCGGTGTCAATGGACCGTTCGTGGACCTCGTCGATAATGACCGCGCTGATCCCTGCCAGGTCGGGGTCGGCCAACAGCCTGCGCAGCATCAGACCTGCGGTGACAAATTCAATCTGAGTGTTTGCCGAGCTTTGGCGTTCCCCGCGTACCGCGAAACCCACCCGGTCCCCCAGCACCGAGCCATCGAGCTGGGCAAGACGCCGAGCCGCGGCACGTGCTGCTACACGGCGCGGTTGGGTGACGATTATTTTGCCGCGCAGCCCATGCTCCGCCAACGCTTCGGCCACGGTCGGCGGAACGATGGTGGTCTTGCCTGATCCCGGTGGTGCCTGAATCACCAGCGGCTGGTTCGGATGCTCGCGCAGCGCAGCGTGCAGTTGCACCCGGCTGGGGCCGAACGCCAATCCCGAGGCGATGCGGTCCAGGTTAAATGCTGCGCGGCTCATGCGCGCGGTACCGTCCAGAAAGTTTCGATCGCATTCACCACCGGTTCAATGGGGAACAGCGTGCTGCCGTGGGTGCGCCCGGTGAGGGGCACCATGCGGGCGTTGGGCATGGCACGGGCCATGATCTTATTTTGGTCAAAGCGCGGCTGATCTCGCGTGCCGATGAGCAGCAAGGTGGGGACCTTGATTTTAGCTAGCTGGCTCAGCTCGATGTTCTGCAACGTTTCCGCCGCCTCATAGTAGGCGGCTAGTGCGAGCGGATCGTTGGAGAGGAACGCATGCCTCGTGGCGGGATCGAGCCGAAGCCCGGTTTCCTGACCCGCAACAAATCCTTCGATGTCCCCCCTGCGCAATACGTCGAGGTAGCCCGGGAAGAAGAGCTGGCCGATTTCCCCGTCCGTGATCTCGAAGGTGCCACCGAGCATGCTCAATGACAACACTCGTTCAGGGCGGTCCATCGCCACATGCAGACCGCTGCGAGCCCCAAAGGAATAGCCGATGATATGCGCGGCCGGAATGCCTAGATGATCGAGCACCGCGTAGATGTCGCTGGCAATCTTCTCCATGGTGTAATCGGCTACCTGGTGAGATTTAGCCGTTTTGCCGTGGCCGCGAAGGTCCATGCGAATCGTGCGGCGGTTTCCGCCCAGCGCCTTGGTATATCCCAGGCCTCGCCAGATCGAGCGGGATAGCGCAGACCCGTGGAGGAAAAGAATCGGCTCGCCCGCGGCACCGTCGTCATCAAAGAAGATTTCGGAATTATCTGCGGGGTTATTGATCATTGGCATACTAGCGATTAAATCCTGTTGCGAGCCACCGAGCAATTCACGTTCCCGCGCACGGGCGGAGTTACGGAATTTCTATCGACATAGCACTGTAAAAGGATGACACTGAAGGTATGTAGTCGACGGCTTGACCGCCCAGACACCCAGACCTGCGAGGGAAGGAGCAACATGAACCATCATCCAGACGAAGAAGTCGGCGTCGAGACCCAAGAACAAGCTAAAGCTCACGTGAAGCACGATCATGATGAGGAAATGGTGGAGGAATGGGAAGACGAATCATTCCCTGCCTCAGACCCGCCATCAAATTACTAAGTGCAGCGAATTCTAGGAAGCGTTTACTTGGCGCCCAGCTGGCAGTAAGAATGTCGTCCTAGAGTAGCTATTACCTTCTCAAAGGTGCGAGTGAATTATAAGAACCGATCCGCGAGGATGTTACCTCCTTGACTCCGCGGATCGGTTCTTCATTTAAGCAGAATCGCTACTGCTTGGTGAACTCGATCGTGGTGGCAGTGCTCGCCGCCAAATCTAGCTGCAGCTTTCCCGTCGCATTTTTCGCCACGCCGCTGCCCTTGGTGGCGAATGGGGCTAAGGGCGTCAGCTCGGTTGCTTCAACCGCGCCATTCTTCGGAGCATGAATCTGCGCCGCCCGGGTGGCTTTGTATCCTTGGGGAACATTCACCGTGACTGGATTCTTTGATTTCTTCGCCGCATCGTTCTTATTTACGACAGTGACCAATACTCGGCCGTTCTTCGCTTTGACCGCATAGCTTTGGAGGTTCTTATCTCCAGCGAGCTTTGTCTTCATGAATTGGCTACCGATGCTCAAGCGCGCCAAACGCATGGCGAGGTAGTTCGGCTGCGCCAGCACCTCGCCGGCGCCCTTTTCGCCAGAGCCTTCCGCAGAGCAAACGACAGACATTGGGGCGCCTCCGCGGCAGGCACCTAGCATCGAATGCATATTCATGCGCTCTACGCCCAAACGCGCAGAGTCGAAGATGTGGTCCACCGTCCACAGTGCGCTCGCGTGAGTGCGTGACGTGTTGTTAGTTCCCGGGCAGCTGGTTGAACCGGTCTCTTCCACCCACAGCGGTAGCTTCTTCGCTTCGGCCTTATCCAACCCGATACCAATCATTTTCCTGGCGCTATTGCTCACCACAGGGTCCAACAGATTCTGCCACTCGGGGCCACGGCCGGGAACCTTATCCGAGGAACATTCATAGGTGGCGTAGTAGTGCTGGGTCAGCGCGGTGGTGTTGGGGAGTTTTGCGTTGAGGAATGCGCTCATCCATGAACCATCAAAGACTCCGGGGCCGACCAACGGGACCTTGGTTCCGGTCGCCTCGTTAATGGCCTTGGCGTACGCGCGCACCTGAGTGACAAACTTCTTTTCATTCCATTCGGAAGTTTTGCGTATCTGAAGCCCCGGGCGTGCATCGTTGGTATATCCGTTTGGCTCGTTGCCAATGGAGATGCCCACCAGATGATCCCCGAAAATATCTACGGCGTGCTTAGCCATATCGGCCCCGCGTTTCGGGTCAAAGGTCCCTAGCGGAATGCCGATGGTCACCTTGGAGTCGACTTTCTTGACGGTTTTCATCACCCGTTCGAGGTCTTCAGGAGTCACCAAGTTCTTACCCTTGGGAGCTTTTTCACCGGTTGAGGTCCAGAAAGTCTCTCGGTCCAAAACATTGCCGCCGAAGCGCAAGCCTGGATTCCCCAAACCGATGAGCATTTCATCCAGGTTCCCCACCTCCGGGTCCCACCTTGGGTCACTGAGTTCGGTTGCCTCGAAGGACACCCCGATATTGTCGTCGCTCAGACTGGTGCCGAGGTTCGAGGCTCCTACCGTGAGAGTGGTCGACTTTCCCTCGGGTAGTTTATTGAACTCCTGCACGAAGTCAGGCAGTGGCTCTGGGGTAGGTTTGGGCGGAGAAGCTACCGGCGAATTTGAGGGGTTGGGATCTTGCGGATTCTGTCCTGGCCAGCCCGACGAACAGCCCGCCAACAGGCCGCAGATCAACATGGCGGCAAGGGATTTTGTCGCTTTGGAAATCACGAGTGTCCTCACGGTTATTTGCAGCATGTCCAAGCTTCACTCTATCGCGGGCTCACTTATTCTCTGCTGACGTGACTTTTCTGCACCTCATGAAAATCCACGAAACGTACCAATAGATTGTTTGTAGTTTTCAGCTCTCTGCCCTCAGGATCTCGGGTTCTCTTTTATTCGCGGTCCTTGAATCGATGATGAATTAGTAGTTCTGCCATAGAGTTGTTCAAAGTGAACAACAGGTCTTTCTACAGAGAGGTTCTACGTGGAGTACGAACTAGTTAATCCGCACCCGGACAGCCACCGCCCCTACGTCGCGGCCGCTAGTCGCTACGAGAACTTCGGCTACCGTCGCGTCGGTGATTCCGGCCTCGTGCTGCCTCCCCTATCTTTGGGCCTGTGGTGGAACTTCGGCGATAACCGCGCTTTCGCAACACAGCGTGAAGTCTTGCGCCACGCGTTTGATCACGGCATCAACCACTTCGACCTGGCGAACAACTACGGCCCGCCGGCCGGCTCGGCGGAAGAAAACTTTGGTCGCATGATGCGCAAGGATTTCATGCCGTACCGCGATGAGCTGGTCATCTCCTCAAAGGCCGGTTACGAGATGTGGGCCGGTCCTTTCGGTACCTACGGTTCACGTAAGTACTTGCTGGCTTCAGCAGAAGCTTCGCTGAAGGCAATGAACCTGGACTACGTGGATATCTTCTACTCGCATCGCTACGATCCGAAGACTCCCTTGGAGGAGACTATCGGTGCGCTGGATACGCTGGTGCGCCAAGGCAAGGCCACTTACGTAGGCATCTCCTCCTACTCGGCCGAGCGCACCGTGCAGGCTAAGGCAATCGCTGACGAGCTGGGCACCCCGCTGGTAATCCATCAGCCGTCCTACAACATTTTGAACCCATGGGTTGAGCACGGCCTGTTGGCTACCTTGGAAAAGGAAGACATGGGGGCCATCGCTTTCACCCCGCTAGCCCAGGGACTGCTGACGGATAAGTACCTCAACGGCACCGAAGTGCAGCGTCAGGGCGGGCGCCGCTCCCTCGAAGCTCAGCTGACCGAGGAAAACCTGACCAAGATCCACAAGCTCAATGACATCGCCCAACACCGTGGCCAGTCATTGGCGCAAATGTCCTTGGCTTGGCTGTTGCGCGATGGCGCGGCAACTTCGGTACTGATCGGAGCATCCTCTACTAAGCAGCTCGATGAGAACCTTGGCGCGTTGAATAACCTCCAGTTCACCGCGGCTGAACTCAAAGAGATTTCTGAGATCGCCCAAGGCGATGCCGGAATCGACTGGTGGAAGAACTCAGCGATCAGCTAAATTCTGTGTTCATCCGAGGCGCCCGCAGTACGTTGTCCTAAACGTTTTGCGGGCGTTTTGCATTCCTCCGCAAATAGGAGACATTCGCGCGGAATCAGTCTTGAATTTCAGACGTTTCAACGGATCTGCGTGTGGCCGAATTTTTGAACTGAGGATATGCTCGAATAAGACGCTTCGTGAAGTGATTCACATTCATTTTACGGACGTGGTGCGTATCGTGGAACCCACATACCCTACCCAGACCTCAACACAGACTAGACAGGAGCATCATGAGCGCCCCGACCTATAAGGTACTTAACCCAGCGACCGGTCAGATCGTTGAAGAATTCCCGGCAGCCACAGACGAACAGGTCGAGCAGGCGCTCACCGCCGCGCAATCCGCCTTTGAATCGTGGCAGAATGTCGACATCAACGAACGCTCTAACATCGTCAACCGGGTCGCGCAGCTCTTCGCAGATCGCGCAGATGAGCTCGGCAAGATCATGACCATTGAAATGGGCAAGCCGCTGTCCGAAGCTGTGGGCGAGGCTGAATACTGCAAGGACATCTTCGAATACTTCGCAACTGAAGGGCCGACCTTGGCCGCCGATCAGGAGATCAAGTCCTTCTCCGGTGGCCGGGCAGTCGTCCAGCGCCGTCCGGTCGGGCCGCTGCTTGGCATCATGCCGTGGAACTTCCCGCTCTACCAGGTGGCGCGCTTCGCCGCTCCCAACCTGATGCTGGGTAATACCATCGTGCTCAAGCACGCAGAGTCCTGCCCGCGTTCGGCACTGGCTCTGCAGGAAATCATGGACGAGGCTGGCGTACCCGCTGGAGTCTACAACAACGTCTTCGCCACCCATGATCAGATCTCCACAATTATCGCCGACCCACGCATTCAGGGCGTATCGCTGACCGGCTCCGAACGCGCAGGTGCAATCATTGGCGAGCAGGCCGGACGCAATCTGAAGAAGGCCGTTCTCGAACTCGGCGGCTCGGATCCGTTCGTCGTCCTTGACTCCAATGACGTTGCAGGCATCGCCGAAACCGCGTGGGCCTTCCGCATCGACAACACCGGCCAGGCTTGCAACTCCAATAAGCGCATGATCGTCATGGACGATATCTTTGACGGTTTCGTCGCCGAACTGACCAAGCGTGCCGACGGGCTCACCCCTGGTGACCCATTGGCGGAACTTGAAGGTACGTTCGCGCCGCTGTCCTCGCGCAAGGCCGCCGAAGACCTAGATGCCCAGGTACAAGACGCGGTATCCAAGGGCGCCACATTGCACGCCGGCGGCGTTCTGCACGAGGGACCAACAGCCTACTACTCCCCTGCAGTACTCAGTGGTGTCACCAAGGACATGCGCGCCTACTACGAGGAGCTCTTCGGTCCGGTCGCCGTGGTGTACAAGGTCACCAGTGACGAACAGGCACTCGAGCTAGCAAACGACACCATCTACGGCTTGGGTGGTTCGGTGCACTCCACCGACGAGGCCCGCGCAGCGAAGGTAGCCATGGGCTTGCAATCAGGTATGGCCAACGTAAACATTGCAGCCGCCGAAGGTGCGGAAATGCCGTTTGGCGGCGTGAAGCGTTCAGGCTTCGGCCGCGAACTCGGACCGCTGGGCATGGAAGAATTTGTGAACAAACGCCTGTTCTACATCGGCGACTAATGAGTTACGGATTCTAGATCCGCACTGCAGATAAATTCGAGGGTGGGCTTCCGACCGGAAGCCCACCCTTAAGTTTATCTTTTTAGTTTTCTACACGGACGCTGAAATTTCGTCCTTCGATTCGGTCTTCAAATCTTCCGGTTCGTCAATGACTGCATCTCGATTGCGCGGACGAAAGACCTTCCTCCAACATCCTGCCAACCAAGCCTGAATGGTGATCCAAGTTGCGCCCGAAACTAGGACAGCATCAGCGGAAGCCATGATTCCGGAGAAAAACGGTAGTCCCATAACCACAGCAATTCCGATGTGCATGCCCAGAATTGTAATCAGAGCAATTCTTCGGCTGATCCTATGGAAGAGCATGAAGGGGAATGCTATTTGCGCAATGACCGTAACGTACGTGATCAGTGCAACGATCCATGAGTTGGAGGATAGCAACTCACTTAGCCATGGGAATACACCATAGGCCTCGGAACTGATCGGATAATACATGGCTGTGCCGTTCTGCCACAGGTTGCCCTGCACCTTGTACAGGCCAGCTTCGAGGTACACAATGCATAGCTGAGCAACTACGAGGCACAACGCAATGTTGTGGAGTACCGTTACTATTTCGAACTCACGGTTCGCTTTACCCTTGCGCTTTTTCAACCACGCGTCGAGCGACCAATGCTTAGAAAGATCCGCAAAAATCAGGTATATCAGCATGATACGAATGAAATAATTTCCACCGTCGGATATCGGCGTGTTCTGCGCATTAATCGCGGTGTAGAAAATGAAGAACAGGGGTGTGATTATCCGTGTTTTCCAGCCGATTGTGAATGCAACAGCCAAGAGGATTGCGACGACATACCAGCTGACAAAGAACCCAAGGCCAGCATCACGAAGGATATCAAGTGGCCAGTTGTACCCCAGAACAGCTCGATAAGGTTCAAGGTACTCCGAGCCAGGTCCCCAAATCTTGACTGCGATAGGTGCATTAATCAACAGCCATCCCAGAATGAAGAGCCCAGAAGCCATTCTCATTACGGCTAACCCATATGCACCATGGCGTTCGTTGACGAACCAACGATAGACCCACGCAAGCGAATCGGCAGGCAAACTCTTGTTTCTAGAAATCCAGCTTCGAATGGACGGATCGTTTTTCTGATCTAATTTCATTTCCATGCCGCTACCGCCGCTTCGCTAAATTCTTTAGTATCACGCCATCCAATATTGGTTTCTTTGGGGGTGCTTTCTACATCAGGATTATGCCGTTGCGCGAATGATGTGACTGGTTCGCGTCGCAGTTTAATTTCAACAATGGCGGCCCCACCCCATTGTTCGATGGCATACAAAGATGCAAATCCAACTGCTGTGTCTTCAAGTCGCTTATAAGCGCGAAGGTTTGCTAGCTCCGAAGAAGAGTACTTATCCATAGCCTCAGGAGAATTGAGATCAACCCCGAAAACTGGGGTTCCCTGGATGAACGGCTTTGCAATTTCAGAGCGTGCGTCGCTGCTCAAATCTGATGTAGCGCCCCACAAACGACCGTGAATCACCTTTGATTGTTTAGTTTCACGATCAGAAAACATGTTGCCTGCTCGTTTGACCATTTCTTCAGCAGTCACGTCACGCCATTCCGTAAATTCTGCCCCCTTTGACTGGCCTCCGGCACAAACATCCATGCTCGACAGACAAGCCCGTAACGTGAAGTATTCGTCCTGCGAGTACGGACCAGGTGCAAAGAGACTCCATCCTTGATCTAAGGGACCAAGGAAATACCTATTAAGTTCAGGTTGCAACGAGGTCTTGATGGGAGTTGAAGGCCCGGTGAATGCCATGGTTGCCCCAACATGGCCAAGGGCGGCGATTCCAGCCAAAATGAGAACCACCAGTGTAGCTACTTTTGGCTTCGTTCTTTGTTGCCTCATCTGACTATTCTCTCCCATTCGGACCTTCCTATAAATTTCATACCTGATGAAATTCTTAATGCGAAATGGAAGGGGCATCCGTGGATGCCCCTTCCTATTTCTGGACTAAATAACTACTGCTTTAGGCCTTGCGCTTACGAGCTAGCAAAGTAGCTCCAGCACCAAGCATCAGCAGCAACAGTGCCCCAGCACCGATCAGCAGTGAACCGTTGGTACCGGTATCTGCAAGACGGTCCTTATCGGAGTTCTTGTCCTTTTGCTTTCCGTCGTTGTCGCCGGAATTCGCGTCAGCGTTATCCGAAGTGTTCGCATCGGTATTAGCTTCAGTGTTCGCATCAGCGTTATCGGTGGTGTTCACATCGGTGTTCGCGTCAGCGTTATCCGAAGTGTTCGCATCGGTATTAGCTTCAGTGTTCGCATCAGCGTTATCGGTGGTGTTCACATCAGTGTTCGCATCAGCGTTATCCGAAGTGTTCGCATCGGTATTAGCTTCAGTGTTCGCATCAGCGTTATCCGTGGTGTTCACATCAGTGTTCGCATCAGCGTTATCCGAAGTGTTCGCATCGGTATTAGCTTCAGTGTTCGCATCAGCGTTATCGGTGGTGTTCACATCGGTGTTCGCATCAGCGTTATCCGAAGTGTTCGCATCGGTATTAGCTTCAGTGTTCGCATCAGCGTTATCGGTGGTGTTCACATCGGTGTTCGCGTCAGCGTTATCCGAAGTGTTCGCATCGGTATTAGCTTCAGTGTTCGCATCAGCGTTATCGGTGGTGTTCACATCAGTGTTCGCATCAGCGTTATCCGAAGTGTTCGCATCGGTATTAGCTTCAGTGTTCGCATCAGCGTTATCCGTGGTGTTCACATCAGTGTTCGCATCAGCGTTATCCGAAGTGTTCGCATCGGTATTAGCTTCAGTGTTCGCATCAGCGTTATCGGTGGTGTTCACATCGGTGTTCGCATCAGCGTTATCCGAAGTGTTCGCATCGGTATTAGCTTCAGTGTTCGCATCAGCGTTATCGGTGGTGTTCACATCGGTGTTCGCGTCAGCGTTATCCGAAGTGTTCGCATCGGTATTAGCTTCAGTGTTCGCATCGGTGTTGTCTGCAGTGTTATCTGCGTTCGACTCATCGGCTACGACCGTGAAGGTTGTGAAACCGTATGATCCGGATTCCACATCCGTGAGAACCAGGAGGTAGTTTCCGAGTTCGATGTCAGTGGTATCCACCTTGAAGCTGACATCGCCAGCATCATTCGCGGTGACATCTGCTGGCAGCGCTGCCGCAACAGCATCGACCATACCGGCGTCAGTTGCGCCCAGGGCGCTCTGCTTGATTTCGACAACTCCACCAGGAGTGAATTCCTTACCGGTTACTTCACCAGATTCGCCCTTGATCAGGCGGTTCGGGGTGATGTCAACGCCCACGATCAAAGAAGCATCGTCTGAAGGCTTGACCTGGAAGTACTCGGTGTAGGTGTTGCCGGTCTCCGGATCAGTGACTTCAATGATGTAGATGCCTTCAGGCAATCCTTCAGTATTGAAGTCGTGCTTGAAGTGACCATTTTCGTCTACGGTGATCTCCAAGTCTTGGACTGGATCTCCTTCGCCGTTGACGTTACGGACTACGAGTTCGACAGTTCCCTCTGGAGTGAATTTGTCGCCGATGACCGTGACGTCGTCGCCTTCTTCAACGCTATCTGGAACAACGTTCAGCACTGGGTGCTCGGTGTTGTCCGAGGTGTTATCCGAAGTATTGTCGCCCTGGTTCTCAGTCGTGTTCTCAGCTTCGTTATCCGCAGTGTTCACATCAGTGTTCACATCAGTGTTCACATCAGTGTTCACATCGGTGTTCTCAGCTTCGTTATCCGCAGTGTTCACATCAGTGTTCACATCGGTGTTCTCAGCTTCGTTATCCGCAGTGTTCACATCGGTGTTCACATCGGTGTTCTCAGCTTCGTTATCCGCAGTGTTCACATCGGTGTTCACATCGGTGTTCTCAGCTTCGTTATCCGCAGTGTTCACATCGGTGTTCTCAGCTTCGTTATCCGCAGTGTTCACATCAGTGTTCACATCGGTGTTCTCAGCTTCGTTATCCGCAGTGTTCACATCAGTGTTCACATCGGTGTTCTCAGCTTCGTTATCCGCAGTGTTCACATCAGTGTTCACATCGGTGTTCTCAGCAGTATTGTCAGCAGTACTATCTTCTACGACAGTGAACGTGACGGAATCTGTATTATCGACGCCCTCACCAACGGCTGTTGCAGTGTGGGAACCCGCGGCGACGTTTTCAAAGGTCGTCGTCCAGTTTCCGTCCTCATCTGCCGTCTCAGTTCGAGAGTCGCCACCATCAAGAGTGACCACTACGTCAGTCAAGGGTTCAGTTGTACCCGATACAACAACATCCCCTGCAGGGACGTCAGCTTGGTTGTCAGTCGGCTGCAGAATTTCAACTGGTGCTACCGCAGCTTCAGCCGCAGCACGAACTGCTGAAGTACCCAGATCAACGCCAACGGCCAGAGAACCAGGCAAAACATCGATTGCCAGGGCAGTAACGTAATTGAGCTCACCCTCAGGAGCTGGGTCTACGATCTGGGCGGCGGCAGGAGCTGCCGGAGGATTGGTAACTGCCGAGCTCGCGATCGTGCCCTGCTCGTTGATAGTGATTTCAAGTACGCCTTCGAGCAACGGCTCGATCGCGTTGTCAATCACTGGAGATACGACATCAGCAACAAGCCCGTCGAGGGCTACTGGAAGTCCATTTACCAGGCCGGTCAGGGTACTCAAAACAGGCGAGGTTGCGGCCAGGACGCTATCGACGAGACCATCCAAGACTACAGTCAGATTGACCAGACCACCTAGGGCCGTAAGCTCACTGTTGTTAGTGAACTCTGTCTTGTTGTTGTTCAAGAAGTCAGCCAGAGAACCACTGAGGTCTAGCGTACCGCTGGCGACTAGAGGAATGTTGACGTCGCCAGTGAGGCTGAATTCTGCATTGTCAAGAATTTCGTTAAGTGCAGTCGTAATCTCAACGGTTAGCCCTTCAAGCAGAGTGCGAAGTTCCGCGCTCACCTGCTGTGCCACAGTGTCATCCAACAACTTAGTGTTCGCAGGCTGATCATTTAGACCACCCGTGACGACCTTGGACAAATCCAGAGTGACGATACCTGTACCCAGATTCACAGTCACTAGTTCCGACTCGGAAACGAGATCTTTAGTGACCAGCGCGTTCAAAGTAGTAACGACAGCTGGGAGCCCTGTAACTTCGAAGTTCACGCCAGAAACACCCGGTACGAGATTCAGGGCATTCGTAAGCCCCGATACGAGGCTACCCTCACCAACCAGGCTATCAAGCAACTCGCCCACGCCTGTAGTGGCAGCAGTTAGATCTTCACTCAGATCGACCAAGAGAGGGCTGTGCAGATCTACGGTAGCCGAAGCGATCTGGTACTCGTGCGTAGGGTCGTTACCATCGATACGCTCGGTCGTCGAACCAAGTGCGCCCAGCTGCAATTCGGCAACGTCAAGGACGCCAGCGGTTGCTTCAGTAAGTTCAAGGTCATCAAACAGCTTCGTCAGGTCGATGGTCGCAAGCTCGCCGGTGTTCTGGTCAACGGCCAACGCGCCGTCAGCACCCAGAACGCCAGCCGAGGCCTTGGCATGAGTCGCAGTATCGGCAATGGCATACGAAGACAGCGCACCTGCCTGACCGAGGTCAAGCAGACCGGTGCCGTCGTCGCTAATCACTGGAAGAGCAATGGTCGGCAGGGTTAGACCCACTAAGCCTTCCAAAGCGGAAACATTCAGCGGATTTTCCTGCTTGCTCGGCGAACTAGGGTTTCCCGAGTAGGAGTAACCGGCCTCTGCTAGATCTAGTCCCAGTCCATCGGCATTGATGACCCGGCCAAAGGCTTCCGATTGATCTGTCGGGGCAGCAAATGCGGCAGTAACGGTCGGGGCAACGAAAAGGCTTGTGACAACAGCGCCGGCTAGAACCCGACGAGCACCTTTGGCCTTCGTTCCCTTCTTCTTCGGCGGGGAATTAGTAGCTTGCACCGCTGTCCTCCAAGTTAGATGTAGTGGTCTTCGGGTCATCAAAATCAGACCCAACCTAGAGCCTATGCCGAACCGCCCAACATACTCAGGTTTCTTTCAGCTAATTCTTGGGTAATTCAGGTTATCAATCTTGGCCACATGGCTAAATGTGATAGCTAATCAGGGCTACTGGCCAGTAGTTCAGATACACGAGTCATCCCGAATTCATCAAAATTAGGTATTGACACCAGTTAGGCAACGGCTAGTCAAGAAAACCGTGTCTGATTTGAGACTTAACAGTCACCGATCAGAGTGATTTTTTTAGCCACGTGGCTATAGAATAACGCTACAAGCAATGGACGAATTCATGCAACGGCATGAAAATCGATTCATTGCACGTCAACCTGAGTATTTTCTGAACAAGGAGGATGCAGTGCGCCCCATTCGAGTCCATTTGGCCGATAGTGATCATTTTTCACGCGCAGGAATCTCTGCAGTATTAGCATCCGCCAGTGACATTACGATCGAGAAAATCTCAGATTCCATGCATGAAGCTGTGCAGAATGCTGTGAGCCTCACCCCACACATTGTGATTCTGGAGTACTCGCTCAGTGGCGCCGATATTCATCACGCTATCGAGGAAATCACTTCCCAGGCGCCATCATCAAGAGTCGTCCTGCTCGCGAATTCATACGGGCGCGCTGAACTCGGGAAAGCATATGATGCGGGAAGCTCCGGACTGATTTCCAAAAATTCCATTAGCGCCGAGCTGCCCAGCGCACTTCGCATGGTCGCGGCCGGCTATCAATTGTTTGCCCAGCCATCTGATGGCTGGGAGAAACCGATGCGATATGCCAAACGGTCTCAGAATCAATCCATCGTTAGCGACTTAAGCGATCGAGACAAGCAACTTATGCGCGGTGTTGCTTCAGGGATGACGAACGTTCAAATTTCTCGATCCTCGCACATCAGTGAAGGCTCGGTGAAGTTGCATCTAGCACGGATCATGGATGAGCTTGAGGTCTCGAACCGTGTTCAGTTGGCGGTCATCGCCTCTGAAACAGGACTCATTACCTCGGCTGATCTACGGACCGCCTAGTAGACGGTCCGCAACTGGCTGGCTGGAATCCACATTTCTTCGCCGTCGCGGTCAATCTGTCGCCAAGCGCCTTGGCGAGCCACTATCACCACGGCCGTATCGGCCTGCAGAATGCGCGCCAACGAGTGATGATCTCCGGGGCCTCGACGGGCGTTAAGCTGAATGGTTGTCAGTGCTCGCTGGTTGGGGACCGCGATGAGCCCCCCTTTAGCGGGACGAGATGGCAAAGTCTGCAGATACATGCTCGGGACCCAGCCCAGCAGTTGGCCGAACTGAATTTGCGACCAAAGTCCCTGTTGCAGAACCATCCGCACCTTGCTCATTTGTTCGACAACCTTGAGCACCGGATAACCAGTGCCACTTCCCTTGCGCAGGTTGAGAGTTGCGGTGGTGACGTGGGTTGTCTCGATCAGCGAATATCGCGAAAGCACTCGCGATCCGCTAACCGCTTCTTGATTGCCTTCGACGTTTTCTTCAAAGGCAGCAGGAATCGGTTCAAGATAAATATTTGGTAGCCATCCGTAAATTCGGTGAACGTAAACGTGCGCCCAAGAGCCACGCACCTCAACAAGCGCTAGTTCTGTTCCCGAGTTCAGATTGCTCTGAATAAGGTAGTGTCGCCCCGCACCCTTACGTAGTTTCAGCTCTGCCGTTGTGCGGTGCGTATGCGTCGGTGACGACGTCCGAGCCGAAGGATGCGGATAACCCAATTGGTTCACAACCACCTCGATATAGAAAAACTTAGAGAACCAGCAAGTAGCTGATTCCCTAAGTTTATTTCATGTTTGAAGACTTTTTATCTTCCTGAAGTTTTATTCGCCTGCCGACGTGCGTCCGCCGAGCTCACGGTCAAGCCGCAGAATGCCGCTGCCGTCGTCTCCTACGAGTTTGAGACGGTCCAGAATCTCGGAAACGGAGGCTTCCTCTTCGACCTGCTCTTCGATAAACCAGTTCAGCATCGGGATCGAATCAATGTCGCCCTCGGTCTGCGCCAGTCGGTACAGTTCCCGAATAGCTTCGGAAACTTTACGCTCATGGGCCAAGGACACGGAGAACGCGTCAACAACAGTTTTGACGTTCATCGTCGGTGCAGGCTGTTCGCCGATCATTGGGCGAGCATCGCGGTCGGTCATGTGAGTCATGAACTTTTCCGCGTGCACTACTTCTTCAGCAGCCTGCGCACGGAACCAACCGGCAATGCCGGAAAGGCTCATGACATCCATTTCCACTGCCAACTGACGGTAAACGGTCGCAGCTGTCAATTCGAGGGTTAACTGAGTGTTGAAGGCTTCTGCCAATTTTCCGGTAAGTTTCATGTCTAAAGACTACGACTCATTTTCTTAGTTGTCACCGAAGTTCGGACACACTTATCACGACAGCAATTAGCACATACTTTCGCGTTGACCAGTAGTTAATTGAGCCGATGCTAACAAAGGTAAGGGCAACAACTCAGGGAGACCGGCTATTTCCCTAGACCCGCACGACGCAAAGCCTCGGCCATGGCGGTATTGGCGTTAGGTGCTGGTGCTGCCTTACGGTTGCCACCGTGTCCACGCTCGCTGCGATTGCTTTGACTTCCGCTGGAACCCCGTCCGCTTTGACTGCGTGTCTTTGGTTGTTCTGGCTTCTCTTTCTCGCCTGGCAGCTCGTCATCCAGACGCAAGGTGAGCGAAATGCGCTTACGCGCTGCGTCGACTTCCAAGACCTTCACCTTAACGATCTGTCCGGAGCTGACCACTTCACGCGGATCAGAAATGAACTTGTTGCTCATCGCCGAGACATGGATCAGCCCGTCCTGGTGCACTCCCAAATCAACGAAGGCTCCGAAGGCAGCCACATTGGAGACGGTACCCTCCATGATCATTCCCGGCTTCACGTCCGAAAGTGTTTCCACTCCCTCACGTAGTACTGCGGTAACGAATTCGCCGCGGGGGTCACGCGCCGGACGGCGGAGTTCTGCAATGACATCCCGAATCGTTGGCTCGCCGAACTGCTCCGTGGTGAAGTGAGCTGGGTTCAGTTCTTCTAATCGACGACCCTGGCTCTCGGCTGCCTGCTGCAGCTTGTTGGCCAGTGCATATGCTTCGGGATGGACCGAGGAAGCATCCAGGCGCTCCTTGCCACCGGTGATGCGCAAGAATCCAGCGCACTGTTCGAAGGCCTTGGCACCCAAGCGCGGCACCTTCAACAGCTCCTTGCGTGTAGCGAAAGCCCCATTGGCGTTGCGGTGATCCACAATATTTCGGCTAAGCAACGGGCCCACACCCGCTACGCGTGAGAGCAATGCCGGTGACGCGGTATTTACATCCACGCCGACCGCATTCACACAGTCCTCGACGACAGCATCCAAGGCTCGGTCCAGTTTCGTGGCACCAACATCATGTTGATACTGGCCCACGCCGATCGACTTCGGATCGATCTTCACCAGCTCGGCCAACGGGTCCTGCAGGCGCCGGGCAATGGACACCGCGCCGCGGATCGAGACGTCCAGGTCCGGTAGTTCCTGGCTTGCGAGTTCGGAGGCAGAATAGACGGACGCTCCGGCCTCGGACACGATGACCTTGGAAAGATCCTTGCCACCGAGGACCTTGATGACCTCTGCCGCGAGGCGATCGGTTTCGCGCCCTGCGGTGCCGTTGCCCACCGCAATAAGCGAGGTGCTGTGCTTCTGCGCCAGCTTGGCCAGGGTCTTCACCGATTCATCCCACCGGTTAGCCGGGGCATGAGGGTAGATGGTGGCAATATCGACGACCTTGCCGGTGAGGTCAACTACCGCGACCTTCACCCCGGTGCGCAAACCTGGATCCAGCCCGAGAACTGCCTTGTTTCCCGCCGGCGCGGCCAGCAGCACATCACGCAGATTAGCCGCGAAAATCTTCACTGATTCGTCCTCGGCGGCATCGAAGAGACGAGCACGCAAGTCGGATTCAAAACGGGTGAGCAACCGAGCCTTCCACGCCAGGCGGACGGTCTGCTGCAACCAGCTCGCGGCCGGCGCATCGGTGCTGGGGGAAATTCCGAGCGAGGCAGCGATGGCATTTTCGTATCCGCTGCGAGCTGCGGCGAGCGCCTGCTCATCGCGCGGATCTGCCTCGGCGAACTGCAGCTTCAGCGCTCCCTCACGTTCACCACGCAACAAGGCAAGCACGCGGTGCGACGGCAATGAATCCAGGGTCGCCACGTAGTCGAGGTAATCCTTGTATTTTCCTTGTGCGTCAGCGGTCGCGGTGGCCGAAGCGCTGGCGCCGATCTTGCCCGACTTCCACAGTCGCTCACGTAGTTCGGAAGCCAGCCCTACGTTCTGAGAGACCCTCTCGGTCACAATTGAGCGTGCGCCAGAAAGCACATCCAGCTCGGTGCCGAAGCCTGCTTCGACGTTGAGGTAAGTGCCCGCGGCCACGTGCGGATCGATATTCGGATCCTCAAGCAGCAAATCCGCCAGCGGCTCCAGGCCAGCTTCACGAGCAATCTGCGCCTTGGTTCGCCGCTTGGATTTGAACGGAAGGTAGATGTCCTCCAACTCGGCCTTGGTAGCCGCCGCCGAAATCGCAGCGTCAAGCTGATCTGTCAGCTTTTCGGCTTCGCTTATCGCCTCGCGCACTGCCGATCGGCGTTCTTCGAGTTCTCGTAAGTACCGCAAACGCTCTTCGAGCAAACGCAGCTGCGTGTCGGAAAGCATGCCGGTGACTTCTTTTCGATACCTGGCGATAAAGGGAACCGTTGACCCCGAGTCCAAAAGTTCCACGGCCGCTTTGACCTGCCAGACCGCAACTTTGGAGTCACCAGATAGTTCGGCTGCCAGCTGTTCAATGATCTTCTGCTCTGTGCTACTCACCGAACCATTGTGCCCCAAAGAGTTTAATCTTCAGATGATCAACTCGGTTGACACCCAGCAGATCCTAAAACTTGGACGCTAGACTTGCTAACTATGGGGAATGTAGCAATTCGAAAGTCAGCCGCGATACTAGCCGTATCGTCGCTCATAATGGTGACCGCTGGTTGTTCCGTGCTGGAAGATACCGCTTCGTCGGCAGCCTCGCAGCTCACCGACGCGGCTGCCACGGAGATGGTCCGCCAGGCCTGTGCGCCAGTTCAAGATGGCAGCATCGATGCGGGAGAGCTGCGCGTGCTCAGCTCCATTATCGGTTCGGTTGAAGGCGGCGGATTGCCGCAGCCTATGGTCGATGTGCTCAAGGACCTCGCAAGTTCCGGAGACCAGGCACCGCAAGCGCTGCAAGATCGTTTAGTGCAGGCCTGCGAAGATGCCAACGCAAACAACAACTAGCCCCACGGTGATCTAGACTTTTGACATATGGTCGAAATTCCCACCAGCGGTAAGGTCCGCCTTGATGCGTGGCTCTGGGCAGTGCGCATGTACAAAACTCGTTCTGCGGCGACCACCGCGTGCCGTGCCGGACATGTTCGGCTCAACGGGGATCCGGTCAAAGCTTCCCAAATAGTTGTTCCCGGGGACCGCATCCGAGTACGCAAGGACGGCTGGGACCGAGAACTCGAAGTCACCGGCCTTATTGCAAAGCGCGTCGGCGCCCCGGTAGCCGTCAAATGCTACCTTGACCACACACCTCCCCGTGAGAAAGTCGTCATCCCGCAGGTGCCGATCCGCGACCGGGGCGCAGGCCGCCCCACCAAGAAGGATCGCCGCGAAATTGATCGCTTGCGCACCTCTTGGCAGGGACCCGAAGACTAGTTCAATTCGATCGCTGGTACGTCCGCCGCGAATTCGAAAATCTGCGCATAGAACGCCAGCGAGCTTTCCAACGCCGTGACGATATTTGCCGACTTACGGAAGCCATGCTGCTCCCCTGCAAATAAGATGTAGGCATGCGGGATCCCCCGCTTGGCCAGGGCGTCTGCCACCACCTGTGACTGAGCTGGCGGGACTACCTTATCTTCATCCCCTTGGAGCAGCAGTACCGGGCAAGAAATCTTATCCACATGGTTGATGGGCGCCCGCTTTTCGTACAGCTCTGCTGCTTCCGGGTATGGGCCCACCAAGGAGAACATGTACTGGGATTCAAAGTCATGGGTATCTTGTACCAGTCCCACCAGATCTGAGACGCCATAACGGCTAATGCCAGCGGTAAAGACGTCGGAGAATGTCAGTGCGCACAGCACCGTCCAGCCCCCGGCGCTGCCACCTTCAATACCAATTCTTGCCGGATCGGCAAGGCCCCGGGAGATGAGCGCCTGGATGACCGCCACGGTATCCGCCACGTCAACCACGCCCCACGCGCCACGTAGTCGGTTTCGATAGTCTCGGCCATAGCCGGTGGAGCCACCATAGTTCACGTCCACCACGCCGATACCCCGCGATGTGTAGTAGGCGATGGCAGCACTCAGTGTGGCTACTGCTTGGCTAGTTGGCCCGCCGTGCACGAAGGTGACATACGGGGGCAGCTCTCCGTCAGCCCCGGCATAGCCTTCTTGGCGAGGCTTGTACAACAGTGCGTGGACCGCTTGGCCAGCCACATTGACGCATTCAAATTCTTCGACTTCGGGAAGCATGGCAGGGTCTGGAAGCTCGGCGATTGATCGAGTCACCGACTGGTGCTCCAAGGTCTCCAGATTGATCAAGGAGATCTCTTCTCCTTGGGTCAGCGAAGAGGTCCCGGCCAGCAGCCACCCATCTTGCAACGCTAGCGGGCGTACCCGGGTGAAGGGAAGGGAAAGATCTTCCAGTCCCCCGGTAATCGTATGCACCCGAGCGATTTTGGTAGTTCCAGTTCCATAGGAGCACAACAGGGTCTGCTGGTTTTCGTTCAAATACCAGCCGGTCCCTACCTGCCACAGCGGACCTGCAAACTCTGCCGCGCGGTCAACTAAACGCACGGTTCGCCCGGAGCTGAGCTGGTAGGTGTAGGGGTTCCACCATCCCGAGGCATCCGAGATGAAGGTCAGCCGGTCATTATCTGTCCATTCGGGCTGCATGACCGAGATGTCGAGGCCGCCGGCGATCACCGAGTCTTGCAGGATTCCCTGCTCGGCGTATTCGGCGAGGTGAAGTTCGGTCGCATCCCAAGGCATATCCGGGTGGTCCCAGCTGATCCAGGTCAGGTGTTGAGCATCCGGACTCAGCCGCGGCCCGGCGACGAAGCGAGCCGGTGCGCTGAGCAAACGGATTGCCGTGAGATCTTCGCTGGCGCTGCCATCCAAGGGGATTTCCACAATATGGCGCACCGGTTCGGAGCGAAGGTCCTCCATAATAGCCAGTACCCGGCCTGCCGGGCCCGGAACAAACTCGGCGAAGCGCAACGCCGGATCGCCATCGACCATACTTGGCGGAGTCAACGCCACGGGTTCTTCATTGGCCAGCACCTTCAGGTAGACGCGCTGGTCATCGAAGTTCGCAAAGACCACCGCGGGGATGTCCCCGACGAGCAGCAGCCAGCTGGCGCCTCCGTACTCATGAACTCGCGAGCGCACGTTGTACGGCGCCTCGATCAGCTGACGCCCGGCAGCGGCAGCGTTGCGTTCATACTCGATGAGAGTCATGCGTCCGCCCTCTGCGGGCAGCCCCTCCTGAACGATCAGCTTGTCTCCAAAGAAGGAGGCTGCGCCTAAAGGTTTAGTGCCAGCTGCTACTTGCTGAGCTGAGATTGACGACGGCCAGGATCCAAAGGGCATGTGCTGAAGCATGTGTTCGATCCTAGTCATATTTTGAGCTGAGAACGACCCTCGACAAGCGATAACTCGGTGCGCTTGGATGGAGCCATGGCAAAGTTTGTATTGTTCCTACGCGGAGTCAACGTCGGTGGCGTCAAAGTATTGATGAAAGATCTCGCTACACTGCTCAGCGAAGCCGGCTACGGCCAGGTTAAAACCGTGCTCGCCAGCGGCAATGTCATCCTCGACGCACCGCACTGCGAGGCTCTCGAAGTTCGTGAGCGCTGCGAGCAACTGCTTGCCGAACACTATGGCCGCCCGATACCGGCGCTGGTATTCAGCGCCGCCGAGGTCCACGAACTGGCGACCGGCTTCCCCCTGGCGGTTCCCGAGCCAGCCGCCGACTACCACCGTTATCTGACTCTCTGCGCAGGAGCCCAGGATGCGCAGGAGCTTCATGCCGCGGCGTCCCAGCTCGTCGATGCCAACGTAGTGGCGGTGCGAGCCAGGAGCTTGTGCTGGATCAGTGAGAAGGGCCAAAGCCTTGAATCCCCGATTTCGAAGCTTGTCACCGCCCAAGCTCGCCAGCGGATTATCACCACGCGCAACCTCAATACCTTAGTAAAACTTTCGACGATTATTCGTGCGCAGGAACTCGGAGAATAATAAGCACTGCATCCGCTTCCGCTTCAACTCGCTGAGGGCCACACCATGCTCATTGTCATCGAACTCGTTGGCATTTTCTTTTTCGCCGTTGCCGGCTCACTGATGGCTGCCCGACGCGGTTTCGACATGCTTGGTTCGGTGTTCCTCGGCGGCGTCACCGGCCTAGGCGGCGGTGTGGTGCGCGACCTGATCCTGAATGAATCCCCGGCCACGTTCGGGCACCCAATTTATTTCCTGCCACCGGTGCTCGCCGCGCTGCTTGTCTATGGTTTCACTCCTGCCATCCAAAAGCTTCACCGTCTGGTACTGGTCTTCGACGCCGCGGGGCTGGGACTGTTCTGCATGACCGGAACGCTCAAGGCGCTGCAGCACGATTTTAATCCGGTCACCGCGGTGCTTCTGGGAATGATTACCGGTGTCGGCGGCGGACTGATGCGCGATGTCATCTCCAATGTCACCCCGGATTTGTTCAACCCGCGGGACATCTATGCGATCCCGGCAATGATCGGCGGCATCCTCACCGCGGTGTTCTGGAGTTTTGACCTCTTCAACCCCCTAGTTGGCGTGGGCATTGCGGCGCTGACCTTCGCCACGCGCCTGGCCTCGTTGAAGTTCGGCTGGCGGATACCGCTTGCGGCAGGTCACTGGCACCGGCCCACTCCAAGTCCCCCACCGGAGAACGGACCGCAACGACATTTCTAGGTGCCGCTAGTCCAGGCGTTCGAGTTTGCCTTCGTTTTCAGCGCCCGGCGCTGAGTCCTCGATGGTGCGCGGCGGATTGATGATCATTGCTCCGAGCAGCATCACCACGATGCACACGCCGAGCATCGAGAAGGCGGCACCCCAGGATCCGCTGGCCTGTTGGACGACGCCAAAGAGCATCGGGACGATGGCGGCACCGGCATATCCCAGACCCTGGGCGAAGCCGGAAAGCACACCTGAGCCGTAGGTTGTGCGCGAGCGCAGGTTCATCATCAGCAGCGCGATAGCGAAGGTGCCCTGGCCCAGGCCTGCCATCGAAACCCAGAACCAGGTTCCCTGTGTCGGTGAAAGATAAATTCCAAGGTGGCCGATAATCCAGCAGAGGGTGAACACACCCACCGCGATGATCGGGTTCTTCAATCGTGGAACCCACAGCGGAACCAGCAGGGCCACCGGCAATCCGAGGATCGCGAAGAGCGCGAGCATATTTCCGCTGGTTGCCTCGTCCAATCCTTGGGCGTGCAGGTAGGGCGGTAGCCAGGTGAAGTAAACGTAGGTCTGCGCGGAGTTGCCGGCAAGGAAGATGGCCAAACCCCAAGCTACCTTGGACTTCCACGGGTTGATCCGCGCGATCTCATGTCCGCTGGCCGCCGGCATTGGCACCTCAGGGCGTTCCACGCGGCGGTCTGCGATCAGTTGCGCCGTCCACGGGATCAGCACGATCCCGGAAAGCAGAGCCCACGAACCGATCGAGGTCTGCCAGCTGCCGACGTTGGCAAAAGGAACCGAGAACTGCGGTGCCAGCCAGGTGCCGATGGCTATCATCGTGACGTATCCGCTGGTGACTACGCCGATACGATCCGGGAAGTATTTCTTGACTAGTGGCGGCAGCACCACGTTACCCATGCCGTAACCGGCCAAGGTGACAATGGACAGAGCCAAGAAGGGGTAGACATTTGGCATAAATGGTCGTGCCAGCTGTCCGGCTACCGCCAGCGCCACAGAAATGATGAGAGTGCGCTCCAGGCCCCAGAGGCGAATCAACCGCGGGGTCAGCAGCCCGAAGACCGCAAATGAGATCGGTGCCAGCATGGCTAGCAGTCCGGTAGTGAACTCGGTGAACTCGATATCATCTTGGATGCGGCCCAATAGCGGCGGCACGGACACTACCGCCGCACGCAGCGACAAAGCCATCAACAAGATGCCTAGCAGCGCCCCGAGACGACCTTTGAGTCGGTTCCTTGTGCCGTCTTCGGCCATGTGACACATCCCTGCAGAATTATTCGTTGAGTTCTTTCAACTTTTTAAGTTGCGGGACCAAGTCTAGTAATTCTTGCAGCCGACCATCAAAATTGGTTTGATACCAGGAGCCCGGCGTGGCCAAATGGGCATAGAGCCCTTCGCCAATCAGGATGACCAGATGCGCGATCGCCGGGTCTCCAACTTCGTCGAGGATTAGCTGCAGCCACCGGGAGTGCACGTCCTCTAGCATCGCCGCTGCGCTCGCAACACCGGCCTGAGCCAGACGCTGCACAGCGACCAAATGACGGTCCAATTCGGTGTCGACTTCCGCGGAGGTCTGCACGTAATATACCGAGGCGCCTTCGGCGGCCTCGTGCATCCGATCGAGGTCTAACTGGACATGTTCCTCCGTCGACTCGATCACACCGGCTGCAAGCGCCTCCTTTGAAGCAAAGTGATAAAGCAGTCCGCCTTTTGAAACTCCTGCTCGTGTCGCGGCGGCATCAAGGGTTGCCGCACGCTCCCCTTCTTCGCAGAGCAACGAGATATAAGCATCTAGCACCTTCGTGCGTGCCGCAGGTGGACGGGCCATGAATCTCCTTGAGTTTTAGACGGTGACGGATTTAACCTTACATTCGATGGTAACTATACCAACCAGACGGTATAGTTACGATTGGAGTGAAACAGCACTCCCCACTTTCTGCACACAAATTTCGAAGGCCAATCCAATGAGCTCACAGATCACCGAACGCACCTCCACGCTGAGTCGTTCGCGCCGCTGGGCCGCTCTGACTGTATTACTTTTCCCGGTACTACTCGTCTCCGTGGACAACACGGTGCTGTCATTTGCGGTTCCCGCCATCTCGGGTGCGCTATCGCCTAGCGGTACGCAACTGCTATGGATCATCGACATCTACCCACTGATCCTCGCGGGACTGCTAGTGCCCATGGGTTTCTTAGGCGACCGGATTGGCCGACGCAAGGTGCTGCTGATCGGCGCCACGGGATTCGCCCTGGTTTCAGCGCTAGCGGCTTTCGCCACCGATGCCTTCCAGCTTGTGCTCGCCCGCGCACTGCTCGGCATTTTCGGCGCCATGCTGATGCCGGCCACCTTGTCACTGATCCGCAATATCTTCCCCGACGCGAAAGAACGCCGGACCGCGGTAGCCATCTGGGCCTGCGCGTTCTCCGGAGGAGCGGTCCTCGGGCCAATCATTGGCGGGATCCTCTTGGAGCATTTTTGGTGGGGTTCGGTCTTCCTGCTGGCAGTTCCCATGCTGCTACCGCTGCTGATCGGCGGGCTGCTGCTTCTGCCCGAATCCAAGGACCCGAATCCCGGGCGAGTCGATCCGGTTTCCATCGTCTTGGTCATTTTGACCCTGCTGCCCTTCGTCTACGCGATCAAGTCCTTCACCTCCGAACCTCTATACGTGGTGATTGGGTCCGTAACGCTCTCCGTAATTAGCGGAGTGAGCTTCGTGCGCCGGCAGCTGGCTTCCGCCAATCCAATGATCGACGTACGCCTGTTTTCCAACGCCGCTTTCTCGGGAGCGCTCACGGTGAACCTGATCGGAGTCTTCTCGCTCGTTGGATTCATTTACTTTGTCTCCCAGCACCTGCAGCTCATCGCAGGGTACAGTCCGCTCGATGCTGGTCTGCTGATGACCCCGGGCCTCGTTTTGACGATGGTCTTCGGCCTCGTCTCGGTGCCGTTGTCCTCACGATTTGGCGCGCCGGCGATTATGGTCGGCGGACTCCTGCTTTCTGCCTTGGCCTACACGGTGGTTGTTTTCGCAGGTTCCTCTGGAGATGTCTTCTGGCTCATGGCGGCCTTCTGTGTCCTGGGAATCGGTGTAGGGATGTCCGAAACCCTTTCCAATGACATGGTCCTCAGCGCTGTACCAGCCTCGAAATCGGGGGCAGCCTCGGCGATCTCGGAAACCGCCTATGAGGTCGGAGCGGTCCTTGGCGTGGCCGTGCTTGGCACCATTTTGAATACCGTCTATGCCGCACAGCTCAAGGTTCCAGGTGCCCTCGACGCGGCGCAGACCCAAGCGGCCGGGGAAACTCTGAGTGGCGCGCATCAGATTGCGCAGGGGCTGCCGACCGATCAGGCGCAGTCGCTCTTGAGCTCTGCAGCCCACGCATTCGACCACGGAGTACTCATCACTTCCAGCATTGCGGCGGTACTGGCATTAGTCGCCGCGATCGTAGTAGCTCGAATCATCAAACCCGCTACTCGGTAAACGATTTGGGACACTTTCCGAAAATCTAGATTAATTAGGTCAAAGTTATTCAAAAGTTGCGAATCTCGACGTAGGCTAGGCAGTGTAGTTCCAAAGTAATTCGCGAAGAACCCTTTAGAAGTTTGTGAATGTCGATCCGCATGGTTGGCGCGAACCCCTTCTAGACGTGAAGTGAATGACTTGGCTGCTTCGTAAGAAGATGAAACTTCGGTTTCAACGTCTCGCGTGGATTACAACCAAGCTCACCAACAAAAACGGTGAGGAACGTCTGAAAGGACCAAATAGAATAATGGCAACCGGTATCGTCAAGTGGTTTAACGCTGAAAAAGGCTTCGGATTCATCGCTCCAGACAGCGGAGATCCAGACGTCTTTGCTCACTTCTCCGCCATCCAGACCCAGGGCTTCCGTACCCTGGAAGAGGGCCAGAAGGTTGAGTTCGAAGTAGTTGAGGGCCCTAAGGGTCTTCAGGCAGCGGACATCCGCGGACTCTAAAGCGTCTTAGGCGAATAGCCCCTAGACATTAGCGTCAACGGCGCCTTCCCAGAATTATCTGGGAAGGCGCCGTTTTCACGTTTATTGCCCGATGCGGAATAGTCCCGCGCCTCGTCAGGTTGTATCAACTGTGAAGCTTTCGATTCTGGACCTTGCCCCGGTTGCACCTAATAGCACCATCTCCGACTCATTCAAGTCATCTGTACGCCTCGCTCAGCTTGCTGAGCGCACCGGTTATGAACGTGTTTGGTACGCCGAGCACCACAACATGCCGACTATCGCCTCCAGCGCGACCTCCCTACTGATCAGCCACGTGGCCCACCACACGGAAAGCATCCGTTTGGGCTCTGGCGGCGTCATGCTCCCCAACCATTCGCCACTGGTGATTGCCGAGCAATTCGGAACCCTGGCCGAAATCTTCGGCGATCGTATCGATCTAGGAATGGGACGCGCACCAGGCACCGATATGACCACCTTGCGCGCGCTGCGACGAGACCCGTCGGCCTCCGATTCCTTCCCGCAGGATGTATTGGAACTTCAGGCCTACCTTGCCGGCGAGTCACGCATCCCGGGCGTTCAAGCGATTCCCGGCGCGGGCACAAACGTTCCGCTCTACATTCTGGGCTCCTCGCTCTTCGGCGCGCAGCTTGCCGCGCAGCTCGGTCTTCCATACTCTTTCGCTTCGCATTTCGCTCCGGCGGCGTTGCATCAGGCGGTCAAGACCTACCGCGAGCAGTTCAAGCCTTCGGCTCAGCTGGCCGAACCTTATGTCATCGCCGGAGTCGGCGTGATTGCCGCCGAGAGCGTTCAGCACGCCCACGATCTCAAGGTGGCCTCCGAACGCCACCGCGTCGCGTCCTTCTTAGGTCGCAACGCGAAGAAGGAATTTACCGAAGCCGAACTTGACATGGTGATGGAGACTCCGCAAGCCGAGCAGATCTTGGACATGATGCGCTACACGGCCATCGGTACCGGGCAGAACGTGGCCGAGTATCTTGAAGCTTTCGCGGAAAGCGCTCAAGCGGACGAGCTGATCACCGTGCACCACCCATTGCTCGAGGAGGACCGATTGAATTCGGTCAACCTCACCGCGCAGGCCTGCCGGTTGGTTACTGCGGGCTAATGCGCACCCAGCGCTTGACCGCAAAGATCAGCGCGATGATTAGTGCAACGGTCAATACACCTTCAACGCCAATATAGGCGTAGTGCCATAGCGATCCGCCCGCGGAAGAACCGGCCAGCACCGCATCGGTGCGTGCCGACAGCCCGGGGCGGATCGCTACCGTTTTAATGGCCAACAGGAATCCGATGAGTCCCAGCAGCCACCACCAGGCTCGGTCCGCGCCACGTTTAATGCTTCCGGCGAGCAAAGCAATGAAGAGCACGATTTCCACCGCGTTCATGGCCGCGAAGACCAGCCGTCCGATGCCTAATCCCAGCCCGATGGTAATCCCGGGTGCGGTGAACTTCAGCGGCGCCTCAATGAATGAAATTCCAATGATCAGTCCGAGCCAGATGGCTGGGACGAAAACTCGGGCGGCGGCCGCCCAGGTGGCGGACCGCGTGGCCACCGCAGAAGTGGAAGTACTCATACCTGCTAGGCTACGCCCGGGAATTACGGTCCTTCACCAATGAAGCCACGGACCATCCGGTGAGCAGCAGGGCCAGCAGCGCGCAAAGAATACTGAAGATCAGAATACTTAGTTCCTGGCCATAGACTCCCACGGCCCAGCCCAAGGCAATCACCGGCAGCGCGCTTCCGAGGTAGGTCACCAAGTAAATAGTCGACACGGTCTGCGCGTGAAGGGACGCCGATACCGCGTTTACCGCACCGCTGAATGCGGTCCTGAACGCTATTCCCTGCCCTAGGCCAATCAGCGCCAGCGCCAGAATTGCCAGCCACAGCGAACCGGCTTCCGCGGCCACCACCAGGCCAATGGTGCTAGCGGCCAGCATCACCAAGCCAACGGGCAGCAGACGCTGGCCACCGCGGATCACTACCTGGGACAGCGCCGATATGCCCAGCGGAAGACCAGCGACAAGCCCGATCATCGGCAACGAGGTCAGCCCGAAAACCTGCGCGAAATATCCCGGGGCCAGCGATAATGCGAAACCGAAAACCGCAAAGCTCAAGAATCCAACCAGCGCACCCATCCAGAACTTGGACCGGGCATCGCTCGGGATGCCCAATCGACGAGGCGCCAATGCACGGTGCCGTTTGCCGCGTTCGGCCATGGCAATCGCCGGACGCGCCTTCAATGCGACCAATGGAATCAGTGTAGCGAGCAGAAGCACCGCCTGCACGGTGAAGACCGTGGCACGTCCGCCTGGCAATAATGCCAGCACGCCGCCGAGCAATGGGCCAAAAGCCACTCCTCCAGAAGATGCCAGAAGGGTGAAGCGCGAAGCCCATTCGGGTTTATGCGGCAATAACTCGCGCAGCGCTGCGGCGCTAGCACCGGTAGCTAGGGCAACGCCTGCGCCCTGCAGCCCGCGGCCGATGCACAGTTCCCACAGGCTTGATGCATCGCCGAAGCTCAGTGTGCCCACCAGCGAGATGATGATGGCAAGCACCAGTGCGGCGCGACGGCCGATATGATCGGACCAGTGGCCCACGATGTAGAGGAAGAACATCAGCGAACAGACGTAGCTGGCGAAGGCGATGGTCGTACCCATAGCATCCAGTGAAAGTTCGGCTTGCAGCTGCGGGTAGAGCGGCGTCGCCAAATTAGCGCCCACCAGCAAGGTGAAGCTCACCAGCACGGTGATGCTCAAACGCGTGGTGATGCCCGGGTTCCAGGTCAATGGCCTGGTTCGAGCTGGTTGCATGCGTAGTTCGCTGATTACCGACATGAGGTCTCCCAAAAGGCGGGTGGTCCAAAGGATGTCGCCATGTTGTTGCACAAAAAAAGTTTTTACCGGTGGGGCTACTCGATACCCCACCGGTTATTTGAGCGATCTGTAAGAAAATGTCTACTGATCTAGACCGTTCACTCATAAATATCCTCTAAAGAGGGACACTCGGACTTCAAACTTGTTAGAGTTTGAGCAAAATAGTCAAAAACTTGGCCTCTGTGGGTCTTAGGAGTGAGCAAATGGTGCGTTTGGATGACGTCGATCTGAAAATTCTCTTGGCGTTGATCCGGGATCCGCGGATCCAAATCTCGGACCTCGCCGACGAAGTTGGCGTGGCCCGTAACACCGCCCAGTCGCGTCTGCGCCGCCTGCAGCGCGCGGATGTGCTCCGCGAAGGCGGCCGAGATCTTGACCTGGCAAAACTCGGCTATGACGTGTTGGCCTTCGTGACCTTGGAAGTCGTGCACCGCGACCTGGATACCGTGGTGACCTCGCTGCGGCAGATCCCCAACGTGCTTGAAATCCATGAAACTTCTGGCCGCGGAGATGTCTGGGTTCGGTTGATCGCCACCGATACCCACCAGCTGCAGTCGGGGCTGCGCCAGATCCTGCGGATCAAGGGTGTCACCCGGTCCGAAACCACATTCGCGCTCCACACCCACCTGGCTTACCGGGCCGCACCACTGTTGGAGCACTATGCCGAACACAATCACTGAAATCCGCGAAAATACAAGTCTTTCCTTGTAGGCATTCCCGGCCTAGGCTGTGATTACGAGAAGTCATGAGGGATAACCCCGACTCTCGTCGGATCCCTCGCATTCTGTGGAGGAGTACGTGATGACTAAAGATTTTGAACCAACCGACTTCGCTCCCGAGTACGGGAACGACATCTACGAACCCGATGACGGTCGCGATTCCCAAGCCTATGAAGGTTCCAGCGACGCGCCCGAAACGATGCGAAACATCGATCCATTAGCCACTCGCAACTACCTGCTCGATGACGATCTGGAAACCGAAGCGGAACTGGATAACGAATTCACCGAAGAATCCAACGACGACGAAGATGAGGACTAGCTCACTGACTAAGCATCCCTTAGGCTTCTGCGTTTAGACTTTAGACGTGATAAATCCAGTTCATCTGCGCACCCTTCTCGAAGTGGTGGCGCATCGTTCCTTTGCCACAGCCGCAAACCGGCTGGGCTACACTGCCAGCGCCGTCTCCCAACAGATGACTGCCTTAGAACGCAGCACCGGAACCACGTTGTTCCTGCGTGGTGCCCGCTCCATCACGCCCACACCGGCCGCGATGCGCATGGTGCGCCACGCCAAGCGCGTGCTCACCGACCTCGACGCCCTGATGGCCGACGTAGCAACCATCTCCACGGATTCCACAGACCGCGAAGAGATCAAACTCGGCATTTTCCCATCCCTGGCCACCTACGCGCTGCCCAAGCTGTTGACTAGCGAAGACTGGAACGCGCTGGGCATCAACTTGCGTCTCTGGATCGGCGAACCGCAGCAAACCGTCGCTGGGCTAGGCAACGGTGGCGACCTCGACCTAGCGCTCATCTTCCAGGTGGGTCCCGGAGGGCTGAGCTGGCCCGCCTCGCTGGAGCGCGCATGGCTGGGCGATGACCAGTTCCGCGTCGTCATCCCCGCCTCATGGCCGATCGCAGACGACGCCCAGCTCACCGTGGACCAGCTCGCCGAATGGCCATGGATCTTCCATCACCCGGGCACCTCGGATGCCACCTTGATTTCCCGGCTCTTCGCCTCGTACAACATCCATCCTCAGGTCGCTGCCTACTGCGACGATTTTAACGCCTCACTGAATTTGGTCTCTTCGGGCCTCGGCGCCGCCTTGGTGCCGGACCTCGCCATGACCCAGGCCCCCGCGGGTCTGCGCATTGTCGATGCACCGGAAATCCGCCTTGCCCGCTCGATCTTCGCTTTGAAACCAGAGAATTCGAAGAAGCCCAAGGTAGCCCTCGTTTTGGACCGGCTCACGCAGATCCTTTCCGACTAGGCTAGTAAGCGGCCATCGGTAGGCAGCCTCGGAAAGGGCGATCGTGGAAGAACTTGTCATTGCGTCCGTGCACGGACCGGTAGGACATCTTGAACTGAACCGTCCGGGCAAACTCAACGCCTTGACCCTGGCTATGCTCCAAGAGCTGCACCGGGTTCTGCGGTCTTGGGCCGAAGACCCGAAGATTCAACTCGTATTGCTCACCGGACGAGGCGAGCGAGGTTTCTGCGCCGGCGGGGATATAGCCGACTTCCATGCTGCGGTCACCGGTGGCAGGCACGCGGATTTCCTGGAACTGCTCGCCTTGGAGTTCCGCACCGACCACTTGATTTCGGTCTACCCCAAGCCGTTGATGACCCTGGCCCACGGAATCACCATGGGCGGCGGTATCGGTCTGGCAAGCCACGCGCCGGTACGGCTGGTCACCGCCGATGCGAAGCTGGGCATGCCCGAAGCCCGCATTGGCTACACCCCGGATGTTGGCGGTAGCCATCTGCTGGCCAACGCGCCGGGCCACTTTGGCGAGTACTTCGCAATGACTGCCAGCTCATTCAGCGGCGCGGACGCGGTATATCTGGGATTCGCCGACACGGTCATCGGCGAAAGCTTCGCCGAGTCGATTCTTGACGAACTCGATGATTTGATCGGCCTCGGCGCCGCCGAGATCGCTTCGGCCATAGAGGTGCTTCACTCGGTCCCCGAATCCCGTCAGCTCGAAATCGAGCAAGGTTGGGTCGACTACGCTTTCGGAGCGGACACCCCAGAAGAAGTCCTGGCACGCTTGGACACGATGGTGCATCCCGCTGCCCGCCGCGCGGCCGAGGCGATCGCCGCGAACTCGCCAACGAGCGTGGTCGCAGCTTTCCATTCGGTGCGTGCGGCCCGCGCCGAGCAGAACCTGCGCGGCGCACTGGACCGCGAGCTGCGCTTGGCGGCGCACCTGATGCATCAGCCCGATCTAGCCGAAGGCATTCGAGCCCAAGTCATCGACAAGGACCGAAACCCGCAGTGGCAACCCAGTTCGCCGCGCGAAGTCAACGCTTCGGCGTTGCTGGCCCTCATGGACCAGTAGCTTCGGCTCAGGATCCTGGCTGGCCTTCGGGCCTGGTGGCATCGCTGGGCACCGGCTGGACCTTCTGGGAATCCCGCGGTTCCACGCGCGTGGGCTTCACCGCATCCTCGGGTTCGCGGATCTGCCGGTCGGGAGCCAACGCCACAGTACTCGGGATGCCGAAATGCACCGGGGCATGTTCGCCGAAGTGGTCCGAGTCCGCTTCCTGCCAATCATCCCGCCACGATGCAGGAGGATTCTCGAGCAGCTCGCCGGGCCGCAGCCAGTGGAACAGCGAGGCATAGGAGCGAGTTGACTGGAGGTTCACCCGGCGGCGCAGCATCCTGGTATTGAGCTGGTCCGGACCGCGCAGGCCCATGGAGGCCATAATCTGCCCCGCCTCGGTCACCGTCAGCCGGTGATAGTTGTACACGCGGTGGCCCTTGTCCTCAACGTCCAAGGCCCGCATCAGCCGCTTGTTCTGCGTCGCTACGCCTACCGGGCAATGGTTCGTATGGCATTTCTGCGCCTGGATGCAGCCGGTAGCCATCATCATCGGGCGGGCGGAGAAGGCGAAGTCCGCACCCTGGATCATTCGCTTGACGATATCCGAACCGTTAGCGATCTTCCCGGCCGCCGCCAAACGGATCTCGTGACGCAGCCCGGCGCCCATCAGCACGTTATGGACCAGCATGAGCCCCTCGGTCAGCGGGGTCCCCACATGATCCTCATATTCCAGCGGCGCGGCGCCGGTGCCGCCTTCGGCACCGTCTACGGTGATGAAATCAACCAGCACCCCGGTTTCAATCATGGCCTTGCAGATGGCCATCACGTCGGTGCGAGAACCCACGCAGAACTTGATCCCCACCGGTTTGCCGCCAGATAGTTTGCGCAGCTGGGAGACGAAGGCAAGCAGCTCGCGCGGTGTCGAGAATTCTGGGTGGCTTGCCGGAGAAATGCAGTCCTGGCCCATCGGCACCTCGCGGGCCTCGGAAATTTCCGCGGTCACCTTCGCCGCGGGCAGCACCCCGCCAAGTCCGGGCTTGGCGCCCTGCGACATTTTGATGGTGATGCCCTTGACCTGTGGGAGATTGGCCTTCTGCGCAAAGGTCTCCGGGTTGAACCGGCCTTCTGGGGTGCGGCAGCCAAAGTAGCCCGAACCGATCTCCCAGAAAAGGTCCGCACCGTGCTCCAGATGGTATTTGGTCAGCCCGCCTTCGCCGGTCTCGTGGACGAAATCGCCCATTGCCGCGCCCTTGTTCATCGCCAGCACCGCATTGGCGGACAGCGATCCGAAACTCATCGAAGAGATATTCAACAAGGACATCGCATAGGGCTGAGCGCACTGGCTCGAACCGACGACCACCCGGTGCTGCTCCTTATTCGGAGCCACCGGCGCGCTTGAATGCAGCAGATATTCGTGCCCAACCTCGTTCACCTTCAGCTCGGTGCCGAAAGCCTTGTGGCTGTCGGTGCCCTTGGCACGGGCGTAGATCATCGAGCGGGTATCTCGGTCAAACGGCGTGCCGTCGGTGTTCCGCTCGATAAAGTACTGCTGGATCTCGGGGCGGATGAATTCGAACAGGTAGCGGGCGTGCCCCAGAATGGGGAAGTTACGCAGGATCGCATGCCGTTTCTGTGTCATATCCCGGATCCCGACGGCCACCAGCACCGCGGTGAGCACCACCAGAATCCACCACACCCAGTTGCCGGAGGTGCCCGCCAACAGCGCGGTGAGCACAAATCCGGCAGCAAGCACGAACAGGAACAGAATTACGACTATCCGCATCATATTTTCGACCCTACTGCCTGAGCCGGTACTTGTCAGGGATTATGCCCCGGTAATGATCCGATCGTTTTCACGCAGCACCATCTGGTAGAACAGCGTGGAGGCATCGGCCAGAAGCCGTGCCGGGGAACCGGATTCAGCAATGCGCCCCTCGCGCAGAACCAGCACCTCGGTAGCTTCTTCCAGGATGGAAAGCCGATGGCTGATCATCAGCACTCCCATCCCATATCCACGGCGCTCATTAATCGCGTTCATCACCAGGCGTTCGCTCGCGGCATCTAATCCGCTGGTCGATTCGTCCATAATCAGGAGCGCAGGGTGACGCACCAGTGCGCGCGCCAAGGCCAACCGTTGACGCTGGCCTCCGGAGAGCCGAGTGGAGCGGTCCGCCAAACGGGTGTCCAAGCCCTTGGGTTGCTGGCTCAGCCATTGGCCCAGACCCAGTTCATCAAGCACCGAGCAGAGCTCCGCGTCGGTGGTTCCGGTGATTCCCAATAGGAGATTTTCGCGTATCGTGCCGCGCACCATGACCGCTTCTTGGGAAACCACGACGATTCGCGAACGCAAGACCTGCAGCGGCACCGCATCCAGGGATACCCCGCCAAGGCTCAGCGTTCCGCCGGCCGGCAGTGCACGGGCCAGCGCGGACGCAATGGAGGATTTCCCCGAGCCCGAAGCTCCCACCAGCGCCACCAGATCCCCCGGATTCACCGTGAAATCCACATCGCGCACCACCTGGCGCTCCGCGTGCCACACGGCTAGGCCTTGGACACTCACCGTCCCGGTATGCGGGAGTTCGCCTGCGTCGCTCGTTTCCGAAACAATCGGTGGTCCGCTGGCGGTCTTGAACAATCGGCGAGCGCTCGCCAGCGAATCCTGGAGCCCAAGCACAAATCCGTCCACTGCCCGCACCGATTCGAAGGATGGCACCGCGATCACCACCAGAATGATCGTGGCCGCCAGCGATCCTTCGGCGGATCCGTGGATCAGCAGCGCCAACGCGCTACCCCAAACCACGATCTGGCTGAACGCCGAGCGCAGCCCGGTCACCCAGCCGGCCCGGCCAGCTTCCCGGGTATCCGCCGCTCCGGCGCTGTCCATGCGCTTGAGCATTCGCCCACCGGCGCCGAATCCGTGGATTACTTCAACGCCAGCCAAGGACTCCATGATGATCTGGTTTTGGCTGCCGCGCACCTGAGCGGCCATGGTGGCCGCCCTGCGTAGCGCGCCGACTCCGAGCATCGGCAGCAATACGCCGACCAGCAGGTAACCTCCGGCGAGGATCAGCGCCGCGGTGCTGCCGAAAACCAGGTGGACGCACCACAGGACCGTGCCGCTGACCAGCAGCGCTGCCGCGGCCGGCGGGAGCGTGTGCGCAAAGAACACCTCCACCTTGTCGATATCCCGGGTGGCCTTGGCAAGCATGGACCCGGAATTCTTGCTGGCCGCAGTGAAGGGGGCCTGCCGCTGGTAGGCGTCATACATGGTCGACCGCAGCCTGGCCAAGGCCAGGAAGGCGACCTTATGCCCCACATACTGCTCGGCATAGCGCAGCCCTCCCTTGCATAGGCCGGCGAGGATAATCGCAACCGCCAGCGCTCCGAGGGAAAGCCGCGGCAGCCCAGCGGGCAATTCAAGGCCTATGGCTTGCACCAGCCCCAGCCCGGCAAAAAGATAAATGCCCAGTGCGGCCAGGCGCGTGAGGCAGGCGATCAGGCAGGCAAGCAGCAGGGGGGCCAAGAGATCCAGGCTCTGCGCAATCAGCCACCGGGCGCTGGCGAAGCTGCTTGGCTGCGCGGAATTCAGTTTCTTCACTTCGTCTCGTTCCCGCGATGGCTGCCCAGCGCTGCAACGCGCTGGCTGAAATTCTCCATCGCCGCTTTCAGGTACCCCTCGGTGCCCAGTAGTTCTTCGCGCTGCCCGCCTTGCACGATCCGTCCCTGATCCAAGACCAGAACCTGGTCGTAATCGGAGAGCAGCCCCAAACGGTGGGTCACGGTGATTACTGTGAGCTCCGCTGCCACTTCACGCAGGGTGTCCAGCACTTCGGCTTCGGTCTGCACATCAAGGGAGCTGGTCGGTTCGTCGAGCAGCAAGATGGGCCGCTCGGCCAGCAAGGCGCGGGCGATGGCCAGGCGTTGGGCTTGGCCCCCAGAGAGCGTCGCCCCGCCTTCGCCGAGCACCGTGTCCAGTCCCGCTTCCTGCTGGGCATACCACTGCGCCAGACCGGAGCGGTGCACCATCCGGCGCAGCTTTTCGTCGCTGGCCTGTGGCGCGGCAAGCAGCAGGTTCTCGCGCAGGCTGATCCCGAAGAGCGTCGTGCCTTGCTCCACCACTGCCGTATTGGCCCGCAGGGTGGCCGGGCCCAAGGCTTGATGCCCCTCATGGATAATTCCCGCAGTGGTTTCCAGCTGGCCCTGCAGCACTCGCAGCAAGGTGGTTTTTCCGCTGCCCGAGGCCCCGATCACCGCGGTTTTCGAACCGGCCGGGAAGGTGAAGTTCAGCTCGGCTAGCGCCTCGGGGTGCCCCTCGTATCCGGCCCCCAGGTCTTGGAGCTGCAAGTCATCGGTGCGCAGGTCAACGCTCAACGGATTCGCCGATGCACGGTGCCGCGGGGTGCTCATGAAGCTGTCTATTTTCTGTTCGGCGGCCCGTCCGGTCATCCCAATGTAGAAGAAGCTGCCCACATAGTTCACCGGAGCGAGCATCAGGAAGCTGAGCAGCACCAGGGATAGACCCTCCCCGGCGGTGATCGCCGTAGTGCTCACCCGCCACCAAGCGAGAATCGCTGCGGTGGCTAGCAGCAAGACGGCGAAGCTCGCGTCGATCACCAGCAGCACCAGTTGATTGCGGGCCAACAGCTTCATCACCTGTTGGCGCACCCTTTCGCTGGCCGCAGCGATGCGCCGCCCCATCCAGCTGGCTCCGCCGTTGAGCTTGAGCATAGTCAGTGCCCGCAGCGCGTCGAGGAAGGTGGCCGAGAGCATGCCCTGGGCGCGGCGGTATTCGCCGGAAGATCCGCGGAAAAGTTTTTGGAAACCGATGACTATCGGCGGGACCAGCGCGGTGGGCACCAAGAGAATCAGTGCGCTCAGTGGATCAATGAAGAACATGATGCCGATCAGCACCAGCACCGGGGTGGCTACCGCGCAGATGGCCGGACCCATGAAGCTGGTGCGGAACCGTACCGAACGATCTACCGCGTCCGTGGCCGCATCTACCAGTTCCCCTTCCCCCAGCCGGCGCACGGCCAAGGGGCCGATGGCTAAATAGTGGCGCACCAGTCTTTGGCGTTGCAGCGCGCCGAGCGTGCGGGCCGAACGCGCAATGAGCACCGGGGTGAGCAGTGCCCCAAGGGCCACCACCAACAGTTCGTAGCCCACCGCTATATACCAGCCAACATCCAATGGCAGATCTGCGCGCAACGAATCGATGGCGCGGCCTATGAGCACCGCCAGCCCGATGGCACCGATAGCCGAGAGCAACCCCAGGCAGACAACCGCCGCGGTGGATGCCGAAAAAATTCCAAAGACCCTACGCACTCCTCCATCCTAGGGCGAAAGGCCACGTCATAGGTTGGCAACCTATGGCTAGGCAGGGGAAACTAGCTAAATGACTGATCTCCAAACGGCCAGCCGGCCGCATTCGGTGACCCTCCGCTTCCTCGCAGCGCCCACGGATGTGGGAATCACCGGAACGGTTGCCGCCGGCACGGTGCTCGAATGGGTGGATAAAGCCGCCTACGCCGCAGCGGTGGGCTGGTCCGCCAGCTACTGCGTGACCGCCTACGTGGGAAATATCCACTTCGCGGACCCGATCCATTCCGGAGATCTGGTGGAGGTCACCGCCTCGGTGGTCTACACCGGTTCCAGTTCCATGCATATCCGCACCGAGGTGTCCTTCTCAGATCCCCGCGAGCTGCGCCCCGTCATGTCCTCCACCTGCCTGGTGATCTTCGTGGCCGTGGATGAGCAGGGCAAACCCACCCCGGTCCCCTCCTTCACCCCCGGCACTGCGCGCGAGCTTCAATTGCGGAAAAACGCGTTGGCCCGCATCGAGATCCGCGAACGCATCGTCGAGTCGATGAACGACCAGTCCTATACCGACGCCGGCACCGCACCGCGGGTGACCCTGCGATTCCTCGCCGCACCCACCGATGTGAACTGGGGCGGCAAGGTCCACGGCGGCATCGTGATGAAGTGGATCGATGAGGCGGCCTCACTCTGCGCCGGCCGCTACTGCGGGCGGGACACCGTCGCGGTATTCTCCGGCGGCGTGCGCTTCTACCGCCCGCTGCTCATCGGCCATCTGGTCGAGGTCGAGGCCCGGCTGGTCTACACCGGGTCAAAGGGCATGCATATTGCGGTGCACGTGCGCTCCGGGGATCCGAAAACCACGCAGATGGAACTGACCACCTACTGCCTGACAGTGCTGGTCGCCCGCGATGAAACCGGCACGGCGGTGCCGGTGGAAACCTGGGTGCCGGTCAGCGAGGAGGACTCCCGGCTCTGGGAACACGCTCGTGAATTGCTTGAAATCCGCGCCAATGCGCCCGGCGGCTACACCCCGACGCATCTGAGCGCCCCGCAGACCAGCGCGGAGGTGGGCCGATGAGCAGCCGCCCGTTCGTGAAGATCTGCGGTCTGGCCACCGAGAATGACGTCAGCGTCGCGCTGGAGCATGGTGCGGACGCGCTGGGCTTCGTGCTGACCGATTCGCCGCGCGAGGTGTCCCCAGAGCTGGCGGCCTCCCTCACCGCGCAGGTCCCCGCCGGGGTGGCCACCGTGGCGGTTTTCCGCAGCGAAGACGTCGGCACCGCTATCGAGCGGACCAGCGCCGCCAAGCTCGGCTGGATCCAGCTGCACGGCACACGCACCCGCAAAGATGTGCAAACGGTGCGCGAGGCCGGATTCCGGGTGATCCGCGCGGTGCGCATGGACGCGCAGCCCGAAGAATTCGAGAACTGGGGCGAGGACTTCTTGCTCATTGACGCCGCGGTCCCGGGCAGCGGGGAAAGCTGGGACTATTCCAAGGTGCGCGCCCTCGCGGCCGGACGCAACTGGCTGGTGGCCGGCGGATTATCCCCGGAGAATGTGGCCGCGGCGCTCGCCGAGTCCGCGGCGAGCGGCGCGGACGTCTCTTCCGGGGTCGAGTCCGCTCGCGGGGTCAAGGATCCGGAGCTGATTGCCCGCTTCTTGGATGCCGCCCGCCGTCCGGATTAGCGGATCCATGAGTGCGGCGCGGGCCTGCGCGCACCGGGCAGGGCGCTTTCTTCACGCCAGCGCGTGATCCATTCGGGGATTACCCGGTCCTCGGGCATGCTCAGCCCTAGTGCGGAGAGGATCTGTGCGTTGGGCACTGGCCCGGTTTTGGAGGTCATGCGCGTGGCAATGTAGCCGCGGGCGTAGATCTCGCCGTCCACCACGATGCGCTGTTCGAAGTAGATGCAGCGCTCATCCATGCCCAGCACTCGGGTCTCCTGGGTGAATTTCACCCCGAGCTTCACCGATTTCCTGAAGGCCATGGTTTCGGCCTGCACCACCGGGCTCCACTTGTTCTTGCGAATGACATCCCAGGCACCGGAGCGGAACATCAAATCGAAGCGGCCCAGATCAAAGATCGAGAAGTACATGCCGTTGTTGATATGTCCGGCGAAGTCGATATCGGTCAGCGTCGCGCGCATGGCCAGGGATCCGGAATCGAGCATGCTCAGCCTTGGAGCCTTCTTGCCTTGGAGCAGCATCAGTAGGATGCGAAAAATCATGTGCATGCCATCACATTACCGTTCGGTAACTTATTTGGCCATGCTCCCTTCGCCCGCCGCGACCAATGGCCTAATCCCTAAGGCTCATTCGCCAGAACCCCGCGGGCAGGTAAAGTCCAGTGCGGAAGAGATCGCGCATCTGCAACGGATGCCCCTGACCAGGAAGAGCTATGCACCGCCTTTCGCAGCTGCTGCACCGACAGGTCCCCTCGCTGCCACCGGCCGACTGGGAACGCGAGGCGCCCTCGACGTCCTCGCTGCGCCGCGACATTTGGGTGGCGCTGGGTTTCTACCTGCTGGCAATTCTCATGCTGGAGCTGGTGCTCTCGCTGACCGAGGTGGGCAAGAGCGCCGAACGCCCCCTGGCCTTCGCCCTGCTCGCGGCCCTGATCCTGCCGCTGATGTTCCGCCGGCGCTGGCCGATTACCATGATGCTCATCGGTTCGGCCGCCTTCCTCATTGGTAGTTCCCCCGCCACGGCCACCATCGTCATGCAGTTCTGCGCCCAATTGGCCTACTTCCTGGGCCTGTACACCGCCGTCGCCTGGGCACGCAACCGCCGGGGGCTGTGGACAGCGATGGGCCTGGTGCTGTTGAGCATGGCCGTGTGGCTGATTCTCTCCTTTTTCACCGGAGACCTGTATTCGGAGGCGAATTGGGTCATGGTAGAGAACCCAGCGGGTTCGATTCCCGAGGAGGTGGCCATGCCGCTGTACAGCTTCCTGATCAACGTGCTCTACTTCGGCGGGGCAATCTTCCTGGGTCTGACCAGCTGGTCCAGCTCCTATTCCAAATCCCTGGTGCTCATCCAGGCCAGGCGCATCGCCGCGCAGGCCGAACAGCTCGCGGCGCGCGCGGTCAACGAGGAACGCCTGCGCATCGCCCGCGAACTGCATGACGTCATCGCCCACCACATCGCCTCCGTCGGAGTCCAGGCCTCCGCCGCCCGGCTGGTCCAGGACCGCAATCCGGCCCAAGCCATCGAGCTGATGCGCGGCATCGAGTCCTCCGCGCGCAGCGCGGTGGCCGAAACCCGTTCGCTGCTCGGCGTGCTGCGCGAGCAGTCCCCCCAGGATTCCGAACTTGGCACTACCTCCGCGCGCACCCCGGAGCCATCCCTGGCACAGCTGCCCCAACTGATCGAGCAGAACGCCACGCACGGTCTGCGGGTGGTCCTCTCGGAAGACGAACATGCTCCGGGGTTCTTCGCCTCCTTGGCCCCCGGCCTGTCCCTGGCCGCCTATCGCATCTGCGGTGAAGCGCTGGCCAATGTGCGACGCCACTCCACCGCCCGCACCGCCACCCTCGCACTGCGCTCCGGACTGGACGAACAGGGACACTGGCTGGAAGTGGAAGTCACCGACGAGGGAACGCCTCGACCCCACAGCGCAGGCAGCGGCTTCGGGCTGCGCGGCATCCGTGAACGCGCCGCGCTGCATCACGGGCTGGTGGAGATCGGCCCGCGCACTCCGCGCGGTTGGCGCACCCGCGCCCGGCTGCGCCTGCCCGGGGAACTCGAAGGGAACTAGGGTTAGAACATGAGCCAAATTACCGTCGTGATCTGCGATGACCAGCCACTGATCCGCTCTTCGCTGAAGCTCATCTTGGAAACCGACCCGCGGTTGTTGGTCATCGGAACCGCCGCCAACGGGAACGAAGCGGTCCAGCTGATCACCTCCCGAATCCCGGATGTCGCGCTGATGGATATTCAGATGCCCCAGCTGGACGGCATCGCCGCCACCGCGCAGCTAACCGGTGCTGTGGACACCAAAATCATCGTGCTCACCACCTTCGACCGCGAGGACTACCTCTTCGACGCGCTCGATGCCGGGGCCAGTGGCTTTTTGCTCAAAAACGCCGAACCGGAACTGCTGCTCAACGCGGTCCACCAGATCCACGCCGGGTACGGGCTGCTCTCCCCGGAGGTCACGCTTAAACTGATCGCCCGCAAAACCACCGCGCGCCCCGGAACTCCGGCGCCTTCAGCGGAATCCGGAGCGCTGCACACGCTGACCGCCCGCGAGCGCCAGGTGCTGAGCGCATTGGCCGCCGGCAAGAACAATCAGGAAATCGCGGCCTTGCTCTCCCTGTCCGAGGCGACGGTGAAAACCCACCTGTCCAATCTCTTGGCCAAGCTGCACCTGCGCGACCGCGTCCAGGCGGCCCTCTATGCCCACCGGGCCGGGCTCATCCAATAGTTTCATCCGCTAGCATCAGGCGGATCCGCCCCAGCTTTCCTAAGCTGGATCACAAGCGCACACATTCCTAGGCCAGAAAGACCGAGCATGCTCGAACTGCATCAGATCACCCGGTCCTTTTCCGGACGCAAGGTCTTGGACGAGGTCAGCTTCACCGTGCCGCGCGGGGCGCTGACCGGCTTCGTTGGGGCCAACGGCGCAGGCAAGACCACCACCATGCGCATCATCATGGGACTGCTCAACGCCCACAGCGGCCATCTCACCTTGGACGGGGCGGCCTTGAACGCGGCCACCCGCCCCAACTTCGGCTACATGCCCGAAGAACGCGGCCTCTACCCCAAGCAGCCGGTGATCGACCAGCTGATCTATCTCGGCCAGCTCCACGGGCTGCTGCGCGGCACCGCACGCACCCGGGCGATGGAATTGCTCGCCCGCTTCGGCCTGGCGGACCGGTCCAAAGACAAGCTTGAGTCACTCTCGCTGGGCAACCAGCAGCGTGTGCAGGTGGCCGCGGCGCTCTTGCACGAACCGGACGTGCTGGTGCTCGACGAACCCTTCAGCGGGCTGGACCCGCTGGCGGTGGACGCGATGAGTTCAATTCTGCGCGATTACGCCGCCCGCGGCGTCCCGGTGCTCTTCTCCTCGCATCAACTGGATCTGCTCGATACGCTGGTGGACCACCTGGTCATCATCCAGGAGGGCAGGGTTCTGGCCGACGCCCCGGCAGATCAGCTGCGCGCCGCGCACAGCAGCGTGCACCGGCTTTCCTTAGGTGCCGACGCCGGCTGGCTGCGCACCGAGCCCGGAGTTCAGGTAATCGACCTCTCCGGCGCCAACGCGCTGGTCAGCTTCGCCACCGTCGCCGACTCGCAACGGGTCCTGGCCCACGCGCTGTCCCGCGGCACCGTCACCGAATTTGCCGTGCAACGCCCGGCACTGGCAGATATCTACCGGGAGATCATCGCATGAGCACCCAGAGCACCCACCCCTGGTTGATCGTCACGCTGCGCGAGGTGGAAACCAAGCTGCGCGACAAGGCCTTCATCATTTCCACCCTGGTCACCCTGGTGCTGATCATCGGTTCCATCGCCGTCACCGGGTTTCTGGCCACCCGCACCACGCAATTTTCGATGGCCGCCACCGACCAGGCGAGCCTCGCCGTGCTCAAACAGGCCTCCGCCGATGCCGAGGAGAACGTGAAGTTCAGCATCAGCTTGTCTACCGCCTCCGAGGCCACCGCGCAGCTGGAGGCCGGAACGCTCGACGCCATCCTCACTCAGAACTCCGCGCAAAAATTCACGCTCAACGGCGCAGACGAGGTCCCGGAGGAACTGCACGGCGCGCTGCGCGAGGCCACCGGCACGGTGCTGACCGGCCAACTGCTCACTTCTGCCGGGCTGAACGCCGATCAGATGCCCGGCGATGACGCACTGACGATCTCCCAGCTGCACGGGGACGCCGAACGCGCCTCGATGATCAAGGTGATGGCCTTGCTCTTCTCCTTCCTTTTCTACATGTCCGCGCTGATCTTCGGCATGCCGATCGCCAACTCGGTGATCGAAGAAAAACAAAACCGCGTGGTGGAGATCCTCGCTTCGGCCATCAACCTGCGCCAGCTGCTGGCAGGAAAAATCCTGGGCAACGTAGTCTTGGCGCTGGCCCAGCTGATGCTCTTCCTCGCGGTCGGGCTGTTCGCCGCCTACCTCTCCCCGGTCCAGCTCCCATTCTTGGGGGTTCTGCCTGCGGTGGCCGGCTGGTTTGTGGTCTTCTTCCTTGGCGGGTTCTTGGTGCTCGCCGGCATCTGGGCGACGCTCGGCGCGCTGGCCAGCCGCACCGAGGACCTGCAGCAGTCCTCCGGGCCGGTAGTCGGCGTATTGATGGCGGTGCTCTTCATCGGAATCTACGCGAAGGGCGGCTTCTTGGTCATCGCCTCCTACGTGCCGATCGTCTCTTCCGTGGCGATGCCAATCCGCCTGCTCGGCGGTGAAGTATCTCTGGTCGAACCGCTGATCTCGCTGGTCATCACGCTGGCTGCCTGCTGGTTCACTATCTTGTTCGCCGAACGGATCTACCGCCGGGCAGTGATGCACACCGGCGGGGCGCTGACCCTGCGCAAGGCGCTGAAGCTGGAACTCTGAACCGCGCGGATAGCCGGCACACAGCCGCACTGACTACACTTGATCCGGTGAACGAGAACAAGCCCCGCATGCAGCTGTCAGCAGTGTCCATTTTCATCTGGTTTGCGGTATTGCTGGGTCTGGCCGGCAACACCGCGCTGGCCATGACCCACCTGGTCCTCGGCTCGTCAACCCTGGTGGTCTTGAGCCTCTGGGTGCTGCGCTGCCTGGTGCTAGCCGCTTTGTGGCTGCTGCCGATCACGCGCGCCGCCAAAATCTTCGGCATCGGGATCAGCCTGCTCAGCGTGCTGCTCGACGTCCTGCTCAAACTCCCGGTCCTAGGCACCGTCGAATACGGCGACTGGTTCTTCGTCTCGGCACTGGATCTCACCGGAGCGTACACCGTCTACTTCCACACCCTCGGGCTCATCTTGCCGCTACTGACCCTCACCGGCTGGTTCATCCTGCGCCCGCGCCGGCTGGCCGGCTGGATCACCGGACTGGCCGCCGCGCTGGGCTTCGGCTTCCTCGCGCTGAACACCGCACAGGCCGCCGATGGAACGCTGGCCGTCTTCATGCTCGCCACCCTGGCCCGCTATATCTTGCCTGCTTGGCTTGCGGTCGCCGCCGACGCGCTGGCCACCCGCTTCAACAGCGGACGCCAAGCAAAGAAGCAATCGGAAAAATCCTAGTTCTCCGTTGCCAGGCGTGCGGCACCGAGCCCCTGGGTTCATGAACGGGATCAGTCTGAAGACCAAGGCCACGGAACTGAGCGCGCAGCTGCACCCGTTGCCTCCAGTCGAGCGGCCCCCGCTCGACTGGGCCACGGTGCGCGCCTCGTTGCACCTCTCTGCTGACCTGCTTACCGCCGTTCGTCCTCTGCTTGCCACCACCGACGTTCCACGACTCGCACTGGAACTAGCCACCGGCTTCCCAAGAAATCACCTTCCACCAGGCCAATTGCGGGCGTTTTGGTGAGATGCAAAAGCCATCGTGTCGGTTTACCCACCTCGACATATACGAAAGACCGGTACTCGCTACGGAACTCACTGAAATCGCAGATCATAGTATCCTCACCGGTGTGGGATACCACCAGATCATCCGATATCTTTGCGTACTGCAATTAGACTGAGAAGGTAAGGAAAACCAGTCGGTCCGTGCTGACTAAGTAGAACAGAAGACCCTGACCACACGTAAAGTGCAGGGATAAGGTGACAAAACGTTGGCGTTAGAACTCCCTAGGCAATCGCAGCTATTCGTCGACGAATGCAAAGCCAAGGAATACTACCTCGCAGCTGCCGTAACAACTTCCGCGTCTCTCGCCAACGTACGCAACGAGCTCAAAGCAGGCCGGCACAAAGGCACCGACTACGTCCACTTCGTGCGAGAACGCGACGCCATCAAAGACAAATTCATCAGCATCATGCGCGAATGCGACCTCACAGCCATCATGTACGTCTCCGAAGCGAAGAAACACGCCACCGCACGTGAAGCTTGCCTGCACACAATGCTCGACGACATCGCCTCACAACAAATCCGACAACTAACCATCGAATCAGACGCCTCAATAGATGCAGCCGACCGACGAATCATCGCCAAACGTCTCAGAGAACTAAACTACGCAGACCTGCGCTACCAACACCGAGGAAAGAAAGAAGAGCCGCTGCTATGGGCCAGCGATGCCATCGCCTGGTGCTACAACCGCGGCGGAACATGGAAACAAAAAATCGAGCCGCTACTTCTCGACATACGGTCCTGTTAAATGCGCTAGCCCGGCTCGTCACACCTCCGGAGGACTGCCGGGCCTACTTTCGAACGCTACTGCCTTCGACTCTCCTATTATGGCAACTTAAGTCGACTTGTGTCCACACACAGTGACTTAACTTCCAACTAACGCGTATTCTCGCGGAAGTTGGCAGTACCTCTCAGTGTCCACGTGTATCACTGCACTTTTCTCAAATTCACCACTGCCTACTTCCTCGACTGCCTGGTTGCACGTGACGCGGTCGCGAACCGAACATATAAATCGACCTGCACGGCGCTTCAATAACGTTCATTTTCGACCCAATTTCGGAGCTTGAGATAGGTATCACTGACCATGCCGTCGGGAGATCAAAACAAAAGAGGAACCCTGAGCGCACATCTCTAAGCGACGGACGAACTGGCTTCTATGAGCTAGTGCTTGAGCGCGGCTTGTAGAAGGCGAATAGCCTTTGGCCCAACTCCATGAAGTGCTGCGAGGTAATCGAAGCCAAAGCGCTCCGCATCATCCAAGCTCTGCACGCCAGTCTCAGCCTCATGGAACCGTTCCCGCCCAACAGCAGAAATTGGAGAGCATGGATACTGATTCGAAACGATACACAAAAAACCGCGGGCCGATCCACACCTCAAACGAGGTACGGACCGGCCCGCGGTCAACGGGCGGAAACGAGCGGACTACTAGATCAGCCCGTCGCTGAGGTGGTTCGGCGTACCGAACCGGTGCGCGGTGATCGATACCGCCTGCTCGTGCAGGAACGGCAGCATTTCCACGCGTCCGGCGCCGGTGACCGGCGAGGCGTAAATCGCAACATCCGGCTTGCCATCGGTGGCCTCGGCCAGCACCTTCACCGATCCGCCGATCAAGCGGATCCGCGAAGAAGAGGTTGGTCCGGTTTTCGCAGCCAGGCGTGCGGCCCGGGCGGCGAACGCGTCCCCATCTTCACGTACCACGGTCACCGAATGCTCGGCGAGCAGGTTGCGCACCCCACGCGGCAGGTCCGCATCCGCGGAGAAGACCAGGCGCGAGCCTGCGGTGACCCCGGCGGCCACCACGCGCAATGCCTCGGTGATGCCGTGTCCGCTGGTCGCGGCCTCAAAGCGCACGGTGACATCCACCGGCTTGTAGCGGAAGATATTGCGCTCCGCTTGCAGACCTGAACGGTCCTTGGCCTGGTTGAATTCCTGATTCCACCACAGCTGGTCGCTGCCCAGCGCACCGCGCAACCAGTCGGCGTCTTCGCCCGATAGCTCCGCGGCGTTCAGCAGCCGCTCGTCGAAGGTCGACAAGGTGGCCGTTTCGGTCACCGGTGCGTCGCGCCAGCTGCCCATGCCGATCAGGTAGTTCGGGCCGCCTGCCTTGGTGCCGGCGCCAATAGCCGACTTCTTCCAGCCGCCAAATGGCTGGCGCTGCACAATCGCCCCGGTGATGCCGCGGTTCACGTAGATGTTGCCGGCCTGGATGTTTTCCATCCAGTAGGCCAACTCACCGCGATCCAGCGAGTGCAGCCCGGAAGTCAAACCGAAGTCGACCTCGTTGACCAGTTCAACTGCTTCTTCCAAGGTCTGTGCGGTCATCACGCCCAGGATCGGGCCGAAGTATTCGGTCAGGTGGTATTCGCTGCCGCGTTTGACCCCGTAACGCACACCAGGCGAGTAGAGCTTGCCGGACTCATCAAGCTGTTTCGGCTCAACGGCCCAACGCTCCCCGGCACCGAGGGTGGTCAAACCACGCTTCAGCTTTTCGCCCGGCTCATCGATCAGTGGGCCCATCTGGGATTCCGGGTTCCACGGGTAGCCGACCTTCAGCGACTTCACCGCGTCAATCAGCTGGCTGTTGAAGCGGCGCGAGTCTGCCACGGAGCCAACTAGGACTACCAGCGAGGCGGCGGAGCATTTCTGTCCGGCGTGCCCGAAAGCCGAGGCGACCACGTCGCGTGCGGCCAGGTCCAGATCCGCATGCGGTGTGACGATGATGGCGTTCTTTCCCGAAGTTTCGGCCAGCAGCGGCAAGTCCTTGCGGAAGGAACGGAAGAGTTCTGCTGTTTCGTAGCCACCGGTGAGGATCAGCCGGTCCACGCGCTCATCGGAGATCAATTGGGTCCCCAGGTCGCGGTTGCCGGCGAAGACCAGCTGCAACACGTCCTTGGGCACACCCGCATCCCACAGGGTCTGCACCATCACCGCACCGATCCGTGAGGCCAGGGTGGCAGGCTTGATGATGACCGCGGAGCCGGCGGCGAGTGCGGACATCGTCGATCCGGCGGGGATCGCCATCGGGAAGTTCCATGGCGGGGTGACCACGGTCAGCTTCGAAGGCACAAAGCTGGCACCGTCGACGTTTTCCAGGTCCAGGCCGCGCTGTGCGTAGTAGTGGGCGAAGTCGATCGCCTCGGAGATCTCCACGTCGCCCTGGTCGATGTTCTTTCCGCATTCGGAGCCGAGCACCTCCAGCAGCATCGCGCGGCGCTCTTCGAAGAGCAGCCCGGCACTGTGCAGGATCTCCGCGCGGCCGGCTGCGCCGAGGGCCTGCCAGCTGGCCGATGCGTCCACGCCCATGGCGATGGCCTCATCCATTTCGGCAGCCGAGTGCAGAGTGTTGGCGGCCACCAGGTCCTTGCCCAGGTTCGACTCCTGCATTTTGGACAGGATCTCCCGTCCCCAGGCGCGGTTGGCGTTCAGGTTCGGGTCGGTGTCCGGGGTGTTGAAGAATTCGGTGGTTCCATCAGCGAATCCGGCCACCACCTCGGTCAGCGAGGAGTCGGGCACCTGGCGGTTCTGCACGCGGTGCGAGGCGGGCACCACGTCGCTCAAATTTTCCAGCGAGGCGAGGAACCTGTTGGTTTCGCGTTCGAACAGTGCCTCGTTCTTCTCCAGCTCGAAGACCGCGGACATGAAGTTCTCTTGGCTCGCGCCTTCTTCGAGGCGGCGGATCAGGTAGGCGATGGCCACGTCGAACTCGGCCGGGTGCACCACCGGGGTGTAGAGCAATAGCTCGCCCACGTCGCGGCGCACCGCTTCGGCCTGGCCGGTGGCCATGCCGAGCAGCATCTCGAATTCGATGCCCTGCTGCACGCCGCGGGCCTTGGCCAGCAGCCAAGCCAGCGCCACGTCGAAGAGGTTGTGACCGGCGATGCCGATGCGCACGTTCTCTACATGCCCCGGGCGCAGCGCGTACTCGAGCACCGACTTGTAGCTGGTGTCGGTGTCCGCCTTGGAGTGCCAGGTGGCCAGCGGCCAGCCGTGGATATCGGCTTCCATGATTTCCATCGGCAGGTTCGCGCCCTTGACCACGCGCACCTTGATGGGCGCACCGCCGGCGGCCACGCGGGCTGCGGAGAATTCCTGCAGTTCGATCATCGCGCCCAGGGCATCTGGCAGGTAGGCCTGCAGCACGATCCCGGCGGAAAGTTCCTTGAACTGCGGCAGCGACAGGATCTTGGTGAAGACCGCGATGGTCAGCTCCAGGTCCTTGAACTCTTCCATGTCCAGGTTGATGAACTTCTTTGCGCTCGCATTGTTCGCCAGCTCGTAGAGCGGGCGCAGCTTGGTCACGATGTGCTCCACTGCCTCGTCGAAGGCCCAGTGGTTGTGCGGAGCCACGGTGGAGGAGACCTTGATGGAGACGTAGTTGACGTCATCGCGGGCCAATAGCTTGGTGGTGCCCTCCAGGCGGCGGTTCGCTTCGCCTTCGCCGAGGATCGCTTCGCCGAGCAGGTTGACGTTCAGGTTGACGCCATCGCGCTTGATCTTGCCGATTGCACCGCCCAGCTTGGTGTCCGAGGCATCGATGATCAGGTGGCCGACCATTTCACGCAGCACCTTGCGGGCTACGGGCACGACGATTCCCGGCAGCAGCGGCGCCATGGTGCCGCCCAGGGCGACTGCCTTGCGCAGGTACCACGGCAGGAAGGTTGGCACCATCGGGGCTAGCCGCTTCAGGTTGCTGGCCGCGACCCGATGATCTTCGGGGCGGATCACGCCGTCGACGAATCCAACGGTGAAGTCCAGGCCCTTCGGGTCCTTCAACACTCCCGCGAGTCGCGCCGCAGAGGCATCGACCGGAAATTTAGCTGCTTCGGTCAGCCAATGGCGGACCAAGGAGATGGTTTCATCGGCAAGTTCTGAGGGGTGGGTCAGTGGCTTGCCTGCTGCGTCAACCGCCGGTTCGACGGTTCGCAGTGTGGTGATAGAGGATGACATATTTGCCGTTCCCTTCGATGCGGTTCGTACTTATATTGATACACCGATCGCGAAATTCGTTATGGCTGACGAGCTTACGGAATCACCGGATAGTTGGCCGCGAAAATGCTGTGTGCAAGATCGAGTATGACCCCAACTTTCATTAAGCAAAAGTGAACAAACCCGAAGAGCTTCGTTCGGTTTTGCTAATGTATTGGTAGGTGCGCGAAACGCCCGGGCATTACTTCACTTCAAAGGCGTGACGATAGGATTTAAATCAGTGCTTGAACTGCGACGATTACGTCTCCTCAGAGAACTAAGTATCCGCGGAACGATCGCCGAAGTTGCAGATGTACTGCGCTACTCTCCCTCATCTGTTTCGCAACAGCTCAGCCAGCTCGAGGACGAAGCCGGCGTCCAGCTTTTACGGCGCAACGGACGCAAGCTCCAGTTGACCCCGCAGGCCCAAGTTCTCGTGGCCCACACCGAGGAATTACTCGGCTCGATGGAACGCGCCGAAGCGGATCTAGCGGCGACCATGTCCAGCGTTTCGGGCACCGTGCGCCTTGCGGTATTCCAGACCGCGATGCTCGCCGTCATGCCGCCTGTCCTGCGCAAGCTGCACTCCATGCATCCGCATCTGCGCGTGGAGATGACCCAGCACGAACCCGAAGAAGCCCTGCACGAAACCAGCGCCCGCAACTTTGACCTGGTGATCGCAGAACAGTATCAGGGGCATGCGGCACCGATCTTTGAAACCCTCGATCGGCGTCACCTCGCGCACGATCCGATCCGGCTGGCTCTGCCGCTGCTCGGCGGCGAGGGAAACGCGGAATTCGACCGGACCGCTTCCCTTGCCGATGCGGCCAACCTCCCGTGGGTGATGGAGCCCGAAGGTGCGGCGAGCCGGCACTGGGCGGAGCAGTCATGCCGCATGGCCGGATTCGAGCCGGATGTGCGTTACGAAACGGCCGACCTTCAGGCTCATGTCACTCTGGTCGAGACCGGCACCGCGGTGGCACTGCTGCCGGATCTGGTGTGGACCCAGTTCGAGCGGCAACTGCGATTCGTGGACCTGGACAACGCTCCGGTACGCACCATATTCACCGCGATGCGCCACTCTTCGGCCCAGTCCCCAGCGATTCAGGCGGTACGCACGCTGGTGCACGAACAGCTGGCGATTCTGCACGAAGCGCATGAACTCGATTCTGATTCTGCCAATTAGTTCGATACGGTCTTTAAGGTTACAAATCGGTAACAACCAAAGAAGGCAGTCAAGACAAATAAATAAATAAGTGCAATAGTGGTGACTCGCACCACTAGATCCGCGGCTCGCCGGGCGGTAACACGCGCCGGTGAGCAAAAAACGGCAATGAGGAAAAATGTCTGACCAGACTTATCAGATCATCGCAATCGCTTTTTATATGGCCGTGATGCTTGGCATCGGCTATGTGGCCTTTAGGCGAACATCGAATATCGACGACTACATGCTTGCAGGCCGCGGCCTGAAGCCGTGGGTGGCAGCGCTATCCGCAGGCGCAAGTGACATGTCAGGTTGGCTCCTGATGGGGTTGCCCGGCGCCATCTACCTTGGCGGCTTGCACGAAGCTTGGATCGCCATTGGCCTGCTGATCGGCGCCTGGGCGAACTGGAAGTACGTCGCTCCTCGTCTGCGTTCCTACACCGCCATCTCCCAGAACGCGATCACCATTCCGAGCTTCTTCGAGAAGCGCCTGAAGGATAAGAAGCACCTGCTGCGCATCGCCTCGGCGGTCATCATTCTCGTGTTCTTCACCTTCTACGTGTCCTCGGGCATGGTCGCAGCGGGCAAATTCTTTGAAGCTTCCTTCGGCTGGCCATACCTGAACGGCATGATCTTCGTTGCGGGAATCACCTTGCTCTACACGCTGTTCGGCGGCTTCCTCGGAGCCTCGCTGACCGATGTGGCCCAGGGCCTGCTGATGTTCACCGCGCTGATCGCGGTGCCAATCGTTGCCGTCATCCAGATGGGCGATTTCGGCTCCTTGGCTTCGAAGATCACCGAGGTGAATCCGGAAGCATTCAACCTGTTCTCCTCCTTCTCCGGCAGCAACTGGTTCCTCGCGGTCGTGGCTATTTTCTCCACCGCTGCCTGGGGCTTAGGTTACTTCGGCCAGCCGCACATCATCGTGCGCTTCATGGCGCTGCGTAACCCGGGCGAGGCCAAGACGGCACGCCGCATCGGTATCGGCTGGATGTTCTTGTCTTCGGCAGGTGCCATCGCCACCGCGCTGGTTGGCGTCGCCTACTTCGCCGACGAGCCGTTGACGGACGCAAGCAGTGAAACCGTATTCCTGCTGCTCAGCCAGATCTTCTTCCACCCGCTGATCGCAGGCTTGGTGCTGGCCGCCGTACTGGCAGCCATCATGTCCACGATGTCCTCGCAGCTGATCGTGTGCTCCTCGGCATTGGTCGAGGACCTCTACAACATCTCCGGACGCAAGGCCTCGCCGAAGGCTCTGGTCATGCTCGGACGTACCGGCGTGCTGATCGTGGCGCTTGTCGCCACGCTGCTTGCACTGAGCCCGAGTTCCTCGATCCTGGACCTCGTTTCCTTCGCCTGGGCAGGTTTCGGTGGTTCCTTCGGTCCGATCGTGCTATTGGCCCTGTACTGGCGCAAGCTGACCGCTTTGGGCGGCTTCGCAGGTATGGTTTCCGGTGCCGCGGTCGTCTACATCTGGGGCAACGTCGACGTGCTTGCCAGCAACATGTACGAGATCGTCCCGGGCTTCATCGTCTCGCTGGTTGTCGCGTGGCTCGTTTCACGGGCGACCTTCAAGCCGAATGCGGAGATCGACGCGGAATTCACTGCCATGGAAGAAGAGCTCGGCGCGAAGGTTACCGCCTAATTCGCAAAGCGTTCTTCCTTGTTAATCCACCGGCCCCTTCCGATTGCTCAACAGCAATCGGAAGGGGCCGGTTTCTTTGGTTAATCACCACGCCACCAGCTAGTTGAGCGCGACACTTCGAAGCGCCGATGAGCCCGCGTGGCGCCTTGGCACAGCAAACCGAAGTAGCCTTGGAGATGTCCGAAGTTTCTGATCAACTCGAAGGATGATCCGACCATGGCCGACCTGCTCAACAAGTTCACCCGCTGGCAGCGCACCGAATCCCAGTACCTCGCCGCGGACCCCGAGGCCGTGTATTCCATTGTCGGAAACCTGTCGCAGACCGGCAGCTGGATGAAGAGCTTCGATGGCTTCATGGTGCACGATGACCAGCGCGGAGTCGGCACCAAGGTGGACTTGCTCCCACCTGGCAAGGTGTTCGGTCCGCTGCACCGCGCCACCGCCCCGGCAGGTTCAATCACCCGCCGCAATCCGGCCCAACGCATGGTTGAATTCACCCAGCCGCAGCCCGGCGGGGACATGGTCCTGCGCTGGCAGGTGGATCCCTCCGGCAGCGGCGCGCTGCTGCGCTTCACCGTGGCACTGCGCGGAGTGGGCACCACCGCCTTCAAATTCAGCGTCGCCAATGCGCTGTGCACCGACTTCGCGCTGGCGGCCGCCCGCCTGTTCAAGGTCATCCCGCCGGCGGCACACCGCACCATTGGCGCCCATGTGGTCATCTCCGGGGGACGCGGCTTCCTGGGGCGCAACCTGGTCGCCGAGTTGGTCTGCCGTGGCGCCTCGGTCGCGGTGCTCACCCGAAACGCGGAAGCGGATTTCCCTGCCGAGCAGTACCCCTGGGACGGACGGCATCAGGGTGCTTGGGCCAGCGCACTGACCCACGAAAAGTACCCCGTCCACCTGATCAATCTCGCCGGGGAACGCGTGGACAAACGCAATACCGAAGAGAATATCGCCAAGTTGACCGCTTCACGCGTGCAAAGCACCGCCACCCTCGCCGAGGCTGCGGCCGGATTGGAAACCCCGCTGGCCAGCTGGATCCAGTCGAGCACTACCGCGATCTTCGGCGATGGCGGAGAAACCGAGTTCACCGAAGACAGCCCGCTGCCCGAAGGCGTGCGGGCATTGCCGGAAATGACCGGAGTGGCGTCCGCCTGGGAGCGGGCATTCAACGACGCGCACATCAACGCGGCGCGCAGCTACGTGCTGCGCACCTCATTGGTGATGCACCCGGACGCCCCGCTGCTCAAACCGCTGAGCTTGCTGGTGCACACCGGCATGGGCGGCCCGATAGGCGGCGGCAAGCAGTGGTTCAGCTGGATCGGGATGGAGGACTGGCTGCGCCTGGTGCGCAACCTGCTGGGGCTGGAAACTCCGCCGATCCCCGAGGGCGTTGTGCACGCGGCGAACCCGCACCCGCTGCGCAACCACGAGGTGATGTCCGCGCTGCGTTCGACTGCCGGACTGCCGGGGCTGCCCACCGGCTCGCTCTTGCCAAAGCTAGGCGCCGCGATCATAGGTTCCAACGCCCGGGTGGCCTTGACCGGACGCAAGGTCACCAGCCGGGTGCTGGCCGACGCAGGCTTCGAATTTGCGCAGAACGACTTCGCCGCCACGCTACACGGCGAATAGCCGGCCTCCGCGCTTGCGCGCCGAGAGCACCATCGCGGTCTTGAGCTGCACCATCTCGCCCCATTCGGTGTTCGAGATGAACCGGTACAGGTCCTTCTGGGTGCGCACGGTGACGTCGACGATCAGCTGCGCGTCCCCGGCGACGGCCGCCGCGTAACGCACTTCGGGCAGCAGGCGCAGACGCTGGCCGAGGGCCTCGACGCTGTGCGGGGACGTCTGCACCCACAGCAGCGCCTCCACGGGGAAGCCGAGCAGTGCCGGTTCCACCAGCGTGCGGATGCTGATCTGTTCGCCGCGCAACAGCCAATCCACCCGGCGGGAGACCGAGGATTCGCTCATCTTCACCTGCCGGGAAATCGCATCGATGCTGGCCCGCCCGTCCTTGCGCAGCACCTCGATGATCATCGAATCGTTCTCGGTGAGCCCGGGTGCCGGGTTCCATTCGGTCAGCTCGCCACCGGTGAGCGGGGTCAAAGCGCGCTCCTGAGCCTCGCTGACCGGTTCGGCGCGCCAGGCGCGAATGGTCTTGAAGTACTTCATGATCGGGTAGACGGCCAGCGAGTTCACCCCGGGGGTGGCCGGCAACTGCATGGTGAGGATTTCGGCCAGGTCCCCGTCGTAATGCAGCTCCGTGACCACGTCGCTCTGCCCGGTGACCATATAGCTGAAGCTCGTATCCGCACGTTGGGCCAGCGCCTCGCAGGCCACCCGCACGGTGCCCGGCGCGCAGGTGAAGGAGGCGACCAGAGACCCGGAATGGTGCTGGATCGCGGCCACCGAAACTCTCCCGCTTTCCAGCAGCGCCTGGCCATAGCGGGCAACGGTCCGTTCCGGCTCGCGCAGCACCCGGGCGATCTTCCGCCAGGTGGCCCGCCCATCGATCTGCATCGCGATGACGATACGGCGTTCCAGATCGTTGAAAACTTCGTGCTGCGTCATTGCTGCCGACCCTATATGGCTAGATCCTGCGTTTACTCCGTCAGTCCATCATGCTTTTGGTGGAAAACGACAAAAAATTGGCAAGATGTGCCAATTATTGCCGTTCTTTACGGGAACTAGCAAGGTTGTATCTGGATGCGATCCACATCACATCAACCTTAGCTATCTACCCTTTCAGGAGCCCACTATGCAGCCACAGCTCGTTCTGGCCGCTGGCGACCCGAGTTCGACGAACATCTGGGCCATCGCCAACACCCCCTTCCTGTGGTTCTGCGCCTTGGGCGTGTTCGCAGTCATCTTCATCCAGACAGTTCTCTACGCTCGTGCGGCCAAGGTCGCCGCACCGCATGTGGACATGCCGGTACGCGAGCTGCAGGAATCCTTCCGCGCCGGAGCCGTCGCCTCCATCGGCCCCTCGTTGGCGGTCGTCTTCGTCGCCATCGCGCTGCTCGCGCTGTTCGGCACCCCGGCAGTCCTGGTGCGCATCGGGCTGATCGGATCCGTTTCGGCGGAAACCGGTTCGGCGACCATCTCCGCAGTCACCATGGGCGCCTCGCTGGGCGGGTCGGACTATACCCAGCAGGTCTTCGCCGTCGCGTTCATGGCGATGAGCCTGTCCGGGGCCATGTGGATGCTCGCCACCTTGATCCTCACCCCGATCATGAAAAAGGGCGGCAAGTCGCTGGCCAAACGCAACCCCGCGGTGATGGCGCTGATCCCCACCGCGGCCCTGCTCGGAGCGTTCTCCGCGCTGACCATCGCCGAGCTGCCGAAGTCCAACGTGCACCTGATCCTGGTCGCGGTGTCCGCCAGCACCATGGCGCTGTGCCTCTGGCTGGCGAAGCTGCTAAACGCCAAATGGTTGAAGGAATGGGCGTTGGGCATTTCCATCGTCGTTGCCATCACCTCCGGCTATTTCCTGCACACCGCAGCCTAAAGGGACGGGACCCACCTAATGACTACTTCATCCGCACAATTGACCAAGGCCGACGCCTCGATGGCGCGCTTCGAAAAACAAACCACCCGCTACGGCTCGCTGACCATGTCCGCTGGCCTGATCTTCTCCCTGCTCGGCCCGATCTATCTGGTCTTCTTCAGCGATCTGGACATCGCCCCGTCGATGATCTGGGTGGCTTTCCTCGCCGTCGCAGCGACCTTCGGGGTGCTGTGGATCGTCGAACCGGCCACCTACTTCCCGATCCTCGGCTCGGCCGCCATGTACCAGGCGTTCATGATCGGCAATATCTCCAATAAGCTGCTGCCCGCGGCGATCGTCGCCCAGGCGTCCATCGGCGCGAAGCCGGGCACCAAACGTGGAGACCTGGCCGCCGTGATGGCCATCTGCGGGGCAGCCACGGTCCACCTGACCAGCCTGCTGCTCTTCGTCGGACTGCTGGGTACCTGGCTGCTGTCAATGGTTCCGCCCGAGGTGACCGAGGTAGCCCGCCTCTACATCCTGCCTTCACTGATGGGTGCGGTGCTCGTGCAGTCCATCGTCGCGATGAAGTCGCTGCGCCCCACCTTGGTGGCGATCACCCTCGCGCTGCTGATGAACTTCGTGATCCTGCCGGCGGCTCCCGCGCTGGCGATGTTCGCCACCGCCCTGGTGGTCATCGCCTCCATCACCGTTTCCTGGCTGGTCCGGGACCGTACCCAGTTCTCGGCGACCACCGAAGACTAAGCACCACCAAGCAAAGGAAGACCATGATTGAGATCGCGCTGAACTCCGAGGAGACTCGTGCGCTGCACGAAAGCTACCGGCACCTGCACGCAAACCCCGAATTATCAATGCAAGAGCACGCCACCGCCGATTACATTCAGCGCCGGCTCACCGAGTTGGGCATCGAGAACTTCCGTTGCGGCGGCACCGGGGTGGTCGGAATCCAAGAAAACGGGCCCGGCCCGGTGATCGCTTTCCGCGCGGATTCGGACGGACTGCCGATCAAGGAGGACACCGGAGCGGACTACGCATCTCTCGCTACCGGGGTGCTGGCAGATGGCAGCGAGGTACCGGTGATGCACGGTTGCGGCCATGACACCCACGTGGCCTCCGCGCTGGCCGCGGCGCAGGTGATGGCCCGCAGCACCGGCAGCTGGTCCGGTACGGTGCTGTGGCTCTTCCAGCCAGGGGAGGAAACCGCGGCGGGCGCTCAGGCGATGCTCGCGGACGGATTGTGGGAGAAGGTTCCGCACCCGCAGGTGGTGCTCGGCCAGCATGTCTTCCCCTTCCAGACCGGGACCATCGCCATCACCGAGGGCAGCGCAATGGCGCTAGCCGATTCGCTGAAGGTGACCCTCTACGGCAAGCAGTCCCACGGCTCGCAACCGCAGGATTCCCTTGACCCGATCGTGCTCGGCGCGCATATCATCACCCGGCTGCAGAGCATCGTTTCGCGTGAATTGCATCCGCTGAGCCCGGCGGTGGTCACCTGCGGCACCTTCCATGCGGGAATGAAAGAAAATATCATTCCGGATCGCGCGGAGTTCACGCTGAACATCCGCACGCTCACCGAAGAGGTCCGCGAGCAGGTGCTCAGTGCGGTCACCCGCATCATCCAGGCCGAAGCCGTGGCAGGCAATGCGCCGGCGCCGTTGATCGAGCCGCTCTACAACTTCCCGCGGCTCTACAACGACCCGCAGCAAACCCAGTCCGTGGTCTCCGCCTTCGGCGCCGAGTTCGGTGCCGAAGCGGTGCGCTTCGTGCCCCCGGCGATGGGCTCGGAGGACTTCGGGGCGCTGGCCGATGCGCTGGGCGTACCGAATGTGTTCTGGATGTTCGGCGGCTTCGACACCACCGTGGCTCCCGCCCCGGTAAACCACTCCCCGCATTTCCTCCCCGATTACGTGCCAGCTCTGGACACCGGAGTGCGGGCGGCCTTGGCAGCCATTGGTTATTACGTCGGCTCGGCAAGCTGACATCGTCACATGACAGCGAAAGTCCTAACGTGTCGTTAAATTCACGTTAGGACTTTTGCGCGTCTAGGCTATTGCACAGCGCGAAAGCGCCCTAAAACTCAGTATTCACCGCAGCTTTACCTCCTCGTAGCTCTCGCCTTACTCGCACCGCCAAGCATGGATAGAGCAACCGCCCAACAGCGCGTCCAGCGTCGGACGCGTGAAGAATTACTAGATCCACCACTTCGAAGGAACGACATCCCATGGCAAATTTTCTTGAGGCGAGCGAAGGCTCCGCGCGACCGCAGATGCCTAAACCAAGCGATCTGGCCAATTTACGTAAACAGGTCGGCAAACCGCAGTCGCAGGAAAGCGTTTTGGACGAGATGACTGCCAATGTCGCAGTGGATGCCGCTTACAACGACGACGAGAGCATCGTGGAACCTCCACGCGTGGTGAATTTTGGCCGCACGCTGAAAAATATGAGCGAAGTGCGCCATTTCTTCCGCACCAATCAGACCCCGATCTACTTTGTGGGCGCCACCCCGGTCAATCTCTTGGGCCTTGACCGCTGGGTGCGCAAATTCAGCTACATTACCTACTACGACGGCTGGGACGGGCACCACCCGCGGGTCTTCACCCCGAGCGAGAAGCCGCAGACCGACTTCCAGAGCGCCGAAGAGATCAACAACTGGCTACTGGAAAACCCCGAGGTGCGCGAATACATCGATGCCCGCCGCACCCCCGGTGGCCAGCGCCCGAAGATCGCGATGGTGTTCTTCGATGAGGAAACCGAAGCGATCTGCGAGGAGCTCGGCTACGACCTGATCCTGCCTTCGGCGGAACTGCGCAACCACCTGGATTCGAAGATCGTCACTACCGAATTGGGCAACGCCGCCGGCGCCCACTCGGTCCCGAACGTTTTGGGCACCGCCGATTCCTACGCGCAGTTGCAGAAGCTCGCCCGCGAGGCGAAGCTCGGCGATGACCTGGTGGTGCAGACCCCTTACGGCGATTCGGGCAAGACCACGTTCTTCATCACCAATGAAGGCGAATGGAACCAGCATTCCAAGCACATCATCGGCGAACAGCTCAAGGTCATGAAGCGGATCAACAACCAGCCGGTTGCCGTGGAAGCGGTGCTCACCCGCTGCGGCACCGTCGTCGGCCCGATCCTCACCGAACTGGCCGGGTACAAGGAGCTGACTCCCTACAAGGGCGGCTGGTGCGGCAACGAGATGCACCCCGATGTGGTCACCGACGGGCAGCGCGCCCGTGCGATCGAACTGGTCCGCAAGGTCGGAGAGGGGCTTGAATCCACCGGATACCGCGGCTTCTTCGAGGTCGATGTGCTGGTCGATACGGACACCGACGAGGTGTACCTGGGCGAATTGAACCCACGCATCTCCGGGGCGAGCGCGATCACCAACGTCACCGCCGGCGCCTACGCGGATATTCCGCTGTTCCTCTTCCATCTGCTCGAATACCTCGACGTGGACTTCGAGCTGGACGTCGATGAGATCAACGCGCGCTGGGAGGAGCTGTCCGGGGCGGATGTGTGGAGCCACATGATCATCAAGGAAACCGATGACATCGTGCAGTACATCACCCATGCCCCGCGCACCGGGAAGTATTTCCTGGACTCCAAGGGCAAGCTGCAGTTCTCCCGCAGCGCGCTGGACTGGCACCAGTTGCAGAACCACAAAGAAGCGTTCTTCCTGCGCATCTACGGCGCCGAAGACTACCGCTGGAAGGGTGCTGACTTGGGCGTACTCGTGACGAAAGCCAAGCTGCAGTACGAGGGGAAGAAGAAGACGAAGCTGACCATCGACGCGAAGCACTTCATCTCTTCGATCCGTGCGCAGTACAAGGGCATCGACGTTCCGCCGATGGATAACCACTAACCCAGCTTCACTTTCCCGTTCAACCGCTGGTGGTAGGCTCCGAAACATAGAGCACAACAGCGTTCCCAAGAGAAGACGGACCACCAGATGACCAGCGGCCTAGCGGTTTCAGAGTTAACGATCGCCAACTGGCAGTATCCGGAAAACATCCAGATATCCTTCCAGAACATCGCCGAGTTCTTGCCAACCACCAAGGTCTCACGTGGCGATGACGCGATCGCGAAACTGCCGTTCACCGAAATGGAGATCGGCGAGCTTGAGGTAGCCAAGGTCTCCGCGGCCGACCCCTCGATGACCGTGCGCGGGGTCATCAACTCGACGAACACCGATGGCCTGCTGGTGATGCGCAACGGCCGGGTACTGGTGGAAAAGTACTACAACACCATGACCTCGCTGACCGACCATCTGCTGATGTCGATGAGCAAAACCGTTGTGGGCACCGTAGCTGGAGCACTGGTAAACGCCGAAAAGCTGGACGTGGACGCGCTGGTCACCGACTATGTGCCGTCTTTGGAACGCTCCGGCTACGCCGGGGCAACGGTCCGCCACCTGCTGGACATGCGTTCGGGCATCCAATTCTCCGAGGAGTACCTGGACCCCAAGGCCGAGGTGCGCATGCTTGAGGAAGCCATCGGCTGGACTCCGCCCAGCGGCGCCATCGGCCCGATCGGCATGTACGACTACCTGCTGACGCTAAAGGCCAAAACCGAGCATGGTGGTCCATTCGAGTACCGTTCCTGCGAGACCGACGTGCTTGGCTGGGTGCTGGAGGCGGCCGGCGGTGCGCGCATGGCGCAGCTGCTCTCCGAGTATGTGTGGGCCAAGATCGGCGCACAGCAGGACCTGGTGATGGGCACCGACCAATTCGGCACCGGCATGTACGACGGCGGCTTTAACGCGACCCTGCGCGACCTGGCCCGCCTCGGCCACCTCTACGTCAATGACGGGGTGGCGCTGACCGGGCAGAAGGTATTTGATCCGGATTGGATTCGCGATACCTTCACCGCCACCGAAGACCAGCTCAAAGCCTTCGCCGATTCACCGGGCGATAATATGATGCCCGGCGGGCATTACCGCAATCAGATCTGGTTCCCCTACCCCAAGTCGAATGTCGCCTTGGCTTTGGGCATCCACGGGCAGATGATCTACATGAACCCCGCAACGAAGATGGTCTGCGTGAAGCTGTCCAGCTGGCCGCTTCCGCAGGATGCCTCAAAGCTCTTCCCGACGATCCGCGCCTTCGATGCGATCGCGAATCATTTGGCCGAGCAGGACGGCGTCTAAGCGCCTAGCGCTGCGCACTAGCAATAAGAACCGCGCCCCGGCTTTGGCACCAAGTGCCGAAGCCGGGGCGCGGTTCATTTTTCCGCACCAACGGGCGGAATTAGAGCTCGCTGCGCCCCTGGAGGTAAGCGCGCAAAACCTGCAGCACCCCATGCTCGGTATTCGCCGGGGCGGTGAAGTTCGCCGCGGCGGCCACCACCGGGTGGGCGTTGGCCATGGCGAAGGAGTAGGTGGCGGCTTTGATCATTTCCAGATCGTTCGGGTAGTCGCCGAAAACGGCCGTTTCATCGGCGCTGACGCCGAGTTTTTCCTGCAGCGCATTGAGCGCTAGCCCCTTGTGCACGCCGTGGTTCATGGCATCGACCCAATGGCTTCCGGAGATGACCACCTGCAGCGGAACGTCCAGGGCCGCGGCCATGTTCTGCACCGCTCCGGTGCCCACGTTCACCGCCATCTTGATGATTTCATCCTGCACCTGAGTCAGGTCTTCGACGATTTCCACCGCGCGGTAGTACGGGGAGATCGCGGCGGCGAAGTCCGCGTCGCTGCGTTCCACATAGGCGGTTCGCCGGCCGCAGAGCACCAGTCCGGCGTTCAGCTGCCTTTGGGCGCGGACCGCGGCGATCACCGCGGTGACCTGTTCTCCGGCGATGATGTTCGAGTAGATCTCATTTTCCCCGTGCATCACCACTGTGCCGTTTTCGGCAATGATGGCGATTTCGCCCAGTTGCGCGAATTGTTCGCGCAGGGTGGCGAACTGCCGCCCAGAGGCCGGGACAAAACTGATTCCCTGCCCTTGGAGTTCGTCGATCACGGCCCAGGCCGCCTCGGGGATTTGGCCCTCACCATCCAAGAAGGTGCCGTCCATATCCACGGCGACAAGCTTAATCTGGGCGTTCGGGTCAATGGTATGCATAGGTTCCTAAGTGCCCGAGTGCATGGCGCGATGCGCGGCGCCCAGCACTCCTGCGGCGTTGTTGTATTCTGCTGGCACGAGTTTGGCGCGCAGCTTCAGTTGCGGCAAGAACTGCTCATGGTCTTCGGAGATTGCGCCGCCGATGACGATCAGGTCCGGGCTGCAGAGGAATTCGACATGAGACAGGTAGCGCTGCAGGCGCGCTATGTACTGCTCCCAGCTGAGGTTCTCCTCGCGCATCACCCGGGCGGCGGCTTTGCTCTCCGCGTTGAAGCCGTCGATCTCCAAATGTCCGAACTCCACATTCGGGAAAAGCACCCCGTCGCGGAAGAACGCCGATCCGATGCCGGTGCCCAGGGTCAGCAGCAGGGTGCTGCCCTTGATCGGCGCACCGTCCCGGGAGCCTGCGCCTGCATATACCTCGGCCATGCCCGCCGCGTCCGCGTCGTTGAGCAAGGATACTTCGCGGTTCAGCATTTGGCTCAGCATCGCAGTGGCGTCCAGCCCGATCCACGCCTCGTCGATATTCGCGGCAGAATGCACCACGCCGTCGATCACGATCCCCGGCACGGTGACTCCGGCGGGGATACCGTCCAGCTCTTCGCCAGTTAGCTGCTGCAGCTGGCCAATAATATCCACCATCACCTGCGCCACGGCGTCCGGGTGGGCCCCGGCAGGAGTTGCGGCCTGGCCGAGTGTGCTCTCCACGAGTTTGCCGGCGTTGTCGACCAAGGCGTACTTGATCGATGAGCCGCCCATATCAAGGCCGATGGCAGCGTACTGCGACGTAGTTGCCGATGCGTCAGGTGTTGCCATCAGGTACTCCCCTGCGAGTGGTTCATGCCGCGCGTTGCCCAGCGTCGAACAAACCAGAAACTATATTAAGGACTCTTTACAATAGCTAGCGGCGGCGCTCGCAGTCAACGCCTAAACGCCGTCCGCCCGGTAGCTCAACCAAAGCTGAGTCAAATATTCTGACCTCGCCCCATGCAGCGCCCCGCAAAGTGCCGCATCCTCGCCCAGCGAGCTGACCTCAAACACGGTTCTTCCCAGCTCCATCCTACGGGTCAGCGCACGTTGCAGGCCAAAGGTGAAGGACTCGTATGGCGCCAGCGGACCACAGAGCACAAAACGGTGCGGATCGAAAAATTCCAGCAGGTTTCCCAGCACCTCGGCTAGCAGCTCGATGAGCCCGGCCACCAGAGCATCGGCTGGCTCATCCCCGCGCAAGGACCGCAGCAGGCGGGCGCAATCCACCCGGGAGCTTCCCGCTTCGGTCAGCCCGGCGGCGTTCAGACGCTCCAGGAAGGTGTCTCCAGCCAGGCGTTGCCCGCTCAGCTCGCCGGCGGTCCCGCTGGCACCGCGATGCACCTTGCCGTCGATAACCATTGCAGTGCCAATGCCCGGACCCACATAGAGCAGCACGAAGGACTGGGCATTGCTGGACGCATCTACTGCGATCTGCGCCTGAGCCATCCAGTTCACGTCATTATCCAGGCTGGTCGGCGCTCCGGTCAGCTTCTGCACCACCGGCGCCAGAGAGGCTGATGACCCCGGGAATACCGGGGTAGGCAGCGCCTGGCTCCGTTCCCCTGCGCGCTGCACCGGAGAACTTTGCGACACCGCCGCGCCTAGGGTGGCGCCGGGGCTGGCGGCGCATAATTCTTGAACCATTCCGGCCGCAAATTCCTGCACCTGTGCGGCGGTGGCTTCGGCTGGCACAACATGGTGCGCATTGGCCAGCGTGCGCCCGGATAGATCGGTGGTTCGTCCCAGCAGCGTTCCGGCTTCAAGGCTCAGCCCGAGCAGATGGCCAAAGCTTTGGTTGATTCCGTAGCTTTCCGGCGCGCGTCCGCGGCGGACCGCGGCCTGCGGGTCGCGTTCGGCCGCAACGGAGGTGACCAGGCGGTTTTCTTGCAGGCGCGAGATCCCTTGGGAGGCGGTGGGCTTGGACAGGCCCAGGGAGTCGGAAATCTCGGTGCGCGTAGCCGGCTGGCGCAGGCACAGGTAATCGAAGATCTGCCGGTCGGTCAGCGTGGCCAAGGCACGCGGTCCGGAGGCTGGCGCGGGGTTGCTCACCGGGTTTCCACCAGCCGCGCCCCGAGGAGTTCGAATTGCTGGCCGCTCAACCCGTGGGCGAGCAGGTAGTCAAGGATGGATCCGTGCTGCGCGATCGCCAAATCCAGGGCGCGTTCCAGCCCCGCAACGCTGGTGCCCACCATCAGGTGGCGCAGCTCTTGGGTCATTTCGCCCCCGTGTTCTGCCAGCATCGTGCGCATGGAATCAAGCCAGGCACCGGAAAGCGCCACGGTGGAGGCGGCGTAGTCGGCGAGCACCGCCTCGCGTTCGGCTCCAACAGCGAGCAGCAGCAGCGCGATGGCCACCCCGGTGCGGTCTTTGCCCGCGGTGCAGTGCACCAGCGTGGCCTTCGGGGATTCTGCCACGGCACCTGCAATTTTTGCCCACACCTGGCCATGCTCCGCCACCAATGGCAGATACAGTTCCTCCAGCGAGGGCAAGGTTCCGGGCACGGCGAACGCGCCTTCGAGCAGCGGAAGCCTGGTGCTGGTGGTCCCGTCCAGCGTGGCAGGGAAACCAGGCAGCCGGCTGCATTCCACAGTGCTGCGCAGATCGAAGATCTGGGTGATTCCCTGGTTGCCGAGCCAGCCGCTCAGCGTCTCGTCGACCAAGTGCGGCACGGCGCTGCGGTACAGCACTCCGGCTCGGATTTTTCCCCCGGCGGCGGGAATCCCGCCGGCCTCACGCAGGTTCGGCAAGGCGGTCGGGTAATTCTTCACGGACATAATCGCTAAACTATCACGGCTAACGCAGTTGCCTGACGCGCTCAGTCGAAGGTGATCAGCTGGCGAATGGTGCTCCCCTCGGCAAGCTCGTCGAAGGCCAGATTGATTTCGCTCAGCGGGCGCTGGCCGGTGAGCAGCTCTTCGACCGGCAGTAACCCGTCGCGCCAAAGTTGTTCGTAGTAGGGAATGTCGCGGGCGGGAATGGCCGAGCCGAGGTAGGAACCGATGAGGGTGCGCGCCCCGCTGGTCAGTGCTAATGGTTCGATCGCGGCCAGCGCCCCGGGGGCCGGCAGCCCCACGGTGACCATGGTGCCGCCGATCGACGTGGCGCGTACCGCGCTTTCAAACGCCCGCGGGTGGCCGGCGGCCTCGATCACCACGTCGGCGGTGATTCCCTGTTCGGCGGCTTCCTCCGGGGTGAGCGCAACGCTGGCCCCGAGTTCTCGGGCGCGCTGGAGTTTATCCCGGTTCATATCCACCGCAATCAGCTTGGCCGGGCGCGCCCAGCTGGCGGTATGGGCTATGGCTACCAGCAGCGCCGCCATGCCTACCCCGCCGAGGCCGAGGACCATAATGGATTGCCCTTGAAGAGGTTTGCCCGCGTTGAGTACCGCCCCGCCCCCGGTGAGCACCGCACAGCCTAGGACCGCCGCCACTGCCGGCGGCACGTCCGCGCCCACCGGCACCACCGAACGGCGGTCCAGTACCCCATGGCTGGCGAAGGCCGAAACGCCCAAATGATGGTGCAAGGGCTGAGCATTGGCCGTGAGCCTGCGCGCACCGCTGAGCAGGGTGCCGGCGGCATTGCTCGCGCTGCCGGCGGCGCAGGGCAGCTTGCCTCCGGTGGCGCAGGCGGCGCAGTTCTCGCAGCGCGGCAAGAAGACCGAGACCACCCGCTGGCCCACCTGCAGGTCGGTGACACCCGCCCCGAGTGTTTCGATAATTCCGGCGCTCTCGTGTCCGAGCACCATCGGCAGCGGGCGTGGCCGATTTCCTTCAATCACCGACAGGTCAGAGTGGCATAATCCGGCCGCCTCGATGCGCACCAGCACCTCGCCGGGCCCCGGTTCGGCCAGCTGCACCTCGGTGACTTGCAGCGGCTGGCTCTGCGCATAGGGCCGCGCGGCTCCGGACTGCCGCAGGACCGCGGCGCGGATGCTGCGCACGGCCTTACCTCCCCACGCTGACCTGCGGGGTGTAGCCGCGAACGACCCCATCAGGCACCAGATTTTTCACGATCAGCGAGCAATCCTTGTCCCCCAGGCCCTCGTCGATAAGTTTGTCGAAGTGTTCGCGGGCGAGCGTGGCGGCCGGCAGGTCAATCCCGGCCATCGCCCCGGCATCCAGCGCCAGGCCCACGTCCTTGCGAGCCAGATCCACGCGGAAGGTCGCCTCGAAATTGTTGTTCGCCGCCGCCGTGCTAATCACTTCGGGCACCGGGTACCAGGTCTGCTGCGCCCAGGAGCGCCCCGAGGAGACCGAGGCGATCTCCCAGAACACCTTCGGATCAAGCCCCAGCCGCTCGGCCAGCTGGGAACCTTCGGCGCTGGCCATCAGGTCGATGAACAGCATCATGTTATTGCAGATTTTCGCCGCGATCCCGGAAGTCGGTCCCCCGGCGACAATGGTCTTAGCCGACATCGGCGCGATCAGCTGCATCGCCCGGTCCATCAGTTCGCTCTGGCCGCCGAGCATGAACGCGAGCGTTCCGGCCGCCGCCCCGGAAATCCCGCCGGAGACCGGTGCGTCGACGAAGTTCAGCCCGCGTTGCGCGCTGCCCTCGTGCAGCGCGCGGGAGGATTCGATGTCCACGGTGGAGGAATCAAGCAGCAGCATCTGCCCGGTCGCGTTCGCCCACACCCCGTCGGGCGCCTCATACACCGCGCGGACGTGTTCGCCCTTGGGCAGCATGGTGAATACCGCGTCGGCCCCGGACATCGCTTCGGCGATGCTGGGCACGATCTGCACTCCGCACTCCTCGGCCGCGGCGCAGACCTCGGCGTTCAGGTCAAAGCCTTTCACGCTGTGTCCGGCGCGGACCAAGTTGGCGCTCATCGGCCCGCCCATATTCCCTAGACCGATCCATGCGTAAACGCTCATTGCCAAACCTTCCGTCGCCTTGTTGACCTAACTATTTTCCAGCGTAGGTGCGCCGGGTCACAACCTCAACGCACAAGGAAAGGCCATTATTGCAACACTGCTGTGCGCTGATGCACACTGTAGTCATGGACCGCCAGATCAATTACCGCCATCTCGAATCCCTCATCGCCTTCTTGACGGTGGCCCGCTTGGGCCGCTACACCGCGGCCGCCAGCGTGCTCGGGGTAAACCATTCGACGATCTCCCGGCGCATCGCCGCATTGCAAAAGGCCATGGGCGGGCAGTTGCTCACCCGCACCCCGAACGGCTGGGAGCTGACCGATCTGGGCCGGCGCGCGATGATTTCCGCCGAGGCGATCGAACAGGCGGTGGCGGCAATCGGCACCGAAGAGGACACCGGGCAGCTCACCGGCCATGTTCGGGTGGCAGCACCCGACGCGTTCAGCGCCCACCTGGCCGCCCCGGCGTTGGCCAGACTCCACGAAGAGCATCCGCATCTGGTATTCGAGATCGTTTCGGAAACCACCCGGGCACGGCAGACACGCACCGGCATGGACCTGGAGATCGTTATCGGCGAACCGCATGTACGCCGCGCAGTTTCCTCAAAACTGTTGGACTATGAGCTGAGGCTTTACGGGACCGCCGAGTACCTGGAACGCCACGGCAATCCCACTGAGCTGAAGGACCTGCGCGATCACTACCTCAACTACTACATCGATACAGCATTAACCGTGGACAAGCTCGACGATGCGACGAGTCTATTGCCACCGATGCGTCGCTCGGTGTCATCCACTAGCATCGCCGTGCAATTCGCCGCGACAATGAACCATGCCGGACTCGGACTGCTGCCGGTATTCCTTTCCGAGCGGTACCCTAACCTGGTGCCGGTGCTGCACGATCAGTTCTCCTTCACCTCGGAGTACTGGCTGGTGGGCCGCGAGGAAGCGCTGCGCAACAAGGCGGTGCAGGCGACGGTGCGTGCGCTGAACGACGCCGCCGCGAACGGCGCCTGGTTCATCCCGCCCTTCCCTTCCTGATAGTGGGGCTATTTCCAGGAAGAGGCTAGCCTCGTATTTGATGCCCTTTGCTTGCATCTAGGCCGGCACTAGCCGCTGCCCATCGCTGCTCGTGCACGATGCCTGCGGACAGCCGCCCGATTCGCGCAGCGCACCGAGCAATACTGCTGCCGGCCATTGCGCGTCACGTCGGCCACCACCGCCGTGCAGGGATCCCCCGGAGTCGATCCCGCAGCACAGCGGTGCAAGCGGTGCATCCCACGGGTCGTGAGATGCAAGGCCGTTCCCACGCTGAAGACGGCCGAGAGCACATGCGGCAAGGCGCGAGCGTCCGCATCCCGGTAGTGCAAATGCCACCCTTCATCATCGTGGTCGGTAAGCCGCGGATACGCAGATGCGGCGGCCATGTGCTCATTGAGGATGCGCGCACGCTCTTGCGGGTCCGGCGCATCCACCACGGTCAGCCAGTCGTCAATGACACGGCGAACGGCATCATAGTCGCCAGCTTCCTCGGGGAAGGGAACCGTCATTCCGAACTCACGTGCGCGAGAGACGATTCCGGAACGGTTTTCCGGCCAGAACGAGGCGAGCGAGGCGGCTAGTAGCACCGCATATTCTCCGTAAGGGTTGAGATGCATAACACCATTACACCATGGTAGAAGAATGCAGATTAAACAGAACATCGAATCACAGCAAAAGACATCGTTCGCTAACGTTCACGAGCACAGCTGGATCACCGAGTCCAAGCACCCAACCTCGATCGGCTACGTCATCTATGTGCGTTGCAATGACTGCGGAACGCGGCGAGTGGACATTCAGAACCGATCAAACCTAGTACCCATGCCGGTGAGCGCCGTGATGCGCCCGCTACCGGATCGAGCAACAGGCAAAGCGATTAAGAGGAGAATCTGACGGCTTCTTGTCTCGGCAGATATCGGGGACGGCGTTGACTCAGCCCAAACCCTGACCATCTGGTGTTCACAAGCGCCTCCAGGCGGTGACTTCAAGGGGCCTTGGCCAAACACCCAGTTGTTCGAAACGGTCGTAAGAGCGAGTGAATAATTTTTTCATTCACTCTCATGCGGCTGCGCAAACGCTTAGCGATGGAACATGCCAGCACCCTGCCTACACAAAACATGGAGCCTCTTCACATCGCCCATGCCCACGAGCTAAGCGACTGACTGAAAATATTTTTCATTCAACCACCGAACCCCGGACACCGCACACACCAGTAACCGGCACCAGCAACCAGAAAACAGAAAACAGCAAATAAACGTTCTATAGATGATCTGATCCAGCAGCAGTGAACGAAAAAATCATTCACCCAACAACGCAACTAGCCAGCAATCCGATCCGGCGGATCCACCCAACCCAACACCCGACGCACCCGATCAGTCAGCTCAACCTCCAACACCGGAGCCCGATCATGAACATGATCAAAGCCCTGCACCACCTGAACACTGCCCGGCAACTCCACACACACCAACCCATGCGGCGTCCGCCAACCCACCGACCCATCCGGACGATACACCGACTGCCACCCCAACGCATGCTTAAACATCTGATGCCGCTTACACAACAACTTCGTATTATTCCGGTCCGTATGCCCGCCCTTGGCCCAATCATCCACATGATCAACCTCCGAAGACTCCGCCGTACGCCGACACCCCGGAAAACAGCAACACACCTCCCGCACCCGCAACAAATCCCGCAACGCCCGCGAAGGTCGATACCTCTTCCGCCCCACATCCATCGCAGCCCCCGACCACGGATCAGTCAACACCCGCACCATCGACGGAGCATCCTTAGCCAACACCAACGCCGCACCCACCGGAATCGGACCATACCCCTCCAATTCCGCCAAACCCCGCCGCGGATCCACCAACGCCTCCACCGCCGGAATAGTCAACGCCACCCGCGCCTTCAACGGCGTCCCACCCCCAGCAGGCCACCCATCGAGCAAAGCATCACGGAAAATATCCGCCTCCCGCTGCGCCTGCGTACGCGAATCCTCCGGATCCACCTCATGCCGCGCAAAATACCTCACCGTATTGACCATCGAAATAATATCCGCCGCCGGCGCCCGCAACTTCAACGCCGCCATCCCATCCGCCTCATTCCAATGCGTCAACGCCCGAGACTCCTTCGCCGCCTCATGACGATCCTCCGCCGACACCGGATTCAACCGATCATGCATCCGCCGCGCCCGCTGCCCCACCGACGCATCCGAAGCAGTCCTCGCCATCGGCAACAACACCCGCTCCATCCGCTCAATATCAGCAGCCCCCAAATCCTGAGCCTGCTTCACAATCTCCTTCGCCGCCTTCGACGTGATCTCCCCGGCCGCCAACGCATCCAACGTATCCGTGCACAAATGACGCAACCCATCGGCAATGAACAACTTCGCCCGGACCTTCTCCTCGGACTCCCGCAACGCGACCGCGGCCTCGGCAATGAAATTCGAACGGATAATCTGCTCCGAGGCAGGATCCACCCCATAATAATTCGCGCTGATCCGCTCACGGCGCTGCTGCTCGGTCTCCGTATTCGGATCCGCACAACCGTTCTCCGCAACAACCTGCGCAACCAGCTCCACCGAGTCCGAAAGAGTCACCGCTTCCGCCGCATCAAGCATGCGCCGCAGCGTCGCAAGCCTCTGCAGCCGCACCAGCCCCGAACCCGGATCATGCAACGGCGCCAGGGAATAGAGCTCGGTGGCCAGCGCGGCAATCTGGCTAAAGTACTTCTCATGTTCAACCACGGAGGATAACAACCCATCAGGGTGGGAAGCATCCCGGCGCCCTGGAGGGTTCAGCGGAAGACGATGAATCCCATCGTCGCTCTGAAATATGTCTTGTAGTCCCATGTTCAATTCTCCCGCGAGCAACCGACAGTTTAGCTATGGGAGTAGGCAACCCAGCACAAAGAATTCGGTGACGAACCACCCACTGTTTCCGGACATGCGATGGTACGCAGCGATGATTTCGAGAACAATGTCCGGGCGCGGCAACGGCCGGCCCCTGGATCGGAGCCGGCCGTTGTCAGACCTCTACTTTTTGATCTTTTCCTTGTCGTTGAGCAACCCGGTATCGATGCGGTCCTGCTCGTCGATCGCGGCCAGGCTAATTCCCTTCGTCTCCTTCATGAAGTAGACGGCCACCATGGTGACAAGCGCGGCGAAGACGATGTAACCGGCCACAGGCACCCAGGACCCGTAGACCTTCAGCAGGAAGGTAGCGATAATCGGCGCCATCGACCCGGCGACGATCGAGGTGACCTGGTAGCCCAGTGAGACCCCGGAGTAGCGCATTCGGGTGGGGAACATTTCGGCCATGATCGCCGGTTGTCCGGCATACATCAGCGCGTGCACGGCCAGGCCGCCGGTGATGGTCAACAGGATCACGAAGTCGTTTGCGGTATTGAACAGCGGGAAGGCAACCACTCCCCAAACGGCCATCAAGATCACGCCGCTGGCATAGACCGGGCGCCGGCCGCGGGTGTCGGTCATCCGGCCCACCAATGGCACGACGATCGCATGGAAGATGTGCGCCAGCAGCATCAGCCCGAGAATCGTGGAGGTATCCATCTTCAACTGGGTGGCCATGTAGGTGATGGAGAAGGTCACGACCATGTAGTACATGATGTTTTCGCCGAAACGCAGGCCCATGGCGGTGAACACCCCACGCGGGTAGCGGCGGAAGACCTCTTTGACGCCGTAGCCGGCGGCGGCGTTCTGTTCCAGCTCTGCCTTGGCCTCCTGGAAGATCGGTGCGTCCGAGACGCGGGTTCGGATGTAGTAGCCGACCACCACGATCACTACCGAAAGCCAGAAGCCCACACGCCAGCCCCAGGCAAGGAATGCTTCCTCACTGAGCGTGGCGGAGAGTAGCAGCAGCACGACGGTAGCCAGCAGGTTGCCAATCGGCACCGCCGCCTGCGGCCACGAGGACCAGAAACCGCGCTCTTTATTCGGCGCGTGTTCTGCAACCAGCAATACCGCACCGCCCCACTCGCCTCCGACGGCGAAGCCCTGCAGGAAGCGCAGCACGATCAGCAGGATCGGTGCCGCATAGCCAATCGCGTCGAAGGTCGGCAGGCAACCCATGAGGAAGGTAGTCGCACCGACGAGCACGATCGCGATCTGCAAGAGGTGCTTGCGTCCGTACTTGTCGCCAAAGTGGCCGAAGACGATGCCGCCGATCGGGCGTGCGATGAAACCGACCGCGTAGGTCAGAAACGCCTTGATGATGTTATCCAGCTCGTTGCCGGCGTCTGGGAAGAAGATTTTATTGAAGACCAGAGTCGCGGCGGTGGCGTAGAGGAAAAATTCGTACCATTCCACGACGGTGCCGGCCATGGAGGCAGAGACGACGCGGCGAAGCCCCTTGCGTTCGGCCTTGGTTGAGGTTTCGGATACCAATGGTTTTCCTTCCAGCCAAGAGGTTCGGATTCGAACCCCACCTGTGATGATCAATCACGAGTATGTCCTAGATCACACTTGGAAAGTAGGTTTTGCGGCGCCGAAACGGGCCCTTCTTTCGCACATCGAGCGTGCAGCAATGCACAATGGATTTCAGGTTACGCGTGCGATGTGCGGTTCACGACAGGATAAGGCCAGCGCACGGACTCAGGCATGATGGAACAGGAGAGCAGATGAGCGATAGGCCCACCGTCATCGGGGTCGAGGTCGACCCGCAGACGCGTTGCGCCCACTACCATCAGGACATCGACGTCATCGCCATCAAGCACTTCTGCTGCGGGCAGTACTATCCGTGCCACCTGTGCCACGCGGAAGTCGCCGGCCACCAAGTGAAGCTCTGGCCCGCAGAGCGCTTCGGAGAACCGGCAGTGCTCTGCGGAGTCTGCGGAGAGCAGCTGAGCGTCACCGACTATTTGGGCACGAGCAATTGTCCTGCCTGCGCGGCGCTATTCAACCCCGGGTGCAAGCTGCACCTGGAGCTGTATTTCGAGGTTTAGAGCAGCCCCGAATCCGGGACGTCCAAACCGAGCAAGGCATTTTCAACGACCTCCATCAGCGCCGGATGGATCCAGTACTGTCCGGTAGCCGCGGTGTGCGCATCGATGCCCAGATTCATCGCCATGATCACCGGCTGGATGAGGTTCGAAGCTTCCGGCCCCATGGCGTGCGCGCCAACCAGTTTGCCCGTGCGCTTATCCGCCAGCACCTTGAATAGACCGGTGCGGTCCTCCATCGCCCAGCCATAGGCGGTGTCCCCGAACTTCTGCGTCTTCACGGTGAGGTGCTCCGCGCCGAGCTCTGCGCGCGCTTCTTCCTCGGTGAGTCCGATGGTGGCAAGCTCCGGGTGGGTGAACACCGCCGCCGGGACAGCGCGATCGGAATTCTTGCGCAGCGCCCCCGGATTCTCCAGGTTGTGGGCGACGAGCCGCGCCTCGTAGTTCGCCACATGCTTCAGCTGCGTTTCGGAACTGATGTCCCCCAACGCATAGGTGCCAATAACGCTCTGTCCGCCGCGCAGCACCCGCTGGTATTCGTCCACCTTCAGCCGGCCGTCCTCGTGCAGATCCAGGCCGGACTCCCGCGCCCCGATCAGATCCGTATTCGGGATGCGTCCGATGGCCACGAGCACCGCGTCGGCACGCAAGGTTTCCACCTCGAGCTCGACGTCCAGCCCGGAGTCGGCCGGGCGCAGCGCCTGTGCTTCGGTGTGATACCGCACCTGCCAGTGGGCATTCGCTTCTGCGTTGTAGGCGTCACGGATCTCGGTATCCAGGTGGCGCATCAGCGCACCGGAACGAACCAGCTGGGTGACCTCGCTGCCCAGTGCGGAGAACATTGCGGCGAACTCGCAAGCGATGTAGCCGCCACCGATGACCACTAGCCGTTCGGGAAGTCTCTCCAGGCGCATGATGGTGTCCGAAGTGTGCACCCCCTCCAGGTCGATGCCTTCCAGCTCTGGCATGATGGGGCGGGATCCGGCGGCGATGACCAGCTGCTCGGCGGTGATCTCGGTGCCGTCTTCGGCCCGCAGGGTTTTGCCTTCGCGCAGCGTGACGAACTGGGAGATGAGCTCTACGTTCTCAAGCCGCTTCCGGTAGTCTTCGCCACCTGCAGAGATCGGGTCGATGCGGCCGAAAATCCGGTCGCGGATGGCCAGCCAGTCGACCTTCTCCACGGCCATCTGCACGCCAAGCCGGGCAGCTTCCTCGGTCCCGCGGGCCAAATGGGCGGGGCGCACGAACATCTTCGTCGGGATGCAGCCGACGTTCAGGCAGGTGCCGCCGAAAGTTGAGCCTTCGGCGATGGCTACCTGCTTGTCATCCCAATATCCGGTGATCAGCGAATTGCCGGAACCGGAGCCAATGATTGCAAGATCTACGTTACGCCGAGTCATGGCTTCATCGTAGGCCAGCGGCCCAGCCGGAGAAACATTTTCACCGCCGAGCGAAGTTTCATGACTTGGCCGACTGCTCCTCAAAGAAGCCGGGAACCTGCGGGACAACGAGCACCGGGCGTGATTGGCGATGGGTCAGCGCGACGGCGATCGAACCATCCATCAGCTCTTCCATCCTGCTGCGCAGCCCCGGACGCCGAGTGCCGATGGCGATCATTTGCGCGTCAAGCTCTTCGGCCACCCGCATCAGGGCTTTGGCCGGATCTCCGGCGACCGTGCGTGCCGCCCAGCTGACCTTTTTCCCGGAAAAGGCCCGGGAAAGCTGTTCGGCGAGCGCCGGAGAGAAGTCTTGCGGTAGCTGTTCGTCTCCGTCGAAAGTGGTGTCTTCGACTATTTCTCCGGTGGGCAGGCGTTCGGTAACGAATCGGCCCGAGTCCGCGTAGAGGCACATGATCTTCGCGCCAGTGGTCTCGGCCAGCTCGATGACGGCTTCGAGGACCGCCGGTGCCTGTCCCGGTTCAATGCCAACCAACAAAATACGCTCAGTCATCATGACTCCCACGGGTCGTGCCGAGTGCGGATTTTCATCCGCCGCAACGAGATTGCGTCGCTATGGACAGTATGACAGCGTCCGTGTGAGTTGTCCGCAAGTTTCGCGATCCGCAGTCAGCAAGCTGTCCGGTCAGGATGGTTTTCCGCAAGGGCACGCGATTGCGGGCCCCGAGCGTTTTCGGGACCCGCAGTGCTCGCCGTCCAAGTTAGCGTTGCTGGTGCAACTAACGCGAATACCTATTCTGGCGTTCCTGGTTGTGCGCCAGCTTTTTCAGGTTGATATGGCGTTTGACTGCCGGGTAGTAGCCCTCCTGGTAGCCGGTGCTCGTCGGATGCAGGTTAAATGGATCGGCGAGGTTCGCCAGATTAAAGCTGATCCAGGAATCCGCGGCACCCAGTCCGTGGTTCTTAAATGCGCCGGTGACCGAAACGAAAGACACGTCCGAACCCTTGGTGGCCTTCTTGATATTCCGGTTCAGCGTATCCCCCAGCTTGTTCAGCTCCCGGGCGTTGCGGGCCGTGATCAGCGGTTGGTCGCCATTAGAAGTGGTGAATAACTGCGGATACCCCACAACCAGGATCTTTGCGCGAGTTGCCGCATCGATGTGCTGCAACGTGGCGCTGACCTCGGAGCGCAGGGCAGGCATGGAGGCGTAGCCAAGCTTGAGCATCTGCTGGCAGCTCGCGGCGGTGCCCTGGGTGCTGCAGGCCGCGACCGTTTGCCCCCACTGGAGATTATTTCCGCCCAAACTGAGAGTGACCAGATCTGCTTGCGCCAGTTGCGGGGCTATCGCGGCAGCAGTAGCCGTAATCTGCGCTGTGTTCAGACCTGCACAGGCGGCATCTGCGGTTAGTTGCACGCCGCGTAGCGCGTCGATCATGGTGACGTGAGTTGCCCCTGTGGTTTGCAGGCAATCCGGGAAAGGCCCGGGTTTAATGTTTCCCGAGCCGAAGCCCGCCGAGTAGGAGTCGCCGAGGTTGACGTAGTTGATGGTCTCCGAATCGCCGGATCGCGAAGTTGGCACCAGCGCCGAGGCCGGTGCCATGCCGGCCAGCATCAGCGCCACTCCCGCCAAGGCAGCGGTGGTGAGAGCCAAAAATCTGGATTTCTTCTTGCCATTCATTGGAATGTCCCCTGTTTCCATCCTGCGCGCTATGCGTGGAACACAGCGCAAAAAACCCGTTAGGACGGGTCGCCATGGAGGTTCGTGCCCTCAAGGGCAGGAATCCGCGGCCTTCATCCCCAAGATAAGAAGCCGCCACCGGGCCGAGCTCAGGACCGGATTGCGCGCACTACGTGTGCCATATCCTACGCCGAAGGTGCTCACCGGTGAAGGCCTTCGGCGAGGGACATGGAACGCGCGAGATACGGCCAGCGCTAAAGTGTCGGTTCGCTGTTCTAGCGTGGTCAGCAGGTTCAAGAGTCGCAGCGTCAAGTACCTGGCTAGTTGCGCGGCAACCCTCCTCAGCGAGCGGGGTGCCCCAGAGGAAGAACCGGTCCGCGGTGAGCATCCGCAGACAAGTCGATGAAAGGGAAGCAAATATGTCTCACACCGAACAGCTTGACGCCTATGGCCTGCCAATAACCGAACTAGCAGCCAAGGGCTCGCGGCTTGCCTGGGAGCGGCGGTGGACCGGGGTGCTCTTGGACCATCCCTACAACCCACCCGGGACCTACGCCGGAAATTTCGCGCAGTTCATGGGCCATAATTTGGCCAGCCGCGGGTTGCTTCATGGCACCGGGACGCTGCGCGTGGATATTTGGCGCGACTACGCCGCACGGTGGGAAAAGGCCGGGGTGAGCCCGGAATTGTTCGCGTTGATTCTTGCCTTGCTTCCGTCGGCCATCGAGGATGCGCTGCGGCGGGCGGCGGATCTCGAGGCTGAATACCGGATTCACGACAGGCTGCGATGCTTGAATGCGGACGGCGGCCAGTGGGGCATGAATGGGCAAAATCTTATTCCCGAGCAGTGGGCGGATTTCCCCTACCTGTTCCAGAAGCTCGGTCCGAAGTGGGCATTGAGCCGTTTTATCACCACGCAGTGCGGCCCAGCGGCGCACTAGAATCCCCTGGCGGGGAACCATCATGCGTGCTCGGCTTCGTCAGCCGGGCACGCATGATGGCCGTTGGCTTAGCGCAGCACGACGGTGCGGTTGCCCCAGAGGAACACGCGTCCTTCGCAGTGCCAGCGCACGGCGTTGGACAGCGCCTTCGCCTCGGTGTCGCGTCCGGCGACCACCAGGTCCTCGGCGGTATAGGTGTGGTCCACTTCCTGGACCTGCTGGGCGATGATCGGACCCTCGTCCAGCTCGGCGTTCACGTAGTGCGCGGTGGCGCCGACGGTTTTGACCCCGCGGTCCCACGCCTGGTGATACGGCTTGGCGCCCTTGAAGGAGGGCAGGAAGGAGTGGTGGATGTTGATCGTGCGTCCCGAGAGCTTATTGGAGAGCTCGTCGGAGAAGATCTGCATATAGCGGGCAAGCACCACCAATTCGGTGCCAGTAGCATCGATGACCTGCATCAGCTTTGCTTCGGCGGCCGGCTTGGTGTCCTTGGTGACCGGGATGTGGTGGAAGGGAACCTGATGCCATTCCACCAGCGAACGGTGATCCGGGTGGTTGGAGACCACGCCGACCACTTCGATGGGCAAGGCCCCGGTATGCGCGCGGTGCAGCAGGTCGTTGAGGCAGTGCTCAAATTTGGAGACCATGATCAGCACCTTGGTGCGGGTGCCGCGTTCGCGCAGCTGCCAGTCCATCTGCCTTTCGGCGGCGATAGGAGCGAATTCCTCGCGCATCTTCTCCAGCAGCCCGGGCACGGCTTCGCCGGCGAAGTCCACGCGCATGAACAAGCGTTCGGCGGACATGTCGTCGTACTGCTTCAGTTCGACGATGGTGCGCGCATGCTTCACCAAAAAGCCGGTGACATCGTGTGCGATGCCCATGCCCTCGGGGCATTGCAGGGTCAGCACATGTCGGATTTGTTCGCCCATTGCGGGAATCCTTCCGTGGTTCAACATTGAATCCGGGTCGTGGCGTGCTGGCGGGCCGGTCCGAAAATGGACCGGCCCGCCAGAAGCCTTCTAGCACTCGGCCGAGGCCGGGCATTCATGATCGTTCTGTGGCTAGATTACCGGTTCGGATGCGAACTCGGCCATTGCGTCGACCAGCCAGTGCACCACGTGTTCGGTGAACGAGGCACGCGGCATCAGGTACCAGCTGTTTTGCCCGGTGCGCCAGAGCAGAATCGGCACGTTCGCGAGCGTGGTGGTGATCGCCTGGTTGACCGCGAAGCTGCGCGGATGCAGATCGGCCGGGCAGCTCTTGCGCAGCACCAACGATGCCGCTTCCCCGGTCAGCTCCAATACCGTGCGATTCGCCGAGAGGTCGGTGACTTGGCCTGATTCCTCGCCCAGGGCTTCGAGCAGCTCGGTGGTGAATTCTTCGCCGGCGGCGTTGAAGACCGCAAATTCATCCGGCGCCAGCCACAATACCGCGGTGCTTTCCACGTTCCCGGCGACTTCGCCTACCGAGGAGGGCAGTCCCACGCCAGTGGCTGCGGCGAGGCTCCGGTGCGCTGAGCTACCGGGAACCGCACGCAGCGAGACCTGGGTGGCGAAAGAAATCTCGCGTAATGATACGCCGCGTTCCCCGGCGACGGTGGCCGCGGCCATCGTCTTCTCCAGGTGCGCCGCCGGCGAGCGGCGCAGCTCGGTGGTTGGTTCGATAACACTGTGCTTAGCCATCTCGGCGGCTGCCTTCCGGGTCGTAGAGTACGGTTTCGGAGACCACGACGTCGACCAGTTGGCCGCCGTACGGGGTTTTGAGCACTTCGCCAATGCGATTGCGCCCATTCTTGATCAGTGCCAGGCCAAAGGTGCGACCCAATGCCGGGGAATTGTACGAGCTGGTGACCCAGCCTTCCATGGGGGTGATCCCGTTTTCTGCCAGGGCCTGAGCCGACACCAGGGCCGCGCCTTCTGGCAGGCGCAGGGACTTGTCCACCGGCAGCACGGAGACCAGCTGCTTGCGGTCCTCGCGCTGGTTGTCCTGGCGGCTGTAGGAGCGGTTGCCGATGAAGTCCTTGACCTTGGAGACCACCCATTCCATGCCGGCATCCTGCGGGGTCACCGTTCCGTCGGTGTCCTGCCCGACGATGATGAAGCCCTTCTCAGCGCGCAGCACGTGCATGGTTTCGGTGCCATACGGGGTGATGTTGTATTCCTGGCCGGCAGCGTACACCGCTTCCCAGGTACGCAGCCCGTACCAGCTTGGCACGGCGATTTCGAAGGCCAGCTCGCCGGAGAAGGAGATTCGGCTGATCCGGGCGGCAATACCGTTGGCCAGCGTGGTGTCCTCGAAGGCCATGAATTTGAAGGCCTCGTTGGACACGTCCAGGTTCGGGGCCAGCTTGGCGATCACCGCGCGGGAATTCGGGCCGACCACCGCGACGGTGGCCAGCTGCTCGGTCACCGAAGTGAACACCACATCCAGCTCAGGCCATTCGGTCTGCGCCCATTCTTCCATCCAGTCCAGCACATCCGCGGCGCCACCGGTGGTGGTGTGCATCAGGAAACGATCCTGCCCCAGGCGCAGGGTCACCCCGTCGTCGAAGATCATGCCGTCGGCCTTGCACATGACGCCGTAGCGGCCCATCCCGACCTTCAGCTTGGAGTAGCCGTTGGTGTAGATGCGGTTCAGGAACTCCGCCGCGTCCTTGCCGCGGATTTCGATTTTGCCCAGTGTGCTGGCGTCGAGCATGCCCACCGATTCGCGCACCGCAGCGCATTCGCGGTAGACCGCCGCGTCCATGGTTTCACCTGGTTGCGGGTAGTACCACGGGCGCTTCCACTGGCCGACGTCTTCGAATTCGGCTCCCTGGGCAAGGTGCCAGGAGTGCATCGCGGTGATGCGCGCCGGATCCAGCAGTTGACCGCGGTTACGCCCCGCCAGTGCCACGAAGGACACCGGCGTATAGGGGGCGCGGAAGGTGGTGGTGCCGATTTCTGCGGGGTTTTCAATGCCCAGCACTGCGGCGATCACTCCGATCGCTGCCACCCCGGAGGTCTTGCCCTGGTCGTTGGCGGTGGAGATCGAGGTGTAGCGCTTGATGTGCTCCACCGAACGCATGCCTGCCCCTGTGGAGCGCAACACCTCGGCGACGGTCTGGTCGCGTTGCAGGTCCACGAAGTGGAACTTGTAATGCTCCGCGTCTTCACCAAAGCGCGAGGCGATCAGCCACACCGGGCGGGTTTCGCCCAACGTCACCTCGATGGCTTCGGGCACCCGGGCGATGGTTTCAAAGCCCGCGGCAGTGGCCGCCGCGGCACCTGCCGCGGCACCTGTGGACAGTGCCCCGGCGGTGTCGAAGCGTCCGGTCAGCGACCCGGCCAGGTGCTGGTTGGCCACGGCGGCATCGGGCAGGAATGCATGCACGGTACTGTCCCACACCAGCTTGCCCTGGCGCTGGGAGTGCAGGTGCACCACCGGGTTGAAGCCGCCGGAGACGGCTAAGGTGTCCACCTCGAAGCGGGTGGCTTCGCCGATGTTGTTCGCCGCGTCCAAGCTGGCAACCCAGGCGGCGGACAGCTCGCCGTTGCTGCCCGCCTCGGTGTCCACGACCACCGATCCGGTGATCACCCGAACCCCGGCGCCGACGGCCTCGGCGGCGGCGGCCGAAACGTTCTCGCGCGCGTCGATGACTGCCACCACCGAACCGCTGGCGGCCAGCTCGGCGACCAGCGGGTAGACCGAGTCGTTGGTGGTGGCCACCATGATCTGCCGGCCAACGCGCACAGCGTAGCGGTTCAGGTAAGAGCGGACCGCGCCGGCGAGCATGATGCCGGGGCGATCGTTGTTCTCGAAGACCAGCGGGCGTTCGTGGGCACCGGTGGCCAGCACGATCTGCCCGGCGCGGATATGCCAGATGCGTTCGCGCGACACACCGTCAGCCGGGGCCGCATCCAGGTGCGCGGTGCGGCGCTGCACGGCGATCACGTAGTTCGCATCGTAGCTGCCAAGCACCGTGGTGTGCTGCAGGTGCGTGGTTTCTTCAGCCACCGACAGCTCTGCGGTGGTTTGCGCGACCCATTCCCGTGCGTCGATGCCGTCGATCTGTTCCGCTGCGCAGTCCAGCAGGCGTCCGCCGGCTTCGGAGCGCTCGTCGAGCAGCAGCACGCGGGCTCCGCTGCGCGTGGCTTCACGGGCCGCGGCCAGGCCCGCCGGGCCGGAACCGACAATCAGCACGTCGGTGTGCACATGCACGTGGTCGTAGTAGGCCTCGTCTTTGGCCGGATCCATCGCGCCCAGACCAGAGAGGGTGCGCGCGCTGAGGCCATTGACCGCGGTGACCACGGGAGCTGCCAGCATTGATTCGCCGACGTCCTTGGTGTGGCGGGCGTTGACGTGGACCAGCGCGTTGGGCTCCTCGACCCCGGCGGCGAAGATGCCGCGCGGACGATTCAGGTACAGCGAGTCCCCTACCCTGCGGATGCCGGAGGCGAGCATGGCGCTGGCCAGGCTGTCACCGCGCAGGGCCGCCAGCGGCTGGTCGTTTAAGGTGACGTCGAGGTTCTGCTCGAAGTCCACCCTGGCGCAGGCTGCGTGCGCAGCGTTCAAACGGTATGAACCGGTGTTGCTCATCGGGTGCCTTCCGCAATGTTCTCTTGTACCGGGCGTGCTTCGCCGACCCGGTAGATGGCCTTGAATTCGTAGGTGACGGTGTCGCGCAGGGCGTTGAACCACTTGCGGCAGCCGGTTGCGTGGACCCAGCGTTCGGCGTTGATGCCCTTGGGGTTCTTGCGGTAGAACAGGTACTGTGCCCACTGCCTATCGCTGAGCGAATGTGGATCTGCCGGGTAGGCGACGTGGGCCTGTCCCCCGAATTTGAATTCTGTTTCGTTGCGTGGCCCGCAGTTCGGGCAGTCAATCAGCATCATGAGTTGGTTCCCCTGTTCCTAGTGGGCCACGGCTGCGGCGCCGTGTTCGTCGATGAGGTGGCCGGTTTCGAAGCGTTCCAGCGAGAAAGGTGCGTTCAGCTTGTGCGGCTCATCGTTGGCGATGGTGTGGGCGAAGGTCCAGCCTGCGCCCGGGGTGCCCTTGAAGCCGCCGGTTCCCCAGCCGCAGTTGACGTAGAGGTTCTCGACCGGGGTCTTGGAAACGATCGGTGAGGCGTCCATGGTGGTGTCCACGATGCCGCCCCAGGTACGTAGCACGTGGGCTCGTGCGAAGATCGGGAAGAGTTCCACGGAGGCCGCCATCTGTTCCTCGATGACGTGGAACGCACCGCGCTGGCCGTACCCGTTGTATGAATCGATGCCCGCGCCCATGACTAGTTCGCCCTTATGCGCCTGGGAGACGTAGACGTGGATGTGGTTGGACATGACCACCGTTGGGTGGACCGGTTCGAAGAGTTCGGAGACCAATGCCTGCAATGGGTGGGACTGGATGGGCAGATCCACGCCAGCCATTTCGGCCACTACCGAGGAGTGCCCTGCACTAGCCAGGGCGACCTTGCCTGCCAGGATGGTGCCGCGGTTGGTTTTCACACCGGTGACCCTGTTGCCGTCCTTGATGATTCCAGTGACTTCGCAATTCTGGATCAGGTCTACGCCCATTTCGTTGCATTTGCGGGCGAAGGCCCAGGCAACGTGGTCGTGCTTGGCGATGCCTGCACGTGGCTGCCAGGTGGCTCCCATGACCGGGTAGCGGATGTCATCACTGGTATTGATGATCGGGCAGGCTTCCTTGACCTGGTCCGGGGTGAGCCATTCGGCGTCGACCCCATTGAGCTGGTTCGCTTCGACGCGACGCACCGATTCGCGCACGTCCCCCAGGGTGTGGGCCAAGTTCATGACACCGCGCTGGGAGAAGAGGAAGTCGTATTCAAGTTCTTCGGGCAGCTGCTCCCAGAGCTTCAGGGAGTGCTCGTAGATGCCTGCTGATTCATCCCACAAGTAGTTCGAACGGATAATGGTGGTGTTGCGGGCCATGTTTCCGCCGGCCAGCCACCCCTTTTCCAACACCGCGATATTGGTCATGCCGTGGTTCTTGGCCAGGTAGTAGGCAGTAGCAAGTCCGTGCCCGCCGCCGCCGACAATTACGGCATCGTAGGATTTTTTGGGGTCCGGGTTATTCCAGAGAAATTCTGGGTGCTCGGGAAGCAGATCAGCCATGATTATGCTCCAATCTTCTTCAAGTTTGGGTACAGCGGGTGCGCCTGCGCAAGGCCCAGAACACGATCCTTCAACTCAGGCAACACACCAGTATTACCATCAGCACCAGCAATCAACGTCTGCGCAATAATCTCCGCAACCTCAGCAAACGCAGCCTCAGAGAAACCACGAGTCGCCAACGCCGGAGTACCAATACGCAAACCAGAAGTCACCATCGGCGGACGCGGATCAAACGGCACCGCATTACGATTCACCGTGATCTCCACCTGCGCCAACAAATCCTCAGCCTGCTGGCCATCCAACTCCGAATTACGCAGGTCCACCAGCACCAAATGCACATCGGTGCCACCAGTCAACACACTGATGCCCTTGGCAGCCACATCAGCCTGAGTCAAACGCTCAGCCAAAATCCGCGACCCAGCCAACGTACGCTCCTGACGCTCCTTGAACTCCTGTGAGGCAGCAATCTTGAAGGCCACCGCCTTACCAGCAATCACATGCTCCAACGGACCACCCTGCTGACCAGGGAACACCGCCGAATTGATCTTCTTGGCAATATCAGCATCATTAGTCAAAATAATGCCACCACGAGGACCAGCAAGAGTCTTGTGCGTGGTCGAAGTGACCACGTGTGCGTGAGGCACTGGCGATGGGTGCAAACCAGCAGCAACCAGACCAGCAAAGTGCGCCATATCCACGAACAAGTACGCGCCGACCTTGTCAGCGATCTCGCGGAAACGAGCGAAGTCCAGCTGACGAGGATACGCAGACCAACCAGCCACAATCATCTTCGGCTGGCTCTCCACAGCAAGGCGTTCGACCTCGTCCATGTCGACCTCGTAGGTCTCTTCGTTCACACCGTAAGGAACGATGTTGAACAAACGACCCGAGAAGTTGATCTTCATCCCGTGAGTCAGGTGACCACCGTGAGCCAAATTCAGGCCCATCACGGTATCGCCCGGGCGAACCAACGCGTGGAACACCGAAGCGTTAGCCTGAGCACCGGAATGCGGCTGAACGTTCGCGAACTCCGCACCGAACAGTGCCTTCAAACGGTCGATAGCCAGCGTCTCAACAACGTCAACCTCTTCACACCCACCGTAGTAACGGCGGCCCGGGTAGCCTTCGGCGTACTTGTTAGTCAGCACCGAACCCTGCGCCTGCATTACCGCCTGCGCGGTGTGGTTCTCCGACGCGATCATTTCCAAGCCACGCTGCTGACGAGCCAACTCGGCATCGATACGCTGCGCAATCTCTGGATCAAGGATCCCGAGATCCTCGGTCAGCGAGTCTGCTGCAAGGGATGTAGTTTGAGTCATTGCCATTCCTAAATGTATGAATTGCCGACAACTGATATATCAATATGTGATTCACTGTATGATGAGAGTCACACCTCGGTCAATGGGTTAGCTGTAATTTTTTTGGCACATAGCATTCCGTGCAATAACGCCGGGAAAACGGAGGACAAGATGACCACGACCGCTCAACTTATTGCTGGCGCCGAGTCAATGGCCGAACGCGCTTATCTGCTACTGCGCGATCGGCTCATCATGATGGATATCGCTCCGGGCGACCCTATCAACGAAGGCCAGCTAGCCGAAGAACTTGGCATTGGGCGCACCCCACTGCGCGAGGCACTCAAGCGCCTGGAAGTCGACCATCTCGTGCAGTCCTACTCGCGCCGTGGAACCTTCGCCACGCGCGTGGATATTACCGAACTGGCAGATATCACCGAAGTACGCCAGGCACTGGAACCTCTGGCGGCAGGAAAAGCCGCCGCGCTGAATGGCGGAGTCGCCCGCCTTCAGATGCAAGAAACCATCATGGCGGTCGGCGCATTGAACTCCAACAACGCGCGCCGCGAGCTGATGGAGAACGATCTCCAGGTGCACCGCTTGATCTATCGCGCCGCCGGCAATCACCACCTCGAAGAAACGCTCATTCGGCTGGACAACCTAGCCACGCGGATCTGGTGCATGACACTGAATCGGCTGCCTACGGTTGATGAGCACATTTCAGAGCATGCCTATTTGCTCCAGGCCATTCTTGACGGCGACGTTCAGGCCGCCGAGAACCTGGCGCTGGAGCATATCGTTCATTTCGAGTCATCGGTGCGCGCGGTCCTCTAGCTCAACTGTTGCATCACCATCTGGACTGGCACGACGGGTTTCCGGGCGCTATTCGGAACCTGGGTGATCCCCCGCCCGGTGGTCTCGGGTGCGCCCGACACCGCGATCCGGACGCATGCCGATGGGCGCGAAATCCTGCGAACTGCGCTCCGGAGAATCGGTGTTCGCCGGGGACAGCGGATCTCTCTCCCTCCGGGTCCCACCGTTGCTCCGGCGCTCCGAGCAATTACGCAGCGAGGCTCAGAGCTCGCCCAGCTCCACCGACTGATCGGCGAGTCGTTCCGGAGCGATGCTCTTTCCAAGTAGCCCGCGCAAGGTCTCGTTTACGTCCCAGATGTTCACATTCATCGCTGCGGTGAGCCTTCCGCCGTCCAACCAGAAGACGATGAACTCCCCCGATTCAGTGTCCCCGCGCACCACGGTGGTGTCCTCCGGCGCCGCATAGCCGACATATTCCATACCCAAATCGAACTGGTCGGTGAAGAAGTAGGGAGCCCAATCGTAGCTTGCGTCCTTCCCAGCCAGCGTCGCGGCGGCGAGCTTGCCTTGGCGGATGGCGTTATCCCAGTGCTCTACCCGCAATTGCCGGCGCAATGAGCTGTTGAAAGCCTGTGCGATGTCTCCGATGGCGAGGATCCTCGGATCCGAGCTACGCAGTGCAGCATCGACAATCACCCCGCGGTCGATCTCCAGTCCCGCCTGCTGTGCTAGTTCGATATTCGGGACCGCACCGATAGCAAGGAGCACCACGTCGGCGCGGCTGGTTCCGGCGCTGCTGACTATCTCCAGGTGCCCGTCGGTTTCTTGTATCGCCTCGACCTGGGTGCCTGTGCGTACATCCACCCCATTGCGCTGATGCAGTTCTAGCAGGTGATGTCCGAAGCGTTCTCCGAAGACTTTGCCAAGCGGGACTTCGTCCGGGGAGTACACGGTGACGCGAGCTCCCCGGGAGCGCGCGCTCGCTGCGGCCTCCATGCCGATCCAGCCCGAACCTATCACTGCGAGTTGTGTGTCTTCGGTCAGTGATTCGCGCAGTGCATGTGCCTGCTCGACGGTGCGCAATACGTGCACACCAGGTAGTCCATGGCCAGCGAAAGGATGGGCTCCCCCGAGGTTTGGGCGGGCACCGGTGGCCAAGACCAATTGCTCGTAAGAGACGTTGCTGCCGTCGTTGAGCGTTAGTGTCTGGTTTTTCCGGTCGATTTTTTCAACCCGCACCCCGAGCCGCAGCTCTACCTCATTTTCCTCATACCACTGCGCAGTATTAACGGTGAAGTCTTCGAGCCTCTCCTTGCCCTGGAGGTAACCCTTTGACAAGGGCGGCCGTTCATAGGGCAATTCTTGTTCTTCGCCAATCAAGGTGATCGCTCCTGCGTGCCCTAGGCTACGCAGTTCCTTCACGGCGCTGGCTGCGGCAAGACCCGCACCAACGATGACGATTGATTCTTGCCCCATCGAACACCCCTTAGCTTCCGTCGGCGGAAATCATGCTGCCACCGTCAGTTAATAGTGCTTACCTCTTCGATCCTCACACTTCGATGGCCCCGTTGGCAAGGTTTGCGCAGTTCAGCTACTGGTAACGAAAAAGCTGGCGAGCTGACCGCAAGATGCGGTCAGCTCGCCAGCCGACGTTGAAAGTTACCGAGAGCCTTTGCTACTGCCCGGTTCCCTTTTTGTGTTGTCCTTTGCCGCTGCTTTCATCACGTCGGCCAAAAACGCCACGCGAGCGCGTCACCCGGTAGTCAATGCGGTCATCAACATATCGACGGAGTTCCGGCTGGTCGTCCAGTGCGCCCCACAGCTCGTCGGAGACGTGTTCGGTGACCCGCTCGAGGCGGATCTTGGCCTCGATGATCTCCAGCGTCCGGCTTTCGTGGCGCAGCCCCTTGACCGTTGCCACGGCCATCAGGATCATGATGATGCTGAAAGGCAGCGCCGTGGCCAGCGACCCGGCCTGCAGCGCCTGCAGCCCGCCGGCCATCAGCAGCGCCGCGGCCAGCAGACCCTCGAGCACCGCCCAGAGCACGCGGGACCAGGTTGGCGGGTTCGGGTGGCCGCCGGAGGCCAGCATGTCCACAACCAGCGAGCCGGAGTCCGAGGAGGTGATGAAGAAGATCGCCACCAGGATGATCGCCATGACCGAGAGGATCGTGCCCAGCGGCAGGGCTTCGAGAACCTGGAACAGCGAGCCTTCCGCGGACACCGCACCGTCCTGGACCATGTCCCCAGCTCCGAAGAACTGGCGGTACAGCCCGGCGCCGCCCATCACCGAGAACCAGAGGAACCCGACGATGGTCGGCACCAGCAGCACGCCCATGACGAACTGGCGCACGGTGCGCCCGCGCGAAATGCGGGCGATGAAGATGCCCACGAACGGGGCCCAGGCGATCCACCAGCCCCAGTAGAACACCGTCCAACTGGAGAACCAGGTCTGCGCTGCCTCGCCTTGCTGGAAGGCGCCCACATCGAAGGTCATGTTCATCCAGTTGGCCAGGTACACGCCCAGGGACTGCACGAAATTCTGGAACAAGAACAAGGTCGGTCCCAGCAGCAGCACGCTGATCATCAGCAGGCCCGCCATGGACAGGTTGATGTTCGAGAGCCACTTGATGCCTGCGCCCAGGCCGCTGACCACGCTCATGGTGGCCAGGAAGGTGATTACCACGATGAGGGTGACCAGCAACGTGTTGTCCACCGAATCCACCAGCCCGATGGACTGCAGCCCCGAGCTGATCTGCTGCACGCCCAGGCCCAGCGATGTCGCGATGCCAAACACCGTGCCGAAGATGGCCAGCACGTCGATCACGTCGCCCAGCCAGCCCTTGACTCGGTCTCCGAGCACCGGTTCCAGCGCCCAGCGGATCGAGACCGGACGGCCGCGGCGGTGGATGGCGTAGGCCAGGGCCAGACCGATGACCGCGTAGATGGCCCAAGGATGCAGGCCCCAGTGGATGAAGGTCTGGGCCATGGCCAGGCCAGAGATTTCCGCTTCGCTACCTTCCCAGCCCGGCTTCGGGTCCACCGTGGCATAGGTCAGCGGTTCTCCCACGCCATAGAAGACCAAACCGATGCCCATGCCGGCAGCGAAGAGCATCGCGAACCAGCTGAACAAACCGAATTCCGGTTTCTCCCCGTCATTGCCCAGCGTGATCCGGCCAAGCTTCGAGAAGCCGATGGCGATCACCAGGGCCACGAATCCGCCGATGATCAGCATGTAGTACCAGCCCAGATTCGCTACGATCCAGTTCTGGACGCCCTTGAATACTGTATCCGCGGCGTCCGGCAGCGCAATGGCGAAAATTGCGACCGCGAGGATTACGATCAGTGCCGGCCAAAAGACCGCCGGGGCGATCCCGCCCTTGCCCAGGCGCACGCCCTGGCGCAGCAGCTTTGCAGTGATCTGCGCGTCGGTGTCGTTCTCTGCGATGTGCATATGCACCGGAATCGGCGCGGTATGCGGGGAGTCTGAAACAGGATCTTGCGCTTCGGTCTCATCCGGATTCTCGGGAGGTTCGACCTCGTCTATATTTCGCGTCATCGTCCTTTATCCTTCGCTGCGAATGTTGTCCTATGCTTTAACACCCTTATGCGTTGCGGACTAAGATACAAGTGGCGTCGGGAAAATTAGTCCCTTGATCCATGAAAGTTCTGCGCCCCGGGGCAAGCGATCTACCCTCCGATACACCCGCTGGTGCGAAAATTCGAAATCTCTTTCGGTTGACCAATGATTATCGCTTGACAAGTACGTTTGCGGAATCGAAGAAAAATTTTAGTGACGATCTCACATAGGAATTACCGCAGTTTTTCACTGACTCCCGGCACATAATCCGCAAGTCCAGACATCGTGTTATTGAGAGAAAATTCATCTCAGTTGCACGGCACGCTTCGAGGCGAAATTTAATCTCATCCGTATCGAGCGATGCCCCACCGCAAATTACTAGGGCTTTTGACAATTTCATCCCAGGAGTCCGCAGACCGAAAACTTTCATTCCAAATCGTGGTGACACGCACACCAAGCCCGGTACAGTGCTAAGTAACCTCAGCTTCGGCAGCGGATGAATTCACCCAGCGGCGCGGAGCTGGAAGCTGACTTGTTCTGAAGGAGTCGACCATGTTCACCCCAGAGGTTCCCTTTCTCCGATCCAGCGCTACCCCGATTCCAGGCCGCTATGTGCTGGTCTTCGATTCGGCCGAACAGACAGAGTCCACATCTATCGGACTCCGTGCGCGTGCCGAGGAGGTCCCACAGATTCTTGAATCCGAAGGCTATAGCTTGACCGAGTATTTCCCGCGGCTCGGCATCGCCGTGGTCAGTAGCGCCGCCGAGCAACTCGACGAGTTCCAGGCACGTTGCGCCAGCCGGCGGATGCCTACCCGTGTGGTGCCCGAGATGGTGTATCACGCGTTGTCGGCAGTTCCCACCCCGCAACCCACCGATTCCTTCGAGGACACCGACCAAGCAACCTGGGGTTTGCAAGCGGTAGGCGCAGTCAACTCCGAATACACCGGTGCCGGCATCAAGGTAGCTGTCTTGGATACCGGCTTTGACCTAGCTCACCCAGACTTCACCGGACGCACTGTGGTATCAAAATCCTTTGTCGAGGGCGAAGATGCCCAAGACGGCCACGGGCATGGAACCCACTGCATCGGTACCGCTTGCGGCCCACGCACCTTGGCCGATGGCCGCGGCTACGGAGTGGCCTCCGGGTCAGATATCTATGCGGGCAAGGTGCTTGGTTCGGACGGATCCGGGTCCGACGCAACCATCCTGGCCGGTATCGACTGGGCATTGGAAAACGAATGCCAGGTGATTTCCATGTCTCTGGGGGCCGATGTGCAACAAGTCCATCCGCCTTATGTCACCGCTGGGCGCCGGGCGCTGGAACTCGGCTCGCTGATCATCGCTGCGGCAGGTAATAACGCCCAGCGCTCTCAGGGAAACCCTGGCTTCGTCGGAGCACCAGCTAACAGTCCTTATGTGATGGCGGTCGGCGCACTGGACAACACGTTGAGCATTGCCGATTTCTCGGCTCGCACGTTGCCCGGTCGCGGCGGGCAGGTCGATACTTCCGGTCCCGGCGTTGCGATCTATTCCTCTTGGCCCGGAGCCGAGAAATACAACACCATCAGCGGCACTTCCATGGCTACGCCGCATGTGGCTGGCATCGCTGCGCTACTTGCCGAGGCCACCGGCTTCAGGGCACGTGAATTGTGGGCCGAGCTCGTCCAAGAGGCCAAGCGCCTAGAGCTGTTCTCCGTAGATGTTGGATCAGGCCTCACCCAAGCTCCACCACCGGCCGAAGCTTAGGACTGAAAGATCATGAGCGAATCATCGGATGATCGGGCAGCGTCCTCGCACACCTATATCGTGACCGTGACGGCAACTTACACCGCGCGGATCGATCAGGTAGTCAGTTCGCTGGAAGCCTCCGGGCTGCGGATCAACAAGGTACTTGGCACGCTGGGTCAGGTGATCGGTCACGGCGATGAAGAACTGCGCGCCCAGCTGCAGCAAGTCGAAGGGGTGCAGTCGGTAGATGATGAAAAAGTTTATCGTCTGCCAAACCCTGAAGAACCCTTGCAGTAGTCACTGACCTGAGACGTTGCGGAGTGGCGCACGTATAAGGCGTGCGCTATTCTGTTGCGCCTTGGGGAATTGTGCGAGGCTATTTTGCTAGTCAAAATTCTCTGGACGGATGTGGACTCTGGTGGTGAACTGGGAACATGAAACAGTACAACATCGGCTATTTTGTCGGTTCGCTAGCCACGAATTCCATCAACCGTACGTTGTCCAAGGCCTTGATCAAGCTGGCCCCGGAAAACCTGACATTCACCGAAATCCCGATCAAGGATCTACCGCTCTACAGCTACGATTACGACGAGGATTTCCCTGCTGCTGGTGTCGAACTCAAACGAGCCATCGAAGCATCTGACGGGCTCTTATTCATTTCCCCCGAATACAACCGCTCGATCCCCGGTGCATTGAAAAATGCGATCGATTGGGGTTCACGTCCGTGGGGCACTAATTCGTTCGCCCGCAAACCCAGTGGACTGGTTGGAGCTTCGATGGGCGCCATCGGCACCGCGGTGATGCAGTCTTCAATGCGTGGCGTGCTCAGTTTCCTCGACGCCCCGCAGCTGAACTCCCCTGAGGTTTATCTTGCATTCAATCAGGAAGACTTTGATGCCGAAGGAAATGTGTTGAATCATTCGACGGCCGAATTCCTGACTCACTACATGGGCGAGTACTCGGGATTTGTTGCCCGTGTACTGGATGCCACCGCCGAGGGACATATCGGGGACCCAAACCCGCAGCACGGCTAGTTGTCCAGCGGGTAAATTCGACAGATCCTTTCCGGATTCGCCGAAGGGTTGCGGAGGTTTAAGCGAAAAAATCCCGGTATCACTTTATGCAAGTGATACCGGGATTTTAATCTGTGGAGGTAAGGGGATTCGAACCCCTGACCTTCTGCATGCCATGCAGACGCGCTACCAACTGCGCCATACCCCCAGATGAAGGTTTAGTTCCTGCGGTCTTTTGGACCTCCGAACCGAGATATAACTCTACCGGAGCCTGCAGATAAATACCAATCGGCATTCAGAGAGGCTAATCACAATTACACTTCCCATCCACGAATTCCGGTGGAAGAATGTGCCTCGTGGACGGATCCGTCTTACGAACTTCGGCGAAAGGTAACTTCCCAATGTCCGTAGCTATGACCCCTTATCTGCAATTCGGCGGCGTCGCCCGCGAAGCGATGGAGTACTACCACTCCATTTTCGGCGGAGAATACTCCGCCATGACATTCCAAGAAGGAATGAACGACGGCAATCCTGCCACCGCCGACCTGATCATGCACTCTTCATTGTTTGTCGATCGCGGGCTGCACCTGATGGGCGCCGATGCTATGCCGGAAATGAATGTGACCGGAAACGGCACGATTGCCCTGAGTAACGATGCGACCGACCCAGCCGACGAAGCGAAGCTTACGGACTGGTGGGAGAAGCTTTCCGAAGGTTCGCGCATCGATGAGCCCTTGGCCAAAGCCCCTTGGGGCGATTCATTTGGCATGCTGACCGACAAGTTCGGAGTGTGCTGGATGTTCAACATTGGCGCCGTAGGAAGCCAAGAGGGCTAACCTATTGCAGCTGAGTGTGGGGCATAGGCCTATGGGTCCATGCCCCACACCCATCAGTTTTGGTGGTCTAGCGTGTTTCTTGCTCGTCAATCCGTTCGAGAACTGCTGCGGCGCCGATAACCAGCCCGATCTTCTGCGCACGGATCTGCGTAATCCAAGCGATCAGCAAGCCCAAGGCCGCAAGTCCGGCACCAACCACGGATGGGGCCCGGTAGCCGAAGCCCGCGGTGATCACTATCGCACCGAGAGCAGCGCCGAGGGCATTGGCCACGTTCAGCGCCGAGTGGTTCAGCGAAGCTGCCAACGACTGCGCATGAGGGGCCGAATCCATCAATAGCGTCTGCAAGCTCGGGATCAACAGCGAGCCGACGCTTCCGAGGACGAACACCATGATGAGGGTCGGGATCACCCACGAGGCAACGGCGGCGAACACCAGCATGCTGACCACCATCAGCACACTGGCCAACTTGATCGCCCCAAATACCGACCAGTCGGCTAATCGTCCACCGATCAACGAACCAACTACCATGCCCACCCCGTAGAGCGCCAGGGCCAGTGGGACCAGCACGATGTTCAGTCCGGTTTCGTCGGTAAGCGTTGGGGAAATATAGGAGTAGACCGCAAAGAACCCGCCGAAGCCCACGATCCCTGTTGCCATAGCCAACCAGACCTGCACGCTTTTGAGTGCCGAAAGCTCGCGACGCATGCTCGCTCCCGCCTCGGCCTTTCGTAGTGGCACGAATACGGTGATCAGCGCAAAGGTGAGCAAACCCACGGCGGTGACAACGAGGAACATCGAACGCCATCCGACTTCCTGCCCCAACAGGGTCACCAATGGGACACCGCCGACGTTCGCCACCGAAAGACCCAGCATTACCCAGGCGATGGCTCGCCCGCGCATGCTGCCGGGCACCAAGTTACCTGCCAGCACACCCGCTAATCCGAAGTAGGCTCCATGAGGTAGTCCGGAAAGGAAACGAGTTATGAGCATGGTGCCATAATCGGGCGCGAAGAATGAGGAAAGGTTCGCCACGGCAAAGAGCAGGATCAATAGCTGCACAGCACGCTTTTTCGGGATTTTTGCGGCGAGCGCGGTCAACAGCGGAGCGCCGACAACCACGCCAATAGCGTAGGTGCTGATCACGAGTCCCATCTGGGAATTCGTGACATTCAAGTCTTCGGCGCCTTCTTGAAGCAGACCCATCATGGCGAACTCGGTGACACCGATGCCAAAGCCACCCATGCCCAGGGCAATAATCGCGAAGAGCAGGGTCCTGCCTTCTAAATACCTTGGGGGCGCTAAACGGTTCATCTGGGGGCCTCTTACTTTGCTGCGATTCGGGTGTGTTGATGGCACGGCTACGTTGGCGCCCGTATCAATCGTAGTGACAATATCTCTCGGGTGCTCAACACGGAACTCGACGCGGGTATTCCATGCTCAATCCACGGCTCGGCGAAGAACTTGTGGCAATGTGGAATTCTCATGTCCCATGCAGCTCATAATCGCCTCACCGCCGGCCGAATGGCCGCTCGGTTATTGATAGTTCTATTGTCCTTGGCACTGACCATAGTGCTAGTTGCCCACCGCAGCTTCCCCGAACGCGGTGGGCTCGGACTGTTTCTGGACAATTTGGCGCCATGGCTAGGCCTCGGCATCCCAATGTTATTCCTCTGGGCGCTAGTTGCACGCGGCCGCATCTCCTTTTTGGTGCTCCTGCTGCCGGCGGTAGCCTGGTCTTGGATCTTTGGCGCAGCTTTTCTGCCAGCGAATGCCCCTGAACCGGCTGCCAAGTTCACCGTTGCCACACAGAATGTGCACCAAGATGGGGCGCTTAGCTCCGCAGAAGACCTCGCCGCGCAGGGAGCGGATCTAATCAGCCTGCAGGAGCTAGGCGAAGGCCAAGCCGGCGAAGTCGGTGCACTTCTGAAAGAAACTCATCCGCACCAGTACACCGTGGGCACAGTGGGGGTCTACAGCAAGTATCAGATCCTCGATGAACAGCCGTTGGACCTTGGACTGGGTTGGGCGCGGGCTGTGCAGCTACGCGTGCGAACCGATGCCGGGGACGTGACCGTGTACGCGGTCCACGTGGCTTCCGCACGCCCGTTGGAACACACGGAGCGAGACCTGATGCTAGCTAATTTGGGAAGCACTCTCGCCGCCGATCGAAGCGCGAAAATTATCGCATTGGGCGACTTCAATGCAACGAATACCGACCGCCATTTCCAGCCGGTTTCGAATCAGCTCAACAAGGTGCCACATGAGCATTGGGGGTTTGGGATGACCTGGCCGAACCGTCCGATGCCCATGTTGGGAATTGATCACGTGTTGGTCCGCGGCCTGGATATCGGCTCCTCGGACACTTTGGCAGTGGGAGATTCCGATCATCGAGCCGTCATTGCCACTCTCGATCTGGCCTCCGAATGACGGCTTAGCCCATGCCCGTTTCACGCAGCGTGATATTAATTCGGCCGCTGCCCAGCGACCAGTCGGCCGGGGCAGTTCCCGGATAGATCTTCGTCACCGCATGGAAGGCCCAACGGGCAGGGCCTTCAAAGACAAATAAGTCGCCGGAAGCCAAGCGCACGTCTTGATAAGGCTTGGTGCGCGTCTCATTGTTCCCCAATCTGAAGTTCGCGCTCTCGCCAATGGACAACGAGACGATCGGCGCATTGACTTTCTCTTCGGCATCCTGATGCATGCCCATGGTCGAGCCGGGTGGATAGTAATTGATGATCGCCACGTCGGGGTCGTACCCCCTCGCTTTGGCTCGGTCTCCGGTAGTTTCAAGCACCGCTCGCTGCCCCAGCTGCACGAGCCAGTTCGGCATCGGCGGAACCCGCTGGCCGTTGAGGTCGTCGGCGGTGCGCGTATAAGTGTAGTTTCCCCAGTGCCATCCGAGGCACACCGTCTTGACCTTCATCGGGTGCCCGTTCACTAGCGTGGAATGCGGCGGAACCGGCCCATTGCCCCAAGCTAGAAAGCGTTCGGTGATCCAGTCTTGCTGCTCGCGGGTCAGCCAGCCGGGCACGTGCACCGCGCCGGCTCGCACCGTGTGGGGCCGGCGCTCCAAGGCGCCGTCATCAAAGAGCGACTGCATATTTCCACTGTGCCGTGCTTAGCACCAACGGGCAAGTAGAGGATTCTGGTGTCGGTCTAAGCTTGGGCCGCGGTGAATCGTTCCAGCGCGAGATTCACCAATTCGGTAGGCACCGGAGCATCTGCGGCAAGCAACGGCGCGCTGACCAAATCTGCACCGCATTGCTCGACCAGAGACTGGAAGTAGCCTGGCGCCAACAGATAGCTGGCAACGACCACGCGTTGTCGCGGGTTCGCAGTCCGAGCTGCGAGAACCGCCACTGCCAGGGACGGGTCCGCCGCAGCCACAAAGGCAGCGGTGACCTGCACGCCCAGCAGGTCGGCCAGCAGGCCTGCAACCTGTTGGCAGTCATGCACGCCCTGGGCCAGGCGCGTCCCGGCACCGGCGAGGATGACAGATTCGCCGGGCAGCCATCCGGCCTGCACGAGTCGGTGCTCGATAACCAGAGCGAGCGACGGGTGCGGGCCGAGGGCCAGCGCAATGCGAGTATTGGGCCGAATAGCTGCCGCTTCCCTGAGGTCTTGCTCGACGTGCACGCCCCTCGAAAGCAGCAGCGGCACGAGGACCGCGTGCGGTTCTTTGTCCGGCAGCCCGAGGAGCAGCGTACTTGCCCGGGGCTCTTGGACGTCAACGAATGACTGGTGTACGGCCACGGTGGCCGCGCAGCGGATCTCATTCACCAAGGCGGTGATGGCCTGTTGGCCTGCCGGGTCGCTGGTGCCGTGCGAGACGGCCACCAAGGACTCGGTTTGCGGGTCTGACGTTGATCCCCGGCTCACGCGGCGTTACCGTGCTCCGGCTATTCGCGGGGCGGTGTCGCGCTCCGAGCCGAATAATGGCTGGTTCGGCCGGTGGCTCGACTTGGCTCCGTCGGCCTGCCAGGATCCGCGGGCAATGAGTAGGCCCATTGGTCTTGCCTTTCATAGTTTCGACGCTCGTTTTCACGAGCCGGTGAATCCAGTCTACGAAGTGCGTGTTACAGCTAATCGCAAGTTTCTGTTGCGTCCAGGTAAATCCCCTCTCACCGGCACCAGGTGGCATCCAGATGCCGGTGCGAAGTACCTCAAACACGACCCCCATAAATCTCGTCTAGTTTATGTATGAATTATTCCTATGGAAACAAATGGGAAATTCCTGGGTAAAGGTTCCTGGATAGTGTTGTCAGCATCGAGCCATCGCGATCCAAGTGGAGCTGATTCCCCATGTCAAACCGTTCAATCGAACGAACAACCTTAACTGACGGCGACTGCCTGCCTGCTCGCCGCGTCAACGAAGAGTTGAGCAGAAGAAGGATTTATGACAGGCAAACTGGCTTATTCAGCGCCGAGCCACGAGGCAGCCACGACACTTGCTGTGCCGCCGGCACGAGCCACCGGGCCGGCATTCTCGCGGCGGGGCTTATCCGATGAGCGGCCTGGCGTTCGAGGTCACCGGGTGCACACTCCTGCTCGCCGGAGATTCATGCGGGGCACGCAGGGCTGCCGAGCATTTCACCGCGCAGGGGGCGCACGTGCTTTCCGTGGATACTTCGGCAGCCGGACGTGCTGTTCTTGACACCGCAAGCCTGCTGGTCATCTGCGATGCCTCCCCCGAGCGGTTCCAGTCGCTGCGCGAGTCGGCCCAGCGAGGCGGACTTCCCGTTCTGATCCGGCAACCGGTCGCCGAAACCGGCCAGATTACCCTGGTCGGCGGTGGCCCCGGCGCGCTGGATCTGCTGACCGTACGCGCGGTCACCGCCTTAGCCGACGCCGACATAGTCTTCGTTGACCGGTTAGGTCCCGGCGACCTCGTGGGGAGGCTCGCCCCGCAGGCGGTTATTGTGGATGTCGGCAAGCAACCAGGTCACCACAAGGTCACCCAATCCCAGATAGAAGAGCGGATGCTGGTCGCCGCTCAAGCTGGTTCGAACGTGGTCCGGCTCAAAGGCGGGGACCCATTCGTGTTCGGCCGCGGATTCGAAGAGATGGCCGCGGCGTCCAAGGCAGGCATTGCCATCAGCGTGGTTCCCGGACTCAGCTCCTGCATCACTGTTCCCGCCGCCGCCGGCATCCCGGTCACGGCACGCGGTGTAAACCGGGTGTTCTCGGTGATCTCGGGACACGATCCATTGGAAGAGCGACAGCTGGAGCAGCTCACCGGGCTGGGTGGCACCATCATCATACTTATGGGCATGGGCACCCTGGAAAGCACCGTCTCAGGCCTGCTGCGCCAGGGCATGGCGACCACCATGCCCTGCGCGATTATCGAATCCGGGACCACCGGGGACCAACGCACCACCTTTGCAACGCTCGCGACCTTGACGGAGAGTTCCCGGGCGCGCGGCTGCGCGAATCCGGCGGTAATTGTCATCGGCGAGGTGGCGGCCCTGCCGCAGAAACTGCTGGCCGACGAGCTAGCCAATGCGGGAGCCAACGCATGAGCACGCTAAACCTGCCATTGTCCGGTTTCAGGATCGCGGTGACCAGTGACCGGCGTTCGGCCGAACTGATCGAAGCACTGGAACGCCGGGGCGCCGAGGTCACCCACGCACCACTGCTGAAGCTCGCGCCGCTGGACGATGAGGCGTTGCTCGTGGAGCAGACCCGGAAGCTGATCGAGTTGCGCCCCGAAGCTGTCATCATTTCCACCGCCTACGGGTTGCGGCGCTGGTTCGATTCGGCTGAGGCAGCTGGGCTAGGCCACCAGCTCTGCCAGTCCATGAAGGCAGCGAAGCTCTTCGTACGCGGAGCGAAGGCCCACGGCGCGGTGCGCGCCCTGGGGTTCCACGCGGCCGGTGTCGCCCAAGACGGCACCACGGCCGGGCTGCTTCCAATGCTGTCGCATTCGATCGCGGGCCAAGCGGTGGCGGTACAGCTACATGCGGACAGCGATCATGGGCTCACCCAATCCCTGCGGGATCTGGGTGCCTCGCGGGTCCTGAAGGTCGAGCCTTATCGGTGGCTGGACACCAGTTCGGATCAGCATCTTTCGTCGCTGATCGAAGGCATCTGCGCCGCCCATTTCGACGCGATCACCTTCACCAGTGCGCCGAGCGTGCATGCGCTGTTCGCCGCAGCCCGCACGCGAAACCGCCACCAGGCGCTGATCCGCTCGTTGAACGAACGCATTGCGGTGGCGACAGTGGGCCCGGTAACTGCGGCCCCGCTGCAGCTCGCCGGTGTGCACGGCGCGTTAGTTCCCGAACGCCACCGCATGGGTGCGATGATTCTGCAATTGGTTGAGCATCTAAGCGCGATGGGCACACTCAGCTCGCCGACGGTTTTCGGGGATTGCGAACTGCGCGGCCGAACATTGAGCCTGAACGATGAACGCTGCGAACTCACCCCGGCTCAAACCGAGATCCTGCGCTGCCTGCTGGAGGCCGGCGGCTCGGTCGTCTCGCGCGATGAACTGGGTGCTGTGCTGCCCGCGGTGTCCTCGAAGCACGCATTAGACATGACCCTCAGCCGCCTGCGGCGCACGCTCCCGCACCCGGACCTAATCACCACCGTCATCAAGCGCGGCTACCGGTTAAACGTTGAAGTAGCACGCTATTGATTCGTCCGGCCAGCTGAATCCTGAAACATTCACCATTCAGCTGGCCGGATATCCCTGCTCCCCCGAGTCCAGATCCTCGAGGGGGCTCTGGCGGTTCAACGAATCGGTAATATCAGGTTCCTCAGCGGGACATAGCTCACCAATTTTCTCCGGGTTTGAGGCCCATTTGTGAGGTTCCGCGCAATATCGGCCGATCCCACGCTCGGGAAATGGCTATTTAGGTGATTTTCCGTAGTATCGAGTCATGGCACAGATACAGGTGGTTGGCGAAGCTCTAGCCGATATCGTTGATGGCGTGGCGCATCCGGGCGGTTCCCCGATGAATGTCGCGGTGGGTCTAGGCCGTTTAGGCCATCAGGTCACCTTGCATACAGAGCTTGGCGAGGATGCTCACGGCAAATTGATCGCCGCGCACCTCGACGATTCCGGTGTAGCACTCGCCGCGGGCAGTTACTCGCAGCGGTCCACGAACTCCGCAACGGTTTCCGTAGACGGCGTTGGCGACGCGAGCTATGAATTCGATCTGTCCTGGGAGCTTCCTGGCGGTGTTCCAAGCTCCGAGGCACAACTTCTACACGCCGGTTCGATCGCCGGATGGATGGCACCGGGATGCGAGAAAGTATTGGAAGCATTCCAAGCTTCCCCGGCATCGCAATTGCGCAGCTATGATCCAAATCTGCGCCCGCAACTAATTCCTAAGCGCTCCGCGGCACTGAAGCAGGTAGAAAAATTGATGAGCTTGTCCCATGTGGTCAAGCTCAGCGATGACGATGCCCTATGGCTCTACCCCGGATGGGACTGCCAGCGAATCCTGGACCATATATTGGAACGCGGCGCCAAACTTGCCGTCATGACATTTGGTGCACGTGGCGCTACTGCCCGCACGAAGAATATTGAAGTGATGGTCCATTCCCGTGCGGTGAAGGTAGTGGACTCCATTGGCGCTGGCGACGCTTTCATGTCTGGCCTGCTCCATGGGCTGCTCAATAGTTCGTTGGCCCAGGCGCTCACCACGAAGCACGAAACATTAGACGAAACGGAGTTAGAGGCTGCGCTGGCACAGGCAACTCGTTGTTCGGAGCTGACAGTTTTGGTCTCTGGCGCCAATCCGCCGAGGCTAGAACAACTCAACGAGTCTTTTCAGGACCAAATCTCCTAGGGACTATAACGCTCCTTGGCTCTGACTCTTGCTAGAGTTCGCTAGCAGATAAGCGTTTTCGACTAAGGGGTCAGTAATGGGCAGCAAGGTTCCGGCAGCAGAGAATACGCTCCGTGTCTTGCGTTTACTCGCAAGCCGAAAGTCGCCGACCCCGGCGGCGATGATCGCCAAACTGCTGGAACTGCCCAGGTCCAGTGTCTACCAGCTGCTGAACGTGATGCTCGAGCAAGGATTTATCGCCCATTACCCCGAAGAGAAAGCCTACGGTTTAGGGGTATCGTCTTTCGAGCTCTCTAGCGCTTACACCAGGCAGGAACCTCTGGCCCGCTTCGGAGCGCCACTGATTGCGCAGCTCGTGGACAAGGTGGGCGAAAGCGCCCACCTAGCAGTCCTTCACGGGTCTGATGTGCTCTATATTGTGGAGGAACGCGCCAAGGGACGCCCCTCGCTGGTCACCGACGTCGGGGTGCGCCTGCCTTCGCATTTAACCGCCTCGGGTCGCGCGATTCTGGCTGCACTACCGAAGTCACAGGTTCGTGCGCTGTACCCGGGCACATCAAGTTTCAGCAATCGCGCGCAAGATAGCGGGATTAATTCCTATCAGCAGTTACGCCGCGAGCTAGATCTGACTACAGAACGCGGATTCGCGGTAGAACGTGGGGATGTCACCGCGGAATTCCATTCCGTTGCCGTTGAAATACTGGATGCAAATAGCTGGCCGGTGGCAGCCGTTGCAGTCACTTTCTTGGGCCATCGAGTCCCCGAAGAACACTGGGAACCGCTCGTTGCACAGATCCGACACACCGCAGCGGAGCTGACCGCGCGTATTCGGGGACGCCGATAACCATCACCTGCAACGCTTGGTGTTGCCGGTGAAATTTAGGCCCAGAGGGCAACTGAATTCTGCTCCACTTCGGGCAGCGAGTCGACCTCGTGATGCCTCTACGATTTTACTGCTGGGAAAAAGCCGCATCGAATGAAGCTGCGGGACGTTTGAAAAGCAGTTGGCGGATATACTTCACTGCTTCCTCCGCCCCATGCAGCCGGTCCATGCCGGCATCCTCCCACTCGATAGAAATTGGGCCTTGATAGCCATGGAAATCTAAGGCACGAAACGCGTCCTCCCAATCGATGTTTCCGTGGCCAGTGGAGACAAAGTCCCACCTGCGCCGCGGATCTCCCCATGGAAGATGCGAACCGAGGATACCGTTGCGACCGTTGGGTGTGCGCAGCCGAGTGTCTTTGCAATCCACATGGTAGATCCGGTCGGCGAAGTCGGTAATGAATCCGACCGGGTCAATTCCCTGCCAGAACATATGGCTTGGATCCCAGTTCAACCCGAATGCTTCACGGTGCCCGATCGCTTCGAGGGTGTGCACCGTCGTCCAATGGTCATAGGCGATTTCCGAGGGGTGCACTTCGAGCGCGAATTTCACGCCATGATCATCGAATTCATCCATGATGGGATTCCAGCGATCGGCAAAGTCTTTGTATCCAGCTTCGATGACCTCACCGGGTACCGGCGGAAACATTGCCACATATTGCCAGATTTTGGAGCCGGTGAATCCCACCACGATGTCTGCTCCGAGTTTTCGTGCAACTCTCGCAGATCGTTTCATATCTTCTGCCGCACGTTGACGAACCCCCTCACCGTCGCCATCTCCCCAGACGTAGTCACGCAAAATTGCTTGGTGCCGGAAGTCGATTGGATCATCGCATACGGCCTGACCACCCAGATGGTTTGAGATGGCCCAAACCTTCAGACCGTACTTGTCCAGAATGTCGAGGCGAGATTGCGCATAGTCATCGTCTTCATCGGCCCGCAGCAGGTCCAAGTGATCTCCGCTGGCCGCAATTTCTAAGCCGTCGTACCCCCATTGAGCGGCAAGGCGGGCGACTTCTTCAAAAGGCATATCTGCCCATTGACCGGTAAATAATGTGACCGGATGCGTTGCGTTCATCTGTTCTCTTCCCTTATTCATTCGTATCAACCCATTGACCGCTCCGAGCAGACAGGAGTACGGCTTCGGTCAAAGAAGCGGCTCGCGCGCCATCAAGGAAAGTCGGCAATCCCTCGGGCTGGTTCCCGCCAATTGCGGTGTAAGTGTCGGCTACAAACGCGGCGAAGGCATCAAGGTATCCCATGGGATGACCTGCTGGCACCACCGAGAGCCGGGCGGCATCTTCGCTCAGCTCGGTGCTCTGCCGAGACAAGATCTGGGAGACATCCGACTTCCCGATCCACAGTTCTTCGGGTCGCTCTTGCACAAATTCAATAGCGGAAGCGACGCCTGAAAGCTCGAGGTTCAACGTGTTTTTCCGTCCGGCGTTGACCTGCGAAACCATCAGGCTGCCGATGGCTCCCGACTGCATTTGGACGCTCAAGACCGCTACGTCTTCGGTGTCCACCTGTGTACCGCCACGATGTTCATGAGCTATCGACGTTGCCGCATTTATGCGCACGATTCGCTCACTGGAAATAAATTCAAGCAGATCGACAAGGTGCGATCCGATGTCGCCGAAGGCACGCGAGGCGCCTCCCTGTGATTGTTCAACGCGCCAGTTGCTGTCAGCGACCGAGTGCATCCAATCTTGGAAGTATTCGCCCCGAACGGTCAGCAATCTGCCCAGTTTTCCCTCCCTAACGTGCGCTCTGGCTTGACGCACCATCGGATGGAACCGGTAGACGAAAGGAACTGTGGCGATGACGTTAGCGTCCTTGGCCAGTTTCACCAAGTGCTCTGCTTCCTGGGCACTGACCCCCAAAGGCTTCTCACAAACAACGGCAACGCCGGATTCCAATGCTGACGCAACTTGTTGGGCATGCAGGGCATTAGGTGTGGTCACGTGTACGACATCGCAGAGCTCGAGGAGCGAGTCGATGTTTGGCATTGCGGTTGCGCCCAAGGCACGGGATGCAGCTTGGGTTGACTGATCACCATTCGATCGAACCCCGACGAGCTGAGCGCCAGCCCGTCGGATCGCTTGCGCATGCGTTTTAGCCATGAACCCGCCGCCAATGACGCCAACCCTCAGATTTTGCATGGACGGTGCGACCTGGTGACTGTTCAACTTGGACATGTTATTCCTTTTCTAGCTTTTACTTGACCGCGCCGGAAGACAATCCTGCGACCAGATGTTTTTGCGCAAACAAGAACCCGACTAATACTGGGATCGAGACAACCACCGAGGCCGCCATCATCTGATTCCAATAGACATCCGTCTGTGATGCGTAGGCTTGAAGACCGATCGACAAGGTGCGGGTATCGGCGTTGGTGAGCACACTTGCAAAGAGCACTTCACTCCACGACGTAATGAAGCAATAAACCGCGACGGCGATAATCCCGGGACGTGCGACCGGTAGCACCACGCGGATCAGCGCACCAAGTCGGCCAAGTCCATCCACCATCGCCGCCTCTTCTAATTCCTTCGGCATTGCGGCGAAGAATCCCACAAGCATCCAGATCGAAAAGGGCAAAGAGAATGTCATGTAGGTGATAATCAGGCCAATATACGTGCCGTTAAGCTGCACCCCTACAAGCCGTTCCAGCTGCGTAAAAATCAAAAACAACGGCAGCAGGAATAAGATGCCAGGAAACATCTGCGTCGAAAGAACCATCAGCCGAAATGTTCTTGCGCCCTTGAAATCGATCCGGGAGAGCGCATAGGCTGCCAACACCGCGATGCTGACGGACAGAACCGTCGCGCTCACCGTCACGATCACACTGTTGAGGAAATACTTGGCCAAGGGGACCGTGGTCCAAATGTCCAGGTAGGGCGTCAACGTGATCTGAGTGGGGATCCATTCAAACGCACCACGCACGTCTTGAAGCGGCTTGATGGACGTCGTCAGCACCACGTACAACGGAAGCACGATGATCAGAGTGATAAAGCTCAGACCAAAGACTCGAAGGATTTTAAAGCCACGTGTCTCAATCATCGATACTCTTTCCCTTTGGCATGACTAACCGGATGTAGAAGGCTGAAACGATCAACAACGCGATGAGCAAGACCACGCTCAGCGCTCCACCCACACCGAAATTCCAGTTATTGAATGACTGCTGGTAAATCAGCGGTGAAATCAGCGTTGCTTCTTCAGGAGAGACAGGGCCAAATAACAAGTAAGGGATATCAAACTGATTGAAAACCCACAGTCCCAGCATCAACAAGAGCACTACATTCGCATGTTTGATCATCGGCAAAGTAATCCGCGTGAATTGTCTCCAGAGGCTAGCCCCGTCCAGCGAGGCAGCTTCATACACTTCGGTAGGGATTGACTGTAGTGCCGCCAGTAGCATCAAGAAGGCAAAGGGCCAGAACTGCCACACTGCCACGACAACCATCACGAAAAATGAGTTGCCGCCCAGAAGCCAGAATGGACCTTCATCCAGAATTCCCAAGTCTTCTACCAAAAACCTGTTCACCATGCCGTCGCGCTGATTGAACATGAACGCCCATGCGATGGTGGTGACGTAGCTCGGGAGTGCATAGGGAATCAGAAATAGGGTTCGGAAGAATCCGTTGCTTCTAAATTTGGAGGCAAGCAGCACTGCGGCAAAAATTCCAAGGCTCCAGGCAATACCCACGACTAGAATCGTAAAGACTAAAGTGCGACCTAGCGCGTCAAAGAATTGCGAACCGATTGGACCGTCAGGATTTAGCGCGGTAGTGAAATTCTGGAGTCCAATAAATGGAGCCGTGACCCAGTTTGCGATCGAGAACTGGGTCAGCGAGAGGAACGCAATCCATACCCCAAGAATCATTGGAATGATGTGGATTAGTAGCTCTAAGAATGCTGCTGGACCAATCAGCGCGTAGGGGAAAAGTCGTCCTCGTCTAATCGAGCTGCGCTGGAGAGTCCTAGAGACCTCTCGTGGAGTGATTGGTTTATTAGAACGTGGTGGTGTCTGAACAGATGTCGTCATACGATTTCCTTTCTTGAAAGCCGAATGGAGTCCTACTGTCCGAAGCCGTGGGTGCAGTGATATTTCGCTGCACCCACGACGTCGAGAGTACGGGCTACAGCTAGCTAGCAGGCATCTGTTTCTGTGCGTTCTCTAGGGCCTTGCGTACGTCTTCTTCGCTGACCTCGTCTCCTTGGGCAATCTGGGCAAAAAGCTTCGCGATGGCTTCGCCGACTAAGCTTTCCATCTGCCCTTCCGTTGGATACAGAGGCATTGGAGCAGCATTATTTGCCAGGATGTCCTTCTTGATATTCATTTCCTGAGTTTCAAATGCCGCGTCTTCGAAGGCTGCGCTTACAGATGGTATCGAGGTATAGGCGGCGTTCAGCTTCTTCTGCTCATCGTCGCTAACCAGGTGGCCCACAAACTCAATTGCGGAATCCTTCTGATCTGAATTCTCGAAAACACTGACGTTGATACCTGCAACTAGGCTCTGTGTCGCCGCGATACCGGTTGCGTCCCCGTCCTTCAACGGAATTGGCGCTACTGCATAATCCTTGAAATCGGCAGCCTTCAACGATTTTCCGGGCGCCTGATCAAAGAACATCGCAGTGTTCCCGGAGACCATTTCTCCGGGCAGCACGCTTCCGTCATTGATTTCAGCGTTTGATTTCGAAACGACACCTTCCTCGCCCATCAGCTGCACCCAATCATTCACGCCAGCAACTACGCCGTCATTCGTGAAATCCGGTTTTCCGTCGGAGGTGTACAGCTCTCCCCCGTTTTGCATTCCGAGAATGAATGCCGCGTGAGCGTTGTTACTGACTCGTTGCCCTGCCAGAGCGAAGCCGTACTGATCGACCTTGCCATCCGAATCGGTGTCCTTTGTCAGCTTCTTGGCATCAGATACAAATTCATCCCATGTAGTAGGTGCCTTGCTGATGCCAGCTTCGTCAAACATTTTGGTGTTGTAGTAGAGGCTGTATGCCATGCTGTACAACGGCAATGAGGTTGGAGCCTGCCCCTCAACGCCACCGGTGGAGAATGCAGCTGGCACAAAGCGTTCGGCACCACCCACAGCTTCTAGCGCTTCACCTTCCCAAGGCACGAACGCGCCACTCGCCTGCAAGGTAGAAGCCCAGGTATTTCCGATATTCAAGACGTCAGGTCCCTCCCCGCTAGAAACAGCAGTGAGGATACGGTTGTAAAGGTCCCCCCACGGGATGACCTCCAGTTCAACCTCAATCCCGGTTTCTGCGGTGAATCGTTTGATTGACTCACCGAGAACTTTTTCATCTTGCGAAATCGAGCTTCCCTGGTTCGATGCCCAGTAGGTAATCGGTCCCGATGTCTCCCCTGCGGCCGAGCTGTTGCCTGAACAAGCCGTCAATCCGCTCAGGGTCAGAGCCGCGATCGAGCTGAAAGCCAAGACGCGTCCGAGGCCGCGCATTCTGGTTGGTTTTGTCATGGAAAATCCTTCATTGAAGTGTGTGCTGCGTTGTGAGTGACGTGGCTATGCGTAGATACGTGGGGCCGAGGGATCCCAGGTAGCGTCGAGAAGTTCAATCGGCTCAACTGTTGAGTCGACATCGACAAAGCTGCCGGACTCCGCGGATTCGGCTAGGGAGACCATAACGTCCAGGACATGGAAGGCAAGTTCGCCCGGCACGCGTTCTTTCCGATTCTCACGGATTGCCTGCGCCAGCTCGGCCACACCTGTTCCTCGTCCGTATTCCGAACCTTCGCTAGGAACGGTGATCGGCTCTTCAGCGCCTGAATGCAAAATCGTGTCGCCGACAAATTCATTGGGATCAGAGAATTGTGCGGTGCCCTCGGAACCGGTAATTTCAATGAAACCTGCGCGCTTCAGCTTTGAGTCAAAGCTGAAGATGCATTGTGCGCTTGCTCCAGACTCAAACGACAACAACGCACTGATGTGAGTAGGGACCTCGACAGGGAAGACAGTGCCTGCTCTCGGCCCTGAACCAATGATGCGTTCACTCTTCGCCTGCGATGCCGTAGCGGCGACCTTAGCGACGGGACCAAAGACGCGCACTAACGTGGTGAGGTAGTAAGGTCCAAGATCAAACAGCGGCCCGGCGCCATGGGCAAACAAGAATTCCGGGCTATGGTGCCATGATTCTGGTCCAGGACCTTGGAAGATCGCCAAACCCGTCAGCGGTGTGCCAATAGCACCTTGGGCCACCTGGCGCAGGCCGGTTTGAATGCCCGCACCCAATACGGTGTCCGGAGCAACTGCAACGCGCACGCCACGAGCTTTGGCAGCTTCCACTAGTTGACGGCCGGATTCTCTATCCAGTGCATACGGCTTTTCGCCCCACACGTGCTTGCCTGCGTTGACCGCCTGCAAAGCAACTTCCACATGTACCGCAGGAATGGTCAGGTTGACTACGATTTCAATATCTTCGCGCGCTAATAGCTCTTCGTAGGTTCCGGATCTTTCTACATTCCACTTCTCCGCTTGACTTGCCGCGCGCTGCGTATCTAGGTCTGCAATGAAACGTACCTTGAGCCCAGCGAATGCTGTGAGGTTCTCCAGGTATTGATCGCTGATCGTTCCAGCGCCGACAATTCCGACGCCCGTTAGCTGACTATCTGTTGCCATCCGGCTTAGTTCACCCCTGCAGCTAGGTACGCATGGCTTTGAGCAACCGCGTCGAATATTTCGCCTTCAAAGTCGTCGAGTTCCACGACGTGCAAGAGGCCGGCAGTCGAGTTGATGATGCTGTCGATCGGCATGTCACCATTGCCAACCGCTACTTGTTCCTTGTGGTTCTTGGAAATAGGCCCGTCCTTGATATGCAGTGCAATGACTCTGCTTCCCAAGGATTCGAGGAGCGCAAGGACGTCGCTGCCGCCTACCGCGACCCAGTACGTATCAACTTCGAGAACAACTTCCGGGGCCAGCAGGGTAGAGAAGTATTCAAGGGCGGTAGCGCCGTCGATCTTGCTTGAAATCTCCCAGTCATGGTTGTGGTAGCCAACACGGATTCCATACGCGGATGCTTTTCGTGCCGCATCATTTAGTTTCGCCGCCGTAGCTTCGATGGATTCTTTGTCCTGCCAATGGTCAGCTGGGATAAAAGGATCAATCACCGTAGCTATCCCAAGCTTTTTCGCCGCTGTGAATACTTCGTCGAAGTCGGACGCAAGCAAAGGTGCATGTCCGGTTGGGGCAACTAGTTTATTTGCGGTTAGCGCCAATGCATACTCATCGGCACGAGCGACGAAATTGTATGGTTCGACTTGCGTGTATCCAATGCTCGCTAATTGTTCAAGCGTTTTTGGAAGATCCTGCGCAATATGATCACGCAGTGTGTAGAGCTGAACAGAAACGTCGTTGGAAGGCATAGGCATCTCCTCGATGAAGTGTGGGCTGGACCAAGCGCGCATGACTTACGTCACAACAGACACTAGACATACTTTTGTCGATAGTCAATGAAAGTATGACGAGATTCAGTAAAAGACTATGAAGTTTGGGCGATCGCTGTGTTTTACTGGTCTCATGGCCAATTATTCGAGCTCCAAAACCCTCCAAATAACGCGAGGCGGCAATGGCGCCGGCGATGTTTTGCAACTCTTCTTAGATGGCGCCGCCCGCAACCGCACGGACTTGGCGAGCCTCACCGGAATGGCTCGTTCCACCTTGCAGGATCGGTTGGATATCCTCACTCAACTTGGGCTCATAGGTGCCACCGAGGAGGGAGCTTCAACTGGAGGCCGTCCACCTCGACTCATGGCTCTAATTCCCAATGCACGTCTAGTGATCGCTGTAGACCTCGGTGCGAGCCACCTGCGCATTGCAATTTCGAATTTGTCTTCCGAATTACTCATTCAGGAAAAAGTCGTCATATCAATAGACCAAGGCCCGGAGATTATCCTGCGGGCCGCCTTGGACTTATCGGACTTGCTCTTAAAGAGTCTTGGACGGGATCGAAGTGATGTGATTGCGGTCGGCATGGGTGTTCCGGGCCCTGTGAATTTCGAATCTGGTCGACCGGCCAATCCGCCGATCATGCCCGGTTGGGATAACTTCGACATTCCTGCTTGGTTCCGCAATCACCTTGATGCCCTCGTGGTGGTCGATAATGACGTCAACCTCATGGCCATTGGCGAACAAAGCCAACTCGATTCCGAAACAGAACACTTTATCTTCGTCAAAATTGCCACCGGAATTGGCTCTGGAATCATCTCCGGAGGCTCACTGCAACGTGGAGCGCAAGGTACAGCCGGAGATATCGGACATGTAAGAATTCGTCGCGGTGACGGAGTATTCTGCCACTGTGGCAATGAAGGATGCCTCGAGGCCCTCGCGGCAGGACCCAAGATTGCGAGCGATCTGCGCGCCCAAGGCATCGAGGCCAAGAGCAACACCGATGTGGTTGATTTGGTGACTGCCGGAAATATCCAGGCAATTCAAGCGGTACGGCAGGCAGGACGAGACCTCGGCGAAGTCTTGGCCGCGAGCGTTAGCTTGCTCAATCCCTCCCTCATTGTGGTGGGTGGCCGAATTGCTGCCGCTGGCGAGCACCTCTTGGCCGGCATCTTGGAAATTGTCTACCAACGCGGGGCTCCCCTGTCCACCCAACATCTGCAAATACGTACCTCACGCGGCGGAGAAGACGGAGCGCTTCGCGGAGCCAGCCTGATTGCCATTCAAACAGCTCTAAGCCCTGCGGCCATCGATAACAGTGCCCGAGACCTCATAGCCAAGAATTAATCTATATCCCCGCATGAGGCTCCTCCACAGTCGCGCCGGCGCGCTCTGATGAGTCTGAAATTTCGGACATGTCCCAACGCAAGGGCGTACCTTCTTTCGCTATTTTGGCCAATGATGGGAGTAGAAAGTTACTTCCGCTGCTGCCAAGGAGCCCATCATGAAGCATGAACCACGAGTTGTCCGCGCCCCGCGCGGTACTAAATTGAACGCCAAGTCCTGGGCTACTGAAGCTCCCCTACGCATGCTGATGAATAACCTTGACCCAGAGGTTGCCGAGCGCCCCGAAGACCTCGTTGTCTATGGCGGAACAGGTAAGGCAGCACGCTCTTGGGAGGCCTTCGATGCAATTGTCGAGACCTTGAAGGACCTAGAAGAAAATGAGACCTTGCTGATTCAGTCGGGCAAGCCCGTCGGCGTCTTCCGCACCAACAAGTGGGCACCCCGAGTGCTCATTGCCAACTCGAATCTGGTGGGCGACTGGGCGAATTGGGAGCACTTCCGCAAACTCGAAGCCGAAGGCCTGATGATGTATGGCCAGATGACCGCCGGTTCGTGGATCTACATCGGTACCCAAGGCATCTTGCAGGGCACCTATGAGACATTCGCTGCTATCGGCGCTAAGCGGTTCAACGGCACGCTGGCTAACACACTGACTCTCACCGGAGGTTGTGGCGGCATGGGTGGTGCCCAGCCATTGGCGGTGACTCTGAATGAAGGTGCCTGCCTGATTGTGGATGTGGACGAGTCGCGTTTGCACCGCCGAGTTTCGAAGAGATACTTGGATGAGGTGGAACTGGATCTCGATAAGGCGCTCGCCAAAGTAGCAGCCGCCAAGGCCGAAGGCCGCGGGCATTCGGTAGGATACGTCGGCAACGCGGCAGAGGTCTTCCCGGAACTATTGCGCCGTCAAAAGGCAGGCGAGATCTCGATCGACATCGTCACCGATCAGACGAGTGCCCACGATCCACTGAGCTACCTGCCTGTGGAATACACGCTGGACCAGTGGGTCTCCGCTGCGGCCGCGGATGCAGCGGATTTCACTCGTAAGGCGCAGGCGTCAATGGCCAAGCAGGTGCAGGCGATGGTCGAATTTCAGGACCTCGGCGTCGAGGTGTTCGATTACGGAAATTCGATCCGCGACGAAGCTCGCAAGGGCGGGTACGAGCGCGCCTTCGAATTCCCGGGCTTCGTTCCGGCCTACATCCGCCCGTTGTTCTGCGAGGGTCTAGGCCCATTCCGTTGGGTTGCGCTGTCCGGCGATCCAGAGGATATCCGTGTGACTGACCAAGCATTAAAGGAACTATTTCCAGAAAACGAACACCTGCACCGTTGGCTCGACGCAGCTGCGGAACGAGTCGAGTTCGAAGGTTTGCCGGCACGCATCTGCTGGTTGGGCTACGGGGAACGCCACAAGGCAGGACTGCTATTCAATCAGTTGGTCGCCGAGGGGAAAGTCTCTGCGCCGATCGTCATTGGACGCGACCATCTGGACTCGGGTTCGGTGGCATCACCATACCGGGAAACCGAAGCCATGGCCGATGGTTCAGATGCTGTGGCCGATTGGCCCCTGCTCAATGCCCTGACCGCAACGAGCTCCGGTGCTTCATGGGTTTCGATCCATCACGGCGGTGGCGTGGGCATGGGCCGTTCGATCCATGCAGGGCAGGTCTCCCTAGCCGACGGAACCGAAATGGCTGCCGCAAAATTGGAAGCACTGCTTACCAACGACCCTGGGATGGGGGTCATTCGCCATGTTGATGCTGGCTATGATCGAGCAATCGAGGTTGCAGCCGAACGCGGTGTACGCATTCCGATGAGCCAGGAATAGCAATTCATAATTTCGTTTCGAGAGCCACGGGGATCTTCGGCGCTAATGCTGAGAGTTGTCGTGACTCTCTGTCGTTCATGGGAAATTTACCGTGTCTTTAGGCAATTCGAAACAAATGTGGGCGTTACCTGACTGTTACATAGCATTTTCCAGTTAGAACTTGCACATACCTTGTGTACTGCGAATGCAGAGCCCTAGCGTGGGACTCGTCAGGAACCACGATCAAGGAGGACTCCATGTCCGAGCACGATTCAAACGAGCAGTTCGGGAACTTCGACAGCAACGATTCTGAGGGCGCCAGCAGCTCCGTCTCTCAGGGCGGCTATGAGAATAGCGGCGGCAACGACGACCGCCAGTCAAATTCCGAGAACAGCGCTAACGAAAACAATGATTTCGGCACCGACGGTGGACAGCAATCCTATGGTGGCGGTAGCGACCAAGAATCCGGCCAGGAATCCTACGGCAGCAACAGCAACCAAGAATCCGGCCAGGAATCCTACGGCAGCAACAGCAACCAAGAATCCGGCCAGGAATCCTACGGCAGCAACAGCAACCAAGAATCCGGCCAGGAATCCTACGGCAGCAACAGCAACCAAGAACCCGGCCAGGAATCCTACGGCAGCAACAGCGAAAGTGGAGAAGGCAACCAGTTCGGAAATTAGAATCGCAATGAATCGTGCTACTGGATTGATCCACCACCGACTAATGATGTCGGCGACGGGCAGCATCAGGTACTAAGGATCTGGATTCCTTTGCAGACGCTCCGACGGAGTAAAGCATGCGGTATCTGTCTTGTAGCAATAACGAAGCCACTGTGCCACTTCGACTTGAAGTGGCACAGTGGCTTCGATTTTCTGACCTCTGCGTGCTTGATCCTACCCAGGTTGGAAACATTCGTTCCTAGGCTAGGAACCGGCGCTGGTACCGCCATTAAAATGGTCGAGGCTGCTTGGTCCGGCGATCAACCGGAAAACACCCCAACACATGAGCATGGCGCCCCATGCGACAACAATCCACATGGGATTCATGCTTGGAATAAGTCCCATGGGAACCCAAAAAATGATGGCTAGGAACATTGCAGCAAGCAGGGCACCACCTGTAGCAAGTCCCAAACCCAAATGTTTACTGTGTGGTCTGGACGCTCCGTGAACTGTCGACATGGCGTCACTCCAGTTTCTTGCCGGTACTCCCGGCATAGAATCGGCTATCTTCCATTGGATTGGCGGTGTAGCTATATAGGTTCCGCCTACGAAGCGAGAAGGCCGCGATGTGAATACCCATAATCAAACTGAGACTCGCAAATTACCTCGATGGCCTAGTCGCCGCCGTTGTTTTGAACTCCCATAGTTTGGTCCCTTCCGGGTGAGTTTTCGACCATTAAATGGTCAAGTAGCCATGCCATCAAAACATGTCCACTGACTCCTACGATACTCTTGAAAATGCGTACCTACGAGGGTTCACACCGAACCTTCAGCTATTGGAAATCAGCTATCCGGCGTCAAATCTGTCGTCGTTTGCGTCTTGCTCGAGTTCCTCGACCGACGGATGGTGAATTGGACCGCGACGGGCAATGTATTGCTCTTTGATCGCTTCACTCTGAGCCGGCTCGGCCTGGTCTTCGTTAGTGTCGTCGTTATTCATGGCGCGACGTCCTTAGTTCGCTAGGAATTTCGAAGGGCCTGGATCAAATCGGCCTTTCGTTTGTCGGAGTAGCCCGTCAGCCCGATTTCTTTCGCACGACCTTTGAGCTCTTCGACGGTCCAATCCTCGTAGTTGCCAGACTCGCCTCCGCGTTGACCTACGCTAGACCTGCCGTCCCGGGCAGCTGCATTGGCAATGCGCGCAGACTTTTGCTTGGAGTTTCCTTCCTCCTGCAATTTCTCGTAAAGTTCCTCGTCCTTAATTGGGTTTGAATTGTCGTTCATAGCCATAGATGATTCACCTCTCGATTGACGTATAGCCCGTTTCAAGAACAGTTGCCTAACTCCAAAGGTATGCTCTTCGTGCGACAGATTCTAGGGGTAGTGCTTGTTTCAAACCGGTGCCTAAAACGGCGAAAGAGCCGACGCATATTTGCGCCGGCTCCCCCGATTCCTACGATTTTATGGTTTGCGATTTTCTGCGCTTATGAACCACGCCTGTTGTTCAAGGCCCGCAATGTACTCATGCAGGATGTCGGCACTAGTCGGATCTTCCTCATCGACTGCGTCATGTACGTCTCGGATGACTCCGACGGTGTTCTGCAGCGCCTTGACCACGAGGTCCACAGCGTTTGTCGTCAGAATCTCGCCATTAGTTGGTTGCTCAAGTTCGCTGTATTTACCTATGGTGGCGGCCAGACCGTCCGGAGTGATGTGCATGGCGCGCATACGCTCTGCGATTTCATCCGAACCACGGCGCGCGATTTCAACGATCTCATCGAGATTCTGGTGTAGGTCGCGGAAGTTTGGACCGACAACATTCCAGTGGATCTGCTTGCCCACAAGTTGCAGGTCGAGAAGCTGAACCAACACGGATTGCAAGGCATCTCCGAGGGCAGCGGTGGCAACGAAACCACCTTCAGCGTTTTCCTTAGGGGTTTTGCTTGCTGGGGTGTTCTTGGTTTTCGACATAGATTCTTCTCCTTTTACAGTGAAGTTACCGTGCGATTGGCGCAGCCAGTGGGGCTGACACCCTCCTTACGGACGTTACCTGCAACGAGTCAATGATGCCAGTCCAGCTCGGATATTCACAGGCTCCACTCATACTTTCACAGTTGTCAGAGTCGGTTATGAAGAACTGCAAGCGCAGCGACTGGGCAAGCGTATGGGCGGGAATCTCAGTTGAGATCCCCGCCCATACGCGATGCTTATGACTTCTTCGCTGCTACCTCGGCCAATGCTTCGCGGGTAAAGACCTGATACCCGAAGTCACTGTGGTATCCATGGATTTCTCGGGTATCGAGCACATCCATGTAATCGAGGATTTCTGTCGACACGACCTGCCCCGGGACTAATACCGGGAACCCCGGAGGATACGGGGTGACGAACGCCGCCGAGACCACCTGCTCACCGCTTTGAATTCTTTGACGAATTTCTGGTGAGAAAATAAAGTGCGTAGCCGGATCCTTATACGTGAGGTAGTAGGCCGAACGCATGTCGCCGCTGCCTCCACCACCGCTGAATTCGTCAGCAAAGTAACTGAAATCAGGCATTGGCACCTGAGTTGGCGGCACTTTTTTCCCGTCCGCTAATGCCCGCCCATCCAATCGGCGCTTATGTTCCAGCTCTTCGGCAATCTTGACCAACACCTCAATCAAGTGGGCCACCGCAGAGCGGTTTGTGCCGATATTGGTCATCAATAGGACCGAGGTGCGACTGGTCTTGTTCACCTGAATAGAGTGACCGTCCATCAGATAGGTGTGCTTGAAGGTATCCCCATCCACTCCAGTGCGACTGATATCCAAGGTCAGCCGTGATGGGTCAACGACGAATTCGTCTTCAGACCAGGACCTGTCCCAAACTTCCAGCCCGTCGCGAACAGGATTGGAAGTATCGCTGCAACGGTATTTCTGCGGAATGAGTTCCCTGGTATCGAGCACCTGGAAGTACTTGCTGAGCAGTTTATTGCGTGACATCGCCCGGACGATCGATTGTGCCAAGTCGACTTGGCGCTGCACCAGTGCATAGCCTTCAAGCTCGGCCTGGCGACGCCCGATATCAAGCGAGGCGAGGATCTGATAGTTCGGCGAAGTCGAGGTGTGCGTCATATAGGCTTCGCGGAAAGTGTTGCGGTTGCGTTCTGCGAAGTCTTGGTCATGAATGTGAATCATTGAACCCTGGCGCAGAGAGGTCAACGTCTTGTGCGTGGATTGTGTCGTGTATACGCGTAATCGGGTCTTTGCGGGATCAGCGAGCAGTCGAGTGTTCAGCCAGGCTTCGTCGTTTGTCGGGTCAACCGTCGTTCCTGGTTCAGGCAGTTCGGCACGCTGGGCGGCAAAACGCTCGCGGTATTCAGATGACTCAAACGCGGTTTGCATGCGTTGCGCTGCAGACATACCGGTGCGCTGACGGTAGACAGGATGGAACCCGGCAAAAGCGAACCATGCTTCGTCCCAGAGAAAGACCAGATCTGGCTTGATGGCCAAACATTCTTCCATGACTCGACGTGGGTCGTAAATGATTCCGTCGAAGGTGCAGTTGGTCAACGTAAGCATTTTGACCTTGTGCAGCAGGCCTTCGCGGCGCAACTGCAGGAGCCGTCCCTTGATTTCCTCCAGCGACACGGCACCATACAAAGAGTGCTCGTTTAGCGGATAGGCCTCTAAGTAGCTGACACTCGCACCTGCGAGCACTAGGGAATAGTGGTGCGATTTATGGCAGTTACGGTCAACCAGGACGATATCGCCGGGAGCAAGAATCGACTGGTGAACGATCTTGTTCGCGGTGGAGGTCCCGTTGGTGACGAAGTAGGTGCGGTGGCTGTTGAAGGCACGAGCCGCCAGCTCATGGGCTTCCTTAATAGAGCTCTGCGGATCCAAGAGGGAATCCAATCCTCCAGAAGTGGCGGAGGTCTCTGCCAACAACAGGTTCTTCCCATAGAAGTCCACCAGGTCCCGAGCCCATGGCGAGTTCTGCACCGAACCACCGCGTGAAATCGGCAACGCGTGGAACACTCCACCGGGTCGTTTGGCGTACTTTTGCAGGGCGTGGAAGAACGGGGTGTTGTAGCGTTCGAGCACCTCGGCGATGATCGAAAGATGCAGATCCATGCCATCACTGCGCGAGAAAATGCGCTTGAAACGACCGGTAATCTCGTGAGCGATAGATTCCAGGGCGACGCCGGCGATCAGGTAGACCGGGATCTCCGGGCGGAGCAGGTCGATGATCGCTTCCAGATCCAAGATCCGGTCAATTTGTCGGGCCGTGGAAAAGTATCCGGCTGCATGCCGTGACACGTACTTGCCAAGTGTGGAGCTTAGACGGCGACGAGTCTCCAATTCGAAGCGGGCCGTGAGCACGACCGCCTGAATGGTCGGGTTGATGACAATCGCGGCCAGCGCATCCTCGACACTGGGCACCACAACAAAGCTGTAATTAAACGAATCGGTTCGCTGACGCTGTTCGAGCATCTCGATTTTAAATCGCTCAATCTCATCGGCTGGGCCATTGTCCACCAAGAGAATTTCAACCTTGGGCACGAATTTCCGATAGCTCGACCGGTGCTCGACGCCGCCGAGCTCATTGCTCTGGGCGATTGCTTCGGCTTCCTCCGCATCGCTCTCATTGCTTTCACCGTCGATGTACTGGGTCTGCGTCCGGAAGGACTGATTCGCTAGATATACCTTGCTCAACGCGTCACGAAAGTGACCTCCGTGCATCAACGATTCAACTTCGTTGAAGTAATCCAACCCCGGAGTGGCCCAGTAGGGTTCGATGGCAGAAAGAAGGCTCAGTAGTTTCGTAGCTTCGTGCTCATGTTGCTCGCCGGAGACCTTGTCGTCGATACCGCGAATGATCTCGCCAAGTACATACCCCAGGTGCTCCCATGCGTCCTTGCGCTTTCGCCAAGCGCTTTCTGGTGTTGCAGTCACTTGATTCTTCATTGTGGTCAACCTTGTACCCACGGTTGCCGGTCCTTCGCTCGTTCTTCGTTGCTTCGTTAACCGGTTTGTTAACAAAGCCCTATCACGTCTTTGTGCTTTGGTCTCCAGAGCCTACGTCAATCTCATCATAATTTTGGTATTCATGAAGCCAATTGAACAATTTCTCGTAACTATCACCCGCGTTTTCAGTCGCAGAATGAAATATACGAAATCCGACATTTAATTGGTGGCCACGGGATGAACAAATTTGAAATTCAAATCTTAATACGCACTTCGCCAAGTCGTCCGAAACCCCAGACAGATGAGTTCAATAGTGCGAGAATCTGAGTGGTTTCTGGCGAAGAATGGATGACAGAGACAACTTCAAGTACGAATGGAAGAGCTTCAATGAATTCCAACCAAGCATCGGTAACACTCCATCTATCAAACACCACCGCGGAAGATGTATTACGCGTAGCCCGTCATGATATTCGCGTTGAAATATCCACCGAAGTCAGCGAGAAACTAGCAGAGGTCCGCGCGCACATAGATGTCCTAGCTGCATCGGACACTCCGGTATATGGGATTTCCACTGGCTTTGGAGCACTGGCCACCCGGCATATCGCTCCGGAAGACCGTGCCAAGCTACAACGTTCGCTGATCCGCTCGCACGCTGCTGGCATGGGGGCACCCGTGGAACGCGAAGTGGTTCGTGCCTTAATGTTCCTCCGCGCCAAAACTCTGGCAAGCGGCCGCACCGGTGTGCGCCCCGTAGTACTTGAGACCATGGTGGCGCTGTTGAATGCCGGAATCACCCCGCTGGTTCGCGAATACGGTTCGTTGGGTTGCTCTGGTGATCTCGCGCCACTCTCGCACTGTGCGCTGGTGATGATGGGTGAAGGTGAAGCCGCCGATAAGCATGGAGCGATCCGCCCGGTTCCCGAACTCCTAGCCGAAGCGGGCATCAAGCCTTTACAACTTGCAGAAAAGGAAGGTCTCGCACTGGTCAACGGCACCGACGGAATGTTGGGCATGCTGCTGATGGCCTTGGCAGATTTGGAAGATTTGGCCGATATCGCGGATCTGAGCGCCGCGATGAGCGTCGAGGCCCAGTTCGGCACTGATCAGGTGTACCGACCCGAACTCCATGAGCCGCTTCGTCCGCACCCCGGTCAGGCGGTGAGCGCCGCAAATATGTTCGCCGCGCTGGCCGACTCCGAGCTGGTCGCCTCGCACCGCGAGGGAGACGGCCGAGTACAGGACGCCTACTCGTTGCGTTGTTCCCCGCAGGTCACCGGAGCTGTGCGCGACACCATCACCCACGCCCGCATGGTCGCCACCCGCGAATTGGCCGCTGCCATCGACAATCCGGTAGTGCTGCCCACCGGTGAGGTTTCTTCCAACGGCAACTTCCACGGTGCCCCGGTCGCCTACGTACTCGATTTCCTGGCGATCGCCGTGGCCGACCTTGGGTCCATCGCCGAACGCCGGACCGACCGCATGCTTGATCCGGCACGGTCGCGGGACTTGCCAGCGTTCCTCGCCGACGACCCGGGTGTGGATTCGGGCATGATGATCGCGCAGTACACGCAGGCCGGACTCGTTGCGGAAAACAAGCGCTTGGCCGTACCAGCCAGCGTTGATTCGATTCCGTCTTCCGCCATGCAGGAAGACCATGTGTCCTTAGGATGGCATGCGGCACGCAAGCTGCGCACCGCGGTAGACAATCTACGCCGCGTGCTCAGCATCGAATTAGTAGTCGCCTCGCGTGCATTGGACCTGCGCCTGCCACTGGCACCGGCGCCGATCACCGGTGCCGTGCACGACGTTCTGCGCACCAAGGTTCCCGGCCCCGGAGAGGATCGATTCCTCTCCGCCGAGCTCGAAGCGGCCTACGGATTGGTAGCAGATGGAACGGTACTCCAGGCGTTGCATCGCGCGCAGGGAAAATAGCCCACAGGAAGTTTGCCGTGCCGGGTAGTAAACTGGCACGGCAAACCTTCTTTGAGATTGGGAACTCGTTCCATGCAACGCACCATGTTTAAGTCCAAAATCCACCGCGCGACGGTCACCCAAGCTGACTTGCACTACGTCGGTTCGATCACCATCGATTCCGAGCTACTTGCTGCCTCGGATATCCTGCCAGGCGAACTGGTCAGCATCGTGGATGTCACCAACGGGGCACGCTTGGAAACCTACACCATTGCCGGTGAGCCCGGCAGCGGCGTGATCGGAATCAATGGTGCGGCCGCCCACCTAGTTCATCCAGGAGACCTGGTGATCATCATCAGCTACGCGCAGATGCAGGACGCCGAGGCACGCGCCTACGTGCCAAGCGTGGTGCACGTAAATGATCAAAACAAGATGATCCACCTCGGTGATGACCCGGCCGAAGCGATTGCCGCTGGCGTGCAGAGTCCACCGTACGCGCAGCTTCGCCGCAACTAGCTAGTTGGCGTTTCCGGCCAGCCGACGTGCAAGAAATGGCGCGGTCCGGCTGGTTGGGCTCTGCGCCACCTGCTGCGGCGTTCCTTCGGCGATAATTCGTCCGCCGCCGTCCCCTCCAGCGGGCCCCAGATCGATCACCCAATCACTGGCTGCCACCACGTCCATATGATGTTCCACCACGATCACGGTATGCCCTTGGTCCACCAGCTGGTGCAGTTGCGCCACAAGCAGCTGCACATCTGCAGGGTGCAACCCGGTGGTCGGCTCGTCCAGCAGGTACAGGGTATGTCCGCGTCGCTGGCGCTGCAGTTCGGTGGCCAATTTGATCCGCTGGGCCTCGCCACCCGACATTTCGGTGGCAGGCTGCCCGAGGGACAGATAGCCCAATCCGACTTCCCGCAAGGTTGCCAGCGCCCGGGCAGCTGCCGGAATTCCGGCCAGGAACTCTTCTGCCTGGGTAACACTCAGTTCCAATACCTGCGCAATGTTCTTCCCCCGGTATGCAATCTCCAAGGTCTGTTCGTTATACCGGGTCCCCTGGCACTGCGGGCAAGGTCCATAAGTGCCAGGCAGGAAAAGCAACTCAATTTCTAAGAATCCCTCCCCAAGACAGTTCTCGCAGCGACCGCCGGCGACGTTGAAAGAGAATCGTCCGGCCCCGTAACCGCGTTCACGTGCCAAGGGCTGGTCGGCGAAGGTTTTGCGGACTGCGTCGAACAAGCCGGTATAAGTGGCCACGTTGGATCGCGGGGTACGGCCGATCGGTTTCTGATCCATCAGCACCACCCGATTGATCCGTTCCGCTCCGCGCACCTCAGTGATGACAGCCTGCGCAAGGGCATCTTCTGGTTCGTCTTCAGCTGGCACGGCCGGACCGCCGGCGCCTTGAGCTAGTGCCCCGGAGACGAGACTGGATTTACCCGAACCGGATACGCCGGTTACCGCACAAAAAACTCCTAGCGGGAAACTCGCGTCAACATCCACCAGGTTGTGCAGATTCACTCCACGCAGCTCCAGCCAATCGGCGGCGTTACGCAGGTTGCGCACCGGCGCGGGGGTCGCATCCAAGAACCTGCGAGTCACCGATTCCTCGACCTGAGCCAGGCCTGCGACTTCCCCGCTATAGAGCACATGGCCACCACCGCTGCCTGCCCCGGGGCCCACATCTACAATCCACTCAGCACGAGCCACGACGTCCATATTGTGTTCCACTACGAAGACCGAATTACCCTCGTCTTTCAAAGCGCCAAGAACCTCGATCAGTGGTTGCACGTCGGCTGGATGCAGTCCGGCCGAGGGCTCATCAAGGACGTAGATGACTCCGAATAACCCTGCACGCAGCTGGGTGGCGATGCGTAGCCGCTGCATCTCCCCCGGGGAGAGCGTTGGAGTGCTTCGGTCCAGGCTCAGGTAACCCAGCCCGAGTTCCAGGAGCACTTCTATTCTGGCGAGCAGGTCGGTGCTGATCATGCTCACCACGTCGGCTTGGGCTTCGCCTCCGGCCGCGGTCGCGTAGGGACGCAAGAGCTCTGCTAAAGATTGCAAGGAGCGTGCGTTGAATTCGGCAATGTCCAGATCGGCGAAGTGCACCCGAAGCGAGTCACGGCGAAACCCCGTTCCAGAACACTCGGGGCAGTCTTGCGAATGCATGAAGGCCAACGCCTTGGCGCGCAGATTCTCGCTCTTGGACGTCGCCACGGTGTGGCGCACATAGCGCTCGGCGCTCCAGAATCGCCCCTTATATGGTTTGGATACGCGGTCTCTTTCGGGGGTCACCTCGACCACTGGCTGCTCCTCGGTGAACAGCAGCCAGTCACGCGTTTTCTTCGGCAAGGTACCGAAGGGAGCATCGATATCGTAGCCGAGGTGGGTGGTGATATCACGCAGGTTTTTGCCCTGCCAGGCCCCGGGCCACGCGGCAATCGCGCCATCGCGGATGCTCAGGGACGGATCGGGAACGAGAGACCGCTCGCTGACCGAGTGCACCGTGCCCACTCCGTGGCATTCTGGGCATGCGCCGACTGCGGTGTTCCTGGAAAATGCATCCGAGTCGAGCCGCATGGCTCCCTTCGGGTAGGTTCCTGCGCGGGAAAAGAGCATCCGCACTGAGTTGGATAGCGTGGTCAGCGTGCCGACGCTGGAACGTGAGCTGGCAGTTCCCCGGCGCTGCTGCAAGGCGACCGCTGGCGGCAACCCTGAGATGAATTCGACCTTCGGAGCATGTCCTTGGGCGATCAGCCTGCGCGCATAGGGTGCTACCGACTCGAGGAAACGCCGTTGGGATTCGGCGAAAATTGTGCCGAAGGCCAACGAAGATTTCCCGGAACCCGAGACCCCGGTGAAAGCCACGATCGCGTCGCGCGGTATTCGCACTTCCACGTTATCTAAGTTATTCTCGTTGGCGCCGCGCACATGGATGTATCCGTCGTGGTTCGCTGTCGCCTGGCTCGGTGCAATACTCTTCATCTTTCCCACAGTATGCGCCACGGGCCTTGCCGCTCAATTTCCCGGCAGTCTGATTGTCTCCAGGGAACGCGGTCGCCCGAACGTGTCTGGGACGTTTGGCTAGTCATCGCCCCCGCAAACCTCCTCGGGGCATCCCTGCCAAGTTTTCGAGAAGTACCCGACAATGTCGATCCCTACCGCGAACGGATAATGCTCGGCCACCTTGCCATGGATAATTTGTGCCGCATCGTTCAGGGCGAGATGGAAGAAACGGCAAACTTCTTCAAAGTTCCACACCTCCATGGTGAGTTCAATCAGCTGGAGGTGCGACATCGATGAACGAGGATCTAGCCTGAGCTCTTCGGCGAATTCGTACACGATGTCGGCGCTGAGCTCATGGGCTTCACCGCAGTCGCACCACGGTTGTCCCTTGTCGGGCATATTCCAGACATCTGGCTTGATGTGCACTTCTTTCTCAAATTTCATCATGGTATCCCTTATGGTTTCCTCCTGGGATACTCAAGTTACCTACGGGGATCGACAGTTTGGAAAGCTCGAGATCCGAATGTCTTGTCTAGCTTCAGGAAGATTGGGATAGTCGAAGTTGGCAACCATGTTCCGCTGGCGGGCCCTTCATATCGAGGAGAACTGTGATGAATAATCGTTCCCATCCGGATACAAGCGACGGCGCCCCGCATCGTCAATGGAACGAGTTGCTTCAGGAAATGCGCGTGATGCAGACCGGGGTGCAGATTCTTGCGGCGTTCTTGGTGGTACTGCCTTTTCAGGCGAGATTTGACGTGCTCACCCGAACGGATGAAATTGTGTATGTCGCTTTGCTCGTCGCGGCGACCTTGCTGATCCTATTGATGATTACCCCGGTGGCGGTACATCGCTATTTCTTTGGCCAGCGCCTGAAGGAACAAACGGTGAATCTTGGCCATATCGTATTAAAAATCGTGGGTATCGGTGTGGGATTACTAGTTTCCGGTTGCGTTTGGTTCGTGTTGCAGGTGTTTTTCGGCTGGCAAACCGGTGCATGGATCGGCGGATCGCTGATCTTGGTGACGCTATTCCTGCTCCTAGCACTACCGCGCATTTTGATTCCGGCCAGAGCTCAAAAGGATTGACCTGCGAAATACCGCAGACTAGCCCATTTGGTCCACGTGGCGCAGCAGCATTCGCATCGGCGCGTGCCTGACGAATTTAGGGAGTACGCCCGTGGCAAACCTCGCGAAGGAGATGACCCGCGTGCTGCGTTTGGCGACCTTCGGGGAAAGCTCGTAACCAAATTGTTCGCGCACCGAGGGCGGAAGTTGGGCGATGGTCACGTCCCGCATCACGGGCAGTCCGATACGGATCCACCACGGGGCGTTGCGGCCCAAGAAGAGTTCATCGGCGAGACTGCGAATCTGCGGGGTAACGCTCAGCGTGCTGAGGGTACGGTCAAAATACTCATCAAATTCGCTGAGGCTATCGGGCCAGAAGTGAGCTGGCATCTGCAACGCGTCACCTAGTCTGGCGTACTGGTGGTACAGGTCCACATTGTCGCTGGATTCAGCCTTCGGAAGGATTTCGGCGGCGATGACCCGCGCCGAGTCGTAGAGGGTTGCGGCAACCCACAACTGTAATCTCGGATCCAACGCCGAATAGGCCGGAGTTTCTTGGTCGGGGTTTCGTGTTCCGTGAACCGGTTGATGAGCGGTATTTACGTAGTCGACCATGGTTCGCTGCTGTTCGGGTGTCCCATTGCTCAGTGCGTAGATATAGCCAAGTGTATGGATCAGTCGACTCAACGGATTTGAGGCAAAATCGGAATGTGTGGCGATGGCCAAGCCGATCTGCGGGTGGGCGAGCTGCAGCAGGATGGCACGTCCGGCACCGATCAAGAGCCCGGCTTCGGGCGCGAGACGGGTAAACAGTTCCCGCTCGACCTGGGCATCGGTGTTCGCTTCCATGCCTAATATTCTAGGCACTGATTCCGCGTATTTCCGACGCGTACCGCTGGCCAGGGCTCTCGTGGCCAAAAGACGCGCGGGAGCCGGCTTCATTTCATCTCCCGGACTCATTTGAGTACGGATGCTGCCACAGAATTCCGGCTTCCGTGGCAGCATCCGAGATCACATGCGGCGGGTTCTGGCCACTACCGAGTAGCCGAGATGAACATGGATTGCTCCAGTGGTGTAACCTTCAGCGACCTGAGTTTCGCGGTGCCTCCGTCAGCGAAGAGCGCGAGCTGGTCGGCGCCCTCATTGGGGAAGACCAGATCGGTCAGGGTGCGCTGGCCGTCCTGGGCGAAGACTTCCACCGAGGAACGGTCCAGGTAGACGCGCATCGTCACATCCCCGTTGCTGTCCACCTTCACCGGCATATCCTCGACCGAGGCAAAGGCAGAGTGGAAGTCCACGTTGCCGGAATTGCGTCGATCAACATAGACCTTCTTGGCCTCGGAGTCATATCCGATGACGGTGGAGTTGGTGCCGTCGCCGTGAACGGTAATGCCCGAGGTCTTGGCGGTTCCCGGGTTGAAAACGAGATCCACCTTGGCGATGGACCCGGAGGCCTGTGCCGGCAATGGGTGGGTGCCCTCGGTGATGGTTCGGTTTTGGTCCTTGTAGCTTGGCTTGCCGCCGAGTTTGCCGACCTGCTCAACCGGTGCCTGGGTCAGGCGTGGGCCTTCTTCGGTTTGGGTCAGTTCCACCTTGCGCGGCAGCGACATGGTGCTTCGCCATGGATCGGTAGGGATCTCGTTGGCGTAGTCCCAGTTGTTCATCCAGCCGAGCATGACTCGCTGGTCCTGGGGCATATTCGCGAAGGATACCGACGCGTAGTAGTCGCGGCCGTAATCCAGCCAGTCGTAGTTCTCTACCGATGACTTTGCTGCGATGCCGGACAGGGTGAACTCGTCAGCGAGAATATGTCCCCAACCGTCGCGGTTGTTGTCAACGATTTCGATTTGAGCTTGCTGGCCGGCAAATTCCTTGACGTTCCAGGAGGCGAAATCAAGGGATTCGCTGTTTCCACCGGTGGTTGAGCGCACAACCTTGTCGTCTACCAGAAGATTGACCGTAGTCTCATCCGAACGCTGAAGGACCTGTTCATCGGTCTGGACGATGTGATCCAGCGTCAGATGTCCCCAGCCTCCGGTGGCTTGGTCAACAACACGGATCTGGGCGTTCTGTCCCTCGTATTGTTCCACTTCCCACGACTTCCAGTTCAAGACCCCCGCGTTATCTCCGGCTGCCGTGTCGACGACCTCGCCGTTGACCAGCAGCTGTGCTTCAAGTTTCTGGCTTGAGTCATTTTTCCGGTTTCCGCCACCGACCAGCATGCCGATGCGGTTTTTGGAAATGATGAATTCAGGTGAGGTGACTGTTCCGCCCTGGTCATCTCCGGCTGCGCCCACTTCAAAGGTGTTGATCACGTGAGAGCCGATGGCCATATTTCCGCCCCCAGCAAATGGCAGGTTTTCCGGGACCAGGGATCCGGTGCCGGTCCAGCCGAATTCGGACAGGTCGGATCCTTGTGGCACTTCGAACCCGTCAAAAAGCAGTTCACCGGCCGGGGCCGTGTTGTCCCGCTTGTCGCTGACACGTGGGTGGTTGCCACCGCCAACAAGAAAATTCAAATAATCCTGGTTCACGGTAAACGGGTCCGAGAGCATGGAGCCCATTGGCTGGTCGCCGCCGAGGAAGGAGTTGACCAGACCAGCACCCTTGTAGCCGGATACTTCCTGCTGGCCTGGGACCGTACCGGCCACCGGCATGGCGCCAAAGGGTCCGTTCTGGTCATTTTTCGGATCGTTGGTGACGGTCCATCCGTCGTAGGTTCCGTCGTTAAACCCGGACAGCACGGTGCCCTCCGGCATTTCCGCCGCAGGCTTGTTGCTTTCGGAGGTGAAGGTAGTTCCGTCGAAATCGCCCACGAAGTACTGGCCCGCCGAACCGCCGGCGACGCCGCCGGGGCTGAGGCTGACCACCATGACCCACTTGACGTTCTCCGGGTCGCCATCCACGGCAAGCGGGAAGAAGTCTGGGCATTCCCACACGCCGCCGGTGGCATTGGCTGGACCGAACTCGCTGAGTTCGGTCCAGTCCTTGAGGTTCTTGGACTTGTAGAGCATGACTTTATGCTCGGCGGCTTCCACCGCGGTCATCACCCAGTAGCCGGAGCCGTCCTCGGCCGTGTACCAGAAGACCTTGGGGTCGCGGAAGTTTGCCGAGTTCCGATTGAGCACCGGGTTGTTCTTGTATTTGGTCCAGGTCTGTCCGTCATCCAAGCTGTAGGCCAGCGATTGGGCCTGCAATCCTTCGTGTTCCGAGCCTGTCTTGTAGGCGCTGGTGTAGAGAGCGATCAACGGTGGGTTCTCGGCCGTGCCAAAACCGGAGCTGTTGTCCTTATCCACTACGACGCTACCGGAGAAAATATCCTCTTCCGCATCACCGGCGATGGCCAGCGGTTGTTCTTCCCAATGCACCAGGTCCTTGGATGTAGCGTGCCCCCAGGACATGTTTCCCCAGGTGTTTCCCTTGGGATTGTGCTGGTAGTACAGGTGGTAGACGCCCTTATGGAAAACCATTCCGTTCGGGTCGTTCATCCAGTTCTTTTCCGGGGTGAAGTGCATGCCGGGGCGGTAGGGTTCATCGCCGAGATCGGCGGCGGCAGGAATCGCGCTGGCCAGCCCCATTCCCAAGCTCAGGCTGACAGCGGTGACAAGCGAGATGGATTGCTTAGTTCGAACAGTACGGATCGTCATTGCTGGGACTCTCTGATTGATGGTCGGGCAGAAATAGACAACGTTGTCGCTAGCAAGGACTGTAGGGGAAGTCCAGCGGACAATTCAATAGCCATCAATAAGTATTATTTGTACAGGTCAGATCATATTTTTGACATGGCAATGAGCCCCGACGACAGGTGCCACCGAAGCCGCTATCCACCGCCCGACCGCTAGTCGACCGGGTGCAACCAGGTCAGTTCCGACCCCTCCCCTTCTATATGCCCGGCGAGCTCGGCATTGAACACCGCGCCATAGTCTGCGGTGATATGTTGCTCGAACGCCTGTTCGTCGGCATACACTTCAAAGACGAAATATTCGCGAGGATTCTCTTCGCGCACATAGGGCAGGAAAAGAATGTTGCCCGGCTCTTGGCGGACCTGCCCGGCCAGCTCGATCATCATTTCAGCCACACGCTGCTCACTGCCTTCTTTGACGGTGAATTCCGCATAGAGAGTTTTCTGAGACACGGGAATACCTTTCCACGTTGGGATCTACGAAAGTATTGGGCACTGCTACCAGGACGGCGGAATTTCTCCCGACCCACGGACTATCAAGGTGGTTTCCACAACATACGTACGCGGCGGCTGCGCGTCCCCGTCGATCCGCGCCAGCAGGCGCTCGGCAGCCAGCGCACCGATCCGCCCCGGATCCTGGGCGATGACGGTAATGCCCGGATCCGTCATGTCCGATAGCGTGAAATCGTCGAATCCGACCAGGGCGATCTTGGCACTAAGCCCGAGGTCTCGAAGCGCCCGCATGCAACCGAAGGTCACCAAGTTCTGGCTGGAAAACAAAGCGGTGGGCGGATCAGCAGAGGTGAGAATTTCCAAAGCGGCCAATCTCGCGGCCTCCACGTCATGCAGATTCTCGCGCACCGGCACAGTCTCAGTGGCAATCCCCAGGCCACTGAGCGCTTCGAGGAATCCCCGTCGGCGTTCCCTAGCCGTCTGGATATCCGTGCGGTCACCCAGGTAGGCAATCTTCCGATGACCACTGCTGACCAAATGCGCTGCAGCCTTGGCGCCACCGGCAGCGTTATCGGTAACCACCGCGTCAGCTTCGATGCCGTTTGGCTCACGGTCGATGAACACCACCGGCATGTCACGCGAATGCTCCGGGATCACATGCGCCTGGTTGGCGGCTATAGGCGTCAGCACCATGCCGTCAACGCGACGCCCGAGGAACGCCCTGACTATAGACCGCTCCCTGTCCGGGTCGTCATCGAGGCTAGCGGCGAACACCGCGACACCCTTTGCGCTCAGCGCATCTTCCATCGCCCGGTGGATTTCGGCACTGAAGGGGTTGGAAACGCTGGGCAGCAGCAATCCGATGGTCTGCGTCCGCCGGCTGGTGCGACGCAAACTTCCAGCAGTGACATCTAATTCGTAATTAAGCTGCCTCGATGCCAGCAGGACCTTCTCCCGCGTCGCTTCCGAGACTCCGGGCTCCTCGTTCATCACCCGTGACACCGTCTTGACGCCGACACCAGCCAATGCCGCAACATGCCGCATGGTAGGTCGGGTGCCAGCACCCCCGGCTTGAACCGCATTTGACATCGTTGTCAAAATCTTTCCTCTTTCTATTGACTATGGAATGTGATCCGGCTTACATTCTACATGATCACGTTGTCAAAGCGCGAGGAATACTCGTCTCTCAAGGAGTTCCAAATGTCAGGTTTCAAAGCATCGCATTCCCGGACCACCCGCTTGCTCGCGGCAGGAGCCATCCTGGGACTTGCCTCCCTGGGGCTGTCTGCATGCTCGGGCTCCGCATCCGGCGGAGACGCGGCCAATGGGGATATCGGAGTTTCCTTGATCGTGAAGACCACAACAAATCCCTTTTTCGTCGCCATGCAGGACGGAGCGAGCAAGGCTTCTGAAACCAGCGGGGTAGATCTGAAGCTCGCCGCAGGAAAATCCGATGGAGACGAAGCTACCCAGATCCAGGCCATCGAAAATGCCATCTCCAATGGCGACCAGGGAATCCTGATCACTCCCAACGGCCCCTCGGTGGTGGACGCGCTGAAGAAGGCCCAGGATGCCGGCCTGTACGTCATCGCCTTGGACACCCCTCCAGACCCGGCCGACGCTGCCGATATCACCTTCGCCACGGACAACTTCGCCGCGGGCGAGCAGATCGGGCAATGGACCGCCGGCCAATTGGACGGCAAGAAGGCCGTCATCGCGCTCGTGGACCTGTTCGATGACAAGCTCGTCTCCGTGGATTATTCCCGAGACCAGGGCTTCCTGACGGGGATGGGCATTGATACTGCCGATGAGAAGGTCAACGGCGACGAAGCCAAGTCCGGCAAGTACACCGGCGGCAAGGGCGGCGAATACGAAATCGTCGGAAACCAGGCTTCCCAGGGCGCCGAAGACGGCGGCCGAACCGCGATGGAAACACTGCTGGCCGCGAATCCAGATATCAATGTCGTCTACACCATCAACGAACCCGCTGCCGCCGGAGCCTATGAAGCACTGAAGTCGGCGGGAAAGGAAAAGGACGCGCTGGTCGTCTCCATCGATGGAGGCTGTTCGGGGGTGGCCAATGTGAAGGATGGCATCATCGATGCAACCGCCCAGCAGTACCCGGTGAAGATGGCCGAACTGGGAGTGGAAGCCATCGTGGAACTGGCCAAGACTGGCGAAAAGCCGCAGGCCTCTGAAGGACTGGACTTCTTCAACACCGGCAGCAAGCTGGTCACCGAAACCCCGGTTTCCGGGCAGGAAAGCATCGACGCCGACGAGGCCTCGAAGATCTGCTGGGGCGAGTAGCCCTGCGCACCGGCACAGCTCCGTATCCTGCATCCAGCTTCCGGCTGGCTGCTCCTACTGAAGATCAGGATCTATCGTGACCCAGCAACAGACCGTCGGACCTCCGAGCACAGGAAAGGCCGACCTCGCAGAGGAATTCCTCGACCGCCAGACAACGCTCGGCAGGATACGCCATACCCTGCACCGCTATCCCGCGCTCAGCCCCGCGCTGGTGCTGGTCGTATCAGTAATCGTGTTCGGTCTTCTCAACGAGAGATTCCTGCGCGTGGAGAATCTGTCCCTGATCACCCAGCAGGTCTCGGTGGTCGGCACCATTGCCATCGCCCAGACGCTGATCATCCTCACCGCGGGCATCGATCTTTCCGTGGGAGCAGGCATGATCCTGTCTTCCATGGTCATGGCGCAGCTGGCCGTACATCAGGGACTTCCCGGGCTGGTGGCTCTGCTGGCCGGTCTGCTGGCCGGGTTGGCCACCGGCGCTTTGAACGGGTTCCTGGTCACCCGGTTCCGGTTGCCGCCGTTCATCGTCACCCTGGGCACATTGAATATCTACATCGCCCTGACTCTGCTCTACTCGCATGGTGCGACGGTGCGCGGTTCGGATATGCCAGGTTTGCTGACCTGGACCGGAGCCACATTCCCTATCGGTTCGGTGCGCATTTCCGCCGGCGTGATCGTCATGCTGGCGCTGTATCTGGTCATCGCCTACGTTCTGGGCAAGACCGCGTGGGGCCGCCACGTCTACGCGGTAGGCGACGACAAGGAAGCCGCCCGGCTGGCCGGTATTCCGGTGAACCGGGTCCTGATGACCGTGTATCTCTTCGCGGGCTCGGTTCTGGCGGTCTGCGCCTGGTTGCAGATCGGGCGGACCAACTCGGCCAGCCCCAATGCTGCGCTGGACCTGAATCTCGACTCCATCACTGCAGTGGTCATCGGCGGCACCAGCCTGTTCGGCGGGCGCGGCTCAGTCTGGGGCACGCTTCTTGGTGCGCTGATCGTCGGCGTCTTCCGCAATGGCCTATCGCTGGCCGGACTGGATGTGCTGTACCAGACCCTGGCCGTAGGTGTACTCATCATCGTCGCTGTGTCTGTGGACCAGTGGATCCGAAAGGCGAAGTCATGACCATGACTGAATCAGCAACGCAAAAAACAGCAACCCGAGAACCAATCCTGAGGGCCCGCAACCTGGTGAAAACCTTCGGCCGCGTCGTTGGCCTGGACGGTGTGAGCCTGGATCTGTACCCCGGCGAAGTGCTTGCCGTGATCGGAGATAACGGTGCCGGCAAGTCAACCTTAATCAAATGCCTGACCGGCGCCGAGGTGCCCGACTCCGGTGAATTGGAAGTCTCCGGCAAACCGGTGTCCTTCAAACGTCCGCAGGATGCCCGGGCGCACGGAATCGAAACCGTGTACCAGAACCTGGCCGTCTCCCCCGCCCTGGATGTCGCCTCGAACCTGTTCCTGGGCCGCGAAATTCGCCGCAGTGGCCTGCTGGGCAGCGTGTTGCGCATGCTCGATACCAACGGCATGCGCCGCCAGGCCCGCGAGGAACTGACCCGTTTGGGCATCTCCACTCTGCAGGACGTGACCGTCCCGGTGGAGAACCTCTCCGGCGGCCAGCGCCAGGCGGTGGCCGTGGCTCGCGCCGCGGCCTTCGGTTCAAAGGTCGTGGTGCTCGATGAGCCCACCGCGGCATTGGGTGTCCGCGAGTCCAACCAGGTGCTGCAGCTGGTACGAGATTTGCGCGAACGAGGGCTGCCGGTGATTTTGATCAGCCACAACATGCCGCACGTTTTCGACGTGGCTGACCGGATCCATATCCAGCGTCTGGGCAAGTGCGCTGCGACCATTACGCCGCAATCGCATAGCATGACTGATGCGGTAGCTATCATGACCGGTGCTGCCACCGCCTGACCCGGATTCGCTCCCTTGCGACTTTTGCCGCCCCAATATTTCCCCACCTAAGAGATGGATTATGGACCACCTGACGAACACCGCGCCGCAGCAACCTATCGACCATCAAGTCCTGGTTGTCGGCGAAGCCCTGATCGATGTGGTTGCCAGCGCCGAGGGATCCATTTCGCATCCCGGCGGATCACCGGCCAATGTGGCATTCGGCCTGGGCCGGCTGGGCGCCGAGGTCGGGTTGCTGACAGCCCTGGGTGATGATGACTTCGGTGACCGCATCCAAGAGCACCTGCGCACGGCGCAGGTGCGGCTGCTGCCTGGCTGCGTGTCGCTCCCGCGCACCGCATCGGCAACCGCTGTGCTCGGTGACGATGGTTCGGCCCGCTATGAATTCGACATCAATTGGGACCTCGCCCCGCGCACGCTTGAGCCGCTGCCGAAGATACTGCATGCCGGGTCGATCGCCACGTTCCTGGAGCCCGGGGCTGCCGCGGTCGCCGCGCTGCTGGAGCAGGCCAAGGGCCGCTGCCTGGTGACCTACGATCCGAATATCCGGCCGGCCCTGCTCGGAGCCCATGACCAGGCGCAGGCAACCTTCGAACGCATGGCGCAGCTCTGCGATCTCGTCAAGCTCAGCGATGAGGACGCGGCATGGCTGTATCCCGACCTCGACGCGGCGCAGGCCGTGGGGCGCATCCTCGAGCTGGGCGTTTCGCTGGTGGTGCTCACACGCGGCGCAGCCGGCTCCACCTTCAGCACCGCCGAAGACCAGGTTGAAATCCCGGCTGTGCCCAGCCAGGTTGCGGACACCATCGGCGCCGGCGACGCCTTCATGTCGGCCCTGCTCTATGGCTTGCTGCATCAGGGAAACCTGCGCCTTGACCCGCTGGCCCTTGCCGAGCTGGGCCGGACCTCCGCGGCCGCCGCGGCTCTGGCAGTTCGCCGTCCGGGCGCCATGCCGCCGACCATCGATGAGCTGGCAGTGCTACTGGACGAGGAGTCCAGTTCGCCGGTCCGCGGATAGCTTCGGAGACGAAGGGACCGCGGAGCCGTGCCCCATTCAACTTTTAGAAGGCTACGCCGCAATGCAAGATCACGTTTGCGTAGGGGGTGGCTTCCCCGGTGCGCACGATGATCTTCGCTTTAGGCAATTCGGCCTTCAACGATTCGTGAGAGATGAATCCGGGCTCAAGTCCGTAGGAAGCGCAGAGTTCCTGGACCGCCCCACCCTCGGCTTCTGCAGCCAGGGTGCTGTTCTCAACCACCATATTGCGGGTCAGCACCGACAGGACCTGTTCGAAGCTGAGCAGTCCTTGCACTACCGCCAAATCGATGACGGTGGCTCCTGCCGGAATCGGCAGACCGCAGTCGGCGATCACCACGGTGTCGGTGTGCCCCAACTTGGCCAATGCGCCAAGCAGTGGAGCGTTGAGAATTTCGGATTTCAGCACGAAGGCTTCCTTAGATCTTGCTCGAAGTGGACTTAGAGGTTCTCTAGCGAACGCGGGTAGGAGGCTTGGGCACCGTGCGCCTGGACCGTCAGCGCCGCGAATTTCCCGGCGAATTCCGCTGCCTGGACCAGGCTGTCACCCTGGGCGAGCCGGGCTGCTACCGCACCAGTGAAGGCGTCCCCCGCGCCGGTGGTATCCACCGCTTTGACCTTGACTGCCGGCAGCTGCTCGAGGCTGTGCTGCTCTCCGTGGCGCTGGGCGACAAGGCAGCCGTTGGCACCCAGGGTGATGAGAACCGAGGACAGCCCATGGGCCATGAGCTTTTCGGCGATGACCGGTTCAGACTCGGTGGAGACGCTTTCGCTGCGATCAAGCTGTTGCAGGATAAGCGCCGCTTCGTGCTCATTGACCACCAGCGGATCTGCCTTCAGCAGGTATTCGCGGTCCAGCTCGATCACCGGGGCGAGGTTCAGCACAACCCGATCGGTTGCCAGATCCATGGCCGTGGTGATGCCCGAGGCCGGGATTTCGCCCTGCAGCACCAGGATGCCGTGTAGCTCCCCAGCTGCGCTGACCGCCTCGGCGGTCACCGTGGAGTTGGCGCCGGAAACCACGGCGATGGAATTCTCCGCGGCCGCATCGACCTGGATGATTGCCACGCCCGTGGGCTCGGAGACCGTGGCCACCCGGGCAAGGTCTACGCCTGCCTCTTCCAACTGCGCGAGGGCAACCTGCGCATGGCTGTCATTGCCAACCGCACCGATGAATTCGGTGTGTGCACCGGCCAGCGCTGCGGCCAGTGCCTGGTTGGCCCCTTTGCCGCCGGGCGAGAGCTGATAGGAATCGGCCAACACGGTCTCACCGGGGCCGGGCAAGCGGTTCATCAGTGCGGTGATGTCCACGTTGCTCGATCCAACGATGGTGACTTGTACGTTGTCCTTCATGATTTTTCCTTAGCTTGTTGTAGCTGCATTAGCTCTCGACCGGCGAAAGGGGGTGCTGGCTGGAATTACTTGGTGGCGTACTCGGCGACGTTTTCGGTGTCCACGGTGTCCACCGCGACCTGAACGGTTTCCTCTACGGCTTCATCCTTCATGGCCTTTGCAAGGATCTGCACCGACTGCTTGCCCAGCTCGGCTGGGTTCTGCGCGATAGTGGCAACGAGGGTGCCCGCCTCCACTGCCTTGAAGCCGTCTTCGGTGCCATCGAAGCCAACAACCTTGACGGCCTTGCCTGCCTTGTCGCCCAGAGCCTGGATGGCGCCGAGCGCCATTTCGTCATTCATAGCCAGCACGCCTGCGGCGTCCGGGTTTGACTGCATCAGGTTGGTGACCACGTCCAGTGCCTCGGCCCGGTCGAAGTTAGCGGTCTGCGAGGAAACGACCTCGATGCCTGCAAATTCCTTCAGGCCCTTGGTGAAGCCCTCGCCGCGCTCGTTGGTTGCCGAAGCGCCCGGTACACCTTCGAGGATGATGATTTTGCCCTTGCCATCCAGGGATTCTGCCAAGGCCTTGGCTGCCTGCTCGCCGCCAGCCACGTTATCCGAGGCGACGAATGACGCGACCTTGGTCTCTCCCACCGAACGGTCAACGGCGACGATTGGAAGTTCGGCGGCGACTACCGGGGCCAGGCCGGCTTCCGCGGTCTCGGTATCCACGGCGTTGATGATGACTCCGGCGCTGCCATCGGTGGCGGCGGTGGCCAGCTGGTTCGCCTGGCTGGCCGAGTCATTCTGGGCGTCGACCACCGACAGCTCGATGCCCTGAGCCTTGGCCTCGGCTTCTGCGCCGTCACGCAGGTCGACGAAGAATGGGTTGTTCAGGGTCGATACGGCCAGGGTCGCTTTGCCACCCTCGGCTGCCGCTTCGCCGCGGCCGCAGGCGCTGGCGCCGAGTACGAGGGCCAGGCCCAGGGTCAGGGCGGTGGTCTTGCGCACGATGTTCTTCATCGGGTTCTCCTTTGAACTAAATGTTGAGTGGTTGATCAATAAAAGTTTTAGTGGCGCACGTTCTTGCGGCGCAGCACGTCGAAGCCCACGGCGATCGCGATCACCAGGCCGATGACTACCTGCTGCCAGAAGGCGGACACCGAGAGCAGATTCAGGCCGTTGCGGATGACCGCGAGGACCAGGGCGCCGATCAGCGTGCCGGAGATGCGTCCGACACCGCCCGAAAGCGAAGCGCCGCCGATGACTACCGCGGCGATGGCGTCCAGCTCGTAGCCGCTGGCAAGAGTGGGCTGCGCCGAATCCAGACGGCCTGCCAGGATCATGCCCGACAGCGCGGCGAAGATGCCGGAGATGACGAAGACGGTGACCAGTACGCGCTTGACCGGGATTCCAGAGAGCCGCGCGGCTTCGGTGTTGCCGCCCACGGCGAAGGCGTTTTTGCCGATGATGGTGCGGTTCAGCACGAACGCCGCGATCAAGCCCGAGACAAGCAGAATCAAGATCGGCACCGGCATGAAGCCCAAATCCCCGCCCAACCAGGACACCGCCTCGCCGGTGGCGATGGGGCGTCCGTCGGAGATGACCAGGGTCAGCCCGCGCACGATGGTGAGCATCGCCAGCGAGGCGATGAAGGTGGGCAGTTTGCCGTAGGCGCTCATTGCACCGGTGACCCAGCCGCAGAGTCCGCCGATGGCAAGGCCGACGATGATCGACATCCCGTCGGGCAGTCCGGCGGTGGTTACCCAGTAGGAGGAGGTCATCGCCGAGATCGCGGCGATGGAACCGACCGAAAGGTCGATGCCGGCGGCGACGATCACGAAGGTCATGCCGAAGGCCATTACCGCGATGGTGGAGACCTGGATGCCGATGTTCATCAGATTCGGCCCGGTCAAGAAGCGCGGGGTCGCGATGAACATGGCAAGGCAAAGAACAACCAGGCCGACTAGGGCACCGTTGTTTGCAAGGAATGCCTTGAAGTCAAAGCCCTTCTTGGGTGTGGTGGCTACGCTGCTCATTACTTCTTTCCCATTTCATCTTCGCGGTGCACATTGCTCACGGCCAGGGCCATGATGCTGTCTTGAGTGGCTTGTTCGGTGGCTAGTTCTCCGGCGATCCGGCCCTGGCTCATCACCAGGACGCGGTCACTCATGCCCAGCACTTCGGGCAGTTCGCTGGAGGCCATCAGTACGCAGCCTCCGGCGGCGGTGATCTCATTGATCAGCTCGTAGATTTCGACCTTCGCCCCGACGTCCACGCCACGGGTTGGTTCGTCCAGCAGCAGCACCTTCGCGCCGGCGGAGAACCAGCGGCCGAAGACCGCTTTCTGCTGGTTGCCTCCGGAGAGGGAACGGATCGGCTGGTCGATGCTTCCCATGCGGATGCGCAGCCGGGCGGCCACGGATTCGGCGCGCTCGCGCTGGCCCTTGCGGTCCACCAGGCCGCCCTTGGCGGTGGAAGCCATGGTGGCGTAGCCGATGTTCTCAGCTACGGATGCGTCCAGCACCAGCCCCTGGGTTTTGCGGTCCTCGGGCACATGGCCGAGGCCCGCGCGCGTGGCGGCCGCGACATCGTTGCTTGGAAGTTTCTTTCCGGCGACCTTCACGGTTCCGCTGGAGTACTTATCTGCTCCGGCGATCGCGCGGATCAGCTCGGTGCGCCCGGCGCCCATCAGCCCAGCCAGGGCGACGACCTCACCGGGGCGGACCGACAGCGAGATGTTCTCAAGCGCGCCGATGGACAGGTTCTCCACGCTCAGCAGCGCGGTTTGTCCGGGGACTGTTGCCTGGCGCGGGAACTGGGCGTCGATATCGCGGCCGACCATCAGGCGCACGAGTTCATTCTCGTCGGTGTCCGCGGGCACGGTGGCGATGAACTTGCCGTCACGCAGCACGTTGACGAAGTCGCCAATCTCGGCGATCTCATCCAAGTGGTGGCTGATGAATACCATTCCCACGCCCTTGGCCTTCAGCTGGTTCACTACCTCGAAGAGGCCTGCGATTTCCGCGTTGGTCAGCGCTGCGGTCGGCTCGTCGAGAATCAGCACGCGGGCATCCAGGGACAGCGCCTTGGCGATTTCCACCAGCTGCTGCTCGGCTAGGCCGAGGTTCCCCACCGGGGTGTTCACATCGAGACTCAGGCCCAGCTGGTCCAGCGCCTCGCGGGCGATGCGGCGCATCTCGCGGCGGTTGATGATGCCGAAGCGGCGCGGTACCCGGCCCAAGGTGATGTTCTCGGCGATGGTCATCGAAGGAACCAGGTTCAGCTCCTGGTGGATGGTGGCGATGCCTAAGGCTTCGGAAGCCTTGGTGTCCGGGATCTTCACTTCCTTGCCGTCCATCAGGATGCGTCCGGAGTCGGCGGTGTGCACCCCGGCGATCATCTTGATCAGGGTGGACTTGCCCGCGCCGTTTTCGCCGAGCAGGACCGAGACCTTGCCGGCGTGGACCTCGACGGTGACCTCGTCGATCACTTGGACGGGCCCGAACGATTTACAGACCCGGTCAAGGACCAGTAGAGCGTCATTACTCATGGGCGTGCCTTTCCTTCCATCACTGGTGTTGCTTGAGCGGCCACCGAGGCGCGCGAAGTAAATTTGCTTTGCAGCTCTTGGGGTGCCGGATCCTGGCCTTGCATCACCGCGGTCAGGGAGCTGACCGCGAGCCGCCCCATAAGCCCCAAATCGTGGCTGATGGTGGCGATCGGCGGGTCATGCATCAGCATCGCGTCGACCTCATCGAAGGTGATCACCGACAGGTCCGTGCCCACGCGGATGCCGGCTTCGCGCCAGACGGTGAGCGCTCCGATGGCCATCGGCGCATCGGCGATGATCACGGCGCTTGGCTTGTCGCTGCGGCTGAGCAACCAGCGAGCTGCCTCGGCCCCCGACGCGGGCTTGAAGTCGCCGACGAAGTGCAGCGATTGATCGTGATCCAATCCGTTCGCCGCAAGAGCTGATTTGAAGGAGCTGTAGCGTTCCAACGCGGTGGAGGCATGCTTTGGTCCGCCGATGAACGCGATCGTGGAATGGCCCAGTTCTTTGAGCGTGGCTACCGCTTCGTTGACCGCGTTGGTGCTGTCGGTGGTGATCGCCGGGACGTTGCTTCCGCGCAGTGCGCGGTCCACGAAGACCGTGGGGATGCCGCTGGAAAGTACGCGCTGCATCATCTGGCTGGGCGTATCGGCTTCTTCGTCCAGGCCTTGCGGGACAATGATCAGCCCGTCCACGCGGCGTGAAAGCATGGTTGCCAGAAAGTCGTCTTGCTGCGTGGAGTCTTCGTTGGCATTGCCCATGAAGGTCATCAGGCCCGCGGCCCGGGCATGCTGTTCAACGGAGTGCGCCAAATCGGAGAAATAAGGGTTGCGTACATCCGAGATGAGCAAGGCAATGGAGTCTGTTTTGGTGGAGCGCAGGGAGCGGGCTTGCGCGTTAGGCATGAAGCCCAAGTCGCTGGCAGCTGCCTCAACCTTGGAGCGGGAGGATGGCGAGGTGGCCGGGTGACCGGACAGGACGCGCGAGGCGGTGGCAACAGATACACCTGCTGCGCTGGCGACGTCCTTGATGGTGACCGCATTCATGGCCAATAAGCTCCCTTGCTTACTCATGTAATCGATTCCATGGAATCGATTACACAGTCTTCCCTACGGAGGATTTCTAGTCAAGGCAGACGCGACGGCTTAGGCAGGGGAAAACCCGGCGCATACTCGGGACACGCCCCTGACCAGCCAGTTTGGAGAGAGGCAGGAATTGATCACCGAAAAACTCAGATTTATTCCGCTGGATCGGCGCCACCCCATGCCTCCGGTGTGCGCAGTTGACTATGATGAAAGCGTGTCGGTTACTCAGCTTTCGGATAGCGCGCAGAATTACCTCAAGATCATTTTCAGTCTGAATGAATGGTCTGATGAGCCGGTGACCCCTACGGTCATCGCCGAGAAGGCTGGGATGAAGCTGTCCACGGTATCCGGCGCCATGGCCAAATTGCGCCAGCAAGGCTTATTGGACCACGCACCCTATGGTGCGGTTTCGCTGACCCCGCTCGGTCGAGAGTACGCCGTCACCATGGTGCGTCGGCACCGGCTGATCGAAACCTTTCTGGTGCAGATGCTCGGCTACCGCTGGGATCAGGTCCACGATGAGGCCGAGCAACTTGAACATGCAGTTTCGGAGTTCATGATTCAGCGCATCGATGAGCTGCTCGGACACCCGACCCGCGACCCGCATGGCGATCCGATCCCCACCGCAGAGGGGGCCATCTCGATTCCCGTTGCCATTCTGCTCGCCGAGGCGCAGCCAGGGCAAAAAGTGACGGTAGAGCGGATCTCCGACTCGGATTCCGAACTCTTGCAGTATTTCTCGGAGAATGGCATCACCGTGGGAGCGCAACTGGCGATCGCCACCGGCGCCCCATTTTCCGATACCTTGGAGGTCACTGCCAACGGCAGTGAGTCGGTGATTCGACTTGGCACGCGCGCCACCGAAGCCGTCTGGGTCTCCGCCCTGCCCTAAAGCGTTTCTTCATGCGCCGCTAGTTGGCGGACAGCTCCAGGGATTTGCGGCGGCGGAGCAACATGAGCCGATGGGCCACCAGCCCTTGCCGCGGGCTGAACAGGTAAATCAACACGAAGATCGCGCCTTGCGAAAGCACCACCATGCCGCCGGTTGAAGCATCCACGTAGTAGCTGACGTACACGCCGATAATCCCAGCCAACGCGGCAAGCGCCGGAGCGATGATCAGCATCTTGCCGAAACTATTGGTTAGCAGGTAGGCGCTGGCGCCGGGGATGATCAGCATCGCCACCACCAGAATGACCCCAACCGCCTGTAGCGCCACCACCGAAGTCATCGCGAGCAGCCCCAAGAGCACTGCTCCAATCAATCGCGGATTCATCCCCAAAGCATGCGCGTGGGTCGAATCGAAGGCATACAAAGTGAAATCCTTGCGCTTCAAAACCAGGATCAGGAAGGTCACCGCCCCGAGGATGATGACCTGCCATAGATCTGCGGCCGAGACTCCAAGCAGATTTCCGAAGATGATGTGGTTCAAATCCAGATGGCTTGGGGTGACCGAAATCAGCACCAGGCCGAAGGAAAAGAGCGTGGTGAATACGATGCCGATGGCTGCGTCTTCTTTCAGCCTTGAGGTATCGCGGACTCCCCCGATCAGCGCCACTGCCAGGAACCCAAAGACCAAGGCCCCCAGTGCGAAGGGTGCACCGACAATGTAAGCGAGCACAACCCCGGGCAGCACCGCGTGGGAGACCGCATCTCCCATCAGCGACCAGCCAATGAGTACCAGCCAGCAGGAGAGCACCGCACACAGGATTGCCGCGATGACCGTGACGGCGAGCGCCCGCACCATGAAGGTGTAGCTCAGCGGTTCGGCCAATAGCTCGATCAGGTTCATGCTGCGTCGCCTCGGTTCATCGGGTCCAGGCCAAAGGCCATGGCGAGATTCTCAGGTCGCAAGACCAATTGCGGGTCGCCTTGCATCAAAACCTTGCGCATTAATAGAATCGCCTGGTCCGCCAAGGCCGGTAGCGCATGCAGGTCATGGGTTGAGATCAGCACGCTTCCGCCCTGATCTGCCACCTCACGCAATAGCTTGGTAATTGTCGCTTCGCTGCGCTTGTCCACCCCGGCAAATGGTTCGTCCAGAAGCATGATGCTTGATTCCTGTGCGATGCAGCGAGCCACGAAGGCCCGCTTCTTTTGCCCACCGGATAATTGACCTATTTGCCGTCCCGCATGCTCGGTCAATTCCACGCGTTCCAGCGCAGCGTCCACCGCCGCCTGATCCGCCTTCTTGGGACGCCGGGTGAAGCCCATATGCCCGTAGCGTCCGGTCATCACGACCTCGCGCACCGAGATCGGGAAGTCCCAGTCGACCGCCTCATTTTGCGGGACGTAGCCGATAGCCCCGGATTTGCGTGCCTGCAAGGGGGTCGCCCCGTTGACCAGCACCTTGCCGGTATCGGGCTTGAGCAACCCCATAATCGTTTTGAAGAGCGTGGATTTTCCGGACCCGTTCATGCCGACTAATCCGCAGACGGATCCGCGTTCTAGTTGCACCGAAGCCTTGTCCAGGGCGAGTACAGATCCATAGTGAACCGTCGCCGCGTCAACATCGATTGCAAGTGTCATTTGAGTTCTCCTCTTAAGGCACGGGCGATGGTTTGCGCGTCATGGGTGATGAGGTCAAGATAGCTGGGCACCGGCCCGTCGGGCTCGGATAAGGAATCCACGAAGAGCGTTCCTCCGTAGACCGCGTCGGTGGATTCCACCACGCGCTGCATGGCAGCGTCCGAGACGGTCGATTCGCAGAAGACTGCCGGAACCTCGTGCTCGCGAATGTAGTCAATGGCTGCCGCAACCTTGCGCGGGGTGGCCATGGACTCGGCGTTCACGGCCCAGAGATATTTTTCGCGGAGTCCGACGTCTCGGGCCAAATAGCTGAAGGCTCCCTCGCAAGTGACAAGCACCCTTTGCCGCTCTGGCACTTGAGCGAGGTCCCTGGCGAGCTGGTCTTGGACCGCTTGGATCTCCTGCTTATAGGCTTCACCGTTTTTAGCGAAGTCCCTCGCGTGTTCAGGATCGAGTTCGCTGAACCCTTGGATCATATGGTCCACGTAGATTTTGACGTTCAGCGGACTCATCCAGGCATGCGGGTTGGGTTTGCCGATTCCGGCATCTTCAGCAATGCCAATGACTTCCACTCCGTCGCTAACCGTCAGGTGCGGCGCAGGGTTATCGTGGACAAATTGTTCGAACCATGCTTCCAAATTCAACCCGTTGTCAAGGATCAGATCCGCGTGAGAGGCCCGCCGCAAATCATCCGGGGTTGGTTCGTAGCCATGAATTTCGGCCCCAAGTTTAGTCACCGATTCAACGCGCAAATGCTCGCCGGCAACATTTTGCGCAATGTCCGCGAGAACGGTGAAAGTCGTCAGAACCACTGGCCGATCATCCTGCGCAGGCTCTAATTCGGGCTCATCTGAAACACTGCAGCCACTAAGCACCAGTACGAAGATGCAGGTCAGGGTCAGGGCGCGCAGAAGCCAAGACCCCTGCCACCTGCTTTGCGCTGTTTGCACCGTTGCCCACACCATTTCACGTTTGACCGCCACGAAAAATCCGCTTACACACAGCATAATGTTTGAGGGGTCAAACATCAAAGTTGGCGACTAAATTTCTGCGAAATATATGTGCGGGCTAGACCCCTACGAGCGTATTAATCAGCCGCGCAGCGGTACGTGCGGTACGTCCGTCAATATCAAAACGCGGGTTAAGTTCCACCACATCGACAAGCGCGAGCTTTCCACTGTCGACAACTTGCCGGCAGATTGCATGAATGACCTCTAGTGGAACTCCGTAGGCAGCCGGTGCACTCACCCCTGGCGCAACCGAAGCGGGTAATACGTCGAGGTCGATAGTCAGATACAGCTGATCGACGCCGTGCAAAAAACTATCGATGAACTCGGTGACGGCCCCGAGGGAGCTCGCCCCGCATTGCTCATCAAGCAGGTACCTAACGCCCAAAGCCGCGGCCTGGTCAAATAACTGCCGCGTGTTGTTCGGCTGGCTGATGCCAAGAACTGCGTAGTTGAATGCTCGCCCGGCGGCGAGCATGTCGTTGGCGATGTCTTTAAAAGGCGTACCGCTACTTCGGCGTGGTGCACTGCGCAAGTCGAAGTGCGCATCAAGGTTGAGGATTCCGATACGCGCATCGGGATGGTTTTGGAGTTGATCAAAAAGGCCACCAAAGGATCCATAGGCCGTCTCATGCCCTCCGCCGAGGACCACCGGGAGTGCCCCCGCGTTTAATAATTCGCTAACGCTCTTAGCTAATCGCATCTGGCCTGATTCGAGCTCGTCACCAACAACCACTATGTCGCCTGCGTCGCAGACCGCGCGCGATTCATGGATCGCAAACGAGCTCAGCGCAGCGCGTAGAGCAGCCGGCCCTTCAGCCGCACCGATTCGTCCGTGGTTTCGCAACACACCTGCATCCGAGGCAAAGCCGAGAAGTGCTACCGGACGACGGCCCGCCTGCGGTGCGGACATCTCGCATGGCCCAATTGCGACGTGCTGATGCCAGCGCAGATGCTGCTCACCGGTCCCGTCAGTTCGACCGCTCCAGCTTGCGGCTTGTCGGTCTACTTGAATTTCCGGGTTCGGCACAAATTTCTCCATGTCACCAGCAGACCAGATACTTGCCTTCGCATGCTAGAGCTTCAACCGATGCAAGTCCGGGATTTCGGACTGATCCACAGACGACGGTCCCTTCGTTGCACCATCCATCAGTTTCAGCGGGCCAGAGCGCTGAGATCCAGCCTGCCATCAGTTCCCGAATCCCCATAGACCTCAACGTGAATATGGTCTAAGTGCAGTGTGGTGTCGTTCCAGTTATTCGAGAACTGGTTTCCGTACTTGCCCGAACCGGAGTATTCATTCCAGCCCGTCACCGGAAGCCAGATCTGATCCTGCCAAATAAGATAATAGATTCCCAGTTGAGCGCGATTATCGATCAGGAACTGAGCTAGCTCATCACCCTGAGCGATCCGGCGCTTGTTCTTGTAGTCCCGGATCATCAAATCCACTGCTTTGCCTGCGCTATGCCCGACTGAACCACTGCGAATCGTGTGGATGTAGCTGACCGTGTCGCTGAATCGGCCATCAATTGCCTTCATAACTCGACGCGCATCAGGTTGGAGGGTTGCCGGCGCCCGCTGGGATAGGTAGCTCTCCTTGATCCACCCGTAGCCTCTGGATGTTTTCACGTTCGCCCAGCCAGTGCTTGACTTCAGATACGTGACCTTCTCACCTGAAGGTACGACGCCTTTGCTCTGATGAGTGACCCCAGCGCCAGCGCGAAGGTTGACGTTGGCTGTCGTCCATCGGTAGTTGTTTGTTTCCTGCAAGTCTGGCGCAGGTTTCTTGGGCGCAGTAGTTGACAGGTAGCCGGAACTGATCCATCCGGTGCCTTTGGAGGTGCTCACCCGTATCCAACCATTGGCGCTTCCAAGTGCAGTGACCAGCTGGTGCTTAGTGACAACACCCAGAGACTGGTGGGTCACCGAGTACCCCGCGCGCAAATGCACGTTGCTTGTCGTCCAGCGTTTCAGCTTATTCAGTGGCTTGTAGGCACTGTTGACCAGTGAGCTGGTTGCTACCCAGCCGGTACCGCGGGAAGTTTTCACCTGGGACCACGAGCCGCTGGCGGCGTAGAACCCAACCTTCTCCCCAACCCGGATGACACCATAAGACTTGGCTTTAGTGGAAGCGCTGGCGCGCACCGCTACGGATTTCACGGTCCAACGGTTGCCCTTCAATACGTTGGTGACGGGCTTGCTCGCGGTCAGCTCCCGAGTGGCCACCCAGCCGATGCCCTTGGAGGTTTTGACTCGGGCCCAACCGTTGGCGGTGCCATACATGCTCACCTTTTCATTTTTGGGAACGGTACCTATGTGCCTGCTTGATCCAGCGTTATTCGAGCGCAGTGCCGTCTGCTTAACGGTCCAGCGAAATGTGGCGGAATAAGGCTTGTAATAGCTGCTCACCAAATTTTTGGTAGGGACCCAACCTGTACCGCGCGTTGTCCTCACCTTGGACCATGATCCCTTGCTCAGGTAGAGGCCGACCTTTTCGCCGGATTTAATAGTGCCCAAGGATTTGGACTGATTCCAGTTGCCCTGGCGCACCACGGTGCTAGTGATCACCCACCGATTGCCAAGGACCTTATTGACCACTGGCTTCGTGCTGGACAGTTGCTTGGCGGATATCCATCCCCTGACACCAGAAGCGGAGACGTAAGCCCAGCTTCCCGAAGTTCGCAACCATTCGATCTTTGCTCCGGATGCGACGCGGGTGACGGTGGTTGCTCTAGTGGAAGCTGATTTGTAGACCGACTGAGCGGACTTGGTGTACCGATACACCGCAGCCGGCATAGACGAGGAAAGCTGGTTAGTCGGCACGAACCCAATCGCGCGTCCGATCTTAATGCGAGTCCAAGCTCCCGAAGACCCTAGTCTTTGAACCTTGGTTTTACGGATCACGCCGGTCAATGAAGTCGATGAGGCGGATGCCTTCTGGCGTAATGCCTGGAAAGACTTCAGGTAGCGATAAACACTTGCCTTCGGCTTAGACTCGCTCGGAACCGCAACCCCAGTCAGGTATTTGGATGAGACCCATCCGGTCTTTTTCGCATAGCTCACCTGGTCCCATCCGGTGCTGCTCCGGATCACCGATACCGTGGTATTTTTTGGAATCACCAGCAGCGAAGCGGATTTGCTTGACGCGGTTTTCCGCAGGTTCAAATTTGCTGTGGTCTTCTTGGAGAACTTCGCTTTCGCGGTGGCAATTTCCACCACGGATTCCGACCGAATCTGCGGTGAAGCAACAGCCGGTATTCCGAGCCCTACAGTCAAAACTGCTGCGAGCGCAAGACTCAGTACACGGTTGACGCGCATTAATTTATGTACCCTCGTGACAAGGCATTTCTGCCGATCCTCGTTGGCTCACGAAAGTGAACAGCCATACGCTGTGGTGACATGACTGTTACCGCCAAAAAGAATCATGACACAAAAACGAGGCTCGCGTATACAAGAGGTAAAACTGTCGTTTAAGGCTTATCACAGAGAATGAATGCGGTGGTCGAGCCGGGGTCAATTTCGGTTCGACCGGCGTCTTGGATCACCGGGCCGGAAGCGTGATCAGAGAGCCGTTCGAACTCGTTGCGCGGCAGTTGTTTGACGCCGACCGGTGCGTGATCATTGAGCCAGTGTTCGATGAAGCTCGGCTCTGCTTCAGTCAGCCAAGCGAATAGCGCATGCGCTGCTTGCGCCGCGGCTTTGCCGGTGGACATACCCAAAGATTTGTTCAGAACAATATTCACCGAGGAAACTAGAACCTCATCGCTTTTTGGCAGCTCGGTTCCGGAGACCTGCAGCTTGGCGATCAACTTGGGCAAGTCAGCGGCGGGCAGTGGTGGCAATCCGACGGCTTGGGCCTTGCCCACCTCGCTGACCATCTGCTCAGGGAACAACTCTAAGACTTTGGCGAACATTTTTGGATTAGCGCGGCGCACCGATTTCGCGAAGGCTTGGCTAGCCCAGGTTTGCCACTCAGGGTTCTGCGGATCTTGCAGATAGGCAATGATCGCCGCCCGTGCCACCGCCGAGATCCCTTCATCCTCGGTAGATGGATCTTCCTTGTCGATCCGCAAGATGATGGGTTGCACTAATTCGAAAGGTTGTCGCTCAGTTTGCTCGCTCACCACTTCATTCTATGTGCCGGTCACTTGCTGCGTAGTGGAACGTTGAACCGTACAACGTCTAGTGTCCCGCTTTCCGTCGTCACGAGACGAAACTTGCCAACCACTTTCAGGCGTTGAGAAACCAACCTCCAGTAGTCGTCGGGCAAGGAACTACACATACGACAATCCTCATGTCGAGGACTCAGGAACCACACTGGTTCAACCCAATATCGGCCAAATCGTAGAATTAGTGGCTGCCTCGCCATCGAGTACACCTGAATATTGGACCGGTGATTTCCGCCTGTTTCAGGCATTGAATTGCACGCAAATCGGTCCTCTTCATGTTTGACTTCCCTGGCCGTGAGCGCGACGATTAGGGATGCTCCCTAGATGCCAACGGGGCGTACTTGCATCATTCGCCGGACCCCAAGGAGAAAACAAGATGACTTCTCAGGATCCGGATACTCGCGATGCACGCACCGCGGTAGACAAAGCTATGGCCTTGCTTCGTGCTTTCGGCGATGAAGCGGCCACTGGTGTCGGAGTCAGCGAACTCGCTCGACGAGCCGAACTGTCCAAGTCCACCGCCTTTCGCCTCTTGGCATCCTTGCAATCGAACGGCGCGGTGGACCGCGCAGGCAATGCTTATCGGCTCGGCAAGCTGATCCAGGATTTGGGGACCACGCAGGAGTCGGATCTGCATGCCAGATTGCGTGATGCGCTGACCCCGTTCATGGTGAATCTCTACGAGGCCACCCGGCAGACGGTGCATTTGGGCGTCTTGCAAGGCACCGACGTGGTGTACCTGAATAAGCTCTACGGTCAGCTTGCCGTGCGAAGCCCTTCACGAATCGGCGGCCGTCTCCCCTCTTACTGCACGGCAGTGGGAAAGGTTCTCTTGGCATACAATCCAGACGTCGCTGGCGCCGTGATGGCCAAGGAAATGTACACGTGGACGAAAAACACAATTACCTCCCCTGATCAGCTCGCCGCTGAGCTCAATACCATCCACAAGGAACATGTGGGCTACGACCGGGATGAAATACTCATTGGTCTCAATTGCGTGGCGGCGCCGGTATTCGATGGCAGCGGCCGCGCGATAGCAGCCCTATCCATCTCAGGTCCGACCGGGCGTTTCAATCCGCAGAGCCAAACCACGGTGCTGCGCAAGGTGGCGTTCGAAGCATCACGGGCTGCAGCTGCCGTCACGGCGGCGGTGCAGCGCTCGCAGTGACTTGCCGGTGAGATTTCTGTCAACGGCACGAACATAATGGGCCGGCCGAGGTCTCGTGCTGACGGCTGAAAACCCCTGTTCCGCTGAGCCCTGGATCGGCTATTCCACGCCCTAAATAGCCGGACCTTCTCCGTAAATACTCAGCGGGCTGTGATTCTTGCAAGGAACAGCGGCTTCAGCAAACTCCAAGGCCTTGAGCGTTCATGAGCTCTCGGCAGTGCCTGGAGAAGAAACCGAGAAGCCGGCACAACGCAATTTAGCATTTCGTTCCGCAGTCCGGAACGCTCCTTCGTGTTCTTGCACACCGCACCGGCAGACTGTAATCCGCGCCACAAAAGCGAATTGCAAGGCGCGCTCACATACTCTTCACCATCAGCATGGAGTTCGCATGACCAATTCAGCACCCCAGTCACAGGAGCCTTCCTCCTCAAAAGGAACCCGCCGCGCACTGATTTCTAGTTTCCTCGGCTCGACCGTTGAATACTACGATTTCCTGCTCTACGGCTCGGCGGCAGGTCTAGTTTTCCCGCACCTGTTCTTCTCCGATGACATGGATCCGACCGTGGGCATGGCACTGTCCTTTGTCATCTTGCTCGCTGGCTACGTCACCCGCCCCATCGGTGGCATTCTCTTCGGGCACTTCGGCGATCGCTACGGTCGCAAGAACATGCTGTTCATAACGCTGATGATGATGGGTCTGGTCTCGGTGGCCATTGGCTTGATGCCGACCTATTCAACCATTGGCATCGCCGCCCCACTGCTGCTGGTGCTGCTTCGCGTGGTGCAGGGTCTTGCGGTCGGCGGTGAATGGGCCGGTGCCACACTGATGGCCGCCGAACACGTTCCGGAAAAGAACCGTGGTCTGGCCGCCTCGATCGCCGTGTCCGGCGGTCCAACCGGTTCGGTGCTGGCGACATTGATCCTGGGCCTCTTTGCGGGACTCCCCCAAGAGCAGTTCCTGAGCTGGGGCTGGCGCATCCCCTTCCTGCTTTCGGCGGCGCTTGTGGTCATTGGCCTGTATATGCGCTATCGCGTAGCCGAGTCACCTGACTTCGTCGCGGCTAAGGCGAACAATGAGATTAGCACCGGAGTGCCGATTCTCCGTGTACTTACCAAATACCCGCTTTCTTCGCTTTACGGCATTCTCGCCGGGGCCGGGCCGCTGTTCATGCAGTCGCTGATCGCAATTTTCATGGTCCCCTACGTCGTCAAAACCGGGGTGGTCACTCAGCAAGAAGCCCTGATTATGCTCACGGTCTCCTCGTTCGTGCACATCTTCGCGATTCCGTTCTTCGCAAATCTTTCGGATCGCTACGGCCGACGTCCGGTGATGCTCGCCGGAGCCTTCATCTCCATCGTGTTGGTCTTCCCGATGTTCGCGCTGTTCAATTCGGGGAACTTCTGGATGATTGCCGCAGCGTTCCTGCTCGGCAACCCGATCATCCAAGCTTCCATGTATGGACCGATCGGTGCGTTCCTGGCCGAGAAGTTCGATACCCAGGACCGCTACACCGGTGTTTCTTTGACCTACCAGCTCGGTTCGTTGCTGGGCGCCGGTACCGCACCGCTCATGGCTACCTGGTTGCTCAACCTCGACAACGGTGGTGGAACGAGTAACATCGCCTGGTACTTCATCTTGCTGATCGTGCTCGCAGGCGTTTCGGTAATCCTGTCCAAGGAAACTCGCAACCGTGCCGCACGTACCGCGGCGCGCGCCGAAGAAACCATAGACGACCAAGTAATCAGCCTGTAGTCAATCCGGCGTTCGCTCGATACGAGTCGCATCCGAGCATCAGCCTGCATCCGCCATGTGCATCTACGTCACCGAGGAACGCCAAATAGGCAAGTAGCCCGGCGCGTTCCATCTAATGGAACGGCGAGAAGCTTAAGCAGCATGATGTTCCTATGGTGGAGAGTAGTATCCATGCCGCTTGGCAGTTCAGCGTCATCCGGCAATCGAGACCAATCGATATAAGGAGTACCCCAATGACTCAAACAGCAATCCCGGAATACACCACCGACAAGTTCTTTGGCCTCGAAGACAAATGGTTGCAGACCGCCGAGGGCGAGCTGACCCACTACCACGAGATGGGCGAGGGTACTCCAATCCTGTTCCTGCACGGCTCGGGAACCGGGGTCACCGCAGCTGCCAACTGGTGGTTGAACCTGCCAGAACTCTCCGAGGCAGGACGCTGCATCGCGATCGACTCCGTCGGCTACGGACAGACAGTTGCGGCTGAAGGCATCCAATACGGCATCAAGGAATGGGTCCGCCATGCGGTTCGCACCCTCGACGCGTTGGGTATCGAGAAGACCTGGATCGTGGGCAATTCGCTCGGCGGCTGGTTGGCCTTCCAATTTGCCATCGACTTCCCGGAGCGTTTGCTCGGTGTCGTTTCCATGGGCACCGGCGGCGCCAAGCTCACCGGCGCGCTGAAGGGTCATTCCAACCCGACGCTGACCGAAGAGGGCATTCGCAAGACCCTGGAAATGTTCGTTGTCGACAAGTCGTTGGTGACCGACGAATTGGTGTCCCTGCGCTACCAGTCGGCGCTGAACGACACCGCCAGCGACCGTCTTGCGGAGGTAGTTACCGCTCGTGACCGCGATCGTACCGAACTGCCACTGGACTTCGAGGTGCTGGCCAAGCTGGATATCCCGGTGCTGCTCATCCATGGCGTGCAGGATGTTGTCATTCCTGTCTCGCGCACCTGGGAACTGCTGAATTTGATCCCGAACGCGGACGCGCATATCTTCAGTCAGTGCGGCCACTGGTCGCAGGTTGAACGTGCCGAGGAATTTAATCAGGTAGTTTCTTCATACCTGAAACGCCACGTCTAAAATTTCAAGCATCTAGTCAAAGAGATCCGGCTGACGCAGTTTTCCTGTGTCGGCCGGATCTCTTTGAATTTGATCAGTTGGTTTACACCATTGGACTAAACACCTTCGGGAGCCAACACGATGTCGAATCGAGTTTTAGCCCAGCTCGCTCCTCCTAAGTCGCGACCATCCGGAGTTGGTGTGCCCACCGGCTGTTGGACGAAGTCCTTCACTAGTGACTGTTTCACACCGAAAACTGTGTCGTATTTCAACAGCTCGTCTCCAGCGACGAATATATGGGTCACTAGTGTCCTGCGATTTTCCGCGGTCACCATGAAATGCAAGTGGCTGGCTCTCATCGGCGAACGTCCAGTCGCTTCGAGCATCTTGCCTGCCGGTCCGTCGTCCGGAATGAAGTATGGGGCCGGAGTCAGAGCCCAAAACTGATAATATCCGCACTCAATCTGCGGGGCATCGTCCACAAAGAACGGCCCAAAAACTGTAGACTCATTGGTTTCGCCATAGGCTTCGTTGTTCACGGTTGATACTCTGCATCGAAGAACCGAGGACATCCGAAAGCAGGATGAATTCCTGACGATTGTCGTCGGTGATATACCCGTCCGAAGTATGTCCGGCTCATTTCGATGCGCTCTGGATACTGGGCAGCGTCTGGATTTCGTGGTCGAAAGTTCATGCAGAAAATCTGTGAAATCCAACAAAACGGTAGGGGAAACTACGACAGCTTGCCAAAGTATCCCTGGCTCGATCTCTGACAGTGCTACCTTGTCCACGGCAATCAACCGGGGCATTGCTTGACTATGTTGGTTTGTCCTCGGCCATAGATCCCCGCCAGTAGTCCGGATTAGGGCAGCCACCGCGCTTCGCTGGATCCTCGCGGGACGAGCGGAAAGATGTATCGTCCCGGGGTTTCCGACATTATTACCTGATCGGTGACCCCTTGGTAGTGCCCACTTGGGGTTTGCGCTTGGAAAACTTCGGGATCCAGGAATGCATGCTCACCGGCGGTAGCGCCAACGTTTGCGGCGTAGTTCTTATCGAAGATTCCGAGCTCTATCAGCCACAGCGAAAGACGCGCAAGCGACAGGTGGATCTTGTAACTGCCACCTTCCACCGACCTTCGTTTCAGGGTGGCCATGACGGCCATGGACGCAAGCCATGACATGGCGTAGTCGTTGATAACAAAAATTTCCGTCAGCTGGGGTTTTTCATTGGTTCCCTCGCGCGAAAGGATCCCGGTGACCGCGCCAGCGTTCTGATCAAATCCCGTACGGTCTGCCCATGGGCCAGTGGGACCATACAGGGACATTTCCACGTGGATGATCCCGGGGCGGATTTTTGCCAGGTGCTCGGCCTCCAGGTTGAAGTGGTTCAGGTAGCCAGGCCGGCGGTTCGCGAAGAACACATCGCAGTCCCGAGCCAAGTCGAGCATCCTACTCATTCCTTCTGGTTCCCCGATTTCCAGCGTTGCTGAACGCATGCCCACGTTGGAGGTGCTGTAGATGGAATCCATTTCGAAGTCGAAAGGTCTCCAAATGTTCAGAACATCGGCACCGTGGTAGGCCAGGGTCCTACCGAGTCCTGCGCCGGCAATGACATGTCCCAGACCTAGGGCTCGCACGCCGTCCAGCGGCGATACTGGTTCCGTAGAAAAGGGTTCGGGTGCGGATTCTCCTATTTTCTTGATTTGAATCAGTGGGAGTCCAGCAAGGTGCGGGAACTGCTCGTGTTCGAGAAATTCTTCGGTACTGCGAACCACTGTGGCTTGGAGGCCACGTCGATTAGCTTCCTTCTCTAGATCAAAGGAATCCCACCCGCGGGTGATTTCGGCGATGGCGTCATAGTTATCTGCGCAGCCCAGGAATTCTAGGGCTCTAGTTTTTGCTTTCGGGTAGATGTTAAGCAACTGGATCAGACGGCCGTCTCGGGTGGGGTACATGAATGACGGAAAGAACGGGTTCGTCGGATCATGCGCGTTGACAGGGGGATATCCGTTGAGAAGTTCCCACTTTTGATCATAGAAGGGGCACAGACGATGCGGCACCCGACGTAGATCCAAGGACAGGTCTTGTCCCGTACCCGTGCGATGGCGCCATAGGTCGGCCGCAGCGACGGATTTGGCCATCAGCGCCACTCCGCCCATGGTTGCAAGCGGCCAAGGACTCTTCAAGATGGGGTCTTTGCCGGAGAAGGTCACAGTTCCTCCCCCACCGTTTGCGTCAAGTCCCACAAGGGACAAGATTTTTGCCAACTCTCGCTCCGGATCAAGCTCATTGTCGGAGGTCAGCGGCGCGGCCAGAGAGGCGCGAATCTTTTGCTCGAGCGTAAGTTCTGACAGGGTAATCATTCCTTAGAGATCGTCGGGGCCATCCCCGTCCGTGGGGAACTGAGTTCCTCAGGGCTAGCCGTGAAGATTGCCTGGAGGCCGCGCGCTTTGGGTCGGGAGCGCCGTCCGAGATCGACCCGGCGACGCTCCCAACTCTTAGTTCGCTGTGGCCTTGACCTTTGCCGCTATGGCTTGGTCCTGGGACTCGGCGTTGTAGAGTGCTTCCTTCCGTCCCCAGCCACCGGGGAGCAGAGAAACCGAGACGACGGAGATCACCGAAACAATGATCATGTATACGGCTACGGCGTCAGAGGAACCGTAGGCTGCGAACAGCGCGGTCGCGATCGTTGGCGCAAATGCCGGTCCCGCCAAAGTGCCAAGCGTGTACCCCACCGAAGCCCCGGTGTAGCGGACTTCTCGGGAAAATACCATGGCCATCAAGGATCCAGTGACGCCTGCGGCAGGCGGCATGGCAATGCCGAAGAGCAGGACGACAGCCGTTGTGAATCCCCAGGCGGTTCCGGTGTTGATCAGCATGAACGCCGGCCAGGTAACTACGCCCATGGCGAGGGCACCTATCAGGTACATGGTTTTGCGTCCGTAGGTGTCCGATAATGCCCCAAATACCGGGTAAAGCACTGTGGCAATGACGGCTGCAATGAAGACGCCCATCAGTGCAGTGCTCTTATCCAAGTCAACGACCTTGGACGCGTAATTCACCAGGTAGCTCATGGTGATGTACGCGTAGACACCTTGGGACATGTAGGTTCCTGCGATCAGGAAGATCTCCTTCGGGTGGCGCTTGAACGCCTCCTTAAGCGGGAGCTTGACAATCGCATCCTTCGAACGTGCGGCGGCGAACGCCGGAGACTCGGAAACCGCCATACGAATGACGAGACCGACCACTACCAAGACCGCACTTACCAAGAACGGCAGACGCCAGCCCCATGTGAAGAAAACGTCGTCCGGCAACTGAGAGACGGAGAGGAACGCCACCGTGGCCAGAGCTGTTCCGGCAGGGGCGCCAGTTTGAGGGAATGCCCCGTAGAATCCGCGTTTGCCCTTAGGCGCATGCTCGACGGCCATCAGCGTCGCGCCACCCCATTCGCCTCCAACCATGAAGCCCTGGAACAGCCTCAGGAGGGTGAGCAAGATCGGGGCAGCGATGCCAATTTGCGCATACCCGGGGAGCAAGCCCATGAGCATCGTCGCCAAGCCCATCCCCACGAGGGAGATGATGAGCATTTTCTTGCGTCCAATTCGATCGCCGAAATGCCCGAATACGATGCCACCGAGCGGACGCGCCAAGAAGCCGACACCGAATGTAGCGAAGGACAACAAGGTTCCCATTACTGGCGTGGCTTCGGGAAAGAATAGCCGGGGAAAGACAAGCGCGGCTGCGGTGCCGTAAATGAAGAAATCGTAGTATTCGATAGTCGTGCCGATGAAGCTTGCCATCGCAACTTTAAAGGGACCGGCAGTACGCCGATCATTTTGATGAGTAGACACAGAAGGTCTCCAGAGTGAGCGCTGTAGGGGAGTTGGGAATCAATGTCGCAATTCCGAATCTGGTCGGCACAACATCGTTCTTCGTGACTACTCTCACACAAAATTACTTAACTAGCAAATAACTTTTTTGAAATTCTCTCCTCTGCGTCGCACTGGATCAGGCGCCGCCATGGCCGCATTCCTAGTCAGATTCCCCTTTCGACTCTCGGACTGCGGATACGAAAGCCCGCAAGCTTTCCGTAAGCTGAATTACGTCCCTGGGCTCCAACTTGCCCAACAGCGTCCGCTCGTAGTCAGAGATGGACTCCACGACGGGCTGAAAGATTTCCAACGCTTGATTCGTCGGCTCTATTAGATATCCACGTTTGTCACTTGGGTTCAAAATTCTATTGACTAGGCCGTCAGACTCGAGTTTCTTGATCCTCTTGGTCGTACCCGGAGCACTAATCAAGGACTGGACCGTAATTTCGGTCGGGCTCAATGCTCGCCCACTCCGCACCAGCACCGAAAGGATATCGAAATCCGCTCGGGTCAGCCCCTGTCGGGCCAGAACTTCGTCACTGCCCGCCTGAATGGCCTGCGCAAGGTATCTAATGCGCCCGGTAATTACCATCGGCGACGTATCAAGCTCGGGCAAGATTCGCGTCCACTGTCGCTGAACCTCGTCAACGGAGTCTCTTTCAGAATTCAATTTACTTCACCAGCTAACTAGTTTATGATAATTGTGACGGCACTCACTGAGGACTTCTTGCTTAGGCAAGAAACATTCTCGTTCATATAAAGCTAAGGCTTGTCCATCCGGAAACAACAATCAGAATTCCTCGTCCGCCACCCGATTTAGCCAAGGAAACGAAAAATGAACAATTTCACAAGCATCATCGGCGCTGCCGATCACCTAGATAATTCTTCGGACCACAACGAATTCGACACCGATGTATTCATCGTCGGCACCGGACCGATGGGCGCTACCACGGCTCTCGCGTTGGCGAGCTACGGTGTGCGGACAACAATGATTTCCCAATGGTCTTGGCTGGCAAACACTCCACGCGCCCACATTACGAATCTTCGAGCCGTCGAGGTTCTTAGGGATCTCGGGATAGAAGAAGAGGCGAAAAAATATGCCGTCTCGTGGAAGGAAATGGGCGATACGCTCTTCACTACTTCTCTGAACGGGCCAGAAATTGCTCGATTGGAAACCTGGGGTACCGGAGATCTCCGTTCAGGGGACTATGTCAAAGCAAGTCCATGCACCATGCTGGACATACCTCAGACCTATATGGAACCACTTCTGGTCAAGAACGCGGCAGAACGAGGGGCAAAGGTCCTTTTCTCCACCAAGTATCTTGGCCATGAACAAGACGCCGACGGCGTGACAGTCCGTCTGCTCAATCGCGCCTCCGGTCAAGAATATAGTTTGCGCGCCCGCTACTTGGTAGGAGCAGATGGAGCCAAGAGCCAAATCGCCGAGGAACTTGGACTGGAGTTCAAGGGCCACACCGCCCGCGCAGGCACCGCGTATGTCCGATTCAACGCAGATCTGTCCTCCTACGTCGCCCATCGGCCCAGCATTCTGCATTGGATCATGAACCCTGCGGCTGATTTCGGCGAAATCGGCATGGGACTGCTCCGAGCAGTCCGGCCATGGGATGAATGGATTGCGGGCTGGGGTTTCAGCGTGGACGACGGTGAACCCGATCTCAGCGACGAGCGGGTTATCTCCCAAATTAGAACGCTTGTGGGCGATCCTGATCTGCAGATCGACTTGCAAGGCACTTCTACCTGGTACGTGAACCAACAACATGCGCTGTCCATGTCGAAGGGTCGCGTGTTCTGCGGTGGAGACGCAACGCATCGTCATCCGCCAAGCAGTGGATTGGGATCTAACACCTGCATGCAAGACGCTTACAACCTCGCCTGGAAATTGGCATACGCTGTCAAGGGCTACGCCGGAGAATCTCTTCTGGATTCCTACTCTGAAGAACGAACACCTGTCGGTGCCCAGATCGTTGCACGCGCTAACCAGTCCCGTTTGGACTATGCACCGCTGAGAGAGTGTTTCAACACCGAGATGGGAGATGGAACAAAGTCCATCGAAGCAGGACTGGCGCGATTGCAGGCACCGACCAAGGAAGGCGCAGACCTCCGAGAAAAGCTCGCTACAGCACTGGAGCTGAAGAACACCGAGTTTAATGCATTGGGTGTCGAATTAAACCAACGCTATTCCAGCACGGCGGTCCTCTCGGATTCCCACGAGGAGGAAGTCTTTGCGCTCGATCCTCAGTTGCATCTGCAGGCCACGACGCGCCCCGGTGCCAAGCTACCGCATGCATGGCTCGTTGGTGCCAACGGACGACGAGTCTCTACATTGGATGCCGCGGGCAAGGGGCGGTTCACGCTGATTACTGGTTTGTCCGGACAGGCGTGGAAAGAAGCCGCCAAAGACCTTAATCTGCCGTTCTTGGATACCTTGGTCATAGGGGAAGAACAGTTCAAAGATCCGTACGCTTACTGGGCCAGTATCCGTGAAATCGGGGAAGCCGGAGCCTTGCTGGTACGCCCAGACGGATATATTGCGTGGCGCCAGATCAGAAATACTTGGGAGCCCAGCGAAGCCGGTAAGCAGCTATCCATGGCTCTGGAACAGGTCCTTGGAACCACCATGTCTTCACTTGTCACGGCTGGTTAGCCAAACTCGATTCATTTGTCCACTTCATATAACACCTACGATTCAAAGGAAAATTCAATGACGCAAACAGCAATCCCGGAATACACCACCGACAAGTTCTTCGGCCTCGAAGACAAATGGCTACAGACCGCAGACGGCGAACTGACCCACTACCATGAGCTTGGCGAAGGCACTCCGATGCTTTTCCTCCACGGTTCGGGAACCGGTGTGACCGCCGCAGCCAATTGGTGGCTCAACCTCCCGCAACTAGCTGAAACCGGCCGTTGCATTGCCATCGACTCCGTCGGTTATGGTCAGACAATCGTCCCAGAAGGCATCGAATACGGCATCAAAGAATGGGTCCGCCACTCGGTACGAGTTCTCGATGCACTGGGCATCGAGAAAACTTGGATCGTCGGCAACTCCATCGGCGGCTGGGTCGCAATGCAATTTGCCATCGATTTCCCAGAACGCTTGCTAGGCATCGTCTCCATGGGAACCGGCGGCGCGAAGAAAACCGCAGCACTCTCCGGACATTCCAAGCCAGAACTCTCCGAAGCAGGCATCCGCCGGACCCTCGAACAGTTCGTCGTCGATAAATCACTAGTCACTGACGAGCTCGTCTCCCTGCGCTACCAGTCCGCCTTGAACGACACCGCCAGCGATCGTCTGGTTGATGTTGTCACCGCACGTGACCGCGACCGCGACGCGCTACCGCTGGATTTTGAAGTGCTCGGCAAGCTGGAAATCCCAGTACTGCTGATCCACGGCATGCAAGACGTCGTCATTCCCGTCACCCGTACCCACGAACTGCAAAACGTGATTCCCACGGCCGATTCACACATTTTCAATCAGTGCGGCCACTGGTCACAGGTCGAACGATCCGAAGAATTCAACCAGGTAATCTCGGCGTACCTGAATCGCCACATGTAAGACGTGTTGTAAATGATAAGGCGGTGCCCGATGACGCTAATGCCGTTTTAGGGCACCGCCTTATCGGCCCCATAGAGAACGCAACCCACTAGCCATTGCACCAAGGAAATTGCGGGCTGTGTCGTCAATTAATTGTGCGCTGTTCCGACTGATGGAACACAAACTAGCCTCGCGGTTGCTTACCGAGTGAAATGGATAACAAGCCATCACGGACTCGTTTAAGTCTGCCGCCAGTTCAAGGAGAACATCATGCCCCAGGCATTGCTATGTATGTCCCACAGTCCACTGTTGGAACACGCCGATCCACCAGCTGAGGTCAAAGCAGCAGTTGAGGCAGCTTTCGCAAAGGCTCGCGCCTTCGTCAAGGACTTCGATCCGGACCTGGTCATCAACTTCGGCCCGGACCACTACAACGGTTTCTTCTACGACCTGATGCCACCATTCTGCATTGGCTATGAAGCCTTGGGCACCGGCGACTACGACTCCTGGGAGGGACCGATCAATGTTCCGACCAACATCGCCGAGGAGCTGGCGCAGTACGTGATCGATCAGGACATCGATACCGCGATCAGCCGCAAGATGGAAGTCGACCACGGTGCGGTGCAGCCAATGGAAATCATGTACGGCAATCTTGCCGAAAAGCCAATGATTCCGATCTTCATCAACTCCGTCGCGCGTCCCTTCTCCAAGGTGTCACGCGTGCGCAAGTTCGGCCAAGCAGTTGGTGAGTTCTTCAAGGACTCCGATAAGAAAGTCCTGTTCATCGGTTCGGGCGGGCTCTCTCACGATCCACCGGTGCCACAGATCGCGACCGCCACTGAAGAGCAACGCGCATTCCTCACCGACGGTCGCAAGCCAACCCCTGAGGCTCGGGCAGCTCGCCAACAGCGAACCATTGATACTGCTTTGGCCTTCGCCAAGGGCGAGGCAAACATCATGGAGCTGAACCCTGAATGGGATCGCGCGTTCCTTGAGATTTGCAAGTCAGGGGATGTGACCGGTTTTGATGCGCTCAACGCAGATGAGATGGATGCAGTTGCGGGTCATTCCTCGCACGAGGTACGCACTTGGGTAGCAGCTTACTCGGCGCTCAAGGCTTGCGGTGACTACGAAGTCACCTACGAGTTCTACAAACCAATCAAGGAATACATAGCCGGATTCGGCGTAACGACAGCGGTGATCAAGTAATGACTCAGTCTCCACAAACAGGCGCAACGGAATGGGCAAACAACCACTCCTCCGAGGTCCCTCGCAGCGAACTCATCAATCGGCTGGCAGAGGAACTACTTGTAGCCACCGAAACTCTTGTACCCGTGCCACCATTGCGTGACCGAGTGCTCGAAATGACCTTGGAAGATGCGTACAAAATCCAGGATGCCCAGTTGCAGCATCACTTGACCAAGGGTCGGGTCCTTTCCGGACGCAAGGTCGGGCTGACCTCGCTGGCCATGCAGAAGCAGCTCGGTGTTGATGCGCCGGACTTCGGCTATTTCTTCGCCGACATGGTGCACAACGATGACGCGGTGCTCGCCGCGGACTCCTTCGTCTCTCCAAAGGTCGAACCAGAGTTCGGTTTCGTGTTGAAGGAAACGTTGACCGGCCCCGGCGTGACCCGCGAGCAGGCAGCGGCAGCCATCGGTGAAGTCTACGCAGCTATTGAAATCATCGACTCCCGAGTCGAGGACTGGAACATCAAGCTGGTAGACACCGTCGCGGACAACGCTTCCTGCGGCGCTATCGCGGTGGGCACCACCCCACTGGATGTGCGCATCGAAGATTTGGCTGAGGTTGAATGCTCGCTGCTGATTGATGGCGAAAAGGTCGCTACTGGCAAGGGAAGCGACGTTATGAATGATCCAGTTGCCCCACTTGCGTGGCTAGCCAATGTGCTCGGCGAGCAGGGCGTTGCTCTTGAAGCCGGCCAGCTGATCTTGCCAGGCTCTTTCACCGGCGCTGTACCCGTGGTCAAGGATTCGACCGCCACCGCTGATTTTGGTCAGCTCGGTTCGCTGACGATCAACTTCTCCTAGTGACGCTACGCGTTGCCCCACTATCCATTTTTGCTCTGTAGCTAAGGAAACTCTCCCATGGCCAAGAAAACAGCCGCCATTGTCGGTTCCGGAAATATCGGTTCTGATCTGATGTTCAAGATCATGCGCCGTTCGACCAACGTCGAAGTTAAATACATGATCGGTGTCGACCCAGCCTCTGACGGTCTGGCTCGCGCGGCACGCCTGGGCATCACCACCTCCGCCGAAGGTGTGGACTGGTTGCTCGCTCAGGATGAACTGCCTGACTTTGTTTTTGAATGCACCTCCGCCAAAGCCCACGAGGCCAACGCCCCGAAGTACAAAGCCGCCGGCATTCACGCCATCGACCTGACCCCGGCAGCAGTCGGCCCGTACTTGGCGCCGGTGGTGAATCTGGATTCTTTGACCGACACCATGAACGTCAATATGATCACCTGCGCAGGTCAGGCCACCACGCCAATCGTCGCCGCCGTATCCTCGGTGGTTCCTGTTGAATATGCAGAAATTGTTGCCTCGATCGCTTCGAAGTCCGCCGGCCCGGGTACCCGCGCCAACGTGGATGAGTTCACCGAAACCACTGCCAAGGCTCTGGAGGTTGTTGGCGGGGCCAAGCGCGGCAAGGCAATTATCATCATCAACCCGGTAGAACCACCGATGATGATGCGCAACACCATCTACGCGATGATCCCGGCCGAGGCCGCTGCCGCAGGCGAGACTCAGGACAAGATCCGTGCGGCCATAGACAAGGCCGCTGCCGACATCCGCGACTATGTCCCGGGTTACGCGCTCCGCTTGGAACCTCAGTTTGAGGAAGCCCGCGAAGACTGGGGTGGCTTTGGCCGGGTCGGTATCTGGGTTCAGGTCGCCGGTGCCGCCGACTACCTGCCAGAATACGCAGGCAACCTGGACATCATCACCGCCGCAGCGACCCGCACCGCGGACCTGCTCTCTGACAAGATCGACGCCGCGCGCTCCGCCGCGTCGGTGAACTAGGAATTGGGGACGCACATCATGACTGCACCTATGGACACCACTTTTGATATTCGACTGACCGACACCACCTTGCGTGATGGTTCGCATGCGATGAGCCACAAGTTCACCGAAGAGCATGTTCGCTCGGTAGTGCGCGCGCTGGATGATTCGCGCGTTGAGGTCATCGAGGTCACCCACGGCGACGGGCTGGGCGGCTCTTCTTTCAACTACGGCTTCTCGCTGACCCCAGAACTTGATCTGATCAAGGCCGCGGTAGATGAGACGAAGCAGGCGAAGATTGCAGTACTGATGCTCCCGGGTTTGGGCACCATCCATGACCTGAACCAGGCTCACGAGGTTGGCGCGTCTGTAGCCCGCATCGCGACCCACTGCACCGAGGCAGACGTTTCAATTCAGCACTTCCAGCATGCACGCAAGCTGGGCATGGAAACCGTGGGCTTCTTGATGCTCTCCCACCGTGTCTCCCCCGAAGAATTGGCCAAGCAGGCGCGCATCATGGCTGACGCCGGTTGCCAATGCGTTTATGTGGTTGATTCGGCCGGCGCTCTGATCCTTGACGATGTTTCGGACCGTGTCTCGGCACTGGTATCCGAGCTTGGCAACGATGCACAGGTTGGCTTCCACGGCCACCAGAATATGAGCTTCGGTGTCGCGAACTCGGTCTTCGCCGTCCGTGCAGGCGCAAAGCAGATCGACGGCACCCTCATGGCGCTGGGTGCCGGTGCTGGCAACTCCCCCACCGAGGTTCTCGCCGCAGCCTTTGATCGCCTTGACATCAAGACCGGCGTGGACATCCAGGGGTTGATGGGTGCTGCCGAAGATATCGTGAAGCCATTCATCACCCGCATGCCGGTCATGGACCGCGCCTCGATCATGCAGGGCTACGCCGGGGTTTACTCCTCGTTCTTGATTCACGCAGAGCGTGCCGCGGAACGCTATGGTGTTCCTGCCTACAAGATCCTTGAAGAGGTCGGCAAGGCCGGCTACGTTGGCGGCCAGGAAGACATGATCGTTGACGTTGCCGTGCAGTTGGCGGCAGCTAAGTAAACGATTCATGCAGGGCGACGAAGGCCGGGTTGATCAGCGGATCCACCCGGTCTTCGCGCATTTCCCACCGGACTGATCATGTATTTGGCGTAGGCCTGGCGCTGAGCGACAAGAGCGTTTTCCGCTCAAGCCCAGTGCAAACTTGAACGACAACCTTGTTCAGCTCGACTAGGAACCACCGCATCGTCAGGACAAGCCACGGGTTCCGCCCTACGCAACGCGGGTGAGTAGATAGTGCTCTTGCTATGGCACTATCTACATATGAATAACGGCGTTGAATCCTCTTCTTCACGAACCGCCGGGTCCCAGACCCTTGCCCGTGGGCTGTCCATCTTGCGCCAAGTAACCACCTCACATGATGGGTTGAATGCCACCGAGGTAGCGCAGCACGCCAAGGTTCACCGCACGGTCGCCTACCGAATTTTAAACACCCTCTGCGACGCTGAATTATTGCATCGCGGCGAGGATAACCGCTACCGCGGGGCCGCTGGCTTGTTATCTCTGGCAGCTGCGGGGCACCAGCATCTGCGCAATGCCGCAGTAGCCCACCTTCGCAGTACCGCGGATGCTTTGGGAGTGACCGTGGCCTTACTGGTCAGGGAAGGAAATAGCGCGGTCTCGCTAGCAGTAGTTTCCCCTCGGGCCGGAACCTACCACGTGGCGTTCACCGAAGGCTCGCAGCATCCGGTCACTCGGGGTGCCGCCGGGTTGGCGTTGCTGGCCGCCGAACCTGCATCCGTGCAGGACAGTGAGCAGGTCCGGTTGGTGCGGGAACGTGGCTACGCTCAGACATTTGGCGAGGTGGAACCAAATATGTACGGCCTGGCGATTCCGCTTCCAGCCGCGGGATCACGACCCACCGCATGTCTCAACGTCATTACATTGCATGAACAGGCAGCAATTAATTGCGTGGAACCACTCAAATCAGCGGCTGCTAGCCTGCTCAACGAATTGGATACCTAGCGTTTCTAGGCCCAGCTAGAGAGAAAACGTTCCGACATGCAGAACGTTCCTTTGAGCTGGGCCACATCTTATGGTGTGATGAACCACAGGTTATGTGCACATGCAGTTCACTGTTGTGCGTTATTCACACAAATAAGTGAGGGTTAGATGTCTTCAATGACTACCAGCGAAGTCCTTATCGTCGGTGCCGGACCAACCGGTCTGATGCTTGCCAACATCCTAGGGATGTATGGCCGGACGGTCACCGTCCTTGAGGCGCGCGATACCCTCATTGATTACCCGCGCGGAGTGGGCCTAGACGACGAGTCTCTGCGCACCATTCAGACCGTGGGCCTGGTCGACGAGGTCCGCCCTCACACCACCCCACAGCACATCATGCGGCTGGTCAATGGACGCGGCAAGACAATCCTGATCAATAATCCGCAGACCGACGAGTTCGGCTGGGAACGCAAACACGGATTCATCCAGCCTGAGGTCGACCGAGTTCTCTATGAAGGCCTAGAGCGCTTCGAGAATGTCCAGGTGCTGTTCGGCCATGAGGTACTCGATGTCACCGAGACCGCGGACGCCGTCACTACCCGAGTCAAGGTCCTCGATGTGAACGGCAACGAGTCCGAGCGCAGCTTTGAGGCAAAGTTCATCGTGGGCTGCGAGGGTGGCAAATCCCCGACTCGTAAGCGTCTGGGTGTCAGCTTCGAGGGCGAATCACCTTCGACTCGCTGGCTGGTTGTCGACGTCAACAATGATCCGCTGGGCACCCCGAACGTCTTCCTCGGCGCCGATCCCGTACGCCCCTACGTCTCCATCGGCCTGCCGCACGCGGTGCGCCGCTGGGAGTTCATGCTGCTCGACGATGAAACCGAAGAGATGGCTACCGACCCAGAGTTCGTGAATCGAATGCTGGCCGATCATGTACCGGATCCAACGACGCTTGAGTACATTCGTCGCCGTGTATTCACCCACCACGCACGCGTGGCAGGCGACTTCCGCAAGGGCCGCCAGCTCATCGCCGGAGACGCCGCACATCTGATGCCTGTCTGGATGGGCCAGGGGTGGAACTCGGGCATGAGGGATGCGACGAACCTTGGTTGGAAGCTCACCTCGATTCTTACCGGCCAGGCAGGCGACGAACTGCTGGATACCTACACCGCTGAGCGCAAGCAACACGCCAAGGCCATGGTTGACCTGTCGCTGACCATGGGCAAGGTCATCAAGATGACCAACCCGGCCGGTGTGGTGCTGCGCGATACCGCCGCCAGCGTATTAAACCTCTTCCCCTCGGTGAAGAGCTACTTCGCGGACATGCGATTCAAACCGATGCCACGCTACACCTCCGGGGTCCTCGCGGATCCCACCACCGCGCAGGCAGGCACCGCCGAAGCAACGTTGCGCAGCAAGTTGATCCCGGTGGCCACTGCCAACACCCGTGTCTCCCCCGTCGGTGTCCAGTTCATCCAGCCGAATGTGCGCACCGATGAGTTGGGAATCGGCAAGCTCGATGACGTTGTAGGCAACTGGTGGACGCTGCTCGTCTGGGGCAATGACCCGATCGACGTGCTGCCGACGAAGACCATCGAAGACCTGCAGGCGTTGGGCGCCCGACTGGTCGCGGTAGTCCCGGAGACCCAGTACGAGTGGGCCAAACGCGATATGAGCTCAGAAGTACTCGTTGTTTCTGACGTGACCGGACGATTGAAGAAGTGGTTTGATGATCGCCCAACTCCAATGGTCCTGCTGCGTCCTGACCGATTCGTCGCTGGCGCATGCCTGCATCAAGATGGTCCGCGCACAATCGCTGCGGTGCTGCAGTCGATGAGCTTCAAGGGTGCGCGCACGGACATAGCAAACAGGACTCTCACCGGCGCATAGCCAGCCCGCCGGGGCTGGCCAAGTGCAACGCATCGTTCCGTGGCGGAACTTGCACTGAACGGAATCTAGAACACCTTCTGCCCTCTTCTTATGAGGGCAGAAAGTGGCGGGCTTCGGCTTGTCTAGCCGTTCATTGTGCGGTAATTCAGCGCGCCGCCGCCGGCGGAATCTCCCCAAGATTCCATTTGGATGTGGCCCACTTGCGGCTGCTGCCATTCCAGTCGTTGGTGACTTGGGGGCTGTGCTTGCCAAAGATCGGGTACGGTTCCCAGCGGATTACCAGACCTCCTCCTTCAAATCAGGAAGTGGACGGCCAGCTGTTTACGGTTGTCCAGCAAGCCTTGGGCCACACGGTCCCAGGCAGCGATTCCGAGAGCGCACTGCTCGTTGCCAATCATCGTGTCCACGGCTTTGCCTGATTTGTGGTCACCCGAACCAGGTGCAGCTCCGCTGTGCTCAGATAACGGGAACTGACGTAACGGGCGCCCTCGGAGGTGAAGACCTTCGACCAACCGCGGTAAATCGTGTGCTTGATGGTCTTCTCACCCAAGGGCACCACGCCGAGCGAGCGGTATCCGGCTCCGGCCCCGGTGCGCAGGTTGAGGTTCTCGGTCGTGCAGCAAACCGAGTCGCCCTCGGATTCCGTGGTGGACCGGACTTCAAGAGATAGAAGCCGACGGTGCGTTCCGGCTTTCTCGCATGTTCCTGCTCGGTATCAGTCGGTGGCATTCACCCATCACCGTTCAAAGAGCATCTGGCAATGTCCGAGCGGCCTGTGGTGGTTCTTTTTATCGGTACCCGTCCCGGTCAGGAAAGCCATCCCAAGCTCGCCAGCAAAAGTGCTTCTACCCAAAACCCTTCACAATCGGGTTCGGTTTACACAATCTTTACCCAAATCAGCCTCCTACGACACCCGGAGGCAAGTTGGCTAATTTTTGATAAATCCTGAGGTCCGCTGCACCTCAACCGACGTAACTGTTCTGTGTTCTCAGGCCGAATTCCACCACGTAGGCTTGAGCACATGGGCATCCAAAATTCTCAGTCACAGATTTTCTACGCGTTGGCTACCGCGCGCGAGATCGAGCTGGCAACGGAGTACTTGGGCGGCCCCAAAGAGATTCTCGGCTCCGAGGCGAGACGCGCAACTGACTTCCTGCACGCCGAAGACCGCGAAGCCTTCATCGGTGCACGTACCTTACTGAGGCTGTTGCTGGCCTACGTCCAGCACGGCGACCTGAAGATGGCCGCACAGCTGCAAGTCACCCGTCACTGCACTTCATGCGGTTCAGTTGAACATGGGAAACCTGAAACGGCAGAGCATTCGGTATCGCTGTCGCGTACCCGCAAGCTGTTCATTGCGGCAGTTGGGCCGAAGAAGATCGATTTAGGTATCGATATTGAACGTGGGCCCGGCTTTTCTCCCGAGGGTGTTTTTGCCGGGTTTGATGAAGTCGCACTCACCGCCGAGGAACGCAAACTGGTACTTCGACAAGCCGACGCAGATCGGGTGCGACTGATCGCCTGGTCAGCGAAAGAGGCCTTGCTGAAGGCATCGGGGACTGGCCTGCGCCAAGAGCCCTCTGCCGTCCCAGTGCTTTCGTCGCGTGCGCTTCGCGCCGAGCGCCAGGGACATTGGACCGAATTGAAGCACCAGACCCAGTACCACCTTCGTTGGCTTCCCGTGCCAGCGACCCATGTCTCGGCGTTAGCCGCCTCCGCTGCTCTGCCGGTCTTAGACCTCAGCGCAGAATTATTCGGGAAGGATCTGCGCCAGCGGTTAAGTCCCTAGCCGTTGATGAAAGTGATCAGAATGCGGGCGGGATTTTCCGCGTAAACGGCATGGATCACGCCGGCCTCCAGCTGGATCATTCCGCCATATCTCAGCTGATGGGTCTGATCACCCACGCTGAAATCCACCTGCCCATCGAGAACCTGAACAATGATGGGAGTGGCAGCCTTATGCTCAGCCAACTCGACATCCGCGTCGAAAGCGATCTGCACTAGCGTGACGCCAGAACCGGAACTAATACGCTGGGCCGAGTAGCCCCCTGGCTTGATCGGATTCGCCAATTCAAGATCGCCCAGTTCCTGAGCCAACAGGGAACTTGCAATCTTGGTGTCGTTCTTATCCATAAGAAATCTTCCTTTACCTCAGATGCTGCCTGCTGATTAAAGTCCAATCCCCTTCGAGTATTCCAGAGAATATCTGCAATTTCTGGTTACGAGTGGTTTGGCCCCATCGGGTTAGTAGGAACGCCGCCGGAATTTGCGGACGATGAGCAGGATGACGCTCACCAGCATTGCTGTCGCGAGCGTCACCAGCGCCGGAATGATCCAGTCCGTTTGCACCGCGGAAGCTGCGGTCAGCTCGCCGAATTTGCTCACGGAATTACCCCATGACCCCGCGGGGTTTTCCAGGATGGTGACTACCGCGGAGATCACTGAGGGCATGATCCATTGAATGGCTAAGGCAAACAGCCAGAGGACCAAATGCCAGGCCCGGAGAAAACCTAGAAATCCCAGTACGATACCAAGCAACAACGGTCCAGCGTAGATCAGCGAGGAATAGATTTTTGGATCCGCCGGGGTGTAAGTCGCGACCATTTGCAGCCATTGCCCCGCACTGAAGGCTAGCAATGCGACTAGAAGCGCCACTACGCTCAGTCGCAGTTTCGCAAGGACAAAGTAGAGAACCTGAGAAATCACCAGTAGCGTCCCGAAGATCCATAATTCTCTTTGAGATTCGGGGCTGGAGCTTCCTTGCAGAAAACCCGGGTCTGCTCCCAATATCCACTGCGTTGCGAGTCCTAAAAGCGAGAGCATTATGCCCACATCTGTGCGAATCGCGAAGCCTGTCGCGCCACGTCCAACCACGCGTGCGAACCAACCACCGAGCAAGGCCACCAGAGACAAAACCACGATCAGGCCCGCTGCATCCGAGTCTGGCGTGGGCAACAGTGGCTCGCCTCGTTGCCCGAGCCAAAGCCAGATCCAAGGAGCTACCGCCAGCAGTACAACGAATAGCCCCGCAACGATCTGAGCCCACCAGGGACTCCAGAACTTCCGGCTGCTTCTCATATTCAATACGTGTGCTCCCACGGTCTCATTCTGTCAGAGGAGCGAGCTTGATCCTATGATCTCAGAAGCCGTTTCACCGCGTCGACCTTCGCCCCCGCCGTCCAGCAATTGGTCCGCGCTAAAATACCGTACGTATTGCCATTCATCAGGCTCGAATCATGCTCGTGAAGGCAGGAAGTCGAAGAGACCCGTCGTTGTTCCCCCAAGCGAGGAAACAACGACGGGTCTCTTGATCAGACCTTTCGATGCCCGACGACGGTGTATTTGTCCCGTGTCTAAATGCGACCGAGAAGATGTGGGTGATCTTGACGGTGATCGGCATAAGCCATGCCAGGCGATAACCCGATGGCTCCAACTGGAACCAGTAAATACCAAATCAGTCACTGTGTGCAACAGGCATGAGTATGACTGATCAATATGATCAGTCAAGTCAACTAAGAACTCATTAGAACCATCATTCTGCTGACTCCATTGAATTTAGTGTCGCGGGTCACTCTCTACGGCGATTGAACCGGAGACTCTTTCAAGCTTGATCTTTCGTTCAGACACTGCAGAAGATAAGAACATCGCTGCGACCACAAAGCAAAGTGGCAGGATCAAAGCCTGACGCAGCCCAAATTCGTCGCCCACGAATCCGAGAAGTGGCGGGCCGACCAAGAATGCGATATACCCAATGGTTGCCGCCACAGCCACTCGTCCCGCAGGATCATTTCCCGACGCACCAGCGGCCGAAATCGCCAGCGGGAATGCTAGAGAGGTGCCGATACCCCAGAGAATGACGGCAATGCCGGCGAGCACCGGACTATCGAGAAAAATGACCCCGGAAAGGCCCGTGGCACCGAGGAATGCACTCACGGCAAATGTTCGGCTCGCGCCGAAACGTGCGATGAACCAGCCGCCACAGAACCTGCCAATGGTCATCGCTAGAGCGAATCCGGTGAAAATCAGTGAGCCGGCAGCCGGATCAAAACCGTGACCGTCAACCATAACCAGCGGGAGCCAATCGTTGGCTGACCCCTCGGCGAGCGCCATCGCCAACACAATGAAACCGATCAGCAACAGGCGAGGATCCAACCACAGCCCCGCGGTGCGCTGTGGCCCCTGACCGCCGTGCGGGGACTTGTCGACCCTGCCGGTACCTTGCGGTAGGTAGCGATTGACGCAGAGGAACAGCGCGAGAGATAGCATGCCGCTGAGCACCAGGTGCCAAACTACGGGGAAGGCCAGCGAAGTGAAAATAATACCGAGGCTCGCCCCGATGACGGTGCCCAGCGAAAAGAAACCATGCAGGCTTGCAAGAAATGGCTTCTTGGTGATTCGCTCGACCTCTGCGCCTTCTACGTTCATGCCAACTTCTGCACTGCCCATCCCTGCACCGAAGAGGAATAATCCCGCGGCGACGCACCATTCCAATTGGAAGTGGGCGCTGATGCCTATCAACGGCATCGAGACAATCACGGCGGATGATCCTGCTTGGATCACTGGGCGAGCCGCGAAACGTGCAACGAGCTTTCCGGAGAAAATAATTCCAAGCATTGATCCGACGGACAAACCAAAGAGCACAAGCCCCATCTTGGCCGGAGTGGCTTCCAGCAGGTCACGAATGGCCGGCGTACGAGTGACCCAGGAGGACATGGTCAACCCGGGGAGGAAAAACAGCGTGTATAGGGCCCAACGTCGTTGGGTAATGGTCGATGCCAATTCCGCTCCTGGTGCGGGTGCAGTCGGTGCCGAAATCGGCATTCATATTAAAACTACACAAGGTTGCTATGGGCGGGAAAAGTTTGTCTACAGAATCATCTCTACGTGTTGACCTTGACGTTGCGTCAACACTTAGCGTGGTAGGCATGAACGATTTTCAGTTAGCCGATGCTGGTGATGCGTACTCGATTAGTGAAGTGGCACGAGCCGCAGGCGTGAGCAGCCGAACCCTGCGCCACTACGACCATATCGGTCTGCTCCAGCCGAGTTGGACAGCGGACAACGGATACCGCTTTTACGAGCAGCAGCAGTTGGTGCGCCTGCAACGCATTCTTTTGCTGCGTCAGCTCGGCCTGAAGTTGGAAACCATTGGTGAAGTGTTGGACGAACAACAAGATGAGACTGTTGCTCTTCAAAAACATATCACCGAGTTGCGAAACCAACGCACCGCTTTAGATGCGCAAATCAACGCTATTAAGCACACCATTCACTCATTAAAAACGGGAGAGACCATGAACGTAGGTCAAGCCTTCGAAGGCTTCAATGAACAATATAAGGATGAAGTAGTCTCCCGCTGGGGCGAAGACAGCTATATTAAGTCGGACCAGTGGTGGCGCGGACAGTCAAAAGAACAACGGACCGCACAGATGCAGCTGGTGAAAGACTTGAACGAAAAGTGGATCCATGTTGGGCGCGCCGGCATGGATCCAACGAGTGAGCAAGCGCAACAGATCGCTGCAGAGCATGTAGCTTGGCTGAACAGCATCCCCGGAACTCCAGGCCATGATGGAGACGAAGGACAGCTAAGTCAGTACGTACTGGGTTTGGCTGAGATGTATGTGGCCGATGAACGATTCGCGAAGAATTACGAGGGCCAAGCTCCCTTTGTCAAGGCGTCTTTAGAACACTTCATGCAGAAGTAGCTGAACTACCAGGCGAAGAACTGGCCGGGCTGTGGCTCTCGGCCGGTTCTTCTGCCTTAGGCATAGCAACCGCTATTCGACGTCATCGACGATTTCTTCTCGCGCCTGGGCGTAGCGGTGCTGAATATAGTTTTCCAATTCGACTCGCTCCACCCGCCACATGCCACGTCCGCCAATCTGGATGGCTGGAAGTTCGCCGCTTTTCACCAGCGCTCGCACCTGCGGAAGCTTAACGTTCAGCTCTTCCGCTACATCTTCCAATCTCATAAACCTCATACTTGAAAGGTTACTGTGATTTGAAGTTATTTGGGGCAAGAATAGCCAAGTTGTGCATAGGTCCGTGTTCGCAAATTCGACTGCGTCGGGGCGATGACACATAATGAGTTAGGCGCAACAAAACCGGTCAGACCGTGCAACACACTTGGGTGTGGCTGGTCATTTTGACTAAAATCCTATGAAGGCACCTTACGCCGCCCATTCAACATGCCAGCACAGGAGAAACTCCATATGCATTCGGAAACGTATCAGCTCGATGAGACCGACCGCCGAATTCTGCTGGCCTTGGATGCCGATCCCCGAGTTCCGATCATGATGCTGGCACAACAGCTAGGCCTGGCCCGCGGAACCGTGCAGACACGGCTGGAACGGCTGGCGCACTCTGGTGCTTTGCGTCCAAATACAGCGCGAATCCTGCCAAGTTCGATGGGACGCGGAGTCGGCGCCTTCGTCAGCGCAGAACTCAATCAATCAAGTTTGAATGAAGCCATCGAAGCGTTGCGCGGCATCCCCGAGGTACTCGAATGCGTTGCCCCGGCCGGGGAAACCGACCTGCTGATCCGTGTTTCGGCCACCGACCCTGATGATCTGTATAGGGTCTCCGAAGAGATTCGTTTGTGCCCCGGCATCACGCGCACATCTACCTCGATGATCCTGCGCGATGTGATCCCCTACCGTACTACCGAGTTGCTCAAGAAACTCAGCGGAACCAAGAACTAGTCTGCTACTAGATCCAGCGTCCTTGCCGGAAGATACTTACGCGCGGCAAACACGCAGACCATGCTCAGCAGGCAAAGCCCGATTAGTAGAACGATAAACCAGATAGGGTCTGCAAACGGACGCCACATGGCGAAAAGGGTTGGGAAGCTAAATCCGATAAAGCACACCGCATAGAACCTTCCGGTGAGCTTCCCCATTTCCGCTGATCCGGCGAGGTCAAGCACTTGGCTCAATCCTGCCACCAGCAAGACGCCATTTGCCGAACCCGAGAAAATAAACGCAACGACGCCCAAGGCCTCGGAGCCAGTCGTGTAAACGAGGATCATTAACGCAAAAGCTACAACCGCCAGCGTGAGCCCTGCTAACAATAGGTTCACCTTGCTGGTGTCGTTGTACCGTTTGGCCAGCGGCTGGATGATGACTCCCATGCCCATGGTGATGGCAACCGCGGCGGTGGTGTAAAACAGCGATGACTGACCGGCCGCCGTGCTCAATGCAGGAACAATGGCAAAGCCACTGGCTGCCAAGCCAAAGACCCACGGAGCTGCTGGAAGCACTACCAGTTTGAAGCGGGCTAGATTCTCCGCCGTGGTGCCGGCTCCAGCCGTTCGAAGTCGGGGAGCTTTTTCTTCCTTGACCGTGGTGATCAGCAATAGCCAGGTCACCGCAGCTACTGCATGAATGCCATAAGCCAGTTCCGGGCTAGCGCTTGCACCGACTACGGCCCCGGAAATTATCGGTCCTAAGGCAAAACCGGCCGAGGTGCACAATGCCGCACGAGTAGCACCTTCTGGGCCGACGCTCAGTACTTTAACCCAGCTGGTCACCGCGACCATCGCCAGGCCCATCCCCATGCCGGTGAAGATACGGCCGAGATACAGCCCTGAGTCGTTCACCATACCGAACATCATGGCAACTGAGCCCAACGTGGAGGCAGTCAGCGCCAGGAGCGTGAATGGCTTGCGGCCAAACTTGTCGGCCATGGGCCCGCCCAACAGCAAAGTGGGGATCATTCCAAGCAAATAGCTGCCCATCACCAGCATCGCTTCAATTTCGTTCAGTTCGCGGTGTTGCTGGTACCAGCTAATAAGCGATACGTACTGATTCGCGCACCATCCGGTGAGGACCAGGCAAATACCCGGAAGCCACCACGAAGTTTTGCCCTTCTTTGTCTTGCTCTTGGTGATCTTACTTCTCCAGTTCATGGAACAGTTCGCGAACGCGATCTGCAATTTCGTCGCGGATCATGTTCATTCGTTCCGCACCGGTGATCCCGTCTTCGCTCGGTTCATAGGTGATCCAGCGTTCGGTCGGGATCGAGTCGTCCAGGTTCGGATTAGCTTCGCTACCCAAGATGACTACGCGGTCCACCTTCTCCACGACCGAGGGATCAATAGCCTTCGGGGTTCCGGCAGACATGTCTGCGCCGGTTTCAGCCAATGAATCGACTGCCTCGTGATTGATTGCTGTGCCAGGATTCGTACCGGCCGAATAGCTGGTGACTTTGCCACCAGAAACGAGATCCATCAGAGCTGCAGCCATTTGCGACTTGCCGGCATTGCGAGAGCATATAAAAAGAACCGAAGTATTCATGAAATCATTGAACCACCCGCAAGGCATTCGCGGGTGGTTCAATGATGATTGTTGAGCGAACAGCAGGGATGCGCTTAGCGTGTTTTGATCGTCTCTCCCTTGAAGAACGCAGGATGCCGCACCCTTGTGAAGAGCATGATTGCTACGCCAAGTAGCAGTACACCCACTCCGAGTATGAAGACCATTCCCACGTTGCCGATGGCGGATCCGGAACCGTAATCGGGGTTCATTGATTCGATCGCAGTGCTGAAGAACATCACCAGCAGCACCACACCGCCGACCAATGGAGCCAAGAATTTGAAGAAGAAATTCCGCACGCTGCTAAAAAGTTCACCGCGGAAATACCAGACGCAGGCCAGCGCCGTCAGCCCGTAATAGAAGCAGATCATCAGCCCGAGCGCCGTGATGGTATCCCACAAGGCATTCTCTGAGATCAGTCGTGTCACGACATAGAACACTGCGGCGGCAGCGGCCGAGACAATGGTAGCTACCGAGGGCGACATGAATCGTGGCGAAATCTTGGCGAAGCTGGGCGGCAAGGCCTTGTAGTAGCCCATGGCGAGCAAGGTACGTGCCGGGGAGACCATGGTTGACTGCAGCGAGGCTGCCGAGGATGAGAGAATGGCCAAGGACATCAGGATCGCCAGTGGTCCCATAATCGGCCCCGAAAGCACCGCGAAGATCGATTCTTGGTTTGCCTCATTCCCCGCACCGAGTCCGGTTTCACCAACACCTGCCCAGTAGAGGACCCCTAAAGATACCGCTAGATACAGGGCGATGATAAGCAGCACCGTCCAGGTCGCTCCGCGTCCTGGAACCTTATTGGGGTCGGTAGTTTCTTCGTTCATGGTCAGCGTGACATCCCATCCCCAGAAGACAAAGATGGATAGCGAGATGCCTGCAGCAAAGGCCGAGAACGAATCCACGCTCGCCGGGTTGAACATATCCAAGGTTATCGGCGTGCGATCAAAAGGCGTGCTATTAGTGAATGCCATGATGGCAAAGAGCAACAACACCGATACTTGGAAGCCCACTAAAATGTACTGAAACACTTTGGTTGCGTTGAGTCCGCGGTAGGAAATGTAAGCCGCTGCGGCGATGAAGGCCAATGTGGTCGGGATGTTTATCCATAGGTTCTCCGTCAGATCAGCTATTGCTTGATTGCCGGTGAGCTGGGCGATGAGGATATAGAAGAAATCCACCGCTACTGCTGCCAGGTTCGATAAGACGATCACTGTCGCCGCGATCAACCCCCAGCCTCCCATCCAACCGATCATCGGTCCGAATGCGCGGGTGGCCCAGGTAAACGAAGTCCCCGAGTCCGGCATCGCATTGTTCAGCTCGCGGTAGCCCAGTGCCACGAGCAGCATCGGAATGAAACCTGCCAGCAAGATCGCCGGAAGCTGTGTGCCGACCTCGGCAACAGTAGCGCCTAGCCCGGCAGTCAAGGTGTAGGCCGGGGCGATACAGGAAATACCGATCACGACTAGTCCCAGCACACCTACGGTGCCGGTGGACAGACCCTTGGAGTGCAGGCCGGTGTCCGGTTGCTCGACAGTTTCCCGTCCGAGATCTTGCGACATAGTGATTACCTTCTGGGGGTTCATTCTGGGCAGACATCGATGCCTGACCAGGGTGCGGGCAGCGGACCGCTCCACGGATTATTTGTTAGGTACCACGGCCATGGGGACATTGAGCTGACGCAGGATTCGTTGCGCCTTAGGGCCGATGAATAGGCGCCGGGTCGCGGCAAGTCGTGCCGAGCCAAGAATCGCCAGTTCGCCATCGATCCATTCCAAGGACTCAATAGCGCTATCCAGGCTTTGCCCCGAAACTACTTCAACGGTTGCCTGCAGTCCCATGGAGTCTGTTAGTTCGGTTAGGAACTTCCTGGTGAGCACCAGATGCTGGTTCAGCTCGGTGGCCGGGTCTGACACATCGGTGTCCGCCACGAGGGTGGCAACACGCAACCCCACGCCACGAGTCGTAGCGAATTTGGCAGCGTTTGCGATTACCTCGCGAGCCCCGGGACGGTCCCCCACGAATGCAGTCATGCGAGTGATCTTGCCTTGCGCCGCACGCAGCGAGGCAAGTGCCTGCGGACTGGACATGATCACCGAAACATGCGAGGCGTGCAATAGCGCGTTTGCGACGGTGCCTGGCATGAAGAATCCTGCCCGATGGCGTTTGCGTCCGCCCAATACGATCCCCTGGGCTCCAACTTCTCCGGCCAGTTCCATCAGCCCTTCGGCCACCGAAGGTACCGAACGGGCTACGACGCGAGCGCTGATTCCCGTCGGCACCTGATTCAGCGCATGGGCTGCCCACTCATCTACCTTGGCGGAGAGAATAGAATCGAATCCGTGGTCGCCTCCGGGATAGATAGCATTGAAGGGTGCACTTGCAGGGAGCACTATCGCGATCACAAGGGTTGGTGAAGAGATGCCCTGCACCAGGGCCGCAGCGAGTTCTATGGCTTCGGCACCGCGCTGGTCCGCGGTATAACCAACGAGCAGATTCATGGCTGGGCCGTGACCTTATTCAGCGGTGCCACGCCGTTGTAGTTTTCCTCGTAAACGGTCCCGTCGAGTTCGGCGATGATTCGGGCGGCCGAGCGGCGGCCCATCCGCACGGCGCCATCCACGTGCTGGAATCCTTCACCGGCAAGGTCTGAGGAGGAGAAGTACAGCGGTCCGACGTTGTCATTTTGGGTTGCGCCAAAACGGGAGAGCCCACCAAGGTCATAGCTGGTGGCATAGGCCCCGCGGGTCCATTCTTCGGCGCCGAAATCAGAAAGGTAAAAGACCTTTGGATCCAAGGCTTTCTCCCCCAGGAAATCGGCAATCCCCTGCAGAATCTGCGCTTTGCGCTCGTCTTCGTTCAGTTCCCACATGGCGTCTGCGTGGACGTCAGAGATGAAACCCACCAAGGTGCCAGTACTTTCGCCAGTGTAAGTGTTGTCGTAGAGTTCCTGAACCAAGGAGCTAGGGCCGAAACAGGTTCCGGATAAGCCTGCTTCTCGCCAGAACGGCGTCTCGTACACCGCATGGACCTTGATCACTAGACCCATGGAATGGTGCTGGTGGGTGATCAGCTGCCTGCGGGGAAGCGCCGGCACATAGCTGATGCGCGAATACAGGTTCGGCGGAACTGCAATAACGGCCTTCTTGGCCTTTACGCTGACAGTAGCGCCGTGGGCGATGACCCCGTCTTCGGACCATTCGAGCTTTAACACAGGATTTTCCAGGAACACGTCGTCACCGAGGCGTTCAGCCACAGTTTTGGAAACACCCTGCATCGTGCCCACAATGCGGCGGTCAAGGATGAAGTCCTCGTCAACAAGATTGTCGAAAGATCCGGCCGAGGATGCCATCAGCACCGCTTGCAGCGCTGAAAAGGTATGCGCCGGTTTGGTAAGCATGCCACCGGCGATAAATAGTCCCACGTTCTCGCAGGCGAGATTATCCGCCGAATTTTCCCGCAAGAAATGGTGGAAGGAGATCATATCCAGTTCCTTGGCGCGCGGGTGTTCCCAGGGCCTGTCTGGATTCATCTGTGCTGACAGCTCGTTCATCAGCTCAATGAGTTTGTTCATCTCCTGCACGGTGCTTGGTGCGACTGGGAAATCTGCACCCTCGTAGACGATGCTCTCGCCCTCGGAGTTGCGGTAAACGCTCTTGCCTTCTTTGTAGCGCTCGAACGTTTCGATGCCCAACTCTTCGATCAGCGAGTAAAGACCTGTCTGGTCCGGGCTGATCCACTGGCCCCCGATCTCGATAGTGGCACCGCCCATTTCTTCGCTCCAGGTGCGCCCGCCTACGCGGTCGCGCGCTTCGAGCACCGCCACCGTCTTTCCGCATTTCTGAAGTTCATAGGCTGCGGTGAGACCGGATGGTCCAGCGCCGATCACTACGACGTCACGTTCAAGTTGTTTCATGATAATTCCCCTCAACGCTAAATGAATTTGGTTCATTTACCTCTGCGTATAGCATAGGGTACGAACATGCGCTTGTGAAGCATGCCACGTCAGGGGGAAATTGGAATGACCAACGAAGGTGCCCGAAGGGCCGGTCGACCACGTACTGCAATCCTCAACCGAGACCGCATCACCGAACACGCACTGAGCCTTGTATCGCAGGACGGTTATGATGCACTGACCATGCAGCAATTGGCCAGGTCCCTAGGGGTCTCGCCTTCGGCGCTCTACAACCACGTGGATTCAAAACAAGACCTACTGCAGTGGATTCAGGAATTGGTGATGGCAGAGGTAGATATCTCGGCCTTCGAAAAACTGGAAATCCACGAAGCGCTGATCCACTGGGCAACCAGCTACCGCGACATTTTCGCAAAGCACATTCCACTGATCCCGATTATCGCGGTGCTCCCGGTGGCCGATTCGCCGGGCACCTTAGGAATGTATGAACATGTTGCAAAGACGTTGAAAAACTACGGGCTAGTCGAAGCCGAGATCATTCCGACGATTGTCACCCTGGAGTCATTCATCTTTGGCTCAGCCATGGATACCGCCGCGCCACATGACATTTTCGATACGAGCAATCATCGAGACGCCACCCCGTACTTCACCCAGGCCGTGGCGGCGCAACGCGAGACGGGAATCAACACCAGCGACGATTCCTTTGGACGCGGAATCCGCGCCCTGGTGCACGGTTTGCTGGGATCGCGAGCCCAGCGTTGATTCAAAAACCAGCCCCTGGCGAGGGCCCACGGCTTTCAGTTAAACAATGGGCAGCCATCGCACTAGGAATAGTCGCCCTAATCTTCATCTTGCAGAATTTGAATTTCGTGCGCGTGGAATTATTGTTCTTCCATACCGCGGCTCCGCTATGGGCTGTGCTTACCGCAACCCTAGCCATAGGCTATGTGATTGGACGCTTCTCCAAGAAGCGGGACTAGTCATCAAGGAACGCCCATTCGCCAACTTCTTCACCCTCGGCATCAAGGATGTCCTCCTGAGCCCCAGGTTCTAGCGGGTAGATGGCGATATTCTTTGACCAGTCCGCGAGGATCTTCTGCAACTCCTCGAGTGGTTTGAGCTTCATACTCTCGGAGTCGAAGTTTACTTCCATTACGAAACGCATGCCGGGCTCCAATCCTTGGGATTGTCGCCATCCTATGCCCAGAAATTCTTAATTACGAGACTTGTCAGGCGCGCCCCGAGATGCGTGTACACCCGAAGCGTTAACAGCGCAGACGCAGCAAGGGCGAAACCATCAGGTTTCGCCCTTGCTGACTGAAAATTATGAAGCTGCTACATGGTACCCATGGTCGACAAGGATGTGATCGCCTCGTTGCCACCGACCTTATACAGGGCCAGCAGCAAACCGCCGAAGACGATTCCCATCACTGCGCTGAAGCCAAGAGAGATCTTGACCAGCGAGCGAACTTCATCGCGGCTGACTGACGACTCGTCGTCCAGGTAGGACACCGCTCCTCGACCAATCGACTCTGCCGGGCTTAGCACGCGGGTGCTGAGCAGATTGGAAGCCGAATCCGTTGCGCCACCTCGCAGATAGGCAACGGTTGCACGGTTTTTGCGATCCTGACGAAACTTGATGATACTTCCGCCATGGCGGGCCAAGAGTATGTCTTCACCAAGAGGGATCGCACCCATGTTCTGCTCCTATTATTTTGCTGACATCGTAATTCCAGTAAAGCCCATAATTTTCCCCCTTTTTACAGAACCCCCTATATCGTTCACAAGGTCACAGCTCTTTGTGATTCAATCCGCATAAATAGGCGAATGCCGAGAAGATAATAGTGACCTGCATCATTTATTGAATAGGTCAAAATGAACCCACAATTCAGATTACGGAAAATATTTATTCTTTAACTAATGTTTAGATTGCGAGCAAGTCCGCATTGGCCGAGGCAGCGGAAGTGACAAGATGCCAGAGGGCCGCGAGCTAGAAAATAGAAGATGACGGCGAGTGGAGCACTAAGTGCGCTACCCGCCGTCATCATTAAAAGGAAGTGGCTTATACCTTCTAAGCGGCCTTCATCTGCCCTTGCTTGCGGTCACGTTTAGCTTCGTGAATTTGCGCCAGGAGCTCGTTGTTCGACAGACCCTCCGGGAATACGATGCCGTGCTTATTTGCTCGCTGAATCAGAGACTCACGAATCTTTATCGCGTGCGCTCGGCTATATTTTGCGACTAGGTAGGTACTGGCACCTGCAAGCACAGCAAGGGTGACCAGTGCGGTCAGTACAGTTACATCAATACTCATTAAGTTCTCAGCCTCCTCGACACTCAACTGCGGATGCGGCCCGCCTCGATCGAGACGTTGTCATCGACGGATCGTGACTTCACCGCATTTCACCTAAGAAGAGAACGACTACTTTAGCATTTTTATTCGAATCAAGCAAACCTTGATAGCTAAGAAGTACGAATCCAGCGATGCTTCGGAAGTACAAAATCGGACTGTTTTCGCGGCTTGGCTTCAATACCGTTGATATCTACAGCGGCTGGTGCACACTTTTCAGACAACAGTATTCTCGGCGCTTCCGACCCAGCCGCAACAATTCGCTAGTACTCGTCGGTACCGTGGCTGTGTTCAAAGACAAGTGAAGTTTGGGTGGTGGCTACCGCGGGATTTGCCGAAAGGTTGTCCAAGACGAACTGCCGCACGTCTGAAGAATTTCGGACCGCAACGTGAAGGACGAAGTCGTCAGCGCCACCGAGGAAGAACAACTGCCGGACCCCGGGTTTTCCACGCATATCCGAAGCGAAGCTGGACATCAGGTGACGTGCACCCGGGCGTATTTTGACGAAAATCAGAGCTTCGAGTTCTCGACCAAGTACTTGCGGGTCAACCTCGATAGTAAATCTGGAAATGACTCCGGAGTCGCGTAGCGCATTGAGTCGAGCTAGGCAGGTAGATGCCGCGATTCCCAATTCCTCGGCCAACGAGTTGTTTGTTCTGCGCGAATTCTCCGAGAGTAGCGCCAAGAGCCGTCGGTCTAGCTCGTCGAGCTGGGCGGTTTTATTTTCGCCAGAAGCGGGGGTATTGAGCATCTGCTTGCACCAGCTTTCACTACCAACTTTTGGAATTTATTGCCGTGGAGGGATTCGCACTGTCTAGAACAACATCATAATGAATCATGTTTGATCAGGCTTAGCCTCTTCGAATGCGACTTCGCCTATCCGTACGGATTTACGTTTGTGGTAGCGGAGGACAAAATACACGATCACCATGATGACCAACAGGCCGGCAACGATAAATGGCCAGTCCAGCGCGAGCCAGGCGTAGAACACCGCCATGCCAATGGTCGTGTAGATCAAGGCCCAAGCCAGCGCGCCTACCGTCACTGCAGGCAGGTAGCGTCGCAGTGGCATGCGGCTGGCGCCAGCCGAAGCATTAACCGCAGACTGAATTCCGACCGTGAGGAAACACAAAGGAACCGCGAGCATTCCCCACCGTGCAATGAATCTTTGAGCACGCCGGTACATGATTCCGTGCATGATTCTTTGATACCGAGTGTTCTCTACCCCGCGTGCCACCGCACGGCCCACCCAATAGGTCGCGTTTCCACGAAGCAACGCTCCGAAAAAGAAGAAAGTGAACGTGACCATAAAGGGAGCGTCATTCACCAGCCAATCAATGGTCATTGACGGCTATGGCACACTTTTGATCTTCGTGACCAGTACGGCACCTACGAGGCTGATCACCGCCGAGCAGATGAACAAGGTTGAATATCCTCCGAACCAGGTCACCGAAAGCCAGGCGACAAGTGGGGCCACGACCTGTGGCAAAGAGTTCGCAATATTGATCAGGCCCAGATCCTTGCCACGCGAGTCTTCATGCGGAAGCACCTGGGTTAGCAGGGCAAAGTCCACCGCTAGGTACGCGCCGAAACCAATTCCCAGCAATGCCGCGGCAATGATTGCGGTGCCGAAAGTTGAGGCGAAGGCGAGCGTGAGCGCTGCGACGGCCACAATGACAGAGGAGATAATCACGTACTTCTTGCGCTTGCCGTCCCGATCTGACAATCGTCCGGAAATCACCGAGGAGAAGATCACGCAGAAAGCGTAAATGGCGGTTAGCACCAGCACGCCAGTAGCCGGCTCTGGATGGTGCAGTTCGTCTTGCAAGAAGAAGAGCAGGTATACCAAACACAGTTGGCTACCCAGGTACAGGAGGAAGCGAGTTAACCAAGCCCACCCGAAATCGGTGTACTGCAAGGGGTTGATCCAGAAGCTCTTGACGAAATCCAAGAGCTTCAACGGTTCCAGCGACCCCTTGGGCAGAGGCACGTCCTGGCGCATCAATACGAACGGAATGGCACAGATTGCCACCGCGGTAGCGACCATCGCATAACCAAAAACCAGATTCGAGGCGGCGACCATGCCAATGACCGCACCGATAAGCGAACCACAGGTCTGACCCAGGGCCACCAGCCCACCGACAAGGCCACGCTGCTCCACCGGAACCTTATCCGGGATGGCGGCGAAGATCGCGGCCAGTGCCGCATTACCGGCGGCCTGCATCAGCGCCCAGCCGAGAACCAGCATGGTCACCGTCTGCGCGGTGGACATCAAGAGCAATGCCAGGGCGGCAAAGACGGTTCCGCACATCACCCAGGGGACGCGTCGGCCAAACTTCGAGGTACTCCGGTCGCTCAAGGCACCGAATAACGGGTTCGCCACCAGGGACACCGCTGCGCCAACACCGGTGACCAGCGAAAGAATAGCGTTCTTCTGGCTGGCATCGAGTTGTTCAGCGTGCAGGCCAAGCAGTACCTGAATCGGCGCGAAGAAACCGACATTGATGCCGATGTGGACAATAACGACCGAGGCTATCCAGCCTGCTCCTACGCGCTTTGTCGGAATGCGCAGAGCTTCGGGCAACCCCGAATTACGTTCTGTGATCATGCTCGGTCCTGCCGTCCAAGGTCGCGAGGACCGACCAGTGGGTCTCGTAGTTCTTCAATGCTCGGAGTGACGCCTCGGGCGATAAGCCGCTTAACTGCCTTGGACATCAGCCCGCCATCAACCATTGATGCGGCGATCAGGCTGCCGGACTCGTCCAGTCCAAAGAGCACCTGCAACTGGCCCCTCCGGTTCAATCGCGAAATCGTTCGAGATGCCTTGCTGAAGTCCCCCACGGCTTCGACGTGGCTGTCATGGCGGTCAGACCAGAACCAGGGAACAGAGTGGGTGGGTGCTTCGCTGCCCATAATGGTTGCGGCAGCTATGGCCGCATCTTCCATGGCGGCTTCCCAATGCACCGCACGAGGCCGCTGAGCCATTCGCGCAGCGTCCCCGATGGCAAGGACTTGCCGCTGACGGGTGGTGCGCAGGGATTCATCAACGAGAATCCCATCGTTGATCTCCAACCCCATATCGGCTGCGAGAGTGGTTTCAGCACTGACGCCAATTGCTGCAACGATGATTTCTGCGTCGATCCGCCGGCCGGAGACCATTGCGTGAGTCGGGCCGATTTCGGTCACAGCACCTGTCATCGAGGTAATCCCACGACGGGAATGTTCGGCATGCAGCGCCGTTGCCATATCCGTGCCCAAGACTTTGGACAGCGGAGCCGATGAGCTGGATACGAGGGTTACCTGCGCACCGAGCATTTTTGCTGTGGCGGCGAACTCTGCACCGACCAGTCCTGCGCCGATAACGAGAACCCGTTGCCCGAACATTCCATCTTCCAGCATCGACGACAGATAAGCTGCGTCTTCGCTGGTGTGCAGGCTCCGCGCATATTCGGCGCCTGGGACCTGCAGTTTCTTGGGAGTCGTGCCGGTGGCGAGCACCACCCAGTGATCCGGCTCCGTTGGTGCATTCAGTTCGGTGACCGATTCCTGGACTAGACCCACACCATGCTCTTCGAACCATGCAAGTGGGACGAAGTGCTCGCGCTGTAGCGATTTGCTAAGCGGTGGCCGGTCGTAGGGAAGCCCCTCGGGGTCGCTGATCTTGATGCTTCCGGAATACCCTTTGCCCACTAATTCGCGAGCAAGGGTAAAACCGGCAACACCACCGCCGACGATATGAACTGACGGCATTTAGATATCTAGCTCCAAGTTCCCGTCAACAACCTCAACCTTGTAGGTGCGCGCATCTTCGGTGGCCGGAAGGCACTGCACCTTGCCGCTCTTCAGATCAAAGGTGGAGGCGTGCAATGGGCATTCAACCTCGCACCCTTCGATCCAGCCGTCGGAGAGCGAAGCGATCTCATGAGGGCATTCGTCCTGCAGTGCATAAAAGTTGCCGTCTCCGGCATGGAAAATCGCAATATCTTCACTGGCGCCGCTTTCGCTGGCTGGGACCAGCAGGGCGTCTCCTCTGGAAATCTGTTCTGCGGGACCGACTTGGTAGCTCACGATGACTCCTTTGAAGTGGATAAACGTCTAGAACCATCTTGTCACTGTTGGTGCCCGCTGTCCTATCTGGCAGGTCGTGAGTCGAATCATCAACGTCGAAATGCCAACTGTCCATTTGCTTGAGACCGTCGGGGAATAACCTCGACGGTCTCAAGCAAGCGCGTAGCCCAATGATTTTATTATGCCGGGACCAAGCCAGCTTCCGCCGGGCTGGTCACCGGAAAATGGCATTCAGCCAGATGTGCCGAATCCCCGGGTCCGAGGCCGGGCATCCCCAAGACGATCTTGCCTGATTCATCTTTCGTCCTCTTTTCTGGCCGTTCGGCACTGCAAATCGGCTGGGCCTTCCAGCACCGTGTCCGGAAGCGGCATCCCGACGGCGGATCCAAAGGAGAAGGAAGCTCACCTTGCAATACGATGCGCTGTGCCGGACGTTGGGCCGGATCAAGCTTGGGAGACGCCGACATCAGCGAAGCGGTGTATGGGTGCAGCGGTGATTCAAAGACCTGTTCGGTGGTTCCCGTCTCAATAATGCGCCCAAGATACATCACGGCGACCCGGTCGGTGACGTGACGGACTACCGAGAGATCGTGGGAGATAAAAATATAGCTGACGCCCAGTTCGCGTTGTAGGTCGTTGAGCAAGTTGAGCACCTGGGCCTGTACCGAAAGGTCCAGTGCGGAGACCGGCTCGTCAAGGATGATCAGATCCGGGTCCAGCGCCAATGCGCGGGCGATACCGATACGCTGACGCTGTCCACCGGAGAATTCCTGCGGCGATTTTGAGGCATCGGTGGAACGCAGACCCACCAGGTTAAGAAGTTCGTTGAGCCGCTTCGTCTTCGCCGCGCTGCCCCGATACATGTCCTTATGCGTGGCGAACGGTTCGCTGATGATTTGCCCAGCGGTCATCCGAGCGTTGAGCGACGCGAACGGATCTTGAAACACCATCTGCACACGCCGGCGCCACTTGAGCAGCTCCTTGCCACGCAGGCCGAATGGATCTTGTCCTTCAAACCTCACGGTTCCGGAATCTGGTTGTTCGAGCATCATCAGCGTTCGGGCCAGCGTTGATTTGCCGCATCCCGATTCACCGACCAGACCAAGAGTTTCTCCCTTGCGTACCGTGAGATTGATTCCGTCCAAGGCACGCAGTTCCTTGACGCCCGCGGCACCGGCAGAAACGTGGAAGGTCTTACTCAAGTCTTTGACTTCCAGCACATTCTCGGCGTTACCGCCAGTTGTTTGGCTCACTGGTTTTCCTCCTCAAATTCGTTTGCCAGTTCGGTGCTGACCTTTGCCGAAGACACCTTTTCGGAGAAATGGCAGGCAGCTCGCTGCGCCACGCCGGTCTCACGCAATACCGGTCGCTCCTCTCGGCAAATGGCGCTGACTAGCGGGCACCGCTCTTGATAGACACACCCCGGAGGTATTTTGTTCAATTCAGGTGGACTTCCGGGAATTGAGGACAGTCCCTCGCCGCGCTGCGCATCGGTAGGTACCGAGTCCAGTAGCCCCTTGGTGTAGGGGTGGGTCGGGTTTGAAAATACCGTGTCCACAGGGCCCTGTTCCACCACGTTTCCGGCGTACATCACGCACACCTCGTCTGCTTCTTCCGCCACGACGGCCAGGTCATGGGTGATCAGCACTACTGCCATCTGGTCCTCAGTACGTAGCTTGTGCAGCAGCGACATGATTTGCGCTTGGACGGTGACATCCAAGGCGGTGGTTGGCTCGTCGGCGATCAGCAGCTGCGGGCTGAGCGCTACGGCCATGGCAATCAGAATTCTTTGCCGCATTCCGCCGGAGAACTGATGCGGGTAGGAATTCACTCTTGTTTCGGGTTCCGGGATGCCTACCCTTCGCATCAAATCAATAGCTTCGGACTTCGCCTGCTTCTTGCTCGCGCCGCGGTGGATGCGGAATGATTCACCCAGCTGCGCACCGATGGTGTAGACCGGGTTCAAAGCCGTCAGCGCATCTTGGAAAACGATGCCCAAGCCGGGGCCGGCAACGGCGCGACGCTGTTTCGGGGTCATCTGATTGAGATCCGCACCATTTAGTTCGGCCCGACCACCAGCCACCGAGGCCACCGGGTCCAAGAGACCGGCGATGGCCTTCGCAGTCATGGATTTGCCGCAGCCGGATTCGCCGAGCAAGGCCAGCGTGCGTCCGCGACGGGCGGTGAAGCTAACCTGGCTGACCACTCGCACGGTGCCGCGCGGGGTGCGAATATCTACGTCGAGTCCGGTCACTTCAAGGACCGTGTCGTTCGCGGTGGCCTTCTCTGCTGTGGGTTCACGCATCTCGGTCATCATTTCGTGTCCTTGATTACTTTGGTGAGCGATTTCTTGGTCTGCTTATCAAGCGTCAGACGCCAACGCTGTGCGGGATCGGTAGCGATGCGCATCCACGCCGCAAGCATATTTGCGGCTACGGCGGTGATGACAATGGCTAGTCCTGGAAGGATCGATAGCCACCAGGCAGTCTGCAGGTACTGGCGTCCCTGAGCGACCATGAGGCCCCAGGAGACATCCGGTGGCTGAATACCGATGCCAAGGAATGACAGCGAGGACTCGGCAAGCATCACAAAACAGAATTCGAGTGTTGCCAGCGTCAAAAGAGTCGGGGTGACCACCGGGATTACGTGGCGGACAATGATGGCGTTTGGTTTGGTGCCAAAGGTTCGAGCGGCATCAACGAAAGTTCGTGATTGCAGTTCGGCCGATTCGGCGCGGGCTGTACGCATGTAAATGGGGATTCGCGTAATGGCCAGGATTAGCACGATGTTTGCAGCAGAAGGGCTGAAGACGAACAGCACGACTACCGCAAGCAGCAGCGAGGGGAAGGACATGATGATATCGGCAATGCGCATCGAGATATTCTCGCGCCGACCGCGATGGTATCCGGCCCAGACTCCCCAGAGCGAGCCGATGAGTAGCGCAATGAGGACCGCGGGAACTGCAACCAACATGGTGGTCTGCGTGGCGACGACCATGCGGGCGAGCATTGAGCGTCCCAGCGAATCGGATCCGAGAATATAGGCCCAGCCGTTGGATGGATCGAAGGGCTCCTTATTCATGAACATCAGGTCCTGCTTGGTGGCCAACTCACCCATGAGGCTCGGACCAAACAGAGCAAGCAGGATCACGAAGCTGAGGATAGCTGCGGCCACGGTGGCGAACTTGTCACGCAAAAGCATGCTGAACATGCTCGGACGTCCCAGTCGTTGCGCCGCACTGACCTTCGTCTTCTTCTGGTCTGCTGGTTTTTCTTGAGTTTGTGTCATGGCTTTGCCCTAAGCGTCAATCACGGCGGCGTGGGCCGGACCGGTGGTAGTTGGGGTTCCAGAAGTGCCCGGCATGATGTCTTGGCCACGATGCTCGTTGCGCGACTTGCGGCGTCCGCGAGCACCGGCGCTGGGCCGGACCCGTGGATCCAGCAACGCGTAGCCGATATCGATGAGGATGTTGAGCACGAAGATCGCTATCGCGGTGAGCAGCACACAGGCTTGGAGCACGGCAAAGTCGCGTTGCAAGATTGAGTCGATCATGAGCTTTCCGATACCCGGCCAGCCGAAGATCGTTTCCACCACTACCGCACCGTTGACCAGACCAACTGTCAGGTCCCCGGCCACGGTCAGCCCGGGCGCCGCGGCATTTCGCAATGCGTGCGCGCCGACCACCCTGGACTGTGTGGCTCCCTTGGAGCGGGCAAGTTTGATGTAAGGCTCGGAGAGAGATGAAACCATCGCCCCGCGCACCACCTGAACCAGTGTGCCGAAGGGTCGCATCACCAAGGTCGCGACCGGAAGCACCCAAGCCGCCGCGCCCAGCACGCCAGAGGTAGGAACCCAGCCGAGCGTAATGGCGAAGACCCAGATGCCCACGATAGCCAACCAGAAATCCGGAATGGAGGCAGCGGTCATGGAGATGAAACTTGAGAACCTGTCGAGGATTCCGTTGGGTTTCAGTGCTGCGGCGGAACCAACAATAACTGCCAGCACGATGGCTATGACCATCGTGGTGCCGGCAAGCTGCAATGTTGCGGGAAAGGCCCGCAACGCCATATCTGCTGCGCTTTCGCCGGTGCGCATCGAAGTACCAAAATCAAAGCGCAAGACTCCGCCGAAGTACTGGGCCATTTGCACCCAGATTGGCTGATCCAGCCCATTGCGAATTGCGAAGTCCTCGCGCATGGCTTCGGTGGCGTTCAGCGGCAGGTACAACGCGGCCGGATTGCCGGTCATGCGAGCAAGCGCGAACACGCCCACGATGACCACCAGCAACGGCACGGCCGAAGAAATAATCCTTTTACGCAGATAGGTGAGCATTAAACTATGTACTTTCAGTAAGTTTTGTCATTGTCGGTTCCGCTTGGCACTCAGTGAGCGTCCTGGCTATTCAGCCGCGGTGACTTCTGCCAAACGCAATTCGTCACCCGAGGATGAGTTCGGCTCGTAGCTCACTGTGCCTGCGATGCCGAGCATGCCAGTCTGGTGCGAAATGTGAGCGAACTGCACCACGTTGTCGTTCTGGTACTGGAAGACCTTTTCAAAAGCTGCCTGGCGGTCTGCTTCAGAGGAAGCGTCCGCTTCTTCGATCAGCTTGTCCAGTTCCGGGGTACCAAAGGCGGACTGAGCTCCCTTAGTGGTCATGTACTGGTCCACGGTGAAGGCAGCATCACCTGCCTGGTTGCCGTGCTGGATCATCAACGAGATGGCACCCTCATCCTCGGTCGGGAATGGACGGACCTGGTAGGTCAGGTGCTGGCTGGTCTCAAGCATCTTCAGCTTCACATTCAGTCCGGCCTGGGAGAGCTGCTCCTGGATGACCTGTCCCAGTTCCTCGATCTTCGGGAACTGAGCGGTGCGCACGATCAGGCTGATCGGTGCCGAGGTGTCAACGCCTGCGGCCTTGGCCTCCTCCACTAGCGACTTAGCCTTTTCTGGGTCATATGGCCACGCTTCCAAGGAGTCGCTGTGTCCGACAACGCCCTCGGGTACCAGCTGGGAGGCGACCTTGTCACGTCCGCCGTACAGTGAAGCGACGATGGCTTCCTTGTCGATGGCGTAGTTCACGGCCTGGCGAATCTTAATGTCGGTGAAGGGGGCCTTGTCATTGTGCATGCGCAGGGCGACGGTCTCATTGTTCGGGTAGGCGACGCCCAGATCCCCGATATTGTCTTCCGGGCTCAGGCCGGTGGCGATATCTGCTTCACCTGAGGTGATCATTGCTGCGCGGACGCTTCCCTCGGAACGCCACTGGTAGTTGGCTTTGGCGAAGGCCGGGGCTTCGCCCCAGTAGTCGGCGAAGGCGGAGGCGTTGATGCTTTGCCCTGCCTGCCAGTCATCAAGCTGGTAGGGACCGGTGCCGATCGGTTCGCGGACCTTTTCGGTAGTGGAGGTTTCGGCTGGGACCACTTCGAGGAAGGACAGACGCAGCGGAAGGATCGGATCCGCCTTGGCCGCGGTGACCTCCAGCGTGGTGTCGTCTACGGCCTTGACCTCGAGGTCATCGTCGCCAAAGACGTAGCCCTCGACGTTGCAGCCTAGATCCGAGTTGACCGCACGCTCGATGGTGGCGGCGGCGTCTTCTGCGGTGAAGTCGCTACCGTCATGGAACTTCACGCCCTCGCGCAGCTTGAGCGTCCATGTGGTGTCATCCTCGCTGGACCACTCGGTGGCAAGTTTGGGTTCCAGTTCACCGGTGGTGGGGTTGCGTTCGATTAACGGTTCGGTGATCGTCGAGCGGACAACTACGCCGGTGCTGGTCAGGTTTGATTCGCAGGCTTCGAGCGTTGGCGGTTCCTGCTGAAGCACTACACGCAGGGTGTCGCTCGCGGTTGCTCCCGGCGCCGCCGACCCTCCGGCTGCGTCTTCGGAATTGGCAACCGAGCAGCCGGCCAATGCGGTGGTGCTCAGCAAAGCTCCGGCGGCGACCGCCATGGAGATGCGCCGTGCGCGCTGAATGGGGGTTTTCGAATTGAACATCATTGTTTCCTTCTGCGTGCGAGTGTGAGGTGGCCGTGGTGCTTTTTGACCGTGTCCGTATCCAAAGCTTTGACCGGTCCCGGGAGGCGGTCAAGGGATGGCGGCCCTCCGCAACGTAACTTAGCCAGTGATGTAACTCCCTACCCTCCGGTAGCCCAGTGTGACTTACGCTACAATCCGGGGGAATTCCTCAATCAATGCTCCAAGGGCATTGATCTATCCAATCTGAGTGTTGGACTTGAATCGTTGATCATTCATAGGATGCACGTATGTCAACTGATACCAGCGCGTCCGCACGACGCAACACCACTACGATCGCCGGGAACGCCATTGTGCGTGTGGGCCCGGTCAATCCCACCGTCGCCCAGGCACTGAGTGAAGACTTCGGGTCGCTGGTTCTGCCTGCCGCCGGCAGTGAGCGCGATGCTTTCCTCAGCGAGCATGGGCAGAGCATTCGAGTTGCCGTCTGCTCCGGCAAAATCGGGGTCGACTCCGAGCTGATGAAGGCACTGCCGAACTTGGAAGCCATCATCAACTTCGGCGTGGGCTACGACGCTACCGACGTAGCGCAGGCCGCCGAACGCAACATTCCAATCAGCAATACTCCGGATGTGCTCACCGATTGCGTCGCAGATACCGCCCTGGGCCTGTACCTGATGACACTTCGCTCGTTCGGCTCGGCCGAACGCTTCGTCCGTAACGGCACGTGGGGCAGCGGAGAGAACTTCCCGTTAGCCACGCGGGCCAGCGGCAAGCGCGTAGGAATCCTCGGGCTAGGACGAATCGGGCAGGCAATTGCCAGCCGGCTTGAGGCTTTCGGCTGCGAAATCCACTACCACAACCGCTCCGAGAAAACCGATACCGCATATGCGTATCACCGCTCCGCCGCAGAGTTGGCCGAAGCCACGGACGTGCTGATTATCGCGGCCGCCGGCGGGCCGCAGTCGGCGCACCTGGTCGATGCAAACGTGCTCTCCAGCGTAGGTCCGCAGGGCTTCGTGATCAACATTGCCCGTGGCAGCGTCATCGATGAGGCGGCCTTGGTCAACGCACTTGAGAATAACCTCATTGCGGGCGCCGGCCTTGATGTGTTCGCCCACGAACCATCCGTTCCGCAGGGCTTGCTGGAATTGGATAACGTGGTCCTGCTGCCGCATTTGGGTAGCGGAACCCACGAGACCCGAGCGGACATGGCGGCGCTCACGCTGGAAAATCTGCGCTCGTACATCGCTGAGGGCACCTTGGTTACTCCCGTTTCCTAACGGAGCAATCCGCTGTCGAATGGCTTAAAAACACCCTGCGGTGGCGCGTTATTTTCCTTGATCTGCAATGATCAGGAATATCGCGCCACCGCTTGGCGTTGTGCCAAAGACGACAACCGAGGAGAAAAGAGCATCATATGTCCGATACAAATCGAGTAGTCATCATTGGTGGGCACGGGAAAGTTGCTCTTCTTGCGGCACCAAGACTTGCAAGCAGTGGCCTGAACGTTGAGTCCGTGATTCGAAACCCTGAACATAGCGAGGAAATCAGCGCGCTGGGAGCGACTCCTGTCGTGCTGGACATCGAACAGGCAGACGTTGATTCCCTGGCCCAGCAATTTGCCGGAGCGAAGGCCGTGGTCTTTTCCGCCGGCGCCGGCGGAGGAAGCCCCGAACGCACTGTTGCGGTGGACTATGAAGCCGCAGTGCGCACCATGAAGGCAGCCGAGCAGGCCGGGGTGAAGCGCTTTGTCATAGTTTCCTATGCACGAGCATCAGTTGATGTAGGCACCCTAGAGAAGGACAATTCCTTCTATCCGTATGCCAAGGCCAAGCATGACGCCGATGCGTTCCTGCGCGGCACCGATCTGGACTACACGATCCTTGGACCAGGCCTGCTGACCTTGGACCCATCAACTCAGCAGGTCACCCTGGCTGACGGCGAAGGAAACATCCAGGGTCGCGCACCAGAAAATGACGAGGGCAATACCGCGCGCGAGACCGTCGCCGATGTCCTCACCCACGTCGTTGTCAACAATGCAGCAATTCGCCAGACCGTGAATTTCTACGATGGGCAGAGCCCTATCACAGAGGCGATTAGCTAGCCCTTCCAGCTACACCTTGAGGGACCGCTCGAATGTTTTCGAGCGGTCCCTCAAGCTTTTGACTGGCAATCGGACAGACTCCCGGGCACGGATTCAGGCGAGCAAGAAATACTCCTCAAAACAGTTGTATGATAAGTTTTCAACTTGTACTATAAGTAAATAACAAGGCCCGTCCGGGCACCTTGACCGTCAGGAGTTTTCAGTCATGAGCTACACGCCAGATGCCATCCGCCACGTCAAACTTTCCACCGCACGTTTGCCGCTGGCAACGCCCATCTCGGATGCAAAGGTCTTCACCGGACGGCAGAAGCCAATGACCGAAGTGGTCTTCCTCTTCGCGGAGATCACCACCGAACAAGGTCATGAAGGTCTTGGCTTCTCCTACTCCAAACGTGCAGGCGGACCGGCGCAATATGCCCACGCCAAGGAAGTCGCCCAGACAATGATCGGCGAGGACCCGAACGACATCGCCAAGCTCTACACCAAGCTGCTCTGGGCCGGTGCCTCAGTGGGGCGCTCTGGCGTAGCCACGCAGGCCCTGGCGGCCTTAGATATTGCCCTCTACGACCTCAAATCCAAGCGCGCAGGACTTCCGCTGGCCAAGTTCCTCGGCTCCCACCGCGACTCAGTGCGCACCTACAACACCTCCGGCGGCTTCCTGAACGCAAGCATCGAAGAGGTCAAGGAGCGCGCAAGCCAGTCCATTGAAGAAGGCATTGGCGGCATCAAGATCAAGGTAGGGCTTCCTGACAGCGCAGAGGACCTGCGTCGAGTGGCGGCGGTACGCGAGCATATCGGCCCGGACTTCCCGCTGATGGTTGATGCAAATCAGCAGTGGGACCGCGCCACCGCGTTGCGCATGGGCCGCAAGCTCGAAGAATTTGACTTGGTCTGGATCGAAGAACCGCTGGACGCTTATGACGCCGAAGGCCATGCCGCATTGACCGCGGCCTTGGATACCCCGATTGCCACCGGTGAAATGCTCGCCTCCGTCGCCGAGCACGAACGGCTGATTGCAGCGCGTGCCTGCGACATCATTCAGCCAGATGCCCCACGCGTTGGCGGCATCACCCAGTTCCTGCGCCTAGCCACCCTGGCAGACCAAGCCGGACTGGACCTGGCTCCTCACTTCGCCATGGAAATCCACCTGCACCTTGCGGCCGCCTACCCACGCGAGCCATGGGTGGAGCATTTCGACTGGCTGGACCCGCTGTTCAACGAACGCCTCGAAACCAAGGATGGGCGGATGATCGTGCCAAACCGCCCGGGCCTAGGATTCAGCTTCAGCGACCAGGCCCGAGTCTGGACTACCGAATCGGTTGAATTCGGCATCGCCTAACAACGCCACTACGTCGCCGTTGCTCGCCAAGCGTGAGCAACGGCGACTACTCTTTAAGGATGCATAGCGTGAAACCGAATCTGACTACCACTTTGGTCGACTATCTTCGTGAGCAGATCATCAGTGGACAGATTACCGCCGGCGAAAAACTCCCCAGTGAGAACTCGTTGATAACCGAGCATGCAGTCTCACGCACGGTAGTGCGTGAAGCTATCACCCGCTTGCAAGCCGAGGGGTTGGTTCACACACGGCGTGGCGCGGGCAGCTTTGCGCTGACTCCCCCAGCCCAGGAAGGCGAGCATAACAGCAGAATTCCGCGGACCTTGGAAGAACGCCGGCAGCTGCTGGAATATCGCTTGGGGTTCGAGACCGAGGCGGCAGCCCTGGCCGCGATGCATCACCAGGACAATGATCTTCATTCCATGGACCAGGCGTTGCAAGGATTCGAGGCCGCCGCAGGCAACGCCGCGCAAAGCATGAGTTGCGACTATGAATTCCATCTGGCACTGGCCCGCGCCACGGGCAATGCGTACTTCATCCAGGCAGTGACGACCTTCGGCCCCGCCATGATCGCCATGCCCCGCCAACGATTTGCGACCGCAATATCCGGCGCAGCTGATCGCCTGGGGTCTGTGATGGCCGAACACGAGACAATACGCCAGGCGGTAGCCTCGGGAAATGCGCTGGCTGCGGCAGCTGCCATGCGGGTTCATTTGGGCAATTCAATCTCAAGATTAGAATCCGAGGCCGGAGGGAAACCCTGAACCCTGCGGCCTCAGTCTCCGACCAGAACAACAAATGGGTGCCCTTCGGCTTAACTGTTCGCTAGCCAAAGAGCACCCATCAATTTTCTACGTTCAGCGCAGTGGACTCGTGTCCATTCCGATCAAGAAAGACCTATTCCGGCTTGACCGCTAGTACCGGATGCTGGGCTTGCAAGAGGATCCGCTGGGCATGCGAGCCCATGATGAACTTTCCTACTTGGGAGCGCTGGCGCAGTCCGATCACAATGAGCGAGACGCTGTGCTGATCCGCGAGACCAAGAAACTCCTCAGCCAGATCATCCCGGTAACTTGATTCCAGAATCTTTGCCTGCACGCCCGCCTGCGCCGCGTTCCCCAGGATCCTTTCCAGGTCCTCAGCCGAGGCGGTGTTCTTGTCCACGAGTGACCCGGCGCGTGAAGAGTTGACGATCAGTAGCTCCTCTTGGCGCAGTTTGGCTTCGTTAATGGCCGCGGTTACCGCCGCCTCTCCAACGTTGGTGGGCACGTATCCGACGATGATGCTCATGCGTTTTCCTTTTCTTTTTCCTGCGTTGCCAAGGCTGCAAGAGAGCCGGACTTACGCTTGTCGATAACACTCTTGATCATTGGCCACACGGCTACGAAGACGAATAGCACCAGCAACGTGGCCGAAATTGGCCGGGTGAAGAACCCTGTGGGATCTCCCTCTAGGACCAGCAACGAACGGCGCAGGTTTGATTCGAGCAGGCTGCCAAGTACGAAGGCGAGCACCAGCGGGCCAGGTTCAAAACCGAACTTCTTCATCAGGTAGCCAATGGCACCGAAGATGACCACCAGTAGCACGTCGAACATCGAGTTTCGAATGGTGTAGGCACCGAGCATGGTGATCAACGCGGTGACCGGAGCGAGGATCGCCGCACGAATCCGCAGGATTCGAACGAAGACGCCAATGAGCGGGATCGACATGATCAACAAGAGGATATTGCCGATGTACATCGAGTTCACCACGCCCCAGAACAGCTCCGGGTCATCGCTGATTAGCTGCGGGCCAGGAGTAATTCCCTGTATCAGCAGCGCACCAAAGATGATGGCCATGGTGGCGTTCGCCGGGATACCCAGGGTCAGCAACGGGATGAATGAGCTGGTCGCCGCCGCGTTGTTGGCAGACTCTGGACCTGCCACACCTTCGATTGCACCCTTGCCGAAGCGCGAAGGATCCTTTGCGGTCTTCTTTTCCATGGCGTAGGAAGCCAGCGAGGCAATGGTAGCGCCGCCGCCGGGAAGAATGCCCAAGAAGAAACCGAGAACCGAGCCACGGCCAATAGCACCGGAGGCTTCTTTAATGTCTTTGCCCTTGGGCCAGACATTTGAAACCTTCATCGGGGCTGTCGCCGCACGGTGGCGTTCCTCCAGGTTGTAGAGAATCTCACCAAGACCAAAGAGGCCCATGGCGATGGGAACAAAGTCGATGCCATCTGCCAGCGATAAGTTGCCAAAGGTGAAGCGTTCAGCGCCGGTAAAACCGTCACGTCCCACAGTGGCCAGGAACAGCCCCATGGCGGCGGCGATAATCGCCTTGATTTTTGTGCCGCCGGAAATCGTTGCAACAAGCAAGATGCCCAGCATTGCCAAGGCCGTGTATTCCGGCGGGCCGAAGTCCAGCGCAAAGCTGGCAACCAACGGCGCGAGGAAGGTCAAGCCGATAATGGAGACCGTGGCACCAAAGAACGAGCCGATGGCGGCAATGCCCAGCGCCGTGCCGGCTCGGCCTTGTTTAGCCATGACGTAGCCGTCGAAGACTGTCACCACGCTGCTGGCTTCACCCGGCAGGCGAAGTAGCACCGAGGTGATGGTGCCACCATACTGGGCACCGTAGAAGATACCCGCCAGCATGATGATCGCGGTAACCGGCTCAACGCCGTAGGTCATAGGCAGCAAGATGGCGATGGTAGCTGCCGGCCCGAGGCCCGGAAGCACACCAATGAGCATGCCGACGACCACGCCGAGCAGGCAGTACAAAAGATTTGTGGGGTCAAGTACGACGTTGAATCCGTCTAAGACCGGTCCGAAGAATTCCATGCGAGTAAACCTTTACGTGCGACTTAGAATAGTCGGGGAATGGTGGTGCCAAGTGCGGCGATAAAAATTCCGTAGAAGGCTCCAACGATCAGAATCGAGTAGATCGTGGCGGACCTCCAGCGTTCGCCGCCCAACCAGCGCATCCAGACGAAGCACAACAGCAGCGATGGGATCTCGAATCCAATCAGTGGCATCAGCACCACCATGAGGATCAGCGTGGCAAATCCAATCACGGCGTACCAGCTCAAGGAGCTGAACTTTTCGCCGTCCTTGCCACCTGTGCGGCCCACGATGATCTGCGCCACCGACATCACCGCCGCGATCAGCGTGATGATAAATGGCCACATTCCAGCAGCCGGGGCTGCGGGGGTGCCAAGCCCCAACCCGAGGGAGATCACCATACCGGCGATGCTCAGTGCAAGAACTACCAGGGAGGAAAGCAGGTTTGCGACAGGCCCCGCTGGATCCGGTGCTTCTGCCTCCCATTGGGCAGCGAGTTCCTCCGGAGTGAGGGTCTCTTCTTCGTCAGCGTTTGGCGTGACGTCGAGATCAGCAGGCACTTTCTCCTGTTTGCTCTCTGCCTTTTTCGCATCCATTACTTTCATCCTTTGGTTCTCGCTTTCGAGTTGGGAGCCGGTAGCTGAAAACTACTTGCCTGCCAGCGAGATGTCGTGCTCCTCGGTCAGTTCCTTGTACTTGGCAGCCAGTTCGTTCCATTCGGTCACGACTTCTTCGCCCGAGACTTCATGAGCGGTCAACAGGTTCTGCTTGTTGAAGTCCTTGTAGCTATCTGCGGCTACCCCGTCCTGGATGGAGGCGACAAGCTTTTCCTTCGCCGCATCGTTCAGGCCCTTAGGGGCTGCGATGGCACGGTACTGGGAAACCGGAACTTCGTAGCCGGATTCGATGGCAGTTGGTACGTCAGGAAGGAACTCATTACGATCCTTGGAGAAGACCACAATCGGGGTGACCGTTCCGGCGTCGATCTGCGGCTTGGCTTCACCGAGCTGAACGGTGGATACCTGAACCTGATCACCCATGACGGCTGTCAGCGCTGGGGATCCGGAGTCGAAAGGAACCGTGGTTCCGTCAATCTCGGCCTGGGCCAGGAGCAGTTCCTGGGCCAGCTGTGAACCCGTTCCCACGCCAGTGGTGCCGAAGGACAGCTTCTTGCCGCTGTTCTTGATGTCATCCAGATTCTTCACACCCGAAGCGGTGCTGGCGACCATGACATAGTCATCCTGGGACAGGCCCATCAAAACATCAAGGTCATCGAGGGAGACGACTTCGTCTTCCGAAACGGCCAATGGGGTGATGGTGATCAGCGAGGCGTTGAGCAGAATCAGGTTCTGTCCATCGGGAGCCATGGCTGCAACTTCTTTAGTGGCCAGGGCGCCGTTGGCTCCAGGCTTATTTACTACTGGCATCGAGACGCCGAGCGATTCGGCCATGCCCTCGGCAGCCGCGCGGGCGATCAGGTCGGTGGATCCACCTGGTGCCTGGCCTACGGTGAGAGTGACCGGACCATTAGGGAACTGTGCAGATGATGCGTCGCTGCTGCCGCCCACATTTCCGCCGCATGCGGTCAGGGCCAGAGCGGCACCTGCTGCGGTGAGTGAAAGCATTGCGCGTCGGGTCATACGATTTTTCACGGGAGATTCTCCTATGGTTGCGAGTGAACGTGGCCAAGCACAAGCGATCAGGTGAAACAGATCACGCAATTTGGCCTCGGGTACAGCCTAAGAAACAGATATGATGCATGTCCAAGGTCAACTATGCATGGAATGATGCCTGAAAGGTATTGAATGTTTACTCTGGATCAGGCCCGCAGTTTTGTTGCGGTCGCCGAAGAGCTCCATTTTGGACGGGCAGCCGAGCGGCTGAATATGACTCAGCCTCCGCTCAGCCGCCAGATTCAAAAACTGGAACGTTCGGTCGGTGTCGAACTATTGGACCGAGACAACCGCCGGGTTTCACTGACCGCAGCGGGCCACGCTTTTCTCATTGACGCCAGACGCCTGGTCGTTGCTGCAGAGCGGGCCCCGGATAATGCCCGGCGGATTGCCGCCGGGCAACTGGGTGAAATCCGCATTGGCTTTACCGCGGCATCCGGCTTCAGCCTGCTTGGGCCATTGCTGGCGGAGATCAGCGAGCGCATGCCCAAAGTCCACCTCGATCTTTCGGAATTGGTCACTCACGAGCAGGTGAATGCACTGCTCGATGGCGATCTTGACATGGGTCTGGCCAGGCCTCCCTTTGATGAGAAGCTCTTTGAATCGGCCCTCTTGTTCTCTGAAGGCCTCTTCGTTGCGGTGCCCAGTGGACACCGCCTTGCGACTTTACCCCGTGACATCCTCTTCGCGGATCTGCGTGACGAGGCGCTGATCATGCATTCGCCGATTAAAGCCCGTTACTTCTATGATCTGGTGGTCCGAAGAGTCGAGGTAGAGCACAAAAATGTGCGTCATACGGTCAGCCAGATTCTGACCATGGTGGCCCTTGTCGCGGCAGGACGTGGAATCGCCTTTGTGCCTGAAAGCGCCAAGCTTCTGGGTGTGGATGGTGTGCGCTACTTGCGGTTGGCGGAAATTACCGATGACCCGGTCCAATTGCACGCGATCTGGAGCCGGGAATCTCGCAACCCTGCCCTGGGCGGATTGGTGGACATTATCAAGGGCGGATTGCACCACTGACCATGTTCTTAGGGCACCTCCCGTCATTGATGCTCAGAGGGTATCAAACAATATAAATATGGGCTTGGACAGGCATCATGGAACGTCCATACGCTGGGATCAACGAACACGTTCCACCCACCTTCGGCCGAAGAGGCTTCGGCAGAATAAGAAAAGGACATTTCCATGGCTCAGTACACCCCTCTCGAACTTGCCGACAAACTCAAAGACGGCCTGCTTTCCTTCCCCGTCACAGCTTTCGACAAGAACCTCGAGATCGACGAGGCAGCCTACCGCAGCCATCTGGACTGGCAGTCAAGCTTCGACGTGGCAGGGCTCTTCGCAGCCGGTGGAACAGGCGAAGGATTCGCCCTGACCGCCGAGGAAGCATCCAAGGTAGTGCGCATGGCAGTCGAAGAGGCAGGTTCACGAGTTCCCGTACTGGCCTCGGCCGGCGGCTCCACCAAGCAGGCCATCCAGAATGCGCAGGACGCGGAAGCCGCGGGCGCCGAAGGTTTGCTGCTGCTGCCTCCTTACCTGACCGAATGCGATCAGGACGGCCTGTACGAACATGCTTCACAGATTTGCTCCTCCACAAAAACCGGCGTGATCGTCTACAACCGCGCCAACGCCATCTACTCTGCAGAGACCGTGGCCCGTTTGGCGGACAACCACGAAAACTTCATTGGCTTCAAGGATGCGCTGGGCGATATCGAGCACCTCACCAAGGTCTATGCCAAGAACGGTGACCGTCTGTTCTACCTGGGCGGACTGCCAACCGCAGAAACCTTCGCGCTGCCGCTGCTGCAGCTGGGCATGAGCACCTACTCCTCGGCGATGTACAACTTCGTCCCAGAGTTCGCTCTGGACTTCTACAAGGATGTCCGCGCTCAGGACCGCGTCGCTGTCAACGAGAAGCTGAACCGCTTTGTCCTTCCATACCTGGAGATCCGCGACCGCGTGAAGGGCTACGGCGTTTCTATCGTCAAGGGTGGCCTGAAGGCCATCGGCCGCGACTCCGGCCCGGTACGCCCACCACTTCAGGACTTGACCGAAAAGGATCTTGCGGATCTTTCAACCCTGATCCAGCAGGCAGGCATCGTTCCTGCCGGCGCGAGCCTCTAAGCAGACTTCGTTCCTCACCGACACACCAACTCGTCGACTTAGGAGTAATTCATGAGCACCACAACACAGAACTTGACCGGACAGTCCATACTCGCCGGCGTCAGCACCACCGGCACCGGGCGTGCGGTACACGGCTATAACCCGGCCACCAATGAGCCTTTGGAACCTGCCTATTCTCTGATCGATGAGCAGCAGCTGAAGACCGCCACCTCTGCGGCGGCGGAAGCATTCGAATCTTTCCGCTCCTTGGAACCGGCAAAACACGCAGATTTCCTGGATGCCATTGCCGATAACATCGAGGCAGTGGGCACCGAACTAGTAGCACGTGCCATGGCCGAAACCGGACTGCCTGAAGCACGCCTGACCGGCGAGCGCGGACGCACCACCGGCCAGCTGCGCTTGTTTGCGAAGGTTGTCCGCCAAGGAGACCAGCATGGTGTCCGCGTTGACCCGGCCATGCCAGATCGCAAGCCGGCACCTCGCGTGGATATCCGCCAGCGCAAGATCGCTGTGGGTCCGGTTGCAGTCTTTGGCGCCTCCAACTTCCCGCTGGCATTCTCCACCGCCGGCGGCGACACCGCCTCGGCGTTTGCGGCCGGCTGCCCGGTGGTCTTCAAGGCGCATAATGCCCATCCTGGCACCAGCGAAATTGTAGGGCAGGCAATTACCAAGGCAGTCGCCGACCTCGGTCTGCACCCGGGTGTCTTCTCACTGGTATACGGTCCCGGTGCATCCATTGGCCAAGCTCTGGTTGCCGACCCGGTGATCAAGGCGGTGGGATTCACCGGTTCGCGTTCTGGCGGTACCGCGCTGATGGCCACCGCGGCTTCTCGCCCGGAGCCTATTCCGGTGTACGCCGAGATGAGTTCCATCAACCCGGTGATTTTCTTCGAGGGTGCCCTTGCCAAGGATCCTGCCGCGCAGGCCCAGGCTTACCTGGCTTCGGTGGCTGGATCCTCGGGCCAGCTGTGCACCGCCCCGGGCTTGGTCTTCGTTCCCGTGGGCGAAGCCGGTGACGCGTTCGCTCAGGCTGTTAGCGGCCAGGCCCCCAACACTGCGGGCCAGACCATGCTCACCGCGGGGATCTACAAGTCCTGGAACCGAGGCGTCGAAGCCTTGGGCAGCCAAGACGGTGTTGAGCTGTTGGGCCGCGGCGTCGAAGGCGCCGGCGAAAACGCTCCAGCTCCGACCATTTACTCCTCAAACGTTGAGCGGTTGCTGAGCAATCCGGTGCTGCAAGAAGAAATCTTCGGTGCAGCTTCGCTGGTTATCCGCTATGCAAACGCGGAAGAACTGAAGACTGCGCTTGCCAAGCTGGAAGGCCAGCTCACCGCGACCTTGCAGCTGACCGATTCTGATCATGAAGCAGCCGCGGCGGTCATCCCCACCTTGGAAACCAAGGTAGGCCGCATTCTGGTCAACGGCTGGCCAACAGGCGTTGAGGTAGGACATGCCATGGTTCATGGTGGACCGTTCCCTGCCACTTCTGATCCACAGACCACCTCGGTCGGCACGCTGGCAATCGAACGGTTCCTGCGCCCGGTGGCCTACCAGAACTTCCCTGATGGACTTCTGCCCAAGCCAATTGGCACGGATAATCCCTGGAACCTGACCCGTCGTATTGATGGCACACTGAAGATTGTTGGAGAGTAATAGATGAGTAATCAACCAACAATCGCTTCGGTCCAGGTTATCCCCGTCGCCGGTCACGATTCGATGCTCCTAAACCTGTCCGGAGCGCACGGTCCATTCTTTACTCGCAATATCACCATCGTGACCGATTCCGAGGGCCGCACAGGCCTCGGTGAGGTACCGGGCGGCGAAGCAATCCGCTCGACCATAGAAGAGGCCGGCGCACTGTTGACCGGCGCTCCGGTGGCCAAATATCGTTCGTTGCTTCGTCAGGTTTCTGAGCGTTTCGCAGATCGTGATGCCGGCGGGCGCGGTGCTCAAACCTTTGACTTGCGCACTACCGTCCACGCGGTCACCGCGCTTGAATCTGCGCTGCTTGACCTGCACGGCCAGTTCCTCGGCGTACCCGTGGCCGAGCTACTCGGCGACGGCCAGCAGCGCGATGCGGTGCCAATGCTCGGCTACCTGTTCTACGTGGGCAACCCGGACCATACCGATCTTCCCTACCTGCGCGAACCGCAGGGTGCGGACGACTGGGAGCGGGTACGGCGCGAAGAAGCGATGACCCCTGAGTCCATAGTTCGTCTGGCAGAGGCTGCACAGGCGCGTTATGGATTCAAGGACTTCAAGCTCAAAGGCGGTGTCCAAGACGGTGATGCTGAAGTCGACGCGGTCATTGCGTTGAAACAGCGTTTCCCCGAGGCCCGCATTACCTTGGACCCTAACGGCGGCTGGCTATTAAAAGACGCTATTCGATTGGGTCAGCGCATGAAGGGAATCGTCGCCTACGCCGAGGATCCTTGTGGTCCGGAAGGACGATTCTCTGGCCGCGAGGTCATGAGCGAATTCCGCCGCGCCACCGGCCTGCAGACAGCCACGAACATGATTGCCACCGACTGGCAGGAAATGGCCCATGCGATCCGCACCAATGCGGTAGATATCCCGTTGGCTGACCCGCACTTCTGGACCATGTCAGGTTCGGTGCGTGTAGCTCAGTTGTGCAATGAATTCGGTTTAACTTGGGGTTCGCACTCCAACAACCACTTCGATGTCTCGTTGGCGATGTTCACCCAAGTTGGTGCTGCTGCCCCCGGGGAGATCACCGCACTGGATACCCACTGGATCTGGCAAGATGGTCAGGGACTAACCGAAGAACCATTGCTGATTCGTGACGGAGAAATCAAGGTTCCGCAGCGTTCAGGATTGGGCGTCACCCTGGACATGGATCGTGTGCAGCAAGCTCACGAACTCTACCTTGAACATGGTTTGGGTTCACGCGATGATGCAGTATCCATGCAGTACCTGATCCCTGGCTGGACCTTCGATTCGAAGAGCCCAGCGCTGGTTCGCTAACCGGTACCTCGCATATTACGGCGATGAGTTCAAAGACGGTGGGAACAGCCTTCGAGGTTGTACCCACCGTCTTTGGCCGTGCTTCAGCACATTTGGCAGTGACAACTTTTTGGTGAGGAAAAAATATGCAGGGAGTAATGCAGGGATTCACCATAGTCCTGATCTTGATTGGCCTCGGGCTGGCCGTCTCGGTCTTTCTGCCGCATAAACGCGAAGCCATCTCCAAGGGGTTGACTCCCCTGATCTTCTACATCACCAACCCCGCCCTGATGTTTGTCCTGCTTTCAGACACTGACTTGCGTGCGGTCATCGGAGTCTTTGCCCCCATTGCGCTGATCACCGCGGTGTTGACCGGCGGGTTGTACGCGCTGTTGGCAAGGCTGTTATTGAAAACTCCCGGCAGTCGATTACCTGCCGCTGCAATGTCCACCAGCTATGTGAACGCGGGAAATATCGGCGTTCCCTTGGCGCTATACGCGGTGGGTAGCACCAGCCCGGTAGTCTCGGTGCTCATTGCTCAACTATTAATCATTGCGCCGGTTTATCTTTGCATCTTTGCGCTGACTTCACGCAAGAACCGTGAGGCTCAGGTCAACCAGCACTTGGGAATAACCATTCTCAAATCCATTGCCAATCCGGTCACCATTGCCACGTTCATTGGGGCAGTATTCTCCCTCTTTGGATGGAAACTTCCCGAAGTGCTGCACTCCCCCATTCAGATGTTGGGAGATGCATCGATCCCGTTGCTCCTCATGGCTTTCGGCATGGCTCTTTACGGCCAACGTCCGCTATCCGACAAGGCGTTAAGACCCGAAATCTACCTAGCCACTTTCTTCAAGGTGCTGTTCATGCCCATCCTCGCGTGGGTCGTAGCCCATCTGGTCTTCGGGTTGGAAGGTGTAGAGCTGCTCGGAGTGGTCATCATGGCCGCACTGCCCACGGCGCAAAACGTCCTGCTCTTTTCCCAGCAGTTCAAGCTCAACGTCTCCATCCCGCGAGAAGTCATCCTGACCAGTACCCTATTGACCATTCCAGTCGTGCTGCTTGCAACGTTCCTCCTTGGATAATGACCTTCACCTGTCGTCTGTGTAAGGACTTTGAGGGCCAGGTTGTGTGGCCAATCAAGATCCTTCACATCTCCGTTTGCACCTACTGGAAGTCCGCCAACCACAGGTCAGGTCCGAAGACTTCGTATTGGATATCCTTTGCGGGAATCCCCCGGGCTAACAGTGCGCTGCGCACATGTGCAGCCCATTTTTGACTTGAGGTTTGTACCACAACCATTTCGCCTATCGGGATATTTGGTTCATATTTGCACGTTTCTGGCGCAGAATATTACACCCCGTTATTCGCTGAATCTGCCATAATTACGTCCCGAACAAATAATTCCAATACAGACAATTAGTCTGTTCACTTTACGAGCGCGCTGCTTCGCTCTTCGGAATGACTGCGCCTTCCACGCTTTCCAGCGAATCTAAAAACACATCCTTGAGACGCCGTACCGCCGGATTAGTTGACGACTCATCCCACGCGAGAAAAATGTCCGAGTGATTCAAGTCCTGCAACCCATCAGGGCCAATGAGTTCTTCAAAAACGACATTGTTCGGCGCAAAATCCATAGCACTGGCCGGAACAAGTGAAACTCCCAGACCTACCGCGACAAGCGCCATCAATGCGGGAATCTGACTCGCAATCTGGGAAATTGTAGGTTTAGCACTCACCGAGTCAAAAAGCCTCAGCACCAAATCATAGAAGTATCTCGCCTCATTGGTGGAATACATCATCAGCGGCAGTCCGACCAATTCTTTGATCAGCACCCCTTTACCAGTTATCAGATGGTGGCCAACAGGTAGAGCGACCACCAATCGATCTTTCATAACCAGGCAGGTTTCCACGCCAGCCCGGTGAACTACCGGTCGCAACAGGCCAATATCGATGGTTCCCTTGCTCAGCGCGTCTAGCTGATCCACCGAGACTGCTTCGCGTAGCACCATGGTCAGATCTGGAAGTTTCTGAGCTGCCCGCGCCAGAAATTCAGGCAAAATCGATTGTCCGGCGACCGAGGTATATCCAACAACGACCGTGCCTGAATCACCGGACGATACGCGTGATACCTCGAGGCTGGTTTTTCGACTCATGTCCAAGATTCGACGTGCATTGGGGAGAAGCACTTCGCCAGCTGCGGTGAGCGCGACATTGCGCGAGGTGCGAATGAACAACTTAGCCTGGAGCTCACGCTCAAGTAATTGAATCTGCCGGCTCAGCGGAGGCTGGGTCATGTTCAGCCGTTCAGCGGCTGCACCAAAATGCAGCTCTTCGGCGACCGCGACGAAGGACTCGAGCTGAATCAGCGAGAACATCAATTCACTCCTTGAATCGTTGATTGCATTATTTAGCTTGGACAGGTATCGATCCGCACTCTTAGTGTGAGTCTAAACGGCAATGAAAACGGGAGTACAACTATGTCGCATTTTTCCTCGATCGACAGCATCGCGCCACGATCGGATAGCACCGCGAGATGCCCTGTGCGAATCACTGATATTCAGATCACCCCGGTGGCCTTCGCCGACCCTCCCCTGCTGAACTCCGTGGGAGTCCACGAACCATTTGCGCTGCGCGCTGTTGTGGTGATGCGCACCGAGGATGGGACCTATGGCCTAGGCGAAACCTACGGGGACGAGGCCCATCTGATTCGTCTACGGCGAGCTGCCAGCTTCCTCATCGGTGCAGATGTATTTAACACCAACCAAATTTCGGCCCTGGTCTCGCAATCGTTAGTGGATGACCACGGCCTTGGCGGTCACGGTACTGGTGGGATGGTCACCACGACATCTCTTGATGACCGGGTGCTTTCAGCATTTGATGTTGCCTGTTTGGATATTCAGGGAAAAATTCTCGGGGTACCGGTGAGTGCGCTGTTAGGCGGTGCGGTCCGCGAAAAGGTTGACTTCAGCGGATACCTTTTTTACAAATGGGCATCGCATCCCGGGGATGCAGCCGACTCGTGGGGTGCAGCACTGGATCCTGAAGGAATCGTTGACCAGGCACGCAAAATGGTACGGGACTATGGCTTCAAGGCCCTCAAGCTCAAGGGTGGAGTTTTTCCACCGGCGCAAGAAGTCGAGGCTATCCTCGCCTTGCGCCACGAATTTCCGCAGATGCCATTGCGCGTCGACCCAAATGGTGTGTGGAGCGTGGAAACGGCAATTCATGTGGGACACCAGTTGGAATCGGTTCTTGAATACCTGGAAGACCCCTGCCTCTCGATTGCCGACAACGCGCAAGTTCGAAAGGCCATCATGCTGCCCATTGCCACGAATATGTGCGTGGTCTCGTTTAACGATTTACCGCCGGCGATTGCGGCAGAAGCCATCGACGTGGTGTTATCGGATCATCATTTCTGGGGCGGCCTCAACAGGTCTCGGCTCTTGTCGGGGATCGCGGAAACGTTTGATCTTCGCCTTTCCATGCACTCAAATTCTCATCTGGGGATCAGCTTCGCAGCAATGATTCAGCTCGCCGCGGCGACGAAGAACATCGATTACGCCTGCGATACGCATTGGCCTTGGAAACGCCCCGACGATGATGTCATCGTTCCGGGAGTCTTGAAGATCACTGACGGTTCGGTCAATGTCCCCACCGCCCCGGGATTGGGGGTGGAACTCGATGAAGCGGCGCTGGCACGGCTGCATCAGCAATATTTGGACTGCGGAATTACCCAACGCGATGACACCAGTTATATGCAGAGCATTGCTCCATCCTTCGAGCTCAAGAGCCCTCGGTGGTAACCCCGCTACGAGTCGTCGTTACCGACCCGATCGTTTCCCGATTTGCTTCGTTGTTCAAAAATCTCGGGCCTGAGCACCACTGGCTGTTCGTCGCACACCTTTCTTCCGCCGAACAGTCACGGTTCATCTCTGAGGCGGAGGTGCTTGTCTGCGCGAGGCTCAGTGCCGAGGATGCCAAAATTTGTTCGGCAGGGCTGGTGCATGTGACAGGCTCGGGTACTGACCGGATTGCCTTAGCTCAGTTGCACGAATCGACCGTCATCGCTCGCACAGCTCATCATGAACGTTCAATTGCCGAGCATATCTTGATGGTCATCATGGCCTTTCAACGACGTCTGCTTAATGTCACCGAAGAGCTACGAGATGGTGTCTGGCGAACGGTCTCTACGGACCCTTTAATCCCTATGCACCGCACCTTCGCGGATCTCACGATTGGCTTTATTGGATTAGGCGGGATTGGCGAACAAACCTTGGAATTCACCACTGCTCTGGGTGCCAGCGCCGTTGCGGTGCGCCGCACCAAAGCAATCAATGATCACCCGAATCCACGGGTCAAGTGGGTGAAGGAACTCGGTTCATTACCGGAACTGTTAACGGTCAGCGACGTAGTGGTTCTGGGTTTGCCATTAACTGAGGAAACTCGTGGATTGATCGGAACCAAGGAATTGGATCAAATGCGCAATGATGCCCTCTTGGTCAACGTCTCGCGCGGATCAATCATCAACCGAGAAGCGCTCCACACAGCGTTGACCCAAGGCTCTATAGGTGGAGCAGCACTAGATGTGTGGTGGGACGCTCCCGTTGGCGTACAAGCACCGAAAGATGTCCAAGACTTCGCGAGCCTGCCGAACGTCATCTGCACGCCTCACTACTCAGGGCACGCAGCCCAAACCTTCGAAATGCGTGTCAGAGAAATTACCAACAATATCAATGCATTTGCCAGCGAACGACCGCTGCGCAACATCGTTGACTAGCGCTCGCACCCATCGTTCTCGGCGGGCGTCCGCACGATAGCCCGCTTCGGCACGGCGCGAGTACCTGTGGCGTGCGGGGCAGCTTGTGACTTCGCGTTTGCAAAGAAATACGGGAAGCCTAGGGCAGTCAATTTACTTAACGTTCGTTCGGAAATTCTGCACAGCAGAATCATAGAGCCTGCAAGTGTGAGACAGGGAACACTTGAACCTATGATTTCACCCATCTCTGATAGTGCCTCCGGTTTGGCTGGCGAGAACCATACGGACTCCACCCCGTCCGCCGGCCCAAAGAAGCTGTCACAGCGCAAAGCTGTTCTTGCGATTTTGACCTGCTGGCTACTGGTGGTCTTTGATGGGTACGACTTGATTGTCTACGGTACGGTTCAGTCCTCGTTGCTTGCTATGGATGATTGGGGTCTCACCCCAACGACCATGGGAACCATCGGTTCTCTGGCATTTGTGGGCATGATGATTGGGGCGCTTGGCGCCGGACGTCTCGCCGACGCACTGGGTCGACGCCGTACCATTCTGGCCTGCGCCATTATTTTCTCCACGCTTACCGTTTTGTGCGCCTTCGCGCCGAACCCTGTAGTGTTCGGGCTGCTGCGTCTGTTGTCAGGTATCGGCTTGGGTGGACTGGTTCCGTCCGCGAACGCCATGGTCGCTGAGTTGGTTCCTGACCGCTGGCGCTCCACCATGGCTACTTTGATGATGTCCGGTGTTCCTATTGGCGGATCCATCGCCGCCATCACCGGTATCTGGGTTATTCCCGCCTTCGGCTGGGAGATGATGTTCATGCTGGCCATCATTGCATTAGTTGTCGTGGTCCCCATGGGCTTCCGCTACCTTCCAGAAACTCTTTCATTCGAGCACCGCAGCGGACCAGGCTCTCGCCGCAATTCCGGTTTCGGGCAGATTTTGCGCGCCCCTTACCTTGGCGCTTCAGTCCTCTTCGCCGTGGCTTCGTTGGCTATTCTCTTTGCTTGGTATGGCCTAGGCACTTGGCTGCCTAGCCTCATGGAACAAGCAGGCTATGATTTGGGTTCCGCTTTGACCTTCGCACTGGCACTGAATCTCGGTGCGGTGGCGGGCTCCGTCGTTACCGCCTGGGCTGGAGACCGATTTGGGGCGGCCCCTTCCTCAGCAGTTGCCGCCCTCATTGCAGGCATTGCATTGGCGGTCATCATGACGACTCCCCCAGTCGCCGTCGTCTATGCGATGTTGATCCTCGCCGGTGTAGGTACTCACGGTACAGCCGCGTTGCTCATTGCCGCCGTGGCCAACCACTATCCTGAGCATTTGCGCGGCACTGCGCTTGGCTGGGCCATGGGTATGGGCCGCATTGGCGCGGTGGCGGCTCCCCAGGTCGGCGGCCTGCTCTTGGCCTCGGGGCTCGGCGTCAATTCGAACTTCCTCGTTTTCGCACTGGGTGCCGTCTTGGCGGCAGTACTCTTCGCAATCATCACTTTCCGGGTGAAACCGGTCGTGAAAGCGGTCTTGGAACCGGTTGTGGAACCCGCGGTGCACGAGGTTCACTAGCTGGAGACTCTGTCCAAGAAAACGGGTGCTCGCCTTCTTTCCGAAGGCGAGCACCCGTTTCTGCTTGGAGTGCAATACAACTGGGCCATAACAAGTTTGCGGGTGCCGCCATTCGACGGGCACCCGCTATCTTCTTTCGGTGTCCAGCTCATCACCGCAAAAAATCTGCTGTTAAGTTAGCGTCCAGGACCGCTTGGACAGTCCGTACCAGAAGCCGTCGATTGCAGTCTTCGCATCGATACCGCCAGATGCATAGGCGGCACCAAGGGATACGTACAGCGGCGCCCAGTGCTCGGAGCGCGGGTGGGCCTCGCGTGCCGCCGGGGCCTTATGCATAAAGTCGAGGATCGAGTCCACGTCCCCGCGCGCCATCGCTTCTTCGGCCCAGTGATCAAATTCGCTGGATGCGCTCGGCGGGGTGGTGTCGGCGCCCGCGGCAGGATTGAACCAGCGCAGATTGTGGGTGGTGAAACCCGAGCCGACGATGAGGGTCCCACGCTCACGCAAGGGAGCTAATGACTTACCCAGCTCAAAGAGCCCTGCCGGGTCAAGGGTCGGCATGGACATCTGCACCACCGGAATATCAGCCTCCGGGAACATTTCCTTGAGTGGCACATAAGCGCCGTGATCAAGTCCGCGAGACTCGTCGCGCTCCACGTGGTGACCATGCGTAGCGGTCAGCCGCTCAACCTCCGCGGCCAGGTCCGGAGCCATTGGCGCGTCATAACGGACGTCGTAGTACTTCTGCGGGAAGCCCCAGAAGTCATAGACCAGTTCGTTTTTCTGCTGCGTTGCGCTCAGCGTCACCGGAGCATTTTCCCAGTGTGCGGAGATCATCAGGATGTCTTTGGGTTTTTCGATGGTGCCGGACCAGTCAGCTAATTCGCTGGTCCATCGGGCATCGTCAGCCAATGGCGGTGCGCCATGGCTAAGGAAGAGGACTGGAGGGAGTTCCGCTGGCTGTGTCATATAACAAGGATACACTTAAGTTTATTGAAGCTTCAAGTAAATAGTTTTGTTTTCGCCCTCCCCTCCGGGCCGCAGAAAACACTCCGCACGCAGTGGACACGGCCGGGCAAGTGTCTTATTTACGAGCTAAAAGTCGATGACCGGGCTGGGGATACCTAGAATGGTAACTATGCACGATGAAAAGCTGCTCTCCGAGGTGGAAAAAGAGTTCACCGCCACCCTGTTGCGCGCGCGCCAAACAATCCGCGAACGCGCCAAAGAGATCCATCCGGAATTACAGGCGCCGGGCTACCGGATCCTGTCCTTCCTGGTTCACCACGATGCGCAGCAGCAAGGTGTCCTTGCCGAACATCTCGAACTGGATAAGGCCACCATTTCTCGTATGGTCAAGCAGCTTGAGACCATGGGGCTCATTACGCGTACTTCGGATCCAAACGATGGCCGGGCTCAATTAGTTTCCGTCACTGGCAAGGCCCGCGAGGCTTGGAAAGCCAGTGGAAATACCCTGCGCGCTCGACTTCACCGTCGCTTGGCCGAATGGGATGAGTCCGACGTACGGCGTTTTGCCGACCTGCTGCACCGCATGAACGAAGAACTCGAAGATACCCGTTGAGCTCGTTTATTCGAGCAGCGCCAAGAAATCTTCGGTGCCTAAAGATGTCGCCGATGCCATTTGATCCGCATCCCCCAGCACGTCGTTGAAGAGCTGAGTCTTTCTTGCCTGCAAGGCCAGAACCTTATCTTCGATGGTGTCCTTCGCAACCAACCGGTACACATACACGGGCTTATCCTGGCCGATGCGGTGCGCCCTATCAATAGCCTGAGCTTCGGCCGCCGGATTCCACCACGGATCCAGCAAAATACAGTAGTCCGCGGCGGTGAGGTTGATGCCGAATCCACCGGATTTGAGCGAAATAAAGAAGACCGGGAATTTACCGAGCCCGAAATCCTCAATGAGCTGGCGGCGCCTAGCCCCGCTGGTGCTCCCGTCTAGATAGCCGGTGTCAAAGCCGAGGCCCAGCGCAACACCGCGCGCCTTGGACAGGAACGAAGTGAACTGGCTAAAGACCAAGATCTTATGGCCTTCGGCCACCGCATCCTCCAATAGGGAATGCAGCAGTTCAAGTTTTGCGCTTGGACCGTTACCTTCATCGACAAGAGAGGGATCCAAGGCGAGCTGGCGAAGCAAAGTCAGGGACTGCAGAATCTTGAACCGGTTGGAATCAACGTCTTGAACTAGGCCCAGCACCTCTTGGCGAACACGCTGGAATCGCCGGTCGTAGGCTTTGCGGTGTGCCGGTTCCAGCTCGACATGGATGACCTGCTCGGTTTTCGCCGGGAGATCCTTGGCCACCTGTTCCTTGGTCCTGCGTAGGACAAAGGGCCGCAATCTGCTCTTCAGCCGTTGCATCCGTGAGCTATCTCCGGAAGAGATTGGCTTGGAGTAGTTGTCCTTGAAGGACTTCAGCCCACCGAGCAGGCCGGGCGCGGCCAACGAGGTCAGCGCCCAGAGTTCCAGGAGGTTGTTTTCCACCGGAGTTCCGGTGACCACAAATTTGCAAGGTATCTGTATCTGACGTACCTGCTTGTACCCCTTAGAGGCATGGTTTTTGACCATTTGAGCCTCGTCCAGGATCAATACTGAGAAACCCATCGCTTCAAAGTTTTCGAAATCCATACGGAAAATTGCGTAGCTAGTGATCACCAGCTGTGCATCGCCGGTTGCTTCGGCCACACTCGTACGGCGCTTGGTACTCGTTTCGCCCAGTGTCGTTGTGCGAAGCTGCGGCGTGAATTTGGCCGCTTCACTCGCCCAGTTGCCCACCACAGAGGTAGGTGCGACCACGAGATATCTGGCCTCCGGATCCTCAAGACGTGCCGTTTCCAAAGCCGCTAGCAGTTGAACTGTCTTACCCAGACCCATATCGTCCGCGAGCACGCCACCCAACTGATGGCGACGCAGGAAATCCAACCAGTTGAGCCCGTGTTGCTGATAATCACGCAAGGTGGCGGTGAAAGCCTCGGGGACCTGCACGCGTTCTAGGCCCTCTGCCCCGGTCAGCTTAGCCATCGAGGCTAGCCACTCGTTTTCCTGAGCTTCGATGATGCCCAGAGCCACCAATTCTTGCCACCAGTCAATGCTCAACCGGTGCATTCGCACTCCCGAGGAAGTGCTCTGCGCCAGTTCGCCAGCTTCCGCGATGAGCTGGCGCAAGGCATGGAATTCTTCGCCGTCAATGGGTACTACCCGTGCATCGTCCAGCACCAGGTACTCTTCCCCGGCGCTGAGTGCGCTGAATAGCTCGACAAAGGGAATATCCCGGTCCGCAAGCTTGATGTCGACATTCAGGTCGAACCAATCATTGCTCGATTCACCGGCCCCAATCTTCACAACGGCCGATCCCTCGACGACCCGATAATCGGGCACTGAGGTCTGCTCGTCGACGTGGACATCGGGGTGCTCACGCAACAATGGGAGGACACCAATCACGAAATCGATGCTCTCGCTGATGCCCAGATTCAGCGGCGCGAAGTTTCCCGTGCTCGACTGGACCAAGGGACCCTCGGAACCGACTTTGTCTAGTACGCTGCGTATAATCAGCCGCTCGGTATTCCGTTGGCGAACGCCTGAATCGGCATATTTCCAGGAGAAAACTCCGGTCAATTCTTTGTGCGAGTGCCGCAGTTCGAGCATCAGCATTGGCCGCGCGGGCTCCGGGAATTCGAAGCTGCCATCGGTACTGCTCAACGGCGCAACGAGACGTACCCGGGACATGAACGATTGATTGAATTCGTCTATCTGATCCGCCGGAATTTCCAACGGCCCATTACGGATGAGATCTATGAGCTCGTTGGTAATCGCCGGTTCGAAGCAGGCAAGGTGCAAGGGACCCGCCTTATCCGGCGCTCCATCGGAGTACACGGCTGCGGCCGGCGGCCTGCCCAGCGCGACCATAGATTTTGGGAATCCCTCGGGAGTCACAAGCTTAGGCTCCAGAGTCAGCCCGGTGGGATCTTCCTTGAAATCAATGAAACCCCTCGCGGTGCTTTGCGGGAAGTTGACGGGTTGCTTCGTCTTAGCGGACACGATCGCAACACCCGAATCGCGGATCTTCTTCAAACTGTGCGCCAGCTCTTCACCGGGCAGGGCGTTGAGGGTTACCCAATCGTTGCCCCAGTGATTGTAATAGTAGGCTTCACTTTGTCTGAGCATCAGACCGTGCAACTCCATCATTGCCTTGCGTTGGGTCTGATCGAAACGCTTGTCATTTTGTAGGTTCGCCCATGAGACGCCGCTTTGCACCCAGGGCGAACGGCTACCCGGTTGGGCCGGACGCACTTTGATGTCATAGGACGCTGCGTGCCGATGCTGCACATGGGCTACAGAGACCAGCAGGCCTAGCCCAACGATATCGGCCTCGGATTCCACCTTGGGCAAAAGTGCTTGCAAGGATCGTTGCCAGTGCGGAATCGGCCGCGGGCTCGATCCTTCGTGGGCTTGGAGCCCCGCGTCATCGCTGACCGTCAGTTCCTCATCGGGATTACGTGTTAGATGCAGCCCAAGTGCCGCGATGTGCTTGCAGGGCCCCGCTAATTCCTTGGCCGAACAGTTGAAGGCATAGTGGATTTTTCCATCATTCAGTTCGAGCTGGATAAACACATTCGCGTCGGCCACATCGGCATGGACACGGCTCATTCCGCCGATCTGCACCCAGCGGTACGGGTTCACCTCACCAGAAGAATGAATGAGGCTTCCCTCCATCATCGTCCGGGCAGCGAAATACCGGTTCAGCTCAGGAAAAGACAGCGTGTATTCCATGTCCACCATTCGTTGCGGCTCGGGTCCAAGGGAAACGGTACTCCAAGTCTATGGCTGGGCCGACAATATTCTTCGTACCCCAGACTCCAGCCGAAGCCCATAGGAGTTCTGCCGGGTCATTCGCTGCAACCCAGACACAACAGAGAACACATCAACAAATGCAATCGTTCATAGGGACGAGTAAGCCCGGCAGTGTTCCCACATTCGGAAAAACTACCGGGCTGGCCCTTTTGCCTTAGCGCGTCTGCGAATAGAACCAGGTGATGTGTTCTTCTAGCAACTGCGCTGCACGTTCGCGCTGATTGGTGGCGAAAGCGTGGTGAATAGCTTTGTGCTGGCGTCGGAGAACCCGCACGATCGGCTGCCAGGACTCGTCATCCGGAATCGCTTCAGAGACGTATTGGCTAATCGAGTTTCGCAAGGATTCCATCATTGTTTCCACCACCGAATTACCCGCCATAGAAGCCAGCAGCACGTGGAATTCAGCATCGATACGGTGGAAGGCTTCGCGGGAAAGCTGCGGGTCGTCCATGCGCATAATCAACACCGCGGTGCGGTCTATAACCTGCTGCGCATGCGCCGGATTTCGCGGATTCATCTGGGCAGCCCAAGTTTCCATCAAAATTCTGGATTCGACTATTTCGCGAACATTGATGCCCTTGGCTGCCAAATGCATGCGTAGAGCTTGAGAGATCCCCGCGGACGGGTTGGAGATGATGACCGCACCCGAGTTCGGACCTGAGCCCGTTGAGGTTCTCACCAGACCCAGCACATCCAGCACGCGGATGGCGTCACGAACGGAGGCTCGAGAAATCTGATGCTGCTCCGCGAGCGCACGCTCACCGGGAAGCTGGTCCCCTATGGCGAGTTTTCCGGAACGGAGGTCGGCCTCGACTGATTCAAGGACGACTTGGTACGCACGCGGGGCTGGATTTATAGACATCAAAAGACCATTCTAGCCTTGAACTAGATTACGGAAGCATCCACGACAGGATCGGCGTGGACTGCAGATAAACCAAGGTACACAGTACTAGCAACATGCCCACGGACCAGCCGGCGACCTTCTTGAGGATAACCGACTCCTGGCCTTCCATCTTCACCGCGGTAGCGGCAATCGCCAGGTTCTGTGGGGAAATGAGCTTGCCAACAACACCACCGGAGGTGTTCGCTGCGACCAACAGAGTTGGGTCGATGCCTGCGTTGACACCGGCGGTCTGCTGAAGTTTGGCAAATAGTGCGTTGGCGGAGGTATCCGAACCGGTCACGGCGGTACCGATCCAGCCCAGGATTGGGGAAAGGAATGCGAAGGCGCCACCGGCACCTGCAAGCCAGGTACCCACGGTAATGGTCTGCCCGGACAGGTTCATCACATAGGCCAAGCCGAGCACCGACAAGATGGTCAGGGCCGCATAACGCATGTTGTAGATGGTCTTGCCAACTTCTGACATGCCTTCGCCGAAGGTCATCGCGTACTTGCCGTTGCCGTTGTTGCGCGAGTATACGAATGCAACAATCACGCCGGTGATCAACAGCAGTGTGCCCGGGGAGGAGAGCCAAGAGAAGTTGTAGATAGTGGACGATACCGCTTCACCCTGTGCATCAATCACACTGCCGTGCAGTCCTGGCCAGCCGAACTTAATATCCGTGCTTGCCAGCCACGCAGGAATATCCACACCCAGCTTCCATAGTTTGGCAATACCGAAGATCACGATTACCAGCAGGTATGGGAACAAAGCCATCCAGGTGTTGTTGATGTGAAGCTTCTTGTTGTGCTCCACCGGCGCAGCAGCAGCCTCCGGGGTCAACACCCGTTGACGCGCTTCGTCAGCACCCTTTGGAGTCCAGAAGCGAAGCAGAATCACTGCGGCGGCCAAACCAACGAGCGAAGCCACAATGTCGGTCAGCTCGTAGGAGAAGTAGGTCGAGCAAAGCCACTGAGCCACACCGAAGGAAACACCGATAGCCAGAGTCGCAGGAAGGGTCTGGCGCATACCGCGCCAGCCGTCGATAACCAATACCAGAATTGACGGCACGAATAATGCCAGCAATGGCGACTGGTGGCCAACAACTGCACCGATTTCAGCGGCCGGAATGCCGGTCAGCGCGCCGGCGGTGGTAATTGGGATGGCAACTGCGCCGAAGGCAACCGGAGCCGTGTTTGCGATCAATACGGCACAGGCCGCACGCAATGGGGCCAGTCCCAGAGCCAACAGCATGGTGGCGGTAATTGCCACCGGTGCGCCGAAACCTGCCAGCGCTTCGAGCAGACCACCGAAGCAGAAAGCGATTAGTACTGCCTGGATTCGGACATCGCCACCACCGATCACGTCAAAGACGCGGCGCAGATCCTCGAAGCGACCGGACTTCACCGTCACCTGGTAGAGGAAGATGGCCATGACAACGATCCATACGATCGGGAAGGCGCCGAAGACCATACCCATCACGCCGGAGTTCAACGCCATGCCCACTGGCATGTGCCAACCGAAGATCGCGATGATGATGGCGACGGCAAGCGAGCCGAGGCCAGCTACGTGCGCTTTGGTTTTAATTACTGCCAGCAAGACGAAGAAGGTGAGAAGCGGGATCAGGGCAACAAGTGCAGAGATTGCTACACTTCCGGCAACTGGATCTGTGGAGGGTGTAAACACGGTGTGGGCGTCCTTACTCGAAGTTGGTCTGACCATACGTGGTCCGACCACTAAGAGTACAAGGTGAGGGCCATCACAACAAGTCTTGACTTATCGAAAGATCAACGCATAGTATGGTCAGACCACACTTCGAAAGAGTTATTTACCATGCGGATCGCTCTCTTTGCCACATGCATCGTGGATGCCATGTACCCCGAAACCGCCAAGTCGACCGTCAAAATTCTGGAACGCTTGGGCCATGAAGTTATTTTCCCCAAGGCTCAGGCCTGCTGTGGGCAAATGCACATCAACTCCGGCTACATGCCGGAAGCACTGCCCGTGGTGGAAAACCACATTAATGCTTTTGATACCAACGACTATGACGTCGCGGTAGCTCCTTCTGGTTCCTGCGTCGCCTCCGTCAAGCACCAGCACCCGTATCTCGCGGAACGACTCGGCAAGCCGGAGCTGAAAGAACGAGCGGTTGCGGTCGGCAAGCGCACCTACGAACTTTCACAGCTCCTGGTTGACGTGCTCGGAGTGACCAACGCCGCCGAGCAACTTGGCAGCTATTTCCCGGACACCATCACCTACCATCCCTCTTGCCACGGAATGCGTTCGCTGAAGCTTGGCGACCGCCAGCTGGACCTCCTCAAAACAGTGGGCGGCATTACCGTCGAGGAACTTCCCGAAGCCGATCAGTGCTGCGGCTTCGGTGGTACCTTCTCGTTGAAGAACGCCGACGTTTCCTCGGCAATGCTCGAAGACAAGGTGAAGAACATCTGCTCCACTGGCGCTTCGGCATGCGCCGGAGGCGACGCCTCGTGCCTGATGCACATCGGTGGCGGCCTCTCGCGCACCGGAGCCAAACCCAAAACTCTGCACCTGGCCGATATCCTGGCCAGCACCATGGAAGAGACGGTGACACTGTGACTCAGGTATTCCTCGGCATGCCAGCCGCGGGACATGGCAATCTTTTCGAGGAAGAGCCATTCCCCCAGGCCGCGCACCGCGAACTGGGCAACACCCAGATGCGCAAGAACTTGCGTCACGCTACACACACCATTCGCGACAAGCGGTTGAAAGTTGTAGGCGAACTCCCCGACTGGGAAGAGCTGCGCGACGCCGGCTCGGCCATCAAGAACAACGCGATGGCAAATATCGAAGACCTGCTGCTTCAATTCGAGAAGAATTTCAGCGCCCGTGGCGGCATCGTTCACTGGGCACGGGACGCGACAGAGGCCAATAAGATCGTCACCGAGCTGGTCAAGGAAACCGGCTCCACCGAGGTCGTCAAGGTCAAGTCCATGGCCACCCAGGAAATCGGCCTGAATGAGTACCTTGAAACGCAGGGCATCAAAGCCTTCGAAACTGACCTCGCCGAACTTATTGTCCAGCTGGGCAACGACAAGCCAAGCCATATTCTGGTTCCTGCAATTCACAAGAATCGCACCGAGGTGCGAGATATCTTCTTGAAGGAAATGCCTTCGGTTGACCCCGAACTCACCGACGACCCAGCCAAGCTGGCCGAGGCCGCCCGTTCGCACCTGCGCAAAAAGTTCCTTGCCGCCAAGGTCGCGATCTCCGGCGCGAACTTCGCCCTGGCAGATACCGGCACCCTAGGTGTCGTGGAATCCGAAGGAAACGGCCGCATGTGCCTGACCCTTCCGGAAACTCTGATTACCGTGATGGGTATCGAGAAGGTCCTGCCACAGTGGGAAGACCTCGAAGTCTTCATGCAGCTGCTTCCGCGCTCTTCCACTGGCGAGCGCATGAACCCTTACACTTCGCTGTGGACCGGAGCCAGCGCCGACGACGGACCAAAAAATGTGCATATCGTGCTGCTGGATAACGGTCGCACCCGCGCATTGTCGGACCGTTTTGGCCGCACCGCGTTGAACTGCATTCGCTGCTCGGCCTGCATGAACGTGTGCCCGGTCTATGAGCGAACCGGTGGCCACGCCTACGGTTCGACCTACCCCGGTCCGATTGGCGCGATCCTCTCGCCGCTGATGACCGGCATTGAGGCCGAGGACAACGGTTCACTGCCTTATGCCTCCTCACTGTGCGGCGCCTGCTACGACGCTTGCCCGGTGAAGATCAACATCCCCGAGATCCTCGTCCACCTGCGCGGCGAAGATGTGGATGCCAAGCGCGAGACGCATAAGATCCCAACTCAAATGGATCTGATGATGAAGGGCGGTTCTTGGGCGCTGGGTAAGGGCAAGAACCTCGGCCTGCTCGAAAAGGCGCTGCCGCTGGGCCGCCTGATGGCCGGCAAGGATAAGAAAATCAAGAAGCTTCCGGGCATCGCGGCCGGTTGGACGCAGAGCCGCGATATCCCCGCCCCGCCGAACAAGTCCTTCCGCGACTGGTGGAGCGACGAAAAGGAGTCAAAGTGAGCGCCAAAGAAGAAATCCTAGGCCGCATCCGTTCGGCGCTGTCAGATGCGCCGGTGGCCGAGGAAACTCCCCGCGAATACCGCACCTCCTCGCAGATGTCCGAGGAAGATCTCATCGAGATGCTGGTGGACCGATTGGTCGATTACAAGGCGGGCGTAGAGGTTATCGAGACCGCGCAGATCCCCGAGTTTGTCGCTGCGAAACTGAAGAACGCAAATTCTGTGGTCTACCCGCATGGGTTGGATCAGCGGTGGCTGGCTAACCTGCCGCAGGGTGTCGCCCAGATTGCCGACGCTCCAGGTGCACGGCTAACCGTTGCCGAACTGGATGCGACCAGCGCCGTGGTCACCTCCTCGCAGGTTTCCATCGCCGAGTCCGGAACCATTGTCCTTGACGGTGAGCCCAACCAAGGGCGCCGCGCAATCTCGCTGGTCCCGGATCATCACCTGTGCATCGTTCCGGTGTCCAGCATTGTGCAGCTGCTACCCGAAGCAATGCCGCGACTGACCATCACCCGCCCTTTGACGTGGATCTCTGGCCCTTCGGCCACCAGTGACATCGAGTTGGAGCGTGTGGAGGGCGTGCATGGTCCGCGCATCCTGGACGTGCTGCTGGTACGCGGGCTGTAGTCCAAACCTCGTTCAAGCCATCGTGGCCGGATCCCGTTCCTAAACTTCCAAGGGGATCCGGCCACGAGTCCATTAAGCGGCTCTGGCTTTTTGTTGCCACTGCCATTTCGTTGAGCTGCCCTGCGGGCCAAACCGAAGCATTCTTCTTTCCTGGCACCAGATCCAAGCTACGCGCCTCGGGGCAACCGGTGCCATTGCTCGACGACCGGCGAGCAGGACCCACGCCATCTGGCAGGTAGTATGCTCGCGCTATCGGCACAGAGCTTTAAACCAAAAATCCCGCTCGCGGCGGGATTCTTTGGGGTCAAAGCCTTAGAGGTGGGAGAACATCTTCAAGCGCATCGACTTGGCCGTCGACATGTGAGCGCGGATTTGCTCCTGCGCTTGGTCGGTACGGCGCTCACTAATCAGCTCAACGATGCGCTGGTGCTCATCCAAGGACTCGGTCCACCGAGATCCCACCGAGAGTGTCGAGGTCGGGGCGTGCAGTTGATGCGTTGCCAAGCGCTCCAGCAGATCTTCGAGCACCGGATTGTGCGCAGCACGCCAAAGCGCGCGATGGAACTCGATATTTGTCAGCAAACGTGTTGAGTCATCGGGATCGACCAGCGCACGATCTCGTTGCACGAGCGCTTCCAGCCTGACCAGGTCCGGCTCGGTCCGGCTCAGCGCGGCTTCCGCAGCGGCCTGGCCTTCGAGCATGATGCGCAGATCATAAACCTGCATGATCTGCTCGGGGTCGATTTCGCGCACGAATAATCCGCGGGCACGTCGTTCGAGCAGGCCCTCGTGCAGCAACCGGGTGAGCGCTTCGCGCACCGGGGTGCGCGAGACGCCGAAGCGTTCGGCCAGCGCGACCTCACGCAACGGGTCACCGGGCGCGAAGGCGCCACGCAGCAAGTCTTCCTTCAACCGCTCGTGAATCGTTTCCGAATCGATCTTCGCCATGCCCCGCCATCCTACGTTCAACACATTTAATCTGCAGTTCCCTCGCACGCGGTGCCGCGTGCGAGGGAACTGCACTTTGCCTTAGGCCAGATTACCGGCTCGGCGACCGAACACGACACCAGCTGCAAGACCCGAACCACCTGGGTAGTTGGCCGAGAATAGTCCTCCGAGCATCTCGCCGCAGACGAACAGGCCCGGTACCGGCTGGCCCTCTTCGTTCAAGGCGCGGCCTTCGGTATCGCCCTTCAGCCCACCGAAGGTGAAGGTGATGCCGCAGGTGACTGGGTAGGCGTAGAACGGACCGGTGGCCAGCGGAGTGGCCCAGTTGCTCTTGACCGGGGTGACCTTCGCGGCGCGACCGTCCAGCACGTTCGGATCGAACGGGATGCTGGTGTCGATGGCACCATTGAATTCGGTGATGGTCTTGGTCAGCGATGCCGGGTCCACATTGATCTTTGCGGCCAGCTCTTCAACAGTGTCGGCGACGATTTCAGAGATGCCTGGCATCTCGTATTCTTCACTGCGCAGCATCGGACGCAAATTCGCGTCGAAGATCTGGTAGGCGACCGAATCCGGCTGCTTCAGGATTTCACGGCCATACTTCGCATAGGTCAGATTGCGGAAGTCCGCGCCTTCGTCAAGGAAGCGCTCGCCACGGTTGTTGACGATGATTCCCAGCGGGTAGGACTGGCGGGTCAGACGGTTGGTCAGTTCGCGGTTCGATTCGTTCTTCGCGGTGAACGCGTCCCACTGCACCGAGTGGCAGGTGCTCCAATCGCCGCCCTTGGCGATGCCGATCTCCAGCCCGGCCTGGATCATCGCGCCGTGGTTGTAAGGGGTGCCGCGAACCTTTGCGTTCTCCCAGCCCTCCCCCAAGTGCTCCTTGCGCAACTCAGGGTTGGCTTCGAAGCCACCGGCGCCTAGGACGACCGACTCGGCGCGCAGTTCCTGCACGCTGCCGTCGTTCTGGCGGACCTTGACTCCCTTGACCGCTCCGTCTTCAACGATCAGCGCGAAGACATCCTGCTCGAAGCGAACCTCGGTGCCCAGTTTTTCGGCTACCGCGAGGTGGTCCTTCATCAGGCCTTCTCCGCCGTCCACGTTTCCGACATGCAGACCGCCCCAGAAGAGGAAGGTTCCGTCTTCGCGGGCGTAGGCTTGGCGCTCGTACATGAGGCGGTACTTCAGCCCCAGGGACTGCAGCCAGCGCAAGCCCGGAGCGGCTTCGGTGACCAGAACCTCGGTCAGTTCCTTGTCGTTTCGGCCCTCGGTGACTTTTGCCATGTCACCTGCGTAGTCTTCCGCGGTGTAGGGCGGAACTTCGGAGACCGGGTGACGCTCGTCGAATTCGATGAAGTCCTGCAGATCTTCCAGACCATTGTGCGCGATGCGGGTAGCACCAGCGGTGTAATAGCTGTTTCCGCCGAACTCGTCCTTCGGAGCTTTTTCCAACAGCAACACCTTGCGGCCGCGAGTGACCGCGGCGTGTGCGGCGGTAAAGGCCGCGTTGCCTCCGCCGACGACGATGACATCTGCGACGTTAGTGGTTTTTTCCTGGACTGGAGTAGTCATATCTGGTGACCTTTCGGAATTCTTGAATTCAGCGGCTCCGACCGCGTGAAGACCACGGGAGCGGAGCAGAATTCAACGTCTGAACGTTGCTTCCTAATTAGTGTATACACAAAAGAACATTAAAAACCATAAACGTGCAGAAAGTTTTTTAGGTTACCTCCAGCGGTACCTGTGCTCGGGCCTGCCGGCCGCACCATAGCGTGGCTTTAGTTCGGCGAGCTTGCGCTCCACCAAAAAATCGAGATACCGCCGAGCACTCACCCGGGAAATACCGCAAGCGTCCGCCAGCTCCTTAGCCGAAATTGCCCCGTCCTCCTTGGGCAGTGCTTCGCGCAGGGCTTGACTGACCAATGCCATCGTCGGTGCGGTAAACCCTTTGGGAAGGCTGGTTGAATCGGAAGCCGGAGCGGCCCCCGCTTCCAAATGCACCGTCGCGCCCGAAGCAGCCGGGGCTCGTCCTGTCGCAGCGGCCAGCAATCGGTCCACCTCTAGTTGGCCCAGCGCCGCCGAATTCGGTGAACGCCGACGTGCGCGTTGCGCATAGGCTTCAAGCCGAGCCCTGAAGTCCTGCACGTTGAACGGTTTGACCAGATAGTCTTCGACCCCATGCCCTACCGCCTTGCGGACCGACTCACGCTCACTGTCTGCGGTGATCATAATAATGTCCACGTCCATCTTCAGCGCGCGCACCACCTCGAGCACTTCCAAACCGGTCAGATCCGGCAGGTGGACGTCAAGCAACACCAAATCCACCTGATGCTTCTCCAGATAGGGAGCCACCGAGCTTCCACGCTCAAGCATCCCGACTACCTCGAAGCCTTCCATGGCCGCTAAGTACCTGCGGTGCAAACCTGCCACCGCAAAATCGTCATCGACCACCAGCGTCTTGATTGCTGGCGAGCTGCGTTCCTCGTTCATCGTCTCTCCTCTGGTAGCGGCCAGCCGGCTGGCCGGGTCCGCAGCGGCCACGCGGCAATAACCATAGCGCCACCGAGTGAGGAGGCTTTAAAATGCAGGACTCCTGCGCGGCGGCGCACAATGCGGTCTACCAGTGTCAAGCCGATACCTCGCTCATGCAACGGGTCCAATGCTCCACGTTTGCTGCTAAACCCGAGCTCGAGCACCTTGCTTTGCGCCGTGTCGTCGATTCCGGGCCCGGTGTCCTCAACTACCGCCCGCAGCCCCCTCCCATTGGCGTTGATCTGCACCTGCACGGTTCCACCATCACCGGCTGCTTCAATGGCATTGGAGATGAGATTTGAGATGACCGTGACGGTGTCTTCATCCGATACCCAATCGCGACCGGTATGCGAGCCCTCAAGCACGCGCAGTTCGACTCCGGCCTCGTGGGCGACCGCCAATTTGGCGCTGAGCAATGCACCCAGGGTCGGGTCCTCCAATAACTGCACTCCATCACTTTGATGCGGGCCAACAAATCTTTGGATATGCGCCTCCGCCTCATCCACTTCCCCAATGGATAAAAGTCCCGAGATCAGGTGCAGCCGGTTGGTGAATTCGTGGGCTTGGGCTCGCAAGGTATCAGTCAAACCGCGCTGGCCACGCAATTCACGCAAGGTATTTTCCAGTTCGGTACGGTCTTTGAGCGTCAACGTGCTGCCAAAGCGTTGACCGGAGACGGTGGCTTCGCGGCGGGTAGCGATCAGCACCCTCTCGCCGGAGAGCACATTTTCGGTCACGTCCCGGTCGTTGCTCGTGTTGCGCAGAAATTGCACCATGGAGGGTTCAAGAACTTCTTCGATCATTCGCCCCTCGGCATCCTCGGGCAAACCGAGCAAGCGGATCGCTTCCCGGTTGGCGAGGCTCAGCCGGCCATGCTCATCCACGCCAATCACTCCGTCACCCACCGCATAGAGCACTGCCTCGCGGGCCTGGAGCATTCCATGGACCTGGTCTGGATCCACCCCGTAGATCTTGCGGACCTTGCGCGAGGCAAAGGCTGCACCCACCGTGCCCAGAGCGCCAGCCAGCAAAATCCAGGGGGCAAAGGCGCCGACAATATCTGCGAGCTTCATCCGGGTTTTGCTCTGCAAAATGCCCACCGAAACGGTGCCCACCACGGTTCCTTGATCCCAAATGGGTTCCTTCACCCGAAGCGTCATTCCCAGGGTTCCATCTTCGATTCCGCGGAAGGACTGGCCATCGCGGACCAGTTCGTGGTTGGAGGAAACTTGCTTGCCGATCATCGCAGGATTCGGGTGCGCCAGGCGAATTCCATCCATATCGGCTACCGTCACATAGTCCACCCCGGAAACTTGTTGGGCCATCTTGGCCATCGGCGCGATGATCGTTTCCGGATGCTGCGTTTCGAAGGCATGCTGGATTTCGGTGAGCACCACAAGTTCGCGGGCCACGGTGGCGACCTCGTCGAAGGCGGCATCCTGAACCCGGCGCATTTCCACGGCCATCACGCACGCGGCGACCAGCACTAAGGTGCCAAGCACGATGCCCAGCTGCAACAACAGCATCTGGGCACGCAGCCGTTTGGCCGTGGGACGTCTACGTTGAGAAATTCGAGTTCACCGTTTTCTTTATTTTCTTTATTGCCAGTTATGACCAGAACCCCATTTTAGCTGTGCTCCACGTCACCGTCGCTGTCATTGTTGAATCTCCTCGCCGATCCGGTGAGGCACGTCACTAACAACGAGGTTACGGAGCATCGTGAGTAAACGCATAACAGGCAAGATCGCCTACGGTGCCGTAGTCGCCGTCGTCGCTGGGCTTGCCTTCACCAACGCCGCAGCCTCCGGCGGCGAATCATCGGCACGCAGCAAACTGGTCCTCATGGCACCGGCCGCCCCCGGCGGCGGCTGGGACGGGTTCTCCCGTGAAGCGCAGCAAGCTATCAAATCCATCGGATCAGTCAACAACGTTCAGGTGACCAACGTCCCTGGTGCCGGCGGCACGATCGGCCTGAGCCAGTTCGCTCAGATGACGGGCCGTCACGACATGCTGATGACTACCGGCGGGGTCATGATTGGCGCCACCGAGCTGGCAAAGAGCGAAACCACGCTCGAGGATGTGGTTCCCATCGCCCGGCTAGCTGACGATTACGCGGTGCTCGTGGTCCCCGCCAAATCCGCTATCAAAACCTTGGACGACTTCGTTGAGGTGTGGAAGAAAGATCCGGGCGGAACCTCCATTTCCGGCGGTTCGCTGGGTTCCATTGACCATCTGCTCACCGGACTGGTGGCGCAGAAGGTCGGAATTGATCCGGCAGAGACCAACTACATCGCTTATTCCGGAGGCGGCGAGGCACTGACCTCCATGCTTGCTGGAACCACCGCCGGCGGGATGTCCGGGTACAACGAGGTGGCCGACCAGATCGAGGTCGGTACCCTGCGTGCCCTGGCGATCTCCTCCCCCGAACGCCTCGAAGGCGTGGATGTCCCCACCTTCAAGGAACAGGGCGTTGACGCCGAAATGGCGAACTGGCGTGGTTTTGCCGGAGCCCCCGGCATCACCGAAGAACAAGAGCAAGAGTTCGTGGAGATCATCACCGAATTCCGCGAATCGGAACACTGGCAAAGTGCGCTGGAACGCAACAGCTGGACCGACAACTTCATGGTTGGCGATGAATTCGATCAGTTCATCGACAACGAAACAGCCGTCACCGCAGAAATTGTTAAAGGACTTGGACTATGAGCATCGTCAACGAGCAGGATACCGGTAGCTTGCCCCAGGGCAAGACACCGCCCGAGCCTGCCGCGGCTGCGCAAAGCTTCTGGGCCGGACGTAGTGAATTTATCGTCCCAGGTCTGATCCTTGCCCTCGCGGTGTTCCTCAGCTACCAGACTGCCACCATGGAAGTCATGGGCAGTTCGGTGCCCGGACCGCAATTCTTCCCCACCATCGTCTGCGTGCTGCTTTACCTCGTGGCCATCGTGCACATCGTGCAGATCATTCGCCACCCTCAGCCGGCGGACCCCACCAACGACTCTTCGAACCCTGATTTCTCCGCGGAAATGCTCGGAGATCTGGCTTCGGCCACCGACCGTGGACGCAGCAAAATTGAAGGCCGCACCCCCGACGCAAAACTTCCGCAGAATTGGAAGACCTACTCGGACTGGAAAACGGTGGGCGCCATCGTCGCCGCCGTAGCCGGTTTTGCCCTGTTGCTGAAGGTGGTCGGTTGGATCCTTTGCGCTTCGGCTCTGTTCTGGGTGGTATCCCGCGCACTGGGCAGCAAACGCGCCATCTTCGACATCAGCATCGCGCTGTTGTTCGCTTCCCTGATCCAGCTGGCGTTCAACGCCGGCCTGGGACTGAACCTGCCAGGCGGCTTCTTGGAAGGACTGCTCTAAAATGGAACAGCTGAATTTACTCTTTGAGGGCTTCCAGCATGCGCTGACGCCCATGAACCTGCTCTGGGTTCTGCTCGGTGCCATCTTGGGCACCGCCGTTGGCGTGCTGCCTGGTCTGGGTTCCTCCATGGCTGTGGCGCTCTTGCTGCCCATCACCTTTTCGCTGGACCCCACCGCGGCGTTCATCATGTTTGCCGGCGTCTACTACGGCGGACTGTTTGGCGATTCGACCTCCGGCATCTTGCTGAACACCCCGGGCAACTCCTCGGCGATCGCTTCCACCTTCGAAGGCCACCGGATGGCCCGGAACGGTTTGGCGGCCAAAGCCTTGGCCACCGCCGCGATGGGCGCGTTCATTGGCGGCCTGCTGGCCACCACCGTCGTCGTGTTCTTCGCTCCAACCTTGGTCAAGCTGGCCACCGCTTTTGGACCTGCAGAATACTTCGCGCTGGCAGTGTTCGCCTTCCTGGCGATTTCCTCCGTCGTCTCAGAGTCAATCGTCAAGGGCCTGATGTCCCTTGGGGTTGGCTTGGCGCTGGCAATGGTTGGCGTAGATGGCCCCAGCGGGACCGTGCGCTACACCCTGGACATTCCGCAGCTCTTTGATGGCATGTCCATCGTGGTCATCACCGTGGGTCTGCTGGCTCTGGGCGAGGTCCTGCACATCGCCTCCCGTATCCACCGCGATCCGGCCGCCGAACGGGTGAAGCCCAATGGCCGTCCACGTCTGCGCAAGCACGACATCAAGAAGGCTTGGCCAGCATGGTTGCGCGGCACCGCGTTTGGCTTGCCTTTTGGCATCATTCCCGCAGGTGGCTCAGAGGTTCCAACCTTCTTGGCGTACGGCACCGAAAAGCGCTTGGCTAAACGTCGTGGTGATATTGAGTTCGGCCAGATCGGCTCGATCCGCGGCGTGGCGGCTCCCGAAGCGGCGGCTAATGCCACCGCCGGCACCGCCATGGGCGCACTGCTCGCTTTGGGCCTGCCCACCAGCGCGACGGCTGCGATCATGCTTGCCGCATTCCAGCAGTACGGAATGCAGCCGGGCCCATTGCTCTTCGAACGCAGCGGTGACATGGTGTGGGCGCTGCTTGCTTCCTTGTTCATCGGCCTGGTGATCTTGCTGATCTTGAACATGCAGTTCGCGGTGCTCTGGGCCAAACTGCTGATGGTTCCGCGCCACTACCTGTACGCCGGCATCACGGTATTCTCGGTGCTGGGCGTCTACGCGATCAGCTCCTCCACCCTTGACTTGTGGGTGCTGCTGGGCATCGCCTTGATCGGCTTTGTGATGCGCCGCTACGACCTGCCGTTGGCCCCAGTGCTCATCGCTGTCATTCTTGGCCCGCTAGCCGAGACTGAACTACGCCGTGCGTTGACGGTCTCGGAAGGCGATGTGACCACGCTGGTCTCCAGCCCAACGACCATCATCCTTTACGGCATCTTGCTCGCGGCCCTGCTCTTCAGCGGTGCGAAGCACTTACACCGTCGAGCACGACAGCGCACCGGTGACAGCGAAGGGGATAAAGAACTGATCGACGCCTAGCGGTTGCTGCACTACCAATGGTTCAGACCTGGGGAGACTCCCCAGGTCCGAACCATTTTTGTGCTTAGTGCCCCGCCACGAAGTCGGCGAGCGTTGCCTCGATGTTCGTTTTGGCTTCAAAGACCGCGGCTACCAGACCCGAGTCGAAGCTCTGGCGAAAACGCACGGGTGGAATCGAAACGCTCAACCCAGCGATCACCTCACCGGCGCCATCGCGCAAGGCCACACCCAGCGCATTGGTTCCGGCTTCGGTCTGCTCAAAGTTCACCGCAAAACCAACGTTCCGCGCAGCCATGAGATCCTGTTCCAAACCGGCGAACCAACTTTCATCCAGCGGCTTTTGGGAAATCTTTGATTCCCGCACATACAACTCGCGCACCGTCGTTTCGCCCAGCTGGGCCAAGATTGCCTTGCCTGCCGAGGCCGCGTGCGCGTCCATCACCTCACCTTGGCGGTCCCCAACCCGCAATGGCCGAGAGCCCTGGACGGTGGCCAAGAACCTGACCTGCGTTCCGGCACGAACCATCAGGTTGACAGTTTCATCGATTCGGGCGGACAAGAGCTTCATCTGCGGCAAAACTCTTCGGCGCAGTTCCGCGGTCCAGGACATTCCCGCAGGAGCAACACCGAGGGCCGGTCCAGGAATGTAACGCTGAGCCGCATCTTGGGATGCAAAGCCCCGGTACACCAGCATGGCTAGCAGCCGGTGGGCGGTGGATCGAGATACCCCAAGCTCCACCGCCGCATCGCTCAATCGCAACGCACCAAAGTCGCGCAGCAATTCGATGAGTGCCAAGGCATTATCCACCGATTCAATGGGATAAGCCGGCGGCTTGCGTCGAGGATTTTTAGGCTGCATAACTTGCATTTTACGACTGAACCTTAGGGCACCGCGAAAGGGCGAGAGAAATACATCTCTCGCCCTTTTGTGAGCGTGTTGCGTTACCGCAGATCAGTCTACGAGCTGTTCACGTTGTTCTTTCGAACCGTGCAACCCAAGCAGTGCAAGTAATGCTGCCACGCGCGGGCCGCCGAGCTGAGCGCTACCGCTCCCACGAGCACCGGCCTTTGGCAGCTCCACCAGCGAACGCATCAGCTGCACCTTGGAACAAAAGTGAAGATAGAAGGTAGCGCGCGTGGCATCGGCGGCGCAGGCACACCGATCCACCGAGGTTGCGGCATAGCCGTGTTCCATCATGCACGCCAGGACGTTATCCATCAGCAGCTGGCCAGTCATCAGTCTTAGGGCCTGGCGCAGGTTGCTCGCGCATTCACTGAATCCGTCCCAGCCAAGCCTGCAAACGGGCCAACACCTGCCAGTCTGTTCCGCTAGGCAGAACTTCTTAGAGGGACTGTGCCTTGGAACACTACGCTCGGTAAGAGTTCAGCAGACGAATACTTCAGGAGTTGCACCATGCAGTACTACGAAAACGGCTACCACCCCGGTGACCCGGAAGTTCAGCCAGCCCACACGCCGCAGGCACAAGCCAAGGCTATCCCGGAACAGGTTGACGTTCTCGTAGTAGGCACCGGCCCGGCCGGTGCGGTGCTTTCAGCGCAACTGTCCGAATTCGAAGAAATCACCACCCTCATCGTGGAGCGCAACGCCGAACCGCTCAAGCTCGGTCACGCCGACGGCGTCGCTTGCCGAACCGTTGAGATGTTCAATGCCTTCGGGCTCGCAGATCGCCTGATTCGTGAAGCCTATGCAGTGAACGAGACGGTCTTCTGGCGCCCGGATGAAAACTTGCGTGAAAATATCTCGCGCAGCGGCAGGGTGAAAGATGTCGCCGAAGGCCTGAGCGAGTACCCGCATCTGATCGTCAACCAGGCGCGTCTGCAGGAATTCCTCTTCGAAAAAATGAGCAAGAATCCCAGCCGCCTCGCACCTCACTACGGGGTCGAGCTGCTCAGCGTGCTGGACACCGAGAACGGTGACTACCCGATACGCGCGCAGCTGCGCCGCGGCGGAGAAGACGGCGAAGAATTCACCGTTCACGCCAAGTACGTTGTCGGTGCCGACGGTGCCCGGTCAAATGTCCGGCGTTCCATGGGGATCAAGCTCGAAGGCGATGCCAAGAACCATGCCTGGGGCGTCATGGACATTCTTGCCACCACCACCTTCCCCGACATTCGTTTCAAAGCTGCCATCCAATCAGCAGACGGTGGCAATATCTTGCTGATCCCGCGCGAGGGTGGACATATGGTTCGCCTGTACGTGGACCTAGGCAAGCTCGACCCGGCAGACCGCGAAGCACGCAGCCGCTTCACCTCGGACCAGCTGATCGACACCGCGCGTCGCATCATGCACCCGTACACCTTGGACGTCAAAGAAATCGCATGGTGGTCTGTGTACGAGGTGGGCCAGCGCCTGGCAGGCCGTTTCGATAATTTGAACGCCGAATCGGCCAGGGACACCGAGCCTCGCATCTTCATCGCCGGGGATGCTTGCCACACCCACTCAGCCAAGGCCGGACAGGGTATGAACGTATCCATGCAGGACGCTTTCAACCTCGGTTGGAAGCTCGCCGCGGTGCTGCGCGGGCAAAGCCCGCAGTCCCTGCTGCGGACCTACTCCCAGGAACGCCAGGTCATTGCCCAGGAATTGATCGACTTCGACACCAAATGGTCCAAGACCATGTCCACCGCCCCGAAGGATCCAAATAATCCCGAGGCCGGCGGAATGGATCCGGAAGAAGTCCAGGCGCAGTTTGTCCAGGGCGGGCGTTTCACCGCCGGGTTCGGAACACAATACACAAAGTCGCTGCTCACCGGCGACACCGCGCATCAGGCACTGGCTGCCGGGTTCCCAGTCGGCGAGCGATTCTATTCCTCGCCGGTCACCAGAATCGCCGACGCCCACCAGATTGGCCTGGGGCACACCGCCAAGGCCGATGGCCGCTGGCGCCTGTATGCCTTCGCGGATCAAGACGCATCCGGGGCTTCGCCGAAGTTCGACGCGCTGATGGAATTCCTAGCCGAGGATGCGCAGTCACCGCTGAACGCCTTCACTGCACCCGGTGCCGGAATGGAATCGGCGTTTGATCTCAAGGGAATTTTCCAAGGCTCGCACACCGACACCACGGTGGCGCATTTACCTGCGGTGCTCCTGCCAAAGGTCGGTTCCTTGCAACTAACAGACTATGAAAAGGCCTACTGCTCTCAGCTTGAGGATGGCCAGGAGATCTTCGAGGCCCGCTCAGTAAATCGTGAGCACGGTGCGCTAGTGGTGGTTCGTCCGGATCAGTATGTGGCTCAGGTTCTTCCCCTGACCGCGACCGGAAAACTCGCCGAATTCTTTAGCGCCTTTATGAACCCTGCGCTGGTCCAGGCCTAAATACTAGAGCTTTACTCATGGTCCGAGTCGTCATCTGGCGGCTCGGACCATGTCATCTCCGCGAATACCTCGGCCCGCCTTTGAGAGCATAGGGTGTTCGTAGGTTATGGGTACAACGGTAGGAAAAATATTGAGCAAGTCACCGGCTGGCGAACCTCGGCAGCTGCCCGACTCAGCACTGCGTTTTGTTGGTTTTTTAGCTTTCTTCGACCGCTACGCCACGCCACCGATGTTCGTGGCGCTGTCACTGAGTACCGCCCTGTCACTGTCCCAAGCCGTAGAACTTGTGGCCGGCTACTCTTTGCTTTATGCCCTGGGACAGCCACTTTGGGGGCTACTGAGCGACCGGTTCGGCCGCTTGACGGTGCTTCGCTGGGCATTAATCGGTGCCATCCTCGGCGCGATCGCTAGTACGTTCTTCACTTCGTACTTTGCCCTGCTCATCGCACGCTCGTTGACCGGGCTGATGTTCGGCGCCCTTTACCCCACGTTGCTGACCCTGCTCGGGGATACCCGCGTGGGAATGGCCAAGGCCCGCGGGCTTTCGGATCTGCAAATCTTTTCATCCTTGGGCACCACATTGGCGACCCTTGTAGCCGGTGCTATAGCCTCTACCCTCGATTGGCGTTTGGTCTTCCTGCTGCCTGCCGCTGGAGCCGTAGCTGCCCTCTTGTCACTGCGCCAAGTGCAAGAGCCACAGCGTGTGCACACCACCACCAACTACAAAGCTGCTTTTGGCCGGGAGAACTTACTGCTCTACGCGGTGGTCTTCCTTGAAGGCGGGCTCCTGATGGGATTTTTGACATACATTGTTCCCGCGTTGCAAAGCGTCGGGATGGGCATCTGGCTCTCCGGCGTGCTGGGATGCGGATTTGCGGTAGGAGTGATTCTGGGTGCACGGTTCATGCGGCTGCTCGTGCCACGATTTTCACGCACCTGGCTTATCGGAATCGGCGGGGTCATCCTGATCCTGAGTTTTGCACCCTCCGCGGTGCTGCCCTCTGCAGGTTCTTATACGGTGACGGCTTTTCTGATAGGTGCCGCGAATGCCATCATGCACTCCTCCATGCAGGGTTGGGCCACCGAGGTTGCGCCCCAAGCTCGTGCCACCACGGTTTCCTTCTTTGTGTTCGCCCTTTTCTTCGGGGCTTCGGTAGCCACATATCTGACGGCAGACCTTGCAGAGCAAGGAAACTTCTCGCAGATTTTCGCGATAGGTTTTTGGCTGAGCATCCTGCTGGTGGCCGTCGCCACGTGGCTACATGCGCACTGGTACTCGAAGCGCGTGCACTAGAGCAGAGTACTGAGCAGCACTCCCACGCCCATGATGAAAAGTGCTGCACAGGCAACCCACTCCAAGCGCAGAGTGATCTCTGGCTTCTTGAACCAATGCATCGCTTTTGAAGCTGCGGTGCTCAATATCAGCAAATACAGGAAACCAACCGCCGCAAAGATCGCGCCCAAGCCCATCCCCCACAGCAGGGTATTGGAATCTTTGGGGATAAAACTTGGCATCATGGCAAGGAACAATAATCCTAATTTCGGATTCAGCGCTGCCGAAAGCACACCGGCGGCATAGGATTGGCGCAAGGTCTGAGACTGCCCCTGAGCGCCAGCTCTCGTTTCGGTGCGCGCAATGGCGCTATCGGCTTTGGCAACGGCGCGAGATTTCAAGAATCCGGAAAGTCCCAAGTACATCAGGTACAGCCCGCCAAGAATTGCAATGATCGATTCGATGACGGGGTAGCGTTGCATCACCGCTGCGGCGCCAGCGCCGGCCAGGGTGGCCCAGGCGAAAATTGCAGTCACCATGCCAAGAGCCGCGATGACACCGTGGAGCTGGCGTACCAGAGAAAAGCGAAGTACCAAGAAAGTATCTGGTCCTGGTGAGAGAGTCACCATCATGCAGACGCCGAGGTACGCCAAGAATGAAGCCCAAGTCATGATCACTAATTATAGAAATTAGTCACCAGAGTGTGTTAATCCATGACGTGGGCTTAGCATTAGAAGTGCACTACTTAGGAGGCAGAGGCAAAATGTCACAGCCGCAGTACGAACCGCAGCCCGGCGACCAAGCTCCCGCTGCACAGTTCAACGGACAATATCTGCCACCGCATCCTGGTGTTTCCTTGTCGCAAACTTCAATGATTCTGGGGATTCTCTCACTTTTTGTCGTTGGTGTGATCCTCGGTCCCATTGCCATCATGAAAGGCAATGAAGCCGAACGTGTCTACGGCGTCCCAGCAACGGTCGGCAAAGTCACCGGGATGATCGGCCTGATCTTCGGAGCCCTGCAGGTGCTAGCCATCGTTGGATACTTCCTGCTGATCCTATTCATAATTCCGTTCTCGATTTACGGTTCAGGAATGTAAGAGCAGTGAAGACTGCCAGAACGACACAATCATTCACTCTCAAAAATTAGGAGCCACCATGAGCACTTCGAATAACGAACCGAACAATCCCTACACCTCCGGAACCCCAGGCCAGCAGCCACAGTACCCATATCAGGCCCAGAACCAGGCCCCGGGTCAGAACCAGCAGTTTGGAGCCGGTCCGGGTTACCCCGGATACGCATATCCTCAGCAGCAGGCCGAAGGCGCCCAGCTGGCACAGACTTCGATGATTTTGGGCATCATTTCGTTATTCGTCGTCGGCATCATTCTGGGTCCAATCGCCATTTCGAAGGCTAAGAGGGCCGAGCGGGAATTCAACACCGATGCCACGGTCGGCAAGGTGACTGGCTGGATCGGGACCATATTCGGAATTATCGGAGTGCTCTACATAATTTTGATGATCGTCATGGCGGTCACCTTTGCCGGAACCGGTGCCATGTATTCCGATTACTCGTAGTCACTGAGAAGAATTAACGACAGAGCCCTGGCGATGCGCTTATGCGCACCGCCAGGGCTCTGTCGGTATCGGCCTTTCACCATCCCCCATGGATGGCTACAGGAAGCTTATTCTGCGGTTGGCAGAACGAAGGAAGCGTCGATCTCGATCTTGACCTTGTCGCTGACCAGCACACCGCCTGCTTCAAGAGCAGCGTTCCAGGTGATGCCGAATTCCTTGCGGGAAATGGTGGTCGAGGCGAAGAAGCCTGCGCGGGTTGCGCCGAAAGCGTCAACGACCTGGCCACCAAGCTCAGCCTTGAATTCAACCTGCTTGGTGACGCCGCGGATGGTCAGGTCGCCGATGAGAACGAATTCTTCAGCGTCACCCTTAGTTCCGGTGGACTTGAAGGTCATGACTGGGAATTCCTCGGCGTTGAAGAAATCGCCACTCTTCAAGTGGCCATCGCGGTTTGCGTCCTTGGTGTTGACCGAGGCGATCTGTACGGTAGCCTCGATCGACGACTCTGCCAGGGTCTGGCCGACGTTCAAGGTTGCGTCGAATTCCTCGAAGCTGCCGCGGACCTTGGAAACGCCTGCGTGGCGAACCGAGAAACCGATTTCGGAGTGCGATGCGTCCAGGTTCCAGGTACCGGCGGTCAGTGGTGAAGTTGCAGTTGAAGTCATTTTCAAATCCTTTTCCTCGACGCCAACCCGTAGTTGACGTTTCAATTTGTTTTGCTGATACAAGTATTGCACTAGTTAAGTTGAAGCGTCAACCATGTCACGGAAAAACTTTTGCCTCTCTTGAAAATAAGCCAGCTATTGATACTCTGACTAGTATTTTAATTTCAAAAACTTTTCAAGAGAACCTGCACCGATTACAGCGGTTCTGGTTAGACTAAGCGCATGACCATTGATTCAGGCAGCCCCAATAAAAAAGAGCAGGAAGCCGAACTAGCAGCGGATCTCGAAGAGATCTGGCAGGAGGAATCACCCACCACCGCACGAGCCACCAACGCGGCCGACGAAGTCGACGGCGAACTCGGCACCCGTGACGAATCCTAAAAATTCAGTCGAGCACTGCCGCACTTGCCTAGAGCCATAGGCACTAGCTATTCAAGTATCTCGACCCAATGCCGCCAGGAGAACAAACGGCGCATGAACACTGCGCAAGTTTTTTTGCTTGGGCTTCAACCACGAATGACCGCACCCAGGAACTTGTTCCGGGTACGGTCATCTCGCTCGGCGTTTTACTAAGGCGCGCTGATAAGACCTTCGTTTAGCATCCATTCATAGGCGACGTCAGCCGGCTCGCGCCCCTCAACATCAACCTGGTAATTCAACTCAAGCAATACCTCATCGTTCAGCAACGGAGAAATCTGCGCCATCACGTCTTTGACCCCGGGATTCTCCTGCAAGAACTCGGCGTTGAACGCGGGAGCCGCGTTATAGCTCGGGAAGTACTGTTTGTCGTCCTCTAGAACGGTCAGGTCTAACGCCCTGATTCGCCCGTCGGTTGTAAATACCTCGCCAAAGCTACAAGCGCCTTCTGCGGTTGCCTGATAAATGGCGCCCACATCGTACAAGCCAATGTTGTCTTCCTTCACCTGGCTGCCGCGCTTGATCCCGTAATGCTCAAGCATCGGGGTCAACCCATCACGACGCGAATTGAACTCTGGGTCCACACAGAAGGTCAGCTCTTCGGAATCAAGGGTCGACAAGTCCGAAAGCTTGGTAATACCCAAACGATCGGCAACTTCTCGGTTCATGGCCATGGCGTAGGTATTGTTCAGTGGGGCGGGTTCGCCCCAGACAATCCCATTGGCCACATCCTCGTCGCGCACCGCTTGCCACTGTTCTTCGGCTCCGGGCACCGGCTCTTCATGGCCGAGATAGGTCAGCCACGCGGTACCCGTGTACTCCCATAGCGCGCTGGCGTCCCCGGAAAGCAACAGTTCACGTGCCGGTTGTGACCCGGGCACATTTGTCAGGTCCGTAACATCATAGCCGGCGACGTCCAAGGCAATCACGGAGATTTTTCCCAAGATCAGTTGCTCGGTAAACGCCTTGGAGGTGACGGTGACCTTTGCATCTTGACCCAGATCAGGAATCTCTTCAATAAGTCCCGAGTTGGCGTCGGGCACCGAGCCGGTGGAGGGACTCAAGCCGCAACCGGTCAAGCCGATCAGCGCCGCGAAGGACAAAGCTCCAAATTTCAATTTGCGATTCACGAGAGTCCTTTCGGCCGGGCGACTTGCTCTACGACTCGACCAATCCAGTCGATGGTCAAGGCAAGCAATGCGACTAGTAATGAGCCCGCAATGAGCACAACGTTCAGGTTCAAATTCACCCCGGTGGTGATCAGAATTCCCAGTCCGCCACCATTGATGAAGGTTGCCAAGGTGGCGGTGCCTACTAGCAGCACCAACGCTGTGCGGATGCCGGAGAGCATCACGGGGACCGCGAGCGGAAGCTCGACCTTGAACAAGACGGCCATCTGGCTCATGCCAATTCCGCGCCCGGCTTCCACCAGCCGTTCATCGACCTGTTGCAAGCCCACAATGGTGTTTGAAAGTACCGGCAGGATCGCATAGATCACCAAGGAGACAATGGCAGTTGCCGGTCCGAAACCAAGCCAGAACGCCAAGAGCACAACCACGCCGATGGCCGGCGCAGCTTGGCCGAAGTTCGCGACCGCGCGTACCGCGGGAGCTGCCCGGCGGAACGCTGGTCGGGTCAGGATGATGCCGAGGGGAATCGCAATAATCAGCACGATCACCGCTGAGATGACCGTGATTTTCAGGTGATCCAGGGTGTATCCCCAAATCGTTGCCGGATCCAGGGTCTGCCGTTCGGTATCCGTGAGGTTGGCATTTACCAACCAGATCACCAGTATGGCGAAGGCCACCGCAATGCCAAGGAGCTGGTAGATCAGCCCACGTCTTTCCGAATTCATGAAGATTCACCGCCTGATTTGCGGCGGTCCATTTGGATGGCTTCAATATTGATGGCACCGGAGTTCAATCCGACCGGTGCGTCATGGTCATCATCCAGGTTGGCGTTGCTCGCAGAAATCGCTTCCATCACCGTCTGTACCGTGATGATGCCGCGGAGCACATCGCGACGCCCGGTCACCAGCGCCGATTCGGTGCTTGCCACCAACATCGTGTCCAGCGCATCGTTCAAGGTAGCCTGTTCGCCGACAACCGGTAAATTCGGGTCATAGGTGCCGTCGATAATCTCCGCACGGGAGAGCTGACGTCGGTTGAGCCGGCGCAACGGGCGACCACGCGAATCCAGAACCACCGCATATTTGCGCCCAGCGCCCTGCAGCTGCGAAAGCACCTCGGAAGCATTCTTTCCGGCGGTGGTAGTGATGGCTTCGGAAAGTTCCACCTCGTTCACTCGCGTCAGCGTCAACTGCTTGAGGCCAGCACCGGAACCGATGAAGTTTTCCACGAATTCGCTGGCCGGGTTGGCCAAGATCCGCTCGGGGGAATCATACTGTTCCAGTTGGGCGCCTTCATTGAAAATCGCGATCCAGTCCCCCAGCTTCACCGCTTCGTCGAAGTCGTGGGTCACGCAAACGATGGTCTTCTGGACTTCCGACTGAATATTCAGCAGTTCGTCTTGCAAGCGCTGACGGGTGATCGGGTCTACAGCGCCGAACGGCTCATCCATCAGCAGCACCGGAGGATCCGCGGCTAGCGCGCGGGCCACGCCTACACGCTGCTGCTGGCCACCGGAGAGCTCCTTCGGGAAGCGGTCGCGGTACAGTTCAGGGTCCAGCGAGACCAGTTCGAGCAGCTCGTCGACGCGAGCGGCAATTTTTTCCTTGGACCAGCCAAGCATCTTCGGCACCATGGCGATATTAGTTGCCACCGTCATGTGCGGAAACAGGCCTCCGGCCTGAATGACATAGCCGATGCGTCGTCGCAGTTCATCGCCGTCCATGTCGGTGACGTCTTCGCCATTGATTACGATCTTGCCGGACGTCGGCTCGATCAGACGATTGATCATTTTCAACGTCGTGGTTTTGCCGCAACCCGAGGGGCCGACAAACATCACGATCGATCCGGCAGGGATCTCAAGGGTGAGTCCGCCGACCGCGGATTTCTTCTGTCCCGGGTAGGTCTTGGTGACCTCCTGGAGCATGATCGATGCCCCGGTGACATTATTTTCGGTGCTGGTTTCGACTTTATTTTCAGACACGGATACCTCGCGGGGTAGTCAGTCGGCCAATGCCGAGCAAGATCAAATCAAGTATGAGCGCCAGAATGACGACCCCGATCACGCCGGTGATGACGGATTCAAGGGAGTTTGCGCCACCTAATCGGGAAAGGCCGGAGAAGATGTAGCCGCCAAGTCCTGGACCCAGTACGTAGGACACAACGGCCGCCACACCCATAACCATCTGCGCCGAGATGCGCACTCCGGTGAGTATGACCGGCCACGCCATAGGCAGTTCAACGGCGAGCAGAGTTTTCATTCGGCTCATCCCGATGCCCTTCGCCGATTCGACGATGGTCGGTTCTATGTTGTTCAGCCCCACAATTGCATTTCGCAAGATCGGTAGTGCGGCGAAGAATGTCACCACGATTACCGCTGGCAAGACGCCGAATCCAAAAGGAACAATTAACAGACCAATCAGCGCGAAGGACGGGATCGTCAATCCGATGGCGCTGATGCCGTTAGCCACTCCGGATAATGATTTACTGCGATATACCAATACTGCGATCAGTACGGCAATGATTGTCGCCAAGACAAGGCACTGGGCTACAAGCCACAAATGCTGCCAGGAGGCGAATAAGATTTGGCGATATCGCTCGCCGAAAAAGTCACCCACATTAAGACCTGCTTCACTTTAGTTTCGTACCATCCGTTGAGTTCGAAGGATTACTTCGACTCAGCTTTTGTCCTAAGTTTACGTGGCGAGCGGCCACACCTTCGGTTTCAATTTGATAAAACTTCGCTTGACTTGGTTCGATGCGAGTGTCGTTTTGGCCTAATTAGACTCCGCAACAGGCTAGCCAAGACGGTGTGGATGTAGTGAGATAGGAACATGAAACTAGCTACCGTGCGACTGACCACCGAACCGGGCCTGACGACAGCAGCCGTCATTGAAGAGGGCCGACTGTACTACTTGGAAAATCTTGCCAACGTTCAAAAATTCCTGCGCCTCGATAACGCAACGCAGCAAGAAGTCGTCGCCCGTGCACTTGTCGGTGAATCCATCGCCGAGGGCGAGGCGGATTATGCTGCCCTGATCCCAACCCCAGCAAAGGTGTACTGCATTGGGCTGAACTACCGGAACCACATCGCCGAGGTGGGAGCCGAAGAACCAAAGTTCCCCACGGTCTTTGCCAAATTCGCTTCCACGCTCTGCGGAGCAAATGACGACATCGAAATCCCCGCCGAAGACCACCGGATGGACTATGAGGGAGAGCTGGCCATTGTCATCGGCAAACCGGGACGTCGGATCTCTGCCGAGGACGCGGAGAATCATATCGCCGGCTACGCGGTCTCCAACGATGTCTCCATGCGCGGCTTCCAAGGACGAACTACCGAATGGCTCCAGGGCAAGGCCTGGGATAAATCAACACCGGTAGGACCATGGTTGGTGACGACCGAAGAATTCACCCCCGGAGCCAAGATCACCACAAAGGTCAACGGCGAGGTAGTCCAAGAAGATTCAATCGACGATCTCGTCTTCTCCGCCGCCGAACTGGTCTCCTACCTATCGGTGATTAACGAGTTGCAGCCCGGGGACCTGATCCTCACCGGAACCCCTGCGGGCGTTGCCTTAGGGCGTCGCGACGATCATGGTCGACGCCCCTGGCTCAAGGCCGGCGACGTCTTGGAGACGAGCATCGAGGGTCTAGGTACCTCCGCGGTGAAGTTCACCTCCGCTTAACTCTGTTTGAATTCCAGTTTCCCCGAGTCGCATCCGCCGGCTCGGGGAAACGTTTTTAACCCCGAACGCGACACGAAACAGTGTTTGTGATTTGACTCTCAGCATCACGTATGATGGCTCACAATGTCACCTATGGTGGCAGTCATCACCGCATATCACTCGCATCGAAGGATCTAGAGCTCATGGACTCACTGGGAACACTCTTCGGAGATATCTCCTCGGTCATTTGGGGACCGTTTGTCCTCATCCCTTTACTTTTAGGAACAGGCCTGTACCTCACCATCCGCTTGGGCGGATTGCAGTTCCTCAAACTCATCCCAGCAATTAGGTTAGGTATCTTCAAGCGCAAGGATGCGGGCGCCGAAGGCGATGTCTCGCAGTTCCAGGCGCTCACCACCGCACTAGCAGCCACGGTGGGCACCGGTAACATCGTGGGCGTTGCCACAGCCATCGGCATCGGTGGCCCGGGCGCGTTGTTCTGGATGTGGGTGACCGGCTTGCTCGGCATGGCCTCCAAATACACCGAAGCCTACCTAGGCGTTCGCTTTCGCGGCACCGACGCTGCCGGCGAAAAGTCCGGCGGTCCGCAGAACTATCTAGAGCGTGGCATCAGAGGCCCATTCGGCAAGTTCCTGGCACTATTCTTCGCTATCGCCGCGACGCTCGCCAGCTTCGGCATCGGCAACATGACCCAGGGCAACTCGATTGCAGCCAACTTGGAGAACTCCTTCAACGTGATCCCATGGGTCACCGGCGCGGTTCTCACCGTCCTGTCCATGGCAGTGCTGGTCGGTGGCATCAAGTCCATTGGTAAGGTCACCGCAGGATTCGTACCGATCATGATCGTCTTCTACGTGGCGGCCTCGGTCTTCATCTTGATCTCTAACGTCAACGGCATCCCAGCCGCCTTCGCTCAGATCTTCACCGATGCCTTCACCGGAACTTCCGCAGTAGGTGGCTTCGCCGGCTCGGCAATTATCATCGCCGTGCAGTTCGGTGTGGCTCGCGGTATCTTCTCCAATGAGTCGGGCATGGGTTCGGCAGCTATCGCTGCGGCCGCGGCGCAGACCACTCACCCGGTCCGCCAGGGCCTGGTCTCCATGACTCAGACCTTCATCGACACGATCATCGTGGTTACCTGCACCGGCTTGGTCATCATCACCACCGGCACCTGGAAGCTGATCGATGAGGAAACCGGCGAGCAGATCTCCGCGGCATTGATGACCGGTGAAGCCTTTACCAATGGTCTACCAGGTGAATGGGGCCACTGGATCGTCACCATCGGATTGGTCATGTTCGCTTTCTCCACCATCCTCGGCTGGTGCTACTACGGCGAACGCAATATCGAACGTCTCTTCGGCCGCAAGCTCGTCATGCCATTCCGCATCGTCTTCTCACTGGTCGTCTACGTAGGCTGCACCACCGAGCTGACCGCTGTCTGGAACTTCTCGGACATGATGAACGGTTTGATGGCACTGCCGAACTTGATCGGTCTGCTCATCCTGTCGGGCATGGTGGCTCGTGAAACCCGCTGGTACCTGAAGAATGATCCGAAGTTGGAAGCCAACAAGGCCGAGATCGAGGACTTCATGTCGGGCCGTCCAGGCTGGGTCGAGTGGAAAGCCGGTGACGTCATCGGTTCATCACGCAACCGCGGCGCTCACCAGTCTCGGCAGGATCCGGATCCAGTCCGCTAAGAACTGAGAGCCGGTTCTCTTACAGAATCGGAGAGCTGCCGTTCTTACCCCTTTGGGTAGGAGCGGCAGCTCTTTTTTGTTGCAGCAGATAGGACGCAGAAGGCCGGCGCCTGCACTGTTCATGGGGTCTTTGCGTTGCTGTGATGTTTTAGGACTTGATCATCTAGCTCTTGCATCCCTCATCTTCACCCACGAAACCTACTGTCAACTAAATCACCCAACCCTCCTACAAAAGTATGATTTACATCCAGATCCATCCTATGTAGTGTATTTACACAAGAGGGTTGGTTAAATTCGTACAAGACATCCGGCTCGACTTATCTATTATAAACCAACTAAATCTTCATGAAAGGAAATAATGCTGAAGTTTCTCGGACTTTCTGCTGACACTTCATCCGAAACCACTATCCCAATCTGGCAGGGAGTACGACGGAAGCATAGAATAATCGCAAACCTCGTTTCGATTGCGCTAGCAACAGCTGTCTTCTTCCTGACTCGCTGGCTACTTGCAGATCTACCTTCCGAGGGCTATTTGCCACACGTTCCATGGAACGCTGCTGCAGCTATCCTCCTACTTTCCAAGTTAATTGCAGAGCGCGGACTGATCCGGAACACGTCGACGCAGGATTCCGATCACTAACCGGAGCCTTATCGCAACCACGTATATTCACTCAGAAGTACAAAACAATTAAAAGAGTAATCGCGGCTACCTGCTCCGCAACATTAGTAGGACTCCTCTTAGTAGCTGCCCCGAGCAGCGCATTCTCCCAACCACTTCCAACGCCCGAGCAGAAGCGCGAATTTTCCGCTGTCAGCGCTCCGACTGGGCCAGTTGCTCTTGACCAGTTTGAGGAATGCCCTACTGTCAATTTGCCCGTTCCAACCACCAGCGACTTGGGCGCAATGCTGGGTCCGGGCATCTCGGAAGAGCTCACTTCGGGGCAGATAAAAATGCTTAACCAATCACGCGTATCACAGGGAAAGAAACCCTTCGCTGGTGATTTCACAGGCATCCGCTACTTCGATTCTGGACGGATTGTTAGTTTAGATTCCTCGGGACGCGTCATCGAAGAACTCGCCTCGTCAGACGTCGCCTCAGGATTCGTCATTTCCGATAAAGAATCCCCCGGGAATTTTGCTCAGGTAGCTTCGTTTACTTCAGAAGCGAAACGCGTATTGAAGGCATGCCTAGGTCTCGATGCATTAACTATCGAAGCACTCGTTCAGGAGCTTGCCACCCCTAAGAATGCAGTGAAATTTGTCGTACGCCGTATCGGTGTCTTTGCCGCTGTAGCCTGTGCCGGTGGCATTATCTGGGAATACATCTAAGACGGCAATTAAAACTCTTCAAGTCAGCGAATCAGAATAGCGGCCCGAGGCCTGCACAGATCTTTCGGTGCAGGCCTCGGGTATTCTTTTACGCTTCCAGCATCGCGGTACCTTCCAAAAGCTTCGGACCTCACTCGGCCAGGAACTGCCCCGGGCACGGGTTCACTGGTGCATCATTGCCACCCAGATGGCGCACCACACCCCACATTGTGTTCAGCCCAGTGGTTAACGCACCCTCGGCCCAGTCTGACGTCCAAGACACATCGTCGTCACGGGGAAGATGCCGCGGTGCTCGGGCGCAATGTCCTGCTGGTCGAAGTGCGTGTACAACCGATCCTGATAGCGGTAATGCCCTGGCAGGTTCGCCTTGAAGGTACCCAGGAAGTTCGCGTCCGACTTCGAGGACATAGTAACTGGTTGACCCACGAAGTGGTGCGAATGTCTACACCCGGGTTAATCTTCTCCATCGTGTGCGGCATCAGTTTGAATCGCACCGGGTTTAATAGAGGCAAGGAAATTGGAAAATTGGATTCCTCTCTTGCCGATCAAATACACTGACTCGCTGAAGACCCGCGCTATCAAGCTAGTGCTCCACGCTCAGTCGAATTCGGACTCAGCTAACGGAGCGAACAGACGCGTAGTCGAGAAGCTGGAACTGAGCAGCGAGACTTTGCGAACCTGGGTCCGAAGACACAAGTTGAGCGGCGCCCCGGCGCCGGCCCGGGCAGTAGATCTGGATGCCGAGAATAAGCGCATTCGCGCCGAGCTTGCCGAAACCAAGTGAGCAAACGAGATCCTTCAGAAAGCCACGACTTTCTTCGCCGCGGAGCTCGATCGCCCTGAGTTCGTACTATGCGTTCAACAAACACCAAGCATCGGCCCGCAACGTGCGTGACGAGCAGCTGCTGCCTAAGACCCTAGAAGTCTACGAGGATAATTATTTCTGCTACAGGGTTCGGAAGATTTGGCACGCGATGAACAATGCGCGTGCCGATGAATTCGAGCTGTTTGTTCGGTACAACTTTCAGAGGCAGATGAAGAAGCTGGGGATTGATGGGGGTGCGGCGTAAGCGGTAGAAGCCGCGGACTCGTTCCTCTCACCCGGAACCATGCCCAGGGGATTTGGTGGAACGCAAGTTCACCGCTAGTGCTCCTGTCCAGCTATGGGTTGCTGACATCACTTATGTGTCAACCCGGACGAGGTGTATACGATGTTTATTTTGGATGTCTTCAACCGTAAAATCGCTGGCCGGCAGGTGACGAACCCTATGCGGGAGTCGCTGGCTAGGGATGCTGTGAGGATAACTCTGAACAATAATACAAGGTTGATGAGGACGCGACGCGCGGCTGCTTCACCATTCGGATCGCGGCGTACACTTCAGATCGATCAAATATGGCCAGACGCTGGCAGAGTCCAAGGTCGTCGCATCGGTTGGTGTCTGTGGGGATTCGCATGAGAACTCCATGGCAGAGGCGCTGAATTCGGCCTACAAGACTGAGCTGTTTGACCGGCGCGATTGGTCGGGGCAGGTTGGAGTCATGGCCGCGACATCGAGTTCGGGGGGGCTGGCACAACTTGAAGCGGCTTCATCAGCGGCTGGGTATAGGCTGCCGGCTGTGGGTAATGCACAGTGGTCGGGATAGACGGTTGAGGCCGCTTAGGAAAACAAGTTAAAGAGTCTCTACAAAACCCGGTGCTTGACAATCCCCGACGGCGGCGGGCACTGCATCATGGAACGGGCCCCGGGAAACGCAACAAGACCAAGACGCCTCAGAACTGCCGCCCCTGCTACGCTTACCTGCACAACGAGATGGACGACCACTCGTGCCTGGCCTACACCGAGATCTTGGAGGATGAGAGGTAGGAAACCGTGGCCCTGTTGTGGGAACGGTCCAACGCCTACTTCCGGGGCGCCGGGGTCACCGTGAAGCGGGCACTCACGGACAACGGGCCGGTTACCGCTCCCATGCCTTCGCCGATGTTCGGGGACCGGAGATCAAGCATAAGCGCACCCGGCCCTGCCGGCCCCAGAGCAACGGCAAGGTCGAACGGTTCGACCGCACCTTGCTCGGGGAATGAACCTATGCTTGGCCTGGCCGCATGGAAGCCCGCAGAGTGACTGCCTTCCCACACCCGGTTAGTACGTGGAGACTATGCGTTCCACAGTCCGTAGGAGTCGGCAAGATCTGCAATTTTCTGTGCACGAGCTAGTCGTGGCAGGTAGGATCCGTCGCCAACCGAGGCACCTGCAGCGTGTGCTTCGAGTAGTTCCATGGCCCACGAGAGTTCGTCTTCGCTTGGTGCCAGTGCGGCGTTGATGCCATCGACGTGGTCACGGGACAGCGAGAGTTTTCCGGTCATACCCATGGATGCGGTCACCAGAGTTTCTTCGGTCACCTTGGCGGCATCGGCACCAGCAGGTGGTGGGCCGTCGATAGCTCCTGGTAGCTTGCCCACACGGGATGCGATCACCAGTTTGCCACGGGCATAGGCCAAAGCCAGCGGGTCATCGGAAACACCAGTGTCTTTACGGAAGTCATTAACGCCGAAGGCCAGACGGAAGGTGCCAGGCGCCGAAGCGATGTTCGTGGCGTTTTCAATACCCACGGCGGTTTCGATCAACGCGAGCACTGGGGTGCCGGCGCGCAAGCGCATCGCGGTGTAGGTAACCTGCTCCGGCTTTTCGGTCATCGCGAGCATGACACCGCGCAGGCCCGGAGTTTCAGACAAAGCGGCAAGATCATCGGCCCAGAAATCTGTGTCCGTGCCGTTGACGCGAACCCAAGCGGTCATGCCGTTGGAAAGTGCGCGCACCACGTTGTCGCGAGCCAGAGTTTTTTTGTCATCTGGCACGGCCGCTTCCATGTCAAAAATCACCGAGTCGGCTTCACAGGCTAGACCGGGTCCGAAGTCTTCTTCTTTGGCAGCATTAACCAGAAGCCACGAACGGGACAATTTTGCTGGGAGAGCCGCAGCGCGACGATTTCGGAAAGCCATATTACAAGCCTACTCACTTTTTTAGCCGGTCTTCCACCGACACTCATCGGCAGCTACTACTTGCACTGCAGCTCACAGATGATGCTGATTACACACACCTGTGGTCAGACCAAATAGGATTCGTGTTTCCGATTCTAAGGAAGAGAATTTAGCTCACTACGCCTTTACGGCGACCGAATTTCAACAGGGATGAAACCATGAAAAAATGGCAGAACATCCCTGCCACCGGAACCAGAACGTGAAGTTTCTGTGGCGACTGGCTAAAGGCACTGTCCGCCGCCCGCGCCAATACCCACTCGATTTCTGTCGTCGCAAATCCCGTCGCGCGGACTTAATTCAGGTTGGCGCGTAGCGCTCCAGGGGGAAAACCTTCACCGGCAAAGACAATCTCTAGCACTCGGACCGCTTCGCCATAGCGCCTGTACGCATAGGGCACCTGCAACCTAATACCCGACGAAATACAAGAGAAAACCAGAAGACTGCCGTCTTTCCAACACGAGGAGTGTCCATGGCTGAACTTCTCATGTTGATCCAGTACGGATGCAGAAAATCCGTTTAACATCTGCATGCTGTCTTCCGTGCTGAGACCCCGGACAAGAAACTCTGGGTGACCGATTTTGCTCAAACCGACCGTATACGCGTACGGCTCCGTACAGTCATCGCCTTCTGCGTAGATAATTTCCCGGCCGTAATCCAGAATTCGTTGGGCAGTTCGAGCTTCAAACTGCTTGCGCGTCATTCCATTACACATATCGCACATGACATACTCCTAAGGATTCGTGCGGACTATGGAGTTCTTTCACCATGAATAAAGTTCATCTTCAAGACTGGCAAAGCTCAAAGGTTCATCGCACTGTAGCCAGTTGGGCGTTTCTTCGCCGTAAATTTCACCAACGATTTCCATGACGAGCAGACCGTCTGGTGCCTCTCGGAAAGTCAGGTCCTTGAACAGCGATGTGCTCTGGGATCCTACGTCGAAGTTCTGTCCATGCAGAGTTACCTGTTCGGCTAGATGCGATAGCAGTGCATGGACGTCATCGTCGGCTCCGCCGACGGTCATTGCCTCACAATGTCCGAGATTGGTCAGTCCAAGGGTGAATCCAAGTACTCGTTGACTGCCTCCCCGCCTGCATAGCAAGATGGCAAAACCCTTGGCGTCGATCTCGGCTTTGGTCAGCAAAACCAATCCTCGCAACGGCAAGTCGCAACGGATTCCCATAGTGACTTCCGTTTCCTCTTCCATGACAATTCCTCCCGTGCTGTTGAGATATCTGCAAGTGTTCCGTCAAATGGTTCCTCGTGGGTGGAGGCATCCAGATTTGTGGATAACTTAGATAAGTCGACGGGCCGAGTGCGGAATCAGAGGAGCTCCAGTCATCGCAGGTGCAGGTAGTTGGTGTTGTTCTGGCAAAAGATGACAGCCGTAGTCATCGCTCACGTGCTCGGCCTCATTTAAGGACTTGTGGGGTCTTTCAACGACATAAATAGGCGTCATGTTCCGGCAACAAACCCGTATGCGCTTCATTTAGCTACCTCTCGGGACCTCTTTGTTAGCAAAGCTGGCTTAGCCATGAGGACGCTGAAAGCATCGAGGAAGCCACCGATTCAGCCATGCCACAGACCCCGGGAGCAGCACATGGGCAAACCACTTCACTTCAACGCATTCGTCATGAATACGACAAGCCATATCCATCACGGTCAATGGCGTCGTCCGGACGCCCAACAGACCGAGTTCAACGATGTGAACACGTGGATTAATCTTGCCAAGATCCTCGAAGACGCGAAATTTGATGCGATGTTCTTCGCCGACGTCTCCGGTTTATATGGTGACTCAGATGCCGACTACGACGTTTATGCGCATGAAGGGCTGCAGATTCCTTCAAATGATCCGACGGTACTGCTTGGCGCACTGGCGGTAAGCACCAAGCACATTGGCTTGGCCACGACCTCCAACGTGGTGCAGAACCATCCGTTTAATTTTGCCCGGCAGATTTCCACTCTGGACCACATTTCAAATGGTCGCATTGCCTGGAATATCGTCACCGGTATCAATGACAATGCATCGCGCAATTTTGGGCTGCCACAGCTCACCGATCACACCGAACGTTACGCGTGGGCCGACGAATACGTTGATGTCGCATACAAGCTTTGGGAAGGCTCCTGGGACGAAGATGCCCTGCTCAAGGACAAGGAAGACGGTCGGTACTCGGACCCATCCAAGATCCACAAGATCTACCACGAGGGAAAACGCTACAAAGTCGAAGGTCCGCACCTGCCAGCCCCTTCCCCGCAGCGCACCCCGCTACTTTTTCAGGCAGGTTCCTCCACCTCGGGACGTGACTTCGCCGCCCGCAATGCCGAGGCAGCGTTCATCATTGCCCCGTCTCCAGCCATTGCCAAGGAGCTCATCGCCGACACCCGCCGGTTGGCGGTGTCCTACGGCAGAAATGCAGATGACATCAAGTTCTTCCAGGGCCTGTCCTTCGTGATTGGAGATACCGACGAGGAAGCACAGCAGAAGGCCACGTACTACGACGAATTTGTCAGTATTGATGGGTATCTGGCGCACATGGCCGTGGTCGATAAAACGGGTCAGGTATATCCTCCCCAGACTCCGCTCTCCCAGCTGGATACCAATACCGGCAAGGGATTCACCGAGTGGGTTTCCAAATACATTACAGACCGCGAGCCGGTGGTCGCCGACTTGGCGCATCTGCAGGCGCAGAACACCCGGGTGGTTGGCACTCCCGAGCAAATCGCGGATCAGATCGAACTGTGGCAGGCAGCGGGAGTGGATGGTATCAATGTCATCAACTGGGTGATCCCGGGTTCCTTCCAAGAGTTCGCGGATAAGGTTCTGCCGGTTCTGCGCGAGCGCGGTCTGGCGCAGCGTGAATACTCCGAAGGCACCCTGCGCCAGAAGCTCTTCGGCGACGGCGATTTGCTCAATGAGCGCCACCCGGCCGCCGGCTACCGCGGCGCGTTCACCCAGGGCCCCGGGAACTGGGATGAAGCCAACGCGTTACGTAGCGAAAATAGTGAATTACCAGTGGTGAGCTAATCGCTGCAACTTTGAGTTACTCGCGCAAACCTAAACGGCACCCGAGCCCCACCCCCTGCAGGGATGGAAACTCGGGTGCCGTTTGGTTCTGCTGACTTAGCTGTTTTACTTGGCTGATTCGGCCAGTGCGCCAACTGCGGCGGCAACTGCTGGCATCACGCGTTCGTCGATGGCCGATGGAATGATGAAATCTGCGGCCAAATCATCACCGACAAGCTCAGCGATGGCGTGTGCCGCGGCAACCTTCATTGCTTCGGTGATCTTCTTTGCGCCCGAGTCCAAGGCCCCGCGGAAGATACCTGGGAAGGCGAGCACGTTGTTGATCTGGTTCGGGAAATCACTGCGTCCGGTGGCCACCACTGCGGCGTACTTCTTGGCAACATCCGGCATGATCTCCGGGGTTGGGTTCGACAGTGCAAAGATGATGGCGTCCTTATTCATCTTTGCCACCGCTGCCTCGTCAAACTGCGAGGAGGACAACCCGACAACAACATCGGCACCTTCCAAAGCTTCTGCGAGGCCGCCCATGACATCGTCGCGGTTGGTGCGGCCGGCTAGTTCGGCCTTGACCGCGTTCAGGTCATCGCGTTCGCGGTGGATGGTGCCGCGCGAATCGAGCACGATCACATCTGCCACCCCAGCCTGCAGCAGCAAGTTGGTGACGGCCACGCCGGCCGAACCGGCACCTGAGACGACAACCTTCAGCGAGCTGATTTCGCGCTTGGTGTGGCGGGCTGCACCGATCAAGGCCGCGAGCACCACCACGGCGGTCCCGTGCTGGTCATCGTGCATGACAGGGCAGTCGAGTGCTTCGATCAGACGCTTTTCAATCTCAAAGCACCGAGGTGCCGAGATGTCCTCGAGGTTCACCGCACCGAAGCTAGGGCGCAGGCGAATCACGGTTTCAACGATTTCGTCCACGTCGGTGGTGTTCAGCACCAATGGGATCGAATCCAGACCGCCGAATTCCTTGAAGAGGGCGCTCTTGCCTTCCATGACCGGAAGCGAAGCGGCGGCACCAATGTCACCGAGTCCGAGGACTGCGGTTCCGTCCGAGATGACGGCGACCAAACGCGAGGCCCAGGTGTGAGTGGCGTGCATTGCAGGATCATCGGCGATGGCCTGCGATACCTTCGCGACACCCGGGGTATAGGCAATGGACAGGTCACGCTTGGAGTTGAGGGGCATCTTCGAAGCGACGCTGAGCTTGCCGCCAAGATGGGCGTTGAAGATCTCTTCGTCGGTGATGGTGGTCAGGTCTGAGCTGGTTTCAATAGACATTAAAGTCACTGCTTTCAAGAAAGTTCTGAATGACGAAAACGCAGTACCCACGAAACTTGTGGCATAGCGTAGGAACGCGCATGACCATTCATCCGACCGCAAAGGAACCCGAGCCGACGCATTTAAGGTGGACAACAGGCTTCCTTGTACACAATTCCCACTCCGTCGTTGCCAGGTAAGGCGAAACGCTCCGTCGTGGTGTGCCGGAAGATGGCTGGTCAGTACTTTCTTTAGACCTACAATTTCCACCATACGGTAACCGCTGAACGTGGCACAACCCCCGCTCGTCGTATTCGGGTCATAATCGACAAGAAAGCTCGCGGGTTGCCTCGGGTCCAAAATCTATGCATTCTCCTCTTTCCTCAGGCAAGATGAACATATGGCATCACCTACTTCGGCCCTTGGTCGGGTCCGCACCTTCGAAGCACTGGATGAGAAAACTACGCAACGACTGCGTCGTGCGCTAGCCGAGTCCAGCGACACCACTGTCTTTGTCAATGGCACAGCGCTGCAACTGCCGAAGGACGCTCATGATGCGTTGCTGGAAGTGCTCAATCGATTCGCTGCGGGCGAGGCGGTCAGCGTGGGGACGACCGAATTATTGCTGAACACCTCGCAGGCCGCGCAGATGGCCGGAATCTCGAATTCCTATCTGCGCAAGTTAGCCGATTCCGGTATTATTCCGGTGGAATACCGCGGAACTCACCGTCGCATTCGACCTAGCGCCGTCCAGGCTTGGCTGGATCAGCGTCCGGCGGCGGGGTCAGAAAACAAGGAATAGCACCAGAGATTTAGCGCCACTTCTTGTCATCTGGTAATTTTCCTGCTGGAATACCAAAGTAGCCTAATAGAAAACTTTGCCCGTATGCCACCGCCTGCGGGATTATTCTTCCCGTTACCCACGGGCAGATGCCGGTCGAGGGGGACCATGTCAACGAACCAGTCAGTCGACGCACTGCGCACGACGCACGAAACGCTTTTCTCCGATAGAGCGGCAGGGATCAAGCAGTCTGCTGTACGCGACGTCTTCGAGCTGTCGCTGGATCCTTCGCTGGTTTCGTTAGCAGGAGGCAACCCGTATCTGCAGGTGCTGCCACTTGAAAAGATCGGGGAGATCTCCAAGCGGATCATCACCGAACAAGGCCATGTCGCGCTGCAGTACGGCTCGGGGCTGGGCACTCCAGAATTGCGGGCACAGATTCTTGATGTCATGGCGGCCGAGGGAATTACCAACGTTTCGGTGGACGACGTTGTCATCACCAACGGTTCGCAGTCGGCGCAGGACATGGCCTGCAAGGTATTCTGCAACCCTGGTGACACGGTACTGTGCGAAGACCCTACATATGTGGGAGCACTGAACACTTTCGAGGCCTATCAGGTGAAAGCAGCCCCCGTGCTCACCGACGAAAACGGCTTGGTCCCGGACGCGCTACGGACAAAGATTCAAGAATTACGCGCGGCCGGCGAAAAGATCAAATTCCTCTACACCATTCCGAACTTCAACAACCCATCTGGCATCACCTTAGCCTCCGAACGACGCCCAGAAATCGTGGATATCTGCCGCGAAGAAGGCATCCTGATCCTTGAAGACAACCCATACGGCCTGCTGCGCTATGAAGGCGAGGCCGTACCAACTCTGCGCAGCCTCGATGAGCAGAACGTCATCTACATGGGCTCCTTCTCCAAGATCCTCTCCCCCGGGCTGCGCATCGGCTGGGCCGCGGTACCAACTCACCTGTTCCGCCGCTTTTACCTTGCTGGCGAGGCGGTGGCGCTGTGCCCGCCAACGCTCAATCAGATGATCATCAGCGCCTATCTTGAAGAGCATGACTGGCGCGGACAGATCCAGACGTACAACGAGCTCTACCGTTCCCGGCGTAATGCAATGCTCGAAGCTTTGGCCAAGTATCTTCCGGCAGGCATCACCCATACGCATCCCGAGGGCGGTTTCTTTATCTGGTTGACCCTTCCTGCCGGAATCGACACCTATGAGCTGCTGCAGGAAGGCGTGAAGGCAGGTGTGATCTTCATTCCCGGCGCCGCGTTCAGCTCCTCGGAATCGGCGCACCACAAGTTGCGTTTGGCCTTCTGCGCGGTGGATGAACAGACGATCTCCGAGGGCGTGCGCCGCTTATCGGCACTGCTGGAAACCGAAATTTCGAAGCTGCCGAAGTAACTGGACCCGCCGGGAAACTAGTGCCCGGCGATGTCCAGCAAGGCTTGCTCCGTGGAACTCAGCGAGTGGCTGCGCACCCATATCGCACGAAATTCACGGAGCAGACTCGGCCCGTCGAAGGGAATCTCAACCAGGTTTCCAAGCCTCAACTGACTCTCAACGGCGAGTTGGCTCAGCACTGCCGGCCCCATGCCCGCGGCCACGCACTGGCAGATCGTTGAATTGCTATTAAATTCAGCGATCGGCTCGGGGCGTTCAACGTGGGCGATATAGTCCAAAAACGCCCGCGTACCAGAACCATCTTCGCGTTCAATCAGCGGCGTGCTCTGCAGCTCATGGAGTCCGAGCGGCGTCGTGCGTTGCGCCCATGGGTGCGATGGAGCGGTGACGACCACCATTTCATCGCTCCAGACCTTTTGGTAGCGCAGCGACTGCGGAACTTCTGGCGTCTCGACAAAACCAAAGTTCATTTCTCCGTTTTGAACCGCCAAAATGACATCTTGAGAGTTCATGATCCGCATACGTGGTTTCACCTTTGAGAATTTGCGGTGCAGCGTGCCGATCCATGTGGGCGCGAGGTATTCGGCTACGGTCATGCTCGCGCCGAAGACGAGTTCGGATTCACCTGGCGTTGCAAGCGTGCGGGCCCCGGCAGCCAAATTTTCCAGAGAGTTGAGCACCTCGCGGGCCCACTGCACCGTGAGAACGCCCTCAGCTGTCAGCGTTGACCCGGTGGTTTTCCGAATGACCAGCGGATAGCCCAGACGGCGTTCAAGGGTTTTCAGCGCGCGCGTGGCATTGGGTTGCGCAATCCCGGAAGCCCGCGCCCCGGCGCTGAGACTACCATGGTCTGCGATACCTACCAGCAAGGTCAGGGAAGAGATCTGAATCCATTGGGCGATATCCTGCAGGACATTAGAATGCTGATCCATATCATGATCATATGCCTGTGATAGCAAATCAAGGAATACCGTCCACACCACTTGCGTGAGAAGTTGTATGTATGCCAAAGAACAGCCAGGCCCCCGGGACGAATGAGCAGCAAAGTTCCTCAAATCCCTCCCCACAGCCAGCGGTGACAAGCCAACGGCGGATGATGATCCCTGGCCTCGCGGTATGCCTTGCCACAGGTTTACTGTGCATATTCGTCAGCCAATTCCTCAACGGGCTCAGCGCGCTCTTGCTGGCGATCATTCTCGGCGCGGTATGGCGCAATGTCGCTCCGATACCGAAAGTACTGAACCCGGGCATCACAATCGCTTCCAAAAGACTCCTACGGCTGGGAATCGTCCTGCTGGGTTTGCAGCTCTCGCTCGGGACGATTCTCGGTCTTGGCCCCGGAGTACTGCTGGTCGTTGTCCTCTCCGTCGGCGTTACCTTTGCCCTGACGTTATGGATTGGCGGGAAGATGGGCATAGATTTACCGCAACGCTTGCTGATCGCTACCGGATTCTCAATTTGCGGCGCAGCTGCAGTGGCGGCGACCGAAAACGTGACACGTGCCAAACAGGATCAGGTGGCCACCGCAATTGGATTAGTAGTACTTTTTGGGACGCTGATGATTCCAGCCATGCCATTGCTCGGAGCCCTATTAGGCCTGGACGATCGCAGCACCGGAATGCTTATCGGCGCGTCAACCCATGAGGTTGCTCAGGTTGTCGCTGCCGGCGGTTCGGTAAGTGCCGCAGCCCTCGCGGTGGCAGTAACCGTGAAACTTGCACGCGTAGCCCTGCTGGCTCCGATCATCGCCGGGCTCGGTATTTACATGCGTCGCAAGCACTCGGTAGAAGGCGGGAAAAACCCTCCGCTCGTACCACTTTTCGTCCTAGGATTTATCGCTGCCATGTTGTTGCGCACCACCGGCGTGCTCCCAGAATCCGCGCTCTCGATTGCACAGAGCGCACAGACGCTGCTACTCGCGGCCGCCATGTTCGCGCTCGGCCTTGGCGTGCACCTTCGTAGTATCGTGAAATCCGGTGGCCAAGCGTTACTTCTGGGCTTGCTCGGTACGCTAATCATCGTCAGCGTTGCGACGGTTGGAACCTTGCTCTACCCGCCTGCTTAGGCCCGATCTCCAGTCGTGTCTTCCGTATTGGGAATTCCACAAGATATGACGCTATAAATCTAGATCGTCCAGCGCGACGGGAACGGCTCCATTTGGAAACGACCCTCAGCAACGCCTTGGGCGGATTCCTTGGATGATCGCCATGGGTCGACGCTAGCCCACCCGGCCCCCGAAGTCACCTGCGATATCCTTCGCCGACCTGTATAAAGCCGGGAGCATGGTTTCGGCAATCGTCGCCGCGTCGGCGCGGCCCGACTGCACCGATACGTTAAGCGCCCCAAGAAGTTGGCTTCCGCGATAGACCGGCACCGCCAGCCCACGTAGGCCTTCGTCAAGTTCTTGGTTGACCAGCGACCAGCCCTGCTCGGCTACTAGATCCAGTTCCGCGCGTAAGTCCTCCAGGCTGCCCACCGTATGTTCGGTGTAGTTGCGCAGTTCAATGCTCTGTAAGAACTCTTCGCGTTCTCCAGCGCTCAGATTCGCGATCAGCACGCGGCCCGTCGATGTGACCCAGGCTGGCAGCCGGTTGCCAATCGAGACATTCATTTGATGCAGGCGCGGTGCCGAAACACGCTCCACATACAAGATGTCCTGGCCTTCGAGGACGCACAGGGAGCTAGTTTCATCCAACTCGCGAGCCAACTGCTGCAGGTGCGAAATCGCGGCACGCGGCAAGGTGAGACCCGAAAGGTAAGAAGCACCCACATCCAGTACTCGTGGAGTCTGTCGATAAGTGTTCCCCTCGACCGCGAGGTATCCCAGATCAACGAGAGTGAGCAGGAACCTGCGAGCAGAGGCCCGCGTCTGATCGGTAGCGGCCGCCACCTGTGAGACCGTCAGGGCCGAGCTTTCGCCGTTGAACGCAAGAAGAACCGCTAAGGTCTTCTCTGCTGACTTAACGTAATAGTCAGGTTGCTCCGCCACGATAGGGGTCCCCATTTTCACTCAATTGCCTTGCCGACCGAATGCCTAATGCCGGTCGAAACGGTTGTGTTCGAACTGCGCCGCTAGGCGAATTGGGGCGTTCGGAGCCCCATATCCATCGTAGCCGTCACGGCGTTCAAGCACCTCGAAGAACATGTTGCCCACAGTGGCTGTGTAGAAATGCAGGAACTCGCCGCGCTCATCCCTGTCATATAGCAAGTTCAGTTCCTTCAGTGTGGCCAGCGACTGTTCATCAATGTCGAAACGCGCGGCTAGATCCTCATAGTAGTTGGCCGGAACTTGCAAGAACTCCATGCCGGCCCGCTGGGCCCGGCGAGCCAAGGCCACCACATCGTCGGTATGCAGTGCAACGTGTTCGGGGTATTCGTGGTGGCTTTCGATCGCCGCTTCCAGCCCCTTGGGCACAATATTTAGTGCCAGGCGCACGCAGCCATCATCGGTGCGTAGCACCTGGGAGCGCACTAGGCCCATGGGGCTTGGTACCTCGGTTCCAGGCCTTGCCTTCAAGTTCAGCACGCTGGTGTAGAACAATACCGATTCGTCGAATGCCTGCCACGGTTGTGCAAGGTTAATATGGTCGATTCCGGCGATGCTGCCGTGTTGCGCTTCCGCGGTTGTCTGGCGGTGCGCCCCGAATTCGGTTTCCCAAAGACTGGTCCCGGCAACCGATCCAAAAAATACTTCCGTGGCATCCGGGGCTCTGAAGCCCGCGAGTTCCTGCTCGTCACTGGTGTGGTGCCGCAGCACCGGTTTGGCCAGCAAGTCCTTTGCGCGTGCACGCCCGGCGACAGGATCAGGGACCTGTACGCCGAGTCCGGATACGGTTGCGGTCACGCCGCGGCTGCGTTGCGAGTTGACGATAATCCGTGCGTTTCCGGCGCGCCAGAGCTGTACTGGCTTGCGCCGATGCTGGCCGAGGAACGAGAATCCCAATTGCGCGAGCATTCCGGCGATCAGTTCAGGATCTTCGGTCCGGATTTCGGCGAAGTCGAACCCGATGGCTTGCTGAACGCCGGGAAGTGAATCAAGTTTTAACGGGAATTCCTGCGCGGTACTGCCAAGCAGTGCGGCCGTGCGAGCCTGCAACCATATCAACGAGCGCAGCCCGTCAACTGCCGTCCGCTCCACATTCGATTGCCTGAACACGTCATTGAAGATCTCAAGCGAAACGATTCCGGAGTATCCCGAACGCACCAGATGGCCCAGGAACGCATCCAGCTCGAAGCCACCTTCACCGGGAAACACCCGGTAGTGGCGGGACCAGGAAAGAATATCCATGGTGAGAACCGGGGCGTCAGCAAGCTGAACGAAGAAGATTTTTTCTCCCGGGATCTGGGCGATCTGAGCCGGATCATCACCTCGGGAAAGAATATGAAAACTGTCGATGCACAGCCCCACATTCTCGCGGTCCACCAGCTCCACAATTTTCCACGAGTGCTGATAGGTGTCCACATATTTACCCCAGGCCAGCGCCTCGTAGGCGATGCGGACTCCATAGCGTGCGGCAACATCCGCCAACCGGCGAATCTGCTCGGCGAATAGCTCGTCATCATTGATGGTCGCGGTGCCCACGTTCGAGCAGAGCAGGATGAGATCCATGCCCAGACGTTGCATGAGCTGGAATTTCGCTTCGGCGCGGCGCAGATTTGCCAGCAGTATTTCTTCTTCTACGCCCTCGAAATCGCGGAATGGCTGGAAAAGGTCCAGGGTCAGTCCCAAACGCTGAGCAAGTGCTTTGACTTCCTCGGGCGACATGGGGCTGACGGTGAGGTCTTGCTCAAAGATCTCAATTCCGTCAAACCCTGCCTTGGCGCAGGCGAGCATCTTTTCTTCCAGCGTGCCCGAGAGGCACACCGTGGCGATTGAGGTGCGCATTAGAGTCCAGCTTCCAGCATCTCTAGAAGGTGGGCGCGCATTCGAGGCGCATCGGGGGTCAGCCCGGTGATAATGCCGAAGGCATCCACTGCCTGGCCGACAGCCATATTTCCGCCGTCCAGCACCTTGCATCCGAGTTCGCGGGCTGCGGTGATCAGTTCGGTATCCACCGGACGATAGACGCAGTCGGCAACCCACTGCCGGGAGTGGAGTCCGGAAATATCAAGTGGAAGTCCCGGGTGGTGATGCATTCCGATGGGGCTCGCGTTGAGCAGCCCATCTACCTTCGCCAGCAGCGCCGGTGCTTCTTCCGGGCTGGCGGGCGTAATTGTGGCCTCAGGGAAGTGGATGGCCAGCTCTCCGGCTCGTTCGCTAGCTCGGGATGCATCCGGATCGACCAGGAACAGTTCCTTGACTCCGGCATCGAGCAGCGCATAGGCGACTGCCGCGCCGGCTCCTCCTGCGCCGAGTTGCAACACCTTGTCCAAGGTGGCTCCGGGAAGGCCGGTAGCAAGCGCCCAACCAAATCCAGAGGCATCGGTATTGTATCCGTGGAATTTACCGTCCTTGATGAGCACCGTGTTCACCGCGCCGATGGCCTTGGCGTTGTCGCTGATCTCGTCCAGGTGGGTGATCACCAATTGCTTGCAGGGATGAGTGATGTTGAAGGCGTTAAATCCCAGTTCGGCGCCGGACTTCAAAAGCTTCCCCACATCGTCGCCGGGGCGGTCAAGAACCGTGAGATCAATGGGGCGATAGAGGTAGCGCAGCGAATGCGCATCCGCTTCCCGTTCATGCATGGGCGGGGTCAGCGATGGCAACACGCCATCGCCTATGAGTCCGACTAAAAATGACTGAGTAAGAGTACTCACCGTATTACCCAACTTTCCGTCATGCTTGACGCAGGTGTTGCCTCAGCTGTGATTTACATCTACTCTATATCAACGTACACATTCCGTACAACTGTACGCATAGCGCACACTGTTTATGATTTCAGCGTTCGTCACTCAGCAAACAAAGGAGTTTTCCGATGCCATCCACACGTGAACCGTCGGCGTCCGAGGTGCCCGGCGCCGGGAAACGCACCCCCGTCAAGGCAGCCGTTGCCAGTTTTATGGGAAGCGCAGTGGAATACTACGATTTCTTCATCTTCGGCTCGGCCGCGGCGCTGATCTTCCCGCATATTTTCTTCCCTGACGCCGATGCCAATGCATCGGTCATGTCGCTGGCCACCTTCGGGTTCGCCTACATTGCCCGCCCCATTGGCGCGGTGATCCTGGGCCACTTCGGCGATCGCATCGGCCGCCAGAAGGTGCTGATGTTCACGCTGGTGCTCATGGGCGCCTCGACATTCGCAATTGGCTGCTTGCCTACCTTCGACCAGGTCGGTTGGCTATCCCCCATCCTGCTGGTTCTCGCACGCCTTTGCCAAGGCCTCTCGGCGGCCGGCGAGCAAGCCGGTGCCTCCTCGATGACCTTGGAACACGCACCCGATCACCGACGCAGCTTCTTCACCTCCTGGACCCTGACCGGCACCCAGGGCGGCCAAATCCTTGCGGCTCTGATCTTCATTCCAGTGGTGGCACTGCCCGACGACATCAAGTACGGCATCGGCTGGCGCATCCCGTTCTGGCTCTCGGCCGTAGTGGTGCTGGTGACCTTCTTCATCCGCCGCTCGCTGCATGAAACCCCGGAGTTCGAAGAAGCCAAGAAGAACAACAACATTGCCAAACTGCCACTGGCGGTACTGCTGAAGTTCCACTGGAAAGACGTTTTGCGCGTGGTGTTGTGCGCTTTCATCGCCGCGGTATCCACCGTGTACGGAACACTTGCCATCTCCTACGGCAAGAACATCGGCAATATGGACGCCTCGATCACCCTCTGGCTGGTGGTCGCCGGCAATATCGGCGCACTGTTTACCCAGCCGTTGTTCGGCAAATTGGCAGATATTATCGGCCGCAAGCCGGTCTTCATTTATGGGGCCATTGCCTCGGCGGTCATCATGCCGTTCTACCTTCGCAGCATGGAGACAAACAATACGCTCTTGCAGTTCGTTCTCTCTGTGGCGGTCTTCTCCTGCGCCTATGCAGCGGCCAATGCCGTGTGGCCCAGCTTCTACGCGGAGATGTTTTCCTCCAAGGTGCGTTTCTCGGGACTGGCGATCGGCACGCAGCTCGGCTTCCTCATGGCCGGGTTTGCTCCGTCCATCGTGGCGGCCATGGGCGGTCTGGAGCCAGGTGGCTGGGTCAAGATCAGCCTGTTCACTGCCGCAATTGCGTTGATTTCAGCGATTTCCGCGTTGACCGCTCGCGAGACCTACCGAGTGCCAACCGCGCAATTGGGAAGCACCCCCGAACTTGCGACTAAATAACAGCAACTAGAAAGACAAGCCCGGGATGCCGCCCTATCGTTGGATAGGTGGCATCCCGGGCTTTGTTGTCCCTGGACTCATGCGTTTAAACGGCATCTGCGCAGTGCCTTAGCATCGCGCGGATATGGCCCGCCACCACATTGCGCCCGGGAGCATCCATGACAATCGTGTAGTGATTGGTCTCGGGCACTTCATGGGTTTGAAGTCCCGGCAACTTCTGCGCCCACGACTTCACATAATCTGCCGTATACAATCCTGGTTCGGCACCCATCAGCCCTTTCGGCGAGCGCAGGAAGGTGACCGGATGGTGCAGCTCTTCCAAGGCTTTGAGCAGCGAGGCTCCACGATGAAGCTCCGCGGTGTCCTCGGCCAACGCGCGATATTTAGTGGCAGGCCGGAGATTCGGGGCTTGCCCATCCAAGTCGTAGTCGATGTAGTCCTCAACCAGCTCATTCCAGTTATCGGCGAAGGCAGGATGCGGCCTCCAGAATTCCTTGTAGTCGCCCAGCGACCCGAAGGTCATCGACAGTCTTTGCGCCGCCGGGCCCAAGACCGCGTCGATAATCTGTTCATCGTCCAACCCCTCAGGCACCTGCAAGGGCAGTCCCCCATCAACGAGCAACACCGAGGAAACCAAGTCGGGGTGCAGGTCGGCGAACACCAAGGAAACGAATGCACCCATCGAATGGCCGATGACCGGGATCGACCCCAACTCGAAATGCTCCATCAGGCGTGCCAGATCCGCGGCATGCACCGGCATTCCGTACGGTCCGGGCAGCTGATTGCTGCGACCGCGGCCGCGCAGATCCGGGGCGATCACCCTCACGCCGGGCAGCGCTTGCGCCACCATGCCCCAGGCCTTGTGCGAGGCGGTCACTCCATGAATCAGCAGTACCGTGGGCACCTGTGGATCCTGAGGACCCCACAATCCCACCTGCATGTTGCCGCCGTTGACCGGCACCAATTCGGTGCGGTAGGTGCTTTCAGTCATCGGGCACTCCACCCGCCGTCCATGGTGTAGGACGCGCCGGTGACCATTCCCGCATCCTCCTGCGCCAACCAGGAAACCAACGAGGCGACCTCCTCGGGCTCCACCAGGCGTTTGACCGCCGCCTCGGTGAGCATGATCTTCTCCACCACTTCGGCCGGAGCAATGCCATGGAATTTGGATTGGTCCGCGATCTGCTTCTCCACCAGTGCGGTGCGCACATATCCGGGGTTGACGCAGTTACTTGTTACTCCGTGCTCAGCACCTTCCAGTGCGGTGACCTTGGACAATCCTTCAAGACCGTGCTTCGCCGAGACATACGCGCTTTTGAAGGCGCTGGCCCGCAGACCATGGACACTGGAGAGGTTGATGATGCGCCCAAACCCGCGTTCATACATTCCAGGAAGCACCGCACGGATCAGCAAGAACGGGGATTCGAGCATCAGCCGGTGAATGAGCCGCCACGCTTCGGGATCAAACTCATGAATCGGGGCCACCCGCTGCACCCCGGCATTATTGATCAGAATGTCGGTATCCAGACTCAGTTCTTCCAACGCCTTGGTGTCAGACAGGTCTACGGCCCACGCCTTGCCCTCGAGGCTTTGCGCCACCTCGTTAGCTAATTCCTCGTTCAAATCTGCCACCGTGACAGCTGCCCCCTGCGCGCTCAGCTTCTTCGCGCAGGCCAAGCCGATACCCGACGCCCCGCCGGTGATCAGTGCAGTGCGTCCAGCCAAGGTTTTCACGGCTGGGGCTGATGTTGTCTTAGTTTCGGTCATGGGGCTAAACCTTCCACGGTTGGTTGCGAGCCGGTTGGCGCCAACGCACGATCAATAAAGTTCATCATTTCTTCGAATACATCCTCGGGCATCTCGGGGCGGTGCCCCGAAGAGTCCTCGGTTCCTTCCCACAGCACCCAGCGCATACCCACTAATTCGCCGATACCCATTAATGCCCAGGCGGCTACTTCCGGGTTCATTGCCCGGATCTGCCCCGCCTGCTGCGAGGTTTCGAGGCCTTGGATGTACCCTTCAACAATCTTGCTGTAGTGCTTACGCAACGCCCCCGGCGAGACAAACTCCGCCTGCCGGATGATCCGATACAACGCAGGATGCTGCGCGGTGAAGTGGAAGAAGGCCTTGAACCCCGCCCGCTCTGCGGCAAATCTGTTTTCTTCCGCAGCCGAGGCTTCAGCCATCGCCATGCGCACCCGCCGGTTCAGATCCTCGACGACTTCATCAAAGATCTCTTGCTTGCCTGCAAAATACAGGTAAAAGGTTCCCAACCCCACTCCGGCGCATTCGGTGATCTTCACAATCGACGCGTCGTGATAGCCCAAAGTGGCAAACACCTTCTCGGCGGCCGCCAGAATCTTGCTGCGCGTACGAGTGCCCCGTTGAGTCCTAGGTGTTACGGTGCTCATCGCTGATCCTCCTGCCGCGTTAAGAGTTGTTCAGCCCGTTGCAGTTCACGCAATTTCTGCCGCGAAACCTTTTCAATTCCGATCCGTGGCAGCGCGGAGGTAAACCTGAACGTTGCCGGAATCTTGTATCTGGCCAGCTGTTTGGCGCAATGCGCCGCTAGCTCCACGGCATCGGCATGAGCTCGCGCCTGCAGAACCACCCAGGCTTGCCCCACCTCACCCCACTTGTCATCCAGAACCCCGATGACCGCAACCTCGGCCACCGCAGGATGAGTCAGCAGCACCTGTTCCACCTCGGTAGGCGAGACATTTTCCCCACCGGAAATGTACAGGTCCTTAATCCGGTCAATAACCTTCAGGTACCCTTGGCCATCCCGTTGAACCAGATCTCCGGTGTGCAGCCACCCGTCAACAAAAACTTGGGCGCTCGCGGCGCTGTCACGAAAATACCCCGGAGATACGCTCGGACCGTTCACCAGCAGTTCGCCAGCACCGGCTCCGTGGATTTCTTCGCCGGTGACCGCATGAACAAGTTTCACCTTCACGTGCGGGTAGGGCCGCCCGGCGAAACCAATCTTGCTCATCGCCTCTTCGCTGGACAGGCACAAGACATTCGGTCCCGCTTCGCTCAGCCCATAGCCCTGGACCAGCGCCACACCACGTCCATGCCAGCAACGCAGCAGGCTTGGAGGCATCGGTGCCCCGCCCACTACTGCCAGTCGCAATGCGGCCAGATCGGTTGATTCAAACTCCGGATGGGTAGCCAGCATTCGGTAATGCGCGGGCACCCCCATCATCATGGTGACCTTGCGGTCCTCCAGCAATTGCAGTGCCCGTCCGGCATCGAACGTCCGTTCAAGTACTACCGTGGCACCGACCCACCAGGCTAACAACGGCTGGATATTCCAGCCGCCCAAATGGTACTGCGGAAGCACCGCCAGAATAGTGTCCTGGCTGGTGAGGTCCACCGTGCGCGAGAGAGCCAAATTGTTCCAGAAGCAATTTGCGTGGGTCAGCACCACGGCCTTGGCTTTCCCCTCGGAGCCCGAGGTGAACACCATCAGCAATGGATCATCGTCGGTCGGGGCGCAGCCACGCAGTTCATTGCGTTTCCGCGCAGATCCTTCGATGCTTGCTTCGACTCCCGCCGGTCCCATGGTGAGCACGGGTACCGGCTGCAACAGCTGCGCATTGCTCTGTTCGGCCAGCGTCTGGAACTCGTCTTCCACCACCCACAGCGATGGGTCGGCAATCGACAATTGCTCCCGTAGCTCCGCAGCGGTCAGCCGCCAGGAAAGCGGCACCAGCACCAGCCCGGCCTTGGCGCAGGCGAAAAACAACACCACTTGGTCGGCACTGTTCCCCGAGAGCGTGGCAATCCGATCCCCCACGCCAAAACCCGCGGCCTCGAACTTCGCAGCTAAGGCGCTCGCCCGGCGTTCAAGCTCCCGGTATGTGGTCCGCACTCCACGGTCATCGATGGCAATGCGTTCCGGGGTGCTCAGCGACCGATCGGTAGTCCAGCATCCCAACGTATGAAGTCCCTGATCATTTCTCATGATCGATCCTTAATTCTGCTTAGCTGCAGGATTGCGAGTGAAACGCCCACGCAACCGGCGTACCGCACCGGTCAAACCACCGGGCATGAACAGCACCACCAGCACAAAGAGAGTTCCGAGAATAAATAGCGGTTCAGACAATGGCACATGCAAGAACGCCGGCAACGACTCCACGGCGCTGGAGTTCGCGAAAGCGCTCAACCGCTGATCCAACAGCGTGTATAACACCCCGCCAATCACCGCACCCCACTTCGAGCCGACCCCGCCGAGCACCACCATCACCAGCAAGGTGATCGTGAAGTCCGCAGAGACCTGCCGGGGCACCGTTCCGGACTGCAAGAGCACGAACACCATGCCGACCGCCGCCGCCAGCACACCGGCCACCACGAAGATCAGCAGCTTCGCCCAGTATGGCTGCAATCCCAGCACCCGCACACGCAACTCGTTCTCGCGTACAGCGGCGGCCACATGCCCGGCGCGAGATGACTGCACCCAAGTAACCACCACGATCACCACCAGCAAGGTCAGCAGTGAAAGCCAGTAGAGATTCCGGGTATTCGCCACGCCAATCAAGAAATCCGGGATACCAGCGGTATCGGGGCTCACGCCCTCTTCACCGCCGGTGGCACCGCCAGGATTACGGCGCACCAAGACACTTCCGGCTTGGGCGAAAGCCAAGGTCACCATGGCAAACGGAATGCCAGTCACCCGCAGCGCGACCATCCCCGTCAAGGTGGAAAGCACCAATGCCACCACCAATGTCAATCCCATGGCGGGCAGCAGCGGCAGGCCTAGGTTGTTGAGAATAATCGCCAGCCCATAGGATCCGGCACCAAAATACAGTGCGTGTCCGAAGGACAGCAGCCCGGCCACGCCAATGAGCAGGTGATAGCTCAGCGCTGCGGCAGCCATCAGCATGCACATCGCCAGCAGTTGCAGCGACCCTGGCTGATAAGTAGGGGTAGGCAGGATGCCTGGAATTGAAATGTTCAACAGCGGCAGCGCCGCCATGAGCAACAATCCCAGCAGACCTAGCACCCACGCTCCAATTCTGTAGCCGGGTTTTTTCACCCGGTCCGAGGGCTGGACTCGGACCCGACGGGCCACTTTGTCCATGGCCGCCGCGGTTGGTTCACGGCGCTCGCCGGTCGATTCTTCAGTAGGCAAGGTGTTCGTAGGTTCAGGGCTCATGCTGGCTTCCCCATCAGTCCGGTGGGTTTGGTCAACAGGACGACCGCCAACAGCACGATCACCACGAAGTCACCCACACCCCAATAGAAGTTTGTGATCTGTTGCAGCACTCCGACCACCACGGAGGCTATGGCTGCCCCGGAGAGTGAGCCGAGTCCGCCAATTACCGTCACGATAAACGCGAAGATCAACAGGGATCCGCCCAAGGCCGGGGATACATAACCGAAGTAGTGGCTGGCCAGCACCCCGCCGATACCGGCTGCGGCACCGCCAATGGTGAAGACCAAGGTGAAGGCTTTGCGTACATCGATGCCCAGCGCGGTAACCATTGATCGGTTCTCCACGCCGGCGCGGATGATCATTCCATAACGGGTCTTCTTCAAGAACAGCACCACACCCAGCAGCACTAGTGCCGCGACGATGATCGTGACGAACCGGTCGTTGGGAACCTGTGCGCCCAGTACGTCGGTGGTCCGGGTGAACCATTCAGGTCCCTTGGTGTACTGCGGGTCGGTCCCCCAGACGCCTTCGAAGATTGCCACTGCCGCCAGAGACAATCCGACGGTGACCAGCACCTGCTCAATATGCCGGTTGTACAGCGGTCTGATGAGCGCAAATTCGGTCAGGGCCGCGAAAACCCCGCCCACCACAGCACCGATCACCAAGGTGATGATGAAAGTGAGCCAAGTTCCTTCGCCGATTCTGCGCGACATTTCCCAGGAGACGAAGGCCCCTAATGTCAGAAACGCACCGTGGGCGAAGTTCAGCACGCCCATCAACCCGTAGATCAGTGACAGCCCGGAAGCCACCAGGAAATACAGGGCGCCGAGTCCGACGCCGGTAATCAGTAGAAGTATCAGGGTGCTCATAGCATCCCTCCATTGCTTGTTTCCACTGCCTGCTCCAGCGCTTCTTCGCTTTGCACACCCAGGAAACGTTGGGTCAGCGCCTCATCGTCGAGAAACTCGGTGGCCGAATCGGTGCGGTGCACGACTTTGCCTCCGGATAAAATGATGGCACCGGCCGCTAGCTGGCGAACCACCGAGAGGTTTTGTTCCACCAGCAGAATCGGCACGCTGTGCGCCGCTACCGCGAGAGCCTCGGCAACTTCCTGCACAATCTTTGGTGCAAGCCCCTTGGTTGGCTCATCCACCAGCAGCAATTTATTCACGTTCAGCAGCGCCCGTGCCAGCGAAACCATCTGCTGTTGCCCGCCCGAGAGTGAACCGGCCGTTTGGCTTGCGCGCTTGACCAGGTCGGGGAAGAGTTCTTCGACCAGCTGGCGGTTGGGGTGTTCGTCGCGTTCGGCAAGTTTCAGATTTTCGGCCACGCTCAGCGCGGAGAACACCTCGCGGTCTTCGGGTACGTAGCCCACACCGCGTTGGATGATCTTATGGGTGGGAACCTTGTCTATGCGTTCTCCGGCTAGCTCAATGGTTCCGCCGGTACGCTGAACCAGGCCGATAATTGCCTTGATCGTACTGGTCTTGCCCACACCATTACGGCCGAGCAGCGCGGTAATGCCGGTGGCCGGGACCTCGAGGTCGACACCGTCCACCACTTGGGATCCGTCGATGGCGGCATGCAGGCCGCGCACCCGCAAGATAGGTTGAATGCTTTCCTGGCTCATCTAAGCTGCTCCCTGTCCGAGATAGGCGCTTTGTACCGTTTCATTGGCAATAATTGCGTCCGGTTCATCGATGGCGAGCAGGCTGCCGTTGTGCATGACCGCCACGCGGTCTGCCAATCCGAGAACCACGTCCATGTGGTGTTCGACCATCATCAAGGTGCGTCCCGATTCGCGGTGCATCCGCCGAATGATTTCTACCAGTCCCGGGACATCGCCGGAGCCGACTCCGGCCATGGGTTCATCGAGCAGGATCACCGCCGGGTCCGCCGCGAGCAGCATGGCGATCTCCACCTTGCGCTTGTCTCCATGGGAAAGATCTGCCGTTCGGGCATGCGACTTGGCTTCTAAGCCAACTTGTTTAATGCAGTGCTCGGCAATCGCTCCGGCCGCGTCCGCGCGGCGCGGGAAGCTGAGCAGCGACAGTGATTTTCCGAGTTTGGATTGGGCGGCAAGCCGAATATTTTCGGTGACGTCCAGTCCGGGGAACAGTGAAGAAGTTTGGAAGGTTCGCCCCAGCCCGGCGGCTGCTCGGGCGTGGATCGGCAGCTTGTCCATGGTGCGTCCGGACATTGCGATGGTTCCGCTAGTGGCCTTGAGCACCCCGGAGATGAGGTTGAACAAGGTCGTTTTTCCGGCGCCGTTGGGTCCGATCACACCGATCATTTCGCCGGGCTGCACGGTGAAGCTGACATCTTCCAGGATGCGAGCTCCACCGATCTGCAGTCCCACGCCCTGGAGCTCCAGGGCTGGTGTTGTCTTCTGCATGGGGTTTACCTTTGTGAGATTTTGACGCGTGGACTGTGAGGCCTAGTTGACGACCTCTGGAGTTGCCACTTCTTCGCCCGGCACGGTTTCCACGAGTTCCGGAATCCACTTCTCGCCATCCTTGGACAAGGAGACCTGATACATCTTCTGGATCAGCGCATGGTCCGAGGCACGCACGGTGGTTTCCCCCTTAGGTCCTTCGAAACTCCAGCCTTCCAGCGAGGTGACCATCTTCTCGACGTCTTCTCCACCCTCGGCTACTGCCTGGACGATCATCTGTCCGGCGACAAATCCATCGGGGGAGAATAGGTCCACTTCTTTGCCAGCCTCTTCGATGGAGGAGATCATGGCCTTTTCAACGTCGGTTCCGGCAGCACCCGGGAAGTAGTGGTTCAGGAAGGAGATCTTTTCACCCGCGTCGCCGAAGGCCCCGTAGGTTGCTACGTCGCCGAGCCCAGTGACGATGGGGGCAACGTCGAACGCTCCTTGCTGGTCCAGCGCCTGCCACATGGATCCGGAGGTCGCCCCAGCCCAGGCCGCGAAGACCAAGTCAGGTTTGGCGTCGACTAGCTGGCGGGCGAATGGGGTGAATTCGGTGACGTCCTCGGGAACGAGGATGGAACTGACTTTGGCACCCTCCATGCCGAGGATCGCGTCAACGGCGGCCAAGTTGCCCTGCCCGAACGCGTTGTCCTGAGCGAACACGGTGACCTTTTTGTCCTTCAGGTCATCAACGAAGGTACCAGCGGTGGCCACGTCCTGCATGGACTGGCGTCCGGAGCGGAAGGTGTACTTGTTGGCGCCGGTAATGGCATCCGAAGCTGCGGGGCCGGAAATGTAAAGAACCTTGTTCTGCGCTGCCTGCTCCACGAGTTTCAGTGCGATTCCCGATGAGGCGGTTCCCGCCAGGATCTTGTAGTCCTTGCCGATCAGTTCCTTGGCGACGGTGACCGCTTTGTCCGGATCTCCGCCATCGTCGTGATAGGTGATATTCAGTTCGGTATCGCCGACTTTGTTCGTGCCTTCGGTGGCGTAGTCCAGGCCGGCTTGCAGCCCCTCGTAGTAGGCGTCCCCATAGGCCGCTAGTGGGCCGGTCTTCGAGTAAACAATGCCGACATTGACAGTCTTTGCGGCGTCGCCGCCTTCTGCGCTGGTTCCGGTTTCGGCGGTGGGTGCGCAGGCGGTTAATGCCAAGCCAGCGCTTAGTGTCAGGGCCGTTACGACCTTGCTGCTTCGCTTCACGTGTCTAGCCTTTCCTCGCGGGGCGTCCAGTGCTTGGAGCAGGTCCCGAAGTGAAATTGTGCGGAGTGTGATTCCCCAAACCTGAAAGGTGATTCAGGTTACAAATCAAAGCTATGACGGTCTGCTCAACCAGTCAACGGATTTTGCGCACAGAATGCTTTAATCACCGTGCATTTTTGCAAAGACGCCGTGCGTACATGTCTTCTTCGCCTTCGAATCGCGTTTCCCACGCCACAGGAATTCCCAGTCCCCTGACGAAGAAAGCCGCCGCAACCATCTCGAATGAGCTCGCTCACTGTGCTGCCGTAAGAAGTGATGCGCTCAAGAAGAGAGCTAATCTCCAAGGCCTCGGCTGTCACGAAAGGCTCGATGATGTTCACAAGCCTCAGCGCATTCCCACTGACCCCGCTCGTTGATGATAGTGCGGATGAGCCCGAGTAGCTCAGCTGGCAGTTGATAATGTCGGAAACACGCCGATTTTTGTTGGCATTGGAGCCCTGCGCACCTCGTAAGTCATCACTCACGCCGTGGCCGCGCAACGTGCCGGAACGGCGGGACTTCTGCTGGCACCGATGAGCTACCAGCCATTAACCGAGGCAGATGTCTTCGAACTATTTCGTACGCTGGCCGAACACAGTGATCTACCGGTGGTCGTCTACGACAATCCTGGCACCACGCATTTCACTTTTAGTTTCGATTTCCATCGACGCCTCGCAGAGTTACCGGGCATCGCCTCAATAAAAATTCCGCCAGTTCCATCCGTTGCCGCCTAAGCGGACAACACTACTGAAGCACTGGCCGAATCGGCATGTCTGGGGCTCCGCTGTGGGAGTTATTCACCGAGCTTGGTGGTAGCTTGCGTGTCGTCGCAGCGATCGCTGAACATCTGGGGCGCGTTCAGCGTTCGTGCCTCCCGCGACCGCTTCTGGGCCTGAATAAAAACGAGCGCGCCCGCGTGGTGCGGTTTTTGTCAGGGCTTGGGCTCTGAACTGCCTTGGCTGCTAGGACTCGATCAATCCGCGCCCCACGATCAGTTGCATGATTTCATTGGTGCCTTCTAGGATCTGGTGCACCCGCAGATCCCTGACAATCTTTTCCAGCCCATATTCGCTGAGGTAGCCATAGCCACCGTGTAATTGGATGGCAGTATTGGCGGCGTTAAATCCGGCATCGGTTGCCACCCGCTTAGCCATGGCACAGAGCCGCACTGCATCTGGAGCCTTCGCATCCAGTGCCGCTGCCGCACGGCGCAGCAAAGTGCGCGCGGCCTCTAGCTCCATATCCATGTCGGCCAGCTTGAACACCAAAGCTTCCTGTTTGGTCAGCGGGCCGCCAAAAGCCTCACGTTCCTTGAGATACGCCACGGACTTTTCCAAGGCGAGCTGTCCCCCGCCGATCGAGCAGGCGCCGATGTTCAATCGTCCGCCGTTCAGCCCGCGCATCGCAATGGAAAAACCTTCGCCCTCGGCACCCAAGAGGTTGCCTGCAGGAATTCGCACGTCCTGCATGATGACTTGGCGCGTTGGCTGTGCGTTCCAGCCCATCTTCTTTTCCTTAGGCCCGAAAGACAGCCCCTGCGTACCGGCCGGAACAAGGAATGCGCTAATTCCCCGCGCACCGGTATTCGCGGTGCGCGCCATGACCAAATACAGTGCGGAAGAACCAGCACCTGAAATAAACTGCTTCGCCCCATTCAGGACGTATTCGTCCCCGTCCAAGACGGCACTGGTACTGAGCGCGGCCGCGTCCGATCCGACCCCCGGTTCGGTCAGGCAATAGGAGCCAAGGTCATGCATTGTTGTCATGGTCGGGAGCCATGCGGCACGCTGTTCGTCGTTTCCGTAGCTATCGATCATCCACACCACCATGTTGTGGATGGAAATGTAGGCGGCAATGGTCGGGCAGGCCTTTGATAATTCTTCAAAAATCAGTACGGCATCGCTACGCGTCAGTCCGGAGCCACCGTATTGCTCGCTTACGTAGATGCCGCCGACTCCTAGTTCGCCGGCCTCAGCAAGTACATCAACGGGAAAATGCTCCTTCGCATCCCATTCCAAAGCGTGGGGTGCGATTTTCTCTGCGGCGAAGTCGCGAACCGCTTCGACCAGCTCACGCTGTTCCTCGTTGAGCTCAAACATGACAAACCCTCTCTGACCACCACTCGTTGTGACCCACACTACATCGAGCCGGTGGGCTCTAAAACCGCTGGACAACGGAGAATGACCGGTACCTGGTCTCGCCTTAGCGCGCCTCGCCGACAGGACGATGAGTTCTCCGAGCTGCACCAGTTCGTCATCGTGCACCCTTCCCCGCCACTTCTCGGCCATACTAGAAATTATGGATTCCAGCTCAACTGCCCCGAAGAACCAGCACGTGACACCACGTCGTGCCGCCAGCGTCCTGATGATTCGGGAGGCGGCGCAAGGGCTGGAGGTCTTCATCCAGCACCGTGTCTCCACCATGGACTTCGCCGCCGGAATGGTTGTTTATCCTGGCGGACGGGTTGATGCGCAAGACGTGGCCGAGGCGCAGACTGAGGCGATTGACCGCGCACTTGCCGTGGAGCACGCACAGTTGTGGAAAGACTCTTCGATCTGGGAAAAGGACGAGCAGCAGGCGATACTCGATGCCGGAACGTTGTTGGCCGCAGCCAGACGTGAAATCTTCGAAGAAACCGGCGCTCAATTGGATGCCAGCCAGTTGCGCCCGTGGGCCAACTGGATTACTCCCCCAGATAACCCCAAACGTTTCGACACCTTTTTCTATGTGGCACATGTACAGCCTGGCCAAGAACCGCGACACCAGACAACCGAGGCTTCTAATTCGGAATGGATCAGGCCCGCGGAGTTATTCGCCAAGTTCGAGCGTGGCGAGGTGGGGCTCATGCGCCCGACTCGAACCACATTACAAGATCTTGCCGCTCTGAAAACCGTCGCCGCGGCCATGAGTTCCCAAGCTCCGATCGTGACGGTCCGGCCCCAGCGCATGCCAGCGGCAACGGACTCCCTGAAGGAACGCACGCTTTAAACGGACGGAGGAAGCCGCCACGCAGGAGCAAACAACCCCGAAAAATTCTTACCGATTTCGAGGTTGTTTGCCTGATCCTGGATATCTAGTCGAGCTCTAGAATGGGTACTGCTTATCCGTGGTTTGCACACCGATCCAGTGGTCGGTGGTGAATTCCTCGATGGCCCATTCTCCGTTGAACCGGCCCAGCCCGGAGTTCTTCTCGCCACCGAACATCACGTGAGGTTCATCATTAACGGTGATGTCATTGATATGAGTCATGCCCGCCTTGATTCCGCGGGCAAAGCGCACACCTTTTTCGATGTCGGTGGTGAATACGGCGCTGGATAGCCCGAACTCGGTATCGTTAGTCAGTTCAAGTGCATGCTCTTCATCGTCCGCCCGAACGATGCCCACGACCGGGCCGAAGATCTCTTCACGGAACAATTCCATCTCGCTGGTGACATCGGCAAAAATATGCGGTGGAATCACCCGTCCGATAACTTCCCCGGCCAGAACTTCCCGGGCGCCCTCGCTTCGTGCCCGCTCGATTTTCCCCTGCACGCTGTCCAGCTGCGAATCATTGATGATCGGGCCCACAATATTTTCCGGGTTGGCTACGTCCCCGTACTTGATGGTAGCCACGTGGGCCGCAAATTTTTCAACGAACTGGTCGTAGACCGGGGCTTCGACGATAATCCGGTTAATCGCCATGCAGATCTGCCCCTGGTGCAGGAACTTGCCCATGGCCGCGGCGCGAACCGCCTGCTCCATGTTGGCGTCGGCGAGCACCACGAACGGGGCGTTGCCTCCGAGTTCCAGCGCCACCCGCTTCATATGCTTGCCGGAAACCGCCAGCTTTCCAACATTCTGCCCCACCGGGGTGGAACCTGTGAATGAAATGAAGGATGGAACGCGGTGAGCCACGAAGTGATCACCAATTTCAGAGCCCGAACCTATCACCGCGCTGAAAACACCGGCAGGGATTCCAGCTGCTTCGAAGGCCTTGGCCAAAATCAGCGCGCCGACCAGCGGAGTATCACTGGCGGGTTTGAGCACCACCGCGTTACCTAACGCCAAGGCGGCAGCCACCGAACGCTGAGAGAGCAGCATCGGGAAGTTCCACGGGCTGATCACACCGACTACCCCGACAGGTTCTCGGTATACCCGGTTTTCCTTACCGGCGCTGTTTGATGGCAGGATCTTGCCATGCACGCGGGTTGGGAAGGTGGCGGCTTCCCGGGTAGCTGAGATAGTTCCGGAGACTTCCACGTTGGCTTTGAGGACTGAGGAACCGGACTCTGCCACGAGCAGCGCGACCAAGTCGTCGTAGTTTGCCTGAAGGTAGTCCGCGGCCTTGTTCAGCACCGCTGCCCGCTTTGCCGGAATGAACGCTGCCCATTCGTGTTGGGCTTCGGCGGCCTTTTCGTAGGCCTCGTCCACATCCGCGGTGGAGGCTTGGCGGATTTCGGCCAGCACCGAGTCGTCAAATGGATTACGCGTGATCAGCGTTGAGTCGCTGCGCCCTTCGCGCCAGAGACCGGCAATGAATAACTGTGCCGGTAGCTGGTCCAAGAATGCTGGGCGGTTGGATACTGCTTGATTGGTCATTGACAATCCTTCCCACAGTGCGGCAAGTGGTGCCGCAGCGAATCGAGCTCTTAGGCCCATTGTTCGCGGGAAGCAGGCGCTCTTCAAGACTCTTATCCAAGAGCGCAATTACCAGATGGACCGGATCCTAACTTTCGTCAAAGATTTCCCTGGCGGCCATCACTTTGGCCGCGTGCTTTTCGGACCAGATCCGAATAGCGTCCATGGGTTCAAGCAGGCTATGGCCTAATTTTGTCAGTTCGTAATCTACCCGGATTGGCACCTGAGCGGTCACCTGGCGATCCACCAGACCATCGCGTTCCAATGTACGCAGCGTGCTCGTGAGCACCTTCGGAGTCACCGCGCCGATTCGCTGGCGTAACGCGGAGAAACGAAGCGGCCCGTTCGCTAGGGTAAGCATCACTAAAGGGGTCCATTTATCCCCCAAACGTTGCATAATTTCACGTGAGGGGCAGTCCTGAACGAGTACGTTAAACGTCGAGGCACTATCCATTTGGTAACCAAGTTCCTTTGAAGTAGTCGGTATCTAAAGGATACTATAAAGGCGAACGACACAACTACGAGAGGACCATCATGAAGATTGCAGTATACGGAGCCACCGGAATGGTAGGCAGCCAGATCACTTCCGAGGCGCTGAGCCGTGGCCACGAGGTCACCGCCGTCAGCAGCAGCGGCAAAACCGTCGAAGGCACCACCGCGGTCACGGCTGAGCTCAGCGACACCGCTGCCTACCGCGATCTGGGAAAGAACCACGACGTCGTCGTGGTCTCCGTGCCGCCATCGCGCACTGGTGGAGACCATCAGGACTACCTGGATGCCTTCGAGGAGATCACCGAAACCCTCGTCCCAGCACGTCTGATCGTGGTCGGCGGCGCCGGAGCTACCGAAGTCGACGGCGTTCGCCTCTACGACACCCCCGGATTCCCCGAAGAATACAAGGCCGAAGCCCTCAGCAGTGGCGCCGTGTATGACATGTTGACTTCGGTCTCCGGGATTACCTGGACCATGGCCGCACCGGCACCGGTGATCGCACCGGGCACCCGCACCGGCAAATACACGCTGGGCGCCAACTCCCCTGCCGGTGACTTTGTTTCAACCCAGGACTTCGCGGTGGCGATCCTCGACGAAATCGAAACCCCGGTCCACGATAACCGCCGTTTCACCGTAGCCAGCGAAAAGTAATCCACCAGCCAACCGGCCAGCCAAGGCCCAAGGCTCGGGTTTCGCTTACTTCGGCAAGCAAACGATCTGACCTTTCGGCCTTGGTTGGCTAAGGTTGTCTACGTCATCGCTCACTCACTCAAAGGTCACTCACCGTTCATGCAACGAACTCAGCGCGCCACCCGCTTGCTTACCGGAGCACTAGCTCTGCCGCTAGCTGGAGCCCTCATCGCAGGCTGCTCAACCAGCTCCGATCCATCCGCCACCGAGGATCTGAAACCTGTCACTGGCGGCACGTTGGTTTACGCGTCGGGTGACGCCGAGCCAAGCTGCTTGGACCCGCATGTGGGCGGGAACTATCCGCAAGCGCTGGTTGCCTCGCAGTTCATGGAATCATTGTTCAGCAAGGATGCCAACGGCGAGATCATCCCATGGCTGGCCGAGAAGTCAGAGGTCTCCGAGGACGGGCTGTCGCGCACCATCACCCTGCGTGATGGAATCAGCTTCCATGACGGAACCCCGCTCACCTCCGAAGCCATCAAAGCGAACATCAACCACCTCAAGGATCCGAATACAGCGTCCTCCACCGGTTATCTTGCCGTTGGCAAGGTTACCGAAATCAAGATTGTGGACGAGCTGACGGCCGAGTTGGAACTCTCCGCCCCAGATAACGCGCTGCTTGAGTCGCTTTCCATGCCGTGGACGGCCATCCAGTCCCCCGAAGCGCTCAAGCGCGATCAGGCGGCAAACTGTGCAGCCCCGGCAGGCACCGGCCCTTTCAAGGTAGAGTCCTGGGACCGCCAGCAGGCGGTCAACCTGGTTCGTTACGAAGACTATGCCTCGCCGGTAGCTGACCCCGAGCGCGAGGGCTCCACCTCCTACCTGGACGGCATCACCTGGCGCTTCATCCCGGAGGCCGCTAGCCGCTACGCAGCATTGCAGTCCGGCGAAGCCGACGTAATTGACAATCCGCAGCCGGACACCATCGCCACCGCGGCCGATAGCGGACTTGGCCACCTCGCGGCACCACGTCCGGGCGCCGCAAACCGTGTGGAGCTCAACAGCTCCAAGGCGCCTTTTGACGACGCCTCCGTGCGCGAAGCATTTATCCGTTCCCTCGACGTGAACACCGGAATTGAAGCCTTGTACTTCAATAGCGCCGAGCGCAGCTACTCACTGCTTTCAAGTGTTGAGCCACTGGGCATCTCGGATGAATCAAAATTCGGCACCGACGTGGAGAAGGCAAACCAGCTCCTCGATGAAGCAGGCTGGACCGAACGCGATGCACAGGGCTACCGGGTCAAGGACGGCAAGCGCCTGAGCCTGACCTTCCCGGTGTCCACCAACCAGTCGGTTCCCGCCGAGCAGTCACTCTTCGAGCAGATGCAGGCAGCCGCCAAGAACGTAGGCTTCGAGGTCAAGATCGACTTGCTCGACCTCTCCAGCTGGTACGGCGCACTCGCCAAACACGAGTATGACCTTGTCTCGGCTCCATACACCAAGGTCGGCCCGAGTGTGCTGCGCATCTTGTTCCATTCCGACTCCACCGTCCCTGCGCCGAGCGGCTATTTCGCAAACAACGCGCAGATTAAAAACCCCGAGCTGGACCGGTTGCTAGTTGAAGCCGAGCTGACCACGGACGAAGCCGAACGAGCAGAACTCTACGACCAGGCGCAGCACATCGTCTTAGACGGCTATTACGTGCTTCCGCTCTACGATCAGCAGAACCACTTCCTGCATTCGAAGAACGTGCATGGAATGGGTGAAACCACGGCGGTCTCTTCACCGACCTACTTCAACGTTTTCTTGAACAAGTAACCAACGAACACGTCCAGAGATGAAAAAGCTCGCTTGGTTGGGTCGCAAGATTGGCGGCGCGCTGGTGGTGTTGTGGCTGGTAGCCACCGCCATCTTCATCGGCGTGCGGCTGATCCCTGGAGACCCGGCCGAAGCAATTATGGGTGGGCCAGGGTCGCAAGCCTCGGCCGAGGCCCTCGCGGCCGCGCGCAGCGAATACGGGTTGGATCTTCCAATGCTCACCCAGTACTTCCTGTTTCTGTTCAAGCTGGTCCGCCTGGATTTTGGAACCTCCTATGCGCTGAAGGATCCGGTGCTGCAGATCATCGCCGAGGTGCTGCCACCGACCATTTCGCTGGCACTCATCTCGCTGGCGGTAGCTTGGTTGCTGTCGCTCGTCTTTGCGATGCTGGCCATGCGTGCCACCCGGGTCGGTCAGTGGGTGGGCAACGCGGTGGAAATCGTCGCCGCAGCCGTCCCGCACTTCTGGCTCGGCGCCGTGCTGATCATGCTTTTCTCCACGATGCTCGGGTGGTTCCCTGCGGTGGATAACGGGACCGGGGCGGGGCTCGTATTGCCGGTGCTCACCCTGGCGCTGCCGCTTGCGGGCTTCCTCACCCAGCTCATGCGCGACTCGCTGTCCACCGCGTTGGGAAGCCAGTTCGCGCTGGCCGCCCGAACCCGCGGCGAAAGCCAGGTTACGGTGTTCTGGCGCCACGGCTTACGTCATGCGGCGTTGCCTGCCTTGGGGTTGACCGGCTGGGCTTTTTCATCTTTACTTTCCGGCGCGTTAGTTGTCGAGGCGATCTTTGCCCGCCCGGGACTAGGGCGTTCCTTGCTCTCGGCGGTCCTTTCCCGGGATATTCCGATGGTCACCGGCATCGCACTGTTCTCCGCCTTGGTGTATATCGTGGTGATGGCGCTGACCGAGGCCATCGAACGGCTCATTGACCCGGCGGGAGCGGAGTCATGAGCCGGCCCGCGAAGATTTTCGGTGCAGCCTTTATCCTCTTCTGGCTCCTTACGGCTTTCGCGCCGGGGCTTATCGCACCGGGCGACCCCTTGGCAGTCAACCCCGCGCAGGCCTTTCAGGCGCCAAGCTTCACGCACCTGATGGGAACCGACGAATCGGGACGCGACGTCTTCACCCGAGTCATCCACGGTGCCGGAGACTCGCTATATATCGGACTGGCCGCGACGGCTCTGGGCATGGGAATTGCTCTAGTTCTCGGTACCGCCGCAGCTCTTGCCCCGCGCTGGCTTGATGAAGCGATCTTGCGTGTGCTCGAAGCACTCTACGCGGTGCCCTCGCTGCTGCTTGCGTTGCTGATCATTGCCTTTACCGGACCCGGGGTAGGGCCAGCCATCGTTGCAGTTGGCCTTTCCACCGCACCAGGTTACGCCCGTTTAGTGCGCAGCCAGATCCGGTCCTTGAAGAACTCTGAAATGCTGGAAGCCGCCACTGTGCTCGGCCGCGGCACCTGGCTGAAGGTGCAGAATCATTTGGTGCCGAACGCGCTTCGCCCATTGCTCGCGCTGGTAACTCTGGGAATTGGGCAGGCGGTTATCTGGGCTGCCGCCCTTTCCTTCCTCGGGTTGGGCACTCCTCCTCCGGCTCCCGAATGGGGAGCCATGCTCTCAGCCGGGCGCACCTATCTGCCTCTGGCATGGTGGCTGAGTTTCTTCCCTGGCTTGGCGATTGTGGTGGTGGCAGCCGGTGCTACGCTGATCGGGCGCTCTTTGGGCGGAAAGGTAAATGCCGCATGAGTCCGCTTTTTGAAGTCAAAAACCTCTCGGTGAGCTTCGCCGGCCAGCGTGCCGTGGACTCGGTCTCCTTCGAGCTGTCCGCCGGCGAATGCCTGGCCCTGGTAGGTGAATCCGGTTCCGGCAAGTCCGTCACCGCCCGCAGCCTGTTGGGCTTATCCGGCGGTAAGGTCAGCGCTGAGAAATTCTCGATCTTGGGGCACAACGCCACCACGATGAGCGAACGGGACTGGCAGCAGATCCGCGGTAATTCCGTAGCGATGATCCTGCAAGATGCGCTGATGGCTTTGGATCCCTTGCGCCCGGTGGGCCACGAAATCGCCGACGCGCTGAAAGAACATAGTTCGCTGTCCAAGGCTGAGCGCACGTTGAAGGTCCGCAGCGCCTTGGAAGCGGTGGATCTTCCCGAGCCTGCTTTGCGGATGAAACAGCGCAGCGCCCAATTATCTGGTGGCATGCGGCAACGCGTGCTCATAGCGCAGGCGATGATCGGGGACCCGCAAGTGGTGATCGCCGATGAAGCGACTACTTCTTTGGACTCCCGGCTGACAGCTCTGGTGCTCGAACAGCTCCGTGCACTGAAAAATGAGGGTCGGGCGGTACTGATGATCAGCCACGATCTGGCACAGGTCGCCCATCTGGCGGATCGGATCGCCGTAATGCGCGCCGGAAAGATCGTCGAGGCCGGTCCCACAGACCAGGTGCTGAATCATCCGCAACACGAATACACGCGCACCCTCTTACGTGCAATTCCGTCCGGGGTGCCACGCTTCCAGCCCTTGAGCCTCGCTTCGCGCAAGGTGAATCTCGAAGCCAGAGAGCCGGCGCAGGAAGATCAGCTGCCGGCGCTACTGGTGAAGGATCTGTCCAAAACCTTCGGCAAACATAACGCGGTCCAGGGAGCCGGTTTTGTTGTCCAGCAAGGACAGACGCTGGGCCTTGTCGGTGAATCCGGGTCGGGCAAAACCACGACCGCACGCATGGTGCTCGGCTTGGAGCGCCCAGATACCGGTTCAGTCCGGCTATTCGGCGAGCATTTCTCCCCGCAGCGCGAAGCCCAACGCCGAAACTTACGCGAAAATATTGGTGCGATCTACCAGAACCCGCTGGGTTCTTTCGATCCACGCTATACCGTGGGCCAGTTGCTCACCGATGCGCTCTCAGCCGGTCGGAGCAAACGCGGAGCCAACTACAGGGCTCAAGTCTCCCAGCTCCTCGAACAGGTGGAGCTGGATCCGGCACTGAGCTCCCGAAATCCGCGTGAGCTATCCGGCGGTCAACGCCAGCGCCTGGCGATCGCTCGTGCACTGGCTCCGAGGCCCAAGGTGCTCGTTTTGGATGAGCCTGTCTCGGCCCTGGACGTTTCGATTCAGGCGACCGTCTTGGACTTGCTGGATCGGTTGCAGCAAGAGACCGGCACGAGTTATCTATTTATCAGCCACGATCTGTCAGTCATTGAACATATGAGCGACACCGTTGCGGTGATGTACCGGGGAAGCATTGTCGAACAGGGAGCTACCGCCCAAGTGTTCGGCGACCCGCAGCATGAATACACCCGCTCATTGCTGACAGCAATGCCGCGACTGCGTTAGCAACCGCGGCATTGCCGTTTCAGGCTATATCGTTCAGGCTATAGCTCGTCAACGAACTGTTCACGGACCTGCTTGCGCAAGACCTTGCCCAGCATCGAACGCGGCATCTCCTCGATGGCAACGATGCGCTTAGGCACCTTGTAGGCCGCCAGCAAGGTGCGGCAGTGTTCGCGCAGTACAGCCTCATCCAAGGTTGCCCCCTCGTCTAGTTGCACCGCGGCAACCACCATTTCGCCGCCGCGTTCCAGCGCCCTGCCGAACACTGCGGCGTCGGCGATATCTGGATGCTGGCGCAGAGCGTTTTCCACCTCGCTAGGCGAAACATTAAATCCTCCGGTGATGATCAGTTCCTTGGCGCGGTCTACGATCTGGGTAAACCCGTCCTGATCGACGGTGACTACGTCGCCGGTGTGCAGCCAGCCATCCTCGGTGAGTGTTTTCGAGGTCTCCTCCGGGCTGTTCCAGTATCCACGGAACACCTGGGGACCTTTGATCAATAGTTCTCCCGCTTCGCCCTGTTCCACCTCACGACTCGGGTCATCCACGTCCACGACCTTCATCAGGGTCGAGGGGAATGGCACACCGATGGTGCCGTTTCGACGCGATGGATGGAATGGGTTGCCCAAGGCCACCGGTGAGGACTCGGTCATCCCGTAGCCCTCGACCAAAAGTCCGCCAGACATCGATTCCCAGAGCTCCACCACGTGATCTGGCAGATTCATGGCGCCTGAGATGCAGTACTTGGCCGAACGCAGCGAAATGCCCTGCTCTCTAGCAGCCATGGCGGTGCGCTCATAGATCGGTGGGACTGCGCAGTACACCGTGGCTGGGGACTTCTTCCATGCATCCAAGATCATCTGTGGTTCAAACTTCGGGAAGAGCACCAACAGGCCCTGCTTCTTTACCCCGAAGGTCAGATACAAGGTCATGCCGAAAGCATGGAACATAGGCAAGATCGCATACAGGATTTCTTTGCGCTCTTCGGCGCCTTCCATCCAGGCTTCGCCCTGCAACGCGTTGGAATAAAGGTTGAAGTGCGTAAGCATTGCGCCCTTGGGACGCCCGGTGGTTCCCGAGGTGTATTGGATGACTGCCAGGTCCTGGACGTCTGGGTATCGATGTTCCGGATCTAGTCGCCCAGATTTCAGAAGCTGCTTCCATGCCATGGTGCCTACCGTGGAGGCGGTCAGCGAGCTCTTGGTTTCGCGCAGCTTTTTCATCGGCAGATTTAGTGCCATGCGTTTAACCGCAGGAAATGCCTCGAGCAGGTTGACGGCGACTATCGTATCGATCCGGACGTCCTTGGGAAACTCCTGCAGGTTTGGTACGACTTTATCCCAGGCGATAGCCACCCGTGCCTGGTGGTCTTCGAACTGGTGGCGCAGTTCGCGCGAGGTGTACAGCGGGTTGTGCTCCACAACCACTGCACCCAATCGGAGCACCGCGTAGAACGCGACAACGTGTTGTGGGCAATTGGGTAGGACTAGCGCAACCCGGTCGCCGGGCTTCACTCCCAGCTGGCGTAGCCCTTCAGCTGCCTTCTCGACCTGTTGGCCTAGTTCGAGGTAGCTTATGCGGCGACCAAAGAATTCGGTGGCCGGGCTCTCGCCGGCTTCACGGACCGAGCGCTCAAACATGTGGCTCAGCGACTCGGTGGGAAGCTTGATTTCGGCAGGGACACCTGGCTGATAGTTAGCTACCCAGGCCGGTGCAGCAGTATTCTCCATGCCTACAATCATGCCCGATACCCAAGGTTTCAGGTTAAACGCGAGGTGGACTTTCGGTGATTAAACAGGGTGTCTGACTCTTCAGAAGTCTTGACTCGGCGTCGTTCACCAAGACCTCAGCACGGCCGATAACGCAACCCTTTCTAGGGAATATGAGTTGCTTCAGTGGATGATGCTCTACCCAACGGCTCAGATGAAAACCTCCAGGAAGCAGATCGCACCGCAGTTCTAGACCCTCGCGTCCTGTGTGATCCGACGACAGCGCCGGTCGAACACCCAAAGGTTCGAAGCAGCCTTGGAAGTGAGTGAATAATTTTTTCATTCACTCTCATGCGGCTTCGCAAACGCTTAGCGATGGAGCATGCCAGCACCCTGCCTACACAAAACATGGAGCCTCTTCACATCGCCCATGCCCACGAGCTAAGCGACTGACTGAAAATATTTTTCATTCAACCACCGAACCCCGGACACCGCACACACCAGTAACCGGCACCAGCAAACAGAAAACAGAAAACAGCAAATAAGCGTTCTATAGATGATCTGATCCAGCAGCAGTGAACGAAAAAATCATTCACCCAACAACGCAACTAGCCAGCAATCCGATCCGGCGGATCCACCCAACCCAACACCCGACGCACCCGATCAGTCAGCTCAACCTCCAACACCGGCACCCGATCATGAACATGATCAAAGCCCTGCACCACCTGAACACTGCCAGGCAACTCCACACATACCAACCCATGCGGCGTCCGCCAACCCACCGACCCATCCGGACGATACACCGACTGCCACCCCAACGCATGCTTAAACATCTGATGCCGCTTACACAACAACTTCGTATTATTCCGGTCCGTATGCCCGCCCTTGGCCCAATCATCCACATGATCAACCTCCGAAGACTCCGCCGTACGCCGACACCCCGGAAAACAGCAACACACCTCCCGCACCCGCAACAAATCCCGCAACGCCCGCGAAGGCCGATACCTCTTCCGCCCCACATCCATCGCAGCCCCCGACCACGGATCAGTCAACACCCGCACCATCGACGGAGCATCCTTCGCCAACACCAACGCCGCACCCACCGGAATCGGACCATACCCCTCCAATTCCGCCAAACCGCGCCGCGGATCCACCAACGCCTCCACCGCCGGAATAGTCAACGCCACCCGCGCCTTCAACGGCGTCCCACCCCCAGCAGGCCACCCATCGAGCAAAGCATCACGGAAAATATCCGCCTCCCGCTGCGCCTGCGTACGCGAATCCTCCGGATCCACCTCATGCCGCGCAAAATACCTCACCGTATTGACCATCGAAATAATATCCGCCGCCGGCGCCCGCAACTTCAACGCCGCCATCCCATCCGCCTCATTCCAATGCGTCAACGCCCGAGACTCCTTCGCCGCCTCATGACGATCCTCCGCCGACACCGGATTCAACCGATCATGCATCCGCCGCGCCCGCTGCCCCACCGACGCATCCGAAGCAGTCCTCGCCATCGGCAACAACACCCGCTCCATCCGCTCAATATCAGCAGCCCCCAAATCCTGGGACTGCTTCACAATCTCCTTCGCCGCCTTCGACGTGATCTCCCCGGCCGCCAACGCATCCAACGTATCCGTGCACAAATGACGCAACCCATCGGCAATGAACAACTTCGCCCGGACCTTCTCCTCGGACTCCCGCAACGCGACCGCGGCCTCGGCAATGAAATTCGAACGGATAATCTGCTCCGAGGCAGGATCCACCCCATAATAATTCGCGCTGATCCTCTCACGGCGCTGCTGCTCGGTCTCCGTATTCGGATCCGCACAACCGTTCTCCGCAACAACCTGCGCAACCAGCTCCACCGAGTCCGAAAGAGTCACCGCTTCCGCCGCATCAAGCATGCGCCGCAGCGTCGCAAGCCTCTGCAGCCGCACCAGCCCCGAACCCGGATCATGCAACGGCGCCAGGGAATAGAGCTCGGTGGCCAGCGCGGCGATCTGGGCGAAGTACTTCTCATGTTCAACCACGGAGGATAACAACCCATCAGGGTGGGAAGCATCCCGGTGCCCTGGAGGGTTCAGCGGAAGACGATGAATCTCATCGTCGCTCTGAAATATGTCTTGTAGTCCCATGTTCAATTCTCCCGCGAGCAACCGACACTTTGATCGGGTCGTAACCCACTGTGGAAAGAGACCTCATGGCAGAACGCTGACACCCAGACGCGCCACCGAGGCCGCCCATGACCAACCCAAAAACTTTCACCGCACCCCATTGTTTGAGGCTCGCGCCAGGTACCCAATGACGAATGTCCGAGAAGCCTGGGTTCCTCAAGCTGATAGCGGAGAACGACTAGAGGCTAACGCTTGGGTGCCATGCGTTGGGTTGGACTTTTTGATATCCACTACGCATTTTCGATCGCTTCCTGACGGTTGGCACACATAGACTTCGAAGCAATGCTCGTGGTTGATGGGTGCCACAAATTGTCTAGGGGGGAACAATGGTCCACTGTATTCCAGCAGAACCTGATTTTTCGGACGGTCAGTCAGCCGAGAAAGCTGTCTGGGAAGAGCTACGTCGTTCGTTGCCCCAGGAGGCCGTACTCGCCCACTCGGTCGCGATACGCCATGGAGCCGTGGAACATGAGATCGACTTGCTCATTTTATGGCCCGGGATTGGGCTTGTGGCGATTGAGGTCAAGGGAGGATTAGTCGGCATAGAAAACGGCGCTTGGTACCAGTCCGATAGCAAAGGCCGGCATCCCATGAAGGATCCCATGGCTCAAGTCCAGAGCGCGGCGCACGCCTTTAAAAAGTGGATCGCCGAACAGACCGGCACCCCTTTGAACAGTCGTTTCGCCCACGTTGTATGCCTGCCGTATTCGGAGGTTCCGGCGACTTGGCAGAAGGCGGATACGCCACGTGATCTGCTTATGGACCAAAACGACCTGAAGCAAAGCGCGGACTATCTGCGTCGCGCTATCGAAGATCAAGGCGGGGGTTACTCGGCGTTGGCACAGTCCTTCGCGCAACGCATCTCTCGGCATCTGGCGGCAGACTTTACGCCCGAGCATCTGGAAACTTCTGAAGCCCTCGAAAACGAGGATCTGCAAGAACATCTCACATCGCGCCAGGCGATATTGTTGAGCGCCACGCGTTCGCTCCCCCGAGTGAAATTTATCGGTGGAGCCGGCAGCGGAAAGACCTGGATGGCGGTTGAAAAAGCCAAACAGCTGGCCAAGGACAACGCGCGCGTCGGGCTATTTTGCTACAACAAAGGACTGGGCCATTACCTGAAGAAACAAGTGAGCGGCTGGCGGCAGAATAAGCCGGTGCATATCGGAGAATTCCACGAGTACGCCCGGAGCCTTGGAGTTCCAAACGGCACCGGACAGGATTACTTCGACGTGCAGATGCCTCGGCTGCTGCGTGAGCTGGCACTCGAGCTGCCCGAGGAAGAGAAGCTTGACGCGATCATTGTCGATGAGGCCCAAGACTTCGCCCCCGAATGGTGGGAGGCACTGCTTGCGTGTACCAAGGATCCGTTGCAGGGCAAGATCTATGCATTCATGGACGTCCGGCAAGATGTCTACCGTCGGTGGAATGGTGAAGACCTAGGCGGAAGCTTTGGCACCGCGGCGCCGCTGGTTTCCATTCACGTAGATGACAATTTGCGCAACACCCGCAGGATAGCCGAAACCTTCAAAAACCTCGCCGGAGACCAATTCAAGCCCCGTGGCGGGCAGGGAGTGCCGGTGCGCTTCGTCGGTTGTTCCACCGAAGATGCGGTGGACATCGCCTCGGATTGCGTGGATCCGCTCATTAGCGAGGGCTGGGCGAATAACCAGATCGCGCTGCTCACCACGAATCGGCGCCATCCGATACATCAGGAACACTTCGAGCAGGGATCCATCGATTCCGAATACTGGCCCGCGTTCCACGCTCATGAGGAGGAATTCTACGGGCATGTGCTGGGATTCAAGGGGCTGGAACGTTCGGTGGTGGTGCTGTGCATCAATGGTTTCAAAGACATGTCCCGCGCGGTGGAGCAACTCTACGTGGGCCTCTCCCGGGCCCGGAGCCTGCTGGTTGTTGTCGGCGACCGCGAACACATCGAGGCGGCCTGCGGCAGTGAACTGCACGCCGCGCTGCGCGCCGCGAGGAGCTGGTCCCCGGCCATTACTGCGGAAACAGTGGCGGGCTAGGGCAAGGCGCTAATAGTTCAATCCGCGGGCTGCCACGTCCCATCGTTCGACGACCTCGCCAGCGCGAACCACCGTGACCTGATCCACCAGGTTCACCGCCACACAGACATGGTTGGGGATCACGCGGAGCTGTTCTCCGTGCGCCGGAAGCGGCTGGTCCTGGGGCCACAGCACCGTAGCGTGATGTTCGGACACCGCGCTGACCCGCGCGTCCGGATTTTCGAGGATCCGGCCAAAGCCGCTAGCCCAGGCAGGCCGGTCGCCACCGAGGATCTTGCTGCCTGCGTCCAGAACAATCCGCCGCGGGATGTGCTCGTCCCCCTCATGCCGGCTGATCACTGTGGCGGCTACGCTCAAGGCGATGTCCTCCCAACGGAAGCGTCCCAGTTCGAATTGCTGTGCGTCGCCAAATACGTACACGCCAGGGCGCACCTCGGTCAGCAGCGAGTTGTCCGTAAGCTCTGCCGTTGGGGTGGAGCCACCACTGATGCGTTTGAGTTCGAAGCCGTCTTCGCGGAGCAAGGTGGCTGCTTCGGCGAGCGCTTGCTGCTCTTCCGCGGCTGCTTCTTGCGGTCGGCCCGGAGCGTAGCTGTGACCGGGGAAGGTGAAAATGCCAATGACGTTCAGGCCCGCTGCTCGGGCGGCCCGGGCGATTTCCAATGCACCGCTGGGATGCACACCGCTTCGATGGTGGCCGCTGTCGATCTCGATCATCAGCCCCAATTTGTCGGCCTTGTCGCCCAGCTGCCGGGCAAGCTGCTCGACGGCCGCAACGGAGTCGGTGCCCAAAGAAAGCCTGACATAGCGCAGCAGCTTGCGGATGCGCGCCGCTTGAACCTCGGAGACCCACAAGGGGAAAGCGACAAAGAGATCCGCTACGCCGTGCAGCGCGAAGGTCAGTGCCTCGCCTATGGTTGCGACGGTCAGCCCCACGGCTCCGGAGTCGAGCTGGAGAGCGGCGATCTCATGCATCTTGTGCGTTTTCGCATGGGGCCGCAAGGCAAGTCCCTTGGCAGCGACGTGGTGAGCCACACGGTCGATGTTCCGTTCGAGAATATCAACGTCGACCAGGATTTGCGGGGTCAATAGCCCTTGCGGGATAGTGTTCACTCGTGCCAGCTTTCCTCGTAGTGCTCGGGCGATCCATTTTGTACGTTACCCGAGGAAAATGAACGGCTCGCCGTTGACACCCGGCCTCGCTCAGCGGCATGGCAGGGGTTCGAACGGCATAGCTCATCTGTTGGCCGGGAGTCCCGATCCGCGAAGCTTCAGCGATAATTCGTGCGCATGGTGCAGCAGTAGTTTGCCCAGCGATTCTTGCCGGGCCACCTCGAAGCGCGATTCGATTCCCGTCAGGCTCAACGCCCATGCAGGCTGTCCCGAGGAGTCGAAGACCGCGGCTCCTATCCCCCAGCTGCCTTCGACGATCAGTCCTGGATTGACCGAGTACCCCAGGGTGCGGGTCTCTTCAACTTTTTGACGCAGCTGCTCGGTGGAATGCGCTGGTCCGTATTCGGCCACGAGGCTATTGGCATCCAGATAGCGTTCGACGGTTTCTTCGGGAAGAAAGGCAAGGATCGCAATGCCCGCCGAAGCGACCCCCAGCGGGAAGCGCCGGCCCTCATAGAGGACAAATGAACGGATCGGGAACGCTCCGTCTTGGCGCAGCAGGCAGACGGTTTCATCTCCGCGTCGGGCAGAGAGAAAGGCGCTCTCCCCGGATTCTTCGGCCAGCGCGGTCACGTGCTCTCTGGCAAGCTCGCTGATGTCGTAGCGTTCGGCCGCGACGGCACCCATCAGATAGAGTTCGGGGCCCAGCAGCCAGCGCCCTGCCCGGTGGTCGTGGTCGCAGAAGCCTTCGGCGACCAGGGCCGTCAGCAGTCGGTGCACAGTTGGCCGCGCCAATCCGGTGCTCCGAGCGACCTGCGTTGTCGTGATTCCTTCCGGCATGGATGTGCTGACCGTGCGTAGGACTGAGGCCAAGCGTCCGACGACCTGTGCCCCGGCAGGAGTTTTGCTCATGACCACATTATGAACGAATACATTCCATAATGTGGGTACATGACGCGTGCGCTCGACAGCTCGTTGCAACTTCGCGGAGGTACCTTAGGCACTTCCGCACCTCGTCCACTATATGAACGTTTTTATACTTACTCCTCATCCATCGAGCAATACCGAATTCTTTTGCCATATCTATTGAGCTATCGACTTGGAGTTACTACCTTCGAAGATAGAGAACACTCAAATCCATAATATGGACGGATGGAGTTAGATGATGTCAACGAAGTATCGTGAGGACGCCGCCCAGGCGCTCGCCGCAGTGGTCAAGGACGGAATGACCATTGCCGTTGGAGGTTTTGGGCTCAGCGGAATACCCAACCGCCTGATCACCGCGCTGCGCGACTCGGGCGCTCGCAACCTGACCATCGTGTCCAACAATATGGGCGTGGACGGCAAAGGACTGGGCATACTGCTGGAGAACAAGCAGGTCTCCAAGGTGCTTGCTTCCTATGTGGGGGAAAATAAGCTCTTCGCACAGCAATTCCTCAACGGAGACCTCGAAGTTGAGTTCGTCCCGCAGGGGACTCTGGCCGAACGCCTGCGCGCCGGAGGTGTGGGGGTCCCCGCCTTCTACACCCCTACCGGGGTGGGCACACCCGTAGCCGAGGGCAAAGAAGTGATGGAATTTGATGGCAAGCAGGCCATCTTGGAACGCGGCATCGTCGCGGATATCGCTTTGGTCCGCGCCCACCAGGCCGATAGCGAGGGCAACCTGCGCTATCGGATGACCTCCAAGAACTTCAACCCCCTTGCCGCCATGTCCGGCAAACACACCTTTGCCGAAGCCGAGGAAATCGTTGCAGGTTACCTTGACCCGTCCTTGGTTGAAACACCCGGAATTTTCGTGAAGACGCTCGTGGATACCGACGACGTCAAAGACATCGAACAGCGCACCGTCCGCCCGAAGCAGGAGGCCTAACCATGTGGACCAGAGATCAAATGGCTGCGCTTGCCGCCAGTGAGCTGACCGACGGCCAGTATGTAAATCTCGGAATCGGCATCCCCACTCTGGTGGCGAACAACCTTCCGGCCGGAGTCTCGGTCAAGCTGCAAAGCGAAAATGGCCTGCTGGGCATGGGTCCGTTCCCTTTCGAAGGCGAAGAGGATGCGGATCTGATCAATGCCGGCAAGCAGACGGTGACAATTCTCCCCGGCGGAAGCTTCTTCGATTCGGCCACGTCCTTTGGCATGATCCGCGGTGGCCATGTGCAAACGGCAATTCTCGGCGCTCTGCAGGTTGCCGCCAACGGCGACCTGGCCAATTGGACCATCCCGGGCAAGCTGGTCAAGGGCATGGGCGGCGCCATGGATCTGGTGGCAGGCACCCCACGGGTCATTGTGCTGACCGATCATGTGGCCAAGGACGGCACCTCGAAGATCGTGGAAAAGTGCGACCTACCGCTGACCGGAGTGGGCGTGGTGGATCGAATCATTACCGACCGCGCCGTCTTCGATATCGTTAATGCAAAACTGGTCTTACGCCAAGTGGCCCCGGGCGAAACTCCCGAAAGCATCAAGGACATCACCACAGCCGAATTCAACGTCGAACTCCAGGAGGACCTCACAGCATGAGCGTCAAAATAGTAGGTTACGCCCGCACTCCCTTTATGCGCTTCAATGGAGCTCTGGCAGGCATCCCCGCGACCGAATTGGGCGCCCACGCGGCCAAAGCAGCACTGGAGCGCGCCGGTGTTGCTCCAAGCGAGGTCCAGCGCGTTTTCGCCGGCCAGGTATTGCAGGCAGGCGCAGGGCAGAACCCTGCCCGGCAGACAGCGGTCGGCGCCGGGGTCGGGCTGGACGTTCCGGCCATTACGCTCAACGCGGTATGCCTATCCGGCGCCGAAGCAGTGGTAGCTGGTGAGCGGCTGATCGCCAGCGGCGAGGTTGACGTGGTGCTGGCCGTAGGACAGGAATCGATGTCCCTGGCGCCGCACGTGCAGCGTGCCCGCGCAGGCACCAAATACGGTGCCATTGAAATGATCGACACCTTGGACTACGACGGTTTGACCGACGCGCATGAACAACGTTCCATGGGTGTTTCCACCGAAGAGCACAACAGCACGCTGATGCTGGGCCGCCAGCCGCAGGACGAGGTCGCCGCGGCCTCGCACCAGCGCGCCGCTGCCTCAGAAGAATTCTTCGCCGGCGAAATCGCACCCTTCACGGTGAGCGGCCGCAAGGGCGATACTGCTCACTCCACCGATGATGGGATCCGCCCGCAGACCACAGTCGAATCCCTGTCGGGCCTGCGCCCGGCCTTCGCCAAGGATGGCACCGTCACCGCCGGCAACTCCTCGCAAATCACCGACGGCGCCGCAGCGGTCGTCTTGGCAAGCGATAGCGCGGTCGAGCGTTTGGGTCTGAAGCCGTTGGCCGAGATCATTTCCCACGCATTTGTCGCCGGCCCGGACCGCACCCTGCATGATCAGCCATCCAACGCGATCAACTCCGCCTTGGCCAAGGCAGGGCTCAAGGCCGCGGATTTGAAGGTGGTGGAAATCAATGAGGCTTTCGCCGCCGTCGCGGTGCAGTCAACGGCCACGCTGGGCATTGATGCGAAGATTGTGAACCCGCATGGCGGCGCAATCGCGCTGGGCCACCCCATCGGCGCCTCCGGTGCTCGCATCGTCGGCACGCTTGCACGCCAGCTGCAGGAGCTGGGCTCCGGTTCGCTCGGCGCTGTCGGCATTTGCGGCGGCGGCGGCCAAGGCACGGCGGTTCTCCTGCGTTCGCTCTAGCTCGGCGGCGGCAGACAGCCAAAAAGAAATCCACGTTGACTTCAAGTCAACGTGGATTTCTCATTTCTGCATGGAATCAGTGCCACAGTGGCTCACGGGCCACATAATTTGTTAGCAGTTCGATTTCAACGCTGATGATCGCTCCATTGCTGACTCGATCTTGCCCCGGCCCCTGCAATTCGTTGCACACCGAACGGATCAACGAGCCGTGGCTGACCACTACTACCCGCTGGCCGGGATGCTGCACGGAGATCTTGAACAGCACGTTGATCGCGCGTTCCACCAGGTGCTCTTCGCTCTCCCCCAGATCCATCAGGCGATGGATATTCTCCTCGCTCAGCCCCGCCACTACGGTTCCCTCGGCATCGCCGTAGTCCCGTTCCATCAGCTCGGTGAATTCTTGCACGCGAGGCACCGCGAGCAAGTCGGCAATGATTTGCGCTGACTGGCGAGCCCGGAAGAGCGGGGAGGAAACGACCGCGTCCCATGCTCCGCTGGCTGCCAGCTCCATGCCTGCTTGCTGAGCCTGGCGTCGTCCGGTCTCATTCATCGGCAGATCGCTGCGGCCCTGCAAGCGTCCGGCGCGGTTCCACTCGGTTTCTCCGTGCCGCACGAAGACGATTTCTGTTGCGTTCATAATGTTGTCTCTCTCGAATGTGCCGGAATTCTGGCACGTGTTGCGTTACTCGTTTTACTTGCGAGTTGGTTCTTGTTCTTGCGTGAGCTGTGCCGTACCGGGATCGGGCTACTCCGGATCGATTGCGCATCAATTTGCAGCAATGAGAACCAGGAACTCTCCGGACCGCACAAGATCTCTTCTGGTGCGTAAACGTTGGTGTTGTATGAGGTGGCCGGAGCCATGAAGACGTTCGTCCCCTTGAGTTGCCCGACACCGGCCTGGTGGAAGTGGCCGCATAGAATGCCGCGCACATCGCTTCCGCTCAGCACCAGGGCGAGGTCTTCGGGGTTGGCCAGGCCGCGTCCGCTGAGCTGTTCCGACATCGCTTCCACCGGCGGGTGGTGCATGAGGATCAACGAACCGCGTGGGGCTGGCTGTGTGAGCAGAGATGTCAGCCAGCGAAGTTGCGGCGCATCGAGCCATCCGCGAGCCTCTCGGAATCCTCCGCTGTCCAAACCGATGATGCGCAGTCCGTTGATCTCGTGCACGGTATTGGCGATATGAGGTCCGGTAGACAGGCGAAAGGTATTAAATGCTTCGGTGATCGAGTCCTTGGGGTCGTGATTGCCCGGCACCGTGATGATTGGGCAGCCCAGTTCATTTTCGAACTTCGCGAATAGCCTGGCGGCCCGTGCATGGACCCGTGCCCCACGGTCGGCAATGTCCCCGGTCACCACCACAACATCCGGTGCGAAGTGTTTGGCGGCGTGTAGTGCCGCGCGTAGCCGAGCCCAGGCATCGATGGTGCCGTGCAGAAGTTTCCCCTCGGCGCAAAGATGCGTGTCGCTCAGGTGAACTACGTTCAGAGTTTTCACTAGCTTGCCACCAAGCTGCGCAGTTCACGGGGTGCCGAATGATTGGCCAGCGACTGCAACCGCAGAAGTTCGGCTCCGGTGAACCCCTTGCTGAGCAGGTACCCGGCGACCGAACCGTAGCTTTCTGTCAACCAGTCCAGGGTGCTGTCCATGGTCGCGCGGTCACGCTGCCATTGCGTGTCGGAAGATTGGAAGGACTCCGGTGCGAAATCAGCGAGGATCTGAGCCCGGTCCAAGCCGAGGGCTTCTGCTAGCAGGGCAAGCACCAGCCCGGTGCGTTCCCCACCGTTTCGGCATTGCACAACGATGCTTCCCCCGGTGGCGTTCGCAATCGCGCGAAGGGCAGCGACCAACCGTGCACCACGACCATCTAGGAGGATTCGCTGCACTTCGCCGAGTGTTCTGTCCACCGGCAGCAGTCCGGAATACAGAGAGATCGCTCGGTACCGCAGCCCGGCGAGCACCGGAATGGATTGCGGCTGGATTTCTTGAGGTTCACGCAGATCAATGAGCGTGCCCACATCCAGACCTTGAAACTGTTCGATGGCACGTGGACCAAAGTTGCTCAGGGCGCCGGCTCGATAGATCCGGTTCGGCCCGATTCCCGGAACCGGGCGTAGGCTCATTAGTTCGGCAGTCTTTGCGTGAGTTGCAGACATCGTTCTCCCCTATCCTCGATTCCTTATCCGGAGCTTTCCTACCATTGCACCGCACGCTGTTGGCCGACAGGTGAACGGCGAACCACAACGTCATGAACCTGCCCGAAAAGCAGTGAAAAACAGGAGTTTTTTGGACGTTTTGCCGGTTTTCTGGTCAATCTCATACCCCGGAGATCGAATGTGAACAGCGAGTAGGCAGCAAAACGACTAACCTTGAGTGCAAGAGCATTCATTTTCCAAGGAGCTAATCTCATGACCGGCAGCAAAGTCGTAGCCTTTGGCCACTTCCAGCCAGAGCGCATCGTGCCCAACACCGAGTTGGAGAAGCTGGTCGAAACCAGTGACGAGTGGATCACCCGCCGTGTTGGTATCCAGGAACGTCGTTGGGGCACCGGAGTCGAGACCGTCGATTCCATGGCTATCAAGGCAGCAAAAATGGCATTGGACAATGCCGAGAATATCGATGCAACGGACATTGATCTGGTCATCGTTGCCACCTGCACCGCGGAGGACCGTTCGCCGAATATGGCCGCTCGCGTGGCTCAGGCGCTGGACATGGAGCAGGGCCCGGCAACGATGGACATCAACGCTGCGTGTTCCGGCTTCGCCCACGCCGTGGGCCTGGCTCAGGGTGCTATCGCCGCCGGCAGCGCCACCAAAGCGCTGGTGATCGGTGCGGAAATGCTGACCGACTTCACCGACTTCACCGACCGCACCACCTGCGTGCTGACCGCCGATGGTGCTGGCGCCTTCATCATCACCGCCTCGGAAACGGCAGAGATTTCGCCGGTGGTTTGGGGTTCGGTCCCTTCGCTTTCCGACGCGGTGCGCATCGAAGCAGAGAATGACATGAAGTTCGCGCAGAACGGCCAGAGCGTTTACCGCTGGACCGTCACGCAGCTTCCAAAGATTGCCTCGAAGATCATCGAGCGCGCAGATATGAAGCCCGAAGATCTTGATGCCATCATCTTGCACCAAGCAAACCTGCGCATTATCGAGCCACTGGCCGAGAAGATTGGTGCACCGAACGCACGGGTCGCCACCGATGTGGTCTATTCCGGCAACACCTCTGCCGCCTCGGTGCCGCTGGCCCTCTCCAAGCTGATGGCTTCGGATGAGCCGCTGCCTTCGGGTTCCAAGGCGCTGCTCTTCGCCTTCGGCGGCGGGCTGTCCTATGCCGGGCAGATCATCACCATTCCATAGTTTTTCTCTTCGTCGGGGCGGTACCAATTTTCGGTACCGCCCCGATGTTTTAATTCTTGTACTTCTAAACTGCAGCCTTTGAGTCACCATCGATGGGGAACATCTGTCCCGAGATAGTACGGGCGTGAGGTCCGGCCAAGAACAACACCAAGGCAGCGATGTCATCCGGGTTGATGAACTGCTTGACCGACTGGTTGGCCAGAGCCGCATCAATTTCTTCTTGCACGGTACGGCCGGAAACGTCGGCACGACCTTCAAAAACGTTCATGATCCGCGGACCATCTACAGCGCCAGGATGGATGGTGTTTGAGGTAATACCCATCGGGCCCAGCTCCATGGCGAGGGTCTTAGCAAATCCCACGAGCCCCCACTTTGTGGTGGAATAGGCGATGCGGTTTGGGTAACCAAAACGACCAGCCAACGAACTCATCGTGATAATCGAGGCAGCTGGTGAATCCTTGAGCAGTTCTATCGCCTGCTGGGTGACGTTGAACGTTCCCTGCAGGTTCACCGCAATCACCGAGCTGAAGGCCTCGGCGTCATACTCTGCGATGCCCGCGGTCGGACCGGCAATCCCCGCATTGTTCACCAGCACGTCCAGCCCGCCGAGCTCTTGCACGACGTCCCGATACATCTGCGCAACCGCCAGCGGGTCGGCAACATTCGTGACCGAGCCGCTGAGATTTTCCTGTTCAACCACCGCCGCATTGACCGCGTCGGCGTTGATATCGGCAATATGCACCCGCGCCCCTTGAGCAAGAAACGCTTTGGCTGTTGCTAGGCCAATACCGCCGGCCCCGGCAGTAATAAGAACTCGCTGCATCTCTGTGTGCTCCTCGTATAAAACCAACCGGTCAAATTTAGCTGCCAATATTCCTTAGTGCGGAATTAGCTAATCAATCCTCTCCAAGAGTAGCAATGAACGTTTTCCACCGAAAGAGAATAAACACAAAGGATTAAAGGAACTCGAGCATGCGATCAATTCCTCAGGGCGGAACCTCTGAACAAAATATAGATTACTTGCCCTGCTGTGAATAAGCTCACACCAGTATCAATTCCGCACTGCCCGCATAGGAGCCCACCATGTCGACCTCAATCGATTTCCGCTCATCGGCCATGAGCCGATTCCAGATCATGGCGGTGATCATTTCACTCATCTTGATCTTCATTGACGGTTTTGACGTGGCAGTCATGGCCTATGCCGCGCCATCGCTCTCTCGCGAGTGGGGCATCAGCCCGGTCATGCTGGGCTACCTACTGAGCGCCAGCCTGTTTGGCATGGCAGCAGGTTCCATCTTCCTCACCCCAGTGGCCGACAAAATCGGTCGCCGCAAGCTCACCCTGATTTCGCTCACGATTATCAGCATCGGCATGGTGCTCTCGGTCCTCGCCGGTGGCGTGGGCCAGCTCATCGCATGGCGCGTCCTCACCGGTCTGGGCGTAGGTGGCATGATGGCAAACCTGAACGTCTTAGTTTCGGAATACTCCTCGGACCGCCGCCGTGGTTCCATCATGGGAATCTACGCCGCCGGCTACCCGATTGGTGCCACCATCGGAGGCCTAGTTGCCGGTCCGATGATCCCTGCCTTCGGCTGGCACTCGGTCTTCGCCGTAGGTGCCGCACTGACCATCATCATGCTGGTGGTCTCCTGGCGCTTCCTGCCAGAATCACTGGAATACCTGGTGACCAAGCGTCCAGAGAAGGCTCTCGAAAAGATCAACACCATCTTGTCCAAGACCGGCCGCGAAACCGTAAGTGTACTTCCCGCTCAGAACACCGACGAGCGCTCCCAATCGGCAATCTCTGAGATTCTCACCAGCCCGGTTCGCCTGCGCACCTTGATGCTGTGGATCGGTTACGCCTGTCTGGTAGCGGCCTACTACTTCGCGAACACCTGGACACCAAAGATCATGGCCGGAGCCTCCGGCGATGACACCCTAGGCGTCACAGTTGGTGTGATCGCCAATGCCGGTGGCATCTTGGGCTGCTTCATCTTCTCCGGGCTAGCGGTTAAGTTCCGCAGCCGCCCACTGCTAGTCTCCGCTCTGGTCGGTTCGGCCATCGCATACATCGTCTTCTCCCTGGTCTTTGAACAGATCTCACTAGCAATGGTCTTTGCCCTGCTGCTAGGCATGCTGACCACCGCAGGCATCGCCGGTTTTTACGCGGTCTCCCCCGACGTATACAGCGCTCGGGCTCGCGCCACGGGCATCGGCTGGATGATCGGCCTAGGTCGTCTGATGTCCATCGCCGCTCCGATCCTGGTGGGCTATCTGCTCTCCGGTGGTTGGGCTCCGGAGACCATCTTCGCGGTCTTCGCAGCTCCACTGCTTGCCTCGGCACTGTGCATCATTGCTCTGGGTTACTCCTTCAAACGTGAGCAGCGCGCCGCCAAGAACTCCCCGCTGGCCACACCTGCCGCTTCCTAAGCAACCGCCTGAGACAAAGGAAAACATCTCATGAGCCAAATAATCACCTCCGCGTTGGTCGCCGTTGATATGCACGTTCATATCGAAGCAGACGAAGCCGGCCACACAGATATGCCTCAGGATTTCCGTGACGCCGCACAGCAGCACTTCGGCGCCTCCCATGATCCACTGGGTGTGGACGCCGTGGCGTCCCACTATCGAGAACGAAACATGGCTGCTGTGGTCTTCACCGTTGACCACGAGCCAACCACCGGCCACCCACCGATCAGCAACCGTCACATCGCCGAAGCAGCAGCCCGGCACGCAGACGTGCTGATTCCCTTCGCCAGCTTGGATCCTTCTCGCGGCAAGGCTGCAATCGCCGAGGCCCGCATTCTGGTCAACGAGTATGGAGTTAAAGGGTTTAAGTTCCACCCAAATCTGCAGTCCTTCTATCCGAATGACCGGATGGCCTACCCGCTGTACGAGGCCATCGAAGAGCTGAACGTACCGGCACTGTTCCACACCGGTCAGAGTGGCATCGGTGCCGGGATGCCCGGCTCCGGCGGCATTCGATTGAAGTACTCCCAGCCTTTGACCCTTGATGATGTGGCGGTTGATTTCCCCAACATGCCAATCATCATGGCCCACCCGTCTTTTCCTTGGCAGGATGAAGCGCTGGCCGTGGCAGTTCGCCACAACCACGTGTACATCGACCTCTCCGGTTGGTCACCGAAGTACTTTCCGGCCAACCTGGTGCAGTATGCAAACACCATGCTGCAAGACAAGGTACTTTTCGGATCCGATTTCCCCCTGTTGCCACCAGATCGCTGGCTCCAGGACTTCGCGAAGCTAGAGATCCGCGAGCAGGTCCGTCCAAAGATTCTGAAGGACAACGCCATCAAGCTCCTGAGCCTCTAAGTCCCCGCGCCCCTGTTCTTTACACCCCCCAAAAACTTTTTGAAGGATCATCATGCAACCGATTAAATCTGGAGCTCTGCTTTACCCCTCACCGGCACCCCACGACTGGGATCAGTTCGAAATGGGACGCTTCCTGCACAATATCGAAGCCAAATACCGGGTGAAGTTCACCGACTATGAGCAGGCTTGGGCTTGGTCTGTGGAGAACCTCGAAAATTTCTGGGCCGAGGTCTGGGATCACTTCCAGATCATCACCCACGAGCCTTACACCTCGGTACTGGCTGAACGCACCATGCCCGGGGCCAAGTGGTTCGAAGGTGCCCGCATCAACTTCACCGAGCACATCCTGCGCAGCCTCACCCAGTGTGCCGAGAACACCATGGTCAAGTCACGCAGCCAAACCAACGGAAGTCTCAATTGGAGCGGAAAGCGTCTGGCCGAAGAAATCCAGCGCATTCAGCAGGGCCTGCTCAGCCATGGAATTAAGTCTGGCGACCGCGTGGCAGGCTACCTGCCAAACATCCCACAGACCCTCGCCACGTACTACGCGGTGGTTGGGCTCGGCGCCATCTGGTGTTGTGTGCCCCCAGAAATGGGCGCCAAGGCCACTTTGGACCGCATCGAACAACTGGAACCACAACTGTTGATCTCCATCGATGGCTACCGCTGGGGCAAGCGAGAAATTTCAAAGCTTGAAGACCTGTCAACAATTCGTGCCGGCCTGCCGAATATGGCAGTGGTCCTGTTGCCATACCTAGATGAAAATCTGGACGTCAGCTCCGCGGCCCCGGGCGCACAGGTCTATGCAGAATTCACTGCCAAGCATGCCCCGGCAGTTATCGAACCTGTACCGTTTGACCACCCGATGACGGTGCTCTTCTCCTCGGGCACCACCGGAAAGCCAAAGGCTATCGTGCATGGTCATGGCGGATTGTTGCTGGAACATTACAAGGCCATGGGCCTGCACTTCGGGATGGATGAATCCGATACCGCATTCTGGTTTTCCACCACCGGTTGGATGGTGTGGACCATGGGTGCCTCAAGCTTGCTGGTTGGAGCCGCAGTAGTCCTGGAAGACGGCGATCCGAACTGGCCATCGCTTGATGGCGAGTGGTCACAGTGGTCCATCCTGGCCGAAACCGAGGCTACCTATCTGGGAACCGGCTCGGCCTATCTGGCAGCCTGCGCCCATGCTGGCCTGAATCCCGGAACGCAGTGGGATCTGAGCAAGCTTCGTGAAATTCAGTGTTCGGGCTCCCCACTGTCTGCAGACGTGTCCGGTTGGGTTTACAACTCGGTGAGCATGAACCTGCTGCTTGCCCCGACCTCCGGCGGCACCGATATCTGTGCAGCCTTCGTCGGTGCGAGCCCGCTCACCGCTGTGTACGCCGGAGAAATGTCTTGCCGTCCACTCGGTGTTGCGGTTGAGTCCTGGGACATGGATCGAAACCCGATGGCAGGAGAACCAGGCGAGCTGGTGGCAACTTTGCCAATGCCGTCAATGCCAGTCTTCTTCTGGGGAGACGAGAACAAGGAACGCTACACCAACAGCTACTTCAACGTCTTTGAGGGCGTATGGCGCCACGGCGACTGGCTGGTACGCACCGAACGTGACACTTGGGTCATCAACGGCCGCTCCGATGCCACGCTCAATCGTGGTGGGGTTCGTCTAGGCACCGCCGAGTTCTATGCGTTGCTAGAAAGCCACCCGGGAATCTCGGACTGCATCATCTTGCACTTCGAAGAGGGCGGAGGCATGGGTCGACTCATCCTGTTAGTAGTTGCCGAAGAAAACGCAGAAACGACCGCACTGGAAGGTTCAATTCGCACCTCGCTACGCACTAACCTCTCACCACGCCATGTGCCGGACAGCATCTTGTTTGTACGCAGCATTCCGCGTACGCGAACCGGCAAGCGATTAGAGATTCCACTGAAGCGTCTAGTCCAGGGAGACACCACCGGTGGTGCCCTGGATACCGGTGTGCTGGTGAACCCAGAGGATCTTCAGGACGCCGTGCAGAGCATCAGTTCGGTTCTTCAGGGTGCGAAGTAGCTTCACACCATTGATTTTGGCGACTAGAAAGTACCAATCGATAGTTGATGCGTGATCATACTGGCCCCCTGATGTAAGGCGGCCACATGCTCGGGCATGGCCGAACGGTCAAACCGGATGCTCGGTGTTGCGGTAGTGAGTGCCGCCACCGGGCATCCTTCGGAGTCATCGATGCTCACCCCAAGACCCACTACACCCTGTTCGGTTTCTTCAAAGTTTGTGGCGAACTCACTGCGACGAATCTTAGTCATGGAACGCTTGAGTTCCTGCATGGTGGAGATCCGTCCCGTGGGCCATTTAGGCAGCCCCCCACGGTAGAGCTCTTCAAGTTCGGTGTTGGTATACCGGGCAAGAATCGCCTTGCCTCCAGCAGAGACGAAAGCCGGCATCTGGTCCCCCACGCGCATCCCCACCCGCAAAGTTTGCGTGCACTCCACGCCGTCAATAAATTGGATGTTGCCGGCGCGCATGACCATGAGCTGGACGGTTTCACCCACCTGTTGCTGCAGCCACAGCAGTCCCTCCTGGGCTAGTTGGCGAAGCATCTGGATAGGGAAAGTTTCGGTGCCGGAATTGCTCATCATCGAGCCAACTCGGTACCTACGATCGTGGGATTGCACTGCAAAACCCCGGAAGGTTAATGCCCCGAGCAAACGGTGCGCCGTGGAAGGGGCAACGTTGAGCATCTCGGCAGCTTCAGACACCGATTTTGGGCCCGAATCACGGAGAAAGACCAGGAGCCTCAGCGCTCGGTCAACGGATTCTATGGGTGAAGTTTTTTCGCTCATATTAGAATAATGCCACAGAATTTTCCGTCTGCCAGAATGGATTTTTCCTCCCTGCGGTAGTGGCGAACCACCATGAGAAACCGACGGCGAGCGCATTGCTGAAGATCCCCGGCCAAGACTTGACGTAGGGTGCGTCACACTCCACACTAGTATTTATGAACCTGTCAGACAGCTGGACAGCCGGACAGCAGCCGATCGCTCGCACCAGCGCCTCCGAGGCCGTTTTCAACACGCTGCGCGCTGCCATCGAGGCCCAGGAGATCCCGCTGGGCGCAAAGCTCGGATCCGAAGCGAGCCTCGCGTCGACCTACGGAGTCAGCCGCTCGGTGGTCCGCGAAGCCCTTCGCTCCTGTGCCGCCCTCGGGTTGACCCGCACCGAAACCGGCCGAGGCACCTTCGTCATCTCCCACCGGCCCACCCGTGATCTGGTGCTCGGCACCTTCTCCTCGGCGGACCTCTACGAGGCGCGCCCGCACATCGAAATCCCCGCAGCCGAATTGGCTGCGGCCCGGCGCACCTCCGAGGACTTGGAGCGGCTGAACGGGCTCATCGAAGACATGGAATCCGAAGACGGCGCCGAAGCCTGGGTCGAGCTCGACGCAGCCTTCCACGCGGCGATCGCCCGCGCGAGCGGCAACTCGGTGTTCGACCGCGTCGTCGGCGACATCCGCGAGGCCATGGCCCGCCAGTCCGAAACCGTCAACTTGGTCACCGGACGCCGCTCCCCCTCAAATGCCGAGCACCGCAAGATCCTGGAAGCCATCTGTTCGTCCGACGCTGAGGCCGCCGGCCAGGCGATGGCCGAACATCTGAGCGCCGTGCAGCAAGCAGTTTCAACTATCGTCAGGAGTTCCAAGTGACCCCATCCGCAGCCGCGTCCGCGGGATTGGCGCAGCGCGCTGCCCCAGAGCTTCCAAACCATGTGCCGCTGGTCGCCGCCAGCCGCGGCGAGGTGCTCGAATCGATCCACTATGGTTCGGCAGTACTGCTCGATTCCCACGGGGAGATCATCACCGCGCTGGGAGACCAGCAGACACGCTTCTACCCGCGCTCCGCGCTGAAGCCGCTATTTGCCGTGGCGATCCTGCGCTCGGGCCTGGAACTGAACGGCGAACAGATTGCGCTGGCCGCGGCCAGCCACTCCGGATCCGAACGCCACCAGCAGGTCGCCGAATCGACCTTGGCTGCGGCCGGACTCCGCGTCGCGGATCTGGGGAATTCCACCGATCTACCCTACGGTGTGGCCGAACGGGCCAGCTGGCTGGCCAACGGCGGCACCGCCACTCAATTAGCGCAGAACTGCTCGGGAAAGCACGCGGCGCTGGTGGCCATGTGCAAGCACAACGGCTGGGCAACCGAGAATTACCTGGACCCCGATCACCCGCTGGCCGCGGCGCTGCGCGACATCGTTGAGGAACTCACCGAAGAGCGCATCACCACGATCAGCACCGACGGTTGCGGCACGCAGGTCTACCCCTTGACCCTCACCGCACTGGCTCGCGGCTTCGCCAAGTTGGCACAGGCCGCACCAGAAACCGCCGAGGGCCGCGTGGCCGCTTCCATGCGCGCCTATCCAGAACTCGTCGCCGGCGAAGGCCGAGATGTCACCGACCTGATGCGCGCGGTGCCCGGCGCCGTGGCCAAGGATGGGTTCGAAGGAATCCAAGCAGTTGGCCTGCCCGATGGTTCCTCGCTGGCGGTCAAGATCTCCGACGGTTCAGACCGGGCACGCATGCCGATCACCATCAAGCTGCTTGCCAGCCATCTCGGGGACCAGACGCCCGGAGCGCTAGAAGATCTGGCCACCTCCCCCGCAATGGGCGGCGGCCAGCCTGTCGGTGAACTGGCAGCCCTCTAAACCGACAATTTTCAGTTTCCATCCAACACCTATGGTGCATTTAGTGCGCCTAAAATCAGGAGTGAGCACTCATGTCTGAAACCATTCAGGCTCCCGTCACCCGCAGCGAACACGATCTGATCGGCGACCGCGACATCCCAGTCGACGCCTACTGGGGCGTGCATACCCTGCGCGCCAAGGAAAACTTCGATATCACCGGCACCAGCCTCGCCGGCAACCCGCACCTGATTGCCGCGCTGGCCCGCGTGAAGCAGGCGGCCGCCCGGGCAAACCACGAGCTGGGCTTGCTCGACGCCGAGCGCGCCCGGGCCATCGATGAAGCCTGCGAGGCCATCGCCAACGGCTCGCTGCATGAGCAGTTCATCATTGACCCCATCCAGGGCGGCGCCGGGACCAGTACCAATATGAACGCCAACGAGGTCATTGCAAACCTCGCCTTGGAAATCATGGGACACCAAAAGGGCGAGTACTCCTACTTGCACCCGAATGACCACGTGAACCTCTCGCAGTCCACCAACGACGCGTACCCGACCGCGGTGAACATCGCCACGCACTTCGCGACCCAGCCGCTGCTGGAAGCGATGGTGGTGCTGGAGAATTCTTGCCTGGCCAAGGCCAAGGAATTCCGCAGCGTGGTCAAAATGGGCCGCACCCAGTTGCAGGACGCCGTGCCAATGACGGTAGGCCAGGAATTTGGCGGCTGGGCCGTCACCCTGCGCGAAGACCGCGACCGCTTAGCCGAATCATTGTCGCTAGTCACCGAGATCAACCTCGGGGCCACCGCGATCGGCACCGGGTTGAACGCGCCGGCAGGCTACGCCGAATCGGCGCGCGGGCACCTGGCCGCGTTGACCGGCCTGCCGTTGACCACCAGCCCCGATTTGATCGAGGCCACCAGTGACGTGGGTGCCTTCGTGCATCTCTCCGGCGTGCTCAAGCGTGTGGCGCTGAAGATTTCTAAGATCTGCAACGACCTGCGCCTGCTCTCTTCCGGTCCTCGTGCCGGGCTCAACGACCTGCAGCTGCCGGCCGTGCAATCCGGCTCCTCGATCATGCCCGGCAAGGTCAATCCGGTCATCCCGGAGGTCGTCAACCAGATCGCCTATCAGGTGGTCGGCTACGACATGACAGTGACCATGGCGGCCGAAGGCGGTCAGCTTCAGTTGAACGCCTTCGAACCTGTGATCGTGCATTCCATTGGGCTTTCGCTCAAACACCTGACAAACGGTTGCCTCACCCTGGCCACCCGCTGCATCGATGGAATCACCGTCGATGAAGACGCGTTGCGCCGCGAGGTGGAGAACTCCATCGGCCTGGTCACCGCGCTGAACCCGCGGCTGGGTTACACCCAGTCGACCTCGATCGCACTGGAAGCGCTGCATTCGGGACGCGGCGTGGCCGAGCTGGTGCTTGAACGCGGCCTGCTCTCGGCCGAAGATCTGAACGAACTGCTCAAGCCAGAGCGCCTGGCAAATCTCTCCGACTAACACGCAAGGATACTGATGGAGCATTCCACCACCCACGCCACCGCGGCGCATGTGCCCGATGCGGGGCTCACCGCCGGTGACGACGACTACCATAAGGGACTTTCTTCCCGCCAGATGCAGATGATCGCCATTGGCGGCGCCATCGGCACCGGCCTGTTCATGGGCGCCGGCGGGCGTCTGGCGGCTGCCGGTCCGGGCATCGTCGTCAGCTACGCGGTCTGCGGTTTCTTCGCATTCTTGATTCTGCGCGCATTGGGCGAGCTGGTCATGCACCGGCCGACCTCGGGCTCGTTCGTTTCCTACGCTCGTGAGTTCTACGGCGAGAAGGCAGCCTTCGCCACCGGCTGGCTGTACTGGCTGAACTGGGTCATGACCTCAATTGTGGATATCACCGCCGTGGCACTGTATATGGCGTTCTTCGGCAAATACGTTTCCTGGATTGGCGCGGTTCCGCAGTGGGTCTGGGCGTTGGCGGCGCTTGCCCTGGTGCTCGGCATGAACCTGGTTTCGGTCAAGGCCTTTGGCGAGATGGAATTCTGGTTCGCCCTGATCAAGGTCGTCGCGCTGGTGGGCTTCCTGATTGTTGGCTGCTACTTCGTCATCTTCGGCACCCCGATCGACGGTCATGAAGTGGGCTTCTCCATTCTCAGCGACAACGGCGGATTGCTGCCTAACGGCTTATTGCCGGTGCTGGTGCTCATGCAGGGCGTGGTCTTCTCCTACGCTTCGATCGAGCTGATCGGTACGGCGGCCGGTGAGGCAAAGGATCCTGAGAAGGTCATGCCGAAGGCGGTGAACACGGTGATCATCCGCATCGCGGTGTTCTACGTCGGTTCCTTGATTTTGCTTTCCTTGTTGCTTCCGTACACCGCGTACAAGGCAGGCGAGTCCCCGTTCGTGACGTTCTTTGGCTCCATTGGCATTCAGGGCATGGACGTGGTGATGAATCTGGTGGTGCTCACCGCCGCGCTTTCGTCGCTGAATGCTGGCCTGTACTCCACCGGTCGCATTATGCGCTCAATGTCCTTGAACGGTTCGGCCCCTCGCTTCGCCGGACGCATGAACAAATCCGGTGTGCCTTATGGCGGCATCTTGATCACCGCTGCCGTTGCGGTATTCGGCGTGGTCTTGAATGCTTTTGTTCCGGCAAAGGCCTTCGAAATCGTACTGAATTTCGCTGCCGTGGGAATCTTGGCTTCGTGGGGAATGATCGTGTTGTGCCAGATGGCATTGGTCAAGGCCTCACGCCGTGGAAGCTTGGAGCGCCCTAGCTTCAGGATGCCGTTAGCTCCCATTTCCGGCTGGGTGACGCTGTTCTTCCTCGCCGCCGTGCTGGTCATGATGGCCTTCGATAATCCGGTGGGCACCTGGACCATCGCTTCGTTGGCGATCATCATTCCGCTGTTGATCCTCGGCTGGTATGCCAGCCGGAAGCGGATCAACGAGCTGGCGAACGCACGACTGGCTGCACAGCGCGCACGTAATGACGACTCGGGAAATGAGAAGTCCCTAGTATAAAGGTCCTGCAACATGGTGTGGAGCTCTATTGAGCTCCACACCATTGGCGTTTAACCAGCAGCGTGACGAACGGTGAGCAAGATATTTTCAATGGTTTTGTACTCTTCGCTGTCAAGAAAACTGTCCACGCCTTCACGAGTTGGATCATCACCGATCCCTTGATCTTCCATATATTCCTCGTCCACCCAGAGCATCGGTGCCTGGCTTTCGCCGATCTTGAAATAATCCAGATCTGGGTTGTCGGTGCGGTCGTTCATGACTTGATCATCGACGAGCGCCAAGGAGAAGCCGGTTTCCTTCTCGCCGTCTTCTTGGCTGGTACCCGTCCAGAACTCGGCGATAAGACTCGTTGGAGTTTCCAGTCCGGGGATTGGAATCTCTTTGAGTAGTTCGCGTTCGTAGAGGTTCGTATCGCCATCTGGAGAGGTTGCGGTATTCGGGAGCAAGGTCATCACGTGTTCTCCTCTGCGATCTTTGATCTCCCACCTGTCGTACTCGGTGCATTCTCCGTCGCAGTCTTCTTCCACGGACCATTCAGTCGGCAGCTGGAAACCGATGCCCATAATCTCTTGAGTTTGAGATAGGTCGGTTTCACCGGTTCGACTCGCTTCATCTGATTCGTCCGTGCTCGGACTCTGCGAAGCACTGGCGCTCGGCGCGGGTGTTGTTTCTGAAGCATCAGGGGTTTGGGTGTTCTCGCTCGGCACCGGATCCGGATCATTCGTCGAACACGAAGTCAGCGCGAGTGCGGAGACCGCTGCTAGCGACATCAGTCGTAGCGATAGTTGCAATTGTTTCACCTTGTTCTCCTAGGAATTCTCTCCGGACCGGCGAGCCGGCCGGCACGCCGCGCTACGCGGGTGCGGTGCCTCACCCCTCTCACGATCCCCTATCCAGTACTCCATTCCAATATCGAAAGCATTAAATCTTGGCCGCAACTCGCTTGATTCGATTTAGAAGTTGCTCAAAAATCATCTGCGCATTGCACTAGTACCTTGACGCCAATAGTGGAAAGATGTGTCGTGTGGCACATACAAAGCAACCTTTTCATAATATTGATAGTTACATCTCCCTTCCTCGTCTCGGTGGCCTGGCACTTTCGCCGGACGGTACCCGGCTGGTTACTTCGGTGAGCTCGCTTGCCGAAGACAAAACCAAATACTCGAGTGCCTTGTGGGATATCGACCCAGCAGGACAAGAGCCAGCACGCCGCTTGACCTTTGGCGAGAACGGCGAATCACAGCCGAGCTTCACCGCCAACGGGGACTTGATCTTCTTGGCTAAGCGCTCTTCCAAAGAGGACGCCAAACCCGAGGCTTGGCTACTTCCGAAGGCAGGGGGCGAAGCCCGTTCCATCCTGAAGCATCCGGCGGGCATCGAGTCCGTCACCTCTTTCGCTCGCAACCAGAAAGACCTCCTGGTGCGCGCCGCCGGCATGCCAAACGCCAAGGATTTGGAACACGAGGAAAAGATACTCGGAGAACGCAAAGACAAGAAGATCTCCGCCATCCTGCACACCAGTTATCCGGTGCGTTACTGGGATGCAGATCTTGGACCTCAAACACCGCATTTCTATAGGACCGAACTGCCTGAAAGCTCAAGCTCCGACGCTTGCACGCTCAAGGACCTCACCCCCGGAATCGGTGCGAACCAGACGGAATCCGAGTTCACCGCTGCAGATAGCGGCGAGTTTCTGATTACCGAGTGGATGGTGCCGGAAGGCCGCGGCTCGGTGGCTACGGGATTGATGCGCATCGATCTGCACACCGGCGAACAGGAAATGCTCCTGTCTCCGGACCAGGACTACGAATACACGGTCGGAAAGATCAGCCCGGACTCGGCCAAACTGATCTACTGCCGCTGGACCCGTTCCACGCCGGAAGTTGCTCCGGTGATGAGCCTTTGGCTAATGGAGTTGGCGAGCGGAGAAACCCACGAAATCGCAGTCGGTTGGGACCGCTGGGCAGAAGACATCATCTGGTTCCCGAACGGCAACTCGCTGCTGATAGTAGCGGACGAACACGGACATAGCCCGATCTTCCACCTGTCGCTGGATCGGGATAAAATCACGCGGCTGACCGACACCGGAGCATACGGGAACGTACTGATCAGCCCGGATTCGCGAACGGCTTACGCGTTGCGTTCAAGCTACGAATATCCTGCGGAACCGGTAGCGGTGGAACTTACCCACCTCTCAGATCTGGAAGATAATGAATACGCGCGGGTATCCGAGCTGCGCTCCCCCGCACCGCGGCCCGAGCTTCCGGGTGAACTCACCGAAGTCACGGCTACCGCCGAGGACGGAACCCCGGTGCGTGCATGGCTGGCGCTACCCGAAAGCGCTGGCCCTAAAGCCAAAGCGCCACTGCTGCTCTGGGTGCACGGAGGACCTTTGGGCTCATGGAACGCCTGGAGCTGGCGATGGAATCCTTGGTTGGCGGTCGCTCAAGGGTATGCGGTGCTCTTGCCGGATCCTTCTCTATCCACCGGTTACGGCCAGGAATTTATTCAGCGTGGTTGGGGACGTTGGGGTTTCGAGCCTTATACCGATTTGATGGCAATCACCGACGTTGCCGAGGCTCGCTCAGATATTGATGAAACTCGGACTGCCGCCATGGGTGGATCCTTCGGCGGCTACATGGCCAACTGGATCGCTGGGCATACCGATAGGTTCAAGGCAGTTGTGACTCATGCGAGCCTATGGGCACTGGATGGTTTCGGCAAGACCACCGATGCCTCGTTCTATTGGACACGTGAGATGAGCAAGGAAATGATCCAGGTCAATTCCCCGCATAACTCCATTGCAAATATTGTGACTCCAATGCTGGTGATTCATGGCGATAAGGACTACCGCGTACCCATTAGCGAGGGGTTGCGGCTGTGGTACGAACTTCTGGCCGAGTCCGGGCTTCCGCAGGAAGCGGACGGAACCACCGTCCATCAGTTCTTGTACTTCCCGGATGAAAACCACTGGATTCTCACGCCGCAGAACTCCAAGATCTGGTATCAGGTGATCTTCGAGTTCCTGTCGCGGAATGTTCTGGGCAATGAGCCTAGCCCGTTGCCCGAAGTTCTCGGCTAGCCGATACTGCTAGCGCCGGCGGCGGTCGCGCCTCTCTGAAAGTTTTGGGAGCATGACCGCCGCTCTCACTTTTCGGCGACAGCGCGGGACTACCGGTCGTGCCAATCGCGGTCACAGGTAGATCCCATCATCTTCAGCACATTTCCCTAGGTGAGTAGGAGCCGAACTCCTGCTCCAATGACTGTTATCTGTGCCAAGATGGCTGCATGGAGCTCCCAAATGTAGAAGTAAAGTCCGCCGCTGCGGCCTATGATCAGATCGCTGATGGCTACACTGCCGAAAACGATACAAGCCTGCTCAACGAGTATTACAATCGTCCGGCCATCCGCGCGCTGCTTGGAGAGGTCAAAGGCCATCATGTGCTGGACGCGGGCTGCGGATCAGGTCCAAATATCGTCGACCTGCTTGAACTCGGGGCAACCGTTGTCGGCATCGATGGCAGCGCCGCAATGCTCGAGATTGCCCGCGATCGACTGGGGGTCGAGGCGGACCTGAGAGTCGCCGATTTAGCTGCACCGCTCCCCTTCGAAGACGAAACCTTTGATGACGTGCTCTGCTCGCTCTCGTTGCACTATCTCAAAGACTGGCAAGACACCTTGGCACAGATCAAGCGCGTGCTCAAGCCCGGCGGACGTCTGATTCTCTCGGTCGAACACCCATTCGCAACGTGGTTCGGACAACGTGAGGCAGGGGTGAAGACCAACTACTTCGAAACCCGTTCAAGGACTGAAAACTGGGAGATGGGCGGGCAGGAAACCGAACTGACATTCTGGGATAGGTCTCTGTCAGCCATGGTGAAAGCGTTCTTGGAGGCAGGCTTCCGTCTGACCCACCTCGAAGAGCCGGCCCCTTCGCCCGAAGCCATCGACAAGTTCCCAGAATTCTTCAAAGACCGCCAGGACCCCCGATTCCTAGCTTTCCTCTTTATTGTCTTGGAAGCCTAGAACAGAAATCATCCGGGAAGAATGACCGGGGCCGGCTCATCTCCACCGGCACCACGGGTCGCGGCCACCAGCGCCTTGGCACGGCGGGCGACATCTGCATCACGTTCACCCAACATCGCCACCAAGCGCTCAAGGTGGGCCACTCGGTGAGCATAGGGCTGGTGCAAACGTTCAGACAACGGAAGCTGCGAAAGTTCTTCTGCTTCGTGCCAGGCCATGACAAGTGCACGTTCGAAGAGCCGCTGTCCGGCCTCGTCTGAGCGCCCTCGTCCGCCAGCACCGAGCACCGCAACCGCATTAATTTGTGCGTCGTCCAAGCCGAGCATCAAAGCTTCGAGCTGTTTCTTCGCCCGAGCCAAGGCGCCCGCTCCGCGTCCGAAACGTCCGATGCGGGTTGTGGCACCGAGTAGGTACCGCACAAAGAGCACCAAATTGATGACGGTGAAGAAGAACATGAAACTGAGCATCCAGAAGAGACCCACCGTGGAGAAGCCAGCTCGCTCATAGCCGTTGCGTTCAAGCGCCTCGTTGTAGTCGTCCAAGGTCCCGGCGACTTCCATTTCCAAATAATTGGATTCAGTAATCGAACCGTGTTCCCAGGCGCTCAAACTTCCCCAGGAGTACTCACCGCGTTGCACCTCAGAAGTGATGATCCCCGGGACCACGGTCTTTTCGGCGTCGGTGACCAGCACCGGGATGATCGCTACCTCGGGGTGCAGCTCACCGGTAACCGGATCGACCTTGTCCTTGAATTCGTCTTTCAATCGCCATTTGGCATCGAGGATGCTGCCGGGTCGCACATCGCGGAAAGTGCTCCCGGGCTCTGCAGGAAGGAATTCGAGATAGCTTTCGGCATCGCGTACCGCGAGGGTGAAGCTGCTGTCATGTTCGAAATCGGTGTCCATATAGCGCAAGACATCTTCCTCGGAGAGCATCCCGGCCGGATCATCTACCTCAAAGCTCACGCCTTGGCCGCTTCCATCGCTGGCCACCTCAGGTCTTGCAGTCAGCTTGGCTACCAGAATCCCCGCGGCAATCATGCTGCCGACCAGCGTCAATGCCGCGAGGGCAATCACCAGCCCGCGGCGACGCGGTGTGAGTTCCTCGGTACCGGTGGAACCTGGCTTCTGCCGCGCCGGAGCATTCACCGCGTTGGGAAGTGCTCCGTCGCCCGGGGGTTGAGCCCCGCCGTCCGAGGCCAGGGTGTCTCCAAGCGTTGCTCGCACCAGGGCATTGGCCAAGCGCAGGTGGTGCAAGGCGCTAGATTTTTCTGGTGCTTCGAGTCCGAGGCTTTCACGCAGTTGGCGATGGTCTTGGGAAATCTGCGCCACCGCGGGAATTCGGCCGTGCGGGTAACGGCGCAGCGAGGTAATCAGCGTGCGGGTGTGCCGGGCAAGTTGATGTTCGGCTTCCCGCCACCGGGCGACCGCCTGCTTGCTGTCGGTGTCCCCCGTCGAAGCATCCAAAAGCTCGCCAAGCTCCGCGCGCAAAGTCTGCAGATCCTGGCCCGCGACCATTCGCCCTGGCGCTTGATCCAGGCGAATCAGCAATGCGGTAGCGGCATCATAGATCGGGCGGCTGAGCTTATCGAAGGTGCTTCCGGTTCCAGCGAGATTTGCGTGAACCGACCCGGCCCCCATCAGCGAATCGGCTAATTGAGTGAGCTTCCGACTGGTGTTTTCAAATTCGGCCAGTTTGGCACCAGTGTTCTGGTTCAGGGCCTCAGCTTTGCTGAAGAGCGCGGCAACCAGCGGGTCTTCGTTGCGTGCCGCCTGCAAGGACAGGCTTTGCAGGTCGTTCCAGTTTTTGGTGAACCCTGCTGGGCGGGAATTCTCCGGCGCGGCAGCATAGGTCGCTTCCAAGGCTTCGAGATCCAGGACCGCTCGGGACAGTTTGCGTTGCGCGGCAACCAAACGACGATATCTGGAGCTCCACCGCGAACTGTACCGCAGTGCAAGGTACAGCAGCACCGCGGTGAGCATGGCGCACAAGCCGATCGCTCCAAACCAGTAGAGCGGGTTTTGCACCGGGCCGTCAGTGAGCACAAATGCCGCACGCTCGGCTGCGGCGGTCACCGCTTGCGGCCCGTGGCCTAACCCGACATTGTCCCAAAATGCATTGCTAATCTCGAAGCGCGCATCCGTATACTCGTCGTCTGCGGAAACGAATTCGGATTTCAGCGCACTGCCGGAGAACCGCTCGTCGACGTTTTGGTTTTCGGCTTCAAGATTCTGCGGCTGGGTGGAGAGCAGTACGTCGTAGTCTGGGAGCTCTCCGCGCAGCAGCTCGTCCCCGCTGAGATGCCTGTCCGTGACAGTGAGCGTCAAAGGTCTATGGGATTTGATTGGCTGTTGTTCGAGGGCAGCGTCCACCGTGGACTGACTGATGTCAAAGCCGTGGGAACCCTCGACGACGATCGACACTTCGTGCAGTGGTTCCTCTGGGATCGAGGTGTACCCACGCACGGCGATCAGCGTGGTGATGATGGCCATGAGTATTGCGCCAAGTGCCGCCCAAGACCGCGGGCGGCGTAAGCGACGGCCGCGAGAATCGAGCAATTTGTCGCGGCTCATGGATTCACCTGTTGATTCTTGCCCGCTATTTCTTGAGCACGCGTGTACGCGCGGTTCACTGCGCTCAGCGGATCGGAGTAAACCTTCGCCGCGGAGGCACCCAGCATGCGTTCGCGCAATGAATCAACGAGTTTCAAATTTGCGGCTCTTGCCTGTTGGACTGCTGTTGATTGTTCGCGCTGTAGTTCCTGGCGCATGAGCCACAACTCATCCAGTACCTGCGCTGTAGTTTTCTCTCGCTGACGGCTTCCGCCAGTCCATTGGCGAACCTCGTCCAGCCGGTTGGTGTGCTCGATAATTAGTGTGCGCAAACGTGGCACGCATTCTAGTTGACCGGCTGACGGTATGTTGAGGAACTGTGCGGTATCTTCGAGCCGTTCGCGGTGGGTGAGCACGATGGCGTTCCAGTCGTCTTTGTTCTTGAACTTCGAGCCGAGCAGAGTATTGAGGACCTTGATTCCCTCGACCAGCACTTCTTGATCGGCAAAGGTGCTTTCCATGGTTGCCAACCGACCGGCATCCAGCGGACCGCCGTCTTGGTATTGTTCGGCCAGCTGGCGGGCGCGAGCATTGAGCGGTGGAATCGCGGTACTAATTGCCGCGCTCGCCTGCGTGCTGGGCCCCTCGGCGAGTCCGGCATCATGAGGTGCGCCATGGCTATCTAGTCGCAAGGCCCGCTGGCGAAGCAGCTCCACGAGCATGTCCCCGCGTTTGCTGCGTGCAGTGGCAGCCGCTGCACGTGCCTTGCGATGACGCACAATGAAGGTGGCGATGATCGTTCCGACCACAATCAGGCCTAGCAATCCGAAGCCAATGATTTTCGTGGTGGTGCTGTCTCTGGGTGCCTTCAGCTCGGTGGCGCTGGCCCGTGCCACCTCGATGATGCCTTGAGTGTAATTCTGGGATTCAAACTGTTGCCGGCCTGCCCCCTGGACCCGCTCTTCGGCGCCCGAGCCGACGGGCGTGACGTTGCGGCCCGGATCCACTGAGACCTCAGTTGGTGCGCTCGGGTCTTCGGGCAGCATTACCCCGACAACGATCCAGCCCTTGCCGACATACCCCAGCTCTTTGCCGTTTTCCAACCAGTCATCGCTGAGCGCGTCGCTGTCACCGAAGAGCAGCAAGCCACGCACCAACTGGGAGGCTCCTGCGAGGTTGTTTGGTTCCTTGTCGACTCCAACCAGAATCTTTGCATTTGAAAGATCCATGGATTCGCGTACCTGAGCAAGAATTTCTTGCGTATTGACCGAATTTTGAGCCGCGTCGCTCACCGCAAGATAAAAGTTCTCTTGCTGCGCGGTGACACGCGGAATGAGGACTGGCTCTTCGTCTTCCGCCGGGGCGCTTGACTGCACTGTGGGGTAGACCGGTTCTGACCGGAGGTCTTGGGCCTGCGCTTGGTTTGGCAACGCGAGAAGCGCCATCAGCAGCAGGAGCAGTGCTCCAAATCGGGGCAGGGAACGGACTGCAGCGAACGGTCGAGTCATAGTGCCCCGAGTATATCAATAAGAGTTTGAATAACCGGGCGTGGAAAAACCCGCCATGTGAGATGCGCATAGGCACTTACATGGCGGGTTGATTTCACCGCTTAGTCCAGCAGCATGGCCGGTTCTTGCATGATCGAGGCAACGTCGGCCATGAAGCGGGCCGACAGGTCGCCGTCAACCACGCGGTGGTCGAAGGAGCCACCGAGGGTGGTGATCCAGCGTGGCACCACTTCGCCGTCGACTACCCAAGGCTTCTGGCGGATCGTGCCGAAGGCGACGATAGCTACCTCGCCGGGATTGATGATCGGAGTTCCGGTGTCAATGCCCAACGCACCAATATTGGTGATGCTCAATGTGCCGTCACGCATTTCTTCCGGGCTGGTCTTACCTGCGCGGGCGGTAGTGGCCAGCTCGTTGAGGGAAATGGCCAGCTCACGCATGTTCAGCTCTTGGGCATTCTTGATGTTCGGCACCAGCAGCCCGCGCGGGGTGGCTGCGGCGATGCCCAGATTCATGAAGTGCTTCTGGTGGATCTCCGCACCGTTCTCGGTCTCCACCCAAGAGGCATTGACCGAGGGGTTGCGCGCGGCTGCCCAGATCACTGCGCGGGCAAGCACCAGCAACGGGGAAACCTTGATGCCTTCGAAGTCGCGGGACTTCTTCAGCCGCTGCACGTACTCCATGGTGCGGCTCGCATCCACGTCGACAAAGATCGAAACGTGCGGGGCGCTGAAGGCGGAATTCACCATGGCCTTGGCAGTGGCCTTGCGTACCCCGCGGACCTGAGTGCGTTCAACGAGCGCGCCGCCTTCGGCGCCGTGCCCCCAGTAGGTTGGTGCCGCGTCGCGTTCGGCGTCGCGCTGGCCCTGGTAGCTATTGACGTCTTCGCGGGTGACCTCGCCCTGTACGCCGGTGCCGACGATCTCGTTGATGTCCACGCCAAGATCCTTGGCTAGCCGACGCACCGGAGGCTTGGCAAGCACCCGGTCGACAAAGTTGGCCATGGCAGGTTTGCGGCGGTCGACCTCGCGGGCCACCGCCTGGCCCAGGCCTTGGGCGCGACGCGAGATGGTATCTGCCAGGCCGGCGGCGCCGGCGCCCCCACGGGTTGGCGTGGTCCGCGCATTGGCGGCCGAAGGGGTCGGGCGGCTGGTGCGCTGGCGGCGTACCGCTGAGTCGGCTGCCGGGCCGGAGCCGACCAGCGGGCCGGGCTCCTCGGAGGCCACCGGAGTTTCGGTATTTGCGGCTTCCACCGGTTCGGGGACACCGGTAGGTGGCACCGGGTCGCCTTCTTCGTTGATGGTGATCAGTGGCTGGTCCACCAGAACGGTGTCGCCTTCGCCCGCGTGAAGTTCGGTGACTACCCCGGCAAACGGGCAGGGAAGCTCGACCAGCGATTTAGCCGTTTCAATTTCCACGAAGATCTGATTGACCTCGACGGTGTCTCCCACGGAGACCTTCCATGAAGCGATATCGGCTTCGGTTAGCCCCTCGCCCACATCGGGAAGATTAAAGACAGTCATGTTTTTCTCCTTGGTTCCTTAGCGCTTAGTAAGCGAAGGACCGGTCGAGGGCTTCGAGTAGCTTGTCGATGTCCGGCAGGTACTGGGATTCGACCTTCGAGATGGGGTATGGCATGTGGAATCCACCCACACGAAGCACCGGTGCCTCCAAAGACAGGAAGGCGCGTTCGCTGATCCGCGCGGCAATTTCGCCACCGAGACCGCCAAAGGTAGGCGCTTCATGGGTGATGATCAGCCGTCCGGTTTTCTGCACCGATTCGGTGATGGTGTCGAAGTCGATCGGCGAGAGCGAGCGCAGATCGATGACCTCAACCGAGCGTCCGTCTTCGCGGGCGGCCTCGGCGGCAGCCAGCGCGATGGGGACCAATGGTCCGTAGGCGACGATGGTTGCGTCTTCTCCGGGGTGAACTATCTGAGCCTTGAATGCGTCCAGCGCCGGGGTTTCGGTGTCAACCTCGCCCTTGAGCCAGTAGCGGCGCTTCGGCTCGAGATAGATGACAGGGTCCTTGCATTCGGCGGCCTGCTGGATCATCCAGTAGGCATCATGCGCGTTGGAGGGGGTGATCACGCGCAATCCGGCGGTGTGCACAAACAGCGCTTCCGGGGATTCGGAGTGATGCTCAATGGAGCCGATGCCGCCTCCGTAAGGAATGCGAATGACCACGGGCACGGTCAATCGCCCCTCGGAGCGGGCATGCATTTTGGCCAGCTGGGTGGTGATCTGGCTGAAGGCAGGGAAGACAAAGCCGTCAAACTGGATTTCCACCAGCGGGCTGTGTCCACGCAGTGCCATGCCGACCGCGCCGCCCACGATCCCGGCTTCGCCCAGTGGGGAGTCGATCACGCGGTGGGCACCGTACTTGTCGAGCAGACCTTCGGTGATTCGGTACACGCCGCCGAGGCGTCCAATATCCTCGCCCATGAGGATGGCGCGATCATTGGATTCAAGCACTTTATCCAAGCCATTGGTGATGGCCTTGGCAAGAGTCATGGTTGTCGTCATTTTACTTCTTCCCCTGTCCGGCTTCATCAGCGAATCCGGCTTCGTAGTCCAGATGCCACTGCAGTTCTTCCTGGACTAGTGGGTGGGCTTCGGCATACACCTGCTCGAAAGACTTGGACAGCGGTGGAACCGGGAACGCCATGGCGTCCTTGCGGACCTGGGCGGCCATTGCATTTCCGTCCAGTTCGAGCTGTTCAAAGAACGCGTCGTCGACGATATTGTTCTCTCGCAGGTAAGTTTCCATGCGGATCAGTGGATCCTTCGGTGCCCAAGCCTGCTCTTCTTCGCTCTGCCGGTACTTGGTCGGATCATCTGCGGTGGTGTGTGCGCCGAGGCGGTAGGTGACCGCTTCGATCAGTACCGGGCCCTTGCCGCTTCGAGCATATTCCATGGCCCAGCGGGTGACTGCCAGGACCGCCAGCACGTCGTTGCCGTCCACGCGGATGCCCGGCATGCCGTAGCCGGCAGCGCGGGTTACCAGCGGGACCTTCGACTGAACTTCAAATGGCACCGAAATGGCCCACTGGTTGTTCTGGCAGAAGTACACCACCGGTGCGTCGAAGGAGTTGGCGAAGACCATGGATTCATGGGTTTCACCCTCGGTGGAGGAACCATCGCCAAAGTAGGTCAACACCGCGTCGCCCTGTTCGGCGCGTTTCGCCTCATCCCAGCCATGCTGTTCGAGATTAATTGCCATGCCGTAACCTGCAGCATGCGGCAGCTGGGCGGCAAGCACCATGGTGTACATGTGGAAGTTGTTTTCCCGCGGGTCCCAACCGCCACCGGAGATTCCGCGGAATAAGCGGAGCATCTCGGAGAAGGAGACGTCGCGGGTTAGCGCAACACCGTGCTCGCGGTAGGTCGGGAAGATGTAGTCCTTCGGTCGGGTGGCTCGGCCCGACCCGATTTGTGCCGCTTCTTGCCCTCGCAGCGGAACCCAGAGGCAGAGTTGGCCTTGACGTTGCAAGGCCGTGGCTTCTTGGTCGAACCTGCGGGTCAACGCCATGTCGCGGTAAAAACCACGCAACATGTCGTCGTCAACATCGCCCAAATACGAATCATAGGTTTCGTTGGGCAGACGCTGGCCTTCCGGAGTCAGAATCTGAATGAGATCCTGGTCCGTTGCCTCGATTGCGGCACGCGGCATAAAACATCCTTCGATCGTTTATATGTCCCACGAGGAATACATTCCCTATGGGACATATAGCGGCTTAACTAATAAACAGCCTATATCTCAAGGCGTCTAAAACGCGAGAATTAGAAGCAGGTCAGCTCTGCTTTAAATCGAGAGAATTCTTGCATAATTCAATGATCCGGTCGTTGGCCTCGGCCTCGGCGATCGAGATTCGCACGCCTTCGCCGGCAAACCCACGTACGGACAGCGCCTGCGCCTGAGCTCGTTCGGTGAAAGCCTGGGTGTTTTCGCCCAACGGCAACCACACGAAGTTCGCCTGCGTTGCCGGGAAAACCCAGCCCAGCGCCTTCAATGCGGCCACCACACGCTCACGTTCCTGAACTAAAGTGTTCACTCGTCCGAGCACCTTATCAATGTTGTCCAAGGAGGCGACGGCGGCATCTTCTGCCACTGAAGAGACAGCAAAGGGTGTTGCTACGACGCGAATGTTGTCGGTGATTTCTGGGTGCGCGACGCTGTAGCCAACTCGCAGATTCGCCAGTCCGTGCGCCTTAGAGAAAGTGCGCAACAACACCACATTTTCATTCTCCAGGTAGGTGTTGACACCGTCCACTGCTTCGGGGTCACGCACGAACTCGATGTAAGCCTCGTCCAGCACGATCAGCACATTGCGGGGCACGCGCGCAATGAAGTCATCAACTTCGCTCTGAGTCAAGATCGGGCCGGTGGGATTGTTCGGAGTGCAGAGCAAGATGATCGAGGTATTTTCGTTGACCGCTTCGATCATCGATTCGAGATCGTGACGGCCATCTTCCAGCACGGGAATTTCTACCGGCAGCGCGCCCGCACTCTGCACCAAAATCGGGTAAGCCTCGAAGGAGCGCCATGCGTAGATGACCTCATCTTGGACGCCATCCTCGTTCTGACCGGCAAAGGTCGTTAAAATCTGCGCGAGCGCGCCGAGCGAACCAGCACCTGTGACGATATCTTCGGCAGGAACGTCGAGGTACTCGCTCAGGCTCTCGCGAAGTTTCGTGGACAGGCTATCCGGATAGCGGTTCAGCGCATCCTGATCCATGACCGCCCGGCGCACCTCATCCAATGGGCCAAATGGAATCTCATTGGAGGACAACTTGAAAGATTCAAGTCCCTCGATAGCTGCGGGTGGCTTCCCGGCAGCGTATTTTGGCAAGCGTGCAACGATGGAACGAGGTTGCACCAAATCTTGGGTCACGGGGTTCTCACTCATACTTCAAAGCCTAGCCCTCAGTAGGACAATAGGCAGATTCTTCGCTCACCCTGCTTTCAGTCTTTTATGACAAAGTTGTCTCATGAGCTTTTTGATTCGAGTCATCGTTAATGCATTGGCACTGGCCGCAGCTGTCTGGATTGTTCCTGGAATTCAGATCAGCGCCATGAGCGAAGGCCTCGTTGGATCTGTCATCGCCTATTTGATTGTTGGCTTGATCTTCGGTCTGATCAACGCGCTTGTGCGACCAATCGTTTCGTTCTTCTCGATGCCGATCACCTGCCTCACTTTGGGTCTTTTCACCGTCATCATTAACGCACTGATGCTGATGCTGACCAGCTGGCTGACTCAGTTCACTCCGGTGGGCTTGAATATTGACGCATTCTGGTGGGACGCCATTGTCGGCACCATCATCATTTCCATCATCTCCGCAGTCCTAGGCTTCTTCGTCAGCAAGGAAAAGCGCTAGGCGCTAGCGGCCTGAACTATATTTCTCCTCCTCCCATTTTTCGTGCTTTGTGTTTCGTGGGCGTTCTTTGCGTTCGATCTTGAATTTTCGATAGTTCAATGGTCCTGGAGGAAGCGCGAATTCCCGCAGGTTTTCATGCAGATCCGGGATTGGGTTGTCCACCATTTCTTTGAGGTGATCCCCGTAGTTATCTAGGTCGTGTGGTTTGCCAAACAGCCCCTCATCGAGTTGTTCTTCGAACCTCGGACCGTCGAATTTCACGGTGATTTGATCCTTTTTGCGTTTGTTTTCCACCCCGTCGGTGCCCGGAACCATGTCTTTAGAATCCTCAATCGACAGGCTTCGGATGTCCTCTGGTAGGTCAATGTGGCCAATGGGAGAACCAAATGTCAGCATCTTTTTCATCTTGAACTTCTTGCGCAAGAATTTGTTCTTCATCAGGTTCGCAATGTGAATCCCACCTTGTGAGTACCCGCTGAGGATCACTTCGTCACCCTCGCGCGCGCCACTTATGTCTAGGGCTTCGTTGATCGGGCCGACGAAGTTCTCCGATTCGAGGCTGAATGCGTCGACGATGCCATAGGTGTCGAAGGGATTATTGTGGTCCCCCTCCTCTTGAGTCCCGGGAAGAATGACCAGATAAACTTTTTTACCGTCTTTCTCAGCCTCGGCGATAATAAACTTCCCATCATCTTTGGGATCAGCATCGTTGAGAATCTTGTGAAGCTGGTAGTAGCTGTTCAGCTTGCCATCAACTTGAACCTGTTTCACCGATTCCCTGTCGCCTAGTTTTAGATCTTTGTTGCGTAGTGGACCCCAGGTCGAGAGGAAATCGGCCAGCTTTTCGGTCGTCTCGTGCATCATCAAAGGCTGTGGGCGTGCAAAGCCGAACCGGTCTCGTGGCGAGGACAGGAGGACAAGAAGTTTGAGTATCGTTTCCATGTCCTTAGTCGGCGGGCGGGAATCGTTGTTACGCATGTTGTTCCAAACGTCCACCAATACCTGCCATTTGGCAGAGACCAGAATCGAGTTTTCGATTCTGGTCTCTGCCCTGACGTAGTTCTCGATTGCTGCGCCCACCTTCTCCTCCAACCTCCGCGCATCGATAACTGCCTCGGTTGCGTGGTGGTAGCCGGTGCGTAATTTGTCCGCCAGGATCCCCAGCGAATAGCCACGATTCCCTATCCCGGCAGCAAAGCATTGAGTTTGGGCTTGTTGCTGGCATTCTTGCGCGATAACCGACGCCCTCATCAGTTGCGTCTCTACACTTTGGAGTTGTCCGTAGACTTGTTGGCAAATTTGACGCGATTGAGCGTAATCCAAGGCGTTGTAATTGACGTCATATCCCATGGCTAGGAGGCCATTCGCTGGTTGAGGATCTCCGCTTCTAATGCGTTCATCTCTTTAATGGCCAGCGACAGATACGACTCGGCTTCCCCCAGCGCTTTGGTGAGTCCAATTAGCCTGTCGCTGAGTTGGTTCACTTCCGAGGCAAAGGCCTTGCCTGCCGAAGATCTCCAAGTCAGCGAACCGATTGAGGAGAGCTGTTCGATGGCATAACGCGTTGTTGACTGGGCATCATCCAGCTGGAAGGCCACCGAGTCCAGGGTCGCCTGAAACATCATGATTAGCTCCAACCCGTAATTCTCCACCGTTGAGTCGGTGAAAATCTGTCTTCATCTTCGCCCCTCTGCTGCTGCTTTTGGCCGGTAACGGCGCCGGCTGTGGAAAGAAGGATGAAAGTAAAAGATGTGATGTGCACGCAGTGATGAAAGAATATGAGCATGGCTGAGATTGCGCGCACTTCCCTTGCTAATGAACCCCTGGCACTTGGTGCCCTCGACGGACGCTACCGCAGCGCGGTGGCACCGTTGGTTGACTTCCTTTCCGAAGCGGCCCTGAACCGCGATCGCGTTCATGTGGAGATCGAATGGTTGATCCACCTGGCCGAGCACTCCGTGCTGCCGGGTACCTCCCCGTTCACCACCGAACAGCAGGCTGCCCTGCGTAAGATCGTCACCGACTTCAACGCTGACTCGGTGAAGGAACTGGCCGAGATCGAGGCCGTCACCGTCCACGATGTGAAGGCAGTCGAGTACTACATCGCTAATCGTCTGGATGCTATCGGCATTGGCAACCTGAAGCCGCTGGTGCACTTCGGTTGCACCAGCGAAGACATCAACAACCTTTCGTACGCTCTGGGCGTCCAGGGCGGTGTCACCCAGGTGTGGATGCCTGCGGCACGCGACCTGGTGGCCCAGCTGACCAAAATGGCCGAAGAGTCCCGCGACGTACCAATGCTTTCGCGCACCCACGGCCAGCCGGCAACCCCAACCACCCTGGGCAAGGAGCTGGCAGTTCTTGCCTGGCGCCTGACCCGTCAGCTGAACCGCATCGAGAAGACCGAGTACCTGGGCAAGATCAACGGCGCCACCGGCACCTACGCCGCCCACTACGCCTCGGTTCCAACCGCTAACTGGCAGCAGGTTTCGCAGTCCTTCGTCGAGCACTTGGGCCTGACCTGGAACCCACTGACCACGCAGATCGAATCCCACGACTGGCAGGCAGAGGTCTACGCCGATATCGCACGCTTCAACCGCATCCTGCACAACCTGTGCACAGATGTGTGGAGCTACATCTCCATTGGCTACTTCGCACAGATCCCGGTAGCCGGAGCCACCGGTTCCTCGACCATGCCGCACAAGGTGAACCCGATCCGCTTCGAGAACGCCGAGGCGAACCTGGAGATCTCCAACGGCCTGCTCGACACCTTGGGCGCTACCTTGGTCACCAGCCGCTGGCAGCGCGACTTGACCGACTCCTCTTCGCAGCGCAACATCGGTACCGCCATCGGCCACTCGGTGCTTGCCATCTCAAACGTCGCCAAGGGCCTGGATCGCTTGGACGTCGCCGAGGCGGTACTGGCAGAGGATCTGGACCACAACTGGGAAGTCCTGGCAGAGGCCATCCAGATGGTCATGCGCGCCGAAGCCATTGCCGGCGTTGAAGGCATGGACAACCCATACGAACGCCTGAAGGACCTGACCCGTGGACAGCGCGTGGATGTGGCCCGCCTGAAGGAATTTGTTGGAGAGCTGGGATTGTCGGCGGATGCCGAAGCTCGTCTGCAGCAGATGACCCCGGGAACCTACACCGGTATCGCATCCGAACTGGTTGACCACCTGAAGTAAGCAGCACCATGCGGGTTAACCGCACCTGGTTCGCAACGTACTTCGCCCCCGGACAGCTGTCCGGGGGCGAAGTACGTTAATCGCTAGCGCAGGATCCGACCGAGAATTTGCGGTCCGCAAACCGTAACGGCAGCAAAGGCGCCGCGCGTGCTGCCAGCCAAAGCTGTTGCTAGAACTCGAAGTCCCCAATGCCGTTGTCGGAACCGAAGCTTCCTCCGGCACCGCCCAGGAAGTCCCCGAACATGCCGCCGGCCTGGTCGCTCAGGCCCTCGCCGGCGCCGGCGAAGGAATCGCCGAGACTCTCGGCCGCCGAGCCGAACTCTTCGCCGATCCCGGCAAATCCGTCGAGCAGCGGGCCGGCGATCGCGGTGCCGATGAAGGCACCGGCCACGCCGCCCAGCAGGCCGACGCCGAGTCCGCCGGCAGCGCCAGCGGCTAGGCCACCCATCGATTTCCTGCCAGAACCGCTCTGACCGAGAATCTTATCCATGAAGCCCGGACGGGATACCTCGGCGCGGGTCGCGGCCCGGGCCAGATCCTCTGGCCGCTGCGATACCGGGCGCTCTGCGGCAGGCAGCTGATCCGCCAGCTCCGCATGCAGCAGTTCCCGCTGCTGCGGAGTCAACCGGGCAAAGGCTTCGGCGTGAGCGCGTTCCATATCCTGGGGCGGCGCGGTGCGCAGCATGTACCGGTACTTCTCGATCGCTGCCTGGTCCTCGCGTGAAGCATTCTGGGCACCGGCCGGCCGCGGCTGCGCCGCGCCGCGCTGGTCCGGGTAGTTCCGGTTTTCGTACCCGGATTGGCTTCGGCTGCCGCGCGGATCCTGCTGGTGGTTTCGCTGGCCATTGGAGCTGCGCTGGTTCAGCTGCTCCCGGACGTACTCCCCTGCCAGCTGCTTTCCCTTGCGCAGTAATTTGTCGAACATTGCCACGTAGCGGCCTCCTGGATTTTCGTTGTGGCGCGCAGAGCGCCGGTCTCCCATGTATTAACTCCCGAGCCGCTTCACTAGTTCCCGCAGCTCCGGATTTTCGGCGTTGCTCTTCAGCGTTTTGGCGTGAACACCCCGGCCCCGTGGCGCCAGCGGTAGTAGCCCAGGCACAGCAGGGTGAAGGGAACACCGAACCAGAGGGCAGGGCGCTGCACCGGGTCGAAAGCGACGCCCACCAACGAGGCAGTCAGCAGCAACAGCGCAAGGATTGGAAGCACCGGGAACAGCGGCGCCCGATAGGGCAGGGAATCGGTGCCGCCGTGCACCGCAACATAGTGCCGGCGGAAGGACAGATGCGATGCGCAGATGACGATCCACACCGCCACCACCGCGAATCCGGAAATCGAGACCAGCGCCAGGAACAGCGAGTCGGCGGCGATGACCCCGGAAAGCAGGGAAGCCAACCCGCCAAGCAGCGACAGGCACAGCGCCAGCATCGGCACGCCGCGGCGGTTGGTCTTCGAGAGCACCGCCGGCGCCTGCCCTGCGGCGCCCATGGCGTGCAGCATCCGCGCGCAGGAATACAGTCCGGAGTTACCCGCGGAGAGCAATGCAGTGATGATCACGAAGTTCATGATGTCTGCCCCGGCCGGCAGCCCGGCGGCATCCAGCACCGTGACGAACGGGCTTTCATTCGCGCCCGCTTCGGCGAACGGAATGATCGCGGCTATCACCACGATGGCGCCGATGAAGAACACCGCCAGGCGAACCACTGCGGTGCGGATGGCCCGCGGGATGCTCAGTTCCGGGTTTTTGGCCTCCCCGGCGGCCACACCGATGAGCTCCGTACCGCTGAATGCATAGAACACGGCCAGGATGGTGACCAGCACCCCGCTGATCCCCATCGGGAACAGCCCCTGGCCGGTGTCGAAGTTCGCCAAGCCGATTGGCCCTGCGTCGCTGGCCGGGTTGATGCCAAGGATCGTGGCCGCTCCCACCACGATCATGAGCACCACCGCGGCCACCTTGATCAGCGAGAACCAGAATTCGGTTTCGGCGAAGACCTTCGAGGACACCGCGTTCAGCATGAACAGCAGGGCTGCGAAGAGCAGGGAGAACACCCATACCGGCACCGTGGGGAACCAGCGCTGCATGAGGATGCCCGAGGCGGTGAACTCACTGGCCAGCGCCACCGCCCAGCACATCCAGTACAGCCAGGCCGTGGCGAATCCCCACGCCGGGCCCAGATCGCGGGTGGCATGGGCGTGGAAGCCTCCGGCCACCGGATGGCGTGCGGACAGCTCCCCGAGCCCGCTCATCACCATATAGGCCACCAGCGCGCCCACGGCGTAGGCAAGCACGGCGCCAAGGGGTCCGGCCTGCGCAATCGTGTAGCCCGAAGAGACGAACAGCCCCGAACCGATCACCCCGCCCAGGGCGATCATCACCAGATGCCGCGAGGTCATGGTTCTGCGCAGCCCGGAATCGCTGGACGCGGTGGCCGGGGTGGGGCTGGCGGGAGGCTGCTGCGCCGGCGGCGCGCTGAGCTCGGACATGGGGCTCCTTCTGAAGTGAATGCGTTTGAAGGATATCCGCCGCACCCCCGCTGCCGGGGAGCCTTTGTCATGCACTGTCACGGACCGTCACAGTGGGTCATCAAGGCGTCACCGGGATACTCTCGGAGCGTGAAAAATCCCAGTGAAACCGACACTTTCCGCGAGGCGCTGAGCGCCGCACACAGCACGGCGCTGCTTCTTGACGGCGGGCTCGGCACCCATCTGGCGCAGCGCGGCAACGACGTGAGCGGCGAACTGTGGTCCGCGCAGATCCTCAAGGACCGCCCCGAAGAGGTCCGCGCCGCACATGCCGACTTCTTCGCCGCCGGCGCGCAACTGGCCACCACCTGCTCCTACCAGGTCAGCTTCGATGGCCTGGTACAAAGCCGCGACGGCGCGACTCTGGAGGAAACCGAAGAGCTGCTGCGCACCAGCGTGCGGCTGGCGAGTGAGGCCGCCGAGCTGGCGGACGGGTTCGCGCCGCGCTGGGTAGCCGCCTCGGTGGGACCTTACGGCGCGGGGCCGGGGGCCGGCACCGAATACGACGGAGCCTACGGGCTCAGCGTCGCCGAATTGGCTCAATGGCATCGCGGTCGGCTGCGGATCTTGGCCGATTCCGGAGCCCACGTGCTGATCTGTGAAACCGTGCCGAGTCTGGCGGAGGTTCAAGCCCTGGCCGGCGAGGTAGCCGGGCTGGGGCTGCCGGTATTGCTCAGCCTCACGGTGCGCACTGCCGAGGACGGAGAGGTGGTGCTCGGCGACGGCAGCAGCCTGCGCGAAGCCGCCCGGATCGCCAACGACTCGGGCGCCTTTGCCGCGCTCGGCGTGAATTGCTGTCCGGTGCCAGTGGCCCTCTCAGCCGTGAAGATGCTGCGCGAGGTGACGGATCTTCCGCTGATGGCCTACCCGAACAGCGGCGAAATCTGGGACCGCGAGGCCCGTCGCTGGATTCCGGGGACCTCGGGCACCGACCTGCCCCAGGCTGTGCCGGAGCTGATCGCCGCCGGCGCCCGCCTCATCGGCGGGTGCTGCCGGGTCAGCCCCGAGCAAATCACCCGGCTCAGGGACGAGCTTGGTAGCTTCCGCGCCTAAGGCCGGTGCCCGGCGGCTGATCAGCGGATTTCAGGCATTGACCTTGCTGGTGGAATTGATTTTTGCCAGCAGCTCGGCGGCCACGCTGACGGCGATGACCGCCGGCTGCTTGCCCGAAACCTCCGGCAATCCGATAGGGCATTGGATCTGCCGGATTTTCGCTTCGCTGTGCCCGCTTTGGCCAAGGTTCTTCTGGAAGCGAGCCCATTTCGCGCTGGAGCCGATCAGTCCGATCGACCCGAGCCCCGGATGCCGCAGAGCCGCATCGCACAAATGGAAATCCTCGGCATGGTCATGGGTCATGATCAGCACATGGGCACCTTCCGGAAGGCAGCTTATGACCTGTTCGCCCAGCACCGCCACCTGCGCATGCACTCGCGCCACACCGGGTTCCATGGCCGCTAGCCCTTGAAGGAACTCGGGGCGAGAATCGGTCAAATGCAATTCCAGCTCATGCCGGGAGAGGATGCGGGCAAGTTCCATTCCCACGTTGCCGATACCGAAGATCGCCACGGTGGCCGGCACCGGCAAAGGCTCCAGCAACAGGCTCACTTCTCCTCCGCAGCATTGCCGCCCGTATTTTGCCGGGGCCTTGTCGTTCAGCCTCAGCGTCATGCTCTGCGGTTCCCGATCGCCTTGCGCGATCATCTCGCGGGCCCGTTCCATGGCAGCCATTTCCAGGTTGCCGCCGCCGACGGTGCCGAAGGTTTCATCCGCGGCGATCACCATCTTCGCGCCGGCTTCACGCGGGGCATGGCCGCGCACGGCGGTCACTGTGACCAGCACCGCCGCGCGCCGTTCATTGCGCAGAACCGTGACCGCTTCGATCCAGGACAGCATGGCTAGCGCACCTTTTGTTCGGCCAGGCTCGGCTCACGCACGGATTCAATCGCCCAGAACACCGCTTCCGGAGTAGCTGGCGAGGCCAGTTCAACCGAGCAGCCGGCCGGGCCGAATTCGGCGACCGCCTGCCGGAGTGCTTCGCGCACGGAGAAGGCAAGCATCAGCGGTGGTTCGCCGACAGCCTTGGATCCGTACACCGCACCTTCTTCATGGGCCTTGTCCAAGAGTGCGACGTTGAATACCTCTGGCATCTCAGAAAAGCTGGGGATCTTGTAGGTGCTCGCGGCTTGGGTGGCCACGCGTCCACGTCCTGGACCATCGGAGGTATCCCAGCGCAGGTCTTCGAGGGTCAGCCAACCGGCGCCCTGCACGAATCCGCCTTCGATTTGCCCCAGGTCCACCAGTGGCGAGAGCGAGTCGCCCACGTCATGGACGATGTCCACCCGGGCCAAGGTGTAGGAGCCGTCAAAGCGGCTGACCTCCACCTCGCTGGCGGCCACCCCATAGGCGAAATACTTGAATGGGGTGCCGGACATCTGGCTCAGATCCCAGTGCAGTCCCTCGGTGCGGTAGAACCCGGCGGCCGAGAGCTGGATGCGCTGGAAGTAGGCGTCCCGCACGACTTCTTCCCAGCTCAGTTCCTGGCTTTTGCCCAGAGCGGTTATCTTTCCGTTGCCAAAGCGCACCTCATGCGCCGGAACGCTAAGCTTGCCGGCGGCGACTTGCGCCAGCCGGGCCTGGATCTGCTCGCAAGCATCCTTGACGGCCCCGCCGTTGATATCGCTGCCGGAGCTAGCGGCGGTGGCCGAGGTATTGGGCACCTTGTCCGTCCGGGTAGGCGCGATGCGCACCGTGGACAGCTGCACACCCAAGGTGGTGGCCGCGACTTGCAGCATCTTGGTATGCAGGCCTTGGCCCATTTCGGTGCCGCCATGGTTCATCAAAACCGAGCCATCCTTGTAGACCAGCACCAGGGCACCGCCCTGGTTGAAAGCGGTGAGGTTGAAGGAGATCCCGAATTTCACCGGGGTGAGTGCCAGCGCGCGTTTGCTGTTTTCATTGTGCGCGTTGAATTCGCGAATTTCCCCCTCGCGTTGCGTGATCTCGGCGGATTCAAGGACCTGCTGCCAGGCGGCTTCGAGCCGCTCGGGGTGGCGCACCGGCTGGTAGTACGGGGTGTCTTGTCCCTGCTCATAGAAGTTGAGCCGGCGCAGCTCACGGGCCTCGATCCCCAGCTTGGGCGCGACCCGGCCCAGAATATCCTCCATCACCAGCATCCCCTGTGGCCCGCCAAAACCGCGGAATGCGGTTTGCGAGGTCTTATGGCATTTGGCAATTCTTCCGTGCACGCGGATATTCGGGACCCAGTAGCCGTTGTCGATATGGCACATCGCGCGAGTGAGCACCGGTTCGGACAAATCCAGGCTCCAGCCTCCGTCCGCGGTGAGCTCGGCGTCCAAAGCCAGGATCTTCCCTTGCGCGTCGAAGCCGATCTTCCAGGTGGCGTAGAACCCATGGCGTTTACCGGTCATGGTCATATCGAGGGTACGGTTCAAGCGCACTCGCACCGGACGCCCGGTGAGGACCGCGCCCAGCGCGGCGAGCGCCGCATAACCGTGCGGTTGCATTTCCTTGCCGCCGAACCCGCCGCCCATCCGCAGCACCTGCACCGTCACCTCATGGGCCGGGATGCCGAGCACATGGGAAACGATATCTTGGGTTTCGGTGGGGTGCTGGGTGGAGCAATGAATCAATATCTGGCCTGACTCATCAACCAAGGCCAGCGAGTTCTGCGTCTCAAGATAAAAATGCTCTTGGCCGGAGAACTCAAAGTCTCCCTCAAAGACATGAGCCGCATCAGCAAACGCCCCTGCAACGTCCCCCTTGTCGATGGTGGGTCTGATCCCATGGAAGCTATCGGCCGCAATGGCTTCCCGAATGGTGATCAGGGAATCAAGCGGCTCGTACTGAACGGTGACCGCTCCGGCACCGGCCTTGGCGGCTTCCAGATCTTCGCCGAGCACCCACGCGACCGGCTGGCCGTAGAACATCACCTCATCCACCGGAAGCATGGGTTCATCGTGTTTAGCGCCCTGATCGTTGACACCTGGAATATCGGCGGCGGTAATCACCCGCACTACCCCGGGAATAGCGCTGGCATCAGTGATATCCAGACCCAGGATCTTTGCGTGGGCGTGGGTGGACTGCACCGGGTAGGCGTGGAGCACCCCGGCGAGCCGAAGTGCCAGATCATCGGTATAGAGCGCGGTGCCGGTGACATGTTCGGCCGCGGATTCGTGCCGCTGGCGCTGCCCAACTACGGCCGATTCCGGGCGTTGTGAAAGCTGGCTCATGAGATCTGTTCCCCCTTTGCTTCGATAGTGCGGGAAAGCTGCTCGGCGTAGAAACGTTCGAGCGAGGACTTCAGCATGGCTTTCCGATAGCTTGAGCTGGCGCGGTGGTCATCCATGGGAGTTCCTTCCTGCGCCATCACCTCGGCAGCCGCGTAGATGGTCTCCAAGCACCATTCGTTGCCCTCTAAGGCAGCTTCCGTAGCCGTAGCTCTTAAGGGAGTTGCTGCCACTCCGCCCAAGCCAATGCGAGCCTTGGTGATGTAGTTGTTTTCGACGGTCACCGCGTAGCCAATGGCCACCGAAGAGATATCGTCAAAGCGCCGCTTGGAGATCTTCTGGAAGCTGGTCAGTTCTGCCAGCGGCAGTGGGATTCGGATCGCCGTGATCAGTTCCCCCGCAACGCGTACGGTCTGGCGATAACCGGTGAAGTACTGCGCCAAAGGCACGATACGGCTACCCGAGGTGCTGCCCAGCACGAGTTCTGCTTCTAGCGCCAGCAGCGCCGGAGGGGTATCCCCAATAGGCGAACCGGTGCCCAAATTGCCGCCAATGGTGGCGCCATTTCGGATAAGCCGGGAAGCGAACTGCGGGAAGAGCTTGCCCAGCAGCGGGATCTTGCCGGCCAGGAGACGTTCGAGTTCGCTCAAGGTACAGGCCGCGCCGAGCTCGATATAGTCTTCGGTCAAGTGAATCTGGCGCAAGTCCGCAAGACGGTCGATAGCCAGTATCGAGCGGGCACGCGCACCTTTGATATTGACCTCAACACCCCAGTCGGTGCCACCGGCCACGAGCAGGGTTCCGGGTTCTTCGGCCAGGATGCTGAACGCCGCATCCAAGCTGGCCGGACGCCTGAAGCGACCGGTAGTTCCGGTGGGTGTGTCCACACGCGTAATATCGGTGGACACCGCCACCGGTGCGGCTTGCTCGCGCCGTGCGGCAAGCTCATCTTGTGCATCCGGTGCACCCAAGGCATAGGCCGCGTCACGAATGGGTCGATACCCGGTGCAGCGGCACAAGTTGCCAGAGAGTGAATGAAGATCGAATCCATTGGGTCCGCACCGGTGCTCCTCGCCATGATCCGCGATTACTGCGGTATTTGCGATTCGCTCCGGACGGTAGTACTCGGCGGCCATGGAGCAGACGAATCCGGGAGTGCAATAACCGCACTGGGATCCGCCACGATTGGCCATTTCTTCCTGCACCGGATGCAGGTTTTCCACGCTGCCCAGGCCTTCGGAAGTGATCACTTCCTGGCCGTCGAGCGATGCGGCTGGCAGCAGACAGGCGTTCAACGCCGTCCAGCGGGTCCCCTGCCTGTCGCTGCGGGCCACGAGGATCGAGCAGGCGCCGCATTCACCCTCCGCGCATCCCTCCTTGCACCCGATCAGCCCTTCGCCGCGCAGGAAATCCAACGCGTTGGTATGCGGCGGGCCGTCGAATTCACGGACGGTTCCGTTAACGGTTATTAGACAGCTCGATTTTTCCGTTGTCTCGGCGGTCATGCCGCTGACACCTCCTGCACCTGAGAGCTCAGGCGCACTTTGAATGAATTGGATGGTTGACTAGTTTCCATCAGGTGCCACCCCTCGGGAAACGCTCGGTGAGCTACGCGCGAAAGGTTCCCCTCCGAGCGCGGCAACGATTAGTCTCCGTGCGCGATCTGGCCCTTAGACCAGGCAACACATCCAGCCATGATTAGCCTCCAAATTTCGGATCATGGAAAACCAAGTTCATTCATTCTAAGTGAAGTGCATCACAGTGAGTTATGTCAACTTTTGTTCGCCCTGAGGTCAGCCAAGAAGTGTCGTGATCGGTCCGCGGGCGAAGTAGACCAAGAACCCGCCCGCAACCACCCACATCAGCGGGTGAATCTTCTTGTAGCGGCCGACCGCGGTATTCACCACCACCCATGCGATAAACCCAGCTCCAATGCCATTGGCGATGGAGTAGGTCAGCGGCATGGTGATCAGCGTCAGGAAGGCAGGCATTGCCGAGGAGAACCGCTTGAAATTAATCTCGCGGATTTGTGCGCACATCATGGTTCCGACCAGCACCAGCGCCGCGGCCGCCACCTCGATGGGCACCACGGAGGTCAGCGGCGTGAAGAACATGGACCCCAGGAACAGCGCTCCAGTGACCACAGAGGCCAAGCCGGTGCGCGCACCTTCCCCAATCCCGGCGGCAGAATCCACATACACGGTATTCGAGGATGAGGATCCCATGCCGCCAGCGACGGCACCCAGGCCTTCGACCACGAACGCAGCCTTGAGCCGCGGAAAAGTGCCATCCTTTTTCGCAAGCCCAGCATTTTTGGCCAGTCCGGTCATAGTTCCCATGGCGTCAAAGAAATTCGTGAACACCAGGGTGAAGACCAGCATGGTCGCCGCGAGTGCACCAATGCGGGAGAAGGAGCCAAAGAGATCGAAGTCGCCGGCCAAGGACATGTCCGGCAGTGCGACAACCTGCCCTTCGAGCACCGGAATATTCAGATGCCAGCCGTGCGGATTATCCGCGCTGCCTGCACCTATCTTGAAGACCAGTTCCGCCACGATGGCCAGCGCGGTGGAGATCACGATGCCAATCAAGATTGCACCCTGCACTCCACGAGCCACCAAGGCGCCCATGATCAGCAACCCAATGACAAAAATCATCGTCGGGATCGACACGATCGATCCGCCATCTCCCAGTTGGACCGGCGGGCCGGCCGGCGTGCGGGTGACAAAGCCTGAGTCCACGAAACCAATGAAGGTAATGAACAGGCCAATGCCCACCGTAATGGCGGCCTTCAGATCCTTCGGAATCGCTCGGAAGATGGCGGTTCGAATACCTGTCATTCCGAAAATCACGATCAGCACACCATTGATCACCACCAGCCCCATGGCTTCGGCCCAGGTGACATCCTGGATAACCGAGACCGCGAGGAAAGAGTTAATACCCAAACCGGCGGCCAGCCCAAAGGGCAGGTTGGCAATTATCCCGAACATGATGGTCATGACCCCGGCGGTCAGCCCGGTCATTGCCCCAACCTGCGCTGCCGGCAACCAGGTTCCGGCGACATCTACCGGTGCTGCCTCGGCGCTGAACCCGCCAAGGATCAGAGGATTGAGGATGACAATGTAGGCCATCGTGAAGAAGGTGACGATTCCACCGCGAAATTCCCGCGCGAGCGTGGAACCACGTTCGCTGATTCGAAAATACGCATCAAGCAGATTGCGTGAACCGCCAGGACGCGGCCGCAGGCTCGCCTGTTTGGGTAGATGGCCCGTATTTTTCGGTTCGGCTTGCGGGCGACTTGTCATAGTCATGGCCCCGGTCCCCTAATAGTCCGTCCGGGTCTCTAGCGAGTCCCATTCTTGGAACGGCTTCAAATGTTCCTTGCTGGCGCTCTGGAAGCAATCCACCGGCATCAGCGAGCGGCTGGAATTGGGTTCAAAGTATTCATAGAACACCGCATCGTCAAAGCCAGCGTCGGTGGCGTCATGCCGGTTGGCGGCGAAGTAGACCTTGTCGATTCGCGCCCACAGCGAGGTGGCCAGGCACATCGGGCATGGTTCACAGCTGCTGTAGAGCACGCATCCGCTCAGGTCGAAGGTACCTAGCGCGGCGGCCGCGGTGCGGATAGCCACCACCTCGGCATGGGCCGAGGGGTCATTGTTCGCCGTGACGCGATTGACTCCCTCGAAGACCTGCCCCGAGGCAGTGACGACAACAGCGCCGAAGGGACCTCCGGCGTTGCGAACATTGGTGGTGGCAATATCGATGGCCATCGAAAGATAGTCCTGGCCAGTGGTAGTAATGCTCATCGTGTGGCTCCTCATGCTTCGGACAAGCCAGTCGAACGGTCCCGTTAGTCTCGGGCGCCGACCGCACTTATCTGCTGAAATAGATCAGTTGCACGCCCGGTAGATAGCGACCCAGAGGTGGGTGCCCGCCATAGACAGGTATGAGATTATCAACGGAATGTGACCCACGCAACACTTTTCGAGAAAGCTTTTTCGCATGCTGAACATTTCAGGTGCTCTGATTTCACCTCGTTTCAGCATCGACAAGTGCGAATGCAATCGTGGACGGAATCGTGCGGAAGAAAAGTAATCGGCGTCAAAGTACTCCCCAAAGTTTGGCTTGAGGCGTCCGCGCTACCGAAGAAGCAAATGCAAGGCCTGCGCTGCCCACCGGATTCGAGACTAGAAGTCGACCCGAGTGATGCGGGGCAACACGATCCAAGGTATTCTCGAATTCGAATCACTTGTCTCTTGCCGGCGCACCTTTGGCGACCTTGAATTATCGCTGCTGGCCTTTGGCTGCTGGGTCTCAAGAATTCAATGTTGACCTGCCATCTCGGTAGCTTCGCATACAGTGCGGATGGCAGTCTTCCCATATCAATAGCTTGCAGCCGCCCAATCAGCAACTTTTCAGGAGGTGCACCGTGGCTCTGAACGTAGATCCCATCAGAGTGGCAGACGCTCGCGGTCGGGCATTGCGGGACTTGCGGATCTCGGTGACCGACCGGTGCAATTTCCGTTGCGTCTACTGCATGCCCAAAGAAGTCTTCGGCAAAGATTTTCAGTTCCGCGAACGCTCGGAACTGCTGAGCTTCGAAGAAATTGAACGGCTAGCTAGCATCGCGGTATCCCTCGGTGTCAGCAAACTTCGCCTCACCGGCGGTGAACCGCTGCTGCGGCGCGGAATCGAGGACCTGATTTCCCGGTTGGCGGCGCTGCGCACGCCAGAAGGAAAACCGGTAGATCTGGCGATGACCACTAACGGGTCGGCCTTGGCCATCAAGGCCGCCGCGCTCAAAGAGGCAGGGTTGAACCGTGTGACGGTATCCCTTGACTCGCTGGACAACGAACGTTTTCAAGCCATCAATGACGTCAAGTTCCCGGTTGATAAGGTACTTGCCGCCATCGAAGCCGCGGCACAAGCGGGCCTTGGCCCGGTGAAGATCAATACCGTGCTCAAGCGTGGAGTCAACGACGACGAAATTCTCGACCTCGCCGAGCACTTCCGCGGTACCGGGCATATTCTGCGATTCATTGAATACATGGACGTCGGGGCCTCCAATCAGTGGAAGCTGGACGAGGTTGTCCCCTCCGCTGAGGTCATCAAGAGAATTTCCGCACGGCACCGGCTCGAACCCGCAGCACCTACGCAACTGGGGGAAACCGCAAAACGCTGGAATTACGCCGATGGGTCCGGGGAAATCGGCGTGATTTCCTCGGTAACCGGAGCCTTCTGCGGGGACTGCACCCGGGCCCGGGTGTCAGCAGAAGGTCGGCTATACACCTGCCTCTTTGCCTCCGAAGGCACGGATCTGCGCGCATTGCTTCGCTCGGATGCCGATGACCGGGACATCGCCTTGGCGCTCGGTGGACTGTGGAACAAACGCGATGACAACTACTCGGAGCTGCGCGCGGCCTTGGAACCAGGGGACCGCAAGCGTATCGAAATGTCGTATATCGGCGGATAACTCGCACGATGTTGGAACGCCCCTGGCCGATTCATTCCGCCGCGCATGGCCGCTTTGAGCGCGCTCCACCTTGAACGCGTAGGGACACGACAACGAGAAATCACTCGGCGAGCGTCGTCCCCCAATCCCTGAAATCCGCTGCCCTGCAGGCAGCTGGGTGAGCCACGAATAGACGCTTTCACTTGGTGCTACTCCGCTGGTTTCGAACAGATTACGAGAAGCTATCGCAGGACCCGCACGCGCAGTGAATTTAAATTCCCTTGGGTGCAACACCGCTCGTACCTAGGCGAAATACCTCTCTGGAATGCTCAAAAGCATCAGCCAGTAGTGAGAGGGAACGATTCGCGTGAGCACCAAACTAGATTCAGACCCGCAGACGGGCGGCGCAGTCACAGAAGCCGGTATATCGCTTCAGCTATCCAAGGGACGCTGGATCAATAATTGGGACGCAGAAAATCCCGCATTCTGGAATGCCGTGGGCCAGAAAACCGCAGCGGTCAACCTGCGCTGGTCGATCTTCGCCGAATTCCTCGGCTTCGTGGTGTGGCAGCTATTCGCCATCGTCGCGGTGTATCTGCCGGCGGCAGGTTTCGAATACAGCACATCCCAGCTGTTCTGGCTGATCTCGATGCCGAGCCTCGTGGGCGCCACACTTCGCATTCCCTATACCTTCATGGTGGCCCGTTTCGGTGGCCGCAACTGGACCATTGTCTCGGCCCTGTTGCTGCTGATCCCGGCCGGCGGTCTGGCCCTTGCCGTCGCAAATACCAGCACCCCCTTCTGGGTGATGCTGACCCTTGCGGGCCTTGCTGGTTTCGGCGGCGGCAACTTCGCCTCCTCGATGGCAAACATCACCTACTTCTACCCCGCCTCGCAAAAAGGTTGGGCCTTGGGGCTCAACGCCGCCGGTGGCAACCTCGGCGCGGCCGTAGCCCAGCTGCTGGTACCGATCGCCATCACGGTGTTCGCCGCCGGATCTTTGCAGCTTTCACTGGCCGGAATCATCTGGATCCCGTTGATCCTGATCGCCGCATTCGGTGCGTTGCGCAATATGCATAACCTGTCCAACGCCCGTTCGGATGTGCGCGGAGCGCTCGCCTGCCTGCGCGAAAAGCACCTGTGGATCATCGCGTCCCTGTATATCGGCACCTTTGGTTCATTCATTGGATTCTCCGCGGTCTTCCCGAAGCTGATCGTGGATACATTCGCCGAATATTCGGCCTTCGCACTGGGCACCGCCACCATCACCTTGGCCTTCCTAGGCCCACTGGTCGGTTCGCTGACGCGCCCGTTCGGTGGCAGGCTAGCGGACCGATTCGGCGGAGCACGCATAACCTTGGCTTCCTTGTCAGTGATGGCACTGGTCACCGTAGGGTTGGTCCTCACCCTGCCGGCCGCGAACTTCTGGGTGTTCCTTGGCCTCTTCCTGGTTCTTTTCACCGCCAGCGGTGTTGGCAATGGTTCAACCTACCGAATGATTCCAGCGGTCTTTGCATTGCGCGCGGAGCTGAGCACGGACAGCGTCGGAGCGGCTCGCAAGGGTGCGGCGGCCTTGGGACTGATCTCGGCCATTGGAGCCTATGGCGGTTTTTTGGTCCCGCAGGCCCTAGGGCTTTCAGTCTCCTGGGCGGGATCTTACCTCCCGGCCTTCTGCGTCTTCGTTGGGATCTACGCGCTGCTGATGGCAGTGACCTGGTTCTGCTACGTACGACGAGGCACCATCTTTGCCCAGCAAGGAATCTAAATGAGCCCGCTCACCGATACGCACTGCCCCTACTGCGCCTTGCAGTGTGGCATTACCCTGCAGCCCGCCGCCACCGAGGCATCCGAACCCGTGGCATTGCAGGGCCGAAACTTCGAAACCAACGGCGGTGCCTTGTGCCGCAAAGGCTACAGCGCCGCGACGTTGCTCAAGCACCCCGACCGCTTGACCGCTCCACTGCTGCGCCAGGCCGATGGTTCCTTTGCACCCATCGGGTGGGATGAGGCACTGGATCTGATTGCCGAGCGCGCCGCCAGCATCCGAGCCGAATATGGCGCGGATGCCGTGGCGGTGTTCGGCGCCGGCGGATTGACCAACGAGAAGGGCTACCAGCTGGGCAAGTTTGCCCGACTGGCGCTGGGGACCTCGCGCATCGACTACAACGGCAGATTCTGCATGTCCTCGGCCGCGGCGGCCGGCAACCGCAGCTTCGGACTGGACCGCGGCTTGCCATTCCCGTTAGCCGATCTGGACGGCGCCTCGATGATCCTCATGCTCGGGTCAAACGTCGCGGACACCATGCCGCCGTTCGTGCGGCATCTTGCCGGGGCCCGCGATTGCGGCGGGCTGATCGTGGTGGACCCACGGCGTTCTGCCACCGCCGAACTCTCAGCCAACGGGGCGGGTTGGCATCTGCAGCCCACCCCGGCCAGCGATCTGCAACTGCTCTTAGGCTTGTCCCACGTATTGCTTGCCGAGTCTTTAGCCGATGCGCAGTACCTGGAAGCGCGGACCAATGGTTTGGAGCAATTGCGCAGCTCGCTAGCCGCGTGGTGGCCCGAACGCGTCGAGAAAGCCACCGGCGTTCCGGCCGCCGAGATCCGCCGCACCGCCCGGGCATTGGCGGACGCCGCACGCAGCGCAAGAAACGGGGGCCGCCCGGTCTACATCCTCACCGGCCGCGGAGTGGAACAGCATGCCAACGGCACCGACACCACCACCGCAGCCATCAATCTAGCGCTATTGCTGGGTCTGCCCGGCAGCACCGCCGGAGGGTTCGGCACCATCACCGGGCAGGGCAATGGTCAAGGCGGGCGCGAGCACGGGCAGAAGTGCGACCAGCTGCCCGGATACCGCACGATCACCGACCCGGCGCACCGCAAGCATGTGGCCAAGGTCTGGGGAGTCGACCCGGACATCCTTCCGGGCCCGGGAATTCCCGCCACGCAATTGCTGCACAGCTTGGGAACCACCCAGGGATCAAGGATGCTCATGGTGCACGGTTCCAATCCGGCGCTCTCCTCCCCTGACGCATCCCAGGTCATCGAGGCGCTGCGTCGACTCGACTTCCTGGTGGTGTCCGATTTCTTCCTTTCCGAAACGGCAGCCGAGGCGCATCTGGTGCTCCCGGTACTCCAGTGGGCCGAGGAGGAAGGCACCATGACCAATCTGGAAGGGCGGGTGCTGCGCCGCCGGGCAGCATTGGACGCACCGGGCCAGGCCCGCAACGAATTATGGATTCTTGCCGAACTGGCCACAAGGCTGGGCTCCCCCGGCCGCTTTTCCGCCGATGCCCGGGAGGTCTTCGAAGAGCTTCGCCTGGCCTCCGCCGGCGGTCTGGCCGACTATTCGGGCATCGACTGGGATGATCTGGATGCAGGAGCCGCCGTGTATTGGCCCTGCACCGCGGAATCTACAATTTCCCGCACGCCCGGTACCCGTTCCGGTACCCCACGGCTCTTCCTGGACCGCTTCGCGCACCGCGACGGCAGGGCGAAGCTGATCGCGGTGTACCCGGAAGCAGCAGCCGAGCAGGCACCGCATGCGGACAAAATTTCTCTGGTCACCGGACGCCTGCTGGAGCACTACCAATCGGGGGCGCAAACCCGCCGCGTGGCCGAGCTGCAGGCGGCAGCGCCCGAGGCAAGACTGGAAATCCATCCAGCCACCGCGCTTTCCTTTGGCATCGCGGACGGGCAACGGGTCCGGGTGGGGAGCGGACAAGGACAAATGCTTGCACGGGCCCGTCTGACCACAGCAATCCGTCTGGACACCGTATTTCTTCCCTTCCATTTTCCCGGATCAAATAACGCAAACATTCTCACTGCCGCGGTGGTTGACCCGCTCAGCTCCATGCCCGAGTTCAAGCATGTCCCCGTCTCGCTTAGACCTGTAGGAGAAGAGCCATGATTCAGCAAGCCAAGGAACGCATTGTCATTATCGGATTCGGTCCGGTGGCTGCTTCCCTCGTCGAGGGGCTGTTGCCCGGAGCCGCGGCTGGAACTATCGAGCTGACCGTGGTCTCGTCCGAAAAGCACCTGGCCTACAATCGCGTGCTGCTTGCGGAGCTGGCCATCGGTTCCACGCGCGCAGAGCATCTGGGCATGGTCGATGAAACCCGACTGCTAGCTGCGGGCGTTATCCTGCGAATGGGGCGCACCGTGAAGCGGGTGGACCGTTCCCGCCGCCACGTTCTCTTCGAAGATGCCGCCCCGCTGGGCTACGACCGTTTGGTCTTCGCCACGGGCGCCAGGCCAACGATTCCGCCGCTCAATGGGTTGAACTTCGATCCGCATGCCGATGCGCAACTCCCCCAGGGGGTACTCGCCCTGCGCACCATCGAGGACGCCGAGAACCTCAACGGCGTGCTGCAAGGCAGTGGCCGCGTGCTGGTGCTCGGTGGTGGAATCCTCGGTATCGAAGCCGCGCTGGCCATGGCCGAGTCCGGACACCACCCGGTGCTGATCCACCACGGACCGGCACCGCTGGGTCGGGTGGTGGATGCTGACGGCGGCAAGCTGCTGATCCGCAATCTGCGCGACGCTGGGGTCGAGGTGATCTCCGAGGCACGCGCCACCGGAATCCAGAAAGATGAAACGGCGTTCACCGGGCTGATTACGCAAACCCACGGCGTGATCGAAGGCGCTGCCTTAGTGCTGTCTACCGGCGTGCGGGCACGCACCGAGCTGGCCTCCAGCTGCGGGCTCGGCGTCAATCGCGGAATAAAGACGAATGAGCATCTGGCCGCGGATACCGAACATCGCATCTTCGCCATCGGCGACTGCGCCGAGGTGGCCGGCCAAGCGCCGATGGGACTGCTCGCACCGGGGTGGGCCCAAGCCGGATGGTTGGCTCAATATATGCTCAATACACCTGCTCCGGGGCCGGCCGATCCAACGCTGCACGATCCGATCGACCTCGCCCCGCCGGCTCTGGAATCATCGGATGTGCTGATGCTCAAGGGCCAGGGAATTGAGCTGACCGCCGGTGGAAATATTTCGGACGGACTCTGGGACGAGTCCGGCAGCCAAGTCACCGTCTACGCCGACCCTGCTGCGGGCAAGTACCTGAAAATGGTTTCCCAGGCAGGTGTGCTGACCGGGTTCCTCGCCATGGGGCTGCCAAGAACCAGCGCGGAGCTAGTGCTCAGCTATGAACGCGGCAGCTCGCTTCCCGCGGACCGCTCAACGTTGCTGCGCCTAGATGACCCCGGAACCTTGGAACCGGTAAGCGCCCCCGGCCCAGATGATCAGTTATGCCGTTGCTCCGGAGCGACCCATGGGCAGGTCGCCCATGCGGTTGAGTCAGGGTGCACCACGGTGGCCGAGGTCGGAACGGCGTGCCGCGCGGGCACCGGTTGCGGAGGTTGCCGCGCGGTGATTGAAGAGATGCTCAAGATGCCGGTTCCGGCCTGAGACGCCAGTCCTGCAGTACCCGTACTGGCGCACCCTTGTGCACTCTGGTTCAACGCTCAGAAGGTCCTGGTGCATGCGTCCACAGTGTAGGCCTTCGGTGTTCTGCCGATCTCTAGCGCACCGGTGCGCCAGGGCCAAGTGGGATGCCAAGGGCCCACCAGGCGAAGAACAAGCCAAGCCACACCACGAACATGATCAGTGCACAGGGCAAGGTGAAGGAAATCAGCGTACCAATACCGGCTTTTTTGTTCAGTGTCTGAAGGTAGCCAACGCACAGCACAAAACTGGTGCTCATCGGTGTGATGGAGTTCGTGCATGAATCCGCTATGCGGTATAGCGCCATCGTCGTGGCGGGATTCGTGTCAAGGAGCATCATCATTGGCACGATGACCGGAGCAACCAAAGCCCATAGCGCCTGGCCGGACGTGATCAGCAGGTTCAGCATTGCGATGGCTACGACGACTATCAGGAACAATCCCACGCTGTTGATGCCCAAGCCCTGGATGGAATCCGAGCCAACCACCGCAACCACAGTGCTGATTTTCGTGTATTTGAACAATGCGAGGAACTGCGAAACCGCAAAGAACAAGACAATCAGAGGAGCAATGGAGCGCACACCGTCTGCCATGAATCGCGGGATGTCGGAGGCGGATTCCAATTGCCCGGATCCCTTGGCGAAAGCGGAGCCTATGGCCAGGAAGAACAGGGACAGGAAGAACGCGATTCCGTCCAGGAAAGGAGACTCGAGGAATTCCCCACCCTCTCCGCGAAGCGGTGACCCTGGCATGAGGATGGCAGCTACCACAAGCACAATGAACGCTATTGCAGTGAGTCCGGTGACGCGCAGTCCGCGTCGTTCCTGGGCATCGGTGAGCACCGGGCTGGAATCTACGCCGGCATTGCCGGATTCCGCGTGCTGCTCGTCGACCACCAGTGTGTGCTCGCGCTTCTTCAAGATCAGCTCGGTGACAATAGTGATGGTTATTGCAAGTATCAGCGCGGAGACCGTCGTGAAGTACATATTGTCCGTGGCACGAACGGTGAAAGTTGGATCGATAATATGCGCCGCTTCGGTAGCTACCTGAGCGAAAACGACGTCGCCCGGAGCGATCAGCGGATTTGCGTCACCGGCGGCATTGATCGAAACGAAAGCCACAATCATTCCCAGCATCGGCGAACGGCCCACGGCTTTGAATGCCACCGCTCCCAACGGAATCAGTACGACGTAGGCGGAATCCGAGAGGAACTTGGATAGTGCCCCGCCCAAGGCCACAGCGAACACAACCGAGCGTGGGGATACATTGCTCAGCGCACGGCGTGCGATCACTTCAAAGAGACCGGATCTGTCCGCAACGGCAACGCCCAACATGACGATCAAGACCGTGCCCAGCGGACCGAAGGTGACGAATGATTCTTCGGCTCCGGTGAGCAGATCGCGGATTGCCTCGACGCTCAGCGCGTTGTTAACGCCGACCTTATCGCCGGTAGCAGGATCCACAACCTGAATTCCCGTGCTCGAGAGAATCCAGCTGGCCACTGCAAGCACACCAAAAAGAATCCAGAACAGCCAAAACGGGTGTGGCAGAGCGTTTCCTGCTCGTTCCACCCCCGCAAGTAATCTGAGCCCTAACGGCTCCTTGCGGCTCTCGGTTTTGATGGTGGTCATGGAATCCTCCAATAGTGGGTTTGCTCAAAGCTCCCAGTTGCACTTGGTAGCGTAGGGGCACTTACCCCACTAGTGATTTCTATTACAATCCGCCGCGGCGGCTGGCATGATTACCCAATTTAGGACAATCGTTTCCTTGCCTAGCGCCCGATAATGCAGTGACGTTCTGCAAACTGATGCAGCCTGTTTCCCCAGCGTTTCCCGGAATTTCGGAATCTGGTTCAGCAGTTCACCGGGTCAGCGTGGCCAACAGGTCAGGGCCGAGCCGAAGCACGGTGGCCGTGTCGATCCGGTGGTAGACGAGTTTGCCGCGACGTTCCGAGACCACCAGATCGGCTTCGCGTAGAACACGCAAGGAGCGGGAAATCTGCGCTGCTGGCTGTCCAAGCCTGGTCGCGAGTTCGGAGGTGGTCATGGGCTCGGCCGAGATGTGCCTGAACAGTTCCATTCTTGACTCCGCGCTCAGGGCACTGAGCCGGTCGCGTACTTGCTGAATCTTAAGGAGTTCCTTCTGGCCGGCCTGCGCGGGAAAATGGACGATGACCGGATAGCCGTCGCGGTCCTTGACCGTGAGGTGGTTGCCGATCCACCGTGAGGGAATCAGCAGCAGCTGCCTGCCGGCTAGCTGAACTCTGCGCTGCTGAAGCTTGTCGAAGCGAACTTCGGATAGCCCAGGGAACGCTTTGGCAGTCACGCTCAGAGTGGCAATGACCGTTGCGGGGTCAGCTCGATTCAACTTGCCCGCGAGCTGTGCCGCAGCACCACCCAATGGGACAAATAATCCTTCCCATTCTCTGCTGAAGAAGGAGCTCCAGCAATCGGCTAAGAATCTAATGATTCTGCTCCGGAACCCCTGCGGGTTCTGCAAAAGTTGATCGGCTAGCTCGAAGCGGCCTAGTGATCGGGAGCGGCAAGTCTCAAGGAATTCCGCTCGGTCGCTTTGATCATGCAGCAGTTTTTCAGCCGCCGGCAGCCCCTGGCTGAATCCGCGGATTCCTTCCGCGGCCATGCTGACGAATGTTTCCAACGGCAATGCTGCCAAAGCGGCCAATTCCCGTTCGAAAATCTGATTCGTATCCGAAGCCAGAGGAAAGAAGAAGCGTGCCCGGAACCTAGCCCACAATGGGGAAAGTTCGTTGAATTCTGCGATCAACCCGTCGTCCAGGTGACGTGCAATTTCCTGGATTTCTGCTGATGAATCGAAATGGTGGTCAGGTTCGGCCCACACATGGAGCACCGCCATCAGCTCCGCCAGTGGAGATATTGAAACGCCTAGATCCTTCGTGTCGAATCCGGCGAATTGCAGCGTGATGGCCATTTGTCCTCCTCCACCGTGGCGAGCCTGCATGAACAATTGGCTCACTTTTGCCAATTGTCTCACGCGCTGCCACTTCACTGGATAACTTCATATTGGCAGGAACCGCCGATCCGCCTGCAAGTCACACCGGTTGATCAACTACTAGAAATGAGTTCAGCCTTGCCCACCTCTATCGATGACGCTTCGTTGCTATCTGAAACGACCGCCCAGCTTCAGGAATTCATGGTTGCTCTCAGCGATGGCTGCAAGCTGGCAACCGATGTCTACGGAGTCAACCAGCACGATCGGCCACTTCCCGTTGTCCTGGAACGCACTCCCTATGGAAAACGTTCAAGCCGGGATTCAGATCAATCTGTGCACGACCAAGCAGTTCCGCAGCCCTCTGAAATCGCCGACTTCTTCGTCCAACGGGGCTACATCGTCGTGCGGCAAGACTGCCGAGGCCGAGGACGCTCCGAGGGCGATTTCGTCAAGTACCTCAACGAGGGTCAGGATGGCGCAGATACCATCGCCTGGATCACCTCCCAGCCTTGGTGCGACGGCCGTGTGCTGATGAATGGCGTTTCCTACTCGGCGCATGTCCAAACGGCGGCCGCAGCATTGTCGCCGACAGGCCTAGCCGGAATGTTCATGGACTCCGGCGGTTTCTCCTCGGCCTACGAAGTTGGCATGCGCATGGGGGGAGCCTTCGAACTCAAGCAAGCCACGTGGGCTTTCCGCCACGCGGTCCGCAGTCCCGAAGCAGCCGTGAACCCCGTCATCGCTTCGGGTCTGGCAGAGGTGGACGTTGCCGATTGGTTCCGGCAAACGCCATGGCGGAAAGGCAACTCCCCGCTAAGCCTGACCCCTGAGTACGAAAACTTCTTGCTGGAGCAATGGGCCAACGAAAAGTTCGACGACTACTGGAGCCAGCCAGCCATTTATGCCCGGGACTCCTATGACAAATTTCCCGACGTTCCCAGCTTCCACATTTCCAGCTGGTACGACCCGTACGTCGCTTCGGCCACCGAGAACTTCCAACAGCTGTCCGCGCGTAAAACCAGTCCGGCCTATCTGCTCCTGGGTCCTTGGATTCACGGCAAGCGTTGCCAGAAATACGCGGGCGACGTGGACTTCGGTCCGAACGCATACTTTGACGGCAATCTCGCGGCCTCGTACCTGGATTTCCGGGCAGACTGGATGGACGAGGTGCTCCGCAGCAATTCCACGGCCGACAAACGCAGCCGTGTCACCTATTTCCTGATGGGCGGCGGCAGCGGCCGCGCCACGGAGCAGGGACGGCTGGACCATGGTGGCCGCTGGGAACAAGCAAGCACCTGGCCGCCGGAGAACACGCAGGAAATCTCCCTGTACTGCTCGCCTCAGGGGCAGCTGATCACTGAACCGGTGGCAGCAGAAACCAGCATCACCTATTCGTTCGATCCCAATAATCCGGTTCCCACCATCGGCGGACAAGTAACCAGCGGGGAGCCGGTAATGCGCGGCGGGGGCTTTGACCAGGTGGTCAACGACTCGGTATTCGCCGCAGATCAAACACCGCTTCCGCTCAGCGCCCGGCCAGACGTGCTCGTCTTCCGAACCGATCGGCTCGAGGAATCGATGAGCATTGCTGGCGAGGTCACCGCCGACATCTATCTCTCCTCCTCGGCCAAGGACACCGATTTGACCATCAAATTAATCGATGAGTACCCGCCAAGCAGCGATTTTCCTCAGGGGTACGCCCTGAATCTCACCGAAGGCATCATGCGTGTCAGATACCGGGATTCCTTTGCCGAACCCGAGCTGATGAATCCGCATCAGGTCTACCGTGTTCGGGTTTCGGCGCCGGCCACTGCCAATCACTTTGCAGTCGGGCACCGGCTGCGGCTGGATATCTCCTCGAGCAATTTTCCGCGCTTTGACATCAACTCGAATACCGGTGGGTCGATAGCCACCGACAGGGTCAAGGTCGTGGCCGAGAATACGGTGCATATGTCCGCGGACCATCCAACAGCGATCTCGCTTCACCTTGTGAAAGATTAGACCAGAAACCGTCTTCAGTGGTGCTCGGCAAGCCAATCCACCGTCCGGTCTCAGGACCGTAGCAACGAGCCGCTGATTGAGGCCGGGACAAACGCATTGCGTGTTTGTCCCGGCCTCAATGGCTGCCTGCTCTTGGATTTTCCCACTCAGGTATTGTCAGTGCGCTGGCCAGATTCCAGCAGCCGATTGGACCTCTATCCAGCCTTGCCAGGCCGAATGCTCTATGCGCTCCAGGGGTTCATAATCGTAAATCATCGGCTCTGTTCCATCCATAGCTGTCCCTCGATCTCGATGAGTTTATGTACTGGAAGTGGCTGCGAGTCGGAATTCAGGCATGCACCGGTGTCGAGCCGATACACTTCCTTATGCAGCGGACAGGCGACTGTTGGAACGCGCTGGCCCGCAATGCTGGTGTCACCGAGGATTCCGCGAGCCATGACCTTTGCACCGCTGCTGGGACAGTGGTGGGAAGCCGCGAAGAAATCCTCGGATTCGGTGCGGTACAACGCGATCTGCTGGCCTTCCAGCAAGGCGGTTTCGCCCCACCCTGGTTCCAGATCATCCGGCCGGCAGACCGATGCGTGCTTAGGTGGAATGCCTATTACGTGCTCTTCGACTACAGCGCTCATCGCTGCGCTCCTTTCAACTGGTTTCCTTCGATAATTCGAGCTTAGAACTGCAATGTTTCACGCCATACGTTCTGGTGTTGCACCTCGGTAAACCGTCTATCACCGAGTCGCACCGGCGCGGTGAGCTCCCAATTCCTCCCGGAATACTAGGATTTCTGTGCGGATATCCGGAAATTGGGCCACGTAGTCAGCTGGTTTGATTCCAACATATTTCGCGCTGCTCACCGGCGCTTTGCTCGGTGGTGGAGAAATTTGTGGCTATCGAAACATAAGGGAAATTGGGGCGCAAAACAGATTTTCTAGGCTGGGAGCAGTCAGCAACAAGCACTGATTGTTCCCGAGCGAAAGTCGAGTTTCATCATGGGCACAGCACATGGATCCCGCCGCATCGTGGTGGTGGGCGGAGGCCCCGCCGCACACCGTTTTACGCAGGCTGTTTCAAGCCGCGAGCCAAGCGACCTGCACATCACAGTGCTCACCGAGGAGACGCACCTGCCCTATGACCGGGTGGCCCTCTCCCAGGCGCTGACCAACCCCGGAGTCGACCTGACCCTCGGGGAGGCCGAGCTGTGGGACCTCGCTCATGTCACCCTGAAGACCGGTGCCGCGGTCACCGAGCTCGACAGCATCAACCAGATCGTGCGCACCGCCGACGGACGCGACTTCGAATACGACGAGCTGGTGCTGGCTACCGGCTCGAACGCAGCAACTCTCCCGATTCCAGGAGCCGAACACACCCACGTTTACCGCACTCTGGAAGATGTGTGGGGCATCGCCGACCAGGTCCGCACGCTGGCCGAGACTTTGGGCAGGGCGCCGGTGGTGGCGACCATCGGTGGCGGACTGCTCGGTCTGGAAGCCGCGGCCGGCGCGCAGGCGCTGGGCGCCGAAGCCGTGGTCATCGATGGAGGCAAATGGCTGATGGGCACCCAGCTCGACGAAGGTGCAGGCCAGGCCATGGGTCGGCTCATCGCCGATACCGGCTTCACCGTCCACGGCGGAGTCTTCCCGAAAGAGATTCTCACCTGCTCCGAAACAGGGGTGGTCTCCGGGGTGCTGATGGCCGACGAGCGCATAATCGACGCGGATATGGTCATCGTGTCAATCGGGGTGCGTCCCCGCGATGAAATCGCCCGCAACTACAACGCCGCCCTTGATGCCGCCCAAAGCAGCCAATTGCGCTTCGGCATCGGCCCTCGCGGCGGCATCGAAATCGACGCCGGCTGCGCCACCACGATCCCGAACGTCTATGCCATTGGCGAGGTCGCGAACTTTCAAGGGCTGTGCATCGGCCTGGTGGCACCGGCCAACGCCATGGCCGAGATCCTCGCCGACCGGCTGCAGGGAGGCAGCGCCGAGTTCACCGGCTTCGATACGGCCACGAAACTGAAGCTCTCCGGGGTGGACGTGGCAAGCTTCGGCGACGGGTTCGCCCGTACCGAGGGCGCGCTGGAGGTCGTCTATGCGGATGCGCCGCGTGGGCTCTACCAAAAGATCGTGGTCTCTTCCGATGCAAAGGTGCTGCTTGGCGGCATCTTCGTCGGCGACGCCAGCCCCTATCAGTCGCTGCGTCCGCTGCTGGGCCGCGAACTGCCAGGTGAGCCGGGAGCCTATCTCAGCGCGCTCGGCGGCGAAACACCGCAGGGTGAGCTGCCCGATGATGCGGTGCTCTGCTCCTGCAATAACGTCAGCGTCGGTTCGATCCGTGATGCGGTGGGAGGCTGCGGAAGCTGTGAAGGCCAAGCGCCGGTCACCACCCTTGCCGGGCTCAAGGGCTGCACCCGCGCCGGGACCCAATGCGGTTCCTGCGTGCCGATGCTCAAGAAGCTGATGGAAACCGAAATGCTGAAGAACGGCGCCGAGGTCTCCGCTGCCATGTGCGAGCACTTCGAGCTGTCCCGCGCGCAACTTTTCGAGGCGGTGGCCTTGGCCGGGTTGACCAGTTACCCGCAGATCATGGAACGCTTCGGCACTGGTGCGGGCTGCGATATCTGCAAGCCGGTCATCGCCTCGGTGCTTGCCAGCCAGACCTCGGTGCACCCGATGGAAGCTGGCCTGGCCGGTGCGCAGGACACCAACGACCGGGTGATGGCCAATATGCAGAAGGACGGCACCTACTCGGTGGTCCCGCGTATCCCGGGCGGGGAAATCACCCCGGAGAAGCTCGGCGTGATCGCGGCGGTGGCGGCGAAGTACAACCTGTACACCAAGCTCACCGGCGGGCTGCGCATCGACATGTTCGGCGCCCGCCTGGAGCAGCTGCCGGAGATCTGGAAGGAACTGGTGGACGCCGGCTTCGAATCCGGGCAGGCCTACGGCAAGTCGCTGCGCAATGTGAAGACCTGCGTCGGCTCCTCCTGGTGCCGCTACGGCATGCTGGACTCGGTGGCCATGGGCATCGAAATGGAGCTGCGCTACCGCGGGCTGCGCGCCCCGCACAAGTTCAAGATGGGCGTCTCGGGCTGCGCCCGCGAATGCGCCGAGGCCCGAGCCAAGGACGTCGGCGTCATCGCCACCGCCGAGGGCTGGAACCTGTATGTGGGCGGCAATGGCGGGGCGAACCCGGCCCACGCCCAGCTGCTGGTCGGCGGTATCGATGACAAGACGCTGATCCGCTACATCGACCGCTACCTGATGTACTACATCCGCACCGCGGACAAGCTCCAGCGCACCGCACGCTGGATGGATGATCTGGAGGACGGCATCGAGCATGTGAAGGCAGTGGTGGTCCAGGACTCCCTGGGCCTGGGTGCGGAACTTGAGGCGGCCATGGAGTCGCATGTGGGCAACTACCAGGACGAATGGGCGGCGACACTTGCGGATCCGGAGAAGCTGCGCCGCTTCCGCTCCTTCGTCAATGCCCCGGACCAAAAGGACGAGGAGCTGCGCTACGTGCCCGAACGCGGCCAGCACCGCCCGGCCGAGCCGGTGCGCCTCGGTGCCACCATCTCCATCGGGGCACCGGGCTAAGCCGCTGAACCCATGGGCGCAGCTAAATGGCTACCAACGTGGGTGGATCTGCGCGCGCAGCTTCGTGTCATACAACTCGCGCACCGCGGAGTTGAAGCTTTCAGAGATCTGCAGCGAACCGGCGGCGGCATTGGCCCTGGCTTGGTCCGCGTTGCGGGCCCCGGGGATGATGGAGCTGATTCCCTCTTGGGCGGCCAGCCAAGCCAGGGCTACCTGGGCGCTGGTTGCCTGCGGCGCCTCGACTCCGGCCAGCTGCGCGAATTGCCCGGCGGCCTGCAGACCTGTGGCGTAGTCAACCCCGGAGAAGGTCTCTCCCACGTCGAAAGCCGAGCCGTCGCGGTTGAAGTTGCGGTGGTCATCGGCGGCGAACTTCGTCTGCGGCGTGTAGCGGTTGGTCAGCAATCCGCTGGCCAGCGGGACGCGGGCAATGATGCCGACTCCGGCTTCGCGGGCGGCGGGCAGAACCAGCTCCAGCGGCTTATGCCTGAATGCATTAACGATGATCTGCACGGTGGAGATGTTCGGACGGGCGATAGCGCTCAGCGCTTCGTCCACGGTCTCCACCGAGACGCCGTAGGAGCGCATCCGGTCTTCGGCCACCATGGTGTCCAGCGCATCGTAAACTGCATCGGTCGAGTACACCGGGGTCGGCGGGCAATGCAGCTGCACCAGGTCGAGGGTGTCCACCCCAAGGTTGGCGCGGGAGCGGTCGTTCCACGCACGGAAGGCATCGAGGTTATAGGCTTCGGGTACCTGCTCCACCCGGCGGCCCATCTTCGTGGCCACCGTGACCTCGGCCTGCGGGTTTGCCTTCATCCAGCTGCCGATGAGCTGCTCGCTGCGTCCGTCCCCGTAGACATCAGCGGTGTCGAAGAAGGTGACACCGCCGGCATAGGCGGCGTCGAGCACCGCGAAGGCCTCTGCTTCATCCACCGCTCCCCAGTCGGCGCCTAGCTGCCAGGTGCCCAGGCCAATGACGGAAACGGTACGGTCGGTGCGTCCAAGTAGTCGTTGTTGCATATATCCGAGCTTACGTGGAGTTGCTGCCTGACTTGCAGCATTTGGATACGCTACGAACAGAATTGCCAGATAATTGCTCATTCGCATCCAATGGGATCCTGGCTACTGATCCCGCACAACTATTGCTCTCCACAGACGCAAAGAACAATCGGCTTTCAAACCAGGCGCAGGTGCCCGCTGCCCTTAGCCGTTAGCCTGAAGCACATAGAACTCGGCACCCGTAGGGTCCGCGATTACCGCGAGCCGCCCGAAGTCCGAGTCCACCGCCGGGCTTACTTCCGAGCCGCCTGCAGCAATTGCGTCGGCCACCGTCTGATCGGTGTCGTCTACCGCAAAATACACCTTCCATCCGGCGAGTTTTGGGTCTTTGAAATGGGCTATGTCCATTACGCCGGCTTTTGCTTCGTTCCCGGCGCCGAGCGTCTGATAGCGGAACTCGTCGCTGTCGCTCATCACTTCCAGCTCCCAGTCCAGTGCTTCGCGATAGAACTTGGTTGCGGTTTCGAATTTCGTGGTGTGCAGCTCATGCCAGACCGGCGTTCCTTGCTCCCCCATCTTCTGATAGCCTGCATGGCCACCTGCCTGCCAGAGTCCCACGCCAAGGCCCGATGGGTCACCAATCATTGCCATTTTTCCCTGTTCGGGAACTTCCATGGGTGGCATGTAGACATGCCCGTTATGCGCTTGGACCTGGTCTACCGTTGCCTCGATGTCCTCAACGCGTAGGTAGGTGCACCACACATCGGGGAAGCCATTGTCCGGGTCATTCTCCATGAGCCCCGCGATGGGGAGACCATCGATACCGGCAGTGGTGTATCCACCGTAGGTTTCCTCATCTCCGACGACGTAGCTCCACCCAAAAAGTTGCGTATAGAACGCTTTGGCAGCCTCAAGGTCCTTGGTCAATAAATCGATCCAACACGGAGTTCCCGGTGGAAATTCAGGCGTCGACATGGTGCTCCCTTAACTTGCGAGTTGTCAGAGATGACACGCTGAGTCTAAATCGCCCTTGGAGTCTATTCAATGGTTGCGACCAGCAAAGATCAAGATTCCGCTAAGGGAGAGACCGGCTCATGGGACTTAGTGCCCCAATTCGACACAAAGTTTCATTAGGCTTGTGGAGTGATTCGCTCTAATCCAACCCTGACCATGTCAGAGGCGGCATCGATCACCTGGGTGCCCGGTTCGATATTGGATCCGGGAAGTGTCGGTCAATGGGTCAGCGAGCAGATCCTCAAGCGTTAGCTGGTTGCCAAACACAGAGGCTGGGGAGCTGCGCACTCCTTCGGCAGCAGCTGCGCCCCTAGGCGGTCCCCTCATAACGCCATTTGAATTCCGGACGGCGTTTAGCGGCGAACGCTTCTCGACCTTCTTGGAGATCTTCGCTGCGCGCGTTGTTCTGCCACAGCGCCTCCCAATAGGCGTCAAGCAATGGGTCCGGGTATGCCCCAGCGCTCATTGCGATGGCTTCCTTAGTATGCTGTATCGAGAAGTTCGAGTTGGCGGACATCTGGAAGATCAAGGTCGCTAACTCGCTTTCCAGCTTTTCTTGTGGGACAACGCGGGTGAAAAGACCCCAGACGGAAGCCTCTTCCATGGTGATTCCGGCGCCGCTGAACAGCAAGTATTTCGCGCGGCTTTGACCCACCGTTTGCACCAGGCGTTCAATACCGGGCCGGGGAAACACTAATCCAACCTTGGCCGGGGTAATAGCCAGACGGGTATTGTCCGCCGCCAATTGGATGTCGCAAGCAGCTGCTAGCTGCCAGGCGCCTCCAAAGCAATTGCCGCGCACCACTGCGATGGTTGGCTTGGGACAACCAGTGATCGCGCGATCCACCAGATCAAAGTGGTTTACTAGTTCGTCGTCGCTGGGCTTATCAAAGAGCACCAGGTTCATTTGATCAATAGCAATGCCTGCGCTGAAGTTCGATCCGGCCCCGGTCACCACGATGGCAGCCACTTCGGGGTCTGCTGCTAGCCCGGCAAAAGCTCCAATGAGTTGCAGGCACATGTCTTTTGTCAGTGCGTTGTGCTGGTCCGGATTATCCAATGCCACCGTGGCTACATTGTTGCTGATCTCGACACCGATGCGGCCCTGTTGTTGCTGACTCATCAAACACCTCAAAAATTCTGCCCGCGCCCAGAAGTTATTCTCAAGCTCACCGTGCCACACTAAGTGTGTGGATGCACAGATTATTTACACCATTATTGCTGGGTTACTGCTGATCGTTTCCGCATTGGGAACAATCATTCCGGTACTTCCCGGCTCATTGCTCACTATTTTGACGCTTCTCGGATGGGGCTGGCTATTGGGTTCCGGTGCTTCCTGGTGGGCAGCGGGGCTCGGCATGCTGATCGCGGCTTTGGGCTGGTCGGCGTCCGCGGTATTGACCGGACGCAAGCTCAAACAGCATCAGATCCCGAAAGGATCAATCCTTTGGGGATTGCTTGGCGCGATCGCCGGAGCCATCCTCATTCCGGTGGTGGGCCTGTTCATCGGATTCGCTCTGGGGCTATTCCTCGGCGAAGCAGTTCGTCACCGTAAGTTCGGCGGGGCCTTAGCCTCATCATGGGCAACCTTGAAGGCCATGGGAATCGGAATCATTGTCGAGTTCGGCTGCGTCCTGTTGGCGACGTCGATCTGGGTCATCGGTCTGATTACCCACTTCGCGACTGCCTAGATCCAACCGCGTTCCTGGGCAATACGCGCGGCTTCGATCCGATTTGACCCATCCGTCTTGCCGATCGCATTCGATAAATGATTGCGCACGGTACCTACCGACAGATGGATTTCTTGGGCAATCTTGGAGACCGGGCTCCCGGCCGCCGCTAGAGCCAGGATCTCGCGTTCTCGCTCGGTCAGCGGGTTGCTCGCGGATTCAACCGACAGCATGGCAAGTTGCGGGTCGATCACCTTCCCTCCGGCTTGGACCCGACGCACCGCATCGGCCAGCTCGGCGGGCGATGCGTCCTTGACGAGGAAGCCGTGCGCTCCGACCTCGAATGCTTGCCTGAAGTATCCCGGGCGGTCGAAGGTAGTCACGATCAGTACTTTGATCTGCGGATGCTTCGCGCGGACCAGCCCAGCAGCCGTTAGTCCATCCATGCGTGGCATTTGCACATCTAGCAGCACCACGTCCGGTGCATGCTCTGCCACTGCCGCCAGCACTTCGTCCCCGTCGGAGCATTCGGCAACAACTTCAAGGTCGCGTTCCATATTCAGCAGCGCCGCCAGCGCGCCGCGGACCAGGTGTTGGTCATCGGCTATCAACACCTTGATCATGCGTTTACTCCCGTAGTTCCGAAGTCGATTCGAATGCTTGTTCCGCCTAGCTTCGACTCCCCCACTGTACAGCTGGCTCCGAAAAGCCGAGCTCGTTCACGCATTCCCCGCAACCCATGACCCTCCTTGGCGTTCTGCAGGCCATCACCGTCATCATCGATCCTGAGCGTTTGCTCTGACAAGCTAACCCAGACTGCACTGGCGTGGGCATGGCGCAACACATTGGTCAATGATTCTCTAACGATCCACGAAACGTGCGAACGCAATTCGTGCGGAACGATGTCCGCCCGGCCAACGACGTTAAATTCAATGCCGCTATCGGCACACACTTTCTCCAATGCCAGCAGTTCTCCTTCGAGATCCATACGGGCCATCCCGTGCACCGTGGTGCGCACCGAATCAAGTGCCGCGAGCGCCAGTTCGCTAAGCTGCACAACCTCGCTTCGGGCTTTCTGGACTTCACCTTCGTCCAGAAGGCGTAGCGCCAGCTGCGCCTTGAGGTTCAGCGCAGTCAGCGAATGGCCAACTCCGTCATGCACGTCTCGAGCCATTCGTTCTTGCTCACTCAGGACAAGGAATTCATCCTTGATCTTGTCTGCGGCAACGGCCCGGCGGATCACCCCGGAGGTGACAAAGTAAATGACCATGAGCATCACGTTCAACCCGGTGAGGAAGAGCTGCTGCAAGAACACACCATAGGCCAGCGGTAGGCCGAAGCTCAGTATCAGTGCCACCGCATAGGTCACGGCCATGACCGGGCGTTTGAGCAAAAAGGCCGAATATGAGGTGAGGAAAGGCAGTAATCCCAAAGCTCCATCGTGCAGTATCGGAATACTCGCGAACATGATCGCTGCCATGATGCCGAAGTAGACATAAACTTCGAGCGAGCCGCTCCCTCCGTGGCCCACTGTCCAGGAGAAACGTCCGTAGCCGCGAAGGTAACTTGCCGCGTATACGAGAATCAGGCCCAGCCCAACGACCCGCGTCGCCAGCGAGAAGTCTTCCTGAAGCAGGGTGAGCGTCGGGTAGATGAGGAAAACAATCCACACTCCCGAAACCCACCAGCCAAATTTGCTCCAGAACCGATCTACATCGGCCTGTGCCTGACTACGTTCGGTCACTGCCGTGCCCGTGCCTTTCGCGTTGAGATCAGAGCGAAGATTGCGAAGAACGCTGCCCATAGCACCACATTAGTCACTGGGATCCACAATGCGTCGGGAGCGAACCCGGTTTCTGCTGGAACATCTTGCAATTGCAGGAATCGTACGAGCGCGACATAACCGTACATTGGGGTAAATCGTGCGATATCCAGCATCATGCCGCTCAGCGGCATGAACACGTTGCCGAAGAAGGCAAAGAACACCATCAGCCCGGAGGCCAAGCCCAGAGCGGACTCGGATTTGAAGATCATGCCGACGCCAATGCCATAGCAAGCGAACATCAGCGACCCGACCATCGTGATGCCAAAAGCCGCGATCCATAACCACCATTCGGTCGTAGTGGCGCCCGTCGCGGCACCCAATGCATAGACCAATGCCGCCGAGATTGCAGCGATGGTGGTCGCAACGAACATCTTCGAGGAGACGAAGGTTGTCGGCGGCATTCTCGTCAAGGCGATCTGTCGTCCCCAGCCCTGCATGGATTCAGTCGCAACGGTGCCTGCGATGGCAACCGTTGAGATTGCTGCACCGTAGGCGGCCATGGAAGCCATAATGTAGAACTTCACGTTGCCCAGCCCGAGGACTTCCTCGCCATAGCTGGGGATGTTGCCGAAAAGAAGGTACATTGCCGAGGGCATCAGCAGAGAGAAGAACAAGTTGTAGCCGTCTCGAATGTGTCGAGTGAACTCGACACCGACATATGTGGGATTCATGATGCGTCCTCCGTCAACTGAACAAAAGCGTCCTCGAGGCTTGGTGCGGCGATCTCCAGATCGTAGGCGCCATGCCGAGTCAGAAGTGCACGTGCTAGATCGTCCGAGTCCTGGCATCGGAAGGTCACCCGCATCCCTGACTGTTCTTCTATCTCAGGCTTAGCTCTTTCGCTCATGACCTGTTCAATGCTTCGCGCGTTTGGCATGGTCGCGACTACCTTGCGGCCAGAGATCATTTGCCGTAATTGCTCTGTTGCGCCGTCTGCGACCACCTTGCCGCGGCTGATCAGCACCGTACGCTCGGCGAAATTTTGTGCTTCTTCGAGGTAATGGGTTGCGAAAATGATGGTTCGCCCATCGATGGCTTCGTTGCGCATGGTGTTCCAAAATTCGCGGCGAGCCATCACATCCATCCCTGCGGTGGGTTCATCCAGGATCAGCACATCTGGGTTGGGCAAGAGTGCCAGGGCAAATTTGATTCGTTGCTGTTCACCACCGGAGCATTTACCGACTCGGCGCTTGGCGATCTGGGTTAGTCCGGTACGTTCCATCACTTCGTCGATTCGTCCGGGGACTTGGTGCATTGACGCGATGACCTTGATCGTTTCGTAGACCGTCATATCTCGCAGCAGTCCGCCGGTTTGCAATACGGCGGAGACCCGACCGCTGGACACCGCCTTGTGCGGGTCGAGGCCAAGCACCTGAGCAGATCCTGCGGTTGGTTTGGTCAGCCCGAGGATCATGTCCACGGTGGTGGTCTTGCCAGCGCCGTTCGGCCCTAGAAGTGCGACGATTTGACCGGTGTGAATTGTTAGATCGATGCCTTTAACGGCTTCGACTTTGGTGCGAGGTGTCGTGAAAGTCTTATGAAGCCCCGTCAGCGTTACAGCGTCAGTTCGGTTCAGCGTTTTCATACTCTTATTTTTCTAAATTTCTGGTGCTGTGCACAGAGTAGAAAGTCATGTTCAGCCCATGACGGTTGTCATGGGCCACCAGAGAGACGGTCAATTCGGAGCCTCGGCGACTTTGCCTAGGACAAGCGCCAGAATATGAACGAGCTAGCTGTGACCTTGCCGATACGCTCAAGAGTGTCCCCGCCACATGCCTTACTTAATCCTGCATCGGCAATAGTCCGGTAAACACGTGTCAGAGCGTGAATTGAGTTTTTTCCCAAGTGTTTTCGGTCTGTGATCTGCATTAACGTGCAGGGAAACTCCCAGTGATTTACCGTAGGCTTTTACCGTGCTAGATCTATCTCCTTTCCTCTCGCTTATGACCGAGTTTGGGACACCAACCATGGGAGCCGCGTTTCTCCCCGACTGGTTGAACCCCAACGTCTTCCTCCGCGACCCAGCTTTAGGCCCATGGGTCATGCTGCTGGTGTGCGGCATCGTCTTTGCCGAGACCGGATTGCTTGTCGGGTTCTTCCTGCCAGGCGATTCAATGCTCTTTACCGTGGGGCTATTGATTGCTTCGGGAACCTTAGATATCTCGCTATGGGTTTTTGCCCTCGCGATCTTCGTTTGCGCCTTCGCCGGAGACCAGACGGGCTACATCATAGGTAAGAAATCTGGCCCCGCCATTTTCAAAAAGCCAGATTCTCGTTTCTTCTCCCAGTCAAACGTTGAACGAGCACACGAATTCTTCGAGAAATTCGGTGGGCGCGCGGTTATCCTTGCACGTTTCGTACCGGTGGTTCGCACCTTCGTTCCGGTGATTGCTGGCGTCGCCAAAATGAACCATAAGACCTTCATTTTTTACAATCTTGCCGGTGCACTGCTCTGGGGTGTTGGCGTGACTCTGCTGGGCTACTGGTTGGGCCAGATCAGCTGGATTGAAGAAAACGTCGACATCATCTTCATCCTGATCGTGCTGATTTCGGTTATCCCGATCTTCGTGGAACTTCTCAAGGCCCGTATGGCGTCCAAAAAGAAGGCAGCAAATAAGTCTGACGCAATCGAAGACTAAGAACTTTTAGCACCCCGGCTGCGGAATTGTCCGCCAGCCCATTGCACGCCGCGGCGTATCAACCACTGTTCGCAGGGTTGAATACAGCCGCGGCGTACTCCTTTGCAAATCAAGTCGGTTCCCTGGTCCAAGGCCCTGATGGCTTCGGTAGTGGCCGGCCTCATTGCGTTCATGAGAACCTCGCAATCGCAATATCCGCCCAGCATCTTGATCTTCCGTTCCAGCGCTGTGGCGCGGGGTGCTGCGTGGTCTCGGTATTGCTTGAGCATGCGCAGCGAACCTTCGCACGGGACGTCTTCGGCTACCCGGTAGAGGTAGCAAGCAAGGCATTCGTGTTCGACGGGCAGGGGCAGATCAAACATAATGGGCTCCTAGCTGGGTGGTGAACTTCAATCCATCCCAGCTTCGGGCAGTTGTGCTAAGCACATAGATCCGCGACCGCGAACTGTGCATAAACCCTGTTTGTTAAATATTCCTTTGCAGGAATGCATCGACTCGGTCCAGCGCTTCAGCCACGCGATGGTAGCCCGCAGCGAAAGACAACCGGATAAAGAGATGACCCTCAAATGGGTCAAAGTCCCCTCCTGGGGTGAGCGCCACATGAGCTTGCTCCAACACCGCCGCACAGAACCCAGAAGCCGAACCAAACTTTTCGAGCACCCTCGGTGTCAGTTTTCCATAGAGGTAGAAAGCTCCATCGGCCGGTGCCGCCTGCGAGATTCCGAGCTTGTCCAGGCTGCCGAGCACTAACTCACGAGTGCGAGCGAATTCGGTTACCCGGCTCTCGGCTTCTTCTAGACTCGCTGGTTCAAAAGCGGCAAGGACAGCGCGTTGCGCGGGCGCTGGTGCGCACAGGGCAAGGTTAGAGGCTAACCCATCCACCACGGAGACCATGTCGTCGGGCACCACCATCCAGCCCAAGCGCCACCCGGTCATTCCCCAGTATTTGGAGAACGACGAGACGACGATGCTCGTCTTGGAGTATTCCCACGAAGTGTGTCCCCTGCGATCGGGAACAAACTCGATTCCGTGATAAATCTCGTCGCTGATCAGCCGCACCCCGTTGGCTTCGCACCAGGAGGCCAGGCGTTCAAGCTCCTCGGCGCTGAACATGGTTCCCGTGGGGTTGTTCGGTGAAGCAATTACCAGCCCATCGAGGCGCCCGTGTTGAGCCTTGGCCGCTTCAAGAAGTTCCACCGTCGGCTGGAAGCGCTCATCGGGTCCGGTGGGCAGATCAACGACTTGCAGCCCAAGCGCTTGCAGGATATTTGCGTAGGCCGGGTAACCAGGGCGAGCCAATGCGACGATATCGCCTTGGTCGAAGGCCGCCAAGAACGCTAACTGGAATGCGCCAGAGGAACCAGCGGTCATGACGAAGTTCGTCGCAGGAATCTCTACGCCATACGTCTGACGGTAGTGGTCGGCTAAAGCTTGTCTGGTTGCGGCTAAGCCAATGGTGGAGGTGTAGCCGAAATCCGCCTGTTCGGCGTGGAGCTTCGAAGCCAACTCATTAACCGCGGCCGGTGCCCCGCCACCGGGCTCACCGACGCACAGCGAAATGACGTCGTGTCCGGCCGCGCGCATGGTGGTCACCGAATCCACGATTTGCATCACTTCGAAGGGCGGAACTTGTCCGCGAGCAGATACTTTCACTTGGCGGTCTTCTGTCCAAGTTCACGTTTCCTGACCGGATGGCGAGACAGTATGGAAATTCTATTGAAAGCGTTCATCGATATCGCGATCCACTGGATGGCGGCAACTTGTTCATCGCTGAGCAGAAGTCGTGCCGAAGCCACCGCGGCAATGCGTTCCTCCGGGCAAGGCAGATCCGTGGTGGCCTCAGCGATGGCAAGCGCCGCGCATTCGAGCTCATCAAACTGCCCGCCGCATTCATCCCAGGTGCTGAGCAGGACGATGCGCTGCATGCTCTCTCCGGCTTCCAGCGCCTTGCGGGTGTGCATATCGAGGCAGTAAGCGCAGCCATTGATCTGTGAAACTCGAAGGTTGATCAGTTCCGCTGTCCGGTCGCTGATGCCTGCTGCGCGGTAGGACTTGGCGAGCTGGTTGGAGAACTTCCCAATGGAGTTCCACAACTCGGGATTGGTCTTGTCTAAGTAGAGTGGGTCTGAAACGGCCATATCTGAACCATACCGGTTTGGGCCGTGATTGCTCTTGCCGAGATGGCACTTGTGTCTTGGAGACCAGCGCCGGAAATTTCATGCACGGGGTGCGGCTGCGCGGGGCGGACTCGCTACCAGTTCTCGGTTTTCAGAATTTGCTAAGCGTCGCTCAGCAAATCTCTCAGCGATTCGGCCGATACCTCCGGAAAACGAAAAGGGGCTTTGCTTCACGTGTTTCACGTGAAGCAAAGCCCCTAGTCACAGATGTTTAGTCTTCGTCGGCCGCGAGCTGCCCGCAGGCGCCGTCGATTTCCTTGCCGCGCGTATCGCGTAGCGTGGTGGGCACTCCAAGGCTGTCCAGACGTCGCACGAACTTGCTGGTGATGTCTTTCTCGCTCCGGGTCCAGATGGAGCCCGGTACCGGATTCAGTGGAATTGGATTCACATGGACCCAACCGCGTCCGCGGGCGTTGAGCTTCTTCGCCAACAGCTCGGCACGCCACTCGTGGTCGTTCATGTCCTTGATCAGCGCGTACTCGATGGAGACGCGACGGCCGGTCTTCGCGTAGTAGTCGAACGCGGCGTCCAGCGCTTCGTCGACCTTCCAGCGTGAGTTCACCGGGATCAGTTCATCACGCAGTTCGTCGTCCGGGGCGTGCAGCGACAGCGCGAAGGTGACCGGCACATTCTCTTCGGTCAGCTTGCGGATGGCAGGAACCAGACCCACGGTGGAAATAGTGATGCCGCGGGCACTCATGCCCAAGCCTTCTGGGGCCTCGGCGACCATGCGGTGCACTGCGTTCATGACGCGCTTGTAGTTAGCCAGCGGCTCACCCATGCCCATGAAGACGATATTGCCCACGCGCTCGTCCGGGTGCTTCTGTCCGCCGAGGCCACCCTCGGCGATCACGCGGTTTGCCTGAACAATCTGGTCCAGGATTTCCGCGGTGGACATGTTGCGGGTCAACCCCGCCTGTCCGGTGGCGCAGAATGGGCAGTTCATACCGCAGCCGCACTGCGAAGAGATGCACAAAGTGATGCGGCCTGGGTAACGCATGAGCACGGACTCGACCAGCGAACCGTCAAACAGGCGCCAAAGGAACTTGATGGTCTTGCCATCATCGGTAGTCAGTCGCTTGACCTCGGTGAGCAGCGGCGGGAACATGGCCGCTGCCAGTTCCTCGCGCCGTTCCTTGGGAAGGTCGCTCATCTTCGCCGGGTCGGTGGTGTAGTGCTGGAAGTAGTGCACCGAAAGCTGCTTGGCGCGGAAGGCCGGAAGGCCCAGTTCCTTCAGCTTGGCTTGGCGCTCGGCCAAGGAAAGGTCCGCGAGGTGAGTTGGCGGTTGGGAGACGCGGCGCTTGGTGGCGAACTGCAGTTCTGGGCGGCCATCGGCACCCATCTCCTGTTTCCATCCTTCGGCCGTTGGTACGACTTGGGCGCGGCCTTCGGCCTCGGCTCGGGACTTGGAGATGCGTAGCTGCTGGGCACGCTGAGCAGCGGCCTGCTCGGTGCGCAGGGCCTTGCGTTCAACGGCGGAAAGTGTGGTGGAGTCGCTGGAAGTCATTGCTACCTATTGTTTCACGTATCCACTGGATATTGGCGGTGAGTTTGGGCACGCAAGGTTCGAACCGCTCCAGGTCCTCCCCAAGGGAGAGCCGGGAGCGGTTTCCATCAATTAAAGGAGTAGCGATCCTGCTGGTGAACCAGCTGACCTTTTGCACCAGTGAGGTCCATAGCACCGAGGCTTCCGCTGACCACAGTGGCCGAACGCTCTTTGCTCCAATGCTTTGAGCCTTCCTGCTTATCGTGCGATTTTATGATGCCTCCCTCGCCGGCCATGCTGACTTCCAGCTGATATGCCTGTCCGAAGATCGGCTCGCCGCTTTCGGTTTCGCCCTCATAAACGCGGACGGTGCCGCTTAACGTGCCGGCCGATAAGTTTCTACTAATCTCCACGTCGAGGTCGTAACCATACATTCCGACCGTTTCCAGGACTTCGCAACCGCTTTCGGGATCCCATGAAGGCGGCGTTCCTTCCGGACAGTTGAAGCTCGTCACCGCGGCATCGCCCGACCCGGTGGTGCGTGCGAAGAATCCGATGAGTTGCGCATTGCCGGCAAAGCCTTCCAACTCGCCTACATGGGCTGCTTCGGCTCCCATCCACGCGCTCGTGGTTATTTCCGGGGGTGCCGCCGTGGCGGGGACTAAGGCGGTCATCGATAGCACCGCGCCCGCTGCCGACAGCATGATAGTGCTCATTTTTCGCATAATGATTCCCTTCGAACTTCGCACCTAATTGGCGCGCTGGGCCATGAACATTCTCAGTGTGGGATCAGCGGACAGTTTATTCAATAAGTAGAGATAATAGTTATGATGTCGAAACACCACCGGGAAGTAAATTCGATTCCGCAGCGACTAAAATATCCGGTCATCACTCCCTATTCCGGTTTGCGGATCGGGATCGCAACGGAATTCCGACGCGCACGGCTTCCTCGCCGAATACTCCACCCCACCAGCGACCAGATGGACATGAACATCCACAGCTAGTCCATGCCCCGAATTTCTCGCCCTACCGCGTGGATTGCCTAAACCGTGTCAATTTTGCAACAGAATCATGATGAGCTGGATCGCCAATCAGATCGCTTAGTTCCCGGAATTTCACGTGTAGTCATCGTAAAGCTGCGGGCTACTCCGTCATGGAGACGTTGGTTCACCGCCAAGCGTGAAACCAGTACGTCACGCGCCGGTATCAGCCAACCCGGCAGGGGACGGCCCAGCATCATATTCAGCTGCGCGCGTGATCCCGCCTTGCGCGCGGCATGCAATCTCGTGTCGGAAAAACCGGCCAGGTGCGAATCGGAAGATAACCGACCGGCCAAGTCCAGCGCGTCGGAAAATCCTAGGCTAAGCCCCTGTCCACCAATGGGACTGATCTGGTGAGCTGCATCCCCGAGCAGCACCACGCGCCCATGGACCATCGAGGCGACCTGCTTGTTGGCCGTAGTGAACCGGCTGTGCATAGTGCAGCTCGCAGCTTCGAGCACGAAGCCCGCCCGATGACAGACGGCATCAACTATTCCGGAGGCCGAGCTGCCGCTGACCTCTCGGTCCACGCGCACCACCCAACGCCGCAAGGATCCGGGCAATGGAAACGATTCAACAATCCCCGCCGCATGCATGAACAGGGCCGCGGTGTGGGGCAACTGCGTGGTATCCGGAAAGTCTCCCATCAGGTAGGTGTCGGGCAGATCTCTGCCGGTGAATGGCACTCCGAGACTCGCACGCACCGCTGAGTTCACCCCATCCGCGGCGACGAGCCATCGCGCATGGCGCGCGGTACCGCCGACGTTGAATTCCACCTTGTCCGGTGACTGCGCCACCACGGTGGTGAAATCGGCCCCGGAGACCAATGCACCCGGGGCAAGTTCTTCTAAGCGTTCGCGCAGGATCGATTCGGTGATCTGTTGCGGCAGTGACAAGACGTAGGGGTATTCTCCGCCGATCACTGCGAAGTCCATGGTTCCAATGCTGCGGCCCGCCGAAATTCCGATGCCGCGGCGGATTTGGACTCCGCGTTCCTGGACCCGCGCGCCGACCCCTGCAAGTTCAAGGATCTTCTGGGCTGGCGGATGCAGGCCAATCGCCCGAGAATGCACGGCCTGCTCGGTTCGTTTTTCGTACACCGTGGCTTTACATCCTCGTTGGGTCAGTAGGATCGCCAGGGTCAAGCCCACCGGTCCGGCACCAATGATCGCTACCTCATCCATAGCCGGTTGCTTTCCAGAGCAGCATATTCCGGTAAGTCCGTTGTGATTGAACTTCCCAGCCTGGCCGGGCCCGGTCAGCCAGTTCCTCCGAGGTGTAGCTACGCCGAATGGAGAGCAGCCCATCGCGGCGGATCAGCGAGGTCCCGGCCAACGGCAGCGTTGCCGTGCCGAAGAGCAGCAAAGCCGCTCTGGCCCGGCGAATATCGCTATGCAGGCCGATCCCGGTGCACAGCCCTTCGGTGTCCACCTGCAACTGCTGCAATTCCTGCTGCGCCAGGTGGTGCAGCAGGTGGTTGGAAAGCACCACGTCGAACTGCTCCCCGGCAGAGGCAAGCTGCGAACTGGTAGTCTCACCGAATTGCAACGCGTCTGAAGGCAAGTTCGCCCGGCGCAGGGCTTGCCGGGCGTATGCGATAGCGCGCGGATCCGGATCCACACCGAAGATCTTGGTGGAAAACCCATCGGCGAGCGCCCAGCGGGCCAGGTTTATTGCGATATCTCCAGCTCCGCAGCCCACATCCAGGATTCTTGTTTCGGGTTGGCGGCGCAGCATTGGGCGGATGAAGCGCACATAGTTTCCGCGCCATCCGGCAACTGCTCGATTGACCAGCGGAAACTGGGCGTAGGTACGGCGTAGCAATGTGGGGTCGCAATCCGGTCGATCCATTTCCTCGGCCACGCCTGTGCTGCGCCGCAGACTCGTCATCCAGCTCCCTGTCCCAGGGTGAAGAGCCCGGTTTCCACGGTCAGTCCGGGACCGAATGCCATGGCGCAGACTCGTTCACCCGAGCTGGCTTGCTGATCATCCATAATCTCTTTGAGCACGAACAGGACCGTCGCGCTGGACATATTTCCGTATTCCGCCAAGACTTTACGGGCAGGTGCCAACTGGGTATCGCTGAGTTCCAAGCGCTTCTGGACTCGATCCAGGATTGCTCTGCCTCCGGGGTGAATCCCCCAATGCTTGATCTTGGAGACTGTCGTCTCTGGCGTGGTAACCTTCGCGAAGAGCGGTTCCAAGGCACCGCTAATATGGTCATCGATAATGTGAGGAACATAGGTTCCCAACACCATCTCAAATCCCTCATCGCCAATATTCCACGCCATGGCATCTTCGCCTACCGGAGTCAGCACGGTTTCGAAAGCGTCCATAATCATTCCGCCGCCGCCGCGTGCCGTGACGATCGCCGCCGCGGCTCCGTCTGCAAAGAGCGCAGAGCCCATTATGGTGTCCGGGTCGTTCGAGCTATGCACATGCAGGGTGCAAAGTTCTGCGCAGACTACCAGCACCGTCGCGTGCGGGTCGGCGAGGCAAAAGTCCTTGGCCGCACGCAATGCGGGGAAGGCCGCATAGCATCCCATAAAGCCAAGGTGGTGGCGTACCGTATTGGGCTTGAGACCGAGCGCGCGCACAATCTGGTAGTCCGGTCCGGGGTTATAAAAACCGGTGCAGGAGACGGTAATTACGTGGGTGATATCCGCTGGCGCTAGATCCGGGCAGGCATCAAGGGCTTTCTGCGCAGCTCCGATGAAGAGTGCGGGCGCATGGGCCACATATTCACGGTTGCGTGTTGCCGTACTGGGCGAGTGCAGTTGCTGCGTTCCGGCATCGTAGAACAACGGACTCGCTGGAGGGTTTTGGGTGTCGAAGTCTTTGACGCAACTGTAACGGGTGTTGATCGCCGAGGAATCGAAGGAAGTGGCGATCAGCCGCTGCCCCAACCGGGTCAGCCCTGGTTGCAGGGCAAAGACATCACGGACTTCGTCTTGTCGAAGGAGCGTTTCTGGCACGGCGGTCTGAATGGTACGCAGCATCACTGGCATGAGCCGAGCCTAGGCCTACCGTGGCTCTGCGTAAAGGGTGAAACGCAACTCTTAGCAGGCACGAAGAAATGATGTCGGCCAATACTCTGAGTAGTCAGACATAATATGATTATCTTGGATATTGCGCTCCATGATCCGCTAATAAGAAAGAGGCCAGCGTGGCAAAGGCATCTACGCATTCGCTCGAAGGAATCCGACGCACCATTCTGGACGGTTTCTGGTCACCGGGAGATCGGTTGCAGCCCACCACGTTAGCTGAGCAATTCAGCACCAGCACCACCGTCATTCGCGAATCTTTGACTCGTCTAGCCGGTGAAAACCTTGTCGCCATCCGCCCGAATCGCGGTTTTTTTGTTCCAGATCTCAACCTTGGAGAATTGGCTGACATTACCGAGCTGCGTTGTGCCACCGAGGCGCTCGCGGCACGGTTGGCCGTGGAGCGTGGAACCGTAGCCTGGGAATCTGGGCTCATCGCCGCACACCATAAGCTTTCGCGCACCCCACGCCGTCTACCCGAAGATCCGGATCGGGTAAACCCATTGTGGTCGGCCGCGCACCGCGAATTTCATCAACAGCTTTTAGCGCCTTGCGATTGCCAACCGATGTTGAAGCTCTCCACCGACCTAGCGAATTTCACGGAGCTTTACCGCCGGTGGGCCGCCCCGTCGCAAGCGGCTGTGGCTCGAGATGTTGAGCAGGAGCATGTAGAAATACTTGATGCGGCGTTGGCACGCGATGCGCAGAAGCTCGGAGACCTTTTGCGCAAGCACTTCCAAGCCACGGTTGACGTCGTGATGCATGCAGGATTGGTTCAGCAGCCTGCCTAAGTCACGGTCGTTTTAATTTGCTCCAGGCAGGATCGTTGTCGTGGCGACCGCCTCGTTCATGGTTGCTACCGCTTTGCGCACCGCGTCACCGGCGCGAGCATCTATGGCAACTTCCCTGATCCGCGCTTGAGCCTGCGCTATACCGATGGGCTCAATTTCTTCGGGCAACACCTGCTGCAACACACCCATGCCGTGGATGATGGAAAGTAGCGTCGCCTCGTGGGTTGCAGCTTCGCGCTGTCCCTGGAGCACCAAGCTCAATCCACTGCGAAATTGACGTTCCAGCTGCCCGTTGAGCACGCGGACCGGCGCCTTGCCTAAGCCCAATAGGCCACGCTCGCCATATTCGACGAGTCCCTGCTTGGCCAAGGAGTCTGTGACGAGGCGAATATTGCACAACCCGCTGATGGCTACCGCAGAATCAAGATTTATCCCGTTCTTGCCCTCTAGCTTTTCCAGCGGGTGTTCCAAGACAGGGTCGGCTATTGGTCCAGCGCCGATAATGGTGATTCGTGGATTCGGGTCATCAGTTAGCCCGATTCTTCCTGCCAAAATCAGGTCGGCGATGATCGCTGAGTTCATCCCATATTTGTAGGAGCTCATCACCGTTTCCGGCTGTCCGTCGTCCTTGGTGAGCAGCAAATACAGCATCTCGGAGATCAACATATTTCTAGGCTAACGAGTTTGGAACCCTATGTCCTCACCATTACGACGGATATCGTCGTGGACAAAAGATGGTTCGGAAGATGCATCCCCGTCCGCCGGCGTAGCTGTCAGTTTATTGTGTTGTGCCCGCCTGCGTGTCCGCTTTTCCTTGCGCAGTTGCTGCTTCTTATCATGGATGAGCGCCGACGTTGTTCGGATGAACACCGAGATCCAGGTGAAGAGAATCGCGACCACGGCGAGTTCAAATCCGGTGAGGTTGTAGTAGTTCCACTCCTGCCAGAGCAAGAAGGACAACCATAAGGCGCCTAGAGCCGTCAGCGACATCAGGTGGAATATTACCGGATAGCCCGGAAGAAGCACGGTAGTCCCCATCAGGAGCAACATCATACCGGCCGCAGCCAAACGAACGAATGCAGCGTGCACCTCGGGAGCGACATTCACCGGAACTATGCCAATCAGAATGACGCCAAGGGCCACGGCCAGCAGACACCAGCGGACCACCCCGGGGCGCGGTCGCAAATACTTGGCAAGCCGGTATTTCTCCAAGCTCGGGCGGCACCTATAGGTTCGTGCGAGCTTCGCAAGATCTCTGGTCATGAATTCGGTAAATGCCATCAGCACGAGTCCAGAAACCACCAAAGTGGTGTTGAACGTCCAGAAGGAACCGATACCCGCGTCGTAGGTACCAAGAGAGGAGAACATCGACTGCCACCAACCTCGGTCCTCGGCGAGCAGCATGCTGATGACGACACCCGAAGCCATGAAGATTCCCAACACCACTGACAGCGTTTCGGCATTCGTCCGTGCTGTGGCAACCAAGCACAAATAGGCGCTGATACCGGTCGCCCCGCTAACTAGCAGAGAACCTGCAAGCATATCCACGCGCAGTCCAAAAAATGCTTGCTGCATCAGGTGGAAAGCCACCATCAAGATCATCACCGAACTCGCTGCGTGAACTAAAACTAGCCCAATCATGGTGACTACCTGACGCCACCTCGGGATCCTTCTGAGCCACGGTTCGCGTGATAACAACAACCGCCGAAAAGCCACCACACTTGCCAGTGCTGCTGAGACAGCCCCGGTTGAAGCGGCCACAGCGCCGACGGATAACCCACCGGCCAGAGCAGGTCGATTACCTGCAAACAGGATGAACCCAACTACTAATCCCAGGATCGAACAGATGAACCCTGCCCACAATGCCTGTCGTTCAATGTCTAGCTCTGTGGCAGGTTTGCCTTGAGTCTGAATGCTGTCTTCGGTCCGCACGGTACCAATTATCTCACTGATAGATTTTTATTCCGTTTCGGCCTACGCCAGCGCCAGGGTGAGCCCGCTAGCCATCAGCGTCACGGCACCGGCAAACGCAATGAGGATAACGAACAAGCGACTGAACTTCTCCGGAATTTTGGGAGCCAGGAAATTACCCAGCAGGATGCCCGCAACCATGGCCACCAGACAGCTCACCCATTGCGTCCAATGAAGTTCGGGAACTCCGCCCTTGGCCAGCAACGAAGCAATAGCCAAGACGAAGAAATACAGTTGCACCGAAATGGCGAATTTCGTCTGTGGCCAACGGCTGGCCACAGCGTACCCCGCGATGGCTGGGCCCGATACACCGGCGGTGACCGACATGAAACCTGAGACAGCGCCGGCCCCGATAGCTAATCCCTTGCTTTGTGCGGTCCGTAGGTTGCGCACTAGGAAGCTCGAACCTAGCGCAAGGATAACCATCACGGCAATCCCAACTGTCAGCCAGGGGCCTCCTAACCGCGAGGCAACCCAAGCACCTGGAACGGTCATGATGACCGCTGGAATCAGCATCAGCAAGATCTTCTTATATTCAACGTCCTTGAATACTTGGATCAGTATCAAGAAACTACGGCAGGCTCCAAGAAAGTTGACCACCATAACCCCGTGGTGCGGCCCGAGGACCATAACCAAAAATGGTGAAGAGACCAGCGCGAAACCCATTCCGGAGATACGTTGCGTAGAAGCCCCCACAAAAACGGCCGCGGACAGTCCGAGCAATGCGCCGAGTTGTAGCGTATCCAATAGCTTTTGCCTTCCAGTTCCTGCGCCGAGCACAACCGCGCCCTCTTGCTTTACGTTAGTGCACGCTCCCACGACTTCAGAATACGAATTCGGCGGTGTCTCGTTCCACGCTATTCAGGTGAGTGTCGACGCTGATTGCCTAATCATTGGCCGTGGAGCGATGGGTTCTGCCGTTTCCCACGCTTTAGCCGCGCGCGGTGCCGGGGTGCTCAAGCTCGAGCTATATGCACCGGGCCGCCAGCACGGTGCTTCGCATGGCGCGACCCGTAACTTTAATCCGGCCTACGCGACGACTGCCTACGTGCGTTGCGGCAACGCGCGAACCTTCTATGGGCCGAAGTCTCCAAAGCCTGTGGCACTGAACTGCTACACCGCACCGGACTGGTGAACCACGGCGAGGTAACCGGGCAACGTCGGATCCAGCGCAGTATCAGCGCGGCGGGATTCGACAGCCAGCGGCTGAGCATCGCCGAGGCCGAAGAACGTTTTGCAGGGATGGAATTTGAGACTGAGGCTTTGTACATTCCCGCAGGCGGTCGGGTCAATGCCGATCTTGCGGTTTCGACGTTGCAACGTATGGCTTCGAACTCCGGAGCCGCGATTCGCCACAACCAGCGGGTAACAACCCTGAGTGCGATTTCAGATGAGCGCGTCAGCGTCCAGTTGGAGGATGCTGCGGGGTGCACAACCCTGCGCACGCCATGTCATTGTCGCCGCCGGCGCTTGGACACGGAGGTTAATTGGAGAGGTTATCGATCTTCCGCGGATCCATGTCACCGAAGAGCATCCGGTTCATTTCGCCCAATCCGCGTTTTCTGCTCGGTGACCCGGCTTCAATCACTATCTAGATCCCGCCCGCGACCTCGGGTCCCCGGTTTATGGCCCGATTTACGGAATGCACACCCCCGGAGAGTGGATTTAGGTCTGCTGGCACGGGTCGGGCCGGATAGTTGACCCGGATGCCCGATCTCACGAACTCGTGGACGCGCAAATCCGGGCGTTGCAAGCCTACGCTGCACGATGGTGGTTACCCGGTGTTGATTCCGAACGTTTCGAGTCGGTCTCCTGCACCTGTTCGAATGCCGAGGACGAGGACATCATCCTGGATCGTTTCGGTCGCCTTGGGTGCCGGATTTGGCGGTCATGGGTTTAAGTTCGTGCCGGCCATCGGCGAGCATCTAGCCGATATGGCAACTAGCGCCTGCGCCTCTGAGCCGATCTTCGCCGCAAACCGCAAGATCACGCGTCCACTAATTCTGGAGCGGCGCCATCAGGTCGAGCTGGGCCAACCCTGCGCCCAGCGCCCGGTTGCTGCTGGGTGAAGCAGCCAGCCCCGCCGTTGGTTCATTAAACGCGTTTTGGTGAATCCGATCCGCTCGGATTCACCAAAACACCGCCATTGGAGCTAGCTCGCCTAGCGATACCAATAAACCTTCTTCGACGCCTCGCGCCTAACGCGCATTACTTACCGCACGTTTCTTGTTGCATCCTGCCAAATCGATGCGTAAGAGGCCGATCTTGATTAGTTCTTCGGGTCCTACGTACGGGCAGGTTTCACGGTGACCACCGGAATGTCTGCCTCCATGATGATTCGTTGAGCAGCGCTGCCCAGAATAAACTTGCCTACAGTTGAACGTCGACGGGTCGCAACGACAATTAATACTGCATCATGTCGCTGCGCAGCCTCAAGAACCTCAAAGTCAGGATCCTCGTTGCGGATTGGCTGTTCGATCTCGATTGCGACACCCGCTTGTTCCGCAAGATCGCGCATGGCGGACAGCTGCTCGGCTGAGGCCAATTGTGGATCGCCGAGCGCTCCACCACGCGACGAATTCACCACTATTAATTTGGTCTGGTGAAGGGATGCTTCTTTAATCGCGAACTGCAGGGCAGCTTCGCCTGCTGGACCAGGCACATATGCCAATATAATGCTCATCGGGTTCCTCTCGGGTTTTAGTTCTGGGTAATCCGCGGTTGGCTATCTAGTCAACCGAAAGGTGGTTAAGCACTGTTTCGGTTACAGCTTCGGTCCCTCCAGCGGGAGATCCCGTGGGCAGAATGGATATATGCCCGCCGGCGAAGGCTGATTCAACTGCTGAATCTATGAGGTCAGCCGTTTCGGCATGACCGCAATGATTTAAGAGCATCGCTCCGCTGAGTATTTGAGACACAGGGTTGGCCAGATTTCGACCCGCGATAAGCGGGGCGCTACCGTGGATGGGTTCAAAATAAGCGGTATCTTCGCCGATATTGCCCGACGGGCACATTCCCAGTCCGCCAACCGTCCCAGCGCCTAGATCGCTCAGGATGTCACCGAGGAAATTTTCCATTACCAGCACATCGAACCGTTCCGGCTCCGTCACCAGCGCATGCGCTGCCGCATCGGCATAGCAGTGATCCGCTTCAACCATCGGGTAATCGGCGGCCACCTCGTCGAAGACTTCGCGGAACAACGCGAAACTGCGCAAGACGTTGCTCTTGTCCACACAGGTCACTCGGCGTACACCATCTCGCGGCGCCCCCGACCGTCGCAATGCTTGCTCGAAGGCAAAACGGACAATTCTCGCGGTTCCCTCACGAGTGATCAGCATCTGGTCCGAGGCCGCATGGTGATTGCGTACTCCGGCGCCACGAGACAGGTATAGGCCTTCGGTATTTTCGCGCACAATAAGATAGTCGATTGAGCCAGGTTCAGCCCTGGTCGCCGCGCGAACGCCTGCCCGAAGACGGACAGGACGTACATTGGCGAAGGTGTCAAGGCCGATGCGGAGCAGACCTCCGAGCAGCCCTCCCTCCGTGCCATCGGGTTTGCGTACCGAAGGCAAACCCACTGGCCCTTTAAGCACTCCATCGGCAATACGGAGCCTATCGAGGGCACCACCCAGTAGTCCTGCCCCTGTCGCCTCGTAGACGCCAGCGCCTCCGGGCTCTTCACTCAGGTTGAGATTGACCCCGGTCATTGAGCAAGCTTGTTGCATAATCTGGACCGTGCTGTGCACCAGCTCAGGACCAATCCCGTCGCCTGGCATAATCACCAGATTGAGGTCAGCTTGCTGTTTTTTGCTCGTAAGTGCGGTAATCGAGTCCAACGAGTTCACGATACTTCCTTAAAGGCTTGTTCAAATACCGAGATAGATGTAGCCGACAGGCATGACGATTTGGGCGTATTCCTGAAGGAGCAGCAGGAATCCGAACACCACGATCGGGTAAACGATAATGGTGCGGATTCGCGCCTTGGCGACGAGCCAGAGGAAAACTGGCACGAAGATGACAGTACCGATCATCATTCCGAAGATGTAGACGATAGCGATGTATCCAAGGATCCATAGCAATGAACCGGCCACGGTGCGCAGCGTCGCGTGCCATTCACTTCTATCCGGGCTACCGCCGAGCTTCTTTGCAGCGCGGTGCTTGCGGATATCGACGATCAGCGCGATGATGCAGAGAATCGCACCGATGCCTGTAGCCAGCTTGGGGAACAGTCCTGCAGCTTCCGAGAATGACTGCGACAGGATGAAGCCAGTAACGAATATCGCCAGGAGCGATGCGGTGACAACCGGGTACCAGAACGTGGGGGCAAGTGGGCCTCCGGTTTCATCGCCTTCGCGAATCATTCCTTCATCGTTGCCCTTGCCACGGATCTTTTGCACAAGATTAACCACACCGGGACCGACCAGGATGAGGATCATAACCATAACTGCAGGGCGGAAGATCCACTCGTTGAGATCGTACAAGTTTGCGGTCAGGAAGTAATAGCGTTCGAGCGGGACAGCGAGCACGAAACCGATCAGGAATGGCGCACGCGGCACATCGAAGATCTTCATGATCCAGCCGACGATGCCCAGCAGCAGCATGACCCAGAACACTTGGAGTTCAAGTGGTTCCTGGAAGCCGCTCATGAAAATCAGCGGAATAATCGCCGCTGCGAGCAACGGGAAGCGGATGAAGCTCAGCTTGGCCAATGGCTTGGCGAGCAGGAAGCAGAATAGCGCACCGACGACGCTGGCGATCGCGAATGACCAAACAATGACGTAGACGATGTCCAGATTCTGCGTGAGGATACGTGGACCTGGCTCGATGCCAAAGATCAACAGTGCGCCCAATAGCAGTGCGAATGGCGCCGCGCCGGGAATTCCGAACAGCAAGGTTGGGATCAATGCGCCCGCTTCGACTGCGTTTCCTGCCGCGCTTGGCGCAATGACGCCTCGTGGGTCACCATTTCCGAAGTTGCCCTTGTTCTTGCCCCGCGACGTTGCTTGGGCTTGGCCGTAAGCCATCCAAGACCCCGCAGTTGCTCCCACACCGGGCAAAATCCCGACCAGCACGCCGATTACTGAGGCACGTACAACATGCGTCCAGTGCCTAACAACGTCCCGGATGCCATCTCCCCATCCCGTTCCGAGGCTCGCGACGTCCGAGACGGCGGTCTTGCGGGCAACAAGGGAGATGAATTCTGCAACACCGAAAATACCCAATGCTACAGCGACTAGTCCCAGACCTTCTGTCAGGTAAAGCGAGCCGAAGGTGAACCGGTACTCGGGAGAGGTTGGCGCCCCGCCGATCTGTGCGAGAAGGATGCCAAAGAGACCTGCAATGAGCCCCATGAGCACATGGCCCTTGGACAACATGGCAGTCAATGCAACACCCAGCAGGGTCAGCATGAATATTTCTGGTGAACCCAGAGACATAACAATCGGTCGGGCAATCGGGATGCTCACCGTCAAGATGACTACGCCGATGAGTCCACCGATCATCGAAGACAGGAACGAGATCGACAGAGACCGGGCTCCCTGGCCTTTGCGGGCCATCTTGTGGGCGTCAAGGAGCAAAACGGAAGCAGAAGCCGACCCGGGAATTCCTATGAGGATGGAAGTGACCGCATCGGATGTGTGCACAACTGCGACTGCACCGATAATCAGTGCCATGGCCGGCCCGGGCTCAAGCAAGAAGACGAAGGGTAGCAAGACCGCAACGGCGCCTGTCCCACCAAGTCCCGGAATAACGCCGATTACGAGTCCGGCGACCACTCCGATCAAGAGAAACAGAAGCATGCTCGGATCAAGGAATGATTCTAGTGCCGTAAGGGCTGCATCCATCATGAGAGTACCTCCCGCTTGCATTCAGCGCCGGCGGTCTTTGGAAGAGACCCCAACTGGTGCCAAGAGCTTCTGGACAGCCCAATTCCGCGAATCGCCTCCGCGTCGCCCCGTTGTCGAGGGAGGGATCGTGCTTTCTGAACTTTTTTCGTGAGAACGGCTTTACCGAACTGCACTGGGGTCATAAATGGTCCCACTGTGTTCCTTTCCAAGCTGAGCCACCGAACCGGAAGCTAGTGACTCAGCTAACAATAGCGAGCCAAGAAGCCGACTTTCGACCAGAATACGACTTAAGAAGACTCGAAATACTGGACTGGGAGTGAAGAGATACTTCAATCGACGTTGTGCAGGTCGGAACCAACATCCAAAGTTCGCTAAAAGGGCATGCCATTTTGATGCCATCGCGTTATCCCGATGCACTTCTCTGTGGGTACGAAGATTAATTAGCAACACTCGGGAAGGCGCGAACCGCTTGGCCGCTAATATTCCCATCGCAGGATAGAACGCCATGACTCGGCCCCATCGGAAAACCTCGTCCACCAAAACTGCCTGAGCCTCGGCACCTGCGGGCTCCCAGTCTTCACTGCAAAAGTTGAGCCCGAATGAGGTGCAAGATTCAGCGGAAAAGTTGGGTCGTATTCATTGAAGTATTACCGGCTCTGCAGCTGGATATACTCGGTGGCGCTCGGCATCGGGTCCTCCAACGGCAGAGCGCGGCGCCTCAAGGAGACCACAACGAAACGATGCGGTGCCTGAAAGTTCTGATGGCCGAGAAGATCTATTGATAGGTCCTTGCCGATCCGAACTCAAGCTGCTCTGCCTTTTATCCACTGGAGAGGCGTTGCTATGCGGGGTTCGAACTGTTGGGTGGTTTAGGTGACTTCCATGTATTAGCCCAACGGATCAGCAACGGAAGCGTCCACAGGCTCGCTAGGAGCCGCAAGATATGGAGGCCCGCAACGAGCGCGCTGTCGGCGTTAAGTGCGGTGCTGGCTGCCACCATTTCACCGACACCGCCAGGAACCAGGCCCAGCAGTGCTACCCGGGGCTCCAGCATTCCCGTCATTATCGCGAGGCATGCCCCTCCGATCCCCACTGAAATCAGCAGCCCCGCAATGACCACTGCAGGCAAAAGTAGACGTCTCAGTTGCTTGAGGAATCCGGGCAAGATGGCAGCGCCGACTGCAGTTCCGATGAGCACCTGCGCGAAGAATCCGAAGATAGACGGCACTGCTGCAGTCACCGAAAATATCAATGCCGCTGCCGCAGATCCCACAATCGACCCGGTAATTGGCCACATTGGAAGCTTCAGCAAGCGTGCCGCTACGGCACCAACTACGCCACCTCCGAGAAGCAGCAAGAGCGCGGGGCTCATCGGATATCCAGGTTCAGGATCATAATAGGCAGGACGATCAAAACCACCACGAGCACACGAAACATATGGATGGTAAGCACCGCATGGAGCTGCGCCCCTTGCCGTTGGGCAAAGGGGAGAATTTCGCTGAGGCCTCCTGGCATTGCGGATATAACAGCAGTCACCGGGTCGATTCCGAACTTGATGAAAAGGTACCGCGCCAGCAGTATCGTGCTGGCAAGGAGCGCCACCACGTAGCCAAGCATAGGAATCAAGACGCCGAACAGCTGTTCGAGTGTATATACGGTCAGCTGGGAACCAGCGATAACCCCCAGCAGAACCTGCCCGGTAATTCGAAGAGGCCGCGGAAGTGCGCGGATGTGCGTCGCGGAAGTTCCACGTTGCTTCTTCTGCTTGGACAGACGCCTGGCAACGAGCGCGTTCACGACCATGGCTCCTCCCACGGAGCCTACCAATGCCCCCGCCGGAATTTGCAGCAACGTAAATACCGTGGCTCCGAGAAAACCCCCGGCAAGCAACAGCGCAGAGCTTTTAAAAGACTCGCCCTTTGTTGGTTTCGCCCCGCTACTATCCACTTGTTTGACCACCTGTGTCTTGTTGATCAAAGCGCCCTAGAGACGCGCGCTTTCGCTCCGGTACTTATATGGGAGGCAGTACCGGAGCTCGACTGCTCACACTTCCCCCGCCTGCCCGCAAATGCTCTTCCAACGGAACTTCTAGGCGTTCGATGAACCGTGCTTGCTTTCCCACTGACAAGGCCAGCTGCAGGTAATCAGCGCGTTGAAAAGACGGCGACCGCGAATTCAATGCAGCAAGGGTTCCCGTAAGACTTTTAGCACCGTATATTTCTACCGTCGAGAACCCAGGCTTCGGCCGACACAAGACACGCGATAATCCGGAAAACTGGAAGCTGAGCCAGAGACGTCTGCCGAGCCGTCCAGATTCAGAAATGAGCGTGGCCGCCTGCATCCTAAAAGGATGCAGGCGACCACGCATGCTACAACTATTTACTACGAATCGTCACGCCGTGCTCATTTTCGAGCATATCCAACGTGTAATTGCGAATTTCTTCCGGAATCTGGAAGGACTTACGCAGCTCCTCCTCGGCAACGTCACCGGCCACCAGTGGATAGCCACCTAGGATGTCCTCGCTAGAGCTAAGGAATTCCTCGTCCTCAACGATTTCGCGTACCGATTCACGGTAAGCATCGACAACTTCATCAGGGGTACCGGCGTTCGCCCAAATCCCCTTCTGGTACACATACGCGGGAACTAGAAAGGCTCGATAGGCTTCATATGCTGGCCCCTCAGGCGAACCGCCATGGATCAGCTCATATGCTTCTTCCAAGGTAGGCAAGTCCGGGAAAGCCGGATCACGCACAACTTCACCGTCTTCGATGACACCGAAGCTAAACAGCGGAACCGCGGTTCCCTCTTCAACCATGGGTTCAACCTGCGTCAAATATGCAGAGGTCGTCTGGTAGTCGAGATTCACCTCACCACGTTCCAAGGCAAGTCGGGCTGGGCCTCGTCCCTCGAAACCGAAGGTCGCATCGATGTCGATGTCCAGCACGTCCATAGCCTGAAGCAGGGTTACGTCCAGCCCGGTGGCGCTAATTCCACCGTAGGTGAGGGTCGCATCATAATCTGCCAGGTCTGCCACACTTTCGATGCCAGTCTTGGAGCTAACGTACGCCACGCCACCGGTACCGTTGAGCATCAGCGGGCGCATTTCGGAAAAATCGAACTGCACCTCGGGCTGGCCGAGTAGCGCTTGGAGATAAGTAGTGCCAGAGGTAACTAGAATGGTTTCGCCCGACGTCCCACCGGTATTCACAAACGCATTACTGCCCGTAACGGATTCGCCTCCGGGCACGTTCTCAACCAAGAATCGCGGGTTGCCTTCGACATATTGTTCCAAGTAAGGACTCAAGAACCTCGCCCAGGTGTCGGTTCCGCCGCCGGCCGAATACGGCACGGTCAGGTTGACGTTGGATGGCATGCCGCCGTCTGTCGATTCTCGGCCGACGTTCTGCTCGGGAGCACCGCATGCTCCGAGGGCCAGAACCGATGTCACGGCAACCATAGCCATGGCTCGTTTGCTGAATTTCATTTTCATTTTTACTACCCCATTGTATTTTCGTGCAGCTTTTACGCTGCTGTGCGTTGATGATCCAATGGATCAATCGGCGAGCTGGTTTGCAATCATTTCGTCCGGAACAAAGACTTGCCCTTTCATCAACCGACGGGCGGTCCGAAAACCGGAAACACTGTTTACTCGACTTTCATGCCCATCAAATTCCACATCGGCTGTCACGGTCAGCAGTCCTGCCGGGTGGCCAATGACAAACTCATCGCTGCCCTTCTGGATAAGGTCATGCACTAGGGTGCCAGGCAGATTCGCGGCAACACTCGTTGCAAATGCACCAGTCAGCGGGTAGGAGTTATGGGCTCGGCCCATAGACATCATCATTGCGCGCAGGCTAGTGGCTTCGGCTGGAATCATCTTGCCGTTTGTGGCCGTATAGTCACGCGGTGCGCCGACGAGTGAAAGTTTTGGCACCGAGGGTGCGTCCCGAGTAGCCTGCTTCACGCTGTCCGTTATCCCTGCAAGTACAGATGCCTGAGCACGCACGGCCTCAATCCTCGCCAAAAGTTCCGGGTCGGCGTCGATCTGCGCAGGAAGCTCAAGACCCGTCAATCCAAGATCTTCCCACCGCACAAAGACAAGCGGGTTCGTCGCATCGACTATAGATACGGGAATGGTTCCCACGCCTGGAACGTCCAGCTCGTCCCGGACAGATCCAGTGGGAAGGAGCTTTCCTGTCACGGCACCTCCCGGACTGACGAAGTCAAGCTGGATCTTCGAGGCAAAGCCCGGAACTCCGGGCAATTCGAAATCCCCTATAGGATCGAACCTTCCGTTTTTGGTCGGCACATGGGCGGCAATTACTTTGTTTGTATTGAGGTTCAAAAATTTGACCACCGTAAAGGGTTCGGTAACTTCTACTAGCCCTTCGTCAACGGCAAACGGTCCGACAGCAGACGAGATGTTTCCGCAGTTGCTCTTACGATCCACTAATGGCTGGTCCAAACTAACCTGGCCGAATTCATAGGTGACGTCCACGCCATACGCTGCCCCATCGCCGATGATCGCGATCTTGCTTGTCGTGGACACGGCCCCTCCCAGTCCATCGATCTGTCGACGGTATGGATCCGGGCTACCCATTGCGGCTAGGAGAAACGCGTCGCGCTGGGCAATGTCCTGAGGCAAATCCTTCTCGTGGAAAAACAGGCCTTTACTAGTACCGCCACGCATCAAAACCGATGGGATCTGCATATGTTAGTTCCTTCAACTTTCAAACCTGAGGATTGAGATATCCGCCACATCCAGTTTCGAACAAGGACTCGGGTTAAGCAATGGCATACTTCTGTACGGGATGTGAAGCTATACTTCAATCATGATTAAACCCTCCAGCACTGAGCGAATTCTCCTCCTCGCCGACGTGGCCTCTTTTGGGACAATGACGCTAGCAGCCGAAGCCCTCGGGTTCTCGGTATCCGCTATTTCGCAGCAGTTGCGAAAATTAGAGGCGGAGGCTGGCCAACCCCTGCTGCAACGGCACAGCCGAGGGATCGCGCTTACCGATGCGGGGCAGGCAGTTGTCAAGCACGCGGAACATATCCGCAGCCGCCTGACATCACTCCAGCATTCTCTCGATGACATCGCCGACCTCCGTGCAGGATCGTTGCGAATGGGCACATTCCCCACTGCGGGCGCCTCGCTTGTGCCAATCGCCATCAACAGATTCGCCCGCGAATATCCACGGATCGATCTAACGGTGCGCAGCGCACGTCTTGAATCTCTTCTAAAAATGCTCGCGAATCGAGACATCTCGATGGGTGTTTTATGGGACTACGAGTGGTCCCGCACGGACGTAGCGGAAATCGAATTCGAGCACCTCCTCGACGACCCGACGGATCTTGTGGTCTCGGTGTCCAATCCGCTTGCGTCACGGGACTCAGTATCAATGTCCGAATTACTCGAGGAGACCTGGGTCGTCAGAGCCGACAGCCATCCACTGATCGAAGTTCTAATCCGGGCGGCCAACTCCGTTGGCTTCCAACCTAATGTGGCGTATGAGGCGAACGATTATCAGGAAGCTCAGGCTATGGTCGCCGTCGGCGTCGGAATTGCGCTGATCCCCCGCTTAGCCCTGACTGTCCTGCGCGATGATGTACGAGTCATCCCCCTCTCGGGAAACGTGCCCCAAAGAAGGATTCTCCTTGCCCGCATGAAAGATACCCTCCCCACCGCCGCAGAGTTAGCCATGACGGCGATGCTCAAGGAGTCGGCCCGTTTTCTCCGTGCGCAAGGAACTAGGCGACCTTCCGGACGCAAATGATCCGAACCCCGTTACTGGCACCGAAGTCGAGCTAGCAACGCGGTGGCGAGGCTCGGGAAGCTAGTATGCAGTTGGAACCGAAATCGCTGCGGCAGTCTCAGAATCGGCGTTATCCGATGCTCAGTATTGGGCGCAGAGCGAAAGGCTAGTGGTTTATCGACTGCGGCGAGTTTCAATTCGACGGAGAAGACAGCGCACTTCAACAGCTACGTGGGCCGTTGCGGGATCGATGACCCAAATCGATACGCAGTAGCGCTCTGGGCTCCGACAATGCAGCACAGTTTCCGCATTTCCCACTGCGCGTTGCCCCGAAGAGAAATTCAATGGCCTACTGGATCGCCGGTCACGACCGTGGAGCAAACGAGCTACGGCCTACGTGCTTTCGGCCATGAACTTGATGGTCTCATCAAGTTCATGGCCGCTGCTGCCTGCCGCCAAGATGCCAGCGCCGACGTTTTTTGATGCGTCGGAGCTCGTTCAGCAACGCCAGGGTCCCCCGCAGGCAAATCGACGCTCAAGCGATGCCGTGTTTTCTGGTGCCGGACACGGATCAGCAGATCTACGGTTTCAACGCAATCCGGTCCCAGCCATATCCGATAAGAGAATTTTCCTGGATCTCAAATAATCCACGGCGCCTGCATCTCGTAGGAATTCTTCCAAATGACCCTAGTTTGATTCAGGCTCAGCGCATTTAGCGTGCCCGATTCCCCGATTGTGCTGGTAGCTGCTGGGTAATGCAGTGAATTCCGCCGCCGCGAGCGAATAGCTCTCGGGCGTCAACGCCCACAACTTCTCGCCCGGGATAGGCCTCGGCAAGGATACGTAAGGCCTGAGCGTCCATTGGATCATCAAAGGTACAGGCGATGACTCCGGCGCTGGTGACCAGATGGTTGATGTAGGAGTAATCAACCCATCCTTCGGCGTCCTTGAGGGCCGACGGAGCAGGCACCGGAATGAGCCTGAGTCGACGCCCCTTGGCGTCAACCGCAGTTTCCAGCTGGCGGCGTACCTGCTGGGAAATCTCAAAGTCCGGGTGCTCGCGGTTTTGCTGGTCGTGGAAGAGCACCACGCCGGGGGCGGCAAAACAGGCCACAATATCCACGTGTCCGCGAGTTCCGAATTCTTCGTTGTCGCGGGTCAACCCGCGCTCCAGCCAGATGGTCTTTTCCGTCCCGAGCAGCCGTGAAAACTCGGCCTCGATGTCGGCTACAGTTTTCCCCGGGTTTCGCCCCGGATCCAGCTGGACGCTGCGCGTGGCCAATACCGTGCCTTCCCCATCCACATGGATGCCGCCGCCTTCATTGGTAATCAAAGATTGCAGCACCTTGGTTTCGGCCAGCGCGGCCACCTCGGTGGAAATCTTGCTGTCATTGTCCCAACTTGCCCAAGTTTGGGCACCCCAACCGTTGAAATTCCAGTTCACCGCAAGAAGCTCACCGTTGGTATTGCGAACAAAGGTCGGACCGATATCTCGCATCCAGGCATCATCCAAATCGCGCACCTCGAAGACCACGGACTCGCCGAGATGGCGGCGGGCATCGGCCAGCGCGCTCGGATCGACCAGCATCGTCACCGGGGTGAAACGCGCAACCGCGCGGGCCACGTGGGCCCAGGCGGAACGGGCGGCTTCCGCCTCGGCCTCGTTCTCTCCCAGCGTGTAGCCACCGCAAGGGAAGGCCATGAAGATCCGCTCGTGGGATTCGGTTTCGGCGGGCATGAAGTAGTTAGGCACGAGACCTCCCCTCTTCTCCGAGTCCGGTCTCAACGCGGGGGTTGGTTAGAGCGACGTAGGTTTCCGGGCGGCGGGTGCGCAGGAACGGGAAAAGCGTCAGCCAGTCCCGGCGGGCATCGAGGTCCAAGGTTGCGACCAGCACCGCTGATTCGTTGCGCGGCGCGCGGGCCAAGATCCGTCCATAGGGGTCGGAGATGAAGGAAGAACCGTAGAAGTTCAATGCCCCTTCATCGCCCCAGCGATTAGGGACGACCATGAAAAGGCCGTTGGAGATGCCGTTGCCGATAATCGTCTGGCGCCACAGCGGTTCGGTATCAAAATCCGGGTGCCCCGGTTCAGACCCGATGGCCGTGGGATAGGCCAGCAGGTCGGCCCCGGCCAACGAGTAGATGCGCGGTGGCTCGCTGAACCATTCGTCCCAGCATGTGGGTAGCCCCATGGCCAGTTCATTCAGACCCGAGATACGGTGCACCGGGTAAGGCTTTTCATTGGGGCCTTCGCGGAAGTATTTGTCCTCGTAGTATCCGGCGGTCCGTGGAATATGCAGCTTATTAGTGGCTGCTACTAAGTCACCGTCCGGAGACACAACAATGGCGGTGTTCAGCCCCAGACCATCACCTGAGGGTGCCTTGCGGAACAAGGAGATATGCACGTGGATCTGATGCTTGGCTGCCATCTGCGCAGCGAAGGTGAATGTTGGACCGGTCATTAGGTCTTCTGCGGATGCATCGGCGGCCTCAGCGGTCGGCACTTCGAAGGCCGGATATTTACTCAGGGTCAGTTCCGGCAGAAACACGATTTTGGTTCCGTGGCTTGCGGCTCGCCGAATTCCATCTTCAAGCTCAGCCTCTAGCGCTTGGTGGTCTTCATGCCAGCGGTGCTGCACCAAGGCTACGGTGATATCACCACGAACTTTTTCTGCGGCTCGCGCCGGCGAGATCGGTGGATTCAGGGCGAGAACTTCTTGCATTTGGACCACCTCGAGATACATAACGAATGCTATTCGTTTTCAGACTAGACGTAGGTTATGCGCAAAATCAAGGAATTTAACGAATGATTTTCGTTTAATTTGTGTATGCTCTAGTCAAAGAGTCCCGATGCAAAGGAATACCGCATGACTAGGCCGTCGAATCCAAAGCTCAGCACAACAGCTATCGCCGACACCGCGCTCAAGCTTGTGGATGCACACGGTGAGTTCACACTGCCACAACTGGCTAAAGAGCTCTCAGTGACGGCATCTTCGCTCTACAACCACGTCGACGGCAAGGCTGAAATCATTGAGCTAATGCGAGGGCGTGCGATGTCAACTATCAGCCTCCCGGAAGCAAAAAGTCAGGACTGGCAGTCAACAGTCCGTGCCATCGCGATCGAATATTGGCGATCTTACGCGCAACATCCGCGGCTTATCCCATTGCTGACTAGTAATACGGTCCGCGACCGCACAACGCTGCGAGTCTACGACGCTTTGGCTGAAGCCTTTTTGACCGGTGGATTCCAACCTGCAGAACGGCTGCGCGCCATTACGATCATCGATTCGTTCGTACTCGGATCGGCATTGGATGCGGCCGCGCCAAGGGAAGTATGGGAAGCCGATGCAGAGTCGTCACCTGCGTTTATTGAAGCGCTAGAGGCCGGACTAAACGAGTGCAATAGAGCAGAAAGTACGTTTACCCATGGGCTGACCTTCCTGCTCACCTGCTTGGCCGCGGAATCATTACATCCAACATCAAAGTGATCGGCTCCAGCATGCACCTGGGGGCTAGAAGGTTAGCCAGAACACTTGGCCAATTAGCCATAGACTCCGACCAAGCAGGCAAGTGAAGACTGCATTTCATTACCGGAGTGGCTCATTTTTCCGCATTATTCCGGATTTGAGAAATAATATCCTGGGAGTTAAGTTTTTTCATTACGATGGTAATAACGCCACAGATTAATATATAACTTAGCGCTTTCCCAGGAGGAAATTATGGCAACATCGACCACCAATCCAAGCCCTAAATCACGCAAGGTCAAAGCACTCCTCGCGGGCGGACTTGTCCTAGGCGTCGGCGCTGCTGTGACATTGGCAGCGTGGACGGATCAGGAATGGACTGAAGGGCTCTTCGGCTCCGGCAGTTTCAATATTCAGGGCAGTACCGACGGTACGACTTGGGCTGAACATGAGAGTTCTGCCGGGTCAGCGAATCTAGTATTCGACCTCCCAGCAAGTTCGAACTTGTCCCCTTCCGACGTGGTTGCTGCACCGTTCGCACTACAGCTTGACGCCGGTACGACCTACGATGCAACGGTTGCACTTGCATCAGCGACCGTTGATGGCTTGAACGCAGCGAATCTGACATACGGCATCGTCCAAGTTGCTAACTTCGCTGATTGCAATCCAACTGCAACCGGCACCACCATTGTTCCAGCTGGCACTACTCTCGGCACAACGACAGGAGCCTCGGACTTTGCACTGACTGCAGGCACCGACGGCGCTGCTGGCTCCACAGTCAACCTCTGTTTCCAGGTGACTGCCGGTGAAGACTTGGTACAGGGCGATGAAACGACTGCACAGTGGCAGTTCATCGGCACCTCTGTCGAGTAGGTAGCAACTTTTAGAATTCCAGTTCGTGACTGGTGAATCCCAAGATGCAGCCCGCACTAGTTTTACAAAACTGGGGCGGGCTCCTCGACGTCGGCTGCGCAAGCTACGGGCCATTCTCGCAGGTGGTTTAGTATTTGGCATTGGAGCCTCTGCCACATTAGCGGCATGGACCGATACGGAGCTCACAACTGCGGAATTCACAGCTGGAAGCTTCGCGATCGAGGCCTCCGTTAATGGCGCTTGGGGCAGTAGCACGCAGATGACCTTCAGCGGCCAGAACATGTACCCAGGTGCCACCGCGTATGCCCCTGTCTTCATTCGAACAACGCCCAATAGCACCAGCGATGCCCTGGTCACGGCAAGCGGCGCTGGCGTCACCGGGTCCACTGGCGTGGGGAGCGCGCTCCAATATCGGACCGTAACCACTACCCTCGCCGCAGGCGGCGCATCTTCCTACACCTGCAATGCCGGAAATTTCAGCGGAAGCGCACAATACGTCTTTGGCAGCTCCTCAACGAGTGTCAGTTTGAGCGGCCAGCGCACGGCCACCATCAAACAAGAGGCACAATCTGGCATGAAAAATGTCGTGGCCTACTGCTTCGAAGTCCAGCTTCCATTAACCACCCCTAGCTCGGCTCAAGGCACCACCGCTATGCACACCTGGACATGGAACGCGCAGTCAACCCCTCTAGGGGGCAATTGATGAGCCACAGCGCTGCGCCACAAGATTCAAGACGATCATTCGCCTCCAGACTGGGCGATCTAGTTCTGACTTTCCTCGCGATTGGTGGATCTGTCTGCATGATCTTGGTCATTCTTGGCGTGGTTTTCAACGTCTCAATCATGATGTTTCGAACCGGTTCAATGAGTCCAACCATTACTGCCGGATCAATTGCGTTCGTCCGGGAAGTCCCAGCCACGGAGATCGCGGTGGGCGATATCGTCACCGTTGAACGCGGGGAGAACATTCTTCCGGTAACCCACCGAGTCATCGAAATTCTTGAAACAGACGGCAATGGCTTCGTGACCTTCACGATGCAGGGTGACGCCAACGAAACCCGCGATGTTGACCCGTACAACGTTTCGACGGTCAAGACGGTCCTGTTCTCAATCCCGGGAGTAGCACCAGTTATTCAATGGTTCAGCATCCCCTATGTCCTTGGCGGACTAACCGTAGGGGCAAGCGCACTCGTAGTTTGGGCTTTTTGGCCTCGCAAGGGGGAAGAACGCATCCAGCTTCCTCAGGAAAGTACACCACAACATTTCTCTCTGGCAGTCCCTGCCTCACTACTGCTGGCTACCGTTTCTCTCTTTTCGGCACAGCACCCGGAAGTCCCGGTCAAAACGACCAACGGCGAGGTGCTACGCATGTCCTCCAGCGGCAATACAGGACAGATGAGCAACCTCAGTCCTGAACAGTCGGCAAGTTGGATTGTTGATGTCTGGGCCGAGACTAAGGAACCCGGAAAAATCAGTCTGACACTGGAACCTAGCTCTGGAACCGGAATCACGAGCCTACCCTTGTTGGTCAGTGTGACAGAATGTCTGGTGGCTCCCAAAGAACCTTTTACTGCCGGTTGCCCTAGCGGGTCCCCGCAGCTGGCCACCAATATCCCACTGGACAAACTGCAGGATTCTAGTGGACATGCGGGGCTGCAGCTCTCTGAATTTGGCACCGCTGACCGACGCCGAGTTGTTGTGAGCGGTACGCTCTCAAGCACTGCTGTTTCATCTCAGAACCAGAGCGCTTCGATCCGGCTAACCGCCGTTGGGATGGGAGAGGAGCTTTCCACCTCCCCGGATGAGCAGCCAAAGTCTCCAGATAGCGAAGATAACGAGCATAGCCCCTTGCCTCCCACCGGTATCAATGGCTGGCAGTGGGTAGTAGCCGTCGGACTAATACTCGTGGCTACCGGAGCAACCCTCTTTGGCAAGAGGAGGCGAACAACCAGTGCCTGAGATGGATCGGAACGCGACGAAAACGAAGCGCACCCGCCTTCGCCTAGTACTGCCAACCCTGCTGTTGGTCGTCGCCCTGCTACTGGGCATGGGGGCAGATCGACCCGCGGAAACCAGCGCAGCTTGGACGTCGCAGAAAACTAATTCTGGATCGTTTTCGGCGGCAAGCGTTGGCCAAGTCAATAATTTACAATGTTTCGATCATGACAGTGGGTTCTTAGGGACGAACATACTGAGGCGGCAGCTAATGTTGAGTTGGAGCCCTCCAACGGGCCTGGAATCGGCACCGGTCACGTATAGAATCGACTGGAACGGAGGGCTTCTTGGCCCCAAAGGAAGTGCGACCGTCAGCGCAGGAAACACAGAATATCTCTACACCGCCCAGTTGCTGGGATCTATCCTGAGTTTCAGCATTGACTTCACTATTACTCCCGTTCTTGGACAGTGGATAGGGCCAGGGCAAACAGTGAGCGCCACAGGCATTTCGACTGTTCTATCCCTGACCCTGAGCTGTTGAGTTGTCCTCGTAAGAACTAACTCTCATTCGGAGCCGACGCAAACAGGTTCAAGCCCATGGCTCGCGAAAGCTGTCCGATGGCCAGCTGCGCTCGAACCGAGTTGCCAGCCATATCCAGCGGTGGCGAAAATGCGCCGATGGCGCCTTTGCCGGGAGCTACTGCGACGATGCCCCCGGAAACTCCGGATTTGGCTGGAATGCCGATTTCAAAAAGCCACTCACCGGAACGCTCGTAAAGGCCGTTGGACGCCACAGCGGCCAAGGTGTCACGGCAGACATCCGCATCGACTACTTGCTTTCCGGTCACCGGGTTAACTCCACCGTCGGCAAGGGTCGCTCCCATGACGGCAAGGTCATAGGCCGTGACGTTCAGCGAACACTGCTTGGTATAGGTATCAACCGCATCCAGCGGATCCCCCTCAAGCCGTCCATAGCTCTTGAGCAAACGGCCCAACGCTTTATTTCGTTCATTGGCCAGCGACTCGGAGTGGTAGACCTCATCGTCCAGAGACAGCGCGCGGCCAGCGAACGCCGAAAGTCCTTCTCTGACGTTCTCCCACTTCTTCGCTGCGGTCTTGCCGGGAATCATTTCCGTTGTCGCGATGGCTCCGGCGTTCACCATGGGGTTCATCGGGTGGCCATTATTCAGTTCAACTGCCATCACCGAATTGAAAGACATTCCAGTGTTGTTCACCCCGATGCGTTCCCGGACAACTTCGCGCCCGTGCTCCTGCAGTACCAGCGCGTAGACGAACATCTTGGAAATGGACTGGATGGAGAAGAGGTGCCGGCAGTCGCCAACTTCATGCACCGATCCGCGAACGTGAGACATGGCGATGCCAAACAGCTTTGGATCGGCTTGGCCGAGGATTGGGATGTAGTGGGCCAGCAGACCGTCGTCTGCATCGGCATAGCGTTCATGGGCCTCTTTGAGAAGCTCGTCGATGCGCAGATGTTCCAAGTCACCAGTGGATACTTGCTGCTCGACGTCGTCAAAGTCGGTAGGAATAGTTTCATTATTCCCCTCCGAAGGATAGTTCATCTTCACCTGCCTTTGCCTATGGCGCTATAAGTTTCCTACTACACATTTTGAGACTACCAACAGCAACCTCAGTTGGCATCTTTCGGTTCGATAAGCGACTTACTGACTTTTCTCAGCGCGTCCGAGCTGAATGCTCCCTTGCTGGTTTTGCTGGTGCTTTCACCTAGGGCCAGATGTGTTTTCACCGACAATGTGTACGGCCTTACAGCCAAGGGACCCCGTTCTGACTTAGCATTTTCAGTATGGCTAAGGGAATCACTTTTCACACACGCAAATGGGTTCGCCCCGAAGACCTCAATGCAAACGGCACGCTGTTCGGCGGAAGCTTGCTGCGTTGGATCGACGAAGAGGCGGCCATCTACTCGATCATTCAGCTTGGCAACAAGCACGTGGTCACTAAATTCATGTCCGAAATCAACTTCATCGCTTCCGCTAAGGAAGGCGATCTCATCGAGATGGGTCTGACGGCTATCGACTTCGGGCGCACCTCGGTTACGTTGCGTGCTGAGGTACGCAACATCTTCACTCAGGAATCCATTCTGACCATCGAGAAGATCGTGTTCGTAAACATCGGCGAGGACGGCAAGCCAGAACCCCACGGTTACGACCACATCACCTACACCCGCGACCGTATCCCACTGGAAATCACCAAAGCGCTCATCTAATTTCCGGCGGATGCCTTCAGCCACTCCACGGTTAACAGTGTGAACACGGCCCCGATCCTCAAGATGAGGATCGGGGCCATTTCGTCTCAAAGCCCAAGGTGCGAGGACAATTTTTGCATGCTTTACCTCTTGTTCCCCAAGCCCTCGTAAGGCAAAGTAAGTGCCGGGCGTATAAAACGCCGTTCTCCAACCGAACGAGGTATGAGTATGAGCCGGATGATCTTCGTCAATCTACCCACCGCTGATTTAGCTAAAGCGGACACTTTCTACGCTTCGTTGGGGTTCGAGAAAAACCCGGTCTTCTCTGACGAGAACGCTTCCTCCTGGATGATCAGCGACAACATCACCGTCATGGTGCTTGTCCAAGACTTCTTCGCAAGCTTCCTCGTCGATGGCGACGTGCCCTCAATGGGCACACCGCACCGCGAGACCCTCAACGCAATATCGGCTGAGACCCGAGAAGGCGTGGACGAGTTTGCAGCTAATGCCCAAGCCGGCGGCGGTAGCATCTACCGTCCGGCTGTCGAGCCGTTCCCGGGAATGTACCAAGTAGCTGTGAAGGATCCCGACGGCCACGTTTGGGAAATCGCTTGGATGAGCCCAGAAGCCATGGAGAATCCCGGCGGATAATTCAACAATTAGCCTGGCAGGGGTTCTGTTGCTGGCCCGTTCGGGCCGCGGCAGGACCCCCTGCCTTGCTCCCGCGTTACTCCGGCGTTTTGACGTGCTGCCCGGCCTTCTTCTGTAGCCCCTTGCGGTACAGCTTCTTCATGCCGTCCGCCGGGCGGATCGGTTGCTGCCATCTCGGTTCCAGCTCATCGCCCAGGGTCACCCCGCGTAGCCTGCGTCCGAACATGGGTAGGACCCACTGGCGCAGCCACTCCACGTCTCGACGCACCGCCTGCACCGGAGATACCCGCTCGATATCGCCGAAGTCTTCAAATGCGAGCTGATGGCTTGCCCCAAGAATCTCTAAAACCCTGATCGCCATGTAACGATGCCCGGCCCGGTTCATATGCAGTTTGTCGACGTCCCACATGCGCCGATCGTTGTAGACATCCCATTCCCAGTAATCCACCAACGTGACCGTGTCACCGTACTTAAGTGCCAGCTCCCGGACGCAGTCGTTGAATTTCCAGTTGCGTCTCTTGAACGGTGCAAGCATCGGGTGCACCGGGATGTCGAAGCCGGTGAACAGCAGAATTTGGGCACCGGAGGTCGCAAGCCGTTCGACCGCGGCAGTGTAGTTTTCCAGCACCACCTCGAGATCCTTGCGAAACTCCAAGATGTCATTTCCGCCGGCATAGAAGCTGACGACATCCGGATTCATAGCCAGGGCAGGTTCGATCTGTTCTTCGATGATTCGATCCAGCCGGCGGCTGCGGATTGCAAGGTTTGCGTAGCGCCAGTCAGGATCTTCTTTGGACAGCTGCTTAGCCACTCGATCGGCCCAGCCGCGCACCCCATTGGGCAGGCGGGGTTCCCAGTCCCCCACACCCTCGGTGAACGAATCCCCAATTGCAACGAATAGCCGACTCATGACTGGCTACGCTACCGCCGGCAGTTGACCAGGCCATGACTTGGCGGCAAACGATTCCTTACCGCCACATGTCGTGTGGACTTCTCTTGGCGCGCGGGAACCTCCGCGCTGGCCCGCGCCGGGTGATCGAACAACGAGGGACCGCAAACCCCGCTTAGCGCACCTCGGCCAAACTGTTCATCACCGAGTGGCCGCCCACTTTCTCGAAGTCCTGCGAGACTAGAAGCGCAATCGCATCGGCGATCCCGGCGGTATCCATTCCCATAGCCGGGCCCGCGAGCACCGGGAGCTCGCCGAGTACGCGCACCGCTGCCGATTCGATGGCTAGCGCCGCTTGAGTTTCACCCAGATGACCCAGCAGCATGGCGGCAGATAAAATCGCGCCGACCGGATTGGCCCAACCCTTTCCAGCGATGTCCGGGGCCGAACCATGGATAGCCTCGAACATGCTCGGCGCCGATCCGTCGAGGTTGAGATTCGCGCTGGCTGCCACACCGAGCCCGCCCTGGATCACTGCGCCCAAGTCTGTGATGATGTCGCCGAACAGGTTATCCGTGACCACCACGTCGAATCGTTCCGGGGATACCGGCAGGTGAAAACACATGGCGTCAACATGCACATAGTCCACTTCAACTTGCGGGTAGCTTTCCCCAACCTGAGTGACCACTTCCTGCCATAGCTTGCCGGCTTCGATGAGAATGTTCTTCTTATGGCAAAGAGTCAGTTTTCCGCGCCGGCTTGCGGCAAGTTTGAATGAGTACTCAACCACTCGTTTGATGCCAGCACGGGTATTGACTGACTCTTGCACTGCCACTGTGTGTGGGGTGTTTGCGTGAATGGTCGACCCCTGGCCCACGTAGGCTCCCTCGGTGTTCTCCCGGACGATCACCAGATCACAGCGTTCGGGAGTCAACCCCGCGATGGGTGTTGCCACGCCCGGATAGAGCTTGACCGGGCGCAGGTTCACCGCTTGCTCGAATTCCTGGCGCATAGCCAAGATGAATCCGCGCTCAAGGATTCCGGGTTCCACCGCAGGGTCTCCCATGGCGCCGAAAAGGATTGCCTCATGACCGCGAAGCTCTTCGGCAAGTTCGGTGCCCCACAATTCTCCGGTCTGCAGATAATGCTGTGCCCCCGCCTCATATTTGGTCAGCTCGAGAGCAAATCCAAACGCCTGCTGAGCCGCGGCCAATACCTTCAGCGATCCGTCCATGACCTCGGGGCCGATGCCATCTCCGGGAATCGCTGCAATGTTGTAAGTTTTCATGGGGAATGCCTTTCACGGTTTTCCAGTAGAGCTAGTTGTTTATGGAAGTACTCGGTGAGGTGGTGCAGGGCACTGCCGCTAGCACCCTCACGTAGGGCGAGGACAAGCTCCGATAAGTCAGTTAATGACTCTTGAAGAGCCTGCCCGTGCCATCCGAAGCTCGGAAGGATGACTTCTTCGGTCATCCGCACCAAGCCTGAAAAACCTTGCAGGTGACTGTTATTCGAAGCATCGAGAAGTACCAGATGGAATCTGGACATCGAGCGTTGATCACCGGTGCGGGCTTGCTGAATCAACCGCTGGAGTTCACCCAAAGCTGGCTCGGACAGCTGGCCGCACACCATCTTGCAGGCCGCGGATTCAAGCACTTCGCGAAAGACCAGAGCCTCGCGAAGTTGGCTCCCGGTCATGGTCCGGACCATAGCGCGGCCGGCAGCGTCGATATAGATGGTTCCCTCGCGCTCAAGCAGGTTCAGCGCTTCCCGCAAGGGGGTGCGGCTCAAGCCCAGCTCTTGGGACAGTTTGCTCTGCGCAAGAACCTGCCCGGTGCGATAGCGCCCGGAGAATACGCGTTCGCTGATTACTCCCGCAGTTTCGCGCGCGAGGGAGACATTGCTACGCCATTCGGAAGTCATCAGCACCGCCTTGCGCTCCAGCGGTTGCCCGCGATTTTGGTATCCAGAAGATGTTTGGTGAGAATCACTGTTCCCGGTGCATCCAAACATGTCAATGAAATTAGGAGTTTAAGCAAAAGACGGTGCCATTTAGTCGAAATCCATTGACTGCGAGCTAGATCACTGATTAGCTTTGGTCATCTACTGGTCAGACCAGTAGAAGACTTGATTGCCTACGACGCGAAAGCAGGAACGGTGTCAACTTATTCAAAGGCCTTCCCGGATGGCTTGCCCATTGGTGATGCGTGGGTTCCGTGCGAGAGCTCCTCGCCGGTCGTTTTTCCCTACGATTCCTCGATTGTTGCGCAGGCTCCTGTTGGCACCACCAAGCATGCGAGCCAGGCGCTCGATGCGGCGCAAGCCGTCGCCAAGGAAATCGCGCAGCTGAGCACCGGAACCAGACGTGCAATTCTGCTTGCCGTCCATGAGAAATTAGCTAGCCACCGCGAAGAGCTGGAAAACCTGCTGGTACTCGAAACCGGCAAGCCGCTGGTCGATTGCCGCGTTGAGGTCGCAAGAACACTGACTACCTGGGCAGCGGCGGCCGAAGAGGTCGCTCATGCCCATGGCGAAACTGTCCCGCTAGATCTTCAGTCCTCTGGTGAGGGAATGATTGGCTATTGGACCCGCAAGCCCGCAGGAATTGTCATCGGGATCGCCGGGTTCAACTACCCGCTGCTGCTGGCGAGCCACAAACTGGCCCCGGCCCTCGCGGCCGGCTGCCCCATCATTCTCAAACCCGCCCCTAACACTCCGTTGGCCACGTTGTGGACGGTCCACTTGATCCGCGAGGTCCTTCGCGAACAGCAGGTGAATGCCGCGGCAGTACAGCTGGTCACCGGTGGAATCGACGTCGGCGAAGTACTTGTCGGCGACCCCCGCTCGGCCGTCGTTTCCTTCACCGGCTCGGCCGCGGTGGGCCACCAGATCGCCAAAAACGCGGCACCCCGCAAGGCGGTGCTCGAGCTGGGTTCCAACACGGGCTTCATCGTGGCCGAGGACGCGGTGATCCCCGACGCGGTGGACGCAGTACTTCGCGGTGGCTTCTACGCGAATGGGCAAGCGTGCATCTCGGTTCAGCGAGTGCTTCTTGATCAGAAAATCGCCAAGGACTTTGAACAGCAGTTGCTCGCACGCATTTCTGAGGTCATCGTGGGCGACCCGCGGTCTGCCCACACTCGTGTAGCGCCGGTGATCAACCAAACCTCCACCCAACGCATCATGGCTTGGATCAACACCGCCAAGGAGCGCGGAGCACAAGTGCTCTCCGGTGGCGAGGTACGCGAGGGTGCGATTCTGCCTACGGTGATGAGCGAGGTACCCACCGATGCGCAGCTGTGGTGCGAGGAAATTTTCGGGCCGGTGATCTGCCTGAAGAGTGTTCCGGATCTGGACACCGCCTTCGAACTGGTCAATGACTCGCGTTATGGCCTGCAGGCAGCGATCTACAGCACCTCGCTGAAAACTGCATTCCGGGCTATCAATGAGTTGGAAGTCGGCGGAGTGGTGGTCAACGAAATTCCAGGTTTCCGTTCCGACATCATGCCCTACGGCGGAGTCAAGGATTCAGGCATTGGCCGCGAGGGACCGCGCTTCGCCATCGAAGAATTCACCGTGACCCGCATGGCCATTATCAGGCCGTAATCAGAAGTCCTCAAAGAAAGATTCATCGATGGATTACACACAGCTATTTCAGTTTTCCGGCCGCCGCGTCCTGGTGATTGGCGCCGGCAGCGGCATCGGCCGCGAGGCCGCACTGGCCCTAGGCGCTCATGGCGCCACCGTCATCTGCGCCGACCGTGACCTGGAAGCAGTCCAGGAAACCGCTGCAGAACTCGGCGCGAACGCTTCCGCGGTGCAACTCGATGTCCTGGATTTTGAGGCAGTACGAGCGGCGGCCGCCGAATATAGCGACATCAGCGCGCTGGTTTTCACCGCCGCCACCAACGTACGCAAACGCATCGTGGATTACTCCATGGAGGAATTCGATCGCGTTGTGAACCTGAACCTGCGTGCCTCCTTTGCGCTGCTCCAGGCTTTCGCCCCTCGGATGGCGGACAACGGTGGAGGATCCATTATCGGCATCGCCTCAATCCGCGCCACCGTTGTCGAGCCCGGGCAGAGCGTGTACGCGGCCACCAAGGCAGCGCTGGTCCAGCTGGTGCGCACCGCGGCGGCCGAGTTTGGCGCTCAGGGCGTGCGCGTCAATGTCATTGCCCCTGGTGTTGTCGAGACTCCGCTGACCAGCCAGATCAAGGCAAACGAACAGTGGTACAACGCCTATTCCGAGAAGAGCGCGCTGGGACGCTGGGCCAAGCCAGAAGAGATGGCAGGGGCAATCGTGTACCTGGCCTCAGCTGCCTCAAGTTTTGTCACCGGCTCGGTGCTGACGGTTGACGGTGGCTGGACCGCGATCGACGGACGCTTCACCCCGCCAAACTAGGCTCCACTCAAAACGAATTGAGCAGTGAACACTCTCCGGAAAAGGAATCCAAGATGTCGCAGACACCCGAAGCGCCGGTGGCGGTGAAAACCCGCGCCTTCGAGGCGATTGTCAGCCATATCGAGAATCAGGTGCTCACCGGCGAACTGAAAATCGGCGACCACCTGCCCGGCGAGCGGGAACTAGTCAGCCGTTTTCAGGTCAGCCGCTCTTCGGTGCGCGAAGCCATGCGGGTCCTGGAAAGCAGCGGCATGATCGCTTCCCGTCCTGGGGATCCACGCGGTGCGGTGGTGCTCTCCCCTACAGCCGCGCCTCTTCGCAAAATGATCACCCGGCTCACGCATACTTCCGCCTCCAGCCTGGCAGATCTGCTCATCTACCGGATGACCCTTGAGTCCTCGGCCAACTCGCTCGCCGCGACGCGGCGCACGGATGCGGACCTCTTGCAGCTGGAGAAGGCAATGGCCCGCATGCGGGCCGCGCGCCTGCAAGGTCAGATTGCATTCAGCCAGGCAGACCTCGATTTTCATGATGTGGTCGCCAAGGCCAGCGGCCACGCGCTATTGCAGATCTCCGGTGAAGCCGTAAGGCAGTCCATTGAACAGCTCATCGCCTCAAGCATCGAGGAAAGCTCGGATGACCATGCGCTGATGCTGCGCACCATCGATCACCACGCCGAGGTATTCGAGGCCATCCAGAACCGGGATGCCCATCTGGCGGAGCATCTGGCTCGCAGTAGCTTGTTTGAATACTATGGACACCTGCTGGATCCTGGAGAGCGCGAAGCGCTGGCAGCCTTGGCATCTTTCGGAAGCCCAGTCGGGTCCTGACCCACCCGAGAGCAGGATTCTAGGGATCAGTGGAGAGCGCAAGCCGCGGTCTTCGGGTGCTTGCGCTCAACCTATTCGCCTCGTTTTAGTCCAGGGCGAGCCAGTCCGGTGCTACCTGCGCCGGACGATGGGTCTCATACCAGCGCGCCGCGCGCAGCACCTCGTCATCGGCGCCGACTCGGCCGGAGAGCTGCACCCCAATGGGCCGCCCGTTGGCGGTGAATCCGCAATTGACCGTGGCTGCAGGCTGCCCCGACATGTTGTAGGGAACGGTGAAGGCAATGTGGCTCATGGTCGCGTCCGGGTCCACTACCGGCATTGGCTGCTCCGCAGGGAAGGCGGCCATCGGTGACACCGGAGAGATCACCAGGTCGAATGCGGCCGTAGCGGCGATCGTGGCTCGTTGCATCTGGTCGATGGCGCCAAAGTTCCGGATGGTGTCCGCACCGTCGAATCCGGAGCCTCCGGCGCACCAACGCACAATGTAGTCCAGGACCTTCGCCTGCTCTTCTTCGGGAAGCTCGCGGTAGTCGGCCCAGGAGCGGGTGCGCCAGAATTTGTCGAGTCGGTCAAGCATGCCTTGATCGATGAACGGGTCAAGGCGCTGGACATTGGCCCCTGCTTCTGCGAAGGTTTCGGCCACTGCTTGCACTGCGGAAAGGACCTCGGGATCAACCTCGGCTCCGGCGTTGGCCACGGTATGCAGGCCGACTTTCAGCCCTCGCACATTGCCCTGGGCAGCTTCGAAGTCCATGGGCGGATAAGGCCGCGCGGTGTAGTCGCGGATGTCTGGGCGGCCGAGGACCGACATGAACAACGCGATGTCATCCACCGTGCGCCCCATTGGTCCCGCGGCTCGTCCGATGTACGGTGCATCCAGTGGAATCAATCCGGCGCTCGGTTTGAGCGTGGCCAGCCCCTGCCAGCCGCCGGGCAGCCGAATCGAACCCCCAATATCCGTTCCTACATGCAGCGGGCCATAGCCGGCCGCGGCCGCCGACCCGGCACCTGCGCTGGAGCCACCGGTGGTCCATGCCGGATTCCAGGCGCTGCGCGAAATGCCGTGCAGACTCGAAACTCCCGAGGAGAGCATGCCCCAGTCCGGCATCGTGGTTGATCCAAGGATCACCGAACCGGCTTCGAGAATCCGGTCGGTAATCGGTGCGTTGGCGCGCGGAACCTTTGGATTGGCGAGCGCGGTCCCCGAGGGCATGGGGATTCCGGCGCGGGCCACATTTTCTTTCACCGTTGCCGGCACCCCATCCAGGAGACCTCGCTGCTTTCCTGTCGCCCAGCGTTTCTCACTCATCCGCGCCTGGCTGAGAATATCCTCCGGTTCGAACTGGTACATGGCGTTCAGCACCGGTTCGCGCTCTTGGATGCGGGTGATCACCGCTTCGGCAACATCTACCGGGGAGAGCTCTTTGGCCGCATACCCCCGGCCGAGTTCCCGGGCAGAAAGCTGGTACAGCGCTGTGTTGCGCTTGGATAGCTGAGACATCTGGACCTTTCAAAATGCACAAGTGCTTCTAGCGCAGTGCCAGTTCGTTTTGGAGGGACATCGAGGAATTCACCAGTGTGCGGGTGTAGTCGTGTTGTGGGTTGTCATAGATTTGCTCGGTGGTGCCGCTTTCGACAATTTGCCCCTCGTTCATCACCACCACGTTGTCGCAGATATAACGCACCACCCCCAAATCGTGGGAGACAAAAACCAAGGTGAGCTGATAGTCATCCACCAGATCTGAGAGCAGATTCAGCACCTGCGCCCGCACCGACACGTCTAGGGCACTGACCGGTTCATCAGCCACGAGCACCCGCGGTTCGCAGATCAGCGCGCGGGCAATCGAAATACGTTGACGTTGCCCACCGGAGAATTGGTGCGGGAACCGTTCGGCCGCGTCGGCCGGCAATCCCACCGCGCCGAGCATTTCGGCCACCTGCTTGCGGTGCTTGGCGTTGTCCACCTTTTGCCCCGGGGCAAGCAGCGGCTCGGCGATGATGTCCCGGACCCGCATCCGCGGATCCAGGGATCCCATGGGGTCCTGGAAGACGATCTGCAGCTGCTGGCGCAGTTGCACCAGATCACGTTCTTTCGCTCCGGCGACTTGGTTTCCGGCCACCTGCACACTGCCGGAGGACGGCTGGTCAAGGCCTGCAAGAATTCGAAGCAGCGTCGACTTGCCCGAACCCGACTCACCCACCACGCCGAAGCGTTGGCCAGCTGCCACGTCGAAGGACACCCCGCGCAGGGCGTGTACCTCGGATGGCTTGCCGAAGAGGGTGGAGCGTCCCACCGGGTAGATCCGATGCAGGTCCTTGACGCTGATCACCGGTTTTTCGGATGGCTTCTCCGGGGCGGCAGGTTCCGGCTCGCTGATGGTGATTTCCGGCAGGACGGCCGCCGGCTGGACTAGGGCTGGTTCCGCTTCCTCCCGCGTGCTCGGAGGCACATATGATGCGGCCGAGGCCACGGTGAACAATCGCCCGTCCGCGTCGGTGGCGTTCAGATCCGAGGCGGCAAGAAGTCCCCGGGTGTATGGGTGCTGCGGATTGGTGAATACCTCTTCGGTGCTTCCTTCCTCCACCACCCGACCGTTGTTCATGACAAGAACCCGGTCGCAGACATTGGCCACTACCGACAGATCGTGGGTAATGAACAGCAGCCCGGTTCCGCGCTCGGTCACCGATTCCAAGATCAGGTCAAGCACTTGGCGTTGCACGGTGACATCCAAGGCCGTGGTCGGTTCATCACAGAGCAGCAAACCCGGGTTGTTTGCCAGCGCCATCGCCAGCATGGCGCGTTGCCGCTGGCCGCCGGAGAGCTGATGCGGATAGGAGCGCGCCGCCCGTTCCGGGTCCGGAAGCTTCACCGAACCCAGCATCTGAACGGCACGAGCGCGTGCCGCAGTTTTTGAGGGCACGGTCTTGTGGCTCGTCATGATCTCTGCGACCTGCGGACCGACCTTCATCAAAGGATTCAAAGCGGTCAGCGGCTCTTGGAAGACCATGGTCATGTCGTTGCCGCGAATTTTTTGGAATTCTCTGTCGCTGGCCTTGACGAGGTTTCCCGCGTACCCCGCAAGGTGAATCGAGCCTTGCGCGGTGACTCCTTCGGGCAGCAACCCCATCAGTGCCGAGGCGGTCATGGATTTGCCCGAGCCGGACTCGCCGATCAGGCCCACCCGGTCTCCGGGCTCCATGCTCAGATTGAAGTCGCTGACAAGTGTGCGCGTTTTGGTGCTGATGGACAGGTTCTTGACCTCCAGCAGTTTCGTGGCGTCTGCGTGCTTCGCCATAATCAGCGCTCTCCGTTCAGTTTCGGGTCGAACCGGTCGCGTAGCCCGTCGCCCAACAGGGTGAAGCCAAGCACGGCCACGGCGATCGCGGCGCCTGGCCAGACGGCCAGCATCGGGTAGGTGCCGAGGAACTGCTGCGATTCTTGCAGCATGCGTCCCCAGGACGGAACCGGTGGCGGGGTACCCAAGCCAAGGAATGAAAGTGCTGCCTCGGCAAGCACCGCGATGGCGAAGGAAACCGAGCACTGCACTACGACCATGCCCACAATATTTGGCATCACGTGGCGCCTGGCAATTCTCCAGCCGCTCTGGCTGGAGGCCTTGGCGGCCATGATGTATTCGGTGCTCATCACCTGCAAGGTCCCGCTTCGGGCCACGCGGGCGAACCCGGGGATCGAACCGATGCCGATGGCGAGCATCGCGGTGAGCGTGCTGGCGCCGAAGACCGCACCGAACATGATCGCCACCAGCAAGGCAGGGAAAGCCAACAGGATATCCGCGCCGCGCATGGTCACTTCTTCGGTGATCCCGCCGCGCATTCCGGCGAGGATTCCCAGCGGTGTTCCGATCACCAGCGCGATCCCGACGGCCACCAGCCCGACCAGCAAGGTGATCCGTGCTCCATAGAGCACTCCGGAGAAAACGTCGCGGCCATAGCGGTCGGTACCCATCAAGTGCGCGGCGCTTGAACCTTGCAAGCGGTCCGCGGGGAATGCCTGGACCGGATTATATGGAGTCCAGATGAATGAGACGAGGGCGGCGAGCACCACAAGTGCCACCAAGGATCCGCCCACGATGAGCGTGGGTGAAAATTTGCGGCGGCTTTTCTCTACTACAACTTGTTCGGCAGGCATTACGCTCCCTTTCGAATGCGGGGATCCAGGACCGTGTAGAGCACGTCCACCACCAGGTTGATGATCAGCGTAATTGCCACGAGAACCATAACCACCGATTGGACCGTGAGCAGGTCGCGGTTGCCTACCGCGTCGAGCAGCATTGATCCTAGGCCCGGGATGACGAAGACTCGTTCGATCACCACGGCGCCGATGATCAGCGCCGCTAGCTGCACGCTGGTTACCGTCAGCACCGGAATGGAGGCATTGCGCAAACCGTGCTTGACCAATGATTCAAGTTTGCCCAGCCCCTTCGACCGTGCGGTGCGCAGGTAGTCCTCGCTCATCACTTCCATCACCGCCGAGCGGACATAGCGGGTCAGGATTGCTCCCTGCACCGAGGCAAGCGCCAGGACCGGCAAGAACACTCGGGAGAGGAAATCTCCAAAGTCTTCGCCCGGCGGCGTCCACCCGTTTGCCGGAAGCCATCCAAGCCCGACCGCGAAGACGACCACCAGCAGGATGCCTGCAAGGAAGTTGGGAATGGCAACGCCAAGCTGGCTGACCCCGCTGATGATGATGCCGCTGGGGTTCCGATGCTTGACCGCGGCATAGGTGCCAAATGGCACTGCAATGATTAGTGCAACGATCATTGCCAGAAGGACAAGGATCAGGCTTACCTGGACCCGGTCGATGATCAGCGGGCTGATATCTTGCCGGGTGACATAGGAGGTGCCGAAGTTCCCCGCCGGAAGTCCGAGAGCCCAGTCGAAATACTGCACGATCAAGGGTCTGTCGGTGCCGAACTCGGCTCGCGTTTTGGCCAATAGTTCCGGGGTGGCGTTCACGCCCAAGGCAATCTGGGCCGGGTCCCCGGGAATTGCGCGCATGAAGAAGAACACCGCAATAGTCGCAATCACGTAGGTGATAACAAATCTCACGAGGTTAGTCAGTAATCGGATACCCAAGTGCGTTCCTCTCTGCCAAAACGGTGCTGCGGATTACTTCCAACCGAGATTCGTCAGGTCCAGCGCTTCGGTGACGGAGTTCGCCGGAATTCCGGTGACCTCCGCCTTGGCAACCACAATGTTCGGGAAGATGAAGAGGGTGTCGGCCGCCGCGTCATCAACGATGGTGCGCACCACTTGCTTCATCCCGTCCACGTAACCGGCTTCATCCGCGGCGTCAGCCTCGGCCGCGAGGTCCTTGATCTTTGAGTTGTCATAGCCCAGGTAGTAGTCCGGGTTGTTGAACATAGCCAGCACGTCCCGGCTTTCCACGGCCAGCACCACGGACATTTGGTAGTCCTGCTTGGTGAAGACCTCATCTAGCCAAACGGCAGGGAATTCTGCCGATTCGATCTTCGCGTTGATTCCCACCTCTGCCAGCTGGGAAACGACAATTTCAGAGACCGCCGTGGCATACGGACGGGTTGGAACGGTGAAAGTGATATCCAGGTTCTCCGCGCCGGCTTCCGCCAGCAGGGACTTGGCCTTTTCTGGATCATATGGGTACACGTCGTTGAGATCTTCGTAGTACGGGTCGGTGGTCGGAACCGGGCCGCCGACTACCGTGCCGTAGCCGTTCCATGCGGTGTCCACGACGGCCTGCCGGTCGATGGCGTGCATTACCGCCTGACGCACACGCTTGTCGTCGAAGGGTGCCTTGTTGTTGTTCATCGACAATACGATTTCACCGTTTGAGGTGCCGTCGAGGACCTGATATTTGTCATCTGATTCGAAGCTGGAAAGCAGCTCTGGCGACTGCATGTTGTAAACAACGTCCACGTCCCCGGACTGCAAAGCGTTGGTGGTGGCAACCGCATCGGCGAAGTAGCGCAGCGAGACCTTTTCAACTCCGGGAGCTTCGCCCCAATAGCCATCGCGGGTCACGAACTCGATGGACTGACCACGATTCCATGCATCGATCTCGTAGGGGCCGGTGCCGATGGCAGTCGCTGCCAGGTCATCGACTCCGCTCGGGTCGAAGATGGCACCGACGAGGGTCCCCATGTCGAACAGCCACGCGTTGCTTGGCTGCTTGAGGGTGATGGCGACCTCGGTGTCGCTGTTGACTTCCACCGAGTCGACGATGTCCATCTTCTTCTTCAGGCTGGAGACCCAGGCATCGGATTGGACGCGTTCGATGCTGAATTTGACGTCTTCGGCGGTGAACGCTTCGCCGTTGGAGAAGGTTGCGCCCTCGCGAAGTTTGAAGGTGTAGGTCTTGTTGCCATTGCTCAGTTCCCAGGACTCGGCAAGCAGCGGCTGGATCTTGCCTTCCTGGTCGATTTCGACCAGGCCTTCATAAACGTTGGACATGAGCGCCTGCGGGATGGCGGCGCCTGCAGTGGTGGTGAAGTCGAGGTTGACCGGTTCACCGGTTAGTGCCACCGTGACCGAGGTGTTTTCCGCCGAGCCGTCCGAAGAAGTTCCGCCGGATCCCGCCGAGCAGGCGGTCAGGGCCAGGGAACCAACCATTACAGCCGCTGCCAGTCGGCAGTAATTCTTTTTCGCGCTCATGAGATCTCCATCGGGTCAAAGTGACAACTGAGTGATGTGATCCATACAACACCATATATGCTGATATTTCTACTAAGTGTTCTGGTCTTACCAGTAAACGACAAATTTGGTAGAGACCGCGCGGTCGGGGCAGCCGCGCTAGCTTTACCCGCAACTCACCCATCCTCGCAATTAAAGGAAGGCTCCACATGAGCAAGCTGACTTTCACGCCGGCCGTGCCGACATTGACCTACGAGCGAGTTGTGCAACAAATCGAAGAGGCAATTCTTTCCAAGGAAATTGAACCCGGGCAGCACCTTCCCAGTGAACGCGAGCTGATGGTGCAGTTCTCCGTGAGCCGGCCAACGGTGCGTGAAGCGCTGCGCGTTTTGCAAAGCCAAGGTCTGATCGCCTCTAGGCCTGGAAGCCGCAGCGGCCCGATAGTTCTGCCGGTATCTCCAGATAATCTCGGTCGTTCTTTTGCCAATATGGCGCGGATTGCCTCGTTGTCCCTTTCCGAACTGGTCCAGTTCCGCATTGTGCTGGAGAGCTCCGCCTGCCAGCTGGCCGCGGTAATGCACAACGCCGAACAGTTGGCCGCGATGCGCGACGCCATAGAGCGGATGGAGGTGGAGGCGGGAACCGGATCGAATACTTTCAACCGAGCCGATCTTGATTTCCATGCGGCCGTCTGGGAGGCCAGCCACAACGCGCTGCTGCGGATCTGCGGCGAGGCGGTGTCGGGAGCAATACTCAACGTCATGAATGATCAAATGAGCCATTCGGACAATGAGGCTCGCGAAATGAAAAAGGTTGTGGCCTTAGACCGCGCAATCTTCGAGGCCATCGCGGCCGGAGAGCCCGTCGCCGCGGGAAACGCGGCCAAAACGGCCATTTCCTCCTACTTCAGCCCGAGTCTGGATGAAGATGGCCTGCGCGGACTTCAAGCATTGATCAAAACCGCCTAGGGCGCGGCTCAATTCGCGCAGAGATCATTTCGCATGATCAGCCGGGGCATCCTGCTGGCCACCGCATCCGTGCTCCCGACAACTTCGAAGCCCACGCGTTCGAACATTTTCCGTGTTCCCACGAACGCCATGGTGAGATCCATGCGCCCTTCGGGATCCACCGGGTAGGCCTCCACCGCGGGTGCGCCGAGCCCTTTGGCGTATTGAACCGCACCTTCAAGCATCGCGGTGCTCACCCCTTGCCGGCGGTAACCGCTTCGGACCACCACGCAGATGATGCTCCACACCTTGACGCCATCCACCGGTCGAATGAGCTTGGAACGCTCCAGCAGTGGGATCTGCGAGCGCGGAGAAATACTGCACCAACCCACCGGTACCGAATCCCGATAAGCCACCACTCCGGGGGCAATAGGTTCGGAGCTTAAAGCACGCATCGCCTCGGCCCTGTTCCCGCCGCCCAGACGCTCAATCTCCTTGGCTCCCAAACGATGGGAAAGGCACCAGCAATGCTTCTCACGCCCGGTCGAATTCACCACCGAAGCGAAATCGTCAAAACGAGCCGGAGTCACCGGCTGCACCTCCCAGTGCACTTCGCTTTTGGACTGGGTCTGCGCGTTAGCTTCCATGAAACTATCCTGCGCTTCCTCGGGCTAAAGCGATACCCCAAGAAAATCATTCGGGTTTTCCCTACCTATCTTCTCCGGATCGCTCCATGTTGCCGGTGGCCACGTCAGCATACTGTTGAGCTATGACTTCAACACCAAAGCTTCTCCCGGACAAGAACGCCGTCCGGCCACCGTTGAGAATCGGACTGACGATTCTTCATTTGGCAGTTCTGGGCAGCATCGGCACTGCCATCTCTTGGCTCTTGCTCGGCTGGCTCGCGGCAGGTGCTGCGCTGATATTCCTTCTGGGATTCGGCATCATTGTGCTCATCGGCCTGCTCTACGCGCTCTTTGGACTCTCTTGGCTTGAAATACAGCGCGTCTCCGGACTCTACGATCTGAACGTCGCCACCTTATCTTGGCGTCCACGGCGCCGCGAAGGATTCGGCGAGTACATTCGCTCCCTGGGACGGAACATTGCCAGCGGACGCATGTGGGCCGCCTTTGGCAGCTTCGTGCTTTCCTGCATCTTCGGTTCGATGATGATCGGCACTTTGCAGTGGACGGTTCACACCGCAATTGTGGGTTTCGCTCCGCTCAGCGATACCGACACCGTATTCGGTCCCTTCGACCTCCTGGTCCCGGCCTCCCAGGCGCCCTGGCTATTCCTCTTCACCCTCCTAGGCGCAGCGGTGATAGTCGGCTTGGCCTTCTTGCACCGGGCGGTCACCTGCGCCATCATCGGTGCGATTGCCCGTGAATCCGAAATGACCGAACGGGTGCGAACCAGTTCGGTCCAGCGTGAAGGTGCGGTGCGTGCAGCAGAGGTGGAACGCACCCGCATCGAGCGCGACCTGCACGACGGAGTCCAGCCTCGGCTGGTTTCAGTGGGCATGACCTTGGGTCTGGCCCATCAGCAGATCGACAAGGATCCGGCGCAAGCCAAAGAGTTGATCGCCGAGGCGCACGCCTCGACCAAGTCGGCCATTACCGAGCTGCGCCAGCTCACCCGCGGAATCTACGCCTCGGTGCTTGATGACCGTGGATTGGATGCGGCATTGTCCGCAGTAGCCGGACGCAGCCACATTCCGGTGCAGCTGGATGTGCAGCTTTCCGGACGCTACCCGCGAGACACCGAATCGGCAGTTTACTTCGCGATCGCCGAGGCGCTGACCAACTCGACCAAGCACTCCCGGGCGGCGACCTGCCGCGTGACGGTGCGCGAACGCGAGGAGACCGGCAGGCGTTGGCTCTGGGCTCGCATCGAAGACAACGGTGTGGGCGGAGCGCAGATACTTCCCGGAGGCGGACTGGATGGGATCAACAACCGTGTCCTGGCTGCCGGCGGCACGCTCCGCCTGGATAGCCCGCAAGGTGGCCCGACCGCGGTGGAGGTGAATGTGCCATGCGCGTCCTAATCTGCGAAGACTCGGTGCTCCTGCGCGAGGGCCTAGTCAGGTTGCTGGACCACTCAGGGCACCAGGTGGTTGCGGACCTGCCCGACACCAGCGGCCTCATGGATTTTCTGGCCCAAGCCGACGATTCAGCATTCCCGCAGATCTGCATCCTGGATGTGCGGCTCCCGCCGACCTACACCGACGAGGGAATCCGTGCCGCGCTGGAGGTACGCAAGAATTACCCGCAGCTTCCGTTGCTGGTGCTCTCCCAGTATGTGGAGGAACGCTACGCTTCGGAACTGATCTCCATGCAGTCCGGAAGCCTGGGATATCTGCTCAAGGACCGCGTCGCGGACGTCACCGAGTTCATTGCATCCCTGGAGCAGATCGCGGACGGCGGAACGGTACTCGACCAAGAGGTGGTGGCACAGCTGTTGACCAGACGTAATCACGATGACCGGATGCAACGGTTGACCGATAGGGAACGCAGCGTGCTGACGGCACTGGCCGAAGGCAAATCGAATCAGGCCATCGCCGCCTTGCTGTTCCTTTCGGAGGCAAGCGTTGAAAAGTACATTACCTCGATCTTCCAGAAGCTTGGATTAGAGGCAGATGGGACAGGAAACCGGCGTGTGCTCGCCGCCCTGGCTCATATTCAGACTCTGGGCACCACTCGCAGCGACAGGACAAACCCATGAACTCCCCAACGATAAACGCACCGGTTGCGCCGCAGAATCCGCAACCTGCTGGCTCAAAGAAAACCTTGACCCTGGTACTGGGAATCCTCGGCGCATTAGTCATCCTCGGTGTCATCACCACCTCGGCTTGGCGTGCTTCATCCAGCCTCTCCAGCAGCAGCAGCTCGCAGACCGTCGGTAGCGCAGGCATCACCGCTTTGGAAGTAGACGCCGATGCAGGGAAATTCAATATCCTTTTCGCCGATGTTCCCGAGGCGACACTGGATGTACGCAGCGCCCGCAGCGGCGAGTGGAAGCTTCGCCGCGAAGAAGGCACCTTGCTGGTAAGTTCTCCCAACGACTGGGGTGACTGGTGCTTCACCGGTTGCGACTGGGAAGAAAACGAGGTCACCCTGACGCTGCCTAATTCGCTCAACGAAGGAAATCTCGATGCAGACCTGAAAATGTCCGCTGGAGAGTTCTCCGTCAATGGCAATTTCAACGACCTGATCATGGAAATGAGCGGCGGCACTTTGGACGCTTCCGGATCGGCCAAGGGCTTGAATGTGGAGCTAGGAGCTGGGAAAACCGACATCGACATGGCAGATGTGCAAACCGCGAACTTCGATGTTTCGGCCGGCCGAATCGATAGCACCTTCACCGGTAGCGCACCGCGCAGCGTCCAAGCAGAAGTCAGTGCGGGGATGCTGCAGCTGACCCTGCCAGATACCGCCTACAACGTTATCCAGGATGTTTCAGCCGGTGGCATTGAAAACGGTCTGAGCGCCAACCCGGAATCGCAGCACATGGTGAAGGTCGAGGTCTCGGCCGGCAACGTGGTCTTGCGCCCAGGCGCGGAAGCTACGGCGCCAAAGAAATAATCTCAACCGCCAAGTAAACGAAGCTGGCCTCTGGTTGAAGTGGATATTCACTTCAACCAGAGGCCAGCTTCGTTTTCAGCTTATGCTTGGTTCTTCTTCAAAGCTTCCAGTCGAGCCTCAATTTCAGACATCTGTGGAGCTTCGGAATCGATGGCTTGTGGCGCTGGGGATTCATCGAGCACGTTCTGCTCGCCCTTCATTGCCGCAAGGCGAGCCTCGATCTCGGTTTCTTCACCCAAATCTTCTAGCGCAGCGAACTGCGAGTCGAGCGAGGAGGCCGCAAGCTCGGAAGCGCCGCGGACCTTGGCTTCGTCCTGGCGGATCTTATCTTCGAAGCGGCTGATCTCCGAAGTTGGATCATTCAAATCCAAGGCCTTCAGGGTCTCCATCATCTGGCCCTGGGTCTTTGCATTGCGGGCGCGAGCGACGAGCTCATCACGCTTGGCAATAAGTTCTACGCGCTTGGTACCCATGGTGTTCAGGCCATCTTTGAGCTTGGCGACCACCTCGCGCTGGGAGGTAATGCGCGGAGCAAGGTTCTTGACCTTCTTCTCCGCCGCCATCTGGCGCTGAATCGCGACGGTAGCCAGCTGATTGAACTTCTGTGCGTTGGTAGCATCCCCTGAAGCGGAGAACTCTTCGGCCTTGTTCGACGCAGCAAGCGCCTTATTGCCCCAAGACTTAGCTTCTTCCATCGCCTTAGCCTGATCATCCTCGGCCATGCGCAGATTACCGATGGTCTGTGCTACAGCCGATTCCGCTTGGGCAATGTTGTTGGTGTAGTCGCGGACCTGCTGGTCCAGCATCTTCTGTGGATCTTCGAGCGCATCGAGTGCCGCGTTAGCGTTTGCTTTGCCGATCCCGAAAATACGGGCCCAAATTGAGCGTTTCTTGGCCATGGTGCGTCCCTTCGTTAACCGCAGCTTTAACTCTATGCGACGCAGTACTGAGCGCTAAACTCGATTTCGGGATCAGCACAGATATTTCACCGAAAATCTACGTAGAAAATACGTTCTGGAAGATTCTCGCGCAGGGGTGGTCTCGTTAGGTCGTTGCGATACTTATGCTCCGCACGCATCACCTTGGCATTGCGCCGCTGCGAACCCGAAGTTCTGTTATCCCTCGGAAAGGAACTTGCCAGCGGTTTCGAAGACGCGAGCAAATTCAGGGATCCAAGCGAAGTTCACCACAAAACCATGGTTCGCCCCGTTAAAGCGTTCCAATTGCGCGTCGGCTCCGGCTTTTGACAGGTACCGCGCGTACAGCTCCCCTTCGCCGCGCCGCGGATCGAGTTCATTGCCGAATCCGTTCCCTACGAAGTAGAACTGGATGCGGCGCGGGCGCAACGGGTGCTGAACGAAATCCCTGGAATTGAATTACGTATCGCGCAGGCTTCTAACGATCAGCCGACCACTACGGCACAGCCCGAGGACTCCCCCTACGCACCGTTTGCCACCGTGGCCCAAGCATTGAGCTACCAGGGTGATCTGACGTTGGCCCCCGTTCTTCACCTCAATGGCAGCTTATCGACGTCGCGCCATCGCCGCGAAAGCCTGACGGCATGCACTTCTGGCAGGGTTCCTAGCGCTCGAAGTGGCGCAGGAACCTGCCCGGAGCATCTAAGAATAATCGCCAGTTGCGCACCATTTCCAACTCGTCATACGTCGAGCGGCGCAGGCCCCAGTCCCCGGTTTCATAGATGTCGGCTCCGGGCAGCGAAGCCAGGATGGGCGAGTGCGTGGAGAGTACTACCTGCGACCCAGAATCCAGCAGATCCGAAATATGCGAGAGCAACATGAGGCTGCCCTCGAAGGAAAGCGCCGACTCTGCCTCATCAAAGACCCAGAGTCCGTTAACCTGCGAACGAGAGGTGAAGAATTCAATGAATGACTCACCATGGCTTTGCAGGTTATGCAGTCCGCGTTTCTTCTGGTCCAAGCGATCCAAGTCCTCCAGATACGCGAAATGCCCGTGCATCGTTTCGGCCCTGAGGAACACTCCGGCCCCTGAGGCGCCGGCACCACGCACCAGTTGCAAATTCTCAGCCAGCACCGATTCATTCTCATATCGCTGGTGGCGAGCGTTTTGCGTGCCGCCTTCCACGTTCAGCCCGAAGGCCACCGCGATCGCCTCGACCAGCGTAGATTTTCCGGCACCGTTTGGACCGACAAATATCGTCAGCTGCGACAGATCCAGTCCTTCCTCTAGGATCTGGCGGACGGCCGGAATCGTGGCGGGCCATGAGCTTCGTCCCAGCACCGACTCCGGATGCTCTTGGACCCTGCGTACCGGAAGAATCTGGAAGGGCTGGTTCATACCTTCGAGGCTACCAAGGACTACGTACAACAAAGCCGCCGAGGCCAGGTGCTCAGAACGCTTCTGGCCTCGGCGGCTTCGAACCCGTCTTACTTGCTTGTTTGAAGCGGAACCATATTCCCGGCAAAGAAGTCGGCGATTTCCTGGTGCGCGGTCAGCGGGAAGATTCCGGCAACGTACTGGTCCGGGCGGACCACCACAACGGCGCCTTCCTTACTGATTTCACGCTCGCGGAAGATATCTCGACCGTGACCGGCAGCAAACACCTGGTTGATGTCATACAGGCCGAACGGAACCTTCAACGGTTTAAAAGCCTGCGGCACCTCATTGAGCTCTACCTCGGTGTAGTCCTGCTGGTAGGTGGCCTTCAGGTCAAAGACCGCATCCTCATCCACACCGGCCGGGGTGTATAAATTACGTGGCGAAGTTGCATCGGTGCTCCACCAGGCGGCAAACTCGGCCATCGGGGTGCCCTCCAACGCCGGTGCCGTATGGTCGGCAAAAGCGTAGACGCGCCACCGTCCGTCAGCTTCATGGAAGTGGCCCAGGTGGCGCCAACGGTTATCCGCCCGGCGAATGACCTCGGCAGATTTGAAGCGCTTGCCCACTGGGAAGCCCGGAGCCAATTTCTGGTGCTCCATGCCGGTGGTGATCAGCGATTGGGTGTACTGAGTCATGAATCCTGCAGGGAATTCCATGGTGCTCACGTAGTAGCGTTCCAGCTCGTCCGGGTCTTCCCATTCTTCGACTGGCTTGGCCATGAGCGAGGACCATTCCTTGTCGAAGTTGATCAGATTCTGCGCAATCACCTTGCGCTCTTCGGCGTAGGTGTCCAGCAGCGCTTGGGGCGCGCGGCCCTCAAGCACGGCAGCAAGTTTCCAGCCGAGGTTGAAACCGTCCTGAATGGACACGTTCATCCCCTGGCCCGCCTTCGCAGAGTGGGTATGGCAGGCATCTCCCATGATGAATGCGTGCGGCGAACGGGTGCCGCGCTCATCATCGGCCACGTCGTCGAAGCCGTCGGTGATGCGGTGAGCCACCTCGTAGACGGAGAACCAGGCTACGGACTTCACGTCAAAGGTGTAAGGGTGCACGATCCGGTTGGCGGTGGCGATGATCTCTTCAACCGGGGTGTTGCGGATGGCGCCGGCATCCTCGGCTGTCAGTTCGCCTAGGTCCACGTACACGCGGACCAGATATCCGCCCTCGCGTGGGATCAACAGGATGTTGCCTGCGTCGTGGGACTGGATGGAGCACTTGACCTGAATGTCCGGGAAGTCGGTGTTGAGCATGATATCCATGACGCCCCAAGCGTGCAGCGAGGCATCACCGTGCAGCTTGTGGCCCAGCGAACGGCGCACTGCGCTGCGTGCGCCGTCTCCGCCGACCAAGTATTTTGCCTTGACCTTGCGTTCTTCTCCGGCGCGTTCTCCAGCCACATATTTGATGCGCGCGGTCACCGGGAATTCGGCGGCCGGGTCGATTTCGCAGTCCAGGTATTCCACGCCGTAGTCCGGGGTGAGTTTGCCCGGCGCATATTCGGCGTCACGTAAAAAGTAGTCCAGGATTCGAGCCTGGTTGACATAGATGTGCGGGAATTCGCTCATGCCGGTGGAGTCATCAGCCGCACGTGAGTGGCGGGTGATGTTTGCCGGATTCTGCGGATCCGGGGTCCAGAAGCACATCTCCACGTTGCGGTAGGACTCGTCGATGACTTCATTGGCGAAACCGAAAGCTTGGAAAGTTTCCACCGAGCGCGCCTGGATGCCGTCAGCTTGGCCTACTTTCAGCCTGCCTGGGCGTGCCTCGATGGCGCGGGCGTTGACACTGGGAAAGCGGGAGAGCTGGGCTGCGACAACCGCGGAAGCAGGACCTGTTCCCACAATCAGCACATCCATCTCATCGGGGATTTCTTCCGAGCGATCGATTCCATAACCGGCCGCTGGCTTCACGCGCGGGTCTCCGGAGACATAGCCTCTGTGATGGATCTGCATTTTTGCTCCTTAGAATGCCGCGCCATGCAGATGCCACGGTGGCACAACGCCCTGGAACTCGGCACCCCATCGATAATGGCGCTCCAAGCCGGGTAATCCGTTCCCAGCTCAACCCGGAGCAATATCCGCCAGATCAAGCCGGGTGCCATCGCGGTGATCTATCTTCCGCGAGAGTTGGACCGGGACCAGATGGCGCTGAAAATTGCCGCCACCTCAGTACGAATCTCCGCTAGCTTGGGCGTGCGCGCTTAACGATTATTCGCCCCAAACAACCGACTAAGCGGTGCAGGCCTCATTTGAGCATCCGGCATCGCGAGGAAGATATGTTTCGGATCCCTCGACCTTTTCCCACACCACATGCCGATGCTGTCCGCAGCGCGCGCAAGACGGTGCCAAATATGTGGCCCGCTCTTCCATGGTGTATGCCCGAAAATCACCCATCTCGACCTCCCATAGGTTGTGCGAGCCCCGCGCTGTCGCAAGTGCCGCATCGTTTGGTGACTTCACTCTACGCCCGGTTTCCAAACCCGGCTAGAGCTACTTTGGTTCCACCCTCACTAGGGAAGATCGAGGTGCACCTAGCTCTTGGTCAATGAATGCGCCCTTCCTCGCGCCAAGCTTGTGCTGCGCAGTGGGGAATCATGATTTCTTATCAGTCTATTTGCGCACCGTTGCCGACAGCAGAAAGTTCGAGCCCAGCCGTCCCCATTCAATGGTTCCGCCTTCTTCTTCGGCTTCCGCACGCAAACGTGCCAGGCCATACCCGGAACGGGCTTGCGGATTGGGTCCGCGGACACCGTTGTTGCGCACCGAAACTGTCCAGTGCGGGGACCCGTCGGCTTCATCATTCTCGCGGATCCAAATCACGATGTTGCTCGGATCCGCATGCTTGACGGCATTGGTAACGGCCTCGCGGATAATCCGCATGGCCAGCTGTGGGAAGTCCGCTGCTTGTCCTAGCCCAGAGCTATGGATACTGACCTCGATTCCGGCATCGCGCAGCGAAGTGGCAATTCGTTCAACATCTTCGAGGTTGGCAGATAATTCCTCGGGAGGTTCTTGCTGGCCCAAGGCGTCGAAGGTACCGCGCAGAGCAGTTAACGCCCCGGTTACCGCTTGGCGAACATGAATCAGGCTCAAAGCCGTGCGGGTGTCTGTCAGCTCGGAGTCGAGGGCCGCATTCGTATGCAACGAGGCCACCGCGAGATTGTGGGCAATCTCGTCATGGAGCTCATAGGTCACTCTGGCGCGTCTCATCAGATGTTGTTGTTCAGTTTCGGCCTTCGTCGCCCGGAGCGCGACTTCTTCAAGCTGTGCCATATGCCCATGCAGGATCTGGCGGTTGACTCGCAGTTCTCCGTAGGCAATGGCCAGCAGCGCCAACGCCGAAAAGGCCAGCAGCTCATAATCGAAAATCGCCGAAGGCTCTAGCCCATGAATGAATCCCAAGGCCACGCTGATGATTAGAATTCCGGCGGCACTGGCCAACGCAAAGTTGCGGTGTCCGGCGCGAGTTACACCCGCGAGAAAATACAGCAGCGGGACAAGCGCCGCAATGTGCGGCAGTCCAAGGGCCAGCCAAGCACAGATTCCCAAGCCGGCGATGAGCATCGCGGTACGTGGAATTCTTCCCCGAAGTACGGAAAGCACTGCGAATCCGACGGCAAAAACACCAGCGGTGATTATGCCAGCGGGGTCTATGGATTTGCCCCACCCGGAGGGATCACCCACCAGGCAGAGAAGCATGACGGCCAGGAATATGGCCGCTGCCCAGAGACTCTTATTGATGCGCAGGCTGCCTTTTTCTTCCACAGCTTCAGTCTATGTCGCCCCTGCGTAAACCTCGGGATCCGAGTAGCTTCATGTAGGTCTTGCCGGGCCGGAGCGCTCACGAACTGCTAGGCGTCAATGCGAATCGGAACTCCGCTGTCCTCGACAAACCGGGGACGGCCCGCCATGATGCCGGTGTAGGTCTGGAAGATGATCAAGCCTGCGATCAGCAACAGCGGCATGGTCCAGGAGTCGGTCACCTCGTGGAGGGCACCGACGAGGAAGGGGCCGGGAATTGCGATCAGGTAGCCCACCGATTGCCCAAAGGTGGAAAGCTTGCTCACCCCGGCGGCGGTATGCGCTTTGAGCCCAATCATGGTCAGCGCCAGCGGGAAGCTCGAACCGCAGATGCCTAAGAGCGCTGCCCAAATAAAGGCTCCCTGCACCGGCGCAATCATCATGCCGAGCACCGCGAGCATCCCGGCAACGCCATTGATAATCACCAGCGGTCCCTGATGCGCGAACCTTGCCGCGAGGGCCGGCATAATGAAGGACAGCGGCACCCCGACACCGAGGATCACGCCCAGTAGCGCCCCGGAATAGGCCGGGTCGACTCCAAAGTCGGTGAAAATCTTCGGAGCCCATCCCATGAGAATGTACGCGATGGTTGATTGCGCACCAAAGAAGAGCGCCACCCACCACGCGGTGCCATTGCGGCTCATCGGGCCGATCCCTGATGCGGCCGCGGACGGGTATTGGGCAGGAAGTTGCCGCTGTGCGATCTGGTTGCGCAACCCGAAATAAACTACGAACCAGATGAACAGCGCAATCAGCGCCAGCACCGCCCAGATCCCCAGGCCCCTTCGCCAGTCGCCGCCGACCGCTTCGTTGACGGGCACCGCCACGGTGGCGACCACCGAGGCGCCGAGGGCTACCGCGGTGGTGTACGCGCCGGTGACGACACCTATTTTTGTGGGGAACCAGCGTTTGACGAGCACCGGCATCAGAATATTTCCGACCGCGATTCCGGCCAGCGCCAGCGCGGTGAAGATGAAGAACACCCACGTATCGGGTGCCACCGAGCGCAGGGCCAGACCCAGGAGGATCGCCAGCATCGCGGCGATCACCACCACTTCCGGTCCGCGCTTCCCAGCAAGCTTCGGGGCTAGCGGACCGAGCACCGCAAAGCAAAGGGGCGGCACTCCGGTGATGAGCCCTGCGACGAAACCATTCATTGCCAGGCCATCGATAACCTGGTCCAGCAGCGCACCAAGTGAGGTGACTGCCGGGCGCAGGTTCAGTGCAGCAAATACCATAGCAATAATCAGCAGCGCCCCGAGGCCTTTAGGCAGTGCCGGGTGTTTGGAGTCCATGGCTTCATCCTAGCCAGCGAGCGCCCGGATCCAGTCCCATGGTTGAGCCTTAAGTCCTAGACAGCGTGAACTATATGGTTCACGCTGTCTTTTGATGCGAGCTACTGCTGGTGCTGCTTGCGGCCTTCCATCGCCGAGACGACAAGGTTGCTCCCGGCTAGAGGTTCTCCGGCATCAAGCGCGCCGATCCATTCCTCGGTGGCGGCCACCGCGGCCCAGTTGGAGTGCAAGAGCGCCATCAGGGTTTCGTGGACCTGCTTGGCGCTGGCGGAACCCGCCTCGTTGGCAATATCGATGGCGCCGGTGGCATCCGAAAGCACCTCGGCCTTGAAGCCCAGCGGTTCGGCGGCTGCCACGGAACCGATCACGCAGTTGTTTGTCATGTACCCGGTCACCGCGATCGTGTCGATCTCGTTTTCACGCAGCCACGCTTCGAGCCCGGTGCCTGCGAAAACGCTGGCGTACGCCTTGCTGAAGACCTTTGCGGCTTTGCCCGCACGCTGTTCGATTTCCGGGTTCAATTTGAAGGTGGCCGAGCCATCTGCGAACACCGGCGCCTGTTCGGGCATCTGGTGCTGCACGATATATACCGGAATTCCGGCATTCTGCGCGGCGTCGATTGCCTGAGCGGTGCGAGCCAGGGACTGTTCACGTGGCGGGTACTGGATCTGCAGCAGGCCTTCGAAGTACTCCTGCTGGACATCGATGACAATGAGGGCACGGCGTGGGCTGGTCATGTTTTTCTCCTTGTTGCTGTTGGGTAAAGCGAGTACGTTGGGGGCAGTCTGGTTAAGCGCCGTAGTGCTTTGCCAGCAGTTCCAGGGTGCTGATCTCGGCCTCGGGCGAGTAGGTTCCAATGACAAGCATGATCTCGTCGACCCCGGTTTGCTCTTGGAGCTTTTCAAGCTGGCCAGCCACGGTGGCTGCGGTGCCGGTGAACGCGCGTTCGGTGTACATGTCGATGATGGACCGTTCGTTGAGCGTTCCGTCGAAGGCCGCGACCTCTTCCGGTGGAAGCAGCTTATAGGATTCGCGTTTGAACATGCGCAGCATGGCCATGGCTGCGCTGGAGGTCTGACGCTTCGCCTCGGCAGCATCATCGTTGACTACCGCACTGACGCTGACCATGGCATAAGGTGCGTCGAGCACTTCGGAGGGCACGAAATTGTCCCGGTAGATTCGCATGGCGGTATCGATGTCCGCATCGCCAAATTGCAGGGCGAAGGCATAGGGGCGGCCGAGCTTTGCCGCGAGCTGTGCCGAATACGGTGAGGAACCGAGCATCCACAGCTCGGGAGCCACCTGCGGCGGATGGACACGGTTTTCTTTCGCCTGCCATGGACCCGGCACCCCATGGACGGTGCTGTAGTGATGGCCCGCAGGAAAGTCGTCGTTCATGAAACCCATCAGTTCGGCAACCTGCTGGGCAAAGTTTTCATTTGCGCCCTCTCCGCGGCGAAGCGCGGCGGCGGTGGCATGGTCGGTGCCCGGTGCACGGCCAAGTCCCAGATCGATGCGTCCCGGGGCGAGTGCATCCAGCGTGCCGAATTGTTCAGCGATGACCAACGGTGCGTGGTTCGGAAGCATTACGCCGCCAGCGCCTAGACGGATTCGCTCGGTTTCCGCGGTCAGACGCGAAAGCATCAGCGGCGGCGAGGACACTGCCAGACCCGGCATCGCATGGTGCTCTGACATCCAGAAACGGTGGTATCCCAGCTCGTCAGCTTTTCGTGCAAGCTTGATCAACGAAGCCAAGCCGTCTTGGACTGTCTGCCCCACTCCTACGCTGCCGCCGGTATGGGCGTTGAGCGCAAATGGTGCGGATCCGAATTTTGGTGCGGGGTGCAAATGAAACCTCTTTTTCTCACGGATAAAAATAACTTATAGCGTGATTAGACGATAACACTTTCTCACGATAAAAATCTACTGCTACCATGAGAAGTATGTCTGAAGCATTTTTACCACCAGCCCCCGGCACCGAATCGCACCTGAGCATCGATCTGGTCAACAGCAGGATCCACCTGCCCGGCGGGAAGATTGCTGACGAGCTGGATTCACCCGAAGCGACAACGACCTGGCTGATTGAGCGCGGATTGGTCGACGAAGAGGCAGCCCTGCTGTCCTACTGCCAGAACAAGCTCAGTGGCTTGCGCGCCGATCTAAGTAAAGCCTTTTCCATTCGTGCGGCGGGTCAGCCTTTTGATCAGCAGATCGTGGACCGGGTAAACCAAGCGCTGACGGCGGCACCGCATACTCCGCTACTGCGCTACTCCCCCGACAACGGGTTCTACCGATCAACCGATCATCCGGTGACCCGCCTTGTGGAACATGCGATGTCAGTGATCGCCGAAGATGCCGCGGCCCTTTTGTCCTCGGAAGAGGCTGCGCTGCTGACGCAATGCGAGGCTGAACCCTGTGAAAGATTCCTGCTCAGAACGCACGGGCGCCGGCAGTGGTGCTCGACCCGCTGCGGAGACCGCGTCCGTGCTGCCCGAGCCTACGCACGGAAGCGCGAGAACGCATTAAAGAGCTCAGCCTAGGCTGGCTTCGAGTTAAGTCGGAACGGCCACTCAAGACGATGAAGCACAGGCCTTGACTCCTTGAATATTTTTCCTACCCCAGATGATTCTCGGACCTTTACAGGTGATGTCGTAGAAGTAGGCTAACCCTCATCATCAGCACTCCGGTGTCGACTTTCACGCACTGTCCGATGCGCATTTCGATTTGACAGCAAAATTTGACCAAGTCAATCACTGCGCCATGCAGACTGGATGTCAATCTCACCCGCCTAACTAATACCCTGCAATTACCTGACACCACATCGACCGTTCAATCAGTCTTACGGGGGCGTTTTGACAGCACACGAGCCGTACAATTACACGATATTTTCGCACGCATTGGAAATTTCCATCAAGCCTCGCGCCCACTCGGATGAGCTAATACCACTGGCAGTTCCTTCGCGGCAAGCCTAGCCAGCCGCTCTACCATGGCATTATGACAACGACGAACGTTTCATTTCCTGATGAGCTCAAGGAATTTGTTGTCGCACGGATAGTCGTACATGTCTAAGCATCCAGCAACTAATTAGAATGCATGCAAAACCATCGACAGCAAACATTTAGTCGCGACCCTAACCAATGGGCTGTCGCAAATGAACGTTTCCGAGATGCGTCCAATTGATCAGCGAGACTTCACGTATCTGACGATGCCGCTCGCGTCCACAGATTGCTACATACTACGCGAAACTTCACCTCCTGCTATTTGGATTACTGACCGATTCTAGTTGAAGCTTCATCAGCGGCCGGCCATTACAAAGATGTTGCGCCAGCCTCGACCACCATGCTGCAAAACTGCTGGCCAAGCCGAACCCCGTTCATTCACTAGGGTGCCGCGAAGTCTTGAGCGCAACGGAACCCCATATGCGACGTTGCTGTGTCACGCTCCTGCGGCTGTCGAGCAGCAGGTCGGTACCGCAGACAATATTCAGGTGAGCACAAATGAGATCCCCCTTTCACCACGAACGTATCGCGAGGTTGGGCAAGTCCACTATCAGCATTGCGAGGCACGTCCGGCGTACAACACGGGGTCCGTGTCACTACTGGCTGATGCGCGGTCCATCGGTCCGCGGTCCATTCCCAGACGTTGCCGATAAGATCAACTGCTCCATACTCATTGGCCGGGAATGACCCTACAGGGGAGGTTCCCACCCATCCGTCCAAACCAGAGTTCTCATACGGAAAGCGCCCCAACCATGTATTGGCCATGTGTTGACCAGCTAGGCATCGTTCATCACCCCACGCATATAATGTGCCTTCGCGCCCCCCATGTGCGGCAAACTCATGTTCACTCTCGGTTGGCAGCCGCTTGCCGGCCCATCTAGCATAGGCCGCGGCATCCTCATATGAAACTTGAGTCACAGGATGCTCGGATCGATCCACGAGCGCATCGGACCCCGGCCCCTCAGTCTGGCGCCAGGACGCGCCGGCTACCCATGACCACCACAGCGTTGGGTCATGTAGAGGTACAGGACCCTGTGTGGGAGTAAACACAAGAGCCCCCGGAACCAAGAGTTCTGGCCTTACGCCCGGATAATCTGATGGATTCAGCGCCCGCTCGGCGACTGTAACGTATCCGGTGTCCGCAACGAAGCGATGAAACTGTTCTACGGTGACAGGCGCTCGATCCAACAGGAATGTAGATACCTCTACCTGATGAACAGGCTGCTCCTCACGATAGAAATCATTGGATCCCATGGAAAACGTTCCGCCGGGGATTTGAATCATTCCGTCAGGTACGTTTGCATCTGCTGGCAGAACGGTCACAATAGCTCTCCCTAAATGGTGACACAATGCTGGCAGTATTGTGTCGGCCTGAATCAACCTGGATCATTTTCCCTGACGTAACTTGGAGAATACTGCCCAGAACGCCTCAACCAAGTTTTCATGTACGCCATGAAACGGCACCGCATTCGTGGCATCTGGCGAACAGGTTGGCATCTTACTTGGTTAGTTTCGCAGAAGGCAACCGTCCCCGTCGATACTCGCAGCGCCGGAGTGCGATTCTCTATCTAGCAACTAGAACAGCGTTCTGGCCTAGTCCCCCAGAACATCTTCAGCCCTTCGATACAGCCGCTGCAACATGTCGCTAAACTGTTGCCTCTCCTGAGTATTGAAAACCTCGAACAGCCTCTCCGCATGAGCGCGTGCTTTGGGATAGATTTGTTCAAATAGCAACTCACCTTCCTCGGTCAAATACAGTGACTGTTGGCGACGATTCTCTGGATCGGTTTCCGCACGGATACGACCCGCGCTTTTCAACGAGGCGACAGCTCGGCTGACATTCATAGGAATTAACCCAGCAAATCGCCCCACCTCATGCCCTGCGGTACCCGGCCTGTCGTGGGCGACCACCACCACGCGCCACTCATTGAGAGTCAGGTTATGCCGCTTGGCATATTGCTGAAAGAAGGGTCTACTCAAGAGGTTGCCAATGCGCTGCAATGTCATAATATCGGCAAAGACCGGGCGTTCAGCGCCTTCCGGCACACCCTGATTCTCGCTTTTGGCCCGGCTGTGCCGAACGCTTTCTTCGCTTTTCATACTTAATTTTCTTTCTGCACGAATCCAGTTGCAAACCTCGGTGTACGTCAACCAATTATTGAGGAAGTTTGATGCAAACCACCACCCATCACTAACATATGTTACAGTAAGAACCATATGTGACTCATACAACAATCATGGAGGTTTACGATGACTCTAGAAAACGCACCGTTGCTTGATCAGAATATATTTCGAGACGTTGCGGGCCACTTTGCTACTGGCGTCACGGTGCTCACTTCAACCGACGGCACTACGCCGGCTGGCACAACCGCCTCTGCGGTGGCATCCCTATCGATGGATCCACCCATGATGCTTATCTGTTTGAATCGCAGCAGCGATACACATGATGTCATTGCCGAATCCAAAGTCTTTGGCGTCAATATCCTGGCTCAAGACCAGGGAGATGTGGCAATGTGCTTTGCTCGCAAAGGCACCAACAAATTCGAAAACACCGCGTGGTCCAACGCGGTCGCGGACGTCCCCTGGATTGATGGCGCATTAGCGAATATCGTCTGCCGCGTGGTCGATACCGCTGTCGGAGGGACGCACACCGTCTTCTTGGGCGAAGTGCTAGATGCGAAAACGCTCCCTGGCGAACCACTGACTTATTTCCGAGGCAAATTTGGTCGTTTTGAAGATGACGCTGAAGATAACACCTACCGCGCGCTTCGTTTTCATGTGCTCGCTCGCAATACACCCGTAGGCGAAGCGCTGGATCCTCAGGAGCTGGCAGAAGAACTCAAAACTCGTCCACATCTGATTCGTCGGTCGATTGTGCGCCTCACCGCAGAAGGCCTCGTCAACGAACAGCCCGACGGAACTTCACTGGTAGCACCGATTACCGCAGAAATGGCCAAGGGATTTTTCTCGGCTCAAGCAGCCATCGAATCCGGTGTCGTCGATACGCATCTGGCAATGGCCACCCTGGAACAAGTCCAATCGTTTGAGATCAGCTTCGATACACTCGATGCCCTGAAGAAGGCGTCGTCAACCGATCTTGATTCCTACTTGCGGGCCGTTAAAGCCTTCCATAGGCAATTGATTGGGCTCTCCCCTTCAACACAACTGCTTGGTGCATACGGCGAGTTGTCGACCGCGCCGCTGTGGATCAGCCTACTTCCTGAAGGTGAACGCGCCCAGATCCTGGATATAGAAAACTTACTCGACCTAGCTCAAGCATTGGTTTCACAAGATGTCGATGCCGCTCGTACCGCGATTCGGCGCCATCTCAAAGTCGTGAACCTTATTGCACAGCAAGTCATTGAATCGCGTGGCGGCGAAGTCTAAGCGCAGTCGCCCCGCTCGACCATAGGCACAACAACCGTGAAAGAGGTATATTTCCGCCATGAAGTCCCTTCGTGAGTCGGCCCCGGTCGCAACTCAACAACAGACCGTCTCCGAAATAATTGCAGCCATCGTACCGGAATACACAACTGAAGTATTCACGGTAATGGGTAATGGCAATGCATACTTTCTTGATGCGTTAACCCTGCAGGGCAACGTTCGGTTGACTGCGCTACGTCATGAAGCCGGTACCGTGGCTTCGGCCGATTCGTACTATCGTATTAGTCGTAAAATTGCCTGTGCTAGCACAACCTATGGACCAGGATTCACCAACGCCCTGACGCCGTTGGGCGAAGCCGTCTGCTCGCGAACGCCTATGGTCGTCGTGGCGGGCAGCCAACCACGCACCGGTCCCCGCCCCTGGGACGTTAACCAGACCGCCCTGACTGAAGCAATGGGAGCGGTGTCCATGACCGTTGATGCGCGCAATCCGGCTGGTTCTATTCGTGCTGCGTTTGAAACCGCCGTAGCCAAACGGCTACCGGTGGTACTCAACCTGCCATACGATGTTGCCACCGCAACTGTTACTGACGCTGATTCCGCAGCGGATCCTTCTGACGCAGCGACATACGAAACACCATCTGCGCCATGCGCGTCAACTACCCAGGTTCAGTGGATTGTCGATCTACTCAAGGAAAGCCAACGTCCACTGATTTTGGCTGGCCGAGGTGCACGTTATGCGGCAGAGGATCTTGGCAGCCTGGCTGACAAAATTGGAGCGCTCACAGTGTCGAGTGCACCGGCTCGCGGCACATTTGCGGGACGAGAATGGGACCTTGGAGTCTGTGGTGGTTTCGCTTCGGATGCCAGCTCTGAGCTCATCAAACAGGCGGATGTGGTCCTTTCCGTCGGCGTAAGCCTTAACCAATTCACCACGGCATTCGGCTTTCAATTTGCCAAGGATGCGAAGATCATCCAGATTGATCTGAACGAGCAGCCAACAAATCCGCTGGTCACGACTTTTGTCTCGGCAGATGCTTCCGAAACAGTTCGCGCAATCCTTGGGACCCTGCCCAGCAAGCCTGCTCCGTCAACACCCTGGGGTGGCGTTGCCGAGCATGCCCGCGATTCGACGATCAATTTTCAACGCGACAGCGGTAGCGGTACCGCACTGGATGGCCGGCTCGACCCACGCACCGCTATGATCCGACTTAACGAAATCCTGCCAAAGAACCGGCAAGTTATTTCCGATGGCGGTCACTTCATCGGCTGGTCAAGCTATTACTTTGATCTTCCGACACCAGATAGTTTGGTTATGGTCGGAACGCAGTATCAATCAATTGGCCTTGGCTTGCCATCTGCTGCCGGTGCCGCCATAGCTCGACCAGACCGCACCCACGTTGTTGTTGCTGGCGATGGTGGAGCAATCATGGGGCTAGCCGATCTCGATGCGTTGGTTCGAACTTCAAGAAGCGCAGCGGTTCTTATTTTCAACGACGGCTGCTACGGCGCCGAAGTGCATCAGTATGGTTCGCAGGGGCTGGACACCGGCATCATGGAAATCGAGCAGGCGGATTTCGCCAAGCTTGCGGAGGGTTTCGGAGCCACCGGCGCCGTTATTCACACGATGGAAGACCTCGATCTAGTTGATCAGTGGGTCAAAGCCGGTGCCAAAGGCACCTTCGTGATCGATCTACGGATTTCACGAAACGTCGTGGCACCCTACATTGAAGAAATTGTTGAACTGACTCTAAAAAAGTAGGCGACTTCGTTCACACAAAAAGCTATCGATTACTCGGCTGGGGAGCACCCCAGCCGAGTAATTTTGTATCCTGCATCCAAACGAGCCGCAACCGAAAACACCAGCAGTGACGCAGCGTAAATATGCTTAACCGGTCGGCTTCTGTTCATGAGAGAGCACTGATCTCCGCCGTGAAAATGTCTGGCGCTACAAGGAAGGACGTACAATCTGGTCCACGATCCACCACTCACGGCATTACAGACGCGAGAGGGGTACCTTTTCACGGCCGCAATAGCAGACGATCGACATACTCCTCCGAAAGGTGCAATGCAAGATGCCCCATTTTCCGTATAGCCCCTCGATATGCGTAACTCTGAGAGGCAAAAGCTACTCGGACGTTCTCTAATGAACCCTGGTATGACATCACCGGGCAGGTCCGGGCGTGGTACACGCAGTCTTGACCTACCTACCCTCCACGGTGGCAGGTCGTAACTGCTGCCAGCGCACGTGGACTGCTCGTATGGCTACACCAGCAGATCAAATTATGACAACGCTCCCAGACATGCAAAATCCGTCTGCCACGGCATAGTGGTGCGCCGTGAGAGACGGATTTGTGCGCATTCCTAGCAAGCCAGGGCATGTCCATCGGTTGGTAAAATGCTGCTCTAGACCATGAAGACAACTGACCATCTAAGGTCATTTACCAACCGGTCATGACCTCCCACTTATCTCCCGCAAAGGCTTTAGATTCCTTCAAACGAGGGAAATCACGGACTTCAGGAAGCGGGTACTGGACGCGGGCTGCTTCAATAGCTTCCTGGGCTTCTTCAATCGGCGCAGGGGGAACGTTGCCAAGGATCATATCAGCTGCTTTTTCGCCCAGCATTAGCACGACAGCGGTGGGGTTACCCGCCACCTGGCGCGGTAGTACTGAGGCATCAGCAATTCGTAGACCGGAGATACCATTGACACGCAGCTCCTCATCCACCACGGCGTTGTCATCAACGCCCATACGACATGTTGAAAATGGGTGTTGTGTCGTCGATGCTGTGGCCCGTATAAAGTCTTCCAGTTCTGCTTCCGTCGTCGGCAGCGGCGTTGGTCTGGCGACGGCACCGACATGACGCCTCAGACTCGGCTGATCAAGCCATTCAAACAAGAATCGATACGCTCGTTTCAGTCCTTCCACATCCCGCGGATCTTGCAGAAGGTTGTAATTGACCCGCGGTGCATCAAACGGCGACGCTGACCCGAGTCGCACAGTTCCCTTGCTTGCCGGATGTGAGAGGGCGGCATTGGCGATCAACAGATCGCCGCGGCGTTTCGACGACCAGGGATACCAGACCTTTGAATCCGCTGCCCCACCGATCATAAACCGCAGGTCCGGTTCGTCGCTGTCCCTAGTAGTAGATCCGACACCGGTTACAGCGACCGGCATGTGCGACAACCCACCGGTACCAGAGGTGAGGAGTTGCAACACGTTCTTGGCAGCACGGTCGATACGCAGCTCATGGTCGAAAGCGTATTCGGGGTTTGTTTCGAATTCGATTCCCAAAGCAGGCTGATCGACAAGGTTTTGACCGACCTCAGGAGCTTCGTGATGCACCGTGAGACCAAGGTTTCTCAAGTCCTCTGGGTTACCAATACCTGAATGCATCAACATGTGCGGAGTACGGAATGCACCTCCCGAGATAATGACCTCTCGGTCTACTCGCACAACGGTGAGCTGTCCATTCCTTTGATATCGGACGCCGACGGCATGTCCTGCTTCGATATCAATCTTGGTAACCTGCGCTCCCGTCTCAACCGTGAGATTTGGTCGTCCCATGGCAGGACGCAGGTAGGCATGATATGCGCCAAAACGTCGGCCCTGGTATACGTTGGTATCCGGAATACCAAACCCTATGGGTTGTGCGCCCATGTAGTCATCAGTAATTGGGAAGCCCATAGTTTGGGCAGCAAGCAATGCGTCATTCGCAATTGGGTGGGCCGCACCAAATTTGTTAACCCGCATCGGGCCCTTGTCGCCGTGGTAAGTGCTGTTTCCACGCCAGTTTGTTTCACTGCGTTTGAAGTAGGGTAACAGCTCCTTGTAGCCCCACTTTGTCAGTCCCATTTCTTTGAACGCTTCGTAGTCAGTCGGCACCGCACGGTTGAAAATCATGCCATTAATTGAGGTACCGCCACCAAGCAATTTTCCAGCGGGAATCGGCAACGTGCGGTTATTCAAGAACTTTTCTGGTTCTGACCGCAACATCCACGTGTGTTCAGGACTGAACCATGTGTGTACGGCGGTGGCAGGTACACGTGATTTGGCGCTTGTTGGTTCGGTACCTGCTTCTAGTAATAAGACTTTATTTGCAGGATCTGCGCTGAGTCGATTCGCCAGTACGCAACCGGCAGGACCTGCGCCGACAATAACGAAATCAAAGGTTCTGCTCATTAGTGGTTAGCCCCTTACGGCGAGTTAATCTGTGCTGCAGAATTCAGTGAACACGATCTATCCATGTGTGTTGAGATTTCCGCGACAACATTGATCCGATACATTGAAATGCCCTTCAAATTCTTTCAAACCCGCCATGTTACGGCCTTCCCCCTCTTAGCTTCCGCAAGAGGGGTCCACATCGTATTGTCCGCAGAAGAAGATATGGAAAGACCACTGACATCTTGCAGGGTGAAATCTAGTACCCGTCAACCCGATGGCTCCCGGCCATTATCCGCTCCGAGAACTTCCCGCCGGGAGCACGGTTGACGCATAATTGCGTGAGTTACGCTTACTTTTTGATTTCGGCGGGCAACCATGACTCATGTTCATCCCAAGAGTCATAAAGTTCCGCGATTTGTTGTAGCTGGGTTACGTCGTATGATCCCATCTCAGCAACCCGAACGTTTTCATTAACTTGCTCGGGTGTTTGCATGCCAACCAGCACCGTTGAGATGTCCTTATTCGACAAGACGAAACGCAGAGCAGCTTCAGCCCGGGTTTTCACCGGATCTTCCACCAAGAACTCAAAAGCTCCGGCTTGTTCCAAGCGACGCAGGAAGTCGTCTCGATGCCACCAACGACGAGTGTCGTTTTCAGGGAATACGGTGTTTTTGTCATATGCCCCGGTCAGAAGCCCGGTTGCAAGCGGACCGCGAGAAATAATCCCCACTCCGTTTTCCCTCAGATGTGGGAACGCTACTCGAGAAGGCAACTGAGACAGCAAGTGATAAGCAATCATCACCGAACCACATTCTGCGTGACCCGCAGCTTCAATAGCGTCCGGAACTCCGTAGTCCCCTGGGCCGACGGTTACACCAACTGACCGAATTTTACCTTCCTGCGTCAGTTTGCCCATCTCGTCCCACCACTCCTCCGAAGCAAGCATCTCAGGCGGGCAGTTATGAGCTTGATACAGGTCGATATAATCCGTATCGAGTCTGCGCAGGCTTCCTTCGATTGCGTCTCGCACGAATTGTCCAGAATAGATGCGCGGTTCTCCACCGCATGCTGCACCAAACTGCTCCCATTGGTAGCCAAATTTCGTTGCGATGTATACATCGTCACGACGATTCTTTACAGCCCTACCAACGATGCTCTCCGCTTTACCGAAGCCATACATATCGGCTGTATCAAAAAAGTTTATCCCGGAGTCAAGTGCCGCATGCATGGTGTTAATGGAGTCACGATCGTCTTGGTCGCCCCAATCTCCGCCAAATTGCATGGTGCCCATCATCAGCGACGAGACTTTCCAACCGGTTCGACCAAATTCTCTATATTCCAATGGACTTCCCTTTCTAAAATGCGAACATGACGTTTTTGGTGGTTGTGAATGAATACAGTTCTTCCAGGTTTCCTTCACGGCCAACGCCACTACCTTTGACACCGCCATACGGAGTACCGGGCATAAGTCGCGAAACCGTGTTGACCCAGACATAGCCAGCTTCAATATCCCGTGCGAAACGGTGTGCCCGTTGGTTGTCCTTGGTGAAAATACTGGCAGTGAGTCCGTAATCAGTGCTGTTGGCGATTCTTATGGCCTCGTCATAATCGTTAAACTTGATGGCTACCAGCACCGGGCCAAAGATTTCTTCTTGGGCGATTCGATCGTCATACTTAATGCTGTCGAACATGGTTGGCCGAATAAATAAGCCGTTTTCGAGGCCTTCGCCTTCAGGTTTTGTACCACCTGCGACGAGTCGTCCCTCTTGTTTACCGAGTTCAATATATTCAAGGACTTTTTTGTATTGCTGTTCTGAAACAATGGCACCCATGTCGACGTCGTCATCCATAGGATTGCCGGCTTTCAACGCATTGATCTTTTCTGCAACGCGCTGCACAAATTCGTCGTGGATTTCTTCGTGCACCAACAGCCGCGAAGTCGAACCACATGACTGGCTCTGCCAGTTGAAGTTCATACCAAGTACGGCTGCACCTGCCGCAATATCCAAATCCGCATCAGGGAAAATAACCAGCGGGTTCTTGCCACCCAATTCTAGACTGATGTGTTTTACGCCCGCACGAGCGGCGCGTTCCTGAATGGCTCGCCCAACTCTCTCGCTACCGATAAATGCGATACGACGCACCAGAGGGTGATCCACAATGGCGGCACCCGCTTCATCGCCAAAGCCGGTGATGACGCTAACCAGACCCGATGGGAAAATCTCATCAAGGTCTTTTGCCAATTCGAGCATGGCCAACGAAGTGTGCTCACTGGGCTTAATCAAGATGGCGTTGCCCATCACCAGTGAAGGAACGATTTTGATTGCTGCTGTACTCAGCGAGTTATTGAACGGCATTATACGTGCGGTCACGCCGTAGGGCTCGTGCACATTGATATTCAGGTGATCGAATTCATCGGGAATCGTTTCACCGCGGACTTCAGTCGCAAGATTCGCTTGGTAGCGCATGAACATTGTGGCACCCTGCAGTTTCTGACGGGTCACCCACAGTGGCGTACCGTTATCCTTCGAATCCAGGAGCGCTAGTTCTTCACGGCGTTCATCGATCCGGTCCGCTAGTGCATTCACCAACGCAATACGCTTTAAGGTTGGTGTCCGTCCCCACTCTCGAGCCGCGCTCGCTGCCGCTTCGACGGCAATATCAACATCGGCTCGTTGCATTCGAGGAACATATCCAAGCAGTTCGCCGGTTGAAGGATTCCGAGCTTCAAAGCTCTGTCCATCAATGGCGGTTACGAATTTACCCCCAACAAGAGTCGCGATAGTTTCTTTTGTTGATATCTGCGTGATTTCCATTATGTACCTCAAACTTTCCAGGGAAGATAGTAACAACTGTTAGTGTATCTATCGGATGTGATTGACGCAACACTCTCCGTGGCACTTTCAATGATTTAGATTCAGAACTAGCGATTGCAGCAATTCGGCATCTTAAAGAACAGTTATGAAAGCGGCAAACGGCGCGGAAGCGCAATCGATATTAATTGGGGGCACTAATCCTGAGGGTCGTACGCTAGATAGGACGACACACTCCGGGTGGACTCAGGTAAATAGCGACTTAAAAGGCACAACAGAATAACCAAGACGCTACTGCGAGGCCCCGGCGCGAGTGGCGCTCTGGAGCGCCTCTAACCCGGGTGGCTGTTTAGATCAGTGCCCCAGTGCACCAGAAACGTCATTCAACACTTCTGGCGCCCTGTCATGATGAAAAGATGACTGCCCCAATAATTCAGCACAACATACGCAATCATGCAGACATTCATTTACGAGTTTGCGCAATGACAACGTCGGCATCAGGCATCCATGAAATTTGAATCCACCGATCCGCAGGGGTTCCTGCATCATTGAGCTGCGCTGTCCCTTGCGTAGAGCGGCCAAGACGAACATAGTCGCCCATTAGTTCGGTCAATTCAGCAACAATTCCTGGTTCACTCTCGATTAAATTCTGTTCTTCACCGGCGTCCTTGCTCAAGTCATAGAGTTGTGCCGGTTCATACCTTGTTGGTTCGCGTCCGTTAGCTTGTGTCGCCGTCGACCCGAATCCATCTGAAGTGGACGTAAAAGCCAACTTCCAATGACCTTTCCGAATGGCAAACCCGCCACCGCCCGAAGATGACACAATGTCAGTGCGAGTTGACTCTGACGATCCATCCCAGACTGCGAGCTGGGATATGGAGTCAACGGCTGCGGATTCTGGCACTGTTTCACCCAGGACTTCAGCGAGAGTCGCGAAAACGTCGGAATGCGAAATTAAGTGATCAGATGTGGAATTTGGTTCAATAAGTGCAGGCCAGCGAACGATGAACGGTTCGCGATGGCCGCCTTCCCAAATATCCGCTTTTGCTCCACGCCACCCATTGGAAGGATCGTGACCGTGACTTCGCAAATGCTCAAATCCTGCAACCGGCGAAGCCCCATTATCTGAGGTGACAATGACGATCGTGTTATCCGCTTGTCCGGCATCATCAATGGCTTGCACCATCTGACCAACGTATTCATCAAACTGCAAGACGAAATCGCCATACGGACCTAGTCCTGATCTTCCCTGCCAGGATTCCCCTGGCAGTAGTGGGCCGTGAACTAAATGGGACGGCACATATAGGAACCAAGGGTCCTCACCCTGCAACATCTGGTCTAAGACTTCTAGTGTTTTATCCTGGAAATCTTGTGGCAGCTTTTTCACATCGAAGTCGTCAGTCATCGGACCGCGCTGCGTCTGTGTCGATTGTGAGTCAGTGAGCCGGTCTAATCGCCACTGGTCGCCACCAAAATGCGTTGGAATTCCCAGGGCTTTTCCGTTTTCAATGTAGACGAACGGTGGTTGATCATGAGAAGCAGCGGTGATGAAGGAATAGTCGAAACCCAATTGATTCGGTCCGAAGGAGATGGGCTGGGAATAATCGATATCTGCCCCTTCTACTTCCCAGCGGTCTTCGGCTGCAAAATTGCCTTTGCGTCCAAAACGACGCTCTGGCACCGGATGATCTGCCTCGGATAAACCATACTCTTCAAGGTCATCGCCATCCTTAGAGAGCTGCCAGTCCAATCCCAAATGCCACTTGCCAACAACAGCTGTGGAATATCCCCGGCCTGATAAGAATCGCGCTAAGGTCAACCGATCTTTTTCAATCAGAGATTCAGAGTCACCGGGGAGAACCGTGCGCTTCAACCGTGACCGCCAGTTGTACCGCCCCGTTAGCAAACCATATCGAGACGGAGTGCACAGCGAACTTGTGGAATGGGAATCGAACATCCGCATTCCTTGTTCGGCGAGTTGATCAATGTACGGCGTTTTCCATCCTGATTGAAGATTGAAACACGAAATATCACCTTGCCCAAGGTCATCCGCGAGAACTAACAACACGTTCGGCCGGGACGATTTTTTGCTGACGGGTTGAAACATGCATCCTGCTTTCAAAAAAACTGTGACTAGTGGCAATTCATATAAGACACATCTGCTCAGCGCGTAAGTAGCCCATGACTGGTAAAGAAATGTGCCGGTACTATTCAAAATGCTGAGTAGTCCAGTGAGGCTTCGTACCGAGAATACGAAGTAGCTCTAGGGAAGATCCCCGATAACAAGAAAGTGACCGCGGAAGCAATGCACTTTCTTCAACAACAACGGCACAGTGTGGCTCGCAACGGCGGATTCACGGGGCATGTTGGTCCGTCTTGCGGGTACTCGCACGTCGTTCTGGTTGACACATAATTTACAGTCTGATGAGGAACATCAATTATGATGATTAGCTGACAAGGTTGTAGTCAAGCGCAGAAGACCGCGCAATTGCAAGCAACATGTCACGGAAATCGTCACGTTCTTCACCCGTGAGCGGCCGCAGATATTCCGCTTCGGCATCTGCAACCACACCTTGACATACCGTTAACATTTCGCGCCCCGTTTCAGTGAGCTCAATGGAATGAGACCTTCGGTCACTTCCTTTCCCTCTCACGATCAAGCCACTAGCTTCGAGGGATTTCAGTTGCGGTGATATGCGTCGCGGCACGACGTTCAAATAATCGGCAAGTTCCTTCTGGCTCGGGGCTTCTGAAGGGTCTAACGCGGAAAGTATCGCGTAATGCTTCAGGTCAATTCCGTGGCGTTTCAGTTTCACATCGGTAATCTTCAAGGCCAAGGCGCGCACTTTACCAATGAGAAGGGTGATGTCCTCATCCTCTATACCGCCATCAAGCGAATTTCGATGTTCCTTACTGCGTGCCATCATGTTCCTCAGATGAAAATTCGACCTAGTGGTCCGCGCCGTTAATACGTTGTAAAAGCCGCCCTAGCGATTCGAGACTGTCCTCGAAAGTCGTCGTCCACATCAACGGCTCGGGATCTCCTCCGTCCAGCCCTTGCCCCTGTTCCTCAGGTCCATCCCCAGCGTCTGCACGCTGCGGTGTTCCCCGCGCCGGGCTGGGCCCCGGGTCACTTTGGCGAACAGGCTCATGTTGTCACGCCGGGCATAGTCATGGGTCCGTTTCTCAGACATACCCTGTACCAGCGCGAACGCTGGCTGTGGCTTGGACATGACTCGAACTTGGGACACCTCATCGATACTGAAGAGGGTAGCGCATTCGGGCGGGCCCAAATAGAGACCCACGATATCTTCGACCCTCGCGGTTGTGATTGTGGCCGGGCGTCCCGGGCGTGGATCATCGTTGAACCCATCCCAGCTGAGCTCGGCAAACCGGGAACGCCTTTTGCCACCCTCGGAGCAGAGCACCCAATCAAGCGGCAACGCCCTTGTTTGTTATTCCCTTGGCCCAGGCCAACACGATCCATAAAGACAGCAACAGCGTCTGGGACTACTTGTGTCTGCGGTTCCATTGGGGAAGCTGCTCGCGTTCTTCATCGGTCAGAAACGGTTCTACCTAGGGCATCCAGCATGTGATATGCAACAACTTTAACACTTACGCAACGAACCCACAGCGTGGGACACTAGCTTTGCACTACACTTTGTTCCTCGCTCACTTTGAACAAGCTCGCCAACCGCTCTTGACCGGCATCGTCCAACATCGCAAGAATGTTGTCGAATAACTCATGTGCCAAATCTTCTCCAACCGGCGACGCTGCCAAACCAACGAATTTGTCTCGCACTTGCTGCTGGGAAGGCATCCGGCTTGGTTCACCGAGAGGAACTTCGATCCACGATTGCAGTGCAGTACCATCATTAAGCGTGATTTTCACTCGGCTCGGAAACGATTGAGGATAAAGGGCATCAGCTTCTTCGTCCACGTACGCTTTAATCCGCTGCATTAGGTTCTTGATCTTCGGCTCTTGCAGGGAGGACTCATAATCCGCTAGTTCGAACCGCTTCGTTGAAATAGCTTGTGCTAAGCACAGATGCATGGAGAACTGACAATCCACAATGTTATGCGGATTTCGCTTCATCTCCTGGGGGTCACATGTCACTTGGTAGCAGCGTTCTGGCACACCAACGACCAGATCGTGGACGTCGTCTATCTCAAATCCGTGTTCCTGCTGTAAATTCAGGACCGCTTCAAGTGAAGCATGAATCGCCCTGCAGCATGCATATGGTTTCACTCCGGTACCCATGATTTCCCACTTGGCGAGATCTTTAACAGCAAGGTCCGGAGTAGGTTCGTTGCAGTAAAGGTTAAAGAACCCGTCACGTCCGGTCAGCGCGTCGGCAGCCCCGGTGACACCGGCGTTGGCGAGCCGGACTGTGAGGTAGCCATTGGCTGCAGCATTGCCTACGTGCACGCGTTTCGTCCAGGCGCCGTTGAGCATGAACTGACCGGATCCGCCGGTCATGCTCAAAGCGGTACCCCAGGCATGTTCTAAGGTGTCCTGGTCGTAGCCAAGCACGACGTTCACCGCCGCAGCTGCGCCGAAAACGCCAGTGGTGGAGCTCAGGTGAAATCCTCGACGAGCGTGGGAGTCAGCATTGAGACCATAGGATACGCGCGTCATCGCTTCATAACCGGCAATGACCCCAGTGATGAAATCCTGGGCGGTGGGTAGAGTACCGTCATTTCTCGGTGTTTGGGCAGCAGCAAGGGCTGCAGAAACGACAGGTGCACCCGGATGAATCTGAGCTGGCGCATGGGTATCGTCAAAATCGAATCCATGTGCCGAGGCACCGGAGAGCATAGCGACAGCCGTTGGCGACAGTTTTTCTTGCCACCCAGGGATTCGAAATTCGCCATCCAAGGTACCAGCAGCATCCAAACCTCGCATCAAAGCTTGGGTTGAGTCTAGCTCCTGTCCTGCCACCACACTGCCCAACGTATCGGCAATGAGTTCAACAGCACGCTGCCGCACTTCGGCAGGAATATTGTCCCAGCTGATATTGACTATGTGATTCGCAAGTTGGCTTGTGATGCTTCCAGGCGCTAATCCGGTGTGTTGTTCCATGTTTACATCTCCTCTGGCTTCTTACGGATTTGTGCATAGACCCGGGAACGTAGTTCTGCGAAGGCTTTCGTCGATTTGGTCTCGATTTGATCGCGTTCAGTCCCAAAGGGAACATCGACCATTTCTACGAGCCGGGCTGGTTTACCCGACGATGGATGTCCGGTCAGCACCATGATCTTGTCCGATAGGTAGACGGCTTCGTCAATATCGTGGGTGACCAATATGATCGCCACTCCGAGTTCATTACGAACACGAATTGCAAGGTCTTCAAGATCAGCTCTCGTCTGAGCGTCCACGGAAGCGAACGGTTCGTCCATGATGATCACTCTGGGTCGGCAGGCAAGTGCACGAGCAATGGCCACACGCTGTTGCTGACCACCTGAAAGCTGCCACGGATATTTTAGTTCGTTGCCTTCGAGGCCAACTTGAGCCAAGGCTTCGGCAGCACGCTGTTTACGTTCCTTCTTGCTAACACCAGCGGATTTTAATGGCAGAGCCACATTGGACAACGAGGACAACCAAGGCATTAGCGAGTGTGCGTAATCCTGGAAAACAACGGCCAGACTCCGTGGAGGCCCAGTGATGGTCTTGCCGTCGAAGGTAATCGAGCCATGGGTTGGCATCCGCAAGCCAGACAAACACTGGAGCAGTGTGGTCTTACCAACACCGGAAGGACCCACAATACACATAAATTCACCGGGATAAAGCTTTGCGTTCAGCTGATCGATGATCTGTTTTTCGCCATAGAAGAATGAAAAATCATCTATGTCCATCACTGGCGCTACTCCGGACTGAGTAGTCTGTTCTGGTGACGCTTGAGTCTTCACTGTGAGGCTCCTTGAGTATGGGCAACCATCTGGTGGTGCCATTTAAGTACACGTTTTTCCATAAAATGAAAGAGGTAGTTGAGAACGTATCCAAAAATTCCGAGGATGATCAAGCCAGTCCACATTTCCTCGATCCGGAATGAAGCTTGGGCATCACGGATGTAGTAGCCAACGCCACCTGGGGTACCAAACATTTCTGCCACGACCATCACGGTCACACTTATTGCTATAGCAATTCGTGCACCGGCGAATACCTGCGGTGCAGCCGCCGGCAAGAACACTTTCGTGAACCGATCAAACGAGGAAAGGTGGAACGTTTCCATGACTTTGCCCATTGTTGGATGGATGGCTCGCACACCTTCAATTGTGTTGAGCATAATTGGCCACATCGACGCTAATGCGATCAAGAAGATTTTCATTGTTTCGTCGGGACCAAAAAATGTCAGTGCAATCGGCAGCAATGCGGCACCAGGAACAGCACGGAACGCCTCGGTCAACGGCCTAAACGCACGTTCAACGGTTGGCATCAAACCAAATATAGCCCCAAGCGCTACGCCAACAACTAACGCGATCGAGAAGCCAATTGCCACACGTAAGATGCTCGGCCATAGATCAGTCAGCAGGCCGCCAGCCACCACCCAGATTTCCCAGGTTCTGACGAGAATATCTTGCAACGGCGGGAAATAACTCGAGTAGTAAATACCACTGAGAATCCACCAAATTGCGAACAGCCCGACCGGTAGCCAAGCTTTTCGGATAAATGTACGCCCCACACTATTTTGCGTAGAGGTTGAACTTGTCATCATTATTCCTTCCCCCGAAACGCAGGATGCCAACCGAGGACATACTTCTGGATGACGGCAAGACCGGCATTAATCAGGAGTCCTAAGAAACACGCCGTCAGCACCCAGGCATACAGCTGTTCAGATTGGTTATAGATCTGGGCATCCATCAGCGCAACACCAATACCTTCCCGACCGCCAAGTAGCTCAGAAAAGACAACCGCCAACAATGAAGTCGTGGTGGCCAAGCGAATACCGGGCCAAATAAAAGCCAACGCCTGAGGAGCCAAAACAAAGGTAATACGATCTGTGATCGTCAACCCATAACTCCGCGCAACACGATGCAAAATCGGGTCAGCCTGTTGTCCTGCAGCAATCGACTGAATCATCAATGGCCACACCGCAGGGATCATTGCCACAAGAACCACCATCAGCTGCGACTGCCCCAAAATCAGCAAAAACAATGGGACAAACGCAACTGCTGGAATCGTCCGAAGGAAATCAATAGTTCCCTTCGACGAGTCAAAGGCAAAGCTGTTACGCCCGATAAACAGCCCTATAGGGATGCCTACAGCCAAGGCCAGCAGCAACGCCATTGCCCAGGACTCCAACGTCGTAAGCAATGCCAACCAATAATCACTCGTAGCCGCAAGATCTACAAGCGCCAACACCGTAGCACCCGGCCCAGACATATCAGCCCGCTTAGCAACATCACTCTGAGCAAATAATGCCCAGATCACTACGAACCCAACAAGTACAACGATCTGGCTGGCAAGCACCAACCTGTTACTAATTTTCCGTTTGGCCGGGGGTAACTGGCGACGAGTCCTCCCCGCCACATTGCCCCCGACAGTCGTTTGAACTGTCATCGAAATCACCGATCCTAAAAAATCGCCGAGACACTACTCAGCACTGAAAATGACTTCTTCCAAATTTGGCATCTCGTTTTCAGAGATCTGATTGAAAGCAACGAGGCGAGCTGCAATTGGTTCCAGAATTTCAACACTGAGAGGCTCTTCAGCAAATCTCGGTGCCTTCACCATTTCGGCGACCTCATCGTCAAGACCCATGTACTCTTTGATGGATTCTGCAACTAGTGCAGGATCGTTATTCAACCGAGTGTTAACTTCGAAGATCACGTCTCGTACTACTTCGATAACCTCAGGATTCTCTTCTGCCCAAGTGCGGTCTGAGGCGAATCCAAATGACGGAGCATTCGGGAGCGCCCCACTCACTGCAGCAATCGGCCTAACAGAGCCGTCCACCATAGCGATTGAAAGGTTAGGTTCCGGGGTAACTGCTGCAGCTACCTGACCTTGCAAGACTGACGAAACGTGTTGTGGTCCAGGAACTTGGATCCATTCAATCGTGGAAACATCCACACCTTCGTTTTCAAGGACTTGATAGGCATTCAGGTACGCTTCACCACCAAGAACACTGGTACCGATCCGTTGACCTTCCAGGTCTTGCAGCGACTCAATATCACCATTTGCATCAACCACGATCGAGCCTGCGGCATGTGGATCGCTGCTGAGTTCAGCGTCTTGAGTAGTGATGGGAATCGTCATGACGTTATTGTGTCCCTCGATAACCGAGTTAATCGCATTGTCGTAGGAGAACAAAGCGAACTGTGCGTCTCCCCCGGCAATTAACGCAGCACCTTCGGAACCGGACTGAATCGTTTCTATTGAGACCTCTATCCCTGCTTCTTCAAAAAGTCCTTCTTGATAAGCAGTTGCTGGCCCCAGCCCGTGGATGCTTGGTGGAATTGCAATGGTTACCGCGGGCATTTCTCCTGAACCAGTACCAGCAGTGGCTTCGGACTCATTGCCACCGCAGGCGGAGAGCGTGAGTATTCCAACGGTCAACAAACCGCCAACCTTCAGAGTGTTTTTCTTGTTCAGCTTCATGGGTCGATCCTTTTATTAGAACTATGTCGCACTGACTGGGATGGGGTGGCTCACCCGTGGCGCAAGCTGCTGACCGGCGAAGATATCGGAGCCATCAGGGTGCTATTGGACAATTTCCGAGGGAAGCTCATTCTTGAGCGTATCTGTCGGCAAGTATTCGTAGAGGTTAATATCTGCCGGATCTACACCGAGACTCTACTCAGCGTTGAAAATGACATCTTCTAAGCTCGGCATCTCGTCTTGAGCCAGTATGTCGAACTCCACAAGACGATCTGCGACTGCTTGGAGATCTTCAGCAGTGAGAGGCTCTTCAGAATACCGCGGCATCTTCATCATTGAGACAACTTCATCCTCAAGATCCATGTATTCACTAATCGAGGTTTCTGCAAGTTCACGATCAGAGTTCAAGAGCGTGTTCGCTTCCAAGACTGCATTCTGTACTGACCTAACGAGATCTGCATTTTCTTCTGCCCACGTGCGGTCAGAAGCCAATGCAAACGCGGGGGCATTCGGTAGCACGCCATCCCCGTTAATCAATGGCTCGATAGTGCCGTCAAGCATACCGATGGAAACGTTGGGTTCTGCTGTAACAGCTGCAGCGACTTGTCCTTGCAAGACCGCCGAAACCTGCTGTGGCCCTGGAATCTGAATCCATTCAATCGTGGAAACATCCACGCCTTCGTCTTCAAGGACTTGATAGGCATTCAGGTACGCTTCACCACCAAGAACACTGGTACCGATCCGTTGACCTTCCAGGTCTTGCAGCGACTCAATGTCACCGCCTGCCTCAACGATAATCGGACCAAACCCATGTGGCTCGTCACTTCGCTCAGGCCCTTGCTGAGCCAAAGGGACGGTAAGAATGTTGTTATGCCCTTCGACAACCGAATTGATAGCGTTGTCAATAGAGAATATAGCGAACTGTGCATCACCGCCGGCAAGAAGTGCAGCGCCTTCTGCTCCGGATTGGATATGCTCAAGTGAAACATCAAGCCCGGCTTCTTCAAAAAACCCTTCCTGAAGAGCCGTAGCTGGCCCCAGGGCATGGGCATTTGGTGGAACCGCAATCGTAATCGATCTTAGCGCCCCTGTATCAGCATCGGCGGCGGCCTCGGATCCGTTGCCCGCGCAGGCGGAGAGTGTAAACAATCCAACGGTCAACAGACCGCCAACCTTCAGAGTGTTTTTCTTGTTCATCGTCATGGTTAAATCCTTTAATAGTCCTATGTCGCGCTGGCTGGGATGTGGAGACTAACCCGTGGTGCTTGCTGTTGACCGCAGAAGATGTCGATGTCATCAGAGTGGCCGTTGGGTATGTTCCGAGGGAATCTCATCTTGACGGCATGCGCCGGCAAATATTCGTAAAAATCAATATCTCCCGGCTCTACGTCTAGCTTCAATGCCGAGATACTACTCCGCGCTGAAAACGACATCTTCCAAATTCGGCACGTCGGCTTCGGATATCTGATCGAAATTGATGAGACGATCTACTACTGGTTCTAACTGTGTAACAGTCAATTCTTCAACGGGAAATACCGGCAGTCGCACCATTTCGGCAACCTCATCGTCGATGATCATGTATTCTTTCATCGCTTCTTCTGCAAGCTCACGGTCAGAATTCAGCATGGCGTTGGCTTTCAAGACCGAGTTGAGCACAGCTAGGACGATTTGTGGGTTCGCTGATGCCCAGTCACTGTCTGAGGCCAGACCAAATGATGGAGCATTCGGCAGAGCGCCAGTCACATCTGCAATCGGCGCAATTGTTCCTTCAAGTACAGCGATGGACAGATTCGGTTCCGGGGTAATTGCTGCAGCTACCTGACCTTGCAAGACAGCCGAAACATGTTGTGGCCCTGGAATTTGAATCCATTCAATCGTGGAAATATCCACCCCTTCTTCTTCAAGGGTTTGATAGGCATTCAGGTACGCTTCTCCGCCCAGAACACTGGTACCGATCCGTTCGCCTTCCAGATCTTTGAGCGATTGGATGTCACTATCGATGTCAACGATAATCGAGCCGAAACCATGTGGGTCTTCGCCACGTTCTGGACTCTGACCCGCTAACGGAACAGTAATAACGTTGTTATGCCCTTCAATAACGGAGTTGATGGCGTTATCCATGGAGAACTGTGCAAACTGCGCGTCACCGCCGGCTAAAAGTGCGGCTCCTTCTGTACCAGAGGTGATCTTTTCGATTGTGACATCGAGCCCTGCTTCTTCGAAGAGTCCTTCTTGGTAAGCCGTCGCGACACCCAACCCGTTAACACTTGGTGTGACCGCTATGGTTATCGAAGGCATTTCTTCTGAACCAGTACCAGCCTCGGTCTCACTGCCACCGCAGGCGGAGAGCAAGAGCAGTCCAACTGTCAACAGCCCACCAAGCTTCAGCGTGGCTTTCTTATTCATCTTCATCGGTAATTCCTCTATGAGATCTGTGGATTACTGGTTGGGATGGGGAGGTTCACGAGTGGCGCGAACTGTTGTCCGCCGAAGATATCGGTGTCATCAGGGTGGCCATTGGGTAATCTCCGAGGGAAGCTAATCTTGATCGTATGTGCAGGCGAGTATTCGTAGAGATCGATATCTGCTGGATTAACACCGAGTAGCGTTCCGACTTTGTCAGCTGTCAGCGCTCCACTGCGTACGACCATTTCAAAGGTTGCAGCATCAGCGAGCATGACATCAATTGTCATCATCCAAGGACCGGCATTTTTTGAACGGATGAGCTTTGCTAACTCACCGAGAGGTCGGGATTCTCCATGTGTAACCTCTACAATTTGCTGCTGCGTCATACTGATACCTCTTCCAAGTCGAATGAGAAGATCTCATCGGGCGCTTCAAGTTCCACCGAGTGATTGAGTACGAAGTTATACGCTGCGCCTAGTCGAGTGACATGTGGTGAGTGCGCGAATGCCAAGTTCGAGACCAGTCCCGACCACTGTGGCACCGGATAGTGCAGGATTGTGTGACCCATTTGATACGCCACAGCTGCCGCGGTGTCTTCGTCAGGTGCAGTGACAATCATCAGCAACGCCACTTCCTGAGCGGACGCATTACCGTTGCTGGGACCTGTTTGATTTGGAGCAACCGCGCCGGTTCCATAGACGTGATACTGCACGTCGCAGGAATCCATGATTTCTGCACCATAGGTGCGCAGCGCTGATCCCCATCCGCCTTCTTTTGCGGTTTCAAGCCACTCATCCAGATTGCCCAAAATTGCTGGATCCGTGATCGCACCAAAGACCTGGGCGCGATAGCCAACCAAGGATGCGCCTTCTAGCCGGACGGTGTAATGCGCAGTTTCAAACTCTGATCCTCGGACACGGACGGCACGCTGAGTCCACTGTTCATATTCAACGTTGTCGAGAACCATCGTTCCGCCCGGTTCGCGCATCCGGTATGGGTTGGCCGTTTCGTACAGTGCATGCGAAGCAATTGAGGTCGTAGTGCAGGATTGATCCGGCGATACTGGTTCCAGCTCAAAGTAGTCTTCCGTGATCGTGCAAACCATGCCCTCTGGCTTGGTCATTTGCGCGACCGCTGCACCACCACATTCCATAATTTTGGCTGCGTGCCAGACCAATCCTTCCGGCAGGCCCTTTTGCAGTGGGATAGCAGAAAACAGGGCGGCATCAGAGGAGCGACCAGCAAGCACAACATCAGCTCCGGCGGCTATTGCATCAGCGATCGGTTCTGGACCCATCATCGCCACGATACGATGTGCATCGGACAAAGTCTCTTCGCTGATTTCCGGTGCATTAGCCAACGCATGGAAACGACCATCGCGATACCGCTCTAACAAGAATTCACGCGTTGGCTCAGCTTCAATCGTCGCCAAGTTAAACGACAGCCGTTGCTGAGCCGCGACTTCCCGGACAATATCAGCAATGAAAGCAAGATTCGCATTGCCACCAGATCCACCAGAGGACCCAACCACCAACGGCACGTCGAGACGTCGAGCGTTAGCAAGCAAGATACTGAGGTCTCGCTTCAACGCTTCCCGGGTGTTGATGGGCAAATCCGCGCCCAAGTGCACCGGTCCACCGTCCGTGGAACCAGAATCCACGCCGATGAAATCAATAGGATACTTATCGCATGCTTCAACGAAGGACGACTCAGTGAATCCTCCACCCAGCATTCCAACCGGTGAGATATAGCAGACTGATTTAGACATTCTGTGCCTCAGCTTCCTTTGCTGCCTGCTGGGTGTCCCACGCACCTGGACGCTCTAAGCCCAAGTTCTCACGCAAGGTCGTACCTTCATATTCGGTACGGAAATAACCACGTTCTTGCAGTTCAGGAATCAGCAGGTCACAAATGGAGTCAAACCCGCCCATGATATATGGGGCATTGAGGTTGAACCCGTCGCAGGCTCCCGAATCGAACCAGTCGATCATCAGATCTGCAACTTTCGACGGAGTTCCAGCAACCCACTGGTGCCCGTGGCCCCGCGAATGCTCCAGGATCAAATCACGAATTGTATACCCTTCGTCCTGACCCAGCTGACGGAAGATTCCCCAACGACTGCGGGACTGCTTGACCGGCCCTTTGGCCCAATATTCATTCGGGATACGATCATCCAGGTCCAAGCCGCCAAGCTGCATTTCCAAACGGTTCTCCAGCAAGTAGAGACCGGTTTTCATGTTCACATGGTTACCGAGATCTTGCAGTATTTCGTCAGCTTCAGCTTGGGTCTCGCCAAGGATCGGGACGATACCTGGCAGTACTTTGACATCTTGTGGGCGGCGACCATATTTGGCGACAGTCTGCCTAAACTGCTGAGTAAATTCGACCGATTCATTCTTTAGTGGCTGCGACGTATAGATAACGTCTGCATACTGCGCACCGAATTCAAGACCGGCTGCCGAAGATCCAGCCTGAACCATAATTGGACGACCCTGAACAGGACGCTTCATGCACAGCGGGCCCTGAACATCATAGAATTCGCCCTTATGATTGAGCGCTTGAATACGTTCTGGGTCAGCCCACATACTCCGCTGACGATCCGCCACTACGGCATCGTCAGCCCAGCTGTCCCAAAGACGTGTAACAACATCCGCGAACTCAGCTGCTTTACGGTAACGGTGTTCGCCGCTTCCGATTTCGGTGACACCGAAGTTCTCGTGCCCGACTGATGATGTAACCATGTTCCAACCGGCTCGTCCGGCCGACATTTCATCGAGCCCAGCTACGAGACGTGCGACGTTGTACGGCTCATAGAACGTAGTTGAGGCGGTACCAATCATCCCGATATTCTTGGTGTGCTGGGATAGTGCACTCAGTGTAGTGAATGGCTCGTAGTGCCCTGAAACTGTTGGGTCTGCACCAGGGATCTTTCCGGCTGAAGACACATCCCCAAAAAACATGATGTCCAGCTTGGCGGCTTCAGCTTTCTGCGCCATTTCCTTAACTAGCCCGAGTTCACCTAGCTCTTCTACGCGGCTACCAGGACGAGTCCAGCTGTCATAGTGATACCCCGCCGTAATCATGAAAATGCTCAACACCATGTGTTTCGATGGCTTAGCCATATTTCCTACCTTCAAAGGTTGAATGATCGAGAGTTGCCTGAGATGTTCGCAACAATTGTTAGAGTTCAGTAGAGCACTATGATCTACAACACGTCAAGTACGTAGTGATCTTAATGACAAGCAACCAAGCCGCGGCATTCAGAGCATCGTTAAAAGTTCAAACTTTATGTTGCGTTCATCCTAGTCAATTGAGGATTGTAAGAATTTGCAAATTGTCTTACGAAGCATCTTGTGATCCCTAGAGCTACCTATTAGTCACAATTGTTACAATATATTGATAGTTGACAGAAAAATGAGATAGCGACAGATCATGCTGTTTAGAAGCTACCCTCACCTCGACTTCATCCAACGATTTCCCTGAAATAATCTGAAGTCACATCAATGAATCACCGAATTACCGCGTGGCAATAGCGCAAGCGTGCGTTTCAGTCACCTTGACCGAAAGATTGGCTTTCTTCAAAAGGAGCTGCCCCGCCATTCGCTGAGAAACGGAGGGGCAGGGTGTTAAACATCGAAATCGACTACACGTGCTCGAAACAACATTCCACAGTTCTCGTGAAAATCCCGTACATCGAGCACTAGACCGGGCACAGAAGCACCAATATAATAGATTCCACCTGTGGGAATGTGGCTCATCCATTATCAGTCCTTGGTCTTCAAATGACCTCAAAAAGTGCAGCCCAATTGCATACGTGGCATTGTTCTAGCCCTTTGCCTTGTCTTGGCTTGATAAAAATTTGACCGCACCTTCAAAGTGCGTGGCTCGTTAGAGATTAGTCTGACAAGTAATCGTTCCAGGCAGATGCCGAAAATAATGGTGCCGGTTGGGAAGAAGGATCATGTCGTGACCATCATGGCTGAAGTTTACAACTACCTCATCGGAATCGAGACTGCTCATTCACCCACGTCTGGGTCGTCTTCAACACGACGACCGGCGCCAGAAACGGTGTGTGGAAAACGGATCAAATCAATACCAACACCGCGGCCATGAGCACCCGGGACCGACTTTGACGCGTTGCCGCATCGGCGGAATGACGGCGCACGCATCACAATTAGCGTATTGTTTGCTGCTCACCGACGGGGTGCCACTCGGTATAGTCAAGCTATTTTCAGCTCTGGAATGTCGTCGAGGAACCCGTCCCGTATCATGGCGCATTGCACGCACCGAAGCCGTTGATCTGACCAAGCGATGCTAGCCTGCGTCGAAAGTTCCGTTGATCCCCGAGGAACTTCGCGAAACGTGACTCGGTGTCCATGACCAAATGGTGAGTTAAATCGATTTGCAATCTAAGGTTCGTTTATCCCCAGATAAGACAACTAGGTCGAATGTAGATGCTTACAGGCTGCGTGGCGGGAATTTTTTGTACTTGCGGTAGTGGTTGACCGCATTAAGCAACAGATAGCACTTCCGTCGAGGATGCTTCTCTGCGCTGAACTTCAGCGGGTTGGAGACCTTCCCCGACTTCAGCAACGCGGCTGCTTTCTGCCCGGTTTCACTACCCAAGAAGCGACGCAGCAAATGGTGCGGGAGCACGGTAAATAGGTGCTGGCGGCTTAGCTGCGAGATCCCGATGCCCGTATCCACCACCGCATTGGTGTGCGGGTCAGAGGAATCAAACTCGGCACCTAAGAATTCGGTGACGTAAAAACGCGCAGGATTGACGCCGGCCGCGGTCAGATAATAATGGTTGCGCCCTAGACGCGGATTGATTTCAAAGAATTTGATGGATCCATCGCGGTGGTCGTATTTGGCATCAATCATCGCGATCCCCTGCCACCCGAGTTCCTCGAGCAGGCGGGCACCATCTAGGGCCATCTGCTCATGTTGCCCGGTGACAATGGCTGCAGAATTTCCCAACACCAGCGGCGCATGCTCTTCGACCACCACCTCGCCGTATCCGGCAAAGATGACCTTCTTGTCTTGAGTGGCGAAATATGTGCACAGACGCATCGCGTCATCCGAACCGGGGATATATTCCTGCAGGATGTAACCGGAGATATAGCCGCTCGCATCGATACGCGTCAGCAGGTCCTCTAGTTCGGTGAAGCTCTGCAGTGTGTGAATTTTCTGCTTGCCTTCGAACTTGGCTGCGATCCAGTCCCCAGAGCTTGACGGCTTCCCGATCAGCGGGAAGGTCAACGACTCGGCAAGTGCTTGCAGATCATCTCCGGCGCGGTAGACGACGGTGCGCGGATGTGCAATTCCCAACCGGTCCGCGAGCGCGTAGAAGTTCTCCTTCAGCGCGGCCCCTTCGATGATTCCCAGCTCCGGATACGGGATGACAAAATACTCACTCAGCGCAGCACGATGCTCCGCGATAAGCATGATGTGGAAATCGAGGGAACCGAAAAGCATCAGCGGTCGGGCCGTTTCAGCATTGAGCTCTTGGGCCAGATTGATGAGTTCTTCAACTACCCGCGCCTGATCAACCATGGACCCAATAGGGTGCAGTTCAATGGCCACCGAGTGTTCAATCACTCCGTTGCCTGAAGCCGGCACGACAACCGAGCGCACCTGGTACGCCTCATAGAATTCGCGGGCGAGGGTGTAGGTGCCGATATCTCCGCCAAGGATAACGGGAACGAAAGGCTGAGATTTCTCGATTGCCATAAGGTTTTTGGTTCCTACTTCTGTCGCCAGTTCATGTACTTCTCAAATGCCCAGGCAAGTGGCTTGTTGAGCGCCAGATCCCATTCACCATTGGTTTGCACAATGTCGCAGCCGGTGTTGGTTTTGAACTTGGTCAGGCCCGCTAGATGGTGTGCACCGTCCAGGGTGGCACTGACGCCGCCCTGATCTAGATATCTGCATCCATCGTCAGTGGAATCCGAAATCATATGATGCATGAGAGCCTTGGGCGCGAAGAGTTTGCGCTGCTCGGAAGACGAGGCGCCATAGAGGTACCAAGCGAGATTGCTCGAGCGCAGCACAATTGCCGAAGCCAGATCCACACCCTCATGGCTAGCAATGTAGAGGGTGCATGAGCCGGGCACCGCGGCATTAAGTACCGTGTGCATTTTTTCGAAATAGCTCAGTGGGCGTCCGGTGAACTCTTGGCGTTCTGCTGTGTGGTTATACAGGGCATGGAAGCGTGCCATGTCCTTGGTTTCGCCGACTTCGACCTTGAGCTCGCTCTTGAGCGACTTGCGGGTTTCGTTGCGGGTGGTTGAGGAATAGGAAGCCATAACCTGGTCGGTATCCAACTGGTTCCCTTCGGCGTCTTGCAACGCAACTCGGGCCACGTATTCCGGCTGCCCCGCGGCGAAGTCCATTCCGACATCCTGCTTGGTGAACCCCATGCGGTCGAGCGCTTCATTGAGCTTCCGGGCATCATCATTGACCGACGCGGTTTCCAAGTCGTCTAGTGAAGCAAACTCTTCCTTGCCAAATGATTTTCGAACCGCTGCCGCACCCCAGGTACGCACCGTCAACCCTGGGCCGAGTCGCAGTTGGAATGCGCCGCGGTTTTTCAGATAGCTGGCGAGAATGGAAAGCGCACTCTGCGGGTCATAGACGGTGAAATCAATGACCGGGCCATCAGGAATGTAGGCAAGGGTTTTTTTGATCACCGGCGCGTGGCGGTGCAGGACTAGGGCGACGCCGACCAAGGTGTCGCTATCGAACCAACCGAGGGATTCGCCCCGCCAGCCACCCTTGACCTGTGCCCATTCGGGACGCTGAAGGAAGCTGACATCTTGCGCGGTAGCAAGGAACGCAGTGTGCTCGGTGCTGGATATTGGACGCACGCGAAGTTCATTGTGGCTCACACGTAGTAGCCTATCGTGGTTTGCGGACAGCGCCCGGGATGAGACATACCACCAGCGGCCCCCGCAGCGATGAACTCTCGCAGGATCATTGGCAGAAACCAATGCATGGAGCGCAACGGGCTGTGAGCAATTGGACACCCTTATCCACAGAAACCAGCGGTGAAGGAAGTTTGTGGCAGCGAGAACCCAAAAGGTGCATCTCGATTCATGACTTGCAGAGGCCACCTACGAGCCGAACAACCCTTTCTCACTGCTAAGGCATGCAGGCACTTTCCTTGCCGGAAGCCATCAGCGAGGTCATATGCAATTCATACCCCTCGGGGGTATTATTGTCTTATGGACTCGCTAACTAAGCCAACGCAACCCACGGCACCCCACGGATACACCCCTGAAAAGGAAGCGTTGCGGAAGCGCTTGAACCGTATCGAAGGTCAGGTGCGCGGTGTTGCCCGCATGGTGGATGAGGACAAATACTGCATTGATATCCTCACGCAGATCTCAGCCATCAACGCGGCACTGCACAAGGTCAGCCTCCAACTAGTCGAAGACCATATCGGCCACTGCGTTGTGGGCGCCGCCGAAGAGTCGATCCAGTCCGGGGATGCGAGCATCGTTCAGGACAAGATCTCCGAAGCCACCGCAGCAATCTCGCGACTACTGCGCTAACCTCCCAAGATTCTCCACCCTTTTAAACGAAAGTGATCAATAAATGAGCCACGCCTGCAACTGCGGATGTTCCGACAATTCAAAGCCCAGCAACCAGGGCTTGCAGATCATCCCGCGTCCGGAGGCCGCCCCGATCATGAGCCATACCGAACTGAAGATCTCGGGAATGACTTGTGGCCATTGCGTCGCCTCAGTGACGGAAGAACTCAAGGAAATCGCCAACGTCCAGAACGTCGAGATCATTTTGGACGCCAAGGGGATCTCCACCGTGATCGTCAGCGCTACCGGCACCATTGGGCAGGAAAAAATTCGCCAGGCCATCGACGAAGCTGGCTACACTCTCGAATCGATCAGCAACTAGCGACGTGTGGTGCCACAACTCGGCACCTACACGGCCCACTTCGAGCCGCTTTCGTGGAGACAAAGCCTGGGGCTTCGCTGCAAAGCGTGGAACTGATGCCGACCGATCCCGTTGGGCAGCACGCTCCCTATTCACTGCGACAGGAGAGCAATCTAAGGTCCGGAGACTAGGATCACCGCACCGATTCACCTCTTCGACTCCTTCCGTGCACATTCCGTCCATTCGCGCTGTGCATCCTCGAGGTATCGCCCGCCAACTCTGGGCGATCACACTCGCACAGGAGAATCGCTCATGTACAAGCCCACCGCCGTCGCGCTCGCGGCCGCCGTTCTGATCCCTATGGCCATTGCTCCCGCCACGCCTGCAGCAGCGCTGCCGGCCACCGCGCAGGTGTCGCTCCCGGCATCCACCGCCAAATCTCCAGAACCCGGATTTCGTGTTCTGCCCTACCTGCAAGCCCCAAGTTCGACCTCGATGACCATCAACTGGATCAGCGAAACCAATCAACCAGGTAAGCTCACCGTCCAGGGGCCAGGCCTGGGCAACCAGCCAGGCAAAGGCAATAGCAGCGTCCAAAACAGCGAACCTGATTACCTGGATTTGATGGAGTACACCCAGGCTGAACTTCAGGAGCAAATCCCCGGGATCGAACAAGGATCTTGGCTGAAGTCGAACGCGAATTACAAGCATTCGGTGACCATCGAAGATCTCAAGCCAGGCAAGAAATACAACTACACCGTCACCCAATCAGGGCAGACGCATACCGCCGCTTTCGAAACCGCTCCAGACGGAAAGTCTTGGAAGAACATCCGCATTGTCGCCTTCTCCGACTCGGAGACCGAACCGCGCGGACGCACCGAGCACCGCGAATGGGAGCTTTCCCCGGTCAACGGATATACCTCCGAGTCCTTGCAGCGCCCAAGCACCGATTCGAAGTGGGCCGAGACTTTCGGCATGACCACCCGGTACGGACAACCGACCTTGCGTTATCCACTGGACCAGTCCACCGCTTTCAACGAAAACCTCAAGCATATTCAGGCCGCCGACCCAGATCTGGTCATGATGGCAGGGGACCTGACTCAGGGCTCGGGCTACCAGCCAGCATGGGATGAGTTCTTTGGACATGTGGCCGGTGAGCACTCCGACATAGCCTCCAATATTCCGCTGCTTCCTGCCTTGGGCAACTGGGAAACCTATGCGGCCATGAACGGTGGCTACGGCTCGGACGATGACCGCACCCCCGCGGTAATTTCACGCAACCGCTTCCTGGATTACTTCTCCCTGCCACAGGATCCGGAGCACCCCGAATACAAGGGCTCCTACTACCGGGTGGACCACGGACCGGTCACGGTCCTGAGCCTGGACTCCACCAACGGCCGACCTGATGAGAATACCGACACCGGCACCTTGTCCGGGGAAAAATTCTCCGGTGACGACACCAATATGACCGCCGCGGATCTGTCCACCGACACCCAGGGACAGTTCACCTTTGAATCCTACGTGCAGGGCTTCAAGGATCTTTTCCCGGGCTCAACCGAGCAAGATGTGGACCTGCCAAATATGGATGTCCAGTCGGCCCAATGGGAATGGACCGAAAAGCAATTGGCTGAAGCCCGGGCCGACGGCCAGATTGTGCTCGTCCAATTCCACCATTCGGCTTATTCGAACGGCGTGCACGGCACCCCGCCCAATCATGAGCACCCCGATAACCAGTCCGGCACCTCAATGCGTGCGTACTCGCCAATGTTCGAGGAGCATGGTGTCGCCGCGGTCATCTCCGGCCATGACGAAATGTTCGAGCGGTCTTGGGTCGATGCGGACGGCGACGGTCGAGGCTTCCACTCCTATGATGTGGGCGTGGCCGCCGACGGTCTGCGTGGCGAAAAGTTGGTGCAGAATGCTCAGGGCGAGTACGAACCGCTGCGGTTCAACTCGCACTCGGAGTGGTCCGCACCGGCAGACCAGCCAGAGACGTGGGAAGAAGATGAAAACGGCGTAGCGCAACTCGTGTCCGGCGGCCTGCACTATGGCCACCTGCAAATCGACATCGCCAAGAAGGCCAAGGGTGCGGAACTCACTCTGACTCCGGTACATGTATTCCCGAAGTTGGATTCGGAGTACCAGCTTGAACGCACCGAACGACGGGTATACGACGACGTGGTGACCTTCGCGGTCGGCAAGGACGGCGCTCCGCTGGCGAAGTAATCACGGCCCAATTACTGATACCCGGTGCTTGCTGCCTTGTCGCAGAAGCCACCGATGGTAGAACATTAGAACAGGCGGTGAGCAAGTGACTGCCTGTTCTAAGCAATTACCTCTAGCTGGACTCACGGTTGGTGCATCCATGAAAGCAGGACAACAGATGAACGAGCAACGAGTATTCCACGCAGTGGTCGGCAAGCAAGCAGGTTGGTGGAACATCTGGATCCCTGAGCTGGACCATGTCACTTCCACTCGGAAATCCCGCAAGATTGCCGGATACACCAGAACCCTCATCTCGGCGGTTCTCGGCATCCCGGAGTCGTCCTTCCGTGTGGAGCGTGAGTTGGTTTCCGCCGAAGAATTCGAGCGTCGCTACACGGAGGCAGTGTTGGCAACGGACCCGCAGGAAAAGAAGTAGTTCCAGCGCCCCACTTCCCTAAGCATCAATCGGCTACCGATCTCTCTATTCCATAGGGTCCGGTGGCCGTTGCTGTATGCGGCGACCGAATGTGTGCCGCATGAATGCTCGTTTTCACGCTCCCGCAACGGTGTTGATGCTGGCCATTAACCTCTGCCCCGTAGCGTGGCTGAGGTCTTTTGCATCACCTCGCACCGAAAAATAGGAGTGAATCTTGCGTTATCGTTCCCTACCGGGCCTCGCCGCACTAGTTTGTGCGGTTCTCCTAGTTCCTGCAACACCGGCTATTGCGAATTCCTCGGACTCCGCAGATTCCGCCTACACCTTTGGTGTCATCGGGGACATCCCCTACGGCGCAGCCCAGCTGGCCGAATTTCCCAGCATGGTCAGCGAACTCAACGAGCAGGACGAACTACGTTTCATTGCGCACGTCGGCGATATCAAGGCTGGTTCCGAGCAATGCACCGACGAACGCTTGGGCTTGGTCAAGGAGGAATTGGACCGGCTTCGCACTCCGTTGGTATTCACTCCCGGAGACAACGAATGGGTTGACTGCCACCGTGCAAACAACGGCGCCTACAACCCGCTGGAGCGATTGGACACCCTGCGTGAAATGTTCTTCCCGGTTGTAAACAAAACTCTGGGCGGCACCATGCAGGTAGATTCCCAGGCGGATATCGGGCTGCCGGAAAACGTACAGTTCACGAAGAACCGTGTCGCTTTCTCCGTGGTGAATTTGCAGGGTTCCAATAACTCCTTAGCTCCGTGGACAGGGCTCGGGCTGACCGAACCGACCTCCGAGCAGCTAGAGGAAGTCGCGCTGCGAACTGAAGCCAACCTCGATCAGCTGAACGAAACTTTTGCCAAGGCGAAACGATCCCACGCGCGCGCCGTAGTCGTGATGACCCAGGCAGATATGTTCACTCCGGGTTTCGAGGATGAGTCTCTGGATAACCCCGAGTCCGTTTCAGGATTCAAACCGTTCGTCGAAGCCCTGGCCAGTGAGTCAAAGGCCTTCGGCGGGCCGGTGTACCTGGTCAACGGCGACAGCCATGTATTCAACCAGGATGCACCTTTGGCTGCCGGTTCCCCTTGGCTAGAAGTCTACGATGTTGCTCCAGTACCGAACTTGCAGCGGGTAACTGTCGAAGGTGCTGCAACGTCTAAGGAATGGTTGCGAGTGAGCATTGCCCCGAACTCGGCAGAGGCTGAAGGCGTTCTCAGCTGGGAGCGTGTTCCCTTCACCAGCTGAATTGAGCAACGCGGCGAATCAACGCCGGATGCATAGCGAATGAGCACCGCACGCACAGTTGCTAGACAGTAGCCGAACCTAGAGTGGTAACTACCTTCCTCAAAGGTGCGAGTGATGTACGAGAGCCCAGCCAATGAACTGCTCCCCAAAAGTTGGACTGTAAAAGTCACAACAACTTTTGAGGAGCATTTTCATGCACGCACGAAGCACACTATCCGAGTACCAACGCGAGCAACTCGTTGAACTCTTCCAGCAAGGCCATGGCTATGCTGCTTGAGGCGAACACGTGCCGGCGCCGAAGCTCATATCCAGCGCTCGGTGTAACTTTTCCGGAGAAATCCAGAATAATTTTCATACTTATTTCGTCCTAAACTCAACTCGCCAGCGCGTCTACCTCTTCTTGACCAGTAAACTTTTCACTGCTCAAAGTATCTACAAGTCAACTCGCAGTGACGCTCTGCATAGTCGCATTGGATCCCTTCATATTTAATAGCGAGATCCCCGACGAATTGGCCTCAGGCCGGGGAAAAGTATCACGAAGCCATCGATTCTTCGCGCAATAAATCGTCCGCCAGTTTGCATCAGAAGAGACGAGCTGGGCATACTGTGACAGCAATCACAAGCAATGCGCCGTTGACGCGTGGCGGGAGAGTCCCGTCCAAGCCAAGGGCGGGCGCCGTAGGAGCAATTCCTCCCCGGGAAACTCTCAGGCACCCGTACCGCCACGACGAGGCGAATCTGGAAAGCAGCATGGAATATCCATGCTCACCGACGGAGCAACCCTTTGACCCCTCACCGGGTCGAGGCGAAAACTCTCAGGTCTTCAAACAGATTGGGGAGGAACTAAGAACCGTGCCGCACCGTGCGCACCCGATTCGAAAGTTCTCCCTTTGGCAAACTATCTCCACGTTCGCTTCGGGCGGTCCCTAGCTGGACTTCGCCCGCTACGTAACGGCGCAGAGAAGCTTGTCCCGGAGTCTGACGGTTCGAGTGCGAACGTAGATCTGCCGCAACGTGACGAACTCCTAAGTGTTTCGTCACGGCACCTCTTCGAAGCACCTCACCACTCCTGGAAGGCAGCAGCATGAGCGATACTAGCTCTTCGCCCAAACTCGAACGCGGGCTCTCAAATCGTCATATCCAACTCATCGCAATCGGCGGTGCCATCGGCACCGGATTGTTCATGGGTTCAGGTAAAACTATTTCGGTTGCCGGACCATCTGTCATCTTCGTTTACATGGTTATCGGCTTCATGCTGTTCTTCGTCATGCGTGCCATGGGCGAACTGCTGCTTTCGAACTTGAACTACAAGACATTCGCGGATTTCGCTGGTGACCTGCTCGGGCCATGGGCCGCCTTCTTCACCGGCTGGACCTACTGGTTCTGCTGGGTGGTCACGGGCATCGCGGATGTGGTGGCCATTGCCCACTACGTCGCTTACTGGTGGGGCAACCTCCCGCTATGGATCCCGGCACTCGCATGTATCGCGTTGTTGCTGGTGCTGAATCTGGCCACGGTGAAGGCCTTCGGCGAAACCGAGTTCTGGTTCTCCATGATCAAGATCGTGGCCATCTGCGCGCTGATTGTCGTCGGCCTGGTCATGGTCATCACCAGCTTCGGGCACAACGGTGCTACCGCGTCCTTCAACAACCTCTGGACCGACGGCGGAATGTTCCCGACCGGCTTCATGGGCTTCGTTGCAGGTTTCCAGATTGCAGTATTCGCATTCGTGGGAATTGAGCTGGTAGGCACCACCGCCGCCGAAACAAAGGACCCGGAGAAGACCCTCCCCAAGGCCATCAACTCCATTCCTATCCGCATTCTGATCTTCTACGTAGGTGCGCTCATCATCCTCATGGCAGTTCAGCCATGGCGCCTGTTCTCCGCCGGAGAATCCCCCTTCGTGGGCATGTTCGCCTTGGCTGGGCTGGCCGGCGCGGCGGGCATTATCAACTTCGTGGTGCTCACCAGCGCGACTTCCAGCGCGAACTCGGGCATTTACTCGACCTCCCGCATGATCCGCGGTTTGGCCCTGGAGGGCGACGCGCCAAAGGCCTTTGCCCAGCTGTCCGAAAACAAGGTACCGCGCAACGCGCTGATGTTCTCGTGCATGTTCCTGCTTGCCGGAGTCGTGCTGCTCTACAGCGGCGATTCGGTGATGGTTGCTTTCACCCTGGTCACCACCGTGGCGGCTCTCTGTTTCATGTTTGTCTGGTCAATCATCCTGGTCAGCTACCTCGTTTACCGAAAGCGCCGTCCGCACCTGCATGCCCAGAGCAAGTTCAAGATGCCTGGTGGAACCTTCATGCCATATGTGGTTTTGGCCTTCTTCGGATTCATTCTGTGGGCATTGACCACGCAGAGCGATACGTTGAGTGCCCTGCTGATCACCCCGCTGTGGTTCATCGGTCTGGCCATCGGTTACCGCGTGGTGCGCCGCAAGCCAGGGCACGTCGCACTTCGTGCAGCGCATATCGCAAAGGTGGCCAATGAGAAGGAAGACGCCGGCGCATTCCGCATCCACGGCCCAGCAACAATGGAATCGCTCGCAGAACCCGAAACTCAGAAAGTGCCTGTAGATTAATTTGATCGGCACCGAACCCAAGCCACTTGGGTTCGGTGCCTTTCTATTTCTGCAACGAGACTACGCCGCTATCCGGATTCAGGCTGGCGGTTTGCCCTTAACTAAAGCCGAACAAGCTCAGTAAATCCGTGTGCTGCTACGGCGCGGTGACCCCATTCTTGGATCTGCATTTCACCGCAGTTCAGGATCAGGGCCACGCAGCCATTCCCCCATGCTAGAAGGACGGATGGCGCAATCCCTGTCAAGGAGCTGTGCTCACTGCCTATCGGCTGTCCGCACTGCCCCGCGAATTACGCGCTTGGGACAGCCCTGCTGGCACGTTTTAGTGCGCTTTGAGCCCCAGATCCTCGATGAGGATCTGCGCGCCGAGCTCCCCGATCAGAATCGCCGGCGCGTTGGTGTTGCCCGTAGTAATTTTCGGCATGATCGACGCATCGATCACCCGCAATCCAACCAGCCCGTTGAGCTTGAGCCGAGGGTCGACTACCGCCTTTTCATCGCTGCCCATCCGGCAGGTACCCACCTGATGATGGTAGGTGACCACGTTATTACGAATGTATGCTTCAAGCTCCGCATCGCTTTGCACCTGCGGCCCCGGGTAAACCTCCACGGCGCCCCAATCCTCGGCCAGCGCCCGCTGCTTCACAATATCGCGGCACTGCTTGATGGAGAACAAGAAGGACTGCATGTCTTGCGGATCGTCAAGGGCGTTCAGATCAATGACTACCGGGTCTTCGAGGTTCGGCCCACTCAGAGTCACGGTGCCTCGGCTGGCAGGCGTGACGATCCCCGAATGAAGGGTCAGCGCCGTTCCGTCAATTTCTACCATCCCCGGTGAATACATGGGTACCGAGAAGAAGATCGGCTGGGTGTCCGGTACTTCCAGCTCTGCCCGCGATTTGGCGAACATATGGCTCTGCGAGACTGAGACTCCGGTGCGCGGCGGGTCAATATCACGCGTAGTGGTTTGGGCAATGACCGGTGCGAGTAGGTGATCATGCAGGTTCTTTCCCACCTGCGGCGATTCCAGAACCGGTTTCACTCCTACCGCTTCGAGCTCTTCGCCCGGGCCGATGCCCGAACGCAGCAGGATCTGCGGAGAACCGAGCGCCCCTGCACTCAGTACCACTTCATCGGCTCGAAGCTCTTTGAGTTCGCCGTCTTGCTGGTAGCGAATACCAACGGCGGCACCGTCCTGGACGATTACCGAGTGCACCTCGGCGTTGGTGATGATCTCCAGCTTTTCGCGCACCGGCTTCAAATACGCCTTCCAAGTATTGATGCGCTGCCCATCAACGATATTGACTTGCTCCTTGGAGACGCCTTCAATCTCTTCCCCGTTGTAATCAGGATTGAATTTAACTCCCGACTGCACGGCAGCCTCAATAATCGACTGCTGGATCGGTTCCAATTCATAGTTGTTGACTACCGGGAGCAAGCCATCGGTGCCATGAAATTCGCTCGGGCCATCGGAGTAGTTCTCAATGGACTTATAGATTGGCAGGACATTGCGCCAAGACCATTGCTCTCCGCATTCTCTTGCCCAACCGTCAAAATCCTGCGGCGCGCAGCGCACCCAGATGGTCGCGTTGAGCGCGTGGGATCCGCCGAGCACCTTGCCGCGCGGTAGGTGCATTGGCTTGTTTGCCGCGCCCTGCATGGGAGCCGTGTGGTAATCCCAGTCATCTGGGCTGTGCCACAGTTCGCCCATGCGGGAAAGGTCGTGAATCGCCGGGTTGGCGTCTTCTCCCCCGGCTTCGAACAGTGTCACCTTGGCGCCAGCGTCAACCAGCCGTCGAGCCACGACGGATCCTGCAGAACCCGCTCCAACTACAATGACAGATTTACCGTTCATGATCTCTCCTCTTTCCCTGCGCAAGACGGATCTACGGTGACCCGGATCATGCACGCCGTGTTCTCCAAGTCTGCGTCGCGGGCTCGGCGCTGTCCTTGGCATTGCGTGCAGCGACCTTGTCTATGCGCGCAAAGCGCGAGAGTTTGAGCCGTTCACAGAAATCAAGTGATGGAATCCGTGGATAATTCACACGCCAGCGTCAGAGGAGCGGTTGGCCAGGCTCAGCGGCGGATTCTCGCGGAGCGCAACTCGTCGATGCGCACCAACACCACGCCCAGCACGATCAGCAGTCCGCCGAAAAGTTGGATCGGCCCGGGCAGCTCGGAGAGCAGGAGCCACGCCCAGATCACCGCGAAGAGCACCTCCGTCAAGGAAATGAAGGAGGCTACCTTGGAGCCAAGGGCCCGGGCGGCCATCACTCCGGTGGTGTAGGAGAATACCGTGGCGATCAAGATCAAACCCAGCAAGGCAACCCACCACGGAACTTGCACTCCAGCGAAGGACCCACTGCCAAATTCGGCGCGCATCGGCAGGATGCCGAACAGACCCACCAGCGCCAACGAGAGAGCCCCGACCAGCATTCCCCCGGCCGACAGGATAATCGGCGGCAAAGCACCATCAACCCGGGCGCTGACGAAGAAATACACGGTCAAGCCGACTGCGGCCCCCAGCCCCCACAGAATTCCGATGGGGTCCAAAGAAGAGGTTCCGCTAAGATCCAGCACTGCAATCAAGCCGGCGAGGGCAAGCAAGGTGCCGCCGATCGTCGCGACCGAGGGACGCTTCTTGTGCCGCATCCAGAGCACCAGCACGATCAACACCGGCGCCAAATATTCAAGGAGCAGAGCCACCCCCACGTCGAGGCGTTCAACCGCCAGGAAATAACACAGCTGGCAGGCGCCGACCCCGAAGAACCCGAACAGCAGAATCGAGACCCAGTTGGTGCGCAGCAAGGTCCAGCGCCCACGCATCGCCAGGAGTGCTGGGATTGCGAGCACCAATGCGGCCCCTGCCATGCGGACCGCCACCGCTGCTGCCGGGGTCCAGCCGGCCTCGAATAGCCCCTTGGCGAATGAGCCGGACAGCCCGAAAGCAGCCGAGGAAGCCAAAGCAATCCAGATCCCGGCTAGCTGTCCGTGGGGACGTGCTGAACTCAGCATTGATGCCGGAGGAACTGGTGACTTCTGGGGTTGCGACATGTGCTGGTAGGCCTTTGCTACGAATGCTCTTAAACGACATGCGGTATCTAAACACGAAGGTGATTCAGGAGCAAAAGATTATATGATCATGACAATACGGATTCGCTTGAACTCGCGTCAATCCACGAACATCCCGGGAATCATTTATGACCTTTGCACCAGATATTGAAGCGTCGCTGCGCACCATTGTGAACCTATTAAATACCGAGGTTTCTTTCATCGACTTGCTTTCCACGGTGCCGGATCTAGATGAGTTCTTGCGCACCGAAAATTTCAGTGGCCTCCATGCCCAAGACCAGTCAGAGCTGCGTTCCATCCGCCAGCTACGCGCCCAGCTCAAAGGTATCTGGACCACCGATGAGGATGACGCGGTCTTCAAAGTCAATCAGATACTGCGCAATGTCAATGCCCAGCCCCAGCTGATCAAGAACGAAAAATGGGGTTACCACCTGCACGCGACCACTACCAGGGCTCCGCTCTACGACCGCATGGCGGTGGATGCAGCTATGGCTTTGGCCGAGGTGATCCGGTCCGGCGGGCGGGAACGCTTACGCATCTGCGCTTCTACCGATTGCGGCTCGGCCCTGCTGGACCTGTCGCGTAACCGTTCGAAGTTATATTGCGACACCGGGAACTGCGCCAACCGTGAGCATGTTCGTGCCTACAGGGCGCGAAAAGCGAAAACTGGATCCTAAATAGGTCGCGTTATTCACCGCTTCGACCCTAAGATGATTGGATAACAGGAGCATCCTGTCGTTGCAGTCGAAAGGCCAGATCATGACCGGTGAAGCACACGCATCCGAAGAATATGAGGCACGCCTTGAAGCCAGCGAGGATTCCCCGCTGAAGGCAGCCGGCCGGTGGGCCGCAGCTATCGCCTCCGCTACGCTCGGCGACGCAGAGTTTGAAGCGCGCGGCGCCGAGGTAGTCGTTCATTCCTTGAAAAATGATGCAATTCTATTGCGCATGCAAACCTCCAACCTTGAAGAAGCCGAACGCTTGATCGTTCAGATTCGCAAGGATCTAGAGGAGTTGAGCACCGCTGAGTTCGTTGAAGAGTGGGGTCAAGGAAATACGGGAGGCGGAAGACACCTCGCGGGGTAGGTCAAGCTCTTAGCGCTCGACCAGCACACCGTCCGCGTCGGCGTACACCATGGCGCCGGGGCGGATGGTGACCGCGTCAATTTCGATGCTCAGATCACTGAATCCGCCACCGCGTTTCACGGTCTTGCGTGGGTTGCTCCCCAACGCCTTGATGCCAAGATCCATCTTTGCCAGCTCAACGCGGTCCCGCACCGCACCGTTGATGATGACTCCGGCCCAGCCGTTGTCCACCGCGGCTTGGGCGATCATGTCTCCCATAAGTGCAAAACGCAGCGATCCGCCGCCATCTACCACCAGCACCTGGCCTTCACCCGGGGTGTTCAAGACAGACTTAATCAGTACATTGTCTTCAAAACACTTGATTGTTTTTGCAGGTCCCGAGAAGCTTTCGCGCGCGCCGAATGATTGGAACTGCAGTGAAATCGACTGGATCTGCTCTTCGAATTCGTCGTAGAGATCCGCTGTGCTGATCGCTTCTTGCTGCATGGCTGCTCCTGGGCTGTGAGGTCTTGAGAGTTGTTCAACTCACAGCCTAACTCGGAGCAGAATTATTTCGACTTTAGTGTCTCGCGATATGAATCGGTGTGCAGCGCACCCAAGCGAGAATGCTTGCGTCCGTAGCTGAGATACACGATAAATCCGACAACCATCCAGATGCCAAAGACTGCCCAGGTATTCGTGCCGAGGTTGAACATCAGGAACAAGCACGCGGCGATTCCGAGGATCGGGGTCAGCGGGTAGAAGGGCACCTTGAAGGTACGTGGTGCATCTGGTTGGGTCCGGCGCAGGAAGATGACCGCTACCCCCACCAGAGCGAAGGCGAAGAGTGTTCCGATGCTCGTGGCCTCGGCCAGTTCGCCCAAGGGGATCAGCGAGGCGGTAATCGCCACGGCGCTACCGACGATGAGCGTACCGATGACCGGGGTGTGGGTCCTTGGGGAGACCTTGGCAAAAGCCTTCGGCACCAGTCCGTCGCGTCCCATGGTCAGCAGGATGCGTGTCTGGCCGTAGAGGGTGGTTAGCACCACCGAGATGATGGCGATCACCGAGGCCAGAGCGAAGAGCAGCACCAGCCAGCGTTGCCCGGTCACCTCGGAAACGATCATCACCAGGGCCGCTTGGGCACTTTCAAACCACTGCCAGTTACGTGCGCCTACCGCGGCCACTGCCACCAACACGTACACGGTGGTCACCAAAACCATGGAGATGATTATTGAGCGCGGCATATCGCGTTGCGGGTTCTTCGCTTCTTCACCGGCGGTAGACGCGGCGTCAAAGCCGATGTAGGAGAAGAACACCATCGAAGCGGCGGCGCTCACTCCGGCTGCACCCATCGGAAGCAGCGGGGCGAAGTTCCCCGCGTCAAAGGCGGTGAATGCGACGATGGAGAAGAACACCAGGATGGCGATCTTGACCATCACCATTGCGGTGTTCGCCAGGGCCGATTCGCGGGCACCTCGGGCCAAGAGCAGGGTAGCTAGGATCACCGTGATGAGTGCCGGCAGGTTGATGACGCCGCCGTCTACCGGACCACTGGCCAGAGACGCTGGAAGGTTCAGGCCGAAGATCTCCAGCGTCTGGTTCACATATGCGCCAGCGCCTACGGCCACCGCAGCTGCGGAGACCGCGTATTCAAGGATCAGGCACCAACCGCAGATCCAGGCCACTCCTTCTCCCATGGTGGCGTAGGAATAGGAATAACTGGAACCGGACACCGGGACCATTCCGGCCATTTCAGCGTAAGAGACCGCCGAGAGAAGCGCGGTGACGCCAGCGAGCACGAACGCGATCCAGATGGCCGGACCTGCCACAGGCACCGAATCGCCAAGGATCACCAGGATGCCGGTACCCAGCGTCGCACCTACTGAGATCATGGTCAGCTGCAGCACCCCGAAGCTGCGCTTGAGCTGCCCCAGACCGGCGTTGTCTGCCGCCTCGGTCGTCATGGAGTGGATTGATTTACGTCGAATCAGCTGCTCGCCCAGTGGGGTGTGGCTGCTTCTCGACGTCTGTTTCGTGTTGTTCACGTGTCAATCCTTGAAAATGGCGTTCTTTTTCGGTGCGGTGCGTTGGCCGCCAAGCTAACGACAACGCGCTGGGTCCGCCGTGAAGGTGGACCCAGCGCGTTGTCGACGCGGGATTCTAGTCTTCGAACTTATTGTTCGGTTTGGCCGAGGACCGGTTCACACCAGTTCCCTTGCCCAGCTCAGAGTCGTTTTCCTTGCCTGCCATGGTGAGCACCGAAATGATCAGTAAGCTGGCGACGAAGGCCACCCCGAAGCAGACCAGCCCAATGTCAAAACGAATTGGGTTTTGCGAGCCTCCGGTCGAGGAGATCATGCCGACCACTCCGGCTACGATAGCCAGCAACAGTGAGAAGCTCAGTGGGCCTTTAATTGACTGGCTCCACGGTTGCTTCTTCTGCGAGTTGTTTCCCACCAGGAACTCCGTTTCTACTTTTCCCGTTGACCTAAAAGTATTAGTTGTTTTCGATTTCGGTCTCCGCCAGCGCCTTAGCGTCGTGGCGATGGCCGAACGCGGCGATCAGTTCAAAGACCGCGAAGATTATGGTGCCGCCGCCGATGAGGCCAAACATGCCGTGAGCATCCAGCGACGTGCCGAAGAGCAGGGCAATGGCCAGTATCATCGAAACCGCGGCGGTGATCAGTTGGTTGCGGAACGGCGGGAACTGCGCACGGAGTTTCACAAATACGTAGAGTTCGACCACGCCGGTGACGAAAAACGCGAAGGCCGCAAGATAGGCAACCCACATGGGGGTGGTGGCGAACACGCTAGCGATGCCTGCCAGCAGCATTAGTCCAGCACCTAGCGCGTAGGCCCCGCGGGACTTCTCCGGAGCGGACGGCACGGTGACGTACTGCCACATGAAGACACCGGTCACCACCAGCAGCGCGCCGGTCGCGTAGGACAGCACGGTCTGATCCGCGTTGATCCAGAATATCGAGATGAGCGAGTAGACCAAGGCGCCGAGTCCGCGCAGGAATACTGGGCGGAAGACGTCTTGGGCTTGGGCTGGGGTGGTTTTTGGTGCTGGCACACCCCCATTCTACCGGCGATAGAACAAAGATTCAGCCGAGTCAAAGCTAAGTCACATTTAGCAGGTGCGTCCGCGGGCTAACCACGGCGGCGGAACAGGCTGTCATTAGGCTCGGCAACCATTGCCACGCCCATCAGCTGCATGGCAACATCTACGTCCTTGTCCAGCAATTCGATGGCACGGCTCGCGGTCCGGCTGACGTTCGCCGCGCTGTGAGGCAACGATGCTCACTGCCCTAGGCGCATCCACGCGTCGCCGCGGGCTCGCAGCCCCAGGGTGATGGCACGCGCCAGCATGTAGCCGATGGCGAAGACCACCCAGATCCACAAGATCGCCGCCTGCGGTCCAACAGCGAAGTGCTGCACCGCCCACAACATGGGCAGATAGGCGAGCAGGTTGATGGTTCCTGCAATGCCCAGATACTTCGCATCCCCGGCGCCAATCAACACGCCATCCAGGACAAATACCAACCCGCACAAGGGCTGGGAGAGCGCCAAGATCCACAACCCGATGGTGGTCAGACGGTGAACCTCGGTGTCCGGAGTAAACATCATCGGGAACACCCATGAGGTGGCAAGCAGCAACAGCCCGGTGAATATTCCAAAGTAAATCCCCCACCGGCTCATGATCCCGGTGAGCTGGCGAACCTGGGATGCGTCCCCTGCGCCGAGTTCCTTGCCAATGAGCGCTTGGGCCGCAATGGCCAAGGCATCCAGAGCAAAGGCCAGGAAGGAAAAGATGGTGAAGACCAGCTGGTGCGCCGCCAGCGTCAGCTCTCCTGCGTTGGTTGCCACGACCACCGTCAGCAGCAATGCCACGCGCATGGTCAGGTTTCGCAACATGAGCCATGAACCAACCTGGCCGGTGGAAATGAAACCCGCCCAGCTTGGACGCAGGTGGATCTTTGCCTTCCGGATACGCGGTACGAGCATCCATAAATACACCAGAGCCATCAGCCATTGAGCGATCGAGGTTCCCAAGGCGGCACCTGCCACGGACATATGCAACCCGTACACCAACATAAAGTTCAGCACGATATTCAGGCCGAATCCCGCAGTGGCGACCACCAGCGGCGTTTTGGTATCCTGCATTCCGCGCAGCACACCGGTTGCTGCGAGGACCAGCAGCATGGCGGTGAGCCCGGGCATTGAATACTGGATGTAGTCCACCGCAAATTCGAGGGTCTGCCCTTCTCCGCCCATCAGCTTCACCAGCGGCTTGGCAAAAATGAATCCCGCCACCGACAAGACGATGCCCAAAGCCACCGCAAACCACATACCGTCACGTCCGGCGGCCATGGCGCGTGCCTGCTGCCCTGCACCTAAAGCGCGCGCGACCGCAGGAGTGGTCGCGTAGGCCAGGAAGATCATCAGGCCCACCGCGGTATGCAGCACGGTGGTGCCAAGGGCCGCCCCAGCGAGCTCAGCAACACCTAGGTGTCCCACGATGGCCGAATCGGCCATCAAAAATAGTGGCTCGGCGATCAATGCCCCCAAAGCGGGAACTGCCAGCACCAGGATCTGCTTGGCTAGCGTTGGGGAGGTTGTCCGAGACTTTTCTGCATTCACAAGTCCTACTCTACGAACTGACTGAGGCCAACGGCGATTCCCCCGCTGACACCAAAGACTTCACCCTGCGTTTACCTGTGCTTAGCCTTGCAACTAAGCAGTCGCATTCCCGAGATGAAATACTTCTGCTATGACCTCATCCCCCAGCGCAGCGCCCGCCGACCAACGTCCAGCTGGGTCGGTCGGCGAGGTTTTCGCGGCTTTCCTCAAACTGGGACTCACTTCCTTTGGAGGTCCCACCGCCCACCTGGGATTCTTCCGTGAAGAATTCGTGGTCAAAAGAAAATGGCTAAGCGAAAGCGCCTACGCGGATGTCGTAGCCCTCTGCCAGTTTTTGCCCGGACCAGCTTCGAGCCAGGTCGGCATGGCATTGGGCTTGCAACGCTCCGGTGCCTTGGGATTGCTCGCCGCGTGGGCCGCGTTCACCCTGCCCTCGGCGATCCTGCTGGTGTTATTCGCTCTGGCGGCGGACAGCCTCGATTCGCTGATCGGGGATGGGTGGATCATCGGGCTCAAAGCCGCTACCGTCGCGGTGGTAGCGCATGCAGTTCTGGGGATGGCAAAGACCCTCGCTCCTGACGCGCCGCGCGCAACTCTAGCGGTGGCGGCGATGGCCTTGGTGCTGCTATTTCCTTCCCCTGTCATCCAAGTCGCCGTGATCCTCGGCGCGGGACTGATCGGCCTGCTATGGCTTCGCAACAGCGCCGAAGGACCGGAACGGACCGATTTTAGCTTCGCCCGTCATTCCCGGCGCAGCGCCTTGGCTTGCTTAGCCATCTTTGCAATTCTGCTGATCGGGTTGCCGGTGGCCGCCGCAGTATTCGATCACGGCGCCCTGCGACTGATCGAGATCTTCTACAGCACCGGCGCGCTGGTCTTCGGCGGTGGCCACGTAGTGCTGCCAATGCTCGAAACACAAACGGTGGGCGCTGGACTCATAGAGCATGACGCATTCCTCGCCGGATATGCTGCGGCCCAAGCCGTGCCGGGACCCCTGTTCACTTTCGCCGCATATCTAGGAGTGGTCTTCCAGCCAGGGCCAAGCGGAGTGCTCGGAGCGGCAATTGCATTGGTTGCGATCTTCGTGCCCTCGGCCTTGCTGGTCGCGGCCGCGCTTCCGTTCTGGCAACGCCTACGCCATTCGAGTACGGCGCGGCGGGCATTGCTCGGGGTTAATGCTGCAGTGGTGGGGCTTTTGGCCGCCGCGCTCTACTCCCCAGTGTTCCTGCAAGGCGCGTCCACCGTCCCTACTCTGGTTCTCGCGGCGCTCGGATTCGTGGCTCTGCACTCCTGGAAAACTCCGCCATGGATACTGGTGATCTCCAGCGCCGTGATTGGGTGGGTTTTGTTCTGACCCTGTGCAGCAACGGATAACCCGGTTAGGCTGGGACACCCCCGCGCCCTTTTCCGGAGGTAAATCTATGCAACTGATCGATTGGCAGTGTGCTGCCTGCGCCGTTGAGTTCGAGCCGGCGGCCGAACCACCAGAATTCTGCCCCATCTGTGTCGACGAACGCCAGTATGTACCGAATGGAATTCAGCGCTGGACTCACCGCGCCGAACTTTTGGATGCAGGGCATGAAATCCAAATCCATGAGCTGGAACCCGGGCTTACCTCCTTTAGTTCCCCCGAGATCGGAATCGGCCAAAGTGCTCTGCTCGTGCAGACAAGAAACGGAAACCTGCTCTTCGAGGTGCCCGGATTGCTCGACCAACGGACCTTCGAAGCGATCGGCGAGCGCGGCGGAGTGCAAGGGATCGTAGCCAGCCACCCGCATATGTATGGCGTGCAATCCGCCTATAGCAGCGCCTTCAATCAGGCACCCATCTATGTTGCGGCGGCCGACCAGAACTGGGTTCAACGCAGCAGCCCGAATATTAAGCTCTGGTCCGAACCTTTCGAACCATTTCCCGGGATCCGGCTCGAGCAGATCGGTGGCCATTTCCCCGGAAGCACCGTGGCTCTCTGGGAAGAGGGGGCCTCGGCGCAGGGGGTTCTTCTGGCTGGGGACGGGGTGTTTCCCGTGGCAGATGGGAATGTCACTTTCCTGCGCAGCTATCCCAACCGGATCCCGCTCTCCGGGCCCGTAGTGCGACGCATAGCTGCCCAGCTGGCCACCATGAGTTTCGAGCGGCTCTACAACAACTTTGCCAGCGTCGTGCCCGAGCGGGCGGGCGAGATCGTTGCGTTCTCTGCCGGCCGCTACGCGGCTTGGGCCAGCGGCAGCAACGATTCGATGACCTGAGCTACAGCAGCAGGCGCACCAGCGGTGTCGCGATCAGGATGGTCAGCGCGACGCGGATGAACCAGATGATGACCATATCGCGCAGACGCAGCGGAATGCTGGTGGCCAGCAGGCACGGAACCAGCGCGGAGAAGAAGATGATCGCCGAGACGCACACGATGGCGACCACCATGCGCAGCTCGATCGACTCATGCCCGGCGGCCAGCGTTGCGGGCAGGAACATCTCGGCAATACCCGTGGCCGAGGCCTTGCCGACCAGCAGCGGATCTTCCAGGCCGACCACCCAGGCGAATGGCACGAACAGGTAGCCCAGCCAGTCAAAAATCGGGGTGTAGCGGGCCAGCAGCAGCCCGGCGAGCCCGACGGAGAGAATCGAGGGCAGAATGGCCATGGCCATCTTCAGCCCGTCCCAGATGTTGTCGCGCATATTCTTGCCGAAGCTCGGGGCTCGGCCCACCGCGGCGAGCGCTTCCTTCCAGGCGGTGGCCATCCGCCGTCCGGAGATCTTTTGCTCCGCAAGGTGCTCGACGCCCAGATAAGTCTCATCCTTGATTCTGCTCAGCGGCGGGATGCGCACGGTGATCGCGGTGACGGCGAAGGTGACCGCCAGGGCAAGCCAGAAGTACAGGCTCCAGTGCTCCATCAGGTCCAGCGCCTTGGCCACGATGATCATGAAGCTTGCGGAGACCGTGGAGAAGCCGGTGGCAATAATGGCTGCTTCGCGCCCGGTATAGCGCCCGCCGCGGTACATCCTGTCAGTGATCAGCAAGCCCAGCGAGTAGCTGCCCACGAAGGAGGCAACCGCGTCCACCGCGGAGCGTCCGGGGGTGCGCCACAGCGGGCGCATCACTGGCTGGCAGAGCACGCCCAAGAATTCCATAAGTCCGTAGCCCACCAGCAGCGCTAGGAAGATCGCGCCAATGGGAACGATCAGCCCCACCGGGATGACTAGCTTGTTGAGCAGGAATGGACCCATGCTCTCCTCGGTCAGCCACCCCGGTCCCCCGCCGAAGATCAGCACCGCGCCCACCGCGAGTCCCACCACGTTGGCGAAGGCAAAAGCCATCCGCAGCTTCGAAGCTTTCCAGCCGCCGTTGCTGAAGGGCAGGATGGTTCCCGCCAGCAGCAGCGCCAGGATGTAGAACGGCACCGCGGGCCCCAGCGAATTGCGGATAAAGGTCACCAGATGATCAAGGGGTATCGTGCTCGTGCCGTTGAGCGTAATCGGCACAAAAAACATGATGATGCCGATGAGGCTGAAGACGATGAACTTGGTGACGTGGGAGAACCGTGCGGGTTGCGTTGTCACTGATTCTGATGTCATGGCGGACCTATTTCTCATTGGCAGGAGGGCTGCGCGCAGCTACCTCGGGTCAAGTATCAATAACACCCGATCCGCACCTAGCTATGTGACCCGCAACTCACCAATTGTCCGAAACCTCAGACTTTGAAGCCAGGAGTCGAACCAATACGCCAAAAGGCCCAAGGGCCGTCCCTTTCTGGGCAGTCCTTGGACCTCTTGAATTGCGCAGATTCTTAGCGCTTACGCGCCAAAACCCGTGCCAGAACTTCTTCCTCGGCCTGTGGGCCTGGCTTGATGCCGCCCGGAACCTTGACGAAGAACAAAGCGCCGAGCAACCACCAGGCGCCGAAGATCAGCCACGGTTCCCAGCTCAGCGAGGCAGGCATGCCAGGCATGTAGAGCAAGAACAATGCAGCGGTCAGCAGCGCCGAAGCGTATCCAATGATCTCGCCTCCGCGCCCCTTGCCCGCTACACGGAGCGGACGGTCCATCTTCGGCTCCCGGCGACGCAAGATCAGGAAGGTCACCGAGACCAGGAAGTAGGCGATGATGATGCTTGGTGCGCCCGAGTCAACTAGCCAACCGAGCATCTCTGCACCGAAGAACGGCGCCAGCAAGGACAGCCCGCCAATGAACATCAAAGCATTCGCTGGGGTCTGGTACTTAGGGTGCAGCTTGCCAAACCAGGCAGGGAGCATGCCACCGCGTGCCATGGAGTAGACCAGACGCGAGGCACCCAACAGCAGGGAGTTCCACGAGGTCAAAATGCCTGCGAGACCACCGGCAATGAGGACCTTGGCCATGAATTCGGAGTTGAACAGCGCACCGAAGGCGTCTGCGGTTGCGATGTCTGCACCGGCCAGCTGGGCGGCGGGCATGGCTGAGGCGGTAGTCAAGACCACCATCACGTACCAAAGGGTTGCAAGCACCACGGAGATTACCACCAGCTTGCCGATCTGCTTGGCCGGGATCTTCACTTCTTCGGCCGACTGCGGGATCACATCGAAGCCGATGAACAGGAATGGTACGGCGACCAGCACAGCGAAGAAGCCGCTCATGCCCGGAGTGAAGAATGGTTCCATATTCTCGCCCGAGCCGCCGGTGACCGAACCGAAGATCATCAGCAGGCCGATGGCCATCAGGAACAGCACAGTGAAGGTCTGTACGACACCAGCTTGTTTCACGCCGCGAATATTGATCCAGGTCACGAGTAAGCCCGCAGCGACGCCTACCAGCGCCCAGGTGAGATTCACTTCGAATCCTGCCACGGTCCACAGCGGAATCTTGCTCATGCCCGGGAAGATGTATTCAACGGTGCGTGGGAAGGCCACCGCTTCGAAGGCAACGATGGTTACGTAACCACCGATAATCGCCCACGAACCGATGAATGAGGGCCGCGCGCCAAGCGCGCGAAGGATGAAGTTGTGCTCTCCGCCGGCTTTGGGCATCGCCGCGGTGAGCTCGGCATAGGTCAACCCGACGATGGCCATAATGGCACCACCGGCGAGCATTGCGCACACGGCGCCCATGGTGCCGGCGTTATCGAGCCAGCCTCCGGTGAGCACTACCCAGCCGAAACCGATCATGGCGCCAAAGCCTAGGGCCAGTGCGTCCCAGTTGCCCAGAGTCTTGGCCAGGGTGGTTGGTGAGGCCGAAGAATCGGCGACATCTCTACTCATGTTGTACTTCCGTCTCGGTGTCTCGAAATTAAGTCCACTAGCTATTGTCCGGCCCATCACAGACCGGTATTCCTCAGCTCACAAAATCACGATAATACTAAACGGTGAACGGTTCATTAAGCACGATAAAAGGTTATTCGATGTTACGGATCACTTCTTTTGTTTCAATGGAAAGGCAAAGATGACGGCCACCACCTGCAATAGCGCCACGCACAAAACCACCGTGGGCCAGCCAAAGTGCATGAAAGGAATACCAATAAGCCATCCAAGCAGCGAAGAACCCACATAATAGAAGAGGTTGTAGAGGCTCGCTGCTTGGGCGCGAGTGGCGGGTGCAAGCAGCGGAACCCAACCACTGGCCACCGCATGAGCGGCAAAGAAACCAGCGGTGAAGATAATCATCCCCGCTATGATCACCACCAGGGTTCCGGACAAGGTCAGCAACAGGCCAGACATGCTGAGGACCGTGCTCAGCAGCAATGCCCCACGTCGGCCAATTTTGGCGATCAAGCGCCCGCTAGCCACGGCAGACCATGTTCCGGATAGGTAGGCGATGAATACTAGGGAAGCCAGGGAAGCTGGGACCAAAAACGGCGGTGCTTCCAACCGGAAAGCCAGGTAGTTATAGACGGCGACAAAGCCACCCATCAGCAAGAAGCCCTGCAGGTACAGCAGTGGCATGCGTCCGCCGAACGCCCGTTTGAATTTGCCCAGGATGGGTCGCAAGCCGCGTTGCTCGGTCGGGATGAATCCGAGCGCTGCAGGGGCCTTGAGCAGAAAGAACAGGGTACCCAGGGCCGCCATCACACTGACCGCCGCGACGCCCCAGCGCCATCCCGCCGGTTCCCCCACCCAGCTGGCCACCAAGCGCCCGGCCAACCCGCCAAGGGTGGTGCCGGATATGTAAGTACCGCTGGCCAGGGCGACCGCTCGAGGGGTCAGTTCGTCGGCAAGGTAGGCCAGGGCACTACCCGGAACACCTGCAAGCGCAATGCCTTCGAGGAAGCGGATCACGATCAACGGTTCGAAACCCGTCATCATGGAGCTGGTCAGGCCTAGGACCACCGAGGAGAGCAGCGCAATCGCGATTACCCGCCTCCTCCCAATGCGGTCAGAAATGATGGCCCAGGGAGTGACCGCGAGCGCCAGACCCAAGGTGGCCGCGGAAACCGTCAATGCTGCCTGAGATGAACTGATGTTCAGCTCTTGGGCAATACTTGGCAGAAGCCCTTGCACCGAATAAAGCTGGGAGAAGGTGGCAACGCCGCTGGCGAAAAGCGCCAGCAGCATGCCACGATAGGGAACCGAATGCGGTTCGTGCCCGGTAAAGCTCAACCTAGACGCCGGTCGGAAGCAGCGGGTAGACCAAGTAGAGCATGAGCAGGGCCATGGCGTTGTTGATGAAATGCAGCAGGTAGGCGTAAGCCAGCGACTTGCCCGAAAGGATGTAGGCCAGGGACATCAGAATTCCGAGCATCAGGTACGGCAGGACCTGGACGATCGAGGCGATTCCGCCGCCATTGAGGAAGTGGATTCCGGCGAAAATCAGCGTGGAAATGAGCGCGCACACCCAGATATTGAGCTTGCGTGAAAGCTTGCCGATCAGCAGGTGGCGGAAGAGGTACTCTTCGACAAAGGGGCCGAAGACCGCGGTGACGACGAACATCACCGGGAGCGGGACGGCGGTGGTCATGCCCTGCAGGGCTTCCTGGTTTGCGCTGATCTGCGGCCCGCCGAAGATCGTTGTCACGATGGCGGAGAAGATGATTGTCAGCAGCCATCCACCGGGAAGCATCAGCCATTTGGCCCACGGGTAGTACTTCATGGTTTTGAAGGAGTCGAAGAAGTGCGCTCCGCACTGGACCATGGCCAGGATGAAGAAGCTGGTGTAGAGAATCAGGTTGATTCCAAAGAGTGCTTGCTCTTCGGTTTCGAAGGCCGTGAAGTAACCCGGGATCAGCCCAATGAGTGCCGCTCCACCAAGGACGAAGAACACAATGTATGAACCCACCGTCCACCAGTCACCGCGGGTCATCGCTCCGGGGTCGAAGACCCGTTGCTTGCGGCGTGGCAGGAAATACTGCTGTGGGTAGGGCGGGGGCTGCTGCATGTACCTAGACTATCGATTGAGCGCACCACCCCTTGCATCCATAGCCTGGGTTCGTCGTTGAATCCTATGAAAAGCGACTCAATATGCCCGCAAACGACACCGGCTGAGCCCAGCAAATTCTGCTGCGCTCAGCCGGTGAAGCTCAAGGAGCTACTTCGCTGCCTCGGCGGTCACCAGATCGGAGAAGATCTTCGAGTAGCTCAGACCGGCAATGGCCGCACCGACCAGCGGCGCGAGGATGAACAACCAAACCTGGCCGAGCGCTTCCGGTCCGGCGAACCAGGCAACACCCAAGGACCGAGCCGGGTTGACCGAGGTATTGGTGATTGGGATGGAGATCAGGTGAATCAGGGTCAAAGACAGACCGATGGAAACCCCGGCGAAACCTGCCGGCGCGCGCCGATCGGTTGAACCCAGAATGACGTACAGAAAGATCGCGGTCAGCACGATTTCGGCAACCAGAGCCGAAACCAGCGAGTAGCCATCTGGTGATCGGTCGGCATAACCATTCGAGGCAAAGCCCGACTCGACCGCGTTGAATCCATCTTTCCCGGAGGCAATGGCGAAGAGCACGGCACCGGCCGCCGAGGCGGCGATGACCTGGGTGATCATGTAGGAAGGAACTGCCTTCCATTCCACACGCTTGGCGAGCGCGGCGCCCAAGGTGACCGCTGGGTTGAAGTGTCCGCCGGAAATATGGCCAACCGCGTAGACCATGACCAAAACGGTCAGTCCGAAGGCAAGCGCTACTCCGAGGAAACCGATACCCATATTGACGGTCTCGCCGTCGAGAACCTGAGCGGCGAAGATGGCCGAACCGCAACCGCCGAAGACCAGTACGAAGGTACCGAGGAACTCTGCGGTCAACCGCGAGCTCAGGGTGGGTGATGATGACTGTGACATGTTCATCTCTTTCTAGAAGGATTTGCCGCCAGATAGCCACAGTCTATGCTTTGGTCTGCGCAAATTATAGAAACATTTGACAAAAAATCGACGAATCGTTCCGGTGCACCAGCAGAATTCGGAAATACGGTGCCGCGGGTTCTTGTGCTGGGCACAACAAGTGCAAGGGACGGTGCCAAGTGGAAGTGCTATGAACCGATCGAAAAGTGCGCACAACGTTATGAGGAATGGCTGCGAAGACTTAGCCCTTGTCGCCCATAATTCCTCGGTATAGGTTGATAACCCACGTTCCTCTTCGCTGCGAAGGCAACCACATGTCATTTCAGGCCTATCTCGATACGATTGAAACCAAGACAGGGCTCACCCCACGGCAGCTGTTAGCACAGGCTACTGATCGTGGATTCGGTTCCGCCACCAAAGCGACTCCAATAATCCAGTGGCTCAAGGAAGAACATGGTTTGGGGCGTGGCCATGCCATGGCTATGGTTCATGTGATCACCAAAGGTACGCAAATCAGCGACAAACATGTTGGTAGCGGCACAGTCCACGCAGATGCCAGTAATACTTTGTGGCTAGATGGCAAAGCTACCAATCCAAACGCCGCCAAATGAACTCGTTCTCCCCCAACGCTCTGGAGCCCCTCGGCAAGTCGAAGGGCTTCAGCGCGAGCTTTCACTTGAAGTGAAGCTAAGGCAGAAATCTAGATTCGCGGAGCCGAAATATACCTTCGCAGTCTTTACCAGTACGAGACCAGCCAAGCTGGTACTAATCCACCAGCTTCAGCCCGGTGTTATCTGCTGAATCCTGCCACGCCTAGAATCCCGGCGTCGTAGTCCATGACCTGTGCAGTGGAATCTCGGTCATCGCTGAACACCGAGGCAAGTCCCGCCATCGGATCCGATCCTCTCCTCCTACGGGAACGTATTGCGCGGCATTCTCGATGTCGCTGCGACTTTCAGTGTGCGCGGAGATGCGTCGGAGGAATGCTGGCGACCCATCGAAGAAATTCAGCCTGGTTTCGACGACTCGGTCGGGTTTGAGAACACCCGCATGAGCCATCCGGATGTGAACGTGGTGAATATAAACCGCGGAAATACGGCCTGAATTCCTGACCGGAACATCGACTAAGATCGCTGTGCGCAAAGCCCGGAAGTGATAGTAACAAGATTCCTTACTATCACTTTCTAGGAAAGTGATAGTAAGATATTTCTTGCTATCACTTTGGAGGAACGTCATGGCTGATTCCCGAAACGCATCTGCTTCATTCGACTTCCCTCCCATGAAGTACGAAAACCATTTCTGGAAACCCGCAAATCCGCATATCTTCTCCAATGCTGAAGTTCGGCGGCAAACAGGCTCCTACACCTCCGCGTTGCCAGCGCAAATCGCCAATTGGTATCCCCAGCCAGATTCGTTAGTGATCACCGGGCTTGAAGAAGCCATACATGCTCTCCAGGATTTTGACGTCTACTCACTGCTGAGACTTGGCACTGAAAACCCTGAGCTCGGACCCATGTCCAGCGTTTTGCTCCGGACCGAGAGCTCCTCCAGTAGCCAGATCGAGCAGCTCACCACAACGGCTCGCCAACTCGCGCTGGCGGAGATCGATGAAGGCGATAAAGTCAACGCTCGAACAGTTGTTGGAAATGTCCACGCAATGGAATCTGCGCTCTCCCTTGCCAATCAGATCAGTTTGAAGAGCATTCTCTCTATGCATCAAAATTTGATGAATCAACAAATTGGCATGGAAGCCGAAGCGGGCAAGCTTAGGAGAGAACTCGTCTGGATCGGGGGAACAGACAACGCAGGACCCCGCGGTGCCAGCTTTGTTGCACCGAGCCATGAACTGATTCGTGACGCAGTCGAAGACCTAGTTGCATTCATTTCACGCACCGACTTACCTGCCATCGTCCAAGCAGCAATCGCACACGCTCAGTTCGAAACGATCCATCCATTCGTGGACGGCAACGGGCGTACAGGCCGGGCTCTGGTCCACTCGATACTGCGTCACCGACGAATTTCTCAATACACCACGGCACCAATCTCCGCGGGAATCCTCCGTGATACCGCTGGCTATTTTGAAGCGCTGGAAGCATTCCGTGCCGGAGACGCGGCCCCGATCATCCAGAACTTCATCAATGCTTCAATCTTTGCGGCTAGCACTGGTAAGGATCTGATCGACTCAATGGCTGCACAGCTCGATGACTCCGCTACAAAGCTGGTTGGCCTGCGCTCAAGCTCCGCAGCGTGGAGGATACTGCCACGCTTGATCTCCCAGCCTGTAGTCAATGCCCGATATCTTAAAGAACAGCTCGGATTGGGCGACGCTGCCATCCACCGTGCGCTCGGTGTATTGACTGAACGCGGTGTGCTGGTCGAGAAGTCCGGACGAAGCAGGAACCGTATTTGGCAGCACGTTGGGGTGCTGAAAATACTAGATGAATATGCGAAGTCTCTGCGACGGACAGCGGGAACCGCCTAGACTTGCCGCAGGCTCTGGGCAGCGGGTGGTCACCCACCTTGCGCCGCTCGAATTATTGCTCGCCTCGAATTCCTCGAGCCAACAGGCAATAAATCCCTATGGCCAAACCAAAAAGCCATGCCGCGACAGCTGGGATTAGCTCCCTTCCGCCGCGGCATGACTCGTGCCTAGCTGGCACTAGTTTATTTCGTTGCCCTCTTGTGGCGCGGGGGCACCAGCAACCGGTATGCCACCGGTGACCGGCACGGCTGAGGTATCCGGATTCGCATCCACGTCCTCGGCCGGTCCGGCAAACTGCGACTGGTACAGGTTGTAGTAGGCGCCCTGAGTGGCCAATAGCTCCTCGTGGTTGCCCTGCTCCACAATCTGGCCCGCTTCCATCACCAAGATGGTGTCCGCGTCGCGAATCGTGGACAGGCGGTGCGCAATCACGAAGCTGGTTCGGTCGCTGCGCAACGCGGCCATAGCGCGCTGCACCAGCACCTCAGTACGCGTATCCACCGAGCTGGTTGCCTCGTCGAGGATCAGCAACGACGGATTGGCCACGAACGCGCGGGCAATGGTGATCAGCTGCTTCTCACCGGCGGAGACGTTAGTGCCCTCTTCGTCAATGAGCGTGTCGTAGCCGTCAGGCAGGGCACGCACGAAGCGGTCCACGAAGGTCGCCTTCGCGGCCTCGATGACTTCCTCATCCGTGGCATCCAGGCGGCCATAGCGGATATTTTCCATAATGGATCCGCCGAACAGCCACGCATCCTGCAGCACCATGCCGACCTTCGAGCGAAGGTCAGCACGGGACAGGTGCGTGATGTTCACGTTGTCCAGCATGATCCGTCCGGAGTTCAGCTCGTAGAATCGCATCACCAGGTTCACCAGCGTGGTCTTGCCCGCGCCGGTGGGACCGACGATGGCCACCGTGTGCCCCGGGTCCGCATCGAAGGATAGTTTCTCGATCAGCGGCTGCTCCGGGTTGTAGGAGAAGCTCACGTTCTCGAAGGAAACGTGTCCGTCGGTACGTGCCGGCAGTTCCTGCTTTGCATCCTCAGGTTCCTGCTCATCAGCGTCTAGCAGTTCGAAAGTTCGCTCGGCCGAGGCGACGCCGGATTGCAGCATATTTGCCACGCCGGCAATCTGTCCCAGCGGCTGAGTGAACTCACGAGAGTACTGGATGAATGCGGTGGCATCGCCCAGGCTCATCGAGCCGGAAGCCACGCGCAGTCCGCCGACTACCGCGATGCCCACGTAGGACAGGTAGGAAACGAAGTTCATCACCGGCATGATCATGCCCGAGACGAACTGCGCACCGAAGCTTGCCTTGTACAACTCTTCGTTGCGCGTGGTGAAGCGCTCAACCATGTCATCCTCGCGGCCGAAGACCTTCATGAGCTCATGGCCGGAGAAGGATTCTTCGATCTGTCCGTTGAGCGCACCGGTGTTCTTCCACTGCGCGGTGAACAGCTTCTGCGCCTTGGAACCGATAATGCCTGCACCGACGCCCGAAAGCGGTAGCGCAACCAAAGCAATCAGCGCCAACTGCCAGGAGACCACGAACATCATGATCACGATGCCGATAACGGTCATCAGTGCCTGGACCAGCTGGCTCAGCGCCTGCTGCAAGGCGTTCTGGATGTTGTCCACGTCGTTGGTCACTCGGGAGAGGATATCCCCGCGCTGGCGGCTGTCGAAGTAGTTCAGTGGAAGTTTGTTGATCTTGTCTTCCACATCCTTGCGCAGGTTGTAGACCACCTTCATGACCAGCTTGTTCAGCAGCCAGCCCGAGACCCAGGAAAAGATCGAGGCCACGAAGTACATGGCCAACACGATCAAGATGTACTGCGAGAGCTGAGCGAAATCAATGCCCTGTCCGGGGACGAAATCCACTCGGGAGAGCATGTCTGCCTGGGAATCCTGCCCGGCATCGCGCATCCCCTGGATGACCTGCTCGGCGGTGGTTCCCGCCGGCAGCTGCATGTCCTTGCCGATCAGACCGGCAAAGATCACGTCCATGGCCCGGCCCAGGATCCTTGGTGCAATGACCGAGAGCACCACATACACGGTGATCAGAGCGAAGACTACACTCATGCCCACCTTGTAGGGGCCCATCAGGCCGATAAGCCGTTTGGCTGAAGGCCAGAAGTGCTCGGCCTTGCGTACCGGAGTTTCCTCCCAGCCTCCGGAGGCCGCAGCCACCTCGAACTCGTCTACCTCAGCGAGGTCCGCATCGATGTCGGCGAGCTTCTCGCTGCCTTTTTTCTTCGCTGCCACTTAGGCCACCTCCTCCGCACTGAGCTGGGATGAAACAATTTCTTGGTAGGTTTCCGAGGACTGAAGAAGTTCTTCGTGAGTGCCTCGGGCAACGATCGCTCCGTGCTCCAGCACCAAAATCTGGTCTGCACCGGTAATCGTTGAGACGCGCTGGGCAACGATAATGACCGCAGCGTCCTTGGTCGGTTCCTCCAATGCCGCGCGCAGCTTGGCATCGGTGCTCACGTCCAAGGCGGAGAAGGAATCGTCAAAGAGATAGGTGTTCGGTTTCGCTGCCAAGGCGCGGGCGATGCACAACCGCTGACGCTGGCCTCCGGAGACGTTGGTGCCGCCCTGGGAGATCCTGGAGTCGAGCTGCTCATCGCGCTCGGAGACGAAATCATCCGCCTGCGCAATGCGCAGTGCTTCCCAGAGTTCTTCTTCCGTGGCTTGCTGTGCGCCGAAGCGCAGGTTGCTTGCCACGGTTCCGGAGAACAGGTAGGGGCGCTGCGGAACGGCCGAAATATTCTCGGACAGAAGCTCGCGGCCAAGTTCGCGGACCGGGACGCCACCAATGAGCACTTCACCCTCGGTGGCGTCGTAGAGCCGCGGGATCAGGTTCAGCAAGGTGGTCTTGCCCGAGCCGGTGGAACCGATGATCGCGGTAGTCTGGCCGGGCTTGGCCAGGAATGAAACGTCAGAGAGCACCGGTGCGTCTGCGCCGGGGTAGCCGAAAGTGACATTGCGGAATTCAACGGTGCCCGGGGTGGGCAGTTCGATGCCGTTGTTCGCCGCGTCGACCATGCTCGGCTCGCTGTCCAGGACTTCACCGATGCGGTCTGCCGAAACCATTGCACGAGGAACCATCATTGCCATGAAGGTACCCATCATGACCGCCATCAGGATCTGCAGCAGGTACTGCAGGAATGCCGTCAGCGCACCGACTTCCACCTGTCCGCTGTCCACCCGATGCCCGCCAAACCACAGCACGGCTGCGGTGGAAAGGTGCAGGATCATCGAAATGGCGGGGAACATCAGCACAAACAGGTTGCCGACTTTGATTCCAAGGATGGTCAGTTCCTGGTTGGCATCTGCATAGCGATCGGTTTCGTGCTTCTCGCGCACGAATGCACGCACCACTCGGATGCCGGTGATCTGCTCGCGCAGCACACCGTTGATCCCATCGATGCGCTTCTGCATATCGCGGAACAGCGGCATCAGCTTGATGACCAGAATGCCTACGACGATAAGCACCAGGGGAACTGCCACCCAGACGAGCCAGGACAGTCCGGGATCTTCGCGGATGGCCATGACCACGCCACCAATGGACATGATTGGCGCGGTGATCATGAAGTTCAGCGCCATCAAGGTGAGCATCTGAACTTGCTGCACGTCGTTGGTGCCGCGCGTGATCAGCGTGGCAGCACCGAATTTGTTGACGTCTTGGGCGGAGAAGGTGGAGACCTTCTCAAACACCGACTGGCGGATATCGCGGCCGATACTCATCGAGGTCTTGGCCCCGAAGTACACGGCTCCGATCGCCGTGGCTACCTGCACCAAGGCGACCACGAGCATGATTCCACCGGTTCGCCAGATGAAGTCAACGTCGGCGTTGACCACACCGGTATCGATGATTTTGGCATTCAGGCTTGGAAGGTACAGCGTGGCTATTGTGGTGGCCAGCTGCAAGATCACTACGGCGGTTATCCAACCGGCGTAGGGTTTGCTGTGTCTGAGGATGAGCTTCAGAAGCATGAGGTTTTGTCCTTACTCCATCTGCACCGAAAACATCCTGCACCTTCGGATTAAAGGCAGGGTGTTTCGAGCGCGATTGTCAGTCTAACCCCCGCTACCGACGTTGACGATCATCCTTGCGATTGATTTTTGTCAATCATTGACTTGCCCCCGCATTTCCGCATGATTCCGGGCATGGTGGCGTTAATCGCAGAGCATGTACTTAACAACTCAACGCAGCCGGATGAGGCCCTCTGACTGCCAGGCGAGCTCGCTGAATCAACGCAGCCGAATAACTCCCATTGAAACTCCCCCTCGATAGCTTGCGCCGCTACTTCAAAGAGGTTGTTGATTCGCGAACTACGAGCTTGGTCTCCAGCTGAAAAGGGTGGGCAAATCTGCCCGGATCATCGGCTAACGCCAGCAGCCGCTCCACGGCAATCTGCCCCATGGAATCCAATGGCTGGCGCACCGTGGTCAACGGCGGAGACATCCACGAGGCGGCAGCGACATCGTCGAAGCCAACCACACTGAGCTTCTGGGGAATTCCAACACCCAGTTCCTCCGCCGCACGCAGCACGCCTAGTGCCACATCATCCGAAGCCGCAATGATCGCCGTCGGAGGGTTCTTTGCATGCAGCATTTTCAACGCTGCGGCACGCCCAGATTCAGGACTGAAGCTATCGCCCGCAATAAGGGATTCATCGACAGGAACGGAGGCTTCTTGCATTGCGGTGCGGAAGCCTTGCAATCTCTCCCCTGCCGGTACGGATTGACGCGAGCCTCTAGCGAATCCTATTCTTCGGTGGCCCAGAGCAAGCAGATGCTCGGTTGCCTGCTTTCCACCTTGCCAGTTGGTCGCCCCGATGGAGACCATATGCTCCGCATTGGGGGCGGAGGGGTCAATGACGATCACCGGCAACTCATGACTCCGGCACCAGCGGACCTTACTGTCTTCCAGGAAGGTCGTCACCAGAATCAACCCGGCCACACCGCTCTTCACCTGCTCGCGAAGCCAAGGCATCGACAGCACATCGTGTCCCCGGGCCTCCCCCTCGATGCAGGTATTCACCAGGTCCACTCCAGCACGCTTCGCAGCGCGGATCGCCCCATTCAGCACTGTTGCCGCATAAGGGCTGTTGAAGTGATCGAACACGATAACCACTTGCTTGCGTCCATTATTTGCTTTCGAACGGGGACGGGGCGCATATTCCATGTCTTCGGCAATTGCCGCAATTTTTCGACGCACGGATTCACTGACGTCCCCGCGATCATTAAGTGCCTTCGAAGCCGTAGACATTGACACGCCTGCAGCTGCGGCAACGTCCTGAAGGCGAATACCCACAGTGCCACCTCCTCATCATGCGTTCCGCCGAACGCTCAGCGCGCGACTCGCATCATCTGTGATGCACTGCATAATATATCGCAAATCTTCAAAGAAAACCTACGAAACTTTCGCACCCTTCTTGGGAGCGATTGAACGAAAGTGAAGATTCTGCGCTCCCAGCCCCTCCCAGCCCCTCCCGGGCGCTCATGACGAAAGCAGCGCAGGTTCATACTGAAAATTCGGGAACTCGACGTTTCAGCCGTTTCCCCTTGACGAGACCTATGCCACACTATAACCTTTCTCCACCGTCGCGAACTTTCCGAAACTTTCGTTCATATGTGCCGGTTGAACGATGCCTCTCCCCTGCCAAGCAAAGGAATCCCACAATGCGCAACGCCAAGAACTTGCCCTCCTCTTCCTCGCGGAAATTCAGCACACCTCGCCGTCTGCTGGTTTCTGCTGCCATGATTGCCCCGCTGACCTTGGCCGCCTGCGGCGGCGCACAGCCGGGCGGGGAGGCCAACGGCGAATTCTCCGCTTGGGCGCTGACCGGCACCCAGCAGAACGCGTTCAAGGATTCCTTCGCCCAGTGGAACGAAGGGAAGCCGGAACAGCCCATCGCCGCCGACTTCTTCGCCAACGATGCCTATAAGGAAAAGGTCCGTACCGCCGTCGGCGCCGGCAACGCCCCGACCCTGATTTTCAACTGGTCCGGTGGCACCCTGGCGGACTATGTGGCCAACGGCAACGTCGTGGATCTGACCGGCAAGGTCGATGCGCTGGAAGAACGTGCCATCGAGGCCATCGAGAAGAGCGGAGAAGTCAACGGCGTGCAATACGCCGTTCCGAATAACAGCACCCAGCCAGTGGTGCTCTACACCAACAAGAAGCTCTTCGAACAGGCAGGCGTCGAGGCCCCCGCCACCTGGCAGGAAACCCTCGACGTGGTCGAGGCATTCAAGGCCGAGGGCATCATCCCCTTCGCTGTCGCCGGACAGAGCCAGTGGCCCTACCTGATGTGGATCGCCTACCTGACCGACCGCATCGGCGGCCCGGAGGTCTTCCAGGCCATCCAGAACAATGAACCCAATGCCTGGAGCCACCCGGCGGTCACCGAAGCATTGACCAAGATCCAGGAGCTGGTCGAGGCCGGCGGCTTCGGTGACTCCTACGGCTCGGTGGTCGCCGACGCCAACGCCGACGCCGCCCTGGTCCACACCGACAAGGCCGCCATGCTGCTGCAGGGTTCTTGGCTCTACGCCGGATTCAAGGCCGATGCCCCGCAGTGGTATGAGGAAGAGAATCTGGGCTTCGCACCATTCCCAACCATCGATGGCGGCAAGGGCGATCCATCGAATATCGTGGGCAACCCAGCGAACTTCTGGTCGGTTTCGGCCGATGCTTCCGAGGAAGCCCAGCAGGCGGCTTTCGAGTACCTCAACGACTACACGCTGAACGAAGAATCGGTTAAGAGCTTCATCGGCCTGGGCCTAGTGCCTTCGGTTGACGGCGCCGAAGAGGCCATTGCCGCCAGTGAGGACGCAGGCTTCCTGGGCTACGCCTACCAATCGGTGCAAAACGCACCCAACTTCCAGCTCTCCTGGGACCAGGCTCTGGCCCCCGACCAGGCACAGGTCCTGCTGACCAACCTGTCGCAGATTTTCCAGGGTTCCATCACCCCGGAGCAATTTGTGGAAGCAATGAACGCAACCATTAAGTAGCCCCCATGCTGATGAAATCCCATACCCCACCCGTACGTTCGCGCCGACGGCTCGGCACCAACATCGGCCCGAGCAAATGGCTGCTGGCCCCCGCGCTGATCTTCTTCGCCATCTTTGCTCTGGTTCCGCTGTTGGGCGTGGCTGTACTGTCGTTCATGCACTGGGATGGGCTTGGCACCCCGTCCTTTGCAGGCCTGTCCAACTGGCAGCAGACCTTCACCAACCCGGTCACCCTGAACGCCATGTGGCTCACCTTTGCCATGACCGTTCTGTGCTACCTCACCCAAGCGCCGATCTCCATTCTGGTTGGCGTGTTCATGGCAGGCGAGCAGAAGTACCGGGCCGTGTACTCGGTGCTCTACTTCCTTCCGCTGCTGTTCTCTGCAGCCGCCGTGGGCATCGCCTTCAAGGCACTGCTGGACCCGAATTTCGGGTTATCCAAGGCCTTCAACATTGGGCTGCTGAGCCAGGACTGGCTCGGCAGCACCGATCTGGTCTTCTACGTACTGATTTTCGTAATCTCGTGGTGTTTCGTTCCTTTCCACTCGCTGCTGTACCAAGCAGCCGTTAAGCAGATTCCCACCTCCATGAATGAGGCGGCCATGCTCGACGGGGCAGGACGGGTGCGCACCTTCTTCTCGGTCACGCTCCCGCAGATCAAGTACACGGTCATCACCAGCTCCACCCTGATGATTGTCGGTTCCCTGACCTACTTCGATTTGGTGTTCGTCATGACCAACGGCGGCCCGGGCAATGCCACGCGCATCCTGCCGCTGGATATGTACCTCACCGGTTTCCGCAGCTACCAAATGGGTGCGGCCAGCGCCATCGCGGTGATCCTGGTGGTGGTGGGCCTGGTGGTCTCGCTGCTGCTGAACAAATTCAGCGGCACCGACAAGATGGAAAGCCAGCAGGAGGGCGCCTAATGAAATCGCAAATCAAAACCGGGTACGCGCCGAACGTTCCCGGCGGCCTCGCGGCGACCTTCTGGTTGCTGGTCACCGTAGTGCCGATCTACTACATCGTGGTCACCAGCCTGAAGCCGCGCCAAGAATACTTCGGGTCCAACCCGCTGGCGTGGCCCAAGAATCTCACCTTCGAAGCGTACGGACGAGTCCTGGAAAACGACTTCGCACTGTATTTCTTCAACTCTGCACTGGTCACCGTCGTGTCGGTGGGCGTGGTGCTGATCATTTCGCTGCTGGCCAGCTACGTGATTGTGCGCAACCGCGGTGCTTTCGCGAAATTCAGCCACCGGCTGTTCCTGTTGGGCATTGCGATCCCCATCCAGGCGACCATCATCCCGGTCTATTACCTGATCGTGGAAATGGGCCTGTATGACTCGTTGCTGGCATTGATCCTGCCGAGCATCGCCTTCGCCATTCCGATCAGCGTCTTGATCCTGACCAACTTTCTGCGCGATGTGCCTTCCTCGCTCTACGAGGCAATGACGCTGGACGGTGCCAGCCACTGGCAGATGTTCCGGTTGCTGGTACTACCCCTGTCCAAGCCGGCCATCATGGCCGTAGGCATCTACAACGCATTGCAGGTGTGGAATAGCTTCCTCTTCCCGCTGGTCCTGACCCAGAGCTCGGAAGTGCGCGTGTTGCCACTGTCCCTGTGGACCTACCAAGGCGAATTCGCGGTAGACATCCCAGCGGTGCTTGCCGCAGTGGTCCTCTCCTGCGTCCCTCTCCTCGCCGCCTATATTGTCGGCCGCCGCCAACTGGTGGCAGGCCTGACTGCTGGCTTCAGCAAGTAACCCCCAAAAAACTTCTGCAAAGGAACCTCGTGAACTACAAGAATTCGATCTGGCGTGACACCGGCCAGCCTATTTCCACCCGCGTCGAGGCATTGATGGCCGAGATGACAATCGAAGAAAAAGTCTCCCAGCTCGGTTCCTCCTGGATTCGCCCGGCAGAGCGCAACAGCAATGGTGAAGGCAATGTGGCCCCAATGGAGAACACCTTCTCCCAGGACCAAGCCAGTTTCGACACCGAGATTGTCGATGGATTGGGGCAGATCACCCGGGCCTTCGGTTCAGCCCCGCTGGAACCGGCCACGGGCCGGGCACGTCTGGCCGAGCTGCAGCGCAAGGTCGTGGCGGCAAACCGCTTTGGCATTCCGGCCTTGGCGCATGAAGAATGCCTGACCGGTTTCACCACCTTGGGTGCCACCTGCTACCCCGCCTCGATTGCGTGGGGTGCCAGTTGGGATCCGCAATTGGTCAATGAGATGGCCTCGCGCATTGGCGCGGACATGAAGAAGGCCGGAGTGCACCTCGGGCTGTCCCCGGTGCTTGATGTGGTGCGCGATTACCGCTGGGGCCGGGTAGAAGAAACACTGGGCGAAGATCCACACCTGGTCTCGGAGCTGTCCACCGCCTATGTGCGCGGCATCCAGGACTCCGGTGTCCACGCCACGTTGAAGCACTTCGCCGGATACTCCGCCTCCCGTGCCGGACGCAACCACGCCCCGGTGACCATTGGGCACCGTGAATTCGAGGATGTCATCCTTCCTCCCTTCGAGCGTGCGGTGCGCGAAGCCGGGGTGAAATCGGTGATGAACTCCTATTCCGATATCGATGGCGAAACCCCCGCGGCCAGCCACCGGCTGCTGACCGAAGTGCTGCGTGAACGATGGGGATTTACCGGCACCGTGGTCTCTGACTATTGGGCCATCAGCTTCCTCGAAACCATGCACCGCATTGCCAAGGACCAGGATGAAGCGGGCATTGTTTCACTGGCCGCCGGTATGGACGTTGAACTTCCCGAAACCAACGCCTTCCGCAATCTGGCCCAGGCCGTGGCCGACGGCCGGCTCAACGCCGAGATACTGGACACCGCGGTGCGCCGCGTGCTGGTGCAAAAAGCCGAGCTCGGGCTGCTCGATGCGGATTGGTCGCCGGAAGCGGACTGGGAAGGCGATCAGGTTGATTTCGATTCGCCTGCCAACCGCGCCCATGCACGCAAGATGGCCGAAGAATCCATCATCCTGCTCAAGAACACCGGGCTGCTGCCGCTTGGCGGGCCTTCTGCCCCGGCGTCCATCGCTGTGGTGGGCCCGTCGGCCTCCCAGCCGCGAGCCCATCTGGGATGCTATTCCTTCACCAACCATGTGCTCTCGCGCTTCTTCGGAGAGGATGCGCATGGCATCGAATTGCCTTCAATCCTTGATTCGCTGATCTCAGCTCCGGCGCTGGCCGGAGCCGACATCAGCTACGAGCGCGGTGTCGACTTCACCGATATGGACGGCAGCGGCATTGCCGCCGCGGTAGCGGCGGCTCGCGCGGCCCAGCTGGCCATTGTGACCGTGGGTGACCTCGCGGGCCTCTTCGGCCGTGGCACCTCCGGCGAGGGGTGCGATGTGGTGGATCTTTCGTTGCCGGGCCGGCAGGCTGACCTGGTGGAAGCAGTTCTGGCGACCGGCACTCCGACCATTTTGGTTTTGGTGACCGGACGCCCGTACTCCCTCGGTGCCTTCGCGCAGCGGGCGGCCGGAATTGTGCAGGCATTCATGCCAGGTGAGGAAGGCGGGCCGGCTCTCGCTTCGGTATTGACCGGAGAGATCAATCCTTCGGGCAAGCTGCCGGTGCAGATTCCCGATCATATTGGCGGACAGCCGGGCACCTATCTCCAACCCCCGTTGGGCTGGTACTCCGATGGTGTCTCCAACCTTGATCCACGGCCGCTGTATCCCTTCGGGTACGGGCTGTCCTATACCGATTTCGAGCTGCGCGATCTGCAGATATCGGATGCGGAAATCGCCAATGACGGTACCGTGGACATCTCGGTGACGCTCACGAACACCGGTAATCGCTCCGGAGCGGAGGTCATCCAGCTCTACTTGCGAGATGAGCTCGCCTCGGTTGTTCGGCCCCGTCGCTGGCTGACCGGTTTTGCGAAGGTGGCGCTGGAGGCTGCCGAGTCCAAGCGCGTGAGCTTCACGGTGCATGCGGATCGCACCTCGTTCACCGGCCTGGAGAACCAGCGCATTGTGGAGCCCGGCAGCTTCGCCGTGGAGGTTGGCAACAGCAGCGAGGATTTGCCCCTGTCCGGTTCCTTCACGATTACTGGAGAGGTACGCACAGTGCCCGAAGGAAGAGTCATGGATACGCCGGTGCAGGTGAACGCCGTGGTTTCACCCCCTCTCCAGGAAGCTGCGCCGAGCGGAGCCTAGCTCCGCCCGCGGAGCGCTATTCGCTGCTATCTTCCATAGCTCGCCGCCCGACACCATCGAGATGCTTCTCCATGGCAGCTCGGGCGGCTTGCGCATCCCCGGCTTGGAAGGCCTGGAGGATCTTGGTGTGTTCGGCGATGGCACAGTCAGCGTCCGTGACGCCGCGTCCAGCGAAGAGCCGGAACCGTTGCACCTGGCCACCCAGGGCCTGGTAGGCAGTCAGCAAGAATGGGTTTCCCGTATGTTCTGCGATGAGCCGGTGGAAATCCTCATCGGCTTTCCAGTAATCCCGGAATTCGCTGTAGGACCCGCCGGTCGGCGCGGTGCGCAGCCGCTCGATGGTGTCGGCGAGCTGCTCCACCATTTCCCCGTCAGCCCGGGCGCAGGCCAATTCCGCATTTTCGGCTTCAATCAGTTTTCGAACGGCTACCAGCTGGCCATGTTCCTCTGCTGTCATCAACGGAGCCACTCGATAGCCCTTGAGCGCGGCACGGCGCACCATGCCGGTATGTTCCAACCGCGCCAAGGCTTCTCTCACCGGTGTCGGTGAGACTCCTAGATCACGGGCAATTCCGTCAATGCTCAGCGCAGCATCAGCCTCGAACCGTCCATCAATCAGGGCAGCGAGGAGCTCCTCATACACGCGATCGGCCAAGACCTGGCGTGAGGGCAGCGAGGTTTGGGAAAAGACGGAAGCCATCAAACCATCATATATTCGTCGGCGTTCATTGGGGCCACCTTTCAGGTCCATCTATTGACATAGATCACACTTTCCTAGATCCTATAGGAAATAGGATTCAAATATTGGAGGCAGAATGCCCTATACAGCAGCCGACTGGCCGATCACCGCAGCCCTGTTGCAGTTCCCCCACGAACTGCCCGCCGGCGGCACCGTCCAAGAAGCCGACGCATCGGTATGGTTGGACGTTTTCACCGAAGTCCGCGAAGCCGGATTCACCAACGTCGACCTCTTTGATGGTTGGGTCCGCCCCGGAGACCTCAGTGCCAAGCGTCTCGATGAGCTCAAGGCCACCGCGCAAGCGGCCGGCGTCGGCGCACCAGCCATTTCGGCCATCCGACGCAGCGTGATCGATGAACAAAGCTGGGAAGGCAACCTCGCCTACAGCCATCGCACCCTCGAAGCCGCCGCCCACTTGGGTTGCGAAGTTGTCTCTTTCGGCCTGCACCAGGCCTTGACACCAGCCCAGCGCGAACAGCTGTGGTTCTGGACCGTTGAAGGACATCAAGATCCGGTGGGCGATAGCGAAACTTGGGATAAAGCGGTAACGCGAATCCGCGAACTGGGCACCCATGCAGAAGAGCTTGGCCTCCTGGTCTCCTTGGAAATGTACGAAGACACCTACCTCGGCACCGGCGACTCAGCCGTGCGCCTGCTACAAGACATCGATCTTCCCAACGTCGGGCTCAACCCGGACCTGGGCAATCTGGTCCGGGTGCACCGCCGGATTGAGGACATCCATGAGCTCATCGCCAAGACCATGCCCTATGCCAACTACTGGCATGTGAAGAACTACCTGCGCGATGAAAACTTGGCCCGGGGTCATTTCTCAGCCATGCCAGCCCCGCTGGAAACCGGCGTGATCAGCTACCGCGAAGCCTTCAAGGTGGCCCTCGAACACGGCTTCCAAGGCATCATCTGCACCGAGCATTACGGCGGAGACGGACTGAGCGTCAGCGCCACCAACCAGCGCTACCTGCGCGAGCAGATCCTGCCCAAAACCACCGGCTACCAGCTCGGCACCCCGCTCGTAGCCCAGGGCCGGCAGCAACTCCAAGCTTCCTAACTCGATTCCCAACAAGCACAAGCAGGTTCCAGAAGACATGACAAAAATCTTTGACGATCCCACCGGATTCGCTGATGCGGCCATCGACGGGTTGGTCGCAGCCCACCGCCACCGCCTCGAACGTGTGGACGGCGGCGTGGTGCGTGCCAGCGAAATGAAGCAGAACCAGGTGGCCGTGGTCATCGGCGGCGGTTCGGGACACTACCCAGCCTTCGCCGGACTGGTAGGCCCTGGCCTGGCCGCCGGCTCCGCCTGCGGAAATCTCTTCGCTTCGCCTTCGGCCGGACAGATTTACCGTGTAGCCAAGGCCGCCTCCACCGGAGGCGGGGTGCTGCTCAGCTACGGCAACTACGCCGGCGACGTGCTGCATTTCGGCCAGGCTCAAGACCGATTGAATGCCGAGGGAATCCAAACACGCACCGTGGTGGTCACCGACGATATTGCCAGCGCCCCTGTCGAGCGCCGGCATGAACGCCGCGGAATCGCCGGAGACCTCACAGTCTTCAAGATCGCCGGGGCTGCCTCGGAAGAAGGCGCAGACCTCGAAGAAGTCGTTCGCCTGGCCGAGAAGGCCAATGAGCGGACCCGCAGCCTGGGCGTAGCCTTTGATGGCTGCACCCTGCCCGGCGCCGACGCCCCGTTGTTCCACGTGCCAGCACGGAGCATGTCGCTGGGTCTGGGCATCCACGGTGAACCAGGAATCTCCGACCATCAGCTGCCTACCTCCCGCGAGCTGGCGGAATTGCTGGTCTCCCAGCTGCTTGAAGAGCGCCCTTCCGGTGCCGGGACCCGCGTTGTACCTATTGTCAATGGCCTGGGCACGGTGAAATACGAAGAACTCTTCGTACTCTTCGGACACGTAGAACGCCTGCTCATCGCCGCCGGATTGCAGGTCGTTGAGCCCGAATGCGGTGAACTGGTCACCAGCCTGGACATGTCCGGTGCCTCGCTGACCCTCTTCTGGGTGGACGAGGAGCTTGAACGGCTATGGAGCGCCCCAGCCGATACACCTGCATTCCGGCGCGGCAACATCACTGCCGCCGCTCGACGCTCCTTCGCGGTAGCCGGCACTGAGGAACTCACTCACGAAGTAGCCACCGAGTTCTCCTCGCAGCTCGGCCAGCAAGCGGCCAGCCTGCTCGAAATTACACGTGAAATCATCGTGCGCCACGAAGCGGAACTGGGAGATCTCGATGCCATCGCCGGGGACGGCGACCACGGGATCGGCATGCGCCGCGGCATCGAAGCAGCACTCGGCGCCGCCCAAGCCGTCGCCGGGTCGCTGAGCGTGCGCGATGTCCTGTCGGCCGCCGGCGAAGCATGGAGCGAGAAGGCCGGCGGAACCTCCGGTGCCCTGTGGGGCGCGGGAATCACCGCTTTCGGTCAGTCGCTGGGCAACCGTGAACAGTACAGCCATGCAGACCTGGCCCAAGCCGTCGAAGCCTTTCGCGATGCGGTCATCACCTTGGGCAAAACGGATCTGGGTGACAAGACCATGGTTGATGCCCTGCACCCCTACACGGCAGCCATCCGGGAAGGCATTGACGCCGGCCAGCGGCTCGGCCAAATCTTGGAACGCAGTGCCAGCACCGCCAAGGAAGCAGCCCTGGCAACCGCGAATCTGCGTCCCAAGAAAGGCCGTGCCCGTCCGCTGTCGGAGAAGTCGCTTGGCCATCAAGACCCCGGAGCGTATTCCTTCGCACTGATCGTTGCCGGTCTCTCCGCGCAGCATGCCAACAGCACCCTGGCCTAGCCCAACCGAGCACAGCAGAAACCGAGCACAGCAGAAAAGGACAACATGGAAAAGAAACTGAAGATCATCATCGGCAATGACGAAGCCGGAGTGGACTACAAGATAGCCCTCAAGGCCTTCTTGGAAGCGGATGTCCGCGTGGAATCCGTAGTGGATGCCGGGGTGGGATCCAATGACTCAACGGCATACCCGCATGTTGCGGTCGCGGCTGCCAGGCGGGTGGCTGCTGGCGAAGCGGACCGCGCACTGCTGATCTGCGGCACCGGATTGGGCGTGGCCATCGCCGCCAACAAGGTTCCAGGCATCCGCGCCGTTACGGCTCACGACTCCTATTCCGTAGAACGATCAGTGCTCAGCAATAATGCACAAGTGCTGACCTTCGGGCAACGGGTCATCGGCTTGGAGCTGGCCAAGAAACTGGCCTCCGAATGGCTCGGCCACCAGTTTGATGCCTCCAGCGGCTCAGCGGCCAAGGTCGATGCGATCTGCTCCTACGAGCCCGAAACCAACTAAACCCACCGCAGGGTCGGCAAATCTCCTTCTACGAAAGACACATCATGGACATCAAAGTAGCAATTATCGGTTCGGGTTACATGGGCGGTGGCATTGGCCAGGTGCTGGCCTTGGCCGGTGCGCGCGTAGCCCTGGCCGATACCTCGGCAGAAATCGCACAGAAGAATCTGGAACGCCTGTTGGCCGAATCAGTTGATTTCGAATCCCGCGGACTGTTCCCGGAAGGCGCCACCGAGATCCTGAAGCAGAACCTTTCTGCCGCGGCTTCCTTGGAAGAAGCTGTCGCTGGTGCCGACTTCATTGAAGAAGCCGTCCCCGAAGTTCTGGAAATCAAGCACGAGACCCTGCGCCGGATCAGCGCGGCCGCCTCGGCAACCGCAGTGATCGGTTCAAACACCTCGACCATCTCGATTGGCGATATGGCGAGCGCCGTGGCCAATCCAGAGCGCTTCCTGGGCGTGCACTTCTCCAATCCTTCTCCGTTCATTCCCGGCGTGGAAATCATCCCCCATGAAGGCACTTCGCAGGATGCGATCGACACGGCCGTCGGGTACGTCGAAGCCACCGGCAAGGAAACCGCCGTGGTCAAGGATGTTACCGGGTTCGTCCTGAACCGCTTGCAGTATGCGCTCTTCCACGAAGCCACCCAGCTGGTGGAAGACGGCGTCGCCTCGGCCGAGGCCATTGACACCCTGGTGCGCACCACTTTCGGATTCCGCCTGCCGTTCTTCGGTCCCTTCGCCATTGCCGACATGGCCGGGCTGGACGTCTACAACTTCTGCTACACCTCCCTGCAGTCCGACTTCCCGGAACGGTTCGCCACCCCGGGGATCCTCACCGAGAAGATCGAGGCCGGCAAGCTGGGCACCAAGTCGGGCGGGGGATTCCTGGACGTCCCGGCCGATCAGCTCGAAAGCCTCATCGCCTACCGCAACGAGGCCTACGTCAAGATGGGCCAGCTGCTCAAGGAACTCGGTCCGGCGCCGCTGGCCCCGGTCACCGCCAAGTAGCGTCCCATGTCCACGATCATTCGCCCCGAATCCCAATACATTGGCGTCAGCACAAAAATGTATCTGGGCTACGCACAGTCCTTGGCCTGGCTCGAAGGCATCCGCGAGCAACTGCTCGCACACGATGCGCCAGCGGCAGCAACGTCGGAACTCATTACCTTTGTTGCGCCATCTTTCCCGGTGCTCGAATCCGCGGCGCGAATACTGCGCGGTACCGGCTGCCAGTTGGCCGCACAGAACTGCGCGGTCACCGCTGGAGCCGTGACCGGTGAGGTCAGTGCCGGGCTGCTGGCAGAACTCGGGGTGCAGATCGTGGAGCTGGGGCATGCAGAACGGCGTGCCGATTTCGGCGAAGACGACCGCGTGGTGGCAGCGAAGGTACGCGCTGCCACCGCCTCCGGCCTGCGCCCCCTGCTGTGCATCGGAGAGCTGGAACACGGCGATGCCCCCAGCGCAGCACGCCAATGCCTGCAGCAGATCTCCGCTGCACTGGGCAGCGGGACCACAGAGGTGATCGATCCGTCCTCGGTGCTCTTCGCCTATGAACCGGTCTGGGCGATCGGCGCCGCCGCGCCGGCGACCGCCGAGCACATCAATGCCGTATTGCGGATTATCCGCAAGGAACTGACCCGCAGCGAAAAACCCGTGGCACTGATTTACGGCGGCAGCGCAGGCCCGGGACTGCTCCCCCGCCTTCCCGAGGCCGATGGCCTCTTCTTGGGCCGATTCGCCCATGACCCAGCCAACTTCGGCGCCGTGCTCGATGAAGCGCGCGCCCGCCAAATTCATCTGGAGACCTCATGATTCAACTGACCTCCCTCAGGGTGGCCGCAGCTACGCCACCCGAGGCGACGCTGCCGATTCCCGTCCTGCTGCTGATTGCAGTGCTGGCCATAGCCTTGCTGCTGTTTCTGATCATGAAAGTCCGCATGCATGCGTTCTTCTCATTGATTATCGTCAGCTTGCTGACCGCGGTAGCTGCCGGTGTGGGTGCACAGGATCTGCTGGAGACCATCGTCGGACCCTTCGGCAAGACACTGGGCAATGTGGCCATGCTGGTTGGCTTCGGTGCGGTACTCGGTCGAATCATCGAAACTTCCGGCGGCGCGCAGGTGATCTCCGAGAAGCTGATCGGTCTGTTCGGCGAGAAACGTGCACCGCTGGCTTTGTCCGTGGCTTCGTTGCTCTTCGGCTTCCCAATTTTCCTGGATGCCGGCTTCATTGTCATGCTGCCTATTATCTATACCGTGGCACGCCGGGTCGGCGGCGGACTGCTTCGCTACGCGCTGCCTTCCGCAGGAGCCTTCCTGGTCATGCACGCGCTGGTGCCACCGCACCCGGGTCCCGTTGCTGCCGCGGGAATCGTCGGTGCCGACGTCGGGTTGGTGCTCATGGTTGGACTCCTGGTTGGATTACCGACCTGGTATGTTGCCGGATACCGGCTCTCACTGGTGCTCGCCGCTCGCACCCAAATGATTTCCGTCCCTGAACTGCTCGGCAAGCCAAAGGAAGACCAGCAGAACCGTCCGAGCTTTGCGGTAGTGCTCAGCTTGCTGCTGCTGCCGCTGGTATTAATTTTCATGAATACCGGGATCAAGACACTCCAAGCTACCGGGGCCGCCCCGGAAGATGCACTGTGGGCCCAGATTCTCGTTTTCCTCGGCAATACGCCCATCGCCTTGCTGATCTCCACCTTGCTGGCCATGTACCTGCTGGTCATTCGGGGACATGAGGGTCCGCTCGGCGGCGCGTTGGAAAAAGTTGTCGACGACGCGCTGGCTCCGGTGTGCTCAATTATTCTGATTACCGGCGCTGGCGGCATTTTCGGAGGCGTGCTCACCGCCACCGGCATCGGCGGGGCAATGGCCACCAGTCTGCAAGCGGTCGGCATGCCACTGATCCTGGCCGGCTTCCTGATTGCCGTGATCATGCGCGTCGCCCAAGGGTCGGCCACCGTCGCCGGCACCACGGCGGCGGGACTCATGGCCCCGGCGGTCGCCGCGTCTGGTGACCAATCACCGCTGGCGCTCGCCTGCATTGTGGTGGCGATCGTCGCCGGTGCGATCACCCTCTCCCACGTGAACGACTCCGGATTCTGGCTGGTCAGCCGCTTCCTAGGCCTGTCAACGAAGACCGCCCTGTCAACCTGGACAGTCATCGCCACGGCCGTCGGAGTGATGAGCTTCGCCTTGTGCTGGTTGCTCTACGTCCTGGTTGCCTAGCGCGTTTATGGCCGACCGGCACCGAATCACCGCTCTTTTAACTGTCAAACTCCCCAGCGAACCCAAAAGTTCGCTGGGGAGTTTGCTGCATCCCGATGGAAGCCGCTGAATCCAAGGTTCCGGAACCTTGACGCAACCCAGCTGCCCAGCCATGCCCTGCCGACCGCTAACTGCCGAAAGCCGGGGTCAGTAGCCCTAGCGATCTACTCGAACTAATCGTAGAATGAAAACTAAATCCCGCGATACGAAAGTTGAAATATGTCCGAGCATTCCACACCATTGGCCGCAGGCCAGCAGGCACCGGCCTTTTCACTGCGCAACGCGCAGGGAGAAACCGTATCACTGTCCGACTACGCAGGACAGAACGTTATCGTGTACTTCTACCCGAAGGCAGCCACCCCCGGGTGCACCACCGAGGCATGCGACTTTCGCGATAACCTCAACTCATTAAAGAGCGCCGGGTACTCGGTCTTAGGGATCTCACCGGATGAACCTGCGGAGATCGCAAAGTTCGCCACAGATGAATCCTTGAACTTCCCGCTGCTCTCGGATCCGGACAATTCGGTCGCCAAAGCCTATGGCTCCTTCGGCGAGAAGAGCTTTGGTGAAAAGACCTTTGTCGGCACGCTGCGCTCCACCGCCGTGGTTGCTCCGGACGGCACGATCAGCCAGATCGAATACGCCGTGGATGCGAAGGGACATGTCTCCAGGCTGCGCGAGGCGCTGGGCGTTTAACCACCGGCGGGCCTGTTTCCCAGAGATTTCTGGGAAACAGGCCCGCTGCCGCATTCACCAGGAGGTTAGCGTCCGGCGATCTTCACCAGCTTGTGGTTGATGAACTCATCCATGCCGTACTTGCCTAGTTCGCGTCCGATCCCCGAACGCTTCACGCCGCCAAAAGGCAGCTCCGGGAATGAGGCCGAAGGCTCATTGATGGCCACCATGCCGCTTTCCAAGCGAGCGGCGATACGCTCCGCGCGGTCCATATCCTGCGTGTGGATGGAAGCCCCCAAGCCGTAGTCTGAGTTATTTGCCAGCGCCACCGCTTCTTCCTCCCCGTCCACCTTGTAGAGCACGGCCACCGGCCCGAACAGCTCCTCGGAGAAGGCACGCATCTCCGGGGTAACCCCGGCCAAAATGGTCGGTTCGTAGAAGGCGCCATCCCCATCGATCTGCTTGCCGCCGGCGAGCACCGTGGCACCCTTGTCGATGGCGTCCTGCACCTGGGCGGCCAGCCCGTCACGGGCCGCAGCGGAGGAAAGCGGTCCCAAGAAATTCTCGCCTTGAGTCGGATCCCCCACCTTGATTCCGGCGACCTGCTCGGTCAGCGCGGTGGAGAACTGGTCATAGACCGAAGCATCAATGATGAAACGCTTCGCGGCGTTGCAGGCCTGCCCGGTGTTGCCGAAGCGTGCACGCATGCCAAGCTTCGCACTGCGGGTCACGTCTGCATCTTCAAGCACCAGGAATGGATCTGAACCGCCCAGCTCCAGGACGACCTTCTTCAGGTTGCGTCCGGCAATCTCCGCCACCGCTGAGCCGGCGCGTTCGGAACCGGTAAGCGAGACTCCCTGCACCCGGCGATCGGCGATGATGTCTGCGACCTGGTCGTTGGTGGCGAAGATATTGACGTACGCACCTTGCAGGGCACCTGCCTCGCGGAAAATCTCTTCCATGGCCAAGGCCGACTCCGGGCACTGCGGTGCGTGCTTGAGCAGGATCGTATTGCCATTCATCAAGTTCGGGGCAGCGAAGCGGGCCACCTGATAATACGGGAAGTTCCACGGCATGATGCCCAGCAGCACACCGACAGCTTCCTTGCGCACCAGGGCTTTGCCACCCGAGGCAATTTCCAGCTCTTCATCTTCAAGGTACTTCGGACCGTTCTTCGCGTAGTAGCGGTAGATCGCCGCCACGATGCCGATTTCACCTAGGGCCTGCTTGACCGGCTTACCCATTTCACGGGTGATGATCGCAGCGAGCTGCTCGGCGCGAGCCTCGTAGATATCTGCCACGCGTTCGAGCAGAGCTACGCGGTCGGTCAGCGCTGAGACGGACCATCCTGCATAGGCTTCATGGGCTGTTGAAATTGCGGTCTGGATCTGCGCGTCCGAAGCAATGGGGTAAGTTGCTTCCACGACTCCGGTGGCGGGATTCGTTACTGCGTACATATTCGCGCTCCTTCGCTTGGCGGTTTCTATACCATTCCCGGATACCCAAGGTTGTTGAGTCCATGGCATTTGATCCCCAGTCTGCCAGCACCGCCCCACCCCCGGGCAAGGCGGCGCGTGAAGAAACTACATAATCAATACGCTAGGACTGAATCCGGGTGAATTCCAGATGCGTCACGCCACTGCTCGTCGTAGTGGATGCGATCGAGTAGTTTCGCTCCATCCCTTCAAGACCGTCCCAGAGCCGGTCACCGCGTCCCAAGATAATCGGCACCTGCGCCACATGCAGATAGTCAACCAACCCTGCGCGCAAGAAGTCCCGCACGCTGAGCACACCTCCGCCGAGACGCACATCCAGCCCGTCGGCGGCCGAGACAGCCAACTCCAAAGCCTTCCGCGGAGAGGCGTCAGTGAAATGGAACGTCGTCTCCCCCAAGGTCAAGGAATCACGCCGGCGGTGACTGAGGACAAACACTGGTGAATGAAACGGTGGCTCGTCTCCCCACCAGCCGGTCCACTCGAGGTCATCTTCCCACCCCGGCGGGCCGTACTTTCCAGAACCCAAGATTTCGGCTCCGATACCTTCAAAAGATCTTCGGGCAAAAACATCATCTTCGGCAGTAGCATCGTCCGCTGGGACGCGCTCGCGGTTGCCCGATAACGACTGAAAAGTCTGGGTGGGGATGAACCACTCAAGCAGTCGCATCCCGGCATGCCCGAAAGGTTCATCGAAGCTGCGATTCACTCCGCTGCCTATGCCGTCTAGCGAAATACCCAAATTGTGCACTCTGAGTTTTGCCATGATGCCGGATTCCCGTCTCGGTGGGTCAGTGTCATTTCCCGGAACCGCAGGGTGCGTCGGCCAAGCGGCTAGAAGTTGTGGCTAAGTCTTCCACTTCAATGACTGAACCGAAAGGGGTGAAAGCCAGCCTCCGCGCCCTAGTTAAATCGTCGATTTCTGCTGGCACTACTCGGCCCCGCGAGCCACGCCTGAAGCCACACATTCCTCGCAGGAAAGATTTGGCTAGATAATATAAGAGACTCCATTACTCCTCTCTTCCCTGCGGGCACCGCGATTCATAGTATTTGTTCGTCGCAGGACCGTCATAGCGGCCCAACGTGTTTCTAAGGTCTATGAAAACTAGCTCAGCTCGATTCGAAGTTCCCGTTCTCCTCGGAACGCAAACGCTGTTCAACATCGGCTTCTACGCGGTAGTTCCATTTCTTGCGGTGGTCCTTACCAATGATTTCCTCCTGGCTGGCACAGCGGTAGGGCTCATTCTGGGGATTCGAACGTTTGCCCAGCAAGGTCTCTTCCTCGCCGGCGGTAGTCTCGCGGACCGTTTTGGCGCACGAAATACGATCCTCATCGGATGCGCGGTTCGCGCCGCCGGGTTTTTCACCTTGGCTGCGTCGCTGTGGGCCAGCACCCCCATGCTTTGGATGTTCATTCTCGGAACACTGCTCACCGGATTCGGCGGGGCACTATTTTCTCCCGGGCTCAACATCTTGGTGGCCGCGGCTCAGTCCGCCCGAGACCAAGGAAGACCGGCGGAAACCAAACGCACCACGCTCTTTGCCTGGCTGAGCATTACCGGCGAAATCGGAGCGGTCACCGGCCCGCTGGTTGGGGCGGCACTATGGGGTTGGGGCTTCTCGACTGTCGCCGGATTCGGCGCAGCATTTTTCGTGGCGATTGGCCTGTTCTTATGGGCCAATTTACGCAGAGAAGACTCCGAGATCTCCTCGCTGGGTCTGAGCAATGACTCTACGCAGCGAAAGAGCAGTCTGCGTGAGTGCCTGAGAGACCGCAGATTCGTGGCTTTCTGTGGTTTGCACGCATCAGATTTGTTGGCATATAACCAGCTCTACCTCGCCATTCCTTTGGAACTTGAACGCATGGACTTGGCGACCCAGTGGTTGGGAATTGTTTTCGCCTGGATTTCAATTCTGACGCTGACCTTGCAGCTGCCCGTCGCATGGCTTGCCGCCCGTTTAGGACCGTCGATAACTTTGCGTTTAGGGTATCTCTTCAGCGCTTCAGGATTTGCTGTCCTCGCATTCATTCCCGCCTCCGCCTTCGGAAACGAACCCGGATCAGCACGAATCATGTGCGCAGTAACCCTGCTTACTCTGGGACATATGAGCGTGCACCCCACCGCCCTGAGCCTTGTCCCGAAATTTGCCGGAACACTAGCCACCGGATCCTACTTTGGCTTGCTGTCCAGTTGTGGCGGGCTGGCCGTGCTACTGGGAAATATGCTCATTGGTTGGCTGCTCACTCAGGCCATCCAAGAGCTTCTCCCCGGATACCTGCCATGGTTGGTTCTGATTCTTCCGCTGGTCTTGGCTTCCCTCTATGCCCCTGGAATCGTGCGCCGCATAGGAACCACCGCTTTTCGACGGTGAAGTACGACATATTAGGTAAAGTGACGCAGAATTTCCACACCAATCATCAATTCTGCACTACTCAGAATGGCTTATCGCGGCCACCAAAAACAGATCTATTGTCGACCTGCTTTTTCCGTGCGCTCCGCACTGCCTTTCCACACGGTTAATTAGGGTACGCTTACCAAGGCTCTAACGCATTAGAAGCCTATTCATCACGTAATGCCGAAGGATTGCCATGAACTTTGGACGCTTAAGCGCCGCCGCCGGAATCGCGGCCATTGCGCTCGCGCTAACTGCCTGCAGCACCTCCACACAGAATTCCGCGCCAGAGCAGTCCGCAGATCAAGACGCCCGCATAGTAGTGGCTAACTTCCGCGCACCGGTGTCCAACTGGGCCTTGGAAAGCGACGACGCTTACGTGCTCTCAATCTCCGGATGCCTGGAAACCCTGACTCGGTATGACCAGACTGAGAAAAAAGTTGTACCGATGCTCGCTGCCTCGTGGAAGCAGTCTTCCGATACTCAATGGGATTTTGATCTCCGCGAGAACGTGAAGTTCCAGGACGGCACCACATTGGACGCCAAAGCCGCAGCCGCATCTCTGAGCCACGTCCTGAAAACTGCCGCGCCGGCCCGCGCCATCAACCCCAAAACCATCAGCAAGGTTGCTGCCCTCGACGCCGACACCGTCCGAGTCACCACGCCTTCGACAGATCCGCTCCTGCCCTACCGCATGGCAAGCGTGAATGCAGGCATTCTGTCCCCTGATGCCTACACCGCCAAGGGCATAAACCCCTTTGGCCACTGCACCGGACCCTTCACCCCAGTTTCCGAAAAGGCCGGACAATCCCTGACTTTGGACCGCAACGAGAACTACTGGGATGGCACCGCGAAGCTAGCCGGCGGCGAAATTCGCTACATCACCGAAGGCGCCACCCGCGCAACCCAAGTCCAGACCGAAGAAGCCGACATCTCCATGTCCATTCCGGCGACCAGCCTGGCCACCCTGGAATCAGATAATTCTCTGAGCGTGCTCAAGGCTGATTCTCCACGCACCGCGACGCTCTACCTGAATAATTCACGCGCACCGTTCGACGATGCCAGCCTTCGCAAAGCCGCGACCATGTCACTTGACCTGCCCGCCATCGCCGCAAGCATCTACGAGGGCGCCGCGCAGCCTGCCACCGGACCCTTCGCACCGAGCGAAAGCTGGGCCAACGCCGACTTGGCCGTCCCCCAGCTGAACCTGGACGAGGCCAAGAAGCTCGTCGCCGAATCCGGGTACACGCAAGATCAGCCACTGGAAATCATCGCTATCACCGAACGCGCAGAATTTGCCGGGGTGGGCGCCATCATCCAGGAGCAGTTCAAGCAGATCGGCCTGCAGGCCAACGTTGTCACCAAGTCCTACGGTGCCGCAGAGCCAGACGTCCTCGCCGGCAACTACGACATGATCTTGAGCCAGCGCAATCGCATGATCGACATTGCAGACCCCATCGGCTTCCTGCAGGCGGACTACACCTGCGAAGGCGGCTACAACCTGAGCCACTACTGCAATGAGGACTACGACGCACTGATAACCAAGGCCGCGGGGGAAACCGACGAGGCCACTCGCCACCAGCTCTACCGCGAGGCAGGAGATATCCTGGCCGCCGACGCGGCGAACGTGTGGCTCGTCAACGAGCAGTCCATCGACGCCGTCGGCAACTCGGTCCAAGGCTACGTCCAAGACCCGCTAACCCGCTATGTCCTGACCAAGGATCTGGCGAAGACCAAATAAGTTGCTATCCCTCTCATCGGCGCTGCGCCGGGTCGCAGGACTCGGCGCAGCGGTCCTGCTCTCTTCCTTCGCGGTCTTTCTCGTGCCCTTTGTCTCCCCCGGGGATCCGGTGCGCGCGCTGCTCCGAGCCCGCATGGACATTGGCGCCGCCGATGAGGCGGCAGTGCAGGCCTACGCCCAGCAATTTGGCCTCCATGACCCGATGCTCGTGCAGTTCGGGCGTTGGCTTGGCAGGTTCTTCACCGGAGACATGGGGGTCTCCTACGTCAGCGGAACCCCTGTTGTCGACCAGGTTCTGCCCGCCATCGGCGTCACCCTGGCGCTGGCCGGTTGCGCCTTGCTGGTGGCCATCCTCGTCTCCATAGTGCTGGGCGTCGTTGCTGCCACTAATGCCGGGCAGTGGCCAGACCGGGTGATCACCTCGGTGACCCACGCGCTGATTGCCATTCCCGAATATGCGCTGGCTCCGCTGCTGGTCTTGCTCTTCGCGGTGCGCTGGTCGTTGCTGCCATCGGCTGGAATCGACTCCCCCGCATCATTGGTCCTCCCGGTATTCGTCCTGGCGCTTCGGCCCATCAGCTTTTTCAGCGTGGCGGTACGCTCGGGCGTGCACCAAGCCTTGGACTCAGAACATGTGTTGGCTGCCAGAGCCCGCGGCCTGAGCAGCACCCAAGCTCTGCTTCGTCACGTCATCCCCCATGGGCTGCTTCCGTTGTGGACCATGGTCGGGGTGTGGTTCGCCGGGCTGCTCGGCGGATCGGTCATCGTGGAAGTCATCTTCGCCATCCCGGGAATGGGACGGCTGATCTTTGACGCCATCGTGGACGCCGATATCCCGGTAGCCCAAGGCGGGGTGGTGGTGGTCGTGGCCTGCGCCGTGCTGGCTACGGGGATCATCGACCTGGTACATAGACTCAGCGATCCGAATGTACGCATTGGAGTACGCCATGACTAAAAAATCTCTTCGGGGGTTGCTGCTCAGCCCACCGGTGATAGTCCTTCTCATCGTATTATTCGTTACCGTATCAGCACCGTGGATTTCACCATTTGACCCAGATGCGCAGAGCCTCTCCGAACGCCTTCAGGCGCCCAGTTGGGCGCACCTGCTAGGTACCGATGCGCTGGGCCGCGACACGTTGAGTCGGGTACTTCACGGTGGACGTTTCTCCCTGGCCGTAGCGCTGATCACCACGCTGTTTTCATTGCTTGTCGGAACTTGCCTAGGCCTGCTGAGCGCACTGCGTGGAGGCTGGCTCGACGAGATGTTCCTGCGGATCAATGACCTGCTGCTGGCTCTGCCGGAGATCGTGATTGCGCTGTTGATCATCGCGGTGATGGGCCCAGGATTCACCACCATGGTGCTCTCCGTAGGGGTGGTGGCCTGGACTCCAACCGCACGTTTAGTGCGTTCACTGGCGGTGCAGGCACTTTCGACCCACCATGTGGAAGCTTCAAAGCACGTTGGCGCTTCGCGCTGGTTCATCCTGCGCCACCACGTGTTTCCGTTTGTTGCCGGCCCAGTGTTGGCCCAGGCAGCGTTGCGCTTTGGCCTATTGCTGGTCCTGCTTGGCTCGCTGTCCTATTTGGGAATTGGCGTCCAGCCACCCCAGTCGGACTGGGGATCAATGCTCGCCGAAGCGCAACCTCATGCGACGCGTTCCCCCTGGGGCCTGATTGCACCGGGTGCTGCAATATTCTTAGTGAGTTTCTGCGTGACCCTGCTGGGCAACCGCATCACTCAAACACTGAACGGACAAGATGTCCTCGCAACTGAGGTCAAGGCAGATCTGAATGACTAGAGAACTTGAAATCATTGATCTATCGGTCAGCGCCGGACCGAAATCGCTGCTTTCCAAAGTCAGCTGCTCGGTTCGCGCCGGTGAACTGGTTGCTGTAGTCGGACGCTCGGGTTCCGGAAAAACTCTGCTCACCAAGGCGGTCATGGGGCTTCTTCCCACACCGCTACAGGCTCAAGGCAAGATTCTGCTCAACGGCGAACGGATCGACCAGCTAGATGACAAGGGCATGAATGCCGTGCGTGGGCGACGCATAGGCATGCTGTTCCAGCAGCCAAAGCGAGTCATGAACCCTCGCCTCACCGTGCGCGCACACCTGCTGGAGGCACTCGGCGCCCAAGGCCTTGGCAAGGCCCGCAAGCACGAAGCTCAGGTAGAAGCCTTGCTCCATGAAGTGGGGCTAGCCCCCGCCGCAGAGATTGCCGGCAAGCGTCCGGACCAGCTTTCCGGAGGCATGGCGCAGCGTGCCATGCTGGCTATCGCCTTGGCCGCGGACCCGGAGTTCATTCTGGCCGATGAGCCTACGTCCTCCTTGGATTCCATCCTGAAGTCTGAAGTTTTGGAACTGTTGCGCCGCAAACAGCAAGAACGCGGCCTTGGCATTCTGCTCATCACCCACGACATTGCCAGCGTCCGGCATATCGCTGACCGAATCGTAGTGATCAGCGACGGCGAGATCATTGACCAGTGCCCCACCGCCATGATCTTCTCCAAGGATCGGCACGCCAAAACCCGTGAGCTGGTTGATGCGACTCAGGCAGGTCCAAGACGGCCGCGCGAAATTACTTCCGGATGCATCCTCGAAGCCCGCTCGGCCGGTAAGAATTACACACGCAGGGCAAAGGGCCGCGCAGCCTTGGAGCCAACAACCCTGCGCCTGCACGCGGGTGAAATCCTCGGTGTTGTGGGGCGCTCAGGCTCAGGCAAAAGCACCTTCGCGAGATTGCTCGCCGGACTGGAAAAGCCAACGAGCGGACAGATCCTTACGCATCATGAGACAGCTGCGTCCAATGCCGTTCAAGTCATTTCCCAAGAACCATACTCGTCCTTTGATCCTGCCCTGACGCTTCGCAAGAGTTTAAGCGCAGCGGTGCACCGGCTGCCATTGCAAGAGGCAACCAAGATCGTCGAGAACGTCGTGACCCAGGTTGGGCTTTCTCAGCAGCTGCTGGACCGAAAACCTGGCCAGTGTTCCGGTGGTCAACTGCAGCGCATGGCCATCGCCCGTGCTCTGCTGGTCAACCCGCAGGTGTTGATCTGCGATGAATCGACCTCAGCGCTTGATTCCGTGGCTCAGCGCCACATTTTGGATCTCTTGCTAGAGCTAAGTGACCGGCTTGGGTTGTGCCTGGTGGTTATTTCCCATGACATGGACGTGATCCGATATGTCAGTGACAAGGTCGCCGTTTTCTACGAAGGTGAACTCGTAGAGCATCGCAGTCTTGACGAGTTCCTAGCTTCCGCCGAACATCAACACAGCAAGGATCTGGTCGCCGCGTTGAGCGCTTCCGGCGCTATTTCCGCGAAGCCCTGAGTCCGGAAGCACTGCCGGGGCAGGCCTGATAATCCTGGATATGTGAGTCAAGCACATGATTTCTACTCGCTGATGTGCTTATCTTATATATGTTTGCATCGCAGACGTCAGTAGTGTGATCTGCATCCCCTCTTTGTGGGATATGGATCACATAAGGACAGGCGCATGTGCAACACCTCGGATATGGCACCCTCTACCTTCCAGGAGCTCTGGAATAGGGCTGCAGGCAGCTACCCGGACCGGCCGTTTCTGGTCTTCCGGGAACGGACTGGCGGTCAGGCTTCATGGACTTATGCCCAGTTCGATGCCCTCGTCGCCCGCGTGGCCGGAACGATGGCCGCTCACGGAGTCGGCCGCGGCGACGCGGTGCACATTGCCCTGCGCAATTGCCCGGCATTCGTTCTGGTGTGGTTGGCCGCCGCCCGGCTCGGAGCTTGGATCGTCTCGGTGGATCCGGCCTCATCGCGCAAGGACATCGAGCTGCAGATCCGCCGCACGGCACCCAAGCTCGGGTTCTGCGCTGCCGAACGGGCCCAGGTCTACCGGAGCGCTGCCGCCGATCTGCTCCATGCCGTCGTGGAGCTCAGCGAAACGGCAGCGGACACCCTTGACGGCTCCGGCTTGCTCGGGCACGCGGTGGCAGCGGTGGCCGTTGCCCCTGCCGATCGTCTGGCTCTCATGTTCACCTCCGGCACCACCTCCGCACCCAAGGGCGTGGTGCTGACGCAAGCAAACTACCACCACACCTCGACCACCATGTCCGAGGTCATCGGGCTGCAGAGCCAGGACCGCTGGTTCGTCACCCTTCCGCTATTCCACGCCAATGCCCAGTTCTACTGCTTCGGACCGGCCATCGCGGCGGGGGCCAGCGTTGGGCTGACCGCTTCCTTCTCCGCCTCCGGGTGGTTCAACCAGGCCGCGGAGCTGGAAGTCACACATGCCAGCCTGTTCGCGGCTCCCATCCGGATGATCCTGGCCCGTCGTCCGCACCACGCACCCAAGCTGGCCTTGAAGCATCTCTGGTTCGCCCAGAGCCTGGGCGAGGAGCACTACCGCGAATTCGCCGAACATGTCGGTGTGGCTCCGCGGCAGCTGTACGGGATGACCGAGACCACAGCCATCGTCACCGGCGACCTGGGTGCCGCACCAAGCCATGATGTCATCGGCACGCGGGCACTCGACCGCACAGTGCGCCTGGTGGACCCGGCGACCGGGCGGTGGTCCGCCCCGGGCGAGACCGGTGTCATCACGGTCGGCGGCGTCCGCGGGGTGGACCTGTTCGAGGGATATCTCGACGACCCGGTGAAAACGGCGGAATGCTTCACCGAGATCGATGGCCAGACCTGGTTCAGCACCGGGGACCTTGCCCGTTGCGACAGCGAAGGCATCTTCAAATTCGTGGGACGAATCGACGACGTCATCAAGGTGGCAGGGGAAAATGTCAGCCTTACCGAAGTCGAGGCCGCCCTGGCCCAAGCGCCCGGCATCCTCGAGGTTGCCGTGCTCGCCCGGCCCGATCCGATCCGTGACCAGGTGCCGGTGGCCTTCGTGGTGCCCCGCGACCCGGCATGCCCTCCCCTGGCAGCCGAGCTGGACCTGTGGGCCGCGGAGCATCTTGCCCCGCAGAGCCGGCCGAGGGACTGGACGGTGATCGAGGAGCTTCCCCGCACCAGCGTGGGCAAGATCCGCCGCTTCAAACTCAACGCCATGCCAGAGCATGAGCGGACGGTCCCGGAGCAAGCCTCGGCGAGGGCAGCGAAATGACCCTCGAATCCGAATTGCTCAAGGCCCTGGCCGGGGGCGCCTCGGCCCATGAACTCCGGGCGCTTTCCACGCGGGAAACCACCGCGGATTCCCTCGCCGCCCCGATGGCCCTGGGGCAAGCACTGCAAATCCGCCAGCACCTGGATGACCTTGCCGAACGCGAGCGGAGTCTGGTCCAGCTCTCCGATTCCGTGCGGGAACTTGCCGGCCTCGACGCGATGGACAGCGTCTTGCTGTCCATCGTCTCACGCAGCCGGCGGTTGCTGATGGCGGATGTGGCCTACTTCCTTGCCTTCGACCAAGACACCGCGGTGGCCAGCATGATGGTCTCGGAAGGGATCCTCAGCGATGCCTTCGCGAATCTGCAGGTTCCTCCCAAAGAAGGCATTTCGGGGCTGATCGCGGCATCGCGCAAACCGAGCTGGACAGCCGACTACATGGCCGATGACCGCTACCGCCATAACGCGGTGATCGACTCCGCCACCCGCGAGGAAGGGCTGCGCGCCATCCTGGGCGTACCGGTCCTCCGGGCTGGACGAGTGGTCGGCCTGCTGCTTGCCGCAGACCGCAGGGCCCACGACTTCCTCCCGCAGGATGTCGAGCTGCTTTTCTCGCTCGCCCAGCATGCAGGGATCCTCATCGAAAACGCCACCTTGCACCAGGCCGGACTGCAGACGGTGGAGCGGCTCGAAGAGGCCGTGCAGTCGCTGCGCGCCAGCGAGGCAGCCACCGCCACGATCATGGATTTCCAGGATCGGCTCTTCGCCCTGCTGATGACCAAGGGGTCCTTGAATGACCTGGCCCAGCTGGTGCGCGAAACACTGGGCGGGACGGTGATCGTAGGCGACGAGGAAGGACGGCTCATGGCTCGTGCGGGAGCCGCTCAAACGCCCGTCGAGGAAGGGTTCGGCTGGACGATCGAACGGATCGGGATCGATACGGCGCCGATGGGATTCGTCGCCCACCTCGGCGAGCCCATGCAGGTTCCGGTGGGCGCCGCCGACCAGCGGCAGATCCTGGCAAGGGCCGCAACGGTGGCAGCCTTGCTGGTCTCGAAACTGCAGGCAGACCTGAGCACGGTGCGCGAGCGAAGCGTTGAACTGATCGGCGAATTATTGCGCGAGCCTGCCTCGGATCGAGTACCCATGCTGCAGTCCGGCCTTCCCGTCGATATCCATTCGCTGGGCACGGTGCTCATTGCCCAGGCACCTGCCAAATCGCAGCTAATGCGCAGTGCCCAGCAGCGCGCGGACCGCGAGGGCGGTCTGGCGGCGCCTTTTCGCGACGCGGTGCTGCTGTGGCTGCCATCCCAGAAAGTGCGCGAAGCCGCCCGTAACGCAGCCGAGGCGCTCGCGGACCTGACCGGCGCCCCGGTGACGGTGGGCGGCGCAAGTCTGCTAGATGGGCCCGGCAGCCTCGCAACGGCAGCCAATGAGGCCGTACACACCCTGCGGGCGCTGCTCGCGCTGGGCCATGAAGGAACCGGCGCCCACAGTTCTGATGTCGCGCCATTCCCTGCGATCATGGCCAACAACACGCCGGACGAGTTGCGGACCTTTGTCCGCGAGACGCTCGGCACGCTGCTCGACTACGACACGCGCCATGGCACCGACCTTGCCGCCACCCTGGATCAGGTCTATGCCAGCGGCTCAAACGCGACCGTCGCCGCAGACGCCCTGTTTGTGCACACCAACACGGTCCACCAACGGCTCGCTCGCATTGACCAGGTCACGGGCGAAAACTGGCGCGATGGCAACGTTGCCATGCGCCGCCAGCTGGCCCTGAAAATCAGGGCGCTCATGGACCATCCCATGGGCCGGGACCCCGCCACGCATTCCACCTCCGTTTCCACCTCCACAGCCAAAGGAAAAGCATCATGACTTCTTTCCAGCATTCGTCGACAACGGTGTCGGCCATCAGGCGCCGTCGCGCGTTCATCGGCGCCACGGTCGGGCACCTCATTGAATGGTACGACTACGGGATCTACGGCTTCCTGGCCGTATTCATCGGCAACGCGTTCTTCGACGCCTCGAACCCGGTGACCAGCCTGCTCAGCAGCTTCGCGGTCTTCGCGTTGAGCTTCTTCATCCGCCCGCTGGGAGGGATCTTCTTCGGCCCGCTGGGCGACAAGATCGGCCGCAAGAAGACGCTGCTGATTGTCCTCATACTGATGGCAGGCTCAACCTTCACCCTCGGACTGTTGCCCACCCAAGCTGCGGTCGGCATGGCCGCGCCGATATTGCTGATCCTGGTGCGCTGCATCCAGGGATTCTCGGCAGGCGGCGAGATCGGCACGATCACCAGCTTCATCGCCGAATACGCCGGGCCCGGCCGCCGCGGATACTCCACCAGCTGGCTCATGGTCACCGCGGTGCTGGGTCTGGTGCTGGGCGGGCTGGTGGCCAATGGGATGATCTTCATCCTGGGCACCGAAACCATGGCCGCCGGCGGCTGGCGGATTCCCTTCCTCGTCGCAGGTCCATTGGGCCTGATTGCCATGTACATCAGGCTCAAGCTTGAGGACAGCCCCGAATTCCAGGCCCTTCAAGCAGCCGGTGAAACGTCCAAGGCCCCGCTACGCGAAGTATTCCAGTGGAAGCGCGCCATGGGCATCGTGTTCTTTGTCATCACCCTGCACAGCTCGCTGTTCTACCTGGTGCTGACCTACGCATCGACCTTCATGGCCAAGTCCCTCGGCTTTGACAGCGGCACCACCCTGCTCTACGTGTTCCTGGCCAGCGTGCTGTCCGCGGTGGTCATGCCATTCGGGGGCATGTTCACTGATAAATATGGACGGCGCAACTTCCTGCTCGTCATCGGGCTTGCTGCCACCGCCGCGCTCTACTGGTTCTTCGCGGCAGCTTCCGCGGCCACGCCCCAAGGGTTCATCTACCCGCTGCTGGCCGTCGCGGTGCTGTTTGGCCTGTATGCCTCGTCCACGTACGCGATGATGTCGGAATTGCTGCCCACCCGCATCCGTTCCACCGGCATCGCCATTGCCTATAACATCCCAGTCGCCGTGTTCGGCGGCAGCGCTCCTTTGATCGCCACCTGGCTGATTGCCCGTACCGGAGACATCAGCTCACCGTGGTATTTCTTCGTTGGCACGGGCATCGCATCCCTGATTGCACTCGTGGTTCTGCGGAAGTCCGACTTCGACCGCAGCCACGCAGCCTCGGCGCCAGCAGTGGGAGCGACAGTGCCAACGGGAAACGCCAAGCACAGCGTATGACGCGGTCCTGGCCTTGAAGACAGCAACCAGGATCCAGACTAGGGGAAAGAACCACGCATGAGCATCAAAGAGCACTTCGGAAAAGACATCCTGCTGACCGGTTGGGGGCATTCGCCGTTCGGGAAATTGTCCGATGAGACCCTCGAATCGCTGATCGTCCAAGTTGCCGCGGAAGCGATATCCGCTTCGGGAGTGGACGCAGACCAAATAGACGAGATCTATCTGGGCCAGTTCAATTCCGGGCTCACGCCGCTGGCCTTCACCTCGTCGCTGGCCCTGCAAACCGATCCAGCATTGGCCAATGTGCCCGCCACCAGGGTGGAAAATGCCTGTGCTTCGGGATCCGCTGCCTTCCAGCAGGGCGTGAAGTCGCTGCTGGCCGGAACTGCGCGGAATGTGCTGGTGATCGGCGCCGAGAAAATGACCCATGCACCGGCTTCGCAGGTGGGCGCTGCGTTGCTAGGCGCGGACTACGCGATGGCCGGGCAGGAATCCAGTTCCGGCTTCGCCGGGTTGTTCGCCGGTGTGGCCAAGCACTACAACGCGCGCTATGGGGATGCCGGTGACGCCATGGGATCGATCGCTGCCAAGAACCACCGCAACGGCGTGGACAATCCCTACGCCCAGCTGCGCAAGGACCTCGGCGAAGAATTCTGCCGGACGGTCTCTGAAAAGAATCCGATGGTTGCCGATCCGCTGCGGCGCACGGATTGCTCACCGGTTTCCGATGGGGCCGCAGCAGTGGTCCTCTCGCTGGGACCAGGTTCCGGCCGCGCAACGGCCGACCCCGTCCGGTTGGCGGGATTCGGGCAGGCCAACGATTTCCTGCCCGCCGCCCGGCGCGACCCCACCGCGTTTGCTGCCACTCGTATCTCTTTCGAGCGGGCCTTCGACATGGCCGGGGTCGGGCTCACCGACCTGGACTTCGCCGAGGTGCACGACTGCTTCACTATCGCGGAGCTGCTGATGTACGAAGCCATGGGGTTGACGGCCCCCGGCGAGGGCCAGCGAGCCCTCGAGGAGGGATGGGTCTACAAGGACGGCAAGCTCCCCATCAATATTTCTGGTGGGTTGAAGGCCAAAGGGCACCCGGTCGGTGCCACCGGAGTCTCCCAGCATGTCATTTCAGCAATGCAGCTTTCCGGTACGGCAGGTGCCATGCAGCTGCCGAACCCGCGGCGAGCTGCCGTGCAGAACATGGGCGGCGTGGGCATCGCCAACTACGTGAGCTTGCTCGAAGCCATCTAGCTTCATGCTAGGCCTGGCCCTTTGCCCGGGAACCGCGGGATTCCCGGGCAAAGGACTTGCCTCTTGCGCCCTGACTTTGACCGCTTATAGATTGATGGACTATGACCGACAGTTCGCAGAAGAATCCGTCCATCGTCCGCCGGCTGCCATTGCTAGCCCTATGCGCCGCCCTATTCCTTTCAGGCTGTTCGGCTCCAGCCCCGGATTCCGGCGACGCCAAGAACCCTGTCTCCGAGAGCACGCGGCTGGCCAGCGTAACTGAAGCCGGAACGCTCAAGGTCTGTACCACCGGCGATTACCGCCCCTTCACTTACCTTGACCCAAAGTCCGGCGAATGGTCCGGAATCGATGTCGAGATGGCGAAGAGCCTCGCAAAATCGCTAGAGGCCGAGGTTGAATTCATCCAAACCACTTGGAAAGATCTGATGCCTGATTTCACCTCCAAGTGCGACATCGCCGTAGGCGGTGTATCAATTTCCTTGGAGCGCTCGCAGCAGGCCTACTTCAGCGAGGCCACCCTAGACGAGGGTAAAACTCCCATTACCTTGTGTGAAAACGTTGAAAAATACGACACCATCAAGGAAATCAATAAGCCTGGTGTCCGCTCAATCACGCCCATTGGCGGAACGAACGAGAAATTTGCCGAGGCGAATTACCCGGAAGGGGAGATCATTCGCTTTGAGGACAACAATACGATCTTTGATGAAATCATTGCCGGGCGTGCCGATGTGATGACCACCGATGCGTCGGAGACGCGTTGGGTGGCCAATGAACATCCTCAGCTTTGCGCCGTGCATCCAGATAAGCCTTTTAATTTCTCGCAGAAGGCCTATTTGCTGCCCCTGGGTGATGACGAATTCCAAGAATATGTTGATCAATGGCTGAATATGTCCAAGAATGATGGCACTCTTGCAGCCGCAGAAAAGCCATGGTTCGGCTAGCCGATACCGATCAAAACGAACAAGTCGCATCCATCCGAAAAGTCTCGGATAGATGCGACTTGTTTCAGTTCACCTTTATCGGTTCCAGGCGTTAGTTCTGCCAGAACGGGTAGTCCGTGTAGCCTTCGGCACCCTCGGTGTAGAAGGTGGAGGCATCTGGCTCATTCAGTGGAAGCTCTTCGCGCCACCGGCGTACAAGGTCCGGGTTGGCAATTGCGGGGCGGCCCACAACGACTGCGTCTGCCCATCCGCCAGAGGCAACCGCTGTTGCGTCTTCATAAGTGGTAATCGTTTGGAACCCGGTATTCAGCAGCACCGGTCCGCCAAAGGTGGAACGCAGACCCTGAACGAGGTCTCCTGATGGTTCCTTATGCAGAATGCTCAAGGCAGCCAATCCTAGCGGGGCGATACCTTCGAGCAAGGCAGTGTAGGTCGCCGTAACGTCGGCTCGGTCCAGCTCGGTGGTGCCCTGGACGTTGTGCTCGGGCGAGATCCGCAGTCCGGTCTTCCCAGCACCAATTTCATTGGCGACGGCCTTCACTACCTCGATGACAAAGCGGGCGCGGTTTTCCGGGGTCCCTCCATAGCCATCGGTTCGGGTGTTGGAGCTCGGTGCGAGGAACTCGTGCAGCAAGTATCCGTTGGCACCATGCAGTTCGACACCGTCAAATCCGGCGGCGATTGCATTGCGCGAGCCCTGCACAAATTCTTCGATGATTCCCGGCAGTTCTACGGTGCCAAGGGCGCGAGGCACTGGGTATGGGTGCTTACCTGTGTAGGTGCGTGACTCGCCTTCCACAGCGATGGCACTTGGCGCGACTATGTGGTCCTGCCCGGTGGTTCCCGGATGTGTCACGCGTCCGGCATGCATTACCTGAGCAACAATGAGCCCGCCTTCGGCATGGACCGCGTCGGTCACCTTCTTCCAGCCGGAGATCTGTTCCTCGGTGACCAGTCCCGGCTGGCGGACAAAGCCTTGGCCGGTAATGCTGGGATAGACGCCTTCGCTGACAATCAAGCCCATCGATGCGCGCTGCCGATAGTACTCAACCACCTGGTCATCGGGGACCCCGTCCTTGCGTGAACGGGAACGGGTAAGCGGCGCCATGACTAGTCGATTGGAAAGGCTGAGATCGCCGAGCGTAAGCGGTGAGAACAGATCCATAGGTAGGACTCCTGAAGATTGTAGTTGCTTCGTGCAACCAGCCAGCCACCCGCTATATTCCTGCTCCGCACCCTAAGTGAGATGGATTACGCGCTGGCCGAATTGTTCGCCTATGGGCTGCAGATCGATATGCCAGAAGACAAAGACAGCACACGGCAATGAAAAGTGTCAGCCGTTGGCGCCGAGTACAGCCCTTCTGATTCTCGCCTGAACCACCAGCGCAAAGGGCGAGCAGCAGCGCAGAGGATCGCGCTGCTGCTCGCCCTTACTATTCTTCTGTCGAGCTACCAGAAATGAGGTGCTACCCGACCTACCGACCCATCTCGGTGCAAACGCAGAGCCTGTTCCCCTGTGGATCCGTAGCTACAACGAAGTTTGGCGAATTGTCATGGTTCAATCTGGCACCGGCGAGCTTGAGCCCGTCAATGATGTCCCAATGGTGGGAGTGAGGCACCGAGACATCCACATGAAAACGATTGTCATTGGGCGTATCAGTCTTTTGGAACCAGATGGCAGGTCCCCGCCCGTAAGGGTCCGTGAGACTGCCGTCGCTCTGCTCCTTGTATCCCAGTGCGGTGCGCCATATTTCAGAGATTTGCTTCGGGTCATCGGTATCAATGGCAATTTCCACCGGCCGAATGAGATTCAAATTTGCTGGTGCGCCATGCTTTTCCGCGAGATCTGAGATCTTTTCGGCTAGTTGGGTATCGCGTTGCGATACTCCCCCGACATCGTGGGAGACCAGTGACACGAATAAGGTGTCGTAGCGCCAATCCACATCCGGGTGATGGTTTGCTTCTTCGGCTAAGGCACCAATTTCGGCAAAGAATTCCAAAGCAATGGCAGCCGATGGACATTTAAAGGCCGTCCGCAAAACGCCCAGGACGTACCGCCAGTGCGGTAAGTGGGTTAGTTTGGCCTCTCGGGTTGCTTGATCCAAAACTTCATTGTCAGACATGGTCCTCGCCTCTCGTGCATTCACGGATTCACGGTTACCGCGAAACTACGGCTCTTGCATAAACACAGTCTCCCACCATCGAAGTCATGCGTGAAGAGCTGGCAGGAGTCAATCAGAATTCACAGCCTGGGACGTTTATGCAGCGCTCCTTGGGCACCGGAAAAGCGCTCTAGACAGAACCAGATCAGATGATTTACCAGCCAAGTCAACCTCTGGTTTCACAAGCATCACCGCTGGTAGTCTCGGTTCATGGATGAAGAATTGCGCGAGTTCCTGAAGTCTTTCGCCCACGTGGCAGAACTTGCCGAGCAATACCACCAGCAGCCCAAGGGCAAGCTTTTGGCCCCGCTGCTGGCTGAACATCTGGGATTAGATCCTGGCACGCTCTCCCTTGTTGTTGAAAACTTCGCATCCCACCGCTTGGCCGACGCGAATATTGTCCTGGAACGATTGATCTGCGTTGATCCGCAGGCCAGAGTCATCGGTTTGGCAGGCCAAGAACGGCATCACTTTGACCTCAGCGACCTGATTGGCGTTCAAGGCAACTTCGGAGTGCTTGGCGAACCTTCCTACACCACGTTGGCGGTGGGTCCCGGAAAGCAGCAACGATTCCTGTCTTTCGGCATTCACTTATTCATCACAGAGCAAACACCCATGGTCATCCTGTTATGCCAGGCAAACCCGGAATACGGCAAACCGGAAGCGACTTTGGAAGTCTTGTGCGCCGATGAGAAGCTTGTCGATTCCTTCCTCGCCGATTTCCGCGAGGGGCTGCACACCACCAGCATCTACCGCGGCCAAGTCATTTCTTTCAAGTCCAGCGAGTACTCCGAATCCAATGCCGGCATCACCTTCCACCAGCGCGAAGAAATCGGTGACGAGCAGCTGATCCTTCCTGCGGGTCTGCGAGAACGAATCGAAGAGCAGGTGCTGGGCATCGGAATCCACCGTGATGCCCTCTTGGCTCATGGTTCCCATCTCAAACGCGGGGTGCTGCTTTATGGCCCGCCGGGGACGGGCAAGACCCACACGGTTCGATATCTGGCTTCGGCGGCTAAGGATCATACGGTCATCTTGCTCAACGGCAATACCCTGTCCTTGGTTTCGCAGGCCTCGGCCATGGCTCGTGCGTTGCAGCCATCCATCGTGGTGCTCGAGGATTGCGATCTGATTGCCGAAGACCGCAGCTTTGGCCATGGACCGCAGCCCTTGCTCTTTGAGGTCTTGGATTCAATGGATGGACTGGATTCTGACGCAGATGTGTCATTTGTGCTGACCACCAACCGGGTGGAATCCTTGGAACGGGCTCTGGTCCAGCGTCCGGGACGTATCGATCTGGCGGTCCAGATACCCCGGCCCGATTTTGACGGGCGCAAGGCGCTGCTTCGGCTCTACGGTTCAAAACTGGAGTTGTCCCAGGAAACAGTGGACTCGGTGGCTCAGCTGACCGAGGGAACTACCGCGTCGTTCACCCGCGAGGTAATCCGCCGGGCCATCTTGACCGCTTCCATCGCCGGAGTGCAGGTCACCGAGCGGCACGTGCGCATTTCAGCGGCAGACCTCATGGATGATTCCGCGACGCTGACCCGGAACTTCCTCGGCGGCACCGAAGACCCAGACCTGGACGGAGGGGAACCGGACGAGGAAAGCTACGGATCCTTTGGCTGGTCGCCGCTGCCTGAGACGAGGAGTTTCGGATTTGTCACCGATACGGAATCACGTTCCGGCGCGGAGTCGCCTGAAGCGAAAGACGACTAGGCCGTGTCTCGTTATCCTCTAGGAATGGCCTTGCAATGACGGAGAGGTGAATCCTCGATATCGGCTGATGACCGCTACCGTGCCGGGATCGCTTGGCGCGATCTTCCCGAGCACTACGGGGTCATGGGACACCACCTTTGGTGTGCTGCTTTCCCACGCAGACTCTCATGGGTCGATTGCTTGGGAGGTTGTCGGTGGGCTCCGCGATTACTCGCGCCCAGCTGACAAGGTGCCAAGTCTAGGGATGCTGGTTCTTCGGTTAAATGCGACACAGTTGCAACTCCAGAAATATCAGGAGTTGCAACTGTGGGTACTCGCCCTTAATCCTACGGAGGGATATGAGGCCTGTGCTTTGCCACGCAGGTGTAGCGGAGCGCCTAGTTGTATTGAATGACCGCGCGCACGACATCGCCCTGATCGAGTTGGCTGTAGCCTTTGCGGATGTCAGCAAGGCTAAAGCGATGGGTGATCAGTTCATCGAGCTTGTACTTGCCCTGCCGGTACAGCGCGAGAATCGTCGGGATGTCGCGTCGCAACGAGGAAGAGCCCATCACGGTGCCACGCACGGTAATGTCATTCATGACCAGCTGGTTGATCGGCAAATCCAAGCGGAACGAGGCTGGATTGCCCAGAGCCGCAAGTACCAGCCTTCCGCCCTGGTCGAGGATGGATACCGCCTGAGCTGCCAGCGCGGCGACCGGAACAGTCAAGATCACCACGGTTGGTTTGCGGCCGTGGCTCGCCTTATGTATGTATTCACTAGCCTCATCCAATGAAGCAAAAGCGGCATCAGCACCGAATTCGCGGGCCAGCGCCAACTTGTTGGGCGAGAGGTCCACTGCCACGACAGTTGAGGCTCCAGCGACCTTGGCACCCTGCACTGCGTTGGTGCCTACACCGCCCATGCCAACTACCACCACATGGTCGCCTGGCTGCACCTTGCCAGCGTGTACCGCCGCGCCAAAGCCTGTGGGAATCGCGCAGCCCAGCAGGGCCGCCACATCCATGGAGATGTCCTTGTCGATGACGACGCAGGCCGTGGCCTTCACAATGGCGTGCTCGGCAAAGGTGCCAATCAGGCTCTGCGCGTTAAGGGCGACCCCGTCCTGCGAGAAGCGCGGGTTCGGGTCGCCGGCCTTGACCTGGTCGATTTCCGTGCACAGATGCGCCTTCCCATCCACGCAGTAGCGGCACAAGCCGCAACTTGGCCGGAAGGTGAAAACCAGATGGTCGCCGGGTTTGATGTGGGAGACCCCTTCACCCACGGAAACAGCCACGCCAGCACCTTCATGGCCGCCGACCAGCGGGAACTGCGCGGGCAATTCACCGTGCCGGATGTGCTCGTCGGTATGGCACAGACCGGCTGCGCCCATGCGAACCAAGATCTCGCCGGGGCGGATATCTGTCTCCCGCAATTCAACTTCGCGGATATCCCACTCGGCGTCAACGCCGTCGATTACTGCTGCTTGCACTTTCATTTCTAGTCCAATCCAATCCAGGTTGCCTTGACTTCGGTATACGCTTCCAAAGCTTCCGCACCCATTTCACGGCCCCAGCCCGAGGAGCGCATGCCGCCCCATGGTGCTGCCGGGTCCAGGCCCGAGACAGTATTCACACGCACCGCACCCGCGGATATTCGTGCAGCCAGGCGGTGGCCGCGCGCCAAATTTTCAGTCCAGACAGAAGCTGAGAGCCCGTATTCTGAATCGTTGACTCGTGCGATGACCTCGTCTTCATCCGTGTAGGTCATAATGGGCATGACCGGACCGAAGATCTCATCACGGGCTACTGCCATCTGTTCGGTCACTCCAGTGAGCAGTGTCGGCGGATAGAAGCTCCCGGCTGCAAAGTCGCCGCCCATGCGGCTTCCACCCAGCACGGCGCTCGCCCCTTCCCGCAGCGCAGACTGAACCATTTCGTCCACGCGTTCCATGTGCGCAAAACTGTTCAACGGGCCCATCTGGATGCCTTCATCCAAGCCATTGCCTACACTGATGTTGCCCAACTGCTCCTGCGCCCGGGCGATGAACTCGTCGGCGATGGATTCGTGGACATAGAAACGGGAGAGTGCACCGCACACCTGGCCGGAGTTGTTGGTGACATTAGCGATGTTCTTGGCGATGATCTTGTCCAAGTCGGCATCTTCGCAGACGATCGAAGCGGCCTTGCCGCCCAATTCCAGTGAAAGGCGTTTGAGATTTCCGGAAGAAGCGCGAACAATTTCGCGTCCCACGGCGGTCGAGCCGGTGAAGGAGACCTTGTCAATGCCGGAATGCTCGGTGATCAGCCTTCCTGTTGCACCGGCTCCGGTGACGACGTTCAGCACCCCCTGCGGCAGACCTGCTTCTTCCATGATTTCGGCCAAGCGCAAGGTGGTCAATGACGTCTGTTCAGCTGGCTTGAGCACCACGGTGTTTCCCGTGGCCAGTGCCGGTGCCAGTTTCCAAGCTGCAATGAGCAGAGGGAAATTCCATGGCGTGATAAGTCCGCAGACCCCGACTGGCACCCGTTGGGTGTACAGCATGGCGTCCCGGCGGGAAACCGAAGGGACTCTGCCGTCGAGCTTGGTGCACCATCCGGCAAAGTAGCGGAAATGCTCGGCCGCTCCGGCCACCGACATGCCCGCCGAAACGCGCAAGGGCTGTCCCTGATCGAGAGTTTCCAAGCGCGATAACTCGGCGGCGTTAGCCTCAATGCCGTCGGCGATGGCCCAAAGCAGGCGTGCACGTTCGTTGGGAAGCATTTGGCCCCAGGCAGGCGTATCCAAAGCTCGGCGGGCGGCGCCTACCGCGGCATCAACTTCGGCAGCGGTGGCCTCGCCCAAGTTGCCCAGATGTTCGCCGTTCGCGGGATTGATGGCTTCGTGGGCAATACCGGAAATTGGTTCGCGCCATTGTCCGTCAATGAGGAAATTGCTCAATCCGCCGAGGACGAGTCCTCGGTCAGTTTGGCTGGATTGCTCTACTAGGTTCACGCTGCGCTCCTTGAAATTGATACTGAGAAGAGCATCCCAAGGTCGCGACTATATATCCAATACTAAAAATGGGTGCACGATATAGGATAAAAATATGGATACTCGTTTACTTCGATACTTTCTGGCAATTGTCGAGGAAGGCTCCATTTCGCGTGCCGCCTCTCGCCTGCATATGACCCAGCCGCCGTTGAGTGCGGCTCTGGCCCAGCTTGAACGTGATTTATCGGTTTCTCTGGTCACGCGCAATGCGCGCGGAATCATTCCGACCAAAGCCGGCCAAGAGCTAACGCGTTATGCCAATGAACTGCTGGGCTCGATGGACGATGAGCGTCATCGCCTGCAGCTGATTGAGGCCGGAGGAATCGGAGACCTGCGCCTGGCCGTGGTCTCCCCCTTCCTTTGGGGGCGCATGCCGCGTCTGCTTGAGAGCTTTGCCGAAGCCGCCCCGCAAGTGGATGTTACCGTCACCTCGCCGGCACCGCTTGAGGTGCTCGACGCTGTGCGCACTGGAAAGGCCGACCTGGGCGTCATCTCGGTGACTTCAGTTGATGATCTCAGCGAGCGATGGGGCCATCACTTGCACGTCCACCGGGTGGGGTCCTTTCCGCTGATCGCCGCACTGCCCTCTGGCTACAGTGCTGCCCAGGGGCCTTTCGACCTAACCGAGCTGGATGGCGCGACATGGTTCATGGTGCGCGCGACGCTTGGGGTCGACAGCTTGCCGGAAATCATTACCAATGCTTGGCGCGATCATCGAGTGCGGCCCGGGCGTGTGCGCATGGTCGAGTCGGTCCCCACCGCGGTGCCCTTGATTGCCGCAGGCCTTGGCGTCTCATTAGTGCCCGAGCCGGTACGCACCATGCCTGGCGGCGGTGTCGTTCTGCGCGAGTTGAAGCAGGAGCTTCCACAGCTGCAATCGGCGCTCATCTACAGCCGGCGTGTTGAATTCACTGCCGTGATGAAGCTTTTCCTGGAACTGGCTTTAGAGACGGGGGACGCAGGGTATAGGCAAAACCAATAGGGTTGGCAGGTTTTTCCAACTTGTCGTATATGCCGGGCACTGGGATCGTTATGTTGAATGAGTCACACCATTTAGGGTGATGGAGCACTTTTCTAACGAAGGATCCAGATATGAAGCGTCGATCATTGCTAGGCCTGATGCTGGCGGCCCCGCTCTTGGCGGCTTGCAGTGCACAAGGCAATCAGCCAGCGGCAACAGGCGGCTCCGGAACTGCTGCCGGCCTGCTGACCGTAGGCATGATTCCGGTAGCTCATTTCGCTCCGGTTTATATTGCCCAGCAAGAGGGCCTTTTCAAAGCCGAAGGTTTGGAAGTCAAGACCCAAGTGATCCAGAACGCTGCCTCTATCGTTCCCTCGGTGATCAACGGCCAGCTGTCCTTCGGGACCTCGGCCGGCACCCCGTTCATTAACGCGGTAGCCAAGAACCTGCCAGTGCGAGCGGTGGCTCCTGCGGGTGCGAATCCGGCTACGCCCAAGGAAGATACCATCGGACTGGTGGTACGGGCCGACGGACCCAAGACGCTGCAGGATCTGCCGGGCAAAACCATGGCCATCAATGCCCAGGGCGCGCAGCCGCACATCGCCGCATCAAAGGTGCTGCTGGATGCCGGAGTCGATCCGAAGAGCGTGAGCTTCGTGGCAATGCCAATGGCCGATGCACTGGCTGCACTCAAGCAAGGCCGCATCGACGCGGCCGGACTGGCCGAACCATTTGTCACCATTGCCCAGAACCAAGGCGACAAAGTTCTCTCGGCGCTTTACTCACTAGCGTTCAAGGGCACCGGGATGGAATCGGTATATTTCAGTTCCAATAATCTCGTAGAGGGCAATCGCCCTGAAGTCGAAGCCTTCCAGCGTGCGATGCTCAAGGCCAACGAACTGGCAAATGCAGATTCTCAGCTGCTGCAATCGATTCTGGTGTCCAAGCTGGAAATGGACAAGGACCTGGCCGCGAAGATGGTCATCCCGACCTATGGCACCGATATGGATCCATCGACTTTGGTAGAAATCTCGAAGGTCATGGTTGAAACCGGCTTCCTCAACCAGGAGCAGCCGGGCGACAAATTGGTGATGTCATGAGTACCGGCACATGGGGGATGTCTCTCGGCAAAGCGGTCAAAACCCGTCAGCGCCGGCTGCGCATGAACCACTCCCTGCTGGGACTGGGAACTGTCCTGTTTGCCTTGCTGCTCTGGGAATTGGCTGCCAAATCCGGGATTCTTCCGGCAGTGGCGTTTCCTCCGGCAAGCGCGGTGCTCGCAGCACTCGGACAGCTCGTGATCGGCACTGGATTCTGGATAGCATTGGGCGCAACCTTATCCGGCGCAGGGGTGGGTCTGCTGATTGTCGTTGCCCTGGCTTTGCCGTTGGGACTGGCTATCGGACGATTGCAGGCAGTCGCCAAATCAACCACCTTGGTGATTGAGTTCCTCAAGCCTATTCCGCCAGTAGCATTGCTGCCGTTGGCGCTATTGTTCTGGGGCCCATCGCCGACCATGAAGATCTTCCTGGTGGTAATGGGCGCTCTCTGGCCACTGCTGGTCCAGGTGATCTACGGTGCCCGTGGCGTGGAGAAGACGCAGCTGGACCTCTCGCGTTCTTATCGGCTCGGCTGGGTGCGCACGGTGCGCCATATTCTGTTGCCGACCTTGTTGCCGCATGCCCTGGTAGGACTGCGTGTATCTGCCAGCATCGCGATTGTCGTAGCGGTCGTGGCAGAGCTGATCGGCGGCGCCCCGGGATTGGGGCAAGATATCGCCTTGGCGCAGAACTCGGCGGATCTGCCAAAGATGTACGCACTGATTATGGCCACTGGCCTTCTTGGACTGGCCATTAACGGCCTGTTCAGCCTGATCAGCAAGCCCTTGCTGTTCTGGCACCCATCGGTGCGGACGAAGGAGAACTGAGATGAAAGAATTGCTTCGGGACACCGGATTGATGTTGTGGTTGCCGATTGCCATTCTGGCACTTTGGTGGTTTGGTTCAGCTGGTTCACAAAATGTGTATTCTCCGCCGCTGGAAACGATTTTGCAGGTATTTGCCCGCGATTGGCTGGGCGAACGATTCATCACCGATGCGTTGCCGAGCATCGGAAAATTCATCGCCGGCTTCCTGCTCGCTGGTCTGAGCGGCATACTGCTGGGTCTGATGATCGGCATGTCCAGATGGCTCGGCGCCGCGTTGGATCCCTTGATCCAGTTCTTCCGGGCAATTCCGCCACCGGCAATTCTCCCGGTTGCGCTGTTGCTCTTCGGCATCGGAACCACCATGAACATTGCGGTCATTGTGGCTGGGTCCATTTGGCCAGTGCTGCTGAACACCATTGATGGTGTTCGTGCGCTGGATCCGCAGGTCGTGGACATGACTCGCTCTTACCGCCTGTCCAGAACCCAACGGATTTTCAAGGTCCTGCTTCCGGCCGCTGCACCGCAGATCTTTGCTGGTCTGCGAGTGACCCTGCAGCTGGCGATCATCCTCATAGTCGTTTCAGAGATGTTTGCATCGACTGCCGGCATTGGTTTCTACGTTTTGAATTCGCAGCAGTTCTTCGCTGTTCCAGAAACCTGGGCGGGAACCATCGTGCTGGGCCTGCTCGGCTACGTTGCAACTGCCATCTTCGTCCTTATTGAACGTCGCGTCATCTCCTGGCATCACGGGATGTATGCCGCAAGCGAGAAAGCCTGAGAATCATCATGATTAATCAAACTTCAGTTGAAACGCTGCTAAGCGTTGAAGACCTGCGTAAGAGCTACGGCGAGGTGGCCATCTTGGATGGCATCAACTTCGAGGTCAATCGAGGCGAATTCGTTTGCATCGTTGGCCCTTCGGGCTCGGGCAAGACCACGTTGCTGCGAAGCATTGCAGGGTTGCAGCCGCCAACCAGCGGCAAGACTGTCTTCGAAGGGCAGGTAGTTACCGAGCCACCGGCGAAGCTTGCAGTGGTTTTCCAGGATTACTCCCGCTCGCTCTTGCCGTGGATGAGCGTGGCCGATAACGTCGCCCTCCCGCTCAAAGGACAAGGCGGCAAACGAGAGATCTCGGCCCGGGTCGAGCAGGCCTTGATATCGGTGGGACTGGCGGGCAAGGGCAAGCTGTATCCATGGCAGATGTCCGGTGGAATGCAGCAGCGTGCTGCCATCGCCCGCGGGTTGGCTTACAACCCTGACGTGCTCTTGATGGATGAACCTTTTGCAGCAGTCGATGCCCAAACGCGCATTGAGCTGGAAGACCTGGTGCTGCGCTTGCGCGATGAGTACAACACGACGGTGCTCTTCGTTACCCACGATATCGACGAAGCAGTCTACTTGGCCGATCGCGTGCTGGTGCTCTCCGGGGCGCCAACGAAGGTGACCGAGAATATTCGAACGGACCTTCCAAATCCTCGAAACCAGCTGGAGACCAAGCGGTTGGAACGTTTTGGAGAGGTCCGCGAGCAGGTGTTCACCCTGATCCAGAACGCCAAGTCGCACGCCTCGATCTAGCCCTGTTCTTGCGCACAAGGCCTCTGACGACTTTCGCTTTATTCGCAAGGAACTCAAATGCCGGTGGACAGTCATAGCTATGGCCGGGAATCACGATTCGTGATTCCCGGCCATAGCTATGTATTCCGAATGATTAGCAGCGAAACTCAGTCAGGCTACTTCACCTCATGCAGCTGCTGCTTGAACCGCTCTGGCAGCGTTAGCGTAGCGATCATTGACAGCGCCACAATCGACAGGGCGATGGTAGTCAACGCTACCGTGCCGTTCTCGGTGTTCTGGAAGATCCAGGCCGCAATGAACGGAATCGGAGCACCGAAGATCAACCCGCCAAAGGTCATGCCCAGAGCCGAACCGGTGTAGCGCATGCTCGTTGGCAGCGACTCAGCGAAGAACGCGGCCTGAGTTCCGGCATTGATTTGGATTCCGCACAATGCCACGGCAATGATCGCGGTGGTGGCGACCAAGTTCATTGAGTTCATGATGGGGAACAATGTTGCCGCAGCGATGGCCTGGAGTACCAACCCGAGCAGGAAGGTCTTTTTGCGCCCAAGCCGGTCGCTGGCCCATCCACCAAAGATTGCTGCAGGGATGGAGATGAGATTTGCGATGAGGAGAATCCCGAAGGTGACCGAATTGTCGTAGCCCAGAACTGAGGTCAGGTAGTTCACCGCGTAGGTCACGCAGATCCAGAACAGTGCGGCCATGGCCGCACAAGCACCGACCAACCGGATAACCGTCAGCGGACGCTTGATCAGGACTGCCAAAGCACGTTCCTGCGGGATTGCTTCCGCGGCCGCCTTACGCTGATTTTCTTTGAAGGCAGGAGTTTCTTCTAGGCGGCGTCGAATAAAGACACCTACTACTAGCAGGAAGACGCCCATGAGGAACGGGATTCGCCAGCCCCATGAGTTGAAGGCTTCTTCGGAGAGGAATATTGCCAAGCCGGTGAGGGTCAGGGAGGCAAAGCTCTGCGCAAGAGGTGAACCAGTGGCTAAGAATCCACCATAAAGGCCGCGCCGGCCATGCGGGGCATGCTCAACCACCAGAACTTGAGCACCGGTGGATTCTCCGCCTAGCGCGAAGCCCTGCAAGAAACGCAGGATTACCAATAACAGCGGCGCGACGAACCCAATGGTCGCGTAGGTTGGCAACAAGCCAATAGCTACCGAGGACAGGCCCATCAGGACCAAAGTTATCATCAAGACGTCTCGACGGCCGATTCGGTCTCCGAGCGTACCAAAGACAATACCGCCCAGCGGACGGGCGGCCATGCCGGCGCCGAAGGTGGCGAACGATGCCAGCACCGCGGTGTTCGCATCAAAGCCTGGGAAGAATAGTAATGGGAATACGGTGGCCGACAGCGTTCCGTAGACGGCGAAGTCAAACCACTCTAAGGCGGTACCAAAGGTGCCACTGACGACGGCGCGGCGCGAGGTCTTGGGATCAAAGACGATTTCGTCGTTTACTTCCGCGCCGGGAACGGTCTCGTTCGGTTGGGCTGGGTTCACCACATTGGACATGGTTTCTAACTCCTTGAAGTTCGGGAATACCTGATCTCGTCATTTTGATGACAGCGCTTCTATCGCCATCGATAACAAGTTGTGAACCCGCCACTTGTGGTTGGTCCTTCACAGATACGATGTGCCATTTAACGAACGAGCGTTCGTACGACTAAATCTAGTGTGACAGATATCTCAGGATTTTCAATAGGTTTTCGGCAAAATTTTCAGACTTTAAAAATCTACATAAAATGCCCTTGACCTATGCTTTTTGGGCGCGACAAGACGCACATCCCCGATTCGGAATGCGCGTCTAGTGTAGGAGTTTAGACTCCCGCGTCGAGTGTTAGTTTGCAGCTTCCTGCAGTGCAGCGCCTTCGCGACGCTTCATCAAAGCGGTGCGGCGAACCACGCAGACCAATTCGTCTCGCTGGTTGTAGCCACGGTGCTCAATGCCCACAAGTCCGGTATCCGGGCGGGACTTGGAGACCCTAGTATCCAGTGCCTCGGTTTCTACGCGCAAAGTGTCACCAATAAACACCGGCTTGGGGAACTCGATGTCACGGAATCCAAGATTTCCCAAGGTGGTTCCTAAGGTGGTTTCCTGCACCGGGACACCGGTGACTACACCGAGGGTAAAGACGCTATTGACGATCTGCTGTCCGTAGATCGAACCCTTGGAGAACTCCGCATCCAGGTGCAATGGCTGCACATTCATAGTCAGCGTAGTGAACAGCAAGTTGTCGGTCTCGGTCACCGTGCGGGTGACCGCATGGCGAATGACGTCTCCAACAACAAAATCTTCAAAATACATTCCAGCCATGGCTAGTTCCTTTCAAAATCCAATATTTAGAGGCTTGCGAACGCGAGAGCTTCTCGCGCGTGGTTGGCGTGCGCCAAGTCGATATGATCTCCGCGGTACATGACGGCACCGTGTCCTTGACTTTGGCCTTCTTCAAAGGCATCCACCAGGCCTGTGTAGTAATCCCGAATGGTGTCGGTCAGCCCGTATTCCTCGTTGGCCACCGCAGCGTGGGAAGGGTGGATGATGACCTGGCCGCTATAACCAAGACCGCTGTTGTCCTCGGCAAATGTGCGCATCCCCTCCAGGTTGTGCACCTCTTGCCACAGACCCAACACGATGGTACGAATTCCGGCGGCGCGAGCCGCCACCACCACCTTGCTGCGCAGGTACAAAGTTTCTAGACCCTGCGCGGTCCAACGGAAACCGACTTCACGGGAGACATCAGCGTCTTTCGCAGCCGCAGCCATCACGCCGCCAACCCGTGGGCCAGCAAGGATCTCGTCCACCTTGGAAATGGATGCTGCAGTTTCAAGGGATGGAACCAGCTCCACAGTGTTGCGGGCGATTGAGTGGTCCAGCTCTGCCGCGGTCACCAGAGCATCAAAGCGCACCACGTCATCTCGGGAGAACAGCTTGGGCAACAGGAACGCGGTCAGGTTCTGGTGGGTCACCTCGGCAATGTCCTTGCCGAAGTGGACGGTATCCAATGCGTTGGGACGCACCAGAATTCCCTTGGAGCCATGGTGAGCTGCTAGGGCTTCCACCGCATTGCTCCGAGCGAGAGCCTTGTCGGCTTCGGGAACCGAATCTTCGAGGTCAATAATGATGGCATCTGCGGCCGAGTTCAGGGCCTTGTCGATCCAAGCGCGCTTGTGGCCCGGGACGAAGAGCAGTGAGCGGTATGGTTTCACGCCGCCACCCCCGCGGTGACCTGAGTCAGCACGGTCTTGGCGGCCATGGAATCGCCAACCTGAACCTCGAAGTCGCCAACGATTCCATCAAATGGAGCCTTGAGCGGATTTTCCATCTTCATGGCTTCCAATACGAAGAGCACGTCTCCCCTTGACACCTCGGCGCCAGGTTCTACGTTGATCTTCACGATGGTGCCCTGCATCGGAGTCTTGATCGAGCCGTCGCTGACTACGGCACGTTTTGCCCCGCCTGCCTTGCGGCCGGATCCGGCCTGAGCAGATCCGGGCTCCTGGGCAACGGCGGCGCCGTAGCCGCCACCGCCAGTACCGTAATCGCTGAAGGTTGGGATGATGAAGTAGCGTCCGCCGAACTCAACGTTGGAGCGATCTGCTTCCTCTTCTTCTTCGAAGCTGACCGAGTTTTCCAGCCACAGGGTGGAGAATTCGACGTTTCGGAAGTCCTCGTGCGAGAGCACCTTGATAGACGCTGGTGCAGTGGTCTCGATACCATCGACCTTCAACTCGCGCAGTGCGCCGAGCAACCGCTCGATGGCGACTTCACGGGTTGGACCGTAAGCGATGAGTTTTCCGACCAGCGAATCATAAAATGGAAGAACCGTGTCACCGCTGGCATATCCACCATCAAAGCGCAGACCTTCACCCGTCGGAATAACCAGGTTGTCGATCTTTCCCGGGGCTGGGAGGAATAATCCGCCGGCAACGTCTTCGGCGTTGATGCGTGCTTCGATGGCCACGCCGGTGGCAACCAGATTTCCTTCGATGGAAAGCGGCTCACCGAAAGCCACACGAATCTGTTCCGAGATCAGGTCAACCTGATGAACCATCTCGGTGACCGGGTGTTCGACCTGAATGCGGGTATTCATTTCAAGGAAATAGAACTTGTCGTCTTCCACCATGAATTCCACGGTGCCGGCACCCACATACCCGACGTGCTTAGCTAGTCGCACCGAGGCTTCACCCATTGCCTGCCGCATCTGGTTGGACAGTCCCGGAGCCGGGGATTCTTCGATGAGTTTCTGGTGACGACGCTGCACGGAGCAGTCACGGTCACCGACATATACGGTGTTGCCGTGCTTGTCGGCGAAGACCTGCACCTCCACGTGGCGAGCACGAGTCAGATAACGCTCTAGGTAAACTTCACCGTTACCGAATGCCGCGGTGGCCTCACGCACTGCTGAGTCGAATGCCTCGCGGGCCTCGGGCAGCGAGTTGATTCGGCGCATTCCACGTCCACCGCCACCGGCTGACGCCTTCACCAATACTGGGTAACCGTGCAGCTCGCCGAATGCTTCAACGTCATCGGCAGAGTCGATGGGTCCGTCGGAGCCCGGCGCCAGTGGCACCCGTGCGTCCACAGCCACCTTGCGTGCCTCGATTTTTCCGCCCATAGTGCGGATCGCCTCGGCGGTTGGCCCAATGAATGCCAGGCCGGCAGCCTGGACCGCCTCGGCAAATTCGGCATTCTCGGAGAGGAAACCGTAACCCGGGTGGATCGCTTGGGCGCCAGAGTCCAGTGCGGCTTTGATAACTGCCTGGATGTTCAGGTAGTTATCTGCGGCCGGGCCATCCCCGAGGTTGACCGCTTGGTCGGCAACTCGTACATGCATTGAGTGCGCGTCTGCTTCCGAATGGATTACGACGGACGTGATACCCAACTGTTTGCAGCTACGCGCGATTCGGGTAGCAATTTCGCCACGGTTGGCGATCAATACTTTGCTGAACATGATTCTCCTAAGTTGTCATCTCTGCTTTAGCGAGTAGCGCAGGTGTTGGTGCAGGTACCGATCGAGGTGATCGAGGTGGTTACGGTGCTACCTTCGGTCAAGAATTCTTTGGGGCTACGCCCGTCGCCTACGCCTCCCGGGGTTCCAGTGAGGATGATGTCTCCGGCACGAAGCGTGGTGATCTGGGAAATGTAACGAACTAACTCGGTGGGATCGAAGACCAAATCCGCGGTTTGCGAGGATTGCTTGGTCTTTCCATCAATTTCGCAATCCAGTTGCAAATCTGGGTTTAGCCCCAGCTCGTCGACGGTGACTACATAGGGACCCAACGGGGTGGTGTCATCAAAGGTTTTACCCTGAAGCCATTGCGGGGTGAAGCGCTGGAAGTCGCGTGCGGAAATATCGTTGGCCACGGTATACCCTGCGATTGCGGCGGCCGCTTCGTCACTGCTAGCTCGGGACACGGTACTTCCGAGGACGATGGTTAGTTCTGCTTCCCAGTCCACAGCGTCCGAACCTGGGGGGAGGATGATCGGATCGTTTGCTCCGATCAGCGCGTCCGGGTACTTGGCGAACAAGGTGGGGCGCTCGGGCAGCTCGCGTCCCATTTCCAAGATGTGTTCGCGGTAGTTCAACCCGACACACACAATTTTTCCCGGGGCTGGAACGACGGGAGCAAAATCTGCGGACCCGGCACTAAGCCGCGCGGTCTCTTCGCCGGCAACGAGTTCTGGCGAACCTGCCTGAAGCCAGGCACCCACGTCCGAGAATGGGTAGAGCAATAGCTCCCCTTCGGATTCACGAGCAAGCGTGTTCCCCTGCGCCGTGCGAATGGTTGCCAGCTTCATATCGATAATCCCGTTCTTTAGATCGGCCAAACGCACAGGCTGAGTCTGGTGCGTTATCTGCGCGTTTCTTCATTGAGATTACGATAACACGAACGAGCGTTCGTACGCCATTGGTTTTGATGTATTTCTTTTACCTCCTTCGACTACTTGCGCTCAACACAAAGGGGCACGGGCAATTGGGAACTTAAAGCAACAATGCGCCGCAATATCTGCGGCGCATTGTTGTCACGGAAATTTAGTTGCGTACAGGGTTACTGCGAGACCGCGGCGCCAAGTGCACGCACATCCGCATCAACCACATTGAGCTCACGCAGTGCCAGGCGCGTATAAATCCGCACAATTTCACTCAATTCCAGGCGCCCGCCTGGCCGATACCAGCCAGCTACGTGGGTTGCCTGGGCCACGAAGCTATAGACATGAATCTTTGAATCGATCACCTCGGCCAGACCCGCCTCCCCCGCTTCATCTACCAAGGCGGCAAGGAATAGCTCGTACTCGGCGCGTTTTTTCACCACATTGTCACGTGCAGCCTCCGGCAGTGAGCGCAACTCCGCGTTACCGATAAATACCTGTTGGGCGCGTTCGGCATGGAAGGTAATATGCCCGGCGAGCGCGGCCTGAAGGCGATCCACAGGATCCCCCGAAGTCACCGCGGCGACGCTGGCCTGCACGCGTTCGAGCAATTCATCGATCACGCTGCCCATGATTTGCTGCAGCAAATCTTCCTTGCTGGTGATGTGGTTATAAAGGCTTCCAACCTTCAGCCCGGCAGCTGTTGCCACTTGGCGAAGAGTCGTCGCATCATATCCGCGCTCGAAGAAGAGTTTCGCAGCTTCATCCCTGATTACCTGAGCACTGTTGCGCTCTGTCGTCCCAGCCATTTTCCGCCCCTGAATATTGATTTGTTCCAGCTTAACGAATCTTTGTTGAATTTTCAGAGTCCGGTAAACCGTTGACAACAAAACACAACTCCGTAAGACTCAGAATAGCGTACAAACGTTCGTAAGTAACTAGAAGGATTGTCGACTATGTCTGATTCTCGTCTTTTCCACCCGGTTCGCCTCGGAGATCGGCACATCGAAAATCGCATCGTGCTACCTCCACTGACGCGCAGCCGTGCCACCTCGGACGGCTCGGCCACCGAGTTGATGCGTGAATATTATGCTCAACGTTCGGGTGCGGGATTGATCATTGCCGAGGGCACCGTCGTCACTCCGCAAGCTAGCGCCTATGCCAACGTTCCCGGTTTATTCACCGATGAGCAGATCAACGCGTGGCGTCCGGTAGTCGAGGCCAGTAAACGCGTAGGCAACGCGGTGTACTGCCAGTTATGGCATGTCGGACGCCAGTCCCATTCGAGTGTACAGCCAGACGGTTTACCACCGCAGGCCCCATCCCCGGTAGCTATCAAGGGATTTTCTTACCGTAGTCCCGAGGGACGCATCCCCTATGAAACCCCTCGAGAATTAACGACCGACCAGATCAAAGAGATCGTGCAGGCGTTTGGAACCGCTGCAGCGAATGCCGCCAAGGCCGGCTTTGACGGGGTGGAGCTGCACGGTGCCAACGGATACCTCATTGAGCAATTCTTGGACGACGGAATCAATTTTCGAACCGATGAATACGGCGGTTCATTGGAGAATCGCATGCGCTTCCTCTTCGAGGTTTTGGACGCGGTCACCGAACAGCTACCAGCCAACAAAGTCGGTATTCGTTTCTCACCATCCTCGGACTGGATGGATGCTATCGATTCAGATAAGCGCACCCTGTTCTCCACCGTGATTCGACGACTTAACAACTATTCCTTGGCCTATCTCCACTTGGTTGAGCCGGGCATCGCCGGGTCAACCAATGCCGCAAAATCCGATGACTCGATTCCCACCAAGGAACTTGCCGCACACTTCGATGGCACCGTCATCGTCACCGGTGGGCATGACAAAGAGTCGGCCGAGGAACTCATTAAATCCGGTGTCGCCGACTTGGTCGGCTTTGGTCGTCTGTTCATATCCAACCCAGACCTTCCCGAACGGTTCCGGCTTAACGCGCCGTTAGCCGAGCTCAACTCTCATGGCCTCTATGGCGGCACCGAGCGCGGCTACACAGATTACCCGCGCTTGGATTCTCGCTTCTTATAAGACTTTGCCGACCTTCCACTTTATTATTCAAAGGACGAAAACTCATGACCAATAAATCACTCAATGTCCTAGTCACCGGCGCCGGCGGGGGCATGTGTAAAGGCATCAACGCAAGACTCGCAGCGCAAGGCCATCACGTCATCTGCGTGGATCTAGATTTAGAACGCAGTCAAGCTGCCGCACAAGAAGTTATTTCCAACGGCGGCACTGCCACAGCCTTCGCCGCAGATGTCACCGATGAATCTGCGATTTCGGATCTGCGCCAGGAAATCGAACGCACGATTGGCCAAGTCCAGGTGCTGGTGAATGCGGCGGGTATCTTAGACCGCAAATACCTGGCGGACAGCGATGGAGATTCCTTCCGGCGGGCCATCGACATCAACCTGGTCGGACCGTTCCTGTTGATCAAGGAATTCGCCGGACCAATGAAGGCAAACGGCTGGGGCCGTATCGTCAATATTGCGTCCATTGCCGGGACTACCGGATACCCATATCCTAGCTACGCGGCGTCAAAGGCTGGCTTGGCCAACTTGACGCGTTCATTGTTGGAAGACTTCTGGGGAACCGGGATCACCGTCAACAATATCTGCCCCGGAGTAGTTGATACTCCTATGGTCATCGATGAAGTCCGCGCGCAGGTGCGCCGACGCGTACCAACGCAAAACATCATTCAGCCTGACGAAATCGGAGCAATGGTTAACTTCCTCATCTCGGATGACGCGCGAAACATCAACGGAACCGACATGATGATTGATGGTGGCGCAACTAAGCTGTTCTCATTGTTCAATAATCACGAAGGTTAGAGATCATGGGTAGTAATCGAATCGAAATCACCGGCGTCGCGCAAAAACAAGCGTGGATAGACAAGGTGCTTCCGCCAGTTGAAGAAGTACGCCCGGGCCTGCTCAGCATCCCCGTGGTCTTCCCGGAAAACCCCATGCGATACACGCTCTGTTACGCCCTGATCAATGACCAGCAGTGCATAATTATCGATCCCGGATTTGATAGCGATGAGGGTCAGGCGCAAATTGCGGCGGCACTACGCCGAGCTGATATCGGAATTACCGAAATTACGGGCATAATCGCCACCCATTTCCACCATGATCATCTAGGCATGGCGGCTCGTCTCGCGAAAGCTTCCGGAGCTTGGATTGCCTTGGGCGAAGACGAGCGGCGCTACATCACCGACTTCACGGATGCTGATGCCGAGGTGCAAGCCGACCGCGAACGCATGGGAGTCTGGGGAGTTCCCCACGACCGTCGTGCCGAAGGTGCAATGAGCATCGAAGGGTTGATGCTGATGAAGAATCTAGCTGACCCCGATCTCAGGCTTCAGGACGATCAGACTCTGGACGTCGCAGGGCGAAAACTTAGAATCGCGGCAACTCCAGGACACACCCCCGGTCATATCTGTCTCTGGAACGATTCCGAAAGTCTTGTCCTAGCCGGAGACCACGTGTTGCCACGGATTTCCCCGAACGTCTCCTTAGAGATCCGCGGAGATACCGACCCACTGCGGAAGAATATTGAATCGCTTAGGCGTATTGCGCAGAATAATCACTACGAGGTCGCGCCCGCTCACGAATACCGTTTCCGCGGGGTGGCAGATCGCGCCGATGACCTCCGTGAACACATTCAGTCGCGTTCGGACGAGGTGCTGCGGGTGTTGGAAGCTGGTGCACCGTCGGTCCACGAAGTAGCGCGCAAGCTAACGTGGTCTCGAGGCTGGGACTCCTTAGGGCGTCTCCAGTTCCGTCTCGCACTAAGCGAAACCGCGGCGCATATCCAGTATTTGGTGACTTCTGGAATTCATCAAGGGGTTCCGGGCCTTCCTGGCGCACACGCAAAGATCTAATAAGCCGTCGTTTAGATGCAATGGCAATAACAAGTTGTGGCCCTTTCAAAATTTGAGAGGGCCACAACTTGTTATTCTTCGTTCGGTGTCGCTTTCGCTACCCAGGAATTAGGAAGCAAGCTCCGGCGCAACGATGATCTCTTCACTACCCAGATAAAGATGGGCATTGACCACGTGGGTCAGCGCGCCTAGAGCACTGCGTACCTGAGGCAACGCCTCCTGCGCGTCCTCAAGTGAGATGAATCCGAATGCCAAAGCCACCTGCGGAATCCGAGGCTCATGGAGTAGTGCTTGCCGAATCAGCAAATCTTCCGCTGATTCCAACTCATTGACGTTTATCCCCAGCTGGCGGTGAAGGGATGCGCTCAATGACTCGGCCCACGCGTGCATGGCATCCGAATTGTCTATGTTTTCTGCCCAATGCCCCAGCACCCAGAGCTTGTACGGCCAAGGTTCGTGTGGCTCCGCCGAGCGCACCGGACCGCCGGTCAACCCTGAGAGGAATCGTTGCTCATCAATGATCAGCCGGTCCGCAACATTCGAGTCACGGGCCGCGGCGACAACATCTGGTTCGTGGAACCATAACTCCACGATTCCGTCTATGCGAAACGGCTCCGTTACCGAGACAGGGTACTCCGCTAAGTGCAAGTGATTCTGCAGGTAGCAGGCAACACCGGGCAAATACCTGGCAATATCAGCGTGCGTGGTCCGCCAATGCGAACTGAAATCTTCAAAATCCAGATCGTGTTTTTTCTCTAGATAGGTGATTCGCTTGAGCACATCAGACCTTTCCATAACGCTGAGTTCTTTGCTTTAGCTGACCCAGCCGAGATTCGCTTTGAGTTGTGCTTTGACCAATTTTCCTGCCGCGGAACGAGGTAGATCCTCTGCGGTGACAAAAACGATCTGTTTCGGAATTTTGTACCCGGCTAGCTGACCTCGAAGGTGCTGGGTCAATTCCGCATAACCGGCACCGGCCCCATCACGCAGCACTACAACCGCTCGGACTTCTTCATCCCATTTGGGATCTGGAACGCCCACCACCACTGCTTCGAGAACTGCCGGATGCAAGTACAAAGCCTGTTCGATTTCTGCCGAGTACACGTTTTCACCACCGGTTTTAATCATTTCTTTGAGCCGGTCACGGAAGAACATAAACCCTCGTTCGTCCTTCACCGCCAGGTCTCCGGTATGTAGCCACCCGCCACGGAAAGCATCCGCAGTAGCGTCGGGGCGGCCATAGTAGCCGGTCATCAGTGATGGGCCCTTGACACAGATTTCACCGAGTTCACCCGTGGGCACTTCGTTGCCATCTAAGTCCTGTAGCTGGACCTCCGAAAGCAAATACTCGGCTCCGATTGACCCATCAACCGCTGGGTCATACATATTTTCAGGTAATAGCCGGGTCACCATCGGTCCTGCTTCGGTCAGGCCATAGCGGTAGAACAGATCTGCATTTGGAAGCTTGCTGGCAAAGAGGTCTTTATCCGGCATGCGTAAAAGACCGGCACCGGTGTGAATGGCCCGCATGCTCTTGTTGAATCCGGGCGTTTCAAAAACACCGCTCTGACTCAGTCTGCGCATCATATTCGGGATGAGGAAGGTGTTAGTGACACTTTCTCGTTCAACAAGGTCAACAATCAGTTCGTCATTAAACTTCTCGGCTATGACGCTCGTAGAACCCGAAATGAAGTGTGGCACTAGCCAGCAGAGCAATGCGGCCGAGTGGAAGAACGGGGTGAGGATCAGACCTCGCTCGTTTGGCCGAGAACCCATTTGGCAGTCATACATTTCATTGATCGCGTTGGCCCCCGCAGCCCTGTGCGAAATAACCACACCCTTGGGGGTTCCAGTACTTCCACCGGTGTAAATGATGCACAGAGGGCTCTCTAAACTTGTAGGGTCTTCAAAAACTCCAGTCCCCACGCGCAGTGCGTCAATACGAGAGCCTTCGACTACAAGTTTGGGCAGCACTTCCTCGGTTCGGCTGAGGATCTCTAATGCTTCCAACGCCTTCTGCTCAAACTGTGCTTCGACCAAAATGACGGCCGCTCCGGTTTCCTTAATTCCGTTAGCCAGCTCTTGGGTGGCCCAGCGCCAGTTATAGGCAACGTAGCAACCTCCGGAAGTTGCAACACCAAAGAACATTTCGGCGTTGAAAAGGGTATTTGATCCCAGGACACCGACGTTTGTTCCAGCTTCAACGCCGAGGCCTTGAAGCCCTCGTGCTAACTGCCAGGTTCTTTCACCGAGCTCTGCATAGGTCAGCCGACCGTCGTAGCTCACGAGAGCCTCGCGCGTTGGGTACCTACGGGAATTTATCCGAACCCAATCTCCAATGGTGCGCAATGTCTTCTCCTAGTTTTTGGCCAATCGTATAACTCTGTCGGGATACCGATTGGCAGTGTGAACATTCGTTCAATGATTAATACTTTTAGCGTGCGGTCGGCCACGAGGTAGGAGCGTAGTCCTACCTCGTGCCGTTTTTATATGCTGTAAATACTGAGTAAGCAGGCGATTGAACGCCGGCTGATTCCCCACTGCTTTCCAGTGAGCGAAGCTGATCAGCTGTCGAGGCTCAGCGGAACTTCGATTTCCTCTGCAATGAACCATTGAACGTTTTCTAAAAATCCGTTCTCATGTTCAAACAGAGCTTCAGCTTCGGGCCCCGCGTAGGCGGCCTTCACGTCTTCTACCGAATCAAACCAAAGCTCGGCCATCCCGCTAAAGGGCCACTGCTTACGATGCTCAATTGCCGGGTTCTGCCGGTACCGGCGAATCCCGGGAAGCTTACTCACGTAGGCAGGATGCTCTGTGTTCCAACCGTGAAGGAACTGCTCCCGTGAGAGCCCTCCCTTTGCCTGGATAATGGCTACGATTTTGATCATTTGGCCAACCTCCTAGGCTGGGGTCACTGCCTGGCGGCGTTGCACCGGTACGGTCTTCCGCTTGGAGTACAGAGCCAAGCGACGAGTCAGATCATCACGTAGGTCGTTGGCAGGGACAACTGCTTCAACCGCGTTGGCGTTGGCAATCTTGAACACGTCGATGCCCTCGGCGTACTCGGCGTGTTTTTCAGCAATGAATGCACGACGTTCTTCTGGATCCTCGATGGCGTGGATCTGGTTGTAGTAGATGCCATTAACTGCAGCATCTGGACCCATCAGTGCCGGGCGCGCGGTAGGCAAAGCGATCACCGCGTCCGGGTTCATTGGGGCACCGGACATGGCCAGGTAACCGCCACCGTAAGCCTTGCGAACCAGCACGGTAATACGCGGAACACGGCATTCAGAGACCGCGAAGATCATCTTTGCACCATGGCGAATGATGCCCTGTCGTTCCACCTCGGATCCGATCATGTAGCCGGCGATATCCACGAGGAAGACGATAGGAATGCCGTAAGCATTACAAATCCAAATGAAGCGGGCTGCCTTATCCGAAGAATCCGGGAAGATCGAGCCACCCATATGGGTTGGCTGGTTACCCACTAGGCCTACTGAACGGCCATTGATGCGGGCGAACCCGGTCAACATTTCTGGGGCAAACAATTCCTTGTACGGGAACCATGAACCTTCGTCCACCAAAGATTCAACGAACTCTTCCATGTCGAATACTTCTGCTTCGCGCAGCGGCACGATTTCTTCCAGCGTGCGGCCCGGGCGCGGTTCGATGGCAGGAGCCATAGGTGCTGGAGTTTCCCAGTTTGCTGGCAAGAAGGAAAGCCAGACGCGGATTGCGTTTAATGCTTCTTCATCGCTTTCCACCAGTACATCGCCCAGACCGGAGGTGGTGCAGTGCATTTCAGCGCCACCCATTTCTTCCAGGGTGACCTTTTCGCCGGTGACCATTTCGGCCAGACGAGGCGAACCTAGGTAAGCGGTAGCGTGTCCGCGGACCATGATGGTCATGTCGCACAGTGCCGGGACATAAGCCGAACCTGCAGGAGAAGGACCGAACAGTGCACAAACCTGTGGGACACGTCCGGAGATCTGAACTTGGTTGTAGAAGATGTTGCCCCAGGCGTGGCGTCCGGCGAAGCTCTCAAACTGCTCATCGATGCGTGCTCCGGCGGAGTCAAAGAGGTACACCAGCGGGATACCGGCGGCCGAGGCCTTGTCCTGTGCGTGCGTGATCTTCTCGAAGGTGCGGTTGCCCCAAGTGCCAGCCTTGACCGAATAGTCGTTGGCGATCACGCAGACTTCACGTCCATCAACGCGACCGAACGCGATGACTACAGCGTCACCTGGCAGGCCATCTTCATAGCGTGCCAGCAGTCCGTCTTCAATGTAGTTCTCATCATCGAACAGTAGGCGCAGACGGTCACGGACTAGAAGCTTGCCGGAATCCACAATCTTCTTGCGGGCCTTCTCCGAGCCACCCCTGCGGGCAGTTGCAAGCTTCTCAGTCAGTTGTTCGTGAACCGTGGCTACTGCCTTCGGTGATTCAGCGATAGTCGCTTCAATCATTTTGCGCCTCCAATGTAATTGTTGATTACTACCAGTATACGAACGTGCGTTCGTTAGTCTAGTATGAAAGAGAAATAATTCGTGTAATCATGAGAAAAGATCGTGAGCACCAAAGGATGGTACGGATATGACAAGCGAAAGCAATGAAGCTGCTGCTACCAGCACTGCTACCCCTAAGGGCCGCCCAGATCATTACTGGGACGCACTAGTTGAAGGCGACCACCTGCATAGTGCTGGAATGACAATTACCGATGCCCATCTAGTGAACTGGGCAGGCCTCACCGGAGATCTTGTCTCGCTTCACTTAGATGAAACATATGCGGCGCAGACGCAATTTGGTCAGCGTATTGCGCACGGACCACTAACCTTGTCACTCGCCTTGGGGCTGATGACCCAGACGGGCTACTTCAGCAATGTCATTGCTTGGCTGGGTCTGGATGAAGTTCGTGCCCACAATCCCGTATTCATCGGTGACACCATCCACGTCGAGGCCCGGGTTGCTACGGCACGCGAATCAAAGAAGCCTGGAGTGGGTATCTGGAGCATCGAGTACACAGTCCTCAAGCAGGACAACACCGAAGTCATGACATTCAATAGCAGCTTCATGATCAAGAGGAAGTAAGACCATGACTCAGAATCAGCTTTCCAGCCCGCCGCTCGACTCAATCGCGGAAACCGAAGTTTTGGTTCAGCTTCGCGCCAAGGTACGCGGACTCTTGGCCGACGTAGCCACCCCGGAACGCCTGAACAAGTTTGACGAAGAAGAAAAATACGATGTCGAGATGTACCGGGAGATTGGCCGGGCGGGATTGATTAGCCTTGGGTCCGACCTCAACGGGGCCGGGCCTTCACACTCGGCACAAGCGGTTGTCCTGGAAGAACTCGGTGCAGGACCAACTTCTATTGGTGTCAGCATGGTAGTCCAGTACATGGGCATGCAACTGCTGCACTCCTACGCGAATCCCGAACAGCGTCAGAACTTCCTCGCGCCGCTACATACTGGTGACGCCAAAATGTCCTTCGGGCTAAGCGAACCCGGCGGTGGCACGGATGTTGCCCGCGCCATGATCACCAACGCGACAAAACTCGAAGACGGAAGCTACTCGATCTCGGGTCAGAAAAAGTGGATCGGCGGTGCCATGGATGCTGACTACATCATCCTTCTTGCCCGTACGACGCCAATTACTCGCTCGGCGATTGATGGCATCACGATGTTCCTCGTTCCTCGATCGACTCCCGGGATCCATACCGAGGAAATCGACACGATGGGCATACGCGGCTTGGCACAGTGCGATGTTTACCTTGAAGACGTTCGCATCCCTGCGGCAAATATCCTCGGTGAAGCAGACAAGGGATTCCGTCAGGTACTGAGCACCCTTAATGGAGAGCGGCTCAATGGCGCCGCGGTAGCCCTGGGCATTGCTCGCGGCGCGTTGGATTGCGCGGTTTCCTGGGCGCAGAGCCGCGAAGCCTTCGGCCGCCAGATTGGCTCCTTCCAGGCCTTGCAGCATTCCCTGGTGGACTGCAGCGTGAAAATTGAGTCCGCACGTTTACTGCTGCAAAAAGCGGCAACAACTTCTGATGAAGGACCAGACACGAACCAAACGTGGTCAGCCATGGCTAAGCTGGCGGCGTCCGATGCCGCAACGGCAACAACAGATGCCGGGATGCGTGTCATGGCAGGATGGGGCTTCTCCCGGCAGCTTCCAATGCAGCGTTACTTCAGGGATGCGCGACTTTACACCTTCGCGCCATTGACCGATGAAATGATCCGAAACAACATCGGTGAAAAGCATCTGGGGCTGCCGCGGTCGTTCTAGAAGCAAGAAGTGCTGTGGCGTTGTACCCAATATTCCGGGTAACGAGGCCACAGCACTTTTAGACGTCCCCAGATTGGGCAGCGCAAGATTCCGGCTTCAGACCTCGCGGGACCATGGGAGGTTAATGTCGGGAACTCAAACTAAAACAGTCACGAAAACCACTCAAAACGCATTGAAGCCGTGATGACCAGCTGGTCATCACGGCTTCAATGCGTTTTGAACTACGAGCGGTAGTCGATTTCGATATCCGCGATCTCTTGGTTTTCCAGGTTGACCACGATGTTGTCAGGGGTACGAGTAGTCATCCAGACCAACTCTTCGGTCTTGCTGGCATTACCTTCGATATGCGGCATGAATGGCGGGACGAAGACAAAGTCCCCTTCTTCCATGTAAGTGATCTGACTGTAGCCTTCGCCGTAGCGAATAAAGCCGCGACCCTTATGCACGTATCCGCCAGTCTGAGCTTCACCGTGATGGTGCGGATCCGATACTTCACCTGGGCCGGTGTGCACCTTGCCGAACCAGATCTTGTCGGCGGCACTGTTCTCTTTGCTTACGCCGGAAATACGGCGAGCATTTTGAGTCTGGCCCGGTGCGTTCTCAAGGTCAGCAGCCCTGTTTACACGGAAAATGTCTACATTCTGGTTGATGTCAAAAACTTGCTCAGTCATGGTATTCCCTCGCTTGAAGTAGCCTGCGCCTTCACACTTGAAGGGTGCGCGGTTGGTCTAATTCCAGTATCGCCATCTCGAACACGCGAGTCAAGACGTACGCTTGTTCGTATCTAGATATTTTGAAAATTCCATGCCCTCAACCAAAACCCTTCGAAATTGATCGACCGGATCGTCCGCCCGTCATCGTAATCTTGAGGACCCTGGCTCGTAGGGTTCATGAAGATTATTGGCACGCACCGATTGGCCGATGCCAGCATCGTGCTCGATGCGCTGGTCACCATCGATGAAAACTCCTCGATGATCGGAGTGAGCCGAAAGTATCGACTCCACATGAGCATCTCGGATCTTCTAGATCACAACACCACTGGACTTATATCTATGACTGGCGAACCCGGCGTGCAGTCGCACCGACACGCGGTTAGAGATCCTCAGTCCAGGTGCACGAACAAGCAATATCGTCTTAACGAGTTCCACGAAGGAATACGTAAGTACAGCATCTTCCACGGACACGTCGTCTCCTTCAAAACGGGCGACTGCACAGAGTCAAACCTTGGAGTCGCTTTCCATCAACGCGAAACCAAGTCACCCATTGAGCTGGTTCTCCCCGATGGCATTCGATCTCGCGCTGAAGAAATGGCATCGAGGTACTCGGCCCTGACTCAGCCGTGAAAATACCCGAATTAGACAGGGTGTTATCTGGTCCGCGCGCTACTGCTACCAAATCGTTCTGCTAAACAGGCTTACTTCTAACTACCCAGTCCCTCATGAAGTTTCTGGGACCGGTTCACTAAGCAATAATCGTCAGCATGGCGCAGTACGATCCGCACCTTGAAACTGCTCACGATATCTGTCAGCTCATGCGGCCGCCCGCTGCTCCAATCAACTAGTTCTTTGAAACCTTGCCCATGGCCCCTGCAATTGGGCGGATAAACATGGGGCTGGTTAGGAACCATGCCGCCGCGATAGCGACCACCGAGATTCCGAAAACCACCAATCCCCAGAAATCAGTGACGTCTCTAGACGTGAACATGTGGTTGAGGTTTCGGCGCACCCCGGTAAAGAACACCAGGAAGACGTGAACAAGTGTGAATGCGACAAAGTAGACCATTACCGGAATGTGCACCGCACGAGCCAACTCGATGGGGTAAAGCTTGGAGAGTTTCTCGTTCTTGGCAGGCCACCAGGTGGACATTCGTGCACCTGAAATAATTGCCAGCGGCGCTGCAACGAACACCGTGATGAAGTAGGCCATCACCTGCAATGCGTTGTAGTGGATCCAACCGTTTTCTTCGGGCCAATCCAAGGAAAGATACTGGAGGCCGGCAGACACCATGTTCGGAAAGACATCCCAACTAGTTGGGACAATGCGCATCCAGAAACCGGTGATGAACAGCGCTGCAACAAACAGCACCCCGTTGACCACCCACGCCACGTCCAGCACCTGATGCAGCCATTGAGTGATCGAGATTTTCTTCGGTGGCTGGTTCCCCGGGGAGAAGAAGGAACGTTGCTTGGCCGTCCAATACCCAGGGGGCTTATTCTGCAGGCGCACTTGCAATCCTGAACGCACGATCAGCACCATGAAGAACATGTTCAGGAAGTGCTGCAACCCGAGCCATGCAGGAATGCCCTCAGGTGTAGAAATCGGCTGGCTGGCATGTCCTGAGTATGTTGTGATGAATTCTTGGACCAAGGAGGTAGAACGCAGCCACTGCGCCGCAAGGACTGCGATGACAGCGATTGCCAGCACCCCGGCAATCTGCAGACTGCGCTTGGCATATTTGGACGGTGTTTTATTGGCAGTTCGAGAATTCAGGTTCGCGTCGCCAATTGAAGTTTTTGCGGAACCTGCGGAATTTTCCGATGCCAAGCTCTTCGTCGAGCGCGGAGCGGCCCCGCGCTGGTCAGCACCAATAGTAGTGGAGGCAAGTTGGGCGTTGTTGTCCGACGCGGGCTGCGGCGCTTCGACCGCAGCAGGTGCGCCAGCGGCAAGGTTGCCAGCTGCTGCAGGGATCTGCTGGTTGAACGACGTGCTCGCCGGTTCGCTTGCCGACCTGGATTCTTGCAGTGCGGCAACTACCGGCACCGTCGATGCGCCAGGCATGCGCCTGCCCCGGATAAGGGTCGATTCTGGCTTCGGGCTGGGAACTTCGAGGGGCTGATCATGAGGAACTGCGTCTTCAAGTTCCGTGCGAGCTGGTGGCTGGGCAAATTCAACGGCAGTACTATTCGCTGAGGCGTCCGTGAATGTTCCGTGCGTTGCAGCGGACGAAACAAGCAACGGCGCATTTGACGCGCCCGCCATCCGGCGGCGATTGACGCTTGCCGCAGTAGCTGCGGAAGCCTCGGCGCTCGCTTGCTGGCCGGCTACGAGATCCTCTGGGGCGAGGATTCTGGAGGGCTCCGACTGCGGCTGCGGCTGGACTTCGATGGCATGGCTCATCGCTGATTCTCCACCATTGCTGATGAGGTCCGAGGCCAGCGGAGGGATTCCTGCCATGCGCCGTTTCTGGCGTACCGGGTTTCCGATCTCATTCACGCGTTTTGCTCCATTACTATTCGCATTCACAGCCAAATCGTACAAATCCCCAGCGTGGGCATTTGCTCAGTTTTTGCTAGTTCCTGCGTGCATTGATTTCGTCTACGATGCGGGGAACCACAGAGAACAAGTCTCCGACGATGCCGAAGTCGGCGATCTCAAAAATCGGTGCATCCTCATTCTTGTCGATAGCCACGATGGTCTTGGCCGTCTGCATGCCGGCACGGTGCTGAATGGCTCCCGAAATGCCCAAGGCAATGTACAGGTCAGGTGATACTGCCACACCGGTCTGTCCCACCTGATAGCTCTGCGGAACATAGCCGGCATCCACTGCCGCACGCGACGCGCCCACGGCCCCGCCGAAGACATCCGCCAGCTGTTCCACGAGCTGGAAGTTCTCCTTGGAGGCAACTCCTCGGCCGCCGGATACCACCACCGGGGCGATGTTCAAGGCCGGGCGTCCTGCATCATGGTTAATCTCGTTCGAGCTGACCACTTGCGCTCCAGCGTGGGGTGAGTCCGGGACCGAAACGATCTCCACGCTTGGCACAAGCGGCGCGGCCCGATGGGAAATGCTTCCCGAGCGCAGGGTCGCAATCATAGTGCCGCCCTCGACCGTTGATTCCGTGACGAAGTCTCCGCCGAAGACCGAATGCTTGGCGATGATCTCCCCCTCTTCCAACGCCACATCGATCGCGTCGGCTGATACCGACGCGCCAAGGCGCGCGGCCAGTCGTCCGGCGATCGCGCGACCGCTCACGGAACCATCCAGGAATACGCCAAGTGGCGCATGCTGGGCTACGCATTGTTCAAGCAATGCCACTTCGTCGGTGGCGAACCGGTGGGCTCGCTCAGCGGACAGGGTTCCGACGATGATCTGTGCCGCTCCCAGCGCACCCAGTTTCTCGCCCACGATCCCGGCATTCGCTTCGCTGCTGAGTGCCACCACGATTGGCTCGCCCACGGCAGCTGCGGCACCGATCAAGGCGGCCACGCTGCCGAGCGGATTGCCGTCGGTGGCAGTCTCGGCCATTACAAGAATTTTCGACATTTTTTCCTCGGAGTTCAGAAGTTTTCAGATAGCTGGACGCTGCCTTAGAGCAGGTGCTTGGATTCCAAGAAATCAACGAGCTTGCCGACTGATTCATCGTCATCGTTGAGTTTCGGACCGGTCTGCTTCGGAGGTGCCGCCAGCGCGGATACCATAACGGAGCGTTGCGGTGCATAGGCTGGACCGGCCTGGATGCCCAAATCCGCCAGCGAAACCTTCTCCAGGGTCTTCTTCTTGGACGCCATGATGCCCTTGAAAGTTGGAAAGCGGGCTTCCGCTACACGTTCGGTGACGGCAGCCACGGCTGGATAGCTGGCCGAGAGCTGCAGCTCATTGTGCTCAGTGCGCACCGATCCACTGACTTGGCCGTCGGCCACGGTGAAACTGGACATGTCGCTGAGCAGCGGTACTTCCAGCAGCTCGGCAACCATCGCAGGGACCATGCCGCCCTTGCCATCCGTGGACTGGTTTCCTGCGAGAACGATGTCGAATCCCTCTCGCTTGATGGCGGCCGCCAGAGTTTTGGCTGTCTGCAGCATGTCAGAGCCTTCCAAGGCTTCGTCTACGACCTGGATAGCGCGGTCAGCCCCCATCGACATCGCTTTGCGCAACGACTTTTCGGCTTCCTGGGCGCCCACGGAAAGCACCACGACCTCGGTGCTGCTGTCCGCGTCTTTGAGGCGCAACGCGCATTCCAGCGCACGTTCGGTGATTTCATCCGGGATCGCTTCGGTCGCGGCCCGATCCAAAATACCGGTTTCAAGGTTGAGCCAACGTGTCTCACCGGTATCCGGAACTTGCTTGACTAGGACAATGAGCTTCATGGTCATTCCTTACCTGCTGGCCGGCAAGCTGCCGGACCGGTCAATTCTTCGTATCTTCAGCGATCTTTGAGGCCAATTCCGGCGCACCAGAAGTTGGTCATCATTTCGATCAGCTCCGCCGTAGGCTTTCTCTTTTTCCAGCCAATTTCAACCTGCGCAATATTGGTCATCATCGCAAGGATCAAGGTGGCTGACTCGCGCGCGTTGACCTCCTCTGGGACAGCCCCGGCTGCCTGCTGACGGCGGATTCCCCGCGCGATGCGGTCAACGAACAAGTCCCTTATCACCAAGCGGATAGTCCGGAAGTCCTCGTCGTAGTGCGCTACCTGTTCGATCACCATGGAAAGATCCTGCGTATTGGTGTAGTTATTCACGAAACGCTCGATGGTTTCGGTAACTCGTGCGCGATAGTCCGACTTGTCCACGTTGGTGACATTCGTTTGCGAAAGCCGCCCGCGCACGTGCTCTTCGACGACCGCGGCGAAGACTGCCTTCTTGCTGCGGAAGTGCGAGTAGAACGTGGCGCGGGAGATCCCGGCCTCAAGCAGGACATCCTCAACGGAGCTATCGATATAGCCCAGCCGCACGAACACGCTGCGGGAAGCTTCCACGATCTGCGCTCGGGTGTTGATGCCACGCTTGTAGATAGGCGCCGCTTTTGACTTGACGTCGGTCCAACGGCTCAGCGCGTCCAGGAACAGCGCTACTTCAGCCTGTTTCAGCTCACTCTTAGTGCCGCTGTCCGCTTCTACGGGTGCTTCGGTCTGCATGGTCTTCATCCTTCAAGCTGAAGTCAATTTAGCTAAATTGTGCCAGTTCTTCTTTGCATATAGCATCTAAAGCCCCAATGTAACCGCGCGCAGGGCCTCGGCGTCGCGTTCGCTCATGCCCAAGAGCCGGCCCAGCACCTCAGATTGGTCTTGGCCAACTTTGGGAGCGGCGCTCAATTCAGCCCCGGGCTGCAGTGTGGACATCTTCAGCGGATTGCCCACTACCGGTACACGGCCGTTTTCCGGGTGGTCGATGAATCGGATCATTTCGCGCTCGATCAGGTGCGGATCTTGGTCAACTTCCCGCAAGGTCTTGACCGGAGAGAAGGGAACTCCGGCATTGCCCAGCAGATCAGAGATCTCCGCGCGGGTCAGCTGGCTGGTAGCCCCAGTCACCAGCGCATCGATTTCGTCCATATGCTCTGCCCGGCTCACCGGATCGGCAAAACGCGGATCCTCGATGGCCTCGGCAAAGCCCAGTGCCTTCGCCAAGCGGGTCCAGTGACTATCTGAGGCGCAGATAATCGCCAGCCAGCCATCGGCTGCACGGTAGACATTGTATGGAGCAATGGCCATCCCGGAGTGCTGGTTGCCGGTGCGCTCCGGCAGCTGTGCTTCGGGCTGGTTGTACAGGGCGCTGAGCGCTGAGGTGAGCATGGGGTAGATGGTGTCATGCATGGATACCTCGACGATTTGCCCCTTGCCGGTAGCCGTTCTGTCGAAGAGTGCCGCCATCGCGCCGCCGAAGAGATGGATGCCGCCGGAAAAATCGGTGAAGGCCGGCCCCGTCTTGACCGGCGGTCCGTCTGCGAAGCCGGTGGTCCCGATCGCACCGGACATTGCCTGGACAGTCAGATCCATGGCTGGCATCTTCGAGTAGGGTCCGCTGCTCCCGTAGCCTTTGCCCGAAGCAATCACGATGCGGGGGTTGCGTTCCAGCAGCGATTCAAGTCCCAGGCCAAGACGTTCAAGGGTATTCGGCGCATAGTTCTCAATGAGCACATCGGCCCGGTCGATCAGCCTCAGGAAGGTTTCCTTGCCGTCATCGCTCTTCAGGTCCAGGGCAATGCTCTTCTTATTGGAGTTGAGCATGATGAATTCCTGAGGATCAGCGTCGCCGCGGGCACGAGTGCGCAGGCGTTCGCCGCCCAGCGGCTCCACCTTGATGACTTCCGCACCCAAATGGGCGAACAGCAAACCGCAGTACGGTCCGTTGTAGATATGTCCGAGTTCAAGGACGACGAGATTGGAGAATGATTTCAGCACGGGTTCTACCTTTACTGGGGCGTTTAGTGGGAGCGAAACTGCAGTTCCTGGCTCGCTGCATCCGCGGCGAGCTTGAGCCGTTCTACAGTGGCCACGACGTCAGCACCGCTGGTCAGGCCATCGGATCCCCAGACTGTCATCGAAAACAGGCAAGCGCCGTCTTTATCGAAGACCGGGGCGGTCGCCGAATGGAATTCGTAGTCGCCTTCGGCGGTGACATCCGAGGCGTTGAAAGTCTCCGCAGCATCGTTGACGACCGCCAGGAGGCGCTGCCGCGCCTCGGGATCCCGTCCGCTGTAGGCAACCCGTGCCGAAAGCTCGATGCCGCTGCCTCGTTCGTGCCCGATCCCTGCCGCATAGCCTCGTTCGCGTACCTTGGCCAGACATGCTTCGAAGTGCGTTTGCAAGGCATGATCGGCATCCGGATGAACCTGCGCGAGCCACTGGGCCTCGGCCTCAGGCCCGCCGAACGCCGCGAAGACCCCGCCAATCGGCGGCATGAATGGCACGTGGATGCCCACGCGGCTGGAGCGGCCTTGGCGAGTGGAAGAGCCTGCTGATCCTACGTTGATCAGTTCGGTCTCCACCCGGGTCATGACGCTCACTTCTGCCACCAACTCAGTTGCGAGGCGTTCCATATGCGGCCGGATCAGGTCCAACTGGCCCAATAACTTGACCGAGATATCGGTGTTGACGGCCATGGATCCCGGAGCGAAAGAGCCGTAGCCGCCACGGAAGAAGAGCAACGGCAAGTTGGAACTGAGCGTGAACAGATCCAGCACCTTGCCCATCACCCAGTCGTGGTCCCCCGCGTCAGACACCGAATGCATCTCGCAGTCGATGAAGGCAACCGAGTCGGTCAGGATCGGGCTGCCGTTCTTGGACAGCTCCCATTCGAAGCCTTCCAGCTTATTGGTCTTGCGCGAAGCCACCGCCCGGCACAGGTCCTCCTGGTCGCTGGCCAGCACGTTGATGCCGAATTTTGTGCCCGTGCGGTTCTGCAATGCAGCCCATGAGGACGAAGTCTTCGTTGGCAGGAAGCCCACCAGGGCTGGTTCCAAGGACACAGAAACGAAGGAACCCACGGTCATCGCCAAGGGCTGACCTGCGTCGTCCATTCCGGTGACGATGACAACCCCGGTGGGGAAAGCCCCCAGCACCCGGCGGAATTCATAGGCATCGATCTTTGTCATGGCTAGTTCTCCTGATTTCATTGTGCGCTCCCGAGGATTCGACGTGGATTGGCAAACATCATCTGATCAATATCCGAATCCGAAACACCCAGGTTCCGCAAATCGGGGACGACGTTGTCCATGATTTCTCTGGCTCGCCACTTCGGCAGCAATTCGGCACGAGCCTCATCCGGGAAGTTCATGGAGTAGGCCGACGAGTCGGTGGCGATGGCGATCTGCGGGGCATAGCCCTGCGTGCATAGTTCTTTCACTGCCTGAAGCCGCTTTTCATAGGGCAGCCTGGAGTCAAGCCCGAAGCGGTCCATGCCCAGCACGGACCCGCGGTCCGCGATCTGCTTCAAATAGTCCAGATCTTCGCTGTCTCCGCAGTGGCCGATGACCACGCCGCGCAGATCAACTCCGCGCGAGGCCAGGTAGTCCTGCTGGTCCAGGCCGTTGCGCTGGCCCGGGTGCGAATGGGTGAAAATCGGTGCGCCGGTTTCCAGATGGGCGTCGGCCACCGCCTGCATGATGTTCAAGACGCCGTCGGAGAATCCGTAGTGGTCCGTGGCGAATTTCAGCACCCCGGCCTTGACTCCGGTGCCATCGATGCCATCACGGATATCGCGGATGAAGAGCTCGGTCAGCCGGTCGCTTCCGCCGAGCATCCGGCCAGGTCCATTAAGCGTGGCGAAGGTCGGCGCATCGTGGAAGGTGTACCAGCCGGTGGCCGCGATGATGTTCATCTGCGTGCGGTCAGCCACCCGCTTGACCAAGGGGATATTCCGGCCGTTGCCCATCACGGTCAAGTCGACAATGGTGTCGATGCCGCTGGCCTTGACCCCATTCAAATACTCCACCGCGCGGTCAACCAGGTCATCTGCTGGAAACTGGCCCGGGTAGTTCAGGACCAGCTCGGCGTTCAGCACGAATACGTGTTCGTGCATCAGCGTCGCACCTAGTTGTTCGGCAGCTAGCTCCCCATTGAATGTGGGAATCATCGTCTTGGTCCTCTCTGCAAGTCAAGATAGTCGGTGGGAGCCCAGAGGCCGGATATGGATGGTCCGGCCTCTGGGAAGACGTCGGTGAATCGGCAACGAATCACCACTCAGACTGCTGGCTATTGCGGTCGCTGCGGAAGAATGATCTCTTCGTAGACACGCTCGGCAAACGGCTCAAAATACTCCAGGTCTTCGGGATCCACCGAGCCCTCGTACCATTGGGTGAAGTCGGTGACTCCACCTTTTTCTACGTATCCCAATTCCTTGGCTATGCCGGTCCACTTCTCGATCGACGAGGCCACCGCTGCGTTCACGGCCTTGCCGTCCAAGTTCTTGGAATTCTCCACCTGCGCCAAGAGTTCCTTATTGGATTCGGCGATCGCGGCCTCGCTTTCGGAATCAAGGTAGTCTAGCTTGCCACCCTGTTTCTCTGCGGTCTCTGTTGCGATCTTCAAGCTGGCTATGGCGTTGAAATCCTCGCCGGCCACGTAGCCCTCCATGCGGTCGAACATCAGCTGCTGCACCAGCAGCGGGAGTCCGTCCCAGGAGGAGCCAGCAACCAAGGCGCCTGCACCCGGTGCGAAGCTGGCATCTTTCGGAATGCTGATGAATGGGGCAACTTCGAGCCAGCCCACGGAGACAGCGGTGGCGGTTGACTGCAGCGAGCAGTTCAGCACACCGCGTTCCAGCGCTTCGTAGGTTTCGGCGAGCTCCACGGAAGTCAAGACACCGCCCAGCGCCTTGGCCTGGATTTCGTGGGCAGCTGCATTGCCGCGGATTTGGGAGCCTGCCCAATCAGCGGGTGCTTGCTGATCTTCCCGGCAGATCACCGAAGTGTTGCCGTTGGGATTGGCCGGGTGCAAGACGTGCATGCCGCGGTCCTCGTAGTTGGTCATGACCTCGGGAGTATTGAAGCCTACCTCCATCATCACTGCATGCGAGACGAATTCACCGACCACTGGGCTGCTGGGAAGCTGGACCAGCGAAGTGGACATGTCCACAAAGGCAGCCATTTCCTGCGGTTCATAGGTGGTGTAGTAGTGCGCAACGTCCAATCGGCCATCCTGCAGCGCACCGGGAACCTCAGTTGGCTTCGCAATTGCTCCTGCGGCATGGGACTCTATGGTTACCTTGCCACCGGACCATTCCTCCACGGACTCAGCCCATTTAAGATCTCGTTGCGCCGAGAAAGATTTGGGGTTGGTGCTGGAGTACTGGAAGTCCAAGGTGATCGGCTCAATATCTTCAAAGGCAGCGATGTACTGCTCCTTCGTCGCGCCCGGGTCGATACCTGCGCCCCCGGCACTACCTGCATTGCCGCCGGAGGAGTTCAGACCGCCAGCGCACGAGGTCAGCCCCAGCGCTGCCACGGCGAGCATGGACAGCGCGCCGGCAAAATATTTGCGTGAAAACATTGTTTTTCCCTAATCCGATCGTTGAGTTCTAGGACTGGCTGAAGTGCTTGATTGCTCCCTTGAGGCCCTTGTCCTTCATCAGGGACTTCACCTCGCCGATCGAGTCGGCTGTATGCGAAATGGCATCCCACTCAGCGCCTGCGCGCAGGGATTCCACGAAGCCCTGGCGGTCGTAGACCTTGTTCAAGGCCTGCTTCTTCAGATAGAGCAGGTCCAATGGGGTCTTGGCCACGCGAGAAGCCATCGTTTGAGCGCTTTCCAGCGCGGTTCCCTCGGGCACAGCCTTATTGGCCCAGCCCAGCTCCGCGGCTTCGATGCCGCTCATTGAGTTGCCAGCGATAAAGGACAATTCTTTGGCCTTGCGCATGCCGATATGCCACAGCGATACCGGCGACAGCAGCCCGCCGCCCAACGGAATCGATGGCCATCCGATGTTGGCGGTCTCGGAAACAATAACCAGGTCGCTGCAGGAAACCAGCATGGTCGCTCCGCCCAGGCAATGGCCTTCGATGGCGGCGATCAGCGGCTTGGGGAAACGGTAGACGCGTTCCCACAGGTCGATCTTCTCCTGGAGGTTGCGCCAGTCTTCATAGGCAGTCTTGGAAGAATATCCGGAGACCACGTCGTACCCGGCGCTGAAGTTCTTCCCGCTGCCACGCAGGATCACGACCGAGATTTCGTCGTCATCGGCCAATTCGGACAGTGCGGACATGAGCCCCTCGAGCAACGCATTGTTGAAGGCGTTGATCTTCTCGGGACGGTTCAGGGAGAGGGTCGCGATCTTCTTCTCAACATCGCGTTCAACCAGCACGACCTGGGTATCGGAAATTACTTCAGTCATCAGTATTACTCTCCTTGGAATTCGTAGCTGGATTTGGCGTTGAAGGCCGCGACCGAGTTCTTGTGGTCCCCGGTGGTCGAGGTGACCGCCGAGGCGAAGGACTCGTATTCCCAGGCCTGGGCCAAATTCATGGTGTGCGAGGCCTGCACGACCTTGCGGGTAGCGAAATAAGCGGCTGTGGGGCCGGCCGCCAAATTCTTGGCGAACGCCGCCACCTCTTCGCGGAAGTTGCCGTTCTCGATAACCTTCGAAGCGATTCCCATCTCCGCGGCCCGTTCGCCGCTGATCACTTCGCCGGTCATCGCGTAGTGCAGGGTTCTGCGGTTGCCGATCTGCTGGGACAGCAGGAACGGCACCGCGCTATCGGGTGCAAGCCCGCGCTTGATGAATCCGAACTGGAACTTGGCAGTATCCGAGGCCAGGATGATGTCCGTGGCCAGCGCCAGTCCGAAGCCCGCGCCCACCGCGTGCCCTTCGACCGCCGCGATGGTTGGCTTCTTCAGGTTGCGGATCAGCTCCACCAGCTCGCGCCCCAGCGAAATGCGTGCGGCTCCGTTGCTCGGGGTGTTCTTGCCCATGCGCTTGACATCTCCACCGGCGCAGAAGTTCTCCCCTGCTCCGGTGATCACGATGGCGCGCACTTCCTGGTCATCGTTGGCTTCCAGCAGCGCGTCGCGCAGGTCCGCACGCAGATCAGGACTCAGCGCATTGCGCGCTTCTGCGCGATCGAGCACCACCGTGCGGACACCTTGGTCGGTGCTGACGGAAACCAGACTGGTTCGCACTTCACTCACAGCTTGGTATCTCCTGCCAATAGCCGCTTGGCTACCGTGCGGCGCTGGATTTCGCTGGTTCCGTCCGGAATGCGCAAGGTGCGGGCAAAACGGTAGGCGCCTTCCAAGCCAAGTTCGTTGGTCAACCCCAATCCACCATGGATCTGCATGACCTCGTCAACGACTCGGCCGAGCATCTCGGTGCAGGAGAACTTGATGATGGAGGTTTCCTTGATTGCGGGGAGCCCTGCGTCAAGCAAAGCGGCGGTGCGCTGCACGGCCGACTTGCACAGGTAGATGTCGCGGGCGATCTCCGCCAGCTTGGACTGGATCATCTGGTGCTGGCCAATGGTCTTGCCGAAGGTCTTGCGGGTCTTGGAATATTCCAAGGCCTGGTCCAGCGCCCACTGCGCGACACCGATGCAGGTGGCGGACATGGTCACGCGTCCGCGGCTGATGCCGCCCATGGCCAGGTTCAGCCCCTTGCCTTCCTCGCCTATGATCTGTGCCGGGGTGACCTTCAAATCGGTGAAGGAAAGGATCGTTGCGTTCGAACCGCGCTTGCCCATGATCGGGATGCCGGCGTCCACCGAGAACCCTTCGGAGTCGGTGTCAACGAAGAAGCAGGTGATCCCGCCGCTGCGGTTGGCCACAGCCACCGGGTCGGTGATCGCGAAGACGAAGGCGTGCTTTGCGTGGGCCGCGTTGGAGATCCACTGCTTCTGGCCGTTGATCACCCAGCCGCCGTCCACCGCGGTGGCGCGGGTCTTCAGGTTATAGACGTCGGATCCGGCATCTGGCTCGGACAACGCGAAGCACAGGGTCGCGGTTCCCGCACGGATCGCGTCGATGCGCTCTGCCAGGATTTCCTCGTTCAGCTGCAGCAGCAATGGGCTCAGGCCATTGGTGAACGGCGAGGGGATCACCGATTCGTGGATCAGCGAACGCTCGGGTCCGTAGCGGTGGTGCAGGGCCTCCTGGATTTCCACGATGGCCGCGGCGGGCAGCTCAGCACCACCGAGTGACTCGGCGCTGTAGAGCGTGTAGAAGCCGGCTTCGGCAGACAGCTCGCGAACCTGCTGGCTGATCTGCTTGTATTTCTCGGTCATCAAGCCGCGCGAGTCGAAGATGTTGACTTCGTCTTTGAGGAATTCGGCGTGCTCCTGCTCGATGGGCACAACGGCCTTTTCGATGAACTCGATGAGCGCATCAATGATTTCTTTGTACTCGCTCGGACCCACTCGCGGGTCTGCAGTCATGGTCGTCATCATGCCGTCCTTAGGCCCGTGCGGTTTCAACGCTTGAATCGCGGGAGGTCAGCTGCGGGCGGACCTCTGTAGCGAACTTGGTCATCGAGCGCAGAACCTGCTCCTGTGGCTGGCTGCCGGCGTCGAACCAGCCGACGAGGCCGCCGATGCCGGTGGCTTTCTTGTAGTCTTCCAGCTGCTGCGCAACATCGTCCGAAGAGCCAAGCAGGATGGCGCCCTTGTCCACGTAATCCTGGAAGCTCAGCTCGGTCAGGCCCAGTCCGACCTTGGCGCGGTTGCTGAGGATGCTCAGGTACCACATCAGGCCTTCTTCGTATTCCTTGGCGGCGGTGGCGCGGTCATCTGAAACGTGGATGGCCTTGAGCTGCGAGGAGCGGGCAATGTTTGCGTCGATGGCGTCGTAGCTAAAGCCGGCTGAACGGGCTTCTTCACGGTAAACACTCACCAGATGGGCCATGTGATCCCAGGTCGGCATCTGCCCCAGCACGAAAGCGAAGCCTTCGCGGGCAGCGTAGCGCAGCGACTCTTCGGTCTGCGAAACCATGATGTACACCGGTGGATGCGGTTCCTGGATCGGACGCGGCATCAAATTGATCTCTTCGGTCTGGTTGCCTCGGCCAGGGACCTGGAAATGCTTGCCCTGGTAGTTGATCTTTCCGGTTTTCCAGCCCTGCATGATGATTTCGAAAGACTCCTGGTAACGCTCATCGCGTTCTTCCGGGTCGATGTCGTAGGCCTGGAATTCCAGCAGGTCATAGGCCTTGCCGATGCCGAAGTTCAGGCGGCCGTCGCTGATGACGTCCAGCAGCGAGAAGTCCTCTGCGGTCTTCAGCGGGTGGTTCATCGGCAAACGGGTCACGCCCGAGCCCAGGCGGATATTCTTCGTTGTGCCTGCAACGGTTGCGAGCATCATCTGCGCGGATGAGATGATTCCGTAGCGGCGGGCGTTGTGCTCAGCGACCCAAGCTTCTTCAAAGCCCAGCTTGTCGGCGAGGTTGATCTGTTCGATGCCCTTGTGGACCGCTTCGCGTTCGTTGCTCCACTCGGGAACATTAGTCAGGCAGAAAATACCGAAGTGCAGATTGTCCTGGCTCATCGTGGCCTCCATAACCGGTGCCCATCAACTGTGATGGGGATCATTTGTTTTGCGGAATATGTTCATTGAATCACAATACATACAAGTTCGTCTAGAATTTAGCTCTAGATGTCTTGAACTAACTCCCACTGAGTCACGTCGGCAAGCAAATGTTATATAAAGATACAAGTCAGCTATCACTTATCGGACCATTCGACGCCTGCGTGGGTTCGTAACACACTCGGAGAACCGCCGGGCACACCCTAGGAATCCCAGCTCGAAGGGCTACGTTTCCCCGAAGGCGGCATACCGCCAAACCGGCCCAATCATCAACCACCAGCAATCCAGGAGAGACCATGGAAACGAACCGCACATCAACAACCGCAGGACGCCTCGCAGAAAAAGTCATCCTGATTTCCGGGGCGGCCAGCGGAATGGGCGCGGAGCACGCCCGATTCATCTGCCAAGAAGGAGGCCGCGTCATGATCGGAGACATTGCCCATGAGGCAGGACGCGCCTTGGCAGCAGAGCTCAACGAAGCCCACGGCGCAATAGTCGCCCACTACGCCGAACTGAATGTCACAGTCTTCAACGACTGGCTGCAGGCCGTCGAAGACGCCAGAAGCCATTTCGGCGCATTGCATGGCCTGGTCAACAACGCCGGGATTGGCTCCAAGGGGTCCGTGGAAGAAGCAACCCTCGAAGACTGGAAGCGCACCATCGACATCAACCTCACGGGCAACTTCTACGGCATGAAAGCCGCAGTGCCCGCGCTCAAAGAGCATGATTCCAGTTCGATCGTGAACGTTTCCTCGATTGCAGGGCTCACCGGCTTCAAGAATCGAGCTTCGTATTCCGCCTCCAAATGGGGCGTGCAGGGATTGACGAAAACTTCGGCGCTGGATTTGGGCGACGCAGGCATCCGAGTGAACTCGATCCACCCCGGATCCGTGAATACTCCCATGACGGCTGGCCTCAAACGCGGCTTCGGGCAAATTCCTGCCGGCCGCGCAGCCGAGGCAAACGAGGTGAGCCCTCTGGTCGTCTACCTGCTCAGCGATGAGTCGCGCTTCGTCAGCGGCGCCAGCATTTCCATTGACGGCGGGGAAACTGCAGGCAACAACCTGCGCGCCTTCAACTGAAAATGAGCAATGGAATTTGATTTGCGTCACATTCAAAAAAGGGGTGACACGGATCCCGGTTCGCATGTATCGTGGTTCAAGTCACAATAACGAACATACATGTCTATATTCGTATTACGCGATCATTGACATGGCCGAGTCCCGAAAGATTGCTATGCCTGCACAACGCGCGGTGGTAATCACCGGTGGGCTGAGCGGCCTGGGCGCCGCATCAGCCAAGCTCTTCGCCGAAAACGGATGGGCAGTACACGTCTTCGACATCAAGCCCAACGCTGAAGATCCGAGCCCGTGCATCACCTTCCACCAGGTCGATGTCGGCAATGATGACGAAGTCCGCCGTTCCTTCGACGCGGTTGCAGCCGACGGTGTTGAACTGCGCTGCATTGTCCATTGCGCAGGCATCACCGCCTTCGGGCCGCAGAACCCAGGGCAACTGGTTGACCTGGAATCCAGAACTCCTTTGGATAATTTTGAAACGATTGAGAATGTGCTTCGCACCAACTTGCTGGGCACGTTTTCGGTCGTTCGTCACGGCGCGGCGTTGATGTCGCGCAACGCAGACCCGCACGAGAACGGTGCAATCGTACTTACTTCGTCGGGTGCCGCACTGGACGGCAAAGCAGGGCAATCGGCTTATTCGGCATCAAAAGCAGGGATCGCAGGGATGACACTTCCGCTAGCCCGCGAATTGTCCGGCCTCTCCATTCGAGTGGCAACAATTGCTCCCGGACTTTTCGACACGCCAATTCTGGCGGATACCCCTCAGCTGGAACGGCACGTTCCGTTCCCTCCACGCGTGGGGGATCCGCACGAATTTGCGCAATTGGCTATGCAGATCTATCAAAACAAGTACCTCAACGCGGAAGTGATTCGCCTGGATGGCGGCATTCGCGGCGGCTTCGCATCACCGACGCCATTTATCCGCTGATACCAGGACCCCCCACCACACGCTACTGACTGCTCTCAATGGAGAGACAAAAAGAAGTGGAGCATCCCATGCTTAAACTCATCAAGATCCTTGAACGGATTATTTCAGGCCTCGCCGGGCTCGCCCTGTTGACCATGATGTTCCTGAGCCTGGCTAACGCGCTGGGCCGCACGTGGTTCCAGACACCGATCTATGGGGCGAACGAAGTTGCGGCCAATTGGCTCCTCCCTGCCTTGGTGCTGTTGGCCATCCCCGGCGCACAGGTATGGAAGGAACATATCAACGTTGCCCTGATCGTCGAGAACCTGAGCAACCGAACTTTGGCCTGGATCCGGCTCTTCGGCTGCCTGGCAGGCGCCGTGATATCAGCCCTTCTGGCTTGGTATGGCTTTGAAGAAGCCTTGGCAAAAACCGCGGTCCAGGCGACCGGCGGAATCACCTCGATCCCGATATGGCCAGCGTATTACTTTGTCCCGCTGGGCTTCTCGCTCACCGCTTTCGTTCTGGCAATCGATGCATGGCTCGGGTTCAAGAGGCCGGAGCATGACCTCAACACCGGCACCGGCAAACCGACCGCTGACCTCGCAGCCTGATTCTGAGTAGGTACCCACAATGATTGAGACACCTTTGATCGCCCCTTCCAATTCCGGATCGAGCCCGCAAGCAGCACCAGCCGGGAGCAAGCCGAAAGGGACTCCACTTCGCTTTTGGATTCTCATAGCGGTCAACATCGCCTGCGCCGTCGGGCTGTTCACCAGCGCCACAGCGTCCGCTGCTGGACTATGGACCATTGCACTCATGGTTGCGCTAATGCTTGCCGGCATCGCCGTTGGCTTTGCGTTATCTATTGCCAGCATCCTTGGCCTGATCTATGTCAGTGGCACAAGCGCCGCAATCAGCGTTCTATCAACCGCGCCCTACACCGCTTCCAGCGGTTGGTCCATGTCCGTTCTGCCGATGTTCATCTGGATGGGACTGCTATTGACCCAATCCGGTTTGACCCAGCGCCTATACCAGGCGACCCACCAATGGTTCGGCTGGTTGCCAGGAGGTCTTGCCATTGGAACTACCGCGGCGGGTGCAGGCTTGGCCTCGGTCAGCGGCTCATCGATTGGCATGACCTACGCTCTGGGCCGCGCTGGCATCCCGGAAATGCTCAAGGTCGGCTACGATCGCCGAGTGGCAGTCGGAGCCGTGCTCACTGGCGGCTTAAGCGGGCAGCTCATCCCCCCGAGCATCATGATGGTGGTATATGCCGGAATCGTATCCGTACCAGTCGGCCCACAGCTCCTGGCCGGAGTGGTTCCCGGTATCGGGCTAGCCGTAATGTTCGCACTTATCTACTTCTCCATGGCCCTTATTTTCCCGCAGATGTTCGGGCGCGGAAAGAACCAGCAAGCAGCAGCTGCGCTCAGTGTCACTTGGACTGAACGTCTAAAGTCTCTGGGTGGGCTTTGGGGATTGCCACTGATCATGGTGGTGCTTTTCGGCGGCTTGTTCACCGGCTACTTCACTCCCACTGAAGCCGGTGCAGCAGCGGCATTCGCCTCATTGCTGATCACGCTGTTTTACACCCGCAAGAATCAACCCCTGCGCCAGATTGCCGCATCGCTGACCGGTGCCGCCAAAGCAACTGCATCGATCTTCTTGCTGCTGATCGGGGCCGAAATGCTTACTCGGGTGCTGGCCGTAACCGGCATTGCGGGGGACATCACCGACTACATCGCGGAACTAGGATTGTCACGATTCTGGTTCCTCATGGCCCTGGTCGTGCTCTACATTTTCATGGGAATGTTCTTCGATACCATGTCCATGATGCTGTTGACCATCCCATTGCTGCTGCCTGTTTTGGAAACGTACGACATCGGGTTAATGTGGTTCGGCGTCTTCATCATCATCCTGGGCGAAGTCGGCATGATCACTCCCCCTGTAGGAGTCTTGGCCTACATTTGCTACAACCTCTTGAAACGCCGAGAAGTCAACCAGGGAGTCAAGGTATCCCTGACCGACGTATTCACTTCGATTCTGTGGTTCCTGCCATTTGCAATCGTCTTCATCATCATCATGATTTTCTGGCCGGAACTAGCAACTTGGCTCCCGTCAATATCGTCGGCATCATAAATATCCGCTGCTAGTTATTGCAGTAATTGGTCACCAAGGGATCTCATTTTCCTCAGAATTATCATTCTGGAGAAAATGGGGTCCCTTGGTGTTATGAGTTCATTTTCTAAATTCCAGATGGCTTCCATCCATGACCATAAGCCCTTGGGCTAGGCGTCAGATATACCCCGAAACCCTCGGGTCATATTGCCGAAAGTGATGCAAATCATGCCGTTTTATGGTTTACTTTAAATGCAAATACATACATGAATGTTCACTCGTGGGCTTGAAGAAATTGTTCAAAGCAAACGAGTTTTGCATTCGAAGATAAACCGCATGGAATACGTGACGCGAGTCGATCCAACGTCCATTCCATTTCCAAATAAGTGCTCATCGCAGCCACTTTCCTCGGAGCCATATACCACTCCGAGAAATGCCTGGCTTTCAACGCATATTCCATAGGATTTTGCGTTCTTTGACCTGTCTCAGGAAATGAAAGAAATGGCCAATTCGCAAACCATTAAAAGCGCACGTGAACGTTTTGAAGCAACCCACGGGTTCTGGAATTCAGATTTAGGCAATCTCCTGGAACTCGATCCGAGGTATTTCGAATCCTACGACCGGCTTCTACAGGTAACCAACACTCGTGGTTTCCTCACACCGGTTCAACGCGAGCTGATCTGCATATCAGTCAATGCTCAGGTCACCTACCTGAATTCCACGGCAACTGAGCACCACATCCGCCAAGCTATTCATGCTGGCGCTTCAACTGCCCAAATTGCCGAAACGATCCAACTCGCTGCCTCATTGGGAACGCATTCGATGCTAGTTGGGATGCCCGTTGCCCACGAAGTTTTCCAAGAGCTTGGCGTTGCCGCAACAGTGAGCGAGGATCCAGCTGATGGCTACTGCCGAGAACTGAAAGCCAAGTTCATCCGCAACCGAAAATACTGGTCCGAAAGCTGGGACACCGTCTTGGCCTACTCGCCAGAATACTTTGAGGCATACCTGGAGCTCTCAAGCATCCCCTGGGAGCGAGGACCCCTGGATGAGTTCATGAAGGAACTGATCTATATCGCAATAGACGTTGCCACCACGCACCTTTTTGTCCCCGGCATCCGTACCCATGTCAAGAAAGCCATAGAATACGGCGCCAGTCCAGACCAAGTCGTAGACGTGATGACGCTAGCGAGCAATATCGGCATCCATACAACCCTGCTGGGGGCTTCCACACTCGCGGAAGAAATGGGGAGATAGCAGAAATCACTACTCACAGCATGGGAAACCTTCTCCGATACAACGTCCTAAGGATCAAATTATGAAAAGCAAGAATCTGATGAATTTCGCATCACTGGCAGCAGTCGCCTCGTTGGCTCTCACCGGTTGCACCATGGCCGGCAACAGCTCGGCTGAATCCGGTCCCTCCACCAGCAGTACGGGGGTTGACTATGGATCCAGTAAAGCGGACTTCCAAGCAGCTCTAGCCGACATGGAAGAAGTAAATCTCAAGTTCCAAGTCTCCTCAACTTCTGCGACCTCCATTTCCGGACAACGCGACCAAGCCTTCGCTGATGCCATTGAAGAATGGTCCGGAGGAAAGATCAAGGTCGAGGTCATCTACGCCAACGCGGTCGTGGCACCGGATGGCATATCCGATGCGCTGGCTGATGGGCGGTTGGACCTTGCGCATTGGCTTACTTCCTACCATAAGGACGAAATGCCAGCCTTCGTTGCTCTTCAAGATGCATTGGTAGCGGCGCCGTCCAGCCCCCTGCAGGGAGAGATTGTCACGCATTTCGCGGCGCAAGAGGTTGCATTCAATACTCCGGAAATCATGGCCGAATTCGAAGAACAAAGCATGACGGTCCTGAACCCGCTCAATACTTTCGGCTCCACCGCCATGGCTTGCACCGACGAGAAAAAATCCTTGAGCGACTTCGCTGGAACCCAGATTAGGGTCAACGCGGCCGCACAGGTCATACAGTCCGAAGCCATGGGCGCTTCCACAGTCTCCTTGCAGCTGGCCGAGACCTATGAAGGACTTCAGCGAAACGTCATCCAATGCACCTACGGATCAATGACCACCATGGTGAGCAATGGCTGGCTCGAACAGGCCAGCAACGTCTACGTGCCGGAAGAGGGCACATTTGGCATCGGCTCCGGCAGCATCGTTGCAGGTTCCAGCTGGTCAAAACTGCCATTGGCTGCGCAGCAACTGATCTTCGACCAGATGAGCGTCTACAACGTCGGAGAGCTCGGACAGACCTACGCCGCCCAAGCAGAAGGCATCGAGGTGGCAAGCAAAGTCGGATCGGGAATGCACTACCTGTCTCCGGAAATCAGTGCGGAACTAGCGGTAGGCAATGAAAAGATCCTTGAGGAGGTGGGCAAGTCCACCCAGCTCGACGGAGCTAAGCTCGTCGACAATGTGCGCACCACCTCGGAAAAATGGACCGACATTGCCAACGAGCTTGGGTACAAGGACGAAGGAGAAATCCTCGACTTCTCCGATTGGTATAAAGGCAACGGCGAAGTCATGGACCCTGAATACCTGAAACCAGTTGTGGATCGCTTCTTCGAAGAGGTGCTGCTTGAGCGTCGCCCAGCCTAAACCAGTCTAGACTCGGGAATTCCCTAAAGCACAAGCGCATTCAGGGCCGTTGGCCGCCACCCCGTCCGGGTTGGCGGCCAACGGCCCTGACGTCTGTGTTAATCACTAGAGGCACTTGGCGTGGATCTTCGGTCTAGCAATCACCCTCGGCTTTCAGGATCTGCACTTCTGAATTCCGCAGGACCCATCTCTACCGATTCTCTATGTGCACTGCTGGTTCTTGGGAAAACAAAAACCCGGCGGCCGACTCACAAGGTTTCGTGAGTCGGCCGCCGGGTTCCGCGGATCCGTTAGCTGCGGCGGATCAATTTCAGGTTCGCGAACTCGTCGATGCCGTAGGTGCCCAGTTCACGTCCGACACCTGAGCGCTTGACGCCACCGAAGGGCAGTTCCGGGGCGCTCTTGGACACCGCATTGATATAGACCATCCCGGTGTCCAGATCCTCGGCGATGCGTTCAGCCCGGTCCTCGTCGGCAGTGAAGATTGCACTGGAGAGCCCGTACTGCGAGTCATTGGCAAGATCCACGGCTTCCTCAAGGGAACCCACCCGGAAAACCATCGCCACCGGTCCGAAGAGCTCTTGGTAGTACACCCGGTTCTCAGCGGAGATGCCGGACAGCACGGTCGGCGGATAGTAGGCCCCCGGGCGGTCAAGGCGGCTTCCACCAGTGAGGACTTGAGCTCCGTCGGCTACTGCTTGCTTGACCTGGCCGTCGAGTTCCACCAGTGCAGCTTCCGAGGACAGCGGTCCCATGGTCGTCGCATCATCGAGCGGATCGCCGACCACGACGGATTCCATGCCCTGGACGAAGAGTTCAATGAACTCCTCGTAGACGCTGTCCTCGATGATGAAGCGCTTGGCGCCGGTGCATTGCTGCCCCGAGTTATTGCAGCGCCCGATGACGGCTGCCGCTGCGGCTTTCTTGATATCCGCATCGGCGAGCACGATGAATGGATCTGATCCACCGAGTTCCAGTACTACCGGCTTGATGTGCTTGCCTGCCAATGCGCCGATTCGCTCGCCGGCTCCGTCTGAGCCGGTCAGCGATACGCCCTTGATCCGGGGATCCGCGACCAGCTGCTCAATCTGAGCATGGCTTGCGAAGATGTTGGAATACGCGCCTTCAGGCACGCCGGCGGCGTTCATCAGCTCGTCGATGTTCTGTGCTGATCGCGCGCAAATCGATGCGTGCTTGAGCAGGATCGTGTTGCCCAGCAGCAAGTTCGGCGCAACGAATCGGGCCACTTGGTAGTGCGGGAAATTCCACGGCATGATGCCCAGCAGCACCCCAATGGGGTTCTTGCGAACCTTTGCCTTCCCGGTTGCATGGGCGGGGATTTCCTTGGGTTCCAGCATGGCCGGCCCGTGCTCGGCATAATACTCATAGATCGAGGCAACCAGCGCGATCTCCCCGAGGGCGGCCTTGATCGGCTTGCCCATTTCCAGGGCAACGTCCTTGGCCAGCGCGTCGGCGCGCTCGCGGTACTCCCGGGCGATGCTGCGCAGCAGCTCGGAGCGGGCCTGGATCGCTTCCTTTTTCCAAAGTCCTTGCGCGGCATCGGCTCGCACCAAGGATTGCTCGAGCAGTTCATCGGTGAGCTGCTCGAATTCGGCGAACACTTCACCGGTTGATGGATTGACTGCTGAAATATTGGCCACGTTGTGGTCCCTTCAATAGTTGGTCTGGATTTCGGCGCTTCAGCGGACAGCCGACGCGGCCTTGGCCCGGCTGTTGCGAGTGAAGGCAGACAGGCCAGTGATGTCTCGTCCGACAATCAGCGCCTGCATTGAATCGGTGCCCTCGTAGGTGGAGACAACTTCCATGTCAGTCAGGTGGCGCGCCACGTGATTATCCAGCAATAGGCCGTTTCCTGCCAGCATGTCCCGTGCCTCGCGGCACATCGCCAAGGCCTTACGGGAGGTGGTCATCTTGATCATCGAAGCCATGGAAGCTGTCAGCTTGTCGCGTTCCTGCAATTCGGCCATGCGGGTGCACATCAGCTGCATGCTGGTCAGGTCAGAGAGCATCGTGGCGAGTTTTTCCTGGACCAGCTGGTATCCACCGATAGGACCGCCGAATTGCTCGCGTTCCAGGGAATACCGGGCAGCGATCTCAAATGCCGCCATGCCGTGTCCCACTGCCTCCCAAGAGGCACCGCCGCGGGTGGCCTTGAGCACCCGGTTGACTCCTGCAAAGGACTCGCAATTGGCCAAACGGTTTTCACTGGGAATCCGCATGTTCTCTATGGTGATGTCCGCTTGCAGGATGGCGCGCTTGCCGATCTTGCCTGCGATGGGAGTTGGATTGTAGCCCTGCGGGTACTGCCCTTGCCCATCGCGTTCCACGATGAAGGCCTTGACCTGTCCATCTGCCACGTCCCGCGCATAGAGCACGATCACGTCTGCTTCATGGCCGTTGCCAATCCAGCGCTTATGGCCATTGATGACCCAGGTATCCCCTTCCAAGCGTGCAGAGGTCTCAAGGGAGACCGAATCGGAACCGTGGGTCGGCTCGGTCAGCGCAAACGCGCCGGTCTTCTGAAGACTGGCCATCGCCGGGAGCCAGCGGTTGCGCTGCTCCTCATTGCCGAGCATGTAAATGGATCCCATGCCCAAGTTGGAGTGCACACCGAGGAAGGTATTGACCGAACCGTCAATGCGACCCATTTCCCGTGCCACGATTCCCGCAGCCTGCCGGGAAAGCCCAGGGCATCCATAGCCTTGGATGAACGTGCCGATGATCCCCAGTCCGGCCAGGCCCGGAACCACTTCGCGCGGAAATTCAGCGCGTTCCCAATAGCCGTTGATGATCGGCTCGATCTGGTTCACGCCGAAGGCACGCACGCGATCGCGCAATTTCCGATCCGCATCCGTCAGGTCCAGGTCCAGCATCAGGTAATCCGGGTGGTCTATTACAGAAGTCATTGCGTTCTTTCGATTCTTTGTTTCTTGGGCTGCGTCTAGACCGCGAGCTTGTCGTCAGCGGTGCGCTGGGGGTTGCTGCTGATCCATTCCAGAACGGATTCCCTATCCCCATCCAAGGCGGGAGGAGCTTTGTCATAGCGGATTTCGCTGCGGCTGAACGTGGCCGGGTGCTTGATGGTCGGCACGGCATCCATACCGTCGCCTGCCTGCACGATCGGGTCAAGACCGAGGCGCTGCGCGAATTGCAGGCCCTCGGCAACGTTCAGGATCGGCGAGCAGGCAATGCCCTTTTTCTGGAGCTCTTCGAACCACTCATCGGCGGTGCGCGCGGCCAGTGCTTGCTCCAGGATCACACGCAACTCTTCGCGGTTGGCGTTGCGGTCCGCCATCGTGGCGAAGCGCGGATCGATGCCGACCTCGGTGATGCCCAGAGCTTCGGTGAATCGCTGGAATTGCACGTCATTGCCGCAACAGATCACAATCTCGCGGTCAGCTGCACGCAAGGGCCCGTAGGGGAACAAGCTCGGATGGTCATTGCCCATGCGGGTGGGGACGTTCCCGGCCCCGGCATAGCCCATGGTCTGATTAACCAGTCCGGAAACGGCTGAGGACAACAGGTTCACGCCGACATGCTGCCCGCGGCCGGTGAGATTGCGCTCTTGCAGGGCACCGAGGATGGCGACCGTTGCGTGCAAGCCCGTCATCACGTCGAAGACGGCCACTCCGGCGCGTTGCGGTGGACCGTCGGCATCACCGGTGAGCGTCATCATTCCCGAAACCGCTTGGGCCAGCAGGTCGTATCCGGGCATGGAGCTCCCGCCCTCGGTTCCGAATCCGGTGATCGATGCGTGGATCAGGTGCGGCCAGCGTTCAGCCACGGCTTCCTGGTCCAGCCCGAACTTGGCCAGTCCTCCGGGTTTGAAGTTTTCCACGAACACATCCGCCCGCTCGATAATGCTGTAGGCGGTTTCCAGGTCCTCCGCATTGGACATGTCCAGCATGATGGAGTTCTTGTTGCGGTTGATGGACAGGTAGTAGGTGCTCACGCCGTCGCGGTGCGGAGGAACCCAATTGCGCGTGTCATCACCTGCCGGCCCTTCCACTTTGATGACCGTAGCTCCCATGTCCGCCAGAAGCATCGTGCAGTATGGTCCGGCTAGTACGCGGGAGAAGTCTGCAATGACGATCCCCGATAGCGGGCCGGTGGTTGCGGAACCCGTTGAATTCCTCATATGCGCTCCTGGTCTGTTCAACATGCTCATAATGAATCGCGTGGCTTGTTTGCGCGATAGGTCTCAACATTCATCGAACCATTAGTATTCTTAATAGTCCAAGACCTAATATTGATTGAATTGATAACAAATTCACATCAAAAGAGAAGTGGAGCACCGCAGTGGATATCCATCACGCTGAAGCATTTCTGGCGGTAGCCAAGGAGCTCCATTTTGGACGGGCCGCCGCGAATCTTCGCATGGCGCAGCCCGCCCTCAGCCGGCTCATCAAGCAACTTGAGCACACGGTGGGTGCACAGCTCTTCGAGCGCAGCACCAGGCATGTTTCCCTGACTCCGGCAGGCCAGGCTCTGCTTGAACCTGCCTCCGAATTAGTGAGCATTTCACGGCGCGCACAGCAGGTGGTGCGCTCTGCGGTGACCGGTGAAACCGGTGAAGTGCGCATCGGCTTCGCTGGTGCTTCAACGAATACGACCGTTGGCGCCTTGGCGCGCGAATTGCGCAAGGTCCACCCCGGGCTGCGCCAGCAATTCCACAGCTCGCAGTTTTCGCATGTCGGGTTGGAGCGCATTCTGGACAAGACGTTGGATCTGGCCATCGGACGCTGGGATTTCATCCCGCCCGAGGTGGATTCCTACGTCATGGCGATCGAGCAGGTACTCATTGCATTGCCTGTGTCGCATCCATTGTCCACACGCAGCGCCGTGCACATGTCGGATCTAGCCCACGAGCAATGGATCACCCTGCCTGGCGGATTCAGCGCAGCCCTGCAAAACCGGCTGAATACCTTGTCCATGGCCGCCGGTTTCGCGCCCCGAGTGACCCAGATAGCACCCGATACCCTGACTCAGCTCGTCTTGGTCAGCACCGAGATGGGGTGCGCCCTGACGGTTGACTCGGTGCGTGCGAACATCACCATTCCCGGTGTGGTGTATGTTCCGCTCAAGGATGCAAATGTAGAACTCGAAGCGCGGCTCATCTGGCGCCGGGACGACACCAATGCCGCATTGAAAAACGTCATCAAACTCGCCAAGGAAGTCTTCCCGGACCCGCGGGGCAGCTAATTGCTGTAGCTGTACCATCCCTTGCCGGTTTTGCGGCCAAAGGATCCTTCTTCGTAGAGCTTCTTGACCGACTCCGCAGGCAGGCTCTCAGGGTCTGCAGTCTGCTCATATTCGGCCATCCGGATCAGGTAGACCACGTCTATGCCCACGAGGTCCATGAGTTCGAAAGGACCCATAGGATGGCGCAATGCGGTCTTGGCTGCCAGGTCGATATCCTCGGCGCTGGCCACACCATCCTCATAGAGTTCCAGAGCTTCACGGCGAATTGCGTTGAGCAGTCGGTTGGCAATGAATCCAGGAACTTCTTTATTCAACTTCACCACGCGCTTGCCGAAGGATTCGGCCAGTTCGGCGGCAATATCAACGGTCTCTTCTGAGGTTTGGGCATGTGGAATTATTTCCACGCATTCCATGACCAGAGCTGGATTGAAAAAGTGCATATTGCACACACGGTCAGGGCGGGACGTGGCATCAGCGACGCGCGAGGACACGATATTCGAGGAATTCGTGGCCAAAATGGCGTGCGGCGGGGCAATCCGATCCAACGTGGCGAAGAGCTCGCGCTTGATCTTCAAATCCTCGATTGCCGCCTCGATGACAAAATCAGATGCAGCCACTGCTGCTTCCAGGTCCGTAGTGAAGTTCAGCCGTGCCTTGGCCCCGTTGACGTCTTCCAAACTGCGGCGGCCTTTTTGGACATCGCGGTCCACGCGGGACCAAAGCTGCTCCCTGGCCAAGTCCAACTGCTCCTGCTTGATGTCCACCAGCGAAGCGCTGATCCCTGAAAGGGCGGCCACCATGGCGATCTGCGAACCCATCGTGCCAGCACCTATGACGGTGATCCTACTGACGGGACGGTTTTCCTGAGACATAAAGTCTCCTTCCAAAATTGGAGTTACTAGACGTTTTGAGTTGCTGCGTCGGGCTGGCGAACGCTCCGGAAGTCCGGGCGGCGCTTCTCTAGGAACGCCCGAGTGCCCTCCTGCTTTTCCTCGGAGCTGTAGGCCAGGGCCTGGGCCAGTTGTTCCAGCAGCATGCCCGTCTCGTGGTCCACATCGAACCCGCGGCTCACCACCAGCTTGGCCAGTTTGATAGCCAAGGGACCCTTTGAAGCGATCTTTCGTGCGAGCTTCTGTGCCGAAGCCATCAACTCATCCGCTTCGACCAGCTCGGTAATGAGTCCTGCCTGCAGCGCCTGGAAGGCATCGAGCCGCCGGCCGGTGAGGATCATATCCGTGGCACGTCCAATGCCGACAATTCGCGCCAGCCGCTGCGTTCCGCCTGCGGAAGGGATGATTCCCAATCCGGTTTCGGGCAAGGCGAACAGGGCTTGGGTGGATCCGATGCGCACGTCGCAGCACAGAGCCAATTCATGGCCACCGCCAAAAGCGAATCCGTTGACCGCCGCAACTGTAGGTTTCGGGTACTTGGCAATCCTGTCGTAGAGATTCTGCATCCGGCCGCCCAGCGCATCGATGGGGCTACGCGCGGCAAGCTCGTTGATATCGGCGCCGGCAACGAAGGATTTGTCCCCGGCACCCGTGAAGACGACGACCTCTATCGCAGAATCCAACTCAATCTCATCGAGCAGGCCGTGCGTGCGTGCAATGACATGCTGGTTCATCGCGTTCAGGGATTCCGGCCTGTTGATTGTCAGCCAGGCGACTCCGTCCGCATCGCTTCGAAGCACCAATTCTTCGCCAACTGCATCAGCCATCAGATAGATCCCTTCATTGCGGCCTCATCCAAGGACCGTTCACAACATCAAACTTATTTATACGCGACCAGTTCCATGGATAGATAGATCAATGAGCTATTCATGTGAATTCGGCATGAATTAGGGTGGGGATTCACATGATGATTTGACGGTTGACCCGGCTCAGCAAGCGCGCACAATGGATTATGGACACCGTATCGGCCGAGCAGCGCTCGCGGATGATGTCGCGCATTGCGAGCAAGAATACCCAGCCCGAACTTGCCTTGCGCAGCCTGCTGCATGCCGCAGGCTACCGCTACCAGTTGCATGGCGCACTGCCCGCACGGAAGTCAACCGCAATCCGTGCGGAACATCCAGACATCCGCCTGCGCGGCGGCAAACTGCCTGGCTCGCCGGATCTGGTATTCACGGCCAGGGACAAAGTGATTTTTGTGAACGGCTGCTTTTGGCATGGCCATGACTGCCCCGTGGGGCGCCGCCGCCCCACGTCCAATACCGGGTATTGGAACCCGAAGCTGGACGCCAATATTGCCCGCGATCACCGCAACCGCCATGACCTGGCTTCTCTGGGCTGGGAATCTCTGACGCTCTGGGAATGCGAGCTGCATTCACTCGACGAGGTCTTGCGCAAAACCACCGGATTCCTCGGACCTCCGCGCACGGCAGCTTCTTCCCAAGCTAGTCGCTAGCGCATGCTCCGAATTCCACCCGCGCTGAGCTCCTCGCGCCTTCTGTATTGCGACATCTCCGGGGAGTGAAGGACGCGCAAAACCCGAATCTGGACCCGGCGTTAATAATATGACTTGCGTCTCAGGCAAGCGTTGCCCTGCTATAGAGTTTCAGGAAAACATCCCACGTCGAAAGGCAATCACACCCATGTGCGAACACGACCACAACGCCGGCCCGGTCCCCAACCAAGCCCTCGCCCGGCGTAGCGTGATGGCTGGAGCCGCGGCGCTGGCGGGCCTCGGCGCGCTTGGCTTCGCGGCACCCGCTTCGGCGGATTCCGGCGAGCGCGGCGGACTTGCAGCGAGCTACCACGGCTCGGCGCAGAAAACAGTCCCGATCATCATCGAGGGCGGCACGCTCATCGATCCTGCCACCGGAGACACAGTGGAAGACGGTGTGCTGGTGCTGCGCGACGGCAAGGTCGAAGCCGTTGGGACCCGGGAGGCCACCCGGAAGGCGGTGAAGGACGCGGTCGGGCAGGCAACTCGCATCGATGCCACCGGCAAATTCATCATCCCCGGCATGGTTGATGCCCACGTGCACGCCAACGGGTTGGAGGACGTCCGCTTGATCCTGCAAAGCGGGGCGACCACGGTGCGCAGCGGATCATCCACCTTCTACCAGGACATAGCGCTTGCCACGCTGCCGAAATGGAATCCCGGGCTTTCGCCTCGTATGCATCCGGCAGGCTTGTTCGTCTCTCCCGAACAGGGCGACTCGATCCTCGCAGATCCCGAGCTGGCTCCGCTGGCCGCCTTGGAGGGCAACATCCGCGACGTCAAGGATCTCGCCTATCTGACCGGGGTGAATCTGCGCCGTGGCGCAACGGTCATCAAGACGCGCGCCAATCCGCGCGCGGGGCTGGCCGAGCAAGACCCGTTGGAGCTGGTCTACGACCGGGAGCAGCTATCGGCCATCGTGAAGGCGGCCCGCGGAGCCCGGGGTGCTCTGCCACGCCTACAGCGCCAAAGGCATTGCCGGAGCCGTCGGCGCTGGCGTGGCCAGCATTGAGCACGGTGTATTCGTGGATGAACAGACCATCGGCCAGATGGTCCGCCGAGGCACCGCATTCACTCCGACCCTGGCCGGGCTGGCCGGAATGGCCAACTCATCGGATCCGGTGATCGCCGAGCGCGGCCGCGAGTTCGGCCCGGTGCTGGTGCAGGCCGTGCGTGCGGCCAATGAGGCGGGGGTGCTGGTGGTCGCCGGGACCGACTCGTTCGGCACGGATGTCATGCCGATCGGAGTGGAGGCCAAGGCGTTGGAAGACGCCGGGCTCTCTGCGCTGCAGGCGCTGCAATCGGTGACCACCCGTCCCGCGAAGCTGATCGGTGTCGAGCGCCAAGGCGTAGGCCAGCTGCTTCGCAAGGGCGTGGCGGATGTAGTGATTCTGGGATCGAATCCGCTCGAAGGAGCACAGGCTCTGTCCAAGGTAGAGGTGGTCATTGCACAGGGGAAGATCGTGCGCAACGAGTTGAACTGACCCGCCGGGGCCGGTCACCGCACAGCGCTGCACACCGCAGTTGCTATTGGACAACCTCCTAGCTCGACTCACAATTTTCACGTGAACTGAGTTGGGCGAAAGTTGCCGAGACTAGGAAGCCCGGGCCGTTGGCTCGGGGTTCCCGGGCATTTGATGGACCCGGTGTGTGGTGCTGTGCATGAAATTCTTGTCGTGGGTGGAGAGGAGCACCGCTCCCCCACGAAGCAGCACCGAGTCGATGACCTCTTGCAGACGAATCATTCCCTCCGAATCCAAGGCCTCAGTTGGTTCATCCAAGAGGAGAATCTGCGGTTCGCGGACCAGAACGGTTGCTAGGGCTACGAGCCGGCGAGCCGAAGCCGGCAACTCATAGGGATGAGTCTCGGTAAAAGCTTCCAACCCGAGTCGAGAGAGGATTTCGGGAACACGCGGTCGTTGTTTTCCCTTCTTGGGAAGGCCAAAAGATACCTCGCGCATTACGGTGCGTTCGAAAAGCTGGTCGGAGGAATTCTGCAAAAGCATCCCGGTAGCAGCTGAAACGGCCAGCGTGCCGGCGGTGGGCCGCAGCAGCCCCGCGGCGGCTTTGAGCACCGTGGTTTTACCCGACCCATTCGCACCCGCCAGTCCAACGCATTCACCGGCCCGCACTTGCAGGTCCAACCCGTCGAGAACAGGCCGCGCGGCACCCGCGTAACCCAGTTGGACATCACCGAACTCCAAGAGCATTTTCGCTTCGCTAGGCATGGCAGGCCGAGGGCTGGTTCCCTGCACCGCACCCAGTACAACCTCATCTGCCGACGCTTTGCTGAGCCGCCCATTCTCTAATTTATTTAACGCATCTGCGTTGTCGGCCCACGGTTTGGCAGTCCTGCTCAAGACCACCATCGCGGTGCCGTCAGCGCGAAGCCGAGAAATCATTTCATTGACTGCGACCGTCGCTTCGGAGTCCAAACCCGCCAGCGGCTCATCCAAGACCATGACGGAAGGCTCCGAAATAGCCAAGGCTGCCAAGGCGACGAGTCGTTCCTGTCCGCCTGAAATTTTCGCAGGATCGCGTTCGAGCAAATGGTCCAAGTTCAGGTGCTTGGAAAGCCCTGAGATGCGCTGGCGCATTTCAGCTCTTGGCATGCCCTCGTTTTCGAGCGAGAATACGAGTTCCTCGGCCACCGTTTCACGGATTCGCGACAAATAGTGCCCAGCTTCCTGAGGCAGCAAACCGACGTGCTTGGCCCATCCGGCCACGTTAATGCGTTGGCTTTCCAGATCGGTATATTCGATCCATTGCCCAGCCAGGTTCATTGATCCCAGGCATTGGTCCGCACCCTGCCGCGGCAAGATGCCTGCGAGCATCTCACCCAGGGTGGACTTGCCTGAACCGGATTCCCCGACAATGACAGTCAATGAGCCCGGAGCCAAATTCATCTCAATGTGCTGCAAGGAATCAAGCTCGGCACCGGAATAGCGGAAGCGCTTTATGTTGAGGTCGAGCAGCATCGAATTACCCGTGCGCGAGTTGTTCTGATTCTCTATCATGGACTCCCCCAGAAGGGTGCCAATATTGCTATCGGGCCCAGTACGGCGCAGAGCAGGGCAATCCACCGGACACGTTGCTGGGGGACAGAATCTGCGACGGTACGCAGTCTGGTGTGGGAGCCGGCGGCGGGAAATCCGCGGGCTGACAGGTGAGCCGACCTGTCGTGGGCATCTTGCAGGGAGGCGAGCACCAAAGGGACCGCTCGCAACCGCACCCGTTGGAACCAACCGGAAAGACCGCGTCCAGTTCCCGCTTGGCGAAGTGCCTGCGCTTGGCCGATGGTGCGTTGCTTGTCGGCCATATGCGGCAGGAGGAACAGCGTGGCAGCCAGCAGGTACCCCACCTGCGGCGGTGCCGGAGACAGGTCTATGGCCGCCACCAGCTGATGCTTATCAATCAGCAAGGTGCAGAGCAGACCTGCCACCACCAGCACCGCAGTGCGCAGACCCAAAACCATGGCAGTCTCCAATCCACCTTCAGTCACCCGGAACGGTCCGGCGGTGGCAATGAGCCCGGACGCCTCTTGGGAGACGAGCCCATGGATTAATAGCAAGGAGGCGAACGTAGGAATCAGGATGGCAGCGCTCAAGACGGCCATCCGTCGCAGATGCCCAGTCCAACCGGCAATCAGCGCACAGGCAGTGACGACCGCGCAGCTCAACCACCAGAGGCCAGCGGCGGTGGTCATCGTGACGACGGCCGCCGCCAGTGCCAGCACGGTAAATGGGTGCAAGTTGATGGACTTGGGCATAGCTGGTGGGCCTACTTGGTTCCGCGCTGGCCCAGCACCCGGTAACGGCGGATGAAGTCAAAGCTTCCGCTCAAACGCTTGGGCAGTGCGTAAATCAGCAAAGCCGCAATGAGGAAGACGATAGCCTTGTCCCCCGGGTCTGAGATCAAGGCCTGCTTGGTCACGGCTGAAAGCAGTGAATCGCCCATGGAGCGGAAAGCCGCAACCACTGCGCCGGTACCGACACCCGAAGTTCCGCCGAAAACGAAGGCCGCCACCGGAGCTGAAACCACGCCTACCAGAACTCCTGCAACCACACCGGCCACTGGGGCAAGATACGGGCGGCGCAGCGCACCGAAACGAGCGGCGGTTCCGGCAAGGAAGCCGACCAATGCAGCGCCAGCCGCGAAGGGCAAGACGGTGGGGGCGAACAGCGACCAAATCAGTGTGCTGAGCACACCGGTGGCAGCACCGGCCCGGCGGCCCGCCAAGAACCCTACGAGCACCGTGCCAATCGAGTCGAGGTAGAGCGGGACCATTATGGAACCAACAAATTGCCCCAAAATGATGTTCAGGGCCAGCGCTACTGGGATCAGCGTGAGGGTGGAAACCGGCAAGTCCGGAAGCACCGCGACCAAAAGCATGACGGCGGCAGCCAGGTAGGCGGCGAAGGTAACCAGTGCAACGCCCTGTCCCAGTCCTTCAGCTATGCCCGTGGGCTGGGTAATGACTAGGACTAAGTAGGTGCCGATCAGGAGCAGGGTGCCGGCTCCGGCCAAAAGCCTGCGGCGCAGAACTTGGGAGCTGGTTTCTTCGGGCAAAAGCAAATTCGGTGACATAGAAAAGCATTCCTCGGTACGAGTGTGGCTATGCACCCAAGTACTACTGGGTGCGTGCGAGTGCGGGGCCTAATGTCACCTCGGCCCGGTAGACAATTCTAGCTCAGCCTGAGCTGAGTTCAGGAGTCGGTGTTCAATTTCCGCGCCAAGCTCCCCAAACGCGTAACGAGTTCGGCAAAGCCAGCCTCCGGATCGTTGCAGGTGACTACGTGCGCATTTGCTGGCTTGCCCCACAGTCCTCGGAAATCGGCGACTGTTGTCCCGAACAGGAGCTTAGATTCGGTTTCCACGTCCACGGTGGCGGGTCGGCTTTGATAGTCGAGGGTTCCCGCGGCTACGCCTGCGGCAAAGTAATCATGGACGTGGGCAATGTAGCCCTGGTCGTAATGCCGGTGGAACTCGAAGTAGAACCGCAGCGCATCGGACACATAGCGCACCAGCGGATTGGATGCGGTGCTCAGAGTACCTTCGGGATCGCTTGCCAATACAAGTTCGGGCTCGGCGCATCCAGCTTCCGCTGCCAATTGAGTCAAGAATTCCGGCTGCATTTCAAAACGCTCAGTGGTGTCCAGGGAGCACACAATGGGAAGCTTTTCGGAATCAAGGCCTTGCTCCGCCGCCGCCGTGTACGCAGCAAGAACTTCTTTTGCTGCGTGCGGATCCACGTGGGTGTTCCACTCCGCAGTAGGAGTGGTGTTGCCTTGGTAGTAGAAGGCGCCTCCCATAATGACTACCTTGCGCAGCAACCAGGGAAGTCTAGGTTCTTTGCGTAGCGCCAGAGCAAAGTTAGTGAGGGGCGCGCTGAGCAGTGCCGTCAGCTCTCCCGGGTTGGCCCGAGCTGCATCGATCCAGTAATCAACTGCGTGCAGACTGTTCGGACCGTCATCGTCACGATCTGGAAGAGTCGCGTAGCCGACGCCTTGGGGACCATGAGTTTCAGGTGTAGTCACCAGCGGGATCTGCAAGGGTTCCCGTGCACCGACTAGTACCGGAACTTCGGGGCGTCCGCAAAGCGCCAGCAGCGCACGATTATTCGCAGCGACTTGTTCGACGTCGACATTTCCAGGCGTGCTGGTGAGGGCCTCTATCTTCACGTGGTCGCAGGCGCATAGGAACGCGAGCGCCAAGGCATCGTCGATACCTGTGTCGTTATCAATTAGAAGACGAACCTGTGGTTCGCCTCCATCCCGATCCGCATCGGATCGTACTGCATTCAATCGCACTCCTTGAAGCTCTAAAAAATCATCGGCCAGACTACGTCAGGTTTACATTCGGGCTCAAATAGTCGTACAGAGCGTTGTCGATCGCTTTCTCAAAATGCAGGTTCATCGTGACAACGTCAAGCTGCTCTTGGTTCTTTCCAGACATGTGAGTCTGCTCGGCATTACGTGAATCGGCCTGGCCTAAGTAAAAGAATTCGGTACCTTCCGCATCGTCTTTCTTAACGAAGACGTACAGATCAACCTCGTTATCCACTATTCGCCGGACTTCATCGCTCTGTAGCGTTCGCCTTGATCGCGTGAACCATCGCAGATGGGAAGGATCAACCAGTTCATCCTGGTACGCGGTACTAGCCGAGATATCGTCCGATTTGTGCAGCGTCACAAAAATCGGGCAGGTCTTCGATTCTGGGTCGACTTTGTACCCGTAAAGCGTCGAAGTCCACTTTCGTGGCAGTCCCAGAAGACGTGTCACTTCCTTTCGGGAATACTGTCCTCCAACGATAAACGGATCTCCAGCAACATACCGGTCTCGCACTAGGGCCATGCCCGTTTGTATGATGTCGTCCACTTCGTTGGTGAATGCACGGTGTGAACGATATGACCTGAGAAAACCAGGATCAGCCGATATGGACACTCCATCGATGTTCGCCAAGCGAATTCCATATCGACTTTGATCAACTTGTCCGTGATTAGCAAGATTCAGAGTTTCTACGGTGCTCATCAATTCGCGATGAGCCGCGTCGATTCCTTCGTTGAGGAGCGCTGCTTGGAATTGGGGCAAGGTTACCGACCCGTGTGAAAGCAACTCACGGACAAGCACGAACTCATGAATTCTCTTCGCCGTCAGGACTTCATGCGATAGCAGTGACAACGACTTGAGCTCATCCTGGCTAAGCTCATGATCAATCCGCAAAAGACTCTTGACCATTGCTGGATAGTTTTCTTTCTTCGTTGCCAGTAATACTGGATCGACAGATTCAAACCGATAAAAATCGAAGAGCTTCGGTGCTCGTCCGACACGGTTCTGCATCGACTGCATTGCACTGCGGAGCTTTTGAATGCTGTCCAGAGCAGTTGTGCGGATGGAATCAAGTACACGCTGCTGCGAGACCTTATCGAATCGAACACTCGATAAACCGGCAAGCACGCCTGCTTGTTCGGTGGAAATAAGCTTCTCTTTCAGCGACTCTTTGTTCAGTGATTCATCACCGAAAAGCGCGATCGGGATCATGTAATTGTTCGCGTAGTTGCCAATGAAGTCGATCACCACCAAGTAGTCTTTCATCGGTGCTTTACGCAAACCGCGTCCAAGCTGCTGCACGAACACTATTGCCGATTGCGTTTGGCGAAGCATGACGACCTGATTCACCGTGGGGATATCCACCCCCTCATTGAAGATGTCGACGGTGAGGATGTAGTCGAGTTCTCCGCGTTCCAGTTGCCCAACTACTCGTTCTCGTTGTTCCACCGAATCGTCACCGCTGAGACTCACCGTCCGCAATGTTTTCCCACGCAGTTGCTGCTGGTTCAGCGCTACAGATAGAGCAGCAGCTTCAACTTTACGAGAACAGAAAATGAGCCCCTTAGGGGCAACACCCGCCTGCCCATATTTAGCCAGCGCGTCAATAATGTGGTGAATACGGTCCGCCGTCACTAGATGTCCCAGATCATCTGTACTGTCTAGGGTCGTCTGGTCATCAAGCGTTACGTCGGCTATCCCGTAGTAATGAAATGGGCTCAGCATATTCTCTTCCAACGCGTGATTCAAGCGAATCTCATAAGGCACGTTGTAGTCGAAAAACTCAAAAACATTGAACCCATCGCTACGTTCTGGCGTGGCCGTCAGACCAAGCAGGAAAGTAGGATCGAGGTGCCCAAGTACCTTCTTGTACGTTGGAGATCCAACGCGATGTGCCTCGTCAACGATGATGTAGTCAAAAGCGTCTGGCTGAATCTCGTGCAGCACACTATCTTGGGACAATGTCTGCACCGTTGCGAAAACAAACTTGCGGTCGCTTTGTTTGGAGACACCCGCAAGTTTGCCAAAATCGTTGTAGTCGCTACCGATGACGCGGCGGTACTCCTGGATGGTTTTATCAAGGATCTGCTCGCGGTGAACGATAAATAAGAACCGACCAGGATGAGCTGCCCGTACTTCCAATGCCGAGAGAATCGTCTTTCCCGTACCGGTAGCCGAAATAACTATGGCCTTCGACTCCCCGCTCGTCCGAACCTGTTCCAGCGCCTTGAGCGCCTCCGTTTGCATCTGATTCGGGAGGATCGGCATGAGCAACTCGGACGTCACAGCGCCATCCGGTGATTGGCCGGTCACTTCAAGATCTTGCTCAGCCTCTACTGGCAGGAGATGCTCATCAGCGTCAGTTCGAGGGGCAGTTACTACTTTCCGACGTATCGGAGGAGGCGTGTACTGTTCCGCATACGCATCTATCCACCGTTGGCTCAGTGCTATGGATTCTTCAAGCTGGTTCTGGGTCAACAAAGATAGCTGATCGGCTAGATCGCTGCCCTCGGATGCTGAAACCTTCAGGTTCCATTCATGATTTTTCACGATCGCGTTACCGGTCAAATTTGAACTGCCGATCATGGCCGTAACCATATTCTCGGTTTTGAAGATATAACCCTTCGGGTGAAAGGCTCCCGCGTTGTGAATTCGAACGTTGATCCCTAGATTTTCAAGGTTCAGTAGCTCGCTAAAAGCCGATGGCGAGTTGAAGCCCAAATAGTCGGAGGTGACAATCGTTCCTCGACCCGAAAACTCCACGAGCTCCTGTTTGAGCAAAGCAATCGCATTCGGGGTTACGAAGGCGACGGAGAAAATGAATTCATCACAACGGGCGAGCTCTTCGCGAAGGATGCGCAGAACCGTATTGCCGTCAGCGTTCAATACGACGCGAGGGTGGTGATGGCGGCGAGATTGCTGCTTCCCGTCTAAGAATCCGAAAGTGACGTCTCTCGAGAGACCACTACCAAGAACGAGATCAGCGTTAGTATTCACTATGCCGCCTGGATGAGTTCCACCGCGGGAATGTCCGCGGGGGCCCACTCCAAGGACATGAGTTCATCACGTTTGAGCCACTTTGCATCTTCATGTTCCGTGAGCTGCGGCTCTCCTTCAACTAACTCGCAATAGAAGGTTGTCAGAGTAACAATTCCGAAGTCATATTCATAGGTGGTGCTCGTGACTTCATCGTCTACTTTGACCGTGCAGAGGAGTTCCTCTCGAATCTCACGTTCAAGTGCTTCGCGAGGAGTTTCTTTTGGCTCGATTTTGCCACCAGGGAATTCCCACATGCCGCCGAGACTTCCATTTAGGCCTCGTTGAGCGCAGAGGATTTCATCGTTCCTGATGATAACGGCACCAACAACATTGATTTGCTTCTTCAAGCTAATTCTCCTCTGACTTAGATCTCAAATCGCGATTTCCGATAGTTGCGATCCTATCGGTCTGTCCAGACGGAATCACATTCTGCTCCACAAGATCCATGGATTATCGATTCATGGAAGCGGGAACCATAGGACGATTTCAGCGGTGTCTGGATCAGACACCATGAATTCTTGTTCAGTGATCATCCGTACGAATCGACGCTGTGCAAAAGTTGACGAAAAAGACTCGTTCATTACTGCTGATACGGCCAGCTGCATGCCGCACACTTTACTCAACATCCAGGTCTCTGACGGAGAGGAAGCGACCTTAGGCATGCTCACCGGTTTCGACTTGGATCTGGCCCGGCAGATCACTCAGGCCAGCAACAGGATCCGCGGTTTGTTCACCCAGATCCACCCATCGCTGGAACGCGTTCTCGGCCCGTGGCTGGAGCATGATGCTTTTATGCAGGTCCTCGCCGCTTGGCCCACCCCAGCGCAACTGAAGCACGCAGGCAAAGCGCGGATCGATGCGAAGCTGAAAAAGCAGGGAGCCCGCCGGCACACTGTTTGGGCCAGCGCCATCATGGATGCGCTGGATGAGCAAACAGTCGTCGTGGTCGGCACCGACGCAGCAGGTCTGGTCATCCCGCACTTGGCCCGCCAGATGATTTCGTTGCATGACCAGCGCGTGGACGTGGCCACGCATTTGGAAGCCATGGTGGAGGCCCACCCTCTTTACCCGGTCTTGACTTCCATGCCAGGGGTCGCCGTCAGGACCGCCGCGATCTTCATTGCCGAGATCTCCGGCAAGACCTTCACCAGCGCCGCAGCGTTGTCCTCTTACGCCGGGCTGGCACCGACCACGCGCCAATCTGGCACCTCGATCACGTCACCTTCAACTTCGATACCTTCGGTCTGAGTGAGCAAGTCTTCGACGGTAATCCCGATGAGCGCTTGCAGCGCACCCTTGTCATGGATGCGGGTCGCGTAGTGCACTGGCGACCATTGCCATTGCGCGATCTCTTCCGGAATGAGCATCTCAAACACCGAGTCGACGGCGGACTCTTCGATCTCGGTCAGCTGAGCTTGGTTGATGCCTTCCCAGTTCGCCATGAGAGCGTCGTATTCCGTGACATCAGCCCAAGGAGCACGCAACCGTCCGCCCGGCACGTTTTCCTGCACCCCCCCCGGCTTGTCACCGCCGAGGAACTCGACAATATACCGTGGAGTCTTCTTGCGTCTGTCGACCTCCACGATCCGAACACGCGAGGAAAGGGAGTATTCACCCACGTGGTAGATCAGCTCGTCCCCAGTCTCAGGCATGGTGTCTCCTTTACCGTTCAGCTTCCCCTTCTCTCATGTTTCCACGAACTCATCTGTTCCGCATGATGAGCAACATCTTCAAGATCCGCGGCCAAAGCTGTCAGGTGCCGCACAATCCCTGGCAAAGCGGACGGTACTAACATGATGTTCCCTTGCCGAGAAGATAAACCGCGTAACGTCACCGTTTCTTACGCTTTTTCCTTTTGGCGGTACCTTTCGACGCCCGCTTAGCATTCGGCGGGGGTGGGCTCGGCATCTTGTCGACCGGGACCAACCCCACTATCGCGCGATCCATCATTGGATCTGGGGTTGGAAGCGTCCCATCGTAGGTAACGTTAATGAGTTCCTTCGTAGCCTCGTCGTAGAGGAATACGGCACCACGATTGATTTTCAATTGGTATTTTTTCGCGCGCAGATACTCCCGTCCAACCTGGATGACGTCCTCGACATCGCGACCAGCTGGCCGTGTCATCCAGATGAGCAGCCACGCATTGCTGAGACTGCTTCCGATAGGTACCGCTTGGCTCCGTTCTCTTCCATCATCGCGAGGATGGGCCAGGAGATTCTTCGAAATACGTGAAAAATCCTTCTGTGCCTTGGTAGATCCGGAGAGCAAAGTTGCCCCCAAACTCAACCAACCATAGAACCCAAGTTTTTGCAGCTTCTCAGCTAGCGGGATCATCGGGCTTCCAGTGAGAACCGGCTTGTTGACTCGCGGGAGTGCCGGGTCGAGTTTTGCGGAATGCCACGCGTCAAGCGGGCCGGTCCGACTGGTAATGAGGGACCGCCCCTGTTTAGCGCGACGGCGAAGATCACCCTTGCTCGGAGAGTGCATATAGGGCAGCTGTTCCGTCATGAGTTGTGGATCGGGGACGACGTATAGCCCTGCCTCATAGAAGTAAAGGAACAAATCCAGCTCGTCTGGTGCGACGTAAGCGAGCGATACTTCTGGGTCGCGGCGACGGCGAAGGTACAGCAAAAACTCGGCCGGCCGATCGACGACGTCAACGATGACTTGAAGGTCATGGACAGACACAACCCAAGGAATGTGGCTGGCATCGAGGAAACCCGCCTGAACGAGATCACTTGTTGCTGTGGCAACACCGGAAAGATCATCCAGGCTCAGGGCAATCGTATGTATCTCACGAATATGATCCAGATCGAGCCAGCCGCTTTCGTGAAACCTCACGCCGCGGTCATCTTCGATGCGTTTCTGCAATCGAGCGGCTTGGCTCGACGCCTTTGTGATGATATCGGTGAGGCTGCGGCGGAGCTTTCGGGTCTCTCCCGCACGAGCTGCAGGGGTGATGGCTGCTGCCTTAGCTTCGACGATGATGGCAACATCGTCGAGTATGAACAGAAGATCCCCTTCGACTTTCTTTGTGTATTCGCTAGGGCTGACCAAGGCCTCTTGCTCGTTCGCTGGCACAAAGTAATCGAACGCTGAGTACGTTGTTGCGCCCGGGAGCACTCGTTCGAGTGCAGTCCTTCCCAAATCCTCAAGAAGGTCCCCACGCCACTTCTGATATTGTTCCCATTTCTGTGACGTTTTGAGCGCTTGCTCTAGGTTTTCCCGAATTGCTGGCAATACGAGTGCGTCATGCACCAACATGAACTCACCACGTTCCGTGCGGACAACGGGGTTGGTACGGAACGGGTTGTCGCCCTTCACGAAGCTTTCTAGGACAACGTGTGTATCTTGTTCGCCAAGATCTACGGCGAACCAATTAAGCACCGCTTCGACCACGTCGATCTCCACTCCTAAGGAATCAGCTACAGCGGCCGTTGATACGGCCACCAGGTCCGCTGTCGGCTGCCAAGCAATATTGATCGCAATTCGCACTTTCTTCAAGGTTTCGGAGGTGGGGGCCGTTTCGCCGGATTCGGACACCGCACCCATCACATCTAAAAATTCTTCAAGCCGGTCGTTCATCGCATCGACCTGAAGGTCGTGGAGACGTGTGAGAACTCGGTAGGCATCTGAAGCGTCGAATCCTAACAGTGCAGAAAGCGCAGCAGGTATAGCCTCGTGCTCGAAGAGTGCGTCATGAGTGGATTTGACCATGTCCGGATATGAAGAACTCCGTAGCCAGACTTCCGTGGAACGAGCGGAGAACGCTATTCGGTCCAAATCGTCGGCGGTCTTCTCGCTCATGGTCACGAATTCGCGTGCTTGAAGCAACTCAATGAGCTTCTCAACCGACTCAGCCCATTCGTGCGCCGCTTGGTAGAGCGAGTTAGGGATTTCGTCAGTCGCGGATCCATCGTTGTCAGCACCATCGGTTGTTAGCGCGATGAGTGCGAGCAGTTCTGCTTTTGCAGGTCCCCCATCGGTGTCGGGTTTAATCATCCCCGCCATGTTCCATGGAAGACAAGCCAATCGCGCTAATTCGATTATGCGCTCCGGCCGATGTTGCTCAAGCTTGGTCGTTAATTCCGTGAGTTCGACCCGTATGAGCCGATCGATTTCGTCGAGAGGGGCACTATTCTTGGAAATCTCCTTCATAATGCCCATTTGTCGGCCAACGGACTCCGCAATGGAGTGCGCGTGCGGATCTGCCAGACGAGTAACCCTCGATCCGGACTTTGTTGACCTACGCTTCTGACGTTTCCGTTTTCCATTCATCTGACCACTGAACCACAGAGCAACGACACTATTGACGGGCCACGGTCCGCCAGACCCACAACACCGATGCCACTGTGGTCCTAGTGTTCATTCTTCGCACACAGTCCAACCGGTGTTTAGGATCACGAATTGCCGGCTTTAGGCTGCGCCCCCAAGACAGTCATTTTTACGGGCAGCGGGGTGACATTTAGCGCTGCGAAAAACGGTCATGCATCGTAGCGATTCACAGGGTCCGTGAACCGCAACGGTATCTGGCGTTGTTTCATCAGCGGGAAATGGCGGGTGCAGTGAGTCGGCGGGCGACCTTTTCACTTTGTAGCGTCCGGCTTGTTCATCTGAGCGGTGTCGGTTGCAGGCGAATAGTGCACTCGTTTATGCGCAGCCCATCTGATGGCCACATGACTGCATTCAGCACGACGGCCGGTCCGTGTCTTAAAAGCGGGCCGTCGCCTTCGGACGTGGGATGCACGAGCGGTTATCGAAGCAACCTGAATGTCCCGTGAAATTCCAGATGGTGCAACCATCCAGACTAACCATTTGAGGCTAAACGGCATCGTCATGTAATTAGCAGATGCTACGGACAACGCGCCTCTTACCGAGATTCGTCGAGAAAAGATCGTATGCTGAGAACAGGTTTCACCGTATGCCTGCGACTGCTTTGACTTCTTCGCCCGCCTATCCGATCGCGTGCCCAGTTGAAGAAGCGCTCGAGCTGGCCGCGACAATATGGCACCTCGGCCCGATCCGGAGATCGGACCAGTGCTATCTACACTGGGGGAAGCAATAATGGGGTTTTATGTTCGGAAGAGCCTGAAGGCTGGCCCGTATAGATTCAATTTGAGTCGAACAGGGGTAGGCGTGAGCACCGGTGTTCCCGGCTTTCGTATCGGATCAGGTCCCCGCGGGAACCTTGTTCAGATGGGCGCCGATGGCATCAATTATCAGGCCAGTCTCGGCAAAGGGCAATCTCCGGCACCCGAAGAGTACGCTCCTGCCAATCCTGCCCCACCTACTTCAACATCGTCCGACATCGTTTTTGAGGATCAAACGGGGGCGAGCATCCAGACGCTCCTGCCAACATCCTCGGATGACCTCATTTCACAGCTAAATGGTGCCTCGCGGCGTAAGCCGCTGACTCGTTGGGTAGTACTTGCGATTCTTCTGCTGGGCTTGATGACGATGCCCTTTGGCTTCTTGGTGTTCCTTCTAGGAGTACCGCTGGTTTGGTGGGCGATCTTATCAGACCGGGCCCGAAAATCTGCCATCGTTTTTTATGACGTCGACGACGAATATGCGCGTCGCTTTCAGTCTCTCTTTGATGCCGGGCAGTATGTGGCACGGTCGAAGGGACTTTGGCGGATGGATGAATTGGCTTCTCTCAACGAGGGGTACCAACAGAAGGTTAACGCCGGCGCCGGATCGCTGGTCGGGAGAGCTGGAGCCTCCTTCTCCGATCAAGGCCCCAAAGAGCTGGTCACCAATATCACGGTTCCAGGGATGACGTCGGGCCGCTCATCGATCTACTTCTTACCTGACCGCATTCTAGTCGCCGAAAAGGGAAATTTCACAGACTTCGGCTACGACGCCTTGCACGTTCTTGAGCGGGACGTCGAATTCATTGAGTCTCCCGGATCAGTTCCTTCGGACGGCATTCAGATCGGCACGACTTGGCAGTACGTGAACAAGAAAGGCGGACCGGATCGCCGTTTCAAAAACAATCCCGTTCTGCCCATCATGAGATATACGAACATTCAGCTGTCGACGTCCGCTGGTTTCCGCTGGATCCTTCAACTGTCCCAGACGGAATCGGCCAAGAATTTCGCTGAGGAATTGCGGGGTCGCGCGGCACTCCCCCAACGAGGCTGGGCCGGCGAGGACTCCATGCAACTCAAGCCGCCGACCGCTCTGCATCCCGGACATCCATCGATGCCGCTGGAATCTACGGCATCGGGCGCGACAGACGTACTCAACGTCAACGCGTCTACAGGTGGCGCACCGCGACCCAGGGTTGGCTCCCTGGCCAAGGCACGGTGGTACGCGCCGGATGAGACAGTTCGGGTTGGCAGTGAGCTCCGGGTGCCCGGGATGATCTATGCCGGCAAGACGCTCTCGTCCCCACGTGGCGGCACGGAGCCTTCACTGGTCGATCCGTCACTTCGCATCGACCTAAAAAACCCGGACTGGTCCGGGCAGTGCCTGGGCTATTGGCCGTCCTATGCGGAAATTACCCCCGCGGGAAGAGCGGCCTACCTCAGCTGGCTCGCACAGGGGCGGAGGACCCCGGATATCCCGATCGGCTACGTCTTCTTATTCATGTACGGGCTCGAACGGCGTGTCCTTCTCGATATCGCAGACCAGCCGGACCTGGCAGGAGAACTGGTACAGGTCCGTGCCGAGATGGTTGACCTGCTCCGCTTATACGGCGATAGCAGCGGCTCATTCTCCGGCTATGCTTCCCAATTTCTTGATGTTATCGACTTCCTTATGCTGCAGGCACCGACTGCAGCTCAGCTTCAACCTCCGACTTTGGCAGATCCTCGATGGCTCGTTCCCACGAGTCTTAAGGTCCAGCTGGGCGACCTGGCAGCCGATGGCAAGCCGATCCCGGCTGAGTGGGCACTTGCATGGGCATGGTTTCATCCCGAGATTACGGTGCGGACACCGGCCACCCGCTGCACGGAGGAATTCACGCGCTTGTTCCACATAAGATACGAACAAAAATACGCGGAAGGTTTTTCCGTCAGGCCGGGAAAATCCTGGATGAAGCTCAATTACCGGACTGCAAGTTCCCAAATCGGTTCTGTGGATTTGTCCATGAGTCACATACCGGATGTTTTCGCGCAGCAGGCACCAGCCAAGAAACTGTCTGCACTGTTTGAGGAAGTTACTGCCGAATTGGACTCCTATAGTCGTTGGCTGGGCCGTAACCCGGACAAGGCCGGAACCCTGGTTGCCGCTGCCCTTCTACCGCCCGATCTGATCGCCGAAGCCACCGGTCCAGTCCATGAATTCCGGGGTTGGGTGGCGGAAAAACTCGACGCATTCGATACGACGCAGCTCACCGGGGCGGAGCTTTTTGAACATTGGCCATCCGCTGGTGCCGACAAGCTCAGCAAACCCGAGACGGTAAACTTGGCCACACTCTTGGCCAATCTGGGTGCAGGGCTGGAGCCCGATGTCCGGTTCGGAGGACCCACGATCGCGGCCAATGCTCCGGTGATCCTGTTCCGCAGTCAACCCGGCAGCCCGCACTCACCAACCTCGGCCTACAGCACCGCTTTGACGATGGTGCATTTGGCAGCGGCTGTAACAGCCGCAGACGGGCATGTCGCGCCGGCGGAACTGGACCATCTCACGGCCCATCTGGAATCATCCCTGCAGCTGACAATTTCTGAACGCACCCGCCTGCAAGCACACTTGCAGTGGCTGGGGGCGACAGAGGTAAAACTGACGGGCCTCACCAAACGCCTCAACAGTCTCACTGAGGTCCAAAAGATATCGGTGGCTGACATGCTTGTCACCTTGGCTGCCGCCGACGGACATATTGCCCCTGCTGAGGTCATCACTTTGCAAAAGATCTACAAGCTGCTCGGCCTTGATGGCTCCACCATTTCAAGCAAAATCCACGCCGTGATGGCTACGGGAACAACCCCAGCCACGCAGCCTGTTACGGTTCGCCCAGCAGGACAGGAGGATGTGGGCTACCCGATACCTCCGCGCCCGACAGCTCCCGTCGATTCCCTGACCACGACTGGAGGCGGGTTCGCACTGGATCCGAAGGTCATACAGGCCAAAATGGCTGAGACCCTAGTCATATCCGATCTATTGACAAAGATCTTCGACAACGAATCACAAAAGCCCGAACCGGCATCAACGCAACCAGAAACGCTCGAAGAACCCACGCCAGAGGTCGCACACAAGCAGTTCTCGCCAGCCAACGTGGTCGGAGGTCTCGACCCGGCCCATTCGATGCTCGTGCACGCTTTGGCCGGGCTGGAACAACTCAACTGGAATGAATTCCAAGATCTGGCCGCCCTACATGGCCTTCTTCCGGAGGGCGCCCGAGACACCCTCAATGAAGCAGCATTTGAAGCCTCCGAAGAACCCCTCATCGAAGGCGAAGAAACCTTGACAATCAACGCCTACGCCTTGCAGGAGCTTCTTTCATGACCATTCCTTCACTCCCCACCATCCGGCCCCGTGAACGCGACTCACTCCTCCAGTCCCTCCGCGCCGGCGTTGTCCCACGATTAGGCCAACAGCACGTTCAGGTTGGACGGGCCAACGAAGTGCAGGCATTGCTCTCGGACATCAACCGCATCAACGACGGAGGCTCCGGAAGTCGCTTCGTCATCGGTGACTACGGATCAGGCAAGACTTTCTTCCTTCACGTTGTCCGCTCCATCGCCCTCCAGCAAAAGCTTGTCACCGTCCACGCCGATTTGTCGCCCGATCGACGCTTGCACGCCACCGGCGGACAAGCCCGAAGCCTGTATGCGGAGTTGATGCGCAACATGTCCACCCGGGCCAAACCCGAAGGCGGAGCCATGTCCAGCGTTGTCGAGCGCTTCGTCACCCAGGCTCTGACCGAATCCCGCGCCTCCGGTGAAGCAGTGGAAAGCATCATCCGCCGAAACTTGGACTCACTCTCCGAACTCACCGGAGGTTATGACTTCGCGGAAGTCATCGCCAAATATTGGCAGGGACACGATAGCGGCAACGAACAGCTCAAGTCGGACGCCGTCCGATGGCTGCGCGGAGAATTCACCACCCGAACCGACGCACGCATCGCCTTGGGCGTGCGAACCATCGTGGGTGACGCCAATTTCTACGACCAACTGAAGCTCCTGGCACAGTTCGTCCGTCTTGCCGGCTTCGGCGGAATCCTCATTTGCTTAGACGAGATGGTGAACCTCTACAAGCTGGCGAACAGCCAGGCCCGCAATTCGAATTACGAGCAAATCCTGAGGATCCTGAATGATTCGACCCAAGGATCAGCGTCAGGTCTCGGGTTCATATTTGGCGGGACTCCCGATTTCCTCCTCGATCCCCGCCGCGGACTCTACTCATACGCTGCCTTGCAGTCGCGTCTGGAAGAGAACAGCTATGCCGTCGATGGACTCGTGGACTACTCCGGACCCGTGCTGCGCCTGGCCAGCCTGACACCGGAAGACTTTTATGTCTTGCTCACCAAGCTCAGGCATGTGCAGGCTGCCGGAGACGAATCGGCCTATCTCGTCAGCGACGAGGGCATTGCCGCCTACATGCATCACTGTGCTGAACGGATTGGGGACGCTTACTTCCGGACCCCCCGAAATACGATCAAGGGCTTTCTGGACCTTCTCGCAGTGCTGGAGCAAAACCCCGAACATAGTTGGCAGGACCTGCTTTCCGGAGTCACTCTCGAGAGGGAATCGAACCCGGACCTCGCGCCTCTGGAACTCCCAGAACAACGCGTTGAATCGACTGCGCGGAAGATCGCACAGTCGTCTGCACCCGGATCCACCGGCGCCCACCTCCAGATTCCGGAGAACCCCCTGAACCAGAGCACCGACGATGATCTTTCGGTATTCAAGCTCTGAGGACGTGAGCGTTCCCGCCGCAGCATTCGCACGCCTGCACAAACACGTCCAGGCTTGGATTTGGGCCCAGAAGTGGCAACAGCTGCGCTCAACTCAGGCGGAAGCAGTGGACCCCATCCTGCGGGGGAACACCGACGTCATCATCAGTGCCCCCACCGCCAGCGGCAAAACCGAAGCGGCATGGCTGCCGATCCTTTCAACGTTGGCTGAGCAAAGGGACAGCGGCCCGGTGCCCTCCGGTGTCAAAGCCCTCTACCTTTCACCGCTGAAGGCCCTGATCAACGACCAATACGGGCGACTTGAAAGCCTGGCCGAAAGCGTCACCATGCCGGTACACCGCCGCCATGGTGACGTCACCGGGGGTGCCCGCAAGGCCCTGCGGGAAACACCTGACGGCTTATTACTGATTACGCCGGAGTCACTCGAAGCCATGTTCGTCACCCAGGGAACCCGCCTTCCGGGGATCCTGAACGGACTTCAGTACATTGTGATCGATGAGATGCATTCCTTCATCGGAACTGAACGAGGGGCACAGCTCCAGTCACTGCTGCATCGTGTGGAGCTAGCCCTCCGGCGAAGAATCCCGCGCATCGGGCTCTCTGCCACGCTGGCGGACTTAACCGTCGCTGCGGAATTCCTGCGCCCGAAACAGGGAGCCGCTGTTCACCTGATCGGTGAGAACAGCGATGATAAAGCCGAATTGCGCATGCAGCTGCGCGGCTACATCAGTTCTGGCCCCGCCTCGGCCCATGCCGCTGCTGAGGAAGAATTTGATGCCGGTGTCGACAAAAAAGCCATAGCTGAACACCTGTTCCGAAATCTTCGCGGTCAGGACAACCTGGTCTTCGCGAATTCGCGCACCAACGTGGAAACCTATGCTGACCTCCTCAAACAAATTAGCGAACGTAACCGAGTAGTCAATGAGTTTTTCCCCCATCATGGAAATCTATCCAAGGAATTCCGTGAGGACGTGGAGTCCCGGCTGCGCGCTTCGGGAACCCCGGCCACCGCGGTTTGTACGTCGACACTTGAAATGGGCATTGACATCGGATCCGCTGACACGGTGGTCCAGATAGGGGCTCCGGGAAGTGTTTCAGCCCTCAGGCAACGACTGGGTCGGTCGGGACGTCGGGGCGGCGCTGCAACCCTACGGCTATATGTTTCAGAGCAAGTAGTGGATCACCGCACACCTCCCGTGGACCAGCTCCGCGCTCAGACGTTTGAAACCGTGGCTACCATAGAGTTGCTGCTTGAAAGATGGTACGAACCGCCGAACACCAATGGACTCCATCTCTCAACGCTGATCCAACAAGTGCTGTCCGTGATAGCCCAGCATGGAGGCGCAACGGCTGCGGAAATTTACGGTGCCCTTTGCGAAGCGGGACCTTTCGGGCACGTCGACCGGCCGATGTTTATCAGATTGCTTCGGGGACTGGGCGAGGAAGACCTCATCATGCAGGCCTCGGATGGAACTCTGCTTCCAGGGGGCGTTGGTGAGCGGCTCGTCAATCACTACAGCTTCTACAGCGCATTCCAGTCCGCTGAGGAGTACCGTCTCATCACATCGGGGCGCACTTTGGGTTCTATTCCGATCGACCACCCAGTTATCGAAGGCAATCTTCTGATCTTCGCCGGGCGGCGCTGGCGCGTCCTTCGGGTAGACACGGCCAACAAGGTCATTGACCTCACCCAAGCCCGTGGCGGGAGACCACCGGCTTTTTCCGGGGGTGGCGCGGAGATCGCCGATGGCATCCGGCAGCGGATGCGTCAGCTGTATGAGGGAGAGGATATTCCCGCTTACCTCGATCTCGGCGCACAGACCCTCCTGTCCGAAGGGAGGGCCGCGTACAAGAAAATGAATTTGGCAAAGCAGCCACTAATTCCATGGGGCGATGACATAATTCTCTTCCCCTGGGCCGGCGACCGGATCATGAACACCCTACATGTGCTGCTCACGTCCTACGGCCTTGACGTAAGTCTCGATGGCGTGGCATTGAATCTCAGGAAGACATCCCCTGAGCAATTGGGCACCCTGCTAAGAAAACTCGCAGCGTCGGAAAAACCTGAACCACCCGCTCTGGCGAAAAACGTCGCTGTGAAAAACAGGGACAAGCATGACATGTATTTGGACGATGGCTTGCTCACCCTGTCCTATGCGGCAAGTTCCCTGGATATTGACGCGACTTGGCCAGTACTTCGACGTCTCGCTGAAGCATGTGAAGCCTCTGGCGCTCACCTTAAGAATTCAGAAGTTTCCTTCCCTGAGAACATGTCCTTCCCGCCCTGCAATACCTCGACTGAACGCGACACGGTGTCTTTTGCCGTCGTGGATGTCGAGACAACAGGATTCTCCGCACAAAGAGATCGGATCGTGGAGATCGCGATCGTCCGGCTCGACGCGACAGGTGTCATCAGCACCTGGTCAACGCTGATCAATCCGGATCGGCCGACCGGACCAGTTCATATCCATGGCATCCGCCCTGGCGATGTTGTTTCCGCTCCACGATTTTCCGAGGTCCTGGACGAAATTGCCCAACAGCTCGCTGGAGCCGTAGTAGTAGCCCACAACGCTTCCTTCGACATCAGCTTCCTGATCAATGAATTCGCACGCGCCGGAGTGCAGGCCCCGTCCTGGCCCACGCTGTGCACCATGCAGCTAAGCAAGAAATCCCACCCAGACCATCCCGCCACGCTTGCCGAAACCTGCAGGAGACTCAACATAGAAGCAGGAAAGGCGCATACCGCACTGGCCGATGCGACAGCAACGGCGCAAGTGTTGATGGCGTACGTAGAAAGGAGCAACGAAATGGGTAGTCCGGACCTTTTCACCGTTCCTCCCCTTCCAGTTGCCCCACCCTGGATTCCTTCCAAGGCCTCGGGCCGGACACCCTTGAATATCAAGCAGCGAAGCGGAAAACGCTAAGTTGGTGTACTAGATCGAGTGGGCCATAACGCGATCGAGCAGCAACGTCATCGACATCGCCTCTGCATGAATTGTCGTTCCGGAAGATAGCGGTCCGACGGGATCGATGCGAAACGCCCAAATGGCGCGTACACTTCCCGCTTTCACACCCATGAACGCGCCATTTTGCAGAACCGTATTCCGTGCAGCGCCGCACGGCGGAGCGGTCCAGGCCCAGCAATGGATTCGCTCAGGCCAGACCAGGTCAATCCCCAAATACGCTAAACAGTCGATTTTTAGTTGATTTATGGTTTCCATACGGGGTATTGCGGGAGTACGTCCGCAAACTTGTGGGTCACACGGATACACGGATACACGGATACACGGAAAAGGGTTACTCCCATGAGCATTTCCACGATCATTGGAGCGGCCCACGCCCGCACGGCTCGGCTGGGGATCAGCGAGGTCGTCCGCCGACTGAATGCCGCCTTGGGCGCGACGTTCGTCGCTGCCCTGGCCGGAAGCAAGGACAGCAAGATTAGCTACGGCTGGGCCCAACAGAACGGCCCGATGCCAAAACCAGTTGCGGTCAAGCGCCTCCAATTCGCATTTACCCAGTGGAGCTTCGTGACCGAGAGCGAGCACGTGGCCCGCATGTGGTTGATCGGTTCTAATCCTTGGCTCGAGCATGACTCCCCCATCGATGCGATCCGCGACGACCGCTTTAAGGATGTCGCCGCGGCCGCCACGGTGAGGAGCATCAGCACTCTCTCAATGGTTAAGAAGACCGGGTTGATCCGCCCCGGATTGCTGTCTTTTCCCAGCGGACCGCCGACGAGCCGCTCAGGGCAAAGGCCCCTTACTCGGAGGCCTCGGGGAACTGCGCGGCCAGCCGTTCCAGGGTGCGTTCCATATTGGGCCCGGTGCTCCGGGTGAAGCCCATCAGCCGCAGCAGCCAATGGTGCCGCACCCGGCTCGCGTCCCAGGTTTCGCTGACCAGCGTCCCGGACCCGACAGCTTCCAGCTCGTAGCGCCACCGATGCCCGCTGAAGTGCCGCCAGGCGATCTGCCGGTCTTGCTCGAATTCCACCACGGTATTGCTGATCCGGTACGGGACACCCAGGCGCATCTGCATGCCGAACTCGCTGCCCAGGGTGAGCTTGCTTCCCACTGCGTTCGAGGCCCGCACCGTTCCGGAGCCGTCGATGACCGGGTGCATGGCGGGATCCCTGAGCAGTTCGAAGATCTCTCGGGGCGCGGCAGCCACGAGGCGGCGCCGGGTTTGCAGATACGGGGATTCACTCATCAGCCCATCCTATGCAGCATCTGATCCCGTGCCCGGCAGCCAGGCCTATCCGCAACGATGTTGTTGTGCCATTCTTGGTTGACCTGCACCATCAGGAAGGGAAATCGATGAGCCACCGAAACGATCAGGACCTTGTACTTGGCCCGATGCTCCGCCACGTGGATGCCACCTCCGCCAGTATCTGGGTGGAGACAGCCCGGTCTTGCACCGTCGAGGTCCGTTGCGGCGGAGACACCTGGCGTGCGCCGACTTTTCGTGCCCACGGCCACCACTATGCGTTAGTTGAGGTGACGGGGCTGGAGGTTGGAAGCGTCAATCCCTACAGTGTGCATCTTCAGGGGACAGCTATCTGGCCGCGCGAGGATGGCTTCCCCGAATCGATCATCGCCACCATCGACCCCGCCAAGAATCCACGGCTGGCCTTTGGGTCCTGCCGCACCAGCATTCCGCACGACGCGGCGGGCAACCGCAAGCACGGAGTGGATGCGATGCGCGCCTATGCCCTGTCCATGGCGGGCCCGGGGCACGGACCGTGGCCGGATTTGATGCTCTTCCTCGGGGATCAGGTTTATGCGGACTCCACCACTGACCAGATGCGCGAGTTCATCCGCAGCCGGCGCGATATCAGGGAAGAACCCGGGGCGGAGCTGAAGGACTTCGAGGAATACGCCCACCTGTACCGGTTGGCTTGGTCGGACCCGGCCAACCGTTGGCTTCTTTCCACCCTGCCCAGCGCCATGATCTTCGACGACCACGACATCCGCGACGATTGGAACTCCTCGCTGCGTTGGAAGCAGGACATGGAGCAGACCAGCTGGTGGCACCAACGCATTGTTGCGGGCCTCGGCTCGTATTGGATCTATCAGCACCTCGGCAACCTCTCCCCCGAGGGGCGGGCTGCAGATCCGCTGTGGCAACGCATCGCGGCGCACACCGGCCCCGAAGAATTGGATATCACTGCCGACTTGGACCGGTTCGCCGAGCGCGTCGATGCCGCACCGGAAGAATACAGGTGGAGCTACTGCCGCGACTGGGATACGGTGCGGCTGATCGTGGTGGACTCCCGTGCCTCCCGCAGCCTCGACCCCGCAGCGCGTGCCCTGCTCGATCCACCGGAAAATGCGTGGCTCGACGAGCACATGCAAGGCGGATTCCGCCACCTGCTGGTCACTACCTCACTGCCCTTCCTGCTGCCCATGGGCCTGCATCACGTGGAAGCATGGAACGAGGTCTACTCCTCCGGAGAACGCGGCCCGGCCCGGGCGTGGCTCGGCGAACGACTGCGCCGGGCCGTGGACCTTGAGCATTGGGCGGCGTTCCAAAAAAGCTTCCAGAACGTCGCCAGGTGGGCCACCGAGGTCGCCGATGGCAAGCGCGGCCCCGCCCCGGCGTCCGTCACGTTCCTCTCCGGGGACGTGCACTTCTCCTATGTTTCCGAAGTCGAACGCGAGAACGGGAGCAGGATCCTGCAAGCCGTGTGTTCGCCCATCCGCAACCCACTGCCCCGGTTTATGCGCTACTTTGCGGCAGCCTTGGCCTTAGGGCCGGCCGTCCCGTTCGGGGCTTGGATGGCGCGCAGGGCACACGTGCCGGACCCGCCCTTTCGCTGGAACGGCATCAAGGGGCCGTGGTTCGATAACAATCTGGCCATCCTCGAGGACACCGGGGACGGGCTGGTGATCAGCTGGGTCACGGGGGTGGTTGAGCACCGGGACCATCTGCACCCGAGCTTGGAAACCGTCGAAGTGGCAGCGATCGAGCCACGCGAGGGTTGACGCGACCGTCAGGTATCGGGGGTAGCCGGCCCGCATCTGGCTGCTGCTCTCCTAGTACACCCGGGCCATTGCGAATCGCATGGGTTCCAGCTCCGCGCGGCGGCGCGCCAGATCCAGGGCGTGGGCATCCAACTGCCGATCCTCCTCATTGACTGGCACCAGCTACCGCACCTAGGAGGCCCGCCCGGACCCATTGCGGGTGACGAAGATGCTCATGCACTGCGTCGTGTCGCGCCACTGGGCGTCACGACGGGTCCCGCGCCCGCCTATGCACGGCGATGTGCATGGAGTGCGGGCCGGTGTGGATCAGTCTGGCCTCGAGCTCGACGACGGCGCCAATGTGGATGGGGTTCGTGAAGTGGATTCCGCCCGAGTAGACAGCCACCGCATCGGAGCCGCACCACCCATGGCGCAGGCCCGGGCAACCTCGTCGATCCAGCGCATGACGATCCCGCCGTGCGTGTTCCCGCCCCAGTTCACGTCGCCTGGCGAGACCAGGATGCAGTCCATGGCCGGCTTGAAGATCCGTTCGCGCACGTCGGCGGCGGTGCGGCAAGGAAAATTTTCCGGGTTCCGGAGCTCACAGTCGGTGAGGTATTCGTCACGGATCAGCAGGGCATGGCGAATGGGGCGGCCGATTCGGGCGAGAATGCCGTCCAAGGTCCGGTCTGTGCCGGGGTCACCGCCCAGTCATCCTCGAAGCTGAGCAGCAACACCCCGGTGATGTTCGCGAGGCGGTCGACGTAGTGCGTGACTTCGGCGGCCCAGAAACCCGCGGGGGCCTCGGGGCGTGCGGCGAGGCGCAGAGTGACTGTCACTTGGTGGTGTTCCAGCAGCATCAGCGCCACCGAGGAGTGGGGTGAAGGCGATGGAGTGGATGTCCACCGCGACGGTGTCGGCCATCGTGGTGGCGGTGATCATGACTAGTGCTCCTTTGAACTAGTTTCTGTTCAAGGTCGACCAACCGCCGGTAGCAAAGTCTTACATCCACGTTATGACAGGCGTCCATTTTCGGCGCCGCGCCCCTAATTAGCAATCACCTCGCTGCCATCCCAATCTCGGTGGCAACACCCCCTGTGAGTATTGAGGTGGCTGGTCTGTGACTGGCTGGCAGACTGTTTCCACTCCGATGGCTTGATAGGAGGTTGTCCGACGCAGCTGGAATTGTGTTGGGCCGTGATTAGTTAGTGAACTGCCTCGGCGTGATTCTTCCTAGATCGGCGCTATAAATAGCCGTCCGAAGAGAGGACTTGGGAAGACCCCTCGCCGCCAACCGATATGCCCATGTCGTAGGCGTGGACACCTATGCCAAGACCCACACCTACGCCATCCTCATCGCGGCGACCGGGCAGGTCGCTGGCACCGCAACTTTTCCAACCAACCCGCCGGGTATCGTCCGGACCATCGACTGGATGAATCGACAGGTCACAGACGGGAGGGCCTTGGTTTCAGTGTAGGGAGCGGGCTCCTACGACGCGACCTGACGCGAGCGCTCCGGAGTGCCGAAGTGCCGGAGTGCCGGGGTGCCGGGGTGCCGCGATCAGTGTTTGTGATGTGAGGCTCCCGACTGGTGAAGCAGTTCCAGCTGGTCGACTCCGCCACCAGGACCCACGCTATGGAGGGAAACCAGAGACTGCACCATGTCTGGGAGCAGTTCAACATGCGCGAGAAGCTGCGTGCGGAGGCGAACACCGCGGTCGCCCGTGAGTTGGACAGCTGGTGCTGGTCCGTGACGGCACCCTTGCAGGAAAAAGCCGATCGGGAGCCGGTCTTCACGAATGCCGCCATGAACGCGGCCTGACCCTCATAGACAGACCCTGCGGTTCGTTGAAGGCGACGAGGACAGCACGCGGAGCTAACACGAGACAGTGCTAGGGCAGGCAACCGGAACGCAGGTCCCGGCGACGCACGCCACTAGACCTCGATAAGTTTCTGTCGAACAATTGTCATGCGGTACCCAACCCGCGCATACCAGCATTGAACACGTTGCCGAAAGACGTGCCCACACCTTCAACTTCCGCAGTGGTACATGGAGAACGGCCTCGCGCATATGTCCGGCCTCTTCAAAGGCCGACTACCCTCGCACTGAAGCCCTTAATCTTCTCGTGTCGAGACCTGCCATCGAACCAGATGTCGCAGAACAACTTGCGAGACTTGTGGCGCTCCGGGACGCTGGAATTCTCATCGAAGAAGAGTTCGCGACGATGAAGCCTGAACTACTCGCGCACCTTTGAATCCCATGGCTCTCTCGCGTCCCTACGCGATAAAGATGCCGAATTGTGCAGCGTAGGGATGCCATCTATGCCTGTGTTGTCGCTTGAATTTGGGCAAGTAGATCTTGAGCGAATGGCTTGGCTGGCATTTCTGCGACAGTCATCATGGTTGAGGTTCCTTGAGTCCCTGGTATTTGCCAGATGTTGTCCATGAGGAGCGAGCGGAGATGGTTGTTGTCCCGAACCCGGAGGCGAACGAGCAGGTCGAGGTTGCCGGTGACGAGATTGACGTCCTGGACCTCTGGTATGGCCCAGAGCTGAGCCATAATCTCAGCCAGGTCACTTCCCTCAGCGGCTGTTACTGACAGAAATACTATTTCTGTGAAACCGACAGCGCTCCAGTTAATTTGGGCAGAATAGCCCGTGATTACTCCGGCTCGCTCCAATCGAGCCATTCGTTCACCTATAGTGGGCGCGGAAACGCCAAGGGCTGTTGCAAGTGTGCGTTGGGACGCTCGGCCGTCGTCGGCAAGTTTCTTGAGTAGCGCGAGATCCAACTCGTCCAGGGGAGTTGGGTGGACGACTGGGGCCGTGACGCGCCGGACGCCTGCTAGCGGCCCTGTCTCCCGAGTCGAGGTTATTTGTTCCACAATGTATCGCCCTTCATTTCCTGGATAGGTATGCCTTCGGTCTCCACTGTACGTTTCCCCGTGCCGTCCGCATGCAGCGTTTGATACTGGATAGCTCTCGAGGCTCCTGTTTATTCAGGATAACTGTAACGCCAACAAGAGTAGATAGTTCTCAAAGAAAGAGAATCTCCTCTTACAATTTAACGAACGATAGGATATGTTGTAAATCACATTACAAATGCTGGCTTTGGATTGCGGACTTGCCGCCACTCGAGCCAAGGGCATCATTTGGCTGATGTCGCAGATCCTTCCGACGCGAAAGCGCCCACCTAGTAGGAGAACACTTATGATCACACGAAACACGTCCGTGGTCCGAGAAACGAAGCCACGGCCTTCGAAGCGCACCACCGCTGGGCTTGGGGGTGGGATTGCCTTGGAATGGTATGACTGGAACATCTACGGTCTCATGGCGGTGTTCCTTGCACCGCATTTCTTTCCTTCTGACAATCCGGTGACATCGACGCTATCGGCCTTGGCTGTATTCGGTGCCGGGTTCATCGCGCGTCCCCTTGGCGCTATTATTCTGGGACCGATTGCGGACCGGATCAGCCACAAAAAGGTCATGTTGCTGGCCGTCGCAACAATGTCAGTGACATCATTTGCGATCGGGATTATGCCAACATTTGAGACGATCGGCATCGCCGCAGGGATCATTCTGCTGCTACTTCGGCTCCTGCAGGGAATGGCGACAGGAGCTGAAGCTGGTGTTGCCAACGCAGTTGCTATTGAGCTCGCCCCAGAAAATGCTCGAGGTCGTTATCTGGGCCTTGTCAACGGAACGTACCTTCAGCTCGGGATCGTTGGTTCGGCTGTTGTTGCATTTGCCACCAGTGCAGCTATTCCTAGCGGGGGCATGGCTGAGTGGGGGTGGCGGATACCTTTCCTTATCGGCGGAGTGATGGGACTGTTTGTGCTTGTGCTGCGAAGTAGCCTCCCTGAGACCCTCATTGAATCCGCTGGGGCCAAAGGTTCACAGCATGATGAAATCAAGTCCACCACGGTTGGGGTGTGGAAGTCGCTTTGGGAAGTGCGACTCGCTCTTGCTGCCGTCATTCTCGTGATCGGCGCCATTACCGTTGCCAATTACGCATGGATTGTAGGGCTTCCGTCACTGGCCAACGGGGTTTACGCCGAAAATCCGACCGGTGTTTTCGGCATCCTGGTGGGCATGGGACTGACTTGGATTGTTATCGGTCCGATTATCGGTCGGATCTCTGATCACTTTGGGTCATCCAAGGTATTCGTCGTGGTACGCCTCTTGCTCATTCCTGCGGTCTTCACGATCCTGCTTTACAACAAGCCCGGACTTGGCACCTATGCCTTAGTTATGATCGTCGGCGGACTAGCCATCGGCCTGAATATGGGCCTGTACAACTACATCGCGACAACGCTGATGCCCAAGAGCGCCCGGACCACAGGTGTGGCACTTGGTTATGCATTGGCAGCGGCAATCTTTGGTGGCACCGCATCCTATCTAGTTGTTTACCTCCGACAGCACGACTTGTTTTGGGTCTTCCCCATATACGTTGCCGTACTTTCAGTCCTGAGTGTGGTTGTTTACCTTCTCGCCGTAAAAAAGGGTCACCTTTACGTTGAATAGCGATGGTCCCTGCAACTTCAGTGAGAATCTCCCCCAATGTAAGGAACCAGCATGGCAGCAAAGAATGAACCTCTGGACCTGACCGGCACAGTCGCGAGGGATCTCATTCGCTTTGATACGAGTAACTACGGAGATGGCCGCTCAAAAGGGGAAGCTGAGGCGGCCGGGTATGTGGAAGCATTTCTACAGCGTCTCGGGCTGGCCACGGAATGCTTCGAACCTGAAAAGAACCGGACCAGCGTCGTTGCCCGAATACCGGGAAAGGATTCCCGACGCGGGGCGTTGTTGGTGCATGGACATCTGGATGTCGTACCGGCCGAAACTACCGGATGGGAAGTTGATCCATTCGCCGGAGTCGTTCGGGATGGAGTTTTGTGGGGCCGAGGTGCCGTGGACATGAAAAACATGAACGCAATGATTCTCGCCTCCCTGGACTCCATCCTGAAAGGAGGCCACCTACCCGAACGAGATCTGATTGTTGCATTTCTGGCCGATGAAGAGGACGGAGGGCGCCTCGGCGCCCATCATCTTGTCGAGAAGAAGCCAGAGCTTTTCAGCGACGCAACGGAAGCCATTAGTGAAGTCGGTGGCTACTCGATCGACGTCAATGGCCGTCGCACTTACCTCATACAAACAGCAGAGAAGAGCCTGATCTGGCTTCGGCTGAGTGCGGTGGGAGAGCTTGGTCATGGGTCGAAAGTCGTCAAATACAGTGCCGTAGTCCATCTTGCCGAAGCTATTTCTCGTCTAGGTCGGCATGAGTGGCCCATTGAGCTCACAGCAACCACTGAAGCGCTGGTGAGCACCTTGGCTGCGCTACTTGGCCTTGATCGCTCCATCGCCGACCCAGAGGAAGTTGTCTTGGCTACAGGAGCAGCAGGATTTATTCATGGCTCCCTCCGCACGACGGCGAACACCACGGTGATACGGGGCGGCAACAAGCATAATGTCGTTCCCAACTACGCTGAAGCCCTGGTGGATGTGAGGACATTGCCGGGTGAAGAAGGCAAGGTCATCGAAGCCATTCGGCAGATTGTCGGCAACGAAATCCGTGTTGAAGTGATCAAACACCTCGATGGGATCGAAGCCCCAATGGACGGTCGATTGATGCAGACCATGTCAACCGCCATTCTTGACCACGATCCAGAAGCAACCATTGTGCCTTATCTGATGCCTGGCGGCACCGACAACAAAGCTTTCGCCAAGTTGGACATCGCCGGCTACGGATTCGTCCCGCTCAAGCTTCCATCCGGCTTTGATTTTGCCGGCATGTTCCACAACGAAAACGAACGTGTACCCCTTAGCTCGCTTACCGGTGGCACCAGCGTCCTCACACAGCTGATGCTCCACGCATAGCCAACAGCGACAAGATCTCATATGTAAATATTTACAAAGAATGTCTTGGTGTTTGACTGGATATGTGGAAGAATTATCTTACGTTTAATAACTTTCACTCTGAAGTTTTTTCTTAGTGACCTAGAAAGGATTTATCATGACTCGACTTGACGATCGCATTGTTCTCATCACTGGCGCAGCAGGGGGCATCGGTTCAGCAGTAGCCCGAAGCGTCATTGCCGGAGGCGGACGTGCAATTCTGCACGACGTCAACGCTGATGCTGTCCGCGCACTGACAGAGGAACTTGGTGATTCCGCTACTTCCCTAACCGCAAACCTTGCCGATGCGAATGAAACCGCCCAGCTGTGGAGCGATGCTGTGGGGATCCACGGTCGAATTGACGCGCTGGTCAACAACGCCGGAATCTATCCCCCTGCACCGCTGGATGCGCCACTGGATGACTGGATCAAGACTTGGGACATTTCCTTAGCTGTAAACCTCAAAGCGCCAGCCATTTTGTGCCGTGAAGCCGTGTCGACGTATTCAACGCAAGACACCGGTGGCGTCATCATCAATCTGGCCTCACGAGCGGCATTCCGTGGTGAAGATCCTGAGTATTGGCACTACGCCGCCGCAAAAGCCGGCGTGGTGGCCATGACGCGCACCATTGCCCGCCAAAATGGACGTCAGGGTGTTACCGCATTCGCCATCGCACCTGGCTATGTGGACACCTCTTTGAACAAGGTCTTCGCGGAGAGTGTGGGAGTTCAGGCGGCCGCTGAACAGACTGGACTGGGAGAAGTTGCCCAGCCCCAAGACGTCGCCAATGTCATCGCGTTTTTGGCCAGTGGTCTGGCTAAGCACGCGACAGGAACCACCATCGACATCAATGGGGCAAGTTATGTCCGCTAACACTACTTCTAGTCACAATATGAGTGCCGATTTATTCATTGGCGGTTCATGGACCAGGGGGCTGGCGGGCGAACTGCCGAACGTGGATCCAGGCAACGGGGAGACCATCGGTTCCGTATCCATGGCAGATACCAGCCAGGTTGAGGACGCTCTCACAGCTGCAGCAAAGGCATTCCCGCATTGGAGCGCGAAGCTTGCTAACTCCCGCGGTGAGATCTTGAAGAAGGCTGCGCAGTTACTATCTGAGCGTCTGGATTTGGCCAGCGAGACAATTCTTCTTGAAACCGGTAAGACACAAGCAGATGCGCGCGGTGAAATCAAGAGGGCCATAGAGACCCTCAATTGGAACGGCGAGAACGCTGGGCGGATTCAGGGGACAATTTTCCCGGGGATCGCTGACGGTAGCACCCGCCGTTCTGTGCCTACAGCTCTGGGAGTCGTCGCAGCCATCACGGCGTGGAATTTCCCCGCCGTGCTGATTGCTCGGAAACTTGGTGCTGCGCTGGCCGCTGGTTGCACTGTTGTGTTGAAGGCCTCCGAATTTTGCCCTGCCACGGCTCGAATACTGATCGAGGTTTTGGTCGATGCTGGCATTCCGGATGGTGTTGTTAACCTGATTTTCGGTGACGCTGTCGCGGTTTCCGATCAGATTCTCTCTTCGCCGGAGGTAAAGGCGCTGACATTTACCGGGTCGACTGCAGTCGGTAAGAAATTGGTGGCTCTTGCCGCACCGAACCTTATCCGCTCGGTGATGGAACTTGGCGGTCATGCCCCTGTGCTCGTATGGAAAGATGCGGATATTGAACAAGTTGTTGCCGTAACTGCGCCAGCTAAATTTGGGTCGGCAGGGCAATCCTGTGTAGCACCGAGTCGATACTTCGTCCATGAAAGTCTCTATGCGGACTTTGTTGAAGCATTGGCGAAGAAGGCCGCCGCCTACACTCTCGGACATGGGAATGAGGCAGGCACAACCATGGGGGCCGTGGCCCACCAGGGACGCGTTGATGCCTTGGATCGGTTGGTCCAGGACGCCCGGGCGAAGGGTGCCACCGTTGAAACAGGCGGATCCCCTTGTGACCGTGATGGTTTCTATTATCAACCCACAGTGCTTTCCAACGTCCGCGCTGACTCGGACATCATGACCGAAGAGCCATTCGGCCCGCTTTGCGCCGTTGTTCCCATCAGCAATTTGGATGAAGCAATCACGCTGGCCAATTCAGCACCATACTCATTTGCTGCGTACGTGTTCACCGATTCGCTGACAGTCCGCGATGCGGTGTCTTCAAAATTGAACGCATCCAACATCGGCATCAATCAGCTCGCGCCGTCGCTGCCTGATGTTCCCCTCGGAGGGCTTGGCAATAGCGGTTACGGGTACGAGGGCGGACTCGAAGGCATCCTCGCATTCACACAGCTGCGGCTTGTCAGTGAAACCGCCCACGCCTAGCCTTCACAACAATATTTAGGAGAAACCAGATGGTACTTCCCCTGGCAGGAATCCGGATTTTATCGCTGGAACAGTTCGGCGCCGGCCCATTCGGCACTTCGCATCTGGCAGATCTGGGTGCCGAAATCATCAAGATCGAAGACCCGAGTTTTGGTGGCGACGTCGGACGATACGTGCCGCCCTACGCCGAAGGCGAAGACTCACTATTCTTCGAGACCTTCAATCGGGGCAAGAAGTCCATCTCCCTTGACCTGAATTCTGCTGAGGGACGGGAGATCTTCAACAAACTGGTCACCGTGTCAGACGCGGTGTTTTCCAACATGCGCGGTGACGTGCCGGTCAAGATCGGCATCACTTACGACGATCTGAAGGCGTTGAACCCGGCGATCGTCTGTTGCTCGCTCAGCGGGTTCGGCATGACCGGACCCCGACGGGCGGAACCCGGCTACGACTATGTCATCCAGGGCCTGACCGGCTGGATGGACATCACCGGAGAACCGGATGGCCCACCCACGAAGTCGGGCCTATCGATTGTTGATTTCTCAACAGGGTACGTTGCTGCGTTGGCCCTCATGGCCGGTTTGCATGCTGCCAAACGAGATGGCATCGGCATGGACTGCGACGTCAGTCTCTATGACACCGCCATCGGCATGCTCACCTACCCGGGAGTCTGGCACCTCAACGCGGGCTTCGAACCGCGCCGAACCCACCACTCCGCGCATCCCTCGGTGGTCCCGTTCCAGGCGTTTCAGGCCTCCGACGGGTGGTTCGTGATCGCCGCGGCCAAGGAAAAGTTTTGGCAGCGCATCACCGAGGTAATCGAACGGCCCGATCTCGCGGAAAACACGAAGTTCCGGCGTCTGGGTGACCGTCAGAAAAATTCCGGGGAGCTTTTGGCGATCCTGGATGGCATCTTCGCCACTCGGCCAGTGGCGCACTGGGTTGCTGCTTTGACGGCGGCTGCGGTCCCGACCGGTGAAGTGAACACCGTGGCGCAGGCCCTCCAAGATCCGCAAATCGAAGCCCGTGGCATGATTCTCGAAGCCGAGCACCCCGTCTACGGGACAGTGAAGACCATCGCATCACCAGTGAAGGTCGGCAATGAGACCGTGCCCGCGAAGCGTGCCCCGCAACGAGGGGAACATACCGACGAGATTGTCCTTGAACTTGCCGGTTTGGATGCTGAGACCCTCCAAAAGGCCCAGGCCGCCGGGGCCTTTGGCCGGATACCGGCGGTGTAGGTGTGAGCGGGGAATGGGTTCCAAGCACCGTCGAGCGTGAAGACACGGTCACCGTTGGGGCCGCCCGGGCGTTGCATGATCTTCTGGATGCCGGGAGGGAAGAACCGAGGCTCGGTGACGAGCTCCCATTGTTGTGGCACTGGCTTGCATTTTTGCCCCAAGCCCGTCAATCGGACATCGGGCCGGACGGGCACCCACTGACCGGGACGTTCCTCCCTCCGACCGGGGGACGTCAGCGCATGTACGCCGGCGGTCATGTCGCGGTGGTGAAACCGCCCCGCATTGGGGAGCTTCTGATTCGGAAATCCGCGGTGACTGACGTCCAACTCAAGGAAGGACGGACCGGTGAATTAATGTTCGTGACCGTCGAGCACTCTATCGACAGCAATGGCGGGGCGATCGAGGACCGGAACGACATCGTCTACAAAGCGCCGGCTTCGGTATCCGCTGCACCGCGGACTGCCGCACGGGCCATGGGGGACGTCGAGAATGACAATAAATGGGATGGAGGCCGCACCCTGGCTATCGACCCGGCATTGCTATTCCGCTTTTCGGCCTTGACGTATAACGCCCACCGCATCCATTATGACCGCGACTACGCCACGAGAACCGAGGGTTACCCGGGGCTGGTTGTCCATGGCCCACTGCAAGCCGTGCTGCTTGCAGACGCCCTGAACCTGGCGATGCCCGGTCGGCGTCCCTCAAGCTTCACCTTCCGCTCCACAGCGCCGGCCTTTGACACGTGCCCGTTGGAGTTGCGGTTCCGCAACACCGAAGGCAACGAATCGGTCGAGCTCGCGGCATTCAGCAACGGCAAGCAAACCATGGCCGCCACTGCGGTCCTGACACCAGAAACGCGACAAAAATGACCAGTACCTCCCAATCACCCCGTAAAATCGTCGACGTTATCGCCTCCACAGGGTTTGGCGGATTCTTTTTCGACGACCAAGCCGCAATCAAAGCAGGATCACGGCGCGACGGCGCCACATACGAAGGAACCACACTCACCCCCGGATACAAATCAGTACGCGAACCAGCCGAATCCGTCTCCGTCATGCTCGTCCTAGACGACGGCTACATTGCCACAGGCGACTGCGCTTCCGTGCAGTACTCCGGCGTCGGCGGCCGCGAACCCCGCTTCCACAAGACGGAACTCGCCGAGACAATCGAGACGCAACTCGGCCCACTGTTGTACGGACTGGAGGTTGATACCTTCCGAACCGCGGCGGAGAAGGCAGAGTCCGCAGTCAACGGCATTGATGGTCTTGGCCGCGCCGCAGCATATGGTGTGTCCCAAGCGCTCCTCGACGCCGCCTCACACGCCGCCGGCCACCACCTGATGGCACGCATCATTAGTGAAGAGTGGAACCTCCATGGCGATCTTTCGGTGATTCCGGTGTACGCCCAGACCGGAGAGGACCGCTACGACAATGTAGACAAAATGATCCTCAAAAGCGTGCCCGTGATTCCCCACGGTCTGATCAACACCCTGGAGCTGGTCGGTCCGGATGGCTCCGTTCTGGAAAGCTACGTTTCGTGGATTCGCGAACGCGTGCAGCAACTCTCGGTACAGAGTTCCTACCTGCCCGTCATCCACCTAGACGTCTACGGAATGATCGGTGTTGCGGCCGGGGGCTCGATTCCCGGAACGGCCGAGATCCTCCAGCGCCTTCAAAAAGCCGCCGCACCCCACAAACTGCGTATCGAGCACCCGATCCATGCCGGAACCCGGGATGAACAGATTCAGGTTATGACATCCCTGCGCGCCGAGCTCAAAGTCCAGGGAATCGACGTTGAAATCATCGCCGACGAATGGGCCAACACCGCCGAAGACATCCACCTATTCGCCGCGGCAGGGGCAGCAGACCTGGTCCAGATCAAGACGCCGGATCTTGGCTCGATCCACCACACCGTGGACGCTATCCTTGACTGCCAGGCCCATGGCATCGGCACGGTTCTTGGCGGAACATGCGCCGAAACCGACCGTTCAGCGCGCACTACCGCGCACATCGGCATCGCCACAGGTGTTACTCAAATGCTCGCCAAACCCGGCATGGGCGTAGACGAAGGTCTCATGATCGTGAACAACGAAATGAATCGTGCTCTCCGGGTCGACAAGCGCCTGAAAGATATCGAGAAATCATCATGATGACCGCACCCACCAGCTACCTCTACGTCCCCGGCGACCGGCCGGACAGACTCGATAAAGCGTTCAACCGCGGCGCAGGGGCCATCATTGCAGACCTCGAAGACGCTGTCGCCGAAGAGAACAAAAATCTTGCCCTGGATACCATCATCAGATGGCTCGATGGGCTGCCGGCCAAACACGCACCGGTCTGGGTGCGGCTGAACACCGGTCGCCGCCAGGAGAAGGAACTCCACGCCCTCGCCTCCCACCCCCACCTCACCGGACTTTTCCTGCCTAAGGCAGACGCTGCCCGGGATGTTGAAGAAGTGCACGGACTACTGCAGAGGGGTGGTCATGACCTGCTGCTGGCGCCCATGATCGAATCAGCCACCGCCCTCGTCAACATCCATGACATCGCCGCAGCCCCCGGCGTATACCAACTCCACATCGGCGAAATGGACCTCGCCGCAGATCTTGGGCTAACCTCCGGCCCCAACGAAAGCGAGTTGCTCTATGCGCGCTCCCTGCTCGTCATAGCCAGTAGACACGCCGGCTTGCTTCCGCCCGTCGCCCCCGTCAGCACCGAAATCGACGACCACGACAGCTTTCGAGCTTCTACCCAACAACTGAAACGAATGGGATACACGGGGCGCGACTGCATCCACCCCACACAGATCCGCATCGCATCAGAAGTCTTTTCTCCCACAACAGAGGAGGAGGTTTGGGCCACGGAAGTCCTCGCTGCTTCGTCGAGCAACCACGGAGCCTACCGTGATCTAGCCGGCAACATGGTAGACGAAGCTGTCCTTCGCCGTGCTCGTGACATTGTCGCGAGCACGGCGAAGGACAGTAGTCGGTAAACGTCTGAGCACAGTCGTAAAAGATATCGTCACCGTTCGGGGAATATGTGCAAATATCGGCAATATTTACACTTTAGAGTGATCTAAGTCATGATCGTCAGTGATTTCTCCTGACCGACTACCAAAGTTGGTCCACTTCCCCGGTGATCTTGGGACGGCCGGGCAACTGGAGGCAATTGCAACGCGAAGCCGGGATCTCAAGCTTGCTGCGCGTCCAGATCAGCCTCGGCTGAGAGCGCCACGGTAACTGGCGTGACCTGCCTTGGACGTCACTTCAGCTGCCACTGCCCAGGCTGGACAAGTCCCTCGACGGCGTGCAGTAGATGGCAACTTCACGTCTTGCCGAAGTCATCTAGTGCAGGGCGATGGACGATCGTGGGGTTTATCGGTCCACGCCAGGGCATCAATATATCCCGATGGGTGAAATCAGCGTATTCTCGCGACTTTTTAGTCCATCCCTTCGCTCAGCTGAAAAACGGGAGTGTTAGCGCGAGAAAATTCTGACGAAAAGTGGGAGCAAAAGAGGATTGGCCTCGTCCGGCTCTGATCTGCGGTACATAACCGCAGGTCAGCGGCACTGTGTGCTAAACACTCGGGCACTCCGCCTCCCCATGGCCTTAGCCGCCTACACCTATGACCAGCTCACCAGCACCGACCGCACACTACTTGTGACGGCCGAAGAACCAACTCACCACGGCCCTCGACACACAGCGCTCCCGAAAGCCAACAAATAGCCTTCAGCCGCTAACCGTCGGTGCCCGCCTTGCCAGGCGTGGCCCAGCTGCGCCAGGTACAAGGCACCCCGGGAAAGGGTGAAACGTGGGCAAGCCATCGAAGTCGTCAGAGGCGGCACTCTCCAAGACGGGAGCAAAGCTCGCCTCGAATTCTTCGAGCAAAGCGGCCAAATCCAAGGCGGGATCCACGCTCGGCAAGGGCTAGACACCAAACCAGCAGTGGTGGGTGCCTGACGCAGTTCACCGACGACCTTGGAAACAGAAACTCTGTTTATCGTGATTCCCACAAACTTACCGCCGATACTGGCACTTTCGAATTTTCCCGCCGCATTGCAGGCTGACCTGTACCGCTAGAAGACGTATGGCTGGCCTTCCACGGCATCACGCGTCGGGAAGAATCTCCGGGTAGTTCTGAGTGCTGCGGTGATGGCATCCGGAGACGGGAGGGCGGCTTTCTCATCGACGGGCAGTGCCTCGTATGTGTAGAACGGCACGGCCAGGGGCCGGGCGGAACCGTCCAGGGAATAGCGCACGGTGCGGTCGTTCTTGGACCCGCACACCAGGCTCCCGACGGTCGAGACCTACCGGGCAGCTGAAGCATCTCTTCGACGTCCGCGACGTAGAAGTTCAGTTTCCCCAGATACTCGGGCTTGAGCTACACCACCACGGAGCGGTCCGAAGGCCCGTTGTACAGGAGGAGGTCGAAGAAGTCGTCCCCGTCGACATCGAGGTGACGCTGCCGTCCCACGAAAGCTAAGCCCGGGCCGAATTCGGCCAGGGTCTGGGAAAGGCACAGCGCCATGGCCCCCTCCAGGGCGTGTTCTTGAGGCTCTTCGGTGAGTTCCAGGAAGTCCAGAACCAGAGGGTCTTCTGCGACATCCCGCGCTAGGTCGGTGCCTTCGCCCGGCAGCCGCACCTCGAAGTTGTGTGTGATCAACTTTAAGTAGGCCATTACGGCTGAAGAAATAGACCATTTCAGCTCCCACATTTAGGCCATTAAAGCGGTAAGAAGTAGGCCACCTACGCCACCGGGACTGCCAAAAATCCTCGCAGCCCCGACCGCGGCCACCCATTGATCACCACACCCAGACGTTGCCCCCCTTTGCCTCGCTCCTGTCACGAAGAAGACAGCAAAGGACATGGGCCCGTCTGGCCAGATAAATTCCTTACGGCGCCCCATTTTGCCTATGTTCGGCGCCGGAAGGTCTGGAAGGAAATGACGGAACCCATGTCCGTGCAAGAAACTATCAGGAAATTAGACTCTGAGGGTATCTCAGGGCGTAAAATCGCCGTTCAGCTGAACCTCAGCCGAGCCACTGTCGCCAAATACCTGCGCATCACCAACTACTCACCGGCCACACCCAGAACGGGGAAACGGCCAGCTGGTTCGGTCATCACCGGCTTCGAGGAAACCATCAGCACCTGGCTCGAAGATGACATCGGCCAACCACGCAGACAGCACCATACCGCCCAACGCATCTTTGACCGGCTCGTGGACGAAGAAAACTACCCGGGCACGTATTCGCCGGTGCAGCGATTCGTCAAACGCTATAAGCAAGACCGCCAGAGCGAGAACGACGGGTTCCTGGAGCTGGAGTGGGCCCCGGGCACCATCCAGGTGGACTTCGGCGAAGCTGAGGTCTTGTTGGCCGGCGAGCGAAAAGTCGTGGACCTTTTCGTGGTCACTTTCCCGTACTCGAATATGCGCTTCGCGCAGGCGTATGGGGGTGAAACCTCGGAATGTGTTTGCCACGGGTTGCGGACGGTCTTTGAACACATTGGGTCGGTGCCGCATCGGATGATCTTCGATAACGCCACCGGTGTGGGGCGCAGGGTCAAGACCAAGGTATTGGAAACGAAATTGTTTGCTGCGTTCAAAGCGCATTACCGGTCCGAAGCGAAGTATTGCAATCCATATTCAGGCAATGAGAAGGGCAACGTTGAGAACACGGTGGGGTTCCTGCGCCGGAATCTGATGGTCCCGCTGCCTCATGCGGCGACGTTGGAAGGGTTGAACAAGGTGCTGCTGGAACGGTGTGATCGGCTCGGAGGCAAACCGCATTGGCGGCGTAGGACTCTGATCAAGGACCTCTTCGAGCAGGATGTCCAGGCTGGCTTGGCGTTGCCGGGGGCGGGGTTTGACCCGGTGCGCTACGAGTCGCGTAAAGCCGATAAATACGGCCACCTGCAGGTGAGCTCCAATACCTACGCGGCCGGGCCGGTGTTCGCTAGGAGGTCGTTGACGGTCGGGATCCGTCACGATGTCATTGAGATCTTCGATGAGAAGGCGGCCGTGCTGCGGCGGTTTCCACGAGTCTTCGGGGTTCATCCGGAAACCATCATGGAGCCCTCCGGGGTGCTCGGGTTGCTGGCGCACCGTCCGGGGGGGCGTGGTCGAATTCCCCGGTGCGGACGGTGGTTTCTGATCCCGTGCGCGACTGGCTGGATAGCGCCGTGGCCGAGGACCGGCGTCGGTTGCTGACCGAGTACAGCAAGGTCGAGATGGACCCCGCTCTGGAGCGCCGCTTACAGCTGGCAGCCATGGCGAGCCCTCGGTCAAGGACGCCGTGGCGATCCTGCACGGGCTCAAGGGGCCGTGGTTCGATAACAATCTGGCCATCCTCGCGGACACCGGGGACGGGCTGGTGATCAGCTGGGTCACGGGGGTGGTTGAGCACCGAGACCATCTGCACCCGAGGTTGGAAACCGTGGAAGTGGCAGCGATCGAGCCGCGCGAGGGTTGATGCGACCGTCAGGTATCGGGGGGTATTTCATCGCCTTTAGACCTCAAGAAACAGGGAAGTTCACGTTGACCGTGTGCTATCAAGTACGACCAAAATTCATGCCCTCAGCGACAACCGCGCAATCAATACAGCACAGCGCATTGTACTTCTTACCGGTTAGAAGGCATAGGATTCCTACGTGGTGGTGGCTTCGGACAAGATTGCTGGAGAGGGTTTCAACTTGCCGACCCTGGACACCTTGTTCATGGTCTCCCCGGCGAGTTTTAAGGGCAAGATCGAGCTGCTGATTGGACGCATTCAGCGTACCGATGACGCGCAGCGAGTGATCCGCATCCACGACTTCGTTGATGTGGAGGTTCCCGTCTTCGCGCATTTGGCCCGTCGTAGGCACAGGGTCGTCGTCAAGAAGGGTTTCAAGATCATCGTCAGGGACGGTGATCACTCAGCGCAACAACCATGATCGCTCGCTGGTTCCTCCATCGATACGGAAATCTAGTTCGCGAAGAAGAGAGACTACATCAAGACCCTTAACCCACCACCTGCTACAACTTTCATCCCATACTTCGGGTTGAGAGTTGTTAGACAAAGAAATGAAAAAGCGGTATAAGCAATGTGGCTTGTTCCAAGGTGCATCGGTTGGACGGACACCGCTATAGGGGCGGGACGCAACTCCGATGGCAAGCGCAGTTCTGAGGTGAATTCCCTAGAACACTGGGAAGAGCGAGGCGGGAGGAAGACGGTCTTCTGCTCATCGTCGAGGACTCTGAGGGATGCCAAGTTCTTGGATTTCTTCAGCCAAGAGACAGCACCAAAACCGACGAGAAAAATGACTTCACCATCACGGATGCCGCCCGCACTGATGCCGCGCAAGATACGCGGCATCCAAGTCTCCGACGAAGACGGAGTTCGCCTCTGCGCCGCCAATGCCTAGAACAAGGGGCGACCCATGGGCCAATGACCCTGCATTGGTGCCGCGCATCAGCGCCAAGGTCTTACCCGAGGTCACGAACCCTGCGTTCTTCTCCTGGCTCATACCAAGACCTCATCACGGGCAGCTGCGGCGGCAGAGGCTACAGAGAAATACCGAAAGTAACGCGGTAAGTTTAAAACGCAGGAATAGTTTGCCCATTTCTAAATGCACCAAAATGAGCCAATCGCCGCTAGTTCAATTCTGCCGATGAGGATCCAAGCCATGAAAACTCCCATACCTGACTATCTCAATGAAGTCATTGGCGCTCTTCGCGAAGACACCACAGGTGCAACTGAAAGCTACATCCCCGAATTGGCAGAAGCAGATCCTGATCTGTTTGCTTTAGCGGTCACCACCGGCACGGGAAGCACCTATTCGGCCGGGGACGTAGACACAGAATTCTCCAGCCAGTCCATTTCCAAGCCTTTCGCTTATGCCGCCGCGATCATGGACCGCGGAATAGACCGAGTGCTGGAGTCCATTGGCGTTGAGTCCTCAGGCGAGGCCTTCAACGAGCTGTCCCTTGAAGGCGGCACTCACCGTCCGAAGAATCCGATGATCAATGCCGGTGCCATCGCCACGCACGGCTTGCTCGTCGGCGAGCGCGCGGACCCGGAGGAGCGTGTGGCGCGTACGCTGAGCATGTTCTCCCAGCTTGCCGGCCGTGAACTGCGCATCGACGAAAGCGTCTGCGCCTCCGAGCTTGTCACGGCAGATCGAAATCTTGCCACCGCGCATATGCTGCGCAGCTACGGAATTCTCACCAGCGACCCGCATGAGGTAGTTGCCGGGTACACGCGCCAGTGCTCAATTCTGGTGACCGTGGCTGACCTGTCGATGATGGCGGCCACCCTCGCCAACGGCGGAGTTCAGCCGCGCACTCACGAGCGCGTCATTGACACGGACGTAGCCCGTCAGGTCATGGCGGTCATGGCTACCGCCGGAATGTATGACGGTGCCGGAGACTGGCTCACCAGGGTCGGCATTCCCGCGAAGAGCGGAGTGGCCGGCGGGCTGGTGGGAGTGCTTCCCGACCAGGTGGGCATCGGTGGCTTCTCGCCGCGGTTGGACGAGCATGGCAACAGCCAGCGCGCCCGGCGTGCCTTTGAGCGTTTGTCTGCAGATATGGGACTGCATCTGTTTGCGCCGAGCCATGGCCGGTTGGAGGTCGTCGGCGTGCAGCGAGAGAGCAGCCGAGAGGTATTCACTCTGCAGGGCAACGTGCAATTCACTGCGGCGGCCGAGCTCTTGGACCTCATGGCCGATTCCACTTCGCTCGGCGAAGTCCACGTTGACATGTCCCGCGTGCAATCCTTCACGGACGTCGCACGCCGCATGACACTTGAAGGATTGCGCAGGCTGCGCATGGACGGGCGGCGAATCTTCATCAATGATCCATTGCAGTCCTTGGCGAATCCGGATCTGGGAGACGGAACCTACCCGGAGAGATCCTAGAATGCTCATTGCAGGCTCCGGCTCTCCGGGCCTCAACCGAACTCAGCGGTTCAGCGACGCTAACTAGACAGTCTCATAACCGTTACTCGATCATGGCGTAGCCAACTGGGAAAAAGTTCCTCGATATCCGTTGGCTACTCTCAAATCTCAGCTGGCATTTCCACCTTGAGCACGGAGGCCACACGTTGCATGTTCTCCCAGGTCTTCAGGTTCAGCGTGATGGCCGTGGCAGCTTCGATCTGCGCCGGAGACGGCGCACGTTCGCCCGGCACCCGGATGGGTTCGGTCTCATCTAGCAACTCGCCGCCTTTGACGTAGCTGATGAATTCTTCTACCTGTGCCGTGTACTCATCCAAGTCACGCAGCTGAGCCACATCGATGGCGATGATCAGCGTTCCCTGATGGTCTGCCGTTTTCCGCCCGGAGATCGTCTGCGAACCCGAGAGAGCTCCACCAAGCGCCTCAACCAGCAGCCCCAATCCGAAACCCTTGAACCCGCCGAAAGGCTTCAGCAGTCCGTCGGCCCCCACCCAGTCCGCGGACAGTTTATTTCCACGGTCCCGTTCTTCGGCAAGACGCCCGCTGGCCACCGCGCTGGTCGCGAAGTCGATCACCAGATGAGGTGCCTCGGCGCGAGGCACCCCGGCTGCCAACGGGTTCGTTGAGAGCCGTGCCTGGGTTCCACCGGGCGGCACCACGATCTGTCCTGCGCCATTGTTGTTGCCAAAGATCAGCGTCACCACTCCGGCTTCGGCAGCCTGTTCGCAGAAGGGCGCTAGTCTCCCGGCATATTCGCTGCTGTGCACGGCGACCGCGGAAATTCCGTATTTCTTGGATCGTTCTACGGCGAGCGTTGTCGCATCACGCAGCGCAAAGTGCCCATAGGTTTCGTGCGCGTCCAGCCGCACCAAGGCTCCGCTGTCCAGATCCACCGTCGACTGCGCACCAGGCTTGGCGTGTCCGGCGAGCGCCCGATCAACATACTCGGGAAGACGCCGCAGTCCGTGCGAGGCATGCCCCGCCAATTCGGAAGAAATCAACTGCCCGGCCATGTACTCGGCGTCCGTAGCGGATGCGCCTACGGCCTGCATGCAAGCGGAAATGAAGCGGTTCAATTGAACCGGTGAGCTAGTCACCGTTGGAAGCTGGTTAGACATGGATTCCTTAGGAACGTTGGTGCCGCAGTGCGCCGTAGTTGGACGCAGAAAGGCTCGTGTGACTGGTCCTTCTAGCGTACGTAGTCGGCAGCGGTAATATCGGTTGTCGCTCCGGTGACGTGTCGGGACCGTCCCCTGACCAAAAATGCGGCCAGCTCGGCGACCTCTGCAGCCGGGGTGGCCTCCCCCAGCGGCAGCGCCGCAATGGATGGATCTTCCGGGTCCAGATGTGCAGCCAATTCTGTGGCCAACCACCCGAAGAAATTGCATACGAAAGCACCTCATCTTTGCCATATCCGCGCGCGATTCCCTTGGTCAATGCCTGCAGACCGCCTTTGGCGGCTCCCTAGACAAGATGCTCGGCATCGTCCCCGGGTGGGCTGGTCTCTCGGGATGTTGATGTTCCCTCCGTCTCCGTGAAGCTGACGGTGGGCAAAAGCTTCAAAGCATAGATCAGCCGGAGCCTGGAGGGTGTCTTCATTTTTCGGGGAGCAACTCAATCTATTCAAGCCGCTACTATCTGACAGAGAAGATTTATATTCCTACGAGAAGGCTTAAAGCTAGGATGACAGCATGCTAATAAATCTACGACGTAGAGATGTAGTAGCTCTGCCATCGATGCCACTATTTTTGGCTATCTTCGGCATAGCTGCATCCATGAGCACAACGGCTACCTGGGGGACGCTAGGACTGGGGCTTCTTGGCATCTGCGTCGCTTGGATGGTTGTCAAGATTTTTTCGCTTTCGAAGAATATTGGAAACAGCGAACCGGCACATTTAACCAAGCGGCACGCACTTTGGTGCACCTTGGCGGGTCCACTTGCTGCCATCGCCGGTTATTACACTTTTAATGCTTCTATTTCGCTGATTGCCATAGTGCCAATAGCTTCGATATTTTGGGGTGTTTCCATTAGTCGACTATGCGATGATTCGTCAGCCCTCAAAGCGGGCTATGTTTGCGCACTTGTTGGAGTGCTGGTTCTTATTGTTGAATCCGCGGGAGTCATGGAAGGTCTTAATCTACTTGTACAAGGATCAGTCGTTTCACTTGTCGCCATGGCATTCGCAGGAGTGCTGTTCGTTTTAGTCCGTAAAATTTTTGTCGGTCACCGGTAACAAAGAGTGAGGTAAAAGTGAATTTTGGTGTCCTGGATATACCGCACACCAGTTGCCCTTCCATATGAAGAGTTCGTATTTTCGTGAGACTTGGCGAACATTCGTTTAGTTGAATGATCTGGACTATGCCCAGATCTGCACAAGCAGTGGGTTCTGGTTTTTCGTGGGCACATCGGTCTTCGACATGAATTTAACACCAGACCATCGGACCGGGCTCGTCCAATCAGTTTGCTTCGTGTCGCAGCCAGGGCCTTCGCCAGCCCCGTGGCACCGAAAGTCTCGCTTGGTTGGTCTTTCTATCGGACGTAGTCGGCACCGCCCGCTGGCCAACAATGCGGCCAGCTCGGCGACCTCTGGTGGAACGCTCTGCAAGCTGCCCGAAAGATTCTCTGCGGTGGGTCAGGCATGCTGGTGCTCCTGATGATCATAGCTCCACCATGCACGCGTTGCTTCTTGTGTGGCGACGCCACTGCATGGATCGATAGGAGGCTGCTGATTTAGATCAATGGCTCAGCATTGCGTCCTTGTATCCACTTCCAGTATGAACAAAGCTAATCTTCGCGTTCGGCGTCGCTGCGCAGAATGCAGAATTCGTTGCCCTCCGGATCGGCAAGCACCACCCATCCGGTTCCATCCGGATTGCGAAGATCTTCGACTTCACGCGCCCCCAGTGCCAGCAACCGCGCCAGCTCCTCGTCGCGGGTGCCATTTTCTGGTTTCAGATCAAGATGCACACGGTTTTTGAGCTGTTTAGCATTGGGCACCTCAATGAACAGCAAGCGCTGCGTACCGTCAGCGGAGAAGATCATGCACTCTTCCTCCCCGGCAAGGTTCGGGTCATCGGGGTCTTGATGAAAACCGAGAACTTGGCCCCAGAATACCAATTGGGCGAAAGCATCAATGCTGTCAAAAGTCGTATGAGAAATAAGCGCCGTCATGGGCTTCAGACTAACGCCCAACAAGTCACCGGTCTACGGTCTGCGGCGGCCACAACTTGCCTCAACGTCGGCAGGCCAGCGCAGCTTTACCTCGATAGCATTTCGGTGCGCTCCTTGTCGCCAATGTCTTGCGTCCACTGCTGGTTATCCCAGCAAAGATTACGCGCCAAGGGCAGCTGATGGGATCCACTTTCGATGATGTGCATAAGATATCCCCCGGTATTGGGAAATGCCACGAGGTCCCCGGCGGCCACGCCCTGCGGGAACTCGAAACGACGCCGCAAGATCAGCTCTTCCTCGATGCAATAAGCCCCCACCAAAAACGCGCTCAGCGCGACGCGATCGCTTCGTGGTGTGCCTGTTTGGAGGAGCAATGGATCGACGAGGAAGTCCGCCGACGTTGAACGGCATTGGGTTCTGTTCATATGAAGGCCCACTAGTGGCAGCCCATCGCTGCGGGTCTTAACGAAAGCCACCTTTGCAAGCGTCAATCCGCAACCGTCCAATAGTGTCCGGCCGGGTTCGCAGCGCAGCTGAACGCCGCGTCGCTTGAGCATCTGCGCTACGGATTCATGTTCGCCTTCCGGATGGCTTGCAAGAATTTGATTCAGCCATTCTCCGCGGATCAACTTCTGGTGGTAGGGATACACCGAACCGCTTGGCTCCGTTCCCGTTGCGCCCAGCCGATCGGATTTCCACGTCAAGGACTCATCTCCAGCGGGCAAGGCAGCAAGATCCTCCCAAAAACCGGACCATTGCGCGGCATCATCCAGATAGGACATCGGGATTCCGCCACCCATGTCCACGAATTCCGGGGCATGGCCCAACTCCCGCAGCGCGTCAATGAGCCGCAGCGATTCGGCCAGCACCAATGCCCGCTGCTGCGCGCTGTACCCATTGAGGTGGAAATGGATGCCGCACACCTCCAAGCGCGTGGTTCGGTCCTCAGAGCCAAGAAACTCCAGCCACTGCTCCGCGCGGAGCCCGAAACGTGTGGGAGCAATCTTTGGGTTCGTTGAGGCGAGGCGCAGCGCAACCCGAACCCGGCGGACGGACTGAGCCGCAATATCCAGCAGATCCAGCGCCTCGTCAACATTGTCCAGGCTCAGCACCACATCATTTTCCACCGCCAATGTGAGCAGTTCTGGTGACTTCACCGCAGCCGTGACGATCAGCCGCTCTGCCGGAACTCCACGTTTCAGGCACTGGTCGAGTTCGTGGAAACTCGCCACGTCGACGCCACAACCCTCCGCGACAGCCTGGTCGATGGCGCCGATCGTCTTGTTTGCCTTGCGCGCCAAATAGATCTGGAAATCGGTTTCGTGTTCGGCCGCAGCCTGGCGTAGCTCTCCGATATTCCGGCTCATCGGTGCGAAATCGTGCAGGTTCAACGGCGAGCCATGCTCTTCAAGCAATTCTTGGCATAGCACCTGATCGGAAAGAAGCCGCTCCATCCAGGGTTCCAGACGAGCGGTGAGCGGAGCAGTTCCGTGCATGGATGAGGGCATCAAAGGGCTACTTTCTGGCTTGCGGAGGTAATCTTCGTTGCTATTCGCTGGGCCCAAACCCGGTATTCCGGGTGCAGGGTGCGGTTCAAGGTGTCGTGGCCCAGCGTGGGGTCTTCGGTAGGCCTGCCCAGGGCAGCCAGCGATTCGTTCCGTTCGCCTCGGGCGTTCAGGCAGGTGCCGTCGGTGTCCGTCAGCAGTCCGCGTTCTGCGTGGCGGATCAGGATTTCCTGGTTCGCGAGCAAGCTGCTGAACAAGGAATGAGTGGGGATTCCGTCCGGCACCGGGCCACTGAGCGCCCCTGCTGGTGCGGTCACCGCATCGATCATTATCGCGTCCGCAGGCGCGGCATCGGCGGATGGTTCTTGGTGGAGTATTCCCGCATCAAACAGTGCCAGCAGCTTCAGCGCGGTGGGTTCGGGAGGTCCGAAAGCCATACGTTCGAGATTTGCTGCCAGACGGTTGAACCGCTCGCGGTCCCCGACGGTCCACTGGATTCTGGATAGCGCCTGAACCAGCTGCGCATAAAGTCCTGACCAGACTATGGCCCAGATCCATTCGTGGGTGGCAGGGTCAACTCCGCGGTTGGCTCGCAGACTGGCACGCAGCTTTTCGGCCGGTGATGCGATGGCCGACATCGCCTCGGACTGTCCGGCAAATACGGTAATGAACAGCTCCGTGACGGAGGCCCGGATGCCGCTTCGCTGCGCGCACCGCAGGGCGCAAGCCAGCAGGATCTGCCACAGCCCTTCCAGATCCGCTTCGGGTTGCTCATTGGCTTTGGTGCTTTGGGCTGCGTTCGCCGCGCCCCATTGGCGAATCTGAGTTCGAAACTCGTCCAGTACCTCGTGCAGGTTTGCTGGAATGCTCTGCGGTTTGGGGCTCATAGGAATATTGGTACGTGAAGTCATGGTGATGTGCGCCGGTTCTTTTCCGCTAGGAAGATAACGCAGGGAAGAGAGTCCGTCACGGGTTACCGGTTCCCATCCACCGCCCCTCCCATCGGTGAGCGTCAGGACCACGTCATAGGCGGTCAATGCCGCACCGCGAATGAGAACGTTGTTTCCCGGCTGCACCTTGCCCATCGCGTCAGCTTCGCATTCAACCGTCAGTTGCGCAGCGCTGAGTGCCCCATCAAGCATGACTTCCGATCGGTATCCGGCGAGTCCGTGCCCGGTCGCGATCACCACCTCGTCGTAGAGTTCGGCTCCTTGTGCGGTGGAGACTTCCCACTGCGAACCATGGCGTACAACTTCGGTGACAACCGATAACCGGTGTTCCAGATTCAGCTTCCCATCCTCAATGAGTCGCGCAAATTGCTCGCTCAGGTACTCACCTACCAAGGCCCTCGGTGGAAAGTTCTTCTCTCCTGCATTACCGCCGTTTACAGCCCGCCATTCATCGAAACTCTGGGAGCACAAGGTGGATGAGGCGTCGATAATGCGGGAGTTGACGTTCAGCAGCAGCTCACGCGGCTGGCCGGTGTTCCAGACCCTGCCGGCCCCCGGAGGATACGGATCGTAGACATCCACCTGAACGGGAATTCTCTGATCTTTGGTCAGCGCATCGTTGAGCTCAAGCAGCGCGAACAGGCACTTCGGACCGCCGCCAATCATGGCAATGCGGGTCATCGGGCTGGAGAGTCTTCCAACGACTGCGAGTTATCCAGCTCCGGCTCCTCGCCCAGATTGTCGCGGACCCAGTCATCGTTGTACACGCTTTGCAGGTAAGGCACCCCGGAGTCGTGAACCAAGAAGGCAATGCGTGAACCATCCGGAATCTCCGGGAGCAGCTGGTCCATGGCTGAAACAATCGCCCCGGTTGACGCTCCGGCGAGAATTCCTTCGCGCTGTGCAAGCCGCCGGCAGCCGCGGACCATCTGGATCTCCGGAATTCGGCACACTCGATCCGGTTCGGATTGCAGGGCCAGCGCCGGGACAATCCCTGCCCCGAGTCCAGGTAGCCGCCGGTTGCCGGAGTCTCCGCCGAAGAGCACCGAACCCAGCGCGTCCACGGCCACCAGCTCGGTGGCCAAGCCATGTTCGCGCACATATTTCTGGCAGCCGAGAAGGGTTCCGGTGGTGCTGGTTGCGACAAAGAGCATGTCCAGGTGCCCGTCCATAGCTTCAATGATTTCAGGCATGGTGGTCGAATAGTGCGCCTCGGGATTATGCGGTGAACCATACTGGTTGGTTGTCACCGCGCCCGGGTTTTCGGCGAGTAATTGCTCCACGCGTCGGCGGCGGGCGGCGAGCTTGTTCCCGTCCGCCGGATCAAGCACCAGATCAACCTCGGCGCCGTAGGCTCGCATGATCTCCAACGCTGACTTATTGGCGTTCTCGTCGACTACAGCCACGAATTTGATCCCGCGCACCACGCACTGCCTGGATAAGGCGATCCCCAGATTACCGGATGTCGACTCGACGACCATGCCGCCGGCCTGCAACTGGCCCGATCGCATAAAGGCATCGATCAGGCTCCCGGCGGTGCGCTCTTTGGTACTCCCGGAGAGCTGCAGCAAATCCAGTTTTGCAAAAACCTCAATGCTAGGCGCGTCAAAAAGCCTGTCCAGCTTCACCGTTGGTGAGTTGAAAGGACTCAAAGTTCCTACACTATCCATGATCATTACTCGCATTCGGGCGGTGGCAAATCCTGCTGACAAGTGCTTTGCAAAATGAATGCGGTGTGACCTCCACCGCTACCAGTTCGGCAAGTCTAAACATGGAAGATCGGAACTAGCTAGCAAAACGCACCTTTAAGAGTCGATTTTTCGTTTCCCACTGCGCTGCCCACCGCCAAATTCAACGAATACCTGCAGAAACTATGCCTCACCGAACGGTCCTGGCCACATCCCGGATTCGCTGAGCGCGCCACTGTCCCGGTCCGCAACCAGTTGCTCCGCAGCGCTGCTGTCCGACGGGCAAACGCAGGATTTGCGCCAACACTCTAATCTAAGTGATAATCATTCTCATTATGACACTCAAGAGCACACTCGCTCAGCGCGCCACGGACAGGCACGCGGTTCCGCAGCAGCCCATCACTCGGTTCGATACGTCGGCCGCACCACTGATCCGCCTCAAAAACGCTCGGGTCATTGCCGTGCAGGATCAGCAAACCCTGCTTGAAATCGATGAGCTTGCGCTGTTCCCCGGCGAGCGCATTGTCATCACCGGCCCCTCTGGCAGTGGCAAATCCCTGCTTCTCGCCACGCTCACCGGACGATGGGCGGCAGGCCTGGCTTTCACCGGCAGCCGCACTGCGAATTTCAATCGCATCGGATTCATCCCGCAACGCGGACTCGATGCACTGCACCCGCTTCTCCCGCTGGGGCGGCAACTGCACAAGGTCACCGGAAAGAGCGCCGACCAGGTCCACGAGGCGCTCACCGCGGTGGGGCTCAGCGACCCTGCATTGAGTCAGCGGAGGCCCGCGGAACTATCTGGCGGGCAGGCGCAACGCGCCGCGGTCGCGCTGGCAGTGCTCAGCGAGGCTCCGCTGATTCTCGCCGACGAACCGACCAGCGCCCTGGATCACGATTCGCGAGACCAGACCCTGGCTCTGCTTGACCGCGTCATCACCGCCAGGCAAACGCTCGTCGTGGTGACGCATGATCCTGCCGTAGCCAACGCCCTGGCGACCCGTCGGCTCGCGCTGGAATCCGGCAAGATCAGCAAGCTCGCCGAACCCGCTATGGAACGAGCAAGGATATGAGCCGGGCCGTACTGGAAGTAACGCAGATCAGCGCTACCCACGGGCGCGGAGCCAAGGAGCGGCAGGTCCTCGCTTCGACGAATTTTGAGATTTCGGCCGGTGAATCAATCGCCGTAGTGGGTTCCTCGGGAGCCGGGAAAACCACGCTTGCCGAGATAGTCCTCGGGCTGCGCGCACCGGCCACCGGCCAGATCAAGGTGCAGGGCCAGCAGTGGGCCGCACCGCACAGGATCGCCGCAACCGAGCGGCGCCGGCTGGTGCAGGGAGTTCCGCAAGACCCGGCGGCCGCCTTGGTCCCGCGCTGGACTATTCGCAAGTCAATGGCCAATGCCATCGAGCGGCTCTTGCCCGGCCATTCCCCCGAGCAGCTGATTGCACAGGCCTCCGAGCTCGCGCATTTTGATCCTGCACTGCTAGAGCGGCGTCCAAGCCAGCTTTCCGGCGGCCAAGCGCAACGCGCGGCCCTTGCCCGGGCCTTAGCCGTGCAACCTGCGGTGCTCGTAGCCGATGAACCGACCAGCGCCCTGGATCCGCAGACTGCGCTCGCGGTGTCCACCGACCTGCTCGCGACCATAGCCCTTTCAGGTGTGGCGCTGCTTCTGGTGACCCATGACCCCCAGCTCGCCGCGCGGTGTACGCGCACGGTGCGCATCTGTGCACCGGACCAAATTCGCTTCAATTAGCCAAGGAATAGACAACCTATGATTCGACCACGTTCCAGAACCCTCGCACTGCTCCTCTTCCCCCTGGTTGGCGCGCTCACGCTCACCGGGTGCTTTTCTACCGCCAGCCCCGGCGAAGCCAGCGCGGACCGCATCTCCGTCGCGCATATGCAGCCGCCGCGCTCCGGACTCAGCCCGCTGAGCGACGATGCTTTCAAGCTCTCCCGCTGGTCCACCGCGGAAACCCTGGTCAACTTGGATGATGCCGGGGACGCCACCGCGGGACTGGCCACCGAGTGGACCCGCGAAGGCGAGCTGATCTGGAATTTCAGCATTCGTGAAGGTGTCAGCTTCCACAACGGGCAGCCGCTGACCGCGGACTCGGTGGTGAACTCGCTGCGCCGCGCCATCGATTCCACCCCGGTGCCGCGCATCCTTAACGGCACCGAGCTCACCGTGGAACCCCACGGCGAGCAGGGCGTGCGCATCACCACCGCGGACCCCGACCCGCTGCTGCCCCAGCGGCTCTCCAGCCCGCAGCTGGCTATCTTCGACGCGGCCGCTTACACCGCATCCGGGGTAAATCCGCTCGGCACCGGAACCGGACCCTTCCAGCTCATGGCCGTCGACGGCGTCTCGGGCGCCACCCTGGACCGCTTCGCGGACTACTGGGGCGAGCCGGCCAAAGCCCCGGGCATCGACGTGAAATTCGTCCCCGACGGCACCGCCCGCGCCGCGGCGCTGCGCACCGGGGAAGCCGATGTGGTGGAGGCCATTCCGGCCGGGCAGGCCGCCTCGGTGGATCAGGAGCTGCTCACCGAGGTGCCGATGCCGCGCACCAATACGCTCTACCTGAATACCGAGCAAGGTCCCTTCAAGGATCCGGCCATCCGCGCCGCGGCACGGGCGGCCATCGACCGCGCCGCCATTGTCGGATCGGTGTACGAGGACCGGGCAGATATCGCCGAAGGCCTGCTGGGCCCGGCCCTGCCCTACGCAGCGAACTACCGCCAAGACGCCGACTACCAGCAACTGCTGGGCGGCCGGGCCGAACCGGCCAAGGTGCAGGGCGTGAAGATCAGCTTGGGCACCTTCACCGACCGGGCGGAGCTTCCCGAGGTGGCGGTGCTGCTCGAAGCGCAGCTGGAAACCGCAGGGTTCGAGGTGAGCCAGGATGTGCGCGAATACCAGTACATCGAAGCCGATGCCCTCGACGGAAAATTCGACGCCTTCATCCTCTCCCGGGCCACAGTGCTGGACTCCGGGGACCCAGTGGCCTACCTCGCCTCGGACTTCAGCTGCGAGGGCGGCTTCGCCATCTCCCAGCTCTGCTCTGCGGAAGTTGACCAGGCCATCGACACAGCCGCGGAAACCGAGGCCGGTGAAGAACGCCAGCGCCGGATCATGCTGGCCGAAGCCCGGATCCTGGGCACGGACGCCGCGATTCCGCTGCTGCACGAACGAGTCATCCAGGGCGAGCTTCCACAGCTGGAAGATGCCGCGCGGGATCCGCGCGAACGCCAGCTGATCACCGCCACCACCCGGCTCGGCTCCGAGTAAGGCATCTGCTCGATGAAAAATAGTGCTCCCGGCGGGCGGCAGAACACGCTGGCCTCCCTCTCCTCGCGGCTGCTCAGCGCCCTGGCTCTGCTGCTGATTGCCGGCGCCCTGCCCTGGCTCTCGCGCACCGACCCGGCCGCCGCGGTGCTGCGGGCGCGCTATGCGGAACTGGAGCCCACGCCCGAGGCTCTGGCGGCAATCCGCGAGCAACTGGGACTCGATGGCGGGCCGCTGGCCTCCAGCCTGCGTTGGTGGTCCGCGGTGCTGCGCGGGGATCTGGGCAGCTCTTGGGTCAGCGGGGCCGAGATCGCACCGGGCGTGTGGCGCGCGGTGTCCGTCTCGGCCACGCTGACCGTCTTCGCCATCGCCGTGGGACTGCTCGTCACCAGCTGCCTGATCACCCCCGCCGCGCTGCGCGTGCTGCGCGACCGGCCGCACCGCGGTTCCGGACCGGTGGGCGTCGCGCTGACCGCACTGCCCGAATTCCTGCTGGCAAGCCTGCTGCTGGTGTTCGTCTCGGTGCAGCTGCGCTGGCTGCCTCCCTACGGCTGGACCGGGGTGGAGACCGCCATCCTTCCGGCGCTGGCGCTGGGCATCCCGGCGGGCGGGCTGCTCGGACGGCTGCTCGCCGATGCGATCTCCGGGGCCGGCGGGGAACCCTGGGTGAATGTCTGGCGCCTGTCCGGCGCCGGCGCCCCGGTGATCCTGGCCGGGGTGCTGCGCCGGGCGGCCGCGGCAATTATCGACCAGCTGGGTTTGGTGTTCATCGGCCTGCTCGGCGGCGCGGTGGCCGTGGAGCAGATTTTTGCGATCCCGGGACTCGGACGCTACCTGCTCGGCGCCGCCAACGCCCAGGACATCCCCGCGCTGCAGGCCGGAGTGCTGCTCATGGCCGGGGCCGCGGTGCTCATCGGCTTGCTCACCACGCTGGCCCGGCGCTGGCTGCGCGGCGGAGCCCTTCCGCCGGGCTCGCTGCCTCCGGCTCCCGAAGCGCGCGGGGATGGCCGGATCTCGCGCTACACCGCGCTCATCACTTGCGCCGCGCTGCTGGCGATCCTCGGCTTCGGGCTGCCGCGGGACCCTTATGCCATTGCGCACCAGCGGCTGGCCGCGCCAAGCCTGGCCCTGCCGTTCGGCGCGGACTCCAGCGGACGGGATCTGCTGGCGCGGGTCGCCCACGGAACGCTGGGGACGATCACCCCCGCGCTGCTGATCGTCTTGTGCGCCATCATCATCGGACTGCTGCTGGCGCTGCTCGGCGAGATCTCCCGCGGACCGGCGGAAATCGCCAATGCGACCCCTCCGATTCTTGCCGGGGTGATCATTGCGGCGCTCTACGGGCCCTCCGTCGGCGGAGCGGCGCTTGCGGTGCTGTGGGTGACCTGGCCGCCGCTGACCACGCATGCCGCCTCGCTGATCGACGAGGCTCGCGCCATGGGCCACATCCGCTGGCTTCCGCTGGCCGGGATGACACGCTTCGAGATCTTCACCCGGCATGTTCTTCCCGCCACCCTTCCGGCGCTGCTGCGCCACGGCATGCTGCGCCTTCCGGGCGTGGCGCTGGCGCTGGCCGCACTCGGCTTTCTCGGTCTCGGCGCGCAGCCGCCCATGCCCGAGTGGGGGCTGCTGCTCGCCGAAGGCATCAATTATGTGGAGCGCGCCCCGTGGACCACGCTCGCCCCGGCGATTGCCTTGGTGCTGACCTCCGTCTGCGCGGTGGCCGTCGCCGGGATGCGTCGCGCGCCGCGAAAGCCGCTCCGGGCCGCGGCCAAGCCCGCGGAACCTGCGCCCGCAGGCATCTCGGGCGCATAGCGCACTGTAGCGGCGGTGCTCCGGCTGCTTAGGAAGATTGGATGCGTTCCCAGAGCTGGGTCACGCGCTGTTCAATGTCGGCGTAGATCTCTCTCGCCTCCTCAAGGGTCACATCCTGCGGATCGGCGACGTCCCAGTCCAGGTATTGCTTGCCTGGATAGATGGGGCAGGTGTCACCGCAACCCATGGTGATGACATAGTCGGCGGCGCGAACCACGTCATCGGTGAGCGGCTTGGGGAACGCATCCTCCAAGCTAATATTGTGTTCCTTGAGCAGCTCCACCGCCAAAGGCTGTATCTCACCGGCGGGCAACGAGCCCGCGGAGCGGACCTCCACCCGCCCGCCGGAAACCTCGGCGAGCAATGCGGCGGCCATCTGCGAGCGCCCGGCATTTTGCACGCTGACGAACAATACCTGTGGATCCGCCTTGGCAATGCTACCCATGGATTGGGCCAGCGCGCGCAATCTGTCATCTGCGAAACGGGTCGCGATGGCCGCCAGGTAGGTACGCACTCGGGCGGTACGCCCCAAGGTGGTGTACGACTCGAAGACATAGCGTTCTACCATCTCGGGAGTGAATGTGCCCGCGTAGCGTTCGGCTAGATGCTCAGACATCCGGCCCAATACGTGGGTGTCCTTGGTGGGATCGTTGTCGTTCGGTGTCCAAGTCATGTGAACTGCCTTATTCCTTTTTCTCAGCTGGCAACGCATCGCCACTCAGCAACATTGTGAAGATCGGTGATTTTTGCGAGGCATTTTTGATGCCGACGGCAAGAAGAACATCAACTGAAACTCATCGGCCATGGAAGAGCACAATCCGCCTCGCTTCACCACTGACCCTTGCGCCACCAGACATCGATGACTATCGATATCTAATCTTCGGTAATACATCGACGATTGTCAATGTCTCAGTTTGCTGGTTAATAAAGAATTCATTTGGATCGCCGCAGGCAGTACGTCCCCCGGGCAAAATGCAACGCTTCGAACAGTATTTAATCGCCGCCGCACAATCTCGATGGCCACCCAGCAAGTCCCCCACGGCACGCCTGCCATCTTGGGCGAGCGGCTTGTTCCCGGGTCGCACTTTCCGTTATAAAAGCACGTCTTTCGGCAGGACATGAAAGAATCCATGGGAATGTCTTGGATCACAAAATTCGCCGCACGTGGTCCACGATGGAAGGACGTAACATGACACCTAAGACCAACCCGGCCAAAGCGCATCAGCGCTCGGATGCAGCGTGGATAACAACCGTTTTTGCGGGCATCATGGCGGCCCTGCATATCTGGAAACTACCCTCGGCGATTCCCGTACTGCAGGAGCAGCTGCATATCTCGCTGATCCTCTCCGGCGTACTTTTAGGGGTGGTGCAGGTGGCCGGCATGCTCGGCGGCTTGGCCATGTCGCTGCTGGCCGAAATCTACTCCCAGCGGAAAATCATGATTCTCGGGCTGCTCTTGCTCATCCTCGGTTCGGCCCTTGGTTCATTCTCCCCCAACGCCGGGATGCTGCTGGGAACCAGAATCATCGAGGGAGCCGGGGTGATCATGTGCAGCGTTATGGGCCCTGGCCTGGTGCGCGCCCACGCACCACTGCAACGCATGAACCTCGCGGTAGGTTGGTGGGCGGCCTTCATGGGCATCGCCACCTTCTTCGGTGTTTTAGGAACCGCGATTGCCTTGCGCTTCATCACTTGGCAGAGCTGGTGGCTTGTCCTCTCGGTACTGACCGTGATCCCGATCTTCCTGATTCTCAAGTTCGTCTCCGTTTCTGCCCCAGGCGGAGGCACCAGCGCTAAGGAAGCCTTCCGGAGAATCGCCGTGACCGCCGCCTCCGGCCGCATCTGGATCAGCGGCATTATCTTCGGCTGCTATACGGTGCAGTGGATGGCAATCATCGGATTCTTGCCCACCATTTTCCGCGAAGACGGGCTATCTCCAATTCTCGGCGGATTATTCTCGGCGGTAGTCGGCGGGCTGAATGCACTTGGAGCGATTATCACTGGACTTCTGCTGCAACGCGGAATCGCAGGCAAGAAACTGTTGCTGGGCTCCTTTGTGGTCATGTCCGCGATGGCTCTTTTGACCTTCGCGATCAACTACCCGAACTCGCTATTGCTCGTTCAGGTGCTCTGCGTGGGGCTGTTCTCCTTAGGCGGTGCGGCCGTTCCGGCCACGATGACGCGCTTGGCGGTTGATCTGGCACCGGAAGGCGGCTCGGCCCCGGCCGCCATGGGCCTCATGCAGCAGATCTTCAATATCGGGAACTTCACCGGGCCAATGCTTGTCGCCTGGCTAGTAGTCCTCACCGGAGGATGGTCATCCACTTGGTGGGTGAGCGCATCCTTCGGGGCATTGGGCTTGGCGATGGTCCTGGTTCTGCTGCCCAAGAACTCGCCGCTGAACTCGATCCAGCATGCCTAACAGGCTCCAGCCTCCCAGGAAGAATTCCATTAACGTGACGCCCACGTGACTCGAACACGTGGCGTACTTTCCATGGCGTCGAGGCAATGGGCACAATGATGCCATGCGTATTTTCCTCATTCGACACGGACAGACCCCATCGAACGTCGGACACCACTTGGACACCGATGCTCCGGGGGCGCCGCTGACCGACCTCGGGCACCAGCAGGCTGAAGCACTGGTGGCTCTGCTGGGCGAAACGGGCATCGAGGCCATCTATGCCTCGAATCTGGTGCGCACCCAGCAAACCGCGGCTCCGTTGGCGGAAGCCCTCGGGCTGGGCGTCGCGGTGCGCAGCGGAGTGCGTGAGATATCGGCCGGTGCGCTTGAGATGGCCAATGATCAGCAGTCCATTCAGACTTACCTGTCCGTCGCTCTCGGATGGGCCGATGGGCAGCTGAAAACCCCGATGCCCGGTGGCGGCCCGGATGGCGAAGCCGAGTTGGCGCGTTTCGATGAAGTCGTGGAGGAAGTGGCAGCCTCTGGAGTACAGACCGCGGCAATCTTCACCCATGGGGCGATCATCCGCGTATGGGCCGCAGCCCGGTGCGAGAACCTCGACGCCGCGTACTCCGCGGAGAATTCAGTGTCCAACACCGGAGCCGTCATCGTGGAGGGATCCCCGGGAAATTGGCGTGCCACCCAGTGGCAGGAACAAGCCATCGGCGGAGCGGATCTGGAAGATCCGGCCACCGACGGCGCGTCCGCGGACACTCTCGCCCGAGACTAACGGCCCTGATTGACTCATAGGTTTTCCGGCCCGGCCACACCACGCTTTCCAAGGTCGGCGTTCTCGGCTTCCCCTTCGTGCGGATACAAGTCCACACCGGTCCGGTCCTTCAAGGTCAGCGTCGCGACCAACGAAGCACCCACCCAAATGAACAGGTACGTTGACACCGCGATGGTCGTGTCGAATTTACCCACCAAAGCAGCCGCGATTGTCGGCGCGAAGGCGCCGCCGACTACCGAGCCCAAGGCATAGCTGATCGAGGAACCACTGAGTCGAATGCGGGCAGGGAACATCTCCGCATAGAGCGCTGGCAGCGGTCCGTAGGAGAAGCCCATGAAGGCGCCAAAGACCACAAGAGAAACGGTGATCCATGCCAAATTCGCGGTCTCAATGAGCAAGAACAGCGGGAACAGCCAAATCAGCAGCAAAATCCAGCCGATGATGAACATCTTCTTGCGGCCAATTTTGTCCGAGACCACCCCGCCAATCCAAGTGGATATCAACCAAGCCAAGGAACCAACGGTGATGATATTCAGAATATCTCCGGCCTGCAGATCCAACTTGTTCGTTGCATAACCGAGAATGAAACCGCCGGTCAGCATATAGCCGGCAGTGTTGTTGCCCATGAACACCAAGGTCGCTTGGATGACCTTCTTAGGATGCTTCTTGAACAACGTGGACAAAGGCGCGGTCTCGGTCTGCTTGGTCTTGGCCATCTCCTCGAAGACCGGCGACTCTTCCACCCTCTGGCGGATGTAGTAGCCAATCAGGATCAGCACGAAGCTGAACAGGAACGGAATTCGCCATCCCCAGGCCATGAACTGCTCCGGTGAAACGACAGCGGCAATGATCGCGGTGACCGCCGAAGCCAGCAGCATTCCCGCCGGGACGCCGAGCTGCGGGAACGCGCCGAACTTGCCGCGCGCATGATCCGGGGCGTGCTCCACCGCCATCAGCGCGGCACCGCCCCATTCGCCGCCTGCCGAGAAGCCCTGAACGATACGCAGGAAAATCAAGAGAATCGGAGCCCAGATGCCAATGGTTGCGTAGGTTGGCAGCAAGCCAACCAGCGTAGTGCCGATGCCCATCAGCACCAGGGTAATGATGAGCACGGCTCGCCGCCCGTACTTGTCACCCACCCGCCCCATCACGATCGCGCCCAACGGCCGGAAGAGGAAGCTGACGCCCACCGTGGCGAAGGCGATGATCGAACCCAGCGATCCTTCGGCCGGAGTGAAAAACTGCGGCGCCAGTACCAGAGCCGCCGCATTTGCATAAATAAAGTAGTCGTACCACTCGACGGTGGTGCCGACCATTGTCGCACCAGCGACCCTTTTCTGCTCCGGCGTCATGCGCCCCGATGCGGAAGCTGAAGTACTCATTGCCCCTCCTCGAATGTTGCGAGTGTCCGGGAGCACTTTCCTTCACCTAATCGGGCCATCAGCGCCGATCTTGGATTGACTCCCTAGCCCCGATATTAGGCCTGTATTCGCAGTTCTACAAGGGTGGTTGGAGCGCGCGAGTTTCTGGAAAAGCAGCGCAGCTCTCTGTTTATCCCGCCCTTTCTGCGTTCCGGGTTCAAGCAGTATCCGGGAGTAGCGAGACCCGAACTCGAGGCAGTCGACTTATCGCACGGGCGGGCTACCGTAATCGCAGCCGCTAGGATGCGGCGGTTATCGAATCAATTGCCGCGCGGGCCTCCTTGGCCAGCTGGGCTGGCATCGGGGCACTCTTGGCCGAGTCGGCGGCAACCTTCTGGCCCTCGTCGCTGACCACATACTGGCCGAAAGTCCTGGCCAGCTCGACGGTCTGCGCATCCGCATAGCTGCTGCAGAAAAGCAGGTAGGAGACCAGCACCATCGGGTATGCGCCTTCTGCGGTGGTTTTCCGGTCCAGCTCCAAGGCTATGTCATGCTCATCGCGGCCCTTGACGCGTTCGGATTCGGCTACCGCCAGGGCTGCGGCTTCGCCAGTGACCGCCACGAATTCGTCACCGACTTTCAGCTTCACCTTTCCCAGATTCTCATCCACCAGGGAGTCATCGGCATAGGTCACTGCACCGACTGCACGGGTCACGGTGGTCACCACGCCAGCGTTGCCCTGGGCCTTTTCCAGTCCGGTCGCGTCCGGCCAGCCGCCATCGGGCTCATGGGTCCACGCGTCCGGGGCAACGCTATGCAGGTATTCCGTGAAGTTCTCGGTGGTTCCCGAGTCGTCGGCGCGCGCCACTCCGGTGACAGGTACGTCCGGCAGGTCCACCCCTGGATTCAGGGCGGTGATGGCAGGGTCCTGCCAGGAGCGGATTTCTCCGGAGAAGATCCTGGCAATGGTTTCAGCGTCCATGTTCAGCTCGCTGATGCCCGGCAGGTTGAACGCGATAGTAATCGGTGAGATATAGGCGGGGATATTGATTGCGCCCTGCGGACCGCAGGTCTCAATCGACCTCTGGACCTCTTCTTCCTTGAGGTACGCATCGGATCCGGCGAATTCGGTGCCGCCGGCCAGCAGCCCGGCACGCCCTGCGCCTGAGCCCACCGAGGCGTACTGCACCTGGACCATGGGGTGCAGCGTGGCGAATTCGGTGGTCCAGGCATTCATCGCTGAGTTCTGCGCTGTCGAGCCGCCTCCGGTCAGTGTGCCTTCGAGATTCGAGGCATTGCCCTCGGCGGCCTTTCGCTGTTCTTCGCCCAACGGGTAATCCGATCCGCATCCGGCTAGCAAAAGTGCCGTAACCAGGCTTGCAGCGATAATGAGCTTGGGCGAACGGGCAGGTGTCTGCCGGCGTGAGAGGCTGGGGCGCACGGTGCTCCTCAAATCTTGGATTAATTAATGGACGCGATGAAAATACAAGTCAAACATCATAATGGTCAAAGCTCGAAACGCATTACTTCGCACTAGTGCAACCACCTTACGGCGAATCGGGCACGCACGCATTAGGCGAATTCTCAACACTGGGAAGATCCCGACCAGCCTAATCGAAAGCCACCGGCTTAATGAAAAGTCCTGATCGTCCATCCACGTGCAGCCGCGCCATGACTATTCCCCCCACGGCAATTGGTGCGCTGTCTGATCGAACTCCGTTCCTGAAGCGCACGGCGACATCATCTTCAGCTCTCACGTTGCGGCTCTATGCTTCGCGAATGCCCGCTTCGTTGTTAACCGTTCGGCCATGTTGCGTGTGCGAGCCATTAAGTTGCCAGCAGTGGCTGGCAACTGGATGCGTTGGCAACCTCGGTCTCCAACTCCGCCAGGCATAGATTTTTACCGAACCCGGACCGATAAGTCTGGAGATGTGGCTTCCCAGCGCCTTCACCCCACCACGGATGTCACTGGTCAAGCCCATCTCCTGCAGCTGTCAAAGTCCACACAGTACTTTGACTGCAAAATCCAACATTTTCGGTCAAGGGTGTTTGATTTCGCCAAATAATCCCGATATTCGCTGGGCGATTTGCTGTTCATTGAATGGCTAAACGAGCTACCGCATGAGCCAACGCCGCTTATTCCGGCGCATCATCTGTCCTGTTGCCACGATGGTGTTCGGTGTCCTCACCGTCGTCAGCCTCGTTAGTCTCGCCTTTACCAACAGCACCTCTGCCGACGACGACCGGCTTGCCCCGCCGGCGAAGTGCCAACCGAAATAATCATTGTGGAAACGGGCATTGTTGAGAACACCCTGCCGATTTCCGGGAGCATCGAGCTAGATGAGGCACAACCCCGCAACGCGCCCGTGAACGGCGTGGTGAACTGGGAATTCGTGGCACCCGGTGACCGCGCAAGCAAGGGTCATCGAATCCTTCAAAGCCATGTCAAACCTCAGCCTAGGGACGCCAAGCCAAGCGCTTCCGATCAAGAATTTTCCGCAGTCGAGGAGCCGCCGCAGTCCGCCGAACCGTGGGTGAATTTGCACGATTCCTACGCGCCGATAACTGGCAAGTTCGGCAAGTTTTCCATCGGGCTCGACGACGAGATCGTTTAAGGTTCCGATTCAGAAACGGTGCGGCCGCAGAACTCCAAGGCAATCGGGGCGATCAGGCTGCTGGAGCGCTACCGGCTCATGGACGGAATCATCGAGATCCCGGCGCCCCAAAAGTATTTATCCGCCGTCGGAGCCACCCCGCAAGCTTGCCACGGCTGCCCGCGCGTGGAGACTCGCCGGCAGGACCTCGCAACGAGATTGCGACCGGGACTCCTCTGCTCAGCAAAGCTCGTGGATCGACTGCGCGCTCGCGGACATAGGGCTTGCGAAACATCAGAGCAATGTCCGCTCCAGGATTATTGGGAGATGCTGCTAAATCCTGCCAGCATTTGCCGGACCCCATAGGGATTTCAGGAACCCACCAGAAATACGGTGTTCGCGATCTTCCAGCGCTCCCGTCACCTCGGCGGTCAGGCTGTTGACGATGTGGGAGTGCGTCAGCTCTGCGGCTTTCATAGCTTCCCCGGCAATCACCAGCTCAAGAATCTCGTGGTGCTGGTTCAAGTCGAGGGTTCTCGGCTCATCTCCAGCAGGAAGCTCCAACCCAACGCGGCGATATCTGTCTGTCTTGTCCCACAGGTCATCGAGCAGGCGGATCATGACATCGTTATGCGACGCTGCGTATATCGCGCGATGAAACGCCCTGTGCGCGGCGACCGCGTCTTCTCCCCACGCGCGGGTTACCGGAAGCAGGGCGGCGGCAGCCTTCTTCATTTCCTCGATATCCCGGTCTGTACGGCGCATGGCAGCTAGCTGCGTTGCTACCGGTTCCATTGAGAGCCGCACTTCAAGAAGCTGCCGGGCTTCTGCACCGCTCATCGGCGAGACACGAACATCTCGGTGGGTGTCCATTTCCACCCAGCCTTCGCTGGCCAGCTGCCGAATCGCTTCGCGCAGCGGGGTGATGCTCATACCCATTTCCTCCGCGAGGTCATACTGCGAAAGGCGTGAGCCCGGCTTCAATTCGCCTGAGACGATTTGGCGACGCAGTTCGCTGTACGCCATAGCACCCTTGCTTGAGAAGGTACTCGTAGTACTCATTTTCCCCTACTTGTTTATTTATGACCCAAGGGGTTGTGCCCCGCATCACTTCCAGTATAGTCTACCTAAATATCTTATAAGACTCTTATAAGTTGCTTATAAGTAGAACTCCGAAGAGAAGGAAACCCCGTGAAAATTGTCTCGGCCCACACCGGAACCATCCCGATCAGCTCGTCAATGCGCAACGCATACATCGACTTCAGCAAAATGGATTGCACGATTCTGGCCCTCGTCAGCGACGTCATCGTTGATGGAAAACCGCTGGTCGGCTACGGGTTCAACTCCAACGGACGCTATAACGCCACGGCGATCCTCGAAGAACGCATGATTCCACGACTGCTCAATGCCGCACCTGAAGATCTACTGGACGAGGCAAAGGAGCTGTCCCCCGAGAAGGCCTGGGACATCATGATGGGCAATGAGAAGCCCGGCGGCCACGGCGAGCGCTCGGTTGCCGTGGGCGTCGCGGATATGGCCCTGCATGACTTGGCTGCGAAGATCGCAGGAGTGCCGCTGTACCGGTGGATCTCCGATCATTACGGAGATGGCAACCCGGATGAAGATGTCTTCGTCTACGCCGCCGGCGGCTACTATGCTCCGGGTAAGACACTGGAAGACTTGCAAAATGAAATGCGCGGATTCCTGGATGCAGGCTACGACATCGTCAAAATGAAAATCGGTGGTACAGACCTGGCCGATGACATCAAACGCATCGAAGCTGTCTTGGAAGTCCTGGATGGCGACGGAACCCGCCTGATGGTGGATGTCAACGGAAAATTCGACCTTGAAACGGCGCTGGAATACGGCAAGGCCATCGATAAGTACAACCTGTTCTGGTACGAAGAAGTCGGCGATCCGCTGGATTACTCGCTGAATGCCACATTGTCCGAGAACTACAAGAACCCCATCGCCACCGGGGAGAACCTCTTCTCCCTCCAAGACGCCCGCAACTTGATCCGCCACGGTGGAATGCGCCCGGACCGCGACTACATCCAGGTAGATCCAGCGTTGAGCTACGGCTTGACCGAATACCGCCGGGTCCAGGACATGCTTGCCCAGCACGGCTGGTCCTCACGCCGTTGCATCCCCCATGGTGGGCACCAGTTCTCCTTGCACATCGCCGCTGCGATGAAGCTTGGAGGCAACGAATCCTACCCGGGAGAGTTCCAGCCCACCGGAGGTTTCACTGACGATGCAGTCATCGTCAATAGCCGGGTGGCACCCGGTGAGTTGCCGGGCATCGGGCTCGAAGGCAAAGCGGAGTTCTACGAGCTCCTGCGTGCTCTGCACACTAAGCAGCCAGTTCTAACTCACTAATCAACGGCGATTCCCGTTGCCATCCGGGTCTACGGGAATCGCCGCTCCCAATTCTTCTCCAATTAAGTTCTTCCTGCACGCGCTAGTGCCCCTCTGAACGCAGCCTGACCTCTCCCTTTCTCGGTGCGCGGCTCCGTTTCGATATCTGCTGTCCCATCAGCTCTCCCGCATCCCGGGACTCTTTACGCAAAGTTCGGCTTATTCGTCATCCCCTTCTAACAACCAATCTTAGAAAGTGCCGCCATGGAAAATCCTGCTCTGCATTCCCTCTGGGGAAGCCTATGGAAATCGCACCGACAGACCAAAAACCTGCTATCCCTTCCCAGATTCCGGCACCGCGCTGAATCCCAACTTGTAATGAGTAATCAGGCCGCGCAAATTATGCAGGGCGACGACGCCCCAGCGAAAAATACCGACCTGCTTCCGGGTGCCAACGCCAATCCTGACGGCCCCGGCCCAGGCTATACACCCTCACGCGTTGTCGGCCTGATTCTCGGACCTCTGCTGTTCATCGTGGCAATGTTCTTCTTCTCCCCCGAAGGCCTCTCGACGCAAGGCCAAGCGGTACTGGCCGTGACGCTTTGGGTCGCCACTTGGTGGATCACTGAGGCCATACCCATTCCTGTTACCTCCCTCTTGCCAGTTGTGCTCATGCCGCTCACCGGAGCTTTGGACGGGGACCTGGTCGTCTCCGCCTACGGCAATGACATTATCTTCTTGTTCATCGGCGGGTTCTCCTTGGCGATCGCAATGGAAAAGTGGAACTTGCACCAGCGCATTGCCCTCGCAATTGTCTCCACGATCGGCACCAGCCCTAAACGCATTGTTCTCGGTTTCATGGTTGCAACAGCATTCTTGTCGATGTGGGTATCGAACACGGCAGCAACAATGATGATGATTCCCGTTGGCTTGGCGGTCGCCTACCAGGCCGCACGTTCACTGCGTGGCGGAGAGCACGCTGCAGATTTGTCTAAATTCGAGAAATCCATAGTATTCGGTATTGCCTATGCGGCTACCATCGGTGGACTCGGCACCCTCATCGGCACACCACCACTGGCAATTTTCGCCGCAACTTCAGGGGAGCTTTTTGACCAATCGGTATCCTTCGGCGGCTGGATGCTCTTTGGCGTCCCCATTGTTATCCTGCTTCTGTCCTTCGCCTGGTTCTACCTGACCAATGTGGCCTTCAAGGTGAAGTTCAAGCATCTTCCAGGCGGCGCGGAACTCATCAAAAGCGAGCGTAACGCACTGGGCGGCATGTCACGAGAAGAAAAGGCCGTCATGGCCATCTTCCTCGGCGCTGCTTTCTTGTGGGTCACCCGTTCGTTCATCTGGGAAGACTTGTTGCCGGGAATCAGCGACGGCATTATCGCCATCATGGCGACAGTGGCGCTATTCATGCTGCCTACACAGCAGACAGAGCAGCCAAAGATCTTGAACTGGGATGATTCGAGGAAGATCCCGTGGGGAATCCTCCTGCTCTTCGGCGGAGGCCTGGCCATTGCCGCGGGCTTTGTCGAAAGTGGCCTGTCGACTTGGATCGGTGACCAGCTGCGCGTGCTCGACGGTGCCAATATAGTTGTCATCATCATCCTGGCAACCGCCCTTGTCCTCTTCCTGACCGAAATCACCTCGAACGCCGCTACTGCAACGATGATCCTCCCCGTGATGGCAGCCTTCGCGCTGGCGCTCGGAATCCATCCATATGCGTTGATGGTCCCTTGCGCGATGGCGGCCAACTGCGCATTCATGCTCCCCGTTGGGACTCCACCAAATGCGATCTTGTACGCCACCGGAAAAGTGAAGATCACCGAAATGGTCAGAGTTGGACTGTGGCTCAACTTCATCGCGTTGGCCCTGATCGTCCTCGCCGCATTGCACCTGCTACCTGTGCTTTGGGGCATCGATCTGATGTCGGTACCACCAGCATTCCAGTAAACCGAAGCACGCACCGACCGGTCTGCGGCTTGGGGTGGCTACCGGGAAACGAAATTCTCCCGGTAGCCACCCTCTCCGTGCGCCGAGACCTCGCCAAGCGCATCATCACCCAATTCCAAAGATGGAGAGCCGTTACAAATGGGCCGCATTCTAATCACCACGGACTACCTTCACCCAGGCGACGAGATTGATCAGTTGCTCAAGCAGCACGGCCACGAGACCGCATTCGCGCCTTTTGCCGGGAAGCGCGAAGACGCCCAGCAGATGAACTTGTTCAGCGGATTCGATGGCGCCATCATCGCCAGTGAACCGGTCACCGCCGGCATGCTGGCGGCAGCACCGGGATTGAAGGTGCTGGCCCGCAGCGGCGTCGGCTACGACTCCGTTGACCTTGCGGCGGCAAGCAGCCAAGCAGTGCGAGTTTGCAATGCTCCGGGCAGCAACCACCACTCGGTCGCTGAAATGGCCATAGGCCTGCTCATCATGTCAGCGCGCCGTCTAGCAGAGGTCACCAGCGCAGTTCAGCAAGGGCATTGGCCACGCGAAGCAGGCCATGAATTGCGTGGCGCAACACTGGGCATCATCGGCTATGGGCCAAGTGGCCGGGCCACCGCCAAGCTGGGGCTCGCATTGGGCATGAAGGTCCTGGTGAGCACCGGGCACCCGGACGGCGCAGATCGGGAAATCAACTTCACCGACGCTGACACGGTATTCCGTTCCGCCGACTATTTATCCCTGCATTCCCGCGCTGGCGGCGCCCATCCACTCATCGACGGGCCGAAGCTCGAGCTGATGAAGAATACGGCAATCATCATCAATACGGCCCGTGGTTCACTGATCGAGGAAACCGCGCTTGCCGCCGCGCTTCGCGCTGGAAGCATCGCCGGGGCCGCGTTGGACGTCCTTGACCACGAACCTCTGGCGGAAGACAGCCCCCTTCGAGGCCTGAAGAATTTGATTGTCACCTCACACCTTGCCGGCCAGACCGTGGAAGCCCGAATCCGTGCTGGGCTGAGCGCCGCGCAAGCAGTCATCGACGTCCTTGCCAACCGCGAACCGGCGCATCCAGTTAACTAAAAATCCAAAACCGAGCGCCACCAGCAGAACGGAACACCATGTCGAAAATTCACCGTATCGCAGTCATTCCAGGCGACGGAATCGGAACCGAAGTCGTTCCCCAAGGGCTGCGCGTCCTGGATGCAGCAACAGAGATATTTGACCTCAATCTCGAATATGAGCACTTCGATTTCGCCTCGGCTGACTACTACAGCCGCCATGGCAAGATGCTGCCCGAAGGGTGGTTCGAACAGCTCAATAAGTTCGACACCATCTTCTTCGGCGCGGTCGGCTGGCCGGACATCGTCCCAGACCATGTGTCGCTTTGGGGAAGCTTGCTGCAATTCCGGCGGCATTTCGACCAGTACGTGAACCTCCGCCCCGTCAAGCTCCTGCAAGGAGTGCCCAGCCCTCTGGCTGGGCCCAAGCCCGGGGATGTCGACTTCTATGTGGTGCGGGAGAACACCGAGGGCGAATACTCAAGTATCGGTGGAAAGCTCTTCGACGGAACCGAACGCGAAATCGTGATGCAGGAGACCGTCATGAGCCGCACTGGGGTGGACCGAATTCTCAAGTACGCATTCGAGCTAGCCCAAAGCCGGCCGAACCGGCATCTGACCTCAGCGACGAAGAGCAACGGCATTTCCATCACCATGCCGTACTGGGACGAACGTGTTGAGGCGATGTCTTGTGCCTATCCCGAGGTGAATGTAGACAAATACCATATCGATATTCTGGCAGCCCACTTCGTCATGCATCCCGAATGGTTCGACATTGTTGTCGCCAGCAATCTCTTTGGCGACATTCTCTCCGACCTCGGCCCGGCGTGCACCGGCACCATCGGGATCGCGCCCAGTGGGAACATCAATCCCGAGCGGAAATATCCGAGCCTCTTTGAACCCGTCCATGGTTCAGCTCCCGATATTGCGGGCCAGGGCATCGCCAATCCCGTCGGGCAAATCTGGTGCGCTGCCATGATGCTGGAGCACCTAGGCGAAATCAAGGCCGCCAATGCCATCACTGCTGCAATGGAATCAGTTCTTGCACAAGGCAAATCAATGCTCACCCCGGATATGGGAGGCAGCGCGACTACAGAAGAATTAGGTACAGCCATCGTCACTGCGCTATCGGGCGCTGCTCTATGAACGACGCGTCGCGGATCCCGAGCGGAGTAAGCCAGCACAAGGCATCAAAGGGCTAACGCATCTGCGCTTGTCCGCACGTGGCACGATTGTTTCCTACTATTCGGCCAAAATAGGTGCTTGCGATACCCCGCGGAAGGCAGGCGCCTGACGTGCAGGGGCCGGTCGATAGGGCTTATTCCCGCTCGATAGGTACTTTTCACGGATCCCGATCGGCCTGCTGAACTTCCCTGTAACAGCGGGCTGATCGGGTCTCCTCTGGCAAAACCAAAGCTTTTGAGAGACTGCTCCCGGAACCAATTCGTAAGTGGACCGAGTTCAGTGGTGGACGCCTCGGCGCCGAATAAGGTGCCGGACCTGCGCCAGCCCAAGGAGCGGATCTGCGAAATTTATCAATGGCAATCCAAGCTCAGTGCCGGTGACGACGGTACCTTCCCGGCAACGGAAAATCCGATGAGACCAATCGATTCGCGGAGCACGTTGTACTTCTGGATGTCGATGAAACCGAGCAGTGCACGCCCACCGCGCTGGAACTCGTGCGTGATACCCAAAACCGCGCCGGTACCGCCATCTTCCTCATCGGCAGGCCAGGCATCGAGCAAGGTTTCCGGCGCTAACCCAATGCTGCCGTCGCCTCTGATTCGCTCACCTATACCGCGCCCTGGAAACGACGCCAGTCGTGGACGATTCCGCCCCGGCCCCGGAAACTGCAACGATCGGACGCCTCATCAGACGAAATTTCCGCCTCCGGGAACAGCTGATTCCCAAGATCAGCCGGGGTGAGAAACTCAACCAACTCGGATCGATCACCGAAGACTTCATCGAGCAGCGGATTGCGCCAGAGGACCAGCACTAACGCCTATCAAGGCCCTGCTATTTTTTGGCGAATGCCGGCGTGGTTACAGAGCATTGCACAGGCTTGCCAACCTCTCCGGTGACCGCAGCGATTTCTTTGACCCCATCGAGCAGGATCCGGCACGTGGCGGTGGCACCGGCACGTGGTACGGCTGAGACTCCGGCTTCATCTTCGGCCGTTACCATCACGGTTTCCTGCCATGAAGCAATCTGTTTATTTGACGGATCGTTTGTTGTTGCCACTTCGCCAACCGCGGTTTCGCTGGAATCTTCGCCTCGAGTTGGCGCCTCCAGGTACCTCACATCGTCAAGGCCATTGATGGTTCCGCCGGCGACCGACACTTCGTAGGTGACGCTCCAAGCATCCGCGGTCTGCCTGCCGAAAGACTCGACCATGCCGCAGGAAGTAACCGATAGTCCCAATACAACAAACATTGAACATGACCCGAGAATTTTCGAGATTCGTTTCGTCTTCGTGTTCTTGGCAATTTTCATTCTTTCCTTCGCTCATTTTTCTTTGTTGGGATTCGCGGCAAGATCCACAGTACAAGCATGATGGACGGCTTCACCTCGCCCCGTGAAGGGAGGTCTCGGCGCTAGTAGCTCCACCCGAGGGACTAGAAACAACCAGATAAGCAGCCCAGTGCACCGGCTGCCCTTATCAGCAGTCAGTCTTATTTAAGAATCAGAATGATGGCCGGCGGCAACACATGACCCGGACGAAGCGACGAGTCCCTGCTGCACACCTGCAATGACGAGCAGCCATTATGTTCCACATCAACCTGTGGCGTACCGCCACCGGCGATGTCATGGCCAGCCACTCAGCGCGTGCCCAAACGGCCCTCAACCAGGCAAGAGCTGCCGTCGAAAGCCAAACCAAGAAGGACGCCCGCAGCAAAGGCGCTGCAATGTGGCGGGTCAATCTCAAAAGCGCCATTCCTGGGTTAAGTGCCAAAAAGTGTGTACAGAACTCCCCGAAAACATGTAATCACTAGGAATAACACCACGAACACATGCTTTGAAAGCATGTACCGTGGCAACAATTGCAAACCAACCCCGTTGTGATGTATGCGGAAATAAGCTGGTCAAGAACGGGAAAACAGGCGCTGGACGCACCCGCTGGCGGTGCAAGAACTGCGGCGCGTCCAGCACTGTTTCCCGCCCCGATATCATCGCGAAAGGACAGTTCACCGGCTTCTACCGTTGGGCCACCGGGAAACACAGTATTTCCGAGCTACAAACCCCTCGGCGGACTTTCCACCGCACCACCGCCTGGTGCTGGCAAGTCCAGCCACACCTTGAGCAAACCGGCGAACAACATCGATACCTCATGCTCGATGGCACCTACTTCAACGGCTACTGCGCCCTGACCGCTTTCAACGGTACTCATATCATCGACTGGCAGTTCTGCGACCGTGAAAAGACCGCCTCGTGGACCCGCATGCTCCAACGCATGGCACCACCACAGATCGCCGTCATTGACGGGAATGGGGCGCTGGAGTCTGTGATCACCGGACTCTGGCCGGAAGCGAAGATCCAGCGTTGCTTCTTCCATATCCGCCAAACCATGGTTAAGCACCTCACTTTGAACCCGCGCACAGTCCCAGGTCAGCAGCTACTTACCTTGACCCGGGCATTGATGAAAGTTGAGACGAAGGAACAAGCGAATCAGTGGACCGAGCAGTTCTATCAGTGGCAGTCCATGCACACAGTCACGCTCAAAGAACGAACCTATGCCAAAGGGAAGTCTGAGTCTCGGCCTTCGTACGTCAGCCCTAATCAAACGTGGTGGTACACCCATATCAACCTGCGCCGAGGCGAGAAGCTCTTCCACAACCTTTTGAAGAAGGATCAACTTTTTCAGTGGTTGGACCTGGCATTGGAGGGCGAGGTGTTGCCTCGGACCACAAGCCCGCTCGAAGGCGGTATCAACGCGGGTATCAAGGACCAGCTACGACTGCACCGAGGCTTGACTCCGGAGCATTCGATAGCGCTCGTGCGCTGGTATTTGTATCGACACGTCGAAAACCCGAAGGATCCGTGGTCGTTCGTGCAGCAGCGGCATTGGGCCGAGAAACCCTCGCCGAAGATCATCAAGGATGAGCCTATTGGGCCGGTGCTTTACGACAAGCATTTCAGTTGGGATGACGGTAATGGAGTGCAAAAAGGGTGGGGAGGGCGTCGCTGAATCCACTTCAGCGCGTCATCTGTACACACTTTTTGGCACATAACCCCCATTCCTCAGCGACCGCATCCAAACGTTCGGAGTATCAACAACATCGTCTTTAAAAGAGATCCGCCCACCGACTGAAAAATCGGTGGGCGGATCATCGAATTATCAACTGGCCTTTGGACTACCCTGAACTACCGGCGGGATTATCCGTCGCTCCTAGGCGCTTTCTTCTCCAACCGGTTAATGACCGGAGACAGCACCAAATATCCCAGCGTCGCGGTGACCGCTGCGATCAGAGCGGCTTGGTAAGAAGTCATCACGAGGCGATAGCAACCGATCATGACGACAAAGGTCAAAAGCGTTTGCAAAGTTTGTACAGCGATCTTGCTCGCGCTGTTGAAGACCTTTAGCACAATCCGATCACTAATTTCGCCCAAAACGAGAATTATCAATACGAAAACAATGGTCAACAGCGGAGACCAAAGCAGTATTCCCGGTTTAGGGGCACCGAACTGGGAAAACCATAGTGGCGCAAAAAAACCCAGAAGCACCGGCAGTCCGGTAGCGAGCGTCACCATGGCTAGGTAGAGCCCAAGCCCGAATTTTTCAGGGGTGTTCAATTTGTTCATCGGAACCTAACGTAGCTGGGACCTCTTAGATACCACCGAAGACAACAACCCATGTGGCGACCGCCGAAGCGACGTCATAAGGGACGCCCAAGGCCATCAGACCGGTAATGATGGGTCCTTCTTGCCAGTTTTCGAGGTCTTCGAGGAAATTGGCAATCTTGTTTGCGTATGGACGCATTTTCGCGGGTATCTTATTTGAACTGTATCGAAGCGCCGCGATAGCTGCTTTTTTAGCCAGCGTTGTAATGATGTTGGCCGGCTGGGCTACATTCGTAGATCCCGTCTTTTGTGCTGCCATGGTATTGGCGACTCGTGCCGAAGAAACGTCAGAGGCCGCAGAGGCTCTTTTCGCTACTTCTTTCCAGTCGCTAGCTGTCAAAGACCCTGACAATGCCGAAACGCTCTGGCTCGTCAGCGTTGAAGCGGTAGGCGTTGCAATCGTTCCTGCATTTGCGGCTAGTGGTGTCAGCACGAGGGCTGAAGAAATAGATACCGCTACAGAAACGCGAAGAAATCTTGATTTTGGCACGTGAACTGCTCCTTGAGAGGTGTTGAGAATCTTCCAATACCACCCTATGAAGTATCTCAATACGCTGTAAATAGTACTTTTGGAGGAGGGTCAACCAAGGTCCGAGGGACGCTAATAGGGACCAAGAAAGGTGAACTACTCCCCCGAAGCTGGACTGAGAAATCAGAAACCAGCATCTGCGAAGCAGATCAAAATCGACCTTCTACTTGTTGAAGGAATGCATCCGCAATTAGCGCAGAACTAAGAATAGGCGTTGCGATTAGTTAGCCTCACAGGGGGCAAATTGCAGCGGCGCCTCGAACCGTGACAGTGCGCAGCACGCGGGGTCGCCCATCGGCTTCTAAGCACCGCGGCAGATCTTGTCTGTGAGAATGTAGCAGCGGGTCCAACCCCAAGACATTCGCCGCTCCGGAAACGCGCATGAAGAAACCCCCGCCACCTGGCAAGGGTTTCCTCATGCAGCAAATCCAGTGTGAAACCTAGACGGCGGTATAGCCACCATCCACCGGAATGACGGCGCCGGTAATGAATTTCGCCTTGTCGCTGGCCAAGAAGGTGATCAGGTCGGCTACTTCCTGCGCCTCGCCCACACGTCCCGCCGGGTGCAACTTGGCGTACTGCTCCAGTGTTGGCTCATCAATCAACGGGGTGCGGATGACACCAGGGGCCACCGCGTTGACGCGGACGCCTTCCTTGGCGTACATGGTGCCGGCGGCACGGGTCATGTTCACTACGCCGCCCTTGGATGCCGAGTAAGCAATGTTGTTGGAGATTGCGACCATGCCGAACATCGAGGCGAGGTTAATGACAGCGCCACCGTCACCCTGCTTCAACAGCTGGGCAATGACGTACTTATTGGTGTAGAAAACACCGGAGTAGTCGATGCCGTTGGTGCGTTCCCAGTTGTCAATGGTCGAGGTGACCACGTCACCTTCGCCGCCCACGCCGGCCGAGGCAACTGCAATGTCCACACGCCCGAATTCCTCGACGGTCTTGGCCACTGCGGCTTCGACGTTCTCGGCATTGGACACGTCGCCCTGGTAGAACTTGGCGCCGATCTCGTCTGCGACTTCCTGGGATTTTGGATTGAAGTCAAAGATCATCACTTTGGCCCCTTCGGCGATGAAATTCTTGGCTGTTGCCAGACCCAGCCCCGAACCGCCACCGGTGATGAATGCGACCTTGTTGTTGAGTTCCATGATGCGCTCCAATCCTTCAATGAAGTGTGACCACTTCCGTGGTCCTGTACTTCCATACAACACCATTTTAGTTGAAGCGTCAACCAGTTGTGACGTGGGGATCAAATCCAGCAGCTATCCTAATTGATTGCATCCCGCTGCGACCGTCAACTGCAGTCCAGCATCCAGCACCTGACTGCTCAACGGGGTAAGCTCAGCCACGGACCCATCACCGTCGAGAGGACTTCATCATGCCGCTAAGGCTTAGCGCTAAGCACCAGTTAGCACGTCGGCCGGCATGAGACTTTCAATTCTTGACCAGGTTCCACTCACTGAGCATGCGCCCACTCGGGCTGCCGCGTTATCCAGTGGCTTAGATCTGGCACAGGACGCTGACGCGCTTGGTTACCACCGCATCTGGTTTGCCGAGCACCACAATTCGCAGTCCTTCGCCAGCGCCGCCCCAGAAATGATGACCGCCCTGGCGCTGGAGCGCACAGCCAAGATCAGAATCGGTACCGGCGCCATCCTCTTGCCCTACTACTCAGCGCAAAAAGTCACCGAAACGATGGGCCTGCTCGCGGCAGTTCATCCGGACCGCGTGGATACCGGGGTGGGCCGTGCCTCGCTCAGCGACCCGCATTATGCCGCCAAGGTTGCGTCGTTGGTGCACGAGCTCGATGCCAGCCACCCTGCTTCAAACAGCGAGCCTGCCGGGCGCGTATGGGTTTTGGGCGCCGGCGGTTCGTCCGCGCCGTTGCCGGGAATGCTCGGTGCCGGCTACGTTCATGGCCACTTCCTGCGCCCCACCGGTGGCGAGGCGGCGACCAAAGCTTATCGTGAGGCAGCAATAGCTTCCGGGCACACTCCACACACTGTCTTAGCCGTCCGCTTTGTCACCGCCGAAACCGAGGAACAGGCCCGGGCTCTGGCCGAAGCCCTGCTGCTTTGGCGGGTGCGCAAGGATTTTGGGCACGACGGCCCCATCCCCTCAACGTCCACCGCCGCACGCTACCAGTGGAGCATTCAGGAACGTTCGAGGGCCCAGGAACGCAGTCAGGCACTGATCGTTGGAACCCCAACCAAGGTTCGAGCCGAGCTTTTGGATTTGGCCGACTCACACGGGGCTGATGAACTGATGCTCAATACGCTCACCAGTGATCCCGAAGACCGTTTGAATGCCTACCGGCTCCTAGCAGACGCTCTGATTGACTGATCGTGCAGATCTCCCGCCACTTGAGTGCGTAATTCTCGACAAAAAATTCCTTGGTCCGCTCATGTTGAGGGTTGGCGATGATCCAGCCTGATTCCCGGCAACGCCAAGTCTTTGAGCGTCTGGACGCGGGCGGACGGGACGACATTGAGCTGGCCGCCTCCATGCTGGAAATCAGGGAGCCGGCGAGCGCCTAGCCGGAATTGCCGATGGGAATTTCTGGCATTACATCGGCACATAAGGTGACCGATCGGGTGGTACCAGTTGAGGAACTGGTACCACCCGATACTTTTAGTGCCTCGTAATCCGCCAGAAAACGGTAGATTTCAAGCTCCTCAAAAAGTTTTTAGAACTTTTTCAATCCTTTTCCCATCTGGCTCCGAATGCTTCATGACAGCCCGCACCAACAGGGTCGGGGAAATACGACGAGAATTCTCGTCGTAAGGCAAGGAGATAGACATGCAGACACTCAACCGCAAATTTGTTGGAGCACTCTCGCTGGTCGCAGTTGCAGCGATGGGGCTCACCGCTTGCTCAACGGGCTCCGAAACCGCAGAACCATCGGCCTCCAGCTCAATGGCCGCTCCAAGCAGCTCGGCCATGGCCAGCGAATCAGCTGACACAGAGATGGATCCTGCAGCTAACCTCGTTGGCTCGGGCTGCGCGGCCTACGCCGAAGCAGTACCAAGTGGCGACGGCTCGGTAGCCGGCATGGCCAAGGATCCGGTAGCGGTGGCAGCCTCGAACAACCCACTGCTGAAGACCTTGACCGCTGCGGTGTCCGGAGAGCTGAACCCTGAGGTGGATCTGGTGGACACCCTCAACGGTGACGAGTTCACCGTCTTCGCACCCGTTGATGACGCTTTCGCAGCCATCCCTGAAAAGGACCTCAACGCAGTGGTCAAGGATGCAGATATGCTCAGCGGCATCTTGACCTACCACGTGGTTCCCGGCCAGATTGCACCCGCAGACCTTTCCGGTGACTACACCACCGTTGCAGGCCAGGATCTTGAGGTCACTGGCAGCGGAGATGACCTGAAGGTCAACGGCGCCTCGGTAATCTGTGGTGGCGTGCAGACCGCCAACGCCACCGTCTACCTGGTAGACGAAGTGTTGATGCCACCAGCAGAAAAGAAGTAGTCGAAGCGGACTACCAGCAAGACGTCCACCGCCCGAAGGCCGGTGCTTGGTGCTTGATCATCGAGCACCGGCCATCGGGCGGTTAACAGCCTCTTGACCGGCTAGGTCATGGATACCTTCGCCGGACAGCGGAAAAGGAGATATGAACAGAGCTGACACGGAACAATTGAATCCCGGCTCCGGTGATATTCTCGACACCATGGACAGAGCACCGAGCGGGACACAGGCAGAAGTAAGCCCTGGATCCACCGAACATTGGAGCGGTCTATGCCGACGGGTCGCCCAAGGGGACCATCAGGCCTTCGATTCCCTCTACACGGAGTTATCTCCGGTGGTGTACGGAATCTCGGTTCGGCTAATTCGCAATTCCGCGCAAGCTTCCGAGGTCACTCAGGAGGTCATGCTCGAAATCTGGAACAACGCCCACCAGTACTCCCAGAGCACCGGATCCATCTACGCGTGGGCCTCAACGATAGCCCGTCGCCGGGCCATTGACCGGATCCGTTCGGAGGAAGCCAGGACCCAGCGCGAGGACCGCAACTTCACAGTTGACCGGGAAGTCGCACAAATCGATGACGAACTGATGGCCCAAGTCGATTCGGAGCAGGTCCGCAATTGCCTAGACACGTTGACCGATAAGGAAAAGCAGACGGTCATTGACACTTACTACGGTGGCAGTACCTACGCACAAGTGGCCGAACGCCGGCAAATGCCCTTAGCCACGGTGAAGTCAAGAATCCGCAGCGCCTTGCAGCGCCTGAAGACATGTTTGGAGGTGGCATAAATGGATCGCCAGAATCGTGACGGCTCATTGAGCTCCGAAGACCATGAACTGTTGACCGGGTTGGCCTTAGAAGCTTTTGATTCACCCGAGGAACGGGAACGCGCCGAAAAACTGGTCAGCTCCAATGAGCAGGCCGCCCAATGGTTGCGTGGCTATCGTGAAACTATTTCACGGATCGACCGGGCCACGGCGTTGACCCCGCCGGCTGACTTGCGTGAGAAGATTTTCGCCGAGCTGCCAGCGCAAGCGTCCCCAACACCGATTTCGCTAAGCGAACGCCGTGAGCAAAAGCGGCGTCCCATGCCTCGCTACGGTTGGCTCGCGGCCGCTGCGGCGGCAGTGGTCCTGGCCGCTGTGCCGAGCGCCATCGCAGTCAACCAGCACCAGCGTGCGGTTACCGCTGAATCCGAAAACAACGAGCTGCTTTCAGTGCTCGATGGCCAGCAGCTGAAGGTAGTTAATGCGCAAATGCCGGACGGCGATGGCGCAATGACCCTGCTTGCGTCCTCCTCAGGCACGGTGGTGCTCGGCCACGATCTGCCGGCCATGGATCAGGAGCACGATTACCAGCTGTGGACCATTGCCGCAGGCGGAACTCCGGTTCCTTCCGATGTGGTTCCCCACGGCGACTGGAGCGCACAATTACCCGCCTTGCCCGAGGGCACAACTATCGCTTTGACCGTGGAACCGGCAGGTGGATCCCAGGCTCCGACTACCGATCCGGTGATGGCGCTGGTCGGCTGAGTAGGGAATGAAAAAGATGCGATTTAGCTAGCTAGGCTAAATACATTAGTCTTTGGCTATGAGGCAAGACTCCATGACCCAGACGCCGCAGCCCCTCCAACTGGTGTTGTTCCGCGATGATCTGCGCACGATGGACCACCCGGCCCTGTTAGCCGCACGGGAAGCCGGACCCACCGTGGCGGTCTTCATTCTGGATGAGCAGTCCGAGGGCATCAGGCCGCTGGGAGCGGCCGCTCGCTGGTGGCTGCACCACGGACTAGCCAGTCTCCGGGACTCCCTCCGCGAACTGGGCATCCCGCTGATATTGCGCCGCGGGGCCACCGCGGAGATCGTGGCAGAACTCAGCAGGGAATGCTCGCCGCAGGCTATCAGGTGGAATCGCCGATTTGGCCAAGCAGAGCGCGAGGTGGACACGCAGCTCAAAGCCGCGCTACACGGCGCGGGGATCAGCGCCCACAGCTACGCGGGGTTCTTACTTCACGAGCCTTGGGAACTACTCACTCAGAACCAGACCGGATTCAAGGTCTTCACTCCTTTTTACAACGCGTTGCGAAACACTGAAATACGGCCACCCCTGCCCGAGCCGAGCGCCCAGGATCCCATCGACGGCTTGACCTTGCGCAGCGATCAGCTGGAGAGCTGGAACCTGCTGCCGACTTCTCCGGATTGGTCCGCGGGCCTGCGCGAAACCTGGACTCCGGGTGAACCCGCGGCCCAGCAACGGCTAGCCGACGTCCTTGAATCAATTGCCGGGCACTACGTGGACCATCATGACCGGCCGGACCTCGACGGCACATCCGCACTGTCCCCCGCGCTGCGCTGGGGACACCTGAGCGCTCACCAAGTATGGGATGAATTGAGCAGGCATGCGGTAAATTCTCCGGCCTCCGCCGAGGGCGCCACAGCGCTACGCCGCCAGATCGCCTGGCGGGACTTCTGCTGGCACCTTTACTATCACCATCCGCAGCTGCCCACGGAGAACCTGCGTCCAGAATTTGATGACTTTAATTGGTCCTGGCCAACGGATTCACCCAAAGCCGCGGACCTGGTGGACGGCTGGCAGCGTGGCCGCACCGGCTTCGCACTGGTCGATGCGGGAATGGAGCAACTGTGGCAGACCGGCTGGATGCATAATCGGGTGCGCATGGTCACCGCGAGCCTATTAGTGAAGAACCTCGCGATCCACTGGCGGGTGGGCGAGCAATGGTTCTGGGACACGCTGGTTGACGCCGATATTGCCAGCAACACCGCCAACTGGCAATGGGTAGCTGGGTGCGGTGCGGATGCCGCACCTTACTTCCGCATATTCAATCCCGAATTGCAGGCCAAAAAATTCGATCCGCAGGGCTCCTACGTAGCCCGATACGCACCATTGGCCAGTGAGCCACTGGTGGATCTCAAGCAATCGCGGACGCAAGCCCTAGAATCATACAACCACATGAAATCGCAGCAGCATTCGTGAGTTCAAAAAATTTGCGAATCCTCCGATCCAAGAGCGCTACGGCTACGAATAACCGATAGGAGCTCCCAGAGCCCAGTCGCAGACACGTGCATAACAACGTATGAGGTGGTCAAAGATGGATCAGGTAATCAGATCCAAGCGTTTTGAGGTATTCGCCTTCGGGCTCGCAGGATTCATCTCCGCCGCGGTCCTGTTTGCCGTCGCGCAATTGGTTTCGGTATTTTTTGCGACTTCCTCGGCCCCCTTCGTCGCACTGGGATCGACATTCATTGACTTCACCCCGCCGTGGCTGAAGGATTTCGCCATCGCGACCTTCGGGACCAATGACAAACTCGCACTCTTCGTCTCCCTAGGCATCGTTGCCGCCATCCTCGCTGCCCTGGTAGGACTGCTGGCGCGCCGCAACTTCATTGCGGCGGCGGTCGCCATCCTCATTCTGTCCGCGGTGATCGGCACTTCGGTCATCACCCGGTCGGCTACCGATCCCATGGACTTGGTGCCGGTCATCATCGGCACGATACTCGGGGTGGGCACGCTTAAATGGTTGACCGGACTGGCTTCTACCGGCCCTGCTCCGAGGCACGAAGAGGAATCCCCCGGGGGCCCGTCCCGCCGAAAATTTCTGGTGGCTTCCTCGCTGTCTCTGCTCGGAGCAGCCATTGCCGCCGGCGTGGGCACCTCGATTGCAGCGACACGCAATGCGGCTGAATCCGCCCGCCTTGCGCTGGGTTTGCCTGCACCTAGAGCCAAGGCAGCAAAGATACCTGCGGGTGCGCAGGTAGATCTCAAGGGAATGCCAAAGTTCGTCACACCCAACGAAGATTTCTACCGTATCGACACGGCGCTTTCTGTACCACGCATTGACCCGGCCGAATGGTCCCTTCGCGTGCATGGCATGGTCGATAACGAATTCACCATGAGTTTTGACGAACTATTGGGCGAAGAACTCGTCGAAAGCTACCTGACGCTGACCTGCGTTTCCAACCCGGTGGGTGGAGACCTGGTAGGCAACGCCAAATGGCTGGGTTACCCCTTGCGAAAGTTGCTGGAACGAGCGGGTCCGCAAGCGGGTGCCGACATGGTGCTGTCTACCTCCATTGATGGATTCAGCGCCTCCACACCGCTGGAAATACTCACCGATGACCGCATGGCTCTCTTGGCGCTCGGAATGAATGATGAACCGCTGCCGCTGGAACATGGTTTTCCGGTACGCATGGTGGTACCAGGACTCTACGGTTATGTGTCCGCCACCAAGTGGGTCGTTGATCTTGAAGTGACCCGATTTGGCGAAAAGGATGCTTATTGGACCACGCGAGGATGGTCCGAGCGCGGACCTATCAAGATGTCTTCCCGAGTCGATGTGCCTCGCTCCTTCACGAAGCTCCCGCCGGGCGAAGTGGTCATAGGCGGCACCGCGTGGGCACAGACGATCGGCATTTCCAAGGTCGAGGTCAAGGTCGATGATGAGCCGTGGCAGGAGGCCGAGCTGGCCGAAGAAGCCACGCTGGATACCTGGCGCCAGTGGCGCTACGTCTGGAAGGGCGGAAACCCGGGCAACCATTCGGTCACCGTGCGCGCCTACAATGCCGATGGAGAAATGCAAACCAGCGACCGCGCAGATCCGGTGCCCAACGGGGCCAGCGGCTGGCAACGAGTACAGTTCTCCGTTTCGGACTCATAAACGCCACGAGTGTTGAGAACACCGTTGAAGAAGCTACGGTTCGCTGACCGCGACCTTGCTCCATGGCCTTTCGGCGATCCGCGGCCTCTGGATAGCCGCGAATCGCCGCAAGGCCATTCACGTTGTGCAGCTCAGCCGCTTAGACCAAGTGCTGAACGCTAGAGCTCGACAATCTCGAATTCCATCAAATCCGCGCCGGATGCGACAGGCTTCTTCTCCGCGCCAGAGTGAGCAGCATCTGCACGCTGATCACGCCAGTTCTCAAAGTCTTCGCGAGTAGCCCACTGGGTGAAAACGAAGTAGCGGTCTTCGCCGGAGACCGGGCGCAGAAGTTTGAATCCCTCGAAACCCGGCGAGCCATCCACCGAGTGCTTTCGAGCTGCGAAACGCTTCTCCAGCTCCGGGCCGGCTTCGCTTGGTACCTTCAACGCATTGATGACGACAATCGACATGAATTTCCCTTCTTTGCCCAGCTGTCGCTGGGCTACCGATGATTCATATCTCAGCCTACATCCGTCCCGTTACGCCGCAGCAAGCTGCTTCGCCTGCAGCCGCTCAAGCTTGGACTTTCTGGCTATGTGGTTCGAGTTGTCCACCGCCATGTACCACGAAGCGCCAACGATGAGCAGAATGAGCGAGAGCCCAATGCCGCTGGCCAGATCAGCCGCGAACAGGATCGGATTGATGATGGATGCGACCACCACTACGACACCGGCCCATTGGGCGAACTTGCAGAACCCCGGCCGTGCGCGCCCAATCAGGAAGGTCAAGAATCCCAGAATGAGGAACGGCAACGCGATGAAGCGGACGATACTGAAGAAATCAACATTCTGAAAGACGCCTCCAGAGAATCTCATCGTTCCACCAGCAACTTCGCTGACGAAGAACACGAAGACGCTCGTGACCACGGCGCTAAACGTGGCGATGACAACTTGAACGTAATTGAAAGGCATCTTGTACTTCATTTCAGCGCTCATGGCTGAACATCTCCTCGACCAATCGAAACGAACGACCCTTCAATTTAAATGTACGCCCGTTTGGGTGCCTTGAACCCAAGAGATTCCACTTTTGCTTCCCATGGGAAGCTTGATACATGGATTTAGAGATCACGCGCGCATTGAGCATTCCGGAGTCGGAGCTCAGCTGGCGTTTCTCGCGTTCTTCCGGCCCCGGCGGACAGCACGTCAATACGTCCGATAGCCGCGTCGAGTTGTCCTGGTCGGTCCCTGGTTCACGGGTACTCAGCGATGATCAGCGCGAACGTTTGCTTGGCCGCTTGGATTCAAAGCTCATTGCGGGAGTCATTACGGTCACGGCTTCGGAACAGCGTTCCCAGCTGCGCAACCGCGAGATCGCTATGCAGAAACTTGCCGACCTGGTTGGCGCGGCGCTTGCTCCCGACGGCCCTCGACGACGTGCAACGAAGCCGACCAAGGGTTCGCAACGCCGCCGCCTGGCAACGAAGTCGCGCCGCTCGGAAACGAAACAGCAGCGCAAAAGGCCAACCGCCGAGTAGCTTTGATGTGAATCATGGGCTGTTAGATCGGCAAGAGAGGTGCGTTGGCTCTTGGCTGCACCGGAGCATTGAACATCAATGGTCTTGCCAGTATCGGCTGGCGAAGTGCTTAGGGACAAGCACCTAAATTTTCCTGGCTACTGCTGGAGCACGTAGGTGTTGAGGTCTTCGAGGGTCTGGCGCATGTGGTCGTCCATGGCTTCGCGGGCTCGGGCGCTGTCGCGCTGCCCCAGCGCCGTGCGGATTTTTTCATGTTCCGCGATGGCATGGGCCTGGATTTGCGGAAAGGCGCTGGTTTCCCGGCGGCGGGAGGCAAGTACCCGGCCCAGCGGCTCGAAGAGGGCAGCGACGAAGACGTTGCCCGAGGCTTGCAGGATCTGGTCATGGAATTCGAGGTCTGCTTCCACGAATCGATCCAGGTCGGATTCCTGATGCGCGCCTTTCATCTCGGCAACCAGTTCATCGAGCCGGGCCAGCTGCGCGTCGCTGATCCTGCCAGCGGCCAGTTCGCAGGCCCCGGTCTCCAGCATTCTGCGCAGTTCAATGAGCTGGACGGCGGCCGCTGCGGCCCCCACGCCTTCGGTAGTTGCCCGGAGCACCGCTTCCAGCGAACTCCACATGCCGACGGGATTCACATAGGTGCCCCGGCCACGCTCAACCCGGATGATGTTCTGCGCTGCGAGGATTTTAATTGCCTCGCGCACGGTCATGCGACTGACGTCCAGGGCAGCGCAGAGCTCCAGCTCGCCGGGAATGAGCTCGTCAACGGCTAATTCACCACCGATGATCCGGTCAAGCACGTCGTCAGCGACCTGCGTGACCAGTGACTTTCGAGACACGGTTCCTCCATCCTTGAGGCCCGATGCCCCGTTGCAGACCTGTCCAGTCTATGTGCCCGCGGCGTTGCGGTGAGCCGCATTCCATGTAACACTATTCTTCATGACAGATGTCTGACATCTTACCAATGAAGTCAGTCGGTTGCCCAAAGACGAAGGAGTCCTTGTTCATGCTTGAGTCCGAGTTGTTCGCCGGTTACCTCCCGGAACGCGAAATCGAACCCGCTGAGATCGCCGCCGCAGCACGCGCCACCGGCCGCGTCCTGGTGGTACTGGACGATGACCCAACGGGCACCCAATCTGTCAGCAACCTGCCGGTGCTCACCCGCTGGGACGTCGCGGATTTCCGCTGGGCATTCGAGCTTCGGCTGGACGGCGAGCGCGCGCTGGCCGTCTACGTGCTGACCAACACCCGTTCCCTTGACGCGGCGGATGCCGCCGAACGCAATGAGCAGATCGTGGCTGCCGCTTCGCAGGCTGCGGCCGAGGCGGGCATCACCCTGGCCTTCGTCAGCCGCAGCGATTCAACCCTGCGCGGCCACTTCCCGCTGGAAACCGACACCATAACCGCGACCCTGCGGAGCCTCGACGCCGAGAATGCGGTGGACGCGGTGCTGATGGTTCCGGCCTTCGGCGACGCCGGACGGCTCACCGTAGGCGGCGAGCACTACATGCGCACCGGCGATGGAGAACTGGTGAAGGTCAGCGCGACCGAATTCGCCAAGGATGCCACCTTCGGCTTCAGCACCAGCTACCTGCCCGACTACGTGGCCGAAAAGACCGGCGGCCGCGTGGCTGCCGCCGACGTCCTCGTCCTGGACCTGGACACCATCCGCTCCGGCGCCCAAGGTATCGCGGACAAGCTGGCGCAGACGGAAAACGCGCAGGTGGCCGCCGCGGATATCGTCACCGAAAATGACCTGCGCGCGCTGGCCGAAGGACTGGAGCTCGCCGAGGCGGCTGGCACCCGGGTGCTCTACCGCGTTGGCCCGCCCTTCGTCCGCGCCCGCATCGGCCAGGCCGAACGCAGGCCGCTGACCACCGAGGAGATCTTTGCCGGGAACAACGCAAGCGAGCGCACCGCAGGCGGGCTGATCGTCGTCGGCTCCCACGTGGGAGTGACCACCAGGCAGCTGGCGGATCTGACCGCGCAGCATGCGAACGCCACCGTCATCGAGCTGGAAGTTCCCACCATCCTCTCGGAGCAGAGCGAAAGCTACCTCCATGCCAAGGCAGCCGAGATCGGCGCCGCTCTGGCTACCCAAGACGTCATTGTGCACACCTCCCGGACGTTGGTGAAGACCGCCGACGCGGCCGAATCCCTGGAGATCGCGCGCACGGTGAGCGCCGCGGTGGTCAGCGTGGTCAACCGAATCCTGCACAGCACTCCCCCGCGCTTCGTCATCGCCAAGGGCGGGATCACCTCCTCGGACGTCGCCGCCCACGGCCTTGAAATCCGCCACGCGATCGTGCGCGGACCGATGCTTCCTGGCATCGTCTCGCTCTGGGAATCGGTGGACGGCCCGGCAGCGGGCATCCCCTATATTGTCTTCGCCGGAAACGTCGGAGACGACAGCTCGCTGACCAAGGTCACCCGCACCCTGAGCATCACCTTCTAGCACCACCTCAAGATTTGGAGACACCAATGAGCACCACCACTGTTGCAGTCCTCGGCCTAGGCGCCATGGGCCTTCCGATGGCCACCCGCCTGGCTACCGAACTGACCGTGCACGGCTTCGACATCTCGGCCGAGCGCATGGAACTGGCCCGAGCGGCCGGAATCAGCACCTTCCAGAACGCCCGCGAGACGGTCTCCGGCGCCGACGCGCTGCTGCTTGCAGTGCGCAATGGCGAGCAGCTGGACTCCGTGCTGTTCGGCGAAACTGGCGTGGCCCAGTCGCTGAAGCCCGGAGCGGTGGTCATCTTGACCTCCACCGTCGGCCTGGATGCGGTCCCCGCCACCGCGGCCCGCCTAGGCGAGCTGGGTGTCGGCCTGGTGGATGCACCGCTCTCCGGAGGCCCGGTGCGCGCCGGCGAAGGCGACCTGCTGATCGTGGTCGGCGCCGAGCCCGCGGAGCTAGCCAAGGTCCGCCCGGTCCTGGAGCTGCTGGCCTCGACCCTGAGCATCGTGGGCGACAAGCCAGGCGACGGCCAGGCACTGAAAACCGTGAACCAGCTGCTGTGCGGCGTGCACATCGCCGCCGCCGCCGAAGCGCTGGCGCTGGCCGAGAAGCTTGGCCTGGACCAGGAAACCACCCTCCAGGCATTGCAGGCCGGAGCGGCGAATTCCTTCATGCTCGGCAACCGCGGCCCACGCATGCTCCAGGCCTACGCCGAAGAGGGCGCCGAGGTGCTCTCCCGGCTGGATATCTTCGTCAAGGACATGGGCATCGTGACTTCCGCGGCCCGCGCGCTGCACCTGTCCACCCCGGTGGCTTCGGCCGCCGAACAGCTCTACCTGCTGGGCGAAGCCCACGATCTGGCGGCCGCAGATGATTCGGCCGTGATCAAGGTTCTCGCCCCGAAGTCCGCCAAGTAAAGTCAGCTGCACGCAGCTGCCCCTGAGCATTCCCGTCAAAGGAGACGAAATTTTCATGAGCCCACTTATGCTCTTGCTGATCGCGGCAGCCGGCGTTGCGCTGCTGCTGGTCGCTGTCATCAAATTCAAGATGCCGGCGTTTATCGCCCTGCTGCTGGTCAGCATCCTTGTGGCCCTGGCCGCCGGAATTCCCCTGCAGGATGTGGCCGGGCTGATCACCGAGGGCATGGGCGGCACCCTGGGCAGCGTGGCGGTGCTGGTTGGCCTGGGCGCGATGCTCGGCAAGGTCATCGAGATCTCCGGTGGAGCCCAAGTGTTGTCCACCCGGTTCACCAAGCTCTTCGGCCCGCGCCGCGTCATTGCTGCGCTGACCACCGCTGCGTTCCTGCTGGCTATCCCGGTCTTCTTTGACGTCGGATTCATCGTGCTGGTGCCGATTATCTACGGCTTCGCGAAGGCGTTGAACGTTTCCCCGGTGAAGATCGGACTGCCGGTCGGTGCGATCATGCTGGCCATCCACGTGGTGGTCCCACCGCACCCGGGTGTCGTGGGAGGCGCCGAGATCCTGGGCGCCGACGTCGGATGGGCCACCATTCTGGGCCTGGCCTTCTGCGCCCCGCTGGGTGTCTTGAGCTACTTCGTGGCCAAGCGGATCAACCGCCGGGATATCCCGATGCTTGCGGAAACCGCGGAGCAGTTCGAGTCCTTCGGCACGAGCACCGATCCGGGCAGCACCTTGACCAAGACCAAGGCCCCGACCTCGTCCATGGTCATCTCCATGATCCTCCTGCCGATCGTGATGATCATGCTCGGCACCGTTGGCGGCACGCTGGTCACCGCTGAATCCACCGCTGCAAATGTCCTGGGCTTCGTTGGTTCACCGGCCATTGCGTTGCTCACCACCGTGCTGGTTGCCTACTACTTGCTCGGCGTGCGCAGCGGCTGGTCAAGTGAGCAGACCGGCAAGGTGATGGACTCGGCGTTGGCCCCGGCTGCCATCGTCATCCTGGTGACCGGCGCTGGTGGCGTGTTCGGCAAGGTGCTCACCGAGTCGGGCATCGGCACCGTGCTGGCCGAATCGCTGTCCTCCGCTGGCCTGCCGATTATCGTCATGGCCTTCGTGCTGGCTGCAATCCTGCGTGCCTCGCAAGGTTCAGCCACGGTTGCGATCATCACCACCACCGGCCTGCTGGCCACCGCCGTCGAGGCCGGCGGCTTCTCCGCGGTGCAGACCGCGCTGATCCTGGCTGCGGTGGGCTTCGGCGCCTTCGGCCTGAGCCACGTGAACGACTCGGGCTTCTGGATCGTGACTCGCTTCCTGGGACTCTCGGTCGCCGACGGTCTGCGCACTTGGACCGTGCTGACCACCATCTTGGGCGTCGCCGGATTCGCGCTCACTTCCCTTGTCTACGCCATCGTCACCGCCGCAGGAGTCTAATCCATGCTCATCCCCATGAACCAGCTGGTCGCCGAGGCAATTGCCGCAGGCCACGCCGCCCCTGCTTTCACCTGCTACGACTTCACCACCGCACTGGCGGTGGTGGCCGAAGCCGAGGCGCAGGACCGCTCGGTCATCCTGAATGTCGCGCCGAAAACCGCGTCAAGCATCTCCGGGCTGCGCCTGATCTCCGCGCTGCGCACCCTGGGCGAACAGGCCGCGGTGCCGGTGGCGGTGCAGCTGGATCACGCCAGCGACGCGCAGCTGATTGCCCGCGCGGTGCAGGCCGGCGCCACCGCGGTGCTCGCCGACGGTTCGGCTGGCACGCTGGAGGAGAATATCTCCTTCGTACAGCAGGTGCGCTCGCTGATCGGCCCGGACATCGTGCTGGAAGCAGAGCTCGGCGCGCTGCCCGGCAACGAAGACAAGGCCTTCGAGCAGAGCGCCTCGCAGCTGACCGATCCGGAACAGGTGGCCCAGTTCCTGGATGCCAGCGGTGCGGACCTGCTGGCGGTAGCCATCGGCAATGTGCACGGCCGCTACAAGGGCGAGCCGAAGATCCACTGGGATGTGCTGAAAGCCATCCATGCAGTCTCCGGCGTCCCGCTGGTCCTGCACGGTGCGTCGGGTATCGCTGCGGCGGACCTGTCGCGGTCCATCTCCTATGGAGTGGGCAAGGTCAACCTGAATACCGAGCTGCGCACCTCGACGCTCACCATGCTGGCGGATCAGCTGGAACCCCGCCGCGCCGACGGACAGAATATCCTGGGCCTGCTCGGTGACTGGGAGCGCGCCGTGACCGAGGTAGCTTCGGCGACGTTCGCCGCACTGGTGGCCAGATAGCCTGCAGTCTTCAGGGACGCGGTGCAAGAACTTCCCAGTTCCTGCACCGTGGCCCTTGGCTTATCCGGTGGCGGCAGTTCCGTCACGGTCAAGCGCGTGCTGGTGGGTGCGCAGCTGGAGCAGCGCGGCATCCAGGAGTGGTGAGGCAACATCCAGTTGCTGCGCGCGGGCGGCCAGGTCTCCGAGGATGTGCTCGGCTTCAACCGGGACCCCATGTCCCAGATCGCGGTAGAGCGAAGAGGTGAACTCGCTGCCCGGCTCGGTGAGCAGCCCGACGGATTGCCGGTGCCCGGCTTCGCTGACCGGGCAGCCGGCAGCGGCGGCGATCTGCTCGCATTCGCCAATGGCTTCGAGGATCTTCGTTTCTCCCCCAGCGGCCAGGATATCCCCGATATTCCCGCGGAACAGGCAGGTGATCACCCCAGCCGCGGCGATGAATGCCCATTTCTCCCAGAGCCTGGCGGCAGCGTTGTCCACCACTTCCAGCTGTATGCCGTCCACGTCCAAGGCCTTTATGATCCGCTCAGGGACGCCCGTGCCACGCAGTGCTCCGATGGTCAGCTGGCACAGCCCGGTCAGCTGCCTGACGGTGGACTGTTGGTCCAAGGTGGCCACGATTTTCACGATGCCGCCCAGCACCCGCTCGCCGAAGGCTTGCTCCAGTGCGTCGATATGCGCCATGCCGTTGAGCAGCGGCAGGATGCGCGTGAGCTCGCCGAGCGCCCCGGAGAGTTCCGGGATCAGCGCGGTTAAAGCAGGAGCCTTGACCGCCACAATCACCAGATCGAACGGTTCTTCGCCGGCCAGAGTGGTCACCGCACGCACCGGCCAGGCGCCCTGGGTGTCCGGGGCACTGAAGCGCAGTCCGTCTTCGGAAAGTTGGGCCTGGCGGCGCTCACGCACCAGGAAGGTGACATCCCTGCCGGCCGCCAGCAATCGAGCTCCCAGCGCTCCGCCGGTCGCACCGGCGCCGGCAATCAGAATGCGAGTCATCTGTTTTTCCTTTCCAGCGGGCATCGGATTGATGCCCGTGTCGGTTGCGTGGCCCGAGGTGTCATCAGGCGGCCGCATGGACCAGACCCAGTATCGCGGCAGCCAGCAATACGACGGCGATCGCCACCAAGGATACTCCTCCGGCCAACGTCACGATGCGCTCTGCCGCCGGAGATCGATGCACTCCGGAAAACCGGACCACTGCGATAGCCCCTGCCCACCACAGTCCAGCACCGAGGACCACCGTGGCGCAGAGCAGCGCAGTACGGAGCCCTGCGCCCTCGGCCTGGCCGATGAACTGCGGAAGGATGGCCGAGAAGAAGAGCAATGCCTTGGGGTTGGTCGCATTGGTGACCAGCCCGCGCACGTAGCCTCCGCTGGTTCTAGGGGCGTGGTCCTGCTCGGTGGTGGCAGCCTCGGGCAGTCCTGCGCGCAGCATGCTGATCCCCAGCCACAACAGCACCATGGCACCCAGAATCTGGGCAATCGTCATGGCCCCGGGGGCCGAGATCAGCAGCGCGGTCACCCCGGCTAACGCAAGCAGCGCATGCAGCATCAGCCCGGTCACCACTCCTGCTGCTGTGGACACACCTTGTTGTACCGACCGGGTGGCCGACTGCACCACCAGGGCCAGATCGGGGCCGGGCACAGCCAAAGCCACCAATAGCGCCAGGGCGAATGCCGCCCATGATTCAAGTCCCATGCCATCCTTCGAGTCCGAAACGTGGTTCCAGATTCAGGCTAAGCGCGCGATTCGCTAGAATCTGATCATGCGCCACTCAGAGATAAAATCAACCCAATCTCCCGAACTGGATTCGGTGGATTGGGAAATTCTGGAATTACTGCAGGTGAATGCCACCATGCCGAACAAGGAGATCGCGGCCAAGGTGGGGGTCGCGCCCAGCACCTGCCTTGAGCGGATCCGGCGGATGCGGCGCAACGGCACCATTGTGGCAACTCGCGCCCACGTGCTGCCGAGTCTGCTGGGCAAGGGCGAGCAGGCCTTCCTCGGCATCCAGATCCGACCGCACGCCCGGGATACCGCCAACGACTTCGTGCAGAAGGCCCTCGCCCTGCCCGAGACCCTGGCGCTGTACAACGTCAGCGGCAGCGAGGACTACCTGGTCCATGTCGCGGTGGCCAACAGCACCGAGCTGCAGACGCTGATCATCGACAAGCTGCTGGCGCTACCCCAGGTCGCGCACTGCCGCACCCAGTTGATCTTCGGCGAGCCATGGGTGGCGCCGCTGCGCCACCGCTAGGAAGTGCGAAGCGCAACGTCCCAGAACGAAGAAAATGGCGAGCCGTTTCCGGCTCGCCACTCTTGCTTCTAATTATTCGTCGCCTTTTTCACCTGGCAGGTATTCCTGCTCAGCCAGGGAATCCCAGAACGATGTATCCATAGTTTCAACGGATCCATCGGCCACCGCCTTGATGGTGCTCTCCAAGGTCAAGATGGTTTGCTGGCGCAGGTATCCATTGGATTTCTGACCCAACACCGAGCCCGGGTTGAAGTGGTCGCTCATTCCCCGCATTTCGAATAGCAGCGTGGAGATCCCGTATTCTGCCGCAATGCCGTTGCGGGCTATCGTGTTGGCAGTTCCGCCGACATATTTGCCTAGGTGACCCCAGCCGGTGGCGTCAACGTTCTGATAGACCACCGCGCCCAAACGCTTTGAGCCTTCGCGCACTTCTTCGGATACGTCTGCAGTTGTCGGGTACAGAATCGAACCGGAGACGAGCTTGCCGTCTACTGCCGAACGCGTGCCCTGATGGTGCAGATCGATCATGTAGTCGATGTCGAAGGCGGAAAGCACGTTCTGGTGCAGCGCTTGTATTTCAGGCTGGGTCTTGGCTACGTGGTCTCGATTGATATCCACGTTGTTCGCGTTGTAACGCGTCAGGTGCCGGTCCCCCGAAGCAATGTAGTCATCGAGCGGGAAGTCCACATCACCCATGGCTCCGTCTGGATTGAGCATCGGCACGACCAGGATATTGACGTTCTCCAGAACGTTTTTCATCCGTCCGCTGCCCAGATGCTTGATGACTTCTAGGGTTCCCTCTGTGGTCAGCTGTTCGTTGCCGTGCTGCTGGGTGAGGAACGCGATGGTCGGGTTCTCTGGGCTTGACAGGTATTTCGCCAGGTATAGATCCCGTCCCTTGACCGATTGGCCAATAACCTCAAGTTCCAGGGCCGGCTGCTTCGCATCTTGCTTCTTCAACTCGGCAACCATGGACTCATGCGTGTGGAGGATCGAGGTGTTAATCGTTTCGTTGCCGTTGTAGTCCGGACCGTTTCCCGCGGCGAAGCCCGGAGCGGAGCCAAGTCCGAAGACTAGTGCCGAGCCAGCCAATACGCAGGAGACCTTCTTCAGAGCTTTGGGGACAAGACGAGGAGAAGCATTCTTCATTAGAATTCCATATTCTTTCTCATGATTCGTTCAGTTCGGATCGGTGATTGCCGTGCGTTGCCAAATGATCAGTTGTCGATAAAGAAATAGCCTCCGTTCAGCCCATCCACCATGATGCGGTAGGACTTGCCGTCGAGCTTTGCTTCAATCACCCAGTTCGGTTTCCATACTTTATTTACACTGTGGTGTTCACGCACTCCGCCTTTCCAGGCCAAGCGAGCTCGGCGCAGGGCCGCAGTTGCAAGTAATGACTTGGCTTTCTGCCGTGCGGTCTCAAAGTCGATGGTGTTCCACCTCGGGTCTTGCACCGGGTTTAGCTCCATGGTCGAGCTCGGATCTGCGGTCTGCCACGGGTCGCTGATAAAGGCTTTGCCCGTGAAGTAGTCCACTAAGGCGTGTGTCCTTCCGACACGTCCAGCCAAGTGGGAGACGTCAAAGATAAAACCGGCAAACGGATGGTGCCGCAATCGAGCGGATATCACCTCCATACCCGGAGCTTTCGCTTGCAATATCGACCGGGCGTAATCTTCATCGACCAAGGTGCGAAGCACCAGCTCACTCATCTCGGCCGGCCATTTCGGCTTGTCCTGCCAGCAATGCGTCTTGGCCTATGAGCATTTTTGTGGGGATCTGCCCGATCTTCGCCGTCTCGTCCAAGGCCCGGATAATGTGCTCTGGAACAGGGTGATTCGTCTGCGAAACCAAGCTGCCGATGATCATCGCGGCGGTGGATGCCAAGATCCCGGTGACCATCGGATCGATACCGGTTGCGTCCGGAGCGCCCGATACCTGCCAGAGAACCGAGACTGCCGTGCCGGCGATCATAGAGGAGATGGCGCCAACGGTATTGGCCTTCTTCCACCAGACTGCACAGACATAAGCCGGAACGAAGGCACTGCCAAGTACCGTGGTGGAGAAGATGACAATGGCTGCCACCGCAGGAGGTTCGAAGGCTGCAATGGCGAAACCAATGAGCGCGAGAACTAGAACTGTGATGCGCGAAACCCACACCATCTGCCCGTCGCTCATTTTCTTGTTGATGAATCGAGCGTAAATATCCTGGCTGGCAATGGTTCCAGCCTGCAATAGCAACGCATCAGCGGTAGACATGATGGCCGCCATAATTGCAGCCATTACGATACCCACGGCAAATGTCGGCAAGACCGCATCCGCGACCTCGAAGATTGCGGTTTCCGGATTGGCCAAGTTCGGAAGCAGAATCAATGCGAACATACCGACCAAGTACGGGCCTGGAATGAATAGCAGGTTGAAGATCAGCGAGTAGGCACCAGCAGTGCGGGCTACCGACGGCTTCTTCATGGCCATGTGGCTGACCACCACATGCGGCCACCCCATATAGCCAATCGAGAAGACCAGCAGCGCACCGATAATGACGCCCCACTGTCCTTGGAATCCAAGGTCGGCACCCCACATTGTCAACATATTCGGGTTGATGGCGCCTATGGCTTCGTTGCCCTTGGTGAAACCGCCGATCGCGATCAGGGTGGCAATGAGGATCCAGACCATGCCGACCACCATGATGATGGCCTGAACGAAGTCGGTGTAAGCCACTGCGAGGTAGCCGCCAAGGAAGGTATACAGCACGATCACGCCGATGGCGATAGCTAGCGCCACAGGGAAGGACACCCCGGTGACCATCTCTAGCCCGCGTCCGCCGGCAATGAACTGCGCCAGGACATAAAAGAACATGCAGAACAGCGCCACCGGCGCTGCGATCAACCGAATCCATTTCGAAGGATAGCGGTGTTCCAGATATTCAATGGAGGTGATGGATCCCAGAATTTGGGACAGTTTGCGCATGCGTCGTCCGAGAACCGAAAGGTTCAGGATGCCGCCGCCAATATCGCCGAGTGCGTACCACATGCCAAAGTAGCCCTGCGTGTAGCCAAGGGAACCGGCACCCATGAACATATATCCCGACATCGAGGAACTTTGCAGTCGCAGAGCGGTTACCCCTGGGCCTAGGCTGCGTCCGCCGAGCAGAAATCCTTCGGAGTCACCTCGGCCTTTTTTCATCGCCCAGAATCCGATACCTGCCATGGCGATGAAGTAGATGACGAGAAAGACAATTTCTAAGCTCATTGGCTTTCCTCCACGTCTTCACGCTTCCATCCGCGGCTGAGCCACATGAATACCGCCGTATAAATAATCCATAGGGTCGGAACCCCGAGGATGACAACGGTCGTGAACGTTGGTAAACCAAACATCGACGCAATCCCCTTCATAAGCCAAACACTCTGTATCGTGTGAACTGAATCACTAAAGATCCACGTGATTCACAGTTTTACATAACGAGAGGCTTATCAACAGTGTCATTTGTCGGAAAAATGCCGATCAATCGGACAGACTGTCCGGCCAACGCGATCCTCACCGTTGAACAGCTGCTGCAACTGCCTTGCGTGCTGGTCGGCAGTCCGCAGGTTATTGCTGTTCCGGCGTCACTGAAGCGTCACATTGGTTGGGCGCACGTTTTGGAGAACCTCAATCCCGGGGCCTACCTCCGCGGACATGAGCTGGTATTGACCACAGGGATCGGCTGGGGCGCGGATGCAGAGTTTGAACCATTCATCGCCGAATTACTTGAGCTTCGAGTTGCGGCCTTGGTGTTGGAGCTCGGGATTCATTGCCCCGAAGCACCAGCCAACCTCATCCGCGCCTGCAAGGACAGCCAGTTACCGTTGATTCTGCTGCACGAACCGGTGGCATTCGTTGAAATTACCGAGACGTTGCACCAGCTGTTGTTCTCCGCCCAAACTCGGAAAATCGAAGCCGGCGGTGAAGTGACCGAGCATTTCACCGGACTGATGCAATTAGGCGCTCCAGCAGAAACTGTCCTGGACGACTGCGCCAGATTCCTTGGTTGCCCGATTGTCTTTGAAGACTCCGGATTCAACCTGCTGCGCTTTGCCAGCCCAGTGGAACTGCCAACCGACTTCTTTGACCATTGGCAGGATCGGTCGCGAACCATGCACATCACGGGCAATCCGAAACGCCATGCTGTCCCGGTGCAAATCCACGGTAAGAATTTTGGATCCCTGATCGCCCCAGACACCGCTTCGCACCCGGCCGGTTCACTGCATGTACTCACCATGGCCGCCATTGCTTTAGGGACCGAGCTCCTGCGCAAACGAGGTCCGGCACTGTGGAAGTTCGATGCCGCGTGCGAGTTGCTTGATGATCTGCTCAATAGCCGTGAGGCGAATCTGAATCTGTTGACCGGAAAGTTTGAGGCTGCCGGATTCCCGGTCAGGCATCAACTCCTACGCGGCTTCTCCGTGCAGCTAGCTTCAGGGCAGGACCCGAAAACCGCAGTGCACGAGATTGAACGGCACACCGGGATTGGGATGAATCTAATTGTCGGAGCCCTCCATTCGCCAACACCCAAACTATTTGGCATCATCTCGACCGCAACCGCGCAATTGCAAGATGACTTTCACCAAGGGATGCATCAAGCAGCAGAATCCCCCGCCTTCGAAGGCCCGGCTTATCTGGGGGAAATAGTATCGGGTCTAGCGCAGGTACTGACCTCTATCAATCAGGCCACCGAGGGCTGTGAACTTCGTTTGGAAGCAAACAATTCGGTAGTCTTTGCCGCCGACTACCCGATGGCACTGCTCACCCACGAGTTGCGCCACGAACCAGCCGTACAACGTCTGCCCCAGCAAGTATTGGCACCGCTATTGGCATTGGAAATCAACCGACGCGACGAGTGCCTTCGCGTGCTCGAAGCCTACCTGGCCTCACCAACCAACCGCTCACAGGCGGCAACTCGATGCCGCCTGTCACGTTCGGTGTTCTACCAACGCTTGGCGCTTCTTGAATCTCTCCTCGAAGCGGATCTGAATGATGCGCGCACGCTGACGATCTTGACGCTGAGCCTGAGCGTTTACCGGCAGAGCCAACGCCACTGACGGGGCCCGTGAGAAGACAGAATACTCGTGGAGCATTCATAGCGAATGGTCCACGAGCATTCTGCAAACCACGTCAATCTTGGCCCTTCAGACAGGAACCTCGGCGCTAGCTGGCTAGCGTGCGGGCAATCAATTTAGCGCAGCACCACGGTACGTGAACCGTTGAGGAATATCCGGTCTTCACAGTGCCAGCGAACTGCATCCGATAGCGCCTTGCATTCGGTATCCCGGCCCGCCGCAACAAGGTCCTCAGGCCCGTAGCTGTGATCAACATTTTGAACCTGCTGGGCAATGATCGGGCCTTCATCCAATTCGCTGTTGACGTAGTGCGCCGTTGCTCCCACGGTCTTCACTCCTCTTTCAAAGGCCTGGTGATAAGGCTTGGCGCCCTTGAAAGATGGAAGAAATGAGTGATGGATGTTGATTGCCCGCCCGGTGAGCTGCCTGGTGAGCTCATCTGACAGGACTTGCATATACCTGGCAAGAACCACCAGATCCACGTCGAAGCGGTCTACGAGTTCCATAAGCCGGGATTCTGCCTCGGGCTTGGTCTCAGCGGTGACCGGAACATGGAAGAACGGAATTCCGTTCCACTCCACCTGTTGCCGATGATCCGGATGGTTCGAGACAACCGCTGCGATCTCGACCGGAAGCTCCCCCATGCGGGCGCGGAACAGCAGATCATGCAGGCAGTGTCCGAACTTTGACACCATGATGACCACACGCTTTTTCTTACCGGAGGCGCGCAGGCCCCAGCTAGCGTCGTGCTCTGTCGCCAGTTCGGTCAGGCTCGACTCCAATTCGGCGATCTCTGCAGGAATGTTGGATGCCTGGGACACTTCGAATTCGATCCGCATGAACAATGTCCCGGAGCGCTGGTCATCATGCTGCTTTAACTCCCGAATATCCCCGTGGTGCTTCAGTAGCAGTCCGGTCACCGCATGGACAATCCCCGGGCGTTCTGCACAGGTAAGGGTCAAGACATATGCATTGTTCAGTTCGGTCATTATGCCGCTCCTTGGGTTCACCGAGATGACGGTGGCCCGTCATGCCTCGTACATTTCATAGGAAATCAATATGGGCCATGTTTTCGATCGGACGCTGCACAAGCACTGCCCCGAATGCTTGCATCGAGTCGCCAATGCCTGAATTAGGCACGAGCCCAAAAGTTCGTTCCTAAATCAGCCCTTGTCTCCGCCACCTCAGCTTTGGCTGTCGGCAGAACAAATCCAGATTCCCGCATCTGATATATCAATAACTGATCACAAGTCTAAGTGTGCTGCAACACAGCGTCAATAAGATTCTCAGTCAATTTTTTACCAATCATTTGAGCACAACTCCACGTGCTGCAGGCGCGCTTCAGACCCAGTAATTCAACGCATCCATCTAGCCACTCGGCCCTATTCCGGCGGATGGGCTTTCACACTTCCTTGGTGGGCCGGCATCCCACCGGCAGGCGATTGCTTCGCGCTGCGGGCTGCAATCCCCTGCACCGCCAGCCAAGAAGTGACCGATCGGCGCTCGGGCGATACTCTTTGATTATTGGCAACTGATATATGACCAGTGAAGAGAGCGATAAATTGATGCCCACTAAATCCGCAGGCACCGATATGAGCACAGGCTCAATGGCCGATCACGCCTATGGAGTGCTTCGCGATCGACTGGTGCTGCTGGAAATCGCTCCAACACACCCCATTCATGAGCCGCGCTTGGCTGAGGAGCTCGGTGTGGGGCGCACTCCGATTCGCGAAGCCTTAAAACGTTTGGAAACTGACCATCTGGTGGTCTCCTATCCACGACGTGGCACCTTTGCCACGGCCGTTGACTTCCACGAACTAAACCATATTTCCGAGATTCGCCAGACCCTGGAGCCTTTGGCTGCCCGAAATGCGGCCGGCAACAAAGACCCCGAAATCAAAGCCGAGATCACCGCTTATTTGGACACGATTGACGCTCTGGATGAGACTGCCAATCAGCGTTCGCTACTGCTCCTGGATGTGCATATCCACCGGCTCATCTACAAGGCCAGTGCCAATAAGCACCTCGAAGAAACCCTCGTACGCTTGGATAATCTGGTGACGCGAATCTGGTGTTTGGTAATTGACCAAATGCCACCGATTTCCGAGCACATCACTGAACACACGGCTTTGCTCCGCGCGATCCTCGATGGCGACGCCGATCTGGCTGCACAGCTGGTATCGGCGCATGTCAATCATTTTGAACAGGCTTTGCGTCGCGCCCCGTGACCGCACGAGCGCTCCGATAGGGCACTCGTGCGGGACAGTTATTGCAAAGCCGCTTAGCTCATTTTCTTGCCTCTTCAGGTTCCAGGTCCCCGTCTGAGCCAATCTGGTTCAGCTTGTCGTTTGCGTTGCCCAACTCGGCTGCATATTCGTCGTCCAAATCTGCAGCTGCACCGTTCGCTTCAGCATACAAAGGCGAATTCTGGACCGTGATGATTGTCTGCTCGGCGGTCATCAGACAGAATTGCTCGCCATCATGCCGCTCTATTCCATCGTCAACGGCCTGTTCGAGAACTTCGAGCGCAACCTTGCCACGCAGCACCAGCGGATCCCTGCTCAGATCCTTCCAAATCGCTACGCAGAGAAGCAGCATCACGACTACGAACGGTAGCGCTGAAACGATGGTGATGTTCTTCAACCCGTTCAAAGCAGCGGCCGGGTGGTCACCACCGGCAAGCAGCATGACTGCTGCCACCGCGCCAACCGAAATTCCCCAAAAAATCACGGACTTTTTCGATGGCTCTTCGGCACCGCGTTCACTCAGCGCTCCCATGACGATGGAGGCCGAGTCGGCGCCGGTGACGAAGAAGATCGCGATCAACACAACGGTCAGCACCATAAGTGCAGTCGCAAACCACGCGGGGAAGGACAAGCTTCCAAGCAACTCGAAAAGCACCGAGTCGAAATTGATATCAGGCACCCCCTCCACCATTTGCGCCATGGCTTGTCCCGCATCTCCGGAGCGTTCGGCTCGTTCTTGCAGACCGATGGCTCCCCCGCCGAAAATGGCGAACCAAATCAACGTCACGGTAGATGGCACCAGCAACACTCCGGTGACAAACTGGCGGATACTGCGGCCACGTGAGATTCGAGCGATGAAAAGACCTACAAACGGGGTCCATGAAACCCACCATGCCCAGTAGAAAATAGTCCAGGAGGACAACCAGGTGGCCATGGTTCCGTCCCCGGAGGAAGCGGTTCGCGATGCCATCTCAGGCAGATCGCTGATGAATGATCCAACCGCATTGGGGATCACGTTCAAGATGAACAATGTGGGTCCGCCGATGAACACGACCATGGCAAGGATGACCGCCAGAACCATGTTGATATTCGAAAGCCACTGAATTCCGCGCTCAATTCCGGATACCGCCGAAGCAACAAATAAGGCAGTCAGGATCGCGATAATCAAGACCAGTACTCCCGAGCCCACGGTGGGGAGGATTCCGGCAGACTGTACTCCTCCGCCGATTTGCAAAGCGCCGAGTCCAAGCGAGCAAGCCGAACCGAACAGTGTCGCCAGAATCGCCAAGATGTTGATGGTCTTGCCGCCCCAGCCATTGACCACTCGATCACCGAAAATCGAACTGAACATGGAGGAGAAAAGCTGCGGCCGACCTAGACGGTAGCTTCCATACGCCATGCCCAATCCAACAATCGCATACATGGCCCAGGGGAAGAGCGTCCAGTGGAACAACGTGGTGCCCATAGCCGTGCCAACGGCCGCGGAGGTTTGCCCATCAACCGTTTCCGGCGGTGGCGACATGTAGAAGTACAAAGGTTCACCCACACCGTAGAAAACCAATCCGATGCCCATTCCGGTGGCAAACATCATTGATATCCATGAGATGGTGCTGAATTGGGGCTTTTCGCCATCCTTGCCCAGCGGGATTCGTCCGAAACTTTTCGCCGCCACGACAAGCACGAATATTGTGAAGACGGTGGCTGCTATGACGAAGATCCAACCGGTGTTCGTGATGACCCAGTCCAAGGCCGTACCAGAGGCGGATCCCAGCCCGGCCGGTGAAGCAAAACCCCAGGCAATGAACGCCAGAGTCAGAATTCCCGCAATACCGAAAACCCAATAGTCGGTTCCACCACTCGGGTACTTCCTTGGCCTTCGCCGTCGAGCCGAATGAAGCTCGCTGACTAGATCTTGAACGGGGTGATCGCTGCGATTCATAGGATTTCCTTCATGGGTGGAACAGGATGGCCCGCCGCGGTCAAACCGCGGCGTGGCCTACCCTCAACCGGAAAACGGGCGCGACAAAGCCTTTGCGTAGCCAGACTTTGCCGCGTGTCGAGCGTGCTCGCTGAAATGCATGAGCACGGGAGGCCGCCGATTCGGTCGTCGGCGGAAGTGGCTGAGCGGGGCTGGAATCGAAGAATTTGCGACTCTTGCCCCGCACTGATGTCCGCGGTTTAGGTACGGATCAGGCCATGCGGGTCGAGCACGAACTTCTGTGCGGCGCCCTCGTCGAATGCCGCGTATCCTTGCGGTGCGTCAGCCAAAGCAATGGCGGTTGCATTGACATTTTTGGCGATGGAAACCTTATCCGAAAGAATTGCCTGCATTAGCCCCCGGTGATACTTCATCACCGGGCACTGGCCGGTGACAAACGTATGGGACTTGGCGAAACCGAGCCCAAAACGCATGGATAGCGAGCCCTGCTTAGCTGCTTCATCGTTGGCTCCAGGATCCCCTGTGACATATAGGCCAGGGATGCCGAGGCTGCCACCGGCCCGGGTAATCTCCATGAGCGAGTTCAGCACGGTGGCGGGCTGCTCCTTCCCGGCGTCGTGTCCGTGGCCGCGTGCCTCGAAGCCGACGGCGTCGATGCCGCAGTCGACCTCGGGTGTGCCCAGGATCTGTGCGATCTGCTCGCCCGGATCACCGAGCGAGACGTCCACCGTCTCGCACCCGAAACTACGCGCTTGGGCTAGCCGGTCGGCATTGAGATCCGCAACGATGACGGTTGCCGCGCCGAGCAATTGCGCCGCAGTGGCCGCCGCCAAGCCCACAGGACCCGCGCCGGCGACGTAGACCGTTGAGCCTACAGTCACGCCCGCGCCGATAGCGCCGTGGTACCCGGTGGGGAAGATGTCCGAGAGCATTGTCAGGTCGAGGATCTTCTCCATGGCCTGGTCGCGATCGGGGAATTTGAGCGCGTTCCAGTCTGCGTACGGAACCAGCACATACTCGGCTTGCCCGCCGACCCAGCCGCCCATGTCCACGTAGCCGTAGGCGGATCCCGGACGGTCCGGATTGACGTTCAAGCAGATGCCGGTCTGTCCGACCTTGCAGTTGCGGCAGCGGCCGCAGGAGATGTTGAAGGGCACCGAAACGATATCCCCGACCTTGAGGAATTCCACGTCGCGGCCGACTTCGATCACCTCTCCGGTGATCTCGTGTCCCAGTACGAGACCTTCTGGGGCTGTGGTGCGTCCACGGACCATATGCTGGTCGGAGCCGCAGATATTGGTGGCGATGGTGCGCAGGATGACCCCGTGGTGAACTTGGCGGCCAATGTTCGCCGGGTGGACTCCCGGGCCGTCTTTCAGTTCAAATTCCGGGTACGGAGAATCGATCAGTTCGACCTTGCCTGCGCCAGCGTAGCTTACTGCCAAGTTGCCCATGGTAGACCTTTCACACTTGAAATATCAGTTGGATACTAATTGGAATTAGGCCAAGTCTCCTCATGAGTGTGATCTATGTCAATAGCCGTCATCAAAATGGCTAGCGCTCCCGACGGGTACCGCAAGCGCCTCTAGCCGTCCAGTTCTTCGGTCAATCGCTGGGCGATAATACTCTTTGCAGTGCTCTGCAGAACCTTCAAAGATTCCTCGATGAGCGGGGCTCCCCTGCTGCCCTTACGCGTCACCGCGATGATTCGTCGCGAGGGTTTGGCTGCGCCGGAGATTCTGCGGCGGACCACGTTTTCCGCACTGCCCAAAGTTGCCAACCTCGGCAGCAAACCCACACCCAGTCCCGCTCCGATGAAGGCAATCATCGTTTCCCACTCCACCGCCTCGTGCGCGATATGCGGGGTAACGCCCAATGAGGTGAAGGCGGCAACGAACAAGGATCGATAGACCGATTGCTCAGCTTCCGTGACCCACGGATCATCAGCAAGCTCCTCGAGGGACACCGATTTATTCATCGCCAGCCGGTGCTGCGCGGGCATCACCACATCAAGCGGGTCATCAAGCAACACGGTTTGCTCAAATTTTGTACTGCCACCGCTTGATCCAGGCGTTTGCGATGCCACGATGACCGCTAGGTCAATACGCTCGGCAAGCAATAGATCCAAGCAGCGCTGCGGCTGGGCTTCCATGAGCTGCACCTCGACATTCGGTCGCGTTCTGCGCAAGGTCGAAGCGAGCGGAGCCAACAACTGCGCCGCCGCCGTAGAAAAACCGCCCAACCCAAAATTGCCCTGAACCTGCCCTTCGGAGGCAAGCGTTGAAGACTTCAGCAGCTCCCACTGCGTCACAATGTCGTCAAGTCCTGCCACAAAGTGCCGACCGGCGACGGTGAGCCGCACGCCCCGGCCGTCCTTGATCATCAGCTTGATTCCCAGAGAACGCTGCAGCTCACGCAGCTGCGCGGAGACCGCCGACGGCGAGTATCCGGTGAGTTCGGCGGTCCGCGCAATGGTCCCCGCCGAGGAGAAGACCCTGAGGGTAATAAGTCGAGTATCGATCATGCACCCATTGTGCACGATTTCATTCACTTTCTTGCGCTTTTCTTGTTGGCAGATCCTTTCTAGTCTCGACTCATATGGTGATTCGGCTCACAAGAATCTTCCCCAAATTCACATCAGTGGGCGCCCGTCGGCGCCCGGCTTCTAGGAGTAAAACATGACAGCTTCGGTAAGCGCTCCGCACTCGACGCGTGGCAAGCTCGCTTCGACGGTGAGCGATGAACAGCTCGCCGAGATTACCGAACTCTTTCAGAATCGGCGCAAGGGCTACTCGCTCGAAGCTCCCTTGTACACCGACCCCGCGATATTCAAGATCGAGATGCAGGCGATCTTTGGAACCCACTGGCTCTTTGCCGCCAGCGTCGCCGAAATCCCGGAAGCCGGAGATTACGTCACCCTCGACTACGGGCCATATTCGCTCATCGTCTTGCGCAACGATGACGGCGGCGTCAACGTGCTTCACAACGTGTGCCGGCACCGTGGAGCTCGGGTGCTCACCGAAGCCTCCGGCAGCACCGGGAATCTGGTGTGCGGCTACCACTCATGGACCTACTCCCCCGAAGGAAACCTGATCCACGCCTCGGCACCGGGTGAAGGATCCTTTGACAAGAATTGCTTCGCCCTGAAGCGTGCCCACGGCCGGATCCATGCCGGGCTGATCTTCGTGTCCCTGGCCAAGGAGCCACCTGCCGATTTCGACCAGGTCGCCGAAATTTTCGAGCCATACCTGGCGCCGCACGATCTCTCCCGCTCCAAGGTCGCCTACCAGCAGAACATCATCGAAGAGGGCAACTGGAAGCTGGTGATGGAGAATAACCGCGAGTGCTACCACTGCGATGGCCACCCAGAACTTGCCTGCTCGCTGTTCCCCACATGGGGGCTCACCGACGAGACCGTCCCGACGCATCTCGAAGAAGTCTGGGAACGCAATCAGAAAGCCCAAGCAGGGTTGGAAGAACGCTGCCGCCGCTATGGGATTCCCTACGCGGTCGTCGAAGAGCTGGACACCCGCGTCGCGGGAATCCGCATTTCACGCGAATCCCTCGATGGCGACGGAGAGTCCTTCTCCGCCGATGGCCACCGGCTCTCGAAGAAGCTGATGGGCGAACTGCGCGACTTCCGTTTGGGCCGCTGTTCCATGCATCTGCAGCCAAATAGCTGGTTCCATTTCCAGAGCGACCATGTAATCACCTTCGCCGCCTTCCCTATCAACGAGCACCAGACGCTGGTCCGCACCACCTGGCTGGTAGCCGACGATGCAGTGGAGGGGGACGACTACGATCTGGAGAAGCTCACCCACACCTGGAAGCAGACAAATCTGCAGGACAAGGCGTTCGTAGAGCTCTGCCAGTCCGGGGCCAACAGCCCAGCCTACGAACAGGGTCCGTATATGAAGAGTGAATACCAGGTGGAAGCCTTCATCAACTGGTACACGCAGCGCGTCTTGGAGCACCTGGCATGACCGGAACCACCAAGCTCGTTGGCGCCGCCAACGCGCAGCGTATCCGTGGACTCGAAATGCCATGGAACCGCGTACTGAGCGGTCAGGAAGGACCCGCCAAGGCGGCGCGCGCGCTGGGACCCTGGCACCCCCAGGAATTCATGGCCGAATGCGTGCAGACCATCGCCGAGGCCGGCGGACTGATGACCTTCGTCTTCCGCCGCCTCGATGGGGCGCCGCTGGCGTTCCGCGCAGGGCAGTACCTGAACATTGCCTTTCCCGTCCATGGAGAAGACCAGGACCCGGTAGACCGCAGCTATTCCATATCCAGTGCGCCAACCGTACCGTGGACCTTCAACATCAGCATCAAACGCGACCCCAAGGGACTGGTATCCCAATGGGCGCATGAGAACCTGCGTCCGGGAATGGTCCTGGACATGCTCGGACCGGTCGGCGCATTCCACCTTGGCGATTCCGATCGCCGAGCCCGCTTTCTGTTCCTTGCCGCCGGCGCCGGGGTCACCCCGATCATGTCCATGGTGCGCACCATTCATTCGCTGCCCGGCCAGGCAGATGTGGTGGTGCTCTGCCATGGAACGGTGCCCGGAGACTTCGCCTTCTGGCCGGAGCTGGAATACATCAAGCAGGTCGATTCGCGCATCAAGGTCTCCTACTCGCTGGGAAATCGCGAAAAACCCGAAAACTGGGACGGATACACCGGACGCTTGACGGCCGAAATGATCGAGCAGGTGGCTCCGGACGCCAACGGGCGCAAGGTGTTCGCCTGCGGTCCGGAAGGCTATCTGAACTCAGCCACCAAGCTACTGCGCGAGGTTGGCGTGGACGACACCTCGGTGTTCATGGAATTCTTCTCCGGAGATCGCAAGACGTTGCTCGAATACCAAGCAGAAATCGCACTGGCGGAGGGCATCGCGGAGGAAGTCGCCGAATCCGTGGAGGAGTTCTACGAGAGCCAGCCCCCGGAGCTGAGCATGTACGAGCCGGACTATGACGAAACGGGCACCCTCGAGGCCGTCGGCCAAAAGCTGGTAGTCGTCGACTCGAATGTTCCCTTGCCACCGGCCAAACCACTGGTCACCGAAGCCGAACCACCGGAGACCTCCTCCTTCCCCACCGTGGGCGAGGGCGAGCTGACCATGACCTTCCTGCGTACCGCAATCAACGTCAAGATCAACTCGGATGAGCACATCCTGGGGGTCGCGCAACGTGCAGGAGTGCGCATCGGGGCCAACTGCCAGGAAGGGATGTGCGGCTCCTGCAAGGTCATCAAGCTCGAAGGCGAAGTGGAGATGAACCATCAAGGCGGAATCCGCGCCCGGGAAATCCAGGCCGGGAAATTCCTGCCTTGCTGCTCCACCGCACAAACCGATCTGGTCATCGACGCCTAGGCATCGCGGCCATATCCCTCCGCAGCGCCAGCAGCCGCTCCACCACAACATCAGTTCTTAAGGAGTCCACCATGTCTCAAACTTCACCTCGAGTAGTAATCATCGGAGCCGGAATCGTCGGCGCCAACCTGGCGGACGAACTAGTCCAACTTGGCCACACGAATATCCTGGTTATCGAGCAGGGGCCGCTGAATATCCCGGGTGGTTCGACCTCCCATGCCCCGGGCCTGGTGTTCTCATCCAACCCCTCGAAATCCATGACCGAATTCGCGCAGTACACCATCGAGAAGCTCGACTCTCTGGTGGGCGCCGACGGCCGCAGCTCCTACCTCCGCGTCGGCGGCCTGGAGATCGCCACCACCGAGGCACGCCTAAACGATCTGCATCGCCGCGCCGGGTGGAATCGCTCCTACGGAGTGGAGGCCCACGTGGTCGACGCGGATCATTGCCTGAAGAAGTTCCCCATGCTGAATCCCGAGCTGGTCCTCGGCGGCCTCTACACTCCGAACGACGGGCTGGCCCTGGCTGCTAAGGGAACGCAATTGGTGATGGAACGCGCCAAGGCAGCCGGAGTGGAATTCCGTGATCGCACCGTGGTCACCGATATTGAGCAAGCCGGAGGGAAAGTCACCGCGGTCATCTGCGGCGAGGACCGCTTCGAAGCGGATATCGTGGTCTCCTGCGCGGGTTTCTGGGGGCCGAACATCGGCAAAATGGTGGGCACCGAGATTCCGCTGCTGCCGCTGGGCCACCAGTTCGCCTGGACCACCCCGGCGCCATCCCTGGCCGGAATCAACGAGCTGCCGTCCGGCGCCAGCCGGCCGATCCTGCGCTATCAGGACCGCGACCTCTACTACCGCGAGTGGGGAGACCGCATCGGCATCGGTTCCTACGCGCACCGCCCGATGCCGGTGGATCTGGACACCCTGCAGACCTACAAGCCCGAGGAAATCACCGCCGAGCGGATGCCCTCCTCGCTGGACTTCACCCCCGAGGACTTCGCCTCCGAATGGGAAGCGACCAAGGAGCTGCTCCCGGATCTGCGCAACACCCAGATTCAGCGTGGCTTCAACGGAATCTTCTCCTTCACCCCGGACGGCGGTTCGCTGGTGGGCCAGTCCAAAGAGGTGGACGGCTTCTTCGTGGCCGAGGCCGTATGGGTCACCCACGCGCCGGGCATCGCCAAGGCCGTGGCCGAACTGATCACGACCGGCACCTCGAAGACGGATCTGAGCGACTGCGACCTGAACCGTTTTGAAGACGTGCAAACCACCAAGGAATATGTAAGCGAAACCTCGCAGCAGAACTTCGTGGAAATCTACGATATCCGCCATCCTTTGGAGCCGCGGCTGAAGCCGCGCAATGTGCGCACCAGCCCGTTCTTTGCCCGGCAGCAAGAACTCGGTGCCTTCTTCCTGGAGGGCACCGGCTGGGAACGCCCGCACTGGTACGAGGCGAACGCCGCCCTGCTTGATCAGCTGCCCGATCAGTGGGCGGCCCCGGCACGCGATGACTGGTCCAATTTGTTCCATTCGCCCATCGCCGCCGTTGAGGCTTGGAAGACCCGCACCGCTGTGGCGATGTTCGATATGACACCGCTCAAGCGCGTGGAGGTCACCGGCCCCGGTGCCGGGCAGATGCTCCAGGGCCTGACCACAGCCAATATGCTCCGTGCCCCGGGCATGGTCAGCTACACGCTGCTGCTGGATGCCGCCGGCGGCATCACCAGCGATATCACCGTGGCTCGGATCTCCGAGCAGCTCTACCAGGCCGGCATCAACTCGAATGTGGATGTCGCCTACCTGGACCGCGAGGCCCGCAAGTTCAACGAGGCGAACCCGGGCCAGTGGGTGAGCGTCCGCGACATCACCGCCGGCACTTCCTGCATCGGCTTGTGGGGCCCGCTGGCCCCGGTGGTCATTGCCAAGGTGAGCGAAGACGATATGAGCAATGAGGGGTTGAAGTACTTCCGCACCAAGCAGATCTCCATCGCCGGCATCCCGGTCACCGCGATGCGCCTGTCCTACGTGGGCGAATTCGGCTGGGAGCTCTACGCCTCGGCGGATGTCAGCGCACGGCTCTGGGATGTGATCTTCGAAGCCGGGCAGGAACACGGCATCATCGCCGGTGGACGCGAGGCGTTCAACTCCATGCGCTTGGAGAAGGGCTTCCGTTCCTTCGGCACCGATATGACCAGCGAGCATGAGCCGGAACAGGCTGGACTGGGCTTCGCGGTCAAGGCCGCCAAGACCGTTGACTTCGTGGGCAAGGGCGCCCTGGCATCGCGCGCCGCCGCGGCTACCAAGAAGCTGCGCTGCCTGACCGTGGACGATGGCGTCTCGGTGGTCCTGGGCAAGGAACCTGTGTACGTGGACGGTGTTCCTGCGGGCTATGTCACCAGCGCCACTTACGGCTACACGGTGCGCAAGCCCATCGCCTATGCCTGGCTGCCGACCTCGGTGCAGACCGGAGATGCGGTGCAGATCGAGTACTTCGGCCGGCAAATCGCCGCGACCGTAGTTGACGATCCGCTCTACGATCCGCAGATGGACCGGCTGCGCGGGGTTTCGCTGGCTACGACGGCCAGCTAAACACCCGAAGCCGTCGAGGCCGGGTACGTGTTCAATGGGAACAGGTACCCGGCCTCGACTATATCTAGAGGCGTGAGACTCACACCGTTTTCTGGTTTCCGCGTCGTCTAATCACGAGTGGAACTACGTTGGCATTTCAAGGCTGAGATTCGTCGTTGGCATTCTGCGTGTTGGGCTACCAAACCAGTTCGATGTTCAGCAAAAAGATACATTCCGTTGGCTACGGAACAATGCTATTATCTGAACATGTCGATTGTGATAGAACCTCCGGAGCGCATAACAGAGCGTAGGTTGCTTGATTTCGTACCTCGGGCCCTTCAAGACCGTCTTCCTAGCGGGTGGACAGTCGGGGCCCCAGAGCTTGTTGATGGACCCGATACCGGCATCGATGCTTTCCTGAGCTTCTCAGCGCCGACAGGGCAGTCCGCACGAATCGCCATTGAAACAAAACGCGTCGTCGAACCGCGAAACATCATGCGTATGCGAGAACGACTAGATCCTGCACGCAATAGTAGGGCGTGGGACGCCGGACTGGTGGTAGCGCGCTACCTTTCCCCCACAGTACGCGCGCGACTCATAGAAGCGGGACTATCATTCGTAGATGCAACAGGTAACATCTACATCCGTTCCGATACCCCGCCGCTCTTCATCGGAGATCGCGGCTTAGATCACGACCCTTGGCGAGGCCCTGGCCGTCCCCGGGGAACGCTGAAAGGCGCCCCGGCAGCACAGGTTGTCCGCGCATTGCTCGACGCACCCGGCCCCTGGAGGATGCGGGAACTCATAGCTTCAGCCCAAGCTTCAACCGGATCTGTCTACCGAGTCGTTGAGTTTTTGGAATCGGAAGATCTCCTCACACGGAACAATGACTCCACCATCATCGTCCCGGATTGGGTATCCGTACTACGCCGTTGGTCTGCAGACTACGAATTTCTTTCAACCAATACCGTTTCCCGATGGATCGCCCCTCGCGGAGTCGATAGTGTAATCCGCGCCGCGCTCATCACAGACTCCTCAACATACGCGGTTACAGGTTCGATTGCGGCAGCTACATGGGCCTCCTACGCACCAGCACGATCGCTCATGGCCTACACAAGCAACGCAACTGAGATTGCCAAACAATGGGGCCTGCGTGCCACAGACACTGGCGCAAATGTGTTGATCGCAGAACCGGCTTATCCCGCGCTCACACGAGGTGCCTTTCAACGCGCGGACGGACTATCAATTGCAGCTCCAATTCAAGTAGCCACAGACCTCCTGACCGGCCCCGGACGAGCGCCTAGCGAAGCAGAAGAATTGATCGATTGGATGGTGTCCCATGAGTCCGACTGGCGATGACTCGGAAAACCTTTTGGTCCGCGCGCGTGAAGCATTGCTCGATGCGCTTGAAGCCCTAGAAGAGCAGCGAGACGCACTGGTCGTGATCGGCGCGCAGGCCATCTACTTGCGCACCGGCGATTTGGATGTTGCTCTCGCGCCAGCGACAAAGGATAGCGATTTCTCCCTCGATCCTCGCTTCCTCCGTGAGAACCCCCTTCTGGAGGAAGCTATGCGCCGCGCGGGTTTCCTCCCCGGTACACAGCCCGGTGCATGGCTACGCCCGGACGGGATCCCCGTTGATCTGATGGTTCCAGAACAATTCGCGGGTTCAGGACGTCGCAGCGTGCGCATACCCCCACACGATAAGTTCTCGGCCCGAAAAGCCCGAGGAATCGAAGCAACCATCGTCGACTACGACATCCTAGAGATTAGTGCTCTGGACACACGGGACACACGTTGTATTGCCGCAAAAGTTGCGGGTCCCGCTGCGCTTCTGGTAGCCAAGATCCACAAGATCACCGAACGGCTCAACAATCCGACTCGCCTGAACGACAAGGACGCACACGACACGTACCGGATTCTGCGAAGTATCGAAACCAGGGAACTACGGGATCGATTCACCCAACTCCTAGAAGATGGTGTCAGTCGCGAAACCACTATCGAAGCGTTGCAGTCCTTGAAGCTAAACTTCGCCGCAGGTCCGGATGCGCCCGGCTCTTTCATGGCAGGCCGCGCAGAATCCGGAGTCGGCGACCCACAACAAGTTGCCCTTTCGATAGCATTCTTGGCAGAGGACCTGCTACAGGCTCTAGCTGAGATTGGGATCAATGCCGAGTCCCTTTAACCACTTTCACAGCGAGTAATATCTCCCTCGGTCTACCCAACAAACAATTCGTCACGGGCGTCGAACTCAGTGATCTCACGCTTTGACAAGTCGCCATGGCACCCGCGCGTTCGTAGAACTGAATACCCGCACCGGCAAGAAAACACCTAACCCTTTAATGGAGAGGGAATGCTAACCGAACTGCATCAGCATCAGCATCAGCATCAGCATCAGCATCAGCATCAGCATCAGCATCAGCATCATGACAATTATGATCACGATGGTAACAACCGTCAGTAGACCAATGGCGAACTAGCCATATGAAACACCTACGTCACTCGCAAGTCATCAAATGAGCTTTGGCCGTTCTTCCGACGAACGCGAAGACTGGTCGTCTGATGAGCCCGTTAAAGATGCCAGCGGGCTCTCGGCCAGTGGTGCCGGACTATGGCAGACAGCCACGGAGGGAAGGCATATCGTCAATGTGCCTGGGCCCGCTGCTCCACCAGAGACCGGGGACATATCACTAACGCGGGAAGATGCCTCCAGCCAGTACGATGACATCCTTGACCCCACGGTTGCTTAAGCCAGCACCCGTCAGACAAAGCAGTTCGGACATACCGGTTTTATACCCGGCAACAGAACTTCCGGACATACCGCCTAAGTTCGGAAAGCCAGAGCGCGAAAAGGCCACGAACCTCCACCAGACCGATTTATCACCGCTTTGCCTAGTGCACCAATAGATGTGAGTTCTGTTCGGACACCACTCACCGTGTCCAAACAACTATTACCCGGTCGGACCGCGGAATCTGCGGAACACAAGAAAACCGCCGCACCATCGACCTTCCAAGGGATGATGCGACGGCTACTTTTCCAGCGCCGCGTCGGCAGCAGACCCCACTCCGGATCCCGGCCAACGCGCACCGTGAAGATACTATTTTCGCCTTGTACCTGCCGTTTCAACGTCCTGCGCAGCAATGCGGGCTGGATTGCCATGCACCAAAACGCGGAACGCTGACAAGCAACTACCGGCGTGCTGCCATGGGAGCTCCTCTCAATGAGGCGTCTTCAAGAACTGCGACCGCCGCCTGAGTTGCGTGCAGGATCAACAGGGCGGTGGTCACCGTGCCTACTCCCCCAGGTACCGGGCTCATTGCACGAACCAGTGTCTGCACCGATTCTGCATGAACGTCACCAACCAGCTGGCCATCTTCGGTGACATTGGTGCCCACATCGATGACCACCGACGAGTCGCTGACCTCATTGCCGGTGAGCAGATTCGCACGGCCAACCGCCACGACGGTCACCGCGGCGGCCTTGGTGATCTCGGCGAGATTGGTGGTCCGCGAGTGGCAGATGCTCACCGTTGCATCACGCTGCAGCAAGAGCTGGGCGAGCGGTTTGCCCACTACCGCGGAACGGCCCACCACCGCAACATGCTCCCCGGCGAGGGGGATTTGATAGTGTTCGAGGATCTCGATGACAGAACGTGCAGTAGCCGGGGCAAAGGCGGGCTGGCCCACGCTGAGTCTGCCCAGGCTCAGCGGGTTTGCTCCGTCGATATCCTTGGCCGGGTCGATCAGCTGAACCAAGGCCGCCGGGTCTACTGATTCGGGCAGCGGCGTCTGTAAAATGATGCCGTGCACCGTCTCATCTGCGTTCAGGGCCCGAATCGTTTGGGCCAGCTCCGACTGGGTGCCGGAGGCCAAGTCGAGCACCTGGCAGTGAACTCCGAGCTGTTCGGCGGCGCGTTCAATGGAGCGCACATACCAGGCCGTTGCCTCGTTGTCGGTTGCGAGCACCACCGCCACCCGGGCGGTGATCCCTTCGCTCGACAGCCGCGAAACGAGCTGGCCGGTGCGTTCACGGATGGCTACGGCCACCGGCTGTCCGGCGAGGCGTTTTGCGGTCACGCAGCCACCACCGAGCGGACCTGCGCGCTGAGTGCTTCTGCCGCCACGATCGCGTTCGCGGCTTGGCTGGCCACGAGGCTCAAGCGTTCGCGCTGTTCGGCATCGTGTATTGCCGCAATATTCATTTCCAGCGTCACCAGCGCGGTGCCCAGGGCAGCTCGCGCCGCTTCGGCGGCGGCAGCAACATCGCTGATCACCGATCGGTTTCCGATCTCGACCAGACGCTGGGCGAGCTCAATGACCGCGGCGGAGGATTCAACGGTTGAGACCAACGGGGCGGCAGCTGCAATGGTAGCGCTTTGTATGGCCGCGGTACGAGCTGACTGTTGCTCTTCATCTTCCTTGGACATCCTGTACGCATCGCCTAAGGCCCCGAACAATCGCTCGTCTTCCTGCGCCTCGAAAAGCGCCGAACGCATCAGAATGCGTGCGTGCTTGGCGATCGGCTGAGCCTTGTCCTCGACCTCTCTGAATCGCGGTCCGGAGGTAAATTCGGCAACCATGGACACCAGCGCGGCACCCTGGGCGGCGTGCAAGGCCGCGGCAGCACCTCCCCCCGGAGTAGGCGCCTTAGACGCGAGCCGTTCAAGGTAGCTGGTGATTGTTTCATTGGAGATCATTGGGTTTTACCCTCGCTCAGAATGCTTGGCTGTGGAGCCCTAGGCCAACCGGAGTGAAGATTTTGCGTCCGAGCCGGAGCAGCATGCAAGTGCAGCGCCGGCCATTCGTGACGATTATTCGCATGGCCTCAAGACCGTTGGATTTCGCGTGAAGCAAGGGATCTTTTGGGGCTCAACACAAAATCTTCATTTAGTATCCAATTGGTATATCAGGTTACGTTGAAGCCTAAAACACATGGCGAATGCAGGTCAAGAGTTTTTGCTCTACTTAGGAGAAAGAGGCCTCGAATGCGCTACTCCTGCGTGCTCCGAAGAGTGCACACTGCACAACCATCGCACCCTTCGGTCCGGATCTAATCAATCCAGGTTTTGCCCATTTCCACGAGCAGCGACTGGAAGGCGTTTTCGGCTGGAGCCCGAACTCGATCCCGGCGTTGGGCGAGGACCACACTGCGCGGCGCGGCGGCTTGGCCCAGCGACAGGATCTTGACTCCGGGATGGTTGTTCATCACCGCGGATTTCGGAGCCAGGGCGATGCCCAATCCCACCGAGACCATTGCCTGCGCCTCTTGGTAGTCATTCGCCTGGAAAGAAATCTTCGGCGAAAACCCGGCGGCATTACAGGTCCGCTCCAAAAGCTCCGCCACCGGATGTTCATTCGCGCGGACGATCCACTGCTCTTGCGCCGTGTCCGCCATGTCGATCTCATCGAGCTTTGCCAAAGGATGATCCACCCCAACCACAAGTACAGTCGGCTCGGTGAACAGCGTCGTCAGTTCGAAATCCGCACGATTCAGCTTGTGCCACTCGTACTCCCAGAGCAGTCCCAAGGAAATTTCCCCCTTGGAGAGCAGCGACATGAGCTCCTGCAATCGGGTGCTGCGCACATCGAGATTGACCGAGGGGTACAACTTGCGGAAGCGGCTGATCACCAGCGGCATGAACGAGCTTCCGAGGGTGGGAAAAGTCCCCAAGCTCAGGCTTCCGCTTTTCAATCCTGCCAGTTGGTCCAGGTCTGCGACTGCGGCATCCATCTGCTGCAAGATATGCCTCGCATGGGATGCGAGAACATGACCCGCGTCGGTAGGAGTCATGCCTCGCGCGTGGCGCTGCAGCAAAGGCTGCCCGACTTCTTCCTCGAGCTTGCGTAGCTGTTGGGATACTCCCGACGGCGTATAGAAAAGTTCATCCGCGGCCGACGTGACGGATCCGCCCTCAACCACTGCGAGCAATATTTGCAGTCTCTTAACGTCAAGCATGTCGTCTCCTTGTAGCAATAATTCAATGTACTCCAGAATCGCGGCTTCTACTGGATTCTTGTCTAGACTTTCAAGCACTTCTGCGTGATTGACCCATTGACTGCCCAAAGATTGCCCCGAGTAAACCATAGTAAATCTAGGAATTTAGCATTGCTGCAATCTAATGCATCTTCCGTAACTACCAGCACACTCTGCGTCCCCAATTCATCCATACATGACAGACGAGCTACCCGACACAAGCGATGAGCTCGATAGATGAGTTGAGCCCGATTGCATGAATAATTGAGGAAACATGGAGGCGTGGGGTACCAGCAAATGCTGGGTGTGCAAATGAAACGGGCTCAAGATCTCCGGTTTTACGGTCGAGGAGGTCTTGCTATGCCTCTTCGGGTCCCCATATCCGCGCCAGATCGACTGAGTCGGCGTCGGCAGCTCAACAAAGAGCTAGGCCGTGATCCTCAGCTCAAGCTCCGAACCCCGTATCGATGTCGAGTACACCTTCGCGCAGGTTGGGATCGAACAGGCTGTTGTGGATTGGGGCAGCAGCTGCGGCAAGTCGTTTACAGCCATGGCTCCATCCCTGAATGGACAGCTCCAATCTGCAGCTGATATTTGTCTGTAAGCGAGCGATGCCCGGAACTACGTGAGCAGTTCCGGGCATCATTCGGTCGCTAGACTTTAGCCATGTCGTCGGTTGCTGCGCCGAGAAATCAGCACACCAGCGGCCGCCAGGAGCAGGCCAGCGATCAACACAGACATCGTGGTGAAGCCGGTGTTTGCAAGCTTCTGGTCCTTTTCAGGCGACTGCGGTTCGCCGGATGGTTCCTCAGCCGGGGTCGACTCCTGAACGGACTCTTCCTCGGCTTGTTCGGTTTCAGTCGGCCCTTCGACTGGATCCTTAGTTGGCTCCTCCGAAGCGTTAACCGTAGGTTCCGTAGTCGGCTCAGTCGGCTCAACCGGTTCCATAGGTTCCGTAGGTTCCACAGTTGGCTCGGTCGGTTCCACAGTCGGCTCAGTCGGCTCAGTCGGTTCCGTAGGTGCCACGGTCGGCTCGGTCGATTCGGTCGGCTCGGTCGATTCGGTCGGTTCCGTAGGTTCCGTAGGTTCCGTAGGTTCCACGGTCGGCTCGGTCGATTCGGTCGGTTCCGTAGGTTCCACGGTCGGCTCGGTCGATTCGGTCGGTTCCGTAGGTTCCGTAGGTTCCGTAGGTTCCGTAGGTTCCGTAGGTTCCGTAGGTTCCACAGTCGGCTCGGTCGGCTCAGTCGGTTCCGTAGGTCCCACGGTCGGCTCCGTAGGTTCCGTAGGTTCCGTAGGTTCCACGGTCGGCTCGGTCGATTCGGTCGGTTCCGTAGGTTCCACGGTCGGCTCGGTCGATTCGGTCGGTTCCGTAGGTTCCACGGTCGGCTCGGTCGATTCGGTCGGTTCCGTAGGTTCCGTAGGTTCCGTAGGTTCCGTAGGTTCCACAGTCGGCTCGGTCGGCTCAGTCGGTTCCGTAGGTCCCACGGTCGGCTCCGTAGGTTCCACAGTCGGCTCGGTCGGCTCAGTCGGTTCCGTAGGTTCCACAGTCGGCTCAGTCGGTTCCGTAGGTTCCACAGTCGGCTCGGTCGGCTCAGTCGGTTCCGTAGGTTCCACAGTCGGCTCAGTCGGTTCCGTAGGTTCCGTCGGTTCCGTCGGTTCCACAGTCGGCTCAGTCGGTTCCACAGTCGGCTCAGTCGGTTCCGTCGTCGGCTCAGTTGGTTCCGTCGTCGGCTCAGTTGGCTCAACCGGTTCCGTCGGAACTGGCCTAACGACAAATCCGAAGTCCAAGGTTGGATCGCGGTCGCCGTCGTTGGTCAGCCCCTCGGACTTGGCTTCCCAAGTCGAGGAATCGCCTTCGCGATCGGTGCCATTTTCAATGGTCGGAACGTATGGTGCCAATGGCTCCTTGGATGCATCTTGGTCGATAATCACGGTGTACGACTGGCCGTCTTCGAGAACCGGAAGATTCTCGAATGTGTAGAAGCCGTTTTCGTCGGTGGTGGTCGGTCCAACAGGATCGCCGTTGACATCGATCACCGGTTCGCCATCAGGGCCAACCAGGGTGAGTACGACGTTCTCGATTCCGGATTCGTCGTCGTCCTGGATGCCGTCCTTGTTATCGTCTACCCAGACGTAGTCGCCAACAGAAACCTTCGGTTCCTGCTTCAGCACTACACCGGCATCCCACGTAGGGTCGATTCCCTCGGTGGCCTTGACTTCCTGATCCGAGTATTCCTTGGTCAGAGCGGTGTTCTGCTCGTCTAAGGTGAACTTGATGGTCAGGCCGGTCTGCGGATCAGCATCCGAGTCAGTGGCGTCATCCTCGCCTGCATCCTGCGAAGTGAACTCGTACTTCGCAGCCTGCTCTTCGGTCAGCTCGAACTTCACCTGGTAATCGCCAGCAGGCAATTCATCGAAGATGTAGCGGCCGTTGGCATCGGTGGTCGTCTCGCTGACAACCTCGCCATTGCCATCAAGCAGAATCACCTTGACGCCTTCAAGGACCTCGGCATCGCCTTGGACGCCGTCCTTGTTAGCGTCAACCCAGACGTAGTCGCCCACGGCAAAGGTCTTGGCCGGTTCTTCAGCTGGGGTGTTGTAGAACGAGACGGCTTCGGAAGAACCGTCTGTTTCCACGGTGACTTCAAGCAATTCTTCGGAGAGCTCGTACCCTTCTGGGGCAACGACTTCCTTGATCTTGTAGGTTCCCGGGGTTGAAACAGTCACGTTCTTGATTTCCTCGCCCACGGCGATGCGCAATGCACCGTCCTGGACGAAGACATCATCGACGACGACTGCGTCGTCGGCATCCAGGATCTGGAAGCGCGCGTTCTCATCCGAGATGACGCTGAGGGGATCCTCGGCATCGATCTTGGCGATCGAAAGCGGGTAGCCGTCGGTGGGCGTGATCGATGCCTTCGTGCTGCCGATGATGTTCTCGATGGCCACGTCAGCTTCGAAATCAACGATCTCCACCAGCACGTTCACCGAGGCAGCGCCCTGCGAGGAATCAAGCACCGTGCCAGGCTTCTGGGACAGCACCACTGTGCCGGACGGAGCGTCAGCGGTTGGCACGTCGTAACGAGCCTGGACGTTTCCATTCAAGTCCTGGACATCCAGGCTCGGGTTGCTGAGCGAATCAACGCTTGAGTCGGAAACGAATCCGAGGAATTTCATTCCTGCAGGCAAAACGTCAACGACATCAAAGATCTTGACGCCGGTGTAGTTGCCATGGGGAATCAGTGCCACGTTGTAGACGTACTTCGACTGAGCCAGGTTTCCTTCCGGATCAATTTCCGCACGCAGGTTCTGGGTCCACGCTTCGTTAGGGGTGTCGCGGACGTTCTTGCGGATCTCCGCTTCGTCGCCATAGGAGGTAGCTTCACTCACCGCTTCGGACCAGTACAGTGCCTTGCCGGCTTCGCCGAAGAGGGTGGCTTTGTTCTTGATCTGAATGGTCTGCTTGCCCGCGAATTCCTTGGTGTTCAGGGTCAGGTCAAGAGTGAACTGCTTGTCGGTTCCCCAATCGGCGACCTTGGCAGCGCCAGCGTCGCTCAGCTTGATGACCAGATGCTGCTCGGCGTCCAGGGAAACGACGAAGTCCGCTGGCTCCATGGTGCGCCACCAGTCGTAGGTGGCAGTGACGTTCGAAGCGATCGACTCGAGGTCGCTCACGTCGAAGACCTTGGTGTCCACGTAGTCCACGATGGTGCTCTTAGCCAGGTCAATACCCTTGCCCTGGCCCACGGTGAAGGTGTACTTCACCGGGGCTGAGGTGCCTGGTTGGACCTCGACCTGGGCTGCGTTGGAAGTTTTGTTGAAGTAGTTCGGCGCGTTGAAGCCTTCTTCGTTGTCCTCTTGGGCCAGCAAGCTGACCTTATTGTTGTAGCCGTTCTTTCCGTTCGTGAACTCGGTGTTCAGCTTCCACTCGGCGCGGTTGGTGAGCTCGTACTTGCTCTGGCCGGGAATGTTGGTAGCAGACTTCGCCAGACCGCCAACGGTGTGGATGGCTGCCTTGAGTTCCACGGTGACGTTCAGGTCCGTGCCCTTGCCGATGTTGATAAACAGCTTCTGCCCGTCGACAAAGTAGGTTCCCACGTAGGCATCTCCGGCAAAAGCTGCCGGGTCAACGGGATCGATTTTGGCCAATTCGATTCCGCTGGCCTTCAGGAAGTCCGCATCCTCGCTGCTCCACTTTGCCTGTGAAGGCAGTGCGTCAGAGATGATCACATTGTCCTTGAACGTCTTCTTAACGTTCGATCCGTCCCATGAAGTCAGATCAGACTTGATGGTGTAGATGATGTCCTGCGCTGGATCCAGGGTTCCATCCTCGGCTGGCTCGACGTCTTGCGAAGCCCAGCTCGAATTCTTGCTCAGTCCGCCCGCATTCGGACCCGGCAGGCCGGAAACGGTGCCGGTGATGTTGCCGCCAACGGACAGCGTTGCTTCGCGGTCTGTCTCCCCCAAGGTTGCAGTGTTCTTCAAGTTGACTCGGTAGTTACCACCGTTTTGCTTGTTGACCTTGTCAGCTTCGGCCTGCAGCTGGGCTTCCAGAGCTGCACGTGCAGCCTCATCGGCAACTGCGGCCTTGTAGGTGATCACGGTCTGGGAAGGGCCCGGCAGGTCCAGCTCCCCGGCGAAGGTATTCCCGTTGACCATGGGGGAGAATTCCACGGTGGATTGGGTCTTGTTCAGGCCGTTTTCATCCCAGGTGGTTTGCTTAGCGTTGAAGGAGTCTGCGATGTAGCTCATGGATTCCGGGAGGGCATCGGCAATCGAGTAGCCTTCACGGGCAGTTTTCGTGTCAGCGGTGAGGGTGTACTCGACCGGAGCGCCGATCACGGCGGGATCGAGAGTCACGCGTTCAGTGGCCGGATCGTATTTCACGAAACGGTTCAGATTTCCGGCGTTGGAAACGTACTTGCTCGAGTTCTCGTTCACGTTGGCGAAGTCATCGCCGCCGTTCTTGACGATCACATTCAAGGAGGTTTCTTCCCCATCGAGCAACCAGGTGATGTCTTCCACCGAGCTGTGCTCGACCGGGTTGACGGTGAAGTCCAACGCCCAGACGCCCTGGCCGCTGCCGGCTGGCCATGGGTCCGCAAAGGTCAGGAGCACCGTATTGGGATCGTTGGGATCCTGCGTGACGGAGGTAATTGCTTCATTTCCCGGCGGAATTGAACCAACGCTCACGTTGGGCCCGAGCTTGATCGCCACGGTCGAACCCGGAACCACCTGCGCGCCGTCATACTGGAGCACCATCGTCAGGGTCTGGTTCTCGGTAACTACCGAAGTGCCATCGTATTTCTCGTCACCGAGGTTCACATCGACAGTGACACCTGGCGTTGCAGCGAAAGATGCGGGTGCACCCAGCCCGATCACCGAAGCAAAGGACAGCACGGCGGTCAGCAGAATTGCCAGCGCCGCATGTTTCCGCCCTCGGCCCTTAATGGGTATTCGATCTATTTTGGATGCATCAACAGACGCAGAACGCCACGCAGACATCAAGCATTTCCTCCAGGAATTTTGATTTCAACCGCCTTCAGGATTTTCCTTTGGCAATCTAGAACCATAGCCCGGAGCTTTCACATCAAGTTTTGAGATTTTCCTGCTATGGGATCATAGCTTTCAGTTATTCCGCGTGCGGAATCAGCGACGCGCATTCAGCTCTGTCGCAGCCATAACGTCACCATATCGTGCGGCACTGCTCCGTGGCCTAACAGTCAGATGGCATTAAAAAGAAGGAAGATCCCCCGTTTTGCCTATACCCTGGGGCCCTCGGCTACACGGATTCGCGCCCGAATTGATTCAGTTCGCGAACTGATTCAAAGGAGAACAGGAGCTTCCAAGATCAATCGAAGATGTCACGTTCCGCAGTAAACCAAGAGCATTTCGATAATTCAGGGATGGAAATTTTCAGATCTTGGATTAAAAAGTTAACCCCAGAATTCACCCGCATTTGACTGACCTGCCGACAAATTCACAGGCCCAAGGTGCGTGCCCTGTCCAGCATCTGCTTCAAATTATTCGCTTGCAGCTTACGGTACAAACTTCTGATCTGGGTCTTGATGGTGTTTTCCGAACGGAAAGTTTGTTCGGCAATTTCCTTGCGACTCTTCCCCTCTCGCAAGTGGCTGAGGACTTCGCGTTCCCGCTGCGTCAGCAAAGGGCGAACCGCCGTTCGGCTTTCTGCCGATACTGTAATCCTGCCCAGTCTGCGCGCCGACTCGGAGTCCATTTCCAACAGGCTGTCGATGCTTCCCCACCCGGGGAGCATTTTGAGCATGGCGATTTCATACAGGCTTCCTGAATCGGCATGGGCCTGCCGGACTGATGCAGCAAGCCCGGGCGTCGCGCCCTCCGGGCTGAGCGCGGCCATCCGTGCGTACTGTCCAAGATTTCCTCCACGACGCAGGCCCGTGAAGGGCCCGCGGTTATCCAGTTCTGCCAGTGCAGAATCTGGCTTTCCCTCGGAAAGATGCTTCAGCGCAAGCAGTGCAGGATCGATTCCGATGCGGTCGAGATCATCGGGGAGATAGGTGTGGTCAACAAAAGCAGCGGTTGCAAGGATGTCATCGAGCAACCGTCGGGCCAAGGGGGCCCGTGATGCCACCTCCCGCTGCTGCCGCATCCGGTACACCAGCTTCCTTGCAGCCGCGGTGAGACCAGAGCTGATCTTCTCCATGGCCAGCAGATAGGCATGCACCGACCAGAATTCATCCGAGTCAGGAGTTCGCGGCAATTTCCCCAACTCGCGTCTCATCTGGTCTGAATCCAGACTTCCGCTGGCAAGGTACGCTCGCGCCAGGATGGCCCCGCGTTCGAGCATGGCTTGGCCCCAGCGCACTTGCCCGATGTGCTGTTCGTGCTCGTCCAGGTATTTCCGCGTGGAGTCCATGTCGCCGTGCAGCGCGTGCAGCAAGGCAAGTTTTCCACTGGGATCCGAAAGCAAATAAGCATTGCCGGTCTTCCGTGCATGAGACAGCGAGAGTTCATAGGATTGCAGTGCTTCGGCTTCGCTTCCAGCCAAATAGAGGCTGTTGCCTGCCTGGGCGTGGATCAACGCAGAAAATGAAGACTCCATCTCGTGGGCACCGGATGCCTTGTGGAGGGCGTCGCGCAATCGCAGGGACGCTTCACCAGCCTCCGTGTACATCCCATTGAAACGCAGATAGAGCATCTCCAGCAGGCCGACCGTGACCGCTCTGGCGTCCGGTTTCAGGAACAATCGGTCCGTTTCAGTTCTCAGCGACTGCGCTAAACGGTCGTTTCCATAATTCGGCGCTATACGGGGGAACTGCGGCCCGGATTTATCATGCGTAAGCGAGTCCAGAAGGCGGATGCCCAGCCCCAGATAGGCGTTACTTCTGGCGACGAACGACGGGATTTGGGATGCAAGTTCCGTGAGCTGCATCGGGTCCAGCAAATACAGCTCATCCCACTTCCCAACCACAATCCGGCTCAAGAAGTCCCACTGCTGCCGCGCAATGGCCACCTCTGCCGTTGCGATCAGGCCCTGTTCGCTAATGCTCGCCTCCAGCGCTGCGTCTTCCAGGATCTCCATTCTCTCTGCTCCGGCCAGACGAACTCGTTCCAACAGCAGCTGGCGGACCATCTCTGGCATGAGCCAGCCGCCATTTCCAAAGCCCTGCAGCAACCCGCACTGGACGAGGTCGCCTACGGTGTGTGAAGTGGTCGTGAGTTGTCCGTAGTAGGCTGCCACCGTCGCCTCATCGAAGACAGACAAGATGGCGGCCTCGGATAGTTCTCTGTGCGGATCTCGGTGAGCGAGCCACATGGACAATCCGCCACGCAACAGCTGCAATGCCGGCTCTAGAGCCTGTTGGTCTTCGGCCAGTTTCCGGGCCGCTATCAGCCAGCCGCCACACTGCCGGAAGATGGCATCTGCCGCCTCCGAGCCTGATCCCGCACGGCCCCCGAGCAAGATAGGGATTTCATCGAGGCTAAGCAACAGGTCTCGCTGTTCTGCAAATTGAACTGGTGCGTGCAGAGCCAAGTGCCATACGGTGTGCCCGGGAGAAAGAATAACTGCGGCACGGAGGTTCGGATCTTCTGCCAGCTGCTGATCGAGTACCTCCAGTTCGGAGCAGTCGCTGTGCGACTTGGCGGAGAAATCATGGACCTCTCCTGGCCCATCGCCGATCCAGGAATTGGCGAACCAGAACCTTCCGGTGCCCTGAGCCGCACGAACCAGCAGCAACCTTGCGCGGGGGTTGGCCCAGCCCATAAATCGCTGAAATGCCGGGTGCGGCTGGAACTGGGCAGTCACTCGTTCACCTTCCGGTGCGGTGTTAGGATGTCTCGGAGAAATGCGGGCGATCCCGTCCGCATTTCTCGGGATGTCCCCAGGCGCTGCTGGATAGCGCCCAGACTGGCCATTGTATCTACGAATTGACTCCAGCCAAGATGCCGCTTAAGCGGCCAAGTCTCCACACGTGAAGTTCGTGGCCCTCCACGCCGCTTCGCCGGGACTTCACCCTGGATCTTTGAGGCCGCGCTTCATGCGTCCGTTTCCGCGCAGGTCTCCGAGAGCCGGCAGCATTTCGATCCGCGGTGCAGGACGTTGCCGCGAGCTCTGCGCTGGTTGCTCGGCGCCATCCTCTTCGGCCGCTGGCTCGAGAGATTGGGAGGTCTTGGGATGCCGGCGCCAATGGACATAGGTCTTGATCCCGAAAGCAAGGAGCACAGCCACGACAATCGAGCCGAAGACCAGCGAAGCATGCACCACCTCGGCCAAAGCCAAGTCATCCAGATTTTTGGTCATTATCGAGGTAGCAGTATTCGCGTTCATAACCATTCCTGTACTCGAAGTGACGACTGCGCTAACCCCATATGGCTCACAGTCTATGAGCTGGGAGGCCCAATTCGCGCGTGCCTCATCCAATCGATACCTCTTTGTTATGCGCGAGCCGAACACTGGGCAGTTAAGCCAGTAAATGCACCCGGAAGCATTGGAATCCGGCGGTGCTGAGGCTACGATGCGGCCTTGCCCGGAGGCCGGTGCGCGGTCCGGCACGCGAAAACCCCTCTCCCGCCAGGAAGTGAACTGGTCCCGAAAGTTGGACTAGGTAATTAAAGTCTAGACGGGTCAAGCTGCCAGGGTATGGCACCGATATTCAATCGGTGCCATACCCTGCAGTCGTTCTTGGCACCGAACGTTGTTATACCAGTCAATATACTCATTGATTTCCCTGGTCAGATCGGCAACGGTGGAGAAGTATTCACCGTGATACATCTCCGATTTCAGGTGGCCGAAGAAATTTTCCATCACCGAATTATCGAAGCAATTGCCCTTGCGAGACATGGATTGAACCGCACCGTGCTTCGTGAGCAGGTTGCGCCACGACGAATGCTGATAATGGATTCCTTGGTCCGTGTGCACCAGCAATCCAGATGCCGGCTTCTGCGATTCGAAGGCCTCGGCCAGGCTTGCACTGGTAAACGCCGTTGTCGGCGAAGTCGAGATCGTATGGCTGATGATGCAGTGATCAAACAAATCCATGATCGGTGACAGATACAGTTTTCTGCCAGCCACCCGGAACTCGGTCACGTCGCTGACCCACTTGGTGTTCGCCGTATTGGTTTGGAACTGGCGTTTGAGTAGGTTCTCCGCGATATGACTGGGTTTCCCTTTGTAGGAGGAGTACTTGCGTCGTATCCGGACCTTGGATTTTAGGTTCATCTGATCCATCAGCTTCCAGACCAGCTTCTTAGACACCTTCCAACCCATCTTCACCAGCTCGACTCGCACGCGGCGGTACCCAAACCGATGTTTGCTTTCGGTGAAGATTGTTTGGATGTCTTCTTTGAGATTCTGGTGCTTGTCAGGTTCGGTGAGTCGTTGCGCATGGTAGAAATACGTTGATCTGGCCAGCCCTGCTGCTTTGAGCAGGTCAGCTAGATCGTGGTCGGACTTGATGGTTGCGATCGCCAGCGTTTTCAGGCGTGCCCCTGGTTCCTCAAGTCCCGCAATTTTTTTAGGTATGCGTTTTCCGCTTGAACACGCTTGAGTTCGCGACGTAGCTTGTCTTCTTCACTCAAGGCCACTGGTTTTTCGGAGCCTTTGGGTCTGCCCTTAGGTTTGAGCATCAGCGCTTCATCGCCGCCCTCACGATGTTGCTTAGCCCATTTCCCAACCAAGTTGCGTGAGCTGAGATTAAACTCTTTAGCAAGATCCATCATCGTTTCTCCGGTCGCATGTCGGTCAACGATTTCCTTCTTGATCTCAAATGAATAGACGGCATTCGTGCGTTTTTCCATAAGACATAGCCTGCCATGAAGCTGCCAGCTTCGATGAAGAGTGCGAACAGGTTCTCGCTTCACCCCTAGTTCGGATGAGGCTGCCATATCGCCTGCCCCTTGCTCGAAGAGGTCGACTAGTTGTTCTCGTTGTTGCTCGGTTAATGTGCTTCTTGCGTGCATTGAAAAGCTCCCCAGGTGTTGGTTACTGATTTCTCAGTCCAACTTCTGGGGAGCAGTTCAAAGGCAGAAGAGGGGTCCGGCAAAATCCATTTCCTAGTGCTCGCGGCGGATCAGCGCTCCGCCAGGAACCTGGAAGTCCACGTCGGCCCCGGCGATGATCGACCGGCGGACCACGCCGTGCAAGGTCTTGCCCTGGTACGGGGAAATCGGGTTCTTGTGATGCAGTTTGGCCACGTCCACCTCGAAGGTTTCCTCCGGAGCAAAGATCGCGAAATCCGCGTCCTTGCCGGTTTCGATGCCGCCCTTAGCGCTCAGCCCGGCAAGCTTGGAAGGATTTACGCCCATCCACTGCACCACCTGCTCCAGCTTCAGTCCGCGCCCCTTGGCTTCAGTCCAGATCAGCGGCAGGCCCAGCTGCAGCGAGGCGACGCCGCCCCAAGCGACGCCGAAGTCGCCGTTCTCCACGTCCTTCAGATCAACGGTCGACGGAGAATGGTCCGAAACGATGCAGTCGATAATGCCTTCTTCCAGGCCCTTCCACAGCAGTTCGCGGTTGTCGTTCTCGCGGATCGGCGGGCAGCATTTGAAGGCCGTGGCGCCGTCCGGGATCTCTTCGGCAAGCAGCGTCAGATAGTGCGGGCAGGTTTCCACGGTGAGCTTCACGCCGTCGGCGCGGGCCTCGCGGATCATCTCAAGGGCATCCGAGCTGGACAGGTGCAGCACGTGAGCGCGCACCCCGGTCTTGCGGGCGCGCTCGATGACCTGCGCAATGGCGGTGTTCTCCGCATCGCGCGGACGCGAGTTGAGGAATCCGGCGTACTGTCCGCCGACAGGATTCGGCGAATTATCGATGATCTCCGAGTCCTCGGCGTGCACGATCATCAGAGAGTCGAAGGAGGCAAGCTCTGCCATGTCCTCTTCCATCTCATCGACGGTCAGCGAGGGGAACTCGTCTACGCCCGAATGCAACAGGAAGCATTTGAAGCCGAAGACTCCTGCGTCGTGGAGTTCGCGCAGGTCTTCCTTGTTGCCGGGGATCGCGCCTCCCCAGAAGCCCACGTTGACGTAGGCCTTGGTGCTGGCTGCTTCGCGCTTGACCTTCAATGCTTCAAGGTTCACCGTGGGCGGGATGGAGTTCAGAGGCATGTCCACGATCGTGGTGACGCCGCCTGCCGCTGCGGCCTTGGTAGCAGACTCGAAGCCTTCCCACTCGGTACGCCCAGGCTCATTGACGTGGACATGGGTATCCACCAAGCCCGGGAGCAATACCTCCTCGTCACCGATCTCTATCGTGCGTGCGCCCTGCAGATTATTTCCCAGCGGCTCAATGGCCACGATCTTTCCGTCGCGGACGCCGATTTCGCGGGCGGCAATGCCGGCGGTAGTCAAGATGCGTTCGCCGCGGATCACCAGATCGAAGCCCAGATCTGTGTTTCCGTTGGTTTCACGTTCAACAGCTTCGTTGATGCTCATGAGTCGTTCCCTACTCGTTACGTTTAAAGCTTGAGACAAAATTCAGTAGTGCAAGGTGCGATTATTTCCATGATCTCCTATCTTGAAAATAACCGCACCCGCTTTTCAGTGGAGTTGCCAATGGCAGCGACGACCGACCTCAGGCACCCACACCGGCACTGGATTTCATGGGCACTAACGCGGTAGGCGCATCCCCAATCTCCAGTGCAAGATCTTCAAATTCGTTGACCGCATCCAGCTGGGCTCCCATGGAAATGTTGGTGACCTTCTCCAGGATCACTTCAACCACCACGGGGACCTGGTGTTCGTCGGCCAGTCGGTTTGCCTCAGCGAAACCTTCGGCCAGCTTCGCCGGATCATTCACCCGAACGGCCTTGCAACCGAGTCCTTCGGCCACCTTGACGTGGTCCACGCCGTAGCCGTTGGTCTCTGGGGAATTGATGTTGTCGAAGCCCAAGGAGACGTGGTAATCCATTTCGAAGGGACGCTGCGACTGGCGAATCAGGCCGAGGTAGGAGTTGTTGACCACCACGTGCACGTAGGGCAGTTTGAACTGCGCACCTACCGCAAGCTCTTCAATCATGAACTGGAAATCGTAATCTCCAGACAGTGCCACAACTTTTTCTCCTGGCTTGCCACGCACGACGCCCAATGCCGCCGGACCGGTCCAGCCCAAAGGTCCGGCCTGGCCGGCGTTGATCCACTTGCGTGGGCCATAGACGTGCAGCATCTGCGCGCCGGCGATCTGGCTGAGCCCGATGGTTGATACGTAGGTAGTGTCCTTGCCGAAGGCCTCGTTCATCTCTTGGTAGACGCGCTGCGGCTTGATCGGGATGTTATCGAAGTTGGTCTTGCGGTGGTTCGTCCCCTTGCGGGCGGTGCACTGATCGGCCCACTCCGTGTAGTCGGGGATCAGTCCAGCACTCTTGCGTTCGCGCACGATCTCCAAAATCGAATCCAAAGCCGCCGCGGCATCCGAGGTAATTCCCAGATCCGGCGCGAAGACGCGACCGATCTGAGTTGGCTCGATATCCACGTGGATGAACTTGCGCCCAGCACGGTAGGTTTCGAGCCCACCGGTGTGACGGTTCGCCCAACGGTTGCCGATTCCGAGCACCACGTCCGAAGCCAGGAAGGACTCGTTGCCATACTTGGTGTGAGTCTGGATTCCCACCATGCCCGACTGCAAACGGTGATCATCCGGAATCACGCCCCACCCCATCAGGGTGGGCGAGACCGGGATGTTCAGCTCTTCGGCCAGCTGCACGAGCTTGTCGCTGGCGTTCGCGTTGATGATGCCACCGCCGGCAACGATGATTGGACGCTCGCCACTCAGCAGCAGGTCGACAATCTTCTCTGCCTGGCCGCGGGTTGCTTCAGGCTTGGTGGGTGCCAATGGCTCATAGGCATCGATATCAAAATCAATTTCGGCCAATTGCACATTGATAGGCAGGTCAATGAGCGCAGGGCCGGGGCGGCCCGAACGCATGATCTGGAAGGCTTTGGCGAAGGTTCCCGGAACGAGCCCCGGCTCCAGTACGGTGCTGGCGTATTTGGTCACCGGCTTCGCGATGGATTCAATATCCACCGCCTGGAAGTCTTCCTTGTGCAGTACGTGGGTTGGCGCCTGACCGGTGATGCACAGCATCGGGATCGAGTCGGCGATGGCCGCATACAGGCCGGTGATCATGTCGGTGCCGGCCGGCCCGGAGGTACCCAGGCACAGACCGATCTTGCCGCTGGCCCGCGAGTAGCCGTCCGCGGCATGCGAGGCACCTTCGACATGGCGGTGCAGCGTATGGCGGATTCCGCCATGCTGTTTCATCGCCGAGTACAGCGGGTTAATTGCCGCGCCGGGCAAGCCGAACGCTTCGGTGGAGCCTTCCTTTTCCAGGATCAGCACGATGGCATCTACTGCGCGCATCTTAGGCATTGAAATCACACATCCTTATCGATGGTTCGGCCCCGAACGGAGCGGTGAAAGAAGAATCAAGATTATGAGGGATGACCTGTGGCGGGCCGACGAAGTGAATCGACTTCACGCCCACCCCGAGCACCGGAAGCCGGACTCGAACTGGAACGAAGGACTCCACCTGCTGGCGAAACTGTTGCTCGCCGGAAGGTGGGCCGGCTACCGAAGGCAGGCGTAGGACCCGCCACAGGAAGATTGCGGTGGAAGCTAGCGTGGAGACTTACTCGCTCTGGCCCGAAAGGCGCTGTACGCCGCGGAAGAGGCCGGAATGATCCAGTGCGCCGTCGCCACTAGCGACGGTGGAACCCACCAGCTGGGCCACTAGCGAACCCATCGGAAGCACCACACCGGCTTCTCGGGCGGCCGAGGTGACGATGCCCATGTCCTTGTGGTGCAAGGCCAGGCGGAAGCCCGGTCCGAATTCGCGGTCCAGGATCTTCTGGCCCTTCTGATCAAGCACCTTGGAGCCGGCAAGTCCCCCGCCGAGCACCTTCAATGCCGAGCTGGTGTCTACGCCATAGGCTTCGAGGAAGACCACCGCTTCGCTGAGCGCCTGGATATTCGCCGCGACGATCAGCTGGTTTGCGGCCTTGACGGTCTGTCCGGATCCGGAGGGACCAACTAGGACAATGGTCTTGCCAACTGCTTCGAGGACCGGCTTGGCAGCAGCGAAGTCCGCAGGTTCGCCGCCGACCATAATGGAGAGTACCGCGTCGATGGCTCCCTGCTCGCCGCCAGATACTGGTGCGTCCAGCGGACGCAGTCCGGCTTCACGCGCGGAGTTCGAAAGGTTCACCGCAACGTCGGGACGGATAGAGGAATTATCGATCCAGATAGCCCCGGATTTCGCGTGAGCGAACAGGCCCTCGGCACCGGTGGTTACCGCCTCGACATCAGGCGAGTCAGGAACCATGGTGATGATGAAGTCCGCGTCCTTGACCGCTTCGGCGATTGAGCCTGCCGCGTGACCACCGGCTGCGGTAAGCTCCTTGGTGGCTTTTTCGCTGCGGTTGAAACCGGTGACATTGAAGCCTGCGGTGACGAGATTCTTGGCCATGGGCAGTCCCATGATTCCCAAACCAATAAATGCAACATTCTGTGACATGTGATTCTCCAAAGTTTTTTGGCGGCCAGCAAGGCAGGCGAGTGGAAATTTAGGAGGCGTTAGCGCCTGCGGTGGCAAGCCATTCAAAGGCAGTCTGCGTGTCCTGCTTGTATTCCAGGGCTACCTTGCCGGTGTAGCCGAGCTGGCGGGAGCGTTCGATCCAGGCCATCAAGGGCAGATCGCCGGTTCCAGGTGCGCCACGTCCGGGTGCGTCCGCAATTTGGATATGGCCGAAATCTTTCGCATGGTTTTCGATGACCTGTGCGACGTCATCCCCGTTGACTGCCAGATGATAGAAGTCGGCCAACAGGGCTATATTGCTCTGCCCAGCAGCCTTGACCTTATTGACCACACTGAGAGCGTCGGCAGCGGTCTTCAGCGGGTAGGCCTCCGTGCCGGACACAGGTTCGATCAGTACGGTTCCGCCAATGCGTTCGACGCCGCCGGCGGCCACCAATAGATTCTCAAGGGCCAGCTCGTCTTGAGCCTGAGCGGTGGATTCGGCAAGCCGGTTTCCGTAGAGGGCGTTGAAAGCTCGGCATCCGGTGGCCTCGCCGATTGCGGTAACCACGTCAACATTCTCGCGGAACTCAGCGCTGCGCCCCATCCACGAAACTAAGCCCCTGTCCCCCGCTGGCATGTCACCGGCGAAGAAGTTCAATCCGTCCAGCTGCACTCCAGCATTCTTGATAGAGCCAATGAATTCATCTACCTGCTTGTCGCTCGGCACGGCGGAGTCAAATGGCCACCAGAATTCAACACTGTCGAACCCCGCCTGCTTGGCTGCTTCGGCGCGCTGATTGATGGGTAGTTCGGTGAGCAGAATCGAGCAGTTCAGAGTGTAAGGCACTGGATTTCCCTTCAAAACCTATTTCAAATATTCCATCTTGTGGAATGTTTGTTTTGCTTTATGAAAACTCTAAGTCGAGACCCAGATCACTGTCAACCCTCCGAAGCCCATCACTTGCCCCACCCTAGATAGAGGTACTCCGGAAGCATGTCGCCTGCAATGCAACGAAGTCCACCGAGGGCTAGGGGCGCGACATGGGGCTAATTACATCAATATTCCACATCTCGGAAAGAATTCATTTCGCATAACGGAAATTCAATTTTCCCTTGCGGAAATCTTGTGATGCACATTACAGTTGGGGCAGTCCTTCGACATGGCATATACCTCGCGAGCAATCAACCTCTGGAGCAGTCGTGAAAAAATCATCAACCGAAGACTTTGCCAAGGCAAAGCCGAAACCCAAAAAGCGCCTCTACAAATCATTGTTCGTTCAACTCGGAGTAGCGGTCCTCGCCGGAGTGCTCATAGGCCACTTCTGGCCCGCTGTCGGCTCCGAGCTCAGACCATTGGGTGATGGCTTCATCATGTTGATCAAGATGATCATCGCGCCACTCATCTTCCTGGTCATCGTCACCGGCATCGCTGCCGTCGGCGATGTGAAGGCGGTGGGCCGCGTGGGCATCAAGGCCCTGGTGTACTTCACCAGTGCAACGCTCTTTGCCTTGGTCTTCGGACTGATCATCGCCAACCTCGTCCAGCCTGGCGCAGGACTGAACATAGACCCCTCCACGCTGGACGACTCCTCGCTTCAAGAGAAAACCGGCGAAGCCAAGGGTGCTGCGGACTTCATTCTCGGCATCATTCCGGTCAGCGTAATCGGCGCATTTGCCGATAACAATCTGTTGCAGGTACTTTTCTTCTCGGTGTTCTTTGGCGCTGCCATTGTCGTCGTTGGCAAAGAGCGCTGCATGCCGCTCCTGGCGGTCTTTGAAAACGTCCTCGAATTGATCTTCAAGGTCATGAGCTGGGTTATGAAGGTCGCCCCATTGGGAGCTTTCGGCGCCATGGGCTTCATCATCGGCCAGTACGGCATCGAAACATTGGGCACCTATGCCAAATTGATCATTGCCTGCTACGTTGCGGCGCTGTTGTTCATTGGAGTGCTATTCATCATCGCTTGGACATTCGCCCGAGTCCCGCTATGGCAATTCATTCGCTACACCCGCGAAGAATTCTTGCTGGCGCTAGGCACGGCATCAACCGAATCGGTAATGCCACGCATCATGACCAAGCTGACTAACGCCGGATGCTCACGCGCCACCACCGGACTAGTGGTACCCACCGGCTACTCGTTCAATTTGGATGGCGCCGCTATTTACCTTTCCATCTCCCTACTCTTCCTGGCTCAAGCTTTTGGGCACGACCTGAGCTTCGGCCAGCAACTAGCCGCCCTCGGTGTGCTGCTGCTGACCTCAAAGGGGATGGCCGGCGTGCCCGGCTCCTCCTTCCTCGCACTTTCTGCCACCGCCGCGGCATTAGGAATCTTCCCGGTAGCCGGCGTGGCCCTACTGCTTGGCGCCGATCGCATCATGGACTCCATGCGCGTAGTCGTCAACCTGCTGGGGAACTGCGTGGCGACCTTCGTGGTCGCTAAATGGGAAGGCCAGTTTGACCGCGAAACCATGAAGAGAGCCTTCGCCGGCGAAATCACCAACGAAGACACCGCCCGCATGCTGGGCAAGGAAGAGGAATACGAAGCAGCCGAGCTCGCCCGTCTGGCCGCCGGCGAAAAACCTTCACCGAAGTTTGGCGGCGGACCCACCGCGGATGCCATTCCTGAAATTACGCTGCACAATCGCCAGTAAATACAACCGTGGTGTCCTGCATCCGGCCCGGTGCATGCTTGCACCGGGCCGGATGCAGGCTCTGGAACTCGGGAACCAATGCGCGGCAGCTACCCCGTACCCAGGGCCCGGCTAGTCAGTTAATTGAGCAACGCTTCAACTCTCAAGTCGTCGACTAAATACGACTTCTGGCTCAAAATACTAGTCAGCACGCACCCCAAAAAATTCCACAAAGTGAAATCTAGATTTTCTATTGCGGTAATGTGATCCACAACATACAGTTGGTAGACAATCGATGCGGCAAACATCTCGGAGTGAATTTCTCTAACTCAGGAGCAGCCATGAGCACGCAACTCATAGGGACTCGCGCAGAAAAGCCAGCCTGGCGACTGCAGCATGAAGCCCAGCCCGTGGTGGGCACACCGACCGAGTTCTATCTGAACTTCGGCCAGCCGATCTATCCGTAACGCGTTATCTCGCCCCCTCAGCGGGCAAACACGCAGCTTCTTCCATACGCATAGACCAGCATGTTTCAATCATGCGCACTGCAGGCAATTCGTAGTTTCAATCGCTTCTCAACGCCGAGAACAAACTTCGAATCCCAGTACGCACCTGAGAATAGGACCTCACCATGGGGCAAAATATTCCGGAGACCACCTCCGCGCCAACAATCATCACTCAATCGCAAAACGAACGCATTGACCCCTCCAACCCACACGAGCTAAGCGCCACGCTGTACAACGAAGATCTCGCTCCGACGACACGCACCGGGCGTACTTGGAGTTCATACAGCATCTTCACCCTCTGGGCTAACGACGTTCACTCTTTGGGTAACTACGCATTTGCCATCGGTTTGTTCGCGCTCGGAATGAGCGGTTGGCAGATCCTCGGGGCGCTGGGCATCGGAGCAATTCTCCTTTTCGCGCTACTGAATCTCTCGGGCTTCATGGGCGAGAAGACCGGTGTTCCTTTCCCCGTTATGAGCCGCATTGCCTTTGGCATCAACGGTGCGCAGATTCCGGCGCTGTTGCGTGGTGCCGTGGCAATTGCCTGGTTCGGCATTCAAACGTTCTTGGCTTCCCAGGTGCTCAGCGTCATGGTTATCGCACTGGCACCGGGCGCAGCTAGCTTGCAGGCGAGCAGCTTCCTCGGACTCGATACCCTTGGCTGGATCTGCTTCATAACTCTCTGGGCAGTCCAACTGGTGATTGTCAGCTACGGAATGGAAATGATACGTAAGTACGAGGCCTTCGCCGGCCCGGTCATTCTCGTCACCTTCCTAGCGCTGGCCATCTGGATGCTCTTTGAATCAGGGTTCAACGTCTCCATGACGACCGGGGAATCAAAATCCGGGCTGGACATGTGGGTCGGCATCTTTGGAGCTGCAGCCTTGTGGGTTTCCATCTACGGAACATTCGTTTTGAACTTCTGCGACTTCACCCGCGGCGCCACCTCAAAGAACGCTATCGTGCGCGGTAACTTCTTCGGCATTCCACTGAATATGTTGTTCTTCGGAGCCATAGTCGTGGTGCTCACCGGGACCCAATTCTCCATAAACGGCGCGGTCATTACCTCGCCTTCAGACGTCGTCGAAGCCATCCCCAACACGCTGTTGCTTGTTCTGGCCTCCGGTGCCCTGCTAATTCTGACCATCGCGGTGAACCTGATGGCAAACTTCGTGGCGCCAACCTACGCGCTGACCAACCTCTTCCCCAAGAAGCTGAACTTCCGCGCCGCCGCCCTGATCTCCGGCTTCATCGGTCTGGTGATCCTGCCATGGAACTTGTACAACTCCCCTGAAATCATCAATTACTTCCTCGGCGGGCTCGGAGCGCTCCTCGGCCCGCTATTCGGCATCATCATGGCCGACTACTGGATCGTGCGACGTGCCCGAATCAATGTCTTGGATCTCTACCGCACCAATCCGGAAGGCACCTACTACTTCACCCGTGGAGTCAACTACCGCGCAGTGCTTTCTCTAGCGATTAGCTCGGTCTTCGCTTTGCTTCTGGCATTCTTGCCCGCACTTCATGTTGTCGGACCGTTCGCATGGTTCCTCGGTTCGGGAGCCGGCGCAGTCACCTACCTGATATTGGCCAAGCGTCATCTGGACCTGACGGATATCGATGGCGAAGCCATCGCCGTCACTCCAAAGCACTGAATACTAAGGAACTAAACATGCGCATTCTCATTGTTAATGTGAACACGACGGCCTCAATGACTCACGCAATCGGCGAATCGGCTCGCAACGTCGCCTCGCCGGGCACCGAAATCATCGAGCTGACTCCAGATTTTGGTGCAGACTCCTGCGAGGGAAACTTTGAGAGCTACCTCGCCGCCATCGCCGTGATGGACAAAGTCGTCAACTATCCCGGAGACTACGACGCGGTCATCCAGGCAGGCTACGGAGAGCACGGACGGGAAGGACTTCAAGAACTCCTGGACGTACCCGTCGTTGACATCACCGAGGCAGCGGCCTCAACCGCACAATTTCTGGGTCACAAGTACTCGGTGGTGACCACTCTGGACCGGACAGTCCCGCTGATTGAGGACCGCTTGAAACTTGCCGGGCTCACCGACCGGCTGGCCTCGGTGCGCGCCAGCGGTTTGGGTGTCTTAGAGCTGGAATCCGATCCTGAACGAGCCGTCGCGGCCATCGTGGAGCAATCACGGCAAGCAGTGCTAATCGATAAGGCGGAAGTGATCTGCCTTGGTTGCGGCGGCATGGCCGAATTAGAGGCACAGGTCAGCGAAGCCACTGGCGTACCAATCGTTGATGGGGTGCGTGCTGCAGTGACCATTGCCGAATCCTTGGTTCGCATGGGCCTGAGCACATCAAAGGTGCGAACCTACGCAACTCCTCGCCCCAAGACGATCACCGGGTGGCCGATAAGCCGAGTAACCAGTGACTTGTCTGCCTGAGCCCGGGTACTTTGCTTATTGAGTGAAACCCAAGTTCCAGCTCAGTCTTTTCTCAGAGTGTCCATTTAGAGTCTTAAGTACCTCTTGAAGGTGCGAGTGATGACAAGAAGCCTCCAACGCGACAAGCGTTGGAGGCTTCACTCATATTCGCAGCCATTCAGTGTTTGGGAAGGGTCGGCCATTCTTCGGCCAAGAGCGCATAGGTCATGCCGTCCATCCATTGACCATTTCGGTGCAGTCCGTCGCGTTTGCTGTAACCCTCGCGCCGCATGCCCACTCGCTCCATGAGCCGCCAGGATGGTTCGTTCTCGGCGAAGCATTCGGCCACGACGCGGCGTAATCCCAGCGGCCCGAAACATAGCTCAATCACCCCACGTACCGCTTCGCTGGCATATCCGACGCCACCATACTGCGGGTTGAAGCTCCAGCCGATTTCGGCTTCAACGCCTCGAGTCGCTCCTGCAATTTCTCTTTGCCCCCAGCCGTCTTTTACTTTCACCATGACCGTCCCGATCAATTGGGCTTGGCCTTGTGCATCCAGTAGCTGAACTGCGACATCATGCGCATACCGCCTGGCCTCTAAGAATTGCTCCAGATACTGCGGGAAATCCTCGGCGCATGATGTGATCCAGCGTTGCACCTCGGGCAGCTTCCGGTACTCCCACGTCGCTTGCGCATCAGCAACCTCGAGCCGTCTCAGCGAGAGACGCTGAGTAGTCACGGGCCAACTGATTTGATCGAGAGAATCGTTCATGCTTGCATCCTAGCTCTGCGCATAGTGCCCATCTGCCGTGGCGGCAGCGGTTCATGACGGTAAATGAACATCCCGCAACAGGAAAAACTGGGAAATAAGAATAATTTAGCAATGCTTCGGTGCACTATATTGCTCGGATAAATAGCTTGGCTCACCTAACTAAACGCAGATAAGTACCTGAAAAATCCAAAACTCGGACGGGTAGACGTGGATTGAGTGAGCTAAGTAACAGCATGCTGGCTTATTCGATTTAGGTCAGCTTAGGCTAGGCTAATTATCAGATCACTCACTTGCGCGACCAATGCCGGTCGCCTGCCCTAAAGGATGACATGGCTTCCATGAAACTTCGCGCCGCAGCTTTGCTGGGCGTTGCAGCACTCTCCCTGACAGCTTGCGGCGCCAACGCTGAAGCCCCGGCAGAGTCCGCACCAGCGTCCACTTCCACGGTGACTTTCACTGACAACAACGGCGAACACACCATTAACACCCCTGCGAAGTCGGTAGTTGCAACCGACAACCGCACCTTCGAAACCCTCGAGGCCTGGGGCATCGAGCTGACCGCCGGCGCCGTGGCACTGATGCCAGACACCATCAGCTACGCCAAAAATGAAAAGGTCGTTGACCTCGGCAGCCACCGCGAGCCAAACCTCGAAGCAATTGTCGAGGTGGCCCCGGACCTGATCATCAACGGCCAGCGATTCACCCAGCACGCAGAGAAGATTTCCGCGCTGGCTCCCGAAGCAACCATCGTGAATCTTGACCCACGCGAAGGCGAGGCCTTCGATGCAGAGCTGAAGCGTCAGACCACCGTCCTGGGCGAGATCTTCGACAAGCAGGCAGAAGCCAAGGCACTGACCGATGACTTCGATAAGGCAGTTGCACGCGCCAAGGCCGCATACAACAAGGACGCCACGGTTATGGGTCTGATCACCTCCGGCGGCGAGATCAACTACTCCGCTCCGGGCAGCGGACGAAGCGTCGGCCCGGCCTTCGACATTCTAGGCCTCACCCCGGCACTAGTGGTCGAAGATTCCTCCACCGATCACGAGGGCGACGATATTTCGGTAGAGGCAATCGCAAAGTCGAACCCCGACTGGATTCTCGTCCTTGACCGCGACGGCGCGGTTGCCAGCGAGGAAGCCGGCTACACCCCGGCCGCTGACCTACTGAAGAAATCCGAAGCACTGGCGAACGTCACCGCTGCTAAGGAAGGAAACGTAGTGGTCATGCCTGCAGATACCTACACCAACGAAGGTATCCAGACCTACACCGAGTTCTTCAATGATTTTGCAGATGCGCTGGAAGCCAAGTAACCAGAACGCTGAATAGCGACTACGTGGCGGAGCCGATACCCGGCTCCGCCACGTAGTCGTATCCACCACACATCAAATACACGGCGGCACCATGACTACTACGACCCCTGCGGTCAAGCCCAAGGGCAGACTCCTTGAACCCAAGCTGATGCTTGGCATCCTCGGCGTCATCGTCCTGTTGGGCTTCTCCCTGTTCACCGGTGTCTACGACATCTTCGGCACCGATGACGGATCGGCGATGTTCGCCGTCACCCGCATCCCACGCACCATCGCCCTGGTTCTTGCCGGAGCCGCGATGGCTATGAGCGGTCTGGTCATGCAGCTGCTCACGCAGAACCGTTTCGTGGAACCAACTACCACCGGCACCACTGAGTGGGCCGGACTGGGATTGCTGACGGTGCTGATCATCAACCCGGAAGCCTCGCTGCTTGCCAAGATGACCGTGGCGATCATCTTCGCTTTCATCGGCACCATGGTCTTCTTCCTGTTCCTGCAGCGCGTCTCGCTGAAAGCCTCGTTGACGGTGCCCATCGTGGGGATCATGCTTGGCGCCGTGGTGGGCGCCTTCTCCTCCTTCATTGCCCTGCAGACCGACATGCTCCAGTCCCTAGGTATTTGGTTCGCAGGTTCCTTCACCTCGGTAATCCGCGGACAATACGAGGTGCTGTGGATCGTGGCCATCGTGGCCATCGCAATCTTCATCGTGGCCGACCGTTTCACCGTGGCCGGGCTCGGCGAAGAAATCGCCACGAACGTGGGGCTGAATTACCGCCAGGTGATGCTTCTGGGCACCGGCCTGATTGCGATTGCCACCGGTGTAGTCACCGTGGTCATCGGCAACCTTCCATTCCTGGGACTCATCGTGCCGAATATCGTATCCATGTTCCGCGGAGATGACCTGCGCAGCAACCTGCCCTGGGTGTGCCTTCTGGGCATCGCCATCACCACCGTCTGCGACCTGATTGGCCGCACCATCATCATGCCTTTCGAGATTCCGGTATCCCTGATCCTCGGTGTGCTTGGCGCGGTAGTCTTCATCTCCCTGCTCCTTAGGCAGCGTAAACTTGGCTAAGCTCATGACTCCCCCACGAACCACCCCCAAGCTATCCGCGCCGCCAATCTTTGGCCGGGCATCCGGCGCACTGCCGACGAAGAGGATTCGCGGCCGCTACTGGGCCATCTTCTCCATCATGTTGGTCTTGGCGCTTAGTTTCAGCTTTGGACTACTGGCATGGGACAACCCGATGCCAGTGGGTTCCGATGGCTTCTGGCTGATCGCGAAGATGCGCGCCAGCAGCATCCTGACCATGGCCATCGTCGCCTTCTGCCAGGCAGTTGCGACGGTGTCATTCCAGACGGTCACGAACAACCGCATCATCACTCCATCGATTATGGGCTTCGAATCCCTCTATGTGGCGGTGCAGACCGCTTCGGTGTTCTTCATGGGCACCGCCGGCGTAGTCGCGCTGCAGGGATTGTGGCAGTTCAGCTTGCAGGTGGCGGTCATGGTGATCCTGGCCTGCCTGCTCTACGGCTGGCTGCTCTCCGGCAAGCTGGGCAATATCCAGATCATGCTGCTGATCGGCATCATTCTGGGCGCGGGCCTCGGATCGATATCCACCTTCATGCAGCGCATGCTCGCTCCGAGCGAGTTCGACATCCTGACCGCGAAGCTGTTCGGTTCGATGAACAATGCGGATATGAGTTACCTGCCGGTGGCCATCCCGCTGATCCTCATCGCGGGATTCTTCCTGATCTCGAATTCCCGGAAAATGAATATCGTATCCCTCGGCCGCGATACCACCATGAACCTTGGCATCAATCACCGTTCCGAGGTGATGCGCACACTATTCTTCGTGTCGATCTTGATGGCGGTATCCACCGCGCTGGTCGGTCCGATGACATTCCTCGGCTTCCTCGTGGCGACTCTTGCCTACCAGCTGGCGGACACCTACGACCACCGCTTCATTTTCCCCGTCGCATTCCTCACCGGCTTTGTAGTGCTCGCCGGTGCGTACTTCGTGATGAAAAATATCTTCTACGCCCAGGGCGTGGTGGGCATCATTATCGAGGCCGTGGGCGGCGTGACATTCTTGATCTTCATCCTGCGAAAGGGCCGGCTGTGATTACCCTCAAAGAAGTACACAAGAAGTACAGCTCAGAGGTGGCCATTGGACCGGTTACCCTCGAAATCCCGACCGGCGGCATCACCGCCCTGGTGGGTCCCAACGGGGCAGGCAAGTCCACCATGCTCACCATGGTCGGACGCCTGCTGGGCATCGATTCGGGCAGCATCGAGGTCTCCGGCTACGACGTTGCTTCCACCGCTTCCAAGGATCTGGCCAAGATCGTGTCGATCCTGCGCCAGGAAAACCACTTCGTCACCCGGTTGACCGTACGCCAGCTGGTCGGCTTCGGCCGTTTCCCGCACTCCAAGGGACGGCTGACCCAAGCGGATGAAGAGATCATCTCCAGGTCCATTGATTTCTTGGACCTGGCAGAGCTCGAAGGCCGCTACCTCGATCAGCTTTCCGGCGGCCAGCGCCAGCGCGCCTACGTGGCCATGGTGCTGGCGCAGGACACCGAAACGGTGCTGCTGGACGAGCCGCTGAACAATCTGGACATGAAGCACTCGGTATTGATGATGCAGCACTTGAAGCGCGCGGCCCAGGAACTGAACCGCACCATCGTGATCGTGCTGCACGATATCAACTTCGCCGGGCATTACGCGGACTACATCTGCGCGATGAAGCACGGCAAGGTGGTCCAGTTCGGCACCCCGGAACGGATCATGAATGACGAAATCCTCAGCGAGGTTTTCGAGACGCCTGTGCAGGTAATCGACGGACCTAATGGCCCGCTGGCGGTGTACTACTAAGCGCGAAGCTTAGTATTCGAGCAGCTGGCAGTCACGCCGCGACCATAATTGGGCGGGTTCCAACGGTTGCAACATCCTGAACCTTCAGGATCTTGCGACGAACGTGCGGTATTCAACCCAAGAATCACCACTATCCACTCCAGGATCCCGTGGGGCCCGATCCACCAAGAACGAGAATTCACACTTTAGCGTTCACTATTACCCATTTTTCATTTAGAATGAAAATGCAGTTACGTTGAACATGAGGGATTGTGATGAACAGAGAACTCGCAGCTGGCCTACTCGAGCGATTCGAAGAGTTGGGGCTGAAAATCATTGAGAACACCGATTTCGCTCGCATATCTACAGATGATGCGCTGGCGGTAACGCTTGCTCATGAGCATGGTCAAGGTAAATTTCTTCTTGGGTACACCGATACCATGACTGCCACTTCTCAACAATGGCGCGACCGCACCCTAGACGGGAGTCGGAAGCTCCTTCTTGTCGGACCACGCATCACCGAACGAAGCGCCGAAATCTTCCGGCTACAGGGCGTTAACTACATCGATCAAGCTGGTAATGCATTTGTTAGTTTCAAAGGCGTTCATATTGATATCCGCGGACGACGTGCTCCACGATCATCCACTCCGCACTACACCCAGCTCAAACGCGGCGGCGTGAACCTCTTCAGCCTGAAACGATCCCAGATAATATTTGCCATCCTCACTTGGCCCGAATTACTCCAAAGGCCAATCCGACAGCTTGCCCGTGCCGCTGGAACATCCATCGGCCAGACGCAAGAGACATTAGAACTGCTCACTCAGTACGGTTTCCTAGATGATCGCAGGAAGCTGTCGTCCCATCAACGCGAAATCCTTATCGATCAATGGGCGGCTTCGTATCCCACCGGCCTTGGCTCACAGTCAAGAACGCATCACTTCGCCGGAGATTGGAGCAATCTGAAAATCAAGGACCAGACGGTTTACGTTGGAGGCGAAGCCGCCGCTCCAGTTCTAGTCCAGCCAGAAACTGTAGTACTTTATACCGAAGGTCTCCCTACGAGCTTATTGCGGGCACGCAGATGGCGGCGCGATACTGAAGCGCCCAATATATACATTCGTCAGAAATTTTGGGAAGCGCCGGATGAGCCAGATCATCCTGGAATTTATCAGGCTCCTCTACTACTCACGTATGCGGACCTCCTCGCGTCAAATGACGGTCGTCAACGTGAAGCCGCCCTTCAACTACGAGAATCATCTCTATGCTGAATCTGAACCGTGTAAACGTTCGTCTTTTCGACACGATTTCGCCAGTGATCGAAGAACTGACCTGCAATACTCCGCTTATTCCAGAGAACATTCTCCTCATAGGCGCTGGTAGTCGAGATATCATCCATTCTGCGCTTGGTCATGCTTTCGAGGTGCGATCTACGAGCGATGCGGACATAGCTATCGCCGTGAACGACTGGAAAATCACCGAGCGCATAGACGCCTTGTATCCGAAAAGCGGAAGCAACGGGATCCGTTACATAATTGCAAAAACTCCCGTAGACATCATGCCGTTTGGTGCCATAGAGGATCCAGAAGGTATCAGCTCCCCCGCACCGCGAGGCCAAGAACTTGTGGTCTTCGGATTCCAGGACGTCTACAGCCGATCTATCCCTCTCCTCCTTCCTACCGGACAGAACATACGACTGCCACAACCCGCGGGGTACGCAGCATTAAAAATGAGGGCTTGGATTGACCGCTCAGTCCACTACAGCAGCGATAAGGATGCAAAAGACCTCGCATTGGCAGCTTATTGGTACCAACATTCAGAAGAAATCAGCAACAGGCTATACGACACTGAAGTGGGATTAAAGTTGCTTGAGGAAAGTGACTGGGACCCGGATTTTGCGGCAATAAGACTGCTCAGCATCGATATTTCAGATCAGCTGTCTCCCACTAGTTGCATTGATCTAGCCTACCGCTGGAAAACACAGGACTTGGACGCCTTTGCACGTGACTTCGTACTGCCCTCGGGGGCAAAGTCCACGCCGAGTCTCGATCGACGCAGAAATCTAGTTTCAAATTTCCAGATCGTGCAATAACCGCTATACAGATGAAGGTTCAGATAAACCGCTGAACAACCTCGGCATGCAGCACTTGAAACGCACGGCCCAGGAACTGTTCCGCACCATCGTGATCGTGCTGCACGATATCAACTTCGCCGGGCATTACGCGGACTACATCTGCGCGATGAAGCACGGCAAGGTGGTCCAGTTCGGCACCCCGGAACGGATCATGAATGACGAAATCCTCAGCGAGGTTTTCGAGACGCCTGTGCAGGTAATCGACGGACCTAATGGCCCGCTGGCGGTGTACTACTAAGCCGGTGCCGGTTGCCTGGTCTTCAGTCAAGTCAGCCTTCGGTGGCGCTCGATGTAACTGGACATCCCTGGCGCTGTACAGGAGAGCCTTTGACGACGAGCGAGGACCGCACTTCGTACAGCCTCATCGCGATCCGCCGCCATGGCGTCCACGCGTTCTACTTCTGGCGGAGCCGACCGTTCCCCACGGGCATGAAATAATCCCGCATCCAACTGAGCCTTGCCCGGCTCGGTAGCTGGCTGTCCGCCCTAGGCTGGGAATGGGGATTCGGAGCCACAGGCCATATGGCGCTGCCGAATACTTGCAAGAAAATAGGGGTAGTTCCCGGCTTCAGCAATTAGAGCATCAAAAGCACCTTCGGCCAAATTCTACATCCGGTTCTACAGCACAGTTTTCCCGCTGCTTTTCAGTCAACTAAAGACTAGTAGACGAACGTACGAGAATCTCTTGACACGAGCTATGCGCTAGTCGATAGGGGCGATATCAGCATCGAGACCAGCCAAAACCCTGAGCGCGATCCGGCTCCGGAATCGTACAGGTTCGGATCTGGTTCCTTCTTGTACCTCGTGATCTATATAGATCTATATAGGACTATAAGTTTTTCCTATACTCAATTACCTTGCTTTAGAGGCATGCTGAAATCTAACGTCAAAACCGACGTGGAACACCGCCAGTCAAGGCATTTTGCAACCGTAGGCAGCTGGCACAGATCCGCGGAGCCAAACCGAACCATCGTGATGCCGCATTTTCCGTTCCGCTCTGTGGACGTGGCTATGGAAACCATTGGTGCAGTAGGTGGTCCTGATCTCGTTCCCTGTGCTTTCACCGACAGGCGGTGCCGTCCGGTAAGGACCAGGCAGCACCGCCCATAGTTCAAATGAGTCCGGAGCGTCGGCAGGTGGACCCTATTCGCTTCCCAGATCCACGCCGAGAATCAGGTCATCCTCCGGTCCGGGTGTCCCCCGGCCATCGGTGTTGTTGGTCAGGAACCACAGCTCCCCGTCCGGGGATTCCGTGACATCCCGAATGCGTCCGTACTCGCCGTCGTAGTGGTCGGTGAACGTGGCGGGATCCGCAACCGGAACCGCGCGTAGCACCGTTCCGCGCAGGTTGGCGATGAACAGCGTCCCGTCAATGTGGGTCATGCCGCTGGGGCTGGCCACATCCGGGGCCCACTGCTGCACGGGATTCGTGAAGCCTTCGGCCTCCTCAATGCCCTCGACCGTCGGCCACCCGTAGTTGGCCCCGGCGGTGATGATGTTCAGCTCGTCCCAGGTGTTTTGCCCGAACTCGGTGGCAAACATCGTTCCGTCCTGAGCCCAGGTAAGTCCCTGCGGATTGCGGTGCCCATAGCTGTAGACCAGGGAGCCAGCGAACGGATTGTCTTCGGGAACGCTGCCATCCGGGGTCATCCGCAGGATCTTGCCGAGCAGGGAATCCAGGTTCTGTGCCTGGCCGGCCTGCCCGGCGTCACCCACGGTGGCATAGAGCATCTTATCCGGGCCAAAAGCCAGGCGGCCGCCGTCGTGGTAGCTCGCCGAGTCGATCCCGTCGAGAATAGTCACCGCATCGCCGAGGGCCAGCGCCCCGGGTGTTCCCGTGATATCGAAGCGCTGGATCCGATTTTCCCCGGCACCCGTGGAGTAGACGTACAGCCGTCCTTGATCATCCACCGCCATACCCAGCAGTCCACCCTCACCGGAGCCGGCCACCCCAGGGACCGTCCCGATGGCCCGGGAGCTTCCGTTTTCGGCCAGTTCCAGGATGCGGGCGCTGTCGCGTTCGCTGACCAAGGCCGTTCCATCACGGAACACCACCGACCACGGTGCTTCCAAGCCGCTGCTGACCACACGCGGGGTGCCAGTGGGCGCCGCTTGCCCGGCTGGTTCTGTCGACTGGGATGTTGACGGCGATGAAGAAGCGGCCGGAGCGGTGGCTGGGGGCTGGGCCGGAGGCGTCGGAGCGCATGAGCTCAGCAGGAAGCTGATCCCCGCTCCGGCGGCCAGCACCGATGCTGTTCGTAGTTTTTTCAAGGTCTTCTCCTGGGTATTGGCTCGTCGGCCCGTGGGGCCGGCGGAATGTATGGTGGGCGCTCCGCCTGTTCGGACCGGCGGTGCATGCCGATGCGCCGGGGCTAATCGACAAGTTCGACGGTGATGTTGCTGCCCTCGAGGAGTTCCAATTGTTCGGCAGTGGCGTCATAGGTCCCGAGGTGGATGGTTTGGTCCGAGTAGCCGATGCCCGAGGTGTTGTAGTAGAACCCGAGGTTTCCCCATGGTTTGAAGTAGATCAAGTCCCCGTCCACGGGGTCCGATCCCGGAGAGCCTTCCGTCACCAGCTCCCGGGGCAGATCCGCGAGCTTTTCCCGTCCCGCGAACTCCTCAACCGGCACGGTGAGCGGAAGCATCGAGAGAAAGTCCCTGGCGGTGGGGTTCTCCGGCTTGATGGTGACATCGACGGACGTCTGCCCCGAGGTGAAGCGCACAACTGGCAATTGTGCGGCTGGCGCTTCCGAGGCCGTTGATTCCGCGGCGGATGCGCTCGGGCTCGTCGAGGGTGCAGATGCGGTGGACGGCGACGTGCTAGGCGTGGCGGCTGGCGTTGGTGCCGTGCTCGTTGGTGGGGTCGAGGGGTTGGTTTCCCCGATCTGGGTGCATCCGGTCAGGGCCAGCAACAGTGCCAGGGATCCGGCGATGATGTGGTTTCGACGCATTCGTCGTGCCTTTCTCTTGTGTCTAGCGCCCACTGCACTGCGCTCGATTTCGTTCGTTGCGAGAGGCTCAGCGGCAGATGAGGCTGCGTGCGCCTTGATTGCTTGAAGGGATATGCTGCGTGTCCGGTCGCAATTCGGCGAGCGGTGCGTGAGACACAATTTCGCCTCACTTGGTCCGGACTTTACCGGGGAGGAAAAGCATAGCGGCGTGCGGTGAAGGCAATAGCCAGGGCTACGGCTGCCAGCGCGACCATCAGGACGGGTAGGACCAGTCCGTCGGCGGTGCTGATCAACACTGCGCCAACGATGCCCGCGAAGAAGATGGCGACATTGAATGCGACGCCGAGCAGGGAATTGGCGACATCGGCGTTCTCACCGCTGGCGGCGCTGATGGCCGACTGCAACTGCGGTGCCGCCCCACCGAAGGAGATGCCCCACAGGGCAAGGGCCACCAGTACGGCAATCAGGGATTGGTTGCCGGCGATGAAGATGACGCCCGCGATGAGGAAGATCGAGAGGCTGGCCAGCACCAGCGGTCGCGGTGCGCGGTCAATGAGGGTACCGGTGATCCAGATGCCGATCAGGGCGGACACCCCGAACACCACCAAGGCCACATCAACCGTGAGGGAGGCATTTGTCGTGCGCAGATAGGAAGCGATATAGGTGTACACGGTATTGTGCGCCAGCATCCACGCGAAGATGACCACGAGGATCACCGATACCCCGGGAATGGCGAACACCCGTACCATCGGGATCTGGGATTCTGCGCGCTGGCCGGGGGCATCGGGAACGATTGCCAGTGCGAGCAAGCCGGTGAGAATCGTCAAGACCGACAGTGCCCAGAAGGCGAAGCGCCAGTCAAAGGTGGTGCCCAGCCACGAACCGAGGGGCGTGCCCACGGCCAATCCGAGCGGGGTGCCGATCGAGGCGACGGCCAAGGCCCTGCCAGCGAACTTCGCCGCCGAAATCCGGCGTGCGTATCCGGCCATCATTCCCCACGCCAAACCGGAAAAGGCACCGGCGGCGAATCTGGCGGCCAGGGACAGGATGATGTCGTTAGAGAAGCCCGCGACGATATTCGCCAACAGGAAGCCCAGAATGCCGGCGAGGAATACCGGCTTGCGCCGCATCCCGCGAGTCAGCGCGATGGCAGGGATCGTGAGGACCACGGTGCCCAGCGCGTAGGCGGTGACCATTTGACCAGCAGTGGCTTCGGCGATGCCCAGCCCGCTGGCGATCTGCGGCAGCAGACCCGCCGGCATGGTTTCGGTGGCAATGAGGATGAACCCCATGAGCGCCATGACCAGAAGGGCCGGCAGTGGCAGCCGGTCCTGAGCCACTGCCGGGAACCCGGGCGTGGGCGGTGCCGCTTCGGCAAGCCCGGTTGCTGCTGCACCGGGTGCGGGCGTGGCCGCTTCGCTTTCGGCGCGGCTGCCGGGAGTTTCTGAGGTCAAAGTCTTTTCGTTTCTTCGTATTGGTTGCTGTCGCTTGCATCTGCGCGTGTACTGGTCGTTCTCTCCCCTTCATCAAACAGCAGGTTCGCCCAATGAGGGAGACCGCGTTGTGAGAGGTACCATCGGTGCCCCCTTCGGCAGCGGGCATCATGAACCCATCCGCGAACGATGCGCGGCCGAAACCGTGCCGGCGACCGGGATCAACTCTGCTAGTTCTGCCAAGTTGAGTAGTCCGTGTAGCCCTTGGATCCCTCGGTGTAGAAGGTGCTGTGGTCCGGTTCATTCAGCGGCAGTCCTTCTTGCCACCGGCGGACCAGGTCCGGGTTGGCCAGTGCGGGCCGTCCCACGACCACGGCATCGGCCCAACCGCCCTCGGTGAGATCAAGGGCGTCCTGCAGGGAGGTGACAGCGTTGAATCCGGTGTTCAGGATGATTCTTCCGCCGAATCGAGTGCGCACCTGCTGGACGAGTGTGCCGGAGGGGTCGGTGTGCAAGATGCTCAGGCCGGCCAAGCCCAGCGGTGCGATTCCTGCCGCCACGGCCAGGTAGGTGGCCAATGCGTCCCCGTGATCCGAGTCCAGCGCGTCCTCGATGGTGTTCTCCGGTGAGATTCTCAGCCAGGTCTTGTTCGCGCCGATTTCCCTGGCTACAGCGGTGACCGTTTCGACGGTGAGCCGTGCCCGGTTTTCCGGGGTGCCGCCGTATCCGTCGGTGCGGGTGTTTGCCGAGGAGGAGAGGAACTGGTGGAGCAGGTAGCCGTTCGCACCGTGGATTTCCACGCCGTCGAAGCCTGCTTCGATGGCGTTGGCGGCGCTTAGGACAAATTCTTCGATGATGCCCGGCAGTTCCTCCGTTTCCAGGGCCCGCGGGACCTCGTAGGGGATCTTGCCCTCGTAGGTCCTAGTTTGCCCGTTGATGGCGATGGCGCTGGGGGCCACCGCTTGCTGGCCGGTGATGCCGGAATTGGCTACGCGGCCCGCATGCATGATCTGGGCGATGATGCGTCCTCCCTCGGCATGGACCGCGTCGGTGACCTTGCGCCAGGCTTCAACCTGTTCCTTGGTGGCCAGGCCGGGCTGGCGGACGAACCCTTGCCCGCTGAAGCTTGGGTAGATGCCTTCGGTGGTCAGCATCCCCATGGATGCCCGCTGCCGGTAGTACTCCACGACGATGTCTCCCGGGACACCATCGCGACCCGAGCGTGAGCGGGTCAGTGGGGCCATGACGAGGCGGTTGGGAAGTTCGAGGTCGCCGAGGGTGATGGGGGTGAAAATGCTCATGGAATCTCCTGATTCAGGATTGTTGTTGTTGCCGCTCGCGCCTTGGTTGGGACACGGGGTGGGGCTAGGGGATGCGGGATGTTCAGGTGGGGCGCCGCGTTTGGCTGCCATAGAACGGCAGCTGCGAATTCCTCGCCTGTGCCGAAACGCGCCATCGGGATCAAAGCTGTGGCACCGGTGGGATCGAGTTCCCCTCCGGAGATCATGCGGTCCACCATCGGGGTGGAAATCGTACCCGGGTCAGCTGGGCAAGGTTAGACAAGAACCCACGGACGGGTGCGTGGATGATGACTCCGCGCATGGGGCACTCCTCTTGGTTTTCGGTTCTGCTGTCCATATAACAACACCATCAAATGATCCGCTGCGGGAGTCCCTGTTGAGAGTGGTACTCACGGGGCCTCCCCCAAGGCCCCGAGCTCGTCTACCGTGGAAGTATGGATAATCGAGCAGAAGTGCGGGAGTTCCTTTCGTCGCGCCGGGACAAACTCACCCCGGAACAGGTGGGCCTTCCAACCGGCAACAACCGCAGGGTCAAGGGGTTGCGCCGTAACGAGGTTGCGACCCTGGCAGGGGTGAGCATCGAGTACTACACACGCATTGAACGCGGTGCCATCAGCGGGGTCTCTCCGGAGATCCTCGACGCACTCGCCAAAGCACTGCGGCTCGATGATGCCGAACGCGCTCACCTTTTCGACCTTGCCCAGGCGGCGAGCCCTGTGGCCAGGCCTGCTCGGCGACGGAACCCCAAGACCTGGCTGGCCCACCAGTCCCTGCAGTGGGTGCTGGACGCTGTGACGGCGGGACCGGCGTTCGTCCGGAACGGACGTATGGATATCCTCGCGGTGAACCCCCTGGCCCGCGCGTTCTACAAGGATGTCTACGATATGCCGGGCCAGCCGCCAAACATCGCCAAGTACACGTTCCTCGATCCCCGGGCACACGATTTCTACCCCGATTGGGAGCTCTTCGCGGAGGTCACCGTCGCCATCCTGCGCACCGAAGCCTCGCGCGATCCGCATAACAAGGAACTCCATGACCTCATCGGGGAGCTCAGCACCCGATCCGACGATTTCCGGCGGCGTTGGAGCGCGCACAACGTCCGGCACCACGGAGCAGGATCCAAGACCTTCAACCACCCGGTCGTCGGGGAAATCACCCTGGCCTACGAAGGCCTGGAAATGGCGGCCGAACCCGGCCTGACCCTCACGGTTTATGCCGCGGAGCCCGGCTCCAGCTCCGAACAAGCACTGCGGCTTCTCGCCTCGTGGGCAGCCACCGAAACCGGCGAACGGGCCGCCTCCGCCGCGGCCAAGGAGCCAACCGACCGCTGAGCCCTGCGTCGACGACCAACCGCAAGACCGACAAAGGACTCATCTGCATGAATATCGAACTGACCATCAACGGAACGCGCGTTGACGCCCAGCTGCATGATCATCCGGTGGCGCACGAACTGGCGGGGCTGCTGCCTCTCGATCTGGAATTCGACGATTTCAACGACGTTGAGAAGGTTGCGGACCTTGGCCGATCCTTGACCATGGATGGAGTGCCCCGCGCGGATGCTCCCGGCCCCGGGGAAATCGGCTACTACGCACCTACCCGGGGTCTGGTCCTGTACTACGGCAGCCCGGGGAAATGGCCCGGACTCGTGCGCATGGGACGTTTCGACTACGACTTGAATGCGCTGCGCGCGCTCCCGGACGGCACAAGGATCCATTTCTCAATGGTTCCCGTCCCCAGCGCCTGACCCGTCCATTGGGCCGATGATCTCCCGTGCTCCCGCAAGGCCATGCACTTCCCTGGAATCGTGAACGCCGACCAGCAGAGGGCGCCTAACCGCTACACAAACCCGCGAACCCTTTGTCAAGCAAGCCACCGGTTGGCTCGGCGCTCCGAAGCAGAAAAACCCCGAGAAAGAGGACAACATGAAACGCCCATACGTCATCATCCATACCCACACCTCAATCGACGGAAACATCGACGGAATGGACCTGCCCGCATTTGAAGCCGGCAGCCAGCTCTACCAAGATCTCGCGCTGACCCCCGGAAAGCAGGTGCTCAACGTCGATGCGTACCTCAACGGCAAGACTTCAACGGAAGACAACATCACCCATTACAAGGTGCCCGAGGTGGACAAGAACGCCGCGCAGGTCCCGGCCGGAGACTACATCGCCGAGCCCGATGCAGGGATGTACTACGTGTCCATCGACCCACGTGGGGAGCTCGCGTGGGTAACCAATACATTCGGCTACGGCGGCGTCCCGGCACATTTCCTTGAAGTGCTCACCGATAAGGCAAGCAACGCATACAAGGACTTCCTGCGCCGCAAGAACATCTCCTACATCATCGCTGGCACCGACCAGGTCGACTACGGTGTCATGCTGGCCAAGCTCGCTGACCTGGGTATCAAGCGCCTCATGGTGGGCGGCGGCGGCACCATCAACTGGTCTTTCCTTCAACAAGGTTTGGTGGATGAGGTCAGCATGGTGTTGGCCCCCATCGCCAACGGCGACCCCGAAGCCCCGCGCTTCTTCACAGCTCGGGAACCTTACAGCACCGTCAGTCCCGTCGCCCTGCAGCTCAGCAGCGTGGAGGACCTCGGTGACAGCATCGTTTGGCTGCGCTACACCGTCAAGCACCCCACCCCATAAAGCTCACCTGCCAGCAGAACACGAAGCAAGGAGCGTCACGAGTACCGTTGTCATCAGTGGAGCCGGCCACGTCAGCCTCTGCGGCCAGGTCAACACCATCCTCTGGGACACAAGCCCGATTCTTTCGTCAAGAAAAGCCTCTAACCCATAAACGGCGCGGCCTTCACCACTGAGGGCCGCGTCCCGTTGATGCCGGGGTCAGAAGGTCGCCTCGAATCAAAAGCGACCTTCGGACCAGTTGCCCCCGCGATAGCGTCAACAGCAGGCTCACCCGTGTTTTTCCCTACAGCGCCCGTGCAGTCAGGGCAGGAAGTTGCGCCGCTCGGCTAGCGGGTGTGCTTCGACCGGTTAGTTTCCTTGGACAGACTGCAGATTGAAATTGTCAGTGTCTGCCGGCGCCAAACAACTTCTTTTTGCCCGCCTGCCGTAGCCAAATCCTCAGCACGTTGTGCCGGAGTTTTCTCTTGAGCCATCCAGTCAGATACCAAACTCTGGAGGCCTTGAAGTTCGATTTTTCGTTTTATCACGCGCACTCCATAGCAGGCCCACGGCGTCTCAGGGGTTCCGGACGTCGGCGATTTCTTGCCTGACCTTCTCAAGAAGTGCCCGGAAGCGACTGGCGTACGAGAGCGCTGGCGACCAGGGCTTGACAGGTTGCCCGCCAAGCCAAGGTGTTCGGGAACCGACCTGCCGGAGATCACCGACATGGAATGGTGAGCCGGTCACCGCAAAGTGAGCAGCCCACCTGCGGTCAGTTCGAGTAATAGCTCGTCCAACAATATATTTCAGGTACGTGACTGTTCATATATTGAGAGCTGGCCCGAGGTACGACAGCTCACGGAAAAATGCGCCAGGATGCCAGTCCGGCATCTGTTGATGGTCAACTTGCGCTCCAGCAACATAGGGTCCATGCCCCTGCTAATCCAGAATTCCGGGCTCGATATCGGGCGAGCGACCGCGCACAGCCCTATCCACTCAGCGACAGAAAAGTCCGAAACGCACATAGAGCCACCGCGGCGAAACTGATGGCATCGTATTCGAAGAAACGGCTTTTACCGGCCTTGCATGGCGATCGAATAGCGGATCTCGTTGATCCATTTGGCCATCATGCACGAGCTCAGTTTGATTGTTCTCCAGATCCGTACGCGCTCTGCTCCTGATTCAAACGCCGCTGGCCACAATTCATCCCTCGGAAATCACTGAGGTGTCAGCCGCAGACATCAAGACGCGCATACCGAGTGCCGGATCGCAATATCCCGTTTGCGGAGCCCTGACGACCCTCGCTCCAATGGTCGGAATTTTTTGCTTCTTTGGTGGCAACCGGTGCCGTGATGGCATTCCGGCGGCTCATTCATAAAGCGCCGGCGACTCGTCCGGCGTTATTCCGGGCAGTTCGACTCGGCACCCGCTCAACATCTCGCATTGTGACAAATTTTTTGCGTCAAAACTCAGAGATTGAAGTAAGCAACACTTCAATGAATTGTGTTATTGGTTCATTCTCTAAAACCTCTGGTCGTGAGACTCAGAATTCACCTGACAGACATTCTCCCAAGCGCTCAATTGCAACGTCATAGACCCGAATTCTAGGCAAATTAAGCGAATCTACATACCCCCTCCACTGCTAGTACATGGTCTTCATTTGTGATCCAGCTTATTGTTCTTTAGAAGCCGGACCATCAATAATCCGGACCGAGTGACCGGGAGCAGAACGCGCGGCACAACGAGATCTAGGAATGAACGATGAACATACAAGCCGAATGGATGCGCGGAGGCACCAGCAAGTGCTGGGTCTTTGAAACCGATCACTTGGACTTGACTACAATTGGCCTAGACGAGCTGCTCCCGCGGTTATTCGGCAGTCCCGATCAGCGGCAGATTGACGGTGTCGGCGGGGCAACCTCGACCACCAGCAAGGCCGTGATCCTCCACCGATCCGCCGATCCGGAAATCGATGTGGAGTTCACCTTTGCCCAGGTTGGCATCGAAGAGGCCACCGTGGACTGGGGCAGCAATTGCGGAAATTGCTCTGCAGTGGTGGGACTTTACGCAATCGAGAATGGGTGGGTGGCTCCTCAAGGAGACGTCACCCAGATCGTTACCCGCAACACGAACACCAAGCAGATCATCATTCAGCGGGTAGACACCCCAGAGGGTGCATTGCCCATCGTTCCACAGGCCCACATGCCTGGCGTCGCATCTGCCGGTTACAAGGTCGGACTCGGTTTCCGGGATCCAGCGGGAAAGACCACCGGAAACCTGCTGCCCACCGGCAACGCCACCGATTCACTGAGCGTGGACGGTAGAAACTGGACCGTCTCCATGGTGGACGCCGGTGCGCCGGTCGTAGTCATCCGCGCCGAAGACCTCGGTTTGGATGCCGCGCGGTATGGCACCTGGACCGGTGCTGTCGAACTGCAACTGGACACATTGGAAAAGATCCGCCGCGAGGCTGCCGTGCGGATGGGCCTAGCCGCTACGACTGCCGAAGCCGCCCGCGCCATTCCCAAGGTAGCAATTGCCGCCGCCCCGGCGGATGAGAAAGAAAGCGATATCAGCGTCATGATGCTCTCCATGGGCAAGCCTCACCCCGCCCTGGCGATCACCGGCAGCATCGCGCTGACCCTTGGCGCCCGGACCCCGGGCACGGTGCTGCACAGCATCACCGGCGATGCTCCGCGCACCGCACTGCGTCTGCGCACCCCAGCGGGCGTCATCGAAACCTGGAGCGAGGAACGCGACGGTTCGATGCTGGTCGGCGTCGACCGCACCGCCCGCAGCATCGCCAGCTCCATCATCCACCTCCCCGAGACCCTCGGCAGCGCCGCCGAGGGCTCACTAGCAAGCGCCAGTTACTGAGGAGACGCACCATGACTAAAACAGCTTTTGAGCCTGCTCCACCGACTAAGAACGACGAGATCGACGTTCATACCGTCAAGCCGCGGCGCAACCGCCGCAGCACGTTGATCATCATCGCCACGATCGCCTTCCTCGGTCTGCTGGCCGCCTTCGTCGGGCCCGGCCTCTTCACTCCTTCCACCGGCACCGACCCCGCAACTTCGATGACCGCGGAGCAGATCATCCCGCTGGTGGTCCTCGTTATCATGTTCATCGTCGCCACCAAGTGGCCGGTGAATATCGGTGTAATGGGACTGGTGGCCGCCTTCGGCATCGGCTACTTCATGCTCGGCATGAGCGATAAGGAAATCCTCGCGGATTTCCCTGCGAGCATCGTGTTGACCATCATCGGCGTCACCTACTTCTTCAGCATGGCCCAGCACAACGGGACCATCGACATCATCGTGCGCAACTGCGTGCTGCTGGTGCGCGGCAAGACCATGCTTCTGCCGTGGGTGTTCTTCCTCGTCGCCGCCGCGCTGACCTCGCTGGGCACCTTCTCGCCGGCAGCGGTAGCGCTGCTTGCCCCGGCCGCCATCGGCTTCGCCTACGAGTCGCGCATCAACCCGCTGCTCATGGGCGCCTTCATCATCAACGGCGCCCACGCCGGCGGCTTCTCGCCACTGTCCGTTTCCGGGGTCCTGGTGCACGATATTGCGCTGGAAAATGGGTTCCCCATCTCCCCTGCTGCGCTCTTTGCCGCCAGCTTCGTGATCAACTTGATTCTTTCGGTCTTGACCGTCATGGTGTTCGCCATGCTCGGCAAGCTGCGCGAGGGTGACGGTGAGGCGAATGCCGACCTTGACGACACCCGCAGCACTCGCCCCCGGGGCCAGCAGATCTACACGCTGGTGCTGATTGGAGCGATGCTCGTGTGCGCGCTGGGCTTCGGACTGCCGATCGGCTTCGTTGCCCTGACCGCCGGCTTGCTGCTGGCGCTGCTGAATATCAAGGACCAGCATAAATTCGTCGCCGGGATCTCCTGGTCAACGGTCCTGCTCGTAGCCGGCATGATCACCTACGTCTCGCTGCTCACGCACGTTGGCGTCATCGACACCCTGGCGCACAAGGCGCTGGCCCTTGGCGCACCGATACTGATCGCCCTGGTGCTGTGCTACGTGATTGGCGTTGGTTCAGCTTTCGCCTCCTCCACCGCCCTGCTGGCAGCCTTCATCCCGCTCGCCGGACCTCTGCTCTCGGTCAGTTCGCTCAGCGCTACCGGCACCGTCGCTGCCATCGCCATCGCGGCAACCGTCGTGGACGTGTCGCCATTCTCCACCGCCGGCGCTCTGGTCGTTGCAAACGTGAAGGAAATTCATCGCCAGCGCGTCTACCGGCAGCTGATGATGTACGCCGGCGCTGTGGTGCTTGTCGCCCCTGCACTGGCTTGGGCTTTGCTGGTGCCAACCGGCTTCATGTAAACACGCACGGCTTATCATCCAAGTGAAGGCAGGATCCCGCGAGCGGGTTCCTGCCTTCACTTGTTCGCCCAATCCACAGGCATTCCAAGATTCGCAATGAAGTGGTCAGGGGCTGGAAAGCTGATAGCTGGTGCAGTGAATTCAGGCGACGACCGGATTCCAGTCAACTAGTCCGGTCTGCAGATCATAGACTGCCGCAATGACTTCGGTTCGCCCGGCATTGACTGCCTTACGGATGATTTCGGAGCGTTCAAGAAGCGCGGCGGCAACCTCGACGGTATTCATCCTGACCACATTGTTGACGTGTTCGGATTTATCTGGGACGGGTTTCACCTCGAGCGCCGCCGGAGCGATCTCGCTGATGAAGTCGATCATTTCCCCCGGGGCCTTCGGCGATTTCGAGTTCTCCTCAAGGGCCGCAACCGTGCCGGTCACCGCTCCGCAGGCGGTGTGCCCGAGAATCACAATGACCGGGACTTCGTAGGGGCTGCTGACCGCGAACTCCATGCTCCCCACAAGGGTGTCGTCGAGTACCGCGCCAGCCGTTCGGGTAACGAAGAGGTCCCCGATGCCCTGGTCGAAGACGAGCTCGGGTGAAACCCGGGAATCAACACATCCGTGAACCAATGCCCATGGTTCTTGATGCCCTGCAAGGTCGCTGCGCAACTGGCTTGTCTGGTTCGGATGCTCCGGCCTGCCTTCGGCGAATCTGCTATTGCCCGTCTTGAGTATTGCTAGGGCTTCGCCGGGAGAACTGGGCGCTTTGGCGGCGGCCGGGAGTCGTTCGGCTACCGGGGTTGGAGCCGTCATGGAACTCTGCGGCGACGTACAGGCCGCAAGGCCAGCCAGAGTGAGCACTCCGCCTGCCGCGGAAAAGAACCGGCGCCTATTGAGCTGAACCGTTTCTCCTTTCATGGCGGTTGCGGTACCGCTTATGGAGTTGGTCAATTTAGGCATGAGTTATCCCCTCGGCATACTCCGGCCGACTGCACCCTGGCAAGGAGAGCCAGCACCGACTATGCTCTCGATGTGGTGAGTTTGATCAGTTTCCGTTCTAAATAATGACTTGAATTCTACGGTGAGCTAATTGATTCATTAAAAATGGCTTGTCATATTTCTCAAGCGTCAAAAGCAACATGACAGCCGGGGCAGCGTAGCTCGCCATATGGCGCCGCGCGGTGCCCGGGCCTAGGGCTGAAGTCGCCGATGCGCCTTTTTCCCGCGCAGCACCGGGGAACATAGCAGCACGATGACGCCAACCAGAGGTACAAGCAATAGCCCCATCCGAAGCCCCCAGCCCTCGGCAACGAATCCAACCAACGGCGGTGAGATCAAAAACCCCACACGCATCAGCAAAGAGACCACGCTCAACCCGGCGCCATGGGCAAGCCCTGGCAGCCTGTCAGCGTGTTCCATCGCGGCCGGGACCAGAGTCGCCACGCCAAAACCGGCAGCGGCGAAGCCCAGAACGCTTCCGGGCACCGACGGGAACGCGAGCGCCAGGCCCATGCCAAGGATGAGGCAGACGGCGCCCAGCTGGGCGACCAAACGCTGGCCGAAGCGGTCAACCATGCCATCGCCAAGAATTCGACCCACAAATTGCGCTCCGACGAGGGAAATATAGCCGAGCGCCGCGAACGAGGCGGATGTTCCCAACGAATCGGCTAGATATAGCGCGGCCCAGGAGTTGCCCGCGTCCTCCGTCACGACGCCAGCGGTGGAAATCAGGACCAACGCGGTCATGATCCACAAGGTGCGGTTGCGCGTCTTGCGCTCGGTACCCGCGGAGGGAGCAGCAGGCCGGTCCTCGGATACCACTTCGATTCCGGCTGGCGATCCATCCTTGGGAAGGCAGAATTTGAGGGCGATCAAGGCGACGGCCGCGAAAACGATGAACGAGATGCCCAGGTGCGCACTCAAAGATAAATTCAACGCCATGGCCCCGGCAGCCATAGATCCGCCAAGGACGGCACCCACCGACCACAACGCATGGAATGAATTAAGAATCGAGCGACCATAGCGTCGCTGCACAAGCAGCCCATGGGAATTCTGCGCCACATCGGTGATGGCATCCATGGCGCCGCCGAACAGGAAGCCCGCGGCAAGCAGCGCCAGGCTTGGGGCCGAGCCGGCAGCGAGCAGCGCGACTCCGGTCAGCATGGTTCCGGCTACTGCTACGAGCGCCGAACCGAAGCGGCGAATGAGCCATCCCGCGGCAAGTCCGGCAATGATTGCGCCTATTGGCCAGGCGATCACCAGAAAACCGTAGGCTGCTTCGCCCAGCCCGAAGGTGCCCTTCAGCTCGGGCAGGCGCGGAGCCATATTGGCGAACAACGCGCCATTGGTCAGGAACAAGGCCGACACCGCGCCGCGCGCCCGGCGATTGGCGCTATCGATCGAGGTTAAGGTCACCGAGATTTATCGCTTCTGCGTTTCGAAGGGAGCCGTTGCGCGGACCAATTCAATGCCACGTGAAATAGCTCCCTGCAGCGCCACCTCCGCGCCCAGCTCGGAAACCGCTAATTGCACGCAGGTGAGCTCTGGTTCCTTAGCTAATTCACGGTCGGCGATAGCGATCACCGGTTGCAGGATTCCTGCCATGGCTCCCGAGAGGATGACCTTTTCCAGACCCGCGAATCCAGCGATCACGGCCACGACCTTGGCCAGCCGCCGCCCGAGAGACTCCAAGATTTCCAATGCCAATGGATCTTGCTTCGCGGCGGCCTGGAAGACATCCTCCGCGCGCACCCGTTCGGCGGAGATCCGCTGCATCGAGCTCTCGGTCCCATCGGTGAGTGCACGCCTTGCTTGTTCTCGCGCCAGGTAGCCAAGACCTAGCGCATCCCCCACGCCGGTGACATGCGAAAGGAAACGCATCTCTCCGGCTAGTCCGTGGGCCCCGCGCAATAGGTGTCCATCGATGACAATTCCGGCACCGAATCGTTCGCCGACCATCAGCGCTGCGAAGGACCTGGATTCTTCGAGTCCGAGTTCTGCAACCGCCGCCAGATTCGCATCGTTTTCAACCGAGAACAGATGAGCATACTGCGCTAGTTCCGAACGCCAGTCCGGGTTCATCGCAGCCCAGAAGCCGTCGGCCGCCTTTGGAGAAAACCCCCCGGCGTCGACTGGCGCGGGGACCCCGATAACTAGGGCGCCGAGCTTTTCCACTGCATGCTTCGCCAAGGTTTCTCGAAGCAGCTCTTTGGTGATGCGAAGCCGCTCTTCCCCGCACGCTCCCGGCTCCACGCTCAAGGATTGGCGATCGATTTCCTTGCCGCGCAGGTCGGCGAGCGCCACGGAGATCCGATGTTGTCCCGCATCGATTCCGGCAACCGCGGACTTGGCTTCGTTGAGTTCATAGCGCAGCGCCGGACGGCCTTTTGAGTATGCACCGGCGGCACGGGTATCTTCCGCTTCGCGTAGCCATCCCGCGCTGACCAACTCTTTTGCTTGGTTCAGTACGGTTGCCCGGGTAAGCGAAGTGAGCTCGATGAGCTCGCTGGCGGTCACGAGCCCACGATCCCACGTTGCCTTGAGTACCTTTTGGGTATTCAAGCGTCGCAAAGAGGGGGCGGCCGGCTCCATCGCGGAGTGCTGCATGCTGGAATCGGTCATTGATTTCACAACTTGAGTATAGACGGATATTTATTTAGATGCTAAATTTACTGAGAAAATAAAGTGACCTGCTTCATTCGACCGTCGGAGATACCCATGAACTCAGGATCCGCCACGCTGTCCAGAGCGCTGTCCCGCAGAACTTTCATCTCGTCTTTGGCCGCCGCCGGGACACTGATGCTCGCAGGCTGCGCCGGTACCGGCACGCGCACCTCGATTCGATTCAACCAGTCAAAGCCTGAGGTCGTCGCCTACTTCCGAGAGCTGCTAGCCGAGTTCAACGGCGGGCAATCCTCCATTTCCGCGGTCCATGAGGTAACGGCAGGACTCTCGGCGGCCTTCGCCCGCAATGACCCGCCTGATCTTGGCTGCTTGAACTACAACTACGAGATGGCACGCTTCCAGGAACGCGGCGCGCTATCGGACCTGTCGGATCTGCCCCAGGTCCAGATGAACGCTCCCTTCGTCAACGAATTGCTCGCGCTCTATCCGGATTATCCGGGGCGCACCTCGGTGCTGCCCTATTCAATGATGGCTGCGGCTGTCCTGTACAACAAGGACATTTTCGCCAAGCATGACTTGGCCATCCCGCAGCGATATTCGGAATTCGTCGCGTTGTGCGAAGAGCTCCAAGATCTGAAGGTCACCCCGATCTATTCAACATTCAAGGACGCGTGGACCGCTTCCCAGGGTCTAGCGGACTACACCCTTGGCGGGGCCGTAGACATCAACGAATTGTTTGCCTCTCTGCAAAGCGTCGGCGCCGATTTCACTCCCGGCTCCGAATTGTCCTTCTCCCAAGCTTTTACCGACCCGTTGCTGCGCATGCAGGAACTGGCGAAGTTCTCCAATAAGGACGCGGCGAACCGCGGCTACGGCGACGGCAACCTCGCCTTCGCCAATGGCCAGGCTGCCATGTACCTCCAAGGCCCCTGGGCACTGCCCGAAATCTCCAAGACCAACCCGAACGCCAATATTGGCACCTTCCCGTTGCCCATGACCGAGGATCCAGAGGACCTGAAAGTCCGCGTCAATATTGACCTGGCCCTCTGGATCCCGGAGCAGTCGGATCACCAGGACGAAGCGCGCGAACTGCTCGAATTCCTCTGCCGGCCAGAAATCCAGAACCCCTACAACGAGATGGCCCTCGGTTTCGGAGTGCGCACGGATTCCCCTCCGGCCAAGGACAAACGTCTGGTGCAGATGCAGCCATATATCGATCGAGGCAGGGTGTTTCAAGGAGTATCCACCGCCATCCCACGCACCATCCCCTTCGAAAACTACATGCAGGGCCTCGTTACCGGAAGCAGCGTAGAACAGACGTTGGCCACCCTCGACGCGGACTGGGCTCGACTAGCCCAGCGCGGCTAGTCAGCTAAGGACGAATCATGGCTCTGACAACCTCCACCAAATTCCCGCCCGAAGCTAAATCGGCCGCGCTTGAGCGCACGCCCCGACGCAAGCGCATCGAGTGGACCCATTTGGCATTCCTGCTGCCCGCATTGCTCTGCTTCACCATCGCCATTACGGTTCCGGCACTGATGGGAATGTTCTTCAGCTTCACCGACTCGGTCGGCTTCGGCGACTACGAGATCATCGGTCTCACCAATTACCTGGCCCTGTTCACCGATCCGGCGATCATTGGCGCCTACGGCTTCACCATTGGCTTCGCTTTCATTACCGTGATCATCACTAACCTCATTGCCTTTCTGCTAGCCATCGGGCTGACAGCGCAGATCCGCGCTCGGGTGGCATTGCGGGCCATCTTCGTCATACCCATGGTCATATCGGGCATTGTGATCGCCTACGTTTTCAACTTCCTCTTCTCCAATACTTTGCCGACCTTCGGAGAAGATATCGGACTGGACTTCTTGAAGTCTTCAATTCTGGCGAATCCGGACTACGCCTGGATCTCCATTGTGATCGTCACCGCCTGGCAGGCGATCCCTTCGGCCATGTTGATCTACATCGCCGGGTTGATGGCGATTCCCTATGACCTTTACGAGGCGTCCTCGCTGGATGGCGCAAGCGCCTTCGGGCAACTCAAGGCAGTCACCTTGCCCCTCATGGTGGGGTACATCGGAATCAACATGATCATTGGCTTCAAGAACTTCCTCGGTGCCTATGACATCATCGTCGGCCTGACCAATGGCGGACCTGGCGTAGCCACGCGCTCCATAGCCATGACCATCTTCACTGGATTTGAACGTGGCGATTACGCCTACCAGATGGCTAACGCCACAGTCTTTTTCCTCATCTCGCTGATGATCGCGCTGCTGCAGCTGCGCCTGACAAATAAGGGCGTGGCCAAATGAGCGTCAACCTCCAACAACGACTAAATAAACGTTCCCGCGCACGAATTGGACGCGAACGCATCAACTGGTGGGCCACCGGGATAATGGTGGTCTGCGCCCTCACGGTACTCATCCCCTTGTTCGTGACCGTCTCGATGGCCTTCAAGTCGGCTACCCAGGCCGTTGATGGGAAAGCCTTCTCGCTACCGCGCCCTTTCTCCATAGAGGGTTTTACTGCGGCCTGGGAGCTGGTCAACTTCCCCCGCGCCTTCACCATCTCACTGCTGATTACCCTGGCCACCGTGCTCGGCGGCGTCATGCTGGCCTCCATGGCTTCCTATGCAATTCATCGCAACTGGCATAAGCGCCTCTACCGTTCCAGCTTCTACTATCTACTGGCCGCAATGTTCCTACCGTTTCCGGTGCTTGCACTGTCCCAGGTGAAACTCACCGGACTCTTCGGACTTGATAACCCCGTGGGCGTGACCATCCTGCACGTGATGTTCGGGCTATCTTTCAACGTTCTGCTCTTCACCGCGTTCCTGCGCGGACTACCCGGAGAGCTAGAAGAAAGCGCCCGCATCGATGGAGCAAGCACCTGGGCTACCTACTGGAGGATCATCTTCCCGCTGATGGCGCCGATGAGCGCCACCGTGGCGATCTTCGCGTTTTTAGCCTCATGGAATGACTTCATGATGCCTTCGCTGATCATTGCCGAACAGGCAGATCAGACCCTTCCGGTAGTCCAGCAGCTTTTCCAGACCCAGTTCTCTAATAACTACAACGTTTCTTTCGCCTCCTACCTGATGGCGATGGCACCAAGCATCGTGGCTTATCTGTTTACCCAACGGTGGGTCATGTCGGGGCTCACCCAAGGGGCGGTGAAATCCTAAACAGCCTTTCCTCTTAACCATCTACATTTATAAGCAGACAACTTTTCCGGAAGGAATCAAGATGACCTTACAAGATACGCAGAACTCCGCCGGCCTCGCCCCAGATGCCAACTGGTGGCGCCAAGCCGCCGTCTATCAGATCTACCCACGTAGCTTCGCCGACGCGAACGGCGACGGCCTGGGTGACCTGCCCGGCATCACTTCCAAAGTTTCCTACCTGAAAGAGCTCGGAATAGATGCCGTCTGGCTCTCCCCGTTCTACCCTTCGGCCCTTGCCGACGGCGGCTACGACGTGGACGACTACCGCAACGTTGATCCCCGTCTGGGCACGTTGGAGGATTTTGACCGGATGACCGCAGCGCTGCACTCTGCAGGCATTCGGGTCATCGTGGATATTGTGCCGAATCATTCCTCAGACCGCCACGAATGGTTCAAGGCGGCGCTTGCCTCACCGAAGGGATCCGCCGAGCGCGAGCGCTATATTTTCCGAGACGGACTGGGCCAAAACGGAGAGCTGCCGCCGGCCGATTGGGAATCCTTGTTCGGCGGACCGGGCTGGACCGCCGCGGGCGACGGCCAGTGGTACCTGCATCTTTTCGCCAAAGAGCAGCCGGACTTCAATTGGTCCAATGAAGAAGTCCGCGCAGATTTTCGCAAAACCTTGAAGTTCTGGTCGGACCGCGGAGTGGACGGCTTCCGAGTGGATGTGGCCCACGCGTTGACCAAGGACATTCCGTTGACCGAACTGCCATCTAAGGCACAACTCGACGCTCACCCTTGGGACGGCACCCACCCGATTTGGGACCGCGACGAGGTACATGAGGTCTATGCCGAGTGGCGTGAGGTCTTCAACGAATACAACCCACCGCGCATCGCAGTAGCCGAAGCGTGGACCAATGCCGACCGCCGTCCCGCCTACGCCCGTGCCACCGGGTTGGGCCAGGCGTTCAACTTCGATTTACTGCAAGCGGACTTCGAAGCCGAGACCGTCAAGAAGATCATCTCCTTCAACCTCGCACAAGCCTCTGCCGCAGGCTCGTCAACCACCTGGGTGTACTCAAACCACGACGTGGTTCGCCACGCCACCCGCTATGGACTGGAAGCAACAGGCAATCCCGACGCGGCGAAGAACTGGTTGCTGCAAGGTGCTGATCCTGCCCAGGTGGATGTGGAGCTGGGGCTGCGCCGCGCTCGCGCGGCAACCCTGCTGGAGCTGGCACTGCCCGGCAGCGCTTACCTGTATCAAGGTGAGGAGCTGGGGCTTCCGGAAGTTACCGACATTCCGGATGAACAGCGCCAAGATCCCGCGTTTTTCAGGAACAAGGGTGTTGAGGTTGGCCGTGACGGTTGCCGCGTTCCTTTGCCATGGGAAGCCAGCGGCCCATCCTTCGGGTTTGGCACTGGCGAAGCGCATCTGCCACAGCCTCAGCTCTTTGGCCAGTACGCGGTAGCGGCACAAACCGGGGTCGATGGCTCGACGCTGGAGCTCTACCGCGAAGCTCTAAAGCTGCGCCGCGAGCTGCAAAGCGAAGAATCACTTTCCTGGCTGGCCACCGAGTCCAACACCCTCGGTTTTTCCAGGCCTAATGGCTGGGTGAGCTTCACCAATTTCACTGCGCAGGCTCAGCAGTTGCCCGCCGGCGAAGTCCTGCTGACTAGCAGCCCGCTGGATGCAGCTGGCAAACTTCCCGCTGCAACCACCGTATGGTTGCGTCAAAAATAATCAGCTAGCTAAACAACGAAATCCTGGGCCGGGCCGAATGCGTAAGCATTTGGCCCGGCCTGCTGCTTTCTCCCCCACTGGCTAAAGTGACCCTTGACACATGCTGCAATTCCGACTTGACTGAGAATCTATCAATCGATTGATTGACTCTCGTTTTGTGGTGAAAGCGATTCATAAACATGGACATTGAGCAGGTACAGCGAGCGGCCGTCGCGCGCTTTGCCCAGCAGGGCTTCGCCGCCACGGGAATCAGGGAACTGGGCACCGCGGCAGGCATCAATTCGGCCACCCTCTATCACTATGTCGGCAGCAAGCAGGATCTACTCATGCGGATCATCAGCACCTGCCTAAACGCCATGATCTCCGGTGGCCGTGAAGCGATTGCCGGGGCGGAGAAACCCGCCGGGCAGCTCGCCCGGCTGATCGCTTTCCATGTGGCATTCACCGCCACCAATCCGCTCACTGCACGCGTCGCCGAATACGAGATGCGCGCCCTGACCGGTCCGGCCCAGGAACAAATGCAAGCACTCCGGGATCACTACGAGTCACTCTTCTCTAAGGTGCTAGTTGACGGTCAGAAGGCTGGCGAATTCTCCACCAATGACCTGACCATGGCACGCCTAGCCGTCATGGAGATGGGTACCGGCGTGGCCCACTGGTACCGCCCCGACGGCAGGCTTTCGCTCAGCCAAGTCCAGGAGAATTTCGTGGCCATGGCCTACAGAATCCTTGCAGTCCCCGACGCAGCCAAAACGGCAGACCAACCGCTGCCCACCGCCGAGCTTTTAGCCAGCGAACCAAACCCCCAGCTTTCCACGCAGACCGTCAGCTAAGGACCACCAGTGAAGACCCTGCCCTCACAGATCGATACAACTTCCGAGATCTACCAGCGCAACCTCAAGCAATACAGCGCGCTGACCGATGAATTACACGAACGTTTAGAACGTGCCGCCCGCGGCGGATCTGAAAAGTCTCGGCAACGCCATGTGGTCCGCGGAAAGCTGCTGCCCCGCGACCGGGTCGATCAGCTCCTGGATGATGGCTCCCCATTTCTGGAAATTGCGCCGCTGGCAGCCGAAGACATGTACGACGGGGCGAGCCCAGGAGCCGGCATGATCGCCGGAATCGGTCTGGTCCACGGCCGGCAGGTACTGGTCATTGCCAACGATGCGACGGTCAAGGGCGGCACCTACTTCCCGATGACGGTCAAAAAGCATTTGCGCGCCCAAGAAATTGCACTGGAAAACTCCCTTCCCTGCGTCTATCTGGTTGACTCCGGAGGCGCGTTCCTGCCCATGCAGGATGAGGTTTTCCCGGATCGGGACCACTTCGGCCGGATCTTCTTCAACCAGGCGAATCTCTCGGCCAAGAAGATTCCGCAACTGGCGGCTGTCCTCGGCTCCTGCACCGCAGGTGGCGCCTACGTTCCGGCGATGAGCGACGAAACGGTGATCGTGCGCAACCAAGGAACGATCTTCCTAGGCGGCCCGCCCTTGGTGAAGGCAGCCATTGGCGAGATCGTCACCGCCGAGGAACTGGGCGGCGGAGATCTGCACGCCAAAACCTCCGGCGTGGTGGATCATCTGGCTGAAAATGACGAACATGCGCTGATGATTATCCGTGACATCATCTCCACCCTGCCACCCAATCCCAAACCCGCATGGGCAATCGAAGAGCAGGTCGCCGAACCGCTCTACCCGGCCAGTGAACTTGCCGGTTGCGTGCCAGTAGACGTCAATGCCCCCTACGATGTCCGCGAAGTCATCACCCGACTGGTGGATGGCAGTGAATTCCATGAATTCAAGGCAGAATACGGCACCACCTTAGTCACCGGCTTCGCCCATATTCATGGGCACCAGGTCGGCATCATCGCGAACAACGGCGTGCTGTTCTCCGAGTCTGCGCTCAAGGGCGCGCACTTCATCGAGCTCTGCGACCAGCGTGGCATCCCGCTGCTCTTCCTGCAGAACCTTGCCGGGTTCATGGTGGGCCGCGACTACGAGGCAGATGGCATCGCCAAGCACGGTGCCAAGATGGTCACCGCGGTAGCCACCGCACGGGTGCCCAAACTAACCGTGGTGATCGGCGGATCCTTCGGCGCCGGCAACTACTCGATGTGCGGTCGCGCCTATTCCCCGCGCTTCTTGTGGATGTGGCCAGCGGCTCGCATCTCGGTGATGGGCGGAAATCAGGCCTCCAGCGTGTTGTCGACGGTCAAACGAGACGGGATCGAGGCCTCCGGCGGCAGCTGGAGCACCGAGGATGAAGAAGCATTCAAGGCTCCCATTCGTGAGCAATACGAAAGCCAGGGAAATCCCTACTATTCCACCGCGCGCCTTTGGGATGACGGAGTCATAAACCCGGTGGATACCCGACGAGTCGTGGGCCTTGCCTTGGACGTCTGCGCCCGTCAGCCATTGCCGGAGACCTCCTTCGGCCTATTCCGGATGTAGTGCGAGGAGACAAACATGGATACAAAACTTTTTGACACCGTCCTCGTCGCCAACCGAGGCGAAATCGCCGTACGCATCATCCGCACCCTGCGCACTCTGGGGATCCGCTCGGTAGCGGTTTACTCAGATGCAGATGCCGGGGCGCTTCACGTGAGCGAGGCCGATACCGCGGTACGCATCGGCGCTTCGCCGGCCAATGAGAGCTATCTCAGCATCCCGGCGGTGCTGCAGGCCTGCAAGGATACCGGCGCTCAAGCGGTTCACCCCGGATACGGTTTTCTCTCCGAAAACGTGGAGTTTGCGCGCGCTTTGGAGGATGCCGGGATCACCTTTATCGGACCTCCGGTGAACTCGATCAACCTCATGGGTGACAAGATCCGCTCGAAGAATCATGTTCTCGCTCATCAAGTGCCCGTTGTGCCGGGTATCGCCGAGCCCGGGTTGAGCGACGCAGAGCTGTTGGAGGCCGCAGAACAGATCGGCTTCCCCCTGCTGATCAAACCCTCCGCGGGCGGAGGCGGCAAGGGAATGTTCGCCGTTCAGTCCTTAAGCCAGCTTCCCGAGTCGCTGGCCAGTGCGCGGCGTACCGCGCGCAACGCTTTCGGAGACGAAACCTTGTTCCTCGAACGTCTGGTGCGCAACCCGCGCCATATCGAGGTGCAGATTTTGGCTGACCAGCAAGGCAATACCTTGCACCTTGGCGAGCGTGAGTGCTCCTTGCAGCGCAGGCATCAGAAAGTCATTGAAGAAGCTCCGGCGCCACTGTTCGAAAATCTCGAACACGGGGCGCAAATCCGCGAGCGCATCGGTGCGGCGGCCGTATCCGCAGCGAAGTCAGTTGGTTATGTGGGTGCGGGAACGGTCGAATTTCTGGTCAGCGACGAAAACCCTGACCAGTTCTTCTTCATGGAGATGAACACCCGTTTGCAGGTGGAGCACCCGGTCACCGAAGAGGTGGTCCGGGTCAACGGGAACCGGCTGGATCTAGTGGACTGGCAGGTGCGCATCGCAGCCGGGCAGCCCTTGGACTTCACTCAGCAAGACGTCACGCTCAATGGGCACGCAATCGAGGCACGCCTCTACGCCGAAGATCCTTCGGAAGGATTCCTCCCCTCGGTCGGAACCATCCTGCGGGTCAGCGAACCGACGGGTGAATGCCTGCGCGTGGACAGTTCCCTGCGCGATGGACTGGAGGTCAGCGCGCACTACGATCCAATGCTGGCAAAACTCATCGCCTGGGGTGAAGACCGCACCGTGGCACTATCCCGGCTTGACCGCGCCTTGTCCCGATGCGTGGTGCTCGGGGTGTTGACCAACAGCGAGTACCTGCGCCTGTTGCTGGCCGACTCGGACGTGGCAAACGGTCAACTGGACACGAATCTGATCGAACGGAAGATGCCCGAGCTTTCCTTCCGGTCCCCCGGGGCTCGCGAACTCGCGCTGGCAGCCCATCTGGAACACGGCCGCCTGCGCACCACAGACACCCCGTGGACCCGCCGCGATGGCTGGCGGGCGCAGCACAATCATGGAACACCACAACATTACGAAGTGAAAGGGCAGCAAGTCGAGCTCACCTTGCACGGCGGAGACACCGAAAGCCGAATCCTGTTTGGCGAAGACGAGTACGTGGTGCGGGATCTAGGCTCAGGGAAGTACTCCATCAATGGACAGCGCACCGGGATTCACCATGCATTCGCCCCGGATGGCACCTTGTGGCTCAGCGAAAACGGGTGGACCGGAGCGGTCCGCAAACTCCGGCGCGAAGAGGTACTCGAACGGCATCTGGCCACTCTGGCCAAAGCGTCCGGAACGTTCTCCCCGCATGTTGAAACCCCTATGCCTGGCACCGTGATCTCGGTCCAGGTGGCCGATGGGGATCAGGTGGCCGAGGGGCAGCTGCTGGTCAGTATCGAGGCGATGAAAATGGAACACCAGCTCCTCTCCCCGGCAAATGGCATCGTTCGCATGACCGGATTGAGCGTCGGAGATCTGGTGAAGGCCAAGCAATTAGTGGCTACGGTGGAACCACAAACTCAGGAGCAAAACGCATGAACGAACCTACTCAGAAACGTTTCGAACAGCGCGGGCTGTACTTCGATGAGCTGAATCTCGGGGCTGTCTATGTGCATAAGCCCGGGCGCACGCTCACCGAATCTGACAACGTTCAATTCACTACCATGACCATGAACAACCAAGGTCTGCACCTTGATGCTGCGTGGACGGCGACCCAACCTTTCGGAAAGCCGCTGGTGAATTCCTTGCTGACCTTGAGCACCATGATCGGTCAGTCGGTAGCGCAGCTAACCGAAGGAACCATCGTGGGGCAGTTGGGAATCAATGATGTGAAGTTCCCGCGCCCCATGTTCCATGGGGACACGCTCTATACCGAAACCGAGGTCACCGCCCTGCGCGAGTCGAAGTCCCGTCCCGGACAGGGGCTGGCGTCGATGACTCACACCGGACGAAACCAGCACGGAGACATCGTCGCCACCGCAACCCGCACCTGCCTCATGTGGACCCGTCAGGCGCACCTGGACTCCCTGAATTCCAAGGAAGTACCAGTCAATGAGTAGCTTCAGAATGGGTCCCTCGATTCTCTTCTGCCCGGCAGACCGTCCCGAACGCTATGCCAAGGCCGCCGAACGCGCCGACGCGATCATTGTTGACTTGGAAGATGCGGTCGCTGCGCAGAATAAGGATGCCGCCCGGCGTGCCATGGTGGCTAGTGCGCTGGATCCGCAACGCACCATCGTGCGGGTCAACCCCGTAGATTCCCCATATTTCGAAGCAGATCTGCAGGCGCTTGCCCAAACCAGTTATCGCACGGTGATGTTGCCGAAGAGCGAATCGGCCGCGGATGTTGCAAGGCTCAAAGGTTATGAGGTGGTGGCGCTATGCGAAACTGCCGCAGGAGTTACCAACGTTGGCAGCTTTGCTGCTTCCCCCTTGGTAGTGGCGTTAATGTGGGGCGCCGAAGATCTGCTCGCTTCGCTAGGCGGTACGTCTTCCCGTCACGAAGACGGCAGCTACCGTGACGTTGCCAGATTCGCGAGGTCTCAGATTTTGCTGCATGCCGCCACCCACGGCAAAGCCGCCATTGACTCGGTGTATTTAGATATCCCAGACATTGAAGGATTAAAGGCGGAAGCCCGTGATGCCAAGGCCTCAGGTTTCATGGCCAAAGCCTCCATCCACCCGAATCAGATGCCAGTGATCCGAGAAGCCTTCCTTCCCAGCGAAGCAGAGCTCGAAAGAGCCAGGAGGATCCTCGCCGCGGCGGAATCCACCCAGGGCGTCTTCGCCTTTGAAGGTCAGATGGTCGACGAACCGCTGCTGCGCCAGGCTCGGGCCACGCTTGGTAAGTAAATCCGGCCCAGGAAGGCTTCGATGGGGTTTCAGCCGCGCGACCAGCAAACGCCCTCACTCACATGAGGCTGTTATCCATAGTTCACGAGTAACTTTGATCCGCTTTGCCGGCCTTATCAGAATCGTGGCTGACAAGCTTTAGTTGCACTAATACCCGCTGCTCACGGATTTTTATCCGTGAGCAGCGGGTATATTGCGATGAGTCCTAGTTGCGCAGCTGTTAGTTCTTGTGCAGGCTCTTATTGCCGTAGTGCACCGCGAAGAACAGGCCAAGGCCGACGAACAGGTGAATGATGCTCAAGGTGAGCGCAGTAGCAATGTCACCGGCGGCCATGATTGGCATGATGATCGAAATAACCGCAATGACCAGGCCTAGCCATTGAGCGACCTTGCAAAATCCTGGCTTGGCACGCCCGACTACGAAAACTACCGCGCCGAGAACGAGGATTGGCAGCAACGTGAAACCGTAGACCTGAGCGAAACCAACGTGCTCGCCGGCATTCTCGCCCAGCACCATCGAAGCGCCTGCGGAACTTCCAATGAAATACGTGATGACGTTGAGGAAGCCAATACCAGCGGCGGCAATCAGCACCTGAACGAAGTTAAACGGGCTTTTGGGTTGAGTCTCAGCGTTCATGAGCCGGAGCACTCCTCTAAATAGTTGATTTTACCCAACTAAGTCTAAAACTTAACCCACATTCCCCGCCGCTCACTTACCAGTGAAATCCGCAACACCGAAGCACCCCGATACCGCTTGTTCCGTATCGAAGCCCCCGAACACCCCCGAAAGATAGGGCGCAAAAATCCGAAACCTGGCCTAGGAAACTACAAGGCACGAACCCGCTTTAGTTCGGGCCGAGTACCAAAATAATTCCGAAAACGCCTATGGCGATCAGAACCAGGGTAGTCATCAGCACCGCGACGATATCCGGGCTTACTCGTTCGGATTTCACGCCTTGCGCCATGCGCCGGTAGCGGGCGCGCTGCGAGGCAAAAATTCCTAGCGCCATCGTCGCGGAAATCGCTATCATCAACACAATACCTACGCCAAAGTGCGGCAACCAACGCAAGAAGACCGCACTGACCACCAGGAATGAAACTAGGGTGCGACTCCACGCAAACACGGTACGCTCTGGCTGCAACCCCGGGTCAGCGATCTGGATTGGCTCGGGCATTAGACTCGCGAACCGACAATCATCGCCACGGCCGCGAGCGAAGCCACCACGGCGCCGAAGCCCAAGAGCGGCACAATGGCCGGAATTGGCAGCGGGCGCCCGGTGCGCATGCTGCGCTCCACGCGAACCCAGCGAACAGCGGCTCCGGCCGCAATCAGAATTCCGACACCGATAATGAGCACCGCGAGCCAAGTGCGCAGCGGCGACGGGAAAGCTTCGGCGGCAAAGGCCTCTAGTGCGGTGCCACCAGCAAGGAACGCCAGAGAGGTTCGAATCCACGCCAAGAAGGTACGTTCATTGGCCAACGTGAACCGAGGATCCGGCTCCGTGCCGTGAGGCAAGAGCCAGCGCGATAGGCGGCTCCGTTCGTGATCTGGCATGACACTCCTACGGGTACTTTTTCTTCTTTCAGTACATCATGCTCAATGTACCGTCATTGCTTGATGATGCTTCACGTCGCGATGAAGTCTACAGACCTATTCATAAGTAAAACCATTGTTAATGCTAGATAAAAACAGTTTTACGAATGTGATCCAGCGCATAAGAATGGTTGATAGATACTAGAACAACGAAAGGTCGCAGGCACATGACCTCCAACAATTTGAATCCCCACGTCGTCACCTTGGGCACCGCAGGCGGTCCACGCTGGTGGACCGGAGAGCATGCCGGCGAGCGGGCAGGGATTTCCACCGCGGTAGTGGTGGGAGACAGCGTCTATCTCGTAGATGCAGGCACCGGCGTAGGAAACCAGCTAATGAAGGCGGGCTACAGCCCGGCGAACCTGCGCGGCATCTTCCTGACCCACCTGCACTCCGATCACAGCATCGACCTAGCCTCACTAGCGATCTTCGGACTATTCACGTTGCCCGCCGATAAGGAACCAATCGCCATAGTCGGCCCCGGCGAGCGCGGCGCTTTGCCCCCTGTCTCACCGAGGGCAAGCGTTCCGCCGCAGGCCCTCTACCCACAGAACCCGACTCCGGGCACCGCCTCGATGTTCGATCATCTGATGCAGGCCTACGCAACGGATCTCAACGACCGGGTCATTAACGCCTTGCGCCCATCTCCGCTAGATCATTTCAATGCTCAGGACATTCAGATCCCTGCGGGCGCCGGTTATCACCCGAACGATAACCCGACTCCGGACGAGTTCAAACCATTTGTGATTTACCAAGATGAGCTCGTGACGGTTAGCGCAACGCTGGTGAAGCACCCTCCGATTGCGCCAGCCTTTGCTTTCCGCTTTGATACCGCCGAAGGCTCGGTCACCATTTCCGGAGACACCTCACCTTGCGAAAACCTTGTCACTTTGGCTCGCGACACAGACCTATTGCTGCATGAAGCCATCGACTTCGATTGGGTTCAGCGCGCTTACGGCTCGATTGGCAGCTTAGAAGCTCAAGCCTCCATGGACCATCACCGACGTGCTCATACCTCAGCCGAACAGGCCATCGAGATCGCAACCCAGGCCGGTGCGCGCACCCTGGCCTTGCACCATCTGGTACCGGGCACCACTCCCCTATCCGTATGGCTCTCGCAGGCCAGTAAATTCTCCGGAACTTACTTGGTCCCCAATGACCTCGATAAAATATCCTTCTCCCGCGTCCAAAGTGAAATGACGGCATCCCGATGAGCAACGCAATCAAGCCACAGCACCAGCCGACTGGCGACGGCGAGCTCAAAGTTCCCTCACTCAATTCGCCTCAAATGCGTCGCATCCTCGCTTCGAGCTTTATTGGAAGCGCGATCGAGTTTTACGACTTCATCCTCTACGCCACAGCGGCCTCACTGGTTTTCAACAAAGTGTTCTTTGTTGGGCTTACACCAGGCGTGGCACTCTTTGCCTCCTTCTCAACTCTTGCCGTGGGCTATCTGGCCCGCCCGCTGGGTGGAATCGTCTTCGGCCACTTCGGCGACAAGGTTGGCCGCAAGGGCGTGCTGATTACCTCGATGGTGATGATGGGTGTCGCATCGACGCTGATCGGCCTGCTGCCGCCAGCCGCGCAAATCGGAATGCTCGCGCCGATCGCCCTGATCACGCTACGCATCATCCAGGGCTTGGCCGTAGGCGGCGAATGGGGAGGTGCCATGCTGATGGCATTGGAACACGCCCCGAAGCAACGTCGTGGTTTTGCCGCAAGCTTCGCAAATATGGGTGGCCCGGCCGGTGCAGTGCTGGCGACCCTCGCCGTTTCCGCAGTATCGGTACTGCCAGATGACCAGTTTTTGGCTTGGGGCTGGCGAATCCCTTTCCTGATCAGCATCTTACTGGTTGGCATTGGACTGATCATCCGTCTTAAAGTTACCGAGTCTCCGCTCTTCCTCGCCTTGGAAAACAAAGCCGAAGAACGCAAGACCCCTTTCCTTGAGGTCATCACCAAGTATCCGGGTTCGGTAATCCGCGGGACATTAGTTGGCATGAGCTCTTACACGGTGCAAGGACTGATGACTGTCTGGGCCGTCGCCTACGTGGTTGAAGAGGTCGGCATGGACCGCACGGCTGTGCTGAATATGAAAGCCATCGGCGCCACATTGACTATCGTGGGCATCTGGTTTGCCGCCCGTTATTCCGACAAGCTCGGCCGCCGACCGGTCATGATGGCTGGCATAGCCGCCGGTGCAATCATGGCGCTGCCAATTATGTGGATGCTGGAAATGGGCGAGCTCTGGCTCTTTGCCATCGCACTGTTCATCGCCAACGGCATCGTCCAAGCCACCATCTTCGGACCATTCGGTGCCTTCACCGCTGAACTGTTCCCAACCCGTATCCGTTATACAGGCGCCTCGCTGGTGTACCAGCTTTCCTCCACCGTTGGAGCAGGCTTCACCCCGATGATCGTTACCGGGTTGGTCTTGCTTGGGGGCGGCACACTGTGGATTGCCGGTGCAGTTTGGGCGGCCACATTCGTTGTCGCCGGGCTCGCCCTGCGTGGTGCGAAGGAGGGCCGCGAGGCGGATCTCGAAGCGGAAAACCTATAGCGGAATTCGGTTGAAAGCAGAGCTGGCTAGAGCCTCAAAGACTCTTGCCAGCTCTGCTTTCTTTCTCGACTCCAACCTCTTCACAGAAGTCGAGGAATGCGCGCAGTCGCAAGCTCGGACGGTTCGATGCCGTATAGGCGACACAAATATCGCTCTCACCTACCGGGCCATCAATTTCCAAGATCGCAAGAGGGAGTCCGTCATAGCTGAGATCTACCGGCGGCCGCTGCACCAGCACCGTGTAGCCCAAACCCCGTGCGACCAAACCGCGCACGGCCTCGAAGCTCTGCGAACTCCAGCGCACTTTTGGATCCAGGCCGGACATCCGCAGATTCACCAGCTGGTTATCGCGTACCGTCGGTATATCCAGGGACACGAAGTCGTCTCCTGCGAGTTCCGACAGGGCCACGCTTCCTCGCTTGGCCAGACGATGGTTCCCCCCAACTAGGACATATGGGCGTCCCGACATGACGCGGCGCCACCCTACATGTGGCAAGAGATGCCGGGTATGCGTGAGCACCGCATCTAAATGTCCTTGAAGCATCCGCTCCTGCAGCTCGGCGCCGTCTCCCTCAATGAGGGTCACCTGCAGATCCGGGTGCACGTTGGTGAAGCGTTCGCAGATCACCGGGATCCAGAAAGCCGCCAGCGAAGAATAGCATCCAATAACCAGCGGCCCGGAAAGCTTGGTCTGGCGCTCCACAATCTGGTCTTGCACTTCTTCCGCATGGCGCACCAGTTGCTTAGCATCATGGAGGAAGTCCGTACCTACCGCGGTGAGGACCACTCCACGCGCCCTGCGCCGTACGAGCAATTGGGAGCCAACTACCCGTTCAAGTTCGTCCATCGCTTGCGACATGGCGGCCTGCGAAATATGGCACACGCCGGCGGCCGCGGAGATGGACCCGGTTTCGGCGACGGCGACAAAATACTGTATTTGACGCAGAGTGTAGTTGATCACCCACTCAGTCTAGCCAGCGGCGCAAAGCCCGCCGAAGCAGAATCCATAAAGCATGCTGCGCACAAGCACTCGAAACAACCCAGGCTGGGCGCAGCTTGGAACGGATGCCTACAATGGAAATGCCCGTGATCTTCAGGCATGCCCGCCTAGTGAAGAGGATATAAGTTGCCGCAACACAGAACGTTCAGCAACACACTGAGAGCCCTCTTCCGGTGGGGATCCGCACCGCGCCTCGACATCTATCTGGTCTTCGGCAAGCAGCCCAGCCCCTACCCCGAGCTGGACTTCATCGAACCGATCATCGCGGTCGTGGCCGATGAGCGCCAGTGCTACAAGCTCGAACAAGAACTTTCAAACCTCGAGATCAGCTGGGAGACCCGCGGCGTATTCGACTGCGGCGAGCATCGGATTGCCGACGGTGACGTCCTCTACCTCGCCCATTCATTTCTGAAACCATATGCCACGGATTCTGCAGGGAAGGAGCTCTACGGAATCATGCAATCGCCGAGTCCGAGCGCTGCCTACTATCGGAAGGACACCGCGAATCGCCCGAGCTTTATCTGCAGAGAGTTGTTGTCGGCGAGGTGAATCCAGGGGGTGCCGGAGAGCTGCTCGGTGATTGATGCGCTACACGCTGCAGGCCCAGCACTCAAGATGAGTGCTGGGCCTGCAGCATTTGAGGATGCTACTTCGAGGCGCCGATGGCCCAAACCCGCGGCAGCTCGGTGCCATTGACCGCGAGGTCGCCGATCAGCCGGGCCTTGAACACCCAGGGGTTATGGTTTCCAGCGGTGCGGGCATTGCGCCAGTGCCGATCCAGGTTCTTCGGAATGCTGGTGGCCGAGGCGGCCAACGCGTCAAAGGCGTGGGTGATCGCGTTGAGCACCAGAGGTGTTAAGACCACCTGCGCTTGCGCGGATGCCAGCTCGGCCTGGTCATTGATGCGTTCTTCTTCAGCATTCTCCAGTTCCCCGGCTTGCACGGCGAGCGCCGCTTCATAGGCTGCTTGCAAGGTGTTGGAGACGCGTTCTACCGTGGCGGCCGACGCGAATGCTGCAGCGGATACCTCGCCAATGACCTGCAAAAGCTGTGGATCTTCGGCGGCCACGTTGGCGGCTGCATGGCTGAAGGTACGTTTGCGATTTTTGAGTTCGCGAGCAAAATCGCGTTCGGCAGCTTTGGCGGACCCGGCCAGCACAACCAGCAGCACCTGCTGGTAGAACGCGGTCTGGTACTTGAAGCGGGTGTCGAAGTCGATCAGGTCTTCTTCGGCGACGACCGCGTCGGTGAAGGTGGAGGTTCCGGTGCCGGTGGTGCGCTGGCCGAAGCCGTCCCAGTCATCGGCCAGCGCTACGCCGGACTGGTGCCGGTTGACTGCGGCAATCACACGCTTTCCGGTGTCGGTGCGCTCGGCATAGGTGTCCAGCCAGTCGGCGAAGATGGAACCGGTGGAGTAGTACTTGGTGCCGTTAATCTTAAATCCGCCGTGACCGTCGGGGCTCACCTTGGTGATCACCTCCCCCACCTTCACCGCGCCAATTTCGGTCCACGAATTTCCTACTAATTCGCCGGCGGCAAAGCGTGCAAGCCACGTGTCGCGGCCTTCACCAGGAGCGGCTATCAAACGGTCTTCCACAAAGGCGAAGTGCGCGCGCAGCGCCTGGGCAATGTTTGAGTCGGCTGCGGCCAGCTCAACGAAGAGTTCAAACAGTTCAGGCAACGTGGCGCCATCTCCCCCGCGGGCAACGGGAACACGCACCGCGCCAAAGCCGGCGGCGGCTAACTCTGCGATCTCGTCATAGGCAAGCTTGCCGGTGCGGTCGCGTTCCGCAGCGCCAGCAGCAATATTCTCAAAGTGCGGGCGGAAGCGTTCTTGCAGTGAGGCCAGCCGGTTACGCGAGGTAGCAAGGACAGTCATGTCTCTGATCCATTCTTCAAAGTTGTGGGAGTCTAGTGCTGGTGCCGCCCAACGAACGGTTTAGTCGGCACCAGCAAGCTTCGGTGATGCTCCAATCTCCTGGAGCGGCGCCGTTTAGGTGTATAGCGAGATTGGCTGCGGTTCACCGTGCAAGAAGTACTGACCGACCTCGATCTTCTTGTAATCAACTGGGTCGTGTAGCGAGTGTGTACGTACATTGCGCCAGTACAGATCAAGGCCAATATCGTTGCTAGTCGAGGAGGTGCCGGTGACCTCGAAGATCCTGTTGGCTACGTCAACCCCCGTTTCAGTGGAAACGATTTTCGCTTCGGCAATGGCAACGGCTAGTTCTGCGCGTTGTTGACCCGTGATTTCTCCGGCCTGGGAAATCAGCGAGTCATAGGCGCGGCCGAGCTTTTCAACTAGTGCCGCCACAGCAGCCGTGCGTGCTTTGAGCTCGCCGAGGGTGCGCTGGAAGATCACGTCTCGCGAGTAGGTCTGCGCCGCGGAGAGGAACCACGCGTTTTTGCGCCCCAGCAGGATCTGCTTACCGCGTTCCAAGGCTCCTTCTGCAATGCCGAGGTAGAAGTTCGCAAAGGCAAGCTGCAACCCCGGAATTAGCAGGGTCGATACCGGCTCTTCGGTAACTTCACCGAGAATCTCATCTGCGCCAACGCGAACGTTGGCATAACGCACAGAATTCGAGGCACTCAGTCGCTGCCCTAGGTAATCCCAGTCGTCAACGAGTTCCAAGCCCTCACGATCCGTGGGCAGGACAAAGGCCAATACTTTTCCGTCGTTTCCACCGCCTTGAACCAGTGCGTTGACGATAATTACCTCACCAACGCCAGAACCGGTGGAGAAGCGCTTGGCACCATTAAGTCGGTAGCCTTCAGAGTCTGGCGTCAGCACCAATGTGGGATCAACTGGATTGACCGAGTCTCCCCAAAGCCAGCCGCCGGCCACGGTACGCTCCCACCAGGCGGCTTGTTGTTCGGCCGGAGCGTAGAAAGCAATGCCTGTTTGATTGAAGTAATGGTATGCGAGCAGCTGCGCGATCGATCCGTCGGCAGTAGCCAAGATGCGCACCGCTTCGAAGGCCGTCGCGAAGTGTCCACCGGCACCGCCGAATTCTGCGGGCACCAACAGGTCCAGTAAACCGGAGGAGCGCAACAGCTGCGCTTCAACAAACGGCTGCTCGTTCTTGCGATCACGTTCTAGTGCGTCTTTGGCTAAGGTTTGTGCCACTTCGACGGCTACCGCACGCCATCTGGACAGTTCTTCGTCTGTGGCGTGGCCAAGAAATGGGGTACGAGCAAGTGGTGCTGCGACGACTGGCATGAGCATGATCTTCCTGTTCTCGGGTTCTTGATGGCTTAGACGCTAGCCAGTTATTGCCCGTCAGTCAGGTGCCTCGTTCATCTGGCCACACGGCCTGTCACCCTGCTACACATAGCGTCATGTTGAATCCAGGATGAAGCGCTGACCGCCTAATTCTCGACACAAAACTACTCATGAATCCGTTCATTACCCTCCACGGGCCGTGTGCTTGACAGCAGCGAACCGTCACTTGTAATGACCAAGAGACGAGAACCCAAATTGCTTCTCGTCTCTTGGCGGGATTCGCTGCGGCTAGAGCAGAATCGCTCCAAGAATCCACACGGCAATGAATCCTGCGATGCCCTGAATTGCAGTAGCAACATTCAACATCGTGTACGCGGTACCCACCGGAATGCGGCTCAACTGCGAGACCACCCAGAAATAGGAGTCGTTCGCATGGGAAACCACCAGGTTCCGGCACCGGTGATGATTAAATTGGGCGCCGCGGTACGCACCGATTCGTGCATCTGCTCGTTGAAGCCTGCAAGCTTCTTTTTCCCACGCAACAGCAGGGTGACGGCAAGCAGACCGAACTTCGAGGCGATCACCGGGGTGCCGAGGAAGGACGGAGTTTCCAGCGCCGCACCTTCGCCGAACGGATGGGATGGAAGATTGGCTACCGACGCACCAACCAAAGCAATGAATGGCTGACATTCCGATGTGCGGTAACCAGCACAATGGCTGCCACAAGGATCAGCAGAACTAAAAGTTCGTACATGCGGTAAATGGCTCATTCGCCAATATTTTTACGACTTGTGCAACGAGTCCGGGCACTCGACTGCCTTGGAGTGCCGCCGGGGTCCGCCGTTGGTCTGAACGATTGGGGCCTGTGTCTCGGGGGATAAAACACTTCGCGGCACAGAACATCTTGACAAGTTTAGATGGCACGACAAGGCACACCTATAGGCGTACGACCAGATCTTTTAAGTATCTGAGCTTAGAAGATGTGAAGTCGTCCTAGGGCGATGCTTGCATAGATGGAGTGCTGCAGTCGCAAAAACTGTGCGGAATGCCGGATATCGATGCCGGTCAACTGGCTCACCCGGTCGATGCGCTGCACCAGGGTATTTCGATGGATATGCAAAAACTCCGCTGCTTCCAGCATGCTGTTCGCCGAGGCGATCACCAGCAGCGTGCGGGCTTGTTCGGCATTCACGCTTGCGGCAAGTTCCGCCATCGAGTCAAGGTTTCGTTCAGGGGTGCGCGCAATGGCCACGGCCACTTCGGGACTCCACATGACACGCGAGTCACGACCTGGCACCAAGCGTGGATGCCGGCTCAGTACGCGTAGCACTTCGGCTTCGCTCAAAAGCTGCGCCGCATTTGCAGCGTGCGAAGATCCTAAATATTTGTCGCGTGGCGCCACAGATGCCGCAGCTGAACTCGCGAAGCTCGTGCGCAATCGCCAATAGCCACCTGAGAGGTAAACCCAGGAGGTTCTCTGCCCGTCAATTGCGTGCTGTTGACGCAAGTCCGGTTGCGGTTCGTGCGGGATCCACAATTCCAAGCACCATGGTGCACGCAACCTGTGAGCTGCAAGCCTCCGGGCTATCAGCTCCGTATCGGTTATCCCAGCTAGGAGCGCAGAGAGCAGATCACGGGCTTCGGTTTCACGCCGGTTGCTGCGCCCGTGTTCGCGCTCTTGGGCGAGAAGCAGCTGAACGGTCAGCGCAATCAAGTTCGCCAGTGGCCTGACTTCATGCGGCGCTCCGGTCACGCCGACGACGCCGCACAGCTGCTCATTGAGCATTAATGGTGCATTGACTCCGGGCTGAGTCCCCGCTTCAACGTCGGCTCGGTCAACATCGACAATTCGGTTGTCTCGAATTGCTTCTAGGCTGCTTTCATGGTGTGAGCCGATGCGTGTTTGATCGCTGGACGCAATGATGGTGCCATGGAAATTCATGATGTTCACATGGCGATTAATCGTCGGAGCAATCGTGTCGACGACTTTTTGCGCTAGGTCGCTACTGAGTCTGATCGGTTCGTGCTCTTCCATGACTTCATAGTATCCGCAAGAGCCCTGAGGCATTGAGCGCCTAGGCACGTCCCATTCTGGTTGGCGTCGCTTCGGTACGAGGCCAACCAGAAACAAGGTATTTACTAGTCGATCTTGACGGTGACCGACTTCAACGACGTGTAGGCTTCGATTCCTTCTCGTCCGTTTTCATGCCCCCAGCCAGATTGCTTAAACCCGCCGAACGGCATATTCGCGTCCATCCCTGATCCGGTGTTCACACGAACGTTTCCGGCCTGAATTTTCTTGGCAAACATCAGCGCCTTGGAAATATCTTGACTGAAGATGATTGAGTTCAGCCCATAATCGTTATCGTTTGCGCGGCGCAGGACATCTGCCAGCGAGTCTTCGTCGCTGAAGGTACTCACCGACAGGACTGGCCCAAAAATCTCTTCCTTGGCTACAGACATTTCGGGACTGACATTTTTTAGCACTGTCGGCTGCACGAAGAATCCTTCACCTTCTAGCCTTTCCCCGCCGGTCACGAGCTCGGCACCATCGGCCACCCCTGCGGCGATATAACCCAAGACCCGATCTCTTTGCATTTCGGATACCAGCGGTCCAAGTTGCGTAGTTGATTCTAGGCCTGGACCAATTTTCATATTCTTGGCAAAATTCGCTATGCCCTCGATGACTTGGTCTGCCACATCTTCGTGGACGTAGAGACGAGAACCTGCGGCACATACCTGTCCCGAGTTCGCGAAGATACTCATCGCGGCTCCCGGAATAGCCTTGGCCAGGTCTGCATCTGGATAGATGACTACCGGCGATTTTCCGCCCAACTCCAAACTCAAACGCTTGAGGTTGCCCGCGGCCGAAGCAAGGAGCCTCTTGCCCACTGCGGTGGAGCCGGTAAAGGATACCTTATCCACATCAGGGTGGTCGGCGAGCGCCTGACCGGCTACCGGCCCCAGCCCCTGAACCACGTTCAAAACACCGGCCGGAATCCCAGATTCGAAGGCAATCTGCGCGAGCCTGACTGCGGTCAGTGGAGTCAGCTCCGCTGGCTTGAGCACCACCGTGCAACCTGCCGCCAAGGCAGGGGCAATTTTAGACATGGCGATGGTGAAGGGCACGTTCCACGGAACGATGAGCCCTGCAACGCCCAGTGGTTGGCGCAGCGTGTATGCATGCCACGTTCCCGGAAGGGATATCTCTCTGGTTTCACCATTGAGCTTAGTTGCCCAACCCGCGTGATAACGAAGGATCTCGATGCCCATTGGCAGTTCGCCGAAGCGGGCGACATTAAATGGCTTGCCGCAATTCAAAGCTTCCAAGGTTGCCAGTTCTTCAAGGTTCTCTTCCAATGCATCGGCAAAACGGTGCAGCGCACGCTGGCGTTGCGCTGGAGTGAACTCCGCCCAGAGTCCCGATTCGAAAGCTTTCCGAGCCGCACTCACCGCAAGATTAACGTCTTCAACCGTGGCAGCGGAAGTCATGGCCAGCTGCATGCCGGTAGAAGGGTCGGTGACTTCCAACGGTTCGCCGCTTCCCGCGACGGATTCACCGTTGATGAACAACGGGAGTCGAGATGCTGCGAGCTTTTCACGTAACGGATCCGCCATCGGTGCGAGTGCGGTTTCGATTGCTGACATCTGAGTTCTCCTATTTCCCGGTGCGAAGCTCAAAGTTCTTCGCACACAATTTGCCTGTGAGCCTTGCCACATAATCTACTAGAAGATATATTGTGAAACAAGAAATAGATTTTGGTTCGATGTTTGTTTTCACGTTCCGGCTGCAGGGCACACCGGAATTCACTCGCAGGCCAGCCACTGGCCGACCAATTCCAAGGAGACCTTCCCATGGTCAAGAATCGACTCACCACCCGCAAGGCTTTTTCCGCGCTGGCAGTCTCGGCACTTGCGATAGGCGCATTGACTGCCTGCGGCAGTGGTGAAGACGCCAACGCAGACGGACCGACCAAACTGCGTGTTGCCGTCGCCCCCATCCAATTCGAAACCGCCTATGTCGCAGAATCAGAAGGATTCTTCGAAAAGCAGGGCCTCGACGTTGAAATCGTCAATGGAGCCGACCCCGCAGCACTGCTCGCACAGGTGGTCTCAGGTGACGTAGATGTCGCCATTGGCTCGTGGATCAACGTCGCAACGTCCTACTCTCAGGGCGTCCCGATTCAGGTAATCGGTGGCAATGGCATGGTCGACGACAAATCCGACAATTCAGGTGTTTTGGTCGCCAAAGATTCAAACATCAGCTCACTGGCTGATTTGAAAGGCAAAACCATTGGTGTCGTAGGCGTGAAATCCGGCGGTGACATCCCCGTCCTCCAGGCGCTGGAAGGCGCTGGAGTGAAACTCGATGAAGCCAAGGAGGTAGCCATTCCATACGCGGGAATGGAAGCCGCGCTGGAACAGGGCACCGTGGATGCGGTAGTTCCAGCGGACTCCTTCTACCACCAGATGCTCGATTCGGGGTACAAGTCGATTTCCAATCCGGTCCGCGAATACCAGGGCAATATGCCGGTCACCGTGTGGACTGCGAAGAAGGACTGGTTGGACTCCAACGCCGAAACCGCCACCGAGTTCCTCACCGCGATGGAGCAGGCAGTCGCCTTCTACGAAGATGACGCGAACCTGAAGACAGTTCAAGAAGCGCATGCAAAGGTCAACCAGATCGACGTGGCGAAGGCCCCCAAGGATTTCGTTCCAGCAGATGTCACCTTCAACAAAGCCGAAGCACAAGCCGGTATCGACGCGATGGTGCACTTTGAGCTCGTAGCCAACGCCATCAACGTTGATGACGTGCTCTGGGATCAGGCGCCAAGCCGAGAATCCGCAGACAGCAAGTAATTACCGAACTTGGGTGGCGTGCGGGCAACCCCCGCGCGCCACCCACTCCCATATCTTTCTAAGGAAAACCATGAAAGAGTCAACGATCTCTCCGGGCCTGCTCACGGTCCAGCGCATCGTGGCCATCGGCATCCTGTTTGGAATCTGGCAACTGATCATTGCTTCGGGAACCATGCCCTCCATGCTCCCCGGAGTAACTCAAATTTTCGCCGGCATCGGGGAAACATTTATCAGTCCGCTGTTCTGGGAGGCCCTGGGCAAAACGCTCCTGGCGGCTCTCACCGGCTGGGTTCTGGCATCCGTCCTCGGCGTGGTCTTGGGACTGACCATCGGATCGGTCCGCTTCCTGGACAGCTCCACCAACATCCTCATTGATTTCGGACGCTCCTTCCCGGTGCTCGCCCTGATGCCAGTGGTGATCATGCTGCTAGGCAGCAACTCGATCATGGAAATCGTCGTCGTGGCGCTTTCCTGCCTGTGGCCGGTGCTGGTGCAAACCATTTACGGTGCACGTCGCCAAGAAGCGGCAGTTGCCGATACCGTCGCAGTCTTCCGCATTCCCACCATGTTGCGATTCCGTCGTGTCTTGCTGCCTTCGGCTATGCCGTTCATCGCCACCGGTGTGCGAATTTCGGCGTCCATCGCGATCCTTGTCGCCGTAGGCGTCGAGGTCATCAGCCAGGCACCCGGCATCGGACGCCAAATCACCTTGATGCAGCAGGCACAGCGCTGGGACATGGCTTTCGCCTACTTGTTCTTCGCCGGCTTGGCGGGTTGGGGCATCGCGGCACTGTTGCAACTGGGCGAGAACCGCCTACTGAAATGGAAGAGGCAGAACGATGACTAATTCGACTCTCAAGGCTCCGGCCCCTGCGGCTACCAATAATTCCGCCCGAAGGCCCTCAAACGGCGCAGGAAAGAAATTACTGGCATCCATATGGCTCATCGTTGTGGTGGTGGTGATCTGGTGGTTCGCGTCTGCGAACTCGACGAATTTCTTCATCCCTTCATTGCAAGAGATCCTCGAATCCCTAGTCCGAGATCTAGGTAATGGAGTGATCCTCGGCGGCGCGCTGTACTCTCTGACGAACCTCTTCGTAGGGCTGGCCATCGCGGCGGCACTAGGTATTGGCGGTGGGCTGCTGCTGGGTGAACTCCACTGGCTGCGGCGTATCTTCGATCCAATCATTCACTTCTTCCGTTCGGTTCCGCAGGCTGCACTGGTGCCGATGATTATCGGCGTCTTCGGCATGGGCCAGGGCCCAAAAATGGGCACCATCGCCTTCGCCTGTATGTGGCCGATTTTGCTTAACACCATCGATGGCGTGCTCGGCGTGGAACCCACCATCCGAAAATTCTCCAAGGTCTACCGTATTCCCGGGCTACTGTATTTCCGCCGTGTCGTGCTGCCCGCAGCGTTGCCGCAAATCATGGCTGGGGTGCGTGTGTCCCTGCCCATCGGCATCACCGTCATGGTGGTCTCCGAGATGTTCGCGTCCATTGAAGGCCTCGGCTTCTTCATCCTGAATTCATCGGCAACCTTCAAGGTCCCAGAAACTTGGGCCGGCGCACTGCTTGTTGGCGTTATTGGTTACCTCATTTCCATCCTTTTCATCTTCGTGGAAAAGCGCGTCCTGCGCTGGTACCACGCCTCTGGCGCGCAGTAAGCAGCCATGATCCCCGAAGATAACTCTTTCCCCCAAGGAGCTAACATGACCATCCAGGCACCGAGCACCGAATCAACGCAAACAGCACCCCTGCTCATGAAAGTTCGTGGCATGTCCATGAGCTATGGCGAGGGCGCCCAAGAAAACAAGATCCTTGAAAATCTTGATCTAGATGTCGAATATGGACAATTCATCTCAATCGTTGGGCCCTCTGGAGTAGGCAAAACGACCTTGTTGCGTTGTCTCTCCGGACTGCTGCGGCCCAAGGCCGGAACTATCGAGGTCTCCGGCACAGAGATCTCCGGTCCGCACCCGGATCTAGCGGTGGTATTCCAGGATTACTCCCGTTCGCTGATGCCGTGGATGACGACCCGCGAAAATGTGGCCTTCCCGTTGCAAGGCAAGGGCATGGGAAAGGCCGAACGGAACAAGCTCGCTGATGAAAACCTTGCGGCCGTCGGTTTGGCCGGCCAGGGCGACAAGTTCCCCTGGGAGATGTCAGGTGGCATGCAGCAGCGCGTAGCTATTGCCCGTGCCTTGGCATACAACGCCAAGGTGCTTCTCATGGACGAGCCGTTCGCCTCCGTCGATGCGCAGACGCGTTTCGACTTGGAAGATCTGGTCTTGGATCTACAGCACAAACTTGGGGTCACGATCTTGCTGGTCACCCACGACATTGACGAAGCCTTGTACCTCGCCGACAAGGTTGTGGTGATCGCCGAAAAGCCTGCCACCGTCGTGGATGAGATCATCACCGATTTCGGTGACACTCGTGACCAGCTGGCAACCAAGGCCGACCCGCGCTTCTCCGAGGCCCGCGCTCGCATTCTTGTTCGTCTACGAAAGGACTAGATATGCCAACGAATGCACGCGCAGCACTGGTTCGGGGATTCGACGGGACCTTTAGCATTGAACAAATTCAGATCGATGACCCGCAAGGTGCAGAGGTACTGATCGAGGTCCGCGCGGTGGGCTTATGCCAGTCCGATGCGCATCTATCCAGTATTGATCTGGGGATTCCTGCACCACTGCTGATGGGTCACGAGATCTCCGGAATCATCACCAAGGTCGGTGAGCAGGCAGCCGGATTAAAAGTTGGCGATCATGTGGTGGCCACCTTGATCCAATATTGCGCTCACTGCACCGCTTGCCGCTCCGGCGAGGTCTACCGGTGTGAACGGCGTGAACATACCCTGCGTGCAGCTCACGACAACCCGCGGATCACCAGCGGCGAAGCACCGGTGACACAGATGTTCGGCACCGGTGGTTTTGCCCAGTATGCGCTGGTGCATGCGCATCAGGTAGTGAAGATCCCGAAGAACTTCCCATTCCCCCAAGCCGCGGTCATGGCCTGCTCAACGTTGACCGGCGCCGGCGCGGTATTCAATACCGCCAATGTCGGTACCGGAGATTCGGTGGCCGTCATTGGTGCCGGAGGCATCGGACTGAACGCGATTAATGCTGCCCGGATCGCCGGCGCCGCAAAAATCATCGCGGTGGATCTCGCGGATGAAAAGCTGGACCATGCCCGGCGTTTCGGTGCCACGCACACCATTAATGGGGGCACCGAAGATGCAGTAGCCACAGTCCGCGAGCTGACCGGCGGCGGGGTGGACCATGCCTTTGAAATGATCGGACTGGCAGTAACCAGCGCGCAGGCAATTCGCATGACGCGGGTCGCCGGGGATGCCTACCTCGTTGGCTTGCACAAACCAGGCGCGGAACTTGTGCTGGATGCCATGGCAGACATCATCCAACCCCAACGCACTGTGCATGGAATCTACATGGGCTCTTCCAACCCGCAGCGCGATATCCCCCGATACGTGGAGCACTATCTCGCAGGACGCCTTGAACTTGATGCGCTAGTGGCCAGGGAAATGCATATTGACCAAATCAATGAGGGTTTCGAAACAATGAAAAACGGCGCAGCCATGGCTCGCAGCGTAATTACCAGCTTCAGTTAGCCGATCGAGCACTGCCCGATCTAATTGGCTCGACGATTTTACAGAATCGTCGAGCCAATTTTCCTGCCATCCCGTTTCAGCCGCAAGAATCACCACCATGCCATTGGCAAAGCACGCAACTCGATTCCGTCGTGTCACAACGTACGCTGTCATTTCGTCATTAGCCCTGATGGGATTGGCGGCCTGCGGGTCTCGGTGGCAAATATTCAGTTTGAAACCGCCTACCTTGCCCAGTCCCAAGGATTCTTCGAGAATCAGAGACTGGACGTAGAAATCCTCAACGGGGCGGAACCCGCATCCCAGATCGCGCGAGCTATCTCCGGAGAAGTCGATATTGCCACGGGCGCTAGGACCAATGTCGCAACTCGGCGGCCCAAGGTGTCCCGATCAAGGCGGTTGCCGGCAATAGCGTCGTCGATGCCGAGATTGATAATTCAGGAGTCATAGTTGCCAAAGACTCGGAAATTAGCTCCCTGAAAGACTTAAAAGGTAAAACCGTCGGTGTCGTGGGGGATCAAAACCGGAAGCGGCATTCCGCTATTTCAGGCCTTAGAGGCCGTAGGGGTCACCGAAGATGCATTCAACGAGGTGAGCGTTCCCTATGCCGGCGTGCAGGCTGCTTTGGAACAGCACACGGTGGATAAGGCGCTCCCCGCCGGAACTTTCTACCAACAAATGATTGACGCAGGCTTCACGTCGATTGCAAACCCGATCCGCGAGTTCCAGGGCAATCAACCGGGCACCTTATGGGTCGCCACGGCTCAGGGGCTAGGTTCCAACGCCCAGGCTGCAGAGAAATTCGTGGCCGCGATGCGCGAGGCGGTGAGCTTCTATCAGGATCCGGAGAACCTCCAAGAAGTCCGCCAGACGAACGCCGAGGTAAACCAGATCGACATCGCCAAGGCACCAACGATGTTCGTCCCGGCGAGCGTTGATTTTAATATCGCTGAGTCGCAGTCGGGCTTAGACGCAATGTCGCATTTTGGGCTTATTGAGAATCCGGTAACCACCAAGGAAGTACCTTGGGATAAAGCTCCGCGCCGGGATTCTGCCGCCGTGAATTGGTCCGGTCCTTTTCACCATGGCCGTGGGGGCTGCGCAGGCAAATCCCACACAGCCATTAGAAAAAGTTCTAGAACATGATCACGTTGCGCGCGACGGCACCGCCGCGCAATTGCTCATAGCCCTGCTCGATCTGGTCTAGCGTGATGTGCGCCGAGACTAGTTCATCTAGTTTGAAACGCCCTTGCAGGTACAACTCGGCGTACATCGGGATATCCAGTTGAATATTGCTAGACCCCATGGCGACGCCACGAATCCCCTTCTGCTTACCCATCAGGTCGCCAAACGGGGTTACGTCGATAGTCGAGCCCGGCTTGTGGACCCCAATCAGGTAGGCCGTCCCGCCAATTTCCAACATCGCCACTGCCTGCTCCGTGGTGGGCTTCAACCCGATCACTTCGAAAGCGTGGGTCACTCCTCCGCCGGTCAGCTTTTGCACGGTGGCTACCGCATCCACCTCTGCACCGTTAATGACGTCAGTGGCACCGAAGAGCGAGGCAAGTTCCAGCTTCGCAGGCTGCAGGTCGATGGCGATGATGCGCGTCGCACCGGCAAGCTTGGCACCCTGGATCACGTTCAAGCCCACTCCGCCGGCACCGATCACCGCCACGGTGTCCCCGGGTCGAATGCGAGCGGTGTTAATTGCCGCTCCTGCGCCGGTGACCACGCCGCAGCCAAGAAGGGCCGCCCGGTCAAAAGGAATGCTGTTCGGGACTTTCACTACAGTATTTTCATGCACCAGTACCTGTTCGGCGAATCCACCCACGCCAATGAACTGAGTCAGCGCCTGCCCGTCGAGGGACAGCCTGGGGGCGGCGCCCTGGGGACGAGAGGTCTGCGAAGGAACCCGGCATTGGAAAGGGCGTCCGCTGCGGCATCCGGTGCACACCCCGCAGCTATGCACCGGTGAGGTCACCACGCGGTCGCCGACCTCCAGTGCGGTGACCGCTGAGCCCACGCCTACAACCAGGCCGGCTACTTCATGGCCAAGGACCGCAGGCAGTGGAAAACCAAGATCGTTGCTGGCCACGTGAAGGTCCGAATGGCACAGCCCGCTGGCTTTCACATCGATGAGCACTTCGTGTGCCGCCGGATTGTCCACCGTGATGTCCACAACGTCGAAGGCACCCTTGACTTCCGAGATGACTGCAGCCTGCATAGAGCTTCCTCCAAAAGATTTTCGCGAAAAGACGTGACGAAAAGCACGCTTGAAAATATACTAGTAGAAATAATGTATTTTCGATACACAAATCCAACAATGAGGTTTCCATGCGCGCAGCAATCATCAACACCATCGGTGCAGGGTTCGACATCCAAGACGTGGAAGTAGACCAGCCTCGCGGCAAGGAGGTCCTGGTCAAGGTCGAAGCGGCAGGCCTGTGCCATTCGGACCACATTGTGGCCAATGTTGACCGCGGGCGTCCGCTGCCGATGGTAGTTGGCCACGAAATGGCAGGGATCGTAATTGAGCTCGGGCCTGAGGCCACCGACTTTGAAATCGGCGACCACGTCATCGCCACCGAAATCAGCTTTTGCGGAACGTGCGCCGAATGCGTCAACGGGGCGAGCTACCGGTGCACCTCGCCGCAAACTGCCTTGCGCGGCCCGCAGGACCCGGCCAGGCTTACCCGCGATGCGCAACGCGTAGAAGGGTTCGGCGTTGCGGGGTTCGCTGAGTACACCGTCTTGCATCAGAACAAGCTCGTGAAGGTTCCCAAAGAGATTCCGTTTGCGCAGGCGGCGGTACTCGGTTGCGCCACCACGACGGGCGTCGGTGCTGTACTCAACGCGGCAAAGGTCGCTCCAGGTGAAACCGTTGCGGTAGTCGGCTTGGGCGGTATTGGGCTCAACGTCATTCAGGGCGCGCGGCTTGCCGGAGCCAAGAGCATCATCGGGATTGATCTGCAACCGGACAAGCTCGAATTGGCCAAAAAGTTTGGCGCCACCCATGTCATCAACGGCGGCGAGGAGGATGTCGTTGCAGCTATCAAGGAGATCACCGGCTCAGGGGCGCACCATTCCTTCGAAGCCATTGGCTTGGGAGCCACCCAGCGCCAAGCCATCGACGTGACGCGAACCGGCGGCCACGTGCATTTCATCGGACTGCCTCAGGGCAAGCCTTTGGAACTCAATGTCATGCTGGATCTCCTGCTCCACCAGCGCAGCCTGCATGGGATCTATATGGGGTCCTCTAACGTGCGCAAAGACATTCCGTATTATGCAGACCTCTACCTGCAGGGAAGGCTGAACCTGGATGATCTGATCGCTCAGGAAATTCCGTTAGAGAAGATCAACGAAGCCTACGAGAAGCAGGAAACAGGTGCCATTGCCCGTAGCGTCATCCGCTTCTAGCTAGCTTGCCAGCCGCTGCCGCGCAGGCTTGTCGTACTCATCGGCCGTAGGGCTGAAAGTATCGGCAGTCAAGGCCGCCCACAGCTCATCCAAGGAGATCTCCAGGACCCCTGCAATCGCCGCGATAGTGGCGAAAGCAGGGGTGGCAATCCTTCCGGATTCGATTTTGCGTAGCGTCTCCGGGGAGATTCCGGCTTCAAAAGCTACATCGACCATGGTGCGCTCGGAGCGCACACTGCGCAGGAGTGCACCAAGTCGTTCACCGCGCTGGAGCTCTATCAGGGTAAGGGGTAGTCTGACCATAAAACCTATTATAGTACCGGTATAGTATGAACGGTATTATTATTGGTTTATAAGAAGGTTGCTCATGATCGAAATTCTCAACTCCAAGGAAGCGGCACGCGCCCAAGTTACCGGCGCACTCGTGGGAAAGATCCTGCAGACGCTGCGCGAACGAAGCGCGGTAGGCACCAACCTGCTGGAAATTGATACGTGGGCCAAGGAAATGATACTCGGTGCCGGAGCGGAGTCCTGCTACGTGGATTACGCACCATCCTTTGGACGCGGCCCGTTCGGCCATTACATCTGCACCGCAGTCAATGATGCGGTACTGCATGGATTGCCCCACGACTACGCGCTAGCCGACGGCGACCTGCTGACTTTGGACCTTGCAATTTCCAAGGACGGAATCGCCGCTGACGCAGCCATCAGCTTTGTCGTAGGCCAGTCCAAGGACGAGGAAAGTGCCAAGCTAATCGAAACTACCCAGCGCGCCTTGGCTGCCGGGATCGCGGCAGCTAAGCCGGGCGTCAAAATTGGCGATATCTCCTACGCTATCGGGGCCGTCTTACGCGATGCAGGCTACCCAATTAACACCGAATTCGGCGGACACGGCATCGGCTCAACCATGCACCAAGAACCGCATGTCTCCAACACCGGACGGCCAAACCGCGGCTACAAGTTAGTTCCCGGGTTGATGCTTGCCTTAGAACCTTGGGTGATGACCGATACCGCTAATCTCATCACCGATCCGGATGGCTGGACGCTGCGCAGTGCTACCGGTTGCCGCACGGCGCATACCGAACACACCATTTTGATCACCGAAGTCGGCGCACAGATCATGACCCTGCCGAGCCGCGGCTAAGAACTCACTGGCTCTCTTGCTTGGCGCTCTCGGCTCGCTCGGCAACGATAGCGTTAGCAACACGGGAGTTATCCGGGGCAAAGGCGTACAGCTTGCCGTCGTCTTGATGTACCCACCAGCGCCCGCACAGGGTGGTGGTTCGTTGCTCGGCGTCCTGCGGCCACCAGTCAGCTTCGAGGGTACGGAAGGTGACAAAATTACCTGCGTCCAGCTTCTTAGTGCGTGGGTCTGCGGCATAACCCTTTGCCAGTTCGTTGTCGCTAGGCGCCCCCACGCGCTTGAGTGGTTTGCAGCTTTCCGGAGATAGTTCTCCCGAGTAGTCCATGACAAAGATTCGTTCATCTCCGGTACTGCGCTGTTCCAACTTCACGTCGGTGCCACCGTCCGGAACCCATGTGGGAAGCAATCCGGAGGCCACACCCTCCTGGGAAGTTTTTGCACTCTTGGATGCCGACTGTTCGTATTGATCTTGCACCAGATCACTAACGTTGCAGCCGGTCAGCAGCAGCGCGCTCGGGATCGCCAAGACCATCATTGAAAGATACTTTTTCTTCATCATGGCTTTAAATCTAGTCAGCAACGCTCCGGATGGCTTCCGTGCAGAGGGTGAACTCTGGCTACTGGACCTACACCCTGAGGATGAGCTCTGACCGCTGCCAACAGCTCAGGCCGGCCCGCGTCCCCCACTCGCTGAGGAAACGGACCGGCTTGAGTTGGCCTAGTGCAGGTTTTAGACCTGGCCGCCGTGGCGCGATACAACATCGCGTGCCAGCGACTTGGCAAACGCGGTGTGTTCGGCCAGCGCCGCTAACGCAGCTGCCATATCGCGAGTAGCCAAGGCTTCGGTCAGCTTCACTACGTAGCTGTGATCCAGCTGGCGGGCCCATTCTTCACCGGTGAGAGCCTGGCGCCATACGGTACCGATACCCAGACGTCGGAATGAGTCGATCAGCTGGGTAGATCCTGCAACGCCGACCAACGCATCATGGTAGGCCACGTTGAGCGCGAGGAATGCGTCCAGATCTGCGGCTGAATCCTGACGCAAGGTGCCTAACTTCTCGGTGATCTCACGCAACTGCGCAACAGTTTCATCGGTGAGCTTAGACAGGTGTGCGGCAATCACACCGGACTCAATGGTTGCCCGTGAATCGTAGGCTGAGTCGGTGAGCTCTGCGGTAATTGGCTTGGGCTGGTACTTGCCATTTTCGGTACGGAAGACCAGATGCTCACTTTCAAGCTTCACCAGGGCGGTAGCCACATGGTCCACGTCTGCGCGGGAGGCGGCCGCAATTCCGTCAAGATCCAAGTCTTCGCCCAGCGGACTGGTGCGCAGCAATACCCAGTTGCGGGTTGCCTGGTATGCGGCCAGTTCCTTGGTAGGTTCCAGCCGGCCCATGGTTCCGCGGTAGTACGCCAGCGGTTCGCGATCATGAGCTTCGGAGTGGGTGACTAGTCCAAGGAACACGGTATGAGTGCCACCGGTAGGGGTTTCGGCGACCTTGCAGACAATCGTGGCCAGCGCGCCGTCAATCAATGGCACGCCTTCTGCGGACAAAGTATGCGCAACGGTTGCGAACTTATCTTCGCCCTTGCGCCCGAAATGGAACGCGAGCGCACCCTGATCTTCGGCGAGGATATTGATGCCGAAGACGCCGGCTTCAACCACGCGGTCATGAGTGCTGCTGGAGCGATTCAGGCACGCAAGCATCATCGGCGGGTCCATGGACAAGGAGGAGACTGCCGAGGCGGTGGTGCCGTAAAGCTGACCGTCAACCACGGTGGTGATCACGGTGACGCCGGAGGCGAAGTGTCCCACGACGTTACGGAAGATGTTCTGGTCTACGGGCTGAACATTGTGGATTGGTGCGGTGGTGTTCATGAGTACTGCTCCTGACGAATCAAGGTGAAATTTTTGGTGGGATCGAGAGTTTCAAATAACTCTGAAAGGTTTGGGGCCGCACAGAGATTCTTCAACTGCTGCCGTAACGCGTCGCTGCGTTCGGTAAGCTGCGGCGTGCCAAAGCCGAGATTACGAGTGAACTTTTCATCCACCGCTTCTTCAGTCAGCGCGGTGCGTAAGATGTTGCCGTTCGGGTGTTCAACCCGCACATGCTTAATGCTTCCGTCTTTCAGACGGGCGGTGACTTCGGCGGTCAGCCGCTGATTATTAGGCAGTGTTCCGGCAATTTCAATCCGCCCCAACAGTGGAGGCAGCCGCGGATCTGCGAGCGCCTGAGCGGTCAGGTGTTCTGGTCGCACCGTGCCGTGCAGTAACGCCACTGCAGCGGTGAGATGAATCGAAAACAGGGCTGCGGTGGTGCGAGTATCGCCTTCACCGAACCGGGCACCAACAAATCCGCTAAGCGTCCTTTCGGTGACGTGCACGGTAAGGCATTCAATCTCCTGCGCACTCACCGAATGCTCGGTGACCAGTTCGGCACAGGCTTGCAGCGAAGGCTGGGCCGCGCGGCAGGAAGCAAATGGTTTGATAGTGCAGTCCCCGTGGAAGCTTTCACCCAATCCCTGGACCGCAAACGCTGGTTCAGGATCCGTGGTGAACACCTCGAAATAACCATGCTTCCCAGTCAGCGGGTCTTTAGGTCCGCGGATCCCTGCCTGCGCAAGCTGTACTGCGGTGATGCCGGCCCGGGCGGCAAAGGCGATGGGAAGCTTAAAGCCATTTTCTCCGTCGAAGATCGCAGCCACCGTTCCGGCCGCCTGGTTCAACGCGATGCCTACCGCATGGCGGGTCGTTTCGTGATCCAATCCAAGCATTCGCGAGGCAATCAGGCTTGCGCCGATCGCGTTGACGGTTCCGGTATTGTCCTGCCCGGAGTAGACATCGAAGCCACCGGCCACCGCGAGCCGGGCGGTGAGATCATCGCCTACCGCAAGGGCTGTGATGACCTCCGCTCCGCTGGCACCGGTGGACTCCCCTAAGGCGAGAACCACAGGGACGGTGGTGCCGGAGATGTGCGCCGCAACAGTTTTCCCGCCTGGCCCATCGGCTTCCACCGGTTCGAAATCAAAGGAACGGATCAGCACCGCATTAAGGAAAGCCGCCGAGGCTGCCGGAAGCTTTTGGTCGGTACCAAGCACATGCGCTTGCCCCCCGTCTCCCCAAGCGGTGACCGCCTGACGCAACGTGGCCGCATCATCGGCTTGATGCCCGGCCAGCCCCGCACCGACGCTGTCGAGCAGCCGCTGGGTAACTCGGTGCACGGTCTGCGTGGGCAGGTCCGTGAATTGAATTCCCAACGCATGATCAATTAGTGCGTCGAGCAGGTCCGGCGTTCGCGTTTGCATGTCAATTCCTTAGGCGCGCGCCGGGGCGGCTGCGTCGAGGTCGAGGCCTTCGGTGGATACCGGGGCGGGAAAGATTCCCGCTTCGGCAAACATTGCCTCGTAGGCTCCGGTCTCGCCCTTCATCTGGGCCTTCTTGTGGTCCAGCGCGCGAGCGCGGCCAATGGAGCCCAGGTAGAAGCGTTCGTAAAGTTCGTTGCGGCTTCCCAAGGCGGAACCGGCGAAGTCCCACGCGGTGCGGAAAATCTTCGCGCGCTCCTCCGGTGCGATGCCGTTGGCCCCTGGCAGGTACTTCTTCAGCAGCGGACCAAGACGGGTCTCTTCGAAGGCTGCCGCGGTAGGCGTAGCCAGCAGGTTGTGCGAGCCCATGGACTTGATGATGTCGTTGACCCGAGCCATCCACAACGGCATCATGGTGCGCAGGCTGGAGATGTCATCGTGGCAGAAGAACGCTCCGCCACCCCACTCGGAGGCATTAACCTCAGCCGAGTGGATCACCGCACGGGCAATCCGCAGGTAAGAGTAGATTTCGCCGAGCATCGACGCGGTTTCCGGCTTGGTGTCCGTGGCGGTCACCTTGGCCATCTGCACGCACAGATCATAAGCGAATTCGAGCTTCACCGACGCGCGGATGGCGGTCTGCTGCTGGGTGTTGCCGGTGGCGGTACCCGCATTCAGGGAGTTGTAAACGTCCAGCTGGCCATCGATGAACACACGATCCCAAGGCACCAGAACATCATCAAAGATGATCACCGCATCCTGCTCATCGAAGCGTGAGGAGAATGGCTTGTCCACGATTGGCTGGTCCACGCCGTAGTGATCACGGCAGACCGAGACGACGCCCTTGGTAGCAACCGGGATCGCGAAGGATAGTGCGTATTCCTCGTAGCCCTTCTGAATTGGCACCGCTGGGTAAACGTAGAGTTCGTCGGCAATTGGGCCCAAGGTTGCGAGCATCTTTGCTCCGCGGACAATAATGCCTTGATCGGTGCGCTCAACTACGCGCAGAGTTAATTCTTCGTTGATGCCCTGCAGTTCGCCCACCGACTTGTCAATGGCGGCATGCACGATGGTGTGGGTCAGGGCCAAGTCCTGCTCCTGGACCAGACGCCAGTAATTCTGCAAACGCTCGAAGTAGACCGGGTCGCCGGACTTGGCGAAAATGTCCGGGCGGGAGGCGTGGCCGGCCAGTACTACGTTGACGTAGTCCGGAGTGCGGCCGAGCATGCCGTTGGAGTAGCGGGCCAGGCGATCAAAAGCACGGTGGCGGCGTGCGATGTCCGCAGCGTTGCGCGGGCGCAGCAGTGAGACGTTGTGCTGTTCGCCGGTTTCCGCATCTTCCATCAGGCAGTCATCAGCGTACTTGTGCTGGTAGTCAAAGTAGGCGGCCATGCCGTTGATCGAACCTTGGAACGCGGGATGCTCCGTGATATCGATCTGTTCGTTGCCGAGCCATACTTCACGGGAATCCTTCAGACCTGCCCGGTACTGCTCACCAGTGCGTGCACTCATGTGATTACTCCTAACGGATCGTCCCTCACTCGGGATTAAAAATATATTCTGTGCTGAAGTTTATATAACTTGTGTGAAGCAAATCAATCCCTTGGGCGATATTTTTCTCAGAACCCTCGATTTACCGCGGATTTACGGGGAGGTTGCACTCACGGAAAAAATATTCTCTGTTACATAATAGGTAAAAACTGGACGAGAGCATGTGTCGTGGGTCATTATGGGTTGAGTCACAAATCCCCATCAGGAAGGAGTTCCCTCGTGTCTGCACCACGTTCGAACACCGGAGCCGAAAGTTCTCCAGCAGTGCCCAAGAACGATTCGCTCAATACCAAAGACCTGCGCCGCATCCTCGGCTCCAGCTTCCTGGGTAGCGTCATTGAGTACTACGACTTCATTCTCTACGCCACCGCCGCGTCGATTATTTTCGACAAAGTCTTCTTCGGAAACCTCACCCCGGGGCTGGCATTGTTCGCCTCCTTCGGCACCCTCGCCGTGGGCTACCTGGCCCGCCCATTAGGCGGAATCATCTTTGGCCACTTCGGTGACCGCGTGGGCCGCAAGAAAATGCTGGTGCTGTCCATGATGATGATGGGCTTTGCCACCATCGCCATCGGCCTGCTGCCAACCACCGCTACCATCGGCATTGCCGCGCCGATCATCTTGATCCTGCTGCGCTTGGTGCAGGGGGTCTCGGTGGGCGGCGAATGGGGCGGCGCCACCTTGATGGCTCTGGAACATGCACCGGCTAATAAGCGCGGCTTTGCCGCTTCTTTCGCCAATGCCGGCGCACCTGCTGGTGGCTTGCTTGCCACCTTCCTGGTTTCCTTTGTTTCCTTCAGCACCGGGGACGCCTTCCTCACCTGGGGCTGGCGAATTCCATTCTTGTTCTCCGCCGTCTTGATCCTCATCGGCATGGTGATTCGCTTGAAGGTCGCCGAATCGCCGGTATTCCAGGAGCTTGACCAGAAGGCAGCGAGCAAGCAAAAGGAACGCAAAACTCCGATTTCCCTAGTGCTCAAGCACCACTCCAAGACCGTCGTCATCACCTTGGTCGCCTCCCTGGGCTTCTATACCTGCCAGGGAATCCTGACCTCCTGGGGCGTCTCGCAGGCCGTCGGGCTTGGCGTTGACCGTTCCTTCGTGTTGAACACCAAAGGCTACGCCGCGATCATCACCATCGTGGTCTGTCTGCTCGCCGCGAGGCTTTCGGACCGCTATGGCCGCAAAACGATCTTGACCGTCGGCGCTGTAGCCGGCATCCTATGGGCCTTCCCGGCCGTCGCTCTGATGAGCAGCGGAACCGGCTGGGGATTCATGATCGCGGTGCTGGTTGGCAACGGCTTGATCCAGGGCATCCTCGCCGGACCGATCGGCGCCTACATCTCCGAACTATTCCCGGCAGACGTGCGCTACACCGGGGCATCCCTGGCTTACCAGGGGTCCTCCACCCTAGGCGCCGGCTTCACACCGATGATTGCCACCGCGCTGGCCATGACCTTCGGCGTCATGTCGGTCGGCATCTTCTGGGTCGCCATTCTAGTGATCGGATTCATCGCGATCCGCATCAGCCCCGAGGGTGCAGCCTTGGAGCACAAGAAGCTCACAGTGGACAACAGCAAGGGCCGCGTCAGCGCCTAACCTGCCCGGTTTCCAACGTTTGCCGCGGCGCCATTCGGCCCGCGGCAAACTTTTAGAACCAATCATCAATTTTATTGATGCTATACAGCAAAAACTTCTCTATTTACGACTTACTACTCGCTTGGCACCATAGATATAAGTGCCCTGGGTTACACCCGCGAAATTCATGCCGCGGGTTCCCATTTGGAAAGGAACAGCCAGAATGACTCCCAAAAATCCGAAGCACATGGTGCTCACCACGTTCATGCTTCCCGCCGGATACCACAAGGATTCCTGGCGCATGGATGGCTCGCGTTCCGACGAGCTCGCTAACCTCGAATTTGTCTATGACCTGACCAAGATGGCCGAAGACGCCAAGCTCGACGCGATCTTCTTCGGAGATATCGTGCACGCCAATACAGTGATGCGCGGCGACATCAAGATGAACGGCTTCTACGAGCCGATGACAGTGCTCGCGGCGTTGGCGGCGCGCACCAAGAACATCGGTCTGATCGGCACCGTGTCCACTTCCTTCTCCGAGCCGTACAACGTGGCCCGGCAGATGGCTGGACTGGACCACATGTCTGGCGGGCGGGCCGGCTGGAATATCGTAACCAGCTCCGATGGCTTCCAGAACTACGGCATCGAATCCGCGCCGGATCCGGCCACCCGTTACCGCCGCGCCACCGAATTTGTCGACGTCGTCCAGCAGCTCTGGGATTCTTGGGAAGATGACGCAGTCATCAACAACAAGGAAACCGGCTGGTACGTAGACACCGAAAAGATCCACCCGATCAATCACTCGGGCGAGTTCTTCCAGGTCCAAGGACCTATCAACATGCCGCGCAGCCCGCAGGGCCGCCCGGTTCTCGTGCAGGCAGGCTCCTCCGGCCCGGGCATGGACCTGGGCTCCTCGGTGGCGGACGGCATCTACACCGCGCAGCCGCTGAAGGAACCTTCGGTGGAGTTCTATGCCAAGTTCAAGGCCATGGCGGCAGCCAAGGGCCGCAATCCTCACGACATCAAGGTCATCCCAGGCATTCTGCCGATCCTCGGCGACACCCAGGCCGAAGCCGATGAGCTGGCCGAGCACCTCGCCAACCACTTGCACCTGGACAACGGCCGCGTACAGGTCGGAGCGGATCTGAAAATGGACCTGTCCGAGCTGGACTTCAATGAGAAGATCCCGGCTTCCTGGTTCTCCGATGATCCGGCGCTGGGCTCGCGCTACCAGATCTACCGCCGCAAGTCGGTGGATCAGGGCATGACCCTGCGCGAATTAATCGTAGATCTTGCCCGTTCCACCGGACACCAGTGGATGGCTGGTACCGCAAGCACCGTGGCAGACCGGATGATCGACTGGTTCGATTCCAAGGCCTGCGACGGGTTCAACCTCAACGCTCCGTTCAATCCGGGTGGTTTCAAGCTGATCTGCGACAAACTGGTTCCAGAACTCCAGGAACGCGGCTACTTCCGCACCGAGTACGAGGGCACCACCTTGCGTGACAACTTTGGACTGTCACGTCCGGCCTCGATCCGCGAACGAGTCTAGTTCCCAGCGGCCTGGTCAAAGAGTTCGGCGGCAACTTCCACCCATGCTTGGGCACGGGAGTTCAGCCGGGAACTACGCGGCCAGGCCACCGAGACCGGCACCGCCGCCGTTTGGTTATCTGGCAAGGTCAACGGTTTCAGCACTACTTTCAGCTCCACATACGGCGCTTCCAGTGCAGGTTGCTGGAAAATCACCGCTACGCCACGACCGGTTCCCACGAGGGAACGCATCGTGGCGTAGGAGCGGGAACGATGCCTGATCTGCGGGATGATTCCGCAGCCTTGGTACATCCCTAGGATGCGTCGGGTCAGTGGTTCAGATTCGTAGAGCACCAACGGGTCTTGCGCAATCTGGGCTAAGGAAACAGAGGACTCCGCGGCCAAGGCATGGTCCGCCGGAAGCAGCACGTAGGCCGGGGCCATGGCCACGGTGGCCGAACGCAGGGCCGGGGAAATATCTGCTCCGTAAAGGAAGGCGACATCGATGGAACCATCTAGCAGCGCATCTTGCATGTCTTGGTGGAATCCTTCCATGAAGTCCACCTCTACCTTGGGGCACTGCAGTGCAAAGGCGTTGAGCATCGGCGGGATGATGGTCGGCCCCAGCGGCATGAAACAACCCACCGTCAGCGGACCGGTCAGCGACGCACGGGTTCCGTGCCCCATGGTTTCCAGGTCATGGGCCAGTTCCAGCAGCTCACGGGCCTGGCGCACGACGGTGCGGCCGGTGGCGGTGAGCGTCAGCCCCTTGGCGCGGCGCTTGATGGCCAGTTCGGATCCGACAATGCGTTCCAGCTCGGCAATTGACATTGAAATTGCCGAGGGTGCCATATGCAGCCGTCGTGCGGCTTCGGCCATCGTGCCGGCCTCGGCGGCAACCACGAAGTGCCACAGCTGACGCAGGGTAAGTTGCGGATGCGATACGAGGCTCATGTCGTCAATCATATTGATGGCAAAGATAATGCAAAGCAAAAGTTTCGATTAAGACTTAACTGCCACCGCCCTTGTGCCGGTGGCCAAAGAAGGGTGAATCATGGACCGTCGTGAAGACTTCCTGCGCGAAGCCGCTGTCATCGTTGGCGAGGAAAACATTGTCTCGCTTGGAGATTCCGAAGGGTACCTTGACCCTTACCCGCTGAACCCCGGACGTACACCGTGGCCCGGCATCCGCCCTGCCAGCACCGAAGAAGTCCAGGGAATCGTCGCGCTGGCCACTAAGCACGAGGTCCCGCTGTGGACCTTCTCCTGCGGCAAGAACCTGGGCTACGGCGGACCTGAACCCCGCGACGGCGGCATGGTTGCCTTGGACCTGAGCCGGATGAACCGGATCATCAAGGTTGATGACCGGCTGTGCTACGCGGTGGTGGAACCCGGAGTGACCTTCTTTGATCTCTTTGAATACATCAAGGAGCACAAGCTCAATCTCTGGATGTCGGTTCCGGCCCTGGGCTGGGGCTCGGTACTGGGAAATATGCTCGACCGCGGATACGGCATGACACCTTACGGTGATCATGTGAAGTCCCTCTGCGGCATGGAGGTGGTGCTTGCGGACGGCGAGCTGGTGCGCACCGGCATGGGCGCCATGGATGGCACCGAACTTGGCCCAATCTTCCAGGGCGGGTTCGGCCCGACCCTCGACGGACTGTTCACCCAGTCCAATCTCGGCGTGGTCACTCAGGTTGGCCTCTGGCTGCAGCCCGCTCCGAACACTTACGTCAATGGCGACATTGCGGTGCATCGCGAGGAAGACCTCCCGCAGCTGATCGACGTCCTCACCACCTTGCGTCGCGAAGAGATCATCCAGAACAATGCCCTGTGCGGCAATGTGGTCCGGGCGGCCACCATGCGCGGAAACCGCGCCCAGTTCTGGGATGGCGAAGGCTCAATCCCCGACTGGCGTTTGGAAGAGATGCGCCAGGAGTTCGGCATCGGACAATGGAACGGCAAGTTCGCCTTCTATGGCGATCGCGCACTGTGCGAACGCCGTCTTGAAATAGTCAAGGAACGCATCGCGCAGATCCCAGGCGCCACGGTGAACGCACGCTTCTACTCCGGAGCCGAGGGCCTGACCCTGCAGCATGATGACATTGCGCCGCTGGATAAGACGCAGATGGCAGGCGTGCCAACGCTGAAACCGCTATCCACCGTGGGATGGGCAGCTGAAAACGGTGGCCACATCGATGCCGCACCGATCATCCCCGCGCGCGGCGAAGCGGTCTACGAGTTCTACCAGGAAGCCAAGAAGCTCTACACAAAGTACGGCTTCGATCTGTATATCGGCTACCACCTGTACCCGCGTCATATGGTTCATGTGACGATGATCTTCTTCGAGCGCGGCAACGAGGAAATGCTCGCGCGGGCCCGCGCCCTGTATACCGAACTGCTGGACGCTGCGCGAGCCCGTGGTTACGCCCCGTACCGCAGCCACGTGGACTACATGGATCGCATCGCGGACGGCTTCGACTTCAACGACAACGCCGCTCGCCGCCTGCAGGAGAAGATCAAGGATGCACTGGACCCAGCCGGCATCCTGGCCCCGGGCAAGCAGGGTGTTTGGCCGGCACGCTACCGCCAGGCGCGTTCTAGCGCTCCGCAGGAACAGCTGAGCTAACAGCCCGCGAAACATCAATGGCGTGGCATGCAGAATTTTCTGCGTGCCACGCCATCAGCGTTACTGCGTTCAACCTCAGGGTGCTGGCTTTAGCTTGCTACGGCTCCGTGGCCCGCGCAGGCCAGCCCGGCCTCGCCGCCGTTGCGCACCGCGTGCAAGGTGATTTCGTAGTGCTTGCGCAGCAGCGCGCCGGTCAGCCGTGCATCGCGGTCCAGTGCCGCGGCCAGGATATCGGCGTGTTCTTGTTCAATATCGCGTTTGACGTCGCGCGTCGCCGGTCCCGCCCAACGCCCGTAAAGCTGGATGAGGTCCGAAAGTGTCTGCGTGAGCTCCGTCAGCATGGGCACACCGCAGGCCTCGACGAGCTTGTTGTGGAATTCCTGGTGCGCGTGGTTCCACGCGGGGGTGTGATTATCCGGATCTTCTGCCGAACGACGCGGGGTGCGGTTCAGTGTGTGGTGGGCGGCTATCAGCTCGCTCTCCCATTCCAAAGGCGCACGTTCAAAGCCGAGCGTGAGTGCGAGTTGCTCGTTGGCGCAACGCATTTCCACGATGTCGCTCAGTTCGGCGAGCGAGAGCTCCGGGACGAAGAATCCACGATTCGGGCGCAAGGTCACCAGCCGATCACCGACCAAGCGCGTGAGCGCCTCTCGAATGACGGTGCTTGAGGTGGCGTAATACTCCGAAAGATGCGTCAATTGCAGGCGCGCGCCCGGCTCCCATCGACCGTCCAAAATATCGGTACGCATGGTGTCTCTGATGTGCTTTGACATCGTTTCCGAGTCGGTCCGCTTAGCCATGACACAAATCATACCAAACAACTCAAAGAATACATTTTTAGTTGACTTATGCATAACTTACGAGTGACACTGGTTACAAATAACGTTGCTGGGAGATCACAATCCGCGCAACCGCCGAAGTCCTGAGGAGTGAAAAATGAGCGAATCCCTGATCGAAACCCGTGCACAGAACAAGGTTGATGACCTGTACTGGCGCGAAAGCTATAGCCCAATCACCGAAGACGACGCAAAGCTGCGCCAGATTGTTGATAGCACCGATCTGCCGCCGCTGATGATCGCCCTCGCCGCCGCGACCGGCGACTACTCGATTCTCCGCGACGAGCTGCGTCCGCCACAGCCGCCAGTGGACACCGTAGGCCAACCGCACGGTGGCATGGATGAGGCCGCGCGCACCGCGGCCCGCGATCTCGCATTCAACGCGCTGCGCCGCGTGCGCGACGAAAAGATCACCAGCATCGGCACCCTCGCCGAAGATCAGGCGACTCAGATCTTGGACTGGCTGACCAACGGCGCTACCCGCGAATACCACCCCATGCTGATGCACGATATGGCACTGGTCCCAGAACACACCGGAGCCCCGCGTTTCCGCAAGGACGAGCTGAACCCACAGCGCAATTTCACCGTGGCGGTCATTGGCTCCGGCGTCGCAGGAATGGCCTCGGCATACCGCCTGAAGCAGGCCGGCCTTGATTACACCGTGTTCGAAAAGGGCCACGAAGTCGGTGGCACCTGGTGGAAGAACACCTACCCAGGCGTGCGTCTGGATACCCCTAACTACGCCTACTCGTTCTCCTTCGCGCAGCGCGACAACTGGCCGCAGCAGTTCTCCGAAGGCGCAGAAATCCACAAATACACCAAGGATGTCGCCTCGCGTGGCGGCATCACCGAGAACATCCAGATGGGTACCGAAATCCTTTCGGCGACCTGGGATGAATCGGCCGGCGAATGGATCCTGGCGATGGTGGTTGACGGGGGCGAGGTTGAAGAACGCCGCTTCAACGCGATCCTCTCCGCCGTCGGACAGCTTGACCGCCCGAAGTTCCCGGACACCCCCGGCCGTGACAAGTTCGCCGGCACCCAAGTGCACTCGGCCCAATGGGATCCATCCATCGACCTGACCGGCAAGAAGGTCGCGGTGATTGGCTCAGGTGCCAGCGCCTACCAGATCGTTCCGGCCATCGTGGATCAGGTCTCCGAACTGAAGATCTTCCAGCGCTCCTCCCCATGGATGCTGCCTACCCCGTTCTACTACGAGGACATGCCCGAATCGGTCACCTACCTCGTTGAGCACCTGCCGCAGTTCGGCCAGTGGCTGCGACTCTGGCAGCACTGGCTGGGCGTCGAAGGCCGCCAGCACTCCACCGCCGCGGACCCACACTGGACCAAAGAAGGCTCGGTCTCGGAGATCAACGAGCGGGTGCGCCAGGAACTGACCGAAATGCTCAAGGTGCAGTACGCGGACCGTCCAGACCTGCTGCCTAAGGTCACCCCGGATTACATTGTCGGCGGCAAGCGCATGCTGCGCGACAACGGCGTCTGGTCCGCGAGCCTGAAGAAGCCGCAGACCACCCTGGTCACCGACGGCATGGTCGAGGTAACCGAAACCGGAATCATCGACGGCGAAGGCACCTTGCACGAACTGGATGTCATCATTTACGCCACCGGTTTCCAAGCCTCGGAATTCTTGGAACCGCTGCGTGTGACCGGTACCAACGGCGTGGATCTGCATGATTACTGGGCAGGCAACGCCACCGCATACGCCGGCATCACCGTGCCGGGCTTCCCAAACCTGTTCATCGTTTCCGGCCCGAACACCGGGCACGTGGTCAACGGCTCGCTCTTCTCCATGATTGAGTACGGTCTGACCTATATCTTGGATGCGATTCGCCTCGTTCTGGAAAAGGACATCAAGGCCCTGGATTTGAAGGAGGAAGTCCTGGAAGAATTCGTGACCGACTTGGACGCGGCGAACCGGATGAAAGCCTGGGGCCACCCAGACGTGAAGACCTGGTACAAGAACAAGTTCGGCCGGGTATCGCAGATCTGGCCTTACCCCATCGTTGAATACTGGAATGTCACCCGCGCCGTGGATGCCTCGCAGTACACAGAGGTCCGCTAGGCATGAGCGTCTACTCGTATGCCACCACCGGCGGTGAACGGTTCGCGCCACTGTCCGCGGTGGCGGAGCTGAGCCCCGTGCAACCGGCAGTGTTCCCGCAAACTCCTGGATCACTGGACTGGTTGCTGGGCCCGGCCCTGCAAGAGCTTCCGCAATCAGAGGATGCCTTCCAGCTAGCGGTCTTTGCGCCGTCGGGAGCAACAAATCTTCCGGTGATGGTCTTCCTGCCGGGCGGCGGCTTTGTCTCCGGCGCCGGAACCGTGCGCTGGTACGACGCGCAGAACTTCGCCGACGCCCAGCAGGCAGTGGTGGTCGTGGTCAATTATCGTATCGGACTGCTCGCCCATCGGCGTTCGGTCGGCGGCGGAAATACCGTGCCCGAAGAGCTGTTGCTGGCGCTTCAATGGGTTCAGCGGCATATCGGCGCCTTGGGCGGCAACGCAGCCAACACCACCCTCGCTGGCCAGTCCGCCGGCGCCTTCTGGGCTTTCGCCCTGGCCCAGCTTGCAGAGGCCAGGGGCCTGTTCCAGCGCGTCTACTTCGGTTCGTTGTCCTTCCAGCCGCCACTGCACAGCGATGCAGCGGCCGAACGCCAAGCAATCGTGGACGCACGGCTGGGCGAGTACGGATTGGAAACAGCCACCACCGACGAATTATTGGCCACCGCCGGAACCATCGGCAAACATTGGGCCGGGCGCGGGCTTGGCCTGTACCCAAGTACCGACAATTCAGTTCCGGGCGATCTGTTCGATGTCACCGCCGCGGCATCTCGTATGCATGTGGATCAGGTGCTGTTGACCCATACCGCAGACGAAGCCACCGCCTTCATCGGCCAAGCGCCGGAGCAAGCATTTGGCGAACCTGCCGTGCAGGGATTTGTTGCCGCGCACTTCACGGATCCGGAATCGGTCGCGGCTCTCTTCGCCCGGGAGGCATCGCTGCAAACGCCGAAGGACTGCATGATTCGAGCCATGACCTTGCATCAGATCGAGTTGTACGCCATCGAACTGGCCGACGCGCTCGCTGCGGCGGGCAAGCAAACCCATCTTGTTCGCTTCGCCGTGGCTTCCGAATTGGCCAAGGCCGGCTCCGCGCACTGCTTTGAGCTTCCTTTTGTTTTCGCCAATGCGCACCGCTGGGCCGATGCACCGATGCTCACCGGCTTGGACCCCGAAACCTATGCGGTTGCGTCCACCGAGTTTGGCGCCCTGCTTGGTTCCTTCTTAGTGGACGGATCTGCTTCCGACGCGCAAGGCAACCATCTGCCAGCCCATCAGGCCGGAACTCCGCGGGCGCAGCAGATCACCGCCGCGGGCATCGAGCCGAGTGACCTGGAGCGCCGCGTGATTGCCAAACGACTGGTAAGCACCCGGTGAAACCTATCTATAAAGCGGAGCAATTGCGCTTGGAAGCGTTCCGCACCGGGGATCTGGAATCCCTGGCGAGCCTGCTTGCCAACGACTTGAGCTACACGCATTCCACCTGACGGATTGATAGCAAACACTCCCTTCTGGAGTTATTGGCATCCGGCGGCAGCAAATATCTCGATCTCACTCACGAGTTCGAAGAGCTGACCGAAATCGGGGACCTAGTGGTGGCCAACGGACGCATGCAGCTGCACCTGTTCACGGCAGGCGTTGAAAAGCGGCTCTCCACCACCACCTGTAGCGTCTGGGTTCAATCGAGCGGGCAATGGCAACTACGCGCATTCATAGATAGCAGCGCGGGTTAGTTCCGCTTCAACTCATCGCCATTTTTGATGCCTGGCCCGAAAATAATCGGGGCAGGCATCAACTCTTTGAAAGAAACTTTGCAACAACTATAGATAATCTGCTTAAACGTAGATAATCTAATTATTGAGACAGATTATATTTGCGTCCTAGGAGAGGATCACCATGGCTTGGGGACTAATCAGGGAAATGGGCCACGTGTCCATCCAAACCAACGACATCGAAAGCTCGATCTTCGATGCCACCCAGCTGTTGGGATTGCGTGTCACCGAACGCACCGAGAACGAGGTCTACCTGGCCGCGAACTCCGTGCACCACGAACTGACCTACGTCGAGTCCGAGGTCAACGGGATCCATTCGCTGGGTTTGATCGCCCGCGACGGCGACGCGTTGCGAGAGATCCGTCGCCGCGTGGAAACCGAGAACTTCAAGGTACTCTCCGAGCGTGCGATCTCCGCCGGCGTCCAGGATGGCTTCTCCTTCATCGGTCCGGAAGGCTGGATCTTCGAGATCTACACCGGCATGCAGCACGACGATCCAGGACTGCTCTCCTTCGGTCCGGACCGCTATGGGCACATCAACTTCCACCCCCGCGATGCCCGCGGGATGATGGAGTTCCTGCGCCGCATCTTTGACTTCCGCCTCTCGGATGTCATCGGCGACGACTTTGCCTACTTCATGCGCTGCAATCCGGACCATCACGGCATTGCGCTGATACAAGGCCAAGGCACCTTCCACCACCACGCCTGGCAGGTGCAGTCCATTGCAGACCTCGCCAAGCTCGGGGATCGCCTGGGACGTGCGGGCCGCGAATTGATCTGGGGTCCGGTGCGCCACGGTGCCGGACATAATATCGCCGCATACTATGTGGAAACATCCGGCGCGGTAGTCGAGCTTTACACGGATCTTGAGCAGATCTATGACGATGAGCGCGATCCGATCATCTGGGGCGAAGACGAAAACTGGTGGAACATGTGGTCCAACCGACGCACCGATGACTTCCGCACCTTTGGCATCCCTACGGTGACCGAACTGAAAACCTTCATCTAATAACTTTCCTTGTTTTGCACTTTTTGAAAGGCACTAATCACATGCAGTACGTATCCTTCCTCGCAGCAAACGGCACTGAAACCTGGGGCGTCGTTGTCGACGGCACCGTGTATGACCTGGGCCCGACCGGCACAAACCTCGCGGCCAACGTCCGCGAACTCATCGAGGCCGGCACCTTCGGCACCGAGCTGGATCTTTCCGGCGCACCGACCCTGCCCGAGGCAGAGATCGAGCACCTGCCCTCGATCACCAACCCGGGCAAGATCATCTGCATCGGCGTGAACTACCTGGCCCACCAGGAAGAGTCCGGCAAGACCGGGCAGACCGCACCAACTGTATTCACCCGTTTTGCCGATACCCAGATGGGCCACCTGGCTCCTGCGGTGAAGCCTACTTCCACCACCAAGTTCGACTACGAGGGTGAAATGGCTCTGGTGATCGGCAAGGAAGCATGGCGCGTCTCCGAGGAAGATTCTTGGGATCATATCGCCGGCTACGCCTGCTACAACGACTTCTCGGTCCGCGACTGGCAGAAGGCAGCCAGCCAGTGGATCCCGGGCAAGAACTTCCCCGCCACCGGCGGGTTCGGCCCTTATCTGGTTCCGGCCAAGGATCTGGGCGATGTTAACAAGCTGACCTTGGAAACCCGCGTCAACGGCGAGGTCCGCCAGAACGCTCCGGTGTCCAATTTGGTCTTCAACATCCCACAGCTGATCAACTACGTCACCGGCTTCACCAAGTTGAACCCGGGCGACGTGGTAGTCACCGGAACGCCGGGCGGCGTGGGTCTGTTCTGGGGCGAAGACGGCCTGCTTAACGACGGCGACGTCGTCGAAGTGGAGATCACCGGGTTGGGCATCTTGCGCAACACCGTCAAGGACGAAGCCGCGGTCTAATCGCCACCGTTTTCGGACCGAAGAAATCCACGCAACACCATTTGAAGCAAAGTAAGGAGCGGGCTGTGGCTGAACGCGCAGAAGTCGACGTACTGGTAATTGGCGCAGGTCCCACGGGACTAACCACCGCCAATCTGCTGGCGGATGCGGGGCTGAGCGTCGCGCTGATCGAGAAGAACTCGGGCAGCGGCGACGAGCCGCGCGCCATCAGCGCCACCGACGAAACCCTGCGCGTGATGCAGCATCTGGGCATCATGGACCTGCTCGCTCCAGAAATGCTCATGGACACCGGGGCACGCTACTTCGGCCTCGGCGGCAAGGTGATTGCCGATGTCCGCCCAGGCAACCCCCGGTTAGGCCAGCCGGGTAAATCCCAGTTTGACCAGCCAGTGCTCGAAGGCCTGCTCTACGAAGCGGCTGCGCAGAACGAGAAAATTAGCCTGCACTTCAACACCGCAGCTACCTCAATCAGTCAGCATGATGACCGCGTTCGCGTTACCGCCACGCGCCTCGGCGAGCGCAGCACCGGGTATAACGGTGCGCTGGCCGGGGACGCAGGATTGCACACCGCACCGGATGCCGATGCCCCCGCCACCGATCTGGAGTTCACCGCCAGCTGGGTGATCGCCTGTGATGGTGGACGTTCCTTTACCCGGCGAGAACTCGGCATCGGGCTGGAGGGATCCACCCAGGTGGAACGCTGGATCGTCGTAGACTTGCTCGATGTCCCGGGAAATCCCGAACCTTTCGCATCCTTCCACTGCAATGGCACCCGGCCAGCGGTAGTCGTCCCCGGCGTCAATGGCAGACGACGCTACGAATTCATGCTCTTTGATCATGAAAACGGCGAAGCGATGATCAGCACCGAATCGATCACGAAACTTGTGGCCCCTTATCAAGACATCACTAAAGTCACTGTAAGGCGAGCCACCGTCTATACCGCTCATCAGCGCATTGCGGACTCTTACCGCTCGGGTCGAGTGCTGCTCGCCGGAGATGCTGCGCATCTCATGCCTCCGTTCGCGGGCCAGGGCTTGAACGCCGGCATCCGGGATGCGGTAGGAGCCTCTTGGCGAGTGGCAGCGGTCCTTAAAGGTGAAGCCGACGAGGCAATTATTGATGACTACGCCATTGAACGGCGCCCACATGCGGCGGACATGGTGAAACTGTCCAAGCGCATTGGCTGGGTGGTCATGAATACGAACCCACTGATCACCCGGATTCGAGATGCGGTGGTTACCGGCACACGTGTCATTCCAACGCTAAACCGCTGGTTGACGCAGATGCGGTTTTTGAAGCAGCCGCATTACACCCGTGGCACCGTAGTTTCGGCGCTTGCCGGGGTGCCTCACCTGGCCGCCGAATTCGTTGGGCGCAGCTTGCCACAACCAGATCTCACCGTCGGCACAAAGACCCAAAAGCTCGATGAGCTCTTAGGTCGGGGCTGGAACCTCATCGAGGTGGCCGCGGGGCATCGGTTGATTTTCACGGACCAACACGGAAACACGCAGATCGCAGTCGATTCCTCACGCGTCTTTGACGCTGCTACGGGAACCGTGCTTTTGCTTCGACCAGACTTCTATGTAGCAGGCATCGCACCAGCACGTGAACGCCGGGCGTTACTGCAGGCGCTGACAGACAAGGTCCCAGGGTTGGGCGCCTTCGATGCTGCGCGAAAACATTAGTGATGGCTAAAGCCTCGACGCATTCCGTGGTGGGGATTCGCAGCGCAATTCTAGAGGGCGATTGGTCCCCGGGCCAGCGGCTCCAGCCGCCGGTGCTGGCTTCACGTTTTGATACAAGCACCACGGTGATTCGAGAATCATTGACTCGACTTGCTGGTGAAGGTCTGGTGCAAATCAAACCCAACCGCGGGTTTTTCGTTCCGGAACTCAACCTGCGCGAGCTGGCGGACATTACCGAGTTGCGCTGCGTCAACGAAGAGTTGGCCAGCGCGCTGGCCACGGAGAGAGGCGATCTCGGCTGGGAGTCCGAGCTGATTGCCGCGCACCATAAGTTGGGGCGAATTCCGCGCCATTTATCCGAGTCCCCTGTGGTCCTAAACCCTGAGTGGGGCCTCGCCCACCGCGAGTTCCATCAGCTGCTGCTTGCCCCTTGTGACTGCGCCCCGATGCTGACGCTGTCGGCAAATCTGGCGAATTCCACACTGCTTTACCGGCGTTGGGCCGCTACTTCCGACGCGGCAAACTCACGTGATGTGGAGCGCGAACATGAAATGCTTCTCGAAGCGGCCCTGGCACGCAATGCACGCGGTCTGGCTACCTTGCTACGGGAGCATTACGAGGAATCGGTACGTGTGATCATGAATGCTGGGTTGCTCAGCGCCGATCCACTGAACGCTTGAAGAGGCGCCTGTCTTAACACAGGTACGTGCGCGCCACGTTGTACGCAGCGCGCCGGATGAGTTCCAGGGCTCGCGCCGAAAGCTCACTGAGATCGGCAGGGCCTTGGGCAATCGAATAAGCTGCCAGGATTCCCGACTCGACGAGCATCTCTTCGTCAAGCTCTACCGATCCGGCGATAACGATAATGTCCGCGTCTTTGCGCGCAGCCTGGAGCACCCCGCTGACCACCTTGCCCTGCAACGATTGAGAATCAAGGCGTCCCTCGCCGGTAATGACCAGCTGCGCGTCGGCAAGAACCTCGTGCGCATTCAATGCCTGCGCTACCAGCTCCCATCCAGGCACGAGTTCAACCTCGCAGTAGGAACCAAGGCAGAGAGCCAAGCCGCCGGCTGCCCCCATGCCGGACTGCTCGCGCAGCTTTCTTCCGGTCCCGGCTTCCAAAGTGTCTGCGAGTCGCGCCAATCCCGCATTCAGCACTTCGACCTCTTGGGGCGAGGCGCCCTTCTGCGGTCCGAAGACCGCGGCCGCCCCGTTGTCTCCCAGCAGCGGGTTGGTGACATCGCAGGCAATTTGCCAGTTAACTCGGGTGGCTCGCGAATCTAAGCCGGAGATATCGATGCATGACAGGTCATTGAGCGCCCCGCCGCCCGCAGTCAATTCTTGGCCCTGAGCGTCTAGGAACTTTGCACCCAGAGCTGCGAGCAAGCCAGCGCCGCCGTCGGTGGTGGCCGAACCGCCAAGGCAAAGAATGATTCGCTGCACCCCAAGCTCCAAGGCTTGGCTGACAAGTGAACCCAGTCCAAAAGTGGTGGCTTGAAGTGGTTGCCGCGGTACGTCGCTGACCTGAGGCAATCCTGCAGCTTCCGCCGCTTCGATCACGGCGGTCCTACCATCTGCAGACAATCCGAAACGCGAGCTGACGGCTCTGCCAAGCGCATCGGTGGTTTCAACGATCTTCGCTTCGGTTCCCCACGCGTCGATCAACGCATCGAGGGTCCCCTCGCCGCCGTCGGCAAAGGGAACGGCGGTGATCGATACCGTGCGGGCTAAAGAGGTAGCCGCCGCATTCACCCCGTCGGCGATCGCGGCCGCGACTTCGCTGGCCTGTGCGCTGCCCTTAAAGGAATCCGGAACGATTGCCACGTTTAGTGCTTGGGTCGTCACTGGGGTGCTCTGTGTCATGGACTCAACATTAGATGCTCGTGAATCCCAGGAATATAGGCAGGAATACATACTTTTGAGTTCCAGCGAGAGAATTTATATGCATTAAGCACCCAAGGTGGGCAAGCTCCTACTTACTTCCACGCTGTTCGCGGTAGTCCTCGATCGACTCATTGAACTTATGCAGAAGTTCCGCAAACTTGTTGACCTCTTCGGCAGGCCAATCCGAGGTAATGCGGTCTATCGCGCTGACCGAAGACTCGCGAACTTCCTTCAGCCGCGCCTCGCCCAGGTTAGTCAAAGCAAACTTTCGCGCAACGCTGCCCGCGGGATCAAGAATTCGTTCGAGAAAACCGTCCCGCACCGCGGTGGTGGTTTGACGTTGCAGGGTCGAGGCATCAAGGAGAAAGACCGTGCTCATTTCACCGATCGACATCGGGCCCTCAACTTCAATGCGGCTCATCAGCAGATAGACGCTGCGATCCAAGCCATCGCCGTTTCGGTGCTGCGCTATGGTGTAGCGGCTGAGCAGGGTTTGCTCGTACTCGATATCTGCTGTGCGACGTTTCATGCAACCAATTCTCCTCTTCTACTCACCCGAGCATACCCGAACATGTATTATGAACATTTTATGTATCTTACATATTGCCCTGAAAGGCCCACGTGTCCAAAACAACCTCTGCAGGAAGACCCGGCTCAGGTCTAGCCGTTGCCGTCCTCGCTTCCGCCGGTATCGCTTCGTCGATCACCCAGACAATGGTCACGCCGCTGATCCCCCAGCTTCCCAGCATCTTCAACACCTCTGCGGACAACACCGCGTGGATCATCACGGCGACGCTTCTGGCAGCTGCGGTAGCCGTGCCTATCTCCGGACGTTTGGGAGACTTGTTCGGCAAACGCCGCATGCTTCTCATCCTGGCCCTGCCCTTGATCCTCGGCGCCATCGTGTGCGCTATGGCTCCCACTGTGGAGGTCATGATCATCGGCCGCGCGCTGCAGGGCCTGGGTGCAGGCATGGTTCCGCTGGGTATCGCCATGCTCCGTGACCTTGTCCCGCAGGAACGCCTCTCCTCGGCGATCGCCACGGTCAGCGCCACCTTAGGTGTAGGCGGCGCAATTGGCATGCCGATCTCTGCCGCTGTCATTGATTTCGCCAACTGGCGCGCCCTGTTCTACGGCAGCGCGGTAGTCACGCTGCTGGTAGTCATCGCCATCTGCAAGTTCATCCCCGCGCTACCGGCCGGCGCCGCCGGACAGCGCTTCGACTGGCTAGGCGCCATTGGTTTGGGCATTGGCTTGATCTCGCTCATGCTCGCAGTCTCCAAGGGCTCCTCATGGGGCTGGTCCGCACCGCTGACGCTGGGACTCTTCGGAATCGCCGCCGCCGCGCTGGGGCTCTGGGGCATTTGGGAAATGCGGACTAAGGATCCGCTGGTTGACCTGCGAACCGCGGTCATTCCGCGCGTACTGCTGACAAATATCGCCTCGATCTTCGTTGGTTTCGGCATGTACGCCAGCATGCTGGTCATGCCTCAGATCCTGCAGCTGCCTTCGCAGACCGGTTATGGCTTGGGTCAGACGATCCTGGCAGCCGGCCTTTGGATGGCGCCGGGGGGCCTGATGATGCTGGTGCTCTCCCCCATCGGCGGACGCCTTTCCGACTCGCGGGGCCCGAAGTTCACGCTGGTTCTCGGCGTTTCGGTCATCGCCGCCGGTTACGGCCTGACCCTCCTGGGTATGGGCAGCGCATGGAGCTTGATGCTCACCAGCCTCGTCATCAATGGTGGTGTGGCACTGGCTTACGGCGCCATGCCTGCAATCATCATGGGCGCGGTACCCCGCAGCGAAACTGCTGCAGCCAATGGCTTTAATACGCTGATGCGCTCTCTGGGCACAACCACCGGCGCCGCGGTGATCGGCCTGGTGCTAGCTCAGATGACCACCGACTTTGGCGGGGTTGAACTACCGTCAGAATCAGGATTCCGCATGGCACTGATCCTTGGCGCTGGCATCTCCGTGGTCGCGGCAATCTTGGCAGCCTGCATTCCCGCAGCCGCGGCGAAGAAGGCCGCGATTGAAGTCGACGCGGCGCAGATGGCCACCTCAAGTAAGTAGTTGCCTCGACTCCTCGCATTTGCCGAGTTTATGCTCAGCTTTGACATAGAAACCCCGAGTAATGTCGTAGACACCTCCTTGAAGGTGCGAGTGATGATCGTAAAGCTCCCGTTGGATATTGCCCAACGGGAGCTTTTCACTTTAAATCGTAGCGACTTCGTTGCAATGCAAGGAAGTTGGTCGTGATACCTTGTTTGAGACCACACGGGTGCCCTGGCAGGGGCTGAGATCGGACTATCGCCGTCCGCGACCGTTGAACCTGTCCGGGTAATGCCGGCGAAGGAAGTGAGTTTCCCAAAGTGGAACAATTTGAACAGCACTCTGCCCACACCCTTGCCTACCGTGAGTCTGAGGGGATTTCCGTTCCCGTCACACAGATCCAGTTGGCGGACTCCCCCAATGGCGAGCCGAACGAACCGCTACAGGTGTATCGCACCAGCGGCCCGGGAAGCGATCCGACCACGGGGCTGAAACCATTTCGAGAGTCCTGGATTCTTGAACGCGGGGATGTAGAAATCTATGCCGGGCGAGAGCGCAACCTGCACGACGACGGCAGATCCGCGGTGCGCCGCGGGACGGCGAGCGCCGAATGGGCTGGGCGATCAGCCCCACCGCTGCGTTCGGTCCCCGGGACGCGAGTCACCCAGATGCATTACGCGAGGCAAGGGATCATCACCCCGGAAATGCGTTATGTGGCCTTGCGCGAAGAGTGCGACGTCGAGCTGGTGCGCAGCGAGCTTGCAGCTGGCCGGGCGATCATCCCGGCGAATATCAACCATCCTGAATCCGAACCGATGATCATCGGCAAGGCCTTTTTGGTAAAGATCAACGCGAACATCGGCAACTCTGCGGTGACTAGCTCCATCGCCGAGGAAGTCTCCAAACTGCAATGGGCCGCCAAATGGGGCGCCGACACGGTGATGGACCTTTCCACTGGCGACGATATCCACACCACCCGGGAATGGATCATCCGCAATGCGCCGGTTCCCATCGGCACCGTTCCGATCTACCAAGCATTAGAGAAAGTCAACGGCGAAGCGAACGAACTGACCTGGGAGATTTTCCGGGACACCGTAATCGAACAGTGCGAACAGGGAGTGGACTACATGACCGTCCACGCCGGCGTGCTGCTGCGCTACATCCCGCTGACCGCCAACAGGGTCACCGGAATGGTCTCCCGCGGAGGGTCGATTATGGCCGGCTGGTGCCTTGCACATCATCAGGAGAATTTCCTCTATACCCACTTTGACGAACTCTGCGAGATTTTCTCCCGCTATGACGTCGCATTCTCCCTAGGCGACGGGTTGCGCCCGGGCTCCATTGCGGACGCCAATGATGCAGCCCAATTCGCCGAACTGGATACCTTGGCAGAGCTGACCAAGCGTGCCTGGAAATACGATGTTCAGGTGATGGTCGAGGGGCCCGGACATATACCCTTCCATCTGGTTCGCGAGAATGTGGAACGTCAGCAGGAACTTTGCGACGGGGCGCCGTTCTACACGCTTGGCCCGTTGGTCACCGATATCGCCCCGGGTTATGACCACATCACCAGCGCCATCGGGGCGACCGAAATTGCACGGTATGGAACAGCGATGCTTTGCTACGTGACTCCGAAAGAACATCTTGGTCTGCCTAATCGGGATGACGTGAAAACCGGGGTAATCACCTACAAGATTGCCGCGCATGCAGCGGATCTTGCCAAGGATCATCCGGGGGCCAGAGACCGCGACAATGCCTTGAGCAAGGCGCGGATTGAGTTCCGCTGGAATGACCAGTTCGCTCTCGCACTGGATCCCGTCACGGCGCAGGAGTTTCACGACGAGACGTTGCCGGCGGAACCTGCAAAGACCGCGCACTTTTGCTCGATGTGCGGCCCGAAATTCTGTTCCATGCGGATCTCCCAGGACATTCGGGACGAATACGGTTCCGCCGAGGCACAGGCTGCACTGGCCGGGATGGCTGAGAAGAGTCGGCAGTTCCTCGCAAGCGGTAGCAAGGTTTATGTCGGGGAAGAGATACCCGTTGGGCCCGGCACGCACTAAGGTAGGGAAATCCGAAGCGTAGCCAAAGTGCCTGCACAGAAAGCACGCTTAGAGTTATAAGTACCTCATTGAAGGTGCGAGTGATGATCGTAAAGCTCCCGTTGGATTGTATTCAACGGGAGCTTTTCACTTTTAACTCTTCGGCTCACTACGCGATCCGCGTCTGTGCACGCCTACGGGAGTGCACAGCGGGAGCGTCGCGTCCGGGCCCCGATGCGAGAGCGATTTTAGAGGATTCAAGAATCCGGCGAAGACGCGGGTCGCCATCGGCTTTGGCCATTTAGGTCTAGTTGTTGGGCCAGTTCTCGGTCGACGGACCGCTTGCCAAACCATTCCCGATGGTCTGCTATCAGGTGCTGAGCTGATCCATGGAACCTTATAACGCAAAATTCCCCGCTGGCCTCAGCAATGCCAATAGTCATCATCTTGGCCACCTGCTCGTCTGATCTTCTTCTTTTGCTGCCCGTTGGATCCAGAGTTCTCACGCTCCGGTATCGAGGCATACCGCCTGCAACCTGCCCATTGCTTGAATACAGAGCCCAACCAAAGCTCCAGCATAGAGTCGTGTTTTAGAGTGGAATTACCTCATTGAGGGTGCGAGTGATGATCGGGAGCATCCCGCCGGGCAACCGGCGGGATGCTTTTGTTAATCGGACAGTTAATACCTGTCAGTGGATTGCCTGGTTACCTCTCCGAATTACTCAGCTCCAGCACAGAGTCGACTCTTAGGCTGGAATTACCTCATTGAAGGTGCGAGTGATGATCGTTAGAATTCCCGCCGGCTTTGCCGGCGGGAATTCTTTGTTAAGCTGGGCACCGCCCATGCCCGTCCCACAGACGACAGGTAGAAAAGCTGTCCAGATTGAAAATCTCATACGGGACGCCGTGAGAGTCAGAACGCTCCCCCTCAGTGGCAGCGTAGAGCGGGGTATTCACCGAGGCCCTAATCGAAGGTTGCGTTTGGGGCTGCTCGGCTAGGACATGTCCTAGTCGTCGTGCACGTGGCGCTCGTTGAGGCTTCGATAAATGCGATAATTTGGTCAGGCCCCTTTGGCAATTTCGACTCGGGGATTTCTAACTGAATGGAGCCCCTATGGCAATCGTGGCCACCGACCTCACTCCGCTAGAACGCCAATCCGTATGGCGCACGCTGAAGTCTCCGAGACTTCTGAAAACCGAGCTTCTAGCCGGGCTAGTAGTCTCGCTAGCCTTGATCCCGGAGGTCATCGCCTTCTCGATCATTGCCGGAGTAGACCCCAGAATCGGTATTTTTGCTTCGTTTACCATGTCGATTGTGATCGCTTTTACTGGTGGCCGCCCTGCCATGGTCTCCGCCGCTGCCGGTGCAGTCGCCCTGGTGGTCGCTCCTCTGGTGCGAAGCCATGGGGTGGATTACTTGTTTGCCGCGGTTATTCTGGCCGGAATCATTCAGGTCGTACTTGCACTGCTGGGTGTGGCGAAGCTGATGCGTTTCATCCCCAGACAAGTGATGCTTGGCTTCGTCAACGCATTGGCCATTCTGATTTTCCTCTCGCAGATGCCCGAGCTGAGGGCTGTACCATGGGCCGTTTACCCTCTGGTGCTGCTTGGCCTCGGCATCGTCTATTTCTTCCCCAAGATCACCAAGGCAGTTCCCGCCCCGCTGATCGCGATCGTGGTGCTGACCCTGATCACCGTGTTTGCAAAGGTCACCGTGCCGACGGTGGGAGATAAGGGAGAACTGCCCGATTCGCTGCCCTTCTTCATCATCCCGCAGGTTCCCTACACCATGGAGACCTTGAAGATCATCGCACCCTACGCGTTAGCAGTCGCATTTGTTGGCTTGTTGGAGTCGCTGCTGACGGCCAAACTCGTGGATGACATCACCGATACCCCGTCAAGCAAGACCCGGGAGTCGTGGGGCCAGGGGACCGCCAATATCGTGACCGGATTCTTTGGCGGAATCTGCGGCTGCGCGATGATCGGCCAAACCATGATTGGGGTGAAGGCATCAGGCGGGCGTACCCGCATCTCCACCATGTTCGCCGGTGTATTCATGCTCTTGCTCGCGGTTGTCTTCGGTGACATTGTGGCGCAGATTCCCATGGCAGCGCTCGTCGCGATCATGATTTTCGTGTCGTTCACGACCTTCAATTGGCACAGCATCCGTCCGAGCACGTTGAAGATGATGCCTAAGAGCGAAACCGCGGTTATGGTCGTCACCGTGGTCTTCACAGTGGCCACCAACAACCTCGCCATCGGGGTAGGCCTAGGAGTGCTGACCGCAGTCGTTCTCTTCGCCAACAGGGTGGCACACTTCGTGACAGTCAAACGCAGCGTCACCGGGGTGAAAGAAGGCCAAGCGGCTATTTACACTGTCGACGGCGAATTGTTCTTCGCGTCCTCCAACGACCTATATACGCAGTTCGACTACGCTGGGGATCCGCATCAGATCATCATCGACATGTCTGCTTCCCATCTGTGGGATGCATCCACAATCGCAGCACTGGATTCCATAACCGATAAATACGAGAAGTATGGCAAGCAGGTTCAGATATTGGGGCTAAACGAGGCGAGCTTGAAAATGCGCGAGCGATTAGGCGGAAAACTCGGCGACTAGGTCAAGCCGTTGCGCTGGCGTTTAGCTTCGTACATGGCACGATCCGCTCGGAGGATCACTGTGCTCAAATTGTCTTCTTTGTGGGCTTGCGCGAGACCATAAGACCACGCATGATTTGAGGTTTCCTTGATCCTAGCCATGAGAACTTGAGCTTCTTCGAACGAGGTATTCGGAAAGACCAAGACAAACTCGTCACCGCCCAACCGGCATACTATGTCTGATTTTCGCGTGGTTTGGAGCCAGTGCTTAACCAGTTGCTTTAGCACCTCGTCTCCGGCGGTATGCCCTTGCTCGTCATTGATCAGCTTGAAACCGTCTAGGTCCACTAGCGCAACGGTCAACGCTTTGGAGAATCGCAGAGATCTGGCTAGCGCTGGCTCGCCATGAACCGACAACCCACGACGGTTCAGTGCGCCAGTGAGCACGTCGAACTCGGTTTCATTCCTGAACCTCCTGCGTACAAAGGTGCCAACACTGGTCCCTAGAATGGTGAAGAACATCAGTGCGAAAACGTTGAGCAAACCTTGGCTGTGTTCTGTTCCTGCGGCCGGACCAACGAAAACAGAATATGGAATCGTAAAGGCCATCACAGGGTAAATCGTCAGACGAGTCAACCACGACGGAAATAGCCACGACAAATACATGGCGATCAATGGGAATTCCTGCAACCTGAATACGACTTGTTCATGGTCCATGGTGAATCCGACGAAATAGACGAATGAAGCAACTTCTGCCAAAGCTCCGAGGTATCCCAGCCACAGCGGAAATTTATTGCGCATGATGATCGCGGCCGAAAGCACCCCCAGTGCACCGACGCAACGAGCAATCCGTACGACAAATTGATCAGGGAAATCCAGTGGCTGAAACAAATTCAACAGGTAGAAGAAGAACATGAAAAACGCCACCAGTGCGGTCACCGCAACGCTCGGATCTGTGATCCCCCGTAGTCGTGGAGGAATGAGCCTCCCCCGCCAGCTCTGGGCCACAGGCCGGCGCCGTTCAATACGATTATTCACAAGTCTCCCCACTTGGCAATTGTTTCTGTATCCACATGTAGCTTTACCCCATTGAGCACTGTATTATCTGCTTCGAGCGTCCCGTCCCGGAGGCTTGGTCGAAGTCACAAAAACGACATCCCCACATTCGGGAGGCACCGCGTGAAGTTTGTTTTCCAACCCCTCATAGATCTAACCAAATGGAGCTTGCTGGGTTTCGAAGCATTGGCGCGCTTTGAGGATTCCGCCAGTCCTGCCGAACATTTCGATGCAGCGCGAGGTGAAGGCCGTCTAACGGACTTGGAGCTGCAAGCGATTGAAGGGATCATCGCGGCAACCTCCTCACTACCTGACGGCACCTTGGTGACGCTCAATGCCTCCGGCCCAACCATCGAAGCATTCTCAAATTCTCCTTTAGCATTGGATCCTCGGTTGAAGTGGGGCTTAGAGCTGAACGAACAAAGCGAACCTTGCGTCTGCGACGGAGCCCGGCGACTCGCTACCTCTCTGGACTGCCTGCTGTTGATCGACGATGCAGGAGTAGCCCACGCCACCAGGGAACGGATACTGCGCCTTTGCCCAGATATCGTGAAGCTGGATCGCACGATGATTAGCGAATATGGCGAATCGGAGCAAGTTCGACTAATGGTGGACTCTTTGCTGGAGGCAGCGACGTCAATCGGCGCCAAAACCTTGGCAGAAGGAGTTGAATCACCACAACAGTTGGAGCTGGTCCGTACATTAGGGTTCGATTATGCGCAGGGGTACTACTTCAGCCCCGGTCAACAAGTGAATCAGCTCAGATCCACCCTTTCGGCTCTACACCGACGCATCGGGATCGATATTCCGAGTTTCTGAGCGGCGTTCACGCCCGCGCCCAGCGGAGAGCCGGATCACCGGAATGATCTTCATGACTCCAAGAACCAAGTAAATCAAGGTGTTGATGGCCACGAATGACGCGAGAACGCTGAACCACGACGAGTAGAGCACGTTTTCAGGAAGGATCAGTCCACGAGGAACAATCAAACCGAGATCTATCATTGTCATGCCCCTCGCTGTGCTGGTTCTTTATGCTCTACGTGTTTCCACGCGGCGCTGCGCCCAAAGGCAATATCTCCGACGCCTTTGAGAAATGCCAGATTCAGAAATACATCGTAGATCAGTTCCGGGATGACAAGCACTGCCAGGAGTCTGGCTCGCCAGCCACCGCGCCATGTGGTGATCACTCGTTCAATGGCGAATACGAAGCCTAGCAACATCCAGAAGGGGAACCATACCCAGGTATCCATGGATACCAACATCAGAATCATCAGGGCGAAATAACTGAACAGAGCGATCACGCCATAACCTATGCCAATTTGCTGGGCCCAGTATCGCATGGTCTGCGGCGTTACCCCGTAAGCTCCAAGGTTTTCCAACGCACCGCGTTGCCAGCGTAGTCGCTGTGCCCACAGCATCTTCCATGACGGCATCAGCTCAGTGACTACCGTGCATTTTTCGGGAGACGTTGTTAGCCCACCGAGCGTCTTGATGGCAATTGTCAGTTCGTTATCTTCGGTTAGTGCCGCCGTATCGTAGACATCGCCTGGCTTACCTGGCAGAGTCTGCCCTCGTGCCTCAGCCACCCCGCGCAACGCTGCCGAACGGAAAATGGATGCAGTCCCGGTCAAAACGAAAACTCGTCCATCACGACGCTCGATTTCACGCTGATAACGCGTATATTCGTTGCGTTGGAACTGCCCAATCAGCCCATGTCCTTCTTCACCATGGAACAGCCCGCCAACGGACATCAACGCACGGTCCGAGGTAAACCGGTCTCTGGCCGTGGCTAGATATTCGACGCCGATCTGGCTGTCTGCATCCATGACCATGACGCAGTCGTTGTCACCTAATGTTGACAAAAGGTACTCCAGCGCTTGATTCAGCGCACCACCCTTTTTATGGACGTTTCCAACGGATTCGAACACATCAACGCCATGCTCGCGAGCAACGGATACGGTGCCGTCGGTGCAGTTATCCGCGACGACTACCACTCTGCGGGGCGGGAATGTTTGTGCTTGCAAGGCGCGCAACGTATGCGGGAGCGAAGCCTGCTCATTGTGAGCGGGTATCAGCACAGTGACAGTCACCGGGCCTGCGTAAACTCCGCGAGTTCGTTCCATGACCGTTCGAGGGGCCAATGGTCGCGTTGATTTTTCCACCGGTGTTCGTCGAAAACGCCACGTAACGAGACGCTCACCGAGCACTACCAACGAAACCAGGAGCACGGCTATGCCTACGGCAAGAATCAAGATATTAGTATTTGGAAGCTCAGCACTATAGAAAGTGGACCAGATGCCAGCCAGTTGAACTTCGACGGGCTTCCACAAGACGGGAGTTTCTGTCGCGCTCAGTGCCCACCACATGATTAGCGCGGCAACAGAGACAATCGCTATAACCGCGAGTCCTACGAGTCTTTGAAAATATTTCTGCAATGCCCCTCCGACACCAATTCCGAGATAGAAGAGCTCGAAAGTTAAATAGCGAGATCCTCGCGCCTCACTACTGCGCGGGGTTTCCGATCTCTTCGCCAATCTCCCGGACAACAGGAATGATGTTTGACCAATGAAAGGACTATTGATGACTAGTCTAAGCGTTTGATGTAGGCCCCCATCTCACTTTTAGGAATATTGATCAAAATGTAACCATCGTTGATTTTTGTCCAAATGCACGAGCGATCCTACGGACATCTACCGCTCTTGGCGCAGTCGTCGTATCCTGTTCTCAACGCAACAGAACTTTCCATTCCAGCATCGTGGTTCGCAAAATGTCAGAGCACACCCCTCGCAATGAACGGTATGAACCCAGCATCGTAGCGCCCGAAAGTGGGCAGCGATCCTTCATGCACATCCTCGTAAATACTGCGGTAGCAAACCTCACCACAAGCTACCTTTGGTTTGCACTGACATTCTGGGTCTACCTCGAAACCGAGAACGTGATGGCCACCGGAATCATCGGTGGTACCTTCATGCTGCTGATCGCAATATTCTCCATGGTGTTCGGAACCATCGTGGACAACCATAAGAAGAAGTCGGTCTTCGTTTTCTCTGCGGTGTTTACCGCTCTCATGTTCACTCTGGCCGCGTTGATCTACCTGTGGCTGCCCACCGAGTCCATTCTGAATATCGGCGGTTGGCAATTCTGGTTGTTCTGCGGCGTCATCCTCATTGGCGCTGTCGTTGAGCAAATGCGTGGCATCGCCTTGTCCACCACAGTGACGCTGCTGATTCCTGTTGAACGCCATGCCAACGCCAATGGCCTGGTTGGCACGGTTCAGGGCATCGCGTTTATCGTCACCAGCGTATTTAGCGGACTGTCCATTGGCCTGCTGGGCATGGGGTGGACGCTGACTCTAGCCTTGGTGCTTGTAGTCGTGACGCTCATACATCTATTGACGGTATCGCTGCCCGAAGAAGCGCCCGAGGTGGAACCGGGGCATACCAAGCGGACCGATTTCAAACTCGGGTTCACCACTGTTCTGGCAATCCCGGGCCTGTTCGCACTGATCATTTTCTCCATGTTCAATAACTTCATCGGCGGGGTCTACATGGCGCTGATGGACCCCTACGGACTGACGATTATGAGTGTGGAGGCTTGGGGCATTGTCTTTGGCCTGGCTTCGACTGGTTTCATCATTGGCGGCCTGCTCATTGCCAAATTCGGTTTGGGCAAAAATCCGATTCGCACCCTACTGCTGGCAGTGGTGGTGATGGGCCTGCTCGGTGCACTTTTCACCATTCGAGAATGGACCTGGCTGTATATAGTGGGGATCTGGCTGTACATGATTCTGATCCCAGCGGTTGAAGCTTCCGAGCAGACCGTGATCCAGAAAGTCGTTCCCTTCCGACGGCAGGGTCGTGTCTTCGGGTTTGCGCAGATGATGGAAGCCGCAGCCGCGCCCATCACCGCATTTATGATCGCCCCGTTGGCCCAGTACCTAATCATTCCATTTATGAAGACCGCCGAAGGCGACGCAAGCCTAGGATGGCTAGTTGGCCAGGGTGACGCCCGAGGCATTGCGCTCATCTTCCTCGGTGCGGGCCTGATTATGGTTGTTGTGGCCTTGCTGGCAATGACCAGCAACCAATACCGCAAGCTCTCTGTTATATTCCAAGCACCCGAACCGGCGAACACATAAGAAACGGCCGCGCCACCTATTGAAAGGCCACCTGTGAGCACCGCGAAAACACAACCCACTGATGCTAGCGTCGAAGACTTTATCCAGGCAGCCACCCCGCTAAAGCGGCGGGAAGACGGGCAGTTGCTCGATGATATCTTTCGTGAGGTCACAGGCGTTGAACCGGTGCTGTGGGGGCCGTCGATTGTTGGCTACGGGCAGTACACTTACGTCTCACCATCAAACCCTAGGAATACCGGAATCTGGCTCAAAACTGGTTTTTCCCCGCGCAAGGCGCAGCTTTCGATCTACGGGCTGAAAGACCAGGAAGCTGGCGCAAAGCTGCTCCCCCAGTTAGGAAAATATACCGAGGGAGCAGGCTGTGTCTATGTGAAAAAGCTGGAGGATATCGACTTGGAGATCCTGCGTCAGCTCATCAAGATTGCTTTCGCCAGGGCAGAGGATCCTCTGGCCTGACCATCAAGACTATTCCGATTCTTCAATCAGGCTTTCTGCTTCGCTCAGGCCGGCAGAAATTACCGGAAGCAGACGCTCGTCGACGCCATACTCTTCGCCCTTGACCTGAAGCAGTCCAAAGGCGGCCAGCGATGCGAGTGCCTCGCGAGCTTCGGGAAGGACCGCGTCGAAGTTCTTCGGACCACAGTTGCGACGCAGGCCTTCGAAATCGGCTTCTCGTCCGGTGACAGCGGTGACCAGCAGATTTCGTAGCACGAGGAAGAAAGCTTCGTCGCGTTCGGTGAAGGCATCGTTCGGAATCAAGTGGCTTTGCACGCAGCCGACGCCCATCTCGAAGAGCAGCTGCGCACTCTCGGATTCTTCGCCGTCCACGAAGTGCGCAAACGCCTCTTCGTCGCGAACGATCTTGCCATCGGATGGGTCAACTACGGAGAGGATAGCCGCGTTCCAGACGTGAGCGAACACATCCGGTGCTGGCTCGTCGACCTTCACTGTGGCCGCGTCAACACCGACCGATTTCATGACACGTACTCGTGCCTCGTTATCGGCTTCGCTGAATGCGCTGATGTCCACTCCGTCGCCCAACGCTTCGGAGAAGGCCTTGACCTTGGCGTACAGTTCCGTGCCGCGCAGCAGTGCGCACAGTTCCGCGTCTTCCTCAGCGAAACCCTTCAGTGCGTCGTCGAGCAGTTCACGCAGTTCGGTGAGGTTTTCTTCTCCGCCTTCCCAAGTGCCACGGGCAGCCAGGAAGGAGAAGTAGTCCAGCCATGCGGTGAAGATTGGCTCGGCTTCGAGACCCTCGGGCAGGTTCACCAGGAATTCTGCGAATACCTGTCCGAATAGCTCTGGATCGATATCTCGCAGGTTGGAGCTCCGGGCTAGTTCGGCATACTCCGCACCAACCGAGCGCACGACGCCCAACTGGATTTCGGCGATCTGTGCGGCTTCTTCTGCTCCGAAGGCCGGCACGGTTTCGGTAACCCATGCGGCGTAGTCCTCGCGCATCGCATCTACCGAAATTTCTGCCTGGACTCTATAGACACTGCGCCCGCGCTGTGCTGCTTTCGCAGGGTTGCCTGCGCCCGAATTCTTCTTGCCCTGCTTCTTTTTGCTGGCCATGAAATGTCCTTGGTTTTCGTACGGATTCGTTTTGTTAAAGCCTACGGGGTGAGTCCGGCTGGCACCCCTTCGATCCGCGCCGGCCGGGGTGCGAATTATCTCGATCAATGACTGTCCAGCGGCGAATAGCATTGATCACGATCCCACTATTTGCGCGTGAAGCAAATCCGAATGCCAGCAGCGCGGAGTGCTCCTAGGCTAGGGGTATAACTTCCACTAACTGCTAAGCGGGGACTCAATGCACGAACACCACCACACCACAGCACCAGATGCGGTGGCATTCTGGGAAGACCACTACGGTCAGTCCGAACGGGTCTGGTCTGGGAAAGTCAACAAAGTGCTCGCAGATACCGTTGCGGATCTTCCCGCTGGCAAGTCCCTGGACTTCGGTTGCGGAGAGGGCGCAGATACCATCTGGCTGGCAAATAAGGGGTGGCAGGCAACTGGTGTCGATATTTCCGCGACCGCGGTAGAACGCGCACGCACCGCGGCGAAGGAACAGGGGCTCAGCGAGAAAGAAGCCAACTTCATCGCGGAGGATCTCTCTGAGTGGCACAGCGACGAACGTTTTGATCTGGTGACTCTGAGCTTCTTCCAGGCACCTTTCGAAATCCCGCGTGCAGAAATCATGCAGAAGGCAGCTTCGCTTGTAGCTCCGGGCGGGCACTTGCTGGCGGTTTCCCACGCCGCGGCACCCTCATGGGTAGCCAGCGAACAAATGGCTCAGCATAGATTTCCCACCCCGGATTCTGAGCTTGAATCGCTGGACTTGGATTCTAGTGGGTGGACAATCCTGCGAGCTGAAATTGTGGAACGTGAGGTCTCAGACCCGGACGGTAATCCGGCGACCTTAGAAGATACGATCGTGTTCGTTCAGCGTCGCAACTAGGCAGGGTCAAGGCACGCGTCGTTGACGGCCGTCGCCGACTCGGTTGGGACCCTCCCAAGCCACCGAAATTACGGGTGTCCTGGTTCTTATCCGTTTCGGCTCACGAGGCATTAACAAACAAGACCTAGTGAATGAAGAAAATTTTCATTCACTAGGTCTTGGCGCTATTCATGGACTATGAACAGCGCTGATGCGAGATGCCCACACGGATCTCACACCAAGTATTTAGCCAACTGCGGTTGATAGCTCACCCAATCAACAGAATTTCGCACCCGTTCACGAATTTCTCCCGCTGCCCAGGTGCGTGAGTCCATGGCGCGCAGTTGAACCAGCACGTTGCCTAGGGCCGTGCATTCGACCGGTCCGGCGATGACCGGAATTCCCGCGCGATCGGCGGTGCGCTGGCAGAGCAGACTGCCTTGTGAACCGCCACCCACAAGATGAATCGCATCCAGCACAAATCCGCCAAGTTTCGCGGCCTGAAACGAATGGCTTGCGAAGCTCTCGGCGAGGGACTCGATAACGATTCGAATGATCTCTGCCCGAGATTCCGGTCTCTTACCTCCGGTCTCGATGACCGAGCGACTAATTCTTTCGGGCATGCCTCCCGGGGCCAGGAAGCTATCGGCCTGCGGGTCGATGAGCGTCGTAGAAACCGCCAACTGCTGGGCCTGGGCCAAAAGCTGCTCCAGACTTACGCTGTCGCTGCCGTCGGCTTCTGCCTGCTCGTTCCATTCTCGAATTGCTTCGCTGAGCAGGAAAGTGCCGGTCACGTTTTTCAAGAATCTGACAGTTTCATCCAGGCCCAACTCGTTGGTGAAACCCGCTTCCTGCGCACGTGGCTCAAGTACCGGTGAGCCAAGCTCAACCCCTACCAATCCCCAGGTGCCGCACGAGATATAAGCCGACTTCGCGCTCGTCAATGGGGTGGCCGCTACGGCGCTTGCCGTGTCGTGCGAGGCAACAGCAAGCACTTGGACCCCAGCATGGGCACCGAGCTCTTTGGCCAGCGATCCTCGCAAGGTTCCAACGACTTCACCCGGGCGAATCAACGGTGCTAACAAGTTTGCGACTTGCAAGTGCTCGCTCAGTTCCGCGTCCCACGTCTCGGATTTCAGGTTCAATAGCCCTGTGGTGGACACATTGGTCCACTCGCTGCGCGCCACTCCCGTCAACAAATAATTGATGTAGTCCGGGACCAAGAGCAGCGTATCGGCTTGGGCCAGCCGCGATTCCTGCCGTTCGGCTTCCAGCTGGTACACCGTATTAAAAGGCAGGAACTGCAATCCATTGCGGGTAAACAGGTCCTTGCGGTCAAAGCTGGCTTCCAGCGCCGGAACGGCGAGCTCATTGCGCGGATCCCGGTAGTGGCGCACCTGCCCGAGACGTTGCCCATTCTTCAGCAGCGCGTAGTCCACAGCCCATGAGTCCACGCCGATGGAAGCGATGTCTGGATGCTGTGCGAATGCCATCCTCAACCCGTGGCGAATTTCTCGCCACAGCTGGTCGATGTCCCATGCCAACGCTCCGGCGTCCGCCCCGTCTTCCAGCGTGGACAGCGGAACCGCACCATTGGCGAAGCGATGCACCAAGCTGAGCTCGACCTTGCCCTCCACCAGCTGGCCGAGCATCACCCGGCCGCTAGTGGCGCCCAAATCGATCGCCGCAACCGGTGCGGTGTCCAAACTCGAACTCATCGCAGGAAGGCCGCAGCAACGCCCGAGTCAACCGGGATGTGCAGGCCGGTGGTGCGAGTCAGTTCCGGACCGGTGAGCACGTACACGGCGTCCGCCACGTTTTCCGGGACCACTTCACGCTTGAGAATGGTGCGGTTGGCATAGAACTGGCCCAAGTCCTGCTCGTCGACCCCATAGGTGGCCGCGCGGTTGGCGCCCCAGCCCGAGGCGAAGATGCCCGAGCCGCGCACCACTCCGTCGGGGTTAATGCCGTTCACGCGGATGCCGTGCTCGCCGAGTTCCACGGCCAGCAGGCGCACCTGATGGGCCTGGTCGGCCTTGGTCGCCGAGTAGGCGATGTTGTTCGGGCCGGCGAAGACAGAGTTCTTGGAGGAGATGTAGATGATGTCTCCGCCCATACGCTGGTCAATCAGTGCTTTGGCCGCCGCCTTGGACACCAGGAAGGAGCCCTTGGCCATCACGTCGTGCTGCAGGTCCCAGTCCGCCTCGGAGGTTTCCAGCAGCTTCTTGGACAGCGACAAACCGGCGTTGTTCACCACCAGGTCGATGCCGCCAAAAGCGAGCACCGCGGCATCCATAGCTGCCTGAACCGCAGCGCCATCGGCGACATTTGCCGCAACTCCGATGGCCACATCGGAGTTGCCCAATTCCGCGGCGGCAGCCTGCGCCTTGGCCAAATCCAGATCGGCGATGACAACGCAAGCACCTTCGGCAGCCAGCCGGGTAGCGATCGCCTTGCCGATGCCAGACGCAGCACCAGTAACCAGGGCGATGCGACCGGCATGGCTCTTCGGCTTAGGCATGCGAGCAAGCTTGGCTTCTTCCAGCGCCCAGTATTCGATGCGGAACTTCTCCGCGTCGGTGATCGGAGTGTAGGTTGACAGGGCTTCGGCGCCACGCATCACATTGATGGCGTTCAGGTAGAACTCGCCGGCTACGCGAGCAGTCTGCTTGTTTGCACCATAGGAGAACATGCCAACGCCGGGGATCAGCACGATCAGCGGATCTGCCCCGCGGATGGCTGGGGAGCTTTCATCCTTGTGGGCATCGTAGTAGGCCTGGTAATCGGCACGGTATTCCACGTGTAGTTCGCCCAGGCGGACCAGCTGCTCCTCGAGGGTCGCGGTGGACGGAAGATCCAACACCATTGGCTTGATCTTGGTGCGCAGGAAGTGGTCCGGGCAGGAGGTGCCCAGCGCGGCAAGCTCGGCTAGTTTTTCGCTCGTCAGGAAGTCAAGGACTCGCTCGTCGTCGGTGAAATGGCCAATCATTGGCTTGTCCGTTGAGGCCAGACCGCGAAGAGTCGGCGCCAGCGCCGCTGCGCGTGCCAGGCGTTCGCTTTCCGGCAGTGCTTCGAAGCCGGGCAGCTGGGCCCCGAATGGCTGGGCCGTGCCGTGTTCTTGAATGTAGGCAGCCGCGGTGTCGATGATCCACAGCGAGTTGCCTTCGCATTCCTCGGAGCTCTCGCCCCACGCGGTGATGCCGTGTCCGCCGAGGATGCAGCCGACTGCGTTCGGGTTTTCATCTTTGATTGCCGCGATGTCCATACCCAGCTGGAAGCCCGGTCGGTGCCAGTCGACCCAGAGCACCTTGTCGCCGAAGATCTGTGCGGTTAGTTCTTTGCCGTCCTTGGCGGTGGCGATGGCGATGCCGGAATCCGGGTGCAGGTGGTCCACATGAGGTGCGTTCACCAGACCATGCATGGCGGTATCGATAGAAGGCGCGGCTCCACCCTTGCCGTGCAGGCAGTAGTCAAAAGCCGCCACCATCTCATCTTCGCGGTCCACGCCCGGGTAGACGTTGATCAACGAGCGCATCCGGTCCAAGCGAAGGGTCGACAGCCCCTTCTCGGTCAGGGTGCCCAGATCTCCGCCCGATCCCTTGACCCAGAGCAGCTCAATCTGTTCTCCGGTGACCGGGTCGGACTCGAAGCCCTTGGCCGAGGTGTTGCCGCCGGCAAAATTGGTGTTCTTCTTATCCGCACCGAGGCGGTTTGAACGGGTAATGAGCTGTTCTGCGGTACTGATAGTCATGGTCTCTCTCGACATGTCTGTGTTCAATCCTTGAGTCGTATTAGGCGTTGATCTTGGTGCCGTAGCGCTGGGCTTCGATTTCTTCGAGGGATTTGCCGCGGGTTTCCGGAGCCCAGATGGTGCCGATCAGCAGGGCAGCTACCAGCAGTCCAATGATCAGCAGGCCAAGCTTTTCCAGCCCAATGCCGGATAGCAGGACCGGGAAGACCAGGGACAGCAAGCCGACCAGGACGCGGGCGAGCATGAACAGCACACCCTGGGCGCTGGCACGGTATTTGGTGGCAAAGAGTTCCGCAGTCCATAGGCCATAGAAGGCCTGGGCTCCCAGACCAGCGGAGATGCCCCAGGCGCAGGCGAAGAACAGCAGCGAGAAGGCTCCCGGAGGAGCGAAAATCAGCACAACCCAGGCGACAACGCCCAGGGCGGCGCCGGCAAAGTACAGCCAGCGGCGTGAGACGCGATCCCCGTACTTCATGAAGCCGAAGTAGGTGGCGGCCGCGGTGAGCACCCAGACCAGAACCTGCAGCAGGTTCTGCTGCGTGGCTGATTCGACCCCAGCGGCGGCGTACACGCGTGGCTGGAAGATACCTGCCTGACCGGCCACGGTGTTCCACAGTCCGTACACGCCGAGCAGGAAGAGCAGCGCCGACCAGTTCTTTCGTTCGGCCAGCAGCCCCTTGATGCCGGAGAAGAATGAGATCTTGGCTCCGGAGGCGATTTCTTCTGCACGCTGCTGCTTCCAACGCGTGGATTCGGGAAGCCCGCGGCGCACCCACCAGGTGATGGCGGCGACGATGAACAGGTGGAAGAAGATCAGCCGGGACCCGTTCACACCTAATGGTGCAACCATAATTGCCAGGGCAAAGCCGACCGCCGGGCCGAAGGACCAAGCCAGCTGTGCGGTTCCCACGTGGGCTGCGCGCGACTCCTGCGGAGCCTCCTCGGCAATGTAGGTCCAGGAAGCCGGAACTCCGGCGCCCACCGCGATACCCATGAGGATCACGCCGATAATCAGCAGCACGGTGCTGGCGGCGAAGGTAATCATCAGCGCACCGACCATGAACACGATCAGGTCGTAGGTGTAGATGAATTTGCGTCCCAGCCGGTCGCACAATGGGCCGCCGATCAGAGCGCCCAATGCGGCACCGAAGGCATTGGCTGAGATCGCCGCGATGACGCCCACCAGGCCGTCGTCAAATCCGAAGGCGCCCTGCCACAGGGTCAGGCTGGTGGCCAAGGCGATAATTGCCCCGGCTTCGATGTAGTTGCTCATGGCCACGGCAATGGTGGCTTTCCAGCCGCTGATGCCGCGCTTTTTCGCCAGTGCCGTAGTCATCAGGCGCCCCACCCTGCCTGCACGCCGCCGGCGCGTTCGGCTTCGATGCGGTTCTGATAATCCGAGGCGCGGAAAGCTTCCATTGGGTCCGCAGGCAGGCCACGCGACTCTCGCCAGCTGGCCAGTTCGCTACGAATATCGGTGTAGAACGCGTTCATGAAGATGTCGTTCGCCGCCAGCACATCGCCGGAGAGCTGCGCCTCGGTGAGTGCGACCCGGTCGATGAGCAGCGCCCGCGCGGTCATTTCCTGCACGTTCAGTACGCTGCGGATCTGGCCGAGGATCTTGTTTTCCACGTTGTGGCACTGGTCCAGCATGAAGGTGATCGGGGTATCGACATCCAGTCCGCCACCGCGGGCCACCTCGGCCATGATACGGAAGAGCTGGTACGGGTCGGCGGAGCCGACAATCAGGTCATCATCCGCGTAGAAGCGCGAGTTGAAGTCGAAGGAGCCGAGCTTGCCTAGGCGCAGCAGCTGCATCACGATGAACTCGATGTTGGTGCCCGGTGCGTGGTGTCCGGTGTCCAGGCAGACCAACGCCCGATCACCGAGCGCAGCTACCTGGGCGTAGGAAGTGCCCCAGTCCGGAACATCGGTGTGATAGAAAGACGGCTCGAAGAACTTGTACTCAAGTACCAGGCGCTGTTCGCCGGTCAGACGGGCGTAAATTTCGGACAGCGAGTCCGAAAGCCGGTCCTGGCGGCCACGCATGTCTGCCTGCCCCGGGTAGTTCGAGCCTTCGGCCAGCCAGATTTTCAAATCTTGGGAGCCGGTGGCGTCCATGACGTCAACGCACTCTATGTGGTGGTCGATGGCCTTGCGGCGAACCTTTGGATCTTCGTGGGTTAGTGCGCCGAACTTGTATTCGTCGTCCTGGAAGGTGTTGGAGTTGATGGTTCCCAGTTCAACCCCGAGGCCGTTCGCGTGAGTGCGCAGCGAGCCAAAATCCTCCACCTTGTCCCACGGAATATGCAGGGCCACGGCCGGAGCCAGACCGGTCAGGCGGTTGACCTGCGCGGCGTCGGCGATCTTTTCAAAAGCATCGCGTGGGGTACCCGGGGTGCCGAACACTTTAAAGCGAGTGCCGGAGTTGCCGTAGGCCCAGGAAGGAACTTCGATGGCCAAACGTTCAAGCGTGGTAAGGATCTCGGGGGTCAACTTTGCGCCCATGGATCTCTCCATTCTTCGGTGGTGGAATTGGATTGCTGGTGATGCCGTTTAGAGCTGGGCCAGCTGGTCTTCGAGGTTGAAAACCTCGGTTAGACGGGGCGCGTCCTGATCGGGGCGTCCGTCGAGAGAAATAAAGAACTCGGACATTTGCGCTTCCCAGGCTGAGGTGCGTGGATCCGCATCCAGCGCGGCTTGGGCAGCAGCGTCGTCCGCAGTTTCGTAGTAACCGATCAGCAGGCCATCACCGCGAAGAAAGAGCGAGTAGTTGCGGCGTCCCGCCTCGTTGATTGCCTGCAGCATGTCTGGCCAGACGGCGGCGTGGCGTTCGGCGTACTCGGCAAGCCGGCCTGGCTTGACCTGCAGCTGAAAACAAACCCTGTACATGCGTTGCCCTCTTCGTTGAATGCTTGTGACGCTGAATCGGTGATGATTGAAGCAAAATGAATCGTTTCAATAAGTGAACTTCACCGACTGTAGACCACATCACATCTAAATTTCAAGCAGGTTTTAGGAATTTGCCAAAATTTATTGAAACCATTCAATTTCGAGTCTCGGGGCAAGACGAGTAGGCGCTGCGCGATATACTCAAGGGAAGATCATCAGGGCAAAGACGGGAAACTACGTGTCGGTAAGCGTGAAGGAAGTCGCTAGCGAGGCAGGTGTCTCGGTCGGAACGGTTTCCAACGTACTCAACCGCCCAGAGGTCGTCTCCCCCGCAACGGTGCGCAAGGTCACCGACGCTATCGACAAGCTCGGGTTCGTGCGCAACGACGCTGCCCGCCAGCTGCGCGCCGGGCATAGCCGCAGCTTTGGACTGGTGATACTCGACGCCCGAAATCCGTTCTTCATGGACGTTACCCACGGAGCCCAGCACCGCGCCCTGGAAAACGGCTACACGGTCTTGATGGGCACCAGCGACAGCTCACTGACCACCGAGCAGCAACTGCTTGACCTTTTTGATCAGCAGCGCGTCGCCGGGGTTCTCATCTCACCTATGCACAATGACCTGAGCCGGCTCTGGCGCATCCGCGAATCCGGCACGCCGGTGGTTCTGGTGGACCGCGGAAGCGGCGACCGCAGCTTCTCCTCGGTCTCCGTCAACGACGTGGAAGGTGGCCGAATCGCCGTCCAGCACCTCGTCGACCTTGGACGAAAGCGCATAGCCTTCGTGGGCGGGCCGCAGAGCATTGAACAGGTCCGGCATCGTCTGGAAGGCGCGCAAGCGGTCATTGCCGGCACTTCGGATGCTGCCCTTGAATATCTGCCTACCAAACAGCTGACAGTCATCGAAGGTCGAGCCGCCGGGGAACGCATCTTGGCCATGGCACCCGGGCAACGCCCAGATGGTGTTTTTGCAGCTAATGACCTACTGGCTCTAGGTATCCTGCAGGCGTTTGTGATGTCCGGGAATCTGAAGGTTCCCGAGGACATTGCGCTGGTCGGATACGACAACATAGCTTTCGCCGAGTCAGCGGTCGTCCCGATCACCACGGTGCGTCAGCCCGCCGAAGAAATCGGGCGAACCGCGGTCGATGTCCTGCTGCGCGAAGCCGAAGCCGGCGAAAATGCGGTAAGGGAGCAGTTTGTTTTCACCCCGAAACTGGTTATCCGCGCCTCCACAATAGGTACCGCCAGCGCTCCCTGATTTCCTGCAGGTGGCGCCGAAAGCCCACGCGCGGCATCCTGGCCAGTGGCTAAGGGCTCCAGTTGGCAATCGGCATCCCTGACTCCGCGTGGACCGCTAAAGCTCCCCGGGCGGCAACGCGACTGTTGAGCGCCGATACCCGAGAAGCACGGCAGACGGCTCAGGAACTGGCCAAAGAACTCGACCTAGTTCTTCATCCCGCCACGGCGCCAATTGACGGCGACCAACTACTGCTCGGGCAGGACTACCTGGAGCTCAAAGGGGCGGAAGAGGCTCCGGTCAAAACGACCAACCGCAAGGCAAACCAGAGCCTGTGCGGCTGAGCTTTGCTCGGCTAGAACTCCTGGTCCAGTGCTGCGTTAATCTCCTGCATGTTGAAGGCCGACGGATCAAACTCATCCAGGCCCATCTCTCCAAGCCATTGCATGGTTTCCCCATGCTCTGGATGGGCGGGATCACCGATGGCGGCGGCTCTTGTCGACCATCCCCAAATGCCGCCGCTGTCTTCAAGCGGTGCCATGCGGCGGCCTCCGGTGCAACGAGGCAGTTGCCCGGCATCGGTATCCAGCACCTTCTCCACGTCGATGCGAATTTCCCAGCCATCACCGAAATCATAGGCGTAGTCCAGGCGGTCCTTCTCGGTCTTGAGTAGTTCAGATATCAGGACTCCTGACTCGTCGTGGTCATACTCCATATGCTCGATATCTGGCCCGTAGCTGGTGCCGCCATATCCGCCTGCGCGGAACTCGTGCAGATGCCCGTCGTACCAGTCAAAGCTTGCCTGGATGATGTCGTGCAGGTCCTCCAGGTGCAGGTCCAGCGGAACCAGTACCCTGCGCCAGATCGGCGGTTTGGCGTCCTTCAGGCTCAGCTTCAGCTGCAGCACCTTGCCGGTATATGGCTCGGCACGCTTATCCCGTTTGGGTTCTTCGGAATCGAAGCCAAAGAGCGCGTCCAGCTCTCCGTCTTCTGAGTCCTCCTCGTCGAGCTCGTCTCCGTCCAGATCGGTGAGTGTCACTGCGACGAGGCGTGGGAGGGTGTAGTGCTCGCCTTCTTCGACCAAGCCGAGGATCCGCAATTCGCTCATCCGCTGATGGGCCTGTTCCCAAGCCGTCTCAGACCATTGGGCATCTCGCGGCTCGGCCACCAGATGCGCGGATTCTTCAATGGCTTCCAGCAGCCAGAGATTAGACAGCCCCCATGCTTCCAGAGTTTTCTCGTCGGCTTCCTCGGGTGCTTCGAGGAAGAGATCGAGGAATGTCTGCAGGAAGACGTAGTTCGCAGAGAACGCCAGCTCCCCATCGAACTTCAGGAACGCCTCGGCGGCAGGTCCGGCTTTCGGTGAACTCTGCGGCTCTAGCGTGATGACGCCGGCCACCGCGAGCGAAGCGATGGCCATTGAAAGCACCAGCTCGATTTGCGCCTCCTCCAGCTCCTTGGGAAGTTCCCCCTCCAGAGCACTGGCCGCAACGGCCAGGAATTGCGCTCCGGGTACGGCCCCCAATGCGGGGACATCTTCGTCAATGCACCAGCGAGCCAAGCTATGCGCCAATTTCACAACGGGAAGCTGGCTCAGTTCGGCGAGCGCCTGCTCCTCGAACTCACCGAGATCCGCTGGCCCGGCAAAAGCCTTGTCGGTAAACGGATCCGCGGTTTCCAAATTGCCGCGCAGCCAATTCAGCTCGGCGGGGTCTTGGGTCCAGCGGTCGGTGTCCTCGATGAAATCAAGGTAATCGGCCCAGGCCATGTAGAGCACCATGCGCAGTTCTCCGGAGAGATCTTCCGGCTCTTCGGCTTCCTCGAACTCGATCATGGAGTTCAGTACCCCGAGCAGCTTGGGGGCGTTGAAATTGGTGACGGATTCCAGCCCTACAACATCGGCGTACATGCCCAGCGTTTCTCGCACGGCTGCCAAGGCAAGCAAGACCGTTTCCGGATCTTGCCGGTACTCTCCATACCACCGTACGAATTCAGGCGTCAGCGCATCCATGCCGCGGTCAACTTTTACCCGTTCCATGGACACCACCGCACCCTGAATACGTCCAGGGTGGCCCTGCTTCACTTGCTTTTTCTTCTTCTTGGCCACAGGGTCTCCCTCACGCGCTTGGACATCTTTGCTTCAAGGCTACGTGGGATAGGCACTTCCGGCTCGGAAATAGGGCATTATTCGGCTGCCTGTCCTATGAGAGCCCCACGGCGTTCCCGTTGCCGTCGACGTCCATGTGCATGGCGGACGGAACCTTGGGAAGGCCCGGCATGGTCATGATCGTCCCGGTGATGACCACGATAAAGCCAGCACCCGTCTTGGGAATCAGGTCATGGACCTGCAAGGTGAATCCCTCCGGGGCTCCCAGGAGCTTGGGGTCATCGGAGAACGAATATTGGGTCTTGGCCATGCACACCGGCAGGTCGTCCCAGCCGTTGGCATGGATCTGCTCGAGCATCCGCCTTGCGCGGGTGGAGTATTCGACGGCCTTTCCGCCGTAGATCTCGCGCACCACGGTCATGATTTTTTCCTCGATAGGCAGCCCCAGCTCATACAGCGGGGCGAAATTACTTGGCGCATCGATGGCCCGCAAGACCGCAGAGGCCAGGTCTCCCGCCCCCTCGCCGCCTTGGCCCCAGACATCGGCAACTGCGCATTCAACACCGTTCGCCTCCGCCCATCCGGTGACCACCGACAGTTCGGCCTCCGTATCCGCGGTGAACCTGTTGATGCCGATAACAGGCGCGATACCGAACTTCTTGATGTTCGAGGCATGCCGCGCAAGGTTGGCTAAGCCAGCGTGCACGGCCGCGACGTTCTCTGCCCCCAGCTCGTCTCTGGGCACTCCCCCATGCATTTTCAGTGCACGAATGGTGGCCACGATAACCACCGTGTCGGGTTCGCACCCGGCATAGCGGGCCTTGATGTCCATGAATTTCTCGGCACCCAAGTCGGTTCCGAAGCCCGCCTCGGTCACCACGACGTCCGCCAGCGCGCGTGCGGTGTTGGTGGCTATGGCTGAGTTGCAGCCGTGCGCAATGTTGGCGAACGGGCCGCCGTGGATGAAGGCGGGCGTGCCGCCCATGGTCTGGACGAGGTTGGGTTTAATCGCTTCCTTGAGCAGCATTGCCATGGCGCCCGCGGCTCCCAGGTCATCGACAGTGACCGGAACCTTGTTGTAGGTGTATCCAATGGTCATGCGGCCAAGCCGGGTGCGCAGGTCCTCAAGTCCAGTGGCCAGACAGAAGACCGCCATGACCTCGGACGCGACGGTGATCTCGAACCCGGTTTCTCTCGGGACTCCCTCGGTCGGTCCGCCAAGACCGATGACCACGTTGCGCAGCGCGCGGTCGTTCATGTCCAGAACACGCTTGAATGTGATGCGCCGCGGATCAAGGCCCAGTGAATTACCTTGGTGAAGATGGTTGTCGACCAGCGCCATCAAAAGGTTGTTGGCGCTGGTGATGGCATGGAAATCCCCGGTGAAATGCATATTGATCTCATCCATGGGGAGCACCTGCGAGTAGCCGCCACCCGTGGCCCCGCCCTTCATGCCGAAGTTCGGGCCCATGGAAGGTTCGCGTAAGGCGATCATGGTTTTGGCCCCGGCGGCCGCCAGCGCATCGCCCAAGCCCACCACCATGGTGGATTTCCCTTCCCCCGCGGTTGTCGGGGACATTCCGCTGACCAAGACTATCTTTCCGGGACGGACACCGCGAGCAGCTAAAAGCGACGGATCGATTTTGGCCTTGTACCTGCCGTAGGACTCTACTGCGGCTTCCGGAATCCCAGCCGATTCGGCGATCTCGGCAATGGGCCTGAGCACCGCCCGCGAGGCAATCCCAAGATTGCTCATGTCAGTTCCTGGCGTTGCTGTCATCGCGTGTCCCCTGATCTGGCTTCCCGTATTTCCGAGGATGAGGAAGGCCAAGGTTTTTGGTTTTCCTTGATTTACCTTCAAGCTACCACTGTGGAAGTGTCGGGCGCTGGCACGGCTTGTTTGAACCTACGTCCGTTTGGACCCACGGGTGTCCGAGTTGGTCGGAGTAGAACACCTGTCTTTTCGTCGGAGTATTGACCTGAGGCATCCTTCGCTGAACTTCTGGAGACTCAATCCATTTACATGGCTCTGCCCCCGAGGGCGGTTAGCTCGGTGAATGATTCAAACTCATCCGAACGTACTTAATGAGTTAGCTGGGAGCTTGCTCCAAACGGCTCGCATACCGGAGCGTCTGGTGCTACATTGGCCGGGTAAGGATCGCTCGGCCCCTTAGTCCTTGGCCATTAGTGGCAGGCAAGTAGCTGGCGGCGGAAGTTCGAGTAAAGGGAGAAGATATGAACGAACACGTCCCAACGAATTCCACCGATATTTCGGATAAAACGCTGGAGGATCATATTTCGGATCCCGCGCTTTCCGATGAAGCGGGACATGACTGGACCGATGAAGGTGGGGCAACCCCCGATGGTCCTGCATCAGATGTCAGTCCCGAAGAACCCCAGCGATAACCTACCGACAAGCGCATTCGCTCCCCGGCAGTGGCCAAGCCATTGCCGGGGAGTCTTACTTTTGCCGGTCGAATTTGGCCCTAGAACTCAAACTCAATCAACTAATTGATCTCCCCGGCGCCACAGAACCCCGGCTCAACTGCATGGTAGGCAGCGCGCAAAACCTCAGTGCTAGGCACGCGAGGTGAAACCTGATCATCTCGACCACCGCCGTCTCCTCGCGTTCTCCGGTATCTGGCGTCTGTCTAATGCCGTAGCCGCAACTGGATCCACCATCTCAAATTTGTCGCTCAGCCATTGCACCCCCTCGGCGTCTTGCGCGCAAGGCCAGTGCCTCAAGACAACCAGGCAGTCGGCCCACCACGAGGAAAATGCTGAGAAGACGTGTAAAGGTTTTTTACATGCCAGAAAAACGTGTAAAAAATACGCACATTTTTTACACGTTTACCTGACGGGCTCAACGTGTCCGGCCAGCAGCTAGCGGGCATATTCAAGCATTTCGTTGACTCGATGCTTGTCAAAGAGCGAAGCAACAAATGGCTCACCTTCTCGGAGGAAGAGCCAGTCTCGGTATTCTGCCTGATCCGGATGATCCGGGTCCTTCAGCGCTTCGATCACCATGGCCCACCCAAGTGGCCCACCCGAGTCTTCCCGAGGAGCCATCCTGCGTCCACCAATGCAACGCGGCAATGGTCCAGCGTCGGCCGGTGGCAGCGCTTCCAGTTTGATGCGGACTTCCCAATAGTCTCCGAAGTCATAGACGTAATCGAGCCTGTCCTTCCCGTCGCTTAAAAGCTCTCCGAGGCATACCGTGCTCTCATCGACGTCGGATTTAACCTCCGAGTCGGCGGACCCGTAGCTCACCCCGTTGACGCCGTTGAGCTCAAATTGGTGCGGGTGCGCGTCATACCAACCGAAACTGTACTGAATCACCTGATGCAATTGATCTAGCCTCATCGAACTTGGAACCAAAACCCTGCGCCAGATAGGCGGACTGGTTCGTCTAATTCGGAATTTCAATTGCAATACCGAAGCGTAGGAAATCATCAGTGGCTACTCCTGAAAATTCGACTTCTCATACTCAAATCCATCTTGCCCGCAAAGGCTCCAAGCACTAAAACTTCTGACGGGTGCGGTGATACTCGTTCGATATAGATCGGTTTTCCGAGTCATTTTCAAACCACCCATTGGTACCCATTGGTAGGGTGACAGCATGATCAACACCGCCCGATTGCATTCAGATCTCTCCCGACTCAACCGTGAAACCTCGATGATGATGGCCACGATTGACACACTGTCCGCCGATGAACTCGCAGCCGACACCCTCTGTGAGGGATGGAACCGTGCGCACGTCATCGCCCACCTAGCATCCAACGGCCGCACCCTGGTCAAGCTCATCGACTGGGCCATTACCGGGGAACCGCAGCAGCTTTATGCCTCCACTGAGGCGCGCAACGCAGAAATCGCTGAACTTGCCGCGTTGCCTCGCGAAGAACTGCTCGCGAATTTCCGCGACGCGGCAACCTACTTTGCCGAGCAGTCCGAGCGCCTCACCGGTGAGCTTGCCGTCGAGGAAGTGGATCTGCACGGCAAGATCATCCCTGCGACTTCCATCGTGGCGCTGCGCATCGCGGAGATCGTCATCCACCACCACGACCTGAACACCGCTTGGACCATTGAAGAGGCGGATCCGGATTCCCAGGAGAATGCGGTGGAGGCAGCGGTACGCACCATGCGCGTCAAAAACGCACCCGGCATGACATTGCTAACCGAAGAAGGCGACGAATGGGTTATCGGTGACGGCGCGCTGAAGGTCCGTTCCGACCGCGAAGGCCTCATCGAATGGTTGGCTCGCGGCCAGGCGCGGCACATCGAGGCAGATGGACCGATCCCGGCCCTGCCTGCCTGGTAGCAATCCCCACGAGCATGCCCGGATTTTTTCGCCGGTGAGCTCGAAGCTAACGCTGGCTGCGGAACTCAATGAGTTCCGCAGCCAGCGCTTTGTTATGGCCTACAAGGCGACCTGGCGGTTCTGATCCTTGTACAACAGGTAGCGGAAGTTGCTCGGCCCGCCGGCATAGCAAGCTTGCGGGCAGAAGGCACGCAGGGACATGTAGTCTCCCGCCTCGACCTCGACCCAGTCTCCGTTCAAGCGGTAGACGCCCTTGCCTTCTAGGACAAAGAGGCCATGTTCCATCACATGGGTTTCGGCGAATGGGATCGAGGCTCCCGGCTCGAAGGTCACGATATTGACCCCGAAGTCGAAGGCAATGTCATTCGGGTCAAGCATGCGGGTGGTGCGCCACTTGCCGTCCGTGCCCGGCATCTCGCCCGGTTCCACGTCGCGTTCGTTGCCCACTACCGGCCCCGGAGCCGCAATTCCGGACACTGGCTCGTAGCGCTTTCGGATCCAGTGGAAGTTTGCCACCTCGGCGCCGTCGTTGCGTGCGGACCAGTTGGAGCCTGCGGGCAGGTAGGCGAAGCCGCCATCGGTGAGCACATGCTCTTGGCCCTCGATCACCAGGGTCAATTCACCGCCCAGCACGAAGATGAAGCCTGCTACTTCGGCCTGCGGTTCTGGCTTGGCAGCTCCTCCACCGGGAGAGACTTCCAGGATCGACTGGGAAAAGGTGGTGGCGCCCCCCGCCACCGGACGGTTCAACACCCAAGCTCGGGTGCTGCTCCATTCGGGGAACACGCTGGTGACAATATCGCGTAGCACTCCCTTGGGGATCACTGTGTAAGCCTCGGTGACGATCGCACGATCGGTCAACAGGTCTGTCTGCGGCGGATGGCCACCGAAATTGGTGTAGTACCCGGCTTTTTGTGCGGCTGCTGCGGTCATGATGTTCCTCCTAGGCGTGTGAACGGTTTAGCGCGATTGCTTCGAGTTCGGCGGTTGAGATTTGGGCTAGTTCTTGCACTTCTTCTTCGCTCACCGCACCGCAGCTCACGCCGCGGTGGATATAACGAGCCAGGGCCCGCGCGGTGGCAGGCTCATCCATGATGGCCGAGTCGATCCGGTGGACGTAGTTGCGCAGTCGCGTCGCTGCGGCCTGCAAACCTTCACGGAAGAACGCGAAGGTTGCCAGATAGCGGGTGGGTAGCTGATTCGCGTGCATATCCCAGCCCTGGTAGATCCCGCGTTCCAGATGGCGGCGCACCAGTCGGGCATGCAATGCCCAAGCCGCCGCAATATTCTCGGGGTCTCCGGCCGGAATGATGTTGGTGGAGCCATCGGATAGTTCCACTCCGGTACCCGCGACAGCCACTTGCATGATGTCCTTGGCGAAGTCGGCGACGGGGTGCTCCATTGACTGGTAGGCGGCCGCGATGCCAAGGGAAGCCGAGTAGTCATAGGTGCCGTAGTGCAGGGAGGAAATTCTGCCTTGGCCGGCGTGGATCAGCTGCGCCACCGGATGGGAACCATCCGCTGCGATGATCACCTGCGGAGTTTCTACCTGCACTTCGAAGCGGATCCGTCCGGCTTCGAGCCCATGGTTCTCCTCTAGCTTCTCGGCGAGGAATACCATTGCCTCTACCTGAACCACGGTGCTGACCTTTGGCAGGGTCAGCCTCAGCCCGGCGGGCAGCGGACCATTTTCAAGCAGCCGGGAGATAAAAAGATCTAAAGTGCGAATGCCGCGGGCACGGGTCGGCGCCTCAAAGCATTTGAAGCGGATGCCAAGGCAAGCCGGAGCCTGCCCGGCGGCCACGGCGGAGGATACCGAGTCGGCAGCAGCCAGGGCATGCTCGTCCTCCTCGGCATCCGGCCGGTTGCCGTAGCCATCCTCGAAATCGAGGCGCAAATCTTCGATGGGTTCAACCTCTAGCTTGGCCGCCACCAAAGCTCCGAGCCGCTCGGGCTCGGAGAGCCCTAGCGTGGAAGCCAGCTCGCCGAGTCCCGCGGCACCGCCGGCTACCGCGAGGGCTGCGGCGCCCCACTGCGCGGCAAGTTCACCGGTAAACCGGTCCCCGGGAACGTACACGGTGTGCACCGGCTGGCGCGCTCCGCTCTCCCCCGGGTAGCTCTGGGCGAGAAGCTTGTCGGTGTCGGCCAGCCGCGCTTCCACGGCGGCTAGAGTTGACTCATCGAAGAGGTTGCTCATGGTTTGGTCACGAATTCCTTATCCAATAGTTCGTACGCTGGGGTGGTCAAGAAGTCCGCGAAGTCCTCATCCTTGCCGCTGGTCAGCGTCGAGATCAGCTCGGCTGCCGGCTGGTAGTAGGCGGCGAACTGCTCCTCGTTGTTCACTTCGGAGCGCAGTCGCTCGACCTCTTCGGCGAGGATCGTGGACACCAGCTGCGTGGTAATGGTGTTGCCGGTATCGGCGGCCACGACCTTGTTGCGGATTTGCTGCCAGATCTGCGAGCGGGAGATCTCCGCGGTGGCGGCATCTTCCATCAGGTTGTGGATGGCTACCGCGCCGTTGCCCGAGAGCCACACGGCCACGTAGTTCACCGCGACGTATAGGTTTGCGCGGACCCCGGCTTCGGTGACATCACCCGGTGCACTGGCCACGTCGAGCAGCTGCGCGGCGCTGACCTCAACCTCTGGACGCTGGCGGTCGATCTGGTTTGGCTTATCGCCCAATACGCCGTCGAAGATTTCCTTGCAGATTTCCACCAGGTCCGGGTGGGCAACCCAGGAGCCATCGAAACCGTCGGCGGCTTCACGGTTCTTATCTTCGCGGACCTTGGCGAAGGCCGCGGCGGTGACCTCAGGCTCGCGGCGATTCGGGATGAAGGCGGCCATGCCACCCATGGCGAAGGCGCCACGCTTGTGGCAGGTCTTCACCAGCAGTTCCGTGTAGGCGCGCATCATCGGCGCGGTCATGGCCACGGCCGAACGGTCCGGCATGATGAATGCCTCGCCCGCCTCGCGGAAGGTCTTGATAATCGAGAACAGGTAATCCCAGCGTCCGGCATTCAGACCCGAGACATGGTCACGCAGTTCGTAGAGGAACTCTTCCATCTGGAAGGCAGCGGGGATCGTTTCAATGAGCATTGTGGCGCGCACGGTGCCGTACTCGATGCCGAGCTCCGCCTGCGCGAAGGTGAACACCTCGTTCCACAGCCGGACCTCCAGGTAGTGCTCCATTTTCGGCAAGTAGTAGAACGGGCCCTGGCCCGATTCTGCGAGCACACGCGCATTGTGGAAGAAGTGCAGGCCGAAGTCGACCAGCGCGCCGATGGCAGGCTTGCCGTTGATCAGCACGTTGTTCTCCGGCAGGTGCCAGCCGCGTGGGCGGACCACCACGACGGCGCGTGGCGCGTCGGTGCGCAGCGCGTAGGTCTTGCCCTCCGGCGAGGTGAAGGACAGGTCCCCGCGAGCCGCGGCGCTCAGGTTAGCTATCGCGTCGATGACATTGAACCAGTTCGGGGTCGAGGCATCCTCCAGATCCGCAAGCCAGACCTTGGCGCCTGAATTCAGTGCGTTGATGGCCATTTTGGCGGGGCTTGCCGGGCCGGTGATCTCCACTCGGCGGTCGCGCAGCGCTTCGGGAGCCTCGGCGACCTTCCAGTGCCCGGTGCGCACCGACTCGGTTTCCGGGTCGAAGTCGATGGCGCGTGCATCGGAGAACTGCTGGCGGCGCACATCGCGGGCCTCCAGCAGGTCATTGCGCGTGCCGGCGAACTTTTCGTGCAGCTTTTCAATGAAAGCCAGCGCCTCGTCACTGAGGATCGCTTCTGCGCCGCTTACCTCTGGGATTCGTGTAATTGAGATGGTCATGGTGCTCCTTAACCTGTCAGTGTCGTGTTCCATCGACATTATTTACGTGTGGGTTCTACTGTTTGCCTGCTGCTTGAACCACCGCTGCCGCTACGTCTGCGGCTACCAGCGGGTCAAAGACGGAAGGGACAATAAACCCGGGATTCAGCTCTTCCGGCGCAACCCGGGCGGCGATCGCATCTGCCGCGGCTAAGAGCATGGCGTCGGTAATATCGGCGACGCCAGCGTCGAGCAATCCGCGGAAGAATCCGGGGAAGGCCAGCACGTTGTTGATCTGGTTCGGGAAGTCGCTTCGTCCGGTGGCAACCACCATCGCGTGGCGACCTGCAACCGCCGGGTCCACTTCGGGATCCGGGTTGGCCATGGCGAAGACGATCGCGCGTTCGTTCATCGCGGCGATATCCTTTTCGTCCAGGACGTTCGGTGCCGAAACCCCGATGAAGACATCGGCGTTGACTACGGCCTGCTTCAGCGTTCCGGTGAAATTCTCGGGGTTGGTGTTCTCCGCCAACCAGGTACGGTGCGCATCGGTGTACTGTTCGTTGCGGTTGATCGCTCCGTTGCGCCCGCAGGCGATGATGTTGCTTGCACCGCGCGCCTTCAGCAGCGCGATGATTGCATTTCCGGCGGCCCCGACACCTGAAACCACAATGCGCAGGTCCGCGAGCTTCTTGTCCGCTACCTTCGCCGCGTTGACCAAGGCGGCTAGCGTTACGATGGCGGTTCCGTGCTGGTCGTCGTGGAAGACCGGGATGTCCAGCTCTTCGCGCAGGCGGGCTTCGATTTCAAAGCAGCGCGGCGCGGAGATGTCTTCGAGGTTGACCCCGCCGTAGACCGGGGCTATGGCTTTGACGATATTGACGATCTCGTCCGTGTCTTGGGTGTCGAGGCAAACTGGCCAGGCATCAACGTCGGCGAACTGCTTGAAGAGCGCTGCCTTGCCTTCCATCACCGGCAAGGCGGCGGCTGGACCGATATTGCCCAGTCCCAGGACGGCCGAACCGTCGGTGACCACGGCGATGGTGTTGCGCTTGATCGTGAGATTGCGGGCATCTGCCGGATTCTCGGCGATAGCCATGCAGACTCGCGCCACACCCGGGGTATAGGCCCGGGAGAGGTCATCTCGGTTGCGCAGCGCCACCTTGGGCGTCACCGAAAGCTTCCCGCCGAGGTGCATCAAGAAGGTGCGGTCCGAAACGTTGCGGACATTTACCCCGTCAAGATTGTTCAGGGCATCGCGTACCGTATCGCCGTGGGCGACGTCGGTGGTGTTGCAGGAAACGTCGACCACCATGTGAGTATGGTGCGATTCGGTGACGTCCAAGGCCGTGACGTGGGCACCAGCTGAGCCTACTGCCGCAGCCAGTTCACTGGTCGCGGTAATCGATGCTGGGGTCTCTACGCGAAGCGTCAATGAATATCCCGGGCTTGGTGCTGCCATCAGATCCTCCTGTAAAAGTTTTCCGTATAGCGGATACTATTATCCTCAAAATGAAAATGCAAGAGGCTTTTGTGTCTCGGAGCACGATTTTTCATCCACTAATTTTCGGATCGTGGAAGAAAATGGGGTTTTCGGGGTATTCTTGGGGCTAGGATTTCGCATCGTAGAACTGAAACGTAAGCTAATTCCAAAATCAGTGCCCTAAAGGAGCAGTAGATGACGCAGACCGCCAGCAAGTCCACCACCGGTGGGGTTCAGTCCGTTGAACGAGCCTTTGAGCTTCTGGAAGTCATCGCTCGGGCCGGAGGCGAGGCGGCACTCAGCGAACTGGCCGCAGACACTCCCCTGCCGCTGCCGACCATCCATCGCCTGCTGCGCACTCTGGTCGGAGTCGGCTACGTCCGCCAACTGCCTAACCGCCGGTACTCGCTGGGCCCACGGCTGATCCGCTTGGGCGAAGTGGCCAATCGCCAGCTCGGGGCCTTAGCTTCCCCCGTGCTGAAGGATCTCGTAAGCAAGCTGGGCGAATCAGCCAATATTGCGGTACTCGATGGCGATATGGTCACCTATATCGCCCAGGCGCAGTCCCCCCACTCAATGCGGATGATCACCGAGGTGGGCCGCCGTGCCATGCTCCACAATTCGGGAGTTGGTAAGGCAGTGCTTTCGGTGCTGGATGATGAACGCGTACAGCGCTTGGTCGCCCAGGCCGGGATGCCGCCAAAAACTGCAAACACCATCACCACCCTGGGCAAGCTGTTCACCGATGTCGAAGCCACCCGTGAGCGCGGGTACGCCATCGATGAAGAAGAGCAGGAACTCGGCGTGCGTTGCATCGCCGTCCCGGTCCCGGGTGCACCCACCCCGATGGCCATCTCGGTCTCCGGGCCGGTCACCCGCGTTGATGAAGTCTTTATCAAGTCAGCCGTGCCGGAATTGCAGGAAGCCGCCCGCGTACTGGGCCGGCAGCTGGTCGCCGTCGCGGAATAGTCCGCACTCCCTCGGGGGCGGCCTCTTCTTCAATCGGCAAGCACCCGAACCCGGGTTCGCAGCTGCTGCCAGTTTGGGCGAGCGATTCACCATGCCCACGGCGCCCAAAACCCTGGCATCTTCCATGCTCAGTTCGGCTCGGCCGAATGGCAGGTCGGCAGCCAGGGGCGAGTTACCGGGTACGACTGGGTCGCCAGAAGGCATCATCCCGGGCTCATAGTTAGCGGCGATGCCCTCAACCCCCACGGTGTTCATGTCCGCCAGCTAGAATCGGGCATACCGACCGAGGACTCGTGAGGGGAGCTGCTGATGGCCAATCACCAATTGCCCAAGAATCCCCATGTGCGGCCACGCGGCACCGACCTCCCGGACAGCGAAGAGCCATCGATGCTTGGGGTAGCGCTGCTATATTTCCACGAGCAATTCGCGGAACTCTGCATCCAAGAACCCCTGGTGCATTCCGGGGACCCCGAAGCAGTTCACGACATGCGCACCGCAACGCGGCGCCTGCGCTCGGTCCTGGAAATCTACGGGAATCTTTTCGCAACGGACCCATGCCAAAGCCTGAAGCGGGAATTGAAATGGCTTTCCGGAGTTCTGGGCCGCACCAGGGATGCTGAGGTCATCCTCGATCGGCTTCGCACCCGCATCAACGAACTGCCAGCCGAATGGCAAACCGCAAAAATTACCGGAGCACTCGAACACGGGCTTCACGCGCCAGGCACCACCGGACACAAGCGGACACGCAAGAAGCTGAGTTCCAAACGCTGCCGCCGGCTCTTGAAGAATCTCGAGCATTTTCGAGATCATCCCCCGGCTGCCGGCCCGGTTGTCCGGCCCACCCGCGTCGAGGTAGCAACTTTGGTCAACCATCAGGCCCGGCTCGCGGATCGTTCGTTCCGGGCCGCGCTCCGAAGCGAACCCGGACGCGAGCGCGATGAGGCATTGCACCGGCTGCGCAAGGACACGAAACGACTGCTCCACGCCGCCGAAGCGGCGGCCGCACCCCATCCAAAACATTCCGTCGCATTGGGCCGCCGGGTCCGCAAGCTGCAGCGCATCCTCGGCAACTATCAGGACAGCGTGATGACCCGCGAGTATCTTGAAACATTCATCGTGGATCCCGACCTTCCGGCAGAAACCCGGCAGGCATACCAACGCATAATCGCGGTGGAGCGACTCATCGCAGAAGCCGCGGAGAGGCAATACCTCCAGGTCCGTAGAAAATCCCCGGCACTTCGATTACGCCACTGAGGTTCTGGCCCTTGCTGTAATCACCTTCTCCGCGTGGATCCACGGGCACGGTCCAGCACGAACTCCATGAAAGTTCCCCGTCTGCCATAGCGACGTTTCTGTAATTACTTCGATCCAGCCCATTGATCATCGATCATGGCGGCAAAGTCGAATACTTCATCTAGGATTTCGCGCAAGCTCTCTCCGGGCGCGTTAGCCCAGCGGACTAGCGCGTGGTCATAGAGCGTCAAGGCCAGCGCTGCGGAGGTTTCCGCCCGACGAACGTTGGCGCAAAACGAGGATAGCGCCTGCGCCAGGGAGGCCTGCTGCTCACGTCTGAAGTCTTGCCAGCTGGCGCGTAACGCGGGGCTCCCCCAGACCAGCTGGATTCTCTCGCGCATAGCCTCTGGCTCCACTTCGGCGGCCACGACTGTCGATTCAAAGCTTCGGCGCAAAAGTTCCAGCAGGCTTTCACCGGGATGCGAGGCCATGGAGGCTAGCGCTTCAGAAAAATGCACGCTGAACGAACGCAGGGCGGTGATCACCGCATCTTCTTTTGAGGAAAAATATCTGAAAAAGGTAGCCCGGGAAATGCCCAACGACTGCGCAGCTTGCTGTGCGGTAACGTTCTCCAGTCCGCGTTCGGCAAACAGGGCATAGGCCTGTTCGGCCAACTCGATCTTCATCTTCTCGCGCACCCGTTCACGCACCGCAGTGACCATGGCAGAAACTTTACTCTGAGATGATCACCCCCTTTTGAGACTGCGTCTCTTTACCCATGTCAATGCGTATTTAGTCTCGGCGTGTCGCATTGAGATAAGTTAATTAATCTCAACAATCATCCAGTTTTGATGTCTTGCAGATGACTTTTTCGTTAGGCTCGGCAATGGATAACATTGAAAAATTAAGGGATACCCATGGCACAGGACGACAAGGTAGGCACCATTGATCTCGGGCAAGGACTGCAGGTAACCGGTCAAGGTTTTGGGAGTATGTCACTCAGTGGTCCCTATGGCCCGGCCGAGGACGACGAATCCCTGCGCACCCTAAATCACGTCATAGATAGAGGAGTTACTTTCCTCGACACCGCCAACATCTACGGCGAAGGACATAACGAGTCGCTGCTGTCCCGGGTACTCAAGACCCGCCGTGATGAAGTTACCCTGGCCACCAAGGCTGGCATTGTCCGCCCGAAAAACCCGGGCGACCCACGAGCCAATGGCGATCCGGCCTTCATCAAAAAATGCCTCGATGAGAGCCTGCAACGACTCGGCGTGGACGAGGTGGACCTGTACTACTACCACCGGGTTGATAGCCGCGTGCCGATCGAGGAAACCGTCGGAGCCTACGCGGAACTGGTTCAAGCAGGCAAGGTCAAGCACATCGGATTGTCCGAGGTAACTTCCAACGAGCTTCGGCGAGCGCACCAAGTCCACCCGATCACGGCAATTCAGATGGAGTACTCAATCTTCAGCAGGGATATTGAGCGCTGGCTGCTTCCTGCAGCCAGTGAACTCGGCGTCGGCTTAGTGCCCTATGCTTCGCTGGGCCGCGGCTACTTCACCGGACAGGTTGATTCCTTGGAGCAGTTGGAAGCCAGCGACATCAGGCATAACTTCCCACGCTTCGAACCAACGAGCATGGAACGGAATCTTCGGTTGCGCAAGGTCATCGAGACTGTGGCCGAACGTGAAGAATTCACCACGGCTCAGGTAGCCCTGAACTGGGTCTACGAGCAAGCTGACCGCCACGATGTGGCCGTTGCACCAATTCCAGGTACCCGCTTCCGCGCCCATTTTGATGACAATTTAGAGGCACTGGACATTCGACTCTCAGAGCAGTCAATGAACGAGTTGAATGCCTTGGCTGCGCAGGTGGATGGCGAGCGTCAGCGAGACATCTATTCTGTTTCCAAGGGCCGCGAAGAACAGCAGATGGCAAAAATGTAGCGCGGGTAGCCTCGAGATCGACCGACGCATGCATCCGCGAAGCTTGTTCTACCATTCAGCTCAGCTTTTCGTTGTCCCTTTCTACCGCTACTGCGTAGAGTTTCGAACGCAGGGCTTTTCCATTAATTAGCGTAGGAAGGACTAACCCACCATGAGAATCGCATTGGCTCAGGTATTGAGCACCGCAGATCCGACGCGAAACTTGGTGACCATCCGCGATCATGCGCGGCAAGCTAAAGAAGCCGGCGCGACCTTGGTGGTCTTTCCCGAAGCCATGCAGGTGTCCTTTGGCCACCCGCTTGCCGATTTTGCCCAGCGCTTAGACGGGCCGTGGGCGACATTGGTCCGCCAGCAGGCCCGCGACATCGGCATCACCATCGCCGCGGGCATGTTCACCCCGGGGCAAGAAGGCCGGGTGCGCAACACCTTGCTGGTCGCCGGCGCTGGAGTCGATACGCACTACGACAAGATCCACCTCTACGATGCCTTCGGCTTCTCCGAGTCGGATACCGTGACCGCCGGAAGCACCCCAGTGCAGTTTGAGCATGAGGGAACCGTCATCGGGCTTGCCACCTGCTATGACCTGCGTTTCCCCCAATTGTTCGTGCATCACGCCCGGGCGGGAGCCGCCATCAATATCGTGTCCGCTTCCTGGGGCCAGGGCGAAGGCAAAGCCGACCAGTGGACCACCCTGGCTCAGGCCAGAGCCCTGGATTCCACGACTTTTGTGGTTGCCGTTGATCAGGCTGACCCTGCCAGCGTCGGCCGGAAGGTTTCGGGCACTGCGCCATTGGGAGTCGGGCATTCCGTGGTGGTGGATCCCATGGGCCGGATCATTGCCCAGGCAGGGATAGATCCGCAGTTGCTGGTTGTGGACCTTGACCTGGATCAAGTCGCGCACGCCCGGAAGCAGCTCCCGGTACTCGCCAACGCGGTGGACCTGTAAGCCAACTGTCCGGGCTTCCTGCCGGCAAAATATCGAGGATTCGACACAGTTCCGGGCAGGGCTCGGCCGCCTGCACCGTGCCTCACAGGTTACGACCACCCACATGTCCTGCTGGTCGCAATTGCACAGACCAGGGATCAGCTTGCCCCCGAGCTACTCAATCACCTGCTCAGCTCCGATGCGCGGAGGCCCGCCACGCGCTGTCCACCATCTTCTCCAAGCTGTGGCGCATCCGCCAGCCCAAATCCCGGGCGGCCAATTTGCCATCGGCGACAATCCTCGCGGGATCCCCTGGCCGGCGAGCTTCCTCAAGGGCGGTGAACTCATTGCCGGTCACCCGGGCCACCGCTTCCATGATCTGGCGTACCGAAACCCCGTCGCCGGAACCCAGATTGTAGATCGGTTCCAGTTGCTCTCCGGCTTCCAGCTTCTTGGCCGCTTCGACATGCGCCAGGGCCAGGTCAGCCACATGCACGTAGTCCCGCACGCAGGTGCCATCGGCGGTGTTGTAGTCCGTGCCGAAGATCTTTGGAGTCTTGCCCGCGCTCAGCGCCGCAAAAACCAGCGGGAACAGATTGTGCGGGCTAGCATCGTAGAGCCCTTCGCTTCCCGAGCCGACCACGTTGAAGTACCGCAGCGAGGTATGCCGCAATCCGTGGGCCACCGCCTGGTCGCGGATCAGCCATTCACCGATCAGTTTGCTCTGTCCGTATGGGGATTCTGGCAAGGTGCCCGTCGCCTCGGTGACGATGTCCTCATCCGGGGTGCCGTAGACGGCAGCGGAAGAGGAGAAAACCATATTTTGCACTCGGCAATATTCCATGGCTTCGAGCAAATGCGCCGTGCCGGTGACATTCTGCTCGAAGGTCAGCAGCGGATGCTTGACCGACTCCCCTGCGTACTTGTAGCCGGCCAGGTGAATCACCCCGGCAATGTCGTGCCGCTTCATGATTTCGGTGAGCTTCTCGGTTTGCAGCACACTCACCGAGTAGAAAGGCACATCATCTGGCACAAATCCGCGGACACCGCTGGTCATCGAGTCCACAATGACCGGGTCCAGTCCCGCCTGCGTCAGCGAGCGCACCACATGGGATCCGATATATCCGGCGCCGCCGGTCACTAGCCAACTCATGCTTTACCTGCTCCTTCGTCTGCAATCACGGTGAAAATGGCGGGCCGCACGTACCCGGCCCGTTCAAAAGCGGTCTCTACCGCCTGGCTGACATGCGCAATCTGCTGCACGGAAATCAGTGCGATGGCACTGCCGCCGAATCCTCCACCGGTCATCCGCGCGCCGATAGCCCCGGCCGCCATGGCCGCTTCAACGGCTGCGTCCAGCTCTTGGCTGGAAATCTCGTAGTCATCACGCATGGATTCATGGGACTGACAGAGCAGCTGGCCCACGGCCTTCAAATCACCATCGCGCAAGACGCGCACGGTGTCCAGCACCCGCTGGTTTTCGGTCACGATGTGCTTAGCCCGACGCCGAACCACCGGATCTTCCAATGCTTCAAGTTCCGCCACGTTGCTGACCTCGCGCAGCGAAGCCACGCCCAGCGCCGCGGCGGCCTGCTCGCAGCTGTCCCGACGTGCGGCGTAACCACCATCAACGTGCGAATGCTCCACCTTGGTGTCGATTACCAGCACCACCGCCTCCTGTTCAATCAGCGGCAGGGGCACCGCTTCGGATTCCATGCTTCGGCAATCGAGAAACAGTGCGTGGCCAGCATGGGACATCAGCGAGGCGCTCTGATCCATGATCCCGGTGGGTGCGCCCACAAATTCGTTCTCTGCACGCTGGGTCAGCCGGGCCATATCCGTCTCGGCCAGCCCCAGGTTGTAGAGGTCATTGAGCGCCACGATGGTGCCAACTTCCAGCGCATGCGAGGAGGAGAGCCCGGAGCCGACAGGGACATCGGAATCCACCAGCAGTTCGAGCCCCGTCAGCTCGAGCCCCTCCAGCTGGTTCAATACCCAGAGAACGGCCGCCGGATAGGCCGCCCACCCGGGCACCGCCCCGGGTACCAGTTCATCCAGCTCCACCGAGGTGATTGCCGGGGTTTCGCCGTGCCCAAAGGTGGAGGCGAAATCCAGCACCTTTGCATCAGGCTCGAGCTGGGACTTGCGGCGCACCGCGACCAGCGCATTTTTGTCGATGGCGAAGGGCAGCACATAGCCGAGGTTGTAGTCGGTGTGCTCGCCGATCAGGTTCACCCGTCCCGGAGCGCGCCAGATCCCTTCGGGGTGATGCCCATAGATCTTCACGAATTTCTCACGCAGCTGGCCGATGCGCTGCGCTGTTTCCTTGCTGTCGCTGGTGCTCAAGGCGTCACCTCGCGCAGCCGGGCCGCGGTCTGCTCGGCGGAAACGTCATTGATGAACGCGCCCATGGCGGCCTCCGAGCCTGCAAGGAACTTCAACTTGTCGGCGGCGCGGCGCGGACTGGTCAACTGCAGGTGCAGGCGTGAGGCCGCCCGGTCAGCGTCGTTCAGCGGCGCCTGATGCCAGGCAGCAATATACGGGGTGGGAGTGTCATAGAGCCCGTCGAAGCGTCGAATCAGATCTCGGTACATGAGCGCAAGTTCAGCTTTTTCGGCTTCGTACAAGGCGGCCAGGTCAGGGACCTGCCGGTGCGGAACCAGGTGTGCTTCCAAGGGCCAGCGGGCCGCATAGGGGACGAATACCGAAAAATGCTCGCCGCGTGCCACGATTCGCGAGCCGTCGGCAAGTTCGGAGTCCAGGATCTCCCCCAGCAAGTTCTTCCCGGTATCGGCCAAGTGCTTGCGGGCCTGCGCAGCCATTTTTTGCGCCGTCGGGCTCACATAGGGGTAGGCGTAAATCTGGCCGTGCGGATGGTGCAGGGTCACCCCGATATCCTGTCCCCGATTCTCGAAGACAAAAACCTGTTTGATTCCCGGCATCGCCGAGAGGCTGGCGGTGCGCTGCGCCCACGCGTCGATGACGGTGCGCGCCCGGTCATCTCCTAGGGATCCGAAGGATCCGTCATGGTCCGAGGTGAATACGACTACCTCGCAGCGGCCCACCGCGCGGATCTGCGCTTCGGGCAGTGCCGCTGCCTCATCTGGCGTTGGGATCTCGCCCAGGACCGGGCCGAGCGAGGGGAAACGATTCTCAAAAACTACGACATCGAATTCGCTGGCCGGAATCTCGCTGTGCCGGGTTCCCTTGCTGGGGCAGAGCGGGCATTCTTCCTTCGGCGGCAGGTAGGTGCGCGCCTGCCGGTGGGCTGCCACGGCCACCCAATCTCCGGTCAGCCGGTCATAGCGCAGCTCGCCGGGTTCCCCGCGCGGATCCAGGGCTCGCTGGTCGGTGACCTGCTCCGGAATGCTGTGCCCGCGGTCGGCGAAGAAGATCGCTTCTCGGCCGTCGGCCAGATGGTGGATCCGGTGCGCGGTCTGCGACTCGTTGTGCTGTGTGCCCTGTGGCATGGTGCTACTCCAGTGGTGGCTAGGTGATGCGGCGGTGGGACTGCTGGTAGCTAGTTAGGCAGGCTGCAGCGCACCGATAATCCAGGAAGCGTGGTGGCTGGCACCTGGGGCCAGGCTGATGACGTCGGTTCCATCGTTGAAGGCACCCGGCGGGCAGCTCATGGGTTCCACCGCAAGTCCGGTGCGGTGCAACTGCGGATCTGCCTGGTCCGCGGTGTGCACCTGGACCCAAGGGCATTTTTCATCCCAGCTCAGGTAGCTGCCAACACCATCAGCGTCGGTGAGCTGCACTCGGAACTGCTCCCCTTCTTGCATCCGCAGCCCGGTGAACGCATGGTCCACGAAGGTTTGCGCAATGCGCCGCGGTTTACGGAAATCCAACTCCGTGCCTTCCACGGCAACGACCTCTTGCGGAAGCAGCCGTTCGCCGCTCACCTGCTGCACCCGGTCGGCCGGCATTTCCAGCAGCCAGCCATCCACGCTTCGTCCCGGAGCCACCAGGTAGCAGTGCGAACCGAAACCATAGGGGGCATGTTCCGTACCGAGGTTCCTCGCGTTGATCGTGCTGCGCAGCCCGGTCGCTTCAAGCTGGTAGCTCACGTTGAGCAGCAAGGCGAAGGGATACCCCTCCTGCTTTGGCACCAAAACCTGGAGCTCAACGCGATCATCGCTCTGGCTGAGGATCGAGAAATCGCTGGAAAACACCAGTCCGTGCAGCGCATGCCGGCGGGCCACCTCGCTGAGCGGAAGCTGCAGCTCTGTGCCGCTCCAGCGATAGCGGCCGTCGATCACCCGGTTCGGCCAGGGCGCGAGAATTGCCCCGGAATACACCGGACGCAATTGCTGCGGATCGAAGGTACGCACCAGCGGTCGCTGCAGGTATTCCAAGCTCACCACCGTGGCTCCCACACTGGCAATCTGGGCACTGTACCCGTGGGCTTCCAGGTTGATCAGCTGCCCGTTCGCGGTGGGCAGCGCAGGCCTCTGCTTCGTTTTCATGTCTTCTTGTCCTCGTCACCATGCGTTGTTGAGCGCATAAAGAAACCCTTCCGCCGGTGTATTGCGGGACTAGCCCAGCAAACCGGCGGAAGGGTCTGCCGCATTTAGCTAGCTTCGCCTGCGCGGCGCTTGTTGTAGATGTCGAAGGCCACCGCGAGCAGCAGCACCAGGCCCTTGACGATCTGCTGCGTGGAGGCGCCGACACCCATCAGCTGCATGCCGTTGGACAGCACCGCCATTACCAGGCCACCGACAATCGCGCCGGTCACCCGGCCCACACCACCGGTGGTCGAGGCGCCACCGATGAAACAGGCGGCAATTGCATCAAGCTCGAACATATTGCCCGCACCGGGCTGCGCGCCGTTTGACCGCGAAGAGAACACCGCGCCGGCGATGCCGGCGAGCATGCCCATATTCACGAAGATCCAGAAGTTGACCTTTTTGACGTTCACGCCGGAAAGGCGGGCGGCCGAGAGGTTGCCACCGATGGCATAGATGTGGCGGCCGAATACGGTCCGCGTGGTCAGCACGTGGTAGCCGATCACCAGTACGCCCAGGATCATCAGCACGATCGGCATGCCGCGGCTGATGGAGATCTGCCAGAAGAACCAGAGGATCACGATGGCGGCCAGCGCGTTCTTCGCGATGAACATGGCCATCGATTCGACGTCCTGGCCAAACTTCACGCGTCCACGGCGGGTGGAATACTGCGACCAGACCAAACCGGCCACCGCAATCACACCGATGAGCACAGTGAACATGTCAAAGCCGTAGCCGCCAAGCAAGCCGTTGAGGAAGCCGCCGGCCACCTGCTGGTATTCGCCAGGGAACGGGGAAAGCGAAACGTTGTTCAGTACCTCATAGGTCAACCCGCGGAAGAGCAGCATGCCCGCCAGGGTGACGATGAATGCCGGGATGCCCACATAGGCAACCCAGAATCCCTGCCAGACACCGCACAGCGCACCCACCGCGACCGCGGCGAGAATGCCGATCCACCACGGGGCACCGGTTTTGATGACCATCACCGCGGAGACCGCGCCGGTCAGCGCAACGAGCGAGCCAACCGACAGGTCGATATGCCCGGCGACAATGACCATGATCATGCCCAAGGCCAAGATCAGCACGTAGGAGTACTGCAGGATGATATTTGTCAGGTTGATCGGGCTGAGCAGCAACCCGTCGGTCATGATGGTGAACAGCACCACGATGAGCACGAAGGCGATATAGATGCCGCTGGTGCGCAGATTCTTGGTGAAAATGTCTTTCAGCTCGGATTTCAGTGTCATCGGGCGTTTTCCTTCTCGATGGTCATAAGCTCCATGAGGCGTTCCTGGGTGGCTTCGCTTCGCGGGAGTTGGCCGGTCATCCGGCCGTAGGCAAGTGTGTAGATGCGGTCGCAGATGCCCAGCAGTTCGGGCAATTCGGAGGAGATCACCAGTACCGCCTTGCCGGAGGCCGCCAGCTCATTGATGATCGTGTAGATCTCGTATTTCGCGCCGACGTCGATTCCGCGGGTCGGTTCATCCAGGATCAGCAGTTCGGGGGCGGTATGCAGCCATTTGCCCAAGACAACCTTCTGCTGGTTGCCGCCGGAGAGGTTTCCGGTTTTCGCCAGTACGCTCGGTGCCTTGATCCGCATGGATTTGCGGTAGTGCTCGGCAATCTGGATTTCCTTATTGCCGTTGACGAACCCGGCCGAGGAGATCTTTCCCAGCCCGGCGGCGGTGGTGTTCACCCGGATGTCCTCGATGAGGTTCAGGCCAAACTTCTTGCGGTCCTCGGACACGTAGGCGATACCCGCCTTGATGGCCTTGCCCACGGTGGAGGTGTCCACCTTGCGCCCGTCCATCAGCACGGTGCCGGAGATCCCGCGGCCGTAGCTATGGCCGAATACGCTCATGGCCAACTCGGTGCGTCCGGCGCCCATCAGCCCGGCGATGCCCACGATTTCGCCGGCGCGCACGTCCAGTGAGGCCTTGTCGACGACAACGCGTTCTTGCTGGGTGGGGTGGCGAACGGTCCAGTCGCGAACCTCGAAGACCACTTGGCCGATATCTGGTTCGCGTTCCGGGTAGCGTGCCGACAGTTCGCGGCCCACCATGCCCTGAATGATCCGGCTCTGCGTCGAGGCAGGGTCAGCCATGTCCAGGGATTCCACGGTCTGCCCATCACGGATGATCGTGGTGTTATTGGCGATATCTTCGATCTCACCCAGTTTGTGCGAGATGATGATGCAGGTGATTCCCTGCTCGCGCAATTCACGCAACAGATTCAACAAGTGTGCGGAATCGTCATCGTTCAAGGCGGCCGTTGGCTCATCGAGGATGAGCAGTTTGACGTCCTTGTTCAAGGCCTTGGCGATCTCCACCAGCTGCTGCTTGCCGACGCCGAGCTGGCCCACCGGGGTGACCGGCGTTTCGGCCAGTCCTACCCGAGCCAATAGCTTGGCGGCCCGCTGATTAGCGTCGTTCCAGTCGATGAATCCGCGGCGCTTGGTCTCGTTACCTAAGAAGAGGTTCTCGGCCACCGAAAGATAAGGCACGAGGGCCAATTCCTGGTGGATGATCACGATGCCTTGGGACTCGGAGTCCTTGATGTTCGCGGCCTTCAGCTCCTGGCCGTTGAACAGGATCTTCCCGTCGTAGCTGCCATGCGGGTAGACGCCGGATAGCACCTTCATAAGGGTGGATTTTCCGGCCCCGTTCTCGCCGCAGATGGCGTGGATTTCACCCTGCCTGACGGAAAGGTTCACTCCGTCTAAGGCCTTGACCCCGGGGAATGTCTTGGTGATGTCCTGCATCTGCAGGATGGTGCTGTCCATAGTGCAGCCGTCCTTGTCATGATCTGAGTACTGCGTGAAGCGCTTTTGCTGCGTCGGCGGGCGCGGTACGCGGTCCCGCCGACGCGGCAACAACCGGTGCTACTTGGTCTGTCCTGCCTTGACCTCAGCCGCGGTGTAGTACCCGGAATCTACGAGCAGCGACTCGATATTATCGGCGGTGACGATGTCGGAGTCCAGCAGGAATGACGGGACAACCTTCTTGCCGTTGTCGTAGGACTCGGTGTCGTTGGCTTCTGGCTCGGTGCCTTCGGCGTAGGACTTCACAGCGGTAACTGCCTGGGAGGCCAGCTTGCGAGTGTCCTTGAAGATGGTCGCGTACTGCACGCCGTCATCGATCAATTTCACCGAAGCGATTTCTGCGTCCTGGCCGGAGATGATCGGCAGTCCGTCTTTAATGGACTTGCCGTAGCCGGCGTTGGTCAACGCGGTCTGCACGCCGCGGGAGATTCCATCGAATGGCGAGAGGATGCCGTCGATCTTGGTCTTTCCACCGGCGTAGTGGGCGGTGATCAGGTCCTCCATGCGGCTCTGGGCCTCTTCCTGGGACCAACGAAGGGTAGCTGCCTGTTCGATCTTGGTCTGCTTGGACTTCACCACGAGTGTGCCGTCATCCATAAATGGCTTGAGGGTTTCCATGGCCCCCTTCCAGAAGAAGTGGGCGTTGTTGTCATCTACGGAACCGGCGAAGAGCTCGATATTCAGCGGCCCTTTCTTGCCGGTCTTTTCGCCCTTGTCGTCGACAAGGCCGAGACCGGTCAGCAGCGAGGTAGCCTGCTGCACACCGACGTTGTAGTTGTCGAAGGTGACGTAGAAGTCGACGTTCTCGGTGCCATTGATCAGGCGGTCATAGGAGATGATCGGAATGTTCTGGTCTGCTGCTGCCTGCAACTGGTTGGACAGTGCGGTTCCATCGATCGAAGCGACCACGAGGATGTCTGCACCCTTGGTGATCATCTGGTCGATCTGCTGCTGCTGGGTCGGGATGTCATCGTTGGCGAACTGCATGAAGACCTCGTAGCCGGCTTCTTCAAGCTGCGACTTCACGGCTTCGCCGTCGGCAATCCAGCGCTCGGAAGTTTCGGTTGGCATTGCGACGCCTACCTGGATGTCCTCCGGTGCCTTGGTTTCGCCCTCGGCGCCCGCGCCACCGCCGGCACCGCTGCCACCACATGCGGCCAATGCGCCAACGAGCGCGAGGGATCCGAACGTAGCTACAGCCCGACGAGCCCAGTTATTCCGTGCCATCTTTTCCTCCTGCGTTTACCGATTCACCCCGGCAGTGCGACCGGGCTCACACCATGTTAGCGCTAACAACGTGAATTGCGCCACCCCTAGTGGCAACAATTTGATATTGGCCGAACCGGACAGGCTAGACGCTCCAGCATGTTGAAGTGGACCATGAGCGCAGGTTCACTGATTTATCCCTGGGGCGCAGTGAGACCAAAGTGTTTACAGAAGCGCTTTCAACGCGCTTATGGGAAGACTCGGAACACCGCAGGTCTGAGTCCTCTAGCGTCCAGCTGCATTTTTTAAGAAGATAGATCTTCCCCAAGACGCTTAGATGTATTCGGCAATAATGCCACCAGCACAGCTAATCGCGCCAAACCAACCAAGGCGGCGGATGACGAACTTAGCTGCGTTTTTGGGAGTCGCGACCATCTGAATAATGGCCTCGATCGACAGCGCTCCATCTGTACCCACTCCTATACACGCCTTGATGATTCGTGCGGCTTCTGACAGCGCGCTAGACGGGGTTGCGACGATGAAATCGCCGTACTTCTTCTGGGCAGATGCATCGGCAGAGTATTCAGCAGCGATCTCTTCAACGATTTTTCCACTACCATCCAGAGTTACGATTCGTCCAGAATCGAAATAACGCATGGCTTTAACGTTTTTCCTCAGGGACGGCTTCCCCGCCACTATCCGCGATTCGTTGATCTTCGCTAGCATCTTCGCGTCCACCGCTTCAGAAATACCAGCCCCCAGGTTTTCACCTAGTCTGCTAAATCTAGGAGCTGGGGCATCCATTGCTGGACACTCTTCGAAACGCTCAAGGAACAACTCTTCTGCTATCGGCGTGGAAACCGAAGGTGTGATGACAGCAGATGAGGATAGTTTTTCGTCTGCAAATGCACCACTTGGAGCCGCGACTAAGAGGGTTCCAGCAAGAACCCCTGAGCAAATCATAACAACGCTCTTTTTAAACATTAGAAAGTTTCCCTAGTTGGACTCTAAACAAACGGATCTGGATATTTACTACTCGTTCTTGTGATGTTCCGGTGCATCTTTTACGCGCACCAGAGAGCGTTCAGAAATCACAATAGAAAGAAGAAGAGTGAACGCACCGAACATTCCAGGGACATACTTGACGAAGCTACCTTCTTGAACATCCGCAAGCAGCCAACGCGTTAAGAAGAACATTGCTAGCGCAAGAGCAATGGAAACTGCGCATGCGATTACACGCTTTTTCTTGGTGACGCCAAGCCAACTCGGCAAAGTTTCGTTGGAGTCGGTGGCGTCTTTAGTAAGCCCTAGATATTTCAGCATTTTTCTCCTGCGTACTGTGTATGGCTGACGTAGGTTCAGCCATCACTCTCAAGATGCTTTCACTCCGAGAGAAGATGAACATTCTTTTGATTTCCTATATACACACTAGCCAAGTAGAGAATGAAAGAGAATCATACTTTAGTAGGAGGGGTATCAACCAAGCCGTTTAGGGGAAATACAACTCTGGAGGCGAGCATTTCCCTCGGTGCAACTAACCGCTTGGTCTTGCTACACGGCCACGGGATGTTGCATTCAGGGACTTTGGCAACGCGGGTACTAAGCCCGCTAAGGCGCAAGAGATTTCAAGCATTAGAGCCTCCTCAGAGTGACATGTCATTCTGGCAACCAATGATTTGAACAAAAGCGCATTGCATGTACTTCATCCATAGGCGAGAAAAGATGTGAATACTAATCTTGCAGGAGGCCCGTAGAAATTTCCCCCGGAAGACCTTCGGAAACCTACGTTGCCGGTGACCCTTGATATTAAGGAACTAGCAGTGAGTTTTTAGGGCAAAATGGCCCATCCGGGCACTCCCACTATATTTAGAACGTGGCCAGATGAGTTCCTGACTGGAATATTGGTGGCCTGACATGACGTGGCGTGCTGTTGATTCCCGTAGCGTGGACGCTAGATGCTTCACTAGCCAATTGGCGTCAGCTGCCCTCGGCGCCCCTCCGGAATTTGCCAAGACCCCAACATTTACGGTAGGAGCCTGGTCTCGATTAGACGATGAAGAAACGTGTTCTTGGAGAGCGCTGGCGTGCACACTTCACCAGAGAATTCTCATTGCCAGGCATTGCCTCTGACCAAACTGAGAACCAAAGAGACGATGGAGACTGCTGATCTCGCAGACGCGCGCAAACAGCTATCCCCTTCCCCGGGGACAGCACGAGCATTCCCCTGCATACCCGCCGACGCGCGATGCGCGTGGGGTATGGCGTCAGGGGTCCCGGACATAGTATTAGGCCATGACTACACAAAGGTCCAGCGTGCTTCCGGCACCCCCGGACGAGGTATCCGCCTGGTTTGCCCGACCCGGCGCGATCCGCCGGCTCCTGCCGCCCTGGCTTCCGCTCAAGGTCATCGAAGAGGCCAGCTCCCTGCGCGAGGGAACCGCGGTGCTGGGGCTGCCCGGCGGACTGCGCTGGTACGCCCAGCACAACCCCTCCGAATACCTCGAGAATCGCCAGTTCGTTGACGAGCTGCAGGTTCGTGGCTTGCGGGCTGCCCCCACGCGCGTGGCTCATTGGCGCCATGAACACCTCACCGAACCTGCGGGACCTGGGCACACCACCGTCACCGACCGTGTCAGCTCCAATATGCCCGCAACGCAGATCGAACGGATGCTGGACTACCGCCACCGCCAGCTCGCGGCCGATTTCGCCGCCCACGAAAGGGCTTCCGAGGCAGGACTGGAACCTTTGACCATCGCGGTCACCGGAAGCCATGGCATGGTCGGCACCGCGCTATGCGCCTTCCTGTCCACCGGAGGACACCGAGTCATCAAGCTGGTGCGCCGCGCGCCGCAATCAAAGGACGAACGACGTTGGGATCCGCAGGCTCCGGAGCACGACCTGCTAGACGATTGCGACGCGGTCATCCACCTCGCCGGGACAAGCATCTTCGGCAGGTTCGGCGACTCGCACCGGCAGGCAATCGAGGAAAGCCGCATTGAGCCCACCCGGGCACTGGCTGAGCTGGCGGCTCGCTCCGGCGTCTCCCGATTCATCAGCGCCTCGGCCATCGGCATCTATGGCGCCTCAGCCGGAGCCGCCCCGGTTGATGAGCAGTCACCTCCTGAGGCAGGGGGCGCGGACTTCCTATCCGGTGTGGTCAAACGCTGGGAGCAGGCAGCCGAGCAAGGCGAGTCGAATATGCGCCGGGTGCAGATCCGCACCGGCGTGGTGCTCAGCCCTTCGGGTGGCATACTCGCGGTGCTGCGCCCGATCTTCGCCGCCGGTCTGGGAGGCCGTTTGGGCACGGGAAAGCAACGCCTGTCCTGGATTGGCCTAGACGATCTCATTGATATCTACCATCGGGCTTTGTGGGACACACGGCTGAGCGGACCGGTGAACGCGGTGTCCCCTCACCCGGTCAGCAACGCTGAATTCACCAGTGCCTTGGCCAAGGCGCTGCACCGTCCGGCCATCATTCCGGTGCCTGCAGCCGCCCCGAAACTTCTGCTGGGCACCCAAGGCTCCAAGCTATTGGCCATGGCAGATCAACAGGTGATCCCGCAGAAGCTGCTGGATGCCGCGCACCACTTCCGCTTCGCAAAAATCGAGCAAGTTCTGGCCCACTGCTTGGGCTCACCGTCCCGGGAAGACTGAGCCGGGTCGAACCCGCTTCCGCCCAAGCCTTAATTGGCGTTGGCCAGCACCCGGTGGTGCTGGCCAGCTTAAGACCCCTGCGCTCTTACAGGCCTTGAGCCAAACGGTAGTACGCCTGGTTCAGGCGCACCTGTTCGGCAAAGCCGCGGCGTGTGGTGCTCTCGTCGATCACCAGCAGCTCGGTGCCGGCGATTTCCGCGAACACCTCGAAGGCCTCGATTCCGGCAGCGGTGGACATGACCGTATGATGGGCCCCGCCGGCGGTCAGCCAGGACTCCGCCGAGGTGGAGAAGTCGGGTCGCGGCTGCCACACGGCACGCGCCACCGGCAGGTTCGGCAGATCCTGTGGCGGGGTAACCACGTCAACCACGTTTGCGGTCAAGCGGAAACGCTCACGCATATCGGCCATCGAAACCACCACGGCCCCGGTGGTAGCCGCTGCGTTGAACACCATGCGCACCGGGTCCTCGCGTCCGCCAATGCCCAGCGGATGAATCTCGATGCGCGGCTTGTCGGTGGTCAGCGAAGGGCAGACCTCGAGCATATGGGCGCCGAGGATCAGCTCCTTGCCCGGGGTCAGGTCATAGGTGTAGTCCTCCATCAGCGAAGCGCCTCCGGGCAGCCCAGCACCCATCACCTTCGCGGCACGCACCAGCACCGCGGTCTTCCAGTCGCCTTCGGCGCCGAAGCCGTAGCCCTTGCCCATCAGTCGCTGGACCGCGAGGCCCGGCAGCTGCTTGAGCCCGCCGAGGTCCTCGAAGTTCGTGGTGAAAGCCCAGGCGCCCAGCGCGCGCAGGAACGATTCGATAGCCAGTTCCTGACGGGCGGCGTAGCGCAGCGAATCGTGGCGGTCTCCGCCGGCGCGCAGCTCGGCGACGACATCGTATTCACGCTCGTATTCGGCCACCAGCGCGTCGACATCACCCTCGGCAACCGCTTCCACGGCTTCGACCAAGTCATTGACCGCCCAAGTGTTTACCGAGACGCCAAACCGCAGTTCGGCCTCGGTTTTATCCCCTTCGGTGACCGCGACATTGCGCATATTGTCTCCGAAGCGGACAAGCTTCATCGACTGGGTGGCATTCCAGCCGGCGGCACCGCGAACCCATGTGCCCACACGACCGGCAACCGCCGGATTGGAAACGTGGCCGACCACGGTCGTCCGGGTGGCCCCGATCCGGGTGGCCAGATAGGCGTATTCACGGTCGCCGTGAGCGGCCTGGTTCAGGTTCATGAAGTCGAAGTCGATGGTGTCCCACGGCAGCTCCACATTCGCCTGGGTGTGCAGGTGCAGTAGCGGTTTGGCCAATGCCTTCAAACCCGAGATCCACATCTTGGCCGGGCTGAAGGTGTGCATCCAGGTGATTACGCCAAGCACGTTGTCGTCCGAGTTCGCATCCAGCATGGCTCGGCGGATGGATTCCGCGTCCTTGAGCACCGGCTTCCATATGACTTTCGCCGGAACCTGCTCGGAGCCGTCCAGGGCCTCGGCGACCTCGCGCGATTGCTCGGCGACCTGTCGCAGGGTTTCTTCTCCATACAGGTCCTGGCTTCCGGTGAAGAACCAGATTTCCTTGGATTCATATGCTTTGCTCATGATGTCCTTTCGGATTGAAATTTTTTGGCCGCCAGCGAGCGGCTATTGTCCGTAAACGTTTTGGTAGCGCGCGTAGAGTGCGTCAATATCTTCGCCTCGCATCGGCAGTGGATCACCGAGTTGGCGGGCAATATGGACCGTGCGGGCGACTTCCTCACACATCACCGCTGCTTTCACCGCCGCACGGGCGTCCTTGCCGATGGTGAAAGGACCATGGTTTTGCATCAGCACGGCCGGGCTGCGCGATTCGCTCAAAGTTTCCACGATGCCGCGGCCGATCGAATCATCGCCAATGATCGCGAACGGGCCCACCGGGATTGGCCCACCGAATTCGTCGGCCATCATGGTCAGCACGCAGGGGATTTCTTCGCCGCGCGCGGCCCAAGCAGTGGCGTAGGTCGAGTGGGTGTGCACCACTCCCCCAACGTGGGGCAGGTGCTGGTACGTGTAGGCATGCGCCGCGGTATCCGAGGACGGGGCACGTGTACCCTCCAAAAGCTCACCGTCTAGCGTGCAGACCACCATGGACTCGGCTGTCAGCTCGTCATAGGAGACTCCCGAGGGTTTGATCACGAACAGGTCCGCGCTGCCGTCAGGAACCTCAGGGTTCCGTACTCGCTGCGAGACATTGCCGGCGGTCCAGACAACCAGCTCATAACGAGGCAGTTCGGCGTGCAGGGCAGCGACGACCTCGCGAATACGGGCAACTTCTTGACGCATGCTCTTCGGGTAGCTGGCTAAAGTTTGAGCGTGGCTCATCGATTTCTCCTAAGTGCCGGGATGAAAGTGTTTTCAGATGGCCTTGATGGCCGCGCGTTCGATATCCAGACCGGCCTGATAGGCGTGCAGGTATTGCGCGTATCCAGCCACGTCCTGTTGTTGCGGGGCTAGCTCCTGCAATTTGGCGTGCGCAAAAACCTGCGAGTTCAGATATTCTGCGAGGCTGACTGCCGAGTTTGCCGCGACCTGGTGCCGGTAGGAAGCCAAGACCGCAATTCCCCAAGCACCGCCATGTTCCGCGGTGCTGCCAACCGATACCGGGACGTTAAGTGCAGCCGCGAGGAGTCGCTGCGCGGCCTGCGCGGTTCGGAAGATGCCGCCATGGGCGAATAACTTATGGATTTTCACTCCCTCTCCGGCGAGGATTTCCATGCCCAAGCTCAGCGTGGCGAATACCGAATACACCTGGGTGCGCATCAGGTTCGCGAGACTAAAAGTTGAATCCGGGGTGCGTACCAGCAATGGGCGCCCCTCGGGCAAACCGGTTACCGGTTCTCCGGAGAGGTAGTTGTAGGCGAGCAGCCCGCCGCCGTCAGCTGCACCGTCCAGCGCCGCGGTAAGTAGTGTCTGATAGACCTGATCCGTGGAGGTTTCATGGCCTAGCCCCTGGGCAAACTGGCCGAAGAGCGCGGCCCAGCTGGCGAGTTCGCTGGCACCGTTATTGCAGTGCACCATGGCCACCGGGTCCCCGGTGGGAGTGGTGACAATGTCGATTTCGGGGTGCACTTCACGCAGCGGGGCATCGAGGATAACCATTGCAAAGATGGAGGTTCCCACCGAGACGTTCGCAGTGCGTTGCGCTACGGAATTGGTGGCAACCATTCCGGTGCCTGCGTCCCCCTCCGGCGGGCAGAAGAGCGCTCCCGGCTGCAGTTGCCCTGTTGGATCAAGTAAGAGCGCGCCGGCCTCAGTCAGGTTGCCAGCCTCGGTTCCAGCGGCAAGGACCTCCGGTAAGAGCTCTTCCAAGGAACCCGTAGCTCCCAATGGCTTCGCCATTCGATCAAAAGTCTGTACGAATGATTTGTCGTAAGCGAGTTCAGCGCTGTCCAGAGGGAACATTCCCGAGGCGTCACCAGCACCGAGTACCCTGCGCCCGGTTAGCTGATGATGGATGAACCCGGCCAGCGTGTTCAAACTTGAGACGGCGCCTATGTGTTCTTCTTGATCCAGCAGTGCCTGATAGTAGTGAGCAACCGACCAGCGTAGTGGGATGTTGTAGCCAAATGCCTCACTGAGCTGAACGGAGGCCCGTTCGGTCGAGGTATTGCGCCAGGTGCGGAAGGGAACCAACAGTTCATCGGATTCATCAAAGGCAAGGTAGCCGTGCATCATCGCCGAGACGCCAATGGCCGCAAGGGTAGTTGGCCGCACGCCATATTGATGTTGGGTATCGACCAGCAGATCCGCAAAGCAGCTCTGCAGTCCCGCAATCATTGCTTCTCGAGAATAGGTCCAGCTTCGATCAACGAACTGGTTTTCCCATGCGTGATTGCCAGTGGCAAGTTGCTCGTGGTCAGGTCCAATCAGGCTGGCCTTGATATTCGTAGAACCAAACTCGATTCCCAGAACTGCGAGCCCTGAGCCAATCACCTCGGGCGCGGACAAACCTGATTGCTGGCCAGTCATGGATACTCCATCCTCGCACCCGCACGGCAGGTGGCTATCGTTGCGTCACCGCACCGCTGTTCTTCGAGAGAAGAGATCACAGAGTTCGGTCGGAACATTCACATTATGTTAGCGCTAACAAAATGCGATGCGCAACACATGACGAAAATTAGCCAACTACCTTTTGCGCAGAATTCAGCTTCGCGGTGGTGGAGCGGTGCTGGCACGAACGATCATGGTGGGTGCGATCATGCGCGGCACCTGCTGTCCTCGTTCGCCACCGAGCAACTCGGCGAGCGCGGCGCGACCCACGTCGGCAAACGGCTGGCGCACCGTTGTGAGCTTGGGAATGTAGAACTCGGCGATCTGCAGATCATCAAAACCAACCACCGAAACGTCCTTGGGCACACTCAGACCGGCCTCCCAGAACGCCCGAAGCAAGCCGATGGCCAAATAGTCGTTAGAGGCAAAGACCGCGGTGATTTCTCCGGCCTTTACCCGAGGAGCGAGGCTTACTCCCGCGTCATAACCGCTGGGTGCCAACCAAGATTCTGCCGGGAACTCCACAGCTTCATAACCTGCGGCGGCCATGGCTTCACGCCAACCGATATTTCGTTCTGTGGCATCAAACCAACCGGATGGGCCCGAAACATGGACGATCTTTTGGTGCCCCAAGGCAAGCAAATGCTCCGTCGCCTGTCGGGCACCGTTGCGCTGATCGACGTAGACGTAGTGCACCGGATCCCCCGCCGGTACATCCGTGCGGGCGGCGACGACCACCACCGGTACCTTCAGCTTGAGATCGTCAATCGCCTCGGTAACTTTGTCATGCGGGGCGACCACCACCACGCCGTCCACATTTTGGTCGGTGAGATGGTTCAGGGCCGTGACCGCTCCACCAAAGTCATAACTATCCATGGAGGTCACGGTGACGAAATATCCCTGTGCGCGAGCAGCGGATTCCACCGCAAGCACAGTGGATTGCGGCCCAAAAAATTCGCTGCCAATGGTCAGGATGCCGATGGTGCGCGATTGCGCCGTGGCCAGGGCACGAGCCGCGAGATTACGCCGATACCCAAGTTCCTTGATGGCCTCCAGCACTCGCACTCGCGTGCCTTCGCGGACATTCGGGTGATCATTCAATACGCGGGATACGGTTTGGTGGGAGACCCCGGCGACGGCTGCTACGTCCGCCATCGAGGGCGGCCGGTCCGATGCGTTGCCGTCTTCAGGCTTGAATGTATTCACATCCGTCATTATTGCAAACACTAACCCGTGAGCTTGAGCGGCATCTATGTTCTCGGGTCGGCTGGAACCTCAGAATTTAAATTCTACGATAGGAATATACGTTCCGTTTAAGAATAAAACCTAGGCTTCAGCTGGTTCAATGCTTCATTCTCGCATCCCAAGCAACTTCAGTTTCTTGACTAGTAATGGTTGGGACATTCCGTCAAATATGCCTTTCCCAGTCCCCTTCACAAAGCCAAAAGTGCTCAAGGCACCAATTGAACGGCGTCGGCCAAGGCCAAGGAGGTGGCCGCTTCAGACAGAAGCGGCCACCTCCTTGGCAAATCGACTCGCAATTATCTGGCAACCTGAGGTCCAGCACCCGCTTCGGCTTCGGCCAGTTCCTCGTCGTGGCCACCGAGCTGTTCCAGCTCATGTGCCAGCTCGGCCAGTTCGGCACCACCGGCCATCTGGGCGGTCAACTCTTCTACGGTAATTTCCGATTTGGAATAGTAGCCAATAGCGCGGCCACGCTTTAGCAGCAGGAATGAGTCACCCACGGGGTAGGCATGGTGCGGGTTGTGCGTAATAAAGATGACCCCCAGCCCGCGGTCCCTCGCCTGGAGAATATAGCGCAGCACCACACCAGACTGCTTGACGCCCAGTGCGGCTGTGGGCTCATCCAAGATCAGCACCTTCGCACCGAAATATACGGCTCTGGCGATGGCCACGCACTGGCGTTCGCCACCGGAGAGCTGTCCGATGGGCTGTTCCACATCGCGCAGATCAATGCCCATGTCAGCGAGTTCCTGCTTGGTGATTTCCTTCATCCGCTGCACATCAAGCTTCTTGAAGGGACCTACGCCGGTAGTCAGTTCCGAGCCGAGGAAGAAGTTGCGCCAGATGGGCATCAGCGGAACAACCGCCAGATCCTGATACACCGCAGCGATGCCGGCATCCAGGGCAGTACGTGGGCTCTTGAGTTTGATAGCTGCGCCATGAAGCATGAATTCGCCTTCATCGTGTTGATGCAAACCGGCGATGATTTTGATCAGCGTGGACTTACCCGCACCGTTGTCTCCCAGTACGCAGGTGACCTTCCCCGGGTCAACTACCATGTCAACACCACGCAACGCGATGATACTTCCGTAGTGCTTACCCACGTTCTTAAGCGTAAGTAAGTTGTCACTGGTCTTGGGTTCAAGCTTCTCCAGCAGTTCCTCGGTCATTTTGTTCTTTCGAGATTTCATGATCATGTCCTTGGCTTCCTATTTGCTGGATTCCGCGCGCTTCTTCACCACGATGTTCACAACCGTGGCAAGCAGCAGCATTAGGCCCAGGAAAAACTTGAACCAGTCTGGGTTCCACTCGGCATATACAATGCCCTTATTTGCCATTCCGAAGATGAAGGCACCAATGGCGCCACCGATGGCTGAACCGTAACCGCCAGTGAGCAGGCATCCACCGATCACCGCGGCAATGATGTAGAGGAATTCATTTCCGATACCTTCGCCGGACTGCACCGAGTCAAAGGCGAACAGGTTGTGCATGCCCAGCACCCAGCCGCAGAATCCCACTGCCATGAAGAGTCCGATCTTGGTGCGGACCACCGGGACGCCGACGGCGCGAGCGGCTTTCTCGTCCCCGCCTACGGCAAAGATCCAGTTCCCGATTTTGGTTCGGAGCAAGATCCAGGAAGCGATGATTACCAAGGCCACCCAGATGAACACGGTGACTTTAATGTCAACCTCACCGACGCTCACCGAGGACGCGAAGACCGCCTTGGCGCTCTGGAATCCTTCCATATCCGCAATAGATGGTGAGGACACCGATCCGCCGATAGCGCGAGTCAGACCTAGATTCAGACCTGTAAGCATCAAGAAACTGGCCAGGGTCACGATGAAGGATGGCAGCTTGGTCTTAATCAGAATGATTCCGTTAATGAACCCGATCAGCAGTGAAACGACCAGGGCCAGAATAACGCCGACCCAAACATTGATCCCGAAGTACCAGGAGATCATCGATGCACTGAGTGCCGAGGAAATCACTGCCACACCGGTGGAAAGGTCAAACTCGCCACCGATCATCAGCAGTGACACACCAACGGCCATGATGCCAATGGTCGAAGCACCGTAGAGGACGGTGGCCAAGGACGCTGGACTCAAGAAGACCGGTGCAACGATGGCGAAGAAGATAAATAGGGCGATGGCGCCGACGAGGGCACCGATCTCCGGACGGCCCAGAAGGATTGACAGTGCGCTTTTCTTGCCGATGCGCTCGTCTGCGGTCGGAGAGGTTTTCTTTTGAGAGGGTGAGGCTGTTATTGATGACATGAGATTTCCTCCGTGTCCTGGCTGCGCGCCGGCTCGCCGCTACCGGCAGACTCGGCGCGCGCCGAGGGGACGTGGCTAGCGGACGCCTTCTTTGGCGAAACTGGTAATTTTCTCAGCGACGGCCTTGTCTACGACAGCTGGGCCGGTCAAAGTCGCCTGTCCACCGCCGATGGTGAAACCGCCACGGTTGTTCTGCCACAGCGCATCAACTGCCATGTAGCCCTGCAACCAAGGCTGCTGGTCAACGGTGAACAGCACGTTGCCATTGGTGATTTCTTCAACCAACTGCGAGTTCATGTCGAAGGAAGCTACCTCGACCTCGGACTTCGCCGTGGCTTTGGCCTTGAGCAGTGTCATCGTGATTGGTGCACCCAGCCCGATGATCGCGTCGGCTTGCTTATCAGCTTGGAGCTTTGCGGTTGTCGTAGATTCAACCTGGGTCATGTCGGTGCCCTGTACGTAGAGCACTTCGGTGTCTGGCACGACTTTTTTTACGCCTGCACAACGTGCTTCGAGGCCAACATGCCCCTGATCCTGAATGACACAAATAGGCTTCTTAATACCTTCTTCTTTGAGCTTTTCCCCGGCGGCTTCACCGGCCAGCTGCTCATCCGAACCGAAGTGGGCGAATGCTCCCAACTCCTTAAATCGGTCTTCGCCGGCATTCAAGCTGACGATGGCGATTCCGGCATCCGTTGCTCTTTTAAGCGCTCCGGCCATAGCGTCGGGCTTGGCCAGAGTGACGGCAATACCGTCCACTCCCTGGTCAATTGCCTGCTCGATCAACTGGGATTGACGTCCACCATCGGGGTCACCCAGGTACTGCAGTTCCACGTTGTCTTTGGCGGCAGCTTCTTCGGCACCCTTGCGGATGATGTCCCAGAAGGTGTCTCCCGGAGGAGCGTGGGTGATCACTGCGATTTTGATGCGATCGGTGGTCGCTACTGCCCCACCGCCCGCGTTGCTTTCCGGCTCTGGAGCTCGTCCACCCGTGGATGAGCAAGCAGCCAACCCAAGGACCGGAACGATCACTAGCGACACTGCGAGTTTGCGCCAAGAAGGCTTTCCCTTTTTCATTTTTCCCCTTCAGGAATCCATCGGCGCACCCCAAAAGTCCCCAGGAGCGGGCCACCTAACCAAGAATTTCGTGATTCGAATCACAAGATGTCTAAAGTGTGCGCGATGAAATACGATCCGTCAAGACTTTGTAAAGACATGAGGATGTGAAGACGAGAACTTTGCGGCCTTCAACAGGCGACGCCAAGTGCTGATTCCTTAAGGTTCAACGGCGCGAATGGGATGAGGAACGCACGATGAGCCGTGGCGGAAGCATCAATTGACGTGCAAATTTTCCTTCCGGATTCCGCATTAATTGGAGAAGCAGCCGCACGCTGCTGCGACCGAGATCTTGCGAATCCGAACCGACGCTGGTCAGCGAGATTCTTCCCAGCGACGATAAGGAAATATTGTCGTAGCCAGTCACCGCCGCAGACACGCCCGCCTCATCAAGAGCCTGCAGCGCGCCAAATGCGGAAAGATCATTGAAGCAGGCCAGCGCTTCGGGTCGAGCCCCCAAGGCCAGCAACCGCACTACGGCTTCATGCCCGGCCTGAACCGTTGGGCCGGCTTCCACCACCTGCACTTGCTGGCGCAACCCATGGCGCAGCATTGCCCGATGATAGGCAGCTTCTCGCGCCGCCGAGACCGGCCCAGCGCCACCGGCGATATGGGTGATCCGCGCATTTCCGTAGTGAACCAAATGGTCAATCACCAAACCATAGCCTTGCTTATCATCTACTGAAACCACAGCGGTATTAGACTGAGCCTGGCGCCCGCTGCCCACAAATACCGCAGGAGTCTCACCCAATGCGGCATCGAAGCTGGCTGAGTCATCGGCCGATCCAACGACCAGGATTCCACTGACCCGCAAATCGCGCAGGGTCTGCAGTTCCGCGGGACCAACGCCCTGACCGTCATGGATCGCGGCCGCACTGAACAGCACGTCAAGCCCTGCTGCTTGCAACTGTTCGCGAACCACTTCCGCGACGGTCAGAACCCAGGGATTATGCAGTTCCCCTAGGACGACGCCAATGGCATGCCGGTTCTCGGCCGCCAGCGAGCGAGCTGCCAGGTTGGGCTGATAGCCCAACTCGCGGATGGAGTCCTCGACCAGCGAACGCCGCATCGAACTGACCTTGCTAGGATCCGAGAGCACCAGAGAGACCAAGGATTTGGAAACCCCGGCATGCTTGGCGACGTCTCGGATCGTGGGGCGGCGGCGCGACGAGTCAGGCATGGCGGTCAGTATTGCACATTCGCAGCGCGCACCGACTCATCCAGCGCCTGCCACGTGCCGCTTGCGGCAGATATTTCGGCCGCTTCCACCAATGCGGCTGCTGCCACCGCATCGGCGATGGTGGAGTTCGCTTTCTCGCCACCGTTGACAGCCAGCAGGAACTTCTTAGCCTCGATGGTCTTGAGGTCATCAAAGCCCATCGCATTTCCTGGGCCTGGCTGGAACCGGGAATATTCGCCATGTTTTGGCGAGCCAATCACCGTCGTGAATCCCTGTTCTTCATTGTCTCGACCGAGCACGACTTCCAGTTCATTCAAGCGTTCAAAATCCCATTTGACCGAGCCTTCCGTGCCGTAGATTTCTAGTCGATAACCGCACTGCGGGCCCACGGCCACTCGGGATGCCTCAATAGTTCCGATCGCGCGGTCCGCCACCCCTTCTGGACTGAAACGCACCAACGCGGCGGCGTAATCCTCATTCTCGACTTCACCTTGCTCACCGCCTTCGATCAGGTCGAAGTGCGTGCCCTGGCCCATGGATAGTTTCGGCCGGTATGGGATCATGACGTTGGTTGATGCGGAAATGCTCTGAATGGGGCCAACAACATGACTGCATAGATCTGCTGCATGACTGAACAGGTCAGCGAGCACGCCGCTGCCGGCCAGTTCCCGGTTGAAGCGCCACGACAGAGCTGCACGGGGGTCTGCCGCATATCCGGCAAGGAAGCTGGCGCGGACATTCGTGATTGATCCCAACCGGCCGTCGTGCACCAGCTGGCGGGCGCGTGCGATAGCTGGCGCATGCCGGTAGTTGAACCCGATGGAGGTGACTACGCCATTGCGGATGGCGGCTTGCTCGATGGCCTGCGTTTCGGCCAGGCTTCGACCAGCGGGCTTCTCGATCCAGAAGTGCTTGCCGGCCTCTGCTGCGGCGATCGCCATTTCGGCGTGTAGGAAGTTCGGAGCGCAAATCGAGACGACATCTACCTCGGGATCTGCGAGCACCTGGTGGTAGTCCAGTGTTCCACGCTCAAAGCCCAGCGTTGAGATCGCGAAGTCGACTCGCGACTGCTCGGTATCCGCGGCTATGACCAGTCTTGGCTTGATGCCCAACTCTGGATAAACATAGGGCACTGAGCTATAAGCTCGAGCGTGCAGCTTGCCCATCCAACCCACCGAGATCAGCCCCACGCCGATGCCGTGCTGTTCATTCATGATTTTCTCCTGTCTGCGGCGTTTAACGCCGTAATTCCCTGCGGCCGCCGTGGCTCACCTCAAGTCTTGGACCGTTCCAAAAAACCATATGTTCCACTTGAAGCCTTGGGCAATGAAATCCAGCGAATTTTTTGTCAGGACAATTGGACAAGCGAACCATATTGTCCAATTCCCCTTGTCGCAATCGTATTTCAAGTCCAAATTACCGCCTAGACAGGCGGGTGGCGCTCACCACCTGGCAACGAAAAAGCCATGGACCGCAAAGATATCCAGCCAAGAGATGCCCAAATCATGAACTTTCATATATAGTTTGTCCTGTCAAAGCGACATATAATGACAAAGTCGCCGGCAAGGAGCAACTGTGAGCACACCACTGAGCATCAAGATCGACCGATCTTCACCGATTCCTCTCTACCACCAGGTAGCGCAAGGCATCGAAGGCGCGATCCGCGACGGTTCGCTGGCCTCGGGCACTCGACTGGAAAATGAGATCGAGCTCGCCCAGCGGCTGCGGCTTTCACGTCCCACCATTCGCAAGGCCATGGACGACCTCGTCCAGTCCGGCCTTCTAGTGCGCAAGCGCGGTGTGGGAACGCAGGTTGTTTCCAGCCAAATCCGCCGACACCTTGAACTATCAAGCCTTAATGATGACCTTGAACGCGCCGGAAAGAAGCCTTCTACCAGTTTGCTCAGCTTTGAACACATTCCAGCTCCTCCGGAGATCCAGGAACTTCTCACACTGCCCAAGGACGTCTCGGTTTACCACTTCACCCGGCTGCGTTCTGCCAGCGGAAGCCCACTGGCGCTGATGGAGAACTGGGTTCGCGACGACATAGTTGAGCTGGATGAAAAGTCCCTGCAAGCCCATGGTTTGTATGAGCTTCTGCGTGAAGCAGGGGTCAACTTCCGGCTAGCCCAGCAGCGCATCGGGGCGACCACCGCCGACGATATCCAAGCCAAAGCCTTGGACACAGCGGCAGGTTCGGCCCTGGTGACCATGCAGCGCACTGCCGTGGATGACACCGGGCGCAACGTAGAGACCGGTGCCCACGTTTATCGCGCTGATGCCTACAGCTTTGAAATGACCTTGGTGCAACGCTAAGCACCTGGCACCGCCGTCGAAAGGAATGACTGATGACCGATTGGATTTACCCAGCAGGTTCCGCCGCTAGCGGAGAGTGGAGCATCTCGCTCGGTGCCCATGACTCGACCGCATCCATCGAAGGCTGGGCCCACACCGGGCTCAAGGTAGCCGAGCTGGCTCCTGGTCAAACAGTTGAGCTGGCGGCCACCATCGAAGAACGTATTGTCGTCCCGCTCAGCGGAGAATCATTCACTGTCGCTATCGCCGGCAAAGACTATGTTCTCAACGGTCGCGAATCAGTCTTTGCCGGACCAGCTGATGTCCTCTACACCGGCATCAACACAGCGCTGTCCATCAGCTCCGCCAAGGGCGGCCGGGTCGCCGTGGCACTGGCCCCGGCCAAGCAGTCCTACCCAACCCGCCTGATCAAGGCAGAAGAGACTCCAGTGGAGCTGCGCGGGGCAGGAAACTGCTCCCGCCAGGTCCACAACTTCGGCACCCCGGCCGCCTTGGAAGCAGACCGATTCATCGTCTGCGAAGTCATCACTCCGGCGGGCAACTGGTCTTCCTATCCTCCGCATAAGCATGATCAGGAAAAGGAGGGCGAAACTAGCCTCGAGGAAATCTACTACTTCGAGACGCAGCTAGCCCAAGGCATGCCGGCGGTAGCGGCTACCGATCCTATCGGCTATGCGCGTGTTTATGCCTCAGATGAACGCCCCATTGACGTTAACGCCGAAGTCCGCACCGGGGACGTTGTCTTGGTTCCCTACGGCTGGCATGGTCCAGCCATGGCAGGACCGGGTTATGACCTTTACTATCTGAACGTCATGGCCGGCCCGGGACGCGTGCGCGATTGGCTGATCAGCGATGATCCCCACCATGGCTGGATCCGCCAGACTTGGGATTCGCAGAGCATGGATCCTCGTTTGCCCTTCGGAGCCGGCGCGTAGCCTTCCCGGATTGCGATTGGCAGCGGCGGCAGCAGGTTTCCCTGCTGCCGCCGCTGGGCTTTAACTCTCAATCCGACGCCCGGTACATGATCCCCTAGCGCGCCACGGGCTTGGCCAGGGGTGCAAAGGCCTGGGCAAAAGCCGCGATGGCCCCTTCGGAATCTGCGCTGGCGTAGGCTTCCAGGCCGATCGGGCCAGAATAATCCAGATCCGCCAGAGCCTGGGCAACTGCCCGGTAGTTGATTTCCCCGGTGCCCGGCTCGCAACGCCCGGGAACGTCTGCGACCTGAATTTCTCCGATATGCGGCAGTGCCGAACGCACCAATTCGATGAGGTTCCCCTCGCCAATTTGGGCGTGGTACAGATCAAGCATCATCTTCACGTTCGGGTGTCCCACGGCCTTCACCAGAGACATCGTGTCCTTGGCGCGTCCCAGAGGGATGCCCGGGTGATCCAGAATCGTATTCAGGTTCTCTAGCATGAAGGTGACCTGATGCTCTTCGCCGATCCGGCCCAGTTCTTCCAAGGTTCGCGCTGCGGTGAGCCACATGTCTCCGGTAGCCCGAAAACGTGGGGTGGCTGCCTGTCCGTCAATGAGGTGAGCCGGATGCACCACCAGACGGTTGATGCCCAGCTGCCGGGCGGCCGGGATCAATTCCTTGGCGGAGCGAACCACTTCGTGCGCGCTGTCCGGATCGCAGAGGCTTCCTTCGCTGTAACCTGTCATGGAGCCGAAGCGGGCACCGGTGGCCGCCAAAGTCGAAAGGTCTTTGTCTCTGATATCCCAGAGCTCAATTTCAAAGCCGGCCTTGTCCAAGCGCTTGACCCGGTCGATCAGCGGAAGATCCAGGAAGACCATCTCGGCACAGACCGCCAACTGCGCACTCATGCATTCACCGCAAGGCGGGTGGCCGATTCCAGCTTCACCGGCAGGCCAGTTTCCGAGGATTCCAAGGCCGCCAGTGCCACGCGCAGCGCTGCACGTGCGTCAGCGCCAGTGGGAACCGACAGGGCCGCATCGGCCGAACCGTCGCGCAGGCCGCGGATTTTGCGGGCGAAGATCGAGAGCTGCTCGCGGTAGGCCTGGGCAAACAGCTCGATATTCAGCCGTTCGGTTGGTGCATGGGCGCCCGCGCTGTCAAAGCTGGCCGCTGCCAGCTGCACTGGATTCCCTGCCTGCACCATGCCCTTTGAACCGAAGACTTCTCCGCGCACATCGTAGCCGTAGCTGGCCGAGAAGTTCGCCTCGGCCACTGCGATTGCCCCGTTCGAGTAGCGCAGGCTCACCACGGCGGTGTCCAGCAAACCCGCATCCCGGCGCTCTGGCGCCACCAGCGCATCGGCCATGACGTAGACTTCCACAACTTCTGCACCCGGGTTCATCCAGTTCAGTGTGTCAAAATCGTGGATCAGGGTTTCAGTGAAAATCACGTGGGAGCGGATCTTCGCTACGTTGGGCAACCCACCTGCAACTTCAGGATCTCGGGTCAGCGACCGCAGTAGCTGAGGGGTGCCAATAGCTCCGGATTTCACCTGTTCTGCCACGGCAGCAAAGTCGCGGGAGAAGCGCCGGTTGAAACCGATCTGCAGCAGCACTCCGGAATCTTCCACGGCTTTCAAGGCGGTGTCGAGATCTGACAGCGCGTGCGCTGCCGGCTTTTCGCAGAAGATGTGCTTTCCCGCCGCGGCGGCTTGGGCGATCAAGCCGGCATGGAAGCTTGAAGGTGCGCCGATGACCACGGCGTCCACGGTTTCGTCGGCAAACACATCCGCAATGTCTTCGGTGTAGTTCGTGCAACCCAGTTCTGCGGCCAGTTCGGCGGCGCGGCCTGGTGCTGGATCTGCTACGACGTGCAGCTGTGCATCTGGCAGGTGCTGGGCAACAGTGCGGGCGTGGAATGCGCCGATCCACCCGGTGCCGATGACAGCAATGCGCAGTGGCCGCGCAGAAGTTTCTGGCAGGGATTGGTAAGCCATGGAGTGTCTCCTAGAACGTTCTAGATTTGGTGTTATGGAAAATCATGGCACACTGGATAGCAGGTGTCTATAACGTTCTAGAAGAAAGTTTCACCAATGTCGCAATCATCTGCGCCGCGCCCCGCCAAACGCCCCACGTTGGCAGATGTCGCCCGCGCCTCAGGGGTCTCGGTAGCACTGGCCTCGATTGTGCTGCGCGACGCCGAGGGCGCCAGCGGAGAATCCCGGGCTCGGGTCAAGCAGACGGCCACGGATTTGGGTTACCGCCCGGACTCACGTGCACGGTCGCTACGCAGCAGCCGCAGCCGAACCCTTGGACTGGCCCTGGCGCTGGGAGAGCCGCTGCACGCGGAGCTGGCAGATGCCTTATATGCGCAGGCGGACCAAAGCGGATTTGAAATCATTCTGGGCGCCACCGGCAGACACCGGGATGAACGCCGCGTGCTCAATACCCTCATCGATGCCGGAGTCGAGGCGGTGATCGGCGTGTTCCCCGAGCTGCCAGCCACGCAACTGGTCCAAGTGTCCAAGCAGCTTCCCGTTATCAGCCTGCTGCGCAAGGTCAGAGGCATTCCATCGGTCATTACAGACGAGGCTGCTGGCGTTGAACAAGTCGTCAGCCATTTGATGCAGCGCGGCCACACTCGGCTGCTGCATCTGGATGGCGGATCCGCCGTCTCGGCGAAACAGCGGCGCGATGCCTTCATCAAATCCGCTACCCGCGCGAACGCCAGCGTCAAGATCCTTCCAGCCAGTCCAGACGAGGCGACCGCTTTTGCGGTCCTGCGCGAGTATCTGGAGAAAACGCCCCAGTCCGAACGTGCCACTGCGGTTCTGGCCTTTAATGACCGCGCAGCGCTCGGCGCTCGGCAAGCGATCGATCTTGCAGGTCTGCAGGTTCCCGAGCAAATCTGCCTGGCCGGATATGACGACAGCGAATTCGCCAGGCTTGCGCACGCCGATCTGACCAGCGTTCGCCAAGATGTCGCAGCCCTGGCCCAGGCCGCCATGCAAGCGGCCCTTAATTCCCCGGGAACATCCAGCACCCATGCGCCGCAGCTGGTGGTGCGCGGCAGTACCGGACAGCGCCGAGCATAGAAATCAGCCCAGCCCCTGCCACTTGGCGGGGGCTGGGCTCATTAGCTCAGTGAATGGTCGCGCCTTAGGCGTTGACCGCCGGCTTGACTTGGTAGATCGCTCCCGTGGAGACGTCCTCTTCCAAGGCTTCCAGTGACCGTCCGCGGGTTTCGGGAACCTGGGTGGCCACGAAGATCAGCGCCAGCACGCCGATGCCTGCGAAGATAAAGAAAGATCCGGTAATTCCGACACCGGAGACTAAAGATGGGAAGAACAGTGCCAGCACACCGTTGGTGGCCCACCCAAAGAACACCGAGATGCCAATTCCCAGCCCGCGCATATGAAGCGGGAAGACTTCAGCCAGCCACACCCAGACAGCCACGTTGAGGAATGTCTGCATGGACATCACGAAGGCAACCACCAAGATTAGGATCACCACTGGTCGGATGGGGCTACCGACCGGCAGCAGCATGCCCGCGATGGCTACCAGCAAGTGGCAGGTGGTGGTCAGCGATAAGCCGATAACGAAGGTCTTGCGGCGGTCCATGCGGTCCATATTGCGTAGGGCGATGATACCGCCAATCACGGCGACCACGCCGAAGGCGATATTCGCCAGCACTGCCTGCTGCTCTGACATGCCGGATTCTTCCAGTACACGTGTTCCGTAGTACATGATGGAGTTGATGCCGGTGAGCTGCTGGGTCATGGAAACGCCGATGCCGATGGCTATAATTCGCAGCAACCACTTATTTTTCAGCACGGCCTTGATGCCCACAGGCTTGTTGTTCCGCTTTTCCTCGTCGGCAACGATCTCGATCTCGTGGACTTCGGCCAGTGCACGCTCAGCCGAACGCACGGTCTTGAGCACTCGCAGCGCCTCGGCGTAGCGGCGTTTTTCTACGAGCCAGCGGGGAGATTCGGGCATGCGCAGCATGCCGAAGAACAATGCCAGCGCCGGCAGAGCGCAAATTGCGAACATGATCCGCCAGACGCCGTCCACAGTCCCGCCCAGGACGGTTCCAATGATCGCATTCATGACGAAGGCGGCCAGTTGGCCCGAGACGATGGCCAGCTCATTGCGTCCGGTGATGGATCCGCGGATTTCGTACGGGGCTAGTTCGGCTAGGTACACCGGCACGACCGTAGATGCGCCGCCCACGGCCAATCCGAGCATGATGCGTCCGGCGATCAAAACACCGAAACCTAGTGGTGAGAAAGTTCCCAGCTCCGGGCCGGCCGGCGAAAAGACAACCAGCAAGCTTCCAGCGAAGAACAGAACTGCCAGCATGATGATGGTTTTGCGGCGACCCCATACGTCGGCAATTTGCCCGCCGATGAGCGCCCCGAACGCGGCGGCGAAGACCAGGGAGCTGATCACCACGCCGATCTGCAAGAGGTTTAGGCCGAGTTCCTCTGCCATGGGGCCTTCGGCACCGTTGGCAACACCGGTGTCGTAACCGAAAAGCAGGCCGCCGAAACAGGCGATGATGGAAATCAAACCGAGCCGCTTAACATGAGGCCCCGCGGTGAGGGGTGGCAGACTCGGCTCAGCAGAAGCTTGCTGCGCACTGGACATGGGAACTCCTTTGGATTGCCCGGGTGAAAGCATTACTGGCCTTGGGCCATCCATCGGATCGACTGCGATCCGGCTTCCTCCACTCGGTGCGGCGGGAACCACTTTGCATCATTCTGTCCCCTTGCCGGTAACTGAAAGTGATGGGCTTCACAGCCCTTATGTAAGGACAATACGTCATCAGGGTTTTCGAGGCAAGCATTATTGCTATTTTGTCCTGACAAATACCGATTCTTGGGCCGTCCCAGCCCTCCGGGCCGCTGGTTCCTATGACTATACCCACAGATCAACGCTGCATTTTGCGGCTCTTTCTTGATCCGTCCACTGCCCAGAATGACGCCCGGGCAGGATGACGAAAGCCGAACCCGCAAGGGTTCGGCTTTCGTCATCCTGCAACTCAGCGTTGCCTGATTTGCTAGGAACTCGCAGCTTGGGCAGAAGCTACACGGCTGCGCATCTGCTCCAACTGGTATTTGGAGACCCCGACGGCGTTCTCGTTCTCGGCAAAGACGCTGGAGACCATCACGCTCTCCTGGCGGTCGGCAAAACCGTTGGCCACGAGGCCGGAGAAGAATTCATCCCAGTTCACATCTCCATCGCCAAGCTTCAAATGCTGGTGCACGCGCACAGCATTGCCCGGCGGATTGGTGATGTAGCGCAATCCGTGCGATGCATGATGGTTCATGGTGTCGGCCACGTGCACCACTCGCAGCCGCTCCCCCACGGCCTGCATGATTTCCAGCGGCTCGTCCTTCATGTGGAAGGAATGCGAGGCGACGTAGGCAAAGGACAGATTCGGCGAGTTCACTCCGCGGATTACCCGCCAAGCGGCCAAGCCCTCTTCGACAAAATCATCCGGATGCGGGTCAATGGCCACGTTGATGCCCTCGCGCTCAATGATTGGCACGAGCTCCTCCATGGAGCGGTAGAACGCGGCCTCGGACTCCTCGGCACGTTCTGGCCGCCCGGAGAATTCAGTGTTCATCTGGTTCACACCTAAATCAACGGCAATCTGGATGGCGCGCTTCCAGTAGCGCACCGCGGCCTGGCGCAAATTCTCCTCGGGCGAGGACCAGCGCAGCACCGGCAGCACCGAAGCGATCCCCACCCCGGTGGCCTTGCACTGGGCCGCAAGCTGCGCGACCAGGTCATCGTCGGCCTTGGGGTGGGTGAAGAACGGAATCATGTCCGCATGCGGGGTCAGCTGGATGCAGTCATAGCCCAGCTCCGCTGCCAGTTCCGGGAACTGGAGCAGCGAATGGGTGGAATGGAACGGGGTCGGGTCCAATGCGTATTTCATGATGCCCTTAGCTGTAGAGATCCGGCTTGCTGTTCAGCTTGACTGCCACCTTATCGCCGGTGCGCTGGGCCTCGACTCCGGCCTCGCAGCACGCCGCGGTGGCATAGCCGTCCCAGGCGCTCGGTCCGCCCAATTCCCCTCGCAGCGCCGCGTTGACCCACGACTGGATCTCGGTGTCGTAGGCAGCGCCGAAACGTTCCTCGAAGCCCGGGGTGATCTTCCCGCCCCACTGCCCGGCGGTACGCACATACGGTCCAGCGTCATTGCCGATGGACACAATGCCATCTTCAAATGATGCTTGCGTTGCCACCTCGTAGCCGAACTTCGCGTTGACGTAGATCTCCACGTCGGCGAGCACTCCTGCAGAAGTTTCCAGCAGCACGTGCTGGGGGTCGTGCTGGCCATTGGGTGCATTGCGGGTGGCTTTGCCCAAGCGCACCTGCACCGAGGTGATCTCTTCGCCGGTGAAGTAGCGAATGGCATCGAACTCGTGGACCACCGAGTCGTTGATCAGCATCTCATTGGTAAAGCCTTCCGGGGTGGAGGGGTTGCGATGCTGGTGGTGCAGCACCAGCAATTCGCCCAGGCTCTCATCCTCGATCAGCTGGCGCAGCTGCTGGTACTCGGCGTCAAAGCGGCGCATGAAGCCCACCTGGATACGCTTGCGGCCCAGCCTGGCCTCCGCCTCGACGATCTCCCAGGAGGAAGCGGCATCAGGGGTCAGCGGCTTTTCGCACAGCACCGGAATATCGGCTTCAAGCACCGTCAGCAACGCATCGTGGTGCAGGAAACCGGGGGTCGCCAGCAGTACGGCGTTGACCTCGCCGTCGGCGAGCGCCGCGGGCAGGTCGGTGTAGCCCTTGGCGCCCGGGATGCCGTCGATGGCAGCGTTGACCCGGTCGGTGTCAATGTCGACAACGGCCGCCACCTCGGCGCCGGAGATGCGGTGGTGGATCCGCTGGATGTGGTCGGCGCCCATGCGTCCGGCTCCAACAACGGCGACGCGCAGGATTTCTGGCACGATGTGTCCTTTCAAGATTTTTTGGTGGTCCTGGTTTGCGTTAGGCAAGCTGGCCTAGACGCGGGTGTGCGAGCCGCAGCTGAGCAGGTAGTCGCGCGTGCGGGTGGCGATGGGCAGTGGCACCGTGAAGTCAGCGACCGGGTACATGTCCTGTTCGACAATGCCGAAGATCGGGCGGCCCAGCTTCTCCACTTCCGCCAAGACCTCATTGAGGTCAGGCAGCCCGGAAGGCGGTTCGCACATGACCCCGGCTAGGTTGGCCGCAGCCCAGGTCATATCTTGCGCGCGCACCGTGGCCAGAATGTCTGGGTTGATCTGCTTCAGGTGCAGGTAGCCGATGCGTTCCGGGAAGCGGCGGATCAGATCCACGCTGGAAGCTCCACCGTATTCGGCATGTCCGGTATCCAGGCACAGGGTGGTGAACTGCGGGTCGGTGAGTTCAAGGAACTTCTCGATATCGCTCTGGCCGCAGACATGCGAGTCGGCGTGGGAGTGGAACTGCTGTTTCAGGCCGAATTCCTCTTGCAGGATCTTGCCCAACCGGTCATGGCCCTTGGCAAGCGAATCCCAGGCCGTGGCGTCCAATGTGCCCGATTCGATAGCCTGACCGGTGACGTCATCACGCCACATGGCCGGGATCACCACAATATGCTCCCCGCCCATGGCGGCAGTCAGTTCGGCCACCTTGCGGGCTGGCTCCCAGGCTTCTTCCCATGCACTGGCACTGCCGTCGATGCCACGGTGGAAGGCGGTGAAGACTGTGCCGGCGCAGACGTTCAGGTCGCGGGCTGCCAGCTCATCGGCCAGCTGGGCGGGGTCGGTGGGCAGGTACCCGTAGGGGCCTAGTTCGATGGTTTTGTAGCCGGCCTCGGCCACCTCATCGAGGAAGCGCTGCCAGGGGGTCTGCTTCGGGTCATCGGCAAACCAGACGCCCCAGGAGTCGGGGGCAGTTCCGATGGTGATGTTCTGTGCCATGGCATGTACCAGAATCTTTCAATACTCATTGCCGATGCCGACCGATTACTGGCCGGCATCGGCACGATGGAAATTAGTTGCAGTGCAGGAACCTAATTTGAGGGGAAGTTGTACGAGGCGGTGGATAGCTGAGCCGGCTCCGGCCAACGCTGTGTTACTGCCTTGCCACGGGTGTAGAAACGCACACCGTCCGGGCCATAGATGTGGTGCTCGCCAAACAGTGAATTCTTCCAACCACCAAATGAGTGCCATGCCACCGGTACCGGTAGCGGAACGTTTACCCCGACCATGCCCACATGGATACGCCGGGTGTAGTTACGAGCGTGCGAACCGGAGGAGGTGAAGATTGCGGTGCCGTTGCCGTATGGGTTGGCGTTCACCGCGTCGATGGCTTCATTCAAGGAATCAACACGAAGCACCACGAGTACCGGACCGAAAATTTCCTCGGTGTAGGCACTCATTTCCTGGTTCACCCGGTCCAAGATGGTCGGGCCAACGAAGAACCCGTTTTCGTGGTCCTTGACCACCAGGTCTCGACCGTCCAAGATGAGCGCGGCACCGGCCTGTTCGGCCTCGCCAACGATCTTCTGCAGGCGAGTCTTTGATGCCGGCGTGATGACCGGTCCCATATCTGCTTTTTCATCAAAGCCGTGGGAGACGTTCACGCCACGGGCTCGTTCGGCTAGCTTGTCCACGAGGATGTCAGCGGCCTCGCCAACGGCCACGGCCACGGAGATCGCCATGCAACGCTGGCCTGCCGAGCCGAATGCCGCAGCATTGATATGGTCTGCAGCCTGCTCCATATCCGCATCCGGCATGATGACCGCGTGGTTCTTGGCACCGCCCAGCGCCTGGACGCGCTTTCCGTACTTGGTTGCGGTCTCGTGTACGTACTTGGCAATGGGTGTTGATCCGACAAATGAAATTCCGTCCACATCTGGGTGGGACAGCAAACCATCTACAGTTTCCTTGCCACCATGCAGTACCTGGAATACTCCGTCGGGAAGCCCTGCCTGCTTAAAAAGCTCGGCAATCAACAGCGCAGCCGAAGGGTCGCGCTCGGATGGCTTGAGGATGAAGGCATTGCCGGTAGCGATGGCAACTGGCGCCATCCACAAGGGAACCATGACCGGAAAGTTGAACGGGGTAATTCCGGCAACTACGCCCAGTGGCTGACGGAATGAGAACACGTCTATGCCGGTGGATACCTGGTCCGAGTATTCTCCCTTGAGTGACTGGGAGATTCCGGCGGCGTATTCCACGACCTCGATACCGCGGGCTACTTCGCCGGCCGCATCCGAGAGTACCTTGCCGTGCTCGCTGGTTACCAAGCGGGCCAGATCATCGGTGTGCTCGGTGAGCAGTTGCTGGAAGCGGAACATGACCTTGGTGCGCTTGACGATGGAGACCTCGCCCCAGCTGTCGGCGGCGGCGCGGGCCGCTGCCACGGTCTGAGCCAGGTCTTCGGCGCTAGCCAAGTGCAGCTGACCGGTAATTTCGCCGGTCGCAGGGTTGTAAACCGGCTGGGTGGCGGTTCCGTTGCCCGCGGTTGGCTGTCCGTTGATGAAGTGCTTGATGTCGGTAATTTCGGTGGCGGTTGTGCTCATGATTAGCTCTCGTCTTCCTTTAGTAGCGAAAAAGTGTTGGATCGGCGATAACGCGCGGCGATTTAGCCTAGGTAAGGCTTCTGTCGTGCCTTGTGGTTTTCGTAGACTTCACGGGCCTTCGCCGTGGAATCCAGCTCGGATGTTTCACTGACCGGCACGTCCCACCAAGACTGGCTGGAAGGGGCATCGGCGTAGAGATCCGATTCAATATGGATGAGGATTGGGCCGGATCCTTCCGGCGCTGCCTTTGCGGTGGCAATGGCGGTCGAGAGATCCTCGATGGCCCGATCTCCGGGGGCAATTCTTATGACCTTGACTCCCAATGATTCGGCGTTCAGCGCCAAATCGATTGGCAGCGTTTGCCCCTCGTCGAAGGAGTGCGTTTGGGTGTCTAGTGCACGGTATTTGGTGCCGAAGCGCTGGGATCCCAATGATTCGGAGAGCGATCCGATGGAGGCATAACCGTGGTTCTGGATGAGCACCGTGATCAATTTGATCCCTTCGGCCACTGCGGTGACCAGTTCGGTGTGCATCATCAGATAAGAGCCGTCCCCGACCATGACCACTACGTCACGGTTTTCCGCGCCGCGCGCGGTCTCCGCAAGTACTGCACGCTTCAGACCCAGCCCACCGGCGATTTCGTAACCCATGCAGGAGAAACCGTATTCGACGTGATATCCGAAGGGGTCCGAAACCCGCCACATCTTATGCAGGTCTCCGGGCAAAGATCCGGCCGCGCAAACTACAACGTCGCGGGAATCCATGGCCTGGTTGGTTGCACCAATAATGGCATTCTGGCTGACTAACGGGCTAAGCCTTTCGGCGAATGCCTCATCCACGGTCGCATCCCAACGTTGTTTCTCTTGGGCGGTGAACACCTCAAGAGCGCCTTCCACTCGATACCCGGTGAGCGCTTCGCGCAATGCAATGAGCGCCTTGCGAGCATCCGCGACGATCGGCAGCACCGTGGCGTGCTTGTACGCATCAAGTGCGGCAACGTTGATATTTACGAACTTCACCCCAGGGTTTTGGAAGGCCGTACGGCTGGCCGTGGTGAAGTCCTCATAGCGGGTACCAATACCGATAATCAGATCCGCTTCTGCGGCCAACGCGTTCGCCGCAGAAGTACCGGTGGAACCAATGGCTCCTAGCGAATACTTCGAGTCCCAGGGCAGGGCGCCAACGCCGGCTTGAGTATTGCCCACCGGAATTCCGGTGGCCTCAGCGAAGGCTGCAAGCTCCTCGGTCGCATAGGCATAAAGCACTCCGCCACCGGCAACAATCAACGGGCGCTTGGCAGCACGAATCAGCTGCGCGGCCTGAGCTATGTCTTCTGTTTCCGGGGCCGGGCGGCGGATCTTCCAATCGCGTTCGGCAAAAAACTCTTCCGGGAAATCAAAGGCCTCGGCCTGGACGTCCTGCGGCAAGGAGATGGTCACCGCACCAGTTTCGGCGGGGTCGGTGAGCACGCGCAGACCGTGGTGCAGTGCGCTGGCCAACTGTTCCGGCCGGGTGACCCGGTCAAAGTACTTTGATAGTGGTCGGAAAGCATCATTAACCGTGATGTCGTAGCCGTGTGGCATTTCCAATTGCTGAAGTACTGGATCAGCGGCACGGGTGGCAAAGGTATCGCTGGGCAAGAGCAATACAGGCAGACGGTTAGCGGTGGCCAGAGCCGCACCGGTCAACAGATTTGAGGACCCAGGACCGATGGATGTGGAGACGGCATAGGTGGCGCGGCGGCGGGTATGCCGGGCATAGGCCACCGCTTGATGCGACTGTGCCTGCTCGTTGCGACCTTGGTAATACGGCATGAGGCTCGGGTCTTTGAGCTGCCACTGCTTCAGGGCCTGCCCCACTCCGGCGACATTGCCGTGACCGAAGATGCCGAACATTCCTGGAATCAGGCGCTCACGATAAGCAGCTCCACCGATGTTATCCACCGTGTACTGTCGTCCCAGGAATTCTACGACCGCCTGAGCAACGGTCATTCTGCGTGTAGTCATCGAGCTTTGTCCTTCTCAGCTGCGTACAGGTGTGGTGGTGTTCAAGAGCGAGGCTGCCGTGGCTACGGCGGCGGCCACATCCCCGTCCTCGGGATACAGCAGGGTCCGGCCCACGGTCAGTCCCTGCACTCCGGGCAGAGCCAGTGCATCCTGCCAGGAGGCGAACACCTTGTCGGGACTGCCTGCGGGATCCCCGCCGAGCAGAACCGTGGGCAGGGTGGTGGCGGCCATAACCCGCTCCATTTCTTGAACCACGGGGATTTTCAGCCAGGTGTAGGCGCTGGTTTCGCCCAGTCCGGAAGCGATGCCCATGGACTTGATCACTGCCTCCGGGCGCAGGTCGTTGACTACTTTGCCCTCGGCCCGCTTGGAGATGAACGGTTCGACCATGGCGACCAGCTGGTGCCGGGCCAGATCGGACACGGCATCGGCGGTAGCGGCCAGGGTTTTCACGGTGTCCGGATCCTCGTAGCTGATCCGGGTGAGCATCTTGCCGCCGTCGGCGCCCAAGGCGGCCAGGGCCGCTGCACTATGCCCGGTGAAGCGGTCATCAATCTCGTTGACCAGGCCGGCAAGCCCGCCGCGGTTCATCGAGCCGAAAACCAGCTTGCCTTCCAGTGCGCCCAGCAGCAGCAGATCATCGAGGATATCCGGCGAGGCCAGGACCCCGTCGCAGGCCGGGTTCTGCAAGGCGATCTGCAGCCGGTCAAGCAGTTCGCGGCGGTCGGCCATGGCCGTGGCGCGTTTGCCTACGGACAGGGCCCCGCGGGCTGGATGGTCGGCGGCGATGATAAAGTTCTGCCGGCCCAGCACCGGGCCGGCATGCTTCTGGCGCAGCGAGGCGGCGCGCTGCACCGCTGCCGGGTCTTCTAGTCGCTGGCGGGTAATGGATTCGTAGCGGCGCGGGTCTTCGCGGTCCACGTGCGGTGCGGATGCCTGTTTCATAACTAGACCAGGTCTTTCTGGGAGGTGGGGACGGTGCGGCCGCGCTCGGCCAGCAGGGCGTTCACTTCTTCTGGGTCCGGCATCGCGTCGGAGCAGGCGACCTTCGAGGCCACGATGGCCCCAGCGGCATTGGCGTAGTCCAAGACCTGTTCCAGCGGCCAACCAGAGAGCAAGCCGTGGCAGAAAGCTCCGCCGAAGGAGTCTCCGGCGCCTAGTCCGTTGGCGGTCTGCACCGGAACCGGCGCGGAAACCACGCGTTCGGTGCGGGTTTTGGCCATGACGCCTTCGGGGCCGAGCTTGACCACGGCGATCTGCACCCCGGCCTCCAGCAGGCGGTCGGCCTGCTCATCAGGGGTTCCTTCGCCAACGGCTACCGAGCATTCGGTATCGTTGCCAATGGCCACTGTGGCCGAGGGCAGAGCCCGGGCTACTTGCTCGCGGGCCTGCTCAACCGAGTCCCAGAACATTGGGCGGTAGTCCAAATCCAGGATGGTGAACTGCCCTGGGGCCAGCGAGCCGGCTGGGCGGGCCTCGTAGGCCGCCAGCTGCGCGGTGCGCGAAGGCTCTCGGCTCAAGCCGGTGACGGTGCTCCAGAAAATCTTGGAGTTCTTGACCGTGCGGAAGTCGATGTCGCTGCTTTTGATGTTCCAGTCCGGCGCCATCGGGAAGCGTCCATAGAAGTACAGCGGGAAGTCATCTGGTGGCATGATGGCGCAGAAGGTGACTGGCGTCTGCAGGCTGGCATCGCGGGTTACATGTGCGCGGGACACTCCGTAACGATCCAATTCACGTTCCAGGAACGTGCCGAAGTCGTCGTCACCGATTTTGGTGATCACCCCAGCCGTGCGGCCGTGCCGGGCAGCTGCCACTGCGACGTTGGTGGCAGAGCCACCGAGATACTTGCTGAAGGAGTTCACGTCCGCGAGGGATACACCGATGTCGTTCGGGTAGACGTCAACGCTGATGCGTCCGAGGGTGAGTACGTCGTAGGTCACGCAGATCGACGTCCTTTCGAGTCAGAAGTTCAGGGATCGGCCAGCTGCCGAAGATGTGAACGGTGCCACAAGAAATACTTTGCACTATGGATCTATCCCTGTCAAAGGTTTGTACTGACATATTTACAACATGAGTAACACTGTGGGTGAAAAACCTTGAAATTCTGCGGATATTGACCAGGCCAAGTCGACGAAGTTTATGATTCCATGGATAACTATGTCCTGACGTTAAGACCTGAGCGGCTTGGAATTCCTACTCCGAAGCTGACGGTGCCGCGTTCGATGCGGGCGGAACGCTAGGCTCTTAACGAGAACCCGGACCAAACCCAGGAGGCACCATGGCACTAGAACACCGCCGCGCGACAATCTACGATGTCGCCCAAGCAGCCGGTGTCTCCAAGTCGCTTGTCTCCTTGGTGCTGCGCGGCTCCCCCAGCGTCTCCGAGCAACGCCGCGCCGCGGTGCTGGCTGCCATCGAGCAGCTGAACTACCGCCCGAGCCAAGCCGCGGCCGCACTGGCCGGCGGCACCAGCCAGACCGTCGGCGTGGTGATCGATGACTACACCAACGTCTGGTTTGTCGAATTGCTTCGCGGACTGCAAGAGGGACTGGGCAACGCCGGACTGCGCATCGCCGTCTCGGACCGCACGCTGAACGCGCACGTGGAGTCAGACCCGCTGGATGGATTTCTCAGCACCCGCGTCGAGGCCCTGGTCCTGGCCACCGAGCCCACACCGGCCATGCGCTTCCCCTCCCAAGTTCCGGTGATCGTGGCAGGAAATCGAGCAACACAGGTGACCGGAGCGGATATTTCCGCGAGCGACGACCGGCTTGGCGCACGTCGAGCCATCGAATACCTGATTTCACTGGGGCATAAGCACATCGGGCACATCGGCGGCGGCGGCGGCGCATCAATGCTCAGGCGCAATGGCTACCGGGACGCGATGAGCGCGGCAGGTCTGGACGAGCACATCATGGCCCTGAGCGAATTGACCACCGAAGACAGTGGCTACCAGTGTGCTCAGCAGCTTTTGCAGGAAAACCCGGGAATTACCGCCATCTTGGCCGGCAATGATTCGATGGCCATGGGCGCCTTGGCCGCGGCCCGCGAGAATGGTCTCTCGGTCCCCGAGGATCTTTCGATTATCGGCTACGACAACTCCCCACTCTCCGACACGCACCTCCTGCGCCTGACCACCGTAGACAGTCGCAACCGCGAGCTCGGCATGCACGTGGCCGAACAGGTACTCTCCCGGCTCGCGGACCCTGAACGCGCATCGCAAAAGGTGTCGCTGGAGCCAGCACTAGTTGAACGCGGCACCTGCGCCCCTGCTCGCACCGCGTAGATAATCTCCACTCAAGACCCCTTGACCGCCGCCTGGATTCGGCTTTACACTTTTTTGGAGCGCTCCAAAATTTCTCTCTACTAACTTTCATTCAGGAGAACCCGTGACAAAAAGCATCGGAATCGCAGTCATCGGCGCAGGCATGGCCGGCTTGTCCCATATCGCCGGCTACCGCACCGCGCCCACCCTTTACAGCCCCGACCTGCCGCCGCTGCGCTACGTTGCGGTTGCCGACGTGAACACCGAGCTCGCAGCCAAAGTGGCCAAGCGTTACGGCTACGAAAAGGCACTGGGCTCCTGGCAAGAGGTGGCGAATGATCCAGATATCGACGTCGTTTCGGTAGTTATTGCCAACCGTTTCCACCGCGAAGCCGTTGAAGGTCTGCTGGCCGCCGGCAAGCACGTATTGTGCGAAAAGCCGTTGGCTGACACCCTAGAAGAAGCCGAGGCAATGGCCACTGCGGCCCGCAACGCTAACTCCATTGCCCGCGTCGGTTTCACCTTCCGCCGAACCCCGGGTATCGCCACTATCCGAAACCTGATCACCGATGGCACCCTGGGCAAGGTTTTGCATTTTTCTGGTCGCTATTGGACCGACTACGGCCACAATCCACAGGCTCCAATGAGCTGGCGCTTCAAGGGCGATGCCGGCTCTGGCGCATTGGCCGACGTGGGAAGCCACCTGTCCTATGTCGCCGAGTTCCTGGCCGGGGGCATTCTCTCGGTCAGTGGTGGTCAACTGAGCACCAGCATCACCGAACGCTTCCTGCCGGCCGGGGCCGTGACCGGACACGACCTGGTGGAACTAAGTGATAAATCGGAACCGGTGGAGAACGACGACTACGCGGCGTTCAATGTCCAGTTCGCGGATGCTTCCGGCAGTCTGGAAGTCTCCCGCGTGGCAGCCGGCCACCCAAATACGCTGACCTTCGAGGTCTTTTGCGAGAAGGGCGCGGCACGCTTCAGCCAGCTGCGTCCGTCGGAAATCGAAATCCTGCTCACCGAGGGACCTTCGGCAACCAACGGCTATCGCACGGTGAACCTCGGATCGGAACACGCTTACCTGGGCGGCGGGCTCCCCATGGACGCACCAGGTGTCGGCTTTGGCCAGAATGACGCCTTCGGCTACCAGGCCCGCGCCTTCCTCGACGAGGTCTGCGGCCTTAACACCGCACTTCCCACCAACGCAACATTCGACGAGGGCGTGCACAATATGCAAATCCTGCAGGCCGTCGTCCAGTCTGCAAACAATGACGGAAAGAAGGTCACCCTGTGAAACTCGGTGTCTACAACGCAATCCTCCACGACCGCTCACTACCCGAAGCACTGAAGGTCATTGCCGATCAGGGGCTTACCGGCATCGAGCTGAACACCGGTGGATTCTTGCCTCCGGTACACGTGCCAAACATCGATGAGATCTTGGAAAGTGACAGCACTCGGGATGACTTCCTCGCCCAATTTGAGGGCAGTGGCGTGGAAATCTACGGGCTGAACTGCAACGGCAATCCATTGCACCCAAACCGAGAAATCGGTGCGAAGCACGCCGAAGACATTCGCCGGTCAATCAAGTTGGCGGCACGCCTTGGCCAGACCCGAGTCGTCACCATGTCCGGCCTTCCCGGTGGAGAACCCAACGCCTCCGGCCCAAATTGGGTGGTTAATGCCTGGAATTCGGCTGCCCTTAATCAGTTGGACTACCAATTCGGCATCGCCGCGGAATTTTGGAAAGACATTGACGCGCTGGCTATCGAGCACGGAGTTAAGGTCGCTCTAGAACTACACCCCCAAAACCTGGTGTTCAATCCTGCCAGTTTCCGCGAGCTCATCAGCAGGGCCGGGACCAGCAATATCGGCGTTGAGCTAGATGCTTCACACCTGTTCTGGCAGCAGATGGATCCTGTGGCCGTCGTCCGCGACTTGGGCAAATGGATCTTCCACGCCGCTGCCAAAGACGTTCGCATCAATGCCAATGCCGCAATCCAAGGAGTGCTGGACAACAGCTTCCGTAAATTGCGCGAGGACGAACCCCGAACCAACCTCGGCGGGGACGAGTGGGCCAACGAATGGCCGAAGAACTCTGCTTGGGACTTCGTGGCCTTGGGCAAGGGACATGACACCGCCTTCTGGACCGAATTCCTACGCGCCCTGCACGAGGTGGACCCTGAGATGCTGGTGAACATCGAGCATGAAGATACCGAGCTGGGGGCCGTTGAAGGCCTCGAAGTAGCTGCCAAGGTGCTGCTTGACGCCGATGCCGCGCTGACCTCGTCGCTGATAGCAAACTAGTACCGCACCAATGAGCGCGCATCCTTAGAGTTTCGTCCTCGCCACTGAAATACGCCGAGAGCCCGGCGTTCACGAAATGTGAACGCCGGGCTCTCGGCGTGGAGTAAGTCATACACCCCGGGTCAAAAATCAGCCAGTACATGCAACGTATTCGCAAGAAATTATCCTACTGCCCGTGCTATGCGGTGTCGAAGTTGAGGATTGCTACCAGCGCAGCCACGACGGTCTTGGCCTGATATCCGTGAGTCAACGTGTCTAGAACAGACAAAAACTGTCCTCAGATACTAGTTGGTATCCCTCCGGTTGGGAGCCCCACCCAGCGCCGATGAAGCAAAGCGCACCCCGCCGCGCACAGCGCAATGACCACACCAAAGCAGGTCACTGCCATCGATTCGCCGGCGAGTTGGCCTATCCATCCTAACCCCAAGGCACCCAAAGCGGTCAGCGCGTAGCCCAGCACCCAAAATGCCGAGCTAACACTAGCTCGATGGCGCAATTCAATACGTCGCAACACGACCCCCAGCCCTACCGGGAACAACGCGCCATGGCTAAGTCCGGCAAGAATCAACCCGGCAAGATATACCGCCATGGCCGGGCCACCGGCCAACTGCGGGGCTAAAGCAATCAGCAACGCACCGGTCCCCAACCCGATATAACCTAAGAGCCCTCTCTCGCTGACAATCTTGCCGCCAAGTTTCTGTCCCACGGTTGTGGCGGCAAAGATCAACGAGCCAATCAACCCCAGAAGACGCAGGTCTGTAATGTCAAAAGCGCGGACTACCAGAATTGAGGTCATTGCGGTACATCCACCCATCACCGCGAAGCCCAGAGTCATAAAACCTCCCGCGCAAAAGTCGCGCCGGGCAAGGCGAGGCACCCGCGGAAGGCTGAGCGTCAACAGGTGTCCACGGTGCAGCACACTGTCCCGGATCAGTGCCAAAAGCACAATGCACAGGCCCGAAAGCACCGAGTGAACGCCGAAAGCAATCATGGGAGCACTCGGAAAGAAAAAGGTGAGGAAAGCTGCCATTGTTGGACCACTGCCCAGACCCACCATATTCGCCGCACTTGAAATGCTGGCGCCGCGGGCGGAACTGGAGACTAGATCTGTCAGATAAGCGGTGGCCGTTCCGGTTACTAATCCAGCGCACACTCCAGAGAGGACCCGGGCCATAAACAGCATGGGTGCCTCGGTCGCCACGGCATAAAGCATTCCGCTGGCCGCCGCGGCAAGTAGTCCGAGGATCATTACGGGTTTGCGACCAATGGCATCGGATAAAGAACCAAAGGTACACAACACGACTAGGACCACGATGGCATATATCGCGAAGAGCTGCGTGGAGGCGGCGGTGCTCAGACCATACTCGTCCTGAAGCATCGGATACAGCGCAGTGGGCATGGTGGTGCCACACATGGCTACTGCGTAAGTCACCAAAACCACGACTAACGGCCAATGAGGTCCCCCGCTTGGCCTATCTCGCAGAAGCATGCCAAGTCCTCGATCTCGTGATGGATAACATCACGAGCCTAGATAAGTCCTAATGTCCTGTCAATGTATTTTGTTATTTTCTGTTCTCTCGCGCCAGATCGGCGGCACCAATAAGTCCAGCTGCCGGCCCCAGCTCCGCCTGACGTATCCGAGCGAATGGACGATATCCTCGACCAGACAGCGTTCGGCGGTAGGTTTCTTCTGCCTTGGCAATTAACTGTTGCGAAGCTGTTCCAAGTCCGCCACCTATCACAACCATGCCGGGGTCTAGTACCGAGGCCAGATTTGAAATCCCCAAACCAAGCCATTCACCCATGTCAGATATTAGGTCCCGGCAGGCTGGATCCCCGGCTGCCGCCAGTTCGGTGACCACGATGCCACTGACCGCTTCTGGATCGTTGCCCACAGCGGCTCGAAGTCGAAAGGCAACCGGCGACTTAGTCCGGACCAGTTCGGCACCGTCCCTGCCTAACGCATTTCCCGATGCGTATTGTTCCCAGCATCCGCGATTACCGCAGGCACATCGATGCCCACCGGGAACAATGACCTGGTGGCCAAACTCCCCTGCGATTCCTGACTTTCCACGATGGATCTGCCCCCCAAGAATGACAGCACCGCCTATGCCAGTGCCGAGAGTCAGACACACCATGTCGCTCTCTCCACGGCCCGCGCCATAACGGTGTTCAGCCCAGCCAGCGGCGTCGGCGTCGTTAACTAGTGTGATGTCATGCCCAACAAGGTTCATCAGGCGTTCGCGAACTGGCTCATTCCGCCAAGATAAGTGGGGACTAAAGAGGACCGTCTTACCCTTTTTGTCCATCCACCCAGCCGCGCCAATCCCGACGGGCAGATCTTCGTGTCCCTCGGAGAGTTCCTTGATTAGTTCCGCGAGAACGTATTCCGTGGCCGCGACATCGTGTTGCGGAGTCTCCCGATGGATCTGTCCCGAGATGCTTCCGCGCTCGTCCACTAATGCCGCGAGTATTTTGGTGCCACCGATATCAACGCCGATGGAAAGATTAGCTGAATGCACAGTTTCCAATACTAAGAGTATTAGGTGTTCAAAACACAAGGCGAAACTCTTTAGGACTGTCGCCGTTGACATTAGTCGCACGATAACCAGACCGAATTTCCTGCTCGCCTTGACTTGATGGCTTTAATAATCAGCTGACATCCGGTGTAATTCGCTCCTAACTACAACTCGCACTTGCTATTAGAGCTTTCACGTGAAACCCGCGAAGTAGCAGCTAGAATACTAGTCTCTAGCCGCTACTTCGCATCGCAAATTATCCGTTGTCCCGTGGTTCACCATCATCTTCAACGACTCTGGCCTCGTCGTCAGTGCTCCGAGGTTTTGGCAATTTTGGGTACAGGCATCTCGATGGTCCCCGTCTGAATCTGTTCGAATTCTTCGGGTGTGACAACAGGGATCTCGTAACCTTCTTTATCGATGAGCTTTCCACCTTCATAGTGGTCACCCTCGATCAGTCCACAGATCTCTTCTGTCTTCACCATGCGCGGCGGGGCGGCAGAGAACACCGAAGAGTTCTTTGAGTTTCCGATTTTGAGTTCGTTGAACAACAGGTTCAGCAGAACCGCCATGATCGCGGCCGAGGAGATCCCCGAGTGGAAGATGGTTTCGAACCAGGTTGGGAAACTCGAGTAGAAGTCCGGTTTGACGATCGGGACGCAGCCAAAGGAGATGGAAGCTGCCACAATGACTAGGTTCATCCCGTCATATTTGATCTTGGACAGGGTACGAATTCCGGAAGCCGCCACGGTGCCGAAGAGCACGATTCCGGCTCCGCCGAGCACCGGGGTAGGAATCGCGGCAACCACACGTCCAAGGATCGGAAGCAGGCCGAGCACCACCAGAATACCGCCGCCGGCTGCGACCACGAAGCGACTGGTGATACCCGTGATGGCCACCAAACCAACGTTCTGCGCAAAGGCCGACTGCGTGAAGGTGTTGAACAGCGGAGCCACCGCGGAGGAGGCCATATCGGCACGCAGCCCGTCGGCGATGCGCTTTGAATCCACCCGGGATCCGGCGATTTCACCGACCGCGAGAATATCGGCGGTGGTTTCGGTCAGGATTACCAAGACCACGATGGTCATTGAAATGATCCCGCCCAGTTCAAAGACCGGCATGCCAAAGGCCAACGGCTGCGGGAAGGCGAAGACCGCTCCGGTTCCCACCTGGGAGAAATCTGCCATCCCCAGCAATGCGGCACCGACGGTTCCCAGCACAATAGCGAGCAGTATGGACATCCGCGAAATTGCGGCATTGCCGACCTTGGAAAGCAGCAGCACGGCGAGCAGCGTGCCAGCGGCGAGCCCGATGTTCGGCAAGGAGCCGTAATCGGGAGCCGCGGCGCTCCCTCCCATGGCCCAGTTCGCCGCGACCGGAGTCAACGAGATGCCGATCATCGTAATCACCACCCCGGTGACCACCGGCGGGAAGTATCTAATCACCCGTGCAAAGAACGGCGCGATGAGGAAGCCGATGAGCGCGGCAACCAGAACCGCGCCGAAGACCGCTTGAATGCCTCCTCCCCCGTTGACGATGGCAACCATCGTGGCGACCGAGGCAAAGGAGGTTCCCTGGACCAGCGGCAGCTGAGCTCCGAAGAAGGGAATTCCTACGGTCTGCAAGATGGTTGCCAGGCCGCCAATGAACAGGCAGCTGGCCACGAGCAACCCGACTTCTTCGCTGCTCAACCCCGCCGCCCCGCCGATGATCAACGGCGGGGCGATGATCCCGCCGTACATGGTCAGGACATGCTGGAGCCCGTAGGCCAATGACTTGCCAAATGGTAATCTAGCGTCCTCTGGCCGTCGTGCTTTGATAGATTCATCAGGTGTAGCGCTCAAGGCTGACCTCCTACGTCAGTCGCTGCCAAAAAGGGTGTGCCGGTGTGTCCGCACCGGCACACCCTTCTCACATCGGGTTAGATAAATGCAGGGATATTGGCCCACACCGGATGGTTGGCCTCGGTTCCCTCGCGGGAGAGGGTTGCTTCGATCAGTCCATAAGGCCGATCTGCGGCAAAGAACACTTCATTTGGGTTGTCCTGGCCGAAAACTTCCAGATCCACTAGGAAGTGGTGCTTGTTCGGCAGTGACATCTTGATCTCTGCAATTTCTGGATGCGCCTCAAGAACCGCTTGGCCCATGTTGTACATGCTCTGCTGCAGCGCGTACGAATGGGTCTGCGCGAATTGGGTCAGCATCAGCGAACGCACCGAGCTGTACACGGCGTCGTAGTCGATACCGGCTTCGACGGCTTCGGGGTTGTAGCGCCATCGGGCGGTGACGTCGGTGGCCAGAATGCGATCGGTGGTTTCCTTCAAGGTTGTGTACTTGTCAACCGGGAATCCATGGAACTCGCTGCCTGTGGACTTGAGGACCGTGAGGCCTTCGAGCCCAGCGACAATGCTCTTTTCACCGTCGGGTCCGATTTCCAGCACAGCCGTGCGTATTTCGGACTTGTTTTGCGAGAAGGCGTGATCGTGGTCGTTGATTCGGTCCCAGAAGAACTGCTGCGCCGCCCAGCGTCCGCCGGTGATCCACTCGAATTCTCCGGTGAAGTGGTCACCCAGCTGAACCAGGAACTCTTCGATGGCATCCACCCCATTTCGGGCCAGACCGTAGACGGTGTTCTTCTGGGTGTCGGTGGGAACAACTCGGCCGTTGTCTCCGTCGGTGTGCGCCGCCGTGAAGTCGCCGTGTAGCTGGCTGGTGACGTTCAGATCCTGAATCTGATGGCGGTCGGTGTCGCGGGTGATCTTCACCAGGCGGACCTCGGCCTTGCCGTACTGGTTGGATCCAAGCACAATTTTGGTTCCTGCTGGGGCATTGATTTCGGTAGTCATGGTTCTAACTTCCTCGGTACGTGGAATATGCAAACGGGCTGATAAGAAGAGGTACGTGGTAATGCTCGGCTATGTCATTGACGTAAAAGTCGATGCTTACCGTGGGGAAGAAGGTTTCCGTTCCCTGCTTCCCGAAGTAGTCGCCGGTTTCGAAGGAAATCCGGTAGCGTCCTGCTTCAACCTGAGTCGGTCCCATTGCCTTGATGCGGCCGTCCGCATCGGTGAGTCCGGATCCGATTTCTTGCCAGCCGGATGCCGTGTTGGCTTCCAGCGTGGCCTTGACACCGGAGGCTGGCCTCCCGGTCCCGGTGTCGAGAATGTGGGTGGTGATGTGGCTTCGCACTGCGATCGATTCATCCATGAAGAACTCCTGAACTCAAGGGTTGGCTTTAGTCGCTGACCGCGCTGGACATTCGAAGAAGCGCAATGGCGCGCAACTGCTCAGCCACTTCGCGCAACTCGGTGTCGTCGTCATTGTCGAGGCGGCGTTCGCATTCAGCGAGTATTTCGTTCGTGCTTCGGCCTGCTGCACGGATTAAGAAAACCCGGTTGAAGCGCGCTTCATAGCTGCGATTGGCTTCAGCGAGACGCGAGGTGACATCACCATCGAGATTCAGACTCGCTTGTTCACCCCGGGAAAGTGAGGCTTCGGCGGAATTCCCCGAGGCTCGTTCACCGATGCGTGGGTGATGCGCCAGGGCGGCAGAGATTTCAGACTCGCTGAAGGACGCCGCACTTTGCTGGGCGGCAGCCGTTAGCCCAGCACTATTTGCATAGGGGCGAGCGGCAACAAGGCTGGTGATCCAACGTTCCACATCAAGGCATGGCCGCAAGACGGCGGCAGCATCTGCCTCGGGAAGGTTGTTAAAAACGCGCAAGTCCATCGGGTGATCAGCTCTTTTCTTACTTCACGATCCGATGGCTGAACACCCTTACCACCGATGGTTCTATCGGCTTCGACTCGATGTTTTTGGATCGTGGAATCTTCGTTCCACTACTGTAAGCCACCTCACACCACTTCCGTCAAGTGCTTTTCGCGGCAATCTTTCTGAAGTGTGATTTATTGTCCGAAATTTCGGTCAAGAGAAGTTTTTACCCCAAATCCCTTGCCATGCCCCATGCTAAGCCGACATACTGTTTTCGTAGAACAAAAATAAACTTCCGTATTACGGAATCAAGTTATCGCAAAAAGGAGGGTCGCCATGACCGCCAACCAGTCGGCTAGCATCAACTACTCACCAAAGGAAGCGCGGGCCCTCTCGGCGACCGCGGCGCTCCGGACGGGCATGTTCCAGCCAGTCGAGAACCTGGATCCTGACATGTCCCCGCGGGCACACATCAACACATCTGCGCCAAGCTTCCTAGACCGCCTGCTGCGCAGAAGCTAATCCGCCGACCCTAAATAGGTTAAAGCTTCATAGAGACCATGCTCCGGAGGCGCCGAGCATGGTCTCTATGTTCTTAAAGTTGCGCGCTTTAGATGGGCCTGGAATTCGAGGCTGGCAAGAGATATCGATTAATGGCGCACTTGATGCCGAGAGCAATCCAGCAATCTGCATCGCCGCGGCATTCAGCCGTCCAGAGAAATGCCACCTACGAAGACCTATTTGAGCACCAGCTGCGCCAAAACTGGAAGCGCGATTACCGACAGAGCGCAGGTAATAACGATGGCCAGCGCCGTCGGCTCACCGTCGCCGGTGTCATTTTGAGCCATTATGTAGGCCGTGGCCGAGGTGGGCATAGCTGCCATGAGTACCGCGGTATTGAACCACATCGCTTCGAGATCCGGCGCGAGAATCCAGAGCAGCGAAACGGTCAGCAGGGGCAGAGCCGCCAGTTTGCCAACCACCATGATCAGCATGGTTCGCTTGGCGCCACGCACTTTGGTTTGTGTCGTCCCGGCGCGGCGATCCAAGGTGCGCTGAACGGTCCTCCGCAAGGAAAGGCCGATCACGAATAGCGCTCCGGGGGCGGCCGCGGCGGCTATGAGGTCCACTGTGCCATCCAGCGGTTTCGGAATGGGTATCCCCCAAATTACCACTGCGCCGCCAAACACCATGGCCCAGGTAACCGGGCTGTAGATCAGTGCGTTGCGAACAGTCAATGCGATCCGCCGCCCGCTGGGCTTATGCCTATTTCCCGGACCTGCCGGCATCATCAACTGCGCCAGAATGGGAAAACCCACCATAAAAATAACGTTGTGAACCAATTGCCCCATGCCTGCGGCGAGACCGGCTTGGCTACCGAGCACCCCGAGGATTACCGGAATTCCTAAATAGGAGACATTGCCGAAGCTGGTGCTGAGCATGCCAGCTAAACTTCGCCCGCGATCTACGCGTAGCAGATAACGAAAAAGCACCCAGCAGATGAGGGCGAACGCCAACGTCGAGGCGACGGTGACCCATAGGAAATCGAAAGGAACTCCCCGGCTTATATCGGCCCGGGCAACCACCTTGTACAGCAATGCCGGCAGTGCCACATAAAAGACAAAGACGTTCAGCGCCGGTTCTACGCTGGGCGGGAATTTCGGTGAGTAGCTGACCGCGTAGCCAATGAGCATCACGAAAAACAACGGCAAGACACCGAACAGCACGTCGAGGAACACAGGACTCCTCCAAAGTTCTTTTTTGAGTCTTCCTAAGCCTAGTAGCCATTCCCGGGTCTACCTGCATCGACTTTGCAGGTCATACAGAACTTCATGCATGCTTCGGGCGATTCACATGCACGGCCGCCGGAGGCAGCTGCGACTAGGCTGGAAGCCAAAAGGAGCAAATATGCCAACTGCTAACACGCCGGCTTCCACCATCCTTATCACCGGTGCCGGCTCCGGAATAGGTCGGGCCACCGCACGTACGCTACTAGCCCAAGGCTGGAATGTGGTCTTGGCCGGGCGCACCGAACAGACTCTGCACGAAGCGTCCCAAGGCCACCCAAACGCTTTAGTCGTCCAAACCGATGTGTCGTCCGCGCAAATGGTCAGTAGTTTATTTGCAAAAGCTACCGAACATTTTGGTCGACTCGACACGCTATTCAACAATGCTGGGACTTTCGGTCCGGCGGTCTCCATCGATGAACTAAGCGAGGAAGACTGGGACAAAGTCTGCCAGGTGAACCTCACCGGAGCGATAAATTGCGCCCGAGAAGCATTTAAACATATGAAGCTGCATGGCGGCGGAAGAATTATCAACAATGGATCAATTTCCGCTCAGGTGCCCCGGCCGCGGTCGGTGGCCTATGCGGTTACCAAGCACGCAATAACTGGACTGACTAAGTCCATTGAACTCGACGGCCGCCCGTTTGGTATTTGCGCTTCGCAGCTCGATATCGGAAATACGGCTAGCGACATCATGGACGAACTCGGCACCTCGCATGGAGCCTTGCAAGCCGACGGCTCGCGCAAGGTAGAGCCGACGTTTGAACTGCAGCAGGCAGCGCAGGCCGTAGCCTTTCTGGCCAATAGCCCTCTGACCGTCTCGGTCAATCAGCTCACGATTACCGCTGCAGGAATGCCCTATATCGGCCGCGGCTAGTTTCTACGCCCGCTGAGTTCACCGGGTGGCTATAGTGGGACGAACCATTTGGAGTCCAAACTCAGGCAAGTGAGAAGATGAGCGCCGAACCATCAGCAATGCAAGTGAGCTACCCGGCCAATTGCGGTAATGCCCCACGCCACCTGGTGATTCAGGATGTGATCGTGGCGCTTCACGGTCGCGATCTGGATCATCTCAGAAGGTGGCTCACCGAAGATGTCGAGTGGGAGATTGTTGGTTTCCAGACGCTGCACGGGATCGATGCACTTTGTAACTGGGTGATGATTTCAGGAGATATAAAATCTCTCGAATTCAAAAGCGTGCTCACGCACGGTCGCGAAGGAAGTGTCGATGGAAATATCACTAACGGTCAGAACATCTCAGCGGCTTTTAGCCACGTGCTGCGTTTTACGGGAGCCGTGAAAACCGCACGCATCAAGTCCGCGCGCAGCTATCTAGTGCCGAAGCCGGTTTAGAAGTATTCGGCCAAGAGTGATTCAAGCTTTGCAAACGCCGAATTCCACGCCTTGTTACTGCTCTCGATTACTTCATGTGGAAGCGGGCTCTGCGTCAGGGTCACGTAGGTCTGACCGGCGAATTCCTTGAATTCCACTTTGGTATGAATGATCAGATCTAGGGTCATCTCATGCGGTCCATCGGCGCTGGCAAAGCATTCCAGTTCGTCGAAGATCGTGACCACTGCCTTGAGTGGTACCTGAGCTTCCGGATTATCGCTTTGAGCCATGGTCAGCTCGTGGCGTCCACCGACCTTTGGCTCGAGAAATACCGAGCCTTCTTGCACGGTCCAACCGTGAGGCCCCCACCACTGGGAAATAATCTCCGGCTCGACGAATGCCGCCCAGACCGCGCTACGTGGAGCGGCGAATTGCCGGGACAATACAAGTTCATTCATTTCCTGCATACTCAGATTTTACCGTGCTCTTGGCAGGGAATCTAAAGCCGACTATTTGGGGCGACGGGATTCCATGCGGCTAGCGGTATATATGGTTAATTCATCGGCCTGAGTACCGGAAGCTTCGTGGGCACGCAAGACCATCATGGCGCGGTCCCATTTAATGCGTTCGCGGGGGCTACTCATGATCGAGCGTTCGGCCGGACCAAAAATACTCAAGCCCAAGTACTTCAAGCGCCATCGAGCGCGATACCCAAGGCTTAGGCCGGTGGTGTCACTGATGATGGGCAGTGGTGACTCATCCATGGGGAAACCTCAATTTATTGGGCACAGGCGCCGTATACGTCCGTAACTAAAGCTTACTCCAATACTTGGTGCACCAACTATATTCTTCATCACGCCGTGGGCGCCGCGATTCCCGCATCCACTACTCCGCTAAGAATTTCACACAACTCGACAACCTTTTGCTCACTCAAGTTCAGCCGATTCATCATCTCACTAGGAACGTTCAATGCCTGCTCACGCAGTTCTTTACCCCGTTCGGTAGTCTCAATTATGATCGCGCGCTCATCGCGCGGATTCTTTCTGCGTTCGAGCAACCCGGCTTTTTCAAGACGTTTAACTAGCGGGGAGAGAGTCCCTGGATCCAGGTGCAGCTTTTCGCTGAGCTCTCGCGCGCCGATTGGAGCAGACTCCCACAGAGCCAGCATCACCAGATATTGCGGGTGAGTCAGTCCCAGTGGGTCCAGTACCGGCTTATATGCTGAAATCACCGATCGTGACGCGACTGCCAATCCGAAACACAACTGCCGCTCAAGCTTGAGTAGATCATCACGACGAAGATTGGCGCTGTCCACGATGTTTTGTTCTCCTTGGGTCATGCCGCTACCGACACTTAGATCGTACGCCAGCATCCTGAGTCAGGGCTTGGTGGCAGAGCGTCGCAAGCGTTACCCTCAACATCGGGATATGAAGACTTCAAGGAGACCTAGGTGAACCCAGAACTGCGTGATATCCGGTCGCGATTCACGCGATGGGTAGCCACACTTGCCCCGTCGGTGTTTTCTAGCGTGATGGCCACCGGCATCGTAGGCATGGGTCTGGTTCTTTCCGGATTTTCCGCCCTGGGCCAGGCATTCTGCATCTTGGCCAGCTTCATGTTCCTCGGGCTGCTCGTGGTGTTGATGCTGCGGGTGGTGCGTTATCCGTCGGCAGTTCAAATAGATATGTTGAACCCCGCCGTTGGCTTTGGGTTCTTCACAGTGGTTGCGGCGTCGAATGTCTTAGCTCTCGCGTTGGCGGTGTTGAACCTCCCGGGCGCCGCAGTGACAGCACTGATTTTTGGGTCGCTCATCTGGCTGGTCATCACCTATGCAATTCCCGCCGGGTTGGTGCTGCATGAACGTCCAGAACCGGCACTCACCCATGCGAATGGGTCATGGTTCTTGTGGGTGGTAGCCACACAATCCGTTGCTGGTGGCTTGGCGCATAATACGAGTCTTGGCAGTTGGACCGCCATGTTTTCCTTAGCTATCTGGTTGCTAGGCTGTGCACTGTATTTGCTGACAGCTACCCTCGTGACGGTGCGCATGATCCGTTATCCTAACCGTGCAGAGACGCTCTCACCGACGTATTGGATCTTCATGGGCTCCACTGCAATCAGCGTACTGACCGGCTCACAACTACTTGGCTTGGCGAACCGCGGAGAGATTCCGAACTGGCTTCAGGCAAACATCGCCTTCACCACCTTGGCGTTGCTCGCCATCGGGTTATGGTTCATTCCCATGCTGCTGGTCTTCGGTTTCTGGCGGCACATCATTCATCGTCACCCTCTTAGCTATGAAACTAGCCTCTGGGCGATTGTTTTCCCGTTGGGCATGCTTGCCGCTTCATGCCTTTCTCTGGGGTCCATTCCGGATTTTTCCGCTCTCTTCATACTGGGGCAGTTTGTGATTTGGGTTGCCGTGGCTGCTTGGGTTGGAACCACCGCCCTGTGGGTGGCACGAATCAGATATCCTGCCTAGTCTTAGGTTATGAGCAACCTTGAACAGGCTCCGGCGGAGATCGACTGCAGCAACCTCGACGCACGGGCAGAGGTTCAAACACTGGAACCCCGCTTAGTCCCCCTCGGCGGCCCGCGAGCCATGACAGTCTCCCGGACTCTTCCGCAGAAACAGCGCAGCTTGATTGGCGCTTGGTGCTTCCTCGACCACTATGGACCTGACGAAGTATCAGTCACCGGTGGAATGAACGTGCCACGGCATCCTCACACCGGGCTGCAGACCGTCTCTTGGCTTTTTTCCGGCGAAATAGAACACATCGACTCGGCCGGGCATAAGGCCATAGTGCGCCCCGGTGAACTGAACCTCATGACCGCCGGATACGGAATCACGCACTCTGAAATACTGTGCGAAGAAACCACGATCCTGCACGGAGCCCAGCTCTGGACCGCCCTGCCCGATCGGGTGCGCAATATGGAACCAACCTTCGAAAGCTACAGTCCCGAACCGGCATACGGCAACGGATGGATGCTCAACGTTTTCCTCGGCACTCTCGCGATTGGCGAGAAGAGCCTCACCTCCCCGGTCAAGACGCATACCGAGCTCAGCGGGGCCGAGCTGCACCTTGACCCGCACACCGAGGTGGAAATCACGGTCCCAGCACATCACGAACACGGCGTACTCGTTGATCAAGGCCGTCCGACTGTCAACGGCCAACTACTAGAGCACCGTGAACTGGGCTTCGTACGGGCAGGGTGCAAGACGCTGCGTATCAAGGCCGGCGGGCAGCCGCTCCGTGCCTTGGTAATCGGTGGAGAGCCACTGAAAGAAGAGATCCTCATGTGGTGGAACTTCGTGGGCCGAAGCCATGAAGAAGTCCTCGCATTCCGCGCTCAGTACCAGGCGGAAATTGGTGCCGAGCCAGGAGACAGTTCTGAGGACCGGTTTGGGCCGTTCCCAGCAAATACTCCGGCGCCATTGCCAGCCCCGGCACTGCCTACAGTCCGACTACGTACGCGAGTTAACCCCTCATAGAAAGCGGTAATCAAATGAGTGAGATCACCCCGGTATTCCTCCCCGAACGTCGGCGGTACGCGCTGGACGATGATGGAAATCTTATTGGTGCGGCCCATTTTCGTGACTTCAGCGGTTCTGCTGGCATCGAGCGGATCTTCTTCCACACGACCGTGGATGAGAAATACAGCGGCCAAGGATTGGCCAGTGTGATGGTGAAATTCGCATTGGAGAATACCATTGCCGGTGGAGCCAAGATCGTCGCAGTCTGCCCATACGTCAAGGCCTACGTGGCCAAGCACGCAGAGTACCAGCCGCACCTCGTCGCGACGACCCCAGAACACCTGAAGGCCTTGCCGAGCGCCTAATCCTGCATTTCAAGGCCCCGCTCAGCTAAGGCTTCGCGGAGGATGCTGAGCACTTTTGGACCGACACCATGCAATTCGAGTAGTGCTTGCTCGCCGGTTTCACCTGCCAGTTCGAGGTTGGTGATGCCAACGCTTAGCAGCGCCCGGGTGGCGGGTGCGCCGATGGCTGGGAGTTCATTTTTCATACGCCTAGGCTACCTAAGGTCCGCCGTCGCAGAGGATGTGATCCGCGGCGTAATGATCAACAACGCGACCATGAGAAACAATGAGAAGGCAAAAACTGCGGCGAAGCCCAACCCCATGGCCACCGTGGCGAAGATGACTCCGCCAAGTGCGGTCACTCCCGCGTTGCCCAGCCCATCTGCCATGGTCATTGCCGATGAATTGAAGCCTTGTTCCTGCTTGCCCGACAGGGCCAGCATATTCACGTTCTGGCGTGGAAAGATCATCCCCATTCCGAACCCGCCTACTGCCCAACCAACCACGATGATCGTCACTGGCGGATGGAGCAGAGCAGCATAGAGCGCCGTGGTGATGGCCAAGGCCCCCGCCAGGGCGCCTACTCTGATGCAAGTGGAATTGTTCAAACGCCCAGCAAATTTCCCTTGAAGCCACGAACCGAGGGCCCAGAACAATGCGGAGGCGGTGAGCACCAAACCCGCTCTGTCCGGTGGCAGAAAATAGTCCTCGCGCAGCAAATAGGGCAGGTAGATTTCTGTGCCGAAAAATGCTCCGGCTACCAGAGAGCGGGTCAGCACCGTGGCTGGCAGTCCACGCCGGGCGGTGAAGGTTCCTGCGGGAAGCAACGGACGAATTGCCATAAGTGCAAGCGCCATAGCTGCCAGGAGTGCAACGATGGAGAACCACCCGTTGTCCATAAGGCCCAAAAGGTTCATGGCGATCACCGACGCTCCGGTGAGAGCCGCGAGAAATAGCCGCTTGATTGAGACTGGTCCGAGGGTTGTATCGCGTTCAGAATTCATCCGTTGCAGGGTCGGGACAACCGCCATGATCGCGAAGGCAATAAAGATCAGCACCCCAAGAAACACCCAACGCCAACCGAGATATGTGGCGATCAGGCCCGCGATCCACGGTCCGAGCAACGCAGGGATCACGCCCGCGGCGGCGAATAGTGCGAAAATTTTGCTGTGCAATCGTGCCGGGTAAGCCCGGGCGATCAGCACGAATAGTGCCACGGTCACGGCGCCGCCACCGATGCCTTGCAAAATTCTTCCCAGGATCAGCACTTGCATGTCCGCAGCGGTGCCGCAGATCAGCAGTCCCCCGGCAAAAATAGTTACGGAGCCGTACAGCGGAATTTTTGGGCCCCGTCGGTCCGAGATCTCTCCCGCGGCAACCATGCCAAGCATCGCGCTAGCGATCGGTGCGGCAAAGGCCAGCGCGAAGTATTTCTGCCCATCGAGAAGCTCGCTGACCAGCGGCATGATCGTGGAAACCGCCAATGCTTCGAATCCCACTAAGAAGACCAAGACGAACATGCCCAGGGTGGTTGCCAAATATTTGGCGGCATAGATGGACTCGACGGCTGCGGAATCTACCGCAGAGTCACGTGGTGATGGCATGCGGCCATTCTTTCATTGAACGTCTCGGACACCGATTCGGGACCGGTAGTTAGTGGTTGCACTGCATTACTTTGTAAGCTGGGCCCATGCTTAACGAAGATACGCGTCGCCGACTGGTCAAGATCACCGCGCTCTGCCTGGCGCTCATGGTGGGAGCTACCGGGATACTTTCCAGTGGTGTCCTAGGTCTATTCTAGGCAGCCGACCATATGTGCTGCGCGAGTGGGCAGAGTTAGATTCTCATTTGCCTGCATTCAGCGATGCAAAGCAACCAACAAAAGTGCAGAGGCCAAGGAATCTCGCGGATTTCTTGGCCTCTGCACTTTGTTTTTGGTCAGCTTCGGTTGGTTAGCCGTCGTTCTGCATGTTGCTGAAGCGCGAGTAGTGGCCTTGGAATGCCACCGTGATGGTCTTGGTGGGACCGGCACGGTGCTTGGCGATGATCACGTCGGCTTCACCCGGACGGTTTTCCTTGTCATAGACATCGTCACGGTGCAACAGGATGACCATGTCGGCGTCCTGCTCGATGGAGCCCGATTCACGAAGGTCCGAAATCATTGGCTTCTTGTCGGTACGCTGCTCGGAACCACGGTTCAGCTGCGAGAGGGCAACCAGCGGAACATCGAGTTCCTTGGCCAGCAGCTTGAGGTTACGCGAGAACTCGGACACTTCCTGCTGGCGCGATTCCACGCGCTTGCCCGAGCTCATCAGCTGCAGGTAGTCGAGGATGATCATGCGCAGCTCGTTGCGCTGCTTCAGCCGACGGCACTTGGCGCGGATTTCCATCATGGACATGTTCGGTGAATCATCGATGAACAGCGGCGCTTCATTCAACCGGCCCATGGTGGTGGCGATCTTGGTCCACTGCGCGTCCTCCACCGAGCCCTTTCGCAGATCCTGCAGCTGGATGGATGCTTCTGCCGAGAGCAGGCGCATCGCAATTTCGTTGCGGCCCATTTCCAAGGAGAAGAAGACGGTGGCCATGTTGTGCTTGATGGCCGCGGAACGGGCGAAGTCTAGGGCGAAGGTCGACTTACCCACAGCAGGACGGGCAGCGATGATGATCATCTGGCCACCCTTCAGCCCCTGGGTCAGTTCGTCGAACTCGTAGAAACCGGTGGGAACACCGGTGATGCCGTCCCCGGCGTTCGCAGCGTTTTCGATTTCATCAACAGTGCCTTCAATGATGTCCGAGAGGCGCACGTAGTCTTCACTGTTGCGGTTTTCGGCAACCTTGTACACCTCGGCCTGGGCTTCGTTGACGATTGCGTCAACTTCGCCGTCTGGTGAATAGCCCATCTGGACGATACGGGTTCCGGCGTCGACTAGACGGCGCAATACGGCGCGCTCGCGCACGATCTCAGCGTAATAGCCGGCGTTCGCGGCGGTGGGCACCTGCTGGATGAGGTTGTGCAGATAAGCGGCGCCACCCACGCGGGCGATTTCGCTGCGTTTGGTTAGGAGGTCGGAGACCGTCACGGCATCGGCGGGTTCACCACGTCCGTAGAGATCGATGATCGCATCAAAAATTGATTCGTGAGCCGGACGATAGAAATCTGTTCCGCGCAGCACCTCAACAACATCGGCGATTGCATCTTTCGACAGCATCATGCCGCCGAGAACCGACATTTCGGCAGGGATATCCTGCGGCGGGGTGCGACCCGCGTCCGAACCCTGGCTTTCGTAGACCGGCTCCGCGCTCATAACAGACACTTCCATCCCCTATTGACCCTCTGGGAAATACCCTTGTGCCATGATGGCAACACTCAAGCATGTCATCGCCGACCGACGTTATCGTGTTGGCGGTACCTGTGGATATATCAGTCCCAACGCCAACAGTAGGTCTCTTATCCATAGCCGCAAACTCTGTTATCCACAGGATCTGTGGATAATCCCCCTCTAGCTGTGGATAACCCTGTGTGCGACTTGGGGAGAAGCTTGTGGATTACCCCACTTAAACTCCATTAAATCTCAGTTGACTTGGCGTTTACTATTTTCACACCTGTGGATAGAAAGTTAATTTCTTTGTAGAGACAACCTTCGCGATTAGCGTTATCCACAGGATTATTAGCGGAATCCCGGTGTTTTTCAACCATAATCACGACTTATCAACGCCCCATCCACAGAGGTGTGGATAGTTTTGTGGATAGAGCCCTCACATAGAAAGCGGTAGTCACCGCCTCAAAAAGTTACTAAAGCGTAACTTCGAGGCAAGTAATCCACAATTCGATGCCAGACATCTCTGCGCGGCTATGTGAACTCGATGTGTCCATGGGACGTGAACCTAGCTGACCTATTAAACGACTTCGCGCCACTTGTCGGCAAGAGTGACAGGTGGCGCGAAGCGAAGAAAATTATTTAGACGAGTTCCGGGACTGGTAACGAGTGAAATCGTGAATCATGGAAAATCGACGGCGAATGCTGGGCGACCTTATGGCCATGGACCTGCAACAGAATGACCCAGTGGTCTCCAGCCTCAACCTCGTTGTAGACCGTCGTGTCGAGCCACAGCGTTGAGCCCTCGATAAACAACGAACCGTCGGCGCTGGTGTGGGTGTCAACGCCACGGAATCGATCTCCGCTCTTCGAAGCAATCTGCCCACAGACACCTTCGTTGCGCTCGCTGAGCACCGAAACGCCGATTCGCTTTGCGCTACGCAATTTCGGCCAAGTGTTCGATGATTTCTGCACTGCGAACATCACCAACGCCGGTTCCAGCGAGACGCCCACGGTGAAGGAAGATGCGACAATTCCCGTCTTTTCCCCGTTGACCTCGGCGCACAAAGTTGCAACGCCCGATGGGTGCTGCGCGAAAACTTTGCGCAGCGTCAGTGGGTCAAGTTCTTGATTCAAAGACATGCTTTGTTTCCTTTGCTTCGTGCCCACCGGTACGGCGACGGTCGACGGCAGGCTAAAGCATCTATTAGTTGCTCTTACCCGCCGACGAAGGTTTTACGCCTCGATGTGCGGTACTTGTATCGTGCTGTGTTGCGCGACACCGAATCTTCACCTGGAGCACCCCGCTACCGTATAGAGGGTTGCCGGCCAGCTAGCCAGGGCCTTTAGCTGACGCTCATGATTCTGATATAAACGATATTGGCCGGGACTCCTGCTCGTCAAACAAATTGCTTCGCAAATCGAAATATTCAACCTAAAATTCGATGGACGCCAAATATTCAAGGGTCTATCAAAAATTTATTCAATCGCCGGAGTGGGCGGGGTAAATGCGCAGACCGTGTTAAGTACCTTTTCTGATGCCTTTAAGAATCGGCGGACCTCTTGCGTAGCGAAAGGATCTTGCTAGCCTGAAACAATGCGGCCTCGAATAGCTGGTAGTCCAAAGATCACCGTCCGCCTCGGGGTCCTTGCATGCATCGCACTGCTCACCGCATGCGCTTCCCAAACCCCACCCGCACCCAGCGTTACGACAAGCAGCACCGCTATCGATACGGAGCCGCCCGGAGCGCGAACCATTGCAACGGAACTCAACGCTCCTTGGTCCATGGTCTTCGCCGAAGGTGCGCTGATCGTTTCCGAACGCGATTCGGGGCGAATTGTGGAAATAGATGCAGCCGGTCATGCCCGGCAGATCATCCACCTGGACGACGTGGTGCATGGCGGCGAAGGTGGACTCCTCGGATTGGCCTTTCAACAGCCCTATCTGTTCGTGTACTCCACAGCACAGGACGGCAATCGCATCCAACGATTCGAGCTTGCCGGCAAGAGTGGCGCTCTCACTCTGGGTAATCCACGGACAATCCTGTCCGGATTGCCTTCAGCACGCGTTCACAACGGCGGGCGCCTGGCCATTGGCCCGGATTCAATGCTCTACGTCACCGTGGGCGACGCTGGCAACGAATCCTCGGCCCAGGATCTGGAAAGTTTAGGCGGCAAGATTCTGCGGCTGACAGTTCAGGGCGAGGTACCCGAAGATAACCCGTTCCCCGGTTCTCCGGTTTTCAGTTTCGGCCATCGCAACCCCCAAGGTGTCGCTTGGGCTCCCGACGGAACCATGTATGCCAGCGAGTTTGGGCAGAACCGTTGGGATGAACTGAACATTATCGAGCCTGGTGGAAACTACGGCTGGCCGGTGAATGAAGGCATTGCGGAAGATGCCGAATTCCGCGACCCCGTCCAGCAATGGAGCACGCAGTCCGCGAGCCCCAGCGGAATCACCATTCATGATGGGGTCCTCTACATCGCTAACCTGCGCGGAGAGCGTCTGCGATCAGTCGATTTGAGTGCACCGGACGATTCATCCGAGTACTTCGTAGGTGAGCACGGCCGCCTTAGAGATGTGACGATTAGTGAAACCGGCCAGCTCCTGATCCTGACAAATAACACCGACGGCCGTGGCACCCCGCAAGAAGACGATGACAGGATTATCGGTATTTCCCCAGAAGTTTTGACCGACTGAACTGTCACTTGCCGCTGATATCCACCCACTGAACGAATTGATACTTCGGTTCCTGCTTTGACCCTGCGGTTCATGTGAGGATGAAGGCCCAAGTGCTTCAGCTCACACGCTTTGGCTGAAGGATTCCACGGATAAGAATCGAAGGACATCGCACACATGGTCATGACCCAAGCTAACCATTCGGAACTCACACCACTGCGATTCCTGCAGCGCTCAGCCGAGGTATATCCGTCGAAGACTGCGGTGATCCACGGGACCCGTAGCTATAGCTATGCTGAATTCGAGAGCCGCGTGCAACGCTTCGCCCAGGTCATCAAGGCAAGGATCCTTCCCGGGGACCGCGTCGCGGTGCTGGCGCCCAATACTCCCGAGATGCTCATGGCCCACTACGCGGTACCGCTGGCCGGGGGCGTTCTGATCGCACTGAATACCCGCCTTTCAGCACACGAACTGCGCTACATCATGGATCATTCCGAGTCGAAGCTGCTCTTCGCCGATACCGAACTGTTGGCTAACACCTCCACTCTGCGTTCCGAGCTCCCCACATTGGACGCGTTGATTGAGATTACCGACGACCAATTCACCGGAGAGCGACCGGTTGTCGCCGTGGACGCGGTACTTTCCGAACTTATGGATGAGGCCAGCGAGGAACGCCTGAGCTACGAGGTGGAAGATGAGCGCGCACCGATCACGTTGAACTACACCTCGGGCACCACTGGCAAACCCAAGGGCGTGCTTTATTCGCACCGAGGCAGCTACCTGAACTCGCTGAGCGAGGCCCACCACCAGGGCTTTAACGCAAAATCCCGTTACCTGTGGACCCTGCCGATGTTCCACTGCAACGGCTGGTGCACCCCTTGGGCGGTCACCGCAGCGGGTGGCACGCACCTGTGCTTGCGCGGGGTGCGCGAGGACTCGGTATGGGACGCCATTGAGAATCTTTGCGCCACGCATCTCTGCGGAGCGCCGACGGTCTGCTCGATCATTGCCGATTCAACGCGCGCCCACGAGCTGAGTGATCCACTGCGCATCACCACCGCCGGAGCTCCACCTTCCCCGGCAATTATCGCGAAACTGCAGAACTTGGGTATCGAGGTGATCCACGTGTACGGGCTGACCGAGGTCTATGGCCCCTACACCATCTGTGAATACCAGGATGACTGGGATGAACTGGATGAAGACACGAGGGCCTCCATGCTCTCCCGCCAAGGTGTGGGCATGCTGACCGCCGAAAGCGCACGCATTGTTGACGAGAATATGGTGGATGTCCCAGCCGATGGGCAAACCATGGGTGAGATCGTCTTGCGTGGGAACAACGTGATGATTGGCTATTACCGTGATGAGGCAGCCACCGAGCAGGCATTCTTTGGCGGTTACTTCCATACCGGAGATCTGGGGGTGATGCACCCGGACGGCTACATTCAGGTGCGGGACCGCGCCAAGGACATCATCATTTCGGGTGGGGAGAACATCTCGACCATTGAGGTCGAACAGGCTCTCGCCTCGCACCCGCAGGTGCTGGATCTCGCGGTGGTGGGCGTCCCCGATGAAAAATGGGGCGAGCGTCCGGTCGCCTATGTCATTCGCACCACCGGTTCGAGCCTCGATGAGGCGAGCCTGATCAATTTTGCCCGCGAACGGCTAGCGGGATTCAAGGTGCCGCGCACCATCGTGTTTCCGCAGGATCTTCCGCGTACCTCCACTGGCAAGGTGCAGAAGAACGTGCTGCGCAGTCGCAGTCTTGCAGAGGATCGGGAAGACGTTTGATTTAATGCCCGCTTTAAGTTCCCCCACGTACCTGCGAGGCGTAGGCTGGTGTGCACTTAGCGCCAATTTCACTGGGAGTTCCCATGGCAGCGACATACACCTTTGACATTTTCACTAGCCTCGACGGATTCGGCAGCGCGACCGGAAATTGGGGTGGATACTGGGGTAAACAGGGCCCGGAGCTGCTCGCTCGGCGCCTGGAGCACTACTCGCCACCCTGCCGGATGGTTTTCGGCGCAAACACCTATCGGCTCTTTGCCCAATTCTGGGCCGAGGCGGATAAATACACGGATGTTGATGATCCTTGGGGCGAGGCCATGCACGAACAGCCTGCCACCGTCATTTCCAATTCCCTCGTCGCCCCGCTGAGCTGGCCGGACGCTGTACTCGAACGCGGCGATGCCCTTGCCGTAGTACCGCGGCTGAAAGCCGAATCCACGGTGCCGCTGCGCTCCCATGGTTCGCTGTCAATGAACCGTTCGCTGTTGGCAGCCGGCCTTGTCGACTACATTCAGGTCACTATCTTCCCGGTGCTCACCGGTTTGACCGGGCAATCACCGATCTTCGAGGGTGTCGAGGACTTCGACTTGGAACTCGTAGAGTCCCGGCTGCTCGATGGCCGGACGCAGGAGCTCATCTATCGCCCAAGCCTGCATCGCTAGCGCTCCCGCGAATCCACCAAATACGGCTGCCGGATATTGGAAATTCGGCCGTCAAATGGTTTTTTGCCCTACCGGGCTCGTGGCGAAAGTCGGCCCACCAGCCAGAGTCCGAAACCCCGGATAAATAATTGACCGGGCGGTCAATCAATCATAAATTGGAACTTGACTCCCAAAGGGAGCATTTCGACCACTAGGAGGGCGATTTTCAATGAAGAAATGGACTCGGTGGCAAGATTGGGTAGTCGTGGTGGCAGGAGCCTACGCCGCACTGTCTACAATTTGGGTCACGGGCACCACAATGTCCATGAACCTGATGGTGGGCCTTGGGGCCCTGATGGTCGTCGTCGGCGTATGGAGTGCCGCAATGCCACGGCTAGTCAGCCTGGAGTGGCTTCTGGCCGCGATCAGCGCACTGTTGATCGTCTCGCCTTGGCTCGGATCCTACGCCAGCAGCTATGCCACTGCTTCTTGGGTCTCGTGGATCTGTGGCGCCGTTGGCTTGGCTGCTTCGCTCTGGGCCGTAGCACCGGCGATGAACTTGCGCCACGAAACCCATGGCGGTACGCGGGCCGCGCACTGACAACCATCATCAACACGCAACCGGACGCGTGCGGGACGACGGGCATAGCCCGCTGAGTCGCACGCGTCATTCTTGCCCGCAGCTCAACCGCTCAAGGATCCCTCAATGCCCCTGCGCACTCCTACCCATGGTGGCAAACACTCGCCCCGCGCCAAGGATGAAACCGGGGCCGCCGCACGCACCCGCATCCTGGACGCCGCCGAACAACTGTTCGCGAAGCAGGGATTCGATGGGACCCCTACATCGCATATCGCGAGAGATGCTGGCGTGCCCAAAGGGCTGCTGTTCTATTATTTCCCAGCGAAGTTCGCGCTACTCACGGCGTTGCTGGAGGAGCGTTTCCAGGGCGAAAAGATCGACTCCGAGCCGTTGGCCGTTCCCGGCGATCCCGTTCTTGGCCTGGTGCGGATCGCCGAGCGCTACACCGCGGACCAAGCGCGTTCGACGATGCTACGCGTGGTGGTGTGGCGCGAACAGCATACCCACTTAGAGGTGGCAGATGCCTTGGCGCATTATCTGGAGAACCTAGAGCAGTCAATCGAACAGCTGCTAGCTACGAGCGTGAGTTCCCCTGTGGATCAGCGAATTCTGCAGACCACCAGCCGGCTCTGGGCCAGCTATCTGACGACTCGACCGCTGCCGGGCGCATCAACTGGCGGGCCGCGGTCCGGGTCGGAACTGCGCCTGGCCGCGGGCCTAGTCTATTCGGGGATGATTTCAGAGTTGTGAAAGAGCGCGAGCCCGCGAAAACCTTCGGGTTCCCACGGGCTCGCTGCACGGGATGCGAGCGGTTATTCGGCCGGGCGCATGTCCCCGGTCTCGTAGTAGCGCTGGTGCCAGCTCAAGGCTTCGCCTAACAGGTGTGGCGTGTGCTTGCCGTAGCTGTCCTTGCGGGCACGGTCGAAGTAATCCTGCAGCATCGGACGGTACGTAGGGTGCGCGCACTTGTCGATAACCAGCTGGGCACGCTGCTTGGGTGAAAGCCCACGCAGGTCGGCTAGGCCCTGTTCGGTAATCAGGATCATGGTGTCGTGCTCGGTGTGGTCCACGTGGCTGGCCATCGGCACGATGCCCGAAATCTTGCCGCCCTTGGCGGTCGATGGGGACATGAAGACCGACAGGTAGCCGTTGCGCGCAAAGTCGCCCGAGCCGCCGATCCCGTTCATCACATGCGAACCGAGCACGTTGGTGGAGTTCACGTTGCCGTAGATATCCGCCTCGATCATGCCGTTCAGCGCGATACAGCCTAACCGGCGAATGATCTCCGGGTGGTTGGAGATTTCCTGGGCACGCAGCAAGATGCGTTCGCGGTAGTGGTCCACGTGCTTGTTGAACTCATCGATGCCGTCGGCCGACAATGAGAAGCTGGTGGCGGAGGCGAACTCGATGGTCCCGTCCTTGATCAGCTCCAGCATTCCGTCCTGGATGACCTCGGTGTAGGCAGTCAAGCCCTTGTAGCCGCCGCGGGCCAGTCCCGCGAGCACCGCGTTGGCAATGTTTCCCACCCCCGACTGCAGCGGCAGCAGCTTCTCGGTGAGCCGTCCCTGGCGGATCTCGTAATCCAGGAAGTCCAGAAGATGATCGGCAATCTTCGTGCTGGTCTCGTCCACCGGAGCGAAAGGGCTCAGGCGGTCAGGCGCGTCGGTTTCGACGACCGCCACCACCTTGGTGACGTCGATGTCCATGTACTTCTGTCCGATGCGGTCGCGCACCGTGGTCAAGTTGATCGGTTTGCGCCGCGGTGGCAGCGCGGTTCCGTAGTAGATATCGTGCATGCCGTCCAAAGAGGCCGACTGCTGGGTGTTAACCTCGATGATGATCTGGTCTGCCATTTCCAACCAGGTCTTGTTATTGCCTACCGAACTGGAAGGGATGAGGTCGCCTTCTGCGGTCACCCCGACCACCTCGACGATAGCTACATCGATCTTGCCGTAGAAGCCGAACCAGGCGTGCTGAGCGACGTGGGACAGGTGAATGTCCATGTACTCCATGTTGCCTTCGTTGATCCGGCGGCGTAGCTCCGGATCGGACATATAAGGCAGGCGCAGGTTCATGCCCTCCGCCTTAGCCAGGACCCCGTCAAGCTCGGGAGCGGTCGATGCGCCGGTGAGCACATTGATCTTGAAGTCTTTGCCTTCGCCATGCTGGCGTTCCATCTGCGCCGCGAGCGCGCCCGGGACCGCTTTGGGGTATCCCGCACCGGTAAAGCCACTCATGGCCACTGTCATACCGGGTTTGATGAAAGTTGCCGCCTGTTCGGCACTCATCAAACGGTCAGCAAAGGCTCGGTGGTGAATACGCTCGTGCAAAATAACCCCTTCTAAACTTCCTTGTGATTCAGGTCTATAACCTGCATCTCATCGGAACACTTTAGCCGTTATTTGCAGAGAATGAGAACGCCACTAGGCCTTATTCGCGATAGGTGGGGATTTTAGCGACGAGGTGCGTTCAATTTGCGCTGACCGGTCTGACCGGAGTCGACCCTATGCCCTAGTTCAACTCCACGTGGATGGCTTCGCCGACAGCCTTTATCTGCAGCCTGCCGCCCATTGCTTCGACGTAACGGCGCAAGGTGGCGAACTGCACGCGGTCTATGTCTCCGGTTTCCATGCGGGCAACGCGATCAACACTCAACTTCAGCAAGGCGGCCAGTTCCACCTGGCTCAATTCCGCTTCTTCGCGCATTTCGCGTAGCGACAGCTTGCGCGATTCTTCCTGCACGGTGCGCCGGTGTTCGGCTACCGCGTCGCGTTGGGAATCAGTTAATACATCTGGATCGGCATACGCAAAGCCCATGTGTTCCACCGCTTCTTTTATTTTCGTCAGTCATAGTCACTCTCACCTTCGAGATTATGGGCGGTGGCATCGATCCCCAATGATTGTGACGCCATTAGTTCGCCACAACTAGATGAATTGTGCACTAACTCCGGGTTATGCCACGGCGTGGAGCCACAGCAAGCCCGCATGACTTGGGCGGACAGGGAATGTCATCCAAAAGTTGGACGAAAACGCATCTATGTATGAAACATACTTAAGGCATGAACGAGAATAAGGTAGTTCATCAGGTCAAGCGTTCCATGCTGCCCGTCGTGATCCTGAGCCAACTACTCCAAGAGCCCAGCCACGGTTACTCCATGCTTTCAAAACTCGAAGAGCACGGCATCACCGGGATCAAGAGCGGCACCTTGTACCCCCTGCTTCGCACCATGGAAGAAGCCGGAGACATCGCAGCTGAATGGGAAATCGCAGCTCGCGGACCGGCACGCAAGAACTTCAAAATCACCGAACAGGGCCAACAGACTCTGCAAGAAATTCGACTCTGGCTACGCCAGATTGGTTAGGAGCTCCACATGAAAAATATCGACACTTACCTCGAAGAGCTGCGTTTCAACCTCTCCCTGCGCAACCAGAATACCGATACCATTCGCGATATTCTGCGCGAGGTGAGTTCGGAGTGCAGTGACTACGAAGAGGCAACGAACAACTTCGGCACGCCAAATGACTACGCCCAAAGCTTCCCCAAAAAAGACGCGGCAAAGGGCCACCAAATGTTCATGATGATCGGACTAGCCCTGGGAATACTATGGCCGGTATTTCAACTTATCAATCGCGACCAAGATCCCGAAGGGCTCAATGGACTTGGAACGATAGCCAGAACCTGGCTCCCAGCTTTGGGCTTTATCGCACTCGGAATCCTCATCGACTTCTCCCGCGCTTTGGGCCGTTCTCGAAAGAGCCGTTAAACGCCAATGGGTGGTGCATTCCCTTTCGGAGAATGCACCACCCATTGAAAAGAGGTGAGTCTAAGAAGACTTACTTCTTGGCAGCAGCTACAACCTGAAGCTTCAGGTTTGCAACAACATCCGCGTGAATGCGAACGGTTGCGCTGTAGTTGCCAGTCGACTTGATGTGGTCGTTGACCTCAACGTTGCGCTTGTCGATCTTACCCAGACCGGCAGCCTCAACTGCGTCAGCGATGTCAGCGGTCTTAACGGTGCCGAACAGGCGGCCGTTAGCGCCAGCCTTGACGGTGATCTTCACCGGCTGGGACTTCAGCTTCGCTGCAATTGCCTGAGCTTCCTCAAGGTTTGCAACGGCACGAGCGGCACGAGCAGCCTTGATGGACTCAACCTGCTTCTCACCGCCCTTGGTCCACACGAGTGCGAACCCGCGTGGAAGGAGGTAGTTACGGGCGTAGCCGTTCTTTACCTCAACAATGTCGCCTGCAGCACCCAGACCGGATACTTCGTGAGTCAGAATGATCTTTGCCATTTTGCTATCCCTCTTCCTTAGCCTCGGCCAGCGCCGGAGTAAGGCAGCAGGGCTACTTCACGTGCGTTCTTGATTGCCTGTGCGATCTTGCGCTGTTCCTGAACCGATACACCGGTCACGCGACGAGCGCGGATCTTTCCGCGATCAGAGATGAACTTGCGCAGCAACGCTACGTCCTTGTAGTCGATGACGGTGATGTCAGCGGCCTTCAAGGGATTGGACTTTGGTTTGGGCTTACGGATTTCAGCCTTAGCCATCGTGGAGCTCCTTAGGTTTGGAGCCCGCAGAGAGATCTGCGGGATGGTGAATAAATAATTGTTAGAAAGGTGGCTCGTCGTTGCCTGGGTTGCCCCAGCCACCGCCGCCGCCGTTGTTACCGCCGGAGTTGCCTCCGGTGCTCCACGGGTCGTTGGATGGAGCATTCCATCCACCGCCCTGCTGTGGCTGCTGTTGCGGCTGCGCTTGTGGGGCGTTTTGCTGCGGCGCGTTGGAGAAACCTCCACCGCCACCGTTGTTGCCAAAGCCGCCCTGGCCACCGCCGGAGCGCTGGGTGCGGGTTACCTTGGCAGACGCAAAGCGGAGCGACGGGCCGATTTCATCGACCTCTAGCTCCATGACGGTGCGACGTTCGCCTTCCTTGGTGTCGTACGAACGCGAGCGCAGACGACCCTGAGCGATGACTCGCATGCCCTTGGTGAACGTCTCGGCTACGTTTTCTGCAGCCTCACGCCACACCGATGCACGCAAGAACAGGGCTTCCCCGTCCTTCCATTCATTGGACTGGCGATCGAAGGTGCGAGGAGTCGAAGCGATCGTAAAGTTCGCTACGGCTGAACCGGATGGCGTGAATCGCAGCTCCGGATCGGCGGTCAGATTTCCGATGACGGTAATAACAGTCTCGCCTGCCATTGACTCTCCTTACTCAGAATGAACGTTTGTCGTACAACGAAAGATGTTGCAAGCGTAATTAAACGCGAGCCTCTTCCGGACGGGTGACCTTGTGGCGCAGGATCTGCTCGTTGATCTTGAGCTGACGCTCAAGCTCGAACGAAGTAGCTGGATCCGCGGTGTAGTTCACCACGATGTAGATGGCTTCTGCCTTCTTCTGGATCTCGTAAGACATCTTGCGACGTCCCCAGATATCGACCTTCTCGATCGATCCACCAGCAGCGCGAACAACCTCGAGGTACTTCTCGATGGTTGGCTCTACGGTGCGGTCATCGACCTCTGGATCGATGAGGACCATAAGTTCATAAGCACGCATGTGAACCCACCTCCTTTGGGCTAAACGGTCGCGGCATTTCCGCAACAGGAGGTTCTTGCGTTATCAATGCTCCGCGGCACCCAAGTTTCGGGCGTGCAGTAGCACAGACCTTTCAATCCTACCCGAGATGTCGGTCGGGACAGAACCCTTGGTGTCCTAGATCATGAACTCATTTTTGTTTGCCGTCCATTGCGGCTTCCAGGCGTTCGCCGAGCACCGGCGCCAACGTGCGCATATAGGTGTCAGAGACATGATGCTTATCCCGGTAAACAAGGACATTTCCGATGACGGCCGGGCAGCGCTGGGCAATGCAGAACTGGTCGCTGAAATCCAGCACCTGGACCCGGGGTTCAAGCTTGGCGGCCTGGCGGGTGGCATCCCCCTCTTCGAAGGCGGATTCCTTGTCAAAGGAACACTCTTCTGGGTTGGATGAGTGCTCCTCCACGCAGTCGCGCGCATAGGAATCCTGAGGAGGTCGCGGCGTATCAACCACCGCGTACACCTGGCGTCCGCCGTCCTCTAGCTTGCCCCACTGCTCGGCGTACCCCTGAGCCGCGTCCCCGACGAAGCTCGCGCCGCCCCAGTTGGCCGCAACAATCGCGTTGAGGTCCTCGCGTTCGCCCAGTTTCTTCAGTGTCTGCTCATTGGCTTCGGCGCAATTGATCCCTCCGTCGCGTTCGGCGGTGCGGCTTTCGGCGCTGAACGGGCAGGAATTCTTCAAATAGGTCACGACTTTCCAGCCGCGTTCCTTGGCATGGCCGGCGAGCGCCTCGAACCAGTGGGCTGCGTGGGAGTCGCCAACTAAGGCCACGGTGAAGGTGGCATCCTCACTGCCGAATTCGCATTCCTTGATCTGGGTGGATTGCGGGTCCTGCACGCAGTCGCCTAAGTCCGGCTGATCGTCTTCGGCTGTTGCCGGCACCGGAATGATCTGAGGCTGGTCTGCCAAATAGGCCGGCGCGCCCACCGATACGGAGGCTGCGCCAAAACCGGCCGGAGGGTCCTGCAGCATCGCGGCGACTTCTTGCTGATCGCGTTCGATCGATTCGCGTTGCGCAACGCCCGGAATCAGCGCCACGGAGGCAACCACCGCGATCAATGTGGCACCTGCAAGCAGCGAACGCTTCGCGGAGGCGGCCACCGGCCGCCAATTCCGTAGCGGGGTCTCGACGAAACGCAGGCTGGCCCAGGCTAATCCTAGTGACCCTGCCAACAGCGCCAGGGATTCCACCGGGGTCGGATCATGCCCGGTGAGGTGGGTGGCGAAAACTATCAGCGGCCAGTGCCAGAGATACAAAGAGTACGAGGCCAAGCCCACCCATTGCACCGGAGCAAAATTCACCAGTGGGTGTAGCGAGCCGGGGCCCGAGGTAGTGCCTGCGGCAATGATTGCCGCGCAGCCAAGCACCGGGAGGGCGGCGGCGATTCCGGGGAATACGGTTTGCGCGTCATAGGTGAAGGCCGCACCGAGAATTGCCACGAGCGCGAGGAGTACCAGCGCATTGCGCACCGACCATGAGCTAGCCCAGCGCGGAAGTTTGAAGGCGCCGTGTGCATGCCCATCGGCCGCAAGGGCCAGCAGTCCCCCGGCCGCTAGCTCCCAGATGCGGGTAGTTGTCATGAAGTAGCCGGCGGCATCCCCGGAGTATCCGGTGAAGATCGAATAGCCCAAGGAGACGAGTGCGGTAACCGTAAAAACGATCCACAGCATGCGACGGCGGGAGGCAAAGCGATCGGTTCGTGGACCGGGGAGATTGTGTTTGACCAGCATGCAGACCGCCAGCACCAGCAGCGGCCAGAATAGGTAGAACTGCTCCTCAACCCCTAGGGACCAAAAGTGCTGCAGGGGCCCTGGCGCCTGCTCAGCTGCCAAATAGTCTACGGAATCCGCGGCCAGCACCCAGTTCTGCACCGAGAAGGCCGAGGCGAGCGCCTGCACGCCGAGTGTCCCCCACTGAGTTTTCGGGAGGATGAGCAGAGCCGCCGCAACGACCACCAGAATGACGAGCATTGCCGCCGGCAAGATCCTCCGGGCACGCCCGGCGAAGAAGGACGCTAGGTTCACCGTCCCGGTACGCTGTGCCTCCCGCAGAAGGTGCGAGGTGATCAAGAAGCCGGAGATGACGAAAAAGATGTCCACGCCAATATATCCGCCGGGCAGCAGTCCAGGCTCCAGGTGATAGGCAACCACCAAAAGGACCGCGAGGGCACGCAATGCCTGGATTTCGGGTCTGAAATTTTTGGTGTTTGCCGAAAGTGAACTCATATTCTTTGATCAGACCAGCTCCTGGTTAACAGCAGGTAATCGCTGGGCGTCTGCAAACAAAACTACAGGTGGGAAACTCATGGGTGCTTGTAACCCGCATATGAGTTGCCAACAGCCTTAGTTAGCCCAAGAGTTTCCTATTGGCCATGGAGAGTGGATATTTGGCATCCAGCTTTGGATCAATTCTCAGACGGAACACCGCTTCAAGCAGCAACCGTCCCACTGCCCAGTAGGCCGGTATGAGAAGCCAGATATACCAGCCAAAATTTCCTACCGTGGCAAGAATGAGGGTTGCGAAAGTAACTAGTATTCCCAGTCCTCGATAAATCAGCACGATTCCTTGCGTCGCCGAATCCCGACGCTCTTGATCTACCCGAGTTCGGGACTCTAATCCGTCGACGGCCTCTGAGAAGCGTGGGGTTTGCACGCTGATAAAAAGCTCGCCAACCTGCACGTCCAACGCTTTGGCGATCAATGAGAGCGTCTCCAGGCTGGCATCATTGCCGGCTTCCAGTCGCTGAACAGTTCTGACAGTGATGCTGCTTTCCGTGGCCAGACGTTCTTGCGTCCAACCTTTAGCGCGGCGAAGTTCTGCAATCCGTGATTCATTCATGGAACTGACACTACTGGCGGCACCCACGAAAGCACCACGACTTGCCCCCGACTGTTATCCGACAGCAACCCGACAGGCCACGACAACTAGGCCTTATCCACAGATGACAAGCAGTTAAAGGTATTCCTCCTGGCGACTATTTCTGCCGCCAGAACTTCCCAGTTAGCTACGCTGGCGCTTTTCCCTGATGAGGTCTAACGCCAAGACCGACCCGATGATCGCTTGGCGTTGCTGCGTGGTGAGGTTTTCAGCCAACTTCAACGCATAAGTTGATTTGCCCATCAGAGCGTTGCCCATCCCCGACCATTCGCGGGTCACCGTACCCAGAACACCGCCGGGACCGGTGATCTGGAAATCAAAGTCCCAGACGCTACCGAGCAAATCCAATTCTTCGCCCTGCATGGACATGGTGACTCGCGTCTTGAAGAAGGTGACCCGTTTGACGAGACTCGCCAGTGGAGCCCCCTGGCCGTCTGAGATTTCGAAACGGTCGCGGCCCATGGTCATGGTGTCCTTGACCTGGATAACAGGGTTATCCGGGCCATCAAAGACCGTCAGTTGCCGCGCACCGGCAAACATGCGGCCCAGTGCGCTGCCGCCCGTTTCAACGTGTGCGATCTGCCCGCCAGCGCCGTCCATGATGGCGAAGTCATTCCTTGAGATGTTCTTGGTCTGTTGGAAGACCAGCAGGTCTTGAGCGAAGATCGTCATGCAGGCGATTATGCCATCATGTGCCACGACATATGAAGGAGCGCAAACGCCATAGATCTCAGCCGTTATGGCAACCTCCAACCCCAAATGAATTCAGCATCAAAAGATCCTGAATTCATTTGGAGCGAGGTAGATTTTCTAGGCTCCGAAAAATACCCGGGAGACCTTCGAGAGGTACCAAGGATCATCCACGCCGCACATCTCGCGAGCCGAGTGCATCGATAGCAGCGCGACACCCACATCCAAGGTACGTATGCCCAAACGGGTGGCGGTCAGCGGGCCGATGGTGGAACCGCACGGTACGCGGTTATTCGAGACGAACTCTTGGTACGGGACTCCGGCGCTCTCGCACCAGTTCGCGAAGGCTGCGGCCCCGACCGCGTCGGTGGCGTAGCGCTGATTGGCGTTGATCTTCAGCAATGGACCACCGTTGAGCTGCGGCCGGTTGGCCGGGTCATGACGCTCCGCATAGTTCGGGTGCACCGCGTGACCGGCATCCGCGGAGAGGCAGATCGAAGCGGACATCGCGCGAGCGGTATCTTCGGTGCTCGCGCCGAAGGAAGCCTGAATCCGCCCCAGCAGCTCTTCCAAGAATGGTCCGCTGGCACCGGAACGTGATGCCGAACCGATTTCCTCGTGGTCAAAGGCGGCGAGCATGGCGATGTGGTTGCCCGATGGGCTCCTGGAGTGACCGGTCAACGCGATCAGTCCAGCATGCACGCTGGTGAGGTTATCCAGTCGTGAACTGGCGAAGAAGTCTTTGCCGTGACCGAATACCTCGCCGCGCTGAGCGGGAGCGGTGAGCACGTCGTAGCCCGCAACCAATGCCGGATCCACGCCCGCTGAGGCCGCCAGAATTCCCAGAATGTCTGCGTCTGCCAGATCCCCGGCACCGAATATCGGGTTCGTGTGGGTCTGCTTGTCCAAGGTCAGACCCTCGTTCACCTGTCGATCCAGATGAATTGCGAGCTGCGGAATGCGCAGAAGCGGTTCGGTCTGAGCCAGGTGCACGGATCCGTCGCGCAGCACCAGACGCCCTGCGAGCACCAGTTCGCGGTCCAACCAGGAATTCAGCAGCGGACCACCGTAAACCTCGACGCCTGCCTGCCACCATCCGTTGGAGCTGGTGGTTGGTTTGGGCTTGAGTTTAAAACCTGGTGAATCTGTGTGTGCGCCGAGGATGTGGAAACCACTGGTCGCGGTGGCTCCTTCGGGCTGAACCCACGCGATGACGGCGCCGTCACGCACCACGTAGTAGGAGCCCGCGCTCAGAGTCCACGCGGCGGATTCGTCCAATGCAGTAAAACCCGCAGCGTCCAATCGTTTGGCAGCGCTGGCTGCCGCATGGAAGCTCGACGGGGAGGTCGCTACGTATTCGGCCAGGTCTGCAATGTGGGCCATTGCTGCGGCTTGTGCCATAACTGGGTGCTCACTTCTTTCATCAGGTTGCGGTGTCGGCCTGAATTGCCGAGCTTTGTCCAGCTTAGTGGGCTTCAACAGATACCGGCTATGCCCGCGGATGCTCCACGGAGTTTTCGGCAACTTGCCTGCCGATCTTTCGGAGTCAGTAGTCGTTGCGGCAATCCACAATCGTGATTGGCCGCCTCGTGACAAGGAGCCCGAATGTAGCCTGCCGCGCCGCTTCAAGTTCCGATTGCGCTGATCGAAGTGGCGGAAAGTGTGCAGGAAACTTCACAGGCCACGGTGCAACGCCTCTCGCAGCCTGCGCCAAAGGGGCAGGAACACCACGAAGCACATGGCCCAACTTCGGCATTCTCGAGCCACGACGACCTCTGACCAGCGCATCAAAAGGTATTGCACTTGACGAAGTGCCCATTTTCCGGCAATGCTGGCAGAAAGTAGCCAACTAGGAAACGAGCGGAATCATGACATCGACTCCTCACAACCCAGATCAGATCCCGGTAGGTCACGAGCCAACACCACATCCAGAAGAGGTTGCGGCAACGAAACCGGTGCCTGCCCCGGTTGATAAACCGAAGAAATCCAAGGGTAAGACCGCGCCGCCGGCACCAGAGACAAAGTTGCCTGCAACAAAGCTCGGACGGATCTGGACCGCATCCGTTCTGGGCCTCATTGTTCTGGTGCTGCTGATCATTTTCATTGCCCAGAATCAGGATCAGGTGACGTTGCGCTACTTCACCTATGAGGGTCAGGTGAATCTCGGCTTGGCACTGTTCATCGCGGCAGTTGCAGGTGGTTTGCTCATCGCGGCTGCCGGGGCGGCCCGCGTGATTCAGCTGCGCGCCACAGCCAGGAAAGACCGTAAGGCGCAGAACCGCCGTTAAGCTCGACAACGCCGCTGGCTGCACCCGATGCGGGTGTAGCCAGCGGCGTTTTTCTTTGTTCGAACCTTAGAAGTCCAGCCCCTGGGAAGGGATGACCAACCCGGTCTCGTAGGCATAAACCACGGCCTGCACTCTGTCTCGCAGATGCAGCTTGGTCAGAATGCGCCGCACATGTGTCTTAACTGTCGCCTCGGAGAGGAAAAACCGATGCGCAATCTCCGCATTCGACAACCCTTCGGACAGGGCGCGCAGCACCTCCTGCTCACGAGGTGTCAGATCATCGAGCAGTGGATCGCGTTCCGGAGCCTCGGCGTTCTTCGCCGGCTGTCCCTTGGCGCCGTTACGCACATAGGTCTCCAGCAGCCGAGCGGTCACACGCGGGGCAACAACGGCATCCCCGGAAGCAACCAGACGCACCGCGGAGACGAGTTCCTCGGGAGCCACATCCTTGAGCAAGAAAGCACTCGCACCCGCCTGCAAACCGGAGAATGCGTACTCGTCCAGGTCGAAGGTGGTCAAGATGATGATCTTCGTATCCGGGTACTGCTTGGCAATCCGTTCGGTAGCTTCCAGGCCATCCATCTTCGGCATCCGCACATCCATGAGCACCACGTCCGGGTTCAATGCGGCGGTCTGCGTCAACGCTTCCAAACCGTCTGCGGCCTCCCCCACGATATGCATATCGCTTTCACCTTCGAGGATCAGCCGGAAGCCCATGCGCAGCAGTGGCTGGTCATCGACCAGCAGCACCTTAATATTTTCTTCCATGAGCTACTCCTTGGGACTTGGATTCTGGTTGCTGCATTCGGGCAATTGCAAAGTGGCTTTAACGATCCAACCTCCATTGGCCGCCGGCCCAGCGTTTACCGTTCCATCAAAAAGCGCCACGCGTTCACGCATCCCGCGCAGCCCCTGGCCGGTACCGACACTTGGCACACGGGTCGCATCACCGTCATCGATGATTTCGATCCGCACCTGGCTCGCGCAGCGTTCCATCCGCACCTGCACGTTGCTGACATTGTGGGCGTAGCGCAAGGAGTTAGTCAATGACTCTTGGATAATGCGGAAGACCGTCAGCTGGAAAGCAACGTCTTCGGGAAGTGGCTTGCCGGAGTACGTGTAAGTCAGTGGCAATCCGGCAACACGGAAGCCTTCAAGTAATTGCTCGAGGCTGCCTCCGGTTGGTTTTAGCTCCGGCTCACCGGTCTCATTCTGGCGCAAGACCCCGAGCATGCGCCGCATATCGGCGAGCGCCGCCCGGCCGGTGCCAGAGAGTTCTTTGAGCACCTGCTCCGAGCGCTCCTGGTCGCGCCGACCGACCACGCGCGCCCCCTCGGACAGCGCAATCATCACCGAGAGCGAGTGGGCGACCACGTCATGCATTTCGCGGGCGATGCGATTTCGTTCCTGCACCTGGGCTAGGCGCGAGACCTGCGAAGCCCAATGGTTGAGCTCGGCTTCGTGAATACGCGCATTGCGGATGTTCGTTCCAATGGCAGCGGCCGCCGCGTAGATTCCGATCAGGAATCCGCCGGTGACACCGATGAGGATTCCGGAGGCTGCGGCGTCATCGAGGTTTTCTTCACCTGGTTCCGCCGTCAGGTCCGACAGGTCCGGGTAACCCATCAGCACCATCATCAACAGTTGGAAGCAGCCGGCAAGCAGTGCGATGGGGATCGCACGCCGTCCGGAATAACTGGTTCCCACCGTGTACAGGGCAATGGCCATGCCGACCCCGCCCATTCCGCCGCTTTGGCCGGCAATCAAAATGCCAACAAATTCAAGGACGAAAACGATGCTCAGCACGGTCAACGGCGCCTTGCGGCGCCCGAGCAGCACCAGCCCGATACTCACCGTCAGCAGCAAATAGAACGCCGAAGGCACCTGCGGCAAGTAGGCCATCATGACGGTGTTGGGGAGGGCCAAGAAAAAGTAAATAACTACGGTTCCCACAACGACCACACGCGGATGGGTGCGCAGGTACCTGCGTACCCGGCCCATCCGCTTGGCCGCCAGCTCGTCGAAGGAGACTATCGGCTCCTGCAGCGATGTTTGGCTCATGTCATCCAGTCTAGTTTGTTCAGTTATTTCAACGCGTCTTAGACGTCGCGGCTCTTCAGCAACCACGCACCGAGAATTAGCGGGATCAGCGTCCATCCGGCTACCCCGAGCAGCTGCTGCCATTGCTCAAGCTCGCTGGGGTAGGACAGCGGCAGGGCCAATGACATGCTCAAATTATCTGGAAGGAAACGCACGATGTCCTGAACCCAGTCGGCAACCAATGTGAGCAGCCCGGTGACCGCGGGAAGAACGAAGAACAATGCCACCAGGGAGGTAATTCCACCGGCAGAGTTGCGCAGCAGTGCGCCCAGCGCCAAACCGATCAGCGCAGCCATCACCACGGCCAAGACTCCGTACCAGAGCACATTCTGGAAATCGCCGCCGAAGTAGTCCAGCTTCATGTTGTAGTTCTTGGCCAGTGGCATGCATACCAGGTAGGCAAGGGTTCCGCCGATGACCTGGACTATGGCGCTGAGCAAGGTAATCAGCACCACCTTGGCAGCCAGCACGCGCAGGCGCTGCGGGCTGGCCAAGAAGGTGCTCACCGCGGAACCTGTGGTGAATTCACCGCTGATGAGCAGCACGCCCAAAACGCCGAGGATCAGTTGGGAGAAAGCCAGGCCGGATCCGACGAGCTCCGCGGTAAAGGCCGCGCTTGTCATATCCGGGACCCCTGGCATCGGCGGGGTATCACCGGCAAAGGAGCCAACTCCCCACACGCCAATGGCGGCAATGCCCATATTGAGCACGATCGCCACAAGCAGCAGAATACGAGTGGAATTCAGCGAGAAGAAACGAATTGATTCCGAACGCAGCACACCGCCGAAGGTGACCTTGCCGCGTGTTGGGGTTGCGAGGTGAGTACTCATTAGTTCGTTCCTCCGGCAACTGCTTCGTTGAGTATTTGTGATTTGTATTCGACCTCGTCGCGGGTCAATTCCATGTACGCGTCTTCCAGGGTTCGCTGCAGCGGGCGAAGCTCGCTGAGCACAATTCCCGCCTCCAAGGCGCGGCGGCCGATTGATTCGGAATCCGGGCCGGAGACCCGCAGGGTTCTGGCATCCAGGCGGGTCAGCTGCACTCCATCGGCCGCCAAGCTGCTCATCAACAGCTCCAGATCGCTGGCGCGGACAATGGTTTGCGATAGCCCGTCATCGATGAACTCGTTGATCGGGGCATCCGCGAGGATCCGACCGCGGCCAATCACGATCAGATGATCAGCGGTCTGCGCCATCTCGCTCATCAAGTGCGAGGAGATGAACACGGTCTTCCCCTCGGCTGCCTGCTGGCGGGCCAGGTTGCGCACCCAGGCGACACCCTCGGGGTCCAGTCCGTTGACCGGTTCGTCCAGAATCAGCACCTGCGGGTCGCCCAGCAGTGCCGAAGCGATCCCCAGACGCTGTCCCATGCCCAGCGAGAAACCGCCAACCTTCTTGCGATTCAGTTGGCTCAGGCCAGTGAGTTCCAGAACCTCATCCACCCGGGAAGTGGGAATTCCGCCGGTGGCCGCCATGGCTCGCAAATGGGAGCGTGCGGAGAGCGACTTATGCACAGATTTGGCTTCAAGTAACGCGCCGACCTCAGTCAGCGGGTGCTTGGAGGAGGTGAAGTTCTTGCCGTTCACGGCGACCTGCCCAACGGTCGGCTTGGCAAGGCCCACGATCATGCGCATGGTCGTTGACTTACCGGCGCCATTGGGGCCGAGGAATCCGGTGACCATTCCGGGCTGCACCGTGAACGACACGTTGTCGACAACGGTTTTCGCACCATATTTTTTGGTTAACTCATGTGCCTGAATCATACTTCCAGCTTAGAAACCGAACTGCAGGAAAGCACCGCCCCGAATGCTGATTTTGGCTCTCACTCCAAAGACTGAGCCGGAGGCTCAGCAACGATCCGCATACACCTATAGGTGCACGTTCGCGCTGTTTAGAGCACGTGATCGTAGTTCAGCAGAAGCATCAAGGCTCCGATGACCGCCGCGGCGAAAGGTAGTGCAAGCAACCCCATGATCAGCTTGTGGTCTCTCACAATTGCCACGCATTCACGCAAGAAGGCACTGGGACGATAATAGGCAGCGGTTTTGCCCCCGAAAGCCCGGGCGTCCAACCCGAGCTGGCGCGATGCGAATCCTGCCCGCAGCGCGTGATAATCGCTGGTCACCACCCATAGCTGGCCTTCACCTGTCCGTTGGCGTACCAACGCATCGGAGAAGGTCAGATTCTGGATGGTGTCCTTGGCCTGATCTTCGATCATGATCTGTTCCGCAGGTATCCCCTGTTCCTGCAGGTAGCGTCCCATGCTGACGCCTTCGGGCTCCACCTCGTCGCCACCTTGTCCACCGCTTGGAACTAACAAGGGTTTAGGCTCAGCTGCGGTTTCGTAAAGCGAGATTCCCCTATCCAATCGCCCACGCAGCAAGGGAGTGACTTTGCCTTTAATGGTGCGTGCCCCCAGCACCACCACCGCGGCTGCCTGCCCCTTGGAGGGGAACTTCGCCTGCACCCAGGCATAGAGCAACAGCATGGAGAAGAGGCAGGCTGCCAGCGAGGACGACATGAACAGAACAAAGGCGAACGCATAGGCCCACCAAGTGTTAATAGACAAGATCACGAACGCGGCGACGGGCAGTCCAAGCACCGCCAGTCCCGCGGCCAGCGAGAGCAAATTCGACATCCTCGGGCCCTCGCGGCGCCACATCACGACACCGTTGTGGATTAATGCGCCTGCAAACAAGATATAGATCAGTGGAGTGAGCAAGAAGACCAGCACAAGCACCAGTCCGAGGCCGGGAACCAGACTGGTAAGCAGGTTGATGCACAGCGAGATAGTCCCCAGCACCAATGGAAAGAGCAATATCGCGTTGCTCAATCGGCGCGGGTCCTTGCGGTAACGAACAATGAAAACCGCCCACAAGATCAACAAGATGAACGCCGGGAAAATCCCGTAGTACGTCGAATCCATCAACAGTCCTTAGATCCTATATTCAGTGAGAGTATTCGCGACGGAGCATTGCTTTGGCTCCGAGATATCCGGCCATGCCATGTACCGACGGGCCCGGAGGCGTTGCCGAAGAAACTAGGTATAGTCCCTTGGACTGCAAGTACCAAGGCTCCGGGGAGAACCGGGGACGCATGACGCTGCCGAGCAGGTCCATGGTTCCGCCCGAGAGGTCACCACCCACCAGCGCTGCGTTCTGCCGTTCTAACCCGGTGGCCGGAACGACGTAGGTTTCCTTGACTAAGTCGTGAAAGCCCGGAGCTGCCGCTTCAATTTGAGCGGTGATCTGGCGTCGCATATCTGCCGCAGAGCCCAGTGGAACGTGGCAGTAAGCCCAGATGACCTGTTCTCCACCCGGGGCCCGCGAATCGTCAAATACCGAGGGCTGCGCGACGATCAAGTATGGATGCTCGGCGGTACGCCGATTGGCTGCGCGTTCAGCCCGACCCACTTGGAGAGCCGTCCCGCCAAGATGGACAGTTCCGGTCTGACCCAGAACCGGGTCCTTCCATGGAATTGCTTCGCGAAGCACAAAATGCACCAAACAGCTCCCCGGCGAGCGCCGGGTCTTGGACAATGCCTTGGCTAGTTTGTCCGGGATTTTTCCGGTGGTCAGTCTCGCCGCATCTTCGGCAGAGGTATCGAGAAGAACCGATTCGGCATCCAACTCATCGACATGGGACACCCTGTGCCCGGTATGGATTTTGCCCCCGTGGGCGGTAACTTCCGCGGCGAGCGCGTCCGAAATTGCCTGCGATCCCCCGCGTGGGATAGCCCATCCCTGGCTATGCGCCGCGGCGGCGAGAAATAGCCCGGCTCCGGCGTTCGCCGGGCCGCGCGATCCACCAGCCACGTGCGCGGCGCAGCCGGCATAGAGCGCAGCCGCCTGCGGGAATTTCCCTGCCAGCACATCCTTGAGCGCCATGCCGCCTAGCGCTGCAGCGCCAAAGATACCCAGGGTCACCGGATGCGCCGGGACTTTCAGCAAGGGGTTGAGCAAGGTGTCCCCCAGCTGCGTCATTCGGTCCACCAAAGGGCCAAGCAGCCGGGTATAGACGGCGCCGTCTCGTGGGCCCAGGTCATCACCGGTGCGCTTCAAATCCCGCCAGGCGTAGGCCGTGCGTTCGTCAAGCACATGAGCAAAGGATAGCTCCGGAACAATAAATTCAACCCGTTCGTGCACGTTGAGCTCATGCATTGCCTCGGAGAGCATCGCCATCGGATGCACCGCGCTACCTAGATCGAACTTCGCACTCGAACCCTCCAGAGGTTGAGTTCTCGCGGCCCCGCCGATCGTCTCGTTCGCCTCGTATACCTCGACATGCATGCCCGCTCGGGCCGCCACCGCAGCGGCGGCTAAGCCGTTGGGCCCAGAACCAACCACTGCAATCGAGCTCATACCTGTTGCTCCTGCGAAGTGATTTTGGACTTGCGCAGCCCGCGCAAGGTGAAAACGTCTTTGGCTCCGGCGAAGGCGCCAGCCAGTGGGTCATCCTGGCCTACCGCGCGAATTGGATCGCGGCGCGGATCAAGAATCGAGAGGACCACCTGGAACATCAGGTAGGCAAGCATGGCCATATGCGCGAGCACAAGCACAACGTAGCCGATTTCCGGGAAGATCTTATGTGGATCTTTCTCCCCGGAGAACGCATCGAGATAGTTCCAAAGCCCGTAGAAGTGGGCGACTTCCACGATCATCCAGACCACGAACAACCGCCAGCGCGGCAATGCCAGCGCGAACAACGGAATCAGCCAGACAATGAACTGCGGAGAGTAGACCTTATTGACCAGCACAAAGGAGGCAATAATGAGGAATGCCAGCGACCCCAAGCGAGGAGTACGCTTGGCCAGCAGACCGAGCGCCGCAACGCCGACGCACAGGATAAAGAATAGAACCAGGCCGTAACGGGAGATCTGTTCTGCCTCGAAGGTGCCCATGGAGTCGGTCTTCGCAGCCACTGCGTTCCACGCATGCCAAAAACTTGAAAGCCCGGCACCGCGTTCCGAGGAGAAGGTGAAGAAGTGCTTGAAGGAATCCGGGTAGGCCAGCGCGTAGGGCAGATTTACCAGGACCCAGGTGCCTGCGGCGACGCCGCCGGTCGTCCAGAAGACCTTGAGCTTCCCGGTGCGAATTGCGATTACTAGAATCGCGCCGAGAATGAAGAACGGGTAGATCTTCATCGCCGCGCCCAAACCGATCAGCACCCCAGCAAGGATTGTATGTCCGCGGGCAAAGGACAGCATGCCCATGGCCAGCAGGGCAACGGCCCACATATCCCAGTTGATGCTCGCCGTCAGGATGATGCCCGGTGCGATCGCCACGATCGCCGCGTCCCACGGGCGACGCCCGCCCATGCGCAGCGTGCACACCACGGTGACCACCCAGAGGATCGCCACGATAGTCAGGTTCATATCAAAGTAGAGCAGCGAACGATTCTCAAGGCCCTGCGGGACCAGCGCGGCAACCGCCGAGGCCACAGCGCTCATCAGCACCGGGTACTCGAACTCTGCCCCGCTGCTGAACGGAACCCACGGGTTGTCGGCGAATCCGCGCGCCCCAAAGAGCGGGACCCAATCGGTGTAGCAGGCATATACGTAGGGGTTTGAGCCGCCCCAACCATTGAGTCTGCAGGGGTTCTTAGCCAAGAGCATGAGCAGCGCGCCGAGTGTGGTCAGCAAGATCATGACGCGTTCAATGCTGAAGAATCCGGGGCTGACTCGCCCCGGATCGCTGTGACGGCCTAACGGGCCGCCGATCAGCGCGGTGAACTGGCGCAGGAATCCGTCGGCCCTCGAAGGGACGGTAATTCGCAGCGGACCACGCTGGTTCGGCTTTTTCGGGGCACTCATAGGTTCCAGCCTAGTTTGCCGAGACACCGCGCTGCACCATTTAGTCCGCTGATTCGGTTATTCGCACCCCTTCGATCGCATTCGAGCAGGTGGCAGGATGCCACTATGCATAGTCAATCCAAGGAAGCCCTGAGCCAGTCGATGCAGCTTCTTCAGGCTCTGGCCCTAGCTATCGAACGGCGCGAGGAGGTTTTCGCGGCAATCGAAAAATCCGATTCGCCCGTCTCCGCCGTAACGACCCTGAGCGACCTCTTGAAGGTAGATGAGTCTGGCGCCCGGGCCATCCTGGATATGCAGGCCCACCGCTTCACCGGTGAAGGACGCCGGAAGCTCGACGAGCATTTAACCGTACTGCGTGGCCAACTAGACGCCCTGGAACCGTAAAACGACTGGATAAGCTCAATGACATGGGCATACAGGTTATTCCCAGCAAGCTAAACCTGTTCTTCACCCTGCGTTAACCTGATGTAGGGCAGGTGGACAACTCGGCTTCCTAGGCTCATGGATGTGAGTAAAACCGACAAGCCCAGCGTCCTAGCGATCATCCCAGCCCGGGGTGGTTCCAAGGGCGTTAAGCTCAAGAATCTACGCACCATCGGGGGCATCTCCCTGGTGGGCAGGGCCATCCTTGCGGCGCGTTCTGCGACGACAGTCAGCGAAGTCGTGGTCAGCACCGATCATGAACAAATCAAGGCCGAGGCCCTCGCCTACGGGGCCACCGTGATCAGCCGACCGGCAGATATCGCCGGAGACACGGCTAGCAGCGAAGCGGTGCTTCTCGATGTTTTGTCCAAGGTCTCCGACACTCCGGATATCACCTTGTTCATTCAATGCACCAGCCCGCTGATCGATCCTGCGGACCTGGACGCGGCTGTAGGTGCGGTCCGCGACGGCGAAGCCGAAGTCAGCTTCGCCGCGGTGCCCGACCATGGATTCCACTGGACCGCCGATGCCCAAGGGCTCGCGGTAGCCAGCGGACATGACGCGGCAAACCGGCCGCGCCGCCAAGACCGCGAGGCCCGCTGGCTGGAGACCGGAGCGTTCTACGCGATGGACACCATCGGCTTCCAAGCGGTCAAGCACCGGTTCTTCGGCCGAGTTCGCATCTGCGAGGTCGCCGCGGAACACGGGATGGACATCGACACCGAAGCGGATCTGGCGCTGGCGCAGCTGCGCGTCCCGCAGCGCAACGAACCGATTCTTGTTGATGCTGTAGTCACCGATTTTGACGGGGTGCATACCCCGGACACAGCCTATGTGGACGAACACGGTACCGAAACCGTGCGCGTTTCGCGCTCCGATGGCATGGGCGTAGCCCGGCTAAGAGCGGCCGGCGTGAAGTTCCTGATTCTGTCCAAGGAACGAAACCCGGTAGTCGCCGCCCGAGCGGCAAAGCTGAACGTCGAGGTCGCCCACGGCATCGACAACAAGGCCGAATATCTGGCCCGCTGGTTGGCCGACGAATCGATCAACCCGGCTCGCGTTGCCTATGTAGGCAACGACATCAACGATCTGGCACCAATGGAGCTGGTCGGCTGGCCAATCACAGTCGCCGACGCCAGCGAAGAGGTGCATCGTGCCGCACGCCACCGGCTGTCCCGCAGCGGCGGGAACGGTGCCGTTCGCGAGCTCGCCGAGCTGGTCCTGACGGCCCGCTCCAATTCACTAGTTTGAAACCCAAAGTTTTCCCAATGAAAGGCAAGTCAATGACCTCCGTGAACACCGAAATCAAGCCAGTAGCCATCGGCGAATCCCTGCTCGGCACCGGCCAGCAGGTCTACGTCATCGGCGAGATCGGCATCAACCACAATGGCGACATCGAGATCGCCAAGCAGCTGATCGATGTCTCGGCCGAGGCCGGCGCCAACGCGGTCAAGTTCCAGAAGCGCACCCCGGACATCTCCACCCCGATGGACATGCGCGACAAGATCCGCTCCACCCCATGGGGCGACATGACTTACCTGGACTACCGCTACCGCGTCGAGTTCGATCAGGCCCAGTACAAGGAGCTCATCTCCTACGCGGCTTCCAAGGGCCTGCACGCCTTCGCTTCCCCATGGGACGTTCCTTCGGTTGAGTTCATGGAAGACCAGGGTGCCGTCACCCACAAGGTAGCTTCCGCTTCGGTCACCGATATCGAGCTGCTCAAGGCTCTCGCGCAGACCGGCAAGCCAATCATCTTGTCCACCGGAATGTCGACCATCGAGCAGATCGATACCGCGGTGGAAACCCTGGGCACCGACAAGCTGGTCATGATGCACGCAACTTCCACCTACCCATTGCCTCCAGAAGAGGCGAACCTGCGTATGGTCGAGACCCTGCGCGACCGCTACCAGGTTCCGGTAGGCTACTCGGGCCACGAGCGCGGCCTGCAGATCTCGCTGGCAGCCGTCGCCTTGGGCGCCGTCACCGTCGAGCGCCACATCACCCTTGACCGCACCATGTGGGGCTCGGATCAGGCTTCCTCGCTGGAGCCAAAGGGCTTCGAATCGCTGATCCGCGACATCCGCATCCTCGAGCAGGCCATGGGTGACGGCGTGAAGAAGGTCTTCCCAGGCGAGCTGGCACCGCTCTCGCGCCTGCGCCGCGTCGACGCCTAGTCACGGCACACAACCGGCGGTTGGACTCACCGACGGGTCCAACCGCCGTTTATTTTTGCCCCGCCTAGCCCAGAAGGAACCATGAGTTTGATCCCCGGTCGTATATCAGTGGTGATTCCCGCCTATAACCAGGAGGAATACATCTGCGATGCCCTTACCTCGTTGACCCGCCAGAAGCTGGGCAAGTGGGAACTAGAGGTGCTGGTGGTCGATGATGCTTCCACCGATCAGACCGCGAATCTGGTGCTTGGCTACCAGCAAAAGCTCGAAGGCCTCAAATTGGTCAGCCTCATCGAGAATTCCGGAGTCTCCGCGGCCCGCAACGCCGGGCTCGAGATGGCCACCGGCGAATTCTTCACCTTCCTTGACCCGGACGACTGGTACGCTCCGGAGCACCTCGCAACGCTGGCCGCTGCCTTGGAAGATCTGCACGTGGATTTCGTACGCACCGACCACGTTCGTGTCACCGGGACCAACCGGGTGCTGCACCGCGCTCCGCAGGCCCTGCGCGGCCTGCCACTGCACCCAGCAGATGATATCGAGCCGATCGACTCCCCCTCGATGGTGGATTATGCCTTCGTTTGGGCGGGAATGTATCGCACCGAACTGATGCGCACCAAGGACACCTACCTGTTCGACGCGGACTTGCACAGCGCCGAAGACCGGCTATGGCTGTGGAAGCTGCACCTGCGTACCAGCCGCTACGCGGTCATTTCCTACCCCGGGGTGTTCTACCGCCGCGGGTTGCCCGGTTCGCTCACCCAGGTTTTCGACCAGCGCCAGCTGGGCTTCATTCCGGCCTATGCACGGATCCTGGACGAGGTGCGCGCCCACGAGCACGCCGAACGCCATCTGCCCAAAGCGATGCGGCAGTTCTTCGCGATCGTTTGCCACCACGAGAAACGCGCCAAGCACTACCCGCCACAGGTGCGTCTTGAAATGAAACAGCAGCTACGAAAGATCTTCACGACCATCGACGTTAATATCGCACAACAGGTAGCGCTCGAAATGGATATTGCGCGCCGTCGCCACATCCTTTCCTTCCTTCAGGTCGGAGCCGCTAAATGATCGCTTTAGTCGAGGCCAGCAGCTATTTTCAATTAGCTTCTCTGGCCGCCATGGCCGACGCCGGACTACTGCCACAGGCAGATGAATATGTCCTTGTACTCGCCAATGGCTCGCAATTGCCCGAACTGACCACGCCACTGGATGAAGCCCCGGGATTCGCCGAGCTTGCCGCGCGATTCGATCGCGTGGTGGATTTCGCCGCCTTAATTTCGCCGCGCAGACCTTCCCAGTTCAACCCACGTGAAGACGAACTGCTCATCTTCGAACGATTGCTGCGCAGCGCTTGGGACCTGGGAGAGGAGCGGTTGACGCTTGTTCTCGAATCGATTCAGGTAAACCCCGCGCGAGCGCTGGCTCGAATCTTCTTCGATGCCTCGCTCTGGGTGCATTCGGACGGGCTGATGTCCTACGGTCCGACGCGCAATAAACTTCAGGTCCCGATGGCTCAGCGTCTGGCCGGGACCATCCACGTGGATCTGGTGCCGGGTCTGGAGCCGCAGCTGCTTGCCGAGCAACAACCATCGCGTCTGGTCTTGCCGGCCTCCGCGCTGGCGCCGGTCTTCGCCCAACTGGCAGAAGAGTCGAATCTGCAGTTACCCGAGGGTGCCGCCCTGATCCTTGGCCAATATTTAGGCTCACTTGGTCTGGTGGATGCCGAAGAAGAACTTGAGTTGCACGAGCAGATGCTCCGGGCCGCCAAGGACCGCGGACTGCATACCATCTTGTTCAAGGCCCACCCGTCGGCCAGTGCCACTTCAGCGGCCCGCTTGCGCGCACGCGCCCAAGATCTCGATCTGGATTTCCACCTGCTCGATACCGATCATCTGGCCGAAACCGTGATCCTCGCGGCGAAGCCTGAAGTTGTCATCTCCTGCTTCTCCACGGCATTGGTCACCGCCAAATACGTGCTCGATACCCAGGTGCACGCAGTGGGTACCGCCAAGATGCTGCAGTTGCTGGCGCCCTATGAGAATTCGAACCGAATTCCGCTGTCAATCATCCACGGACTTTTTGTACAGGACCTGCCGGTGCCCGCTCGAGCCGGAAGCATCGACATGTTCAGTGACTTGCTCGCTGCCATTTCCTATTGCATGCAGTCCAAACAGCTCCCGCATTTGCGCTCCGTAGCCGAAGCTTTCCTTGCCGAACACTACGGCGTGTATTCCGCGCACTTCAAGCGTCGGCGCATCACCAAACTTGCACTGCCTCCCCAGTGGGCCCACTTGCAAGCACGTCGTTCGGTGCCTGCCAAGGTCCGTGGAGTATCTCGCCACATGTTGCGCCACGGCTCTCGGACCTTGGACTCCATGTCCAAATCCCTGAGTCGACTGGCAAAATGAACGATACGATGATCAAAATTTCCCATCCCGACACCCAGGAAGTGCCACGGCCACGCTTTGGCACCGCCCACGTATGGGTGGAATCTCCCTTGCAATTGCTCTCGGCAGTGGAAACTCACGCTGCCGGATTGCTCGGAGATGAAGTGCGCATCATTCCTCGACGAGGGATGCCGCTAGAGGCAACCACCGGCGCGTTGCTGAAAAATTCGCCGGCTGGTTTGCACTTCATGACTGCAGCTAAACGACCACCGCAGCCTAGCTCTGCGCGAGACAGGTACGTCACTGGCGATGCCTATTCGGGCCGGATACAGCGCGCTATGCTGACCGGGGTCAAGTCCAAGGAAATTATCATCATTGATGATGGGTTAGCCACTTTGGCACTGATACGTCAGCTTGTCAGCGCTGAACCTACACCTGTGGTGCGTGCCCGCGCGAAAAAAACAGCTGCCCGTCAGGGCCTCGGGTTGGCAATGTGGCACCGTCTGCGCGGCCTGGCCAAGGAGGGACGCCTGTTGATCGTCTCTGCCCTGCAGGTTGAACCGGAAATTAGGGAGCGTATGGATGCGCTGGGCATCAAGTTCGCTCAGCATAAGTTCGAATGGTTAGCTACCCAACCCGTCGCCGAACGATTCACCGAGCCTACCTTGCTCATCGGTTCGGCCATGGCCGCAGACGGAATTATTCATACCGAAGCATATCTGGAATGGATTCGTTCCATAGCCGAGGAAGGGCCAGTAGCTTACTTCCCGCACCGCCGAGAGACTCCACAGATATTGGAAGAACTACAGCAGAGCCCCAACGTCGTATTGAAAGAGCATACGATTCCCATTGAGATGCGCTTGCGCGATTTGCGTCCGGGACAAGAAATCAGAGCGCTGCCTTCAACTGTCATCCCTTCCTTGCGCCTTTTGCTCGGTAACGAAGCTCGTAACTTATATGCGCAACCGATACCGGATCATTGGTGGACGCCAAGCACCTCGCAAGATCTTCGTGACCACCTGTCAAGCTCGTTGAAGGTGTGACAGTCCTCGTGAAACCAGCAATTCTCGCGGTCGCGGATTCGGATTCGTATCTGAAACTCGCCACCAGCTTTCTGCACCGATTGGGCCCAAGTTGGGACCGTCGGGTAGTTTTGGCGCGTACTCCTGTCATGCCCACCGACGAACAGATTGCCGCGGCATTCGAGGGTACCGATCTCGACCCCACAGATCTAGAGGTCTTAGCGTTGAACCAGTTCAATGCGCAAACGGTTGGCGAAGATATTGTCTTCGCTGCCGCCACGGGGCCGGTCGTTGCCGAGTTATATGCCCGGATGCTGCGTACCGAACCGGTGGATCAACGAAGCACCGCACTGATCTCCGCTCTTCCCGGGGTCGCTTATCCGGCCACCCTCAAGGGATGGAACTATCGCCGACCAGGTGACGCATTCATTTGCCATTCGCACGCCGAGGCGCGAGATTTTTCATTTATGAATCTCGACAATGAGGGTCATCAGCCAACGATCATGGTCAGCAAGCTTCCCTTTCTGCGCTCTTCCGGTTTCCCCACCGATTCATCTGCCCCGATCAAGCGACTCGTCTTTGCGCCTCAGGCCAAAGTGCCATTTGGCAAATCAGAACGCGAAAGCATTCTCGTATCGCTCGAGCGGGCCGCACGGCTCAATCCGGGACTAGAAGTCATGGTCAAATTGCGAGCGCGCGCAGGTGAACCTCAGACTCATCTCGAGGCCTACCCCTATGACTTACTTTTCGAAGAACTTGTTCACTCAGGCCGATTGGGAAAGTCCACGCATCTGCGTTTTGTAACCGGCAGCATGTCCGAAGTACTCACGGAGAATAGTGCGCTCGTGACCGTTTCATCCACAGCGGCGCTCGAGTCAATCGATCGCGGACTACCGACCATGGTGCTCTCAGACTTCGGTGTAAATGCTGACATGATCAATGTTGTTTTCGAATCCTCCGGACTGCTCGGTACTCTGCAGGACCTCGAGGATTTGAACTTTGAACCTGCAAACAAACCCTGGTTGCGCGAGAACTACTTTCACCGTGTGGACAACACGTTCAATGAGTCTTTGACCATCCTCGCGCATAGAGCCCGAGCCGGTCAGCTAAAAACAGATCCCGAAATACTGGCTTACATCAAGCACCAGCCACTGCGTCAACGAGTGCGCACGGCACTCCCGACACCGGTGCTCAGGGTATTACTGAAAATTCGCAGATCCATCAATTTGTCACGACAACCAAACTCAAGATCACTGTCATGATCAAAATCCACTTTGCACATGAAGTCCATCAATAGTTGCAAAGTGGGTACCAGTCATAGGCATATCAAATTTTGGTCATGTACAAAACCGGTAGGTTGATCGGCACTATTACGGGTTGCTGCGCGACTTCCAGGTGATGGACTGCAAACGCTTCGTCGAAACATCCGGTGATTGCAACCACTATGGGAATGTTTCTTGACCAAAAGGTCTTAAGATCATTAAGGGCCCATTAATAGACTGTGCTATCGCGCGGCCATTTTGCCCACAGTTTTGTATATTTCATTAGGAGTTCATGTGTCGGCGAACCCGATTCGCGTTGCCATTGTTGGTGTGGGTAACTGCGCCACTTCCCTTATCCAAGGTGTCGAGTACTACCGAAGTGCCGACGAAAATGTCTCTATACCAGGCCTGATGCACGTTCGATTCGGTGCGTACCACGTGGCCGACGTAGAGTTCGTTGCTGCGTTCGATGTGGATGCGAAGAAGGTCGGACTCGACCTATCCGACGCCATCCTGGCCAGCGAAAACAACACCATCAAAATCGCCGATGTACCAACCACCGGTGTCACAGTGCAGCGCGGGCCCACCTTAGATGGTCTGGGCAAGTACTACCGAGAGACCATTGAAGAGTCGACCGCTGATCCTGTCGACGTCGTCAAGGCATTGAAGGACAACAAGGTAGACGTCATGGTCTGCTACCTGCCAGTGGGCTCCGAGGACGCAGCAAAGTTCTACGCTCAGTGCGCTATCGATGCAGGCGTTGGCTTTGTCAACGCCCTGCCGGTCTTCATCGCAGGCACCCCAGAATGGGCTCAGAAGTTCACCGACGCGGGCGTACCTATCGTGGGTGACGACATCAAGTCGCAGATCGGTGCCACCATCACACACCGTGTGATGGCTAAGCTCTTCGAAGACCGCGGCGTGGTGCTTGATCGCACCTACCAGCTCAATGTCGGCGGCAACATGGACTTCAAGAACATGTTGGAACGCGATCGCTTGGAATCCAAGAAGATCTCCAAGACTCAGGCAGTTACCTCGAACACCTCGGCTAAGCTCACCGCTGACGACGTGCACATCGGCCCAAGCGACTATGTTGCCTGGCTAGATGACCGCAAGTGGGCGTTCGTTCGCCTCGAGGGACGTAACTTCGGTGACGCTCCAGTGAACTTGGAATACAAGCTGGAGGTTTGGGACTCGCCAAACTCGGCCGGCGTCATCATTGACGCTGTGCGTGCAGCCAAGATCGCGCTCGACCGCGGCATCGGCGGCCCGATCCTGTCGGCTTCTAGCTACTTCATGAAGTCCCCGCCAGAGCAGTACGACGACGAGTCTGCTCGCGCTAAGGTCGAGGCCTTCATCCGCGGCGATATCGAACGCTAAACAGTCCCAACCGGGGCGAATTAAAAAGATCCGTGCGTAGAATTCTGAAATAGAGTTCTACGCACGGATCTTTTTAAGTTTCACCGTCTTTTCGGCGTGGTTTGCCCCGGACGCGGAGAAGCCCGCCGGCTGATAGGCCGGCGGGCCTCTGCTGAATCGTATGCGAGTTCATTTCGCACCCCTTTTCCTATAGTTCAGAACAACGGTAATGGCGTTGAACTCAACTAGCGGATACGGAGGTACATTTCTGGTGGCACATGGTTAACCAGCTCCCGCTGACTCAGTCGGCGGTTTAATTCGGCGCTATCCAGTTGTTTCCGGTTCTTACCAAAACGCTTTTTCATCACTATTCCCTCCCTTCTAAACAGATTGGGGAGGTGGGAAGATCTTGATGCGTAGTAGAAACTGCGCGAGCTTTCAGGCTTTCAGGGCCGGCGAAGATGAGTTCCGAGGTCCGAACTGCCCGTTGCGTAGAGCTATCAAAAAGTGGAGCAGACATGAAAAAAGTTCCTAAGGGAGAGTGTCGATTACTGACTAACCACCCCAGGAACTTTTGTTTGAATTCGTAGAAGTCTAGGAATCCATCATTCCGGAGGCAGGGGAAACGCCATGGCGCGCGGCAAAGCCGAGCCAGCGATTTGCAATGGTCATATTGCCTGATCGCATGCCGCCATAATTCCAGTTATCTCGATTTGTAATCACGTTTCCCACCTCCTAAAGATCTGTCCGAATCAATCGCGCAAAGCACGAGACTCATTTGTTATTGTCTTTTTGATCTGCAAGTCTCATTGAGACTTCCCAATCACAATATTCAGCATACATGGATAAATTCGCACGCGCTAGTGATTTACCCAAATTCTTAATTAAGTTTCTTAAAGCCATGAAGGGACGATTCGGGTTCACCCCATATCGTCCCTCCGTGCGCAAACTACAACTATTTCTCAGTTGCAGGTTGCTCAGCTTCTGGTTGTTCCGCCCACCACGCACGGAGCCGCTCTGCGGCAACCTGCTCTCCAAGTGGTCCGTCATCCAACCTCAGATTCAGCATGAAATTGTATGCGCGACCGACCAACGGACCGGCCTTAATGTCTAGCAAGGCCATGATCTGTTCACCGTTCAGATCAGGGCGAATTGATTTCAACTCTTCCTGCTCGGTGATTTCGGCAATGCGCGTTTCTAGATCGTCATAGGCGAATGCGAGGCGCTCGGCCTTGCGACGGTTTCGGGTAGTTACATCCGAACGAGTCAATCGATGCAAACGGTCGAGCAGGTCACCTGCGTCGGTAACGTAACGACGAACTGCCGAATCGGTCCAACCGGCGTCTCCGTAGCCATAGAAACGCATGTGCAGTTCAACCAGACGTGCCACAGCCTTAGTGGTTTCTTTGTCGAATCGCAGGGCACGCATGCGCTGCTTCACCAATTTCGAACCGACCATGTCGTGGTGTCGGAAAGAAACTGCGCCATTAGATTCGAACTTACGCGTGGCAGGCTTCCCAACGTCATGCATTAACGATGCAAAGCGAAGAATGAAATCTGGGCCCGGTACAGGACCTTCGCTATCTGTTTCATGTCCGATCGCTTGTTCAAGCACAGTCAGCGAGTGCTGATAGACATCCTTGTGTCGATGGTGTTCGTCGATTTCCAGGCGCAGTGCTGCTACCTCGGGCAGAACCTTGTCGGCCAACCCCGAATCAACGAGTAAATCGATGCCTGCGCGCGGGTCGGCTCCGTTGATCAGCTTGACCAATTCGTCGCGTACTCGTTCGGCAGAAATAATATCGATGCGTTCGGTCATCTCGCTCATCGCCTGTCGCACCTCGGCGGACACCTCGATGCGTAGCTGAGATGCGAAGCGTGCGGCTCGCATCATCCGCAAGGGATCATCCGAGAAGGAAATATCCGGGGAACCTGGTGTGCGTATCAGCTCATCGCGCAGCGAACTGACTCCGTCAAAGGGATCCACCAGTTCCAGATCTGGCAAGCGTAGCGCCATGGCATTCATGGTGAAGTCGCGACGAAAGAGATCATCATGCAGATTATCGCCAAAGGCCACGATCGGCTTACGTGAATCTTTGTCATAGGCATCAGCTCGGTAAGTCGTTACCTCTAGGGTATGTTCGCCCTTTTTAAGGGCGATGGTCCCGAATTCACGACCCACATCCCAGATGTTGTCAGCCCACCCCGAGATCACCTTAATGGTCTGCTCCGGCTTGGCACTAGTGGTGAAATCTAGGTCGGGAGAAACACGGCCAAGATAGAGATCGCGGACCGGACCGCCAACTAGCGATATCTCATGACCGGCCCGAACGAAACGATCGGCGAGCTCGAAAATGACCGAAGGCAGGATCTGGCGCAAGGCGTCATGAGATGGAAGTGCGTGCATAGTTCCTTAAGCGTGCCAGATTTCTCTAGTTCTCGCTTGAAAAATCACGGAACTTCCTTGCGAGATACCTCTCTTGTCCAAGTCGCTAAGGCGTAGAACGCCAAAAACTAGATAGAGTGGTTTCATGAACCGTCCGATCCCGTCTGCCCCAAAGCGCACGCCATTGACTGCGTCAATGGCTTCTGCGCAGACGTCCGGCGGTCCTCAGACACTTCCAACGGTCGAAGAAGTTTCCTCCGGCGGCATTGTCATCGACTTCGACAATCCTGATTTTCCGGTCGCAATCATCGCACGGTACAACCGCGGTGGACGTTTGGAATGGTGCCTTCCCAAGGGGCATCCCGAGGGCAAAGAAATTAATGAGGAAGCAGCCGTCCGAGAGATCGAGGAAGAAACTGGCATCGCAGGCCGAATCCTCGCTCCGCTGGGCTCCGTTGATTACTGGTTCACAGTAACCAATTACCGGGTTCATAAGACGGTGCACCACTTCCTCTTGGAAGCCACCGGCGGTCACCTCACAATCGAGAACGACCCCGACCATGAGGCTGTAGATGTCGCATGGGTACCGTTGAATGCGCTCGGTAAGCGCCTTTCTTTCCCTAATGAACGCCGGATCGCTGACCTGGCACGCGAGGTCCTTACGAAGTATGTCTCAGGTTCCTAATTCACTGCCCAGTTCCGACCAGCCGAATACCGGAACCCACGAACAGGTTACAGAACTAGCGACACCAGCGGCCCCGGTTTCCGGTGGAAGGTCGAAGACCTATGCGCTGATGGCTTCGGGCACGTTGGTCTCGCGCATGCTCGGCTTCGTCCGCACCGCAATGTTAGCCATGGCCATAGGCTCGGTCACCTCGGTGGCAGATATTTTCGAGAAGGCGAACGTCATCCCGACGATCATCTTCATGTTGCTAGCTGGCGGCGTCTTCAACGTGGTGCTGATTCCACAACTCATCAAGGCTTCCAAGGCCAAGGACCGTGGAGCCGCCTACACCTCGAAGCTTGTCACTCTCACCATCGTGGTGATGGGCGCGCTAACCGTTGTGCTGACCTTATGCGCTCAGCCAATTATCATTGCGCTCACCAATAACTGGACCGATCCGATGATCGCGCTTGGCACCGCCTTCGCTTATTGGTCTTTGCCGCAGATCTTCTTCTACGGGCTGTATGCGGTGCTTGGACAGGTACTCAACGCGCACGGCAGATTCGCCGCCTTCATGTGGGCTCCTGCGGCCAACAACCTGATCCAGTTATTGGTCATTGGCACGTTCATGCTGGTCTTCGGCGCCTACTCTTCGGGCGATCCGATGGACTCGTGGAGCACGGGAAAAACTATTTGGCTCGCAGGCGGTGCGACTCTCGGCATCATCATGCAGTCTCTGGTGTTGATATGGCCTTTGAAGAAGACTCAGCTCAAGCTCAGCTTCGATTTCTCCTGGCGCGGGATGGGATTGCGCCGCGTCGGCCGGCTAGCTATCTGGACGCTGGCCGCTATGATCATCGGCAACGTATCTTCCTTGATCTACTCGAAAATCGTCTCAGGCGCGACGGCAGCCCGTACCGAGCTATCGCCTGATGAAGCTGCCTCTGTGGCCGGCGAGTACGCACTGAATACCTCGCAGCTAATCACCGTTCTGCCGCATTCATTGTTTGCGCTGACCGTGGCCACGGTTCTTTTTAATGACTTCACCCGCGCTTTTGCCGACCGCCGTCGCAAAGATATCGGACCACTGCTCAACCAGGGCATGCGTTCTACCGCGATCCCCATCATCTTCTTCACCTTGGTCTTCATCGTCTTGGCCGGTCCGATGGGGCGCCTCTTCGCCGGCACCTCTGAAAATTCAGTTCAAGCGGCGGCCGCAATCGGCCAGTTGCTAGTGCTCACCGCTCTGGGGCTCCCGTTCAAGTCGATCCAGTTCTTCATGCTGCGCGTCTTTTTCGCCGACGAAGACACCCGTACTCCGATGTTGATCCAGAGCAGCATTGCCGCGATCGGCCTGATCGGTGCCTTATTGGCTACCCGGCTGGTCGACCCGATAAACATCGCCGCAGCGATTGCCTTCATCTACGGCATCACCAATGTCATTTCGGCGGTCATCACGCACTACCTGATCAAACGACGCTACGGCGACTACGGCGTCACCAAGGTCATCGACACCTATATACGAATTGGTTGGATGGCCACCCTGTCGGCAATTATTGGTTGCATCCCTCTAGCCTTATTGGGTGGTTTTAGCTTCGGATTTGCCTACGACTCGCTGTTCAGCGCCGCAGTCACGATCTGTATTGTCGGCCTAGTTATGGCCTTAAGTTTTGTGTTGTTGCTGCATCGGACCAAGGTCCCGGAGCTCGCAGGATTCCTCGGCCCGCTACTGCGTAGAATTCCGGGCTTACCGAAGCCGTGATTCTGCTCAAATGACCAACAAATGACGCGTTTGGGCAGGTAACATGAAGGATGGTGGGTCTGCCTGCCGTTCGAAGCAATCAAACCTTGGAGATGCACGTGTCGCAGCCTATCGATGTCGGTTCTGTCCTTAGCGGACGCTACCAGGTCACCGAAACCGTTCTGACCACAGCCGAGGGAGATCTGGTGCTTGGCGGCATCGATCAGGTGCTCAACCGATCGGTCAGTATCATGGTCGCTTCCGCGGCTAACTCCTCGCAGCTGGCAACTAGCGCCCGTGAAATCGCCATGGGCGAGCGTCAAGCCAATGTCCAGGTACTGGACCTAGGCATCACCGAAACGAATCAAAGCTACTTGGTCGCGAACGTCGCTCGTTCGGCTGACCTGCTGGATCTGGTGCTCGAGGCTCAAGACACCCCTTACGTCGAACCTTTCTTCACTGACACCCTAGGCACAGAACTTTTCGGTGAGTCTCGTCAGTCGGTACCCGAGACGTACGAAGACGATGCAGAATACTACGAGCAGCTTCGCTACGAAGACGAGCCAGAAGAACAGAACAAGGTTGGCAACGCGCTGAGCAGCGGGTTCGCCGGATTGAAGAACCGTTTTGGTCGCAAGAATCCTGCCGCTGCGGAAACTGTCAACGAAGATGAGTACGTCGATGAGAATACCGACGATCAGACCGCACCAAATGCACAGGTAACCACCCCAACAGTTGCAACTCCTATCTCAACTGCAAATAAGGATTCCGCAGCTCCCAAGCCAAAGGTGACCCGTCTGGAAGACGACGAGGAACCTAATGTCACCGCGACGGCCGCCCTCGCGGCTGCCGCCCAGTCCAAGGGATCTGCTCCGAAAAAAGTAGAGCCGAAAAAGGAAGACCCCAAGAAGCCTGCACAAAAGAAGGCAGCAGCCATGGCAGGCGTTGCAGCAGCTTCCGCACCGAAGGCTTCTACCTTCCCGGCAGCTGCCAAGGGCGTTCCTGCACAGGACATTCCAGAGCCGCTGGAAGAAGAGGAAGACGAAGGCACTTCGAAGGGCATTCGTTTGCTCGTTGGTGCCGTGTTGATCGCGGTATTGATCATCGGTATCGTTTTCGCCTTCAACTTCTTGGGTGGCGCAGGCAAGGACACAACCGCCGGCCCTTCCGCCGCCCCTACCGAAACCGCGGCCGAGTCGACCAAGAGCGAGCCTGAAACTCCAACTGGTGTTCCGCTGCCCGCGCCGAAGGTCGATGATGTCTCTCGTCTGGTGCCGGGTAACCAGCAGCTGAATGCTGAAACCGACGACACACTCAGCGATATGATCGACGGCAACCCTTCCAGCACCTACAAGACCTACTCGTACACCACAAGCAACTTCGGTGGCTTCTCCTCGAATATGGTCTTTATCCTGGAACTTGAAGAGGAATCAGGGATCTCCGAGATCAATCTCGAGGGTCTGAACGCTACTGGCGGCGACTACGAGATCCTCGTGGGCACCTCAGATGATCTGGGCGATGCGAAGTCTGTAGCCAAGGGCTCATTCTCAGGTCCTTCGATCTCCGTACCGGTCAAGGGCGATGACACCGACCAGATGGCGGGCACCCACGTGTTCCTCAATGTCACCGATCTACCACGCCGTGCTTCGGGTGCCAACGAGTCCCGCCCGTTCGGTTTGCAGATCGGCGAGTTCTCCGCCAAGTAATAGACGCGGAATTTTTTACCAAAGCAATGCGTTGAGGTGGATAGTGAGGTTAGACCTTGCTATCCACTTCGCATTATTAGAACGAAAGGGTTCTACCCTCGTGACTTCAGCACAGAACGACGAAATCCGCGACGTAATCATCGTCGGCTCCGGCCCGTCGGGTTATACCGCTGCGATTTACACCGCGCGTGCGAACCTGAAACCATTGGTCATTGCCGGCTCGGTCACCGCCGGTGGCGAACTGATGAACACCACGGACGTCGAAAACTTCCCAGGTTTCCCCGAGGGCATCATGGGCCCGGACCTGATGGACAACATGCAGAAGCAGGCCGAGCGCTTTGGCGCCGAGGTCCTCTTCGACGATGTCACCGAGATGCAACTCGACGGCGAAATCAAGACCCTGTCGTTGGCAGACGGTACCGTATACCGCGCCCGCACCGTGATCGTTTCCACTGGCTCCGCCTACCGCGAGCTGGGTCTTCCAGACGAGAAGCGCCTCTCCGGTCACGGAGTCTCCTGGTGTGCGACCTGCGATGGCTTCTTCTTCCGCGACCAAACGATCTCCGTCATCGGCGGTGGCGACTCCGCAATGGAAGAAGCTCTCTTCCTGACCAAGTTCGCGGCCAAGGTTATCGTGGTGCACCGCCGCAGCGAACTTCGCGCGTCGAAGATCATGGCGGATCGCGCCTTGGCTCACGAAAAAATCGAATTCGTATGGGACTCCGAGGTTGTCGGGATCAACGGTGAAAACAAGGTCAACGGCCTCGTCGTGAAAAACCGCAACACCGGCGAAGAGTCCACACTGGATGTCACCGGCATCTTCGTTGCCATCGGTAACGATCCACGCGTCGATCTCGTCAAGAATCAGCTGGAGCTTACCGCTGAAGGCACCATCGCCGTCGACGGTCGTTCCTCGCGTACCTCACTGCCTGGTGTCTATGCAGCGGGCGATGTCATCGATTCAAACTACCGTCAGGCAATCACCGCTGCAGCATCCGGCTGCGCCGCTGCTCAGGACGTCGAGCACTACTTGGCCAACGTCAAGACCCCGGCCAAGGTAGCCAACTAATAATTCTCAGAAAGGGGTTCACTCACATGAGTAACGCTAAAGCAGTAACTGAAGCAACCTTCCAGGCAGAAGTTCTGGAGTCCGAGAAGCCAGTCATCGTAGATTTCTGGGCAGAATGGTGCGGTCCTTGCCGTCAGCTGAGCCCAATTCTGGACCAGATCGCTGAAGAGCACGCAGACAAGGTCACCATCGTGAAGCTCAACATCGATGAGAACCAGGCAATCTCCGCGAAGTACGGCATCACCAGCATTCCTGCAATGTTTGTCTTCAAGGATGGCGAGCACGTTGCTTCTTCGCTCGGTGCTAAGCCAAAGGCTGTCATCGAGAAGGAATTTGCAGAATACCTGTAAACCCTAAGTAGTTGTCAAAATAGACGTTGAGCCTTTGGCTCAACGTCTATTTTTGTCCCTACCGCAGGTCAGCGCCAACGAACGACGCTCAGAAAACGCGAACCAGAAATGTAATGCGATAAATCAATATTTTAAGTTTGTTTTAACATAAAATACCAATGATTACAATTTTCGCGATGTCAGACAGTCGATTTAGGATTGTCCAACGACGAAGCCAGCATTTCCCGACTAACTGCAGGTAACGCGGGCTTGGCTACAGCCGAGGACTTCACCCCGCCTCGCAGCAACCCAGAATTCGCAACTCAATCTAAAATATCTCGGCACCACCACCGGCTAACAACCAAGAGTGTCTTTGACTTAGTGATTCAATTTAGCTGGAACCAAAAGTAGCTGCGGCCAACGCAGTAACAGAGCAGAAGCGGACGACGCCCAGTGCTCCTAGCTGATAAGGCGAGGCTGCATCACAAACTTCGATCCTTGAAAGACAGCAGCTGATGCTGCATGTAATGTGAGGACTTTTGTGCGTATTGACCAAGCTCCTATTCTCAGAGTAACTAAGGCTCACTGCCAGCAAGATCCGGTGCATGAAATTCTCGCCGCATGAGTCATGCTTCGTCGTGCGGTGAGCTGCGGACGCGAGGGAGAATGACGGATGGTCCTGTCAGTAAGTAGTGCAATATGCGACAAATTTTCACATTGCTTGCGGTGAACTTTGCGCATGGTTTCGTCATCGGAATTATCTGAGAGCAAACGATCCCCCATCCACCGATTGATTCAAACCGTTCAGTGATCATGTTTTGGTTGCGACATGGCGGTATGGGATCGGTATAGATGTTCAAACCGCGCGAGTCACGGTAAAAATCCACTCGGTTCTGTCACCGATCGGCATTGGATCGACCATTGTTGAAGCATTCCACTGCCTTCCCATTCGATCTGCCTACCGGCCTCGCGATGCTCCCGGTTGAATACAATTCGCAGGTGAAATCCTTCCACTCTCGTAACCTATTCCTGCAATGAGCATGGTGTAGGCAATACTTCCGCTTCGATTTTGTTCTAGTACTTTGTGATCATTAGTGGCAGAGGCAGCGTAACCTCATTCCAGGCGGGCATCATCCATCGCTCCGCTCCGAATTCCGCTGGTAACTAGAATATGAGGCTAAAAAAGCATGTAAATTCGCTTCATGCACCCAAGTTCTATTCCGCGAAATTACTGAGAATATAAGGAATTTTGATCAGGTCACCCATGGAGGACTGCTCGGAAATGCTCATCGCGGCCTAGCTGCAACACTCCAATAGAGCCGATGAGTCCATCCGTTAGTTCACGAGTTGCCGTGCCGAGTCGATTCGTCGCGATGGGCCGGAACTATTGTTGTTAAAATATCCACACTTGTGTAGAGCTCTGCAATCCCCCGTTACGGCCTAGTGCCCTCGTATTGGGCCCCCAGGCCCGGTCAGGGGAAAGTCGGTGGCATTAGTGAAAGTTCGTAGGTCCCGCCCGCCGTCACGATCGCCGACCCAGTCAAATCCCCTTCGCTACTAGAGACTATTTGTTTCACGTGAAACATGCCTATCTTCAGGATTATCAGCTAGAAAGCTAAATTGCGATTTCCAGCCTTCGAACTATAGCTGTTCACACGCCTCTACCTCAGCCGAATTTCTTGAATGAAGAGTCCCCAGATAAAACTCATTCCTAGCAAAAACCACTAACAGCGACAAGGAGAAGTGAAAATGTTTGTTCTTGACTGAGTATTCGACGCTTTGGGGCCAGTGATATTGCCGCTGGAGGCCAGTAGCTGCCCGGTGGGAGCTAGCTGCCCCAAATAGATCCAACGATGGCTAACGGTGCCGATCTTCTCCCCCATATTGCGGCTTCCAGCAGGGCGTCAAATGGCGTTATGATTCGCTCCATGGCAACGTCGTCGTGGACGCCGGGGCCAGGCCTCTGGCGCTGGCTCGCCTTGAGGCACTGCGTGCGGAACACCATCTGGCCTCGGCGGCGAGAAATGTGATCAAGCAGCGTGTGCAGGCACTTTCCGATGGTGAGTTCCGGCAGTGACAGCGTCGCGCTGGCAGGATTGAACCGTCTGTTCGTCCGGAGCCAGCAACGCCCATTGGACTGTCGGGGGCCATTGCCCATCTCCGGCCCGGCCGACTCACATACGGGAACGGTCATCCGTCGACGATCAAGTGGCGCCCAACGATGTCACTGGTGGCTCCCACGGATAATATTCTTGTTTTCCCTGGATGATCTCCACTCGCAATATTGCTGGCCTCAACAGCAGCAAATATTCACTTGACCGAAAATCGACATGGTTATTACGTCGCATGGTGTGTAAAGAGCAACTATGTTTCACATGAAACACAACAGCGTTCGTACGATCATCAAGAGGATAGAGTGCCGACAACAATCAGGGTGCGTTCCGGCTATTGCCAGCGGTTGACGCGTAGTCAAATATAGAACCCCCAATTAAGTCGTTGAGAACACCTATCTGCCATATTCATCATAAGTTGACGAGCCCGAATACTTGCTTCCTGTTCGTAGACACCACGGCAGAATATCGCTTTTGTGTCCGACTGCTCGTACTGAGTGCAAATCTTCACTCGGCCAGGGCCAGCTCTGGACGCCCAAGCGGTTCAACGGTTTCTCAACGGCAAACTCTGAGAACGCTCCCAGCGCTCAAACGCACGAGTGAGGGCTGCGATTTCTCCTAGGATAATTTCCAGCTTCTGATCCCACGTGCACAGTTCATGGACAAAAATGACACTACTAGTGATTATCAGACGACCGGAAATTCAGATATCGGTTACTGAAGAGGACAAGCAACAAAAATGGAAGCGACACCCCTCCCCCACACATCTTTTGACCACACGGGAATTAAGTTCTGTATGACACGGCTAGCTAAACGTACCCACCCCTTTACCCGCCAGAGCCTGCCGCAGCCTCACCGGTCAACCACTCGGCTGACAAATATGAGCATGGTGCTACAACCTGTCCACCATGACAGTAGACAACGTAATGGAACACTTCTCGTATGCAGCATGCAACCACCGACAAAGTGATTCGGCCATATCACCGGTCACCGCCAGCAAGCCGATATCATCAATAATGATCAAGTCAGCACCCAGTACCTTCACGATCACCTTGTTCACGCTGTCATCAACCAGATGAGAACGAACAATCCCGGCCAACTGCTCCAACGTGAAGCACGCGACCTGCCGACCTACCTCAGCAGCCTATTGGCCCAGAGCCTCAAGAAGAAACCTCTTTCCCGTGCCCGATGGACCGCCAACCACTAGATTTTCCTTGCGGTGCACCTACTCCAACGTGTGTAATGCCTGCTGCGTCTGTAACGGGATCGTCGAAAGCAACAGACCCCACGACCCGAAGTTCCTCGACCTAGGGAAGCCTGCGGATTTGCGTCGGATAACGAGCGTCGAACGTGTCCGGCAGCTGATTTATACCTCCACCAAGCATTTGAGCACCTCGGCCGGCTCTAACCGCTGCGACTCAGCCGCCGAAAACAGTTCGCGCGCTAGAGCTCTGGCGTGAGGCATCTTCAACTGCCGCATCAGCAGGTCCAACACCTCAGCCAACTGCGGTGCACCGGTATTAGTGGCAAGTATCCGGAATCAGCCCGAGACCAGACTCCTTGGCTCAACGATTGCTGTTCGGGAGCTTGACGACACGGCTGCCCCACAACAGCTGATTCAAGAATGGAAGGCAGATCCCTGTGCCTGAACCACACATTCGCGCAGCCAAACCCAAGGCGCGGTCCACCGGACTCATCCTTGGAATTTGGCCAACGTAACTGCTTCAGCTGTCTTCAAGTTCGTCCGTTCAGTACCGGCTACAGCGACTGCCAACAACCGTCGAAGGACGCCTTCGAACAGGGCAAGGAAGTCCTTCTCAGCCTGGCTGCGGGCTTTGGGGCGCTTCACTTCCGGGACTTTCTCATCGCGGTCAGAGTAATCGACCCGTTTATATGCGTCACTCCCCGGGCTCGCTTGAACACCCCGAGCAATTTCTATCGGCCCATCTGCACTAAGGTGCACGATAATCACTTACGCGCTCGCACCCTCCCCCTAATGCGGACCCACATTTGTTCGCCGAGCAACCGATATGGTACTGATCGATATCGGTCAGCACGTAGGTCGGGGTTCCGCAAATGATCCGTAAGTTCTGGTCAATGGCCGCGAATACCATGAACATGCCTTTATCCCGTAAGGGGATGACAAGCCGGAATCGTGACCAAACCAGCCAAGCCATGAACAGAACCCTCTCGAAGCTGTCACGGATCGATCCGTCGCCGAAATCGTATTGGAGTCAACTCCCAGGCTCGGCGGCCCATGTAGCAAGAACTCGTTGGTTCACCACACGCCAGGGTGGAGCCCGCTGAACCGGTGTAGCGGACCTGATGGATCCGCTCCTGGACTTAGCCCGCGCGCATTCTGCTTTTGTTCGCCTCGACCTACCGATCGATGTATTTGAGGAAATCAACGGAGTTTTTCACCGCGGCGTGGTTGTTGGGAGCAGGGTGCCCGAATCACGGGCTGCAACCTATTTCTCGACTGTGTGGTGCGAGCATCCGGCATGGTCACCGCCGGAACGAAACGATCTTGTTAAGTAGCAAGCTGCGAGAATTTCCATGATTGCTCCGCCAGACGTCATATAGGGCCACTTCTTGGTTTTGATGTGACTAGACATCGTCATCACCCCCAAGAAGGGGCTCGAGTCACGTTGATGGCGTGCGCGCTGATAACGAGATGTTCTTTGATAATCAGTGGGCAACATTTCGGCAGCATATGGGCAGTTTGTCCTGGCCGATTACAACGCTGCTTATAGAACATTGCTTCCAGCATCAATCGAACTTCAGAAAATGTTTCACGTGAAACGTGACAATGCCACGTATTCAAACGCTATGACGTTATGAATGAGCAATGGATCGCCAATTGGTTCAGGAACGCTCACCCGACATAAATTTCGAAACAGATAAGTTCCGGTGTCAGAGCCCAAAAATAAGCACTAAGTTGAACTTATGTGGCTGCCGGCAGGACCAACCGTACCGATACGGATGCCTCAAGGGTTCTGATGCAACTCTGTGAGTTCCAGAGAGTTTATCCGACTGAATCGGTACACAACAGCTAGTAGCCAACGTGTAAAGACCACTATCTGTCCAATAGCTCTATGCCCGGGATACGTCTGTTCGGTTCATTCAAATATTCTCTTTCGGAGCCATCGTTGGCGTTGTTGGAAGCCATCTTTTGCCAGACAGGATTTGATCCCACCATGCGGACCGACGGATTCGAAGTCGAAACGAGCTCTGGTCCGGCACAACCCCTTGGACATCGTGACGTCTCTGAGCGAGTATTAGGGCATCCGTCCGGGTGTCAATCAATGACTGGTGGTGGCGGAGCACAACCGCATGGAAGGTGTTCCGTGAGCTGATCGAGCCCCTGGAGCGCCACAGCAGCGCAGCTTGTCTCTGATCATCCACAGCACCATCTGGATCGGGACCAGAAGCTGATACATGTTCGGGAAGATTGCTGCCGTTCAGGAACCGCTAGATCTGTTGAAGGCTATATGGCTCTCATCTCCGGCGGTATTGGCTCCCAGCGACAATATCGGTGGCTCCCGAGCGCAATTGTAGGTGATACCCAAACCGTTAAATCCTCTTGTCCCGCTGGCAACTGATCCCTGTTCAGTTACCTGGTTCGGTGGCGTTTTACGGCGATAACCTGACCAACACGGACTGCGTCTCCATAACTATTCTTGGTCGACGACGAATGTTCAGGCGAGAGCAGGATACGCTACCCGAGTTCAACTTGGCCAAAACACGATTCATGATAGTCCTAGGCTCATGATCAGCCGCCACGATGGACGAGAGAAAACACTGTACCGACATAAACATGCTCAACACTGGTTGCTGATGTGCCGTCCGAAGTGCACCATACTCTCTTTCAAGAACGCCAGTGTTTCTGACATGAGCCGCAGCTAGAAAATTCAATTTCTGTAAATTCTACTTCGTTGTGCAACCATGGTTCCCAGGATTGCCCAGATTCTCTGGTCATCGAAATCGCACGAGTGAGTCTGCAGTCTAATGCTCTCAGCGGCTACTCCCCCAATGGAGATGGAAGAACCCATTCGGCTGAAACCGAGACATCCTTCATTTCTTTTCCCGCACGCGTATTATTCGCAATACCCTGGAAGGCTCGGAATAATAGTCCCCTTCAGGCAGCGGAAGGATTATCTGTCACGATCGTCCTAATGAAACCCATCTTATTTCCGAAGTAGATCCGCGAGCACTTGATCGAGATTAACAAAACACAATACCGCGAGTATTGTCTGTCCCAAGGAGAAGCACGCCGTTTTCCTGGTCGTTTCAACCAGATTGGCTAACTCGAACAAGATTGGTTCTAGCAATCGTTCGGTCCTCAGCGCATGAATATTACCCTCCAAGGAATCCTCAAAAGACGACCGCTGCAGCAGTCAGAATTTGAACATGATCACCAGCAACGGGTGGCCGTCGCGGTGAAAAGTTGGTTCTGGGCGGTCAGTCAACTGGCAAGGTGGCCGATGGCTCTGAACGAGAATATTGGGTGGCTCTGATCCGCAATTACGGGTGGCTCTGAACTGGAATACTGCTGAATCCAAAACCTTCGATTATTCACAGACCGCAAGACGCAAATGTTCCTACAGCAGAGTACCATCGCCAATTTTGAGAAAACTATTCAAAAGCCTCAGTGCCACTCGATGTTGCCATCACGTTGCACGACGCCATGTTGAAGCGGTCATGGAACATCATCTTGGGCCTGTTCAGTTGCACATAGGGGTGCGATCTTCATCGACGTCGACTCCATACATCAGGATCATAGTTTTATTGCAATGAGTTCGATCCGCCTATGTAGAACCACAGTAGGTCGACTACCGAGGTACTGGAAGTGAGACGTATATAGGGTATCCCAGTTGCATCCCGTCGTTCCTTCTACCGAAGGAGGATGTTCTAAGTCTTACTAAGAGACGGTGATACGGCCCAACCAACCTTTCTTCAATCAGGAAGTGACCATGAGGATCTAGCTCAAATCTAAGTTCACGGCCTTCGAGTGTTCGAATATCAGCTCCAAAGATGTTTGATTACGGTATTCCGTGAATATCGCGGGCAGAGAGAACATCTGTCACCGTTGCCGATTTCGGCAATCAGTCTCAAGGTCCGACACATTTCCGGTCCGAGCCGGCTCCGCTTTAGAGAAGATTTCTTGGTAGGTCACCACGGGCTTCAATATTTACGCCGATGCGATCCAAGGAAGCTACTGAATGTTCATTCCCACGAATAGCAGGTATCCATTACCCTATGGAAACGCCCTCCCGTACAGGGCCACAAGGCTCCGCTGTGATGCCCCGTAGGCCCCTAGTGCCCCTTACACGACGCTCCTGAACGCCATAGTCCGATACATCGTCGTATAGAGGCGCCCAGGGCTCCCCCTATGCGACGAATTGCTCTCAAATACTCGCATTAGAAACAGCGGTGGCGGTTATGTTTCACGTGAAACATAACCGCCACCACAAGTACAAGAATTTATTTTTTCAGTTCCGGATCTAGAACTTCCATGATTCGATTTAGGTCCTCGACCGACGCAAATTCGATACTGACCTTACCTTTTTTGGAGCCCAGTTGGATATTGACGTTGGTATCCAGACGATCAGCCAAAGACGTAGCCAGGAAATCCAATCGCTCATTACGCTGATTCTCGCGTGGCTTAGCGGTTTTCTTGGCTGGCTTGTCGCCGCTGAGCGCTACCGCCTCCTCCGTAGCACGTACCGACAGTCCTTCGTTGACGATACGTTGGGCGAGCTGCTCAATTGCTTCTCCGTTAGATAGACCTAGTAGTGCGCGTGCATGTCCAGCAGACAATACACCGGCGGCAACTCGTCGTTGCACTAGGGCTGGCAGCTTCAATAGACGGATTGTGTTCGAAATTTGCGAACGCGATCGGCCGATACGATCAGAGAGTACTTCCTGGGTGCAGTTAAATTCCTCAAGAAGCTGCTGGTAAGCCGCGGCCTCTTCTAGTGGGTTGAGCTGCGAACGATGAAGGTTCTCAAGAAGCGCATCTCGAAGCAGGTCGGTATCTTGCGTGTCACGGACGATCGCCGGAATCGTTGACAGGCCTGCGGCCTGAGTCGCTCGCCAACGACGTTCACCCATAACCAACTCGTATGGGGCATCGTTGTCTTCACGCGAGGGTCGAACAACAATTGGCTGGAGAAGGCCGATTTCCCGGATCGAATGGATGAGTTCATCCATGTGTTCCTGGTCAAAATTTGTTCGGGGTTGCTTACGATTCGGGTGGATCTGGTCAACGTTGAGTTCAGCAAAACGAGCCCCAGGAACCTCTACTAAGTCGTTTGCCGACTCTTCGGGCTCTACTCCCCTATCAGTATCCTGCGATACTGGTTCGGTTCTGCGTGGCGATACCGTCGTGTTGAGCCCCGGCATTGCGGCTCGAGGCTTCTTCGTACTCCTTGTAGCTGCCGCCTTCGGTGTAGAGGAAGCCGACTTGCGTCCTGGCTCGAAAAACATGTCTACAGGACGAGCTGCTTTAGCCTTGTGCTGCTCAATAGTTGGCTTGGATGTTTCACGTGAAACATCTTCATTAGTCTCTGCCGCGGCACCGGATGGTGAACTGGAAATCAGTGCACCAAGTCCCCTGCCTAAGCCACGCTTCTTGTCAGCCATCTAGCGGCACTCCTTTTCATCCAAATTCTCAACCCACGACTAGTCTACTGTTTACGTGACCAACTAGGGGGATGCTGACACTCACCATTTTTGAGCGTCATAAAGTACTTGGGGGTCGTATTCTATTCTTTAAACAACAAAAAGCGGGTGAATTCCCGCTTTAGTTGTTCAGAACAGTCTGCCTTAGAGGCTTGCGGCCCGTTCAGCAATCTCTATGGCTGCCTCCATGTATGACAGCGCACCAGTCGAACTCGGATCATAGGTGATAACCGTCTGTTGGTAGCTCGGAGCTTCCGAGATACGTACGGATCGCGGGATAACGGCAGCGAGCACCTGCTCTGGGAAATGTTCTCGCACTTCGTTCGCTACCTGTGCCGCCAAATTCGTTCGTCCGTCGTACATGGTCAGCAGTATCGTCGACACAGTTAGCTTCGAATTCAAATGCTTTTGAATCATCTCGATATTCTTCAAAAGCTGACTCAAACCTTCTAGTGCGTAGTACTCACACTGAATCGGAATGAGCACTTCCCTAGCGGCCACGAAGGCGTTGACGGTTAATAGACCCAGGCTCGGCGGACAGTCAATGAAGACGTAATCCAAGCGAGGAAGTCCCTCTCGCTGACGTGTACGAGCGTAGTCATCCAATGCACGTTGCAACCGCTGCTCTCGAGCCACCAAAGAAACTAGCTCGATCTCCGCACCAGCAAGATGAATTGTTGCTGGGGCCACTTGCAATGACGGCAGCTCAGGACAAGTCGCAATGACATCAGCCAAAGGAAGATCATTGATAAGCACATCATAAATGCTGTCGACTTCCGAATGATGCTCAATGCCTAATGCAGTTGACGCGTTACCCTGGGGGTCGATATCAATCACGAGAACGTTCAGACCGCTCTTAGCTAAGCCCGCGGCGAGGTTAACAGCCGTGGTCGTCTTGCCGACGCCACCCTTTTGATTCGAAATAGTGAGGTAACGAGTCTTTGGCGGCGTTGGCACTTCACGCGCCGAAATTGCTTCGCGGCGTCTGTGCTCGTTGGCCAGCTGACTAGCTAGCGGCGAAGAAGAATCATTAAAGTCAAAAACGTTGCTCGACGAACCTTTAGCCTTGGACAAAGGTGAAACTCCTCCTCATGAAATGATGCATCCAAAATCCATGAATCCACCGACGATGTTTCACGTGAAACATACGAAAACAAACGTCTTAGTATGCGTTTAAACTGAATGTCGAAGGATACCCAGATCTTGGATTATTCCGCATCTAAAGCTACTTAAAGACTAGCGCCTAAGTATTAGCCAACCTTGATTCGAACCACCGTGGTGACTTCTTCCAGAATGTCTTCGCCCACAGTAAGCACCTTAGTTTCGGTACCACCAAGCTTACGAATGACCTTCTGAGCCTTATCAATTTCCTCTGCAGCTGAACGGCCCTTGATAGCGATGATGTCGCCTTGTCCGTGCAGCAGAGGAATGGTCAGGCCGGCGAGGTTGCTCAATGCCGAAACTGCACGAGCAGTCACGTATCGCGCGTTGATAGTCCCGACCATCTGCTCGGCACGTCCACGCATCACAGTGACATTGTCTAGGCCAAGGTCGTCAATTACTTCCGTCAGCCAGATACAGCGCCGCTCTAAGGGCTCAATCAGCGTCAGCTTGAGGTCTGGACGCGCGATAGCCAAGCACAAGCCAGGCAGGCCAGCACCGCTGCCTACATCGGCGACCTCTGCATCGCGCTCCATCAATGACTCGATCACGGCACAGTTGAGTACATGGCGGGACCAGAGACGAGGAACTTCACGCGGGCCGAGTAGCCCTCGTTCAATGCCTGACGTAGCTAGGTGCATTACGTAGCGTTTGGCAAGATCCAGTCGGTCACCGAAAATCTTTTCGGCAGCTACGGTCTCCGCTGCTGTAAGGCTGAGGTCCTCAGTCATTGCATAGTTCCTTTGAACAATTGAAAACGCGCGATGCGAATTACTTAGTTATCCAACGTCGATACGACGATGTGCCTACGGGTAGATTCACCTTCGGATTCCGAATGCAGTCCGGCATCCGCAATGACGTCGTGAACGAGCTTGCGTTCGTACGCACTCATCGGCTCTAGGTGCACCGGTTGTCCCGACTTACGGGCCTCGGAGATAGCCTCCGTGGCAAGCTCCTGTAGTTCTTCGGCACGGTTTGCACGGTACCCGGCGATGTCCAATACTAGGCGTGAACGCTCGCCAGTGGCATTGAGAACAGCCAGGCGGGTTAGTTCCTGCAGTGCATCGAGAACCTCACCATCCTTGCCTACGAGGCTATCCAGATCGGTGGCAGCCCCATCGGCGACGATGGAAATATAGGTCCGTCCACCACGGAGTTCGATATCGATGTCACCATCGAGATCGGCAATATCAAGCAGTTCTTCTAGGTAATCCGCGGCAACATCGCCTTCGTCGATTACCTCATCATTTTGCTCAACCTGATCGGTCAGCTCATTCACATCGGTGTTCTCAGTTGCAGTCATAACTACCTCTTCCGGCGATTCTTACGCTTTGGCTGCTCGCGCTGGCCCTTAGGTTCTTCGATCGCTGGGGTCTCGGACTCGTCCAGCTTCTTCTGCCCTACAGGAGGCAAGCCCTTTGCAGCGCGGCGGGCGTTGAGTTCACGTTCTGCTTCAGAGCCTGGAGTTGGGTTGTTACGAATAACCCAGAACTGCTGTCCCAAGGTCCAAAGGTTCGAAGCCGTCCAGTAGATCAGCACACCAATTGGGAAGTTGATACCACCGATGCCGAAGACCAAAGGCAGGATGTACAGCATCATCTTCTGCTGCTGCATGAACGGGCCCTGCAGTGCTTCCTGGCTCATGTTCTTGGTCATCAGCTGGCGTTGGGTGAAGAACTGCGAGGCGGTCATCGCAAGGATCATGATGACAGCAACGATGATTACTGCCCAGTTGATGGCCCCGGAGTTGATGGTGCCCAAGAAGGTCTCGGACAGCGGAGCCCCGAGGATCGAGGACTGGTCGAAGCTGCGGATATGCTCAGCGGACAGGGCGCCGATTGAACGGCCGTCGTCGCTGGCACGGGAGGCTTCGTTGAGCACACGGAAGAGTGCGAAGAAGAATGGCATCTGCACGAGCAGAGGCAGGCAGGAAGACAATGGGTTGGTCTTGTGCTTCTTGAACAGCGCCTGCTGTTCTTGAACCATGGCCTGACGCGACATCTGGTCGGTCTTACCCTTGTATTTAGCCTGGAGCTTTCGCAGGTCAGGTTGCAGCGCCTGCATCGCACGCTGGCTCTTGATCTGCTTGACGAAGACCGGGATCAACAGTGTACGGATGAGCAGGACCAGGAAGATGATGGACAACGTCCATGTCACGCCCGAGCCCTCGTCCATACCCATGATGGTGAACAGTTCGTGGAAGGCCCACAGGACCCACGACACGGAATACGTGAACGGAGTCAATATCGTGTCTAGAAAGTTCATTAGCGGTCAAGCTCCTTGTGGCCGCTATCCGCGGCGTCTTCATCGTCGGGAATCACAGGATGATTCAGAACTATGATCCTCGGCAGTTTACCTTCAGGCCAAATCCGTGGCCCCTCAGGAACGTGGTCTACGCCGCCGTGGGAAAATGGATTACACCTCAGAACCCGCCAGGCAGTCAAAACGACGCCTTTTATGGCACCGTGCTGAGTCACCGCTTCGAGCCCATAGGCAGAACAGCTAGGAAAGTATCGGCATACATCGCCATAAATTGGCGAGATGATCTTTCGGTAGGACTTAAGAAACCCGATAAGAAGATTGCGTGGAATATCGATGATGAACCACGCCGGTCCAGTTCGGAAAGCTATGTCCTTACGCATCAGCGGGCCTCTGTTTTACGAAGCACCGATGCGAAAGCAGTGTTAACCTGCGTTCGCAGCTCGTCCCAAGAGAGCTCGGCGGCTCCAGGCAGGGCACGAACGACTATGTCCAGGTTTCCATCCACGCGCCTAAGCTCATGGGCAACTTCACGCATGCGACGTTTCGCAAGGTTCCGCTTAACCGCAATTCCCACTGCCTTGGAAACAATAAATCCAAACCGGTCCCCCATGACCCCTTCGGGGCGAGGGCGTGCATATAGCACGACGTTCCGGCGTCCGCTTCGGGCGCCGGAACGTACTGTGACTGTAAGGTCTTGCGCTAAGCGCAATCGCTGATTCTTTGGCAACATTATTGGCCTAGACGGATCTAGTTGATTCCATCAGAACTATGAAGCCAAATGCTGATCCACAAATTTATGCGGAAAGCTCGGTGCGGTTCTTGCCGCGACGAGCCGAAAGGATTGCGCGACCCGCACGGGTACGCATACGAAGACGGAAACCGTGCTTCTTAGCACGACGACGGTTGTTTGGCTGAAAAGTCCGCTTGCTCACGGTGACACTCCAAGAAATTTAAGTGATGCGCCGTACCCGCTACTAGCTAGCTGGATAACAACAGGCTGACGCTCGTTCTTTATAAAATGCGTGATTTCGCGGGCTCTTCTAAAAACTGAGCAGGTCACAAAACGCACACATAGGACTGAATAACGATAGGAAAAATCGAGCCGTAGGTCAAATTGGCGCGCGGTAACGGCGCCCCTGTGAATATCGGAGTCTTACCTGTGAACAATCTACCCCAAACTTGTGGATTACTACAGCTTTTAACGAAAGACACCTCACATTTTGGCATGAAAAACCACGTCACGGGCACCTTGAAAAGCCGAGATATCAAGGGAAAAGACGTTTTCCACAACCAAACTGCTAACTTTTTCCACCGGACTGTGCATAACCATGTGGATAGTGGATAGAATCAGTGGTGATAGCGTCGCCAAAATGGCGAAAATAAAGCCCGGATTCGGGTTTTATGTGATCAACATTGCATTAAATGATGGAAGTGGGACGCCCTTA